>NZ_CBDIBV010000001.1:0-169012 GCF_965277155.1 Profundibacter sp.
AACAGGCCTGAATAATCTGAAACGGCTAAGCTTCTTAAGAGCGAGTGTCAGAGACTTATCACCGCTGTTGAAACTGACAGAGTTGGAGTTATTGTCTTTCTCCTACACGAAAGTCGGTAGTGTCGCGAGTTTGGTGGAAATTCGAGGACGGCGTAATCTCCGGGTGCATCGAAGCCACCCAACCGGCGGCTGGAACCGCCAAGGAGATCACGCCATGACAAAGAATACAGCAACATCGACATCCGCGCTACTGGCCAATGAAGCAGGCTATGACCCGATTGAAGACCGGCTGCGCCAGAACATCCGCGCGACGATCGAGGCGGTTTTCGAAGAGGAGCTGGAGCAGTTTCTGGGCCGTTGCCGGTATGGCCGCAGCGGCGGGGCAAAGGCCGGATACCGCCACGGGCATCGCGAGCGGCAACTGGTCGGAACATTTGGAACCGAAACGGTGCGCGTGCCGCGTGCGCGGATCACAGGCGAGGCCGGCAAGGCCAGAGAATGGCGCTCGAAGGCATTGCCCCGCTACCAGCGGCTGACGAAGAAGGCCGAGGCGCTGATCGCTGCTGTCTACCTTTCGGGCACCAACACACGGCGGGTAAAACGCGCCCTGTTCGGCCTGTTTCAGGGGGCGGTCAGCAAGGATGTGGTGAGCCGCGCCTGGCGCAAGGTGAAGGTGGACTGGCAGGCGTGGTGCGCCCGCAGCCTTGCGGATGAAGACATCGTGCGGCTGATCCTGGACGGCACCGTGATCAAAACGCGGATTGACAGGAAGGCCACCAATATCTCGGTTCTGGCCGCGATTGGCGTGCGCCGGGATGGGCAGAAGGTCTTGTTATCACTGATGAACATGGGCGGCGAAAGCACCTCCGCCTGGCGTCAGTTCATCAACGATCTGGATGCGCGCGGGTTGAAACGGCCCGAATTTGTCATCGTGGACGGGGCACCGGGACTTGAGGTCGCTCTCATTGCCCTCTGGGGTGAAGATCTGCCGATCCAGAGGTGCACGGTGCACAAGCACCGCAACCTTCTGGCCAAGGCACCCAAGCGTATGCATGATGAGTTGACAGAAGATTACCGCGACATGATCTACGCCAAAACACCCGAGGAAATCGCCACCCGCCGCAAGGCATTTCTGCGAAAATGGCGGCTGAAATGCAAGGCCGTCGCTGACAGCTTGGAAGAAGCAGGAGATAAGCTTTTCACCTTCACGCGTCTGCCACAAGGCCAGTGGAAATCGGCCAGAACGACAAATGCGATCGAACGCCTGAACGAGGAATTCCGCCGCCGCATCAAGACCCAGACCGTGCTGCCATGCGCCGAGACCGTGCCGATGCTGCTTTGGGCTCTGATGGCCTCGGGGCAGATCGTCATGCGAAAGGTCGATGGCTGGGAAACGCTCGCTCAGCCCGTCGCCGACGCAACCCTTGACCAAGCCGCCTGACCGGCGCATAACTCAACCCGCTCGGAGGTGCCTGAAATCAATTTCCACCACTTTCGAGACACAACCTTGCTTGGCCTGAATAATCTGAAATGGCTGGATATTCGCGGCACAAAGATCAGTGACCTATCGCCTTTGTCTGGTATGGATGAACTGCAAGAATTGAACCTTGATTACCTGCAAATCAGTGACCCGTCCCAGATAGCCGTTTTGAAATCGCAGGGGGTGAAGGTTAACCAGTTTGTGAGTGAACACTAACAAGTTGGCCAACAGTAAGTTTGGATGTGATCAGGGACTTGCTTTAGTGTGCTTTGATCAGGCAGGCACGGCAACCCGACGCTGGTCCAGCAGGTAATCGGTGGTCATCGCCCCGATCCACATGCAAAGCAACGCCAGCCATGCGGTGCCGGCCATGATGGATGTGCCCGTCACGCCGTTGCCAATCGCACAGCCCCCCGCCAGCATCCCGCCAAAGCCCATCAGCACCGCGCCAAACATCGAGCGGCGCATGTTGGCCTCGTTCTCGAACCCCTGAAACTTGAAATCCCGCGCGATTACGGACGCCATGAACGAGCCAAGAAACACACCGGGCACCAGCCCGATATCGAATTTCAGGATGGATGTGCTGTCCAGCGCGAACATCAAAGTATTGGCCGAGGGGCCGGTAAAGGTGGCGCTGGTGACGGTGATCGGATCAAAGCTGATTTCCGAGAGCGAGAAGGTCAGCAGATAGCCAACCGCAACCGCGAACCCGACGCCCGAGGCGAATACCAGCCGCATGGTGCTCATTTGATTGCGCCACGCCTGATAGATGGCGTAACCGGACAGCACGATGCCCAAGGCAAATCCGCCCCAGTCGGGCAGGTGAAATTCGGCCAGCAGGTCCATGTTCTGCCCGCCCGATGTGGTCCAGAGTGCGGCCAGCCAGTTGCGCAGGAGGGCCAGCCAGCTGTGCAGGCTCATCTGGGCAACCACGGCAAAAATCAGACCCGAAACGACGCTGCGCAGGTTGCCTGTGGCCGCCAGCACCAGCAACCGGCCCGAACAGCCGCGCGACAAAACCATGCCAACGCCAAAGATCAAGCCACCAATGATGGCACCTGACCATGATCCGGGCACGGCCATGATCCGCGCCTCTTCCACCCGCATCCAGCCCAGCAAATCCGCGCCCTGCACCCAGAACAGGGCGGTGGAAAATGTCAGCAGCCAGACGGTAACACTTGGCCCGATCTGGCCGCGGGCAAATTCGATGGTGGCAGCACGCAGACAAAACCGCGAGCGCTGACCGGCGATGCCGAAAATCACGCCGGTGATCAGGCCGAACAGGGCGGCTGTGGGGTTTTCGCCCAGCCATTCAACAAGGGGCAGAATGTCCATTATGTCCTCGGGGTCGCTGCGTTATCGGCTACATATTCTAATTAAGACCTCTGCATGAGGCCATGGCTTTCGGTTGAAGCAAGATTTCGGCCGCCCACCTTGCGCCCCTGCGGGTCCGGCGGACAGACGGGTGGCGGGGTTTGGGGCTATGCGATTGCGGGGGTTTGCGGGTTGAGGGTGATCCTGTTTGCGGCCTTGAGCAGGTTTTGCGCGATGGCGGCCATGACCATCTGGGCATGCACCCTGGCGCGCCCGAAATATCTCGCCCGCTGCAGGCCGAAGAGGCGTTTCATCGTGCCGAAAGTCTGCTCGATGCGGAAGCGGCGTTTCGAAATCAGCCGGTTGAAGCGTTTCTCCGATTGCCGCAGGGGGCGGCCGCGCGCTGCCTTGCGCAGGATGCCGTCGCGGTATTTGCCGCGCAGCATCTGGCGGTTGGCCTTGCTCGCATAGGCCTTGTCGGCCAGCACCCGCTGCGCCTTTGCGCCCGCGATCATGGTGGCGAATTCGGGGCTTTCGGCGGCATTGGCGGGCGTGGTGTGCACCTTGTCGATAAAGCCCTCTTCGTCGCAGCGGGCAAAGCCCTTGTAGCCGAGCGTGCTCTTGCGGCCCTTCTTGACCCAGCGGGCATCAGGGTCGGCGCTGAAATGCAGCTGTGCCCCGTCGGGTGAGACCTCGGGCGGATCATCCGGCGTCCCTTCCCTTGCCCCGTCCTCTGCCCGGTCCTGCGGGGCGTCGATATGGGTGCGCGGGCGCGCCGCCGCCGCGATCAGGGTCGCATCAATGATCGCCGCCTCAGCCTCTTTCAGCTTCAGCCCATGCGCCTCGATCTGGCGGCAGACCTCGGCCAGCAGCTCATCGTAAACGCCACCCCGGACCAGCGCATTGCGGAACCGGCAGTGGGTCGTCTCATCCGGCACCGACGCGTGCAGATCGAGCCCGCAGAACAGCATGAAATCCAGCCGCACCTTCAAGGCCCGCTCCAGCTTCGGGTCGCTCAGCCCGTGCCACTGGCCAACCAGAAGACACTTGAACAGAACCAGCGGATCATAGCCCTGAGGCCCGATCCCCGAGCGCCCCAGACCGCGCCGCAGGATCGGCAAAAACGAGTTCCAATCCATCAGCGCGTCGATCTTCGACAGAACGTCATCCGCGCCGATCCGTGCCGCCGCTTCGTGCAGGAAAAGGTCCATCTATTCACCCCAGAGATTTCCCGGCTAGCTTACCAAAACGGCCAACCCGGGGGAATCCCGATGTTATGCAGAGGTCTTTAGGGAACCTCTGTAAATTCCCGTTTTCGCCTTCTTCGCGGCGGGGTGGACGGTTTTTCGCCTGTCCCGCCTGATTGCTTCGGATCATAAACCCATTTTCACCGGTTTCAAGCCGGTTTTGGGTATTTCAGGCACACCTCACCCCATGAACCCTTATCCCGGCGCCGCCAGGCCGCATTCGAACTGGACGAAGCGCTTCATGTTGTAGACCAGGTTCATCATCCCGATGCGAAATCGCGCCCGCTTCAGGCCGATGGAGCGGATCAGCTTGCCGCCCATGGAGCGCTCCTGAAAAGCGAATACATGCTCGACCCGGACCCGCACTTTCGAGCGCCTCCGGTTGGCCTTTTGCTGGCGCTCGCCAAGCGGCTTGCCGCGCCTGCCCTTGTGATGGATATGGCTGTGAAGCCCCCGCTCTTCCAGCTCGCTTTCGATCTTTTGCGAGCGATAGGCGCTGTCGGCCCACAGGTCCGATGAGGTGTTGCTCGCATCAATCAGACCGGCAAGCGCCTGGCTGTCATGCACGGCGGCATCGGTGACATCATAAGCGCGGATGAATTTGTGCCGCCGGTCGACATTGATGTGGTTCTTGTAGCCGTAATAGCTCTTGCCGTGCTTCTTCGTCCAGCGCGCATCCACGTCCTTCTGGCGCTTCTTGTGGGGTTTTTCCTCCCACTCTTCAGGCGTTTCGCCCGCCTTGATTTTCTCGTTCTCGTCCCTTTTGTTGTGCTGGCGCGGCGCCGGAACGATGCTCGCATCAACAATCTGCCCGCCCATCGCCAGATAGCCCTTTTCGCGCAGAAAGGCATCGAACTTGTCAAACAGCTCCTTCATCTTCCCGGCCCCGGCCAGCCTTTCACGGTAGGCCCAGATGGTCTTGGCGTCAGGTACGCTGTCTTCAATGCCAAGGCCGAGAAACCGCATGAACGACAGGCGGTCGCGGATCTGATACTCGATCTGATCGTCAGAGAGGTTGTAGAGCTGCTGCAAAACCATCGTCTTGAATATCAGCACCTCATCCCAAGGCGGGCGGCCAGCGTTGGATTTGCGCTGTTCGGGCGGCGTGCGCCATATGGCCTTCAGCTCGTCCCGGTAATCCTCGAACGGCACCATGTCGTTGAGCAACACCAGCGGATCACCAGATTTGTCCAGTCCCGCGTATCGGCTGGAAAGATCAAAAAATCCCATCTGACCCATGACAAAACCCCGTCGGTCGAATCATTTTCATCCTGATGACGATTCTACCCCGTCAGGCCGGATTTTGGGGGATTTTTAGAGGTTCCCTTTAGGTAAAAGTCCGCTTTCATAGAATAATATTTGCAGGTTTCTCAATAAGAACTGATCCCGCTCGGACAAAATTAATGCGGGATCTACTAGCAGTTCAGATATCAGATCATAAAAGTCTTGGAAACTTTTCCAAACAACATTGTCGCTTGGAGCTATGCCCAAAAGTTGGTGACGCAGTAATCAGGCGGCATGTTTTTCCTGCTTGATCCCGTCCTTAAATTCAACCCCTTCGATGATTTCCGGCAATCGGAATGCGCCGTCGAGTTTACGCCATTTCTTCTTTGCCGACATCATCAGGCGGAAGGTCATTGCCAAGGCGGTCTTGCGCCCGAGGCAGCCTTTGGTCTTCTTCGTTCGGTGCCGCACGGTGGCAAATATGCTTTCGATGGGGTTGGATGTGCGGATGTGTTTCCAGTGCTCGGCAGGGAAGTCGTAGAAGGTCAGCAGCACGTCCCGGTCCTTGGTCAGCTTCCCCACGGCACGCTCGTATTTCACGCCATAGGCTTCGATGAAGAAATTGAACGCGGCCTCGGCGTCCCGTTTGTTCTCGGCCATCCAGATGTCCTGTAGATGGCCCTTGGCTTTGGCTTGCAGCGACTTCGGCATGGCATTCAGGACGTTGCCGGTTTTATGCACCCAGCAGCGCTGCTCCCGGGTCTCACCGAACACCTCCCGCAAGGCGTTCCAGAAGCCGAGCGCGCCATCACCAACGGCCAGATCAGGGGCTTTTCTGAGGCCACGACGTTGCAAGTCCAGCAGCAGTTCACGCCAGCTCTGGCTGCTTTCTCGATACCCGTCCACGAGGCCCAGAACATCCTTGTTACCCCACTCGTCCGCGCCGATGATCACCAGCATGCATTGCTTGTCAGCATCCGTGCGCGGCTTGAAATAAACCCCGTCGGCCCAGAAATACACATAGCGTTTGGCCGACAGGTCACGCCGGTTCCAACGCTCGTATTCTGCCCACCACTCCGCCTTCAGGCGCGAAATCGTGCTCGATGTCAAACCACCCGCATCAGGCCCCAGAAGGGCCGCCAGTGCTTCGCCGAAATCACCCGTGGAAATACCTTTGAGATAGAGCCAGGGCAACAACTCCTCGACCGACTTTGCCCGGCGCAGATACGGCGGCAGAAGCGTCGAGGTGAACCTGATCTTCTCCGCCCCCGTGCCACGATCACGCACCCGAGGCACATTCACCGGGACAGGGCCGATCCCCGTCATCACCTCGCGCTCCGGCAGGTATCCGTGGCGAACAAGGCGCTGGCGACCGGCCGAATCCCTCAAATGCGCGTGTTGCGCCATCAGATCACAAACCTCGGCCTCGACCGCCTGTGCCAACAGATCCCGCGCGCCTTTGCGCAAGATATCCGTCAGCGGATCAGGTGAAATTCCGGCTGGATCGGTAAACTCCAAAATAGTATCGTCTTCCATGTGGCATATCCTTTTCTCTCTGAGAATCGCGGCGCGTCAACACCGCCATGATATGCCACCCAATCACCCCATCACCAACTTTCGGGCATTACTCTTTGGGGGCACCAGTTATCCACTATTTCCCCCTCTACCGCCCGAACAACCGCCGTGCAAACCTTGAAAACAGCCCGTTCTTCTCGCCGCCACTCACTGCCACTCCGCCCGCGTTGCCCGCTGGTCCCTCGGGCGGGTCGAGCGGGTTGGCGCCGCCGATGGGGGCGTTTTCCTTGAATTGCAGGCGGTGCAGTTCGGCGTAGATGCCGCCGCCGG
Source organism: Profundibacter sp. (assembly GCF_965277155.1). Taxonomy (GTDB): domain Bacteria; phylum Pseudomonadota; class Alphaproteobacteria; order Rhodobacterales; family Rhodobacteraceae; genus Profundibacter. The sequence goes on from NZ_CBDIBV010000001.1 coordinate 7,111, forward strand.
CCAGCAGTTCTTCGTGGGTGCCTTGATCGACCACGCGGCCCTTTTCCATCACGATAATTTTGTCGGCAGACTGGATGGTGGAAAGGCGATGCGCAATCACCAGTGTGGTGCGCCCCTTGGACAGGCGTTCCAGCGCCTGTTGCACCACCGCTTCGGACTGGGCGTCAAGGGCCGAGGTGGCCTCGTCCAGCAGCAGGATCGGGGTGTTGCGCAGGATGGCGCGGGCAATGGCGACGCGCTGGCGCTGGCCGCCCGACAGGTTGGAGCCGCGCGGACCGGCGGGGGTATCAAGACCCTGTGACAGTTTATCGAGGAAGTCGGTGACGTGGGCGGCATCAAGCGCGTCTTTTAGCTGCATGTCCGTCACATCGGTGCGGCCCAGCAGGATGTTTTCCCGGATGGTTTCGTCAAATAGCAGGGCGTCCTGCGTGACCAAGGAAAACATGCCGCGCAGATCGGTCAGGGACAATTCGTTGATCGGGGTGCCGCCGACGGTTGTTTTGCCCGATTGCGGTTCGACCAGACGGGTCAGCACGTTGAAGATGGTGCTTTTGCCCGCCCCCGATGCGCCGACAAGGGCGGTGGTTTTGCCCGCTTCAGCGGTCAGGGTGGTGGCGTTCAGAACCGGCGTGTCGTCATAGGCAAAGGTGACGTTCTGCATCACCAGTTCGGTATCTTTTACCGGTTTGGCCGGGGTGGCGGGGGATGTGATGGTCGGTTCGGTATCAAACAGCCGGTACAGCCGTTCCAGACTGGCGGCGGCGACCTGCCAGATGCCGGAAATGCTGCCCAACCGGCGCATCGGCTGAAAGGCCAGCGCCATGGCCGAGAAAAAGCTCATGAACTGGCCGATGGTTTTTTCGCCGTCGATGATGTCTTGCCCGCCGACGATCATCACACCGAAAAAGCCAAGGCCGGTGATGATGTCGATCAGGGACGGGATCATGGCGCGGCTGGCAGCGGTTTTGACTTCGGCGGAAACGATCATGTCGATGATCGAGGAGAAACGGTTGGCCTGATATTCCTCGAGCAGGTTCAGTTTGATCGGGTTGATACCGTGGAACACCTCGTCCAGACGGGTCGAGCGCAGAGAGGCCTGCTGGCGCATGTGGCTGGTTTTGCGGCGGATGTATTTTTGCAGGATATAGACCGGCACCACTAGCAAAGGCGCACCGATCACCGCCACCAGCGTCCAGACCCAGTCGATCGACAGGGCCAGACCCAGCAGCGAGATCAGCGAAATCGCATCGCGCCCCGCGCCGGATATGATCACGCCCCAGACCTGTTGCACGGCCAAGGTATCACCCTGCACCCGCTCCATCAGCGCGCCGGGCGGGTTTTTCTGGAAGAACACCGAATCCAGCCGCATCAGGTGGCGCAACAGATCTACCTGCATCATGGTCGAAGTTTTTTGCGCGATACGGGTCATGATGGTTTTCTGCGCCAGCTGGGTGATGGCGCGTACCACAAACAGCCCGAAGATGATGCCGCCAACCCACCAGACAGCGTGTTTGTTACCTGCCGCAAATACATTGTCGAACATCGGTTGCAGCATATAGGACAGGATGGCCAGCGTGCTGCCCTCGATCACCATCAGCACCATGGCCAGCGCCATCCACCATTTGTGGTATTTCAGGTAGCCATTCCAAAGGCGCCGCATCAGGGTGCGCGAGGAATAGGGATCATTTGCGGGGGTTTTTGTCACGGTTGCCTTGTCCTGTGGGGCAGTTGTTCACTGTGCTTAACTTGCGCGGCGCGCCGGTGCAAGCGTTGGGCGCGTCGGGGTTATGTGTTGTCAGGGCGGGGATAGGCGATCAGCCCCAGTTGTCGTGCCGCATCCAGCGCCAGTATATCGCTGTCCAGCCCGTGGGCGGCCTGATACATCCGGATGGCCTTGCGGGTGCCTGTGCCCAAGGTGCCGTCAATTTCCCCGTCATACAGGCCACGCGCCTTTAGTGCCCGTTGCAGCATGGCGATGAAATTGGTGTCCAGCGCATCGGGGCAGGGGGTTTCAAACCAGATATCGCCATCGTTCTGTGGGGCAGTCTGGCCGGTCCAGCAGGTGTCGGGATCCGCGTTTACCGGTTCGGCTTTGTGCAGGGTTATCGTTTCGGTCGGGGCACTGGTGCCCACCCCTGTTGCGGTCTGGCAGGCCGTCAGAAACAGGGCGCTGGCCGCCATAAGTGCAGTGATACGGATCATGCCTGTTTCCTATTCCCGTTGTGGCAACTGGTCGCGATACTAGCCGCTTGGCCATTGCCGCGAAAGCGGTTTTGACTTGGCTCTGGTAAAACGGCTTGGCAGGGTTTATCTGGCAAGGTTAGAAAATGCACGAAAGCTTTGATACAAGGGAAGCAACATGGCGAAGATTACATTTGTTGAACACAACGGCACCGAGCACGTTGTAGAGGTGGCCGCAGGCCTGACCGTGATGGAGGCCGCGCGGGACAACAACGTGCCTGGGATCGAGGCCGATTGCGGCGGCGCCTGCGCCTGTTCCACATGCCACGTCTATCTGCACCCCGACTGGGTGGAAAAAGTGCCCGCCAAGGACGCGATGGAAGAGGACATGCTGGATTTTGCCTATCAACCCGACGAGGTGCGTTCGCGTCTGACCTGCCAGATCAAGGTAACCGATGATCTGGACGGGTTGATCGTGCAACTGCCTGAAAAGCAGATCTGATCATGTGGCGGGGCGCCGTTCTTGCGATAGTCTTTGCTTTTCCGGTGATGGCAGATGTGGTTTCAGCGAAATTCACGGACCCGACATCACGGTATACCCACGGCATCCTCGGAGACGAGATTGAATATGGCGCGATGCTTGTCCGTTATGAAGGGGTAAGTGGCCGTTCGCTATCAAAAGATGCAGTTCTGCGGCGTGGGGCGGTTACCATCCGCCTGCCGCTGGACCATGTGTTCGAAGATATCGCCCCACGTCTGGTTGATGTAGACGGCGATGGCGACCGCGAGATCATCGTTGTAGAAACCGATGTTGCCAAAGGGGCGCAACTGGCCATTTATGATGAAACAGGCAAGATTGCGGAAACCCCGCATATCGGCCATACCCACCGCTGGCTGGCCCCGATCGGGGCGGCTGATCTGGATGGCGACGGCAATATCGAGATCGCCTATATCGACCGCCCACATCTGGCACGGCTGTTGAAAATCTGGCGTTACAAGGATGGCAAACTGACCCTTGTGGCCGAACAGGGCGGGCTGACCAATCACCAGATCGGACAGACCTATATTTCCGGCGGTATCCGCGATTGCGGTGCGGGGCCGCAGATGATCACCGCCAATGCGGACTGGAGCCAGATCATCGCCTCGGTGTTTGACGGCAAGGAAATCCGCAGCGCCGCGATCGGGCCGCACAAGGGGCAGAATTCGTTTAGGCGGGCGATGGATTGCCGGATGTAAGGGGAGGTCTAACCTAAACCTTCAAAGGTGGCTTGAAACTATATTGAAAGAGGTGCAGGGAGCCTTTCTTAATCTTCACCCCTTTTCTCCATCCGTAGTCTTTGGTCAAAAACTCGTAGTTCGGCTCATAATCCCGATATAGGTCATTCGTAACCGCAAATGATTTGGGCAAATGTGAGAGGTGGTCCCACTTTTTTGACCAGTCAGCAGCCAGTTTAAGATGGATCAGGGTTTCATTTAGGCTGCCAAACTCATTGGTTTTGTTTTTCTGTCATAGGCTTCATCCGGGGTCAATATTCCGTGGGTGGAATGCGGGCGCTCGGTGTTGTAGTAAGCCAACCATTTCCCGATCCCGGCGCGGGTCTGCGAACCCGTTTCAAATGCGTTGAGGTAAATGCATTCGTATTTCAAGGATCGCCAAAGCCGCTCGATCATCCGGTTATCGACCCAGCGACCTTTGCCATCCATCGAGATTTTCACGTCGGCTTCTTTCAGCGCCTGCGTCCATTCAAACCCGGTGAACTGGCTGCCCTGGTCGCTGTTCATGATATCGGGCTTGCCGTATTTGGCCATAGCCTCTTTCAGGGCTTCAACGCAAAAATCTGCCTCCATGCTGTTTGACAATCTCCAGCTCAAAACCTTGCGGCTGTGCCAGTCCATGATCGCGACCAAATAGAGGAACCCGCGCTGCATCGGAATGTAGGTGATATCTACGCACCACACATGGTTTGGACGATCAATCGTCAGGTCTCGCAGCAGATACGGGTAGATCTTATGCTGCGGATGTTTCTTGCTCGTGTTGGGCGTCTGGTAGATCGGAACCAACCGCATCAGCCGCATCAAACGGCGGACCCTGTGGCGACCACACTTGTAACCTTGGCGCTGCATGTGCCGGGCCATTTGCCGTGATCCATACCACGGCGTCTGCAAGAATTGCTTGTCGATTATTGTCATGAACCGCAAATTTTCAGCACTTTCGCCTTTTGGCTGGTAATACAGGTTCGAGCGCGCCAGAGAAAGTAGCCCGCATTGTCGTCGCACACTCAGATCATGCTCACGGCTCACCATTTTTTGCCTCGCTTCCCGAGCAACTGTTGCGAGGCGTTGGCTAAAAAATCCCGTTCCACGACCAGCTGACCAATCTTGGAGTGCAGCTTCTCAATCTGGGCTTCATCAACCCGATCAGGATCACGGCCCCGTCTGGAAAATGCCGTGGCCATGTTTTCAATCGCTGCTCGTTTCCATGTGCCAATCTGGGTTGGATGCACACCATACTTCTTCGACAGCTCCGCCATCGTCATTTCCTCGCGGATTGCTTCAAGCGCAACGCGGGCTTTGAATTCGGGAGAATGGTTCTTTCGTTTCGTCATTTTGAATCGTCTTTCTCATAAGTCGATCCACCTTAACAACTGGTCCGAATTTCCGCGACCACCTCTGTGACAGGGTTTCGACGATAAACAAGTCGGCCTGAAGTTTACTGGGGACAACGTAAATTTCATTTGCTTCAAGACCGAACAGTCTTTGCAGGATAGCAGGCGAGAACCGTTCACGACGGTTCTGAAATTCGTTATTATCCCGCAATGTGAAGTATATATTTGCATCGAAGAAACAAATGATCCTGTAACCGTCTGCCCTTAACCGCTGAATCAGGGCTTTCAGGGGTTTAGCCCCAACTCCATGCTCTAGCCCTAAGTGGTATATGTTGCTGCCATCAAATAGTGCGGTTTTGTTTGCCAGTTTCAGGGATTTCATAAACCCGTTCCAGTCGGAATGGATCAGGAAATGCTCTTTTTGGTCTATCGTTAAAAAGAGCTTGGCAAGAAATATGGCAGATATTACGGACGCAATTGCGCATGTAACGATGTTTTGCTCGCCCCACCATAAAGCGACCCCAACGAGTCCTGATATCAGGAAAATCATGATTAATTCTGACACGCGTATTGCGCGTTTGCTGGGTAATTTATCACCCAACGTGATAGGTTCATCGGTTTTTTTCGGCAATCGTTAACCTCGTCTATTCCACACAACCAATCATTTACAACGCCCGCCAGCCAATATCGCGCCGGCAAAACCCTTGCGGCCAGTCAATCATATCCACCATCGCATAAGCCTGCGCCTGCGCCTCGGCCAATGTCGCGCCGCGTGCTGTGGCGGCCAGCACCCGTCCGCCAGTGGCCACGATCTGCCCGTCCTTTTCAGCGGTCCCCGCGTGGAACAGCATATGCGTGCTGTCTTCGGGCAGATCCTCTAGCCCGCCAATCACGCTGCCTTTTTCATAAGCACCGGGATAGCCATTTGCCGCCAGCACCACCGTCAGCGCGTGGTCATCGGCCCAGTTCACCTGTGCCTGATCCAGCCGCCCCTCGGTGGCGGCCTGCAACAGGTCAAACGCCTGCGCGCCCAGCCGCATCATCAGCACCTGACATTCCGGATCGCCAAAGCGCACGTTGTATTCCACCAGTCGCGGCTGGCCGTCCTTGATCATCAAGCCAACGAACAGCACCCCCTGAAACGGCATTCCGCGCCGTGCCATTTCAGCCATTGTCGGGGTGACGATTTCATCCATGGTTTTGGCGATCACCGCATCCGTCATCACGGGGGCGGGGGAGTAGGCGCCCATGCCGCCGGTGTTCGGCCCTTTGTCGCCCTCATAGGCGCGCTTGTGGTCTTGGGCCGTGCCGATGGGCAACAGGTTTTCGCCGTCGCACAGCACAAAGAATGACGCTTCCTCGCCCTCCATGAATTCCTCGATCACCACTTCCGCGCCCGCTGTGCCGAATTCACCGCCGAACATGTCGTCAATGGTGGCAAGCGCCGTTTCCACGTCCATCGCCATGATCACGCCCTTGCCAGCGGCCAGACCATCGGCCTTGACCACAATCGGCGCGCCTTGCTCTCGGACATAATCCTTGGCGGTCTCGGCATCGGTGAAATGGCCATAGGCGGCGGTGGGGGCGCCCACGGCAGCGCAGATTTCCTTGGTGAAGGCTTTGGAGGCTTCCAGTTTGGCCGCTGCCTGACTGGGCCCGAAACACAGGATGCCCGCATCGCGCAAACGGTCGGCCACGCCAACGGCCAAGGGGGCCTCGGGTCCGATGATCACGAAATCCACTGCGTTGCCGGTGGCAAATTCCACCACCGCGCCGCCGTCCATAATGTCGATATCGGCGCATTCCGCGATCTGACTGATGCCCGCATTGCCCGGCGCCACAATCAGCCGGTCGCATTTGGGGTTCTGTTTCACCGCCCATGCCAGCGCATGTTCGCGCCCGCCGCTTCCCAGAATAAGGATATTCATATCGTCCCCCGCTTGGCCTTTGCTTGTCCGCGTTCTAAGGTGGGTCCGACCATATGACAAGCGAGCAGATATGTCCGACCTGATTGATGAGCCATCCGAGGGCGAAAACACCCCCGAATTTACTGTCACCGAGATTTCCGGCGCGGTGAAGCGCACGATCGAGGGCACCTTTGGCCATGTGCGGGTGAAGGGCGAAATCGGGCGGGTGTCGCGGCCGCGGTCGGGGCATGTCTATCTGGACCTGAAGGATGACCGCAACGTGCTGTCCGGCGTGATCTGGAAAGGCGTTGCCACGCGGCTGGCAGTGCAGCCCGAGGAAGGCATGGAGGTGGTCGCCACCGGTAAGCTGACCACATTCGGTGGGCAATCGAAATACCAGATGGTGATCGAAGATATCGCCCCCGCCGGTATGGGCGCGCTGATGGCGATGCTGGAAAAACGCAAGGCGGCATTGGCCGCCGAAGGGTTGTTTGCGACCGAGCGTAAACGCGAGTTGCCCTATCTGCCCGAGGTGATCGGGGTGATTACATCGCCATCCGGTGCCGTAATCCGCGATATTCTGCACCGGCTGCGTGACCGGTTCCCGCGCAAGGTGCTGATCTGGCCGGTGGCGGTGCAGGGCAAGCAATGCGCCCCCGAAGTGACCCGCGCGATTGAAGGGTTCAATGCAATGACGCCGGGCGGGGCGCTGCCGCGTCCTGATCTGCTGATTGTGGCGCGCGGGGGCGGGTCGATCGAGGATCTGTGGGGCTTTAACGAAGAAATCGTTGCCCGCGCGGCGGCGGCGTCCGACATTCCGCTGATTTCGGCGGTGGGGCATGAAACCGACACCACGTTGATTGATTACGTTTCAGACCAGCGCGCGCCGACACCGACAGCGGCTGCCGAATTGGCGGTGCCGGTGCGTAGCGAATTGCTGGCCTGGGTCGAGGAACAGGGCGCCCGCCTGACCCGTGCAGCCACGGTGGCGGTGGATATGCGCAAACAGCGCCTGCGGGATCTGTCGCGGGCCTTGCCCAAACCCGAGAGCCTGCTGGACACCCCGCGCCAAAGGCTGGACCGCGCCACCGAACGCCTGCCCGCCGCCCTGACCCGCGCCGCACAGGTGAAACGCCTGCGGTTAAGCGAAGTCAGCGGCAGCCTGCGCCCCGCGACGCTGATACGGCGGGTGGACGAGGCCAGATCCAGACTGGCCGACCGCGCGGGCCGTTTGAGCAGTGACCTGCTGACCCGTGATATCAGGCGCAAAAGGGATGCGTTTGAACAAATTTCGGCCCGTTTGTCACGCGTGGCGATGGGGCAGCTTGATGGTTGGTCCAGCCGGTTGCAAGCCCTTGAGCGTATCCGCCAGACGCTGGGCTATAGGGAAACCCTGAACCGTGGCTATGCCGTGGTGCGTGGCGACGGGGACGTGGTGACAACTGCCAAGGCCGCGAAAAAGGCGGCTTCGCTCGAGATCGAATTTGCCGACGGGCGCTATGCCGTCGGGGCGGGGGCCGCGCCGCGCAAAGCCAAGCCCAGAGAAACCCCGCCGGATCAGGGCAGCCTGTTTTAACCCGTTACAGGCGGATCGGCTCCAGCACTTCCGGCTCGATCACATCCACATCCGGCAAGGCGGCCTTTAGCTCATCCGCGGATTGCGCCAGCAGCGGGAAGGTGCGGTAATGGCAGGGGATCACGGTTTTGAAATCAAAGTATTTCTGCGCTGCATAACCCGCCCGCCGCATGTCCATGGTGAAATAGCCACCCGCCGCCAGAATGCCGATATCGGGTTTGTGCAGATCATTGATCAGTTCCATATCGGCCATCACATCGGTGTCGCCGGAAAAATACACCACATGGTCGGGCGTGGTGATCACATAACCGGATTCATGCCCGCCATAGATCGGCCCGTCCTCTCCGTTGCCAAGGGACGAGGAATGGGTGGCATTGACCATCGTTACCTGGGCCGTTCCCAGATCGACCGTTCCGCCTTTGTTAAAGCCGACCACCTCGACCTCTTCTTTTTCGCCCCACCATGTCATCAGATCGTAGATGCCATGCACGGGGATGGACAGTTCGCGGGCAATTGCGATGGTGTCGCCGGTATGGTCGCCATGCCCGTGGGTGACAAGGATATGTGTGGCCCCTGCAATCGCTTCGGCGCGGCGGTCTTCGGGGAACAGGGGGTTGCCAGTTAGCCAGGGGTCGATCAACAGCACCAGATCGCCGGTTTCAATGCGAAAGCCCGAATGGCCCAGCCAGATGATATTCATAGGGTGTTCCTCCTGATATTGCGGTTTTTACGATGTGGAATTGGGCAGATCAAAGACCGGCTCAAACCCCGACATCGGGGCCCAGACAGACCATCGGCTCGTCTGTCTTTTCCACCTGAAACAGCGTAGTCTGGGTCGGGTCGTTTTCAAACTGTGCCATCAGCCCGTCCCCTTGTTCGTAAACCGACCAGCACTGCGGATCGGGGTTGTCCTCGTAGACGAAACAGATCATCTGGCCGTCCTCGTACCATTCGCCATCTTTGCAATCCCCGTCCAGAAACGACCAGCGCACACGGCGGTTGGGTAGGTATTCTTCCGCCCCGTAACGGTCATCATCATAGCGGAAAAACAGGGTCTTGCCCTGGGAGTAAGCCTCGAATTCGTCGCCGGTCATCGGGGTTTGGGCGGCCAACGGGGTGGCAAGCAGGGTGAGCAGGATCACGAATAACAAATGCGTTTTCATAACGGCAGTGTGCCACATCCCGTCCCTGTGGCCAATGGCAAAAGGCAATGGCCATCCCCGCCCGATCTGCGCTAGGGTCTGGCCAGGCACAATAACCGCAGGTCTGCATATGCTTCTTCCCGCCGCCCTTTTCGCCCTTGGTGTTGCCACGGCCGTTTTTTACCTGCCGCGCACCGGCAGCCGCATCCGCTGGTCGCGCAGTATCCGCAAAACCCTGCCGGTGGCTCTGTTCGCGCTGGCTGCGTATTATCAGGGCGCGCCTGCGTTGCTGGTTGCCGGTCTGGCGTTCAGCGCGCTGGGCGATCTGGCCCTGTCGCGGCCCGGTGAAAAGGCGTTTATGGCTGGAATGGTCGCGTTTGCCAGCGCGCATATCGCCTATATCGCGTTGATGGCCTCGCTGGGCAGTGGCCTGCAACTGGCGCAATGGCCGCTGATCCTGCTTATGGGAACCTCTGTAAATTCCCGTTTTCGCCTTCTTCGCGGCGGGGTGGACGGTTTTTCGCCTGTCCCGCCTGATTGCTTCGGATCATAAACCCATTTTCACCGGTTTCAAGCCGGTTTTGGGTATTTCAGGCACACCTCACCCCATGAACCCTTATCCCGGCGCCGCCAGGCCGCATTCGAACTGGACGAAGCGCTTCATGTTGTAGACCAGGTTCATCATCCCGATGCGAAATCGCGCCCGCTTCAGGCCGATGGAGCGGATCAGCTTGCCGCCCATGGAGCGCTCCTGAAAAGCGAATACATGCTCGACCCGGACCCGCACTTTCGAGCGCCTCCGGTTGGCCTTTTGCTGGCGCTCGCCAAGCGGCTTGCCGCGCCTGCCCTTGTGATGGATATGGCTGTGAAGCCCCCGCTCTTCCAGCTCGCTTTCGATCTTTTGCGAGCGATAGGCGCTGTCGGCCCACAGGTCCGATGAGGTGTTGCTCGCATCAATCAGACCGGCAAGCGCCTGGCTGTCATGCACGGCGGCATCGGTGACATCATAAGCGCGGATGAATTTGTGCCGCCGGTCGACATTGATGTGGTTCTTGTAGCCGTAATAGCTCTTGCCGTGCTTCTTCGTCCAGCGCGCATCCACGTCCTTCTGGCGCTTCTTGTGGGGTTTTTCCTCCCACTCTTCAGGCGTTTCGCCCGCCTTGATTTTCTCGTTCTCGTCCCTTTTGTTGTGCTGGCGCGGCGCCGGAACGATGCTCGCATCAACAATCTGCCCGCCCATCGCCAGATAGCCCTTTTCGCGCAGAAAGGCATCGAACTTGTCAAACAGCTCCTTCATCTTCCCGGCCCCGGCCAGCCTTTCACGGTAGGCCCAGATGGTCTTGGCGTCAGGTACGCTGTCTTCAATGCCAAGGCCGAGAAACCGCATGAACGACAGGCGGTCGCGGATCTGATACTCGATCTGATCGTCAGAGAGGTTGTAGAGCTGCTGCAAAACCATCGTCTTGAATATCAGCACCTCATCCCAAGGCGGGCGGCCAGCGTTGGATTTGCGCTGTTCGGGCGGCGTGCGCCATATGGCCTTCAGCTCGTCCCGGTAATCCTCGAACGGCACCATGTCGTTGAGCAACACCAGCGGATCACCAGATTTGTCCAGTCCCGCGTATCGGCTGGAAAGATCAAAAAATCCCATATGACCCATGACAAAACCCCGTCGGTCGAATCATTTTCATCCTGATGACGATTCTACCCCGTCAGGCCGGATTTTGGGGGATTTTTAGAGGTTCCCATATGGTTGCGCTAGGCCTTTCCACCGAATTCTGGCTGCGCCCGCACACCGGCGCGTTGAAAGGACCGGTGCGCGGCTATGTGGTGATTATCCTTGGTATGGGACTGATGGCGCTGGGCCTGCCCGTGGCGCGCAATGTCGCCCTGTGGGGGGCAATGCTGTTTGTGCTGACCGATCTGATCCTGTCGGTTGAAACCTTTGTGCTGGATCAGGATGATCCGCGCCGCAAATGGGCGGGCAAGGCCGTGTGGATCACCTATATTGCCGCCCAGATTGGCCTGTTTTGGGGGCTGGGAACGGTATAGTTTTAACGCTTGCCACTTCCATCCGCTGCGAAGGTGCAATAGTTGGGTAAGGAACACAAAGGGTCCGGCACGATGTCATTCTTTAAAAAGCTGAAAAACCGTCTTTTCAAATCCTCGTCCAAGCTGGAAAAAGGGCTGGATGAAATCGTCGAGGATGGTGGCGAAGAAGAACTGATCGAGGATGTGGTTGACGAAACCCCCGCGGTCGAGGAGACTCTTCCAGAGCCAGAGCCAGAGCCAGAGCCAGAGCCAGAGCCAGAGCCAGAGCCAGAGCCAGAGCCAGAGCCAGAGCCAGAGCCAGAGCCAGAGCCAGAGCCAGAGCCAGAGCCAGAGCCAGAGCCAGAGCCAGAGCCAGAGCCAGAGCCAGAGCCAGAGCCAGAGCCAGAGCCAGAGGTGCCGGCGGGCACTCCGACAGAGCCTGAGCCGGTTGTGGAGCCTGAACCTGTTGAAGAGGTCGCCGAGGCCGCGCCGGAAGTGGTGGAAGCTGTCGAGGAAACCATTGCCGAGGCGCTTGACGCGCCCGTGGTTGAGGAAGTTGTCTCACCCGAACCCGAACCCGAACCCGAACCCGAACCCGAAGTGCCAGCGGGCACCGCGGCCGAACCTATGGCAGAACCGCAGGAAGAAGCCAAAAAGCCGGGCCTGATCGGGCGTTTGTTGGGCCGCAAGGAAGGCAAACCCGCCAAGAAAACCGTTGTCAAACGGGTTCTGGACGATGACATGCTGGAGCGGATCGAGGAGCTGTTGATCACCGCCGATATGGGTGTTGATACCGCCTTGCGCGTCACCGCCAACATGGCCGAAGGGCGGTTTGGCAAAAAGCTGTCCACCGCCGAAATTAAACGCCTGTTGGCTACTGAAATCACCCGCATCATGGAACCGGTTGCCAAACCCCTGCCGCTATATGCCAAAAAACCGCAGGTGGTGCTGGTGGTCGGGGTCAATGGCTCGGGCAAGACCACGACCATCGGCAAGCTGGCCAGCCAGTTCAAGGCGGCGGGCAAAAACGTGGTGATCGCGGCGGGCGACACATTCCGCGCGGCCGCGGTGGAGCAATTGCAGGTCTGGGGCGAGCGCGCTGGCGTGCCGGTGTTGACCGCACCCGAAGGGTCTGATCCTGCCAGCCTTGCCTTTGATGCGATGACCAAGGCCGAAGCAGACGGGGCCGACCTGTTGATGATCGACACGGCAGGCCGTTTGCACAACCGCGCTGACCTGATGGAGGAGCTGTCCAAAATCGTCCGCGTGATCCGCAAAAAGGACGAAACTGCGCCGCACAACACATTGTTGGTGCTGGATGCGACCACAGGGCAGAACGCGGTGACACAGGTTGAAGTGTTTCAAAAGCTGGCTAATGTGTCCGGCCTTGTGATGACCAAACTGGATGGCACGGCCAAGGGCGGGGTGCTGGTCGCGCTGGCCGACCAATTCGGCCTGCCGATCCATGCGATCGGGGTGGGCGAACAGATCGACGATCTGGCGGCTTTTGATCCCGAAGAATTTGCCCATGCCCTGACAGGGCTGGAGGATTGATGTAGAGTGCTGTGGGGGGCCGGAAAGGGAGTTGTAATGAGGTATGCGCATTTCAAGATGAGAAATCTGGCTTTGGCGGGGTTTTTCATACTTTCCACCACCGCAAGCGGATATGCACAAAGCATTCTGCGGATGGACAATGCAGGTTGCATCGGCGGGCTGGAAGATCTGGCGAAACTGGTCAAAGTCGAGATCACACCCGCCACATCCCCGCGCAAGGTGATCGGAAAATGTGATGCCCAATCAGTGGATGTTGTCGCCAAACAGTCCGGTGTTACGCTAACAATCGAGCGGATAACATGGAACCGGAACGGACTTGCGCCCCTAAGTGACGGGCTATTGCCGGGCCAGTTGCAACTGGAAATGCGCGGTGTGAAGGTGACAAATGCCCCGGCGAATGATCCGGCATGGGATTATTTGGTGAATTATGGCAAGTCCGGCCGTGCATTTGATGCGACACTGGATTTTGGTTTTCAGGCTGACAAGGGGGTGTTGGAACTGGCGGGGGCTTCTCTGGATTTCCACAATGGAAACTCTGCCAGATTATCGGCCAGACTGCGCGGGGTTGCTCCGGCCTTTCCCAAAAACCCAGAAATTGGCGTTTTCCCCCTGATAATCGATAATCTGACCATCGTGATCAACAGCCGTGACACCCGAAAGAACCCGCTGCTGGAGCTGGGGGTCACCATGTTGAAAGGGAAAATCCCGAATGGGGATATTGACGGGTTCAGATCCCTGGCAACGCTGTATATCGCGACTGAACTGTCAAAGGTGATGAGTGGGAACGACCTTGCATCTGTGAACAGGCTGGTTTCGGATTTACCCGACCCGAAAGGGGATTTGTTGCTTCATCTGACGGCGGCCAAAGGGTACCCGATATTGCGCTTTGGACTTTGGGCAACCGGTCAGAAACTGGCCCAAATGCTGGAGGGTGTTACTGTTGAAGCCGGCTATAGCCCCAATCTGTTTGACGCCGTGAACTGATGCCACAGGTTTCGGGTGCGAGCGGATGACCGACTGGTTCACCGCGCTGGAAGGCACGCCAGCGGGCCACCAGATTGCGCTGGCGCTGGCGTTGGGATCGGCATTGTTGCATGCGATTTTCGGCGCTTTGCAAAAGGGCAACCATGATCCGTGGCTGTCACGCGGGGCGATTGACATATCCTATGGTCTGATCGCGGTGCCGTTTGTTTTGTTCGTGGTGCCCTGGCCTGAGCCGCATATGTGGATGATCTTTGCCATCACCTTTGTGATTCACTGTTTTTACAAATACATGCAGGCGATGGCCTATGAACGCGGGGCCTATACGGTGGTTTACCCCGTGGTGCGCGGCACCGGCCCGCTGTTTGCCATCATCGGCGCCTGGCTGCTGTTTGGCGAGCGTTTCAACGCGGTGCAATGGCTGGGTGTGGCGGTGCTTTTGGCGGGTATCTACGGGTTGGCGCTTTATAATCTGCGCCATCTGACCGTGGGGCGCGATACCCTTAGGATGGCGCTGGTACTGGCGGTGATAACCGGGCTGACGGTGTCGACCTATACCACCTATGACGCCTACGGCATCCGCGCCAGCACCGACCCTTTTACCTTTCTGGCGTGGTTTTTCATGATTGACGGGCTGTTCTTTATGCCCACCATTGCCGCCCTGCGCTATCGTGTGATGCAAAACCCGCCCACCTTGCGTCCACTGCTGTTGCGCGGGCTGATCGGTGGCATCATCGCCTACTTCAGCTTTGGCGGCATCATTCTGGCCACCCGTCTGGACAATGTCGGGCAGGCGGCGGTGCTGCGGGAAACCTCGACCGTGTTTGCCGCATTGATCGGCTGGTTGATGCTGAAAGAACGGGTCGGCCCGCGCCGCCTGATACTTATGGCATTGATTGCGCTGGGCGCTGTGATAGTTGAACTGGGTGGATAAAGCGAAAGGCCGCAAATGAGTAACGTGAAAAAAGTGAACCCCTTTGTCAAACTGGCGCTGGAGCTGGGGCCGATCGTGGTGTTTTTCATCGCCTATGGCAGGATGAAGGACCAGACGTTTGCCTATAACGGCACAGACTATAACGGCTTCATCGTGGTTACGGCGCTGTTCGTGCCGCTGTTGGCGCTCACAACGTTTATTTTGTACCGGCTAAGCGGCAAGATTTCGGTCATGCAGATTATGACGTTGCTGATTGTGGTGGTGTTCGGGGGGCTGTCGGTCTGGTTCAATGACGAACGCTTTTTTAAAATGAAACCGACGATGATTTACCTGTTGTTCGCGGGCATGCTGGGGTTTGGATTGATGCGCGGCCAAAGCTATCTGCAACTGGTGATGGACGAGGCGATGCCGCTGAAACACGAGGGCTGGATGATCCTGACCAAACGCATCACCCTGTTTTTTCTGGCGCTGGCTGTCACGAACGAAGTGGTCTGGCGCACGATGTCGACAGACGCCTGGGTGAATTTCAAGGTGTTCGGCCTGACGGCTGCGATGTTTGCATTTTTCATGACCCAAGGCAAGTTGATGCAGAAATACGCGGTCGAGGAAGACGAGGCTTAGCCCTTCTTCTTGCAATAAATACCTGCGCCGCAGGCAAGAGATTCTATGCCTCCGGCGGGGATATTTATGGAACGATAATAAGATCAGGGTTTGCGCCCGAACAACACATTCTGCGCCTTTTTGTCCGCCTGCAAATTGCCCCGTTTGTCCGACGCAACTGCCCGCCCTTTAATCACGCCATCCCGCGCGCCGACCGTTTCCAGCCAGCGGGCCATGTGGGGTTTGTCGTCCAACGTCTGTTCCTGCCCTTCCCACAGCGACGCCCAAGGCCAGATCGCCATATCGGCGATGGAGTAGAAATCTCCGGCGACATATTCGTTATTCGCCAGTTGACGGTCCAGCACACCATAAAGGCGGGCAGTTTCGTTGCGGTAGCGGTCTTTGGCATAGGGCAGGTCATTGGGTGGCTCCATCGACGGGGCGTATTTCAGGAAATGGTGTGCCTGACCCGCCATCGGACCAAGGCCGCCCATCTGCCACATCAGCCATTGATCCACCGCAACCCGCTCGCGCTCGGTCTTGCCGCAAAACTGCCCTGTCTTGCGGGCCAGATATTGCAGGATCGCACCTGACTCAAAGATCGGGATCGGCGCGCCATCCGGCCCGTCGGGGTCAACAATCGCCGGCATCCGGTTGTTCGGGGCGATTTTCAGGAAATCGGGTTCAAACTGTTCGCCCGCGCCGATGTTCACCAGATGCAGATTGTAAGGCAGGTCCATTTCCGCCAGCGCAATGGTGATTTTCCAGCCATTCGGGGTGGGCCAATAGTAAAGGTCAATCGGTTTCATGTTGTGCGTTCCTTTTTTTGCCATTCAGCACCGGATCGGACAAAAGGGCAAGGCGGGTGTTTCAACAATACTTGACCACGCGCCCTGCTGCCATTATCCAGACCCCATCGTGGCGATTTGTTACCGGATTGCGGGCCACGTTAAACATGCCGCTAAAGAGGGATAGGGCGATACCCCCGAAACCTTGGCTCCGGTTTTGGGGTTTTTTTGTGCCTGATGGCATGGATAAGGAGACGTGATGAGCAATGATTGGAACGCCCGCACCAAGCTGGTGCATTCGGGCAGCCGCCGCAGCCAGTATAACGAAGTATCCGAGGCGATATACCTGACGCAGGGGTTTGTTTACGACACCGCCGAGGACGCCGAGGCGCGGTTTATCGAAACAGGGCCGGATGAATTTATCTACGCCCGCTATGGCAACCCGACCGTGCGCATGTTCGAGGACCGGATCGCGGCCCTTGTGGGGGCCGAGGACGCCTTTGCCACCGCATCGGGCATGGCAGCGGTCAATGCGGCGCTGACCTGTGGATTGAAGGCGGGGGATCATGTGGTGGCGGCGCGGGCGCTGTTTGGCTCATGTCTGTATATCCTTGAGGATATTTTGGCCCGCTTCGGGGTTGAAGTGACGCTGGTGGATGGTCCTGATCTGGACGCATGGCGCGGGGCGTTGCGCAGTGATACCAGGCTGGTATTTTTCGAGAGCATTTCCAACCCGACGCTGGAACTGATTGATATCAAAGCGGTTTGTGATCTGGCCCATGCGGTTGGGGCGCTGGTTGTGGTGGACAATGTGTTCGCCACGCCGATCTTTTCCAATGCGTTCGATCTGGGCGCCGATGTGGTGGTTTATTCCACCACCAAACACATCGACGGGCAGGGGCGGTGCCTGGGCGGGGTGGTGCTGGGCAGCCGTGATTTTATCCGCGGTACGCTGGAGCCATATCTGAAACACACCGGTGGCTCGATGAGTCCGTTTAACGCCTGGGTGATGCTGAAGGGTATGGAAACGCTGGACCTGCGGTGCCGTGCGATGGCCGATAGTGCGATGCAGATTGCCAAGGCGGTGCAGGGCCACGAAAAACTGGCCCGCGCGATCCATCCGTTTCTGGACAGCCACCCGCAGGTGGATCTTGCCCGCCGGCAGATGAGCAAGGGCAGCACCATGTTGTCGCTGGACCTGAAGGGCGGGCAGGCGGCGGCGTTCAGTTTTTTGAATGCGCTGGAAATCATCATCATTTCCAACAATCTGGGCGATGCCAAAAGCATTGTCACCCATCCTGCAACCACGACCCATCAGCGCCTGCCGGACGCGCAAAAGGCCGAGTTGGGCATCACACCCGGTCTGGTGCGGATCAGCATCGGGCTTGAGGATGCGGATGACCTGCAGGCCGACATTCTGAAGGCGCTGATGGCGGCATAGGGCCGCGATGGGTCGGTAACATTTGGTTAATTGGGCCTGATCCATTACATTAACAGGGCGAACAGGAAACGATGAAGGAGTGGCCGTGAATATTCAGCCTCCCAAAGACAGTAATGATGCTGACCGGCAAAAGGCCGAACAGGCATTGGCGACCTTGCGCGACTGGGCCAAATCGGTCAGTGCGATCGAGGTGGCGCAACTGGATCCCGCCATCGCCCGTCTGTTGCCGGAAAACGAGGTGGCGAATTATCCGGCGCTGGCCCGCGCCTACCCCGAAGAATTTACCGTGGACGAGGCTTACAAAGCCTCGCTTCCCGATCTGCAGAACGGGCCCGAAAGCCTGATCAAAGGGGCCAAGCGGCATATCCAGCATGTGGGCATTTCCAATTTCCGCCTGCCGATCCGGTTCCATACCCGGGATGATGGCGATATCCGGCTGGAAACATCAGTCACTGGCACCGTCAGCCTTGAGGCGGGCAAGAAGGGGATCAATATGTCGCGCATCATGCGCACCTTTTATACCCACGCCGAAAAGACCTTTAGCTTTGATGTGATCGAGGCGGCCCTGAGCGATTACAAGGCCGATCTGGACAGCTTTGATGCGCGCATCCAGATGCGGTTTTCCTTTCCTGTGAAACTGCCCTCTTTGCGGTCGGGGCTTGAGGGATATCAATACTATGATATCGCGCTGGAGCTGGTCGAAAAGAAAGGCAAAATTGTCAAAATCATACATCTTGACTATGTCTACTCCTCCACTTGCCCCTGCTCTCTTGAACTATCCGAACATGCCCGCCAAACGCGGGGTCAGCTGGCCACGCCGCATTCGCAACGCTCGGTGGCGCGGATTTCGGTGCAGATGACGCCGGGTGCGAACTGTCTGTGGTTCGAGGATCTGATCGACATTTGCCGTGCAGCGGTGCCGACCGAAACACAAGTCATGGTCAAACGCGAGGACGAACAGGCCTTCGCCGAACTGAACGCGGCCAATCCGATTTTCGTCGAGGATGCGGCGCGGCTGTTTTTTGAAGGGCTGCAAAATGATCCCCGCATCGAGGATTTCCGCGTGATCGCCAGTCATCAGGAAAGCCTGCACAGCCATGATGCCGTGTCGATCGTGACCGAGGGCGATACGTTTGTCACCGACAGTCTGGATCCGAAACTGTTCAACACGCTGTTTCATGTGGGGTAGCCGATACCAGGGGTTTGTCCAAAAAGAACACCGGATTACATTTGCCAAAAGGAAAGAGATTTTGATTAAAACGATACTAATAGCCCTGACGGCGGTTTCTTTTGCCACCGGCGTCCTTGCCGGCTCTGGTGATGCTTTCATGGCAAAGGTTCAGGCACTGGGCCCTGACAGCCCGCCAACGGAAGTCATTCTGAAATCCTATCCGGCCGTTCCGCCGGAAAAGGTACAAATCGTTTTTGGTTACCCGTCGGATTGCGAGAATGGGAAAGATGTAGGGAACCTCTGTAAATTCCCGTTTTCGCCTTCTTCGCGGCGGGGTGGACGGTTTTTCGCCTGTCCCGCCTGATTGCTTCGGATCATAAACCCATTTTCACCGGTTTCAAGCCGGTTTTGGGTATTTCAGGCACACCTCACCCCATGAACCCTTATCCCGGCGCCGCCAGGCCGCATTCGAACTGGACGAAGCGCTTCATGTTGTAGACCAGGTTCATCATCCCGATGCGAAATCGCGCCCGCTTCAGGCCGATGGAGCGGATCAGCTTGCCGCCCATGGAGCGCTCCTGAAAAGCGAATACATGCTCGACCCGGACCCGCACTTTCGAGCGCCTCCGGTTGGCCTTTTGCTGGCGCTCGCCAAGCGGCTTGCCGCGCCTGCCCTTGTGATGGATATGGCTGTGAAGCCCCCGCTCTTCCAGCTCGCTTTCGATCTTTTGCGAGCGATAGGCGCTGTCGGCCCACAGGTCCGATGAGGTGTTGCTCGCATCAATCAGACCGGCAAGCGCCTGGCTGTCATGCACGGCGGCATCGGTGACATCATAAGCGCGGATGAATTTGTGCCGCCGGTCGACATTGATGTGGTTCTTGTAGCCGTAATAGCTCTTGCCGTGCTTCTTCGTCCAGCGCGCATCCACGTCCTTCTGGCGCTTCTTGTGGGGTTTTTCCTCCCACTCTTCAGGCGTTTCGCCCGCCTTGATTTTCTCGTTCTCGTCCCTTTTGTTGTGCTGGCGCGGCGCCGGAACGATGCTCGCATCAACAATCTGCCCGCCCATCGCCAGATAGCCCTTTTCGCGCAGAAAGGCATCGAACTTGTCAAACAGCTCCTTCATCTTCCCGGCCCCGGCCAGCCTTTCACGGTAGGCCCAGATGGTCTTGGCGTCAGGTACGCTGTCTTCAATGCCAAGGCCGAGAAACCGCATGAACGACAGGCGGTCGCGGATCTGATACTCGATCTGATCGTCAGAGAGGTTGTAGAGCTGCTGCAAAACCATCGTCTTGAATATCAGCACCTCATCCCAAGGCGGGCGGCCAGCGTTGGATTTGCGCTGTTCGGGCGGCGTGCGCCATATGGCCTTCAGCTCGTCCCGGTAATCCTCGAACGGCACCATGTCGTTGAGCAACACCAGCGGATCACCAGATTTGTCCAGTCCCGCGTATCGGCTGGAAAGATCAAAAAATCCCATCTGACCCATGACAAAACCCCGTCGGTCGAATCATTTTCATCCTGATGACGATTCTACCCCGTCAGGCCGGATTTTGGGGGATTTTTAGAGGTTCCC
The DNA here is from genome assembly GCF_965277155.1 of Profundibacter sp. Taxonomy (GTDB): domain Bacteria; phylum Pseudomonadota; class Alphaproteobacteria; order Rhodobacterales; family Rhodobacteraceae; genus Profundibacter. The sequence goes on from NZ_CBDIBV010000001.1 coordinate 27,597, forward strand.
TGTAGGTATTCTGACCGGCTGGGGCAGCAAAGACCAAAGCAACAAAGAAATATTGATGGATTTCCAGCAGCGGGCGGGGAAACACGGGGCCAATGTGGTTGCGTTTGAGCCTGGCGTCACAAGCATCGAGGATATGAATAACGTTTTGCGCCAGAATACAATGTATACATTGATGCGATGTGATTGACCGAAATTTGGTTGACAGGTCCTCGTCCCAAGTCCAACCGTAAGCGGTGAGAAACAGACGCAAGGCGAGGCTGGCAGATGACAAAACGACCACTGGGCGCGAATATTTCCCACATGCTAAAGGCGCGCGGGGTTGATGTGATTTTCGGCATTCCCGGGGTGCATAATATTGAACTGTATCGCGGCATTGAAGAGGCGGGGATCACCCATGTTCTGCCGCGTCACGAACAGGGGGCGGGGTTTATGGCCGATGGCTATGCCCGCGCCACAGGCAAGCCGGGGGTGGCCTATGTGATCACCGGTCCGGGCCTGTGCAACATCATGACGGCGATGGGCCAGGCCTATTCGGATTCGGTGCCGATGCTGGTGGTGTCGTCCTGCCTGGAAACCAAAGACCGCCATATCGGGCGGGGCCGCCTGCATGAAATGCGCGATCAGGAGGGGGCGGCGGCCACGGTTTGTGACTGGTCCGTCACAGCGCCCGATGCGCCTGCGGCTTACCGGTTGATAGATGCGGCCTTTGCCGAATTTTCTGCCAGTCGCGCCCGTCCGAAACACATTCAGGTGCCGATTGATGTGCTGGGCAGCCCTGCCGATCCCGCGCCAGATCAACCCATTGCCCCCGCCAAACCCGTTGCCCGCCCCGAGGATGTGGCGGCGGCGGCGGAATGGTTGCTGGGGGCACGGCGGCCGCTGTTCATCTTTGGCGGGGGGGCAGCACTGGGGTTCGAGGCCGCGCGCAAGCTGGTGCGTCTGACGCGCGCTGCCACCATGTGCACATTTGCGGGGCGGGGCATCATCGCGCCGGATTACCCGCTGAACTGTCAATGAGCATTTAAAACTGACCCGGTTTCGGCATTTAAATTTGCCCCCCCCTTTGTGGCGCAAAGCCCCCAGTCGGGCCGCCTTCATGTAGCGAGTCCGTCTGGGGGCTTTGCTTGCGGAACGGCTAGTTTTTTCTACGGCGTTTACTCTGGGCGAACCGGTATGAGGTATTGCCGGTTTCGATGATGTTGCAGTGATGAGTGACGCGATCCAGAAGGGCGGTTGTCATCTTGGCATCCCCGAAGACCGAGACCCATTCACCGAACTCAAGGTTGGTTGTGATGATGATGCTGGTCTTCTCGTAGAGCTTGCTGATCAGATTGAAGAGCAACGCGCCACCGGATTTGGGAAACGGGATGTAGCCCAGCTCGTCGATGATGACGCAGTCCAAAGCCGAGAGCTGCCGGATGATCTTCCCTGCATTGCCGTCGGCCTGTTCCTTGATCAGGGCGTTGATCAGATCGACGGCGTTGAAGAAGCGCGCCTTCTTGCCGTTGTTGATCAGCGTCGTTCCCAGCGCGATGGCGATGTGGGTTTTGCCCGTGCCGGTTCCGCCCACCAGGATGAGGTTATGGGCCTCCTCTGTGAACTGGCCGGTGCAGAATGGTTCGATCTGGGCCTGGGTGAGGGCGGCGGCGCTGTAATCGAAGGTGGCGAAGTCCTTGTGATGGGGGAACTTCGCAACCCTCATTTGATACTGGATGGAGCGCACCCGGCGCTCTACAGTCTCGGCGTCGATCAGTTGCCTTATCGCTGTGGTCAGACTTGGCGGCTTGCGCGCGGACAGCAGATCATGGGCGCAAGCTGCCATTCCATGCAACCTGAGGGCTGTCAGTTGGTCGATCAAGGCATTCATACGGCAACCTCCTCAGCCGAGCACAGGGTCTCATAGCGTTTGCAATCGGCTTCGGGCCGCAAGGTCAGCTGCGGATAAGCGCAGGCATCGCTGAGCGGTGTGATGACCGGTTCCACCAACTGGTTGATCAGATTGATGATGGCGGGCAGCCGCAGGGTGTTTTGTGCCACCGCCAGATTGCAGGCCGTCTCGACCACCTCGATCCCGTGATCCTGTGCCAGCAGGAGCAGGTCGACGAACTCCCGATCCCCGCCTTTACCAGCCATGTAATGTTCCCTGATCCGATGCATGGCCTCGGGCAGTTCCCAGCCCACAAAGGGGGCGCCATTGCGCAGGGCACCAGGCTTGCGGTCCAGCAGGGGAACGTAATGCCAGGGCTCGAAATAGCTGATATTGCGGGTAAAATGACGCCTGTGCTCGGCAATCACATCCTGACCGGAGACCACCACGATCCGGCCGGCATAGGCGCGTAGCGACACATGATGCCCGGCAAAGCGGGAGGGCACGCTGTAGCGATTGCTGGCATATTGAACCAGGCAGGTGGAGCGGACACGGACGGTCTTTTCCACGTAGCCGTCGAAGGCCCGACCCAGGGGGCGCAGTTCGGCGCGCTCGTCTTCGAACACTTCGGTAATCGTGCGATCCTGCTGCTCGGGATGGGGACGCTCTGCCAGATCTTCGCAACGCAGACGCAGCCACGCGTTCAGCGCCTCGAGATCATCAAAGGCCGGTTCGGGAACGAACAACCGGCCCCGCAAGAACTGGACCTGGTTCTCGACCTGTCCCTTCTCCCAGCCCGCAGCGGGCGTGCAGGCCACCGGCTCCATCACATAGTGGTTCATCAAGGCCAGGAACCGGGGATGGAATATCCGCTCCTTCGAGCGCGAAACGTAGGTCACCATGGTCTTGGGGTTGTCGATGATCACCCTGCGCGGAACGCCTCCGTAAAAGGACAGCGCCTGCACGAAAGCATCCAGCACCATCTCCTGGGCTTCACCGGGATAGGCAATCACGAAAGGCTTGCGGCTGTGACACAGGCGGAAATGAGCGACCTTCACCTTCTGCTCGACACCACCCAGTACGACCCGTTCTTCGCTCCAGTCAAATTGCAGCGCGTCACCCGCCGCAAAATGCAGCGGGATAAACGCATCTCCCGAACAGGCCCCGGCGCGCTTCAACTCACGAACAAAACGCTGAACCGGCGAATAGGACCCGGTATAGCCCTCTGCCACAAGCTGCTCGTATAGCTTCTGGGCCGTCCGCCGCTCCCGGCGTGGTCGCCTCGAGTCCTGATCAAACAGTTCCTGCAGCCGAAGATCAAACCCATTGCACAGTTTGTGCCGAACTGGCGGCGCATGGCGCTGGTAGCTCGGCGGATTCTCGTCCTTCAAATACTTCTTGATCGTGTTCCGCGACAGTCCCGTCGCCCGCGCCACAGACCGGATGCTGCGCCCTTCAACCAGCACCCAGCGCCGGATCTTCGATACGCTTTCCATCAATATCACCTGCTCTTTCCTCCGCACAATTTTGCGCGGATGTTAACGAAACAGGTGGGTCAATTTTACTCGCTCATAACCCACCCAAGTGGGTCAGTTTTGCACGCCGATTCACACGCTGAACTATGGCCCCTGTCTGGCGCGGGGGGATAGTGCGGCAGAACTTGCCAAGGCCGATCTGGTGCTGTGCATCGGCACGGAACTGTCGGAAACCGATATCTGGCGCGATAATCTGGGCTATGACGCGCCGATGATCCGGGTTGATATTGATGCCCATTCGCTGGCCGATGACCATGTGGCGGATCTGCCGATCATGGGGGATGCGGCGGTGTTCCTGTCGGATCTGTGCGATCTGGTCGAGGGGCACAATGTCACCAGCGACTGGATGGCAAAAGAGGTGGCCGATGCAAAAGCCGCGTTTCACGCCGAAACCGATGCCGCGCGTCAGGGGATTGCACCGATCTGTGCGGCGATGGAGCAGGTTTTGCCCAAGGGCACGCTGATCTATTCGGACATGACGCAATTTGCCTATGTCTCCAAGGAGCTATACCCGCTGGACCGGCCCAACCTGTGGCATCACCCTTACGGGTTTGGCACGCTGGGCTATGCGCTGCCCGCAGCCATCGGTGGCAAGATCGGCAAACCGGGCACGCCAGTGGTGGCGATTGCGGGGGATTACGGGTTTCATTATACCATGCAGGAATTGGGCGTGGCGGTGGAACTGGGGTTAAGCCTGCCGATTATCCTGTGGGACAACGGCAAGCTGAAGGAAATCGAGGATAGCATGATCCGCAGCCAGATCGCGCCAAATGCGGTTGTGGCGCGGAATCCCGATTTTTGTGCTTTGGCGCGGGCGTTCGGGGCCGAAGCAGAGGAGCCGGCAACGCCTGAAGAGTTTAAGCAGGTTTTGCAGGCGGCGTTGAAGGCAAAGGGGCCAACGTTGATCCATGTGACGCCGGACTGTTTTCTTTGAAAGAAAACAGGCGAAATCTTTTAAAGATTTCGGGGGCTAGCGTTGCTCCATGGCCAGTCGCAGGCCAAGTGCAACAAGGATTGCCCCAAGGCTGCGATCCAGCCACAGCCCGAATTTGGGGGATGAACGCAGCTTGTTCGTCAGCCGTTCGCCTGCCAGTATCAGTGGCGGTTCAATAAAGGCGGCAACCACGATGATTAAGCTGCCATGCAGGAACAGTTGCGCCCAGACAGGGCCAGCGCCCTGAACCACGAATTGCGGCAGGAAGGCCAGAAAGAAAATTGCGACCTTGGGGTTTAGCAATGCCACAACCACGCCTTGGCGGTAAATCGGCATCAGTTTTGTGCTGCTTTTGATCCCTTCGGCAATGAACCCGCTACCATCCGAGCGCAGCGCCTGAATGCCAAGCCAGATCAGATAGCCCGCGCCGACCCATTTCACCACTGAAAATGCCACAGCCGAGGTCGCGAGAATGGCCGACAATCCCGCCGCTGCCATCAGGACATGGCCAAAGGCACCGGTCCAGATGCCTGCCATTGCGGCAAAGCCGGTTTTTCGCCCACCACGCACGGTTTGCCCCAGTATAAAGGCAATGTCGAGGCCGGGCGCCAGATTAAGAACCACGGCAGCGGTCAGAAAGCCGGTCCAATGCAATAAGGTGTAATCGAACATGGCCTAGTTCCAGCAGCTGACCAGCACCGTCATATCGGTGCCAAGAATTGTCAGATCCTCGGGCGATATCGTTCCGGCGGGTTGCGAGGCGGAAATGGTCACACCGTTTTCCGCCAGAACTTTGCCCATTGCCTGTGCGCTGATGGCAAAGCTGACTTCGTCAGGCAGGCGTTGACCATTGGCCTGCACCTTGGGCAATAGCATACCCAACACGCTGCCGCTCATATCCAGAACCGGCCCGCCAACATCGCCATCCTGTGCATAAAGCGCAAGGCGGCGCAGTTCCTTTTCGCCGCGCAGGCCCCGAATGTCGGCCAATGTACCAAAGGTCATTGTGGCGGCACCAAGTGCGCCCTCGTAGGGGTAACCGGCCACGGCAACTTCGGATTTGATGCGTGGGATGGCGGTGCGGAAATTGGCGAATGTATCGGGCGATAGATTTTCGTTCGGGGTTAGCAGGGCAACGCCCAGCCCTTCGTCAATAAAGGAAACCGTGGCATCATATGTATCGTCCAGCGAGATGCGTTTGCAGTTTTCCACGGCATCGGATGTGGTCAGCACCCGCCCGCTGGCGTCCACATAAAACCCGGATCGCGACAGGGTGGGTTTGCGAATTTCCAGCCCTGCCAGCAGGTCGATCCGCTGGTCCTCGTCCGGTTGGTCCATCACATCATCCAGCGCAACATCACCAAAGGGGGCAAAGCTGGCCTTCATTTCATCAATCACCCGTTTGCGGCGTTTTTCATCGCCGGTGGGCCAGACCACAGTAAACCCTTTGATCATCCCGTTTTTCTGGGCGGCATAGGTATAGGATATGATGCTGTCATTCATGCCGGTCAGTTCGAAACTGTTCTTGCCACGTTCACGCGGGCCTTCGGTGGGCACGATTTCAAGGGTCTGCATGATGTCATACAACCCGTAAAGTGATGCCTGATCGCCGTATTGCGAGATCAGCAAGACCCGCACACCGCTGTCCCCTTTGGAATTGTAATGCGCGAAAGGCGGCTCGTATTTGGCGAATTCGACCAAAGCGGTTGGCATGTTGATTTCGATTCCTGCCGTATCGTCCCGCACGGGGGCCATGCCGATTCCGGCCAGAACGGCGTTGTAATTATCTATCAGTTCGTTGCGCTGCAGGGTGGTCAGAACACCTGTTACTTCATACCCCATCGCCTCTTGATAGGCTGCCATAGAACGGCGGGTGCCTTTGCCAAACAAGCCGTCAATGGCAGAATTATAGAACCCTTCCCATTGCAGGGCGGTTTGCAGCAGTTTGTGCTCGTCCCTTGTCAGCAAGGCTTCGGACCGGCGTGCCTGACGCGGGGTTTCATCGGCGGGGGGCGGAGGAGTAACAACAACCGGCGCATCGGCCACAACATCAGGTGTTTGCGGTTGGGCTGGGGGTTGGTTCAGGGTGTTGGCCCCGATTGGCCAGAATTGCTGCCAGTAGGATCGCCCGTCTGAAATAAAACTGTCGTGCGGGATCAGGTTTTCACGTTTCAGCGTTTCCAGCGTCGAAATCGCGCCCTCTGGCGTATATGGCCCCAGCGCAATGGCATACCAGCCGCGCCCGACGGAAAAGCCGCTGACATTGTCAAACACGCCGGCATAGGCGCGGGCGCGGTCCTGGCCTTCGCGCAGGCTGGGTTGGGCTTCGATCTGGACCCAGGCGGATTGCTGGGCGTTGGCCACACCGGATAATGCGGTGAAAATTGTGAAAATTACCAATAGGGAACCTCTGTAAATTCCCGTTTTCGCCTTCTTCGCGGCGGGGTGGACGGTTTTTCGCCTGTCCCGCCTGATTGCTTCGGATCATAAACCCATTTTCACCGGTTTCAAGCCGGTTTTGGGTATTTCAGGCACACCTCACCCCATGAACCCTTATCCCGGCGCCGCCAGGCCGCATTCGAACTGGACGAAGCGCTTCATGTTGTAGACCAGGTTCATCATCCCGATGCGAAATCGCGCCCGCTTCAGGCCGATGGAGCGGATCAGCTTGCCGCCCATGGAGCGCTCCTGAAAAGCGAATACATGCTCGACCCGGACCCGCACTTTCGAGCGCCTCCGGTTGGCCTTTTGCTGGCGCTCGCCAAGCGGCTTGCCGCGCCTGCCCTTGTGATGGATATGGCTGTGAAGCCCCCGCTCTTCCAGCTCGCTTTCGATCTTTTGCGAGCGATAGGCGCTGTCGGCCCACAGGTCCGATGAGGTGTTGCTCGCATCAATCAGACCGGCAAGCGCCTGGCTGTCATGCACGGCGGCATCGGTGACATCATAAGCGCGGATGAATTTGTGCCGCCGGTCGACATTGATGTGGTTCTTGTAGCCGTAATAGCTCTTGCCGTGCTTCTTCGTCCAGCGCGCATCCACGTCCTTCTGGCGCTTCTTGTGGGGTTTTTCCTCCCACTCTTCAGGCGTTTCGCCCGCCTTGATTTTCTCGTTCTCGTCCCTTTTGTTGTGCTGGCGCGGCGCCGGAACGATGCTCGCATCAACAATCTGCCCGCCCATCGCCAGATAGCCCTTTTCGCGCAGAAAGGCATCGAACTTGTCAAACAGCTCCTTCATCTTCCCGGCCCCGGCCAGCCTTTCACGGTAGGCCCAGATGGTCTTGGCGTCAGGTACGCTGTCTTCAATGCCAAGGCCGAGAAACCGCATGAACGACAGGCGGTCGCGGATCTGATACTCGATCTGATCGTCAGAGAGGTTGTAGAGCTGCTGCAAAACCATCGTCTTGAATATCAGCACCTCATCCCAAGGCGGGCGGCCAGCGTTGGATTTGCGCTGTTCGGGCGGCGTGCGCCATATGGCCTTCAGCTCGTCCCGGTAATCCTCGAACGGCACCATGTCGTTGAGCAACACCAGCGGATCACCAGATTTGTCCAGTCCCGCGTATCGGCTGGAAAGATCAAAAAATCCCATATGACCCATGACAAAACCCCGTCGGTCGAATCATTTTCATCCTGATGACGATTCTACCCCGTCAGGCCGGATTTTGGGGGATTTTTAGAGGTTCCCAATACAAAAAACTGTCTCATATTCCCCCTTGGTCGCACGGGTTTAGAAAATGTGCGATTCATTTCCTTTTCATTAGCGGGAACAGTTCTGTTTTGCACCCCAAAATTGCGTGAATTTACAGGGCATCTGTTTCTTGTGGTGTTAAAACCATGCTAGCAGTGGGCAACCATAGGACGCCGCAATGACTGATACGCTTGACCCTGAAAACTGGACACAAACCCGCGCCGCCGCGCACCGGATGCTGGATGCGGCACTGGACAAGATAGAGCATGCCACCGAGGGGCCGGTCTGGCAGCCCTTGCCCGATGACTTGAAACAGGCGTTGCAAGCGCCCTTGCCACAGCAGGGCGCGGGGGTGGCGGCGATGCAGGCCCGCGCCCAAACCCTGTTGCCTTATGGGGTGGGCAACACCCATCCGCGGTTCTTTGGCTGGGTGCACGGGGCAGGGGCGGCCAGCGGGTTGATTGCCGAGATCGCTGCCAGCGCAATGAACGCCAATCTGGGCGGGCGGGATCACGGGGCGATCTATGTTGAAAAGCAGGTGGTGGACTGGGTGCGGCAGATGTTCGGCTTTCCCGATGTGGCCAGCGGTTTGGTGGTGTCCGGCACATCGATGGCCACCATCATTGCGCTAAAGGTGGCGCGGGAAAATGCGCTGGGGTTGGCGACCCGCAGCGATGGCGTGGGCGCGCACCGGCTGGTTGGCTATGCCTCTTCGCAGGCGCATAATTGCGTAGCGCGGGCGTTTGATTTGCTGGGGCTTGGGGCAGGGGCCTTGCGTTCGGTTCCGGTTAATGCGGCCTATGAAATGGACCAGTCTGCGCTGGCCGAAATGATCGCGCAGGATCGTGCCAAGGGGATGCAGCCGTTCTTGGTGGTTGGCACGGCGGGCAGTGTCAATGTGGGGGCGTTTGACGATCTGGAGGCGCTGGCCGATCTGGCCACCAAGCAGGATATGTGGCTGCACGTTGACGGGGCCTTCGGCGCGGCGGGGGTGTTGTCGGAAACTTTGCGGCCCCGTTTGAAAGGGGTCGAGCGGGCGGATTCGCTGGCGTTTGATTTCCACAAATGGCTGCATGTGAATTATGACGCGGGGTTTGTGATGGTGCGGGACGGGGCTGCGCATCTGGCCACCTTTTCCAGCCGTCCCGATTACCTGCAAGCCGCAGGGCGCGGCCTTGCGGCGGGCAACCCGTGGCCGGTGGAATACGGCCCGGAGCTGTCGCGTGGGTTTCGGGCGTTGAAAATCTGGGCGCAACTGGTGGAGCATGGCACTGACAAGCTGGGCGCGATGATCAGCAAGAACTGCGCACAGGCGCGATATCTGGCGCGGCTGGTGCAGGACCAACCCGCATTAACCCTGTTGGCGCCGGTCGCCAGCAGTATCGTGTGTCTTCGATACGGAGATAGCGATGTGGTGAACGGGGAAATCGTGATGCGGTTGCAGGAAAGCGGCATCGCCGCGCCCTCGGTCACAACGCTGGACGGGAAAACGGCGATCCGTGTGAACATCACCAACCACCGCACCCGCAATTGCGATCTGGATCTATTGGTGGATGAAGTGGTTCGGCTGGGTAAATCCCTGACCTAAACCGCTGTCGCAAATCTTCAAGATTTTTGCGTGCGGGGCGGCTAAGGTCGGGCAAACACAAACCGGAGCCAGTATCATGATTTTCCGCTACACCATCCTATATGTTCAAGATGTCAAAGCCACCCTTGATTTTTTCAACGCCGCCTTTGGTCTTAAAACCGCCTTTCTGCACGAAAGCGGCGATTACGGCGAATTGGACACGGGGCAAACCAAACTGGCCGTGTCGTCAATTGAACTGATGCAGCAACTGGGCAAATAGAGGTGGTCGCGGAAATTCGGACCAGTTGTTAAGGTGGATCGACTTATGAGAAAGACGATTCAAAATGACGAAACGAAAGAACCATTCTCCCGAATTCAAAGCCCGCGTTGCGCTTGAAGCAATCCGCGAGGAAATGACGATGGCGGAGCTGTCGAAGAAGTATGGTGTGCATCCAACCCAGATTGGCACATGGAAACGAGCAGCGATTGAAAACATGGCCACGGCATTTTCCAGACGGGGCCGTGATCCTGATCGGGTTGATGAAGCCCAGATTGAGAAGCTGCACTCCAAGATTGGTCAGCTGGTCGTGGAACGGGATTTTTTAGCCAACGCCTCGCAACAGTTGCTCGGGAAGCGAGGCAAAAAATGGTGAGCCGTGAGCATGATCTGAGTGTGCGACGACAATGCGGGCTACTTTCTCTGGCGCGCTCGAACCTGTATTACCAGCCAAAAGGCGAAAGTGCTGAAAATTTGCGGTTCATGACAATAATCGACAAGCAATTCTTGCAGACGCCGTGGTATGGATCACGGCAAATGGCCCGGCACATGCAGCGCCAAGGTTACAAGTGTGGTCGCCACAGGGTCCGCCGTTTGATGCGGCTGATGCGGTTGGTTCCGATCTACCAGACGCCCAACACGAGCAAGAAACATCCGCAGCATAAGATCTACCCGTATCTGCTGCGAGACCTGACGATTGATCGTCCAAACCATGTGTGGTGCGTAGATATCACCTACATTCCGATGCAGCGCGGGTTCCTCTATTTGGTCGCGATCATGGACTGGCACAGCCGCAAGGTTTTGAGCTGGAGATTGTCAAACAGCATGGAGGCAGATTTTTGCGTTGAAGCCCTGAAAGAGGCTATGGCCAAATACGGCAAGCCCGATATCATGAACAGCGACCAGGGCAGCCAGTTCACCGGGTTTGAATGGACGCAGGCGCTGAAAGAAGCCGACGTGAAAATCTCGATGGATGGCAAAGGTCGCTGGGTCGATAACCGGATGATCGAGCGGCTTTGGCGATCCTTGAAATACGAATGCATTTACCTCAACGCATTTGAAACGGGTTCGCAGACCCGCGCCGGGATCGGGAAATGGTTGGCTTACTACAACACCGAGCGCCCGCATTCCACCCACGGAATATTGACCCCGGATGAAGCCTATGACAGAAAAACAAAACCAATGAGTTTGGCAGCCTAAATGAAACCCTGATCCATCTTAAACTGGCTGCTGACTGGTCAAAAAAGTGGGACCACCTCTAATCACCGGCGAGCGAACCCATCACCAATCCGTCTTTCGAGATTGCCTTTGAAACAGATGATGTTGCGGGGGCCTTGGCAAAGGCGGTGCAGGCCGGGGCCGAGCAGGTGCAAGAGGTTCAGGAAATGCCGTGGGGCCAGACCACCGCCTATGTGCGCCTGCCCGAAGGGATACTGGTTGAAATCTGCACCGCCGTTCAGGCGCCGTAGCCGGCCACGAAATTCCGTGTCACCCACCCCGCATCGGCGCGTATCCTGTGGGGGGTGGTGCCAAACCAGCGGCGAAACTCGCGCGTCATATGCGCCTGATCGGCATAGCCCGAGTCACAGGCCAGATCGGCCAACGCCTCCGCGTGGCCCAACCGTGCAACCGCTTGTCGTGCGCGGGCCAGCCGCAGCCAGAACACCGGCGCTTGCCCCGTTTCACGTTTCAGCAGACGTTGCAGGCTGCGCAGGCGCACACCTAACATGGCCGCTGCATCGCCAACTGATGTGACGCCCGAGGCTAGACAGGCCAGCGCCTCAACAACTTGCGGCAGCGGGGTTGCGTAATCATGCAGGCGGGCGCTGATGGATACATCGTCCAGCCCGTCCTCCAGACTGGCCAGCAATCCGTCCACGTCAACCTGCACCCCGGGGTGCAGGCGAAATCCGTTGAAATGATCGCCCGCACTGACAGGCACCTGATCGCATCCCGTGGCCAGATCGGTGACAAAACATTGCGGACGCACACCTTTGCCGCGCCAGATGATCAGATCACGGCAGCCATCAGGCAGCACCGTAGTGATATCCCTTTGGATCGCGTCAAATTCCCAGTGTTCCAGAAGGACTGGCGGTTGCGCAAAATCGCCGTAGGGTTTGCCGACAAATGTCATAGACAAACCATACAGGTGTTTTTGTGGCTATCCCAGCAAATCCTTGACCATCGGTCCGACCTTGCCAAAATCCATCCGGCCCATGTAATTGGCTTTCAGCTCGCCCATCACCTTGCCCATGTCGCGGATTGATTCTGCACCCACCTTGGCAATCGCGGCTTTTACCGCCTCGGCTGCCTCGTCTTCGCTTAGCTGTTTGGGTAGGAAATCCTCGATGATCTTGATCTCGGACAATTCCTTTTCGGCCAGTTCCAGCCGCGCACCTTCCTCATAGACCTTGGCGCTTTCGTGGCGTTGTTTGACCATTTTCCCAAGGATCGCAAGCACTTCGTCATTGGTTGCGCCATCATCGTTGCCATCGCCACGCAGGGCAATGTCCCGATCCTTGATCGCCGCATTGATCAGGCGCAAGGTGGACAGGCGTTCGGTGTCTTTGGCGCGCATCGCTTCTTTCAATGCGTCCGCTATTCTATGTCGTAGGTCCATTCGGTTTCCTCATCCCCTAGGTGCCGAAAATATCAAGACCACCAGATTAACCCGACAGCCCAGCCATGACAACCGCGCATCACAATGCTAAGGCGTTGTTTTTGAACAATAAGTCAAATTTCCTTTCCGCTTGACCGCAATTGCGCCCCGCCATAGGTTCCGCTAGATTTGTGCAAAGGAGTCGCCCCATGCCTGCCGCAGCCAGTAAAATTGACACCCCCAAACCCACCGCCTGCCTTGCACTGGCCGATGGCACATTGTTTTACGGCACAGGGTTCGGCGCGACCGGTGATTGCGAGGCCGAGCTGTGCTTCAACACTGCGATGACCGGCTATCAGGAAATCATGACCGACCCGTCCTATGCGGGCCAGATTGTGACCTTTACCTTCCCGCATATCGGCAACACCGGCATTACGCCGGAAGATGACGAAACCGTCGATCCGGTGGCCGAGGGCATTGTCGTAAAATGGGACCCGACCGAGCCGTCGAACTGGCGTGCCACGGGGGATTTGCGCGGTTGGATGGAAAAGCGCGGACGCATCGGGATCGGGGGGTTGGACACCCGCCGCCTGACCCGCGCGATCCGGCAGCAGGGCGCGCCGCATGTGGCGATCTCGCATGATCCGGATGGGAATTTCGACATCGAAGCACTGGTGGCCAAAGCGCGGGCATTTGCCGGACTTGAGGGGCTTGATCTGGCCAAAACCGTGACCTGTGCACAGTCCTATACATGGGACGAAATGCGCTGGGCATGGCCGGATGGTTACCCCAAAAGGACCGGCAAGGGGCACAAGGTTGTGGCCGTGGATTTCGGCGCGAAACGCAACATCCTGCGCTCGCTGGCCTCGGCCGGTTGCGATGTGGTCGTCTTGCCCGCCACCGCCACCGCCGAAGAGGTGTTGGCTCACAACCCTGAAGGTGTGTTCCTGTCAAACGGCCCCGGTGATCCGGCCGCGACCGGCAAATATGCCGTGCCGATGATCAAGGGTATTCTGGCCGCGGACATTCCGGTTTTCGGGATTTGTCTGGGGCACCAGATGCTGGCGCTGGCACTGGGGGCCAATACGATCAAAATGAACCACGGCCACCATGGCGCGAACCATCCGGTCAAGGACAAGGACACCGGCAAGGTCGAGATTACATCGATGAACCACGGCTTTACGGTGGATGCGCAAACCCTGCCGGATGGTGTGGTGGAAACCCATATTTCCCTGTTTGACGGCTCAAACTGCGGCATCCGTATGGTGGATCGTCCGGTGTTTTCGGTGCAATACCACCCCGAAGCCAGCCCCGGACCGATGGACAGTTACTATTTATTCGAGCGGTTTGTTGACGCAATGGCGACAAACTCCTGAAAAAACAGTTAAGTTAACCGCCTGTTAACTAAGATTGCCGGATGGTGACACAAATTAACTTTGTGTGACCTGAATTTATGCAATCCGGTTGTGTCTCGAAAGTGGTGGAAATTGATTTCAGGCACCTCCGAGCGGGTTGAGTTATGCGCCGGTCAGGCGGCTTGGTCAAGGGTTGCGTCGGCGACGGGCTGAGCGAGCGTTTCCCAGCCATCGACCTTTCGCATGACGATCTGCCCCGAGGCCATCAGAGCCCAAAGCAGCATCGGCACGGTCTCGGCGCATGGCAGCACGGTCTGGGTCTTGATGCGGCGGCGGAATTCCTCGTTCAGGCGTTCGATCGCATTTGTCGTTCTGGCCGATTTCCACTGGCCTTGTGGCAGACGCGTGAAGGTGAAAAGCTTATCTCCTGCTTCTTCCAAGCTGTCAGCGACGGCCTTGCATTTCAGCCGCCATTTTCGCAGAAATGCCTTGCGGCGGGTGGCGATTTCCTCGGGTGTTTTGGCGTAGATCATGTCGCGGTAATCTTCTGTCAACTCATCATGCATACGCTTGGGTGCCTTGGCCAGAAGGTTGCGGTGCTTGTGCACCGTGCACCTCTGGATCGGCAGATCTTCACCCCAGAGGGCAATGAGAGCGACCTCAAGTCCCGGTGCCCCGTCCACGATGACAAATTCGGGCCGTTTCAACCCGCGCGCATCCAGATCGTTGATGAACTGACGCCAGGCGGAGGTGCTTTCGCCGCCCATGTTCATCAGTGATAACAAGACCTTCTGCCCATCCCGGCGCACGCCAATCGCGGCCAGAACCGAGATATTGGTGGCCTTCCTGTCAATCCGCGTTTTGATCACGGTGCCGTCCAGGATCAGCCGCACGATGTCTTCATCCGCAAGGCTGCGGGCGCACCACGCCTGCCAGTCCACCTTCACCTTGCGCCAGGCGCGGCTCACCACATCCTTGCTGACCGCCCCCTGAAACAGGCCGAACAGGGCGCGTTTTACCCGCCGTGTGTTGGTGCCCGAAAGGTAGACAGCAGCGATCAGCGCCTCGGCCTTCTTCGTCAGCCGCTGGTAGCGGGGCAATGCCTTCGAGCGCCATTCTCTGGCCTTGCCGGCCTCGCCTGTGATCCGCGCACGCGGCACGCGCACCGTTTCGGTTCCAAATGTTCCGACCAGTTGCCGCTCGCGATGCCCGTGGCGGTATCCGGCCTTTGCCCCGCCGCTGCGGCCATACCGGCAACGGCCCAGAAACTGCTCCAGCTCCTCTTCGAAAACCGCCTCGATCGTCGCGCGGATGTTCTGGCGCAGCCGGTCTTCAATCGGGTCATAGCCTGCTTCATTGGCCAGTAGCGCGGATGTCGATGTTGCTGTATTCTTTGTCATGGCGTGATCTCCTTGGCGGTTCCAGCCGCCGGTTGGGTGGCTTCGATGCACCCGGAGATTACGCCGTCCTCGAATTTCCACCAAACTCGCGACACTACCCGCTCGAAGGCATTGCCCCGCTACCAGCGGCTGACGAAGAAGGCCGAGGCGCTGATCGCTGCTGTCTACCTTTCGGGCACCAACACACGGCGGGTAAAACGCGCCCTGTTCGGCCTGTTTCAGGGGGCGGTCAGCAAGGATGTGGTGAGCCGCGCCTGGCGCAAGGTGAAGGTGGACTGGCAGGCGTGGTGCGCCCGCAGCCTTGCGGATGAAGACATCGTGCGGCTGATCCTGGACGGCACCGTGATCAAAACGCGGATTGACAGGAAGGCCACCAATATCTCGGTTCTGGCCGCGATTGGCGTGCGCCGGGATGGGCAGAAGGTCTTGTTATCACTGATGAACATGGGCGGCGAAAGCACCTCCGCCTGGCGTCAGTTCATCAACGATCTGGATGCGCGCGGGTTGAAACGGCCCGAATTTGTCATCGTGGACGGGGCACCGGGACTTGAGGTCGCTCTCATTGCCCTCTGGGGTGAAGATCTGCCGATCCAGAGGTGCACGGTGCACAAGCACCGCAACCTTCTGGCCAAGGCACCCAAGCGTATGCATGATGAGTTGACAGAAGATTACCGCGACATGATCTACGCCAAAACACCCGAGGAAATCGCCACCCGCCGCAAGGCATTTCTGCGAAAATGGCGGCTGAAATGCAAGGCCGTCGCTGACAGCTTGGAAGAAGCAGGAGATAAGCTTTTCACCTTCACGCGTCTGCCACAAGGCCAGTGGAAATCGGCCAGAACGACAAATGCGATCGAACGCCTGAACGAGGAATTCCGCCGCCGCATCAAGACCCAGACCGTGCTGCCATGCGCCGAGACCGTGCCGATGCTGCTTTGGGCTCTGATGGCCTCGGGGCAGATCGTCATGCGAAAGGTCGATGGCTGGGAAACGCTCGCTCAGCCCGTCGCCGACGCAACCCTTGACCAAGCCGCCTGACCGGCGCATAACTCAACCCGCTCGGAGGTGCCTGAAATCAATTTCCACCACTTTCGAGACACAACCTACCGATCCAGCCGGAATTTCACCTGATCCGCTGACGGATATCTTGCGCAAAGGCGCGCGGGATCTGTTGGCACAGGCGGTCGAGGCCGAGGTTTGTGATCTGATGGCGCAACACGCGCATTTGAGGGATTCGGCCGGTCGCCAGCGCCTTGTTCGCCACGGATACCCGCCGGAGCGCGAGGTGATGACGGGGATCGGCCCTGTCCCGGTGAATGTGCCTCGGGTGCGTGATCGTGGCACGGGGGCGGAGAAGATCAGGTTCACCTCGACGCTTCTGCCGCCGTATCTGCGCCGGGCAAAGTCGGTCGAGGAGTTGTTGCCCTGGCTCTATCTCAAAGGTATTTCCACGGGTGATTTCGGCGAAGCACTGGCGGCCCTTCTGGGGCCTGATGCGGGTGGTTTGACATCGAGCACGATTTCGCGCCTGAAGGCGGAGTGGTGGGCAGAATACGAGCGTTGGAACCGGCGTGACCTGTCGGCCAAACGCTATGTGTATTTCTGGGCCGACGGGGTTTATTTCAAGCCGCGCACGGATGCTGACAAGCAATGCATGCTGGTGATCATCGGCGCGGACGAGTGGGGTAACAAGGATGTTCTGGGCCTCGTGGACGGGTATCGAGAAAGCAGCCAGAGCTGGCGTGAACTGCTGCTGGACTTGCAACGTCGTGGCCTCAGAAAAGCCCCTGATCTGGCCGTTGGTGATGGCGCGCTCGGCTTCTGGAACGCCTTGCGGGAGGTGTTCGGTGAGACCCGGGAGCAGCGCTGCTGGGTGCATAAAACCGGCAACGTCCTGAATGCCATGCCGAAGTCGCTGCAAGCCAAAGCCAAGGGCCATCTACAGGACATCTGGATGGCCGAGAACAAACGGGACGCCGAGGCCGCGTTCAATTTCTTCATCGAAGCCTATGGCGTGAAATACGAGCGTGCCGTGGGGAAGCTGACCAAGGACCGGGACGTGCTGCTGACCTTCTACGACTTCCCTGCCGAGCACTGGAAACACATCCGCACATCCAACCCCATCGAAAGCATATTTGCCACCGTGCGGCACCGAACGAAGAAGACCAAAGGCTGCCTCGGGCGCAAGACCGCCTTGGCAATGACCTTCCGCCTGATGATGTCGGCAAAGAAGAAATGGCGTAAACTCGACGGCGCATTCCGATTGCCGGAAATCATCGAAGGGGTTGAATTTAAGGACGGGATCAAGCAGGAAAAACATGCCGCCTGATTACTGCGTCACCAACTTTTGGGCATAGCTCGGGGAAATACAGGCTATGCGACACTTATCCCTTTTAGGGTAATAGATGAAATGGACTGGATCAATGAACACACCACGCACGGCACTATCTTGGACAGGACACGACTTCCGCACTATGCGGTAAAAGGATTGGACTTGAAAAATAATGGTATCGAAATGGATGAAGCTGAAAACATTCCACAAGTCATCAAATGGATTAAGAAATTTAGGAAGAAAGCCTTGGGCGCGGTTGCTTAGAGCGGCATCACCAAGAGCTCGTTCTCTTTCCGCTTGCTTTGCAGGCTGTAATTTACCGATATCTTTGCCATGCTTGAGCCCCGATAAAGCTCCCTGATCTGTCAATGAGCATTTAAAACTGACCCGGTTTCGGCATTTAAATTTGCCCCCCCCTTTGTGGCGCAAAGCCCCCAGTCGGGCCGCCTTCATGTAGCGAGTCCGTCTGGGGGCTTTGCTTGCGGAACGGCTAGTTTTTTCTACGGCGTTTACTCTGGGCGAACCGGTATGAGGTATTGCCGGTTTCGATGATGTTGCAGTGATGAGTGACGCGATCCAGAAGGGCGGTTGTCATCTTGGCATCCCCGAAGACCGAGACCCATTCACCGAACTCAAGGTTGGTTGTGATGATGATGCTGGTCTTCTCGTAGAGCTTGCTGATCAGATGGAAGAGCAACGCGCCACCGGATTTGGGAAACGGGATGTAGCCCAGCTCGTCGATGATGACGCAGTCCAAAGCCGAGAGCTGCCGGATGATCTTCCCTGCATTGCCGTCGGCCTGTTCCTTGATCAGGGCGTTGATCAGATCGACGGCGTTGAAGAAGCGCGCCTTCTTGCCGTTGTTGATCAGCGTCGTTCCCAGCGCGATGGCGATGTGGGTTTTGCCCGTGCCGGTTCCGCCCACCAGGATGAGGTTATGGGCCTCCTCTGTGAACTGGCCGGTGCAGAATGGTTCGATCTGGGCCTGGGTGAGGGCGGCGGCGCTGTAATCGAAGGTGGCGAAGTCCTTGTGATGGGGGAACTTCGCAACCCTCATTTGATACTGGATGGAGCGCACCCGGCGCTCTACAGTCTCGGCGTCGATCAGTTGCCTTATCGCTGTGGTCAGACTTGGCGGCTTGCGCGCGGACAGCAGATCATGGGCGCAAGCTGCCATTCCATGCAACCTGAGGGCTGTCAGTTGGTCGATCAAGGCATTCATACGGCAACCTCCTCAGCCGAGCACAGGGTCTCATAGCGTTTGCAATCGGCTTCGGGCCGCAAGGTCAGCTGCGGATAAGCGCAGGCATCGCTGAGCGGTGTGATGACCGGTTCCACCAACTGGTTGATCAGATTGATGATGGCGGGCAGCCGCAGGGTGTTTTGTGCCACCGCCAGATTGCAGGCCGTCTCGACCACCTCGATCCCGTGATCCTGTGCCAGCAGGAGCAGGTCGACGAACTCCCGATCCCCGCCTTTACCAGCCATGTAATGTTCCCTGATCCGATGCATGGCCTCGGGCAGTTCCCAGCCCACAAAGGGGGCGCCATTGCGCAGGGCACCAGGCTTGCGGTCCAGCAGGGGAACGTAATGCCAGGGCTCGAAATAGCTGATATTGCGGGTAAAATGACGCCTGTGCTCGGCAATCACATCCTGACCGGAGACCACCACGATCCGGCCGGCATAGGCGCGTAGCGACACATGATGCCCGGCAAAGCGGGAGGGCACGCTGTAGCGATTGCTGGCATATTGAACCAGGCAGGTGGAGCGGACACGGACGGTCTTTTCCACGTAGCCGTCGAAGGCCCGACCCAGGGGGCGCAGTTCGGCGCGCTCGTCTTCGAACACTTCGGTAATCGTGCGATCCTGCTGCTCGGGATGGGGACGCTCTGCCAGATCTTCGCAACGCAGACGCAGCCACGCGTTCAGCGCCTCGAGATCATCAAAGGCCGGTTCGGGAACGAACAACCGGCCCCGCAAGAACTGGACCTGGTTCTCGACCTGTCCCTTCTCCCAGCCCGCAGCGGGCG
This sequence comes from Profundibacter sp., assembly GCF_965277155.1. GTDB lineage: Bacteria > Pseudomonadota > Alphaproteobacteria > Rhodobacterales > Rhodobacteraceae > Profundibacter. Next base: position 47,180 of record NZ_CBDIBV010000001.1, read on the forward strand.
TGCAGGCCACCGGCTCCATCACATAGTGGTTCATCAAGGCCAGGAACCGGGGATGGAATATCCGCTCCTTCGAGCGCGAAACGTAGGTCACCATGGTCTTGGGGTTGTCGATGATCACCCTGCGCGGAACGCCTCCGTAAAAGGACAGCGCCTGCACGAAAGCATCCAGCACCATCTCCTGGGCTTCACCGGGATAGGCAATCACGAAAGGCTTGCGGCTGTGACACAGGCGGAAATGAGCGACCTTCACCTTCTGCTCGACACCACCCAGTACGACCCGTTCTTCGCTCCAGTCAAATTGCAGCGCGTCACCCGCCGCAAAATGCAGCGGGATAAACGCATCTCCCGAACAGGCCCCGGCGCGCTTCAACTCACGAACAAAACGCTGAACCGGCGAATAGGACCCGGTATAGCCCTCTGCCACAAGCTGCTCGTATAGCTTCTGGGCCGTCCGCCGCTCCCGGCGTGGTCGCCTCGAGTCCTGATCAAACAGTTCCTGCAGCCGAAGATCAAACCCATTGCACAGTTTGTGCCGAACTGGCGGCGCATGGCGCTGGTAGCTCGGCGGATTCTCGTCCTTCAAATACTTCTTGATCGTGTTCCGCGACAGTCCCGTCGCCCGCGCCACAGACCGGATGCTGCGCCCTTCAACCAGCACCCAGCGCCGGATCTTCGATACGCTTTCCATCAATATCACCTGCTCTTTCCTCCGCACAATTTTGCGCGGATGTTAACGAAACAGGTGGGTCAATTTTACTCGCTCATAACCCACCCAAGTGGGTCAGTTTTGCACGCCGATTCACACTCCGCCGAACATAGCTTGGCTTTCCGCCTCCAGCTCATAGGCGATTATCTCGCGCAGGCGTAGAAAATAAAACGCTGCGGTCTTGCGGTTTACACCACACAAACTGGCTGCTGTTCGTGCTGTCGATCCCGAAACAAAATGCTCCGTAAGACGGTCTTGCTTGTAGTGGCTCAGGCGACTCTTTCTCATGCTTCCCATCATAACCTCTTTTTAGGTTATCTGGGTCAGCCCCAAAAGTTATGTTAAAAAACAGGAGGGTGAACGGTTTATAGATGTATTTGATGCGATGTCGGGTAGTGTCGCGAGTTTGGTGGAAATTCGAGGACGGCGTAATCTCCGGGTGCATCGAAGCCACCCAACCGGCGGCTGGAACCGCCAAGGAGATCACGCCATGACAAAGAATACAGCAACATCGACATCCGCGCTACTGGCCAATGAAGCAGGCTATGACCCGATTGAAGACCGGCTGCGCCAGAACATCCGCGCGACGATCGAGGCGGTTTTCGAAGCGGAGCTGGAGCAGTTTCTGGGCCGTTGCCGGTATGGCCGCAGCGGCGGGGCAAAGGCCGGATACCGCCACGGGCATCGCGAGCGGCAACTGATCGGAACATTTGGAACCGAAACGGTGCGCGTGCCGCGTGCGCGGATCACAGGCGAGGCCGGCAAGGCCAGAGAATGGCGCGCTGGCAGGCCCAGGGCCGCCTGATCCCCCATTGCCCCGCTACCAGCGGCTGACGAAGAAGGCCGAGGCGCTGATCGCTGCTGTCTACCTTTCGGGCACCAACACACGGCGGGTAAAACGCGCCCTGTTCGGCCTGTTTCAGGGGGCGGTCAGCAAGGATGTGGTGAGCCGCGCCTGGCGCAAGGTGAAGGTGGACTGGCAGGCGTGGTGCGCCCGCAGCCTTGCGGATGAAGACATCGTGCGGCTGATCCTGGACGGCACCGTGATCAAAACGCGGATTGACAGGAAGGCCACCAATATCTCGGTTCTGGCCGCGATTGGCGTGCGCCGGGATGGGCAGAAGGTCTTGTTATCACTGATGAACATGGGCGGCGAAAGCACCTCCGCCTGGCGTCAGTTCATCAACGATCTGGATGCGCGCGGGTTGAAACGGCCCGAATTTGTCATCGTGGACGGGGCACCGGGACTTGAGGTCGCTCTCATTGCCCTCTGGGGTGAAGATCTGCCGATCCAGAGGTGCACGGTGCACAAGCACCGCAACCTTCTGGCCAAGGCACCCAAGCGTATGCATGATGAGTTGACAGAAGATTACCGCGACATGATCTACGCCAAAACACCCGAGGAAATCGCCACCCGCCGCAAGGCATTTCTGCGAAAATGGCGGCTGAAATGCAAGGCCGTCGCTGACAGCTTGGAAGAAGCAGGAGATAAGCTTTTCACCTTCACGCGTCTGCCACAAGGCCAGTGGAAATCGGCCAGAACGACAAATGCGATCGAACGCCTGAACGAGGAATTCCGCCGCCGCATCAAGACCCAGACCGTGCTGCCATGCGCCGAGACCGTGCCGATGCTGCTTTGGGCTCTGATGGCCTCGGGGCAGATCGTCATGCGAAAGGTCGATGGCTGGGAAACGCTCGCTCAGCCCGTCGCCGACGCAACCCTTGACCAAGCCGCCTGACCGGCGCATAACTCAACCCGCTCGGAGGTGCCTGAAATCAATTTCCACCACTTTCGAGACACAACCTTGGAATCAAATTCCAGCAAATCCAGAAATATGAAACCGGTATGAACCGTGTCAGCGCGTCGCGTCTGTGGGACATTTCCAATGCTCTTGGCGTTACCGTTAGTTTCTTTTTCGATGGCCTGGAAAAAGAAGCCAGCAGCAAGGGCGATTCACCTGTTGATATGATGACGGATAAAGAAGCGCTGGAATTGCTGCGCTCGTATTATTCGATCCCGGAAAACCAGCGCCGCCGCCTGTTCGATCTGGCGCGCGTGCTGAGTGACGCTGCCTAAGGGCGCTTGACGAACTGGTCAGACGGCCCGATACCATCCTGCAAGGGCATTGATGTCAAAAAGGGTGGGATCGGACCGTGTTAAGTCAAAGCGAACAAGACAGCTTGAAAAAAACGGCCCGTGCGATGGCCGATGTGGCGCAGGTGGAAACCCTGCGCCATTTTCGCATTCCGGGGCTGATGGCGGATAACAAATGGTCTGTCGGGTTTGATCCGGTGACCGAAGCGGACCGCGCTGCGGAACTTGCGATGCGCGACGTGTTGGCTGATTTGCGCCCCGATGACGCCATTCTGGGTGAAGAATTCGGCTATTCCGAGGGCACCAGCGGGCTGACGTGGGTTCTGGACCCGATTGACGGCACCCGTGGCTATATCAGCGGCACGCCGACCTGGGGGGTGCTGATTTCGGTGCGCGATGAAACGGGGCCGTTTTTCGGCATGATCTGCCAGCCCTATATCGGCGAGCGTTTCGTTGGCGGGCTGGGTGAGGCCTGGGTGGACGGGCCACATGGGCGCTTTGACCTGAACACCCGCGCGGCAAGGCCCCTGTCCGAGGCTATCATGCTGACCACCTTTCCCGCCATTGGAACGCCGGTTGAAAAAGCCGCGTTTGATGCGGTGAAAAAACAGGTGCAACTGACCCGATACGGGATGGATTGCTATGGCTATGCGTTGCTGGCCGCCGGTCAGGTTGATCTGGTGATTGAGGCGGGATTGCAGGCCTATGATGTGCAGGCCCCGATTGCAGTGGTGCAGGCGGCGGGCGGGGTGGTGACCGACTGGCGCGGAGGCCCTGCGCATGAAGGCGGGCGGATGCTGGCGGCGGCCAATGCGGATGTGCATGCGGCGGCGCTGGAGATTTTGCAGCAGGCAGAGGAATAACCAATGACCGATATTCTGATCAGGGGGGCCGATACGCTGGTGACAATGGATGACGCGCGCCGTGAAATCACGGGCGGGGATATCCGCATATCCGGCGGGGTGATTGTCGAGGTGGGGCAGAACCTGCCGGCAAACGATGCCGAAGTGGTGCATGCCAAAGGCTGTGTGGTAACGCCCGGATTGGTGAACACGCACCACCATCTGTATCAAACCCTGACCCGTGCGGTGCCCGGTGGGCAGGATGCCTTGCTGTTTGGCTGGTTGCAGACGCTTTATCCGATCTGGGCAAATTTCGGGCCGGAAGAGATGCGTGTATCCGCCATGATCGGCCTGTCGGAACTGGCGCTATCGGGCTGCACCCTGTCATCGGATCATCTGTATTTATTCCCCAATGGCAGCCGTTTAGACGACACCATTGAGGCAGCGCATGAAATTGGGCTGCGGTTCCACCCGACCCGTGGCGCGATGAGCATCGGGCAAAGCGATGGCGGCTTGCCGCCGGATTCTCTGGTCGAGGATGAAGCGGCCATTCTGAAGGACTGCATCCGCGTGGTGGACCGGTTCCATGATGCAAGCGACGGGGCAATGGTGCGGGTCGGGATTGCGCCTTGTTCGCCGTTTTCCGTTAGCCGTGATCTGATGCGCGATGCGGCATTGCTGGCGCGGGACAAGGGGGTGATGCTGCACACCCATCTGGCGGAAAATGACGAAGACATTGCCTATTCACTGGAAAAATTCGGCTGTCGTCCGGGGCAATATGCAGAAGATCTGGGCTGGACCGGCGATGATGTCTGGCATGCCCATTGCGTGAAACTGGACGGGCGGGAAATTGACCTGTTTGCCAGATCCGGCACTGGCGTGGCCCATTGTCCCTGTTCCAACTGCCGCCTTGGCTCGGGCATCGCGCCGGTGCGCCAGATGCGCGATGCGGGGGTGAATGTGGCGCTTGGGGTGGATGGCTCGGCCAGCAATGATGCGGGCAATCTGGTGTCCGAGGCGCGACAGGCGATGCTGCTGCAACGGGTGCAGAATGGTGCCGACGCGATGAGCGCACGCGAGGCGCTGGAGATCGCCACCCGTGGCGGGGCGGCGGTTCTGGGGCGGCATGACTGCGGACAGATTGCGGTTGGCAAGCGGGCGGATATTGCGGTTTGGGATGTCAGCGGCGTGGAAAGCGCCGGTAGTTGGGATGCGGCCGCACTGTTGCTGGCGGGGCCGACAAAGGTGCGCGATCTGTTTGTCGAAGGGCGGCAGGTGGTGCGGGACGGGCAGATGGCGACGATTGATCTGCCCCGCATGATCGAGCGGCAGAATGCGCTGGCCCGCAGGTTGATGGAGCGGTGAAACCGGCGGTCTGATCAGTGAGCCGCAAAGGGTGATATTCCGTTGCCCCGGACGTGATCCGGGGCCTGCTGTTTTTCATTGCAAGAGGCCCCGCATCAGCTGCGGGGCAGCACCGCTTTGCCGTTGATCCATGTGGCAACAATCGCGCGATCATCCCCCATCATGATGGTGGGGAAAACCTGTTCCCAGAAATCATTGGCCCGTTCGCTACGCTGTGCAATCGCCGGTGTGGCGGCCAGCTCAAGCACCACCAGATCGGCCTCCATCCCTGCCGCCAGATTGCCGATTTTATCATCCAGCCGCAGGGCGCGGGCGGAGCCGCTAGTGGCCAGCCACAGCAGTTGCGCCGGATGCAGGGCTGTGCCGGTTAACTGGCCGATCTCATAAGCCGCCGCCATGGTGCGCAGCATCGAGAATGATGACCCGCCGCCAGTGTCGGTGGCAAGGCCGATGCGGTGACCGGCGGCCATCAAGGCCCCCATCTGGAACAGCCCCGAACCGATAAAGGTGTTCGAGGTGGGGCAGTGGATCAGTGCCGCGTCAACCTCGCGCAGGCGGGCTTTTTCGCGCTCGGTCAGGTGGATGGCGTGGCCGAACAGCCCGCCTTCGCCCAGCAGGCCGAAGGATTCATAAGTATCCAGATAATCGCGGGCCTTTGGGAACAGCCGCTGCACCCATTCGATTTCATCCAGCTGTTCGGACAGGTGGGTCTGCATCAGGCAATCGGGGTGCTCGGCCCAAAGGGCGCCAAGGGCTTCGAGTTGTTCGGGTGTCGAGGTGGGCGAAAACCGCGGGGTGATGGCGTAAGATGCGCGGCCCAAGCCGTGCCATTTTTCCAGCAGGGCGCGGCTGTCGTCATAGGCGGATTTGGCGGTATCCCGCAGACCGTCGGGCGCGTTGCGGTCCATACAGGTTTTGCCGGCAACAATGCGCTGGTCCCGTGCCTTGGCCGCATCGAACAGCGCATCCACGCTGGCGGGGTGGATGGTGCAGAAACTGGCAATGGTGGTGGTGCCGTTGGCGGCGGTCAGGTCCAGATAACGGGCGGCGGTTTTTGCGGCATAGGCAGGATCGGTAAAGCGCGTTTCCTCGGGGAAAGTATAGGTATTCAGCCAGTCAATCAGCCGTTTGCCCCAACTGGCGATGATGCCGGTCTGCGGGTAATGGGCGTGGGCGTCAATGAAACCGGCCATGATCAGCGCATCGCCGTAATCGGTGATCTTCGCTTGCGGGTGGGCAGCGCGCAGATCATCTGCTGTGCCTGTGGCGGTGATTTTCCCGTCTTCAACCAGCACCCCGCCACGTCGCTCGTGACGGGTGGCTTCACTTACCAGTGCATGGAACGGGTCAGCAGTGAATGTCAGGGTCTGGCCCAGTAAAAGTTGCGCGATGGTCATTGGATGCTCCGGGTTTTCACAGCGCCCCAGATTAGGCGCAAGATTGCCCAAGGGGAAGCCCCCATTTTCGCTGTTTTTAACGGGCGGGATTGTTTATGTAGAACGGGAAACCGTCGGACAGGAACTGATCATGAATACAGAGCAACAGGAAAATCGTGACGGGCTGGACGAGGATTTCGCGCTGGGTAACCGTTTGATCGACGAAGTGATCGAGGCGATCGAACAGGGGGACAGCGTGCGGCTGACGCAATTGCTGGAACCGCTGCACGCGGCCGATATTGCCGATATTCTGGAACAGATCAGCGCCACTCAGCGCCGCGCCCTGCTGCGCCTGTGGAAAGGCGAGATGGAGGGCGAGGTTCTGTCCGAACTGGACGAATCCCTGCGCGAAGAGGTGATGGAAAGCCTTGCCCCCGAGGAACTGGCCGAAGCGGTGCGCGATCTGGAAACCGACGATGTGGTTGATCTGCTGGAAGATCTGGACGCGCCGCAACAGGATGAAATCCTCGAGGTTCTGGAGGATGCGGATCGTGTGGCGGTGCAGCAGGCGCTGACCTATCCCGAGGATTCTGCCGGCCGTTTGATGCAGCGCGAGCTGGTGGTGGCACCGGAACACTGGACGGTGGGCGAAGCGATTGACTATCTGCGCACCCAGCAGGATTTGCCTGAACAGTTTTACCATATGATACTGGTTGACCCCAAAATGCGCCCCACCGGTTATGTGACCTTGGGCAAGCTGTTGAGCAGCCCGCGCGATATGAAGTTGCAGGACATCACCGAGGACAGTTTCCGCACCATATCCGTCAATCAGGACGAAGAGGATGTGGCCTATGCGTTCAACCAGTACCACCTGATTTCCGCGCCCGTGGTGGACAAGGACGACCGGCTGGTCGGGGTGATCACCATTGATGACGCCATGGCGGTGCTGGACGAAGAACACGAGGAAGACATGTTGCGGCTGGCTGGTGTGGGCGAAGGCAGCCTGTCGGACAGGGTGATCGAAACCTCTAAACGGCGCTTGCCGTGGCTGTTTGTAACGATGTTTGCGGCGTTTGCGGCTTCGTTCGTGATTTCGCAGTTTTCCGACACGATTGCCGAATTTGTCGCCCTTGCCGTGTTGATGCCGATTGTGGCCTCGATGGGGGGCAATGCGGGCACGCAGGCGCTGACCGTGGCGGTGCGGGCGCTGGCGACCAAGGATATCACCAGCGCCAACGTCTGGCGGGTGATCCGTCGGGAAATACTGGTCGGGCTGGTCAACGGCGCGGTTTTTGCCGTGGTCATAGGGGGGCTTGGCATGCTGTGGTTCGGGATGCCGATGCTGGGCGTGGTGATCGGCGCGGCATTGGTGATCAACCTGCTGGTGGCCAGCTTTGTCGGGGTCGTGGTGCCTGTTTTGCTGGATAAAGTGGGGGTTGATCCGGCGTTGGCATCGGGGGCTTTTGTGACGACGATGACGGATGTGGTTGGGTTTTTTGCCTTTCTGGGGCTGGCTTCGGTGGTGTTGTTATGAACGATTTGAAGGACGTGAAAGCGGCGGCGCGCAAGGCGGGGTTTGATCGGCGCAAACTGGCGCATGAGGCGGCGCACGGGGAACTGGCGGCGGCGCGCTTGCTGGAATATCTGGAACCACACGCGGGGCAGACGATATCGGGCTATATGCCGATCCGCACCGAGATTGACCCTTTGGCGGTGATGGCCAAAATGGCGCAAAGCGGGTTTGTGGTGGTGCCGGTGATCGAGGGTGCGGGGCTGCCGCTGAAGTTTCGCCAATGGACACCGGAGTGCGAGATGTTGGCGGGGCCGTTCGGGGCGCGTGTGCCGGCGGATGGCGCGTGGCTGGAGCCGGAAGTATTGATCGTGCCGCTGGTGGCATTTGACCGTAGCGGTGGGCGGCTGGGTTATGGCGGCGGGTTTTATGACCGCACTTTGCAAATGCTGCGCGAACGCCGCCCGACGGTGGCAGTGGGGTTCGCCTATGCGGGGCAAGAGGCCGACGGGCTGCCGCTGGAGCCGACCGACCAGCCACTGGATGCGATCGTGACTGAACGTGAAACGCTGGTGTTCGGGTAGGGCTGTTTAATGGAGGCCCTGCGGGCCGCTGTATGTCTCGACCCCAAAAGGGGGCCTCGGATTTGCCTGCGGCGCGGATATTTGGGCAAAAGAGAAACTGGGGATTGCTCTTGCAGGGTAGGCGCAATAGGCAAGACATATGAGAATTCTGTTTTTAGGGGATGTGGTCGGCCGCGCGGGGCGTAATGCTGTGGCGGAACGGCTGAAGGGGCTGCGCGACGACTGGCGGCTGGATTTCGTTGTGGTGAACGGTGAAAACGCCACCAACGGGGCCGGGTTGTCGGCCGCACACGCCAAGGGGTTGCTCGAGGCCGGTGCGGATTGTGTCACGCTGGGCGATCATGCGTTTGACCAGCGCGATATGCTGACATTCATTGATCAGGAACCGCGCATCATCCGGCCTTTGAATTTTGCCAAGAACGCACCGGGCAAGGGCGCGCGGCTGTTTTCGGATGCGCGCGGGCGCAAAATACTGGTGACACAGGTTCTGGGGCAGGTGTTTATGAAGCGCCCGTTTGATGATCCGTTTTCTGCTATTGAAACTGTGTTGAAGGCGCACCCGCTGGGCGGGATGGCGCAGGCTATTCTGGTGGATGTGCATTGCGAAGCCACAAGCGAGAAGATGGGCATGGGCCATTGGTGCGACGGGCGTGCAAGCATGGTGGTTGGCACGCATACCCATGTGCCCACGGGGGATGCACAGATATTGCCCAAAGGATGTGCGTTTCAGGCCGATGCGGGGATGTGTGGCGACTATAATTCGGTGATCGGCATGGACAAGGAAGAACCCCTGCGCCGTTTTATTACCGGTATGGGCAAGGGACGGTTCCAGCCGGCCAAGGGCGAGGCGACGCTATCGGGCCTGTTCGTGGAAACCGATGACAAGAGCGGCAAGGCGGTTGATGTGCAGATGGTGCGTGTCGGCGGGCGGTTGCAGCAATCGGGGCCAACGGGGTGAAGCCATCAATGCTGTATTATCTGGTGCTGGTCCTGATGGGCGCGGCATGGGGGGCGGTGTTTCCGCTGTCCAAGGTGGCCGTTTCCACGGGATATAAACCGTTCGGCATTCTGGTCTGGCAAATGCTGGTCGGGTTGTTGCTTGCCGGTGTTCTGACGGTATTACGGGGGCGCCGGTTAACGCTGGCGCCGCGCTATTTCATCCTGTTTCTGGGCATTGCCCTGATGGGCACGGTGGTGCCGAACTGGTTTTCCATTACGGCTGCGCGGGAACTGCCAGCGGGCATCATTTCGGTGATCATCGCGCTGGTGCCGCTGTTTTCCATGCCGATTGCGCTGATGCTGGGGTTTGAAAAACTGTCACTGATCCGGCTGTTTGGCACCTTTTGCGGTGCGGTGGCGGTGGTTTTGCTGATCGGGCCGGAGACAAGCCTGCCCGAAGGCACCAGGGTGATCTATGTGCTGGTCGCGGCGATGGCACCGTTTTTATATGGTTGCGAGGGAAATTTCCTGACCTGGTATGGCGCGCGCGGGCTGGACGCGTTGCAGATCCTGTTCGGGGCGTCGGTGATCGGGTTGGCTTTGGCGATACCGCTGGCGCTGGGGTCGGGGCAGTTTATCAGCCCGCTGCATCCGTGGGGCGCGCCGGATTGGGCGATCCTTGCGGCCTCGGTGATCAACTGGAGCGCCTATGCCGGATATGTCTGGCTGATCGGCAAGGCGGGGCCGGTGTTTTCGGCGCAGGTGGCGTATCTGGTGACGCTGTTTGGTGTGCTGATATCGATGGTGTTTCTGGGCGAGAGTTATTCCTGGTTTGTCTGGCTGGCGATGGCGCTGATGCTGTTGGGAATTTTTCTGGTGCAGCCGCGTGACAAAGCGACCTGATTGGGCGACACTCGGCACATGGAAATGACGCTGTTTACCTTTTCCCCGACCGCGCAGGCGGTGATCACCCTGCTGGTGGTGGCCGGTATGTTCGTGTTGTTCCTGCGCGAGGTGTTCCCGACCGAAGTGGTGGCGATTGCTGGCACGGCGGTGTTGCTGGCGCTGGGGATATTGCCCTATGACGACGCACTGAAGGTTCTGTCAAACCCCGCTCCCTGGACCATTGCGGCGATGTTTATCGTGATGGGGGCTTTGGTGCGCACCGGCGCGCTGGACTGGTTCACCAAAATTGCCGAACGAAATGCGCAAACGCGCCCCGCTGTGGCGATCGGGGCCTTGATGGCATTTGTGGTTGTTGCCAGTGCGGTGGTATCGAATACGCCGGTCGTCGTCGTGATGATCCCCGTCTTTGTGCAACTGGCCAAAAAGATGGATGTTTCAGCCAGCAAGCTGTTGATTCCGCTATCTTATGCGGCAATTCTGGGCGGCACGCTGACGCTGATCGGCACCTCGACCAACCTGTTGGTGGACGGGGTGGCGCGGGCCAACGGGATGCAGGCGTTTTCGATTTTCGAGGTCACGCCGCTGGGCATCATTCTGGTGATCTGGGGCATGATCTACCTGCGCTATATCGCGCCGCGTCTGTTGCCGGACCGGGACAGTCTGGCGAACCTTTTGTCCGATAAATCCCGCATGAAATTCTTTACCGAAGCCGCGATTCCGCCGGAAAGCGATCTGATCGGGCGCGAGGTTTTGAGCGTGCAATTGTTCAAACGCGACGGGGTGCGGTTGATCGACGTTTTGCGCGGGGACCAATCCTTGCGCCGCAATCTGAAGGATGTGACCTTGCAGGTCGGGGACCGCGTGGTTCTGCGCACGGCGATGACGGAATTGCTGTCATTGCAGCGCAACAAAAGCCTGAAACGGGTGGATCAGTTAAGCGCGGTCGAGACCAAAACCGTCGAGGTGCTGATCACGCCGAGGGGCAAGATGATCGGGCGTAAACTGGGCGATTTGCGGCTGCGGCGGCGCTATGGCGTCTATGTGCTGGCGGTGCATCGGCGGGATAAAAACATCAGCGGGCAGCTGGATGATCTGGTGGTGCAGGTCGGCGATACCCTGCTGCTGGAAGGCGCGCCCGAGGATATTCAGCGGCTGGCGGCAGATATGGGGCTGGTCGATATTTCCCACCCGTCGGCCCGCGCGTTTCGCCGCGCACATGCACCGATTGCGGTGTTGTCATTGCTGTTGATTGTGGGGCTGGCCGCACTTGGCGTGGCACCGATATTCCTGCTGGCGATACTGGCGGTGGCACTGGTTCTGGTGACCCGATGTATTGACGCGGACGAGGCCTTTTCCTTTGTCGATGGTCGCCTTTTGGCGATGATTTTTGCGATGCTTGCAATTGGCGCGGCCCTTGAGGCATCAGGCGCTGTGGCGCTGATTGTGCGGACGCTGGCGCCCTATATGGGGGCCTTGCCGCCGTTCCTGATTGTCTGGGCGATTTACCTGCTGACCTCGGTTCTGACCGAGCTGGTGTCCAACAATGCCGTTGCGGTGGTGGTGACACCGATTGCCATCGGGCTGGCCGCCGAAATGGGCATAGATGCGCGGCCTTTGGTGGTGGCGGTGATGGTGGCGGCGTCGGCATCCTTTGCAACACCGATCGGCTATCAGACGAATATGCTGGTCTATGGTCCCGGCGGATACAAGTTTACCGATTTTATGCGGGTGGGGATTCCGTTGAATCTGTCGGTCGGGCTGCTGGCCAGCCTGATCATTCCGTTCATGTGGCCGCTATGAAGGTGGTGCGCGGACATTGGCAAATGCTTGTTATCACGGTCGCGATCCTTTTGCTGTGGTTCACCCCCGTCATCATTCCGCTGAAAATCCTGATCGTGTTTTTCCATGAACTAAGCCATGCTTTGGCTGCCTGGCTAACTGGCGGATCGGTTGATAGTATCAGTATTTCGCCGCAAATGGGCGGCACGACGGTGACGCGCGGGGGCAATGTGTTTTTACAGATGTCAGCGGGGTATCTGGGGTCATTGCTGATCGGGGTTTTGCTGTTTCTGGGGGCGGTGCGCAGCCATGCCGACCGGATTATGATGGCGGGGCTGGGGGTGGTTATGCTGTTGATCGCTGCACTGTATATCCGCGATGGATTTGCGCTGGCCTTTATTGTCGGCGGGGGCGTGTTGATGCTGGTTGCTGCGCGGTTTTTGTCACGCGATGTGAATGACCTTGTGTTGCGGGTGGTCGGGTTGACCAGCATGATCTATGTGCCGATGGATATCTTCAGCGACACGATTGCGCGCTCTGAATTGCGCTCGGACAGAGGTGGTCGCGGAAATTCGGACCAGTTGTTAAGGTGGATCGACTTATGAGAAAGACGATTCAAAATGACGAAACGAAAGAACCATTCTCCCGAATTCAAAGCCCGCGTTGCGCTTGAAGCAATCCGCGAGGAAATGACGATGGCGGAGCTGTCGAAGAAGTATGGTGTGCATCCAACCCAGATTGGCACATGGAAACGAGCAGCGATTGAAAACATGGCCACGGCATTTTCCAGACGGGGCCGTGATCCTGATCGGGTTGATGAAGCCCAGATTGAGAAGCTGCACTCCAAGATTGGTCAGCTGGTCGTGGAACGGGATTTTTTAGCCAACGCCTCGCAACAGTTGCTCGGGAAGCGAGGCAAAAAATGGTGAGCCGTGAGCATGATCTGAGTGTGCGACGACAATGCGGGCTACTTTCTCTGGCGCGCTCGAACCTGTATTACCAGCCAAAAGGCGAAAGTGCTGAAAATTTGCGGTTCATGACAATAATCGACAAGCAATTCTTGCAGACGCCGTGGTATGGATCACGGCAAATGGCCCGGCACATGCAGCGCCAAGGTTACAAGTGTGGTCGCCACAGGGTCCGCCGTTTGATGCGGCTGATGCGGTTGGTTCCGATCTACCAGACGCCCAACACGAGCAAGAAACATCCGCAGCATAAGATCTACCCGTATCTGCTGCGAGACCTGACGATTGATCGTCCAAACCATGTGTGGTGCGTAGATATCACCTACATTCCGATGCAGCGCGGGTTCCTCTATTTGGTCGCGATCATGGACTGGCACAGCCGCAAGGTTTTGAGCTGGAGATTGTCAAACAGCATGGAGGCAGATTTTTGCGTTGAAGCCCTGAAAGAGGCTATGGCCAAATACGGCAAGCCCGATATCATGAACAGCGACCAGGGCAGCCAGTTCACCGGGTTTGAATGGACGCAGGCGCTGAAAGAAGCCGACGTGAAAATCTCGATGGATGGCAAAGGTCGCTGGGTCGATAACCGGATGATCGAGCGGCTTTGGCGATCCTTGAAATACGAATGCATTTACCTCAACGCATTTGAAACGGGTTCGCAGACCCGCGCCGGGATCGGGAAATGGTTGGCTTACTACAACACCGAGCGCCCGCATTCCACCCACGGAATATTGACCCCGGATGAAGCCTATGACAGAAAAACAAAACCAATGAGTTTGGCAGCCTAAATGAAACCCTGATCCATCTTAAACTGGCTGCTGACTGGTCAAAAAAGTGGGACCACCTCTGACGCCTATATGCTGGCGGACCGGTTTGGCGGGGCGACGATGATGTGGGGCGGGTTGTGGCTGCTGATTTCGCTGGTGGTGATCGGGCTGTGCCTGCGTTATGGGCTGGGCAGGCACAGCAATATTTCACGTTCTAATCCTCGCGAAACGCCCGCGACATAGAATCTACAATCGGTTTGGTCAGATACTGGAAGAACGTGCGTTCCTGCGTTTTGATCAATACCTCGGCGGGCATCCCGGGTGTTGGTGTAAATCCCGGAACGCGGGCCAGTTGTTCGGGCGACAGGCTGACCCGTGCCAGATAGACCTCGCGGCGACGACCGGTCGCGGTTTTGTCGGGCAGGGCATCGGCCGAGACATAAAACACCTTGCCATACAGCACAGGCGTGGTGCGCCGGTTCAGGGCGACCAGACGCACCGTGGCCTCGTGGCCGATGGTGACACTGTCGATTTCGGTGCGCTTGACCAAAACCTCGACGATCAGGTCGGCCCCTTCGGGCAGGATTTCCAGAATGGGTTTGCCGCCAGCGATCACGCCGCCGGATGTATTGTAGTAGCGGCGTAGAATGGTGCCCGAAACAGGCGCGACAATTTTAGTACGCCGCAGAATATCAGTGGCGTTCAGAACCTTTTCGGTGACGCTGTCCATTTCCGCCTGAACCGACTGGATTTCATCCAGTGCAGCCTGATAATAGGCCTGTTTTGTCTGGTCGATCTGGCGTTCGTATTTGCCGATCAGGGTTGTGCTTTCCTCGATTTCGGCGGTCAGGCGGGCGATTTGCCCCGCGCCTTCGGCCTGGGCGCGCAGCAAGGCGTTGATTTCCGGTTTACGGATCAGACCCTTGTCAAACAGTTCCTTTTTTGCTGTGTAATCCTCGTTCAGGATATTGATCTGGGTTTGCAGGGTGTCACGCTGGATGGAATAGCCGTTGATGCGTTGTTCCAGCGCCTTGATGTTGGCTTCTATCAGGCGGATATCGTTGGCCTTTTTGGTGCTGGACATGCTGAAGTTGATCCGCTGGCCATCGATAATTTCGGCCACTTTGGGATCACTGGCCTGTGACAGAAGGTCATCGGGAAATGGCAGGTTGTCCAGCCCCTGGTATTCGGCCAACAGGCGGGCATTGATCGCCCTTAGTCGCGCCAGACGCAGCACCAGTTCGGTTTTGCGGGTTTTGGCGGCGGTGTCATCCAGCAGCACAAGCGTCTGGCCCGCTTCGATATGGTCCCCTTCGGCCACAAGGATTTTCTTGATGATCCCGCCTTCCAGATGTTGCAGCACCTTGTTGCTGCCGGTTGCAACGAAACTGCCCTGCGCGATCACCGCTGCCGCCAATGGTGCGCGAAAGGCCCAGTATCCAAATCCGCCAAATGCGGCCAGCATCAGCATCAGGCCGAACAGGCCGATCCGGTTTACCCGGCGGGGAACTTCCTCGTACCAGTCCATGGGTTGTTCATATAGTTGCAGTTCCGACATTGTTTTATTCCTGTTTGGGCAACTGGATCACGGGTGAGTAATCTGTCCGCTGCTTTCTTCTTTCTGGCGTTTTGCAAGGGCCTTGAGCACTTCGACACGGTGGCCGAACATGGCGATATTGCCGCCTGCCATCACCATGATCTTGTCCACCACGCTTAATAGCGACGGTTTCTGGGTGATAACCACAACCGTGATGTTTTCCGATTTCGCGTGTTTCAGGGCGCGGGCCAAGGCCTGATCACCAGCGGTGTCCAGATTCGAGTTTGGTTCGTCCAGAACCAGCATGCGCGGGTTGCCAAAGAAGGCACGCGCCAGTGCGATGCGTTGTTTTTGCCCGCCCGACAGGGGCGCACCATCTGCGGCAACGATGGTCTCGTATCCTTGCGGGAAACTGGCGATCATTTCATGGACATCGGCCAGAACGGCAGCCTTGTGGATCTGTTCGTCCGGCACATCGCGGCGCATTCTGGCGATGTTGTCCTTGATGGTTCCGGGGAACAGTTGCACGTCCTGTGGCAGATAGCCGATGTTTTCGCCCAGCTGGCGCTGATCCCAGTTGCGCAGGTCCATCAGATCCAGCCGCACACAGCCCGATGTGGGCAGGATCGAACCAACCAGCATTTTGCCAAGCGTGGTTTTGCCTGCGCCCGAATTGCCGATCACGGCCAGGGATTCACTCGGTTGTAGCGTAAAGCTGAACCCGTTCAACACAACGGTTTTAGTGCCTGCCGGAACGAATAACAGGCGTTCGATGCTCAGGTGACCTTCGGGGCGGGGCAGGATCAACCGTTCGTGGTTCAGTGGGGACGAGCGCAGCAAGCTTGCAATCCTGTCATAAGCACTGCGCGATAGCAGGAAGTGGCTCCAGCCCTCGATGGACCCTTCGATTGGGGCCAGTGCGCGGCCCGCGATGATGGAGGCCGCGATCACCATCCCGCCGGTCAGTTCGCCTTGAATGGACAGGTAGGCGCCCCAACCCAGCATGCCGATTTGCGTCAGCAGGCGCACGGCGCGGGAAACCGCCGAGGCGATGATGTTGCGGTCTTGCGCCTGCACCTGTTCCTTTAGCGATGCGGCGGTGTCACGGCCCCAGATGGAAACGGCCTCGGGGATCATGGCCAAAGCGTTGATGATCTGGCTGTTGCGCGACATCGAGTCCAGATGCAGGTTTGCCTTGGACTGGTGCATATTGGCGCGGGCAAAGGGTTTGGCCGTTATCTTTTGGTTCACGATGGCAATCACCAGAAGGATTAGCGCCGTGACCACAACGATATACCCCAGATCGGGGTGGATCATGAATATGGCCATAATGAATAACGGTGCAAATGGCACATCCAGAAAGGACAGCAACGTTCCCGAAACCAGAAAGGCGCGCAATTGCTGCAGGTCGCCCAATGTCTGGTATTCACGGCCCGAGCTGTGCAAAGCCGCCCGTGCTGCGGCACTCAGGATCGGCGAGCCAAGCTGAACCGCCACTTCAACCGCGGTGCGCATCAGAATAAACCGGCGCACGGCATCCAGAATGGCCTGCAGGATCACCGCCCCGATGATAACCGAGGTCAGCATCAGCAATGTGTCCAGCGACCGGCTGGTCAAAACGCGGTCGGAAATCTGGAACAGGTAGATCGGGATCGACAGGACCAGAATATTTGTGGCCAATGTGAACAGGCCAACCAGAAACAGGTTGCGTCGAACAGCGCGGATGCCGCGTTTCAGATTGGTTTCAAAACCGGCCGGATCGGTGCGCTTGTGAAATTTGCGGTTGTCGCCGCCACCACCGCCACCCGTACCAGCAGCTGGAACTCCGGCCTTGCCGCTGATTGTGGTGCCCAGCTTTTTGCCTGCACCCCCATCGCTGCTATCCCCGCCCTTGCGGGCAGTGTCCGGTGTATCATTGACGCGTTGATCGGGGGTTAGCCGAAGCGCTTTTCTGGCACGGCTGCTGCGAAATACTGTTG
This sequence comes from Profundibacter sp., assembly GCF_965277155.1. Taxonomy (GTDB): domain Bacteria; phylum Pseudomonadota; class Alphaproteobacteria; order Rhodobacterales; family Rhodobacteraceae; genus Profundibacter. The sequence goes on from NZ_CBDIBV010000001.1 coordinate 64,530, forward strand.
GTATTTCCTCGCCGCCATCCACAGGATATTCATTTGTATCTTTCACTGTTCCGCCCTTCTTTCCTGCCCGTTTATTTTCTAGGCCAAGACCGACTGCATCACATCAGAAGGTGGCTCGCTCGATATAACCGGCGTCATATCTGCATCGCTGCCGGTTTGCGGGGCTTCGATCATGTCGTCGGCCAAAAACAGCACAGCTTCGCTGGCCAGTCCGGACGTATCTCTGACAACCAGAGGATCCTCGGTTGAAACAAACCCTGCCTGATACAGCATGGCGTCCGAATATTGGTCACCGCCAACGTAAATGGTTGAATCAATTCCTAAATCTATGATCGACGCAACATTGATCAGCGCATTCGAGCCGGTAATGACCTCGATATTTGCACCATCCGCACTTTGGATGGTTTCGCTGGCCAAGGCGACCTGATCGGCATCACCCATAACGTTGACCTGTTCGATTGCCTGCACATCCAGCAAATCACCTTCGATATACAGAACCCGCAGGACCTGTGTTCCATCCATCGCTTCGTCGTTTAGAACACCTTCGTCGACATCGTCCGACCCGCTTTCAAGCGTAAATGCCGTGTCGGCGTAAAAATCCGGCATATCCTCGACCGTATTTATACCGCTTTGATAAATCAGCGCTTCGTTCCAAAGCAGGTTATCGGATCCGTCAATATTGCCTGAGAAGCTGCCTTCGACATGGATGCTGTCGGTATCCAGCAGAACATTGGTTTGCGAGATCACCCGCAAATCGATCATGTCGCCGCCAATCACGATCAGATCATACTGAAAGCCAAGCTCGACCAGGTCGGCAATATTGACCAGCGTGTTGTCCGACAGTTCAAGATAGGTTTCCGTCGCTGAAAAGGTGACGCTGACGACATCATTGTCATAGGCAAAATTATATTGCTGGATGTAGTTCACATTGACCACATTCCCTTCAATCCGTGTGACGATGACGGTTTCAGGCCCTCCTGTATATCCGCTTTCAGCGACGGCATTGGCAACGGTGGTGATCGTCGAACTGTTAAGTCCGTGAGTTGTAGACGAGATCACTGCACCTGCTGCAATGTTTGTCGTATCGGTATCATTCCAGACATTGACCTGGCCAACGGCACTGACAGAAACATAATCGCCCATCACTGCAATTACGGGGGCGTCCAGCCAGTTGGTTGTCACAACTGCTTGGTTAACCATCGTCGAACCACCGGTATTAACAACATGCCCGGGGGTATCATCCTGAGTTTCCACGCTTTCATGTGGTTGCTTCACTGCGGGCATGGCGTCTTTCAGATTGCTGACTTCGTTTGTGGCATTTCCATTTTCAACAATTCCAACGGCGTCCTGCCCATGCGCCAGATCAATCGTGGCACCCTCCATTTCAGGGGCTGTCGCTGTGGCCAGTGCTTCAACTGTGGTCAGCGCATTTTGCGCGATGGCGTCCCCGTTTTCCGGCAGATCCGGAATTTGGACGATCTGTAAACTCTCGGCGGTGTTCGCCAGCTCATTTACCGCGGTGTGAAATACGGACGGGTCAACAAATTCGACACCCAGATCTACGTTGGCAAATACATCATCGTCAACCAGCAGGTTTTGCTGGATATTTATCGTGGCAACTGAAGAAGGGGGATGAAGGAAATATGTGAAACTATAGACACCAAAGCCGCCAATCTGCGAAGCCAGAGGCAGATCGGGCAGGGTGCCCAGAGCAATTTTCTGAATGTTCAGCGCCTTCACCCCGGCGTCTTGCAGTGAATGGGCGGGGGATGCGACGTTGATCTGTGCAGAATATGAATTGTTATTAATGTTCAGACCCGGTTGGAAACCGGTTTCCGCAAAAGGGCTGGTCACCTTGACGTTGATATTCATCAGGTCATTGGGTCCATCGGTCTTCTTAACCTCGGCGCGGAATTTGTCATAATCCGAACGCAAACGGGCGGCTTCGGTATTGGTGTTAAATATACCAATAAAATGCGCAATGATTTCTGATTTGTCGTCAAAGGCCATTTCCGTGTCCTGCAAATATGAGGTAAATCAGTGGCTTGCCCATGGCCACGATGAAAATCCGGTATCTTATTGGGAACCTCTGTAAATTCCCGTTTTCGCCTTCTTCGCGGCGGGGTGGACGGTTTTTCGCCTGTCCCGCCTGATTGCTTCGGATCATAAACCCATTTTCACCGGTTTCAAGCCGGTTTTGGGTATTTCAGGCACACCTCACCCCATGAACCCTTATCCCGGCGCCGCCAGGCCGCATTCGAACTGGACGAAGCGCTTCATGTTGTAGACCAGGTTCATCATCCCGATGCGAAATCGCGCCCGCTTCAGGCCGATGGAGCGGATCAGCTTGCCGCCCATGGAGCGCTCCTGAAAAGCGAATACATGCTCGACCCGGACCCGCACTTTCGAGCGCCTCCGGTTGGCCTTTTGCTGGCGCTCGCCAAGCGGCTTGCCGCGCCTGCCCTTGTGATGGATATGGCTGTGAAGCCCCCGCTCTTCCAGCTCGCTTTCGATCTTTTGCGAGCGATAGGCGCTGTCGGCCCACAGGTCCGATGAGGTGTTGCTCGCATCAATCAGACCGGCAAGCGCCTGGCTGTCATGCACGGCGGCATCGGTGACATCATAAGCGCGGATGAATTTGTGCCGCCGGTCGACATTGATGTGGTTCTTGTAGCCGTAATAGCTCTTGCCGTGCTTCTTCGTCCAGCGCGCATCCACGTCCTTCTGGCGCTTCTTGTGGGGTTTTTCCTCCCACTCTTCAGGCGTTTCGCCCGCCTTGATTTTCTCGTTCTCGTCCCTTTTGTTGTGCTGGCGCGGCGCCGGAACGATGCTCGCATCAACAATCTGCCCGCCCATCGCCAGATAGCCCTTTTCGCGCAGAAAGGCATCGAACTTGTCAAACAGCTCCTTCATCTTCCCGGCCCCGGCCAGCCTTTCACGGTAGGCCCAGATGGTCTTGGCGTCAGGTACGCTGTCTTCAATGCCAAGGCCGAGAAACCGCATGAACGACAGGCGGTCGCGGATCTGATACTCGATCTGATCGTCAGAGAGGTTGTAGAGCTGCTGCAAAACCATCGTCTTGAATATCAGCACCTCATCCCAAGGCGGGCGGCCAGCGTTGGATTTGCGCTGTTCGGGCGGCGTGCGCCATATGGCCTTCAGCTCGTCCCGGTAATCCTCGAACGGCACCATGTCGTTGAGCAACACCAGCGGATCACCAGATTTGTCCAGTCCCGCGTATCGGCTGGAAAGATCAAAAAATCCCATCTGACCCATGACAAAACCCCGTCGGTCGAATCATTTTCATCCTGATGACGATTCTACCCCGTCAGGCCGGATTTTGGGGGATTTTTAGAGGTTCCCTTATTGCTAATTAAGGGCCTGCGCGAAAGAGGTCCGCCGCGCAGGCCGGTGTTATCGCTCAAACTGATTAGCCGGTTGCGTCGTCGCCAATCATAGTCGAATCAAGCGACCCGCCAACAACCGTCATATCGACCGAGTTGCCAAGCACATTGGCACCCATTACGATATTTTGGTTAAAGGCTGTGGTGTTGACAAAAGACGAAGCATCGGCTGCCGATGTTCCGGTTACATAACCGTCATCGCCATTGCCTGAACCCCAGCTACCAGCAGCGGTCCCGTTGCCGCCGGCGCCTGTCCAGGCCATGCCGCCATCACCACCGTTGCCACCGTGAACGGCCGCATCGTTGCCACCGGCAATTCTACCTGTGGCGTCACCAGCACTTGCGCCGGCACCAATAGCGCCTCCGCCCATGCCGCCCATGCCGCCCATGGCGTCTGCGACACCAATACCGGCACCGATACCGACACCGACACCAGGCCCGTTGCCGCCGTCAGCGTCGCCGCTGTCGCCGCCATCACCACCTTGACCAGCACCCAGACCCAGCCCGGCTGCGATCAGGCCAAGTCCGACACCAACACCTACGCCAGTGGCTGCACCACCGTCGCCTGCATCGGACGAACCGCCGTCACCGCCTGAACCGGAACCGCCACCAAGTCCACCAAGACCTGCCGACATTGCTCCGGCGCCTGCGCCATCGCCACCGTCTCCGGCGCTGTTCGAGCCGCCTTCGACTTCGTCAAAGGATCCACCGGTTGCATCGGAGTTACCACCGTATGCTTCGGCATAACCATCATCGCCATTGGCGTCTGCACTGCCGCTGCTTTCACCGCCGTAACCGGAGTTACCGATGCCTTCGCTGGCATTTGCATTCCCGCCATTGGCGTCACCATTCTGGTTGAAGGAACGGTTGTGTCTCGAAAGTGGTGGAAATTGATTTCAGGCACCTCCGAGCGGGTTGAGTTATGCGCCGGTCAGGCGGCTTGGTCAAGGGTTGCGTCGGCGACGGGCTGAGCGAGCGTTTCCCAGCCATCGACCTTTCGCATGACGATCTGCCCCGAGGCCATCAGAGCCCAAAGCAGCATCGGCACGGTCTCGGCGCATGGCAGCACGGTCTGGGTCTTGATGCGGCGGCGGAATTCCTCGTTCAGGCGTTCGATCGCATTTGTCGTTCTGGCCGATTTCCACTGGCCTTGTGGCAGACGCGTGAAGGTGAAAAGCTTATCTCCTGCTTCTTCCAAGCTGTCAGCGACGGCCTTGCATTTCAGCCGCCATTTTCGCAGAAATGCCTTGCGGCGGGTGGCGATTTCCTCGGGTGTTTTGGCGTAGATCATGTCGCGGTAATCTTCTGTCAACTCATCATGCATACGCTTGGGTGCCTTGGCCAGAAGGTTGCGGTGCTTGTGCACCGTGCACCTCTGGATCGGCAGATCTTCACCCCAGAGGGCAATGAGAGCGACCTCAAGTCCCGGTGCCCCGTCCACGATGACAAATTCGGGCCGTTTCAACCCGCGCGCATCCAGATCGTTGATGAACTGACGCCAGGCGGAGGTGCTTTCGCCGCCCATGTTCATCAGTGATAACAAGACCTTCTGCCCATCCCGGCGCACGCCAATCGCGGCCAGAACCGAGATATTGGTGGCCTTCCTGTCAATCCGCGTTTTGATCACGGTGCCGTCCAGGATCAGCCGCACGATGTCTTCATCCGCAAGGCTGCGGGCGCACCACGCCTGCCAGTCCACCTTCACCTTGCGCCAGGCGCGGCTCACCACATCCTTGCTGACCGCCCCCTGAAACAGGCCGAACAGGGCGCGTTTTACCCGCCGTGTGTTGGTGCCCGAAAGGTAGACAGCAGCGATCAGCGCCTCGGCCTTCTTCGTCAGCCGCTGGTAGCGGGGCAATGCCTTCGAGCGCCATTCTCTGGCCTTGCCGGCCTCGCCTGTGATCCGCGCACGCGGCACGCGCACCGTTTCGGTTCCAAATGTTCCGACCAGTTGCCGCTCGCGATGCCCGTGGCGGTATCCGGCCTTTGCCCCGCCGCTGCGGCCATACCGGCAACGGCCCAGAAACTGCTCCAGCTCCTCTTCGAAAACCGCCTCGATCGTCGCGCGGATGTTCTGGCGCAGCCGGTCTTCAATCGGGTCATAGCCTGCTTCATTGGCCAGTAGCGCGGATGTCGATGTTGCTGTATTCTTTGTCATGGCGTGATCTCCTTGGCGGTTCCAGCCGCCGGTTGGGTGGCTTCGAGAGTAATGCCCGAAAGTTGGTGATGGGGTGATTGGGTGGCATATCATGGCGGTGTTGACGCGCCGCGATTCTCAGAGAGAAAAGGATATGCCACATGGAAGACGATACTATTTTGGAGTTTACCGATCCAGCCGGAATTTCACCTGATCCGCTGACGGATATCTTGCGCAAAGGCGCGCGGGATCTGTTGGCACAGGCGGTCGAGGCCGAGGTTTGTGATCTGATGGCGCAACACGCGCATTTGAGGGATTCGGCCGGTCGCCAGCGCCTTGTTCGCCACGGATACCTGCCGGAGCGCGAGGTGATGACGGGGATCGGCCCTGTCCCGGTGAATGTGCCTCGGGTGCGTGATCGTGGCACGGGGGCGGAGAAGATCAGGTTCACCTCGACGCTTCTGCCGCCGTATCTGCGCCGGGCAAAGTCGGTCGAGGAGTTGTTGCCCTGGCTCTATCTCAAAGGTATTTCCACGGGTGATTTCGGCGAAGCACTGGCGGCCCTTCTGGGGCCTGATGCGGGTGGTTTGACATCGAGCACGATTTCGCGCCTGAAGGCGGAGTGGTGGGCAGAATACGAGCGTTGGAACCGGCGTGACCTGTCGGCCAAACGCTATGTGTATTTCTGGGCCGACGGGGTTTATTTCAAGCCGCGCACGGATGCTGACAAGCAATGCATGCTGGTGATCATCGGCGCGGACGAGTGGGGTAACAAGGATGTTCTGGGCCTCGTGGACGGGTATCGAGAAAGCAGCCAGAGCTGGCGTGAACTGCTGCTGGACTTGCAACGTCGTGGCCTCAGAAAAGCCCCTGATCTGGCCGTTGGTGATGGCGCGCTCGGCTTCTGGAACGCCTTGCGGGAGGTGTTCGGTGAGACCCGGGAGCAGCGCTGCTGGGTGCATAAAACCGGCAACGTCCTGAATGCCATGCCGAAGTCGCTGCAAGCCAAAGCCAAGGGCCATCTACAGGACATCTGGATGGCCGAGAACAAACGGGACGCCGAGGCCGCGTTCAATTTCTTCATCGAAGCCTATGGCGTGAAATACGAGCGTGCCGTGGGGAAGCTGACCAAGGACCGGGACGTGCTGCTGACCTTCTACGACTTCCCTGCCGAGCACTGGAAACACATCCGCACATCCAACCCCATCGAAAGCATATTTGCCACCGTGCGGCACCGAACGAAGAAGACCAAAGGCTGCCTCGGGCGCAAGACCGCCTTGGCAATGACCTTCCGCCTGATGATGTCGGCAAAGAAGAAATGGCGTAAACTCGACGGCGCATTCCGATTGCCGGAAATCATCGAAGGGGTTGAATTTAAGGACGGGATCAAGCAGGAAAAACATGCCGCCTGATTACTGCGTCACCAACTTTTGGGCATAGCTCCAATGAGAGCGACCTCAAGTCCCGGTGCCCCGTCCACGATGACAAATTCGGGCCGTTTCAACCCGCGCGCATCCAGATCGTTGATGAACTGACGCCAGGCGGAGGTGCTTTCGCCGCCCATGTTCATCAGTGATAACAAGACCTTCTGCCCATCCCGGCGCACGCCAATCGCGGCCAGAACCGAGATATTGGTGGCCTTCCTGTCAATCCGCGTTTTGATCACGGTGCCGTCCAGGATCAGCCGCACGATGTCTTCATCCGCAAGGCTGCGGGCGCACCACGCCTGCCAGTCCACCTTCACCTTGCGCCAGGCGCGGCTCACCACATCCTTGCTGACCGCCCCCTGAAACAGGCCGAACAGGGCGCGTTTTACCCGCCGTGTGTTGGTGCCCGAAAGGTAGACAGCAGCGATCAGCGCCTCGGCCTTCTTCGTCAGCCGCTGGTAGCGGGGCAATGCCTTCGAGCGCCATTCTCTGGCCTTGCCGGCCTCGCCTGTGATCCGCGCACGCGGCACGCGCACCGTTTCGGTTCCAAATGTTCCGACCAGTTGCCGCTCGCGATGCCCGTGGCGGTATCCGGCCTTTGCCCCGCCGCTGCGGCCATACCGGCAACGGCCCAGAAACTGCTCCAGCTCCTCTTCGAAAACCGCCTCGATCGTCGCGCGGATGTTCTGGCGCAGCCGGTCTTCAATCGGGTCATAGCCTGCTTCATTGGCCAGTAGCGCGGATGTCGATGTTGCTGTATTCTTTGTCATGGCGTGATCTCCTTGGCGGTTCCAGCCGCCGGTTGGGTGGCTTCGATGCACCCGGAGATTACGCCGTCCTCGAATTTCCACCAAACTCGCGACACTACCTGTGGCATATCCTTTTCTCTCTGAGAATCGCGGCGCGTCAACACCGCCATGATATGCCACCCAATCACCCCATCACCAACTTTCGGGCATTACTCCAAATAGTCGGGGTCAATGTTTTGAGTTAACCCGTCAATGAATTTGTATGCCTTCCTAAATCTTAAGAGGTTTTCTTTGAAACCTGTGTCAAATTGGCTGTCGTCAATCGCATCTAATAATTCAGAGATTCTTTGCCATTGGTCAAGAAAAACAGAGTTTTCAAAGACTCGAGTATAGTTCGACATTTATAATTCCATAGCTGTTTTGCAATTCCCCTCATAGTAGTATTTAGTAGGGCGTTTCACAAGATGTGGATTGATGCCGAAAGCATTTAATGAGCGAGCATTATTCTTAAAAGTAATCAGAAACAATTGTCACAACGGCCAGAACACCAGTATCGCCGGAATGCTGACGGCAACCACCAGAATTTCCAGCGGCAGGCCCATCCGCCAGTAATCCCCAAAGCTGTAGCCACCGGGGCCTAGGATTAGGGTGTTGTTCTTATGCCCGATGGGCGTCAGGAAGGCGCAGGAGGCCGCGACAGCAACCGCCATCAGGAACGGATCGGGATTGACGTTTAGCGTTTGCGCCATCTGGATGCCGATGGGGGCGGCAACAATGGTGGTGGCGGTGTTGTTCAGCACATCCGACAGGCTCATGGTGACGATCATCAGCACCGTCAGGATCGCCCAGGGTGGCATGCCGCCGGTCAGGTCGATCAGCCAACCGGCGATCAATTCTGTTCCGCCCGAGGTTTCAAGCGCCGATCCCAGCGGGATCATCGACCCCAGCAGCACCACCACCGGCCATGAAATATGGTCGTAAATATCGGCCAGCGGCAGGATTTTGGTCAGCACAAAGCCGACCACAACCAGCCCCAGCGCAATCGGCAGATAGATCAGCCCCAGACTGGCGGCTGCCACGGCAGCGGCGAACATGCCGATGGCCAGCCAGACTTTCTTTTCGTCCGTCACGGCCAGCCCGCGATCGGCCAGCGGCAGGCATCCCAGCCATTCGGTGACATCCGCCGCTTTGTCCTGCGGCACCAGCAGCAGCAGAATGTCGCCGGCCCGCACCACGGTTTTGCGCACCTGTTTGGTGATCCGGCGGCCAGAGCGGGAAATCCCCATCAGCACGGTGCGTTGCCGCCAGCCAAGGCCGATGGCCTGCGCGGTTTTGCCATTGATGCGGGAATCTTCGGGCACCACCACCTCGACGATCTGCAATCCGTCGCCATCGGCCTGTAGCGCCTCTTGGCGTTTGCTTTCGGCAAAATCCAGCGACAGGGCGGCGCGGAATTCGTCCAGCGCGTCGGGGCTGGCCTCAAGCACCAGCGCATCTCCGGCCTGAAGTTTCACGTTCTGGGCCGTGCCATAGCGTCGCTTGCCATCCCGCACCAACCCAAGGATAGCGACATCGTTTTTGTCCGCTACTTCGGTCAGGTCGCGCACACGTTTGCCGATGTGTTTGGAGTCTTCGGGCACTGTCAGTTCTGCAATGTATTGCGCCATATCCGCCATCGGATCGCCGGCCTCGGTCGAGTCATCGCCCTGCGGGATCAAACGCCAGCCGATGAAGGCCACGAACAGCAGACCAGCAATCGCGGTTACCCCGCCGACAGGTGCGAAATCGAACATGTTGAAGGGTTTGCCCAGACTGTCCTCGCGGATGGTGGCGATGATGATATTGGGCGGGGTGCCGATCAGGGTGACCATACCGCCAAGGATGGTGGCAAAGGATAGCGGCATCAGCGACAGGCCGGGTTTGCGACCGGCCTTGCGGGCGGTCTGGATATCGACTGGCATCAACAGGGCCAGCGCCGCGACGTTGTTCATAAAGGCCGACAGCACCCCGCCGATGGCGCCCATCAGGGCAATATGCGCACCCAGTTTGCGCGAACTATCGACCAGCGTGCGGGTGATCAGGAACACCGCCCCCGAACGTACCAGCCCGGCGGAAACCACCAGCACCAGTGCCACCACCAGCGTGGCCGGATGGCCGAACCCGTCAAAGGCGTGTTTGGTGGGGATCACGCCCAGCACCACCCCGACCAGCAAAGCGGTAAAGGCCACAAGGTCATAGCGGAATTTACCCCAGAGCAGCAGGGCAAACACGGCCCCGAACAGGGAAAAAAGGATAATCTGGTCACTGGTCACGGGCGCGGCTCCTTTGGTTTTGTCCACTAGAAACCGATTGGGGCGCGTTTTGCAATGTTGTGCAGGTGTGATCCGTGTTTTATAGAGGCATTAAATATGGAAAACTCGACGGGGTATCATCATGGCAGGCCACTCAAAATGGGCAAACATCCAGCACCGCAAGGGGCGTCAGGACAAATTGCGCTCGAAACTGTTCTCGAAGCTGTCCAAGGAAATTACCGTAGCCGCCAAAATGGGCGACCCGGACCCCGATAAAAACCCGCGTTTGCGCATGGCGGTGAAAGAGGCCAAGTCGAATTCGGTGCCCAAGGACGTGATCGACCGCGCGATTAAAAAGTCGGCGGCGGGCGAGGGCGATAATTACGATGAAATCCGTTACGAGGGGTATGGCCCCGGCGGGGTTGCGGTGATTGTCGAGGCGATGACAGATAACAAAAACCGCACGGCCAGTTCGGTGCGCTCGCTGTTTACCAAAACCGGCGGCAATCTGGGTGAAACCGGATCGGTCGGCTTCATGTTCGATCGCAAGGGCGAAATTCTGTATCCTTTATCTGCCGGTGATCTGGAAACCGTATTCGAAGCCGCGCTGGAAGCGGGGGCCGAAGATGTCGAGGATACCGACGAAGGTTATGTGATCGTCACAGCCGACACCGATCTGGCATCGGTTGCGGGCGAGTTAGAGGACACATTGGGCGAGGCTGAAACCGTAAAACTGGTATGGCGCCCGAACATCACCACCGAGCTGGATCTGGAAGGCATGCAAAAGCTGATGAAACTGATTGAGGCGCTGGAAGATGACGACGACGTGCAGCGGGTGACCACCAACTTTGAAGCCAGCGATGAGGTGCTGGAGCAGTTATAGGCGGTCCTTTGGCCTTTTCACCTTTGTATTGCTTTGGCTTGTCGCGCCAGATTGGGTCCGGTTGATGAATTCAATTTGGTGTGACATGCCCTAAACCTGCCCAAGGTCGATCAATGATTGCCCCATGCTTCGGATGGCCTCGTTTATGTCGGTCAATGGGCGGCCTAGCAGTGGCTCGGCCAATGATATGTCCATATGATGCTGTCGCCCCAGATTCATCGCGGCGCTTTTCACATCGCCGTCAAATAACGCCACCAGCCGGACGATGATATCGGGCAGGCGGCGGGTGGGAATTTTCTTGGCGTGGGCCGGGAATTCATCGGCCAGTGTTTTGGCGACATCAACGAATTCGATCGACGGTCCTGCCGCAAATACGCGACGGCCGAATGTGGCTGAATCATGCATTGCCAACAGGTGCAATTCGGCCGCGTCACGCACATCGACGATGGAAAAATAGATGCGGGGGCAGCCGGGCAATTCGCCCTTCATCAGCCGTTTGATGATCGCGCCCGAGGTGCCGATGTCCTGCTCTAACAACGGGCCAAGGATAAAGCCGGGGTTGATCACGGTCAGGTCGTCGCGTCTGGCTGCGGCCTCCATGATTTTCCACGCTTCCTGTTCGGCAAGGGTCTTGGACAGGATATAAGGGGTCACGTCCTTGCCCGACGGGTTGGTCCAGTCGGCTTCGGTGTAGGGGGCGGTGCGGTATTTTTCATGCCCGTGACAGGCCGCCACCATCGACGAGGTCAGCACGATGCGTTTGACATTGGCCCGCAAGGCGGCGTTCAGCGCGCGGCGGGTGCCCTCAAGGGCGGGTTTGATGATTTCATCGGGGTCTTTGGGGGATGTGGTGACAAATGGCGAGGCGGTGTGCAGCAGGTAATCCACCCCGTCCATTGCCTCGTCCCAACCCGCGTCCTGCATCAGGTCAAGTTCGACAAAGCTTAGCCGGCTGGTATCGGCCCCATGTGTTTTCAGCACCTCGCGGATGTGCGCGCCCTTGGCCGCGTTACGGACCGAGCCGCGCACGGTATGGTAGTGTCGCGAGTTTGGTGGAAATTCGAGGACGGCGTAATCTCCGGGTGCATCGAAGCCACCCAACCGGCGGCTGGAACCGCCAAGGAGATCACGCCATGACAAAGAATACAGCAACATCGACATCCGCGCTACTGGCCAATGAAGCAGGCTATGACCCGATTGAAGACCGGCTGCGCCAGAACATCCGCGCGACGATCGAGGCGGTTTTCGAAGAGGAGCTGGAGCAGTTTCTGGGCCGTTGCCGGTATGGCCGCAGCGGCGGGGCAAAGGCCGGATACCGCCACGGGCATCGCGAGCGGCAACTGGTCGGAACATTTGGAACCGAAACGGTGCGCGTGCCGCGTGCGCGGATCACAGGCGAGGCCGGCAAGGCCAGAGAATGGCGCTCGAAGGCATTGCCCCGCTACCAGCGGCTGACGAAGAAGGCCGAGGCGCTGATCGCTGCTGTCTACCTTTCGGGCACCAACACACGGCGGGTAAAACGCGCCCTGTTCGGCCTGTTTCAGGGGGCGGTCAGCAAGGATGTGGTGAGCCGCGCCTGGCGCAAGGTGAAGGTGGACTGGCAGGCGTGGTGCGCCCGCAGCCTTGCGGATGAAGACATCGTGCGGCTGATCCTGGACGGCACCGTGATCAAAACGCGGATTGACAGGAAGGCCACCAATATCTCGGTTCTGGCCGCGATTGGCGTGCGCCGGGATGGGCAGAAGGTCTTGTTATCACTGATGAACATGGGCGGCGAAAGCACCTCCGCCTGGCGTCAGTTCATCAACGATCTGGATGCGCGCGGGTTGAAACGGCCCGAATTTGTCATCGTGGACGGGGCACCGGGACTTGAGGTCGCTCTCATTGCCCTCTGGGGTGAAGATCTGCCGATCCAGAGGTGCACGGTGCACAAGCACCGCAACCTTCTGGCCAAGGCACCCAAGCGTATGCATGATGAGTTGACAGAAGATTACCGCGACATGATCTACGCCAAAACACCCGAGGAAATCGCCACCCGCCGCAAGGCATTTCTGCGAAAATGGCGGCTGAAATGCAAGGCCGTCGCTGACAGCTTGGAAGAAGCAGGAGATAAGCTTTTCACCTTCACGCGTCTGCCACAAGGCCAGTGGAAATCGGCCAGAACGACAAATGCGATCGAACGCCTGAACGAGGAATTCCGCCGCCGCATCAAGACCCAGACCGTGCTGCCATGCGCCGAGACCGTGCCGATGCTGCTTTGGGCTCTGATGGCCTCGGGGCAGATCGTCATGCGAAAGGTCGATGGCTGGGAAACGCTCGCTCAGCCCGTCGCCGACGCAACCCTTGACCAAGCCGCCTGACCGGCGCATAACTCAACCCGCTCGGAGGTGCCTGAAATCAATTTCCACCACTTTCGAGACACAACCCACGGTATAGCCCTGTTCCAGAAGTTGCAGCAGGATATGGCTGGCAAGAAAACCGGATGCGCCGGTGACGAGTAATGCCCGAAAGTTGGTGATGGGGTGATTGGGTGGCATATCATGGCGGTGTTGACGCGCCGCGATTCTCAGAGAGAAAAGGATATGCCACATGGAAGACGATACTATTTTGGAGTTTACCGATCCAGCCGGAATTTCACCTGATCCGCTGACGGATATCTTGCGCAAAGGCGCGCGGGATCTGTTGGCACAGGCGGTCGAGGCCGAGGTTTGTGATCTGATGGCGCAACACGCGCATTTGAGGGATTCGGCCGGTCGCCAGCGCCTTGTTCGCCACGGATACCTGCCGGAGCGCGAGGTGATGACGGGGATCGGCCCTGTCCCGGTGAATGTGCCTCGGGTGCGTGATCGTGGCACGGGGGCGGAGAAGATCAGGTTCACCTCGACGCTTCTGCCGCCGTATCTGCGCCGGGCAAAGTCGGTCGAGGAGTTGTTGCCCTGGCTCTATCTCAAAGGTATTTCCACGGGTGATTTCGGCGAAGCACTGGCGGCCCTTCTGGGGCCTGATGCGGGTGGTTTGACATCGAGCACGATTTCGCGCCTGAAGGCGGAGTGGTGGGCAGAATACGAGCGTTGGAACCGGCGTGACCTGTCGGCCAAACGCTATGTGTATTTCTGGGCCGACGGGGTTTATTTCAAGCCGCGCACGGATGCTGACAAGCAATGCATGCTGGTGATCATCGGCGCGGACGAGTGGGGTAACAAGGATGTTCTGGGCCTCGTGGACGGGTATCGAGAAAGCAGCCAGAGCTGGCGTGAACTGCTGCTGGACTTGCAACGTCGTGGCCTCAGAAAAGCCCCTGATCTGGCCGTTGGTGATGGCGCGCTCGGCTTCTGGAACGCCTTGCGGGAGGTGTTCGGTGAGACCCGGGAGCAGCGCTGCTGGGTGCATAAAACCGGCAACGTCCTGAATGCCATGCCGAAGTCGCTGCAAGCCAAAGCCAAGGGCCATCTACAGGACATCTGGATGGCCGAGAACAAACGGGACGCCGAGGCCGCGTTCAATTTCTTCATCGAAGCCTATGGCGTGAAATACGAGCGTGCCGTGGGGAAGCTGACCAAGGACCGGGACGTGCTGCTGACCTTCTACGACTTCCCTGCCGAGCACTGGAAACACATCCGCACATCCAACCCCATCGAAAGCATATTTGCCACCGTGCGGCACCGAACGAAGAAGACCAAAGGCTGCCTCGGGCGCAAGACCGCCTTGGCAATGACCTTCCGCCTGATGATGTCGGCAAAGAAGAAATGGCGTAAACTCGACGGCGCATTCCGATTGCCGGAAATCATCGAAGGGGTTGAATTTAAGGACGGGATCAAGCAGGAAAAACATGCCGCCTGATTACTGCGTCACCAACTTTTGGGCATAGCTCTTTACCGCAGCGGCAATTATCGTATTGGGCGTCACGCAGGCCATGGCGGGCGAGGCGCCCTTTACCGGCAAAGAGGCCAAGCGGATGCTGTTTTCCCCGAAGAAAACGGAATTTGTTGTGGTGCCGCAGGATTTTATGACGGATGTCGATGTGAAAACCCTGGAATTGATGGCGGATATGCCCGAGTTCAAGGCGGTGCTGTATTACGGGGCTGTTGCGGCATCGCCTAAACAGGGGCTGGCGCATAAGTCTATTTCAGCTGTGGCAAACCACCACAGCATTAAGGCCGCCGAAGCTGCGGCTATCAAGGAATGCAATGCCCTGCGTGGCGGCGGGCCAAAGTGTTTGATGGTGGCTTATGTCGTTCCGCGCAAATTTTCCGAACAACCTTTGCAATTATCCGCGAGTGCCACAACGGCATTCAGGAAAACATATCTGAAAGGGCGTGGGGCCAAGGCGATGGCGATTTCGCCAACAACCGGCGATTATGCGATTGCCAAGGGTGATGGCGCAGCCGAGGCAGCGGTGGCAGCCTGTAACAAAGCAGCATCTGAAAAAGGCGCGACTGACTGTAGGGTTGTAATTCAGGACAATTAGGTCGCGCGGCATTTTGTAACCTGTTTTTGTTAAAACAACTGCGCTATTCCCTGTGATAACGCGAACGACAGCGGTGATTCTGGGCCGCTGGATATTAGGGAGCTGACCATTGGATTATTCCGCCAAGATCGACGAAAGCCTGCAACGTCTGCACGACGAAGGACGCTATCGCACCTTTATTGATATCGAACGTCGCAAGGGGGCTTTCCCGCATGCGATCTGGCGCAAACCCGATGGCAGCGAGCAGGAAATCACCGTCTGGTGTGGCAATGATTATCTGGGCATGGGCCAGCACCCGCATGTGCTGGAAGCGATGCACGACGCGCTGCATGCAACCGGTGCCGGGTCGGGCGGGACCCGCAATATTTCCGGCACCACGGTGTACCACAAGGCACTGGAATCCGAGCTTGCCGATTTGCATCAAAAAGAAGCGGCGCTGATTTTCACATCGGCCTATATTGCCAATGACGCCACGCTTTCCACCTTGCCGTTGTTGTTCCCCGGGCTGACTATTTTGTCGGATGAATTGAACCATGCGTCGATGATTCAGGGCATTATCCGCGGGCGTTGCGATAAAAAGGTCTGGCGCCACAATGATACCGCCCACCTGAGCGAATTGCTGGAAGGCTTGGACAAGGACGCACCGAAACTGATTGCCTTTGAATCAATCTATTCGATGGATGGCGATTTTGGCCCAATCGAAGAAGTGCTTGATCTGGCAGAAGAATTTGGCGCATTAACCTATATTGACGAAGTGCATGCCGTGGGCATGTATGGTGCTCATGGCGCCGGTGTGGCCGAACGTGACGGGCTGATGGACCGGATCGATATCATCAACGGCACCTTGGGCAAAGCATACGGTGTGCATGGCGGCTATATTGCCACCAGCGCCAAGATGGCGGATGCGATCCGTTCCTATGCGCCCGGTTTTATTTTCACCACAAGCCTGCCGCCCGCAGTTGCAGCGGGGGCGGCGGCGTCGGTCAAACATCTGAAAACCGATCCGCATCTGCGCGAATTGCAACAGACCCATGCGCGCATCCTGAAGGATCGTCTAAAGGCGATGGGCCTGCCGATCACCGATCACGGCAGCCATATCGTACCGGTGCATGTGGGTGATCCGGTGAAATGCAAAATGCTGTCTGATCTGCTGCTGGAAAACTACGGTATTTACGTCCAGCCGATCAATTTCCCGACCGTGCCACGGGGCACCGAACGGTTACGGTTTACCCCGTCGCCGGTGCATGGCCCCGAGGAGATGGACAAGCTGGTTCATGCCATGGATGATCTATGGTCCCAATGTGCGCTGAATCGCGCCGACCTTACAGGCTAAACTATCTGAAAACGTGCAATATTGATTGGTTTGTGGTAACGATTCCGTAATAGGTTGGCGTAAAGCGAATCGTCGACACTTTTGGGGACTATGTGGTGACATCGGAGCAGGGCACATGATCGGGCGAATTTTTACGCCCAAAGAGGCTGAAGAAACAGTCCATCCGTCTGGATTCGATGCATATGATCTACGTCTTGGGGATGTGATGCGCGGCGAACGCGCGACCCTTGGCAAATCCCTGCAGGATGTCCAACGCGAACTAAAGATCAAAGCGACCTATGTTGCGGCGATTGAAAACGCCGATCCCAGCGCCTTTGAATCCCCCAGTTTTATTGCCGGATATGTGCGTTCCTATGCGCGCTATCTGGGGATGGATCCGGAATGGGCCTTTCAGAAATTCTGTGATGAAAGCGATTACGAAACGGCCCACGGAATGTCGGCGCAGGCTTCATCGACCACGTCGCAAAAAACCGAGCGTGTCGTGCAGAATCGCGACCCGTTGGCTGACCCGAATGCAACGTTCCTGCCACGCAAGGAATCCTTCTTTTCCGGTGTCGAGATCAATGCAATCGGATCAATGATGGTTCTGGTCGCACTGATCGGTGGCATTGGATACGGCGGCTGGACCGTTTTGCAGGAAGTACAACGCGTGCAGTTTGCCCCGGTCGAACAGGCCCCCGGGCTGGCAACGGCAGTGGATCCGCTGGCAGGCCGCGAAGACGTATTGGCAATGAGCGAGGAGGAAACCACGGGGTTCGTGGCACCATCGCCCGATGCACTGGACCGGCTGTATCGCCCGCAGGCATTGGAAGTGCCGGTTATGGTGGCCCGTGATGGTCCGATTGCAGCGCTGAACCCCGACAGCTTTGGCACATTGGCGCCCGATACCAGCCTAAGCGCCCCCGAGCTTCGGCGGGTCATGGCAGGGTTGGACCAACCCGACCTGTCCCCCGAACCTACAGACCCCACCCTTATCAAGGTGGTCGAGGATGGCGTGCCCGAAGTGGCGATTTTTGCGGTTCGTGAGGCATGGGTTCGTGTCAAATCTGCTGACGGCACAGTGATCTATGAAAAAGTCATGCAGCCCGGCGACAAGTTTGTTCTGCCTAAAACCGAAGAACCGCCAACTTTGCGCACCGGTTATGCCGGCGGTGTATATTTTGCTGTGAATGGTAAAACATACGGCCCTGCGGGTGATGGCCCGTCAGTGGTCAGCAAGGTTGCCTTGGGCGAGGGCGAGATCACCGAAAAATATGCGCTGGCCGATCTGACACAAAATGCTGAACTGGCCAAAGTGGTGGCTGAACTATCGGTTGATCCTGCCAAATTGCCGGACGAATAACGCCAGCTTGGCGTTGCACCTGTTTGCGCAGGTGATTATCTACTCCCCCATAGCAGCCCAAACAAAGGCCCTTTGTGATGACGCATAACCCGATCCGTCCGTGGCGCGATATTGACCGCCGCAAATCCCGCAAAATCCACGTTGGCTCTGTGCCAATCGGGGGGGATGCGCCGATTGCGGTGCAGACGATGACCAACACGCTGACTTCTGACGCCGCGGCCACCATCAAGCAGGTTCTGGCCTGTGCCGAGGCTGGCGCCGATATTGTTCGGGTGTCGGTGCCGGACGTGGAGTCGTCCGCCGCGCTAAAGGAAATTGTCGCCGCAAGCCCCGTGCCAATCGTTGCCGATATCCATTTTCATTACAAACGCGCCATAGAGGCGGCCGAGGCAGGCGCCGCCTGTCTGCGGATCAACCCCGGCAATATCGGCAATCCTGAACGGGTAAAGGATGTGATCAAGGCCGCGCGCGATCATAATTGTTCTATCCGCATCGGCGTGAACGCGGGATCACTGGAAAAACACCTGCTGGAAAAATACGGCGAACCGTGCCCCGACGCGATGGTCGAAAGCGGGCTGGAACATATACGCATCCTGCAGGACAATGATTTCCACGAATTCAAGATTTCGGTCAAAGCGTCGGATGTGTTCATGACCGCCGCCGCTTACCAGCAACTGGCCGAGGCCACAGACGCGCCGATCCATCTGGGCGTAACCGAAGCGGGTGGATTGGTGTCCGGCACCATCAAATCTGCCATCGGTCTTGGCAATCTGCTGTGGGCAGGCATTGGCGATACCATCCGCGTATCCCTGTCTGCCGATCCGGTGGAAGAGGTCAAGGTGGGCTTTGAAATTCTGAAATCTCTGGGCTTGCGCCATCGCGGGGTGAATATCATTTCCTGCCCCTCATGTGCGCGGCAGGGGTTTGATGTGATCAAGGTGGTGGACACGCTGGAGCGCCGCCTTGAACATATCAAAACGCCGATGTCGCTAAGTATCATTGGCTGTGTTGTGAATGGCCCGGGCGAAGCCCTGATGACAGATGTCGGATTCACCGGCGGCGGGGCAGGCAGCGGGATGGTTTATATCGCCGGTGCCCAAAGCCACAAGTTAAGCAATGACGAGATGATCGAACATATCGTCGAGCAGGTCGAGGAACGCGCCGCTGTGATCGAGGCCGAGATCGCCAAGACAGAAGCGGCAGAGTAATACCCCGTCCATCACCCCCGGTTTGGCGGGATGGACGGAGCCTGAATTACTCTTTGCGGGCTTCGTCTACGATAGCCTGCATATTGTCTTGTGGGATGTATCCGCGGATCAACTGATCACCAATGATAAAAGTCGGCGTGCCTGATATTTTCAGGCGCTGTCCAAGGGCGCGGTTGGCCTTGATGACTTGCATCACTTCATCACTTTTCATTTTATCCAGCAGGGCCGTGCCATCCAGGCCGAACCCGTCCGCGATATGTGTCAAAGCCGCATCGCTGGGTTCGCCACGCATTTCCATCAGGGCATTGTTGACTGCGCGATACTTTTCGGGTCCGTCCTGCAACAGAACGGCAACGGCAAACTGGGCCGCGGTTAGGGAATCCGGCCCAAGGATTGGAAATTCCTTATAGATGAATTTGATGTTTCCATCCTTTTCTAGCAATTGCGCCACCTCGGGGTGGGCGCGTTTGCAATAAGGACAGCGGTAATCGGAGAATTCGACAATGGTAACATCGCCATCCGGATTGCCACCGACATAGGATACCCCGTCGTTGAATATTTCTTCAGCGTTGTTTTGTAGCAGGGTGGAATCGTTCACCGCTTCTTCGGCGGCCTGACGTTGCTCAAGCACGTTGATGGCTTCCAGCAGCACCTCGGGATTTTCCATCAGATAGGCGCGGACCTCGGCGCGAAACACATCGCGTTCGCTGTCGGTCATATCCATCAGGTCGGTGGCCGATGCTGGCGCGGTAAATGTGGTGATGGCCAATGCTGTGGCCAGTAGGATGCGTTTCATGCTGGTTTTATCTCCGTTTTGCTACTGCTTGCGCAGCTCTTAACACGTCTTGTGCCCTATTCCACCCCGCCGAGCCACGCGGCAAAAGGCCCGCGGCACGTTTGGCGTGAAGGGCGGCGTCTTTCAGGCGGCCGCGCAGGGCATATCGTTCGGCAGTAGCAAGCGAGGCCATGCCGTTGTTGCCGGTTTTCGCATAGGCCATTGCCAGATCGCGCATCATGCGTTCGTCCTGCGGGTCACGCGCGCGGGCCTTTTCCAACACGGGCAGCGCCTTTTTGATGTTGCCCTGGGCCAGCAGGGCGTGGCCATAACCAGCAAGGATCAGCGCCTCGCGCGGAGCAAGCGACACGGCTTTGGCATAAGCGGCGGCAGCGGCGTTGAATTTGCGTGATTCCAGCAGGATCTGGCCGCGCAGTTCGTGGGCATATGGATCATTCGGGCGGGCCTTGACCAAAGCGTCCACTGCTTTGAGTGCCTTTTTGACATTTGGCATCTGGTGATAGGCCACGGCCTTCATCATCAGGGCCACGTCTTTGTAGCTGGTCTTGCGGGCTTCGCGCAGGCCCCAGTTGGGGTTGCGGATAAAGGCGCCCAGTTTGCCACGGGCGCGGGCATACCAGTAACCGGCGTTCGGATCGGGTTTGCCTTGCGGGCCATAGGCGGCGGCATAGCCTTTGACCGCGCGCAGACGATCGCGAGACATCGGGTGGGTCAGGGCGTAAGGATCGATATGGCGCGAGGTGGACGAGAACGCCTCTTGGCCGCGAAACAGGTCCAGCACTTTGACCATCGCTTGCGGGTCAATCCCGGCGCGGGCCATGTAACGGGCACCGGACTGGTCGGCCGAATTTTCCTCGCTGCGGGTGTGGGACAGGAATACCCTTTGGGCCGAACTCATCGTGCCAACAGCGGCGCCGGTGCCTGCGGTAATGTTCCCCGAAGCCGCACCCGCGGCCAGTGACAGCAAAATACCCAGACCGGCAGCGGTTCTAGCCGAGCGCATATTGGACAGCCGCCGCGAGATATGGCCATTGGCGATATGGGCTGTTTCGTGGGCGATCACGGCTTGCAGTTCCTCGGCCGATTTCAGTTTCAGGATCAGGCCGGAATTGATGAACATATGCTGGTTATCGGCAACAAAGGCATTCAGGTTGCTGTCATTGATCACCAGAATTTTGATGTGGTTACCGTTTAGTCCGGCAGCGGTAAAGATCGGTTGCGCCAGCTTGCGCAGGGCATATTCGATTTCGGCATCGCGGATCAGGCTTTGGGCGCTGGCGCTGGTGGTTAGGGCGGCCAGAAAAAGCGCGACTTGTAAAAACCGTTTAATGAAAAATGCTGCCATTGACCTTCTTTGCATTGCTTGGGACAAGACCCCTGAATTTTGCGCAGTTTGCGGGGGTATGATGAAAACATCAAGTCGAAGCGTGGTTGATCCCTTTATCGTGATGGATGTGATGGAGGCCGCGCGCGCCGCTGAGGTGGCAGGGCGCCATATTATCCATATGGAAGTCGGCCAGCCCGGCACGCCGGCCCCCGTTGCTGCGCGCGCCGCATTGGCAGAGGCGATGCAGGATCAGGCGATGGGGTATACCGTGGCACTGGGCCTACCGGAACTGCGGGCGCGGATCGCCGGGCTGTATAAAGAATGGTATGGTATCGACCTTGATCCGGCGCGGGTGATTGTGACGCCGGGGTCCAGCGGTGCGTTCATTCTGGCCTTTACCACGCTGTTTGACGCAGGCGCGCGGGTGGGGCTGGGCGAGCCGGGTTATCCGTCTTATCGGCAGATTTTAAGCGCGCTGGATCTGGCACCGGTGGGGATTCAAACCTCGGCTGAAAACCGCTTGCAGCCGGTTCCGGCTGATCTGTCAGGGCGGGAATTGGACGGGTTGATTGTGGCTTCGCCTGCGAATCCCTCGGGCACAATGCTGGACAGGGGTGCGATGGAGGGGTTGATCCATGCCAGTGCGGATCAGGGGATCAGTTTCATTTCCGATGAAATCTATCATGGCATCCAGTACGAGGGCCGCGCGGTTTCGGCGCTGGAGATCAGTGATGATGTCTATGTGATCAATTCCTTTTCCAAGTATTTCTCGATGACCGGCTGGCGGGTGGGCTGGATGGTTGTGCCTGAAGATCATGTGCGCGTGATCGAGCGGCTGGCGCAGAATATGTTCATCTGTCCTTCGCATGCCTCGCAACTGGTGGCGCTGGCGGCAATGGAATGTGGCGATGAGCTTGAGGGGAACATGGATGTTTACCGCGAAAACCGCCGGTTGATGCTGGAGGGGTTGCCGCAGGCGGGGTTTGACCGGATCGCGCCGCCGGACGGGGCATTTTACATCTATGCGGATGTGTCTTCGATGACGGGCGACAGCCGCGCCTTTGCTGATGAAATTCTGCGCGAGGCCGGTGTGGCGGTCACGCCGGGGCTGGATTTTGACCCTGTTCGTGGGGCAGGGACGTTGCGGTTTTCCTATGCGCGGGCGACAGAGGATATTGTGGAAGGTCTGGCCCGACTGAAGGCGTTTATGGATAAACGCGGCACAGGCTGAGGGCGCGGGATGCCTGCGGCGCGGATATTTATGGAACGATAATGGGAAGGCTGTTTCGCAATTGTTTGCGGGGCGGTATAGTCACCGTAAAATAGGTGACAGATGAGCGGTATTACACGATTATTGATGATGGTCTTTGTCCTGTGGGCAGGGGCGGCGCAGGCGCAGCAGATGTCGGCGCTGGCGCGGCTGGACGCTACACGCTCCTATATTCGGGATGCTGGACGCAGCGGTCTGGCGATTGATCTGCATTTGACGCAGGCGGTGCCGTATCGGGTGTTCACACTGGATGAACCGCGGCGGCTGGTGGTCGATTTTCGCGAAGTGGACTGGGGCGGGGTGAAGGCAGCCGATCTGCTGCAAGGCTCACAGGCAAGCGGGGCGCGTATCGGAGTGTTTCGACTCGGCTGGTCGCGCATGGTGGTTGATCTGGCGGCGCCATTGGTGGTGAAAACCGCAACGATGGTGACAGATCCGAATGACGGCGATGCGATGGTGCAAATCCGTCTGGTGAGCAGTGATGCGTCCGATTTTGCTGCCCGCGCTGGCGCGCCGCAGACCCCGTTGTGGGGAGTGCCGCAAAGCGCCGGTGTGACGCGTCCGGTGGCCCGCCAAACCGGTGGGGCGCTGGTTGTGGTGCTGGACCCGGGGCACGGCGGGATTGACCCAGGCGCGCAAACCGGGGGCGAGACCGAGGCAAACCTGATGTTGTCCTTTGCCCGCCAGATCAAAGAGGATTTGACGCGGGCAGGCGGGTTCAGGGTGGTTTTGACCCGCAATGAAGATATATTCGTCCCGCTTGAAACGCGGATCAGCATTGCACGCAAGGCCGGTGCGGATGTGTTTATCTCGCTGCATGCCGATACTTTGAGCGAGGGAGGGGCCGCAGGGGCGACGGTTTATACCCTGTCTGAAACCGCGACGGACGAGGCCTCGGCCATATTGGCGGAACGCCATGATCGGGATGATCTGCTGGCCGGTGTTGATCTGGCCGGGCAGGATGATGTGATTGCCGGTGTGTTGATGGATATGGCACGGGTGGAAACAACGGCGCGAGCGGATAAACTGGCGGACCAGTTGGTGATCGGGCTGACAGCGGCAATTGGCAAGATGCACAAACGTCCGAGGCAATCGGCAGGGTTTTCTGTGTTGAAAGCAGCAGATATACCGTCGGTTTTAATCGAGATCGGGTTTTTATCGAATTCCGGTGACTTGAAAAACCTTACGACGCCCCAATGGCGGGCGAAGGCGGCCAAGGGGATTCGGGCGGGTTTGATTGAATGGAGCGCGGCCGATGCCGTAGAAGCGGGTTTGCGTCGGCAGTAATGAAATAAAAGTGATGAAAACGGCGCGAAATGGCTGATTATTTTGGCAACTTATTTTGACCCTCGGTCAACGCGTGCCTATATACGCCCTAGACCTCGTTTTGGAGAACGGTTTTGATCAAAGGCATCTTGTCATTTTTTGGCGCAATCTTTAGCTGGCTGACGCTGGCCCTGTTGATGGGCGCATTGGTTCTGGGCGGCGTGTTCTGGACCTTTAGCCGGAACCTGCCCAGTCACGAGGCGCTGGCACAATATACACCTGCCACGATCAGCCGGATTTATTCGGGCGAGGGGCGGATTATTGACGAATTTGCCAAGGAACGCCGCCTGTTTGCGCCCATTGGTGACATTCCCGATTTGGTCAAGCAGGCGTTCATCTCGGCTGAAGACAAGAATTTCTATAAACATGCGGGCTATGATCTGCGTGGCATTGCGGCGGCGATGATCGAGGCTGTGAAATCACGCGGCAAACGGGTGCGCGGGGCGTCGACCATTCCACAGCAGGTGGCCAAAAACATGCTGTTGGGTGGCGAGCGCAAGATCGAGCGCAAGATTGGCGAGATCATTATCGCCGCGCGTCTGGTCAATACCATTGGCCGCGAAAAGGTGCTGGAAATTTACCTGAACGAGATTTTTCTGGGTCAGAACAGCTATGGCGTGGCCGCAGCGGCCCAGACCTATTTCAACAAAACACTGGATCAATTGAAGCCCGAGGAAGTGGCCTATCTGGCCGTGCTGCCCAAAGCGCCGTCGGATTACCATCCGGTGCGCCAGCACGATAAAGCTGTAACGCGACGCAATTATGTGCTGCGGGAAATGTATCAAAACGGGTATCTGACCAAGGATGCTTATGAAACAGCGCGCGACGCGCCATTGCTGACAGTGCAAAACGGTGATTTCGAGAGCTTCAAGCAGGAATTGCCACCGCGCGACTATTTTACCGACGAAATCCGCCGCCAGCTGACCCGCGATTTTGGCGAGGGTGAATTTTTTAGTGGTGGTCTGAGCATTCGGGCAACGATTGATCCCGAGATGCAAAAAGAAGCGGCTAAAGAACTGCGCAAAGGGCTTGAAAAATATGACCGGCGTCAGGGCGTTTGGCGTGGAACGGGCAAAACCCTGCCCGCCGAAGCACTGGTTGACGAAGCAACATGGCGCGCGGCGCTGGCCAATGTGCGGGTTGCGCGTGACATTTTTCTGGAAACACAGTGGCACCCTGCCGTGGTACTGGAAGTTACCGATAAAGGGGCGCGGTTGGGTATCGAAGGGGTGGACACGCCCGAGGGTGGAAACTGGGTTCCGGCCAAGGATATGGCCTGGGCACGCAAGCGTTTGGACAACGGCAAACTGGGGCGTAAAGGGAAACTGGTTGAGGTTGGCGATGTAGTGCATGTACGGGCCATGGTCAAAGATAGCGATGGCAGCTTTATCCGCTGGACATTGCGACAGGTGCCGGAAATTCAGGGCGGTTTCATGGCGATGGATGTTCATACCGGTCGTGTGATTGCGATGCAGGGCGGGTTTTCCTATCAGAATTCGGTGTTTAACCGGGCAACACAGGCGTGGCGCCAGCCCGGTTCGAACTTCAAACCATTCGTGTATGCCGCAGCATTGGACAGTGGTTATACTCCGGCAACGATTATTGTTGATGCCCCGATCGAAATATCGACAGCGCAGGGCATATGGCGGCCAAAAAATTCATCCAAAAGGTTCTATGGCCCGACACCATTACGCACGGGGATCGAGCAATCAAGAAACATTATGACGATCCGGCTTGCCAATGAAATTGGCATGGAAGTTGTTGCTGAATATGGCGAAAAATTCGGGGTCTATGACAGGATGGACCGGTTCTTGGCCAATGCCTTGGGCAGTCAGGAAACCACATTGATGCGGATCGTGACTGGCTATGCGATGATAGCCAATGGCGGTGAGCGGATTGAACCGACACTGGTGGACCGTGTGCAGGACCGTTATGGAAATACGATCTACCGACACGACAAGCGGGAATGTGTGGATTGCCAGGTTGCTTCGCTGGAACCTGGTGTGGCGCCAAGGATCGTGTCGAACCGTCAAAGGGTTATTGATGCGGTGACTGCCTATCAGATCCGGTCGATGATGCAGGGGGTTGTTCAGCGCGGGACAGCCGCAGGCAAGATCAATCTGAATGTGCCGGTTGCCGGTAAAACCGGGACAACCAATGAATCAAAAGATGTTTGGTTTACAGGTTTCACTTCTAATATCGTGGCTGGTTGCTATATGGGTTTTGACACACCGCGGCCTTTGGGGCGCGGGGCATTTGGTGGCACAATGTGCGCGCCTGTGTTTAATAAATTCATGCAAAAGGCGACAGCAAAATATGGGGGCGGCCCCTTTGCGGTGCCCCCTGGCGGCCATTTCATAAAGATCGATCGCTATACCGGTGCACGCCTGCCTGACAATGCCTCGGGTCCGAATGTAGTGGCGGAATATTTCCGCGATGGCGAAGATCCGATGTTCGGTATTGCGTTTGATGGCGGCTTTGCGATGGGGGCCAATCTGCCCCTGTTTAACGAGGTCGACCAGGCCACAACCGTAACCACATCCGATGGCAACACCGTGACGCTGGGCGGCAAGGCCACCTTCGGGACCGTGCAATCGGGCGGGTTGTATTGACGGGCTGCTTGCCCGTCACGCCTGACATTGCTACACCCCTGATACTGACCTGACCACCAACATCCAAAGGCTACCCCATGCGCGCAGAGACACAGAACACCGTGGACGCGATTGAAAAATCCCTCGCACTTTTGCGCCAGCGGATGGATTGGGACACGGCCAAACACCGGCTGGAAGAATTCGATGCGCGGGTCGAGGACCCGACGCTGTGGGACGACCCCGCCAAGGCGCAAAAACTGATGCGCGACCGTCAGGCGCTGCTGGATGCGATCAAGACCTACGAGGATATCGCGCAGGAATTGTCCGACAACGTCGAGATGATCGAGCTGGGCGAGATGGAAGAGGATGAAGAAGTTGTCAAGGAGGCCGAAGAGGCCCTGACCAAACTGGCCAAAACCGCCGCCCAGAAAGAGCTGGAGGCGTTGCTGAATGGCGAAGCAGACGGCAATGACACCTTCCTTGAAATCAACGCAGGCGCCGGTGGCACCGAAAGCTGTGACTGGGCCAACATGCTGGCGCGGATGTATGTGCGGTGGGCCGAAAAGAAGGGCTATAAGGTCGAATTACAGTCCGAAACACCCGGGGAAGAGGCCGGTATCAAATCGGTTGCCTACAAGATCAGCGGCCCGAACGCCTATGGCTGGCTAAAGTCCGAAAGCGGTGTGCACCGGCTGGTGCGCATATCCCCATTTGATTCAAATGCCAAGCGCCACACATCGTTTTCCTCGGTCTGGGTTTACCCTGTAGTGGATGACGATATCGAAATTGACGTTAATCCATCGGATATCCGCATTGATACCTACCGCTCCTCGGGCGCAGGTGGGCAGCATGTGAACACCACGGATTCCGCAGTGCGGATCACCCACATTCCGACCAATATCGTGGTGACCTCGTCGCAGAAATCCCAGCACCAGAACCGCGATATCGCGATGAAAGCGTTAAAGTCGCGTCTGTATCAGATGGAACTGGATAAACGCAATCAGGCGATCAATGACGCCCATGAAAACAAGGGTGATGCGGGCTGGGGCAACCAGATCCGGTCCTACGTCTTACAGCCCTACCAGATGGTCAAAGACCTGCGCACCAATTACGAGACATCCGATACCCAGGGCGTTCTGAACGGTGATCTGGACGGGTTCATGGCGGCCACACTGGCGCTGGATGTATCTGGTAAATCCCGTGCCGAAGCACAGGGCGATGACTAAGCCCCGCAGACACACGCTCAGATTTTCCTTGCCGTTACGTCCCTCCTGCCGCTAGCCTGAGTGCGCGAACAGGAGAGATAACAATGACAGCTGTAGAAGAGCTGGCACCTTCAAAGGTGCCTGAAATAAATACTGTAACCATATCCATGCTGAAATCCGCATTGAAATCGGGCTGGAGCGATTTCATGGCATACCCTTTGTTCGGGTTGTTTTTCGGAGGGGTATATGTCCTTGGGGGAATGTTGATCTGGTGGGTGACGCGGGCCACGGGGGAAACCTATTGGGTGGTGATCCTTGGTTTTGGTTTCCCGCTGATCGGGCCGTTTTTGGCGGTGGGGCTGTATGAAATCAGCCGCTGCCGCGAGCGGGGCGAGAAACCGACATGGGCCTGCCTTTTGGGTATGGCATACCGGCAAAAGAACCGCCAGTTTCCGTCAATCATCGTGGTGATCGTGCTGATATTCATGTTCTGGGCCTTTGCGGGGCACATGATATTTGCAGTGTTTCTGGGGCTTTCGGCGATGACAAATGTGATGTCGTCGCTGGATGTGTTCCTGACCGCGAATGGGATGACCATGTTGGCCGTAGGCACAGTGGCGGGTGCTGCCTTGGCCGGATTGATCTATGCGATCACCGTGATGGGGCTGCCATTGCTGCTGGATCGGGAACTGGATTTCGTCACAGCGATGATCGTCAGTTTCCAGACAGTGCTGCAAAACCTGCCGGTCATGTTGCTATGGGCCGGGTTTATTGTGCTGATGCTGATTATCGGGATGCTGCCCTATTTTCTGGGGCTGTTGGTGGTGTTGCCGGTTTTGGGGCATGCCTCGTGGCATTTGTACCGGCTGGCACTAAGTCCCGAAGAATAGAGAATAAGCACAAAAAACGGGCACCCGGTGATATGGTGCCCGTTTTAAAAATTCGGTTTGGTGTAGGGGCTGACCCAGATAACCTAAAAAGAGGTTATGATGGGAAGCATGAGAAAGAGTCGCCTGAGCCACTACAAGCAAGACCGTCTTACGGAGCATTTTGTTTCGGGATCGACAGCACGAACAGCAGCCAGTTTGTGTGGTGTAAACCGCAAGACCGCAGCGTTTTATTTTCTACGCCTGCGCGAGATAATCGCCTATGAGCTGGAGGCGGAAAGCCAAGCTATGTTCGGCGGAGAAATAGAAGTGGACGAAAGCTACTTTGGCGGCAAACGCAAAGGTAAACGCGGGCGTGGTGCGGCAGGTAAAATTCCCGTTTTTGGTATATTAAAAAGGGGTGGGAAGGTTTACACCAAGATCATCCCGGACGCCAAATCCGCCACTCTGATCCCGATCATAGAGCGCAAAGTCGTGCCGGATTCCATCGTCTATTCCGATTGTTGGCGCGGTTATAATGTGCTGGATGTGTCAGACTTCCACCACTTTCGCATCAACCATTCCAAGCTCTTTGCAGACCGTCACAACCACATCAATGGCATCGAGAATTTCTGGAACCAAGCCAAGCGCCACATGCGCCGATTTAACGGTGTCCCCAAGGCCCAATTTGGGCTATATTTGAAGGAATGCGAGTGGCGTTTCAACAACAGTGACCCTTCAGCTCAGTTATTGCAGCTAAGACAATGGGTTAAGCGTTACTTGAAGTAGTTATCTGGGTCAGCCCCGGTGTATTTTACGCCTTGGCGTCCGGTTTTGCAGCTGCCGGTTTGGTGGCAGGGCCGGTTTTGCTGATAGGATCATCCTGACGCTGAACCGAGCCTTCAAAATGCGCCCCGGATTCAATCGCGATGGTCTTGTGAATGATGTCACCCTCGACCCGTGCGCTGGATGTCAGACGCACCTTCAGCCCGCGCACACGGCCTACAACGCGACCATTAACAACCACATCGTCGGCCATCACTTCGCCCTTGATGGTGGCGCCTTCGCCAACCGTCAGCAGGTGGGCGCGGATATCGCCTTCGACCTGACCTTCGATCAGGATATCGCCGGTGGTTTTGATGTTGCCCTTGATGTGCAAGTCGGATGACAGAACAGACGCTGGCGGCTTTGGTTTTGCCGCTGAGGCCTGAAAATCGCCCGCAGGTTTAGCAGTATCCGGTGTGGCCGGTTTGTCGCTTGCGCCCGCCTTGGGGCCGGGTTCGTTGATTTTGCTCTTAGAAAACATCTTTCGCTGCCTTGATATAAGTCATTGGATTTACGGCCTTGCCGCCGACACGTACTTCGTAGTGAAGATGTGTGCCTGTTGAGTGCCCAGTATTACCCATAGCACCTACTTGATCCCCGCGCGAGACCCTTTGGCCCACCTTCACAAGAATTTTAGACATATGGGCATAACGGGTTTCGATACCGAACGCATGTTGAATCTTTACCAGTTTGCCATAACCGCTTCCCCAGCCAGCCGAAATTACAACACCATCGGCCGTGGCGTAGATTGGTGTTCCATAAGGTGCGGCAAAATCGGTGCCTTTGTGCATCCGCCCCCAGCGCATGCCAAACCCCGATGTAAACCGGAAGGCGGATTTAACGGGCAGGGCAAAGGGGGCTTTTTGTGCAGCGATGCGATACAGGTTTAGCCGGTCCAGCTGGTTCAGGATGCCATTGGCGCGCAATGTATCTGCATCGGGTTCCTGACCCATGGTGGAAAAGGACAGGGGCATCAGCGGGCCGCCCTGACCAGAATAGCCCCGGCGCACTTGTGCAATCAGGCTGTCGCTGGACAGGCCAGCAGCCGCGAACATTTTGTCCAGCGGCTTGACCGAAATTGTCATTGCGTCTTCAAGCTGGGTAAAGATGCGGTCATTGCGCTCTTTCATCAGCTCGGCCTGGAATTCCAGTTCCTGAGCGTGGTCAATAGCTTCCTGTGCATCGGCGGCGATCTGGTCACGCTCGGTGGCGGTGGTTTCCAGTGCAGATGTCATAAAGTCGAGCGTGCCAATGGCATCTTCGACCCGTCCGGCGGCCGTGGTGCCGTTTTCTTCGGCACCGTTTAGCGCAACTTCCAGATCCTGCGCCTTGGCGCGGGCTGCATCACGTTCCGAAATTGTGCGACGCAGGGTGGCCTGAATAACGTCAATGCCTTTTGACAGTTCGGCGCGGCTGTCTTCGGATTCAAGCAGTTTGGACTGCATTTCCGAGATTTGGGCTAGTGCAACGCTAAAGCGTTGATGCGCCATTTCGGCCTCTTGGGCGCGCAGGTCGCGTTCGTCAGACAGGGCGTTCAGGCGAGTTTCATAGGCGATCTGTTCCCGCTTGACCTGTTCGCGGACATTGCCGGACCCGATGCTGTCGATCAACAGGATCGCGGTGGCAAAGATGGCCCAGGCAAAAACGGCTATGCTGCCGACCCAGCCCAGCAATTGTGTGGTGGGTGTCAGGCGGAGGAATTTTGTTTCCGTTTCCGAACGCAGAAACACACGGCGATCGGGAAATTTGCGTGCCAGAATCGAGTTGAATTTAGTCGCTAGTCGAGATGTCAAAACTATTGCCCTATGTTTGTCTCACAGTGTGGTATTCGTCCCCATCACAAATCCCACCCGCTTTTGTTAACGAAGGGATAACTCCAGAGCAAGAAATTTGAACCGGGCACAGCGTCGCATTTCTATCTATATGATAAACAGGCGGTTTTTTGCCGATATATGCGGGGTAATCTGTTGAACAATGCCGATCCCAAGATAAAAGGAAAGGGGCTGACCCAGATAACCTAAAAAGAGGTTATGATGGGAAGCATGAGAAAGAGTCGCCTGAGCCACTACAAGCAAGACCGTCTTACGGAGCATTTTGTTTCGGGATCGACAGCACGAACAGCAGCCAGTTTGTGTGGTGTAAACCGCAAGACCGCAGCGTTTTATTTTCTACGCCTGCGCGAGATAATCGCCTATGAGCTGGAGGCGGAAAGCCAAGCTATGTTCGGCGGAGAAATAGAAGTGGACGAAAGCTACTTTGGCGGCAAACGCAAAGGTAAACGCGGGCGTGGTGCGGCAGGTAAAATTCCCGTTTTTGGTATATTAAAAAGGGGTGGGAAGGTTTACACCAAGATCATCCCGGACGCCAAATCCGCCACTCTGATCCCGATCATAGAGCGCAAAGTCGTGCCGGATTCCATCGTCTATTCCGATTGTTGGCGCGGTTATAATGTGCTGGATGTGTCAGACTTCCACCACTTTCGCATCAACCATTCCAAGCTCTTTGCAGACCGTCACAACCACATCAATGGCATCGAGAATTTCTGGAACCAAGCCAAGCGCCACATGCGCCGATTTAACGGTGTCCCCAAGGCCCAATTTGGGCTATATTTGAAGGAATGCGAGTGGCGTTTCAACAACAGTGACCCTTCAGCTCAGTTATTGCAGCTAAGACAATGGGTTAAGCGTTACTTGAAGGGTTGTGTCTCGAAAGTGGTGGAAATTGATTTCAGGCACCTCCGAGCGGGTTGAGTTATGCGCCGGTCAGGCGGCTTGGTCAAGGGTTGCGTCGGCGACGGGCTGAGCGAGCGTTTCCCAGCCATCGACCTTTCGCATGACGATCTGCCCCGAGGCCATCAGAGCCCAAAGCAGCATCGGCACGGTCTCGGCGCATGGCAGCACGGTCTGGGTCTTGATGCGGCGGCGGAATTCCTCGTTCAGGCGTTCGATCGCATTTGTCGTTCTGGCCGATTTCCACTGGCCTTGTGGCAGACGCGTGAAGGTGAAAAGCTTATCTCCTGCTTCTTCCAAGCTGTCAGCGACGGCCTTGCATTTCAGCCGCCATTTTCGCAGAAATGCCTTGCGGCGGGTGGCGATTTCCTCGGGTGTTTTGGCGTAGATCATGTCGCGGTAATCTTCTGTCAACTCATCATGCATACGCTTGGGTGCCTTGGCCAGAAGGTTGCGGTGCTTGTGCACCGTGCACCTCTGGATCGGCAGATCTTCACCCCAGAGGGCAATGAGAGCGACCTCAAGTCCCGGTGCCCCGTCCACGATGACAAATTCGGGCCGTTTCAACCCGCGCGCATCCAGATCGTTGATGAACTGACGCCAGGCGGAGGTGCTTTCGCCGCCCATGTTCATCAGTGATAACAAGACCTTCTGCCCATCCCGGCGCACGCCAATCGCGGCCAGAACCGAGATATTGGTGGCCTTCCTGTCAATCCGCGTTTTGATCACGGTGCCGTCCAGGATCAGCCGCACGATGTCTTCATCCGCAAGGCTGCGGGCGCACCACGCCTGCCAGTCCACCTTCACCTTGCGCCAGGCGCGGCTCACCACATCCTTGCTGACCGCCCCCTGAAACAGGCCGAACAGGGCGCGTTTTACCCGCCGTGTGTTGGTGCCCGAAAGGTAGACAGCAGCGATCAGCGCCTCGGCCTTCTTCGTCAGCCGCTGGTAGCGGGGCAATGCCTTCGAGCGCCATTCTCTGGCCTTGCCGGCCTCGCCTGTGATCCGCGCACGCGGCACGCGCACCGTTTCGGTTCCAAATGTTCCGACCAGTTGCCGCTCGCGATGCCCGTGGCGGTATCCGGCCTTTGCCCCGCCGCTGCGGCCATACCGGCAACGGCCCAGAAACTGCTCCAGCTCCTCTTCGAAAACCGCCTCGATCGTCGCGCGGATGTTCTGGCGCAGCCGGTCTTCAATCGGGTCATAGCCTGCTTCATTGGCCAGTAGCGCGGATGTCGATGTTGCTGTATTCTTTGTCATGGCGTGATCTCCTTGGCGGTTCCAGCCGCCGGTTGGGTGGCTTCGATGCACCCGGAGATTACGCCGTCCTCGAATTTCCACCAAACTCGCGACACTACCTAAATTTCCGAGGTTTTTCTTATACTGATATGCGGCCATTTTTCAGGGATAATTAGAAATTGTTATTCTAGCGCAAACTGATAGGAAGGCATTATGAATATAACCATGAAACAACTTGAATATTTCATTGCCTTGGCCGAGGCGCGAAATTTCGGGCGGGCGGCAGTGAAGGTTCACGTCACCCAGCCTGCGCTGTCTGTGCAGATACGCGAAATGGAAGACCGGCTGGGCGCAAAACTGGTTGAACGCCAACCCCGCGATATTGTGCTGACCCCCGCTGGTCATGATGTATTGCGCCATGCAAAACAGGTATTGTCAGAAATGCGGGATTTGCAATGTGTTACGCGATTGCGGGATGGATTGTCGGGGCGGGTGTCTTTGGGGGTGATTCCGACAGTCGCGCCTTACCTGTTACCCGTGGCCTTGCCAATGTTGCGGGGGCAGAATGTTAATCTTGATTTGCGGGTGCGTGAATCGCGCACGGAACGTCTGGTTGATGAATTGCAAAATGGAACACTGGATGCGGCTGTAGTCGCACTTCCATCCGATGTGCCTGGCTTGGTGGAATACCCTTTGTTTCAGGACAGGTTTCTTTTGGCCGGATCAATGGCGCAAATAGCCAAACTTGCTGCGGCCCCGGATGCACTGCGCCCAACCACGATTGATCCCGACCGGTTACTGCTGCTTGAAGAAGGGCATTGCCTGTCTGATCAGGCGCTCGAGGTGTGCGCAATGGAACGTAGCGCGACTCGGGTCGATTTATCGGCCTCGTCGCTGGCAACATTGTGCCGTTTGGTGGCCGAAGGGTTCGG
The DNA here is from genome assembly GCF_965277155.1 of Profundibacter sp. Lineage (GTDB taxonomy): Bacteria > Pseudomonadota > Alphaproteobacteria > Rhodobacterales > Rhodobacteraceae > Profundibacter. Next base: position 98,878 of record NZ_CBDIBV010000001.1, read on the forward strand.
GTTGACGTTTTTACCCGAGATCGCGCTGGCCAGCGAATGCAGGGCCGTGCCCGAAATGGCGACATTGCGCTTTGAAACCCCAGAGCCTTCGCGTGTGATTGGTCTGGTGCGTCGCAAAAGCAGTGCGGGGGATGGATGGTTTGAAAAACTGGCCGAAACTTTGGCCGACGCGGGCAGGGAATTACTGCCGGCAGGGGAATGCGGGGCAGGGATGCCGCCCCGCATCAAATCTTAGGCCGCTGCACTTGCCTTGGCATTTGTCAGATAGGCCATTACGGTTTCGGGCGAGGATTCACCATACGGGTCTTCACCATGGTTGTCTTCGCGACCGGGTACCTGGAACCATGCTTCGACCACACCATCCTTGACGATAGCTGCATAACGCCATGAACGCATGCCAAAGCCGATGTTGGATTTATCGACCAGCATACCCATCAGGCGGGTGAATTCACCGGCACCATCGGGGATGACCTTGACGTTTTCCAGATTCTGCGACTGCGCCCATTTGTTCATCACAAAGCTGTCGTTCACCGACAGGCAATAGATTTCGTCAATCCCCAGATCGCGAAATTCTGCGGCGGCTTTTTCATAGCCGGGCAGCTGGTAAGTGGAACATGTGGGGGTAAAGGCCCCAGGCAGTGAAAATAGCACCACGCGCTTGCCTTTAAAATAGTCATCGGTGGTTTTGTCTTCCCATTTGAACGGGTTGTCGCCACCGATAGATTCATCGCGCACGCGAGTGTGGAAGGTGACCCGAGGCAAAGTTACGCCAGCTTTCATAGTGTATTTCCTTTTGGGATTAATTTGGTTGGTTGTTTCTGTTTTGCTTCTTATTCTGATTCCAGAATGTGATCAAATAGAAAGCAGGGCAACCGGTAAAGGAGCTATGCCCAAAAGTTGGTGACGCAGTAATCAGGCGGCATGTTTTTCCTGCTTGATCCCGTCCTTAAATTCAACCCCTTCGATGATTTCCGGCAATCGGAATGCGCCGTCGAGTTTACGCCATTTCTTCTTTGCCGACATCATCAGGCGGAAGGTCATTGCCAAGGCGGTCTTGCGCCCGAGGCAGCCTTTGGTCTTCTTCGTTCGGTGCCGCACGGTGGCAAATATGCTTTCGATGGGGTTGGATGTGCGGATGTGTTTCCAGTGCTCGGCAGGGAAGTCGTAGAAGGTCAGCAGCACGTCCCGGTCCTTGGTCAGCTTCCCCACGGCACGCTCGTATTTCACGCCATAGGCTTCGATGAAGAAATTGAACGCGGCCTCGGCGTCCCGTTTGTTCTCGGCCATCCAGATGTCCTGTAGATGGCCCTTGGCTTTGGCTTGCAGCGACTTCGGCATGGCATTCAGGACGTTGCCGGTTTTATGCACCCAGCAGCGCTGCTCCCGGGTCTCACCGAACACCTCCCGCAAGGCGTTCCAGAAGCCGAGCGCGCCATCACCAACGGCCAGATCAGGGGCTTTTCTGAGGCCACGACGTTGCAAGTCCAGCAGCAGTTCACGCCAGCTCTGGCTGCTTTCTCGATACCCGTCCACGAGGCCCAGAACATCCTTGTTACCCCACTCGTCCGCGCCGATGATCACCAGCATGCATTGCTTGTCAGCATCCGTGCGCGGCTTGAAATAAACCCCGTCGGCCCAGAAATACACATAGCGTTTGGCCGACAGGTCACGCCGGTTCCAACGCTCGTATTCTGCCCACCACTCCGCCTTCAGGCGCGAAATCGTGCTCGATGTCAAACCACCCGCATCAGGCCCCAGAAGGGCCGCCAGTGCTTCGCCGAAATCACCCGTGGAAATACCTTTGAGATAGAGCCAGGGCAACAACTCCTCGACCGACTTTGCCCGGCGCAGATACGGCGGCAGAAGCGTCGAGGTGAACCTGATCTTCTCCGCCCCCGTGCCACGATCACGCACCCGAGGCACATTCACCGGGACAGGGCCGATCCCCGTCATCACCTCGCGCTCCGGCAGGTATCCGTGGCGAACAAGGCGCTGGCGACCGGCCGAATCCCTCAAATGCGCGTGTTGCGCCATCAGATCACAAACCTCGGCCTCGACCGCCTGTGCCAACAGATCCCGCGCGCCTTTGCGCAAGATATCCGTCAGCGGATCAGGTGAAATTCCGGCTGGATCGGTAAACTCCAAAATAGTATCGTCTTCCATGTGGCATATCCTTTTCTCTCTGAGAATCGCGGCGCGTCAACACCGCCATGATATGCCACCCAATCACCCCATCACCAACTTTCGGGCATTACTCCCGGTAAAGGCTGCCCTGCCTGTTCTTATTGCCCGTGAGTGTATTCTTATTCTTCGGCGCTGGTTAGGCCAGCCTTGAAAACAATTCCGGCAACCGCGCCACCGATCAACGGGGCAACGATAAACACCCAAAGGTCCGCCAGCGCCTTGGCCACGGCAAACAAAGCAGGCCCGATGGATCGGGCCGGATTGACCGAAACGCCGGTGACATTGATGCCAACCATATGGATGCCCGCCAGTGTCAGGCCGATGGCCAGACCGGCCATCATCGACGGGGCGCCTTTCTGGGTTGCGCCCAGAATGACGGTGACAAAGACGAAGGTTGCAACCACCTCGAATATCAGCGCAGCTGTCAGGTTGTATTCCCCCAGATAACCCGCGCCAAACCCGTTCTGGCCCAACCCGTTTTCGGCCAGTGAATAATCTGCCTTGCCCGAGGCGATCATCAACACCACCAACGCGGCAATGATGGCGCCGGCGATTTGGGCGATAGCGTACGAGATAAATTCGCCGGTGCCCATCCGGCCTGCGGTGACCATGCCCAGTGATACGGCAGGGTTAAGATGCGCGCCGGAAATCGCGCCGATCGAATAGGCCGCAGCAACGATGGAAATACCAAATGCCAGCGAAATGCCCAGCATGCCGATCTGGTCCCCCATCAAAACGGCCGATCCGACCCCGAAAAACACCAATATGAATGTGCCAAATGCTTCTGCAATCATCTTCTTCATGTGTAATACTCCCTCGTTCACGCGTTACTCAAATACATGGCAGCTTTGCGAAAACCGCTCTGGTATCCCGTGGTATAATGCGTATATTCGCGGCAAATATCAGGGGAATATCTGATGCGAGACCTCAAAATACCCGAACAGCGCCATCCGGAAAAAGTACACCGTGCCGATAATGCGCAGCCCAAAAAACCAAGCTGGATCAGGGTACGTGCCCCCGGCGGCGCGGGTTATGCCGACACCCACAAGATCATGCGCGAAAACGGGCTGGTAACGGTTTGCGAGGAAGCAGGCTGTCCCAATGTGGGCGAATGCTGGAATCAGGGCCACGCCACGATGATGATCATGGGCGAGGTTTGCACGCGGGCCTGTAGTTTCTGCAACATCGCCACCGGCAAACCACCCGAGGACCTGGATGCGTTCGAGCCGGGCCGCGTGGCCGATGCGGTGAAAAAGCTGGGGCTGAAACACGTTGTGATCACCTCGGTTGATCGCGATGACATCAAAGATGGCGGGGCCGAGCATTTCGCCCAAACCATCCGCGCCATTCGCCACCAGTCCCCGACAACCACGATTGAAATTCTGACGCCGGATTTCCTGAAATGCGATCCGTCCGTGCTGGAAGTGGTGGTTGCCGCCAAACCCGATGTGTTCAATCACAATCTGGAAACCGTGCCTGGCCTATACCCCGAAGTGCGGGCAGGGGCGCGGTATTTCCATTCCCTGCGCCTGTTGCAGCGGGTCAAGGAACTGGACCCGACCATGTTCACCAAATCCGGCATCATGGTCGGTCTGGGCGAAGACGAAATGGGTGTGCGTCAGGTGATGGACGACATGCGCGCGGCGGGTGTGGATTTCCTGACCATTGGCCAGTATTTGCAACCCACCCCGAAACACCACGCGGTGGCGCGGTTTGTCACGCCAGAGGAATTCAAATCCTACGAAACTGCCGCCTATGGCAAGGGGTTCCTGATGGTTTCGGCCACGCCGCTGACACGCTCCAGCTATCATGCGGGTGATGATTTTGCCCGTCTGCGCGCGGCACGGCTGGAAAAGCTGTCATCCTGACGGGCTACTCGACTGCCGGAATGGCCTTTAGATAGGCCGCAATTGCCATCAGGTCGCTTTCAGGCAGTTGTGACAGGTTTTCGATCACCTCGGCCATTTCCCCACCCGCCGAGTCAAACTCGGGTGTCAAACCCGTTGTGAAATAGGCAACAATATCGGTCACATCCCAATTCAGCTTTGCCGGCGTGATATTTGGAATTGTCCCGCGCCCCGACGGGTTGGGCGCCCCCGCCAGCCAGCGGTCCCGTTTTAGCCCGCCCAACAGATTGCGCGGCGTATGGCATTCGGCGCAATGGCCCAGCCCCTCTACCAGATACTGTCCACGACGCACCTCGGGGGTTGTCGGGGCATTCAACACGGGGTCACCCGACAGAAACAGCGCCTTCCAGACCCCCAGTGTGGCGCGGATGTTGAAAGGGAATTTGACGTCATGGGGGCGATTTTGCTGTTGCACGGCTGGCAGCTGCATCAAATAGCCGTATAGGGAAACGATGTCTTTCAGGCTGGCCTTGTTGAAGGAACCATAGGGAAAAACAGGGTAGTAGTGTGTATTGTCGGGGGAGGTCCCGAACCGCATCGCATTGACCAGATCAATCATACCCCAGTTGCCGATACCGGTTTTTGTATCCGGCGATATATTCGGGGCATAAAACGTGCCAAAATCACTGGGAAAGGCACGTCCGCCGCCCAGTTTCAGGCGCTCGACCCCTTCTGCTTTGGGGGCCGAGTGGCACGAGGCACAGCCGCCTTCGGCAAACACCTGTTCACCAAATGTAATGTCGGGGGTAATGCCTGCCAGTTTGGCCGGATCAATCGTTTCAGGGGTGGTCAGATATGCGGTAACAGTGCCAGCAAACGCCAGCACTGCCAGAAACACAAACAAGCGCTTCATTTTATGTCCATTCCGGTTGGATTATTCTGACTGGCGATACACTTTGTGACACCCGCCACAAGCCCCGCCAACGGCTTTGATCTGACCTTTCAGGGCATCCAGACCATTACCGGCAACCATATCCATCTGGGCTGTGGCAACCTTGAGCGCCTTTGCCTTTGAGGCGAAATCAGGGAAATTCTGCCAGATTGCAGGCAGCGCGTTTGTGTTTTGGTTGGCAACCGAATCCGAGCCTTCGGGCCAATAATTACCGCCGTGCAGATTGGCCAGCGCGTTCAGATTGCTGGCAGCATTGGCGGCGGCCTCGGCGTTATATTCGATTTTGCCTTTGGCCATGCCGGCCAGCACACCGATGTTGAAAGCATTCAGTTGCATGTGGGATTGGCGGGCTTTGATCGCGCCATCATAGGGGCCGGGTGTGATCTGGCTTGCTGCAAAAACGGTAGAGGCCGCGACCGTCAGGGCAATTGCATAGGCTGGTAAAGACCTCTGCATAACATCGGGATTCCCCCGGGTTGGCCGTTTTGGTAAGCTAGCCGGGAAATCTCTGGGGTGAATAGATGGACCTTTTCCTGCACGAAGCGGCGGCACGGATCGGCGCGGATGACGTTCTGTCGAAGATCGACGCGCTGATGGATTGGAACTCGTTTTTGCCGATCCTGCGGCGCGGTCTGGGGCGCTCGGGGATCGGGCCTCAGGGCTATGATCCGCTGGTTCTGTTCAAGTGTCTTCTGGTTGGCCAGTGGCACGGGCTGAGCGACCCGAAGCTGGAGCGGGCCTTGAAGGTGCGGCTGGATTTCATGCTGTTCTGCGGGCTCGATCTGCACGCGTCGGTGCCGGATGAGACGACCCACTGCCGGTTCCGCAATGCGCTGGTCCGGGGTGGCGTTTACGATGAGCTGCTGGCCGAGGTCTGCCGCCAGATCGAGGCGCATGGGCTGAAGCTGAAAGAGGCTGAGGCGGCGATCATTGATGCGACCCTGATCGCGGCGGCGGCGCGCCCGCGCACCCATATCGACGCCCCGCAGGACCGGGCAGAGGACGGGGCAAGGGAAGGGACGCCGGATGATCCGCCCGAGGTCTCACCCGACGGGGCACAGCTGCATTTCAGCGCCGACCCTGATGCCCGCTGGGTCAAGAAGGGCCGCAAGAGCACGCTCGGCTACAAGGGCTTTGCCCGCTGCGACGAAGAGGGCTTTATCGACAAGGTGCACACCACGCCCGCCAATGCCGCCGAAAGCCCCGAATTCGCCACCATGATCGCGGGCGCAAAGGCGCAGCGGGTGCTGGCCGACAAGGCCTATGCGAGCAAGGCCAACCGCCAGATGCTGCGCGGCAAATACCGCGACGGCATCCTGCGCAAGGCAGCGCGCGGCCGCCCCCTGCGGCAATCGGAGAAACGCTTCAACCGGCTGATTTCGAAACGCCGCTTCCGCATCGAGCAGACTTTCGGCACGATGAAACGCCTCTTCGGCCTGCAGCGGGCGAGATATTTCGGGCGCGCCAGGGTGCATGCCCAGATGGTCATGGCCGCCATCGCGCAAAACCTGCTCAAGGCCGCAAACAGGATCACCCTCAACCCGCAAACCCCCGCAATCGCATAGCCCCAAACCCCGCCACCCGTCTGTCCGCCGGACCCGCAGGGGCGCAAGGTGGGCGGCCGAAATCTTGCTTCAACCGAAAGCCATGGCCTCATGCAGAGGTCTTAATGATTTGCGACCGGCCAAGGGATTAATCTTGGCTCTGCGGTGTCAAGAGAACGCCGTTTTATGCGAACAAATTGACATTCAGGCAAAGCAATGCCCATATGTTTTTAACTTTTGTTAGGGGAGTATGAACAATGACAAAACTTACACGTCGCCAGTCCTTGGCGCTGCTTGGGGCCGCTGCGGCTGCGCCGATGATTCCGGCGCCGGCTTTTGCGGGGGCTAAGCTGAAAGTGGGCGCGCTACGCTTTACCAGTCATGCCGCCAGCTTTGTCGCCTTTGAACGTGGCTATTTCACAGACGAGGGGCTGGATGTAGAATTTGAATTCTTTCAGGCCGCCCAACCGATGGCGGTTGCCATTGCCTCGGGCGATGTCGATTACGCGGTGACCGCTATTTCCGGTGGCTTGATCTCGCTGGCTGAAAAGGGGGCCGCCAAGGTGATCGGCGGTGCGCTAAGCGAGGAAGAGGGTATCGACGGGCAGAAAATCCTGGCGTCGGTTGCCGCATTTGACGCTGGTCTGACCAGCCCGGCAATGCTGGATGGCAAATCCTACGGCATCACCCAGCCCGGATCATCCTTCCATTACATGGGGTCGAAAATCGCGGCCAAAGAGGGCGTAAAAGTCAGCTTCAAACCGCTGAACAAGGTCGGAGCCATCATCGGGGCGCTGAAATCGGGCCAGATTGATGCGTGGTCGATCGTGCCGCATATCGCCAAAGGACTGGCCGGGGCTGGCAAGGTCAAGATCATCGGCAATGTCTCTGATTACATTCCGAATTATCAGGTTACGACTGTGTTTACATCGGCCAATAATGCCGCCAATGAACGCGCCAAAACCGAGGCGTTTTTGCGGGCGTTCTCGAAAGGGGCGGATGATTTCAACGCCGCTCTGGTGGACAAAACCGCCGGTGACGACGCCGCGACCGAAATGGTCAACCTGATCCATAAATATGTCTATGCCGACAAGCCGATTGAAAAGGCGGGAAAATCGATCCGCAACGGCGCAATGCGCATCAATGCGGGGGCGGCGCTGAACAAGGCGTCGGAGATGGATCAGCTGGACTGGTTCAAATCCGAGGGCATGATCAAGGACAGCGTGACCTATGAAACGCTGGTTGATGACAGCTACGTCAAAACCATCATGTAAAAAGGCGGGGGGTGGTGACGCCCCCCATTCCCTATGGATCTGAAAATCGACGCCCTGACGCACCGCTATGGCGAAACAGAGGTGCTGGCAGATATCAATCTGGACATCCCCACCGGACGCATTGTTTGCGTGGTGGGGCCGTCGGGTTGTGGCAAGTCCACGCTGCTTCGGTTTATTGGCGGGCTGGAACGTCCGACCGACGGGCAGGTGTTGCAACTGTCTGATCCGCCCGCCGACAGCCTGAACCCGTTTACTTTTGTATTTCAAGACTTTGCGCTGCTACCTTGGCGCACAGTTGATGGTAACGTGCGGCTGGTGCTTGAAGATCACGGGTTGGGCAAAGCGGAAATGGACCATATCATCACCGATGTTCTGACCCGCACAAAGCTGGCCGATTTTGCCGATGCCCTGCCGAAAAACCTGTCTGGCGGCATGAAACAGCGGGTGGCGATTGCCCGCGCGCTGGCGGTGCGGCCTGCCGTCTGGCTGATGGATGAACCGCTGTCGGCGCTGGACGCGCAGACGCGGGAATTGCTGATGGATGATCTGGTCGGCCTGTGGCTGCGCACACCGTTCACCGCCGTTTATGTCACCCATAATCTGGCCGAAGCGGTGCGCCTTGGCCATCGCATTGTGGTGCTGTCGCGCAGGCCGGGCAGGGTGCGCAAGGTGATTGATATAAAAACCCCGCTGGAAAACCGCACGGCGGGTGATCCGGCGATGGCCGCGATTGAACAGGAGTTGTGGCAATTGATGCGCGACGAGGCCGAAGCAGCGGATCAGGAGCTGATCGCATGAGCAAACCGGTTCCCTATCGCGGCGGCGGCTTTCGTCCCAAACGTATTCGCGGGCTGGGTATCGGGGTGTTCGTGGCCCTGTTGCTGATTGCCGAATGGGGCACGCGGGCAGGGTGGATCACCAACCTGACCCTGCCGCGCCCCAGTGACGTGATCCGCACGCTTTATGAACTGGCTGCCTCGGGCCTGTTGTGGACCCATCTTAGTGTTTCACTGGCGCGTCTGGCGGTCGGGGCAACCCTTGGGGCAGGGGTGGGCATATTGATCGGTCTGGGGATCGGCCTGTTCAGCGTGATGCGCGCGGGGCTGGTGCCGCTGGTGGCCGCGCTGTTCCCGATCCCGAAAATCGCCCTGTTGCCGCTGTTCGTGATCTGGTTCGGCATTGACGAGATGTCGAAATACATGCTGATCGCCTTTGGCACCTTTACCCCGACGGTGGTGGCCACTTATGGCGCGGTGGATAACGTGGACCGCACATTGATCCGCATGGGCCAGAGCTTTGGTCTGACCCGCGCCAGCATCATCCGCAAGATCGTGCTGCCCGGTGCGATGCCCGGTATTCTGTCCGGCCTGCGGGTCAGTCTGGCGATTGCTATTATCCTGCTAACGGCTGCGGAAATGATCGGTGCGGAATTCGGCATCGGTGCCTATATCCTGCAGGCCGGCGCACTTTATGATCTGGAACGGCTGTTTGCCGGTGTGACCATCCTGTCGCTGCTGGGGGTGACACTCAGTTTTGTTCTTAGCATGATCGAGGTAAAAGTGCTGCGCTGGAGGGTCTAGGATCAGTCAGTAATGACGCCGGCAGTCAGTAATTCCTGCCGATCAGGAAGGTTGTGTCTCGAAAGTGGTGGAAATTGATTTCAGGCACCTCCGAGCGGGTTGAGTTATGCGCCGGTCAGGCGGCTTGGTCAAGGGTTGCGTCGGCGACGGGCTGAGCGAGCGTTTCCCAGCCATCGACCTTTCGCATGACGATCTGCCCCGAGGCCATCAGAGCCCAAAGCAGCATCGGCACGGTCTCGGCGCATGGCAGCACGGTCTGGGTCTTGATGCGGCGGCGGAATTCCTCGTTCAGGCGTTCGATCGCATTTGTCGTTCTGGCCGATTTCCACTGGCCTTGTGGCAGACGCGTGAAGGTGAAAAGCTTATCTCCTGCTTCTTCCAAGCTGTCAGCGACGGCCTTGCATTTCAGCCGCCATTTTCGCAGAAATGCCTTGCGGCGGGTGGCGATTTCCTCGGGTGTTTTGGCGTAGATCATGTCGCGGTAATCTTCTGTCAACTCATCATGCATACGCTTGGGTGCCTTGGCCAGAAGGTTGCGGTGCTTGTGCACCGTGCACCTCTGGATCGGCAGATCTTCACCCCAGAGGGCAATGAGAGCGACCTCAAGTCCCGGTGCCCCGTCCACGATGACAAATTCGGGCCGTTTCAACCCGCGCGCATCCAGATCGTTGATGAACTGACGCCAGGCGGAGGTGCTTTCGCCGCCCATGTTCATCAGTGATAACAAGACCTTCTGCCCATCCCGGCGCACGCCAATCGCGGCCAGAACCGAGATATTGGTGGCCTTCCTGTCAATCCGCGTTTTGATCACGGTGCCGTCCAGGATCAGCCGCACGATGTCTTCATCCGCAAGGCTGCGGGCGCACCACGCCTGCCAGTCCACCTTCACCTTGCGCCAGGCGCGGCTCACCACATCCTTGCTGACCGCCCCCTGAAACAGGCCGAACAGGGCGCGTTTTACCCGCCGTGTGTTGGTGCCCGAAAGGTAGACAGCAGCGATCAGCGCCTCGGCCTTCTTCGTCAGCCGCTGGTAGCGGGGCAATGCCTTCGAGCGCCATTCTCTGGCCTTGCCGGCCTCGCCTGTGATCCGCGCACGCGGCACGCGCACCGTTTCGGTTCCAAATGTTCCGACCAGTTGCCGCTCGCGATGCCCGTGGCGGTATCCGGCCTTTGCCCCGCCGCTGCGGCCATACCGGCAACGGCCCAGAAACTGCTCCAGCTCCTCTTCGAAAACCGCCTCGATCGTCGCGCGGATGTTCTGGCGCAGCCGGTCTTCAATCGGGTCTTAGCCTGCTTCATTGGCCAGTAGCGCGGATGTCGATGTTGCTGTATTCTTTGTCATGGCGTGATCTCCTTGGCGGTTCCAGCCGCCGGTTGGGTGGCTTCGATGCACCCGGAGATTACGCCGTCCTCGAATTTCCACCAAACTCGCGACACTACCATCAGGAAACCAGATATCATTGTGTTCGGCCTGAAACATTTTCCTAAGGAAGCTATCAGAAACGCCACGCGCCTTCAGGAAAAGCCGATCCTTTTCCTGTTCTTCTGCCGTGTCGAGTAGTGGGACATCGCTGGCTTGGGCATATTGGTGAAACCCCAGTTGCGCGCCCTCCCACAGTTTACGCCTGTTTCCGGCAAGAAAAACCAAAGTGCAGGCGGATATGCAGCGCTTGTCGACTTCTGTATCCAACCTGTGCCAGATCAGAATTCGCGCAATGCCACGAGCGGCGTAGATACGACCGCCATTACTGTCCAGACGTACGGTTGTGATTGGCTCTGACGGCTTTTCGAGAATGGCTTCTATGGCATCATATGTACCGAAATCTATCTCCCCGTTGATCAGTATTGTATTGCCACGAACAATCAGGGCGGTTGTAGGGATGGCAGGAACAGGATTGGCACCGGTTCGGGAAGAAATGATCGTGGTGGCATCGAAAATCATTAGGGGCTGACCCAGATAACCTAAAAAGAGGTTATGATGGGAAGCATGAGAAAGAGTCGCCTGAGCCACTACAAGCAAGACCGTCTTACGGAGCATTTTGTTTCGGGATCGACAGCACGAACAGCAGCCAGTTTGTGTGGTGTAAACCGCAAGACCGCAGCGTTTTATTTTCTACGCCTGCGCGAGATAATCGCCTATGAGCTGGAGGCGGAAAGCCAAGCTATGTTCGGCGGAGAAATAGAAGTGGACGAAAGCTACTTTGGCGGCAAACGCAAAGGTAAACGCGGGCGTGGTGCGGCAGGTAAAATTCCCGTTTTTGGTATATTAAAAAGGGGTGGGAAGGTTTACACCAAGATCATCCCGGACGCCAAATCCGCCACTCTGATCCCGATCATAGAGCGCAAAGTCGTGCCGGATTCCATCGTCTATTCCGATTGTTGGCGCGGTTATAATGTGCTGGATGTGTCAGACTTCCACCACTTTCGCATCAACCATTCCAAGCTCTTTGCAGACCGTCACAACCACATCAATGGCATCGAGAATTTCTGGAACCAAGCCAAGCGCCACATGCGCCGATTTAACGGTGTCCCCAAGGCCCAATTTGGGCTATATTTGAAGGAATGCGAGTGGCGTTTCAACAACAGTGACCCTTCAGCTCAGTTATTGCAGCTAAGACAATGGGTTAAGCGTTACTTGAAGTAGTTATCTGGGTCAGCCCCAATCATTATTGCAACAGCTACGATCGAAGCACCGTAACTACCCCAGTAAAGCAGGGTGTCACCACTTTTTCCCAAACGGTTTTCCGAGGCCCGCAAGGTACCGGTGATTTGCCAGATAATCAGGATCATATCAGCCGTGAATAATGCCGCAATGCCGATTAAAGGGAGGGAAGCGGGAACAACGCCATAAACCAGGTGAATGATCACCCGTAATCCAATTAATATAACAAAAAGAGAGAGATAGGCAGGTAACAGGCCTTGCCAATGGCTTTTGGTGAAACGGAACATTCACCCAGCATAGGGGGCAAATCGCAAAAAGTCAGCAATTTGCCTATGGGCGTGGCATGCGAAAGCGTCTTTGCGGCTCCATTTGCAGCCAGTCCGGCACGCCGATCCAACGTTCGATTGCATATAGGATAAGACAGATCAAAATGACACCCAGCACCAGTTTCACCCTCTTCGCACTTGGTGGATGCCGTGCCCATCTGGACATGCGCAGAAGTTGCCAAATATTCACTTGTGCGCAGCCATTCTAGAACCGCCACCCGACGGACAGGTCAATATTGCGTGGAACACCATTACTGCCATCCGAATAGCTTGCGTTGAAGTAGGTATTGTTCACAAACAGATATTCAACTGCAATCCCGTAAACCGTAACACTATTTCCGATGTTGGGATCAATATTGATCACCGAAGCCGATGCAGACAGGGCCGTGTTGAACTGGGTAGTGTCGCGAGTTTGGTGGAAATTCGAGGACGGCGTAATCTCCGGGTGCATCGAAGCCACCCAACCGGCGGCTGGAACCGCCAAGGAGATCACGCCATGACAAAGAATACAGCAACATCGACATCCGCGCTACTGGCCAATGAAGCAGGCTATGACCCGATTGAAGACCGGCTGCGCCAGAACATCCGCGCGACGATCGAGGCGGTTTTCGAAGAGGAGCTGGAGCAGTTTCTGGGCCGTTGCCGGTATGGCCGCAGCGGCGGGGCAAAGGCCGGATACCGCCACGGGCATCGCGAGCGGCAACTGGTCGGAACATTTGGAACCGAAACGGTGCGCGTGCCGCGTGCGCGGATCACAGGCGAGGCCGGCAAGGCCAGAGAATGGCGCTCGAAGGCATTGCCCCGTTACCAGCGGCTGACGAAGAAGGCCGAGGCGCTGATCGCTGCTGTCTACCTTTCGGGCACCAACACACGGCGGGTAAAACGCGCCCTGTTCGGCCTGTTTCAGGGGGCGGTCAGCAAGGATGTGGTGAGCCGCGCCTGGCGCAAGGTGAAGGTGGACTGGCAGGCGTGGTGCGCCCGCAGCCTTGCGGATGAAGACATCGTGCGGCTGATCCTGGACGGCACCGTGATCAAAACGCGGATTGACAGGAAGGCCACCAATATCTCGGTTCTGGCCGCGATTGGCGTGCGCCGGGATGGGCAGAAGGTCTTGTTATCACTGATGAACATGGGCGGCGAAAGCACCTCCGCCTGGCGTCAGTTCATCAACGATCTGGATGCGCGCGGGTTGAAACGGCCCGAATTTGTCATCGTGGACGGGGCACCGGGACTTGAGGTCGCTCTCATTGCCCTCTGGGGTGAAGATCTGCCGATCCAGAGGTGCACGGTGCACAAGCACCGCAACCTTCTGGCCAAGGCACCCAAGCGTATGCATGATGAGTTGACAGAAGATTACCGCGACATGATCTACGCCAAAACACCCGAGGAAATCGCCACCCGCCGCAAGGCATTTCTGCGAAAATGGCGGCTGAAATGCAAGGCCGTCGCTGACAGCTTGGAAGAAGCAGGAGATAAGCTTTTCACCTTCACGCGTCTGCCACAAGGCCAGTGGAAATCGGCCAGAACGACAAATGCGATCGAACGCCTGAACGAGGAATTCCGCCGCCGCATCAAGACCCAGACCGTGCTGCCATGCGCCGAGACCGTGCCGATGCTGCTTTGGGCTCTGATGGCCTCGGGGCAGATCGTCATGCGAAAGGTCGATGGCTGGGAAACGCTCGCTCAGCCCGTCGCCGACGCAACCCTTGACCAAGCCGCCTGACCGGCGCATAACTCAACCCGCTCGGAGGTGCCTGAAATCAATTTCCACCACTTTCGAGACACAACCTTGAACTGCATCCTGCCATACAACTCGGCTGTGCGGCTATCCACCGGCAAATTACGTTCATCGAGCCGAAACCCGACGTCCAGATTTTCGAAACTGGCTTCTATTCCAAGAGAATAATTGCGGGTGTTCAATGCCCCTGTATCAATCCGCTCAACACCGCCGAAAATGTCAAGTTCAGGCATCCGGCCGCTGGATTCAAATCTGTGGGAAAAAGCGATCGAATAAAAGTCAGCGTCCAAACCGGAATCGCTGATTTGGTTATAGGATATCCCGATTTCGGTGTTTCCGAATGCGGCATCATAGCGGATACCGTAGGGGTGATAATCCCCGGCCAGCGCCAGATAGGGCACCACTGAATCCGTAAAGGGGGACAGTTGCAAATCCAGTCGGCTGTTCAATGCAAAAACAGTTGTCGGTATGTAGCCACGGTTCATCACCGAACGTGGGGCACCGATGGAAACCCTGCCGCTGTCCCCAAAGTCGAACAAAACGGCCGGATAGAAAACACCCGAGTTGATACCACCACTACCGCTTTGTTTTGCGCCATCAAATCCTAGCGAAAATCCCAGCGAGAAAGAGGATGGCGAACGATTGGGCAGATATGTCAGATCGATATCGGCCCGCGCAAATGAGCCTGATTGGGTTTCATCATCAAAATAGGATATATCCGCATAGCCAGAAATGCCTATTCCACCTAGTGAAAATAAAGGTTTCTGATCCACTTCTGCCATTGCAGTTTGTGCCGATATTAATGTGCTCACAATAGCAACCAAGACAGTGCGTTTCATAATAAATACCCACGAATAAGCGATTTGATTACCAATATCATAGATATTTATGCAAACACAATATCGCTTCTACTGTATTGCAATAGATGCTGTTCACACGGCATTGATATTATTGTATATAATAAACTTATCAACAGCGGGTGGCGGATTATATTTGACCCTAAATATTCGGCCATTTATCCACATTACCCGGGTTCGGAACTGGCCATTTCCCTTGCCGGTTGTGGACTTATGTGAACCGTACTTTTCCAATAAAGGGCAGATTGCGGTTTCTCTGGGCAAAATCAATGCCATAGCCGACCACAAATTCATCCGGTATTTCAAAACCGACCAAGTCGGCATTTATATCGACCTCGCGCCGTGATTGTTTGTTCAACAGGGCAATGGTTTTCATATGCGCTGGTTTGCGCGCCTTTAGCAGCCCAACCACATGTTTCAGGGTGAAACCGGTATCGACAATATCCTCGACCAGCAAAACATCGCGTCCGCCGATCTGGCCGCGCAAATCCTTCATGATTTTCACTTCGCGGCTGGATTCGGTGCCATCGCCATAAGAGGACGCCTCAAGGAAATCCACCTCGACCGGCAGGTCCAGCTCGCGCACCAGATCGGCGATAAACACGAATGAGCCGCGCAACAGGCCGACCACGACCAGCTTGTCGGTGCCCTCGAATGCGTCATGGATTTCGCGGGCCAGATCCTCGATCCGGGCGGCGATGGTTTTGGCCGAGATCATTTCGTCGATGACATAGGGTCGCGTTGGCATAATGTTTCCTTGAACTTTCCCGATATATTCACTTAATGGCATAAAAAAGGATCAGGGGAACAGGAAAAATGCCCACCCAGACGGAAAAGAAGGTCATGCCCTACACAGCCGCGCAGATGTATGCGCTGGCCTCCGACGTGATGGCCTATCCGAAATTCCTGCCATGGATTTCCGCGGCGCGCATCCGCAGCCGCAAGGACATGGGCGATTACGAATTGCTCGAGGCGGATCTGGTGATTTCCTTCAAGGTGTTTCGTGAGCGGTTCGGCAGCCGGGTGAAGCTGTCGGAAAAGAACAAGACCATTGATACCGAATATCTGGACGGGCCGTTCAAATACATGATTTCCAATTGGCGCTTTACCGATCTGCCGGAAGGGGGCTGCGAAGTTCAGTTTTTCGTGGATTTCGAATTCAAGAACGCCATTTTGCAAAAACTGATCGGCGTGGTGTTCGGCGAAGCAGTGCGCCGCACGATGGGCGCGTTCGAGAAGCGGGCGAAAGAGCTGTACGGCTAACGCTTACACGGGGGTGACAGCCTTTAACATCATCCCCAACGCATGATCCCTTGCCATCAAACGCACCTTTTCCCGCCCCAAGGCGCCAAATTCCACCGTTTCCACTTTTGTTTGCCCGTCCATAGCCAACCCGAAACACACCCGCCCTTCGGGTTTGTTCTCGGACGGGCCAGGCCCTGCAATGCCGGTGATCGACACGGCCAGATTGGCTTTAGACCGGCGCAGCGCTCCTTCGGCCATTTCCCGTGCCACTGGTTCCGATACCGCGCCGTATTGCTCCAGCGTATCCCCTGAAACCCCCAGCATGTCCTGTTTGGCGGCATTGGAATAGGTCACAAACCCGCGCTCAAACACATCCGAGGATCCGGCCACATCGGTCAGCGCTGCCGCCACCATACCACCGGTGCAGCTTTCGGCGGTGGCCACCATCAAGCCGCGTTCCCGACAGGTTGTCAGCAGGTCCGGCACAAGGCTCATTGCATCAATACCCCGTGCGAAATCGCTGCCCCCGCCAAAACAACCACAGCCGCCATCAGCCCCGCGATCACATCGTCCAGCATCACGCCCAAAGCGGTGGATTTGCGGTCGGCCCAGCCCACAGGGCCGGGTTTCCAGATGTCAAACAGCCGGAACATCAAGAACGCCGTGACCCAGCCGGGGTAGGGGAACAGCCAGGGGTCAACCCCCGCGAACCACAAACCACCCGACACCGGCAGCAGCGCGATCCACTGGCCAGCCACTTCGTCGATCACAATCTCGCTTGGGTCGTGGTTTTCCTTGCCTTTGGTTTCCTCGGATGTAGCCCACCAGCCGATGAAAAACACCGCAACGGTGGCGATCAGCAGCGCCGGAAAGCCACCCGCGACATGGATCAGATACCCCACCGGAATCGCCGCTGCCGACCCCCATGTGCCCGGCGCGGGGCGGATCAGCCCGACATAGAAAAAGGTTGCGATCAGTTTGCTCATGCCTTCACCAAAGTCACGGTGGCCAGCGCCGCGATCCCTTCTTTGCGGCCGGTAAAGCCCAGTTGTTCGGATGTGGTGGCCTTGACGCTGACGCGCCCCATATCCATCCCCATGATCCGCGCCATTTCGCTGCGCATCGTCCCAGCATGGGGGCCAATCTTGGGCATCTCGCACACCAGCGTGCAATCGACGTTGGAAATGGTGAAGCCGTGATCAGCCGCCATTTTCACCGCATGTTCAAGGAAGATGTGCGAGGCCGCGCCCTTCCACTGCGGATCACTTGGCGGGAAATGCTGGCCGATGTCGCCCATCGCCAGCGCGCCGTAAATCGCGTCTGTTACCGCGTGCATCCCCACATCGGCGTCCGAATGGCCGTCCAGCCCGTGGCTATGCGGCACCTTGACCCCGCACAGCACCACGTGGTCGCCCTCGCAAAACCGGTGCACATCGTAACCGTTTCCCAGCCGTATATCCATATCCTGCTCCATCATTTGCTCTGCGCGGGTGAAATCCTCGGGCATGGTAATTTTCATATTCGCCTCGTCCCCCATGACAATCGCCACATCCAGACCGGCAGCAAGGGCCACTTCAACATCATCCAGCGCGCCGCCGGAATGGGCCGCATGGGCGGCAAGGATTTGATCCAGATGAAACCCCTGCGGTGTCTGCGCCCGAAACAGCCCGTCGCGCGGGTGCGGGGCCTGCACGCGGCCATCCTGACCGCGCCACAGCGCATCGGTGACGGGCAGGGCGGGGGCAGCACCTGCATGGGTTTTCAGGGCGTCCAGAACATCCGTTATGATCCGCTGTGACACCAGCGGGCGTGCGGCGTCATGGATCAGCACCAGTTCTGCGCCATTAGCCGCATTCAGGCCCGCCTGTACCGAGGCATCCCGCGTTGCGCCACCATTCACCACTTCCACATCGGGCAGGGTGGGCAACAGATCGCGGTCATCCGTGTTGATCACCAGAATGATACGGTTGATCTGCGGGTGACGGGCAAAAGCGGCGATGGTGTGCTGCAAAACCATGCGACCGCGCAGGGGCTGGAATTGCTTTGGCAAATCCCCTCCGGCGCGAAGACCACGGCCTGCGGCAACGATGATGGCGGCTGTTTTCATAGGGGCAAGGTTTAGATTTTTCCCGCAAGCAGGGCAATGCGAAGTTTCACACGGTGACAAATCGCCCGTTCCCATTGCGCTTGCAACGTGGCAAAGGGTAAAAGGGCAGGATGCACAAGGATTAGGCATTTGACTATTAAACTGGCAAACCTCACATTGGACCCTCCGGTTTTTCTGGCCCCGCTGGCCGGTATCACGGACCTGCCGTTTCGCCGTCTGGTGTCGCGGTTCGGTGCGGGGCTGGTGGTCAGTGAAATGGTTGACAGCTTTGAAATGCTGGTTGGCAAACGCGGTGTGCGGGAAAAGGCCGAGCTGGGGCTGAATGAGGAAAATACTGCCGTTCAACTGGCCGGTCGTGAGCCTGAGCCGATTGCCGAAGCCGCCCGCGTGGTCGCCGGTAACGGTGCGCGGATCATTGATATCAATATGGGGTGCCCGGCCAAAAAGGTGGTCAGCGGCTATTCCGGCTCGGCCCTGATGCGCGATCTGGACCATGCCTTGCGTCTGATTGACGCCGTGGTGGGGGCCGTCGATGTGCCCGTGACGCTGAAAACCCGTCTGGGCTGGGATGATGCCAGCCTGAACGCTACGACGTTGGCGCAGCGCGCTGAAAACGCCGGCATCCAGATGATAACCATCCATGGTCGCACCCGTTGCCAGTTCTACAAAGGCCGCGCCGATTGGGCCGCAATCGCGCCAATCAAACAGGCCGTCAATATCCCCGTTATCGCCAATGGCGACATCAGAACCAGTGCTGATGCGCGCGCGGCCCTGCAAGCCTCGGGCGTGGATGGTGTGATGGTTGGACGCGGGGCGCAGGGCGCGCCCTGGCGGCTGGCGGAAATCGCCGCCGATCTGTATGGCACACCGCCCCCCGTGATCCCGACAGGGACGGCGCTGGTTGATCTGGTAGCGGAACATTACGAGGCAATGATCGAGTTTTACGGCATAAAAATGGGCAACCGCAATGCCCGCAAACATCTGGGCTGGTATATGGACCACGCGGGCACCCCGCCGGATATGCGCAAACGTCTGTTAACCGAGGTTGACCCCGCCACAGTCCTGTCCTTGCTGCCCGGGGCACTGACGGGTGAAAGGCAAGCAGCATGAGCTTTGCCAGCCTCTGGAACGCGCTGCCAACACCTGCGCTGCTGATAGGCGAGGATAACGAGATAATTGCCGCCAATCCTTCCGCCGAAGGGTTCCTTGTGACCTCGGCCAAATCGTTGAAGGGCAAACAGGTGGATGACCGTCTAACGATCAACGCCCCTTTGCTGGAATCGATTCAACGGGTGCGGCGCACGCATGGTCCACTGTTCATCAACGATATCGAGGCCGCCCACCGTGGCCATGCCCCCCAGCGCTGCAATATCCAGATCACGCCGATGGCGCCGGATGATCCACGGCTGCTGATGCTGATCATCCCGCGCCAAAACAAGGATGGCGGTGGCGGGCCAGCCTCCAAATCCGCCGCGAAGTCCGCCATCGGCATGGCCGAAATGCTGGCCCATGAAATCAAGAACCCGCTGGCGGGCATCACTGGCGCGGCCCAGCTTCTGGCGATGAACTTGCCACCACAAGACCTTGAAATGACAGATCTTATCGTATCCGAGGCCCGCCGCATCGTTGCCCTGCTGGATCAGGTCGAACAGTTCGGCAACCTGTCGCCGCCAAATCGCCGCGTGGTCAATATCCACGATGTAGTGGACCGCGCCCGCATATCGGCGCAGGTGGGCTTTGCCGCACATATGACGATCATCGAGGAATATGACCCCTCCTTGCCCCCCACATGGGCCGATGCGGACCAGTTGATGCAAGTGGTGCTGAACCTGTTGAAAAATGCCGCCGAAGCTGCGCCCAAGGCGGGCGGGGTGATCCGTATCCGCACCGCTTTTGACAACGGCTTGCGCCTGCGCCGCAGTGATGGCAGCGGCGCGCCTTTGCCCATTCTGGTGGAAATTATCGACAATGGCCCGGGACTGCCGTCCGATATTGCCGACGATGTGTTCGACCCTTTCGTGTCGGGGCGTGAAAACGGCACCGGACTGGGGCTGGCGCTGGTGTCGAAAATCATTGCCGAACACGAGGGATGGATTTCGGTCGAATCCGAGCCGGGCCACACGGTGTTTCGCATTTCTCTGCCCAAAGCCCCCGCAGAAACACCCGCAGAAACAGGAGCCGAATAGATGGATGGCACAGTATTAATCGCTGACGATGATCGCACGATCCGCACGGTTCTGACGCAGGCCTTCACGCGGGCAGGGTGCAAGGTGCATGCCACATCGTCGCTGGTCACGCTGATGCGCTGGGTCGAGGAAGGCAAGGGCGATCTGGTGATCTCGGATGTGGTCATGCCGGACGGTAACGGTTTGGAAATGCTGCCTAAAATCAGTGCGGCACGGGATGAATTGCCGGTGATTGTGATCTCGGCCCAGAACACCATTATGACGGCGATCAAGGCGACCGAGGCCAAGGCGTTCGACTATCTGCCCAAACCATTTGATCTACCCGACCTGATGAAACGCAGCGCACGGGCCTTGGCGTTGAAACGGCGCGTGGCCAGTCCGGCAAACAGCCCAAAGCAGGCCGAAAGCGAATTGCCACTGGTCGGGCGCACCGGCGTGATGCAGGAAATTTACCGGCTGATTGCGCGGGTGGTGAACGGCGGTTTGCCGGTGATGATCAGCGGTGAAAGCGGCACGGGCAAATCCCTGATTGCCCGCACCATCCACGATTTCAGCGACAGGCGCGCGCTGCCCTTTGTCGTGGTGAACCCCTCTGATCTGACCACACCCGACGGGCTGGACCGGATGCTGGCCCGCGCGGGTACGGGCACGCTGGTGTTTGACGAAGTGTCTGATCTGGAATGGAATATTCAGGGGCAGGTGGCCCGCCTGATGGACCGTCTGGGCGACAATTCCCCGCGTATCATGGCCACCACACAGGCCGATCTGGCCGCCAAGATGGACGAAGGCGATTTCAGGCAAGACCTGTTTTATCGTCTGAACGGTGTATCGCTGGCGGTTCCGGCCCTGCGCGACCGCGTTGACGATATCCCGCTTTTGGCCGAGTTTTTCCTGAGCCGGAATGCGGACGAGGACGGCACCCATGTTCTGTCACCGGATGCGATGAAACTGATGCGCAGCTACAGTTGGCCCGGCAATGTGCGCCAGTTGGAAAACTGTCTGAAACGCCTTGCCGCCACCAGCGGTCAGGCGGAAATCACTCTGGGCGAGGCCGAACAGGCGCTGGGTGGACAACCGGCAATTGAGCCAGTGATGCAGCGCGGGCAGGGGGATAAGCTGTCGGCCTCGATTGCGCGCCATTTGCAACGGTATTTCGATTTGCATGGCGGGGCTTTGCCGCCCCCCGGCCTGTATCCGCGTATTTTGCATGAAATGGAGCGCCCTTTGCTGGAAATCGCGCTGGAAGCCACGGGCGGTAATCAGGCTAAATGTGCGGATCTATTGGGGATCAACCGAAATACCCTGAGAAAGAAGATTACAGACCTCGATATTCGCGTGACACGTCGCCGCAAACTGGTGTAAAAGGGCAACATTAAGCGTGGCCCATTGGCATCAGCCGGTAACGAGGACACGCAATATGGTGGTTTTACGGCTTTGCGCCACACAATCGTGACGTGCAAGGCGGTGCATTAGAGGAAAGCGGGCAACAGGTGTCAGGCCCTGCCAAAAGCGCAACCTTTGAAAAACTAAGCCGTTTGCGGCGTCGCAGACGTGTGCAAAATGCGGCAACCCTTGGCCTTGTGCTGTTGGGACCGGTATTGGCCATTGCCACATTCGTTATCCTTGGCCCGCTGGACAAAGGAGCAAACGCCCCCAGCCTGCGGCTGATGTTGCTGACCGATCTGGTCTATATCCTTGTGGTCGCGGCGCTGGTGTTGCAACGGGTGGCCAAAATGATTGCCGCGCGCCGCGCCCATTCCGCCGGATCGCGGCTGCACCTGCGATTAACCGGTGTTTTTGCTGTTGTTGCTTTGATCCCGACCATTCTGGTGGCTGTGTTTGCTGTTTTGACCGTGAATGTTGGTCTGGAAGGCTGGTTTTCAGACCGTGTGCGACAGGTGGTCGGCACCTCGCTTGAGGCGGCGCAGGCCTATCAAGAGGAACACCGCGTTGCCCTGACCAAAGACACCGAGGCCCTTGCCAATTATCTGAACCGTGCGCGGCAATCGACGTTCTTTCTGAACGATGGCGATCTGCGCGAATTGCTAACGCAAGGGCAGGCCCAGATCCAACGGGGCCTGCGCGAAGCCTATGTGATTGATGGCGGGGCACACCTGCGCGCGCGCGGGGCGCGATCCTATCTGTTTGATTTCGAGGCCCCGTCACCTGACGATATTGCCAAGGCGGATCAGGGCGAACTGGTGATCATTCAGGACTGGGACAACAACGAATTCCGCGCCCTGAAAAAGCTGGACGCCTATGTGGACCGTTATCTTTATGTCACCCGTGTTGTGGATGGCGATATCCTGAACCTGCTGGATGATACGCAGGAAACCGCATTGTTGTATCAGCAACTGGAAAAAGACCGCGGCAAGATGCTGTTTGAATTCGGCCTTTTGTATATCGGCTTTGCAGTGATCCTTATTCTGGCGGCAATCTGGCTGGGCCTGTGGTTTGCCGAACGCCTGTCGCGCCCTGTGGGCCGTTTGGCAGGGGCGGCGCAACAGGTGGGGACGGGGGATCTGGATGTGCAGGTCATCGAGGAAAGCGGTGACGATGAAATTGCCATGCTGGGGCGCTATTTCAACCAGATGACAAAACAGTTGAAGGGCCAACGCGATACGCTGCTGGAAAACACACGACAGATTGAACGTCGCAGGCGGCTGTTTGATTCTGTGCTGTCCTCGGTTGCTTCGGGGGTTGTCGGGGTGGATGCCAATGGTAAAGTTACCTTCGTGAACCGCTCGGCTGAACGGCTGCTGGCTCTGCCGGACGAAAACAGCGGCGATATTACCGTGGCCGTGCCGGAATTCGGCCCGTTGCTGCAAAAGCTGCGCGACAAGAACACAGAGGTGGTGCAGGAAGAAATCAAACTGACCCGCGAAGGCAAGCTGGAAAATCTGCTGGTGCGGATCAGCACACGGCGCAATGAGGACGGGCGGCTTGAGGGCTATGTGATTGCCTTTGACGATGTCACCGATCTGGTTTCCGCCCAACGTATGGCCGCCTGGGGCGATGTGGCCCGCCGGATTGCCCATGAAATCAAGAACCCGCTGACCCCAATCCAGCTGTCCGCAGAACGTCTGAAACGCAAGTTTTCCCCGATGGTTGGCGATCAGTCGGACACGCTAGAGCAATATACCGATGTGATCATTCGCCAGACCGGGGATTTGCGACGGATTGTGGACGAGTTTTCCAAATTTGCGCGGATGCCGGAACCGGAACTGCGCACCCATGATCTGACAAAAATCCTGCGTGATGCGGTGACATTGCAGGAAAGTGCCCTGCCGGATGTGGCCATCAAGGCTGACCTGCCGGATACCCCCGTGATGGCCGAACTGGATGCAACCATGATTTCGCAAGCCTTGGTTAACCTGATCAAAAACGCAGGCGAAGCTATTGAAA
Organism: Profundibacter sp.; assembly: GCF_965277155.1. Classification (GTDB taxonomy): domain Bacteria; phylum Pseudomonadota; class Alphaproteobacteria; order Rhodobacterales; family Rhodobacteraceae; genus Profundibacter. The sequence continues at coordinate 122,785 of NZ_CBDIBV010000001.1, forward strand.
GTTTGCAGAAAAAAGGCGCGCCTAAGGGATTCAAACCGGAAATCCATGTGGAAATGAAAGCCGATGACGGCACAATCAATATCAACATTTCCGACAATGGTATCGGCCTGCCCGAAGACCGGGCGCGCCTGTTTGAGCCCTATGTGACAACACGCGAGGAAGGCACGGGTCTGGGCCTGCCGATCGTGAAAAAGATTATCGAGGAACACGGTGGCACGCTGATCTTGCGGGATGCCGAAATCTTTGAAGGAAACACCCGTGCCGGTGCACGGGCCGAAATACGTTTGCCGGCCAAATTTGTGAGCGGCAGCAACGACAACAGCAGAGGTAATTGATATGGGTGATATTCTTATTGTTGATGACGAACGCGACATTCGCGAATTGATTGCGGATATTCTAAAGGACGAGGGGTATACAACCCGTCTGGCGGCCAATTCGGATGACTGTATGAAACAGGTCAATGCCGAGCCACCGGCGTTAATGATCCTTGATATCTGGCTAAAGGACAGCCGGATGGACGGGATCGACATCCTAAAGACAGTCAAACGTGACAACCCCGATATTCCGGTGGTGATCATTTCCGGCCACGGCAATATCGAAATTGCGGTCGCGGCAATCAAGCAGGGGGCGTATGATTTTATCGAAAAGCCCTTTAATATCGACCAGTTGATGGTGGTTGTGGCCCGTGCGATGGAAACATCTCGCCTGCGGCGCGAGAATCTGAAACTAAAGCGCGGGGAAACCGGTTGTTCCGAAATGCTGGGCGAAAGTGCCGCGTTCAAGGCGCTGAAATCCAATCTGGACAAGGTGACCAATTCAAACGGCCGCGTCATGCTGACCGGCCCTGCCGGTGCGGGCAAGGAAGTGGCCGCACGCTATATCCACGCCAATTCCCCGCGGGCCTCGGGGCCGTTTATTTCGGTCAATTCCGCCTCGATCGAACCCGAGCGTATGGAAGAAGTGCTGTTCGGGCGCGAAACGCCGGATCGCGGGGTCGAGCCGGGCCTGCTGGAACAGGCGCATGGCGGGGTTTTGTATTTTGACGAGGTGGCGGATATGCCGTCCGGAACGCAATCGAAAATCCTGCGGGTGCTGGTAGATCAACAGTTCCACCGGGTCGGCGGGGCTGACAAAGTGCGTGTGGATATGCGGGTTATTTCCAGCACCAACAAAAATCTGGAATCTGAAATTGCGGCCGGCAATTTCCGCCAAGAGCTGTTTCACCGCCTGAATGTGGTTCCGATCTATGTGCCATCCCTTGAGGAACGTCGCGAGGATATTCCACTGCTGGCCGAGTATTTCATCGCCGAGTTGAATAAGACACAGGGCTTGCCATTGCGTCCGTTGTCGGACGAGGCACAAGCCCTGATGCAAACCATGCATTGGCCCGGAAACGTGCGCCAGTTGAAAAATGTGGTCGAGCGTATTTTGATCCTTGGCTCTGACAACGGGCCTATCACGGTCAAGGAACTGCCCACAACCGAAGATACATCCCAAAGCGAAGGGCGGGTGGTGTTGTCTTCCGGATTGGCCACATTGCCCCTGCGCGAGGCCCGCGAGATGTTCGAGCAGGAATACCTGATGACCCAGATCAACCGTTTTGGTGGCAATATCAGCCGCACGGCCAGTTTTGTCGGCATGGAACGCTCGGCCTTGCATCGCAAGCTGAAGTCGCTGGGCATTGTCACTTCCAGCAAAGGCGGCGCACGGGTGGCGCATGTGGATGAACCGGTCAAGGAATAGGGCAGGAATGCCACGCGGCTTGCTTTGGATCAGGGGATCAGATTGACGCCTGACGGTGCATCTGGCATGGATTGGGCCTTACGGTCCTAAAAGGTGGTGTGATGAAGGTTATCATTTGCGGTGCTGGTCAAGTCGGGTGGCAGATCGCCCGCCATCTGTCAGGTGAAAACAACGACGTAACGGTTGTCGATAACAATCCCGAACTGGTGCACCGCGCCACGGAAACGCTGGATGTGCAGGGCATTGCCGGTTTTGCCAGCTATCCCGATGTGCTGGAACGGGCAGGGGCGCGGGATGCGGATATGATCATCGCCGCCACCTATTCCGACGAGGTAAACATGGTCACCTGTCAGGTGGCCCATTCCGTATTTGAAATCCCCCGCAAAATCGCCCGCCTGCGGGCACAAAGCTATCTGACCGCGATCTATTCCGATCTGTATCGTCGCGAACATATGCCGATAGACGTGGTGATCAGCCCCGAACGCGAAGTGGCCGAGGCTGCTTTGCAACGTCTGTCTGCCCCCGCTGCCTTTGATACCGAGAGTTTTCTGGACGGGAAATCCGAGCTGCTGGGCATCTTGATCGAGGACGATTGCCCGGTGGTCAACACCCCGCTGCGCCAGCTGACCGATCTGTTTTCCACCCTCAGCGCCATTGTTGTCGGCATCCGGCGCGACGGAACATTGTTTGCCCCTGACGCCGGTGATCAGGTGTTTGTGGGGGATGAAATCTATGTTTTCACGAATAAGGAAGACGTCACACGCACATTGGAAGTATTTGGCAAAACCAACAAGAAACAGGACCGGATTGTCATTTTGGGTGGTGGCAATGTCGGGCTTGCCGTGGCCGAGGCTCTGGAAACCCGCGCTGACCGTATTCGTGCCAAAGTGATCGAGAAAGACCGCGCCCGCGCCGAAGTCGCAGCCGATGCGCTGGAAAAAACCATTGTGCTGCATGGCGACGGCCTGAGTGCCGAATTGCTGAAAGAAGCGGGGATTGACCGTGCCGACGCAATACTTTGCGTCACAGATGATGACAAAACCAACATCCTTGCCGCGGTCCGCGCCAAGGCCGAAGGCTGCCCGATGGCGATTTGTCTGGTCAATGACCCATCCCTGGTGCCCCTGATGAAGCCGATGAATATCGACGCCTACATCAACCCGCGCGCCACCACGGTTAGTTCGATCCTGCGCCACATTCGTCACGGGCGGGTTCGGGCGGTCTATTCTATCGGTGATGCCGAAGCCGAAGTGATCGAGGCACAGGTGATGTCGACGTCGCCCATCACCGGCAAGAAAATCGCCGACATCGACTTTCCCGAAGGCGTGCTGGTCGGCGCCATAATGAAAGACAACAAGGTCGTGCGCCCGCGCGGCGATACCCGCATCGACGAAGGGGATGTGATCGTGCTGTTCTCCATGCCGGATGATGTCCTCGAGGTGGAGCGGCTGTTGCAGGTCTCCATCGATTTTTTCTAGGGGCCAAGGATGCTCGCACGCCTGTTAAACCTGCCTTTACTGGTTATTCTGATGGGGATCGGGGCAGGGGCGATGTATATTCCGGCGATCTATGCCTATGTCGGGGATGACCTGCATGTGGCGCGGGTTTTCCTTTATGGCGGCACCCTGTTCCTGATCCTGACAACGATGATAGGCATCGCCACATCCCCGGGCAAAAGCAGCAACCTTGTGCGCTCGCATCTTCTGGCCCTGCTGGGAACATTTACCATCCTGCCGATCATGCTTGCCATTCCGTTTTACGAGGCCCTGCGCACCACCACGTTCCTGAATGCCTATTTCGAGATGGTTTCCTCGCTGACCACCACTGGCGCGACCCTGTTTGACCCGGACCGCCTGCCGGATGCCCTGCACCTGTGGCGGGCTCTGGTTGGCTGGATGGGGGGCTTTTTGGTCTGGGTGATGGCCATTGCGGTGCTTGCCCCGTTAAATCTGGGCGGGTTCGAGGTTACGGCCGTGAACAGCGGCAACAGTCATTTCACCCAAATCACCAATACTGCAAATACTTCGGAACGACTGACCCAGTATAGTGCGCAACTGTTTCCGATCTATGCCGGTCTGACCATGATCCTCTGGATTGCTTTGCTGATTGCAGGGGATCAGCCTTTGGTCGCGGTGACGCACGCGATGTCAACGCTATCAACCAGCGGTATCTCGGCTGTAGGGGGTAAGAACAACGTCACAGGAAGCGGCATAACAGGTGAAGTCCTGATATTCGGATTTATGATATTTGCCATCTCGCGATTGACCTTTTTCAAGGATCGCCAAGGCGGGGGATTTCGTCAGCTGCGCAATGACCCCGAATTCCGTTTGGGTTTGTTTTTGGTAATCCTGTTGCCTATAATTCTTTTCTTGCGTCACTGGCTGGCCGCCTTTGACTCGGACACCGAAACCGATCTGATGGCCGCTGGTCGTGCATTTTGGGGGGCGATGTTTACGGTGATGTCTTTCCTTACGACGACCGGCTTTGAATCGGTGGATTGGGCCGATGCCCGCAACTGGTCCGGATTGCAAACTCCGGGGCTGATTATGCTGGGACTTGCGGTTATCGGCGGCGGGGTTGCGACCACGGCTGGCGGGGTCAAACTGATGCGGATTTATGCGCTCTATAAACACGGCAGCCGCGAGATCGAGCGCCTTCTTCACCCGGACAGCGTTGCCGGTTCCGGGGCCAAAGCGCGTTATATCAGGCGATCCGGTGCGCAGATATCGTGGATATTCTTCATGTTGTTCAGCATGTCTATTGCAATGGTTATGCTGGCCCTTTCCCTGACAGGGCAACCCTTTGAACATGCCATGGTTTTCACTGTCTCGGCGTTGTCAACAACGGGTCCGCTGGCTGGGATCGCGGCTGATACGCCCTTGTTTTATACAGATCTGGACTCGATTGCGAAACTCATTCTGGCGGCGGCCATGGTGCTTGGACGGTTGGAAACCCTTGCCATTATCGCCCTGTTAAATCCCTCATTGTGGCGCTCCTGAACAACAGTTTGTCGTTTAATGCGTTAGGGGGCTGATTTTAGGGCTGGAATCTCTCTCAAAGCCTCTTCATAATTGCGCCAGTGTAGAACAGTTAATTGCCCAACAGGGGCAGACCACAATAAAAAGGCGAAAGACCAATGGCTGCCGACAGACAGAATCTGCAAGATGTATTCCTGAATCATGTGCGGAAAACCAAAATTCCGGTAACGATTTTCCTGATCAACGGTGTGAAACTGCAGGGGGTCATCACATGGTTTGACAACTTCTGCGTTCTGTTGCGTCGCGACGGGCAGGCACAGCTGGTTTACAAACACGCGATTTCCACCATCATGCCGGGCGCGCCGATCAACCTGTATGACGGCGAAGAAGAATAGCCGCTGATGGAAATTGATCCCCCGCGCAACACCCGCGCATGGGTTCTGCATCCCGAACTGAAATTCGACAATTCCCGTCGTGATCCCGTCGCGGCGCTAAACGAGGCTGTGGCCCTTGCTGAAGCGATGCCCGAAATGGAGATTGTTGGTTCCGACATCATTCCGCTGCGCAGCGTGCAATCCGGTGTATTGTTTGGCAAAGGCAAAATTGCCGAGTTGAAAGCCATCTTCGAGGCCGAAGAAATTGAACTGGTATTGATTGACGGCGCTTTGACGCCGGTGCAACAGCGTAATCTGGAGGAAGAATGGGGCGTCAAGATATTGGATCGCACCGGTCTGATCCTTGAAATCTTTTCCGACCGTGCCCGCACCCGTGAAGGGGTGCTGCAGGTGGAAATGGCCGCGCTGTCCTATCAACGCACCCGTCTGGTGCGCGCCTGGACCCACCTTGAACGCCAGCGCGGCGGGCTTGGCTTTGTCGGCGGCCCCGGCGAAACCCAAATCGAGGCCGACCGCCGTGCGATTGACGACGCAATAACCCGTATCAAGCGCCAATTGTCCAAAGTGGTGAAAACCCGCGAATTGCATCGCGCCTCGCGCAAGAAAGTGCCGTTTCCGGTGGTGGCGCTGGTAGGCTATACAAACGCGGGCAAATCCACCCTGTTCAACCGTCTGACCGGCGCAAGGGTGATGGCCAAGGACATGCTGTTTGCCACGCTGGACCCGACCATGCGATCCGTCGAATTGCCGTCAGGGCAGGAAATCATCCTGTCCGACACGGTGGGTTTCATTTCCGAACTGCCAACCGAATTGGTCGCGGCCTTTCGTGCCACGCTTGAGGAAGTGCTGGACGCCGATCTGGTGCTGCATGTGCGTGACATCTCGCACCCCAACACGGTCGAGCAGGCGCGCAATGTGGCGACCATTCTGGAGCAGCTGGGCGTGGCCGATGATGCGCCGATGATCGAGGTCTGGAACAAGCTGGACCTGCTGCTGCCCGAGGAACAGGAAGCATTGCAGGAAAAAGCCGCCCGCAAGGATGACAAATTCGCGGTATCCGCGATCACGGGGCAAGGGATCGAGGAACTGCTGAATGCCATTACCGCTGCCCTGACTGATCCCAAAACCGAACGCGAATTGCTGATCCCCTTTAGCGACGGGCGCAAACGCGCGTGGCTGTTTCAGGAAGGTGTTGTCACGCACGAGGACCAGACCGAAGAAGGTTTCAAACTGACTGTGCTGTGGACCGCCCGTCAGGAAAAGAATTTTCGCGAGATGTAATGCGCCAACCGTGCTATTGCGCACGATACCTGTGTGTCAGTGGCTGTATCTTTGCCTGCACGCACCGATCTATATTTGACTGATACGCACCGCAACCAGCGCCGAGGGTATCAGATGTCATTCAGACCGGTAAAATCAACCACACTAGCGCAACCCACCATTGAAGGGGAAGGCGTTAAACTGCACCGTGCGTTCGGATTTCACAATCCGGATATGTTTGATCCCTACCTGCTGTTTGACGATTTTCGCAACGAGAATCCCGAGGATTACGCCGCCGGATTCCCGTGGCACCCGCACCGCGGCATCGAAACTATTACCTATGTTCTGACCGGCAGTGTGACGCACAAAGACAGCCTGAATAACGAGGGCACGTTAGGGGCGGGGGCGGTTCAGTGGATGACGGCGGGATCCGGCATCCTGCATCAGGAAATGCCCAAAGGAAACGCACAGGGGCAGATGCACGGGTTTCAACTGTGGGCCAATCTGCCTGCCAGCCTGAAAATGACCGCACCGCGCTATCAGGACATCGCGGGCAAGGATATTCCCGAGATCATTGACGATGACGGCACACAGGTGCGGGTAATTATCGGCGAATTCTGGGGTAAACGCGGCCCGGTGGATGGTATCGCGGCCGACCCGCAATATCTGGATATCTTTGTGCCGGCGGGTATTCGCAAAACCTTTCGGGTAGACACCTACCGCCATGCCTTTGCCTATGTGTTTGACGGGGCAGGTCGGTTTACGGATGCGGCGCCGCCCAAGGGGGTGTTGCTCGAGAAAGAGGTTCTGGGCGAAGAGGTGAACATCTGTGATCTGTCGGGAGACCGCACGTTAATCCAATTTGGGAATGGTGACGAAGTTACCGTGCAAGCGGGGCCGCAAGGCGTTCGGTTCTTGCTGATTTCCGGCGCGCCATTGAACGAGCCGATCGCGTGGCATGGGCCGATTGTGATGAACACCCGCGACGAGTTGAAACAGGCGCTGCGGGATCTGAACAACGGCACATTCGTCAAACCGGCGCATTAAGGGGAACCGCATGGGATTGTTACAAAACGGCGAATGGGTTGATCAATGGTATGAAACCGGATCAACCGGTGGACGTTTCAAACGCACAGACGCGCAGTTTCGCAACTGGATTACCGCCGATGGCACGGCCGGTACCACTGGGGTAGGCGGGTTTATGGCCGAGGCGGGGCGCTATCACCTCTATATCTCGCACGCTTGCCCGTGGGCCCACCGCACAATGATCTTCCGCGCCTTGAAGGGCTTGCAAGATATGATCCCGGTTTCGGTGGTGAACTGGTTGATGCGCGATCAGGGCTGGACCTTTCACGCTGGTGGCGGGGTGGTTCCCGATCCGCTGAACAATGCCGAATTTCTGCATCAGGTCTATACGTCTGCTGATCCAGCCTATAGCGGGCGGGTTACGGTTCCGGTGCTGTGGGACAAGAAAAACCGGACTATCGTCAGCAATGAATCATCCGAAATCATCCGCATGTTCAACAGCGCGTTTGACGGTGTCGGTGCGATCGCAGGGGATTATTACCCTGAACACTTGCGTGGCGACATTGACGCAATAAACGCCCGTGTCTACAGCACATTGAACAACGGGGTCTACAAATCCGGCTTTGCCACCACCCAAGCCGCCTATGAAGAGGCCGTCATGGCGTTGTTTGAAACACTGGATTGGCTGGAAGGGATATTGGCAAAAACCCGATATCTGACGGGGCCTGACCTGACCGAAGCAGATTGGCGTCTGTTCACGACATTGGTGCGGTTTGATCCGGTTTATGTCGGCCATTTCAAATGCAACTTGAGGCGCATTGCGGATTACCCGAACCTGTCAAACTATGTCCGCGATCTGTATCAACACCCGGGGATCGCCCAAACGGTGCATATGGATTATATCAAGAACCACTATTATGCCAGCCATGCCACGGTTAACCCGACAGGGATCGTGCCGCTTGGGCCGGTGATGGATCTGGATGCACCGCACAATCGGGCGAGGTTTACTTTACAGGCTCCAGCACCGTAATCCCTGCGGCCGCTGCGCGGGCCAGTTCGGGGTCCAGTGACATCGGGATATATTCACCGCGGCGCCACAACTCGCCCAGATTGTCATAAAACCGCGACAAGGGGTGGCCAGACTGGCCGGTGGAAATGATGAACACCGAACTGTTCGGATCGGCGAAATCGTAAACCCCGCGAAACCCTGCGCCATGCACGTTTTGAAAGGGCTTTACAGGGCCGCCACGGGTGCGCCCTCGCTGCAGGGTGTTGTCACCACCTGATGTGGACTGGCGGATATTCACAAACCATTTCAGAACCGGAATTTCCCCCAGTACAGCATGGTCATGGGTGGCCTGATGGGCGTCGCCCCAGCGCAGCGCCTCAAGGTTGGTGCTGTAGTTTTCCCCGATCCACAACAACGCATCATCCAGCGCCATGCGGGCGATATCGGTGCAGCTTTCGGTGGCGGCGGATTGCAGGATGTCGCACCACTTTGCCGCGCCGTCGGTATTGCGGAACACCCGTTCGATAAACAACGGTTCTACATGAGTGAATTTTGCCGCAAGCGGCCCCATTTCATCGCGGATCAGCCGGTCCTGCAAGGCGCGCATCCAGGCCGCATAGATCAGCGGCTCGGGCATATGTTCATTCATTTCGCCGTTCCAGTTGGCCAACAGGTCCAGCGCGCGCTGGCGCTGGCGCTCGGGTGTACCTTCGGGGGCGGCTTCACCTGTGAACCACAGATTTGCGGCCACCAATGGCAGCAGGGCACGCGCGGTATAGCTGACGGTGTCCAGTTGCGCCTCGATGAAACTTTCGCGGGTGTGCACCTCGCGGCTTTGCATCAGACGTTTCCAGCGCAATATTCGCTGCGTATCGCCCCAAGTATAGCTGACGTGGCGCGGAAAGGGGCGATCAATCATCTTGTTGTTTGTGTTGCCAACAATGCCGCCAACCGGATTCATAAAGGTCGGGTTGTCGACATAGGGCATCCGCCCTTGCCAACGATTGGCCGCGATCCAGCCGGGCGAGGGGATGCGCCCCTGTGTCTGGCTGTTTTTGTCACGTTTGGGGATGGCGCCGATGGTTTTCATCGCCACATTGTCCCCATCCGCCAGCACAAGGTTTAGTGCCGGGGCCAGATACCCCTTGGCCTGCGCCAGTGCTTTGCCGATCGTTTTGGCCTGCATCAACCCCAGCAGCGCGGAAACCGAGGTATCCGCCGGACTAAGCGCGGTCCAGGCGACGGTGGTGACATGGCCGGCTGGTGTGATGCTTCCCAGATCATAATGGCTGCCGGGCAGGACAGGGCCGTTATCGGACCATTGCAATTTCAGGGTCAGCGGGCCTTCGTCCTTGATCCTGATGATGGAATCGCTGGTCAGGAAGGGTTTATACCCTTCCGGCGTCAGGTATTCGTCGGGATTTTCCGGGTTCAGCTTTTCGATATAGACGTCCTGATCATCGACATAGGCCGTGGTAATGCCCCACCCCAGATAATCACTGCGGCCGGTCATTATGGCCGGAATGCCGGGAATGGTGCCGCCGATAATCCCGCCTTGGGCCAGTTCCAGCCGCGCCAGATACCAGATGGCAGGCGCGGAAAACCCATAATGGGGATCATTCGCCAACAGGGTGCCGCCGGCGGCCGACCGCGCCGGAGCCGCCGCCCATGCGTTCGAAGCACCGGCAAAGGCACGGGGCTTGAATGGGGATAGCGGATCCAGCGGGGTTGGGCCGTTTGTCGCGTAACGCGGCACTGTCGGAAACAGGCTGGCGTATTTTGGCAGGGCGGCAATGGTGGTGGTGCCGGGCGCATCGGGCAGGATGTCCAAGACTCTATTTGGCGACAGGATCAACGAGGTCTGGGCACGCAACACTTCCTGTTCCAGATGGCCGGACATTTGCAACGCCATCAGTTTCAGGATGGCGATCGAATCCGCCGGTTGCCACGGGGCGATTTCATTGCTGAAAAGGAAAAATTCAGGTGCGCCACGCCCTAACGCCTCTTTGTTGATTTCTGTTAACCAGGCGTTCACCCCTGCCGAATAGGCCTTGAGTGCCACCAGGGTTTTTGCATCTTGCACCTGAACCGAACGCACCGCCAGATTATAGATATCCAGCCGCCGCATCAGTTTGTCTATTTCCAGTGTCCTGCGGCCAAACTGTTCCGACAACCGCCCCTGCGCGGTGCGTCGCAGCATGGTCATTTGCCACAATCGGTCCTGCGCATGGGCAAAACCAAGCGCATAAAACGCATCACGGTCGTTGTCGGCGAATATATGGGGCACATCGGCGTTATCGCGCACGATTTCCACCTTGCCGGAAATTCCCGCCACCTGATGTGTTGCATCATAATCGGGCAAGGAGCGCGAGGCGAGGTAATAGACCGTTCCCGCCGCTAGAAAGGCCAGCACGAAAAGTCCGACCAAAATGCGGATAAGCCAGCGGAATATGAATGCCATCAACCTGATTTCCCGGTTTGTATTGATACATGCCCGTTCTTGACGGGGCTTTACCTGACGTTCAATACAGGGTCAGGCATGGCATGACAATTCAAAGGAATGAACAATGGCAAAAGTCGCGTTTTTGGGTCTCGGGGTGATGGGATATCCGATGGCAGGGCATCTGGTGGCTGCAGGTCACGAGGTATGTGTGTACAACCGCAGCACGGCCAAGGCCCGGAAATGGGCGGATGAATACAAGGGGCGCTTTGCCGCGACCCCGCGCGAGGCGGCACAAGGCTGTGAGTTTGTAATGTCCTGTGTTGGCAATGACGACGATCTGCGTGCGATCTGTCTGGGCGATGACGGTGCCTTTGCCGGAATGTCTGCGGGCAGCGTGTTTGTCGATCACACCACGGTTTCGGCCAAGGTGACGCGCGAACTCTATACTGCGGCCAAGGATTTGGAGATCAGTTTTGTCGACGCGCCAATCTCCGGCGGGCAAGCGGGTGCGGAAAACGGGATCCTGTCGGTGATGTGCGGCGGCGATGAAGATGCCTATGCGCGCGCCGAACCGGTGATTGACGCCTATGCCCGCACCTGTCGGCGTTTGGGCGAAAGCGGAGCGGGGCAATTGACCAAAATGGTGAACCAGATCTGCATTGCCGGCCTGGTGCAGGGGCTGGCCGAAGGGTTGCATTTTGCCGAGAAAGCGGGCCTTGACGGGCGCGCGGTGGTGGATGTGATCAGCGGCGGGGCTGCGGGCAGCTGGCAAATGGCCAACCGCTATGAAACCATGATTGACGATGAATTCGAACATGGCTTTGCCGTGGACTGGATGCGCAAGGATCTGGGGATTTGTCTGGACACAGCAGATGAAAACGGCGCGAGCCTGCCGGTGACGGCACTGGTGGACCAGTTTTACAAGGACGTCCAAAAACTGGGCGGCGCACGGTGGGATACGTCAAGCCTGATCAAACGATTGTGGGAGATGGGATAGGAATGCAGCTTCACAACCTGTGTTCCCGTAAAACAAGATACAGAAATGTCCGTGGCCTGTGCCCTCTAGGAAGGTAATGCTTCTTTCGATTCCTGATATTTCCTTAGTGCCATGATTATTCTTCCACTGGTTGTGTCTCGAAAGTGGTGGAAATTCGAGGACGGCGTAATCTCCGGGTGCATCGAAGCCACCCAACCGGCGGCTGGAACCGCCAAGGAGATCACGCCATGACAAAGAATACAGCAACATCGACATCCGCGCTACTGGCCAATGAAGCAGGCTATGACCCGATTGAAGACCGGCTGCGCCAGAACATCCGCGCGACGATCGAGGCGGTTTTCGAAGAGGAGCTGGAGCAGTTTCTGGGCCGTTGCCGGTATGGCCGCAGCGGCGGGGCAAAGGCCGGATACCGCCACGGGCATCGCGAGCGGCAACTGGTCGGAACATTTGGAACCGAAACGGTGCGCGTGCCGCGTGCGCGGATCACAGGCGAGGCCGGCAAGGCCAGAGAATGGCGCTCGAAGGCATTGCCCCGCTACCAGCGGCTGACGAAGAAGGCCGAGGCGCTGATCGCTGCTGTCTACCTTTCGGGCACCAACACACGGCGGGTAAAACGCGCCCTGTTCGGCCTGTTTCAGGGGGCGGTCAGCAAGGATGTGGTGAGCCGCGCCTGGCGCAAGGTGAAGGTGGACTGGCAGGCGTGGTGCGCCCGCAGCCTTGCGGATGAAGACATCGTGCGGCTGATCCTGGACGGCACCGTGATCAAAACGCGGATTGACAGGAAGGCCACCAATATCTCGGTTCTGGCCGCGATTGGCGTGCGCCGGGATGGGCAGAAGGTCTTGTTATCACTGATGAACATGGGCGGCGAAAGCACCTCCGCCTGGCGTCAGTTCATCAACGATCTGGATGCGCGCGGGTTGAAACGGCCCGAATTTGTCATCGTGGACGGGGCACCGGGACTTGAGGTCGCTCTCATTGCCCTCTGGGGTGAAGATCTGCCGATCCAGAGGTGCACGGTGCACAAGCACCGCAACCTTCTGGCCAAGGCACCCAAGCGTATGCATGATGAGTTGACAGAAGATTACCGCGACATGATCTACGCCAAAACACCCGAGGAAATCGCCACCCGCCGCAAGGCATTTCTGCGAAAATGGCGGCTGAAATGCAAGGCCGTCGCTGACAGCTTGGAAGAAGCAGGAGATAAGCTTTTCACCTTCACGCGTCTGCCACAAGGCCAGTGGAAATCGGCCAGAACGACAAATGCGATCGAACGCCTGAACGAGGAATTCCGCCGCCGCATCAAGACCCAGACCGTGCTGCCATGCGCCGAGACCGTGCCGATGCTGCTTTGGGCTCTGATGGCCTCGGGGCAGATCGTCATGCGAAAGGTCGATGGCTGGGAAACGCTCGCTCAGCCCGTCGCCGACGCAACCCTTGACCAAGCCGCCTGACCGGCGCATAACTCAACCCGCTCGGAGGTGCCTGAAATCAATTTCCACCACTTTCGAGACACAACCTGAGCAAGAGCTGATACGAGAAATCAACAGCCTTGAGCAACTTGGTCTATTGGGTGATCTGGAAGATCTGGGTGTGATGCAAAGGCTGAAAGACCATGGGCCTATTGTTGATCCAGAATTGGAGATGAAAGTGATAGAATTGAAAGAGATGGGTTACCTCGATAGCCTAGATATATCCGAGTTGATCCTAAAGTGATAAGGGTTGTTTTGGCGCAATCAGGTCGGGAATTATTCTCCCAACGTCACCTCGAATAACTGGTCCCCCCAACCATCGACCAGACAATGGGCGCGGATGAATACCTTGTCGGTGCCTGCCGGAATGGTCACCCCGCCCAGAGAACGGGTAAACGGCTGTTCGTGTTCGTGCGGGTGGGCCAGTAGGCGATAGCCAAGACGATTGCCGTCAGCATCCAGAACCTCCCAGCCGTCTGCGTAATGGTCCCAACCGCTGTCGGGGTGCTTCAGGGTGACGGCGAAATTGTAGGCATCACCTGAGGGCTGAACCTTTACCGCTTCGATGGTCGGGAACTCGGCCCATGCGGGCAGAGGGGTGAGTATCAGCAGGGCAAAGGCAAGTTTTTTCATATCGGTCTCCGGTCATGTTGGCGGCAGAATGACGGTTTGGCGGCGGGATGTCCCGTCACGATGGCGTGAGATCATCCGGCCCGTGGGTTTGCAACAAAACGCTGCGGGAATGCGAAGCAAATTCGCGCCGCCACAGGATCAGAACGGTCAGTGCGATGGCAAACAAAAGTGGGATTGCCCCCAGCAACCACGCCAGTGCGCCAAGGGCGAAATAGACCGACCGCAGGCCGCGATTGAAACTGCGCGCGGCGGTGATGTTGATTTCCGCTGCCTGATTGGCGCGGGGAACGCAGGCCGGATCGGTGGCGTCATTGGGGACCGAGGCCAGCATCACGGCGCAATAGCCGAACAGCCGGTGCGACCAGACGAATTTAAGGAATCCGTTGGCAAGGAACAGGGTGACGATCAGGATCTTAACCTCCCACACCATCGCCGGCGCATTTTCCAGCGACAGGTCATGGGCAATGCCCAGCAACTGGTCCTTATTGCCGATCAGGGCCAGACCGCCGCCGATGCCGATCATGCTGGTTGAAGCAAAAAAGGTGGTGCTCTGGCGTAGGTTGGCAAGGATATTGGCGTCAAAGATGCGTGGCTCGCGGGTGACGAACTGGGTCATCCATTCACGCCGGTAACCGGCCATGATCACCGAAACCGACGGATGCGCGGCATCGGCGCGTTCGATAATCCAGTCGATCCCGACCCATGCCAGCCCCAATAGGGCAACGGCGATCACATCAAGCGTGCTGAAAAACTGTAAACGATCAAGAAGTTCCATGCCGGTGATCATAACGGGTCGGGAATTGACTTGCCAGTCGGATAAATTGGTTATATTTCTTTACCAATTGTAAAATCAGGAGTCCTTGCCGATGGAAATGCCCATACCCGACGCGGAAATACTGGCGAAAAAAGCGCAGATCGTGGCGCGGTTGCAAGCGGTATTGCCGGACGGGGCGGTGATTTCCGATGTGGCCGAGGTGAAAGCCTATGAATGCGACGCGCTAAGCGCCTATCGCTGCCCGCCGTTGTGTGCGGTTTTGCCTGAGAATACAGAGCAGGTTTCGGCGGTGTTGAAGATATGTCACGAGATGGGCGTGCCGGTGGTGCCGCGCGGCTCGGGCACGTCATTGGCGGGCGGGGCACTGCCCACGGCGGACAGCGTTATTCTGGGCGTGGCGCGGATGAATGATGTGCTGGAGGTGGATTACGACAACCGCTTTATCAGGGTGCAATCGGGGCGCACCAACCTGTCGGTGACCGGTGCGGTCGAGGAGGATGGATTTTTCTACGCGCCTGATCCCAGCAGCCAGTTGGCCTGCGCGATTGCGGGCAATATCGCGATGAATTCCGGCGGGGCGCATTGCCTGAAATACGGGGTCACCACGAACAACCTGCTGGGGGTAACGCTGGTGCTGATGGATGGCGAAGTTGTCGAGATTGGCGGGGCGCATCTGGATGCTGGCGGGCTGGATCTGTTGGGGCTGATTTGCGGGTCCGAGGGGCAATTGGGGGTGGTAACCGAGGCCACGCTGAAGATATTGCCAAAGCCGGAAGGGGCGCGCCCTGTGCTGATCGGGTTTGACAGCAACGAGGTGGCGGGGGCCTGTGTGTCGGACATCATCAAGGCCGGCGTGCTGCCCGTGGCGATCGAATTCATGGACCGCCCCTGCATCGAGGCGACCGAGGCCTTTGCCCACCCCGGTTATCCTGACTGCGAGGCGCTGCTGATTGTCGAGGTGGAAGGGTCTGACACCGAGATTGATTTCCAACTGGGCAAGATCATGGAGATTGCCGCGCGTCATAATCCGGTGGAATTGCGTGAAAGCAAATCCGAGGAGGAAAGTGCCAAAATCTGGCTGGGGCGAAAATCGGCTTTCGGGGCGATGGGGCAGATCAATGATTACATGTGTCTGGACGGCACGATTCCGGTGTCCGAACTGCCCTATGTGCTGCGCCGGATTGGTGAATTGTCACAGGAATACGGGCTGGGCGTGGGCAATGTGTTTCACGCGGGCGATGGCAACATGCACCCGCTGATCCTGTATGATGCCAACAAGCCGGGCGATCTGGAACTGGCGGAACGCTTCGGGGCCGATGTGCTGCGCCTGTGTGTCGAGGTGGGCGGCTGTCTGACCGGCGAGCATGGCGTGGGGATCGAGAAGCGGGATCTGATGGCGGACCAGTTTACGGATGCGGATATCGAGGCACAGTTGCGCATCAAAGATGTGTTTGATCCGAAGTGGCTGTTGAATCCGGCCAAGGTGTTTCCATTGCAGGCGACCAAGGCACGGCGGGCGGGGTAAAGGGGCGCTGCCCCCTCTTGGCCAATGGCCAATTCACCCCCGGGATATTTGAGGAACGATAATGATGAAGCCGGTAGACGAAAAAGAGCTGGGCGAGGCGATTGCGGGGGCTGATGGGCCGTTGCGGATTGTCGGCGGCGGCACGCGCGGGGTGGTGTGCGCAGGGGATGTTTTGTCAACGGCGGGGATGACGGGGATTATGCTGTATGATCCCGGTGCGCTGACTCTGGTGGCGCGGGCGGGGACGCCTTTGGTCGAGATCGAGGCGGTGTTGGCCGCCGAAGGGCAGCGCCTGCCGTTCGAGACGATGGACCATCGCGGGTTGCTGGGTTCGGGCGGGGTGTCGACGATTGGCGGGGTTGTGGCGGCGAATATATCGGGGCCGCGACGGGTGCAGGCAGGGGCCTGTCGGGACAGCCTGATCGGGGTGCGTTTTGTGGACGGGCGCGGCGAGGTTTTGAAAAGCGGCGGGCGGGTGATGAAAAACGTTACCGGCTATGATCTGGTCAAGCTGTTGGCGGGGTCATACGGCACGTTGGGGGTTTTGAGCGAGGTATCGTTCAAGGTGTTGCCGGATGTGGAAACCGCCGCCTGTATTGTGCTGCGTGGTTTGGGTGACGGGCAAGCCGTGGCGGCAATGGTACGGGCGCTTGGCTCGCCTTACGAGGTGTCGGGGGCTGCGCATGAGGGCGGGCGCACCCTGCTACGGATCGAGGGGTTTGCAGATTCCGTGGCTTATCGGGCGGACCGGTTGCGTGAATTGCTGGGCGAATTTGGCGAGGTCGAGGTTCTGGATGATCCGGTACAAGTCGCTGCGATGTGGCGCGATGTGCGCGATGTGGCGCCGTTTCAGGGCCGTGAAGGGGATGTGTGGCGGATATCGGTCAAGCCCTCGGACGCGCCCAATATGGTGGCCGGATTGGTGGCCGAGGCTGTGGTCTATGACTGGGGCGGCGGGCTGGTCTGGGCTTTGATGGAGGAGGGCACTGATCTGCGGGCGCGGATGGGGGAGGTGCGCGGCCATGCAACGCTGGTGCGGGGCAATGGTTTTGCGCGGTTTCATCCAGAGCCGTCGGGGCTGGCAAGGATCAGCGCGGGGATCAGGGCGCAGTTCGATCCACGCGGCATATTGAACGTGGGGGTGATGGGATAAATGCAAACCAACTTCACCCCCGAGCAAATGCGCGACCCCAACATCCAGCGGGCCAATGATATCCTGCGGGCCTGTGTGCATTGCGGGTTTTGCACCGCGACCTGCCCCACCTATCAGGTGCTGGGTGATGAGCTGGACAGTCCGCGCGGGCGGATTTATCTGATCAAGGATATGCTGGAAGAAGGGCGGCCAGCGGATAAAAAGACGGTCGAGCATGTGGACAAATGCCTGTCCTGTCTGGCCTGTATGACGACCTGCCCGTCAGGTGTGCATTACATGCATCTGGTGGATTACGCCCGCAGTTATATCGAAAAGACCTATAAACGCCCACTGATGGATCGCGCTTTGCGCCGGGTTCTGGCAGCGGTCATTCCTTACCCCAAACGGTTCCGGCTGGCGCTGTTGGGGGCGAAAATAGGGCGGCCATTTCGGGCTTTGGTGCCGGATGCACGGTTGAAGGCAATGCTGGAAATGACGCCCAAGCGTATCCCGGCGGTCAGCCGCAATAATGATCCGCAGGTGTTTGCAGCCAAGGGGGAACGCAAGAAACGGGTGGCGCTGCTGACCGGTTGTGCGCAAAAGGCGCTGAATACGGATATCAACGATGCCACCATCCGGCTGTTGCGGCGGCTGGGTTGCGAGGTGGTGATTGCACAGGGCATGGGCTGTTGCGGGGCGTTAACGCACCACATGGGCAAGGACAAACAGGCGCATGGATCGGCGGCGGCGAATATCGCGGCATGGATGCGGGAAGTCAGGGGCGAGGGGCTGGACGCGGTGGTGATCAACACTTCGGGCTGTGGAACCACGGTCAAGGATTACGGACATATGTTCCGCAATGACCCGCTGGCCGAAGATGCGGCGGTGATTGCGGGGCTGGCAAAGGATGTCAGCGAATTGCTGGCCACACTGGAATTTCCCGAAAAGGCGGCCAAGGGGATGCGCGTGGCCTATCACGCGGCCTGTTCTCTGCAACATGGGCAACAGGTGAAAACCCACCCTAAAACCTTGCTGAAACGTGCCGGGTTCGAGGTGGTGGAACCGGCGGACAGTCATTTGTGCTGTGGCTCGGCCGGCACTTATAACCTGATGCAGCCGGAGATTTCCAAAGAACTGCAAACCCGCAAGGTGCGAACGCTCGAGGCCAAGGCGCCGGATGTGATCGCGGCGGGCAATATCGGCTGTATGATCCAGATCAGCGGGGGCACCGATGTGCCGGTGGTGCATACGGTTGAATTGCTGGACTGGGCGCTGGGCGGGCCGAAACCGCGTGCAATTTTGGAAAATCAGCCTTAATCTCGCCGTAACGGCCGTTAGGATGTGGCCGGTAACGGAGGAAGTATGCGGTTTTTCTTGAGCGTTCTGGTCTTGCTGGCCGGTTTTGCCTCGGCGGGATATTCCGAGGAACATAGCGGGTTGCGCAAGATGATAACCGGCGACGACAGCCGCGGTTGGGAGGCCGTGGGGCGCTTGAACATTGCTGGAACGAGCATGTGCACAGGTGCCTTGATTGCGCCCGATCTGGTACTGACCGCTGCGCATTGCATGTTTGACAAGGATAGCCGCAAACAGGTGGACGCCACCAAGATCGAGTTTCTGGCCGGTTGGCGGGGCGGGCGGGCCACGGCCTATGCCCGCGTGAAACGGGCGGTGGTGCATCCGGATTATACCTATGCAGTGGATTCCAGTGACATCCGCGTGCGCAACGATATTGCCGTGCTGCAATTGACCCGACCTATCCAGAAAACCTCGATCACGCCATTTGCCACAGGTCCAAGGCCGCGCAAGGGGGCGACTGTCGGGGTGGTTTCCTATGCGCGCGGGCGGGCGATTCCCCGTCGATTGAAGAAAGCTGTCGCGTGCTGGCGCGGCAATCGGGGAATTTGATTATGTCGTGCGATGTGGATTTCGGGGCCAGTGGTGCGCCGGTCTTCAATATGGAAAACGGCAATCCGTTGATTGTCTCGGTGGTGTCGGCGATGGCCGAGGTTCAGGGGCGAAAGGTGGCGCTGGGCATGTCGCTGGCCGAACCGTTGCAAGTGGTTCTGGCAAAGCTGAAAGAAACCGAAGGGCCGTTTCAAAAGGTGGAGCCCGCTGCACAACGGATAATCCTGCAAGGGCCGCTGGACCATACCGGAGCAAAATTTGTCCGCCCGTAACGCAGATATAAGTGATATGCGGCCTCTGAAATATCTGGCTGCCTTTGCCTGTATTTGTGCTGCATTCGCACCCGTTGTGGCGCAATGCGATTCCAGTCTGCGCCGCCTGACCACCCGTTCCGATGTGTTTGGCTGGGAGGCCGTGGGCCGTGTCGATATCGGTTCTGACGGGTTTTGCACAGGTGTTTTGCTGCGTCCGGACATTGTGCTTACGGCCGGACATTGCCTGTTCGATCCCGAAACAGGCAAGCGTAATGACCCTACCGGCATCGTGTTCAAAGCAGGCTTTAGTGATGGGAAATCTGTGGCCGAACGCAAGGTGGCCCGCGCTGTGGTGCATCCGGACTACAAATATCAGGGCGAGGACAAGGCGCTACAAGTTCGCTATGATGTTGCGCTTTTGCAATTAAGCAGCCCCATCCCCGCCGCTACAGCCGCGCCTTATCTGGTCCAGTCGTTTTCCGGATTGGGGGACGAAGTTGCCGTGGTTTCCTATGCTATTGGTCGTAAAAAAGCACTGTCAAAGCAACGCCATTGCGGTGTTCTGGGACGGCGTGACGGGTTGATTGTGTTCAGTTGCGATGTGACCTTCGGCTCATCCGGCGCACCGGTTTTTGATATGTCCGGCAATCGCGCACGGATCGTTTCAATCATTTGCAGTGGCGGTCATTACGACGGACAAAAGGTTACCTTTGGTATGGAGTTGCCTGCGCTGGTTTCAGACATGTTCACTGCTTTCCGGACTGGCCAAGGTGTATTACCGGTCAAATCCATAAAACCGCGACGGCTGCAAGTCGGCAGTGATACGCGCAGCAGCGGTGCAAAATTTGTGCGCCCTTAGGGTCTTGAAACCTGAAAATCGCTTACTTATTTTATGATTAGCCGGATGCCGTTTAACGGGTCCGGTCAGTATGACAGCCTGTCCAATACCGGAAGGCGCCACATTTTATCGCTTGAAGAAGGATGAAAAACCATGAGAAATCTTGACCTTACACCGCTTTACCGCGCCACAGTCGGGTTTGACCAGATCGCCGATCTGATGGATCGCGTGTTCACCAATGACGCTGGCAAGCAAAGCTACCCCCCTTATAACATCGAAAAAACCGGCGAAGATTCCTGGCGGATTACCATTGCCGTTGCGGGTTTTTCCGATGATGACCTGTCGGTTGAAGTGCGTGAAGGGGCGTTGATCGTCACCGCCCGTAAAGCCGAGGAAGAAGACGACCGCGTTTATCTGCACCGTGGCATCGCCACCCGTGCGTTTGAACGCCGCTTCCATCTGGCCGAACATGTCCGCGTTGTGGGGGCAGCCCATACCGACGGGATGCTGCACATCGATCTGGTGCGCGAAGTGCCCGAAGCACTGAAACCGCGTCAGATCAAAATCGCATCCGACCTGCCGGTGGATGCCAAAGCGGTTGAAAACAAACCGAAGAAAGCCAAAAAGACGCACTAACGGCTTTTGGGTTTTGGAATGACTTGGGCGCGAAGCAAACCGCTTTGCGCCCTTTATCGTGTCGCAGCCCCGCACTTGATGCGGGGCCTTTTATTCCAGCAGGGGGCTATTCGCCACTCAGGCTTTTGGCTAGCCGCATCAGTTTCACGGCTTCCGAACGATAGCCGTAGGCATCCTGCCCCCTGTTGCTGTTGGCCAGCGTGATCAGGTCATCATAGCCCCAATCCTGCAGATATTTGCCACCCTTCAGCAGTTGCCCGAACCCGGCAATCGCAACCGAGAACCGCACATCATCCGTGGCCTGCCCCATGCCCGATGTGATCGGTGTGGTCAGCAGTTTGCTGACATCCTCGCCCGGTTCCTTGTAACGCAGTTTCAGAAAGCCCAGTTCGCCACTTCCCTCCTGTTGCGCGGCAGGTTGATAGCGCAGCGCATCATTCAGAATGGCGTCTGATCCGACCGGTGTGACCTCGTAAATCGCGGTCACGGTGTGGCCTGCGCCAATCTCGCCTGCGTCCACCTTGTCATTGTTGAAATCCTCGCGGTTCAGGGCGCGGGTTTCATAGCCGATCAGGCGGTATTCGGCGATCCGAGCGGGGTTGAACTCGACCTGAATTTTCACATCATTTGCAATCGGGAACAATTCGCCGCTTAGCTGGTCCACAAGCACCTTTTGCGCTTCGGACAGGGAGTCGATATAGGCCGCCGTTCCGTTGCCGTTCTGCGCCAGCGCCTGCATGGTGGCATCATCCAGATTGCCGCGCCCGAAACCCAGAACCGACAGATAAGTACCGCTCTCGCGTTTTTTGGCGATGAAATCTTTCAGCGCCACGGGGTTGCTGATGCCGACATTGAAATCGCCATCAGTGGCCAGAATGATCCGGCTGATTTCGCCATCTTTGGCCATGCCCTCGGCCACCGCATAGGCCTGTTGCAAGCCTTGCTGACCGGCGGTCGAGCCACCGGCCCGCAGGTTTTCCAACGCGGCCATGATCTTTGCCTTGTCCGCAACCCGTGTCGGCTCCAGCACCTGACCGGCGCTGCCGGCATAGGTGACGATGGATACTTCATCGTTGGGGCGCAGTTCGGACAGCATCAGGCGGAAGCTTTGGATCAGTAAAGGCAGTTTGTTGGGCTGGTTCATTGATCCCGAGGTATCAATCAGGAACACAAGGTTCAGCGGCGCACGATCATCCATCGCGGGCAGTTCGCCCTGAATGCCGATATGCACCAGTTGGGTGCCGCTGTTCCACGGGGTTTGCATCACGGTGACGGTGGGCTTGAACGGCGCCTCGTCTGCCTTGGGCGCGGGATAGCTGTAGGGGAAATAGTTCACCATTTCCTCGATCCGCACAGCGTCGGGGTTGGGCAGTTGCCCGTTCATCAGGCTGGAACGCACAATGGCATAGGACGCAGTATCAACATCGATCGAGAAGGTGGAAACCGGCTCCTCTGTGGTGATTTTGACAGGGTTTGCATCGGCGTTGGCGAAGGCTTCGGTGTTGGAAAGCGGTGAAACGACAGAAGGCTCGGAATACTCAATAACCATCCCAGTTGAAGGCGAGACCATCTTGCGCGCTGGGGGGGGCGGCATACCCCTGCATTATCACCTCATCAGTGATAGCACTTTCGGCCATATCTTTTTCCGCCGGTGCCGGGGCTGCCTGTTCTGCAAGCAAACCTAAAGTAGCGTCTTCCCGAGCTTCGGAATCCGCCAGATTTAGCCCCAAAGTCGGGGCAGTGGTTGTTGCTTCGGCCTCTCTGCGAACACGGGTATCGGGGGCGGTTTCTTCGATAACAGGGGCAACCGGTTCGGCAGCTTCTGCGGCCTTTTGCGGTGCGGGGGTGTCTGCCGGTGTTTCGTTGGTAACCGGTGCCGGCTTGGGTAAATCGAATGTTGTGCCCCCCTGTTGCGTGTAGAAAAGCACGCCAATGCCAACGGCAACAATCGAGGTGGTGGCGGCCAATGCGCCGCGGGTGGTTAGGGAATGAAACATTTTGAATACTCCTGAGCTAAGCCCCAAGCGGTGTGTGGGGCGATCAGAAGTAGGACGCGCGGGATCGGCCGATCCTTGGCGGGCATCGTGAAAATCGTCAAAGTTTTTCATCGCCAGCGCCAGATCGCCATCTTTTTTGGACGGCTCGGGCGTGGCCGCTTTCATGGCATCTTGCAGGTGCGTCAGATCATCTGTCATGCCTTTTGCTCCTTTTCATGCAGGGCGCGCAGGTGCTTTTTCACCTCGGCCATGCGCCAGCTTATTGTGCCCTCGGACACACCTAAAACTTCTCCGGCCTCGCGGTGTGTCATTTCTTCTTCCAGTGTCAGCGCCAGTGTGTCGCGCAATTCTTGTGGCAGGGCGCACATGGCTTGCGTTAGTCAGTCGATCCCGTCCTGCGTTTCCTTGTTTGCGGCAACGCGGTTGACCTCCCAATCACCCCAGCCATCGGCGGCGCGGGCGTGGCTGGCAAACCGGCGGCGGCGGTCGTGCGCGGCATTCACTGCAACGCGATATAGCCAGGTCGAGAACCGCGCCTGGCCGCGAAAACCGTTCAGTTTGGCGGGCAGGGCGGCGCAGATGTCCTGTGTCAGATCTTCGGCATCGGCGCGGGTGCCGGTCAGGCGGAAACACAGGCCGAACAGGCGGTCGTAATTGCGCCGCAGCAAAAGCGAGAATGCCTCGCGATCACCGCCAGCGGCCGCTTGGGCCAGTGTTTCGTCTGTGGTCTCCATACGCATTACACTCTGTTAGACGGACGTGCGGCGTCAATCCTTGGAAAAAAGATTAAGGCGCTGCCGCGCGGGCGGATATTTGGACCATTTGGAAGGGATCAGACCGACATACAGAGATATTTCATCTCGAGGTAATCCTCCATCCCGTGGCGGCTGCCTTCGCGCCCCAGACCAGATTGCTTGACCCCGCCAAAGGGGGCGACTTCGGTGGAAATGATACCGGTGTTGATGCCGACCATACCGTATTCCAGCGCCTCGGCCACCTTGTAGACGCGCGACAGGTCCTTGGCGTAGAAATAGGAGGCAAGGCCGAAAATGGTGTCATTGGCCATTTCGATCACCTCGTCCTCGGTCTCGAATTTGAACAGGGCGGCCAGTGGGCCAAAGGTTTCGTCCTGTGCCACGGCCATGTCCTGTGTCACATTGGTGACGATGGTTGGCTCATAGAAGGTGCCGCCCAGCGCGTGCCCCTTGCCCCCCATCAAGATTTCGCCGCCTTTGTCCAGTGCATCGGCCAGGTGGTCTTGAACCTTTTCCACCGCGTCATCGTTGATCAGAGGGCCGGTGGTGATGCCTTCATTCAAACCATCCCCGACATTCAGCCCTTTGACCGCCGCCGCCAGCTTTTTGGCAAATTCATCATAAACACCGGCCTGCACATAAATCCGGTTTGCGCAGACGCAGGTCTGGCCGTTATTGCGGAATTTGCAAATCATCGCGCCTTCGACGGCGGCGTCCAGATCGGCGTCGTCAAACACGATAAAGGGCGCGTTGCCGCCCAGTTCCATCGAGCATTTCATCACCTGATCGGCGGCCTGACGCAGCAGGATACGGCCCACTTCGGTCGAACCGGTAAAGGTCAGTTTGCGCACAATCGGGTTTTCGCAGAATTCCTTGCCCACATCGGATGAATGGGTTGAAGGCACCACGGAAAACACGCCGGCAGGAATGCCCGCGCGATCGGCCAGCACCGCCAGCGCCAGTGCGGACAGCGGCGTTTCGGCTGCGGGGCGGGCGACAAAGGCGCAACCGGCGGCAAGGGCCGGACCGGCCTTGCGGGTGATCATCGCGTTGGGGAAATTCCACGGGGTGATCGAGCCGACAACGCCAATCGGTTGCTTGATCACGGTTATGCGTTTGTCCGGTGCATGGCCGGGAATGGTCTCGCCGTAAACGCGCTTGGCCTCTTCCGCGAACCATTCGATGAAGGACGCGCCGTAGACGATTTCACCGCGTGCCTCGGCAAAGGGTTTGCCCATTTCGGCGGTCAGGATGGTGGCCAGATCATCGGCGTTGTCCATCATCAGATCATACCACGCCCGCAGGGTGTTGGCCCTCTCCTTGGCCGTCAGCGCCGCCCATTTTTTCTGCGCCACCTGTGCCGCCGCAGTGGCGCGGTTCACATCCGCGCGGGTCAGGTCGGCCACCTGACACACCACATCCCCGCGCGCGGGGTTGGTCACGTCGAACTGGTTGCCATCGCTGGCATCGACCCATTCGCCATTCAGATAGCCTTTGGTGGCCAGCAACGAGGGGTCCTTAAGCAGGTCTTTCAGGTTTGTAGCGGATTCAAGCATGGTGTTCTCCTGCGGAAAATGTCTCTTTGACAATGGCAGAGCATGTGCGTTTCATGTTGTCCAGAAAAATGATCAAATTATCGGGGCCGGATATGGATTTCGACAACGCCTACAGTAACAGCGCCTATATCGACGGGGCCGATGAATACCCCGACCGCTGGGATGATGCGGCGCATGATTTCCGCTCGCTTGAAAATGCATTCGGGCGGGCGCGGCTGAATTTGCGCTATGGCAAGGGGGTAGTGTCGCGAGTTTGGTGGAAATTCGAGGACGGCGTAATCTCCGGGTGCATCGAAGCCACCCAACCGGCGGCTGGAACCGCCAAGGAGATCACGCCATGACAAAGAATACAGCAACATCGACATCCGCGCTACTGGCCAATGAAGCAGGCTATGACCCGATTGAAGACCGGCTGCGCCAGATTGCCCGTGCGATTGAAGCGGCGGCAAAATGCATTCAGGGACCGATCGTGCTGGCAGGCCATTCGGCGGGCGGGCATCTGGTGGCGCGGATGCGTTGTTCGGATGTGGCGCTGGATGTGGCCGACAGGGTGCAGCGGATTATGCCGATCTCGCCGCTCTCTGATCTGCGCCCGTTGCTGCAAACAAAGATGAACGAAACGCTGTGCATGGACATGGCCGAAGCTGTGGCCGAAAGCCCCCTGCTGTGTAAGGATTTACGCAACATCCCCACCCACGTCTGGGTCGGTGCGAACGAGCGCCCCGCCTTTCTGGATCAGGCCCGCTGGTTGGCGGATGGCTGGCCGGATACGCAACTGACCATCGCCCCAAACCGCCACCATTTCGATGTGATTGACGATCTGGCCGAGCCGGACAGCGAGATGGTCAAGGCGCTGCTGGCATGAGCCGCTTTTCCGCCCCGCAAAAGACCCTGCTGGTGGCAACACCCCTGATCGTGCTGGTGCTGATTTATCTGTTTCCGACCCTCACGCACAGCCTTGGAAAATCGCGCGGGCTGGCAATTGCGCTGGCGATCTACTGGGGTGCGGTGTGCTTTGGCTTTGGTCTGACTATAGGGAACCTCTGTAAATTCCCGTTTTCGCCTTCTTCGCGGCGGGGTGGACGGTTTTTCGCCTGTCCCGCCTGATTGCTTCGGATCATAAACCCATTTTCACCGGTTTCAAGCCGGTTTTGGGTATTTCAGGCACACCTCACCCCATGAACCCTTATCCCGGCGCCGCCAGGCCGCATTCGAACTGGACGAAGCGCTTCATGTTGTAGACCAGGTTCATCATCCCGATGCGAAATCGCGCCCGCTTCAGGCCGATGGAGCGGATCAGCTTGCCGCCCATGGAGCGCTCCTGAAAAGCGAATACATGCTCGACCCGGACCCGCACTTTCGAGCGCCTCCGGTTGGCCTTTTGCTGGCGCTCGCCAAGCGGCTTGCCGCGCCTGCCCTTGTGATGGATATGGCTGTGAAGCCCCCGCTCTTCCAGCTCGCTTTCGATCTTTTGCGAGCGATAGGCGCTGTCGGCCCACAGGTCCGATGAGGTGTTGCTCGCATCAATCAGACCGGCAAGCGCCTGGCTGTCATGCACGGCGGCATCGGTGACATCATAAGCGCGGATGAATTTGTGCCGCCGGTCGACATTGATGTGGTTCTTGTAGCCGTAATAGCTCTTGCCGTGCTTCTTCGTCCAGCGCGCATCCACGTCCTTCTGGCGCTTCTTGTGGGGTTTTTCCTCCCACTCTTCAGGCGTTTCGCCCGCCTTGATTTTCTCGTTCTCGTCCCTTTTGTTGTGCTGGCGCGGCGCCGGAACGATGCTCGCATCAACAATCTGCCCGCCCATCGCCAGATAGCCCTTTTCGCGCAGAAAGGCATCGAACTTGTCAAACAGCTCCTTCATCTTCCCGGCCCCGGCCAGCCTTTCACGGTAGGCCCAGATGGTCTTGGCGTCAGGTACGCTGTCTTCAATGCCAAGGCCGAGAAACCGCATGAACGACAGGCGGTCGCGGATCTGATACTCGATCTGATCGTCAGAGAGGTTGTAGAGCTGCTGCAAAACCATCGTCTTGAATATCAGCACCTCATCCCAAGGCGGGCGGCCAGCGTTGGATTTGCGCTGTTCGGGCGGCGTGCGCCATATGGCCTTCAGCTCGTCCCAGTAATCCTCGAACGGCACCATGTCGTTGAGCAACACCAGCGGATCACCAGATTTGTCCAGTCCCGCGTATCGGCTGGAAAGATCAAAAAATCCCATCTGACCCATGACAAAACCCCGTCGGTCGAATCATTTTCATCCTGATGACGATTCTACCCCGTCAGGCCGGATTTTGGGGGATTTTTAGAGGTTCCCTATAATCGGCCTAAGCAACCTGAAACGGCTTTACACCCGCCCGAAACCCGCAAACGCACTGAACCTTGCCCTTACCATCCTGCCCGTGGTGCTGGTGTTCTTTGCGGCCTTCCTGCCGGTGGCCATGTCCCTGTCCCCCCGTATCCTGCTGCTGGCAACACTGTTCGCCATCATCAACGGCACCGCCGAAGAACTGTTCTGGCGTGGCGCATTCATCCAACATTTCCCGCAGAACGCCCGCTATGCCGTGATCTACCCGCTGGTATTATTCACAGCATGGCACATCGCTTTGGCGTTGATCAAAGGGGTGCACTATCAGGGCGGCGCACTGGCCCTGATCGGCGGGGCCGCCATCATGGGCCTGCTCTGGAGTGTCCTCGCTTGGCGAACCAAGTCGATCTATCTGTCCACCCTGTCGCATATCGGCGTGAACATGATGGCCTTTCCGGCGGTGCTGCTGGCGAACGGTTAGCGGCCGAACTTCTCTCGCCACGTTGGCCACCGGTCCCCCTCCTCGGGCGTGGCCTCGTATACCCCGCGGGCAATGGCGCGGCTTAGGCAAACAGCGGCGGCATGGCCCAGCCGGATCGGGTCGAACACCGGATCGGGCAGCGGTTTAACCCCCGTGGACACGCCGAACACCAGATCCCCGTCATAGGGCGTGTGACTGGGCACAATCGCCCGCGCCATGCCGTCATGCGCCGCAGTGGCCATGCGTGTGGCCTGCGCTTGCGTCAGCACCGCATCGGTGGCGACAATCGCAATCGTGGTGTTCTCGCGCAACTGGGTTTCGGGGCGCGGCTCATGGCCCACATCATAACCCCGCGCCATGCCGCCTGTGCCAAACTCGCCGCCCATTTCAAAGGGCGCCGCCCAGAATTCAGGCCCATCCCCAACCGTCACCGCCCCTTGCGCATTCACGGCCACCAAAGCACCGACCGTCACGCCGCACTCCAGCACGACCGAGGCCGACCCCAGACCGCCTTTCAACCCTGTCACGGTTGCCCCCGCACCAGCGCCGTGGGTGCCCAAAGAAAATTCCACCGCTGCGGCCTCTAACGCCGCGCGGCCCAACCCTTTGTAAGGGTTCTCGTCCCAATCCTTGTCGCCACCGTTCAGCAAATCAAACAGGATCGCTGCCGGTACAATCGGCACGTGTTGTCCACCAATTTCAAACCCACGCCCCTGTGCGCGCAAAGCATCCGCCACACCCGAAGCCGCATCCAGTCCAAAGGCCGACCCACCAGACAAAACCAGTGCATCCACCTCCTGCACCACCTTGTCCGGCGCCAGCAAATCGGTTTCCCGCGTGCCGGGCGCGCCCCCCATCACATGCACAGCCGCAACAAAAGGCGCATCCCCGACCAATACGGTTGATCCCGATTTTACCTTGGCATCCGCAGCATTACCGACCCGCAATCCGGCCACATCGGTAATCAGATTAAGCGGTCCCGGTTTCATGACTTTGCCCTTCTTCTTTCCAAAAATACCTCACGGGGGTGCGGGGGTGTGAAACGGGGGTGCGGGGGTGTGAAACCCCCGTTTGCCACCCTTAAATACACCGCCCGCCGTCAACTTCCATCGCAACACCGGTGATCATGCTGGCCTCGTCCGAGCACAGGAACGCCGCCGCATTGCCCATATCCTCAGGCGTGGAAAAGCGCCCGATCGGGATGGTCGACAAAAACTTGGCCCGAATTTCCGGCGTGTCCTCGCCCATGAATGTTTTCAGAAGCGGCGTGTCACCGGCCACCGGATTGATCGCGTTCACCCGTATGCCAAAGGGGGCCAGTTCCACCGCCATTGTGCGCGTTGCAGTGATCATCCAGCCTTTGGAGGCATTATACCAGTTCAGGTTCGGACGCGGCGAAACCCCCGCGGTCGAGGCCACATTCAGGATCACCCCCGCCTTGGCCGCCTTCATCAACGGCACCAATTCGCGTGCGGTCAGGTAGACCGATTTGGCATTAACGGCCAACACGCGGTCGAAATCCTCTTCGCTGACCTGCTCCATCGGGCCGGGAATATGGGTAATACCGGCGTTGTTCACCAGTATGTCGATCTGCCCGAACGCCTCTTGCGCTGCCTTGATCATATCGGCCACGCTTTCACCATTCGAGACATCCACTTTCTGCGCAATGCCGCCCACACCGGCGGCCACAGCCTCGGCCCCCTCCATATTGATATCGGCCACCATCACCCGCGCGCCTTCGGCGGCAAATTTGCGGGCAATGCCTGCGCCAAAGCCGGAACCGGCCCCCGTTACAATCGCTGTTTTCCCTTCAAGTCGCATCGGATTACCCCCGGTTTTCATATCTGTTACGCGCAATCTGCCTGCTTTACCGACGCCGCGCAAGCTCTCTGTACAGCGCTTCGGGTGATACTCCGATTTCTTTGGCAATCTGATGCCATTTCCCCTTGTTTATCAGGGTATTATCATTCCAGATTAGCCAGGCGTCCAACCGCTCTGACACCCGATTCAGCGACAATATTTCGGCCCGCATCCGCGCCTCGCGCACCTCGCGTGCCAGATGGGTGGCAAATGCGGCAGCGGCCTGTTGGTTATTGGCAATCAACGCCTTCACATCCGTGCGCGAAAACACCGTCAAAACCGATGGGCGAACCGCAACAGCGCCGCAATGATAGGCCATTGAAGTGATTGACGCCTCGGCCAACAGCCCCCCTGCCTGCGCCCGTTGCAGGATGAATTCCGCCCCGTCTGCCTGCCTCCGCAAAAGATGCACTTCACCGCTTTCGACCCTGTAAACCGATGTCACAGGATCGTCGCGATCAAACAGCATTGTCCCAGCCGCAAGGGTGCGGCGGGTATGGCGAAGCTGCTGTAGGTGGTCAAAAAAGCTCTGCGACATGATTACTATCATGTCACACATTGGATTTATCAGGCAAGCTCTATTCAGGAAATCAATCAGGAACAGGAAATTGCACATGAAACATCTATTGATTGCGGGTCTGTTGGCGACCATGCCAAATTTCGCCGTGGCACAGGAAGCCCATACAGGCATGAACCACGAGGCAATGATGAATGGCAACGGCATGGCCCAGATGCAAACCATGGCGACCGGCATGCAAATGAACCCTGCGACCGAAGCGGGCCAGTCCGCCTTTGCCGCAATCGAGGAAATTGTTCTCGCGCTTGTGGCTGATCCGGATACCGACTGGTCCAAGGTAAACATTCCTGCCTTGCGTGAACATCTGGTCGATATGGAACTGGTGTTCACCGACGCCGAAGTCCAGACGACCGAGGTTGCAAACGGCTTTCAGTTCGCTGTGACGGGAACGGGTAAAACCATCGGGTCCATTCAGCGGATGGCGATTGCCCATTCGGGTATCATGAACGGAACAGGTGACTGGACCTTTAGCCCGGAAAAAACCGAAACCGGGGTGGTTCTGACCGTTACAATAGCCGCAGGTGACATGGATAAACTGCGTGCGCTCGGGTTTTTCGGGATCATGGCGCTGGGCATGCACCATCAGGATCATCACTGGATGATGGCCACCGGTGTAAACCCGCACGGGTAGGTAAAACGAATCCGGGCGTCGTGCTGTTTTCTTTCAGGGAACCTCTGTAAATTCCCGTTTTCGCCTTCTTCGCGGCGGGGTGGACGGTTTTTCGCCTGTCCCGCCTGATTGCTTCGGATCATAAACCCATTTTCACCGGTTTCAAGCCGGTTTTGGGTATTTCAGGCACACCTCACCCCATGAACCCTTATCCCGGCGCCGCCAGGCCGCATTCGAACTGGACGAAGCGCTTCATGTTGTAGACCAGGTTCATCATCCCGATGCGAAATCGCGCCCGCTTCAGGCCGATGGAGCGGATCAGCTTGCCGCCCATGGAGCGCTCCTGAAAAGCGAATACATGCTCGACCCGGACCCGCACTTTCGAGCGCCTCCGGTTGGCCTTTTGCTGGCGCTCGCCAAGCGGCTTGCCGCGCCTGCCCTTGTGATGGATATGGCTGTGAAGCCCCCGCTCTTCCAGCTCGCTTTCGATCTTTTGCGAGCGATAGGCGCTGTCGGCCCACAGGTCCGATGAGGTGTTGCTCGCATCAATCAGACCGGCAAGCGCCTGGCTGTCATGCACGGCGGCATCGGTGACATCATAAGCGCGGATGAATTTGTGCCGCCGGTCGACATTGATGTGGTTCTTGTAGCCGTAATAGCTCTTGCCGTGCTTCTTCGTCCAGCGCGCATCCACGTCCTTCTGGCGCTTCTTGTGGGGTTTTTCCTCCCACTCTTCAGGCGTTTCGCCCGCCTTGATTTTCTCGTTCTCGTCCCTTTTGTTGTGCTGGCGCGGCGCCGGAACGATGCTCGCATCAACAATCTGCCCGCCCATCGCCAGATAGCCCTTTTCGCGCAGAAAGGCATCGAACTTGTCAAACAGCTCCTTCATCTTCCCGGCCCCGGCCAGCCTTTCACGGTAGGCCCAGATGGTCTTGGCGTCAGGTACGCTGTCTTCAATGCCAAGGCCGAGAAACCGCATGAACGACAGGCGGTCGCGGATCTGATACTCGATCTGATCGTCAGAGAGGTTGTAGAGCTGCTGCAAAACCATCGTCTTGAATATCAGCACCTCATCCCAAGGCGGGCGGCCAGCGTTGGATTTGCGCTGTTCGGGCGGCGTGCGCCATATGGCCTTCAGCTCGTCCCGGTAATCCTCGAACGGCACCATGTCGTTGAGCAACACCAGCGGATCACCAGATTTGTCCAGTCCCGCGTATCGGCTGGAAAGATCAAAAAATCCCATCTGACCCATGACAAAACCCCGTCGGTCGAATCATTTTCATCCTGATGACGATTCTACCCCGTCAGGCCGGATTTTGGGGGATTTTTAGAGGTTCCCTTCAAAGAAAACAGCACGAAATCTTTCAAAGATTTCGGTTACCCGTGATAGGCAGCCACCGTTTTCAAAACCGAAAATCCATACAGTGCCTCGAATCCTTTTTCGCGTCCGTGACCGGATTTTCCAACCCCGCCAAAAGGCAGTTCAACCCCGCCGCCCGCACCGTAATTGTTGATGAACACCTGACCGGCCTTCAGCGCCTTGGCCATGCGCATTTGCCTTGCGCCATCGCGGCTCCAGACACTTGCCACCAGCCCGAAGTCTGTGCCGTTGGCAATCGCAATCGCTTCGGCTTCGTCTTCAAACGGGATCACCACCTGAACGGGACCGAAAATTTCATTCTGGGCCAGTGCGTGATCCGGCGGCACATCGGCAAATAGGGTTGGCACTACATAATGTCCGCCCTCTGGTGTGCCCTCGATAATACTGCCCTGGGCGGCCAGACGCAGATCTTTGCCCTGCTCCAGAAACTCGGTGACAATTTCCTTTTGCCGGGCTGAAATCAGCGGGCCGACGTTGGCATCTGCCATCGCAGGCCCCACCATCATGCCGCTATAACTGTCTGCCATCCGCGCCAGCAGTTTATCATAAACCCCGCGCTGGATCAGCACGCGCGAAGCGGCTGAACAGGTCTGCCCCGCATTCTGGATGCAGGCCCCGACAAGGAACGGCAGGGCGGCATCCAGATCGGCGTCATCAAACACTACCTGCGGCGATTTCCCCCCCAGTTCCAGCGTCACCGGAATGACATTCTGCGCCGCTGCGGCCTGCACCAGTTTGCCCACCCCGACCGAGCCGGTAAAGGATATATGCTGGATGCCGGTATGGCCGGACAGGGCCGCGCCGGCCTCTTCGCCCAATCCCGGCACTACGTTCAACGCACCGGCGGGCAGGCCGGCCTCTTGGGCAATTGCGGCGAAACCCAGCGCTGTCAGACAGGCCTCTTCCGCCGGTTTCAACACACAGGCGTTGCCCATCGCCAGCGCCGCCCCGACGGATCGGCCAATGATCTGCATCGGGTAATTCCACGGCACGATATGCCCCGTTACCCCGTGCGGTTCTCTCAGGGTGTAAACGGTATAGCCGTCCATATAGGGAATGGTTTCGCCATGCACCTTGTCCGCAGCCCCGCCGTAAAATTCCATATAACGGGCCAGGGCGATGGCGTCATTGCGGGCCTGTGTCAGGGGCTTGCCCACATCATGGGCCTCGATGATGCCCAGTTCATCAACCTTCTGCAAAACCAGTTGCCCCATCCGCGTCAGGATGCGGCCGCGTTCCAGCGCCGTGGTGCGGCCCCATTCGCCGTCCATGGCCGCCTGCGCCGCTGCAACCGCCGCATCAATATCGGTCGCTTTGCCGCGTGCGATTGGGGCCAGCGGGGTGCCGTCGGACGGGTCTTCCAGTTGCAGTGTTTCCCCGCCTTTGGGCGCCACCCATTCACCGCCGATGAACAGTTTGTCGGTGGGATACCAGATATTTTTCAGCATGTTGTCTTACCTCGCTTGCCAGTCCGCAGGGATTTGTGGTGCGGCGTTCAGCAGTTGTTTTGTATAGGGATGGGCGGGCGACATGAACACTTGTTCTGTTGGCCCAGTTTCAACGATCTTGCCCCGCTGCATCACCAGCACCCGATCGGTGATCGCCTGCACCACGGTTAGGTCATGACTAATGAACAGATAGGACAGCCCCAGCCGTTTTTGCAGATCGGCCAGCAGGTCAAGGATTTGTGCGCGGATGGATACATCCAGCGCCGAGACGGCCTCGTCCAGCACGATCAGGTCGGGGTGCAGAACCAGCGCGCGGGCGATGGCGATGCGCTGGCGTTGGCCGCCGGAAAATTCGTGGATGTAGCGGTCCATCGCGTCCGCCGGCATGCCGACGGTTTCCAGAGCCTCGGCCACATGTTCGCGGGCGTTGTCGGGCGGGGTGGTCAGGTGGAACGGTTCCATCACCAAGCGCAGAACCTTGTGACGCGGGTTGAAGCTGCCGTAGGGGTCCTGAAACACCACCTGCACCTTCTGGCGCAGATGGGTGGGCATGTGTTGTCCGGCCAGAACCGGTTCGCCGGACAGGCGGATTTCACCGCCCTGCAAAGGATCCAGCCCCAGAATGGCACGGGTCAGGGTGGATTTGCCACAGCCGCTTTCGCCAACCAGCCCAAGGCTTTCGCCACGTTTCAGGGTGAAACTGACGTTATCCACAGCGCGAAACGGGGGCGGGCGGTGGAACAGTTTGCTGCGCGGGGCGGCGTATTCGCGGGTGGCATTTATCACCTCGAGGATCGGTGTTTCCTGCGTCACGGCCCCGTGGTCGGGTTGGTGGCTTGAGGCCTCGAACAACTGCCTTGTGTAGGGGTGCGACATGGTTTTGAACAGGTGTTCGGTTTCACCCTGTTCCACGATTTCACCCTTGCGCATCACCGCCACATAATCGGCCATGCCCGCCACCACGGCCAGATCATGGGTAATCAGCAGCAGCGACATATCTTCTTCGGCGACCAGTTCCTGTAACAGCTCCAGAATTTGCGCCTGCGTGGTCACATCCAGCGCGGTGGTGGGTTCATCGGCGATCAGCAGCTTGGGGCGCAGGGCAATCGCCATAGCGATGCACACTCGCTGGCGTTGGCCGCCGGACAGTTCGTGCGGATAGCGGGACGCGGGGAATTTATCTTCGGGCAGGCCAACACGGTTCAGCATATGGCGGGCGATTTTGGCGGCTTCGGTCTTGTTGGCCTTGCCGTGGATCAGCAGGGTTTCAGCCACCTGATCGCCGATGGTCTGCACCGGATTGAGCGCCGTCATCGGTTCCTGAAAGATCATGCCGATTTCATTGCCGCGCAGGGCGCACATTTCGGCCTCGGACAGGGCCAGAACATCGGTGCCGTCGACCATCACCTGACCGCTGGCGGAAAACCCTTGCGGCAGCAGTTGCATCAGCGCCAGCGCGGTCATGGATTTGCCCGAGCCGCTTTCGCCAACCAATCCGAATATCTGCCCCTGCGCGATGTCGAAACCGACGTCTTTCAGGATTGGCAGGCGATGGATCGACAGGTTCAGGTTGCGCAGCGAGATCATATCAACGCTCCCTCCTGATCCGTGGATCCAGCAGATCGCGCAACCCGTCGCCCATCAGGTTCAGCCCCAAAACCATAAACACAATCGCCATGCCGGGCAGGACGGCCAGCATCGGTTTGGTGTAGATCATGGTTTGCGCATCGGCCAGCATCCGGCCCCAACTGGGGGTCGGGGGCTGTGCGCCAAGACCAACGTATGACAGGCCCGCTTCGGCCAGAATGCCCAGCGAAAACTGGATGGTGCCTTGCACGATCAACAAGTTGGCGATGTTGGGCAGGATATGTTCCGCCGAAATCCGCACCCGCCCTTTGCCAAAAGTGCGCGCGGCAAGGATGTAATCCAGTGTCCAGACCGAAAGTGCTGCACCACGGGAAACACGGGCGAAAACGGGGATGTTGAAAATACCGATGGCAAGGATGGCGTTTACGGCCGAGGGGCCGAAAACGGCGGTGATCAGGATGGCAATGACAAGCGAGGGAAAGGCAAAGATCAGATCATTGCCGCGCATGATCACCTCGTCCAGCAGGCTGCCTTTGTTGGCCGCCGCCATCAGACCCAGCGGCACGCCGATGCCCATGCCGATACCCACCGCGATAATGGCCACGGCGATGGACGTGCGCGCGCCAACCATCAGCATGGAAAACATATCGCGTCCGAAATGGTCGGTGCCCAGCCAGTATTTATCCGATGGCGGTTGCAGCTTGTCAGCAATGGTCAGCACGGTGACGTCATGCGGGGTCCAGACAAAGGACACTAGCACCGCGATGACGAAAAACGATGTCAGCAAGGCCCCGAGGATCAGTTGGATCGGCAGTCTCATCAGCGTTTCCTTAGACGGGGGTAAACGGCGGCATAGGCCAGATCGACAAGGAAAGTGACAAGGATCACGGCGAAAACCAGCAGCATCACAACGCTTTCCACCACCACCAGATCGCGCTGGGTGATGCCCTTGTAAATCAACTGCCCAAGACCGGGCAGGTAGAACACGTTTTCGATAATGATGGCACCGGCCAGAAGAAACGAGAACTGCAACCCAATGATGGTCAGCACCGGAATCATCGCGTTGCGCAGGGCGTGGCGGCGCAAGGCCTGCGCGCGGGTCAGGCCCTTGGCGCGGGCGGACCGGATGTAATCCTGCGTCAGGGTTTCCAGCAGGGAGGAACGCATCACGCGGGCAAGGATCGAGGCTTGGGGCAGGGCCAGCGCAATGGCAGGCAGGGTCAGTGCCTTTAGACCGGCAAGGATGCCGTTTTCCCAGCCCGGAAAACCGCCGGCCCCGAACCAGTGCAGATTGATCGCGAACACCAGCACCAGCAGCATGGCAAACCAGAAATTCGGCACGGCGATGCCCAGTTGGGTTAGTCCCATGATGCTGTAATCGCTAAATTTCCCGCGCCGCGCAGCGGCAATCAGGCCGACCGGAAAGGCGATAAAGGTGGACATCAGCAGCGCAATCAGCGCCAGCGGCAGCGATACCCAGATGCGTTGGGCAATCAGGTCGGAAACCGGCACGCGGTAGGTGTAGGATTGCCCGAAATCGCCCACCAACATACCGGAAACCCAACCGATATAACGCGCCCAGATTGACCCGTTCAGACCCAGTTCATTGCGCAAAGCCTCGACTGCTTCGGGGGTGGCGTTCAGGCCCAACATATAAGAGGCCGGATCGCCGGGGATCACCTCGACCACGGCAAATACGACGACCGAGGCCATCAGCAAACTGAGGGCAAGGGACAGCAAGCGGGTGGCGGCATAACGGATCATGCGGGGCAGGTTAAGGGCACGCTTGCGGAAATGCTAGTGTGGGAAATACGGGGTTTTGCGCGGCGTGATGAATTAACGAGTTTGGCAGTATGATCGGCGGCTGATTTGCGCAAGACTTGCGTATGGCAAGCTGGCAGTCGCCATTCAGGGTTTCATTTTGTTTATGCCAAGCCTGATCCCCTGTTCTAATCAAAAGTTTAGGCGGTAAATTCCGGAATAACAGGATCAGCAAAGTATAATAATTACAATGCATTGGCTTTGGAAAAAGGTTTAGGGACTTAAACCTCCGGATAAGATTTCCGGAATAAACGATCCGTCAATATCATCTGGCAGAAATAGTCCCGATAGTCATCCTTGTCGAAACGGCGTGGCTTGATGGCTTGCCGGACAAACAGAACTTAATCGCCCGGATCGGGCACAACCAAACACCCGAATACGGGTCTGAATAAACAGGATGAATAAAATGAAAAATCTACTGACAAGCACCGCAGCACTGGCAATCGCAGCAAGCGTATTTGGCGCAGGTCTGGCATCGGCTCAGGCCACCGCCCCGGCAACACAGCCAACAGCGACTCCTGCAACAGCACCGGCAACTGCGACACCCGCAACGACCAAGGTAACAAACGGGGGCACCGACACTGCAACCGGCGGAACCGCAGCCGCAAGTGATAATGACGATCCGAACATGGGGATAGCGAAGGTGGCGAAGGTGGCGCTGGCGGCGGTGAAGGTGGTGGCGAAGGTGGCGAGGGCGGCGAAGGTGGCGGCGACAATGATTAAACCACGCTAACCTGGCATTGTTTCGCAATGTGCCCCCTTCTGGCATTAGGTTGCCCGAGGGGGGTCTTTTTGGTGATACTTCTTTGCATCCTGCCTTAAAATATCAAAGCTGCAGTCAGGTAGCAGTGATGGCCGATATTACCGGCTGGCGATGTTGGGCGAGGACCAGCCGCCCGCATGGCTGCCGCCGCCGTTAGGGGTGAATTGTGCGGTGGGTTTGAAGGGGGGAGAGCGCCCGCCGGACCGGGGTGGTGCATGTGGGGCAAGATGTGGGGGATGGGAGGGTTTTGGGAGAGTGAGGTGGGCAGGTCCCTTTTGCAAGCCTCAAGATGTTAATTCAACCTCGACTATCGTCCCGTTTCTCTTAAACTCTTGTTCAATAATATTCTTGATTCTCTTTTTTTCATCGGCACTAACTATCTTGTTTGGCGGTTCATCCCAAGCCTGATTTGTTCGAAACCAATATACCAGGCTGGTTCTGTCGCAAAGTTTTCCTAAACAAGATTAATGCTGAGATTACTACGTTTATGCAGCCAAGCTGGCAAACTGCTTGAATGGCGATATGTGGTTTGACTGGAATTATTTCTTTCTGGTTGTGTCTCGAAAGTGGTGGAAATTGATTTCAGGCACCTCCGAGCGGGTTGAGTTATGCGCCGGTCAGGCGGCTTGGTCAAGGGTTGCGTCGGCGACGGGCTGAGCGAGCGTTTCCCAGCCATCGACCTTTCGCATGACGATCTGCCCCGAGGCCATCAGAGCCCAAAGCAGCATCGGCACGGTCTCGGCGCATGGCAGCACGGTCTGGGTCTTGATGCGGCGGCGGAATTCCTCGTTCAGGCGTTCGATCGCATTTGTCGTTCTGGCCGATTTCCACTGGCCTTGTGGCAGACGCGTGAAGGTGAAAAGCTTATCTCCTGCTTCTTCCAAGCTGTCAGCGACGGCCTTGCATTTCAGCCGCCATTTTCGCAGAAATGCCTTGCGGCGGGTGGCGATTTCCTCGGGTGTTTTGGCGTAGATCATGTCGCGGTAATCTTCTGTCAACTCATCATGCATACGCTTGGGTGCCTTGGCCAGAAGGTTGCGGTGCTTGTGCACCGTGCACCTCTGGATCGGCAGATCTTCACCCCAGAGGGCAATGAGAGCGACCTCAAGTCCCGGTGCCCCGTCCACGATGACAAATTCGGGCCGTTTCAACCCGCGCGCATCCACGTCCTTCTGGCGCTTCTTGTGGGGTTTTTCCTCCCACTCTTCAGGCGTTTCGCCCGCCTTGATTTTCTCGTTCTCGTCCCTTTTGTTGTGCTGGCGCGGCGCCGGAACGATGCTCGCATCAACAATCTGCCCGCCCATCGCCAGATAGCCCTTTTCGCGCAGAAAGGCATCGAACTTGTCAAACAGCTCCTTCATCTTCCCGGCCCCGGCCAGCCTTTCACGGTAGGCCCAGATGGTCTTGGCGTCAGGTACGCTGTCTTCAATGCCAAGGCCGAGAAACCGCATGAACGACAGGCGGTCGCGGATCTGATACTCGATCTGATCGTCAGAGAGGTTGTAGAGCTGCTGCAAAACCATCGTCTTGAATATCAGCACCTCATCCCAAGGCGGGCGGCCAGCGTTGGATTTGCGCTGTTCGGGCGGCGTGCGCCATATGGCCTTCAGCTCGTCCCGGTAATCCTCGAACGGCACCATGTCGTTGAGCAACACCAGCGGATCACCAGATTTGTCCAGTCCCGCGTATCGGCTGGAAAGATCAAAAAATCCCATATGACCCATGACAAAACCCCGTCGGTCGAATCATTTTCATCCTGATGACGATTCTACCCCGTCAGGCCGGATTTTGGGGGATTTTTAGAGGTTCCCTATAGACAGAATCCTGCCATTCCAACGCGAAGCATCTCTAGTCGTCGTGGTCTTTGTTTTTGCAGCTGTGTCGTTGTTTCAACTTGGCTTCGAGGTTTTGTCTCAACTTCTCAGCATGCTGACTGCCAACCGCGTAACCCGGGAATTGGGCCGCCGCATATTTGGGCACTTGTTCCGACTTCCATTTAGCCATTTTCGCAAATGGACGGTTGGTGAAACCATTGCCAGAGTCAGCGAGACTGATGCCATTCGGTCTTTTCTTGTCGGTTCAACCACCGGTATTTTCCTCGATCTCATCTTTGTAGTGATATATCTGGGGGTGCTGATGGCTCTGTCGGTACCGCTGGCGATGATTGTTCTTATCGCTTTGCCTATTCAGCTGCTGATTTACATGGGATTTGGTCCATTCTTGCGCCGCCGCCTTCGCTTACAGTTTGATGCAGGCGCAGCCCACCAGACGCAGATGGTTGAAAATATTTCAGGAATTGCAGCAGTCAAAGCTCTGAGTGCCGAACAAAAAATGCTGGAGCGTTTGGATCTGACGCTGAATGAAAGTCTCAAAACTGGATACCGCGTTGGATTATTAAGGATTTGGAATGACAAGCTACTACTGATTGTCGACAGAACCATCACGATCAGCATCATATATTTTGGGGCACAAATGGTTTTTGCAGGTCAGATAACGCTCGGTGAATTGATCGCTTTTCATCTTGTTGCCGAAAAGATTACAGGTCCGATACAGAATTTTTCACGCTTATGGGAAAGTTGGCAGAACATCCGTGTTTCTCGGCAACGCCTTGGTGACATTGTAAACACGCCGATGGAACCGTTCGACAAACGCCCAAATCTGCCGAATGACATCATGGCGCAATTGCAGTTTCACGGGGTGGATTTTTCATACTCTCCGGGCAAACTCGTCCTGAAGCAATTCAACTTTGTCGCCAAACCCAATACACTGACGCTTATTGTGGGCCCGTCAGGCGTCGGGAAATCCACGTTTGGGCGGCTGGCTTCGGGAATTGAAGCCCCCGACAAAGGGCACATCACTATCGGCGGATGCAATATTTCCGAATATGATCCCAACAATGTCCGCACGAACATCGCATATGTTCCGCAGGAACCATACTTGTTTTCCGGCACATTGCGCGAAAACCTAACTATTGGTGATGAGAATGCAAATGCAGAGGCAATTGAAGGGGCCTTGCGAATATCAGCGGCAGAATCTCTGGTTGATGAACTTCCTCTTGGTCTGGACACATTGGTCGGCGAGCGGGGCTCGGCACTTTCCGGCGGGCAACGCCAACGTGTGGCCATCGCGCGTTCTCTCATGCGGAGGCCGAAGGTTCTTATCCTGGATGAACCCACCAGTTCTATTGATTCTGCTGCGCAGCATCGTATGGCTTGTGAATTGCAGCATTTGAAACGGGAAACAACACTGATCATCATTACACACAGTCCGGATCTGTTTGAATCCCCGGATCAGGTAATCAATTTTGAGGCCTTGCAATGAATCAGCCTGCTGAGCCAATGAAAATAACCTCTCCGACTCTGCACGCCACAATCTTGTTCACAATTGCGGTGTTTTCGGTAGTTCTTGTAATGTCCTTTATATTTAGAATTGAAGTCGTGGCA
The DNA here is from genome assembly GCF_965277155.1 of Profundibacter sp. Taxonomy (GTDB): domain Bacteria; phylum Pseudomonadota; class Alphaproteobacteria; order Rhodobacterales; family Rhodobacteraceae; genus Profundibacter. The sequence continues at coordinate 164,396 of NZ_CBDIBV010000001.1, forward strand.
CGCGGACAGGGACGTGTTGTTCCTGTTGATCGGGTGCAGGTAGTTCAACCTGAATATTCTGGCCGGATTGTGGCTATCCATGTTCGCAATGGCAGCCGGGTGGAAAAAGGTGACGTCCTGGTTGAGCTTGATCCAACCGACGCAATGGTGGAACTGCAAACAATCACTGAAGAACGCGATCGGTTGATTATTGAAAATGCGAGAATTGAGGCCCTGCTAACTCTGTTGGCTGGCGACATACAACACTCTATAGCACCTGAAGAAACCCAAAGCAGGATTGAGATTCCTTCAGACTTGGCTGCATCGCCCTTTCTCATACGGCAAAGGGCATTACTTGAGGCGGAAATTGCAGATATCCAAGCTTCACTTGCGCAAATCGATGCACGGGAAAATGCCCTACGCAAATCTGAGGAAGTGACAAAAGCGAATATCGATAGAGTAGAATCGGCTTTGAAAACCCAGGCCGAACGTCTTTCGATTTCGGAAAGGCTATTACAACAAGAGGTGGTCCCACTTTTTTGACCAGTCAGCAGCCAGTTTAAGATGGATCAGGGTTTCATTTAGGCTGCCAAACTCATTGGTTTTGTTTTTCTGTCATAGGCTTCATCCGGGGTCAATATTCCGTGGGTGGAATGCGGGCGCTCGGTGTTGTAGTAAGCCAACCATTTCCCGATCCCGGCGCGGGTCTGCGAACCCGTTTCAAATGCGTTGAGGTAAATGCATTCGTATTTCAAGGATCGCCAAAGCCGCTCGATCATCCGGTTATCGACCCAGCGACCTTTGCCATCCATCGAGATTTTCACGTCGGCTTCTTTCAGCGCCTGCGTCCATTCAAACCCGGTGAACTGGCTGCCCTGGTCGCTGTTCATGATATCGGGCTTGCCGTATTTGGCCATAGCCTCTTTCAGGGCTTCAACGCAAAAATCTGCCTCCATGCTGTTTGACAATCTCCAGCTCAAAACCTTGCGGCTGTGCCAGTCCATGATCGCGACCAAATAGAGGAACCCGCGCTGCATCGGAATGTAGGTGATATCTACGCACCACACATGGTTTGGACGATCAATCGTCAGGTCTCGCAGCAGATACGGGTAGATCTTATGCTGCGGATGTTTCTTGCTCGTGTTGGGCGTCTGGTAGATCGGAACCAACCGCATCAGCCGCATCAAACGGCGGACCCTGTGGCGACCACACTTGTAACCTTGGCGCTGCATGTGCCGGGCCATTTGCCGTGATCCATACCACGGCGTCTGCAAGAATTGCTTGTCGATTATTGTCATGAACCGCAAATTTTCAGCACTTTCGCCTTTTGGCTGGTAATACAGGTTCGAGCGCGCCAGAGAAAGTAGCCCGCATTGTCGTCGCACACTCAGATCATGCTCACGGCTCACCATTTTTTGCCTCGCTTCCCGAGCAACTGTTGCGAGGCGTTGGCTAAAAAATCCCGTTCCACGACCAGCTGACCAATCTTGGAGTGCAGCTTCTCAATCTGGGCTTCATCAACCCGATCAGGATCACGGCCCCGTCTGGAAAATGCCGTGGCCATGTTTTCAATCGCTGCTCGTTTCCATGTGCCAATCTGGGTTGGATGCACACCATACTTCTTCGACAGCTCCGCCATCGTCATTTCCTCGCGGATTGCTTCAAGCGCAACGCGGGCTTTGAATTCGGGAGAATGGTTCTTTCGTTTCGTCATTTTGAATCGTCTTTCTCATAAGTCGATCCACCTTAACAACTGGTCCGAATTTCCGCGACCACCTCTAGTCTCTGAACGCTCGGCGCTCGAAAGTGAAAGGCGCAGAGTGCTGGCAGATGCTAGAAGTGCGCGGCTAAATCGAAAAAACCAAATTTATGCCCGGCTTGCAACTTTGTCAGAAAGTGAGCGTGCAGCCCGTAACCGCTTGGAGGCTGCAAAGCTGCGGGCACCATTGTCTGGGACGGTTGATCAATTGCAGGTCTATACTTTGGGAGGAGTTGTGGAGGCAGGGGCAGAATTGCTTCGCATTGTTCCAGATTCATCATCCGTGGAATTTGATGCCCTTTTCTCGAACCAAGATATTGGTTTTATGGCTATTGGCCAAAAAGCTAATATCCGGCTTGATGCATACCCGTCAGAGCGATTTGGTCATGTTGCAGATATGGCTGCGGATTCCACTGAAATCAGTGATGGGAAATGGGGCTATGTTGTCCGTATTTTCCCTGAGGCTGGCTTTATCCAGATAGGTGGCAAAAGGTTACCCCTACGCCCGGGCATGACGGCGACGATTGATGTAACGACGGAAAACCGGCGTATTATCAGCTATTTTTTTGCACCAATCCTGCGGACGATTGAGAACGCGCTGGGTGAACGTTGATGCTATTGGGATGCACCCGCCCAGTTTGCCATGGCAGTATTTTTTATTAGCCATGAGGTATTGAATTCTATACCACTTCAGCAGAGACCGTTCGCCCCCAGAACCGTCCCCACCGCCACTATCCCCGGAGAACCCGTTCTCCGTTTGCGGCCCCAGCCGGATTTTCTTGTTGTTTTCAAAGGTTATAGGTGGTGGGCTGTTGAGTGCCCTTCTGGCAGTTTTGGCGGAAATGGTTCTCTACCCCCCGATATTCTCCAAAGCTGTTGCCTAAAGGGGTTTTGGTTCAGTTTTGTAACATGTTGTAAAATATCTAGGGGCTGACCCAGATAACTACTTCAAGTAACGCTTAACCCATTGTCTTAGCTGCAATAACTGAGCTGAAGGGTCACTGTTGTTGAAACGCCACTCGCATTCCTTCAAATATAGGGAACCTCTGTAAATTCCCGTTTTCGCCTTCTTCGCGGCGGGGTGGACGGTTTTTCGCCTGTCCCGCCTGATTGCTTCGGATCATAAACCCATTTTCACCGGTTTCAAGCCGGTTTTGGGTATTTCAGGCACACCTCACCCCATGAACCCTTATCCCGGCGCCGCCAGGCCGCATTCGAACTGGACGAAGCGCTTCATGTTGTAGACCAGGTTCATCATCCCGATGCGAAATCGCGCCCGCTTCAGGCCGATGGAGCGGATCAGCTTGCCGCCCATGGAGCGCTCCTGAAAAGCGAATACATGCTCGACCCGGACCCGCACTTTCGAGCGCCTCCGGTTGGCCTTTTGCTGGCGCTCGCCAAGCGGCTTGCCGCGCCTGCCCTTGTGATGGATATGGCTGTGAAGCCCCCGCTCTTCCAGCTCGCTTTCGATCTTTTGCGAGCGATAGGCGCTGTCGGCCCACAGGTCCGATGAGGTGTTGCTCGCATCAATCAGACCGGCAAGCGCCTGGCTGTCATGCACGGCGGCATCGGTGACATCATAAGCGCGGATGAATTTGTGCCGCCGGTCGACATTGATGTGGTTCTTGTAGCCGTAATAGCTCTTGCCGTGCTTCTTCGTCCAGCGCGCATCCACGTCCTTCTGGCGCTTCTTGTGGGGTTTTTCCTCCCACTCTTCAGGCGTTTCGCCCGCCTTGATTTTCTCGTTCTCGTCCCTTTTGTTGTGCTGGCGCGGCGCCGGAACGATGCTCGCATCAACAATCTGCCCGCCCATCGCCAGATAGCCCTTTTCGCGCAGAAAGGCATCGAACTTGTCAAACAGCTCCTTCATCTTCCCGGCCCCGGCCAGCCTTTCACGGTAGGCCCAGATGGTCTTGGCGTCAGGTACGCTGTCTTCAATGCCAAGGCCGAGAAACCGCATGAACGACAGGCGGTCGCGGATCTGATACTCGATCTGATCGTCAGAGAGGTTGTAGAGCTGCTGCAAAACCATCGTCTTGAATATCAGCACCTCATCCCAAGGCGGGCGGCCAGCGTTGGATTTGCGCTGTTCGGGCGGCGTGCGCCATATGGCCTTCAGCTCGTCCCGGTAATCCTCGAACGGCACCATGTCGTTGAGCAACACCAGCGGATCACCAGATTTGTCCAGTCCCGCGTATCGGCTGGAAAGATCAAAAAATCCCATCTGACCCATGACAAAACCCCGTCGGTCGAATCATTTTCATCCTGATGACGATTCTACCCCGTCAGGCCGGATTTTGGGGGATTTTTAGAGGTTCCCTGATAAATAAAGCGCAACACAACTAAATAGTGGCCCCTGAACGGGGCCGCTCTATATCTCGCGCCCTTCGGGCACTCGGGTTGCCTGCGGCGCGGATATTTTCACAAAAGAGAAGACGCGGATCAGATTTTGAAGTGGCGGCTGGTTTTGATCTGTTCCCATGCCCAGACCACCAGTTGCAACTGTTCCTCTTGTGAACGGTCCCCGCCGTTCAGGTCCGGATGCAGCACCTTGATCAGCTTTTTATATTGTTTGCGCACCTCGGCTTTGGTCCAGTGGTCCTTGGCCTCGAGCACCTCGATGGCCTGACGTTCGGTGGGGGGCAGTTTGCGCGTGCCGGTGATCGAGCGACCGGGGTTTTGTGTGGCGTTGGCACCAAGCACCTGATGCGGGTCATCCACGCCCAGACGTGCCCATGCACGTTCTTCTTCGGTTTTCTTGAACGGTTTGGTTTCGCGTTCCCATACGCGGTCCTTGTCCATTTGCGCCGCAACCGCATCTTCCGGCGAGCCGTCAAAGAAGTTCCATTTCAGGTTATATTCGCGCACATGGGTCTTGC
>NZ_CBDIBV010000002.1:0-116130 GCF_965277155.1 Profundibacter sp.
AAAGAAGTTCCATTTCAGGTTATATTCGCGCACATGGGTCTTGCAGAACCATAGGTAGTCATCCACGGCATCGGGTGAGCGCGGCGCGCGGTATTTCCCGGCCTCCTGACAGCCTTCATGTTCGCAGACCCGTGTCGAGGTATCGAAAGCCCCCGACATCCCGCGCCGTCCGCGCGTGCGTTTCTTTTTGTCTGACGACACAGAGATATCAAACCCGAAGGGATCGTCTTTAACCATTTTCCTACCTTTTCGACTCGGACCAGAGAGTTTACCGTGAAATGCGCCGGATAGAAGGGGGCAAAGGAAAAAAATGTCAGTAGAAACGCAAATTTCTGAAAAATTGCAGGCGGCGTTTTCGCCAAGGGTGCTGCAAGTGATCAATGAAAGCAGCCAACATGCAGGCCACGCGGGCCATGATGGCAGCAACGAGAGCCATTTTCGAGTTGTAATTCAGGCGGATGCGTTTAGCGATATGAACCGTCTTGCCCGTCACCGCGCGGTTCATGCGGCACTGGGCGACGAATTGATCGGACGGATTCACGCATTGGCGCTGGAAATCAGCAGCTGATTATTGCCCGTCCGCCCCAAGACGCGGATCTTTGACCTCGGTTGCTTCGGTGGCGGGGCCGACAGCAGGGGCTGTGCGGGATTCCCTGGCGATGGCGCTATCCAGTTGCGGGGTGCGTTGTTCCGGTGCTTTCCTGACGGGGCGCGGGGTGACGGGTTTATGCGCTGTTGTAGCTGTTTCTGATTTGGTGGCAATCTTGCGGCGAAATACCAGCATATTGTGAAAGATAGTGGTTTTACCGCGCAGGCCCGAGCGTTCTTCGCTGGGAAGGGTGTCAGAGCGCTGGTATTCCCAGCCATCAGCCCCCAGTTCGTTCATGACCGTGGCCAATGCGTTGGCGAATTTTTCCTCGGCCCCTTTGATACCTTTGCCCTTCAGGCCCTTTTTCGGGGCGGGTACTACTTTAGGGAACCTCTAAAAATCCCCCAAAATCCGGCCTGACGGGGTAGAATCGTCATCAGGATGAAAATGATTCGACCGACGGGGTTTTGTCATGGGTCAGATGGGATTTTTTGATCTTTCCAGCCGATACGCGGGACTGGACAAATCTGGTGATCCGCTGGTGTTGCTCAACGACATGGTGCCGTTCGAGGATTACCGGGACGAGCTGAAGGCCATATGGCGCACGCCGCCCGAACAGCGCAAATCCAACGCTGGCCGCCCGCCTTGGGATGAGGTGCTGATATTCAAGACGATGGTTTTGCAGCAGCTCTACAACCTCTCTGACGATCAGATCGAGTATCAGATCCGCGACCGCCTGTCGTTCATGCGGTTTCTCGGCCTTGGCATTGAAGACAGCGTACCTGACGCCAAGACCATCTGGGCCTACCGTGAAAGGCTGGCCGGGGCCGGGAAGATGAAGGAGCTGTTTGACAAGTTCGATGCCTTTCTGCGCGAAAAGGGCTATCTGGCGATGGGCGGGCAGATTGTTGATGCGAGCATCGTTCCGGCGCCGCGCCAGCACAACAAAAGGGACGAGAACGAGAAAATCAAGGCGGGCGAAACGCCTGAAGAGTGGGAGGAAAAACCCCACAAGAAGCGCCAGAAGGACGTGGATGCGCGCTGGACGAAGAAGCACGGCAAGAGCTATTACGGCTACAAGAACCACATCAATGTCGACCGGCGGCACAAATTCATCCGCGCTTATGATGTCACCGATGCCGCCGTGCATGACAGCCAGGCGCTTGCCGGTCTGATTGATGCGAGCAACACCTCATCGGACCTGTGGGCCGACAGCGCCTATCGCTCGCAAAAGATCGAAAGCGAGCTGGAAGAGCGGGGGCTTCACAGCCATATCCATCACAAGGGCAGGCGCGGCAAGCCGCTTGGCGAGCGCCAGCAAAAGGCCAACCGGAGGCGCTCGAAAGTGCGGGTCCGGGTCGAGCATGTATTCGCTTTTCAGGAGCGCTCCATGGGCGGCAAGCTGATCCGCTCCATCGGCCTGAAGCGGGCGCGATTTCGCATCGGGATGATGAACCTGGTCTACAACATGAAGCGCTTCGTCCAGTTCGAATGCGGCCTGGCGGCGCCGGGATAAGGGTTCATGGGGTGAGGTGTGCCTGAAATACCCAAAACCGGCTTGAAACCGGTGAAAATGGGTTTATGATCCGAAGCAATCAGGCGGGACAGGCGAAAAACCGTCCACCCCGCCGCGAAGAAGGCGAAAACGGGAATTTACAGAGGTTCCCATCAGTCAATGTTTTCAAGAACGCCACAAGATTGGCTTCGTCTTGGTCTGTCAGCTTCAGGTTTCCCAATTCATCCGTGTTCACCGTTTCCGGCAGTTCGGCAGCAGGCCAACATTTTGCGGCCAAAGCATCTGCTTCCGTGACCAAATCACTTTCGCAGGCGGGCCAAACATCGCGGGTATTATAAAACCGAACAACCCCTTCAAGCGTTTTGAAATAGCCGTTGTGCATATAGGCTTTGGCAGAATTCGGTGTGGGGCGCGCATCCACATTGCGCAATGTCGGCACCTTCTGCTTCCCCATAGCCCCTGGCGACAGAATATCATAAACAGGATCGGTTGCCAGAAAACCCGCCAGCCCCGGGTCAACCCAGTCCTCCCCCGCAACCTGATAAAACGGTAACGCCGGATTGCGAGGCACTCCAAGGTTGTCATAGGTATAATCTGTAAACAGCGCCGGTTCATTATGCGGGCCACGGTCCAGAACATGACATTCTGAACAAAGCGCCTTGCCGGTAAACAGTTTAAATCCTGCCATTTCCTGATCACTCAGGGGTTTGCCACCGGCCTGCCATTGATCAAAACGCGATGAAAACCGGCCTACCTCGGTCGAGGTTTCATAGCTGGCAATTGAACGGGCAATTACAAAGAAAGCATCATCAATTGTACCGCTTAAATTCTCGTCATCTATAGTAATTTCGGCATCAACACCTGGTAGTGTCGCGAGTTTGGTGGAAATTCGAGGACGGCGTAATCTCCGGGTGCATCGAAGCCACCCAACCGGCGGCTGGAACCGCCAAGGAGATCACGCCATGACAAAGAATACAGCAACATCGACATCCGCGCTACTGGCCAATGAAGCAGGCTATGACCCGATTGAAGACCGGCTGCGCCAGAACATCCGCGCGACGATCGAGGCGGTTTTCGAAGAGGAGCTGGAGCAGTTTCTGGGCCGTTGCCGGTATGGCCGCAGCGGCGGGGCAAAGGCCGGATACCGCCACGGGCATCGCGAGCGGCAACTGGTCGGAACATTTGGAACCGAAACGGTGCGCGTGCCGCGTGCGCGGATCACAGGCGAGGCCGGCAAGGCCAGAGAATGGCGCTCGAAGGCATTGCCCCGCTACCAGCGGCTGACGAAGAAGGCCGAGGCGCTGATCGCTGCTGTCTACCTTTCGGGCACCAACACACGGCGGGTAAAACGCGCCCTGTTCGGCCTGTTTCAGGGGGCGGTCAGCAAGGATGTGGTGAGCCGCGCCTGGCGCAAGGTGAAGGTGGACTGGCAGGCGTGGTGCGCCCGCAGCCTTGCGGATGAAGACATCGTGCGGCTGATCCTGGACGGCACCGTGATCAAAACGCGGATTGACAGGAAGGCCACCAATATCTCGGTTCTGGCCGCGATTGGCGTGCGCCGGGATGGGCAGAAGGTCTTGTTATCACAGATGAACATGGGCGGCGAAAGCACCTCCGCCTGGCGTCAGTTCATCAACGATCTGGATGCGCGCGGGTTGAAACGGCCCGAATTTGTCATCGTGGACGGGGCACCGGGACTTGAGGTCGCTCTCATTGCCCTCTGGGGTGAAGATCTGCCGATCCAGAGGTGCACGGTGCACAAGCACCGCAACCTTCTGGCCAAGGCACCCAAGCGTATGCATGATGAGTTGACAGAAGATTACCGCGACATGATCTACGCCAAAACACCCGAGGAAATCGCCACCCGCCGCAAGGCATTTCTGCGAAAATGGCGGCTGAAATGCAAGGCCGTCGCTGACAGCTTGGAAGAAGCAGGAGATAAGCTTTTCACCTTCACGCGTCTGCCACAAGGCCAGTGGAAATCGGCCAGAACGACAAATGCGATCGAACGCCTGAACGAGGAATTCCGCCGCCGCATCAAGACCCAGACCGTGCTGCCATGCGCCGAGACCGTGCCGATGCTGCTTTGGGCTCTGATGGCCTCGGGGCAGATCGTCATGCGAAAGGTCGATGGCTGGGAAACGCTCGCTCAGCCCGTCGCCGACGCAACCCTTGACCAAGCCGCCTGACCGGCGCATAACTCAACCCGCTCGGAGGTGCCTGAAATCAATTTCCACCACTTTCGAGACACAACCCTGCGTGTTGCCCGCAAGGCACTAAAGGGCTGGGCGCATTGGGTGATCGCCGCGCTATCCTTTGTCGGAATCTTTTTCCTGACCCTGCCCTTCCCGCTGATCATCGCCGTGGCCGCCCTGTTCGGATACCTGACCCAGCGCAGCGCCGAAGACCCGCCGCCCCACCCGAAGGGAGCAAACCCGTTGCGCACCATTGCGATCTGGATGGCGATCTGGTGGGCACCGGTCGCGGTGCTGTGGGCTGTTGGCGCAACGTTTCTAACGCAAATCGGGGTGTTTTTCGCCAAACTGGCCGTTGTCACCTTTGGCGGCGCCTATGCGGTGCTGGCCTATATGACCCAGGCGGCGGTGTTTGATCACGGCTGGCTGACCACGCCGCAAATGATGGACGGGCTGGGGCTGGCGGAAACCACGCCGGGGCCGCTGATCTTGGTCACCGAATTTGTAGCCTTCATCGCTGGATTCGGGGAACACGGGATATGGATGGGCGTGGCCGCCGCGCTGCTGGCGCTGTGGGTTACCTTCGTGCCGTGCTATCTGTGGATATTCACCGGCGCGCCCTATATCGAATGGATCGCCACCCGCCCCCGTCTGCGCGGCGCGCTATCGGCCATCACTGCCGCTGTTATGGGCGTGGTGTTGAACCTGTCGCTGTGGTTCGCGCTGCATGTGTTCTTTGGCACTGTCAGCACCATCCGGCACGGCCCCGTCACCTTGTTCACCCCTGATCCGGCCACGCTGGACTGGCGGGTCGTCGGGTTGGCATTACTGTCGGGCGTGATGATCCTGCGGCTGCATATGGATTTGTTAAAGGTGCTTTTCCTTGTCGCCTTGGGCGGGATCGCGCTGTCATTTATTTGACCGCTTGGCCCTTCCTTTCGCGCCGGATATGTTTATGCTTGCAGGGTGATTTGCCAGGGGGACACGCAAACATGACCGACACCATTGATTATGGAAACCTGATGCACCGCGCCATGCGCAGCCTTATCAAAGAGGTTCTGGGTGACATTTCCAAAACCGGCCTGCCCGGGCAGCACCATTTTTTCATAACCTTTGACACCATGCACCCCGATGTGGAAATCGCCGATTGGCTGTCTGACCGTTACCCCGGTGAAATGACCATCGTGATCCAGCACTGGTTCGACAATCTGGTGGTGGATGACAACGGTTTTGCCATCACCCTGAATTTCGGCGACAATCCGGAACCCCTGTATATCCCTTACGATTCTATCGTCACCTTTGTGGACCCGTCTGTCGAATTCGGCCTGCGGTTTGACAGCCACGAAGAAGACGAAGAAGACGCCGAAATCGTGTCTTTGGAAAATACCGAAGACGCACCCGAGGCGCCAATGGAAGAAGCCGAAACCCCGGATGAGCCGGCCAAGGATGCCGAAGTCGTAAGTCTGGACAGTTTTCGCAAATAGCGCGATTTTGGCCGCGTTCCTGCGGAATTTCATCAAAATACGCCATTGCGACGCCAATTTCGCTTGCAAGGGAGCCACCCTTGCGGCGCTCAATTGACTTGCACTGGCGTATTTTGGATCGAAACCAGCGCGGTGCGGGGAATGTCAACAGGCCCTAATCACAAAAGCTGCTTTGATGGGCGGTATGATTGAGGTAAGAGACAGGCAACCATTTGACTTAGGGAGCCATCCATGTCCGCCACAAATAACACACGCACCGAATCCGACAGCTTTGGCCCGCTCGAGGTTCCCGCCGACAAATACTGGGGGGCGCAAACACAACGATCCTTGATGAATTTCCCGATCGGTTGGGAACGCCAGCCGATTGCCATCGTCCGCGCCCTTGGCGTAATCAAAAAGGCCTGTGCGCAGGCCAATATGGAACTGGGCAAACTGGACAAGGAAAAGGGCAACGCCATTGTCGAGGCCGCCGGCGAAGTGATCCTGGGCAAACTGGACGACAATTTCCCGCTGGTGGTCTGGCAAACAGGTTCCGGCACCCAGTCGAACATGAACGCAAACGAGGTGATCGCAAACCGCGCGATTGAAATCCTGGAAGGCGAGATCGGCTCGAAATATCCGGTGCACCCCAATGACCATGTGAACATGGGGCAATCATCAAACGACACCTTCCCCACCGCGATGCACATCGCCACCGCGACCGCCACCCATGACATTCTTCTGCCCGGTCTGGCCACGCTGCATTTCGCACTGGACGCCAAAGTGCGTGAATTTGAGGGTATCATCAAAATCGGCCGCACCCACACGATGGATGCCACCCCGCTGACTCTGGCACAGGAATTTTCCGGCTATTCGCATCAGGTGGCGATGGGGATCGAGCGGGTTAAAGGCGCTTTGGCCCGCATCCACGAGTTGGCACAGGGCGGCACCGCTGTTGGCACCGGCCTGAACACCACCAAGGGCTGGGCCGAAATGGTTGCCGCCAATATGGCGCGCATCACCGGCCTGCCCTTTGTTACCGCCCCCAACAAATTCGAGGCGCTGGCCGCCCATGATGCGATGGTGGAAATGTCGGGTGCGTTGAAAACCGTTGCCGCATCGCTTTACAAAATTGCCAATGACATCCGGTTCCTCGGGTCCGGCCCGCGCTGCGGTCTGGGCGAGTTGATCCTGCCGGAAAACGAACCCGGATCATCCATCATGCCCGGCAAGGTGAACCCGACACAGGTCGAAGCCCTGACACAGGTCTGCGCCCATGTGATGGGCAACGATGCTGCCGTTGGGTTTGCCGGATCACAAGGGCACTTTGAACTGAACGTCTATAAACCGATGATAGCCTATAATGTGCTGCAATCCATCCAGCTGCTGGGGGATGCCTCTGCGACATTCACCAAAAACTGTGTGGTCGGCATTCAGGCCAACAAAACCCGCATTGACCAGTTGCTACACGAAAGCCTGATGCTGGTCACCGCGCTAGCGCCGGAAATCGGATATGACAACGCCACCAAGGTTGCCAAAACCGCGCACAAGAACGGCACCACATTGAAAGAAGAAGCGATCAATCTGGGCTTTGTCGATGCCGAAACCTTTGACCGCATCGTGCGTCCGGAAACCATGATCGGGCCTAAAGACTGATGAATGAAATCGTTAACCTGAACCGCGCCCGCAAAATCCGTGCGCGCGAGGAAAAGCGTGTGCAGGCTGATGCCAATGCCGTAAAACACGGCCGCACCAAAGCCGAGCGCATAGCCGAAGTCGCCCGCAGCGAACAGGCCCGCCGGATTCTGGATCAGCACCATATGGACGATGAATGAGCGAAAGGCCGAAAAAACGTTCACTGACATTAAAAGGGCATCGCACCAGCGTGTCTTTGGAAGATGAATTCTGGAAGGCCTTTCGCGACATCGCGACCGAACGCGGCCAGCCGATCAATGTGCTGGCCGCCGAAATAGACAAAGCCCGCGGTCTGGACACGGGCTTGGCTTCGGCTATTCGGTTGTTTGTTCTTGAATATTATCAGGACGCTTTGAAACGTCAATCGTAGGTATTATTCCGGTTGGGGCTGACCCAGATAACCTAAAAAGAGGTTATGATGGGAAGCATGAGAAAGAGTCGCCTGAGCCACTACAAGCAAGACCGTCTTACGGAGCATTTTGTTTCGGGATCGACAGCACGAACAGCAGCCAGTTTGTGTGGTGTAAACCGCAAGACCGCAGCGTTTTATTTTCTACGCCTGCGCGAGATAATCGCCTATGAGCTGGAGGCGGAAAGCCAAGCTATGTTCGGCGGAGAAATAGAAGTGGACGAAAGCTACTTTGGCGGCAAACGCAAAGGTAAACGCGGGCGTGGTGCGGCAGGTAAAATTCCCGTTTTTGGTATATTAAAAAGGGGTGGGAAGGTTTACACCAAGATCATCCCGGACGCCAAATCCGCCACTCTGATCCCGATCATAGAGCGCAAAGTCGTGCCGGATTCCATCGTCTATTCCGATTGTTGGCGCGGTTATAATGTGCTGGATGTGTCAGACTTCCACCACTTTCGCATCAACCATTCCAAGCTCTTTGCAGACCGTCACAACCACATCAATGGCATCGAGAATTTCTGGAACCAAGCCAAGCGCCACATGCGCCGATTTAACGGTGTCCCCAAGGCTCAATTTGGGCTATATTTGAAGGAATGCGAGTGGCGTTTCAACAACAGTGACCCTTCAGCTCAGTTATTGCAGCTAAGACAATGGGTTAAGCGTTACTTGAAGTAGTTATCTGGGTCAGCCCCGAAAACAAAAATGCCGCTGCAGGTCTGGATACTGACCCTTGCGGCCTTCGCCATCGGCACCGCCGAATTCGTTATTGCCGGAATATTGACGCAAGTTGCCGACAGCCTGCATATCTCGGAAGGACAGGCCGGCAATCTGATCACCGCTTATGCGCTGGCCATCGTGTTCGGCGGCCCGGTCCTGACCCTGTGGCTGGCACGCTATGACAAGCGCAAAGTGCTGATCGGCCTGATGGGGCTGTTCGTGATCTCGAACCTCATCACCGCCTTTTCCACCGGATATAGTATGCTCTTGTTTAGCCGTGTAATGGCTGGCCTCACCCAAGGGCCGTTTTACGGGATCGGCGCTGTGGTCGCGACCCGGCTGGTGTCGGATAAAATGGCCGGGCGTGCCGTGGGGCAAATGTTTGCGGGATTGACGCTGGCCAATGTTCTCGGCGTTCCGGGCGGGGCCTGGGTCGGCAATGCGTTTGGCTGGAACACCACCTTTGTCTTTGTCGCGGCCTTCGGTGCCCTGGCTGCAATGTCGATCTACGCCATCATCCCGCGACAAGCTTTGGAGGCTCCCAAATCCCTGGCCTCGCAAGTCGGAGCCTTCCGCAACCCGCAACTGTTGGCCAGTCTGCTGTTTACCACATTAGCCTGGGCCGGGTTCATGACGTTCTACGGCTATATTGCCCCGATTGCCGAACAGGTTGCGGGCTTTGGCCGGACGGACCTGACCTGGATCCTGGTTATCGTCGGGCTTGGCTTGGTGATCGGCAATACGCTGGGCGGCAAGACGGCTGACCTCAACCTGCGCGCTTCGCTGATCCTGTGGCCGGCCGCGATGATTGCAGCACTGATACTTGTCGGTTTTGTCGCACCGTTCAAATGGCCCTTCGTCATTGCCGCCTTTGGCTTCGGGATCGTGGCCTTTGCCAATGTTCCCTCGATGCAGATGCGGGTGATGAACCACGGTGGCAATGCCCCCGAACTGGCTGCAACGGCCAATATCTCGGCCTTCAACATCGCCAATGCGCTTGGTGGATTCATCGGCGGCATGGTTGTGGATTCCCGGCTTGGTGCCGGTGCAATTCCCTTTGCCGCCATTGCCGTACCGTTCATTGGCCTTGGTTTCATCCTCTGGCTGGAACGCAGACCTGCCTTGGCACAATGCCCGGCTGAATAACCTGTAACAGAAAAGGAAAGCAAAATGAAACACTTGAAAACATCTCTCGCCGCACTGGCCCTGGCTGCGGTGTCCACGCAGGCCTTTGCCGGCGACTTTACCCTGACCAGCCCCGACGTGAGCGAGGGCAAGCCCATCACCGCGGCGCAATACTGGAACAATTTCGGCTGCACTGGCGACAATGCCCGCCCCGTCCTGGACTGGAGCGGCGCCCCCGAAGGCACCAAAAGCTTTGCCGTGACCTTCTATGATCAGGATGCCCCCACAGGCAGCGGTTTCTGGCACTGGGTGGCCTATGACATTCCCGCCGGCATCACCCATCTGGATGCCAAGGGCCTGCCCGCAGGTGTCAAGGAGGGCAATACCGATGTGGGCGTTCCCGGCTATCTCGGACCCTGCCCGCCGGTCGGGCGCAAGCACGTCTACACCTATACGGTTTACGCGCTCGACACCGATCATCTGAACCCGCCGGAAAACGCGACCGCCCCCCTGACCGGCTTTTTCATCCACCAGCACAGCCTGGGCACAGCGACGCTTTCGGTGACCGCCGGCCCGCGTTCAGAGTAACACCAGAGTAACACCAGCGGGCCAGATCATTGGCCCGCCAAACCCAAAGGAAAATCCCATGACCGACCTGTTCACCCCTGTAACCCTTGGCCCGCTCACCCTGCCCAACCGCATCGCCATGGCGCCGATGACGCGCGCGCGCACCACCCAGCCAGGCAATGTGCCCAATGTGATGATGGCCGAATACTACGCCCAGAGGGCCAGCGCCGGGCTGATCATCACCGAGGCCACGCAGATTTCGCCGCAGGGTCAGGGCTATTCCTTCACCCCCGGCATCCACACGCCCGAACATGTTGCGGGCTGGAAGCTGGTGACCGATGCGGTGCACGCCCGGGGCGGGCGCATCTTTCTGCAGCTTTGGCATGTGGGCCGGATGAGCCACGAGAGCTTTCACGCCGATGGCAAGCCGGTGGCCCCCTCGGCGCTTTCGCCAGATGCGCAGGTCTGGGTGGTCAACCCCGAAACCGGCGTTGGCGAAATGGTGGATTGCCCCCTTCCCCGCGCCCTGAGCACCGCCGAAATCAAGGACGTCATCGAGGATTTCCGCCGCGCCGCCGCCAATGCCCGGGAGGCCGGTTTTGACGGGGTCGAGATTCATGGCGCCAACGGCTATCTGATTGATGAATTCCTGCGCCGCTCCTCGAACCATCGCACAGATGAATACGGCGGAAGCCAAAAAAATCGCATCCGCTTTCTGGTCGAGGTGGCCGAGGCGGTAGCGGGCGAGATCGGCGCCGAGCGCACCGGCATCCGCATGTCGCCCTATATCACCCAGCGCAACATGGCCGATGATGAAATCATCGAGGTGATGCTGAAGGCCAGCCGCGAACTGGAGCGCATCGGCCTTGTCTATATCCACCTGTCCGAAGCCGACTGGGACGATGCCCCGCAGGTGCCCGAACAGTTCCGCCACGATCTGCGCGCCGCCTATACGGGGCGCATCATCGTGGCCGGCAAATACGATCTGGCGCGGGGCAATGCGATTGTCAGCGCAGGGCTTGCCGATATCGTCGCCTTTGGCCGCCCCTTCATCGCCAACCCCGATCTGGTGCGCCGCTACCGCGAAGACCTGCCGCTGGCAGAGTTCGACGGGGCGACCCTGTTTGGCGGGGATGAAAAAGGTTATTCGGATTATCCGGCGCTTGAAGGGAAAGGTGCATGAGCCTCACCCCCGCACAAATCGCCGCCGGGCGCGCAAATGACCGGATCGGCACCGTACTGGTGCTGGAAACGCCGCAAATGCGCGTCTGGCACCTGCGTCTTGCCCCCGGCGAGACCGCCCCGCCCCACCGCCACGACCGCCCCTATTTCTGGACGGTGCTGGGCGATGGCCGCTCGCGCTCGGATTACGACGACGGGCGCAGCGTCGAGACCACCTACAAGGCCGGAGATACCCGCCATTTCCCCGACCTGACCCCTCAAACCGGCTTTGTCCACAACCTGACCAACATTGGTGACAGCGAGCTTGTCTTTATCACCGTCGAATTCAATGCAAAAGGAGATGCAAAATGAAAGCTGTCGCCCTGAAACACTATCTGCCGATTGACGATCCGCAATCCCTGCTGGATGTCGACCTGCCCAAGCCTGCGCCCGAAGGCCGCGATATTCTGGTCGAGGTCCGGGCGGTGGCCGTGAACCCGGTCGACACCAAGGTGCGCGCGCCCAAGGACGGCGAGGAAAACCCGCCCCGTGTGCTGGGCTATGACGCCAGCGGCGTTGTCGCCGCAACTGGCCCCGATGCGACGCTCTTCAAGGTCGGTGACGAGGTCTATTACGCCGGCGACATCACACGCCCGGGCACCAACCAGCAATTCCACCTGGTGGACGAGCGTATCGTCGGGACAAAGCCGAAAACGCTTTCCTTCGCCGAGGCCGCCGCCCTGCCGCTGACCACCATCACCGCCTTTGAGAGCTTCTTTGACCGGCTGGGGATCGATCCGGACGGGGCAGGTGCTGGCCAGTCGATCCTGATCATCGGCGCGGCCGGCGGGGTCGGCTCGATCGGCATCCAGCTGGCCAGGCGCGCGGGACTTGTCGTTATCGCCACCGCCTCGCGCCCGGAAACCATCGACTGGGTGCGCGAACTGGGCGCCGATCACGTGGTCAACCACTGCAAACCGCTGGTCGAACAGGTGCGTGCGGAAGGCTTTGAAACCGTCGATCACATCGCCATTTTCAACGACATGACCCATTGGGAGGAGGCGGTCGAGCTGATCGCGCCCCAGCATGGCATCGTCACCATCGACGACACCGACAAGCCGATGCCCATGGCCGGCATGAAACCCAAGGCGGCCAGCCTGCACTGGGAATTCATGTTCACGCGCGCGATGTTCAAAACCCCCGACATGATCGAACAGCACCGCCTGCTGAGCCGCGTCGCCAGCGAGATCGACGCCGGTCACATCCGCACGACGCTGGCGCAAGTCCTCACCCCGATCAACGCCGAAAACATGCGCAAGGCCCACGCCCTGATCGAAACCGGCACCGCCAAAGGCAAGATCGTCATCGAGGGCTGGTAACCCCCCGCCCGTGGCCCGCCGCAAACCCGCGGCGCGGGCCACGGGCTGACAATGAAATACCGGATCTGTTTTCACAAGATTTGAAACACAGTAAATGGTCCCCCGAATGCCTGTCACGTCCACTTCCAAGAAGAAGTCTGAATTGTTACTGAAGAAAGAAAGCAGTCATGCCTAAGAAAAATGGAAAAACGAAATACTGTAATACGCTTGATAAACTTGCCAAAATGCACAATCTCCTGAGGCAAACCTTCGGTATTGCAACTGTAGTTTTCATGCCTTTGATGGTAAGCATTTCCCATGCGCAAAATTCTTCTTCGACCCCTGATGTCGGGGCGACAATGGTACATTCAGCGGTAAATGACTCCTGGCATATTGATAAGGATTTCTCGATTACAATCCCTTTTGAATGGGCCGGTGGTCTCCCGGTTGTAAAGGTGAATATCGGCGGAAAAGAGCACAAGTTCTTATTCGATACTGCGGCCCCTACAATTGTGCCGGAAGAATTGGTCAGTCAATTAAACCTTCAACCTGTTGGTGCGCCAAAAAAACTGTACGATTCTGCGGGCAGAGAACTGGACAAAACGCTTTATAGGCTCCCCCTGTTGAAAGTCGGGGATGTGGCGTTCAGGGATTTTGTTGTCGTCACAGGAGATTTCAAGCGTAATTTTCCTTTCTCCTGCCTTGGGTTCGATGGAATATTGGGTTATACTTTCTTCAAGGATCTGAATATAAAACTGGATTATTCGAACCAGAAAATCACACTGTCGGATAACGGGATTCCCCATGCCCGTTCAATCCCGGTCGAGATTAGCTTCGAGCCCGTTCGTGGCCCGTTGATAGAAGCCAACTTTCCTTTCGGAAATGCCTATTTCGAGATTGATACGGGCAAGAATGCAGGCATTCAGCTTGGTGATCCGGCCGTTATTCCCGAATTTGAAAAAATGGGGTACGTTTCAAGGGAAACCCGCGGTACATTTTCAAGCAGTATTGGCGGGGTCAACATCGACAGCCTTAAAGTAACCTATTTGGCGCAGAATTTTTCAATCAGCCCGGGCTTGCCGATCAAATCATTCCCGATCAGTGTGGATAAGAGTGGTTCTTTTTTGGTTGGAAATGATTTCCTAAAGCATTTTACCATCGTTCTGGATTTTCCCAACCAGAAGGGAACCTCTGTAAATTCCCGTTTTCGCCTTCTTCGCGGCGGGGTGGACGGTTTTTCGCCTGTCCCGCCTGATTGCTTCGGATCATAAACCCATTTTCACCGGTTTCAAGCCGGTTTTGGGTATTTCAGGCACACCTCACCCCATGAACCCTTATCCCGGCGCCGCCAGGCCGCATTCGAACTGGACGAAGCGCTTCATGTTGTAGACCAGGTTCATCATCCCGATGCGAAATCGCGCCCGCTTCAGGCCGATGGAGCGGATCAGCTTGCCGCCCATGGAGCGCTCCTGAAAAGCGAATACATGCTCGACCCGGACCCGCACTTTCGAGCGCCTCCGGTTGGCCTTTTGCTGGCGCTCGCCAAGCGGCTTGCCGCGCCTGCCCTTGTGATGGATATGGCTGTGAAGCCCCCGCTCTTCCAGCTCGCTTTCGATCTTTTGCGAGCGATAGGCGCTGTCGGCCCACAGGTCCGATGAGGTGTTGCTCGCATCAATCAGACCGGCAAGCGCCTGGCTGTCATGCACGGCGGCATCGGTGACATCATAAGCGCGGATGAATTTGTGCCGCCGGTCGACATTGATGTGGTTCTTGTAGCCGTAATAGCTCTTGCCGTGCTTCTTCGTCCAGCGCGCATCCACGTCCTTCTGGCGCTTCTTGTGGGGTTTTTCCTCCCACTCTTCAGGCGTTTCGCCCGCCTTGATTTTCTCGTTCTCGTCCCTTTTGTTGTGCTGGCGCGGCGCCGGAACGATGCTCGCATCAACAATCTGCCCGCCCATCGCCAGATAGCCCTTTTCGCGCAGAAAGGCATCGAACTTGTCAAACAGCTCCTTCATCTTCCCGGCCCCGGCCAGCCTTTCACGGTAGGCCCAGATGGTCTTGGCGTCAGGTACGCTGTCTTCAATGCCAAGGCCGAGAAACCGCATGAACGACAGGCGGTCGCGGATCTGATACTCGATCTGATCGTCAGAGAGGTTGTAGAGCTGCTGCAAAACCATCGTCTTGAATATCAGCACCTCATCCCAAGGCGGGCGGCCAGCGTTGGATTTGCGCTGTTCGGGCGGCGTGCGCCATATGGCCTTCAGCTCGTCCCGGTAATCCTCGAACGGCACCATGTCGTTGAGCAACACCAGCGGATCACCAGATTTGTCCAGTCCCGCGTATCGGCTGGAAAGATCAAAAAATCCCATCTGACCCATGACAAAACCCCGTCGGTCGAATCATTTTCATCCTGATGACGATTCTACCCCGTCAGGCCGGATTTTGGGGGATTTTTAGAGGTTCCCAGAAGGCTTTTTTCCAAAACACCAACACGGACGTGGTTAATGATGGTTTCACAGATACGTTCGGGTTCACGCCGTATTGGACAGCAGATCATGGACTTACCATTTCCGCAATTACGGCCAAAACACCGGCAAGTTCTGCCGGTCTGAAAGTCGGTGATCGGATCCTGTCTTTGGACAGGCGTGATGTCTCAGCCATGAAAGCCGACGGCTTTTGCCAATTGTTACGGCATCCTGTGCTGGATAAACAAAGGTCGTTGACCATCATCTATCAGCGGGCCAATGAAAACCCCAAGAGCATAACGCTCAACAAGTGAAGGAAACCCCGTGCGACAGGCAGAAACCGAGGCCCTGCCCCCTGAAGAACAGGCAGAATACTCCAGGGGCCGCATCGCTCTATGACCAATCCGCACCTTGGTGGCCACACTTATGCTGTCTCTGTCAAAGGGCGTTGCCGAGGCGCAGGAGGGCTATCCGCTGATGAAATCGCTTTTATTGAAGACCACGGCGACTGGTGCTCAATGTCGGTTGGCACAAAGTCGTTCTGGGCCATTCCTGAATGCTGGGTAGTGTCGCGAGTTTGGTGGAAATTCGAGGACGGCGTAATCTCCGGGTGCATCGAAGCCACCCAACCGGCGGCTGGAACCGCCAAGGAGATCACGCCATGACAAAGAATACAGCAACATCGACATCCGCGCTACTGGCCAATGAAGCAGGCTATGACCCGATTGAAGACCGGCTGCGCCAGAACATCCGCGCGACGATCGAGGCGGTTTTCGAAGAGGAGCTGGAGCAGTTTCTGGGCCGTTGCCGGTATGGCCGCAGCGGCGGGGCAAAGGCCGGATACCGCCACGGGCATCGCGAGCGGCAACTGGTCGGAACATTTGGAACCGAAACGGTGCGCGTGCCGCGTGCGCGGATCACAGGCGAGGCCGGCAAGGCCAGAGAATGGCGCTCGAAGGCATTGCCCCGCTACCAGCGGCTGACGAAGAAGGCCGAGGCGCTGATCGCTGCTGTCTACCTTTCGGGCACCAACACACGGCGGGTAAAACGCGCCCTGTTCGGCCTGTTTCAGGGGGCGGTCAGCAAGGATGTGGTGAGCCGCGCCTGGCGCAAGGTGAAGGTGGACTGGCAGGCGTGGTGCGCCCGCAGCCTTGCGGATGAAGACATCGTGCGGCTGATCCTGGACGGCACCGTGATCAAAACGCGGATTGACAGGAAGGCCACCAATATCTCGGTTCTGGCCGCGATTGGCGTGCGCCGGGATGGGCAGAAGGTCTTGTTATCACTGATGAACATGGGCGGCGAAAGCACCTCCGCCTGGCGTCAGTTCATCAACGATCTGGATGCGCGCGGGTTGAAACGGCCCGAATTTGTCATCGTGGACGGGGCACCGGGACTTGAGGTCGCTCTCATTGCCCTCTGGGGTGAAGATCTGCCGATCCAGAGGTGCACGGTGCACAAGCACCGCAACCTTCTGGCCAAGGCACCCAAGCGTATGCATGATGAGTTGACAGAAGATTACCGCGACATGATCTACGCCAAAACACCCGAGGAAATCGCCACCCGCCGCAAGGCATTTCTGCGAAAATGGCGGCTGAAATGCAAGGCCGTCGCTGACAGCTTGGAAGAAGCAGGAGATAAGCTTTTCACCTTCACGCGTCTGCCACAAGGCCAGTGGAAATCGGCCAGAACGACAAATGCGATCGAACGCCTGAACGAAGACCTCTGCATAACATCGGGATTCCCCCGGGTTGGCCGTTTTGGTAAGCTAGCCGGGAAATCTCTGGGGTGAATAGATGGACCTTTTCCTGCACGAAGCGGCGGCACGGATCGGCGCGGATGACGTTCTGTCGAAGATCGACGCGCTGATGGATTGGAACTCGTTTTTGCCGATCCTGCGGCGCGGTCTGGGGCGCTCGGGGATCGGGCCTCAGGGCTATGATCCGCTGGTTCTGTTCAAGTGTCTTCTGGTTGGCCAGTGGCACGGGCTGAGCGACCCGAAGCTGGAGCGGGCCTTGAAGGTGCGGCTGGATTTCATGCTGTTCTGCGGGCTCGATCTGCACGCGTCGGTGCCGGATGAGACGACCCACTGCCGGTTCCGCAATGCGCTGGTCCGGGGTGGCGTTTACGATGAGCTGCTGGCCGAGGTCTGCCGCCAGATCGAGGCGCATGGGCTGAAGCTGAAAGAGGCTGAGGCGGCGATCATTGATGCGACCCTGATCGCGGCGGCGGCGCGCCCGCGCACCCATATCGACGCCCCGCAGGACCGGGCAGAGGACGGGGCAAGGGAAGGGACGCCGGATGATCCGCCCGAGGTCTCACCCGACGGGGCACAGCTGCATTTCAGCGCCGACCCTGATGCCCGCTGGGTCAAGAAGGGCCGCAAGAGCACGCTCGGCTACAAGGGCTTTGCCCGCTGCGACGAAGAGGGCTTTATCGACAAGGTGCACACCACGCCCGCCAATGCCGCCGAAAGCCCCGAATTCGCCACCATGATCGCGGGCGCAAAGGCGCAGCGGGTGCTGGCCGACAAGGCCTATGCGAGCAAGGCCAACCGCCAGATGCTGCGCGGCAAATACCGCGACGGCATCCTGCGCAAGGCAGCGCGCGGCCGCCCCCTGCGGCAATCGGAGAAACGCTTCAACCGGCTGATTTCGAAACGCCGCTTCCGCATCGAGCAGACTTTCGGCACGATGAAACGCCTCTTCGGCCTGCAGCGGGCGAGATATTTCGGGCGCGCCAGGGTGCATGCCCAGATGGTCATGGCCGCCATCGCGCAAAACCTGCTCAAGGCCGCAAACAGGATCACCCTCAACCCGCAAACCCCCGCAATCGCATAGCCCCAAACCCCGCCACCCGTCTGTCCGCCGGACCCGCAGGGGCGCAAGGTGGGCGGCCGAAATCTTGCTTCAACCGAAAGCCATGGCCTCATGCAGAGGTCTTTTTAAAGATTTCGGGGACTGCACTGGTGATGTGCGGTGGGCGGGGGTATGTCCTTTGACATGAACAGGATTATTTATGTGCTGCTGCTGTGTGTGGCGATTTATACGGTGATGAACAACGCCGGTGCGCCCCCGCGCCAGCAGGTGCAGGGGATAGCACACGTGCATGATGGCGATACCTTTACCGTTGCCGGTGTGAAAATCCGTCTGTTCGGGGTGGATGCGCCGGAATACGACCAGACCTGTAAAATGCCCGATGGCAGCAATTGGGCCTGCGGAATCTGGTCGCGCGATCAGGTGCGCCGCTTGCTGAAAGGCAGGGAACTGCGCTGTGTGAAACGCACCTATGACAAATACGGACGCATGGTGGCGCGCTGTTATCTGGGCGATCAGGATCTGGCAGAAATGCTGGCGCGGGATGGCATTGTGTTTTCCTACGCCAGTTTTTCACACGACTATATCGCGGTTGAAAAACAGGCAGCGGTAGCAGGGCGGGGTCTGTGGCAAGCCGAAGTGATGTCACCTGCCGAATTTCGCCGCCAAAAACGGCAAAACTGATCAGGATCAAAGCGCGGGATTTGTGCTGTGTCTAGTCTGTGTTCAAGACATCGGGACACGAAAGGAAACCAAATGTCACATACCCCCAATGAACTGCCAGAAGAATTCCCCGACCGCGTGGATCAGATGAGCAACCTAAAGCAGTCGGATGCGCATTTTGCCAAGCTGTTTGACGACTACCACGAAATCAACCGTGCGGTTCACCGCGCCGAAACCGATGTAGAGCCGACCGACGATCTGCATATGGCCGAGATGCGCAAGCAGCGGTTGTCGCTTAAGGACGAAATCTGGGCGATACTACTGGCACAAGACAAGGCGTAAAGCGGGGTTTCTGAAAATGCCCTGCCGATAAGGTTCTTCCGGCAGGGATACCAAGGTCTGGTGTAGCGGCTTTAGGCCGTTTCTTCCTCGGCAGGCCCCTCGACCTGTTCCTGAAAACTGTCAAAGAACTTGTCAGCCATTTTGCGCGCAAATCCGGCGATCAGGCGGTTGCCTAATTGGGCAATCTTGCCACCAACCTTGGCCTCGACTTCATAGGACAGCTCGGTTCCCTCTTCGACATCCACCAGCGTGACATTCGCGCCGCCTTTGGCAAATCCGGCAACACCGCCCTTGCCTTGACCGCTGATCTTGTAGCTTTGGGCGGGCACCACATCGGATAATTCAACACGGCCCTTGAAGGTGGCTTTTACGGGGCCGACCTTTTGTTTGACCACGGCGTCAAACCCTTCTTCGGGGCTGCCGGTCAGTTCCTGACACCCGGGGATACAGGCCATCAGCGTTTCGGCGCTGTTCAGGTGTGCCCAGACGGTGGCGCGGTCGGCCTTGATTGTTCTTGTGCCGTTCAGTTCCATTGATATTCCTCCCTGTTGCGGATCATTCTAGAAGCGATTGAGGAAGGCGTAAAGCGCCACTTTGGCGTCGGTTTGCCACACGTTGTTGTGGCCAGCGCCCTGAACGGCAAAGAAGGTTTTGTCCGTCGCAGGCGAGGCATCAAATATTTCGCGGCCCATTTCGATCGGGATCAAGGGATCATCGGTGCCATGCAGGATCAACAGCGGGACATGCAGATTACCGATATGGCGAATGCTGGGCCAGCGGTTTTTCATCAGGAACAGCAGCGGTTTCAGTTTGGGATAGATGCGACGGGTGACATCGGGGATCGAGGTATAAGGCGCCTCAAGCACCATTGCCGCGGGCTGAGTGTTGGCCAGTTCGGGGCTGTCGGCGGTCAGCACCGCAACGCCGGTGCCAAGGCTTTCGCCATACAGGATCACGGGGGCCGGGCCGACCAGATCGGGCAGGGCTTGATAGACGTTGATCGCATCCCGCAGGATCCCCCTTTGAGAAGGTTTCCCCGTGCTGCCGGATGATCCGCGATAGGCCATCGCCACAACGCCAAACCCGCGTTTTTCAAAACTGGCAAAGCGGGGGGCGCGGTTGGCAAGGTTTCCGGCGTTGCCGTGGAAATACAGGATCACCGGCTTGCCCGCCGCAGGTTTTGCCACCCACAGCACAAGGGTTTCCTTGCCGCTGTCAAAGCGGATGGCCTGCATCTGTGGCACACCTGCGTTAGCGGGGGACACCTCGGTCGGATCCAGCGGATAGACCATGGTTTGCTCGAACTTCCCCAGCAGGCCAAAAGACGTCAGACCCAATAGCGCCGTGATGCCAAGGGCTTTCAGGATCATTGTTCCACCTCGTAAGGTAGCAATCCGCGCATGTTCGGGTCAGCCTTTAGCCGGCGTTCCAGTGGCGGGACGGATCGTTGATGGCAATCCACCCGCTCGCAGATGCGACAGGAAATGCCGATCGGCTCGAACACCTGTTGTTTGCCGGCAATCAGGTCATCCGCATAGACCACCGCATCGGCATGTTTCACCTCGCAGCCCAGCCCAATGGCATAGCGGCGCACAGGGGCCTTGAACGAGCCGCCGGATTTCGACACATCGCGGGCAAGGCAGAAATACCGTGCCCCATCGGGGGTTTCGGCCAACTGCCGCAAGAACCGGCCCGGTGTTTCAAAGGCCCGGTGCACGTTCCACAGCGGGCAGGCCCCGCCGAAACGGGCGAATTGCAGGCGGGTGGCGGAATGGCGTTTGGTGATCGTGCCCGCCTGGTCGACCCGCACGAAAAAGAACGGGATGCCCTTGGCACCGGGGCGTTGCAGGGTGGACAGCCGGTGCGCCACCTGTTCGATCGAGGCGCCGAACCGTTCGGCCAGCAATTCCAGATCGTGGCGCACCTCGTGGGCGACAGACAGGAACCGGCTGTAGGGCATCATTGCCGCGCCGGCGAAATAATTGGCCAGCCCGATCTTGGCAATATCCCGCGCGGTGCCGGTTTTGAAACGGGCCAGATCAAGGGTGGCTTCGATCAGTTGTTCCTGAGTGATCAGCGCCAGTTGCAGCAGCAGTTGAAACTGCTGCGTGGCGCGCGGGGCGCGGGTTGAAATGGTCAGGACACCGGCGGGTTTGTCATAGTGGCGCAGGGTGCCGGTGTCAGTGAATTTCACCATAACCGGAAGCTTCGACAGGACGCGTTCGGCCTGTTCCTGCAAATCTATGCCCGCATCCTGCGCCATGCCCGCGAAATGCTCGGCGGCGTGATCGACCGCATCGATATAGTTGTCGCAGTAGTGAAAGAAATCGCGCACCTCTTCCCACGGGCTGGCCTGCACACGGGCGTCCTCGCGGCCCAATGCCTCGTCCAGCGAGGCCAGCCGTTCGTGGGTTTGGCGGTAGGCGCGGTGCAGCTCCAGAAAGGCCCGCGCAAGGGCCGGGGCGTTTGACGCTGTCAGGCGCAGGTCGGCCAGTGGCGGGATGTTGTCGGCAAACACCGGATCGGCCAGCGCCTCGCGCATGTCCGTGACCATGCGCTCGCTGTCACCGACCGACAGTTCGGTCACGTCAAAGCCGAATTCCTGCGCCAGTGCCAGCACCACGCCGGTGCTGACGGGGCGGTTGTTGTTCTCCATCTGGTTCAGATAGGGCAGGGATACGCCCAGCTTTTCCGCGAATGCCTTTTGCGTCAGGTTCAGGCCGGTGCGCACCTCGCGCAGTTTGACACCGGCGTATAGTTTCTGGGTGGCCATCGGCGCGTCCTTTGCAGCTTTGCGGTTTCGGGTAGTAAACTTTGCAAAGCGATGCAATGCAATAGGCTACATCGCCAACTTCCGTTCGCGGCGCATCACATAAAGGATCGCAAGGATGGCCAGAACCGAACTGGCAACCATGAGCCACAGCAATGGATAAACACCGGTATCCACAGATAACTGGCTACCGGAAAAGGCCGATAACGCCGCCCCGCCGCCAATCAAAATTGCCCCGCCAAGGCCCGAGGCCGAACCGGCCAGATCAGGGCGCACGGACAACATGCCGGCACTGGCGTTGGGCAGGGTCATGCCGTTGCCAAGGCCCACCGCCGACATGAAGGCGAAAAAGGTGAAAGCATTGCCAAGGCCCAGATAAAACAGGGCCATCGAAATGCTGATACCCGTCGCGGCAATGATACCGCCAAACAGGATCATCCGGTTGATGCCGATGCGGGTGGAAAAGCGGCCCGATATGAAGTTGCCCATCATATAGCCAAAGGATACTGCGCCAAACGACAGCCCCAGCCAGATCGCGTTCATATGGAAGATTTCCTTGCCCACAAAAGGCGCGCCGCCCAGATAGGCGAAAAACGCACCCGAGGCGAAAGTGGCGGACAGGCAATAGCCCCAGAACCGGCGCGACATCAGCAATTCGGGATATTGGCGGAACTGTTCGGCAAAGCTGCGGTTGGTGGTGGTCGAGGTTTCGCCAAGGTCGTGCCAGGACAGCACGAACAGCGCCACGCCCAGCCCGAACAACAGCCAGAACACCGAATGCCATCCGAAATAGCTGTCCAGCACCCCGCCCAGCAACGGCCCCAGCATCGGCGCCAGCGACATGCCCATGGTGACATAGCCGATCATCGAGGCGGCTTCGGCTTCGGGCACCATATCGCGCACCACGGCGCGGGAAATGGCCATGCCGGTGGCAATCACCGCCTGCGCCATACGAAACATCAGAAAGATTTCGGCGGTGGGCGCCCAGATACAGCCCAGCGTAGCCAGCAAAAATAGCGCACCACCGGCAAGGATCAACGGACGGCGGCCAAAACGGTCGGACAATGGGCCGATCATCAATTGCAAAACAGCGCTGACCCCGAGGTAAAGCGCGACCGATAGCTGCATCAGCCGGTAATCAACCGCGAAATATTCCGCCATCGCGGGCAACGAGGGCAGAAACATGTTCATTGACAATGCGGGCAGGGATGCCAGCAAGATCAGGGTCGAGATATGCGGGGGCGTGGTGCGGTCAAGATAACGCACCGCTGTGTTTGGCGTCATGGAAACGGGGTAGCGGGTTTGGTTGACAATGTCCACTATTGGCGCCGCAGGGCGGGGCCTGCGTAAATGCACAGCTTTGGGTTACGGGTTGGAAGGTTGCTCTGTCGTTGGTTCTTCTGCGGCTGATTTGTCTATGTTCGTGTAACGCAAACCATAAGGTGTTTGTTTTCCCGTCAGGGTCAGCTTGTCACCCGTTGCAAGCGTATCGCGGATGCTGCCCGGAACGCCACAGATATTGATTGCCGTTGCAGGCGCGTTTTCTGCGGTGGCCATTGTGCCATTAATACATCCGTCGCCTTGGTCGGGATTGTCGATGCTTTGGACGACAACGGTTTGGCTGCCGGTTTTCCCAGCAACCAGATTTGATTGAAGGGCTGGCAAACCGGTGGTGAAAAAGGGTTTGGCCAAGGCCATGACACCTGCTGACAAAATCAGGAAAACGGCAATATTCTGGACCATGGCCGCCCCAAAGATCCCTTTGCCTGCCTCGGGTTTGCTAAAGAAAACCAAAACACCAAGGGCACTAACGGCCATGGCAATCAGGATAGGCAGTTTTCGGGCAACCCAGTCCAGATGATCCGGGGAAGGTATAAAGCGGGTCGCAGTTGTTCCATAAAGACCAATGCCAATAAACAGGATGGCAAGGGTCCACAGGATCGGTCGAATAATGCGTGAAACAAGGCCTTGTTGATAATGCGGGATCATCACTTCGATCTGTTGCGGGACGATGTAGCGTTTTACGGAAGGGTCCGAGAATACCTCGACTTTGCTTTTGGCGTTGCGCAATTCCAGAAACGCAATGCCGGGGAAGATGAATGTCAAAAAGAACAAGGCAATAACCCCGCCGCCCACCGGCAGGATATAGGATTTCGGGATGTTGGTCGGGATGTCCGATTTAATGATCGTATTACCTACAAATGCGATGCCGGCAATGATGCCCAGACACAGCAGGATAAACAGAATACGGCCTTTGGAGTTATAGCTACGAACCAACAGGTTTTTACGCATCGTCGGCATCGCGAATACAAGCGCCAACAGGAACGAGATAATCGCCAGCGCAAGTGGCAAGACCGCAGCATTGGGATTTTGGTTCTGGATTTGGGCTGCGACATACCCCGCCTGCCGAAAGGAAATGGCGGCAAGGAGGATTGCAATCAATAAAGAGGCAATGGTTGTTATGGTGCGAAACAGCAAATGCGTTGCTCCTCGGGGAATTGTCAATATGTTTTCATCTATTGGGGAAAGTTAGGTCAGATGGGTGAGGGGGAGTCAATATTGCGAACTATAATTAGCAAATTTGCAGTTAGCAGATGTATTTCTGTCAAGGATTTGCAAATATTCATGAATTTGCTTTGTTCAGCCGCTCTGCGGGTATAACCTGTCCGGCAAAGCCAAAACCGGAGATGTGCTCGTGAAAGATATTCTGCAACAGCTGGAAACCCGTCGTGAAGAGGCCCGTCTGGGCGGAGGAGAGCGACGGATCAATGTGCAGCACTCCAAAGGTAAGCTGACGGCACGCGAGCGGATTGACCTGCTGCTGGACGAAGATTCCTTTGAGGAATTCGACATGTTCGTATCCCATCGCTGCACCGATTTCGGCATGGAGAAACAAAAGCACGCAGGCGACGGGGTGATCACCGGCTGGGGCACGATCAACGGGCGGATGGTCTATGTCTATAGTCAGGATTTCACCGTGTTCGGCGGGTCCCTGTCGGAAACCCATGCGCAAAAGATTTGCAAGATCATGGATATGGCCGTGCAAAATGGCGCACCGGTGATCGGGCTGAATGACTCCGGCGGCGCGCGAATTCAGGAAGGTGTTGCATCGCTGGCCGGTTACGCCGAGGTGTTCCAGCGCAACATCATGGCATCCGGCGTGGTGCCGCAGATCAGTGTGATCATGGGGCCGTGTGCGGGCGGGGCGGTTTACAGCCCGGCGATGACGGATTTCATTTTCATGGTCAAGGACAGTTCCTACATGTTTGTCACCGGTCCCGATGTGGTGAAAACCGTGACGAACGAAGTGGTCACCGCCGAAGAACTGGGCGGCGCCATCACCCACACAAAAAAATCATCCGTGGCCGATGCTGCGTTCGAGAACGATGTCGAAGCGCTGTCCGAAGTCCGTCGTCTGGTGGATTTTCTGCCGTTGAACAACCAGTCCAAGGTGCCTGTGCGCCCGTTCTTTGACGATCCAAACCGCGTTGACGCCAGTCTGGATACGCTGGTGCCGGAAAATCCCAATTCGCCTTACGACATGAAAGAGTTGATCGCCAAATTGGCCGATGAAGGCGACTTTTACGAAATTCAGGAAGAATTTGCCAAAAACATCCTGACGGGGTTCATCCGTCTGGAAGGCTCGACCGTCGGTGTGGTGGCCAACCAGCCGATGGTTCTGGCGGGCTGCCTTGACATTGATAGCTCTCGTAAGGCGGCCCGCTTTGTTCGTTTCTGTGATGCGTTTGAAATCCCGATCCTGACGCTGGTCGATGTGCCCGGCTTTTTACCCGGAACCTCGCAGGAATTTGGCGGGGTGATCAAACACGGTGCGAAACTGTTGTTCGCCTATGGCGAGGCCACAGTGCCCAAGGTGACGCTGATCACCCGCAAGGCTTACGGTGGCGCATATGACGTGATGTCGTCCAAACATCTACGCGGCGATTTCAATTACGCGTGGCCCACCGCGGAAATCGCGGTGATGGGGGCCAAAGGCGCCACCGAGATCATCCACCGCGCCGATTTGGGGGATGCCGAAAAGATTGCCCAGCATACGGCTGACTATGAGGACCGCTTTGCCAACCCGTTTGTGGCGGCGGAACGCGGGTTCATTGACGAGGTTATATTGCCTGCGTCCTCGCGCAAGCGGATTTGCCGTGCCTTTGCGTCGCTGCGGAACAAGAAACAGCAAAACCCGTGGAAGAAGCACGGGAACATCCCTTTGTGAGGTAACTGATGCGTGCCCGCCGCCCATTTCTTGTTGCCATTGTTATGGCCGCCGCTGGCCCTTTGCTGGCTGGCGCAATTGATGTGCCATCAGGTCAGCCCATCACCTTTCAGGATGTGATCTGGGAGGCGGAAGGGGGCGAGAATACCTTTAGGTTTCGTTACATAACACCAGAAATTTCACGCGATGGTGGCAGTGTTGAATTTGATCAGGCGGAAGGGGACATGCGCTATTTATGTGAGCATTCCGCCTTGCCCGCGTTGATCGAACAAGAAAGGGATGTAGACCACATAGTGATAAGTCTTTCGGATCGTCCTGTGGAATTCGGAAAAGCCGATCCGGCTGCAACACAGTTTTTTGATTCTTATTCCCCCCAAGGGAATAACTGCATATGGGAGGGATTTTGAAGATGCCACTATATGTAGCGGAAATGCCACGCAGAAGTGGGTATTATGATGCAATCGAGTCACAAAATCGCCGATCTGCAATGCAAAGGTGTTTTTCTTTTAATTTATCCGCTATCGTCACGGAAGGTTACGCCCAAGTAGCCAATAACTCGACTGTGGTAATTGCGTGGCTTATCAGCTGCGTTTCTGCCAATTCACACAATAGGAGACAAATATGTCGAACGGTTTCAAAGCAGTACTGGCACTGGTTCTTTTCTCGACTATCGCTGCTTGCGCACAGCAAGAAGAAGTTGTTATGGACCCAGTGGTTGTTGAGCAGCCCACAACAAAGTACTAATATAGTACCGGAGCGGGCTAACAGGCCCGCTCCATACTACCTTGCGAATTCGCACAACCCTTTGATTACAGGAGGGAAATTGTGCTGAAACATCGCGGTTTCCCTGGCCGACTGCCGGGAACAGATTTCCAATTTACAATTCGCAGACCGAATAAAAAGGGCGCTACCCCTTTGACCGCACGCGAGCGATTTGCCGATCGACGCCCGGCAGATCGCAAGGCCGATACCGCTTTTATGATGGCGCTTTGGTTCCAGTTTGGCGATCAGCCGTTTGAACGCGGTAATCTGGATGCCGGGCGTTTATCGTGGATGTTTGGCCGCGAAGTGATTCCCGCAGAAGACCCGTTTGATTCTGAAAGTTACGAGGCGTTGTTAATGATCGACGAGCGAAGAGCGCGTGCATCGTTTCCGGATGCGTTTGACCCTGACGATACCGGGGACAAATAGGCGTGAAATCGCTTGCAACATATCCAATCCGGCAGAAAACAGCCCAAATTTCACCTTTTGCGGGTAAGGGCTTTGTCGTGCCGAGTGTTTCGGGCAGTGTTGTTTCCATAGCAGGCGCCTCCAGCAAGATGTCTGCTTGTACTAGTCAAAACCGTTACCCTTCCCCTTCTGAACGGTCCGGTCCCTTTTGGGCCGGACCGTTTTTTTTGCTTGCCGTTTTAGCTTGCGCTTATCGGCAGGTTTCGGGGCGGGGTGGGCTAAAAACAGCCGATAATTGCAATACTGATCTGGGGGATTCTCAAGCGAATCCCGGCATGTTAGAATCAGCCTTAATAACAATAATTGTTGGAGGCAGAAAACAATGCAGATCAAACACCTTGTCTATGTGGCTATCCTTGCCATGCCACTTGCCGGATGTCTGGACAATGACATCGAACGTGCCGCTGCAGGTGCAGCAGCCGGTGCCGTTATTGCCGATGTTACAAACGGGAATGTGCTTACCGGTGCCGTCATCGGGGCGGGCGCAGGTGCGCTCTGCGATGACGCAGGGGTGTGTCACTAAGACAGCGAACAGTTTTCGGGTTACGTACCCGTTTATTACCACTCATGAAACAACCACTGCGGGGGCAACCTTGCAGTGGTTTTTTGCGGGGGGCGTAAAAGTGCAAAAGACGGGCCGTGCACCATGGCCCGCCTTTTGCCCGGCAGGTTCAAAAGCTGAACTGCACCGAAGTTTGCAGCCGCGAGGCATCATCCGATGCGCCATTGGCAATTTCACGGCGCCCGTAGATCAATTCCGCGCCGACCGTCATGCGTTCGGTCGGTTTGTAGAACAGGCTAAGGTGGGCCGTAGAAATATTGTCGGTATCGGTTGGGGCGAAGGTATCGTTGACTTCATAATAGCCCACAGCCAATGCACCGGTCAATTTCGGGCTAATGGCTTGCGAAACGCCAAAGGTTGCGCCAATTGCCTCGATGGTTTGCAGATTCCCTGCCGCATCAACAAAGGCATCCTGGGCAAAACCGTTGATCAGGTATCGCCCGATCCCGTCACCATAGGTCAACGAGCCATAAAGCGTGCCACCTTCCCACAGGGACGCATTGCCGGACAGATTCACACCCCAGCCCGTCGCCGTGTCATTCGAGGTGGGCGAATCGAATTTACGCAAGACACCGGCAAGTTTCACCAGCGCTTTTTCGCCTTTCCATGTAGCGGCCAGTGTGAAATCCGGCGCTTGGTCAATCCCTGCGCGGATACCCGACGTTGTGCTTTCCGAAATCGTTCCGGCCGCATCGCGCCCGCTGAATTCGGAGTTTTCCAGAGAGGCCGAGATGCTTACGCTATCGGAGACTGGAAAAGTATAGCGGATCTGTGCCTGACGGACGAAGGGAATCCCTGCAGGGCCATTGAAGTCAACCGTGGTGGGATAGCTTTCGATCGGCATAAAGTTCGACCACGTCTGCCCAACCGTCCAGCCGTTCCATGTGCCATAAGCATGGCGCAGGCGCGGGCTGTAGGAATTCGAGAATATTTCATTGCCGCCCCCGCCGAAGAAATCGAATTCAAGGTGGGTTTTAAGCGGGCCGCTGTTGGTTTGTGTCGTGGTTTTGATGAACAGACGCGATTGGCGGGCCTGCGCGCGGAAACGCGAATTATCGCCAACGTCACTAATTGTAATGCCATCCACACCGAAAGCATCGCCGAGGGCCTCGTCAAAATCATAGATAAAGTCGGTTTTGATGTAACCGCCGATTTCAACAACGGTACCGCTGGGGAATTTCAGCCGCCCTTCGCTTTCCAGCCCGTCAACCCGCGCTTCCAGCGCCTTGATTTGCTGTTTCAGTTCGGCTGGGGTTTCGGCCAACGCCGGACCTGCCGCAGCGGACGCAAGCAGCGCGACAAGCACTGGACGGCTGTATCTGTGAAGCGGGAAAATCTTCATCGTCTTCCTCCTGTATTCAGGGCACCGGAATTGGCGCACCCATGTATTGAGTTTGGCAGAGATATTCGATCACCGGTTGTCACGAAGGAGGCCGGAATTCGCACGAATTCCGGATTGGATTTTCACGGAAAATCCGCGTTTCGTGTTTGGACCGTGATTGGCAAAAATGCGATTTGGCGCGCGCGAGGGGCGCGTGCTGGATCAAGAACAACAGGTGCCGGTCTGGCACGAATTGAATTGGGGAAGGCCTGTTAGATGTTCAAAAAGATACTGATAGCAAACCGTGGTGAAATCGCCTGTCGGGTGATCAAATCGGCACAGAAGATGGGGATCAAAACGGTCGCCATCTATTCCGAGGCCGACAAGCACGCGTTGCATGTTGCAATGGCAGACGAGGCGGTTTTGATCGGCCCGCCGCCTGCCAATGAATCGTATATCGTGATTGACAAGGTGATGGATGCCATCCGCCAGACCGGCGCCGAGGCCGTGCATCCCGGTTACGGTTTCCTAAGTGAAAACAAGCTGTTCGCCGAAGCCTTGGCGCGGGAAGGTGTGGCGTTCATCGGCCCCCCCGTTGGCGCAATCGAAAGCATGGGTGACAAGATTACCAGCAAGAAGATTGCCCAAGAAGCGGGTGTGGCCACGGTCCCCGGTCACATGGGTTTGATTGCGGATGCCGAGGAGGCGGTCAAGATTAGCCGCGAGATTGGCTATCCGGTGATGCTCAAGGCCTCTGCTGGCGGTGGTGGCAAGGGGATGCGGATTGCCTGGAATGACGAAGAGGCCCGCGAGGGCTTTCAGAGCTCGAAAAACGAGGCCGCCAGCAGCTTTGGCGATGATCGCATTTTCATCGAGAAATTCATCACGCAACCGCGACACATCGAGATTCAGGTGTTGGCCGATGCTCACGGAAACGCGATCTATCTGGGCGAGCGTGAATGCTCGATCCAGCGGCGCAATCAAAAAGTGATCGAAGAAGCGCCCAGCCCGTTTCTGGACGAAAAGACCCGCAAAAAGATGGGCAATCAGGCCGTGGCACTGGCGCAGGCTGTGGGATATTCCAGTGCGGGCACGGTGGAATTCATCGTTGATGGCGACAGGAATTTCTATTTCCTTGAAATGAATACCCGCCTGCAGGTGGAACACCCTGTGACCGAGTTGATCACCGGCATTGATCTGGTGGAACAGATGATCCGTGTGGCCGATGGCGAAGAGCTGGCGCTGCGCCAGAAGGATGTGAAACTGAACGGCTGGGCGGTGGAAAGCCGTCTCTATGCCGAAGATCCCTATCGCAACTTCCTGCCGTCAATCGGCCGTCTAAGCCGTTATCTCCCGCCCGAAGAGGTGGCCGATGCCACCCATGTGGTGCGCAATGATACCGGCGTTTACGAGGGCGGCGAGATTTCGATGTATTACGACCCGATGATCGCCAAACTGTGCACATGGGCGCCCGACCGTGCCGCCGCCATCGAGGAAATGCGCGTGGCGCTGGACAGTTTCGAGGTTGAGGGGATTGGCCACAACCTGCCGTTCCTGTCCGCCGTGATGGACCATGAGAAATTCACCTCGGGCAACATGACCACTGCCTTTATCGAGGAAGAATTCCCCGACGGGTTTGACGGGGTGGAATTGCCCGAGGACATGTTGCGCCGTGTTGCCGCGTCGGCTGCCGCGATGTACCGCGTTGCCGAAATCCGCCGCACGCGGGTGTCGGGCCGGATGGACAACCACGAACGCAAGGTCGGCACCGATTGGGTGGTTTCCTTGCA
This sequence comes from Profundibacter sp., assembly GCF_965277155.1. Taxonomy (GTDB): domain Bacteria; phylum Pseudomonadota; class Alphaproteobacteria; order Rhodobacterales; family Rhodobacteraceae; genus Profundibacter. Next base: position 30,983 of record NZ_CBDIBV010000002.1, read on the forward strand.
GGGGCAGGAATTTCCCGTGGTGATCGACGCCGATCCGATGGGGGCGACAGTCACCTTCAAGGATGGCAAAAGCCACCGTGTATCGTCCGACTGGGTGCCGGGGCAGAGTTTGGCAAAGCTGGATGTCGATGGTTCGCTGGTGGTGATCAAGGTTGGCAAAATACCCGGTGGTTTTCGCATGCGTCTGCGCGGGGCAGATATGAAGGTATTCGTGCGCACCCCGCGTCAGGCCGAACTGGCCCGTCTGATGCCGGAAAAAATGCCGCCTGATACTTCGAAACTGTTGCTATGCCCGATGCCGGGTCTGATCGTTTCGGTCGCGGTTGAAGTTGGCGACGAGGTGCAGGAAGGTCAGGCGCTCTGCACAGTCGAGGCAATGAAGATGGAAAACATCCTTCGTGCCGAAAAGAAAACCGTGGTGACCAAAGTCAATGCTGCCGCAGGCGACAGTCTGGCAGTGGATGATGTGATCATGGAGTTCGAATAACAGCAATGCCGTTTTTGTCACTTAGATGGGTCTCAATCGTATCGGCATTTCTGGTGTTTGCCGCACTCGAGGCCGCCGCGATGTATCAGACCGGCGGGTATTTCGAGTACCCGCTGGATGATACCTATATCCATCTGGCGATGGCGGAATCCATTTGGTCCGGCGGGTATGGTGTAAACATTGCAGAGCCATCGGCGGCGTCCTCGTCGGCCTTGTATCCGGTTTTGTTGGCGCCGGTCTTTTCGCTGGAATTTCAGCGCTACATGCCCCTGATCTGGAATATAATCGGGTTGGGCCTGTCTGCATGGCTGTGGGCAGAACTGTTGCTGGAAGGCGGCTATGGCAAGGGCACATTGCGTCGTTACGGGGTTATGCTTGCCGCTTTGGGGCCTACGGCTATTCTGATGCCGAGTAACGCGATGATCGGTATGGAGCATACGCTTCATGCCGCCGCGAGTCTGGCCATTCTGTTAGGGTTGGTGCGCTTGCTGAAGGGCACTCCGTCTTGGGGGATTTTATACGCCGGTATCCTGTTTGCCCCGCTTTTGCGGTTCGAAGGATTGGCGCTTTCCCTGTTAGCCGCGCTGGTTATTTTCAGTTGCAAAGAGAAACGCCGCGGCGTGGTGGCCCTTGTATTGGCCCTTGTCCCCATTTTGTTGTTTTGCAGTTTTTTGGTTTCACTCGGGCTGGATCCCTTGCCCAGTTCCGTACAGGCAAAAATCGCCAGTGCAGTTCGCTATGAAATGCCCGTATATCTGCGGATTATCCGGACGTTTACAGCAAATCTGGCGGAACCCGGTGGCATCCTGCTGATGCTGTATCTGATCGTGCTATTGGCTATGTGGCTATTTTCAGAACCCTTGCGCCGCAGCCCCTTGGCCAAACTATGGGTCGTTCTGGTGGGGGCCACCGGGGCACATTTGCTTTTGGGGCATGTCGGGTGGCTGAACCGGTACGAGCATTATATCCTGTCAGTCGTAACTGCGGGTATACTCGTTCTACTACCGATTGTGATGCAGGGAAGGGACCTTAGACGTGTTGGTATGCGGGCTATCATTGCTGTTTTAATCCCGCTCGCGATCTATGCAAAATCAAATGTTACGATACTGGTCGAGTCCCCTAAATCCATTTACCTGCAACAGCGGCAGATGTCCGAATTTGCCAAGAACTAAGAGGTGGTCGCGGAAATTCGGACCAGTTGTTAAGGTGGATCGACTTATGAGAAAGACGATTCAAAATGACGAAACGAAAGAACCATTCTCCCGAATTCAAAGCCCGCGTTGCGCTTGAAGCAATCCGCGAGGAAATGACGATGGCGGAGCTGTCGAAGAAGTATGGTGTGCATCCAACCCAGATTGGCACATGGAAACGAGCAGCGATTGAAAACATGGCCACGGCATTTTCCAGACGGGGCCGTGATCCTGATCGGGTTGATGAAGCCCAGATTGAGAAGCTGCACTCCAAGATTGGTCAGCTGGTCGTGGAACGGGATTTTTTAGCCAACGCCTCGCAACAGTTGCTCGGGAAGCGAGGCAAAAAATGGTGAGCCGTGAGCATGATCTGAGTGTGCGACGACAATGCGGGCTACTTTCTCTGGCGCGCTCGAACCTGTATTACCAGCCAAAAGGCGAAAGTGCTGAAAATTTGCGGTTCATGACAATAATCGACAAGCAATTCTTGCAGACGCCGTGGTATGGATCACGGCAAATGGCCCGGCACATGCAGCGCCAAGGTTACAAGTGTGGTCGCCACAGGGTCCGCCGTTTGATGCGGCTGATGCGGTTGGTTCCGATCTACCAGACGCCCAACACGAGCAAGAAACATCCGCAGCATAAGATCTACCCGTATCTGCTGCGAGACCTGACGATTGATCGTCCAAACCATGTGTGGTGCGTAGATATCACCTACATTCCGATGCAGCGCGGGTTCCTCTATTTGGTCGCGATCATGGACTGGCACAGCCGCAAGGTTTTGAGCTGGAGATTGTCAAACAGCATGGAGGCAGATTTTTGCGTTGAAGCCCTGAAAGAGGCTATGGCCAAATACGGCAAGCCCGATATCATGAACAGCGACCAGGGCAGCCAGTTCACCGGGTTTGAATGGACGCAGGCGCTGAAAGAAGCCGACGTGAAAATCTCGATGGATGGCAAAGGTCGCTGGGTCGATAACCGGATGATCGAGCGGCTTTGGCGATCCTTGAAATACGAATGCATTTACCTCAACGCATTTGAAACGGGTTCGCAGACCCGCGCCGGGATCGGGAAATGGTTGGCTTACTACAACACCGAGCGCCCGCATTCCACCCACGGAATATTGACCCCGGATGAAGCCTATGACAGAAAAACAAAACCAATGAGTTTGGCAGCCTAAATGAAACCCTGATCCATCTTAAACTGGCTGCTGACTGGTCAAAAAAGTGGGACCACCTCTTAGTGCTGATGAACTCCATGTTATTGCCATTCAGATCAACAGTGAATTTCCCGATTTCTTCGGCATCATCTTTGCAGGCAGGCAGGGCCAGAAGGGTCGTTGCCACAAGGGCGGTAATAATACGCATGTTCCAATCCTTTTCATTTATATTGACCAAGTTAAGCAGATCGAGGCGCCGTTAGCGATACTGGAATTCCATACCTAACACCGGTAATCAGGATGCCAGTTTACATGGCAAAATAACCTAAGCCTTGATCGAAACTGCATTTTCCACTTAGGGTGAAAACACGACGCGTGAAAACAAGCAGCTGACTGGAGATCAAATGCTACTAGAAACACCCCTATGGCGGCAAACGCCACCTGCCGCTTTTCCTGTTTGTCTCGGGTTTATGTCCCTTGCACTGGGCTGGACCAATGCATCCCATGTTATGCCAGAGATTTCCGAAGATATCGGTCATTTATTGCTGGCGGCCTCAACGGGTTATTTTATCTGGTTCTTTGTATTTTATCTGCGAAAGGTGCTGTCGCGCCCGAAAGTTATGTTGGAAGACATGCAAACAGCGCCTGCGCGTGCAGGAATTGCAGCGATGGCGATGGCGATGATGCTGCTGGCGGCGGCACTGCTGTTGCCCTTTGGCATTTCGGTGCCTCTAGTCTGGTGGACAGGTGTTATTCTGCAAATCATTGCTAGCATTGTTGTGTTACATGCCATCTGGGACGAGCCGCCTGAAAAGCGTCATTTCACAACATTTCAGTATCTAACCTTCGTCGGGCCGGTTGTCGGCCCGATTGCGGGTGTGCCGCTGGGGTATGTTTGGGAAAGCAAACTGCTGATTGACGCGGCTCTGGTGGCTTATGTGATTGTCACCGCGGGTATTATTCTGACGATCCGCCGCGATCCTGTTCCGGATAAACTGCGCCCTTCGGTGATGATCTTTTTAGCACCTCTTTGTCTGTTTGCACTGGGGTATGGCACCTTGGGATATGACACAGCGTTTACCGTATTTTACTGGGTTGGCAGTGTCGTCGCATTTGGATTGATATTCCTAGTGCCCTGGATGACGCGCGGTGGTTATACACCTGTTTGGGGCGCGTTTACCTTTCCGATTGCGGCGTTTTTGAATGTGCAGGTGATGGCCGTTGCCAAAGGGCACGGTCTATGGGCCGAAGTCGGGGTATATGCAGGTCTGGTCATAGGCACGCCTGTGGTTCTCTATATGGTTTACAGAACCGTGATGGAGTGGGTTACTGGTGACTTGTCCAGAAAATCCGGGGCCGCAACAGCCTGATTTGGAAAATAAAATTAGTGAAAGAAAACAAAAGCCTATCCTTTTGGATAGGTTTTTTAATTGATCATAAAAACCGCACATTTCCTCCGCAATCATGACAGCTTTGCACCGTTGTAGGACAAAGTGAACAATGGAAACGTGATTTGTGAACTAGTATGTGAATCGGCGTGCAAAACTGACCCACTTGGGTGGGTTATGAGCGAGTAAAATTGACCCACCTGTTTCGTTAACATCCGCGCAAAATTGTGCGGAGGAAAGAGCAGGTGATATTGATGGAAAGCGTATCGAAGATCCGGCGCTGGGTGCTGGTTGAAGGGCGCAGCATCCGGTCTGTGGCGCGGGCGACGGGACTGTCGCGGAACACGATCAAGAAGTATTTGAAGGACGAGAATCCGCCGAGCTACCAGCGCCATGCGCCGCCAGTTCGGCACAAACTGTGCAATGGGTTTGATCTTCGGCTGCAGGAACTGTTTGATCAGGACTCGAGGCGACCACGCCGGGAGCGGCGGACGGCCCAGAAGCTATACGAGCAGCTTGTGGCAGAGGGCTATACCGGGTCCTATTCGCCGGTTCAGCGTTTTGTTCGTGAGTTGAAGCGCGCCGGGGCCTGTTCGGGAGATGCGTTTATCCCGCTGCATTTTGCGGCGGGTGACGCGCTGCAATTTGACTGGAGCGAAGAACGGGTCGTACTGGGTGGTGTCGAGCAGAAGGTGAAGGTCGCTCATTTCCGCCTGTGTCACAGCCGCAAGCCTTTCGTGATTGCCTATCCCGGTGAAGCCCAGGAGATGGTGCTGGATGCTTTCGTGCAGGCGCTGTCCTTTTACGGAGGCGTTCCGCGCAGGGTGATCATCGACAACCCCAAGACCATGGTGACCTACGTTTCGCGCTCGAAGGAGCGGATATTCCATCCCCGGTTCCTGGCCTTGATGAACCACTATGTGATGGAGCCGGTGGCCTGCACGCCCGCTGCGGGCTGGGAGAAGGGACAGGTCGAGAACCAGGTCCAGTTCTTGCGGGGCCGGTTGTTCGTTCCCGAACCGGCCTTTGATGATCTCGAGGCGCTGAACGCGTGGCTGCGTCTGCGTTGCGAAGATCTGGCAGAGCGTCCCCATCCCGAGCAGCAGGATCGCACGATTACCGAAGTGTTCGAAGACGAGCGCGCCGAACTGCGCCCCCTGGGTCGGGCCTTCGACGGCTACGTGGAAAAGACCGTCCGTGTCCGCTCCACCTGCCTGGTTCAATATGCCAGCAATCGCTACAGCGTGCCCTCCCGCTTTGCCGGGCATCATGTGTCGCTACGCGCCTATGCCGGCCGGATCGTGGTGGTCTCCGGTCAGGATGTGATTGCCGAGCACAGGCGTCATTTTACCCGCAATATCAGCTATTTCGAGCCCTGGCATTACGTTCCCCTGCTGGACCGCAAGCCTGGTGCCCTGCGCAATGGCGCCCCCTTTGTGGGCTGGGAACTGCCCGAGGCCATGCATCGGATCAGGGAACATTACATGGCTGGTAAAGGCGGGGATCGGGAGTTCGTCGACCTGCTCCTGCTGGCACAGGATCACGGGATCGAGGTGGTCGAGACGGCCTGCAATCTGGCGGTGGCACAAAACACCCTGCGGCTGCCCGCCATCATCAATCTGATCAACCAGTTGGTGGAACCGGTCATCACACCGCTCAGCGATGCCTGCGCTTATCCGCAGCTGACCTTGCGGCCCGAAGCCGATTGCAAACGCTATGAGACCCTGTGCTCGGCTGAGGAGGTTGCCGTATGAATGCCTTGATCGACCAACTGACAGCCCTCAGGTTGCATGGAATGGCAGCTTGCGCCCATGATCTGCTGTCCGCGCGCAAGCCGCCAAGTCTGACCACAGCGATAAGGCAACTGATCGACGCCGAGACTGTAGAGCGCCGGGTGCGCTCCATCCAGTATCAAATGAGGGTTGCGAAGTTCCCCCATCACAAGGACTTCGCCACCTTCGATTACAGCGCCGCCGCCCTCACCCAGGCCCAGATCGAACCATTCTGCACCGGCCAGTTCACAGAGGAGGCCCATAACCTCATCCTGGTGGGCGGAACCGGCACGGGCAAAACCACATCGCCATCGCGCTGGGAACGACGCTGATCAACAACGGCAAGAAGGCGCGCTTCTTCAACGCCGTCGATCTGATCAACGCCCTGATCAAGGAACAGGCCGACGGCAATGCAGGGAAGATCATCCGGCAGCTCTCGGCTTTGGACTGCGTCATCATCGACGAGCTGGGCTACATCCCGTTTCCCAAATCCGGTGGCGCGTTGCTCTTCCATCTGATCAGCAAGCTCTACGAGAAGACCAGCATCATCATCACAACCAACCTTGAGTTCGGTGAATGGGTCTCGGTCTTCGGGGATGCCAAGATGACAACCGCCCTTCTGGATCGCGTCACTCATCACTGCAACATCATCGAAACCGGCAATACCTCATACCGGTTCGCCCAGAGTAAACGCCGTAGAAAAAACTAGCCGTTCCGCAAGCAAAGCCCCCAGACGGACTCGCTACATGAAGGCGGCCCGACTGGGGGCTTTGCGCCACAAAGGGGGGGGCAAATTTAAATGCCGAAACCGGGTCAGTTTTAAATGCTCATTGACACATTAGCAGGTAACACCCCGTAGGTTGCCTGTTCAACATTTTTTCAATTTTGGCCCATTGACCGCTCTCTTGCATCTGCACAACATGATCTTGATGCAGGGGTTTTGAATCCCACGTTTCAAACAATGTGAATTTGTTACTTTCAGGGTCATCGTGCCTGAAAATATTGACGTTCTGGCATCCCTCGACTTTTGGCAACTCGGTTTGAACCGAACCAAGCATGTCTTCAAAACTGGAAATGCTGTTTTGATTAACCTCGAAGGTGATTAGGAACTGGCATTTATCTGGCATTGGCATATGTCCCGATTTTTGTTTTGTTTCTGAATATGATCGTATAAGCCCCCTTATTGTCAGTATTAATCCAGGGATAAACGAGAAAATACGAAATATGCCTTTTGAATATGGAAAGATAAATTGGGACGATATCCGCCTGTTTCTAGCCATCGCAAAAGCCGGTGGTCTGTCAGCGGCGATGCCTGAAACCGGGCTTAGTGCACCCACTCTGAACCGGCGAATATCCGAGTTTGAAAGAGCATTAGGAGTGCAACTGTTCGAGCGCAAAGCCAAAGGATATACGTTGACCGGCGCGGGTCAGGACCTTTTGGAGCAAGTAGAGCCAATGGCGGGTCACGCAAAAAAGATAGGGCTGTGGCGCGAAGGGTTAGATCCGCGTCCACGCGTGCGGATTGCCTGTGGTTACTGGACCGGTGTCTATATCGCCCGCAAACTGGCTGTTTTGCAGGATAGTTTAGATGGTGCTGTGCGCATTGATATTTTATCGGGTGCCGGTTTTCTGAACCTGTCACGTCGCGAGGCAGATTTGGCTGTGCGTAATGTTCTGCCAACGCAACAAGGGTTGGCACGACGCCGAATTGGCCGCGTTGATTTTGCGCTGTATGCGGCCCCGGCATATCTGGACTCCCACCCGGACGCGCAAACACCCCAACGCACGAAAACCTGCGACTGGGTGGTGCCAACCCCTGCAGCGGCGACCGGTGCTTCTGCGCGTTGGCTATCGCAACATTTGGAACGACCCGCATCTATAACCTGCGACACGCCGCACGCTTTGCTAGAGGCGGCTTGCGCGGGTGCGGGTCTGTGCGTGTTGCCCTGTTTCGTTGGAGAAGGGGATATGCGATTGCAACGGTGCTCGGAGGCGATCGAAGGGTTGGGTCACACCCAGTGGTTGGTCAGTCATGATATCAGCCGCAAAGAACGTCCGATCAGACGTGTGGCGGCGGCACTATATGATCTGTTCGCGCGGGATTTGGAGCTGTTCACGGCACCAGATACAGTGTGAATTTCCGCGTATTCCACAATCAGGGCTTCCCACCGCGCGAAATCCATGCGATAGGGACGCGTCAAATGATGCTTTAGCAAGGAGGCTCCCCATGGAGATTCGCGAAGCCCTTTCGTTTGACGATGTTTTGCTGGTTCCGGCCGCGTCAAACGTGCTGCCGTCCACCGCCGACACTTCCACCCAAGTGACCAAAACCATCCGTCTGAATATCCCGTTGCTCAGTTCCGCGATGGACACCGTGACCGAGGCCAAGATGGCCATCGCCATGGCACAGGTGGGCGGTATGGGTGTGATCCACCGCAATCTGGATATCGAGGAGCAGGCCACGCAGGTGCGCCGCGTGAAACGATTTGAAAGCGGCGTGGTTTACAACCCGATCACCCTGACCCCTGATCAGACGCTGGCAGATGCCAAGGTCTTGCAGGACCGCTACCGCGTCACCGGTTTTCCGGTGGTTGACGAAACGGGCCGCGTGGTGGGGATTGTCACCAACCGCGATATGCGCTTTGCCACCGACGAAAAAACCCCGATCTCCGCGATGATGAGTTCGGATAATCTGGCGCTGCTGCACGAACCCGCCGACCTGCACGAGGCCCGCAGCCTGATGCAGGCGCGGCGCATTGAAAAGCTGTTGATCACCGACGGGCAGGGCAAACTGACCGGACTGATGACGCTGAAGGATCTGGAACAGGCCGTGCTGAACCCGCAGGCCTGCAAGGATGATCTGGGCCGCCTGCGGGTGGCGGCGGCCAGCACGGTTGGCGATGCGGGTTTCGAGCGCACCAAGGCACTGGTCGAGGCGGGCGTGGATATGGTGGTGATCGACACGGCCCATGGTCATTCCGAAGGGGTGGCTGTGGCGGTGGAACGGGCCAAAACCCTATCCAATGACGTGCAGATCGTGGCGGGAAATGTGGCCACGGCTGAGGCGACCAAAGCACTGGTTGCGGCAGGGGCGGATGCAGTCAAAGTGGGTATCGGCCCGGGCTCGATCTGCACCACGCGGATCGTGGCCGGTGTGGGTGTTCCGCAACTGACCGCGATCATCGACAGCGCCCGTGGAGCGGCCGAGTCCGGCACGCCGATTATTGCCGATGGCGGCATCAAGTTTTCCGGTGATTTTGCCAAGGCGATTGCTGCCGGTGCCAATTGTGCAATGGTGGGTAGCATGGTGGCCGGCACCGATGAAAGCCCCGGAGAAGTTATTCTATATCAAGGCCGTAGCTTCAAAAGCTATCGTGGAATGGGTAGCCTTGGCGCTATGGCGCGTGGCTCGGCCGATCGTTATTTCCAGAAAGACGCGGCGACCGACAAACTGGTGCCCGAGGGGATCGAAGGGCAAGTGCCCTATAAGGGGTCCGCGGGGGCTGTGATCCATCAATTGGTTGGCGGTTTGCGGGCGGCAATGGGCTATACCGGTTGCGCCACGGTGGATGAAATGCGCACCAAGGCCGAGTTCGTCAAGATCACCGGCGCGGGCCTGAAGGAAAGCCATGTGCATGACGTGCAGATCACGCGGGAAAGCCCGAATTACCGGATGTCGTAGGGCGGGGTGAACCCCGCCCTACATGTGGAACCACCCTATGACTCCTGCTGCACGCCTTTCCGCTGCCATCGAAATTCTGGACCATATTCTGGACGGTGACGCCGCCGAAAAGGCGCTGACCAACTGGGCACGCGGTTCGCGCTATGCCGGCTCCAAAGACCGTGCGGCGGTGCGGGATCATGTGTTCTCGGCGCTTCGCTGCAAGCGGTCGTTCGCTGCCCTTGGCGGGGCACAAACCGGGCGTGGCATTGTGTTGGGTCTGCTGCGTGCCCAAGGGGTGGAGCCGGAAGAAATGTTCACCGGCGTCGGCCATGCGCCGACGCCTTTGACCGCAGAGGAACTGATGCAAGGGGATACACCCGAGGGCAATGCCGCGCTGGACATCCCCGACTGGATTGCCCCGCAACTGGCAGCCTCTCTGGGTGATGATTTCGCCCCCGTCTGCCATGCGCTGCAAAAACGCGCGCCGGTGTTTCTGCGGGTCAACACCTTGAAAACAAATCTGAAACAGGCCACTATTGATCTGGCCGAAGAAAACATCCAGACCACCCCGCATCCCCTGTCCCCGACTGCACTCGAGGTCACCGAGAACCCCCGCCGCGTACATCTGAGCGCGCCCTATAATGACGGTCGGGTGGAACTTCAGGACGCGGCCTCGCAAGCGGTGGTCGATCTGTTGCCGCTGCGCCATGATATGCGGGTTCTGGATTATTGTGCCGGTGGCGGTGGCAAGGTTCTGGCGATGGCCGTGCGCGCGCCAGCCAGCTATTTCGCCCATGACGCCAACCCGCAGCGCATGAAAGACCTGCCCGATCGTGCGGAACGTGCCGGAGCGGTTGTCACGCTGCTTGAGCCGGAGCAGGTGGCCGATAGCGGCCCCTATGATCTGGTGCTGTGTGACGTGCCCTGCTCCGGTAGTGGTGCATGGCGGCGCTCGCCTGCGGGGAAATGGGAGTTCACGCCGGAAAAGCTGGAGCAATTGCGCGAAATCCAGGCTGAAATCCTGACCAAAGCCGCCGTTCTGGTCGCGCCAAACGGGGTGCTGGCCTATACCACTTGTTCGCTGCTGGATGCGGAAAATAGCGAACAGATTGAAGCGTTTACTGCCGATAGCGACTGGAAATGCACCAGCCAGACCCGCTTTACCCCGATGGATGGTTGCGACGGATTTTTCTGCGCTCTCTTGACGCGGTAGGAAAACTGGACATAATCAACCGTAAGTGGCGCATCTCCGCTTTTCTGATTCAAGCTTAACGCATGCTTAAGACCTTGTGTTGGAGATTAAGAGTCCACGAATCAATCAGCGGGGGCTTTCGGTGGCTCACACGGCGCAAACGCCCGAAATTCAAATCCGCAAAGCGGGGTTTACCACAGGCAGGGTGTTTTACCTTGGCCTGATGGCGGTGGCGTTGATCGTTGCGGCTGTCTTTGTGCCCGATCCGGTGGCGGGCCTGATAATGATAGCCAGTGGTATGACACTCGGGTTTGTCGGGCTGGCCGTGATGGTGCGTGCCTATTGGAAGGTTCGTGTGCAAAAAGCGGACATTGACACGCTGGCTGGCATTGTTGGCAATGATGCCTCGCCCTGTTTTATCACCGATCTTGATGATGAAATCATATATGGGAACCTCTGTAAATTCCCGTTTTCGCCTTCTTCGCGGCGGGGTGGACGGTTTTTCGCCTGTCCCGCCTGATTGCTTCGGATCATAAACCCATTTTCACCGGTTTCAAGCCGGTTTTGGGTATTTCAGGCACACCTCACCCCATGAACCCTTATCCCGGCGCCGCCAGGCCGCATTCGAACTGGACGAAGCGCTTCATGTTGTAGACCAGGTTCATCATCCCGATGCGAAATCGCGCCCGCTTCAGGCCGATGGAGCGGATCAGCTTGCCGCCCATGGAGCGCTCCTGAAAAGCGAATACATGCTCGACCCGGACCCGCACTTTCGAGCGCCTCCGGTTGGCCTTTTGCTGGCGCTCGCCAAGCGGCTTGCCGCGCCTGCCCTTGTGATGGATATGGCTGTGAAGCCCCCGCTCTTCCAGCTCGCTTTCGATCTTTTGCGAGCGATAGGCGCTGTCGGCCCACAGGTCCGATGAGGTGTTGCTCGCATCAATCAGACCGGCAAGCGCCTGGCTGTCATGCACGGCGGCATCGGTGACATCATAAGCGCGGATGAATTTGTGCCGCCGGTCGACATTGATGTGGTTCTTGTAGCCGTAATAGCTCTTGCCGTGCTTCTTCGTCCAGCGCGCATCCACGTCCTTCTGGCGCTTCTTGTGGGGTTTTTCCTCCCACTCTTCAGGCGTTTCGCCCGCCTTGATTTTCTCGTTCTCGTCCCTTTTGTTGTGCTGGCGCGGCGCCGGAACGATGCTCGCATCAACAATCTGCCCGCCCATCGCCAGATAGCCCTTTTCGCGCAGAAAGGCATCGAACTTGTCAAACAGCTCCTTCATCTTCCCGGCCCCGGCCAGCCTTTCACGGTAGGCCCAGATGGTCTTGGCGTCAGGTACGCTGTCTTCAATGCCAAGGCCGAGAAACCGCATGAACGACAGGCGGTCGCGGATCTGATACTCGATCTGATCGTCAGAGAGGTTGTAGAGCTGCTGCAAAACCATCGTCTTGAATATCAGCACCTCATCCCAAGGCGGGCGGCCAGCGTTGGATTTGCGCTGTTCGGGCGGCGTGCGCCATATGGCCTTCAGCTCGTCCCGGTAATCCTCGAACGGCACCATGTCGTTGAGCAACACCAGCGGATCACCAGATTTGTCCAGTCCCGCGTATCGGCTGGAAAGATCAAAAAATCCCATCTGACCCATGACAAAACCCCGTCGGTCGAATCATTTTCATCCTGATGACGATTCTACCCCGTCAGGCCGGATTTTGGGGGATTTTTAGAGGTTCCCATATTTCAACCGTGCGGCAACAGACCGGTTTTCGGCAGTGACCGGCAGGCCCTTGTCCTATGTGCTACGCTATATGGTGGCCAATCCGTCCGCCATGCTTTTTCGCCTTCAAAACAAGGCTCAGGCGCTTGGTGCCGCGCAGGAAGATATTGTGACGCGGGACGGAATGCTTGGGCTGATGGTGCACCAGATATCCGGTGACCGCTATCTTTGGCGGCTGGAGGCAGAACAAACGGGGCAGGGGCGCGGCGATATTGGCCTGCCGATGCTGACGGTTTCCAAATCGGGAACGGTTCTGTTTATGAACGATATCCTGTGCCGCTTGTTGGGGGGGCGGGTCGAGACGCTGGAGGCTGTGTTTAACGACCTGCCTTTGGTCAGCGGTCAGGAGCACCAGATTGCGGGTAAGGACGGGGTTATCCGGGCGCTGGTGGCGGAACTGGAAGTGGCCTCGGACCGGCGCGAGATTTACTTGCTGCCAAGCGTTTCGGATGGGCAAAACTGCAATGGCTGGCAGTTTTTTGATGAACTGCCGATTCCGATGATCAAGATATCGACCGATGCCAAAGTTGTTCAGGCCAATCGTCTGGCGCGTAAATTGTTGAATGATCCGATGTCCGGTGCCACGGACCTAGGGGATTTGGTCGAAGGACTGGGGCGCTCGATTTCCGACTGGATTGCGGATGCGATTGCCGGGCGTGGTTTGTCGCGCTCCGAGGTGCTGCAGGCGCGTAAGACCGATAAGGAAGTCTATTTGCAAGTCAGTCTGAGCCGGATCGAGGAGAATGGCAATCCGGTGCTGATTGCGGTGCTGAATGACGCAACCGAATTGAAAACCCTCGAGGCGCAATTCGTGCAAAGCCAGAAAATGCAGGCAATCGGCCAGTTGGCGGGGGGGGTGGCCCATGATTTCAACAATCTGCTGACGGCGATTTCCGGCCATTGCGATTTACTGTTGCTGCGGCATGATCAGGGGGATCCGGATTATGGCGATCTGATGCAGATCAACCAGAATGCCAACCGTGCCGCCAGTTTGGTCGGCCAGTTGCTTGCATTTTCGCGCAAACAGAATCTGCAACCCGAGGTTCTTGATCTGCGGGATACATTGTCGGATCTGACCCATTTGTTAAACCGTCTGGTCGGGGAAAAGGTAACGTTGTCGCTGTCGCATGATCCGGGATTGCGCCCGATCCGTGCCGATAAACGCCAATTGGAACAGGTTCTGATGAATCTGGTGGTGAATGCCCGCGATGCGATGCCGGAGGGGGGCGAAATCCGGATTCAAACCGAAGGTGTGACATTGCAGCACGATATGGAGCGGGATCGCGCGCGGGTCATTGCCGGTGATTATGTTGTTGTGAAAGTCAGCGATGTGGGGATCGGGATATCTCCGGATAAAATCCACAAGATATTCGAGCCGTTTTATACCACCAAACGGGTTGGCGAGGGAACCGGACTTGGGCTGTCTACGGTTTACGGCATTGTGAAACAATCCGGCGGATTCGTATTTGTGGATAGTGTCCCGGGGAAAGGCACCTGCTTTTCACTGTATTTCCCGGCCTATGACAAACACGACCTGGTTGGGCTGAAATCTGACGCTCAAAAAACCAAACCCAAAAACAAGCAAGGCGAGGGGATCATCCTTCTTGTTGAGGATGAAGCCCCTGTGCGGGCCTTTGCGTCGCGCGCATTGCGATTGCGGGGATATACAGTTCTGGAAGCGGAAAACGCGGAAGAGGCGCTAAAAACGCTCGAGGACGAGGGGTTGAAGATCGACGTCTTTGTAACCGATGTTATCATGCCCGGAATGGACGGGCCTAGCTGGGTTCGCAAAGCACTGGAAAAACGACCGGATGTTAAAGTGGTGTTTGTATCGGGTTATGCGGAAGAAGATGTAGTCGATCAGCAGTCAAAAATTCCCAATTCGGTATTCCTGCCGAAACCATTTTCTTTGGGTGATCTAACCGCAACGGTCCAAAAACAGCTTCATTAGCGGGTCTTCGATGTGATGTTTGGATGCTGTCCTATTAATGGGGGTAGCTTTTGATGCTCATAAAATCATGTTATTATAAGGGGTTGTTGGGTAAAATTAAGGCAATCACCTATTAACTTATCGCGGGTAATCTCTTTTTAACCATTTTATATAAAATTGTAATTATGAAAAATGGGATTGCAATGTTCTCTTTTTACCCCCATAAGAAATGAGAACATGATAGGAACATTTATAGATTGCCGCGCATGCGTGGTTATGAAATAAGGGACGGGAACAATGGCAACGGCAGATCTTTTGAAAATGGCAGACAAGCGCGAGACAGATAAACAAAAGGCGCTGGATTCAGCGCTGGCCCAGATTGAACGCCAGTTTGGCAAAGGCTCGATCATAAAACTGGGACAGGAGGGCGCGGTTCAGGAAATCGAGGCCACCTCGACGGGCTCACTGGGGCTTGATATTGCGCTGGGGATTGGCGGCATTCCCAAAGGGCGGGTGGTCGAAATCTACGGTCCGGAATCCTCGGGCAAAACCACCTTAACTTTGCATTGCATTGCCGAAGCCCAGAAAAAAGGTGGCGTATGTGCATTTGTTGACGCGGAACATGCGCTGGATCCGCTTTATGCAAAAAACCTGGGTGTGAACACGGATGAATTGCTGATCTCGCAGCCTGACACCGGTGAACAAGCACTGGAAATCACCGACACACTGGTGCGTTCGGGGGCTGTGAGTATGGTGGTGGTTGATTCAGTCGCCGCACTGACGCCGAAATCGGAACTGGAAGGCGACATGGGGGATGCCAGTGTTGGCGTTCATGCCCGTTTGATGAGCCAGGCGATGCGTAAACTGACCAGCTCGATCTCGCGATCCGGTTGCACGGTTATTTTCATCAACCAGATCCGCATGAAAATAGGCGTGATGTTCGGCAGCCCCGAAACCACGACCGGTGGCAATGCGCTGAAATTCTACTCCTCGGTGCGTCTGGATATCCGCCGGATCGGTGCGCTGAAGGACCGCGATGAAATTGTCGGTAACGCCACCCGCGTGAAAGTGGTGAAAAACAAGGTCGCCCCGCCATTCAAACAGGTGGAATTCGACATCATGTATGGCGAAGGCATTTCCAAGATGGGCGAATTGCTGGATCTTGGGGTAAAGGCCGGCATCGTTGATAAATCCGGCTCGTGGTTTTCCTACGGAGATGAACGCATCGGGCAGGGCCGCGAAAATGCCAAAACTTATCTGAAGGAACACAACCGCATCGCTTATGATATCGAGGATAAAATCCGCGCGGCCCACGGGCTTGACTTCGAGATGCCGGAAATTTCCGAGGACGGGGACGTTCTGGAAGCCTAAACAACGCAAAGTTTGCAGACGGGGCCGCAGGCAAATTGCCTTTGCGGCCCTTTCTTACTGTGGACAGGCGTGGCGGGGGGCGATAAACGGGTTTGACCCGAACTTCAGCCCAAAAAGAGCCTGATATGCGAAGCCTGAATGATATCCGAAGCACATTTCTGAACTACTATGGAAAGCAGGGGCACGAGATCGTGCCAAGCTCGCCCCTGGTTCCGCGCAATGACCCGACGTTGATGTTTGCCAATTCGGGCATGGTGCAGTTCAAGAACCTGTTCACCGGCGTTGAAACCCGCGACTACAAACGCGCGGCTTCGGCGCAAAAATGTGTGCGGGCAGGCGGCAAGCACAATGATCTGGACAATGTGGGATATACCGCCCGCCACCATACATTTTTCGAAATGCTGGGCAATTTTTCCTTTGGCGATTATTTCAAGGACGAGGCGATTGCCTTTGCCTGGGAGTTGATCACCAAAGAGCTGGAAATTCCGGCAGAAAAACTGTTGGTGACAGTCTATCACACCGATGACGAGGCGGCGGCGATCTGGAAAAAGGTTGCGGGCATTTCGGACGACAAGATTATCCGCATCCCGACCAGTGACAATTTCTGGTCGATGGGGGCAACAGGCCCCTGTGGCCCATGCTCCGAGATTTTCTATGATCACGGCGACCACATCTGGGGTGGCCCACCGGGCACGCCGGAAGAGGATGGCGACCGCTTCGTGGAAATCTGGAATCTGGTGTTCATGCAGTACGAACAGCACGAGGACGGCAGCCGCACCGATCTGCCGAACCAGTCGATTGATACCGGCATGGGGATTGAACGGGTGGCGGCGCTGTTGCAGGGCACCAATGACAACTATGCGACCGACCTGATGCGCAGCCTGATCGAGGCCAGCGCGCATGCAACCTCGACCGATCCGGACGGGCCGGGCAAAACCCACCATCGGGTGATTGCCGACCATCTGCGCTCGACCTCTTTTCTGTTGGCCGACGGGGTGATGCCCAGCAATGACGGGCGTGGGTATGTGCTGCGCCGGATCATGCGCCGCGCGATGCGTCATGCGCATCTTCTGGGGGCCAAAGATCCGCTGATGTATCAACTTGTGCCCGAACTGGTGAAACAGATGGGCGCGGCCTATCCGGAACTGGGGCAGGCGCAGGCCTTGATCGAGGAAACCCTGCATCAGGAAGAAACCCGTTTTAAACAGACGCTTGACCGTGGTCTGAAGCTGCTGGATGACGAATTGGCAGCCCTGCCCGAAGGGGCGGATTTGCCCGGCGAGGCGGCGTTCAAACTGTATGACACTTACGGGTTTCCACTGGATCTGACGCAGGATGCCTTGCGTGAAAAGGGCCGTGCGGTGGATACCGACGGGTTTGACGCAGCAATGCAGGCACAAAAGGAGAAGGCGCGCGCGGCATGGGCGGGCACCGGCGAGGCGGCGGATGCCGCGATCTGGTTCGATCTGGCGCAGGAACATGGCGCCACCGAATTTCTGGGCTATGACACCGAGGCTGCCGAAGGGCAAATTCTGGCATTGGTGCAGGACGGTAAGCCGGTTCAATCTGCCAAGGCTGGGGAAAAGGTGCAGATCGTGCTGAACCAGACCCCGTTTTATGCCGAAAGTGGCGGGCAGGTCGGGGATAGTGGCGTGCTGAAGGTTGATGGTGGCACAGCGCAGATCACCGATACGAAAAAAACGGCCAATGTGTTCATCCATATCGCCGAAGTGACCGAGGGCGAATTGCGCGTCGGGCAGGGGGCGGAACTGGAAGTGGACCATGCGCGTCGCGGGGCCATTCGGGCAAATCACTCGGCCACGCATTTGTTGCACGAGGCGTTGCGGCAGGCGCTGGGGGATCATGTGGCGCAGCGTGGATCGTTGAATGCGGCGGACCGGTTGCGGTTTGATTTCTCGCACGGCAAGGCGTTGACGGGTGAACAGTTGCAATCGGTCGAGGCCGAGGTGAATGATTACATACGCCAGAATACGGCGGTGGAAACCCGGATCATGACGCCTGATGATGCGCGCGCATTGGGGGCACAAGCGCTGTTTGGCGAAAAATACGGCGACGAGGTGCGCGTGGTGTCGATGGGCACACAAGAGGGCAGCGGCAAGGGCGCCGATAAAGACACTTATTCGCTGGAGCTATGCGGTGGCACCCATGTGAAACAGACCGGTGATATCGGGCTGTTTGCGCTGCTGGGTGATAGTGCTTCTTCGGCTGGAGTGCGCCGGGTCGAGGCGCTGACGGGTGCTGCGGCGCTGGAGTATCTGGCCGGTAAAGAACGGGCCTTGGCCGAGGTTGCGGGGCTGTTGAAGGCGCAATCATCAGAGGTAGGCGCACGGGTCAAGGCGCTGCTGGACGAGCGCAAGGCGTTGCAAAACGAAGTGGCGCAATTGCGGCGCGAACTGGCGATGGCCGGTGGCGCGGGGCAGGGCGGCGCGCAGGATGTTAAGGAAATCAACGGCATCAAATTTGTAGCGCAGGTATTGAGCGGTGTCAGCGGCAAGGATTTGCGGGCGCTGATTGACGAGCATAAGGCCAAGATCGGCTCGGGTGCGGTTCTGTTGATCGCCGATACCGGCGGAAAGGCCGCTGTGGCGGCGGGGGTTAGCGATGATCTGACCGGCCGCATTTCTGCGGTGGATATCGTCAAGGCGGCTGTTGCGGCTTTGGGCGGTATTGGTGGCGGTGGCCGCCCTGATATGGCGCAGGGTGGCGGTAAGGATGTTGATAATGCAAAGGCTGCGATCAAAGCGGCAGAAGAAATTCTGAAAGGGTAGAGAATGGTTGCTTATGCGATGGTGCACATTGATGTGAACGACGCCGAAAAATATGCGAAATACGCGGAATTGGCGGGGCCGGCCGTGGCGAAATACGGCGGCGAGTTTTTGGCCCGTGGCGGCGAGTGTTTCCACATGGAAGGCAAGGGACGGTCGCGCAATGTGATTATCCGTTTCAAGGATATGGAAACGGCAAAATCATTCTATCATTCGCCCGAGTATCAAGAAGCGCTTTCCTATGGCCTGCCCGCAGCGGATCGGGAATATACCTTTGTCGAAGGTGTGTAACGTCGTTTGAAAACCTGAACGGGGCTTTATGGCCCCGTTTGATTTGTTGAAGCACTGATTCACAGTTGCTGGCATAAAAAACATAGGGGAAATCTCGGATTCCCGCCCTAATAGGCAAGAACATTCCCTAACGTAAACCAAATCAAGAAAAACCGAAAATATATCGTGAATATTTCGTGTATCCGCGAGGATTCCCGAATTCACGCTCGGTCGGTATCCCGGCTTGTGCTATCTGTATTGTACTGGATAGTCGGATCGGAATTTGATCCAAAATTTATTGAACGGTTAATATAAGAACAAGTTTTTTAAGCATTATTTTAGGGGCTGACCCAGATAACCTAAAAAGAGGTTATGATGGGAAGCATGAGAAAGAGTCGCCTGAGCCACTACAAGCAAGACCGTCTTACGGAGCATTTTGTTTCGGGATCGACAGCACGAACAGCAGCCAGTTTGTGTGGTGTAAACCGCAAGACCGCAGCGTTTTATTTTCTACGCCTGCGCGAGATAATCGCCTATGAGCTGGAGGCGGAAAGCCAAGCTATGTTCGGCGGAGAAATAGAAGTGGACGAAAGCTACTTTGGCGGCAAACGCAAAGGTAAACGCGGGCGTGGTGCGGCAGGTAAAATTCCCGTTTTTGGTATATTAAAAAGGGGTGGGAAGGTTTACACCAAGATCATCCCGGACGCCAAATCCGCCACTCTGATCCCGATCATAGAGCGCAAAGTCGTGCCGGATTCCATCGTCTATTCCGATTGTTGGCGCGGTTATAATGTGCTGGATGTGTCAGACTTCCACCACTTTCGCATCAACCATTCCAAGCTCTTTGCAGACCGTCACAACCACATCAATGGCATCGAGAATTTCTGGAACCAAGCCAAGCGCCACATGCGCCGATTTAACGGTGTCCCCAAGGCCCAATTTGGGCTATATTTGAAGGAATGCGAGTGGCGTTTCAACAACAGTGACCCTTCAGCTCAGTTATTGCAGCTAAGACAATGGGTTAAGCGTTACTTGAAGGGTTGTGTCTCGAAAGTGGTGGAAATTGATTTCAGGCACCTCCGAGCGGGTTGAGTTATGCGCCGGTCAGGCGGCTTGGTCAAGGGTTGCGTCGGCGACGGGCTGAGCGAGCGTTTCCCAGCCATCGACCTTTCGCATGACGATCTGCCCCGAGGCCATCAGAGCCCAAAGCAGCATCGGCACGGTCTCGGCGCATGGCAGCACGGTCTGGGTCTTGATGCGGCGGCGGAATTCCTCGTTCAGGCGTTCGATCGCATTTGTCGTTCTGGCCGATTTCCACTGGCCTTGTGGCAGACGCGTGAAGGTGAAAAGCTTATCTCCTGCTTCTTCCAAGCTGTCAGCGACGGCCTTGCATTTCAGCCGCCATTTTCGCAGAAATGCCTTGCGGCGGGTGGCGATTTCCTCGGGTGTTTTGGCGTAGATCATGTCGCGGTAATCTTCTGTCAACTCATCATGCATACGCTTGGGTGCCTTGGCCAGAAGGTTGCGGTGCTTGTGCACCGTGCACCTCTGGATCGGCAGATCTTCACCCCAGAGGGCAATGAGAGCGACCTCAAGTCCCGGTGCCCCGTCCACGATGACAAATTCGGGCCGTTTCAACCCGCGCGCATCCAGATCGTTGATGAACTGACGCCAGGCGGAGGTGCTTTCGCCGCCCATGTTCATCAGTGATAACAAGACCTTCTGCCCATCCCGGCGCACGCCAATCGCGGCCAGAACCGAGATATTGGTGGCCTTCCTGTCAATCCGCGTTTTGATCACGGTGCCGTCCAGGATCAGCCGCACGATGTCTTCATCCGCAAGGCTGCGGGCGCACCACGCCTGCCAGTCCACCTTCACCTTGCGCCAGGCGCGGCTCACCACATCCTTGCTGACCGCCCCCTGAAACAGGCCGAACAGGGCGCGTTTTACCCGCCGTGTGTTGGTGCCCGAAAGGTAGACAGCAGCGATCAGCGCCTCGGCCTTCTTCGTCAGCCGCTGGTAGCGGGGCAATGCCTTCGAGCGCCATTCTCTGGCCTTGCCGGCCTCGCCTGTGATCCGCGCACGCGGCACGCGCACCGTTTCGGTTCCAAATGTTCCGACCAGTTGCCGCTCGCGATGCCCGTGGCGGTATCCGGCCTTTGCCCCGCCGCTGCGGCCATACCGGCAACGGCCCAGAAACTGCTCCAGCTCCTCTTCGAAAACCGCCTCGATCGTCGCGCGGATGTTCTGGCGCAGCCGGTCTTCAATCGGGTCATAGCCTGCTTCATTGGCCAGTAGCGCGGATGTCGATGTTGCTGTATTCTTTGTCATGGCGTGATCTCCTTGGCGGTTCCAGCCGCCGGTTGGGTGGCTTCGATGCACCCGGAGATTACGCCGTCCTCGAATTTCCACCAAACTCGCGACACTACCGCAAGCCTGCGCCACGAGCTTTCGACCTTGCGTAAGATATTCGGGCCACAGGAAACCAGCCCGATCGAGATCAGGCGTGATTGTGTGCGGTTGATCAAGGACCGGATCCATGTTGATGCCCTGGAAGGCGATGCAGACGGCGAATTGCTGGAGGGGATCGATATCGTCGGCGAGGACGGGTTCGAGGACTGGTTGCGCACGGCCCGTTCCGCGACCATGCAACCGGCGCACCGTAATCCGTTGCTTCACAGGTTATCCGGTGCCAGTGCCCCGTGTCATACGATCAAGATAGGTTTGCAAAATGTCATGACGGCCCCCGAAGACATGCGGGCCTCTACGACGGGGAATATATTGCTTGGAAAGATCACGCATTTCTTTATGGAATTTGGCGGTTTCGAGGTGGTCGATCTACGCGGTCCTGACCAGAATACCGCGCCCTGTGTTATTCCGGATGTGTATTTACAACTATTTGCCCAAAGCAATGATCTGCGGGTCGAAATATCACTCAGCCTGCTGCGCTCCTCGGACAAATCAACCATCTGGTCGCAGGTCCGGCACATACCGGTTACCGAACAAGGCAACATTACAGACTGGAGTCTGGCAAACGAATTATCTGATCAGATATTCACCAAACTGGCCGCCCAACCCGAACAATTCTCGACCGAGCCGCATCTGGCCGCTGCATTGGCGGTTCAGGGGATAAACAGCATGTTTTCACTGACGGCCCGAAACCTGAATCTATCGGACAAAAGCTTTGCTTTGGCATGTGATTTGAATGAAAGTTCCAGCATTCTGGCATGGCGGGCCTATTTGGGCGCCCACTGGATGGAAGAGCAGGACAGTTGCGAGCGCGATGATATTCTGGCGCGCACATATGAATACGCGGAACGGGCACTGGCGCTGGACCCTTATAATGGCCTGACGCTATCGCTTCTGTCCTTTGTATCCGCCTTTGTTTTTCGTGATTTCGAACAAGCCACCGAGCTGATTGACAGGGCGCATATGGTCCAGTCCGATCATGTCATGACCCATGATGCGCAGGCGCTTTTGTTATTATACAAAGGCGATCTGGTCGCAGCGCGTAAATCTGCGATGAAGGCAGCCATGCTGGGGCGTTTCCTGCCGCATCGCTATGCGTTTGTCACCACCCTGTGCATGATCGACACCCTGAACGGGGATTACCGGTCCGGTATTCGAAATGGCAATCTGGCCCTGTCGTTACAGCCAAAGAATACCGGCAAATACTATCCGCCAACCCTGCGCTATCTTGGGGCCTGTTACGCGCAAATGGGGCAGATTGGGCGTGCGCGCGAAACATTCGGACATCTTGCACGGGTCGAGCCGCATCTATCGTCGGCAATCATCGGCACGCAGGAATATCCTGTCCCCTCTACACAGGCGGCAAATGTGATCGGCAACAGCCTGTTGCTGTGCGATTTATAGACGCTTTTATTTAAGGGGAACCTCTGTAAATTCCCGTTTTCGCCTTCTTCGCGGCGGGGTGGACGGTTTTTCGCCTGTCCCGCCTGATTGCTTCGGATCATAAACCCATTTTCACCGGTTTCAAGCCGGTTTTGGGTATTTCAGGCACACCTCACCCCATGAACCCTTATCCCGGCGCCGCCAGGCCGCATTCGAACTGGACGAAGCGCTTCATGTTGTAGACCAGGTTCATCATCCCGATGCGAAATCGCGCCCGCTTCAGGCCGATGGAGCGGATCAGCTTGCCGCCCATGGAGCGCTCCTGAAAAGCGAATACATGCTCGACCCGGACCCGCACTTTCGAGCGCCTCCGGTTGGCCTTTTGCTGGCGCTCGCCAAGCGGCTTGCCGCGCCTGCCCTTGTGATGGATATGGCTGTGAAGCCCCCGCTCTTCCAGCTCGCTTTCGATCTTTTGCGAGCGATAGGCGCTGTCGGCCCACAGGTCCGATGAGGTGTTGCTCGCATCAATCAGACCGGCAAGCGCCTGGCTGTCATGCACGGCGGCATCGGTGACATCATAAGCGCGGATGAATTTGTGCCGCCGGTCGACATTGATGTGGTTCTTGTAGCCGTAATAGCTCTTGCCGTGCTTCTTCGTCCAGCGCGCATCCACGTCCTTCTGGCGCTTCTTGTGGGGTTTTTCCTCCCACTCTTCAGGCGTTTCGCCCGCCTTGATTTTCTCGTTCTCGTCCCTTTTGTTGTGCTGGCGCGGCGCCGGAACGATGCTCGCATCAACAATCTGCCCGCCCATCGCCAGATAGCCCTTTTCGCGCAGAAAGGCATCGAACTTGTCAAACAGCTCCTTCATCTTCCCGGCCCCGGCCAGCCTTTCACGGTAGGCCCAGATGGTCTTGGCGTCAGGTACGCTGTCTTCAATGCCAAGGCCGAGAAACCGCATGAACGACAGGCGGTCGCGGATCTGATACTCGATCTGATCGTCAGAGAGGTTGTAGAGCTGCTGCAAAACCATCGTCTTGAATATCAGCACCTCATCCCAAGGCGGGCGGCCAGCGTTGGATTTGCGCTGTTCGGGCGGCGTGCGCCATATGGCCTTCAGCTCGTCCCGGTAATCCTCGAACGGCACCATGTCGTTGAGCAACACCAGCGGATCACCAGATTTGTCCAGTCCCGCGTATCGGCTGGAAAGATCAAAAAATCCCATCTGACCCATGACAAAACCCCGTCGGTCGAATCATTTTCATCCTGATGACGATTCTACCCCGTCAGGCCGGATTTTGGGGGATTTTTAGAGGTTCCCATTGGATGAAGATGCCTCGCATATCAGCATTGGCACCGCGCGATTCACAGCGGCCTCTGTGCCGTGCCAAGGTATTGGCAGTGATCATCTAAGCTGTGTGCTGGACGGATCAACCATGTCTTCACCCGAAGTTGTACATGTTAATCTGTTCACCGCCCAAGTCAGCGATGACGAGGTTATCGAGTGGGAAAACTGTGCCAAGGGTGCGGCCAATTCGGCCAATGGTGAAATGGGAACCGAGGCAAGCTGTGTGCAAACGCGGATCAAGCCGATACCTACGACTTGGGGGGCACCAAAAGAGCTGTTCTTGAAAAAATCATGTGGAGAGCCTGAGGCGGCGACGCACAATGGTGAGACCGGCGTTGCGTGGTCTTGCGAGATTACGGCGATCGCTTTGACGGCTCCATTCGCGGGGACATATACATTTACCGAAGATGCAACAGGTGTTTCCGGCAGCAATAATGCTAACATTATTGGTATTCATCCCGCAAACAATGCGTGGGCATGTTCGCCTACAGTGCCGACGCAACAAACCGATTGTACAATTTTTGGCGGGGCCTTTAACCCCTCAGGGTTTGAAACAGTTGTGTTTGATCTGTTCGCACAAACCCACGGGGATAAACTTGTGGAATGGGAAAACTGCGCCGGCGGTGCTTACGCGTTTGACGGTGATAAACGCGAGATCAAGGGCAATTGCGAAAACATGACGTGGAAGCCTACGGGCACACCGGTTGATCCAACGTTCCGCATTCGTAAGGAGTGTAAGCTTGTAGACTTTGGGGTAAATGCTGGTAGTGTCGCGAGTTTGGTGGAAATTCGAGGACGGCGTAATCTCCGGGTGCATCGAAGCCACCCAACCGGCGGCTGGAACCGCCAAGGAGATCACGCCATGACAAAGAATACAGCAACATCGACATCCGCGCTACTGGCCAATGAAGCAGGCTATGACCCGATTGAAGACCGGCTGCGCCAGAACATCCGCGCGACGATCGAGGCGGTTTTCGAAGAGGAGCTGGAGCAGTTTCTGGGCCGTTGCCGGTATGGCCGCAGCGGCGGGGCAAAGGCCGGATACCGCCACGGGCATCGCGAGCGGCAACTGGTCGGAACATTTGGAACCGAAACGGTGCGCGTGCCGCGTGCGCGGATCACAGGCGAGGCCGGCAAGGCCAGAGAATGGCGCTCGAAGGCATTGCCCCGCTACCAGCGGCTGACGAAGAAGGCCGAGGCGCTGATCGCTGCTGTCTACCTTTCGGGCACCAACACACGGCGGGTAAAACGCGCCCTGTTCGGCCTGTTTCAGGGGGCGGTCAGCAAGGATGTGGTGAGCCGCGCCTGGCGCAAGGTGAAGGTGGACTGGCAGGCGTGGTGCGCCCGCAGCCTTGCGGATGAAGACATCGTGCGGCTGATCCTGGACGGCACCGTGATCAAAACGCGGATTGACAGGAAGGCCACCAATATCTCGGTTCTGGCCGCGATTGGCGTGCGCCGGGATGGGCAGAAGGTCTTGTTATCACTGATGAACATGGGCGGCGAAAGCACCTCCGCCTGGCGTCAGTTCATCAACGATCTGGATGCGCGCGGGTTGAAACGGCCCGAATTTGTCATCGTGGACGGGGCACCGGGACTTGAGGTCGCTCTCATTGCCCTCTGGGGTGAAGATCTGCCGATCCAGAGGTGCACGGTGCACAAGCACCGCAACCTTCTGGCCAAGGCACCCAAGCGTATGCATGATGAGTTGACAGAAGATTACCGCGACATGATCTACGCCAAAACACCCGAGGAAATCGCCACCCGCCGCAAGGCATTTCTGCGAAAATGGCGGCTGAAATGCAAGGCCGTCGCTGACAGCTTGGAAGAAGCAGGAGATAAGCTTTTCACCTTCACGCGTCTGCCACAAGGCCAGTGGAAATCGGCCAGAACGACAAATGCGATCGAACGCCTGAACGAGGAATTCCGCCGCCGCATCAAGACCCAGACCGTGCTGCCATGCGCCGAGACCGTGCCGATGCTGCTTTGGGCTCTGATGGCCTCGGGGCAGATCGTCATGCGAAAGGTCGATGGCTGGGAAACGCTCGCTCAGCCCGTCGCCGACGCAACCCTTGACCAAGCCGCCTGACCGGCGCATAACTCAACCCGCTCGGAGGTGCCTGAAATCAATTTCCACCACTTTCGAGACACAACCCAAATGCTTCGAACTACGCGTGTTCGATCCATATTGACCAAACCAACTCTGATCCTTTTAGTGGCACTTTGGTTGTGCAGGATTTGCTACATTATCTAAGCGGCACAAACACTTCACAATACATTTCGGGCCTGCAAGGCCTTCCGGCCAATTGGACGTGTGATAATGCGCCTTTTACCAATGGTGCAAGTTGTGAGATTTCGGCGGCAAACTTTATGGCCAATACCGGAA
Source organism: Profundibacter sp. (assembly GCF_965277155.1). Taxonomy (GTDB): domain Bacteria; phylum Pseudomonadota; class Alphaproteobacteria; order Rhodobacterales; family Rhodobacteraceae; genus Profundibacter. Next base: position 57,547 of record NZ_CBDIBV010000002.1, read on the forward strand.
ACCGGATCGATGTGCTGTTGTCGATTCCGCATAATGCTTTTGCCAAAGGTGGTTTTGAAAATTGCGCGGCGCTTGAGCTGAATGGCAAGGTTGTGGCCAATTCGAACTGTGTGCCGATTGAGCCACCTAAACCACCGGCGACGACTGAATATGACGTGACCAAAAGCTGTAAAGCATCGGGCGATCGTCGGACCTTTAGCAATACAGGATGGTTCCAGCCTTACCAATGTGTGATCACCGTCACGACCAATGGTGTGCCGTTTACCGATCCGTTATATGTGTTGGATGCATTAACGACTGGGGGGAATTCCCAATCGCCAGCATCCAAAATATTACATCCAGTGATCCGTGGCAGTGTATTCAAGGGCCATATGTTCCGGCAGGCACCCCAGGAGCGCAGCCTGGTTGTTGGATATCAAGTGCAGATTTTCCGCATAGTGTTGGCAGCTCGACCTTGATTGTGAACATGGTAATGAATGCAGGGAACGCGCTTCTGGGCACTGAAAACTGTGCCAACCTTATGTCGCTCGATGCCGCAACCGGACAGCCAACGCCGATTACCAGTTATTGCATTACGATCTTTGATCCGGCACCACCAGTTCCGGTTTTGGATGTGGTGAAAACTTGCGAACCGGCTGTGCAAAGTGGCAATATCTGGAATGTGGATTGCACTATAACCGTGACAGGACAAAACCTGCCTGCGGGCGAAGTTATCCGTATTTCGGATGAGATGCTTTCCGTCGGGCAAAACCATGCTGTCATGGGGCAAATATCTCAAACCGGGATCACCTCACAATGTGGGGGCGGTATGATTAACACTGGGTTTGCAAGCAGTTGTGATATTTCAACGGATGATCTGACGGCGAATGGCGGCACTATGGTGTTTGATTTCTCGGGTGCGATTGATGGGCCAGGTGGTTTTAAACTGGGCCAAAACGGAGGGGATCCAAAAAACTGCGCCTATGCAGATATTGCAAGCGCAGGCATTCACGGGCCAAAGAGTAATGCCCGAAAGTTGGTGATGGGGTGATTGGGTGGCATATCATGGCGGTGTTGACGCGCCGCGATTCTCAGAGAGAAAAGGATATGCCACATGGAAGACGATACTATTTTGGAGTTTACCGATCCAGCCGGAATTTCACCTGATCCGCTGACGGATATCTTGCGCAAAGGCGCGCGGGATCTGTTGGCACAGGCGGTCGAGGCCGAGGTTTGTGATCTGATGGCGCAACACGCGCATTTGAGGGATTCGGCCGGTCGCCAGCGCCTTGTTCGCCACGGATACCTGCCGGAGCGCGAGGTGATGACGGGGATCGGCCCTGTCCCGGTGAATGTGCCTCGGGTGCGTGATCGTGGCACGGGGGCGGAGAAGATCAGGTTCACCTCGACGCTTCTGCCGCCGTATCTGCGCCGGGCAAAGTCGGTCGAGGAGTTGTTGCCCTGGCTCTATCTCAAAGGTATTTCCACGGGTGATTTCGGCGAAGCACTGGCGGCCCTTCTGGGGCCTGATGCGGGTGGTTTGACATCGAGCACGATTTCGCGCCTGAAGGCGGAGTGGTGGGCAGAATACGAGCGTTGGAACCGGCGTGACCTGTCGGCCAAACGCTATGTGTATTTCTGGGCCGACGGGGTTTATTTCAAGCCGCGCACGGATGCTGACAAGCAATGCATGCTGGTGATCATCGGCGCGGACGAGTGGGGTAACAAGGATGTTCTGGGCCTCGTGGACGGGTATCGAGAAAGCAGCCAGAGCTGGCGTGAACTGCTGCTGGACTTGCAACGTCGTGGCCTCAGAAAAGCCCCTGATCTGGCCGTTGGTGATGGCGCGCTCGGCTTCTGGAACGCCTTGCGGGAGGTGTTCGGTGAGACCCGGGAGCAGCGCTGCTGGGTGCATAAAACCGGCAACGTCCTGAATGCCATGCCGAAGTCGCTGCAAGCCAAAGCCAAGGGCCATCTACAGGACATCTGGATGGCCGAGAACAAACGGGACGCCGAGGCCGCGTTCAATTTCTTCATCGAAGCCTATGGCGTGAAATACGAGCGTGCCGTGGGGAAGCTGACCAAGGACCGGGACGTGCTGCTGACCTTCTACGACTTCCCTGCCGAGCACTGGAAACACATCCGCACATCCAACCCCATCGAAAGCATATTTGCCACCGTGCGGCACCGAACGAAGAAGACCAAAGGCTGCCTCGGGCGCAAGACCGCCTTGGCAATGACCTTCCGCCTGATGATGTCGGCAAAGAAGAAATGGCGTAAACTCGACGGCGCATTCCGATTGCCGGAAATCATCGAAGGGGTTGAATTTAAGGACGGGATCAAGCAGGAAAAACATGCCGCCTGATTACTGCGTCACCAACTTTTGGGTATAGCTCCGGGCCAAATAATGCAGGCGGGAAATCATGTGTGAATATTCCGTTGTTGCTGTCTTTGGTTCCGCACTTGCCAGATGTTGGATGGACTGCGGAGCGGCCAACACCGATTGATCCCGTTGGGGTGGAGGATTGCAGTATTAATACGCTGTTTGTTGTAAACCGGTTCGGTTCGATGGACCGTATTGCAGCAGTTCGTATAGGCATTCAACATGCCTTGAATGCATTCCAGGGAAATGGCTCGGCCGCGGGTCTTATTACTTATGGGAACCTCTAAAAATCCCCCAAAATCCGGCCTGACGGGGTAGAATCGTCATCAGGATGAAAATGATTCGACCGACGGGGTTTTGTCATGGGTCAGATGGGATTTTTTGATCTTTCCAGCCGATACGCGGGACTGGACAAATCTGGTGATCCGCTGGTGTTGCTCAACGACATGGTGCCGTTCGAGGATTACCGGGACGAGCTGAAGGCCATATGGCGCACGCCGCCCGAACAGCGCAAATCCAACGCTGGCCGCCCGCCTTGGGATGAGGTGCTGATATTCAAGACGATGGTTTTGCAGCAGCTCTACAACCTCTCTGACGATCAGATCGAGTATCAGATCCGCGACCGCCTGTCGTTCATGCGGTTTCTCGGCCTTGGCATTGAAGACAGCGTACCTGACGCCAAGACCATCTGGGCCTACCGTGAAAGGCTGGCCGGGGCCGGGAAGATGAAGGAGCTGTTTGACAAGTTCGATGCCTTTCTGCGCGAAAAGGGCTATCTGGCGATGGGCGGGCAGATTGTTGATGCGAGCATCGTTCCGGCGCCGCGCCAGCACAACAAAAGGGACGAGAACGAGAAAATCAAGGCGGGCGAAACGCCTGAAGAGTGGGAGGAAAAACCCCACAAGAAGCGCCAGAAGGACGTGGATGCGCGCTGGACGAAGAAGCACGGCAAGAGCTATTACGGCTACAAGAACCACATCAATGTCGACCGGCGGCACAAATTCATCCGCGCTTATGATGTCACCGATGCCGCCGTGCATGACAGCCAGGCGCTTGCCGGTCTGATTGATGCGAGCAACACCTCATCGGACCTGTGGGCCGACAGCGCCTATCGCTCGCAAAAGATCGAAAGCGAGCTGGAAGAGCGGGGGCTTCACAGCCATATCCATCACAAGGGCAGGCGCGGCAAGCCGCTTGGCGAGCGCCAGCAAAAGGCCAACCGGAGGCGCTCGAAAGTGCGGGTCCGGGTCGAGCATGTATTCGCTTTTCAGGAGCGCTCCATGGGCGGCAAGCTGATCCGCTCCATCGGCCTGAAGCGGGCGCGATTTCGCATCGGGATGATGAACCTGGTCTACAACATGAAGCGCTTCGTCCAGTTCGAATGCGGCCTGGCGGCGCCGGGATAAGGGTTCATGGGGTGAGGTGTGCCTGAAATACCCAAAACCGGCTTGAAACCGGTGAAAATGGGTTTATGATCCGAAGCAATCAGGCGGGACAGGCGAAAAACCGTCCACCCCGCCGCGAAGAAGGCGAAAACGGGAATTTACAGAGGTTCCCTTATGGCAGTGGAGGGTCTACGGGGGTCCCAATTCGAGAAATTCCAGACCAATACATGCTTTCTCAAACTCTAGGCCTTACAGCAAGTGGTCCCACGGCATGGGGTACTGGGCTTTTTTACGCTTGGGGTGATGTTCAGCAAGCAACTAAAAAACCACTTGTGTTGGGTAGTGTCGCGAGTTTGGTGGAAATTCGAGGACGGCGTAATCTCCGGGTGCATCGAAGCCACCCAACCGGCGGCTGGAACCGCCAAGGAGATCACGCCATGACAAAGAATACAGCAACATCGACATCCGCGCTACTGGCCAATGAAGCAGGCTATGACCCGATTGAAGACCGGCTGCGCCAGAACATCCGCGCGACGATCGAGGCGGTTTTCGAAGAGGAGCTGGAGCAGTTTCTGGGCCGTTGCCGGTATGGCCGCAGCGGCGGGGCAAAGGCCGGATACCGCCACGGGCATCGCGAGCGGCAACTGGTCGGAACATTTGGAACCGAAACGGTGCGCGTGCCGCGTGCGCGGATCACAGGCGAGGCCGGCAAGGCCAGAGAATGGCGCTCGAAGGCATTGCCCCGCTACCAGCGGCTGACGAAGAAGGCCGAGGCGCTGATCGCTGCTGTCTACCTTTCGGGCACCAACACACGGCGGGTAAAACGCGCCCTGTTCGGCCTGTTTCAGGGGGCGGTCAGCAAGGATGTGGTGAGCCGCGCCTGGCGCAAGGTGAAGGTGGACTGGCAGGCGTGGTGCGCCCGCAGCCTTGCGGATGAAGACATCGTGCGGCTGATCCTGGACGGCACCGTGATCAAAACGCGGATTGACAGGAAGGCCACCAATATCTCGGTTCTGGCCGCGATTGGCGTGCGCCGGGATGGGCAGAAGGTCTTGTTATCACTGATGAACATGGGCGGCGAAAGCACCTCCGCCTGGCGTCAGTTCATCAACGATCTGGATGCGCGCGGGTTGAAACGGCCCGAATTTGTCATCGTGGACGGGGCACCGGGACTTGAGGTCGCTCTCATTGCCCTCTGGGGTGAAGATCTGCCGATCCAGAGGTGCACGGTGCACAAGCACCGCAACCTTCTGGCCAAGGCACCCAAGCGTATGCATGATGAGTTGACAGAAGATTACCGCGACATGATCTACGCCAAAACACCCGAGGAAATCGCCACCCGCCGCAAGGCATTTCTGCGAAAATGGCGGCTGAAATGCAAGGCCGTCGCTGACAGCTTGGAAGAAGCAGGAGATAAGCTTTTCACCTTCACGCGTCTGCCACAAGGCCAGTGGAAATCGGCCAGAACGACAAATGCGATCGAACGCCTGAACGAGGAATTCCGCCGCCGCATCAAGACCCAGACCGTGCTGCCATGCGCCGAGACCGTGCCGATGCTGCTTTGGGCTCTGATGGCCTCGGGGCAGATCGTCATGCGAAAGGTCGATGGCTGGGAAACGCTCGCTCAGCCCGTCGCCGACGCAACCCTTGACCAAGCCGCCTGACCGGCGCATAACTCAACCCGCTCGGAGGTGCCTGAAATCAATTTCCACCACTTTCGAGACACAACCTTGTGGCGGATGGTCATGCGGTGACGGTTCTGTCTGGCGGTCTGCCGGTGGCGCAGTTCGATACAGACGGGATTGCATTGCGCCAACTGCCGCCGCTGCGTTCGGACGGCATCAATTTTACCCGTCTGCTGACCGTCGAGGGGGACGTGGCCGATGCGGCCTATCTGGCCACTCGCGAAACCGAGCTGGCACAGGCCGTCACCGATACGCGCCCCGATATTGTGATCACCGAACTGTTCCCCTTTGGCCGCCGTGTGTTGCGCGGCGAATTCATGGCGCTGATCGGGGCCGCACGGGCGCAAACCCCTCGCTCTGTTATTCTGGCCTCGGTCCGTGACATCCTTGCGCCGCCCTCAAACCCGCAAAAAGCACAGAAAACCGATAGCATTGTTCTGGAGCATTACGACGGTGTTCTGGTGCACTCCGACCCAACCAGCACCCCGCTTGAGCAAAGCTGGCCGGTGACACCCGCGTTGCAGGAAAAACTGCTTTATACCGGCTACGTCGCCCCGCCGCCTGCGGGTGCGCACCCCGACAGACTGGGACAGGGCGAGGTGATCGTCAGCGCCGGTGGTGGATCAGTTGGCCGACACTTGTTCACTGCCGCCGTTGCTGCCGCTGGGTTGTCGCCAGCGTTGCGCTGGCGTGTGCTGGTTGGCGGGGGCAATGCCCAAGCTGTGATTGCGCAGCTTTCGGCAAAGGCTCCGTCGAATATCATCCTTGAACCCGCCCGCCCTGATTTTCGCCAGATGCTGACCCACGCCGCCTGTTCCGTCAGCATGTGCGGCTACAACACCGCGCTGGACCTGTTGCAGGCGGGCACACCATCGCTGTTCATTCCGTTCGACGAGGGCGGCGAGGTTGAACAAACCCTGCGGGCCGAAAGCCTGAGCCATCTGCCGATAATGCAAATGCTGCGCGCCGCTGATCTGACGCCAGAACGCCTGTTGCAAGAGGTGGAGGCGCTGCTGAGGCTGCCTCGTGGAAAGGCACCGGGTCTGCGGTTCAACGGGGCGCAGGAAAGCGTGCGGATTGCGTGTGGTATGGCGGAGGGGCGGGCATGAAGATTGACTGGACTCCGGTTGTCGATGAACTGGCGCACTGGCGTCAGGCGGGTTTGACGCTGCCGATATGGTGGCGCGATGATGATGCCATCGCCCCGACGCCTGCGCTGGACCGGTTGATCGCATTGTCCGAAGCCGTGCAAGTGCCGGTGCATCTGGCCGTGATCCCGAAAACCGCCACGCCAGAGCTGGCGATGCGGGTTGCGGACACAGATCACCTGATCCCCGTGGTGCATGGCTGGGCGCATCAGAACCTTGCCCCGCAAACTGCCAAAAAGGCCGAATTCGGCGATACCCGCGATCTGGCCGAAGTGACGCAGGATGTGCAAAACGGCTTGACCCGCCTGCAATCCCTGTTCGGTCCGCGCCTTAAGCGGATGTTCGTGCCGCCGTGGAACCGCATTGCGCCGATGCATTTCCCTGCGCTGACAAAGGCGGGCTATAAAACCCTGTCCACCTACACCCCGCGCAACGCCCCTTTTGCCGCACAGGGTTTGCAACAGATCAACACCCACCTTGACCCGATCAACTGGCGCGCTGGCAAAACCCTGATTGCGCCCGAGGATTTGGTGGCGCAACTGGTCACTTTGATGGTTGATCGCCGCACGGGCAAGACCGATAATGACGAGCCTTTGGGCCTGCTGACCCACCACCTTGTGCATGATGCTGACATCTGGGAGTTTACCCGACAACTGCTCGAGGTTCTGACATCCGGCCCCGTGACATTTACCGCCACCCTTAACGAAAGACGAAAACCATGAGCCGACTGGACAGTATGATGCGCCGCTTAAGCGCCCAACGTGACGGGCTGGAATGGGCCGCCGAACAGACCAAGGATATGAACGGCGACGCACTGGACATGGGGCTGGGCAACGGGCGCACCTATGACCATTTGCGCGAAATACTGGACCGGCGTATCTGGGTGATCGACCGTGTATTGCAGTGCCATCCGTCCTGCGTGCCACCCTCGCAGGATTTTCTGGAAGGTGAGGCCGAAGAGATGCTGCAAAAGTTGGCCGCGATGGGGGCGAAAATCGTGCTGGCGCATTATGATTTCGGGTTTGGCGTCAAGGAAAAGGACGTCGAAGAAGCCGCTCGTCTTAGCCCGGCCATAGCGCGTGTAATGGTGCCCGGCGGGGTTATCGTTTCTGGTCAGCCCTTGGTCGGGTTCGAGGCAGTCGAGGGGCCGGCGGGTATTGCCAAGGACCGTTATTATTTCTACCGAACCTGAGCTATAATGCCTTGATGGTGCGTTCCTTAGCTGCCGGAGTGATTGCCGGTGGTCGCAAAGTATTCACCCAATGCGATTCTCGTCCAGCTTTTTGGCATTATCATTCTATCAATATTATAAGGGTCATGCCTAGCTGAGTGACAATAAATTGTCATAAGGCTATGAAAAGGCATGAAGAATAGATACGCACACGGTTCCCGCGTTTCAGAGAAGAAAATCCGCGAGATTGTTCGGTATTTTGCCGCTGATCTGACGGCCACCCAGGCTACCCAGCTCTCGGGTCTCAACCGCAATACCGTCAATCGGTTTTACCGCGCTTTGCGCGAGCGTATCCTTTTGGCCTGCGAGGCACAGCGTCCGATGTTCGGCATCATAGAAGTGGACGAAAGCTTCTTTGGCGCGCGACGTGTGAAAGGCAAGCGCGGACGCGGGGCTTATGGGAAGACGACCGTGTTTGGCGTCTTCGAGCGTGACGGAAAGGTCTACACCGAGATCGTACCGGACTGCTCAAAGCCAACCCTGCAAGGGATTATCCGCGGTCGGGTTGATCCGGCATCCGTGATCAACACAGACGGCTGGCGCGGCTATAACGGTTTGGTGGATTTGGGATACGGGCACTTCCGTGTCGACCATTCCAAGGATGAATTCGCGCGTGGCCGCGTGCACATCAACGGCATCGAAGGCTTCTGGGGATTGGCCAAACTACGCCTTGCCAAGTTCAAGGGCCTTCCCAAACACACCTTCCATTTGCATCTCAAGGAAACAGAATGGCGCTATAATCATCGCAACTTGAACAAGTACAAGATACTGCTAAGCTACCTCAGAGAAAACCCGCTCAGCTAGGCATGACCCTATTATAAAATCACCCTTCTTGAACACGGGACTACAGAAACAGCACTGCATGTAAAGAGGTGGTCCCACTTTTTTGACCAGTCAGCAGCCAGTTTAAGATGGATCAGGGTTTCATTTAGGCTGCCAAACTCATTGGTTTTGTTTTTCTGTCATAGGCTTCATCCGGGGTCAATATTCCGTGGGTGGAATGCGGGCGCTCGGTGTTGTAGTAAGCCAACCATTTCCCGATCCCGGCGCGGGTCTGCGAACCCGTTTCAAATGCGTTGAGGTAAATGCATTCGTATTTCAAGGATCGCCAAAGCCGCTCGATCATCCGGTTATCGACCCAGCGACCTTTGCCATCCATCGAGATTTTCACGTCGGCTTCTTTCAGCGCCTGCGTCTATTCAAACCCGGTGAACTGGCTGCCCTGGTCGCTGTTCATGATATCGGGCTTGCCGTATTTGGCCATAGCCTCTTTCAGGGCTTCAACGCAAAAATCTGCCTCCATGCTGTTTGACAATCTCCAGCTCAAAACCTTGCGGCTGTGCCAGTCCATGATCGCGACCAAATAGAGGAACCCGCGCTGCATCGGAATGTAGGTGATATCTACGCACCACACATGGTTTGGACGATCAATCGTCAGGTCTCGCAGCAGATACGGGTAGATCTTATGCTGCGGATGTTTCTTGCTCGTGTTGGGCGTCTGGTAGATCGGAACCAACCGCATCAGCCGCATCAAACGGCGGACCCTGTGGCGACCACACTTGTAACCTTGGCGCTGCATGTGCCGGGCCATTTGCCGTGATCCATACCACGGCGTCTGCAAGAATTGCTTGTCGATTATTGTCATGAACCGCAAATTTTCAGCACTTTCGCCTTTTGGCTGGTAATACAGGTTCGAGCGCGCCAGAGAAAGTAGCCCGCATTGTCGTCGCACACTCAGATCATGCTCACGGCTCACCATTTTTTGCCTCGCTTCCCGAGCAACTGTTGCGAGGCGTTGGCTAAAAAATCCCGTTCCACGACCAGCTGACCAATCTTGGAGTGCAGCTTCTCAATCTGGGCTTCATCAACCCGATCAGGATCACGGCCCCGTCTGGAAAATGCCGTGGCCATGTTTTCAATCGCTGCTCGTTTCCATGTGCCAATCTGGGTTGGATGCACACCATACTTCTTCGACAGCTCCGCCATCGTCATTTCCTCGCGGATTGCTTCAAGCGCAACGCGGGCTTTGAATTCGGGAGAATGGTTCTTTCGTTTCGTCATTTTGAATCGTCTTTCTCATAAGTCGATCCACCTTAACAACTGGTCCGAATTTCCGCGACCACCTCTTAACGAATTATTTATTCCCTAATGAAGTGGCTAGGGAGTTTATGCGAATTGATATATCGGCCTTAAGAATATTACAACAATTACAATGTGATATCTGCGCTTTAGGTTGTGTAAAAGGTAAATCCCATTTCATTCGCATGCAATTAAAATAGCAAGCAAAATCAGCCGGTTTCGGTCCGGTTTCATAATTATGCCATATTTAGGATTTCGTTTTGCCCCATTTCGGATGACCATTATAGGCGTGCTGACTATTTCTATGGTTGTGTGTGGCAGGGTTCATTTCGGTGTAAAGAAATTACACCTAAACCAGTGAGACCCAGGTGATAAGGGGCTTAAAAATGCGATTGATGGTTTTGTTGCAATTCGTTGTCATGGCGATCTGGCCGAATGCCGTGCTTGCGGACGAGGTCTGGATAACAGAAGACCTTCCGGAACTATCATTCGAGATACGCGGAAAATCGTATTTGATAAAACGGGGCAATGATAACTCGGAATATATTGCCAAAGTCTACCCTCCCAAGGCGCCGCGAGCCTGTCCCCCGCATTGTTTGCAGCCAATGATCCAGTATGATGGTGTTACCCCGGTTGGCGAAGTGGGACTTGTGACATTCATCGAAGACTATGTGCTGACTGGTGATGGCTATCTTGTGGATACCCGTGTCGGGAACTGGTTCAAGGCCGGAACAATTCCGGGGGCGATCAACCTGCCGTTCAACATGTTCAACAATACACCGACCAACCCGTTTTACGAACCTCTGATGACGCAACTGGGGGGTAAGAAAACAGATAAAGGTTGGGATTTTTCAGATGCGAAATATCTGCTTCTGTTTTGCAATGGTGCGGATTGCGGGCAATCCCCAAGGGCAATCAGAAACCTTGTTAACGGCGGATATGACCCTGAAAAACTGATGTATTATCGGGGTGGTATGAAAGACTGGGTTCGCTACGGGTTCAGTATTCAAATGCCGGAGTAGGATATGATCCAGTCATTTTATTACATCCTAAGAAATTTGAAAATTACGGTTCTCGGTTTCATGATTATTGCTACCGTTCTTCCCGTCCCTGTTCATGCCCAACAGACAGCCTGGATATTCATCGGGCAGCAATCTGCATTCGATGTCGCATCTGTCCGGCCTTCGACGCTACGCCGCTTGCGGTTCTATTCTGAAAAGGCGCGTGCCGCTCTGGCAGAAATGGCAAAAGCTGACAATCTGACAGGAGCTACAGGCGAAGAATTGGCAGCAACGGCAACAGCGAATCTGCGAAAGTGGGTTGAAAAACTGATCGACGCCGGGGCCAAAGCCAAGCTGGATCTGGAACAGACCGCTGCCTTTTTTGCACAGGACCTGCGCGAGAATTACACCGGCCAGCTGCCGTTCATTGTGTTCAACGAGGCCGGAGAGCTGAACACCAGCCAGCTGTTTCAGGGTGTTTACGATGCCCGTGCCAGTATTACCGCAAGTGCGGATGCCGATTATCTGGCTTATGTGAATAATCTGGGCAATGAGGCGATATCGGGCAATATCCCGAAGCCGGAACAACCAACGCAAAGAGCGGCAGCAAGTCCAAAAGAAGAACCACAACGCGACCCTGCGATTCAGGCCTATTGGGACAGGCTGATCGAACGAGATGGCATGCGGTATATTCGGGTTGCGCCAGGTGATACGCTGGCAACCTACGCATCTGCATTCTATGGCGATTCATTGCAATATCGTAAAATCTACTCGGCAAATACGGATGTTATGGAAACGCCAAACCTGCTGACAGTCGGGGATACCATAGAAATACCCCGATGATCGCGGATGGGTTAGACATGTAGGTTAGGTTTGGTGGAGCCTAGGAGGATCGAACTCCTGACCTCCTCGCTGCCAGCGAGGCGCTCTCCCAGCTGAGCTAAGGCCCCTATCGGGTATCACCGTGAGACGCTGTTTAGGCGTCTGCGGGGATCAGTTCAAGCGAAAAAATCCCCGCGAGATAAATTATGTGTCGTCGTCGTTGACGGTCACATCCGCGATCTCTTCCAGCGGGATTGTGTCGTCATCTTCTTCGTCGTCCAGAACATCATCGCCCAGATCAACATCGGTGGTGTCGGCATCATCCAGAACGATTTCTTCGCCCTCGACAACCACATCTTCTTTGGGCTTGGCGCTGGCATCTTCTTTGTCGGCAACCATGGTGCGGGTTTTGCTACCGGCATCAACATCGACAACTTCGCCTGTGTAAGGGCTGACCACCGGGTCTTTGTTCAGGTCGTAAAACCGCTTGCCGGTTTCCGGACAGACGCGCTTGACGCCCCATTCTTCCTTGGGCATGTGATTCCCTTTCAAACATTGCACTTTTGTCATGAGTTGGGGCCAACTGCCACAACAAGACGGGGCTGTCAAAGGCTTTTGCACTTTTGGGTGTTTTAAGGGTGAATCCGGTGCCTTTGCACGCTAGGATCAAACAACAGGCATTTCGTGGACAGGCATATGGAACAGATCGAACTGACAGGCCCGCCATTGCTCACCGTCACCTTGCGCCGTTCGCGCCGGTCACGGCGGTTATCGTTGCGGGTGTCACAACTGGACGGACGGGTGACGATGAGCCTGCCTCTGCGCACCCCTCTGCGCGAGGCCCGCATGTTCGCGCAAGAAAAAGAGGGCTGGATCAGGCAGACCCTGTCCAAGCGCCCCGATGCGGCGCGGCCGGTGATTGGCGGGCAGGTTCTGTTTGAAGGGCGCGAGGTGGATATTGTCATAGGCAAGGGGCGGGTGGCCAAATATGTGGACGGGCAGATCGCCGTGCCCAATAATTCCGACCGCGTGGCGCCACGCCTTGTGGCCTTTCTAAAGCTGACAGCACGCATGCGATTGCGCGAGGCGTCGGACCGCTATGCGGCGGCGCTGGGCACCTCATACGGGCGGCTAACGATCCGCGATACGCGGTCACGCTGGGGATCCTGTTCCAGTGAAGGCAATCTGATGTACTCATGGCGTCTGATTATGGCCCCGCCCGAAGTGCTGGATTACGTCGCTGCGCACGAGGTGTCACATTTGATGGAAATGAACCATTCGCCTGACTACTGGCGTGTGGTGGCCAGCATCTACCCCGATTATAAAGCCCCGCGTGTATGGTTGCGGCAGAACGGGTCATTATTGCACCGCTATCGCTTCTTGGATTGACCCGCTGTGCGGTTTTGTGATCACATGCGGCCATGTTAAGCCAACAACGCCCCCCCGAAACAACCGCCCCGTCGCATGATCAGATTTATCGCCAGATGCGCACCAGAATCATGCACGGCGAACTGACCCCCGGCACGGCCCTGACCCTGCGTGGATTGGGCAAGGAATTCGGCGTGTCGATGACGCCCGCCCGCGAGGCGATCCGCCGTTTGGCCGCCGAAGGGGCGCTAACCCTGTCCAGCTCGGGCCGTGTCACCACGCCGGAACTGAGCAACGAGCGGATCGAGGAGCTGGCCGCCTTGCGCGCGCTTCTGGAACCGGAACTGTCCAGCCGCGCCCTGCCGCGGGCGCATATTGCGCTGATTGACCGGTTGCAGGCGATCAATACCACTATTGCCGAGGCCATCGCGAAACAGGATGCCTCGGCCTATATCCGCACAAATCTGGAGTTCCACCGCACGCTTTACTTACGCGCACAGGCGCCGGCAATGCTGGCCATGACCGAAACCGTCTGGTTGCAACTGGGGCCGACCATGTGCTCCCTGTATGGCCGCCTGCGCCGGACCGAGCCGCCCCACAACCACCGCCTGATCATCGCAGCCCTTCGGGCGGGGGACGAACCCAGTCTGCGATTGGCGGTGCGCACGGATGTTACTCAGGGGTTAAAGCTGTTGGTCGGTTAACTGCGTTTGGCTCGCGGCACCAAAAGCCAGGGGCCGACCTTGAAGGCAAACAATCCGAACGCTGTGATCCACGCCAGGGCCGAGCCTGTGATGGCCCAGTCATAGTCCGGCCAGATCGCACCGGTGACCCGTAATGCCATGCTGATGCCGACCATTGCCATGGCAAGGTTCAGAACGCCACTCGAGGCCAGCGTCCGCCCCGTATGCCCCAGACTGGCCCGCACCATCACGGCGATGGTCATGCCGCCCACCGCGCCAATGCCGAACACATGCAGCGCGGCCACGCTGACCCGGGGCAGGTCAAACCACATGCCTGTGGCCAGCGTTAGAAATCCGACAGGGATAAACGCATAGAAGATATGCAACACCAGCAGCAGCGGATTGGACAATGTGCGCAAGCCCGCCCAACGCCACAGCCGCACGATATGAAGGCCGCCAAGAACGGCAAACAGCGGGCCAAGAAACGGCTGCTCTAGAAATACCCACAAAAGCAATGCCAACGCCGACCCGACCGTGACCGCAACATCATATCGGTTGAACGGCACTGGCATTCTGCCCGGTTCTTGGCGTGCCAGCCAGTTGCGGGTGAAACTGGGAATGATCCGCCCGCCGATCAGCATCAGCAGGATTAGGATGGCGGTGAAGCCCATGCGCACGGGGGCTGCTCCCGTGCCGCCCGTGGCAACGTCGATATGGAACCAGATGTTTGTCAGGCCTAACCCCAGAATGGGGATCATCACTTTGACATTGCGCCAGTTCTGTCCAGAAATAATCTCGCGGGCAATCACCGCGCCCAGAACCGGCAGGAATGCGGCGTCAATGGTGGCGGTTACGGCATAGGGAACGGTGTCGCCCAGCAACATCGCCACACGTCCGGCCAGCCACAAGGCAAAGATTGCCATCAGGCGGTAGCCCACTACAGGCAAGCGGCCGGTCCAGTTGGGCACTGCGGTAAACAGGAACCCGGCAATCACAGCCGAAGTATAACCGAACAGCATTTCATGTTTATGCCACTCCACCGGTGCAAGGCGGGTGTTGATCACATCATGGCCCAATAGGTTGAACAGCCACAGCGTTACCGCAAAGATGGCGAACAACGAAGCGGACAGAAAAAACGGCCTGAACCCGCCGCTAAAAAACGGATGCCCCTGCCATGCGCGTTCGCGTTTTCCGCCATGTTGTTTCAGCAGGGGTGGTTGCATGTCTGGTCTCGCTATCCGGAGTAATGCCCGAAAGTTGGTGATGGGGTGATTGGGTGGCATATCATGGCGGTGTTGACGCGCCGCGATTCTCAGAGAGAAAAGGATATGCCACATGGAAGACGATACTATTTTGGAGTTTACCGATCCAGCCGGAATTTCACCTGATCCGCTGACGGATATCTTGCGCAAAGGCGCGCGGGATCTGTTGGCACAGGCGGTCGAGGCCGAGGTTTGTGATCTGATGGCGCAACACGCGCATTTGAGGGATTCGGCCGGTCGCCAGCGCCTTGTTCGCCACGGATACCTGCCGGAGCGCGAGGTGATGACGGGGATCGGCCCTGTCCCGGTGAATGTGCCTCGGGTGCGTGATCGTGGCACGGGGGCGGAGAAGATCAGGTTCACCTCGACGCTTCTGCCGCCGTATCTGCGCCGGGCAAAGTCGGTCGAGGAGTTGTTGCCCTGGCTCTATCTCAAAGGTATTTCCACGGGTGATTTCGGCGAAGCACTGGCGGCCCTTCTGGGGCCTGATGCGGGTGGTTTGACATCGAGCACGATTTCGCGCCTGAAGGCGGAGTGGTGGGCAGAATACGAGCGTTGGAACCGGCGTGACCTGTCGGCCAAACGCTATGTGTATTTCTGGGCCGACGGGGTTTATTTCAAGCCGCGCACGGATGCTGACAAGCAATGCATGCTGGTGATCATCGGCGCGGACGAGTGGGGTAACAAGGATGTTCTGGGCCTCGTGGACGGGTATCGAGAAAGCAGCCAGAGCTGGCGTGAACTGCTGCTGGACTTGCAACGTCGTGGCCTCAGAAAAGCCCCTGATCTGGCCGTTGGTGATGGCGCGCTCGGCTTCTGGAACGCCTTGCGGGAGGTGTTCGGTGAGACCCGGGAGCAGCGCTGCTGGGTGCATAAAACCGGCAACGTCCTGAATGCCATGCCGAAGTCGCTGCAAGCCAAAGCCAAGGGCCATCTACAGGACATCTGGATGGCCGAGAACAAACGGGACGCCGAGGCCGCGTTCAATTTCTTCATCGAAGCCTATGGCGTGAAATACGAGCGTGCCGTGGGGAAGCTGACCAAGGACCGGGACGTGCTGCTGACCTTCTACGACTTCCCTGCCGAGCACTGGAAACACATCCGCACATCCAACCCCATCGAAAGCATATTTGCCACCGTGCGGCACCGAACGAAGAAGACCAAAGGCTGCCTCGGGCGCAAGACCGCCTTGGCAATGACCTTCCGCCTGATGATGTCGGCAAAGAAGAAATGGCGTAAACTCGACGGCGCATTCCGATTGCCGGAAATCATCGAAGGGGTTGAATTTAAGGACGGGATCAAGCAGGAAAAACATGCCGCCTGATTACTGCGTCACCAACTTTTGGGCATAGCTCCGCTATCCGGTAATTCCGATTCTTTTGCTAGGGTATGTTCCGCGCACGGCTTTGCCAAGCCAAACCGCTGCGGTATCGCGCCGCATCATTGCGCAAGTGCCAGACAGTTATCCGGCACCCAACCTTTTTGCCCCCGTTCATTTTCACACCAGGACCAATCGTTTAACCGATCTGTAATGGCGAGGGTTTCCTCGGCTTTCACCGTCAGTTCTTTTGTGTCGAAATCCTTTGTCACACAGTTGGTTTCGCCCATCCGCAGGGTGTCGAAAACCTGCACTGGCAACCAGCCGGACAAGCCGCTTTCATTGGTGCACCAAACCCAGCCTTGCCAGCCGCCATCGTCTTTCTTGATGGCCCGTAGTCGATCACCCCGCGCCACTTTCAGCGCGGGGTGATAGCTTTGCGTCCAATCCTTTTGGACACGGACGCGCATCAGGCGTGAATCGCGCCATCCCCACAGGCAAGTGCTGCTTCGCGTACGGCTTCGGAACAGGTGGGATGCGCGTGGCAGGTCAGGGCGATGTCCTGAGCCGAGGCGCCGAATTCCATCGCCACGCAAATCTCGTGGATCATCTCGCCGGCGTTGGGGCCAAGGATATGCGCACCCAGAATACGGTCTGTCGCCTGATCGGCCAGAATTTTCACAAAGCCTTCGCCGGCGAACATTGCCTTGGCGCGGGCATTGCCCATGAAGGGAAATTTGCCAACCTTATAGGCGCGACCGGCTTCTTTCAGTTGCTCTTCGGTCTGGCCAACGGTTGCGACTTCGGGGTTGGTGTAGACCACACTGGGGATCACGCCATAGTTCACATGCCCCGCCTTGCCCGCCAGAACCTCGGCCACGGCCATGCCTTCATCTTCGGCCTTGTGGGCGAGCATCGGGCCGTCGATCGCATCGCCGATGGCATAGATACCGGCGACATTGGTGGCCCAATGGGCGTTGGTCTGGATCTGGCCGCGGGGCGAGGTTTCAACCCCGAGTGCCTCAAGACCCAGCCCGTCGGTGAAGGGTTTGCGGCCTGTGGCCACCAGAACGACGTCGGCATCAAGGACCGCCTCGGTATCGTTTTTGCGCAGTTTATAGCTGACTTTGGCCTTGGTTTTGGTGGTGGAAACCGATTGCACAGCCGCCCCCAGAATAAACTTAAGGCCCTGTTTTTTCAGGCTTCTTGCAAAGGCCTTGGAGATTTCGCCATCCATGCCGGGGGTGATGTGGTCAAGGAATTCAACCACTGTCACCTCGGCCCCCAAGCGGGCATAGACCGAGCCCATTTCAAGGCCGATCACACCGGCACCGATGACGACCATTTTCTTTGGCACCTTGGGCAGGGACAACGCACCGGTCGAGGTGACGACAATCTTTTCGTCCACTTCAACGCTAGGCAGGGATGTGGCCTCGGAGCCGGTGGCGATGATGATGTTCTTGGTGTCATAGATATCATCGCCGACCTGAACCTTGCCTGCGGCGGGGATGCTGGCCCAGCCTTTGATCCAGTCTATCTTGTTCTTTTTGAACAGGAATTCGATGCCCTTGGTGTTCTGGCCGACGACGTCTTCCTTGTAGGATTGCATCTGTTTCCAGTCGACCGAGGGGGATTTGCCTTTCAGACCCATCTTGGTGAAATTATGCTCGGCTTCGTGCAGCATGTGGGAGGCGTGCAGCAGGGCCTTGGAAGGGATGCAGCCCACGTTCAGGCAAGTGCCGCCCAGGGTTTCGCGCCCCTCGACACAGGCGGTTTTCAGGCCCAGCTGGGCACAGCGGATGGCACAGACATAGCCGCCGGGGCCGCCGCCGATGATGATCACGTCATAGGATGGCATTTGGGATTCTCCTTGGGGAAAAATGGGGTCTGATTTGCGTTGGATGGGGAAGGGGGCGCTGCCCCCTCTTGGCGTGCCGCCAATTCACCCCCGGGATATTTGTGGAACAGTAATGCATCAGATCAGGGCCGTAACAAGCATGGTGACGGTGGCTATGGTGGCCATGCTCCAGATCAGCGAGCGCAGGTAGGGGATGCCGGAGATGTAGGCGGGGACATAAATGATGCGGGCAATCAGGTAGGTCCAGGCGCAGGTGACGGTCAGCGGGGTGGATTTATCGCCCAGCGTGATGACCAGCACGGCGATGGTGAACAGGGCCAGCGCGGCATAGTGGTTGTCCAGCGCGCGATCCAGACGGCCGGCGATGCCGGTTTTAAGGTGCGGCACATCACGGGGACCGGCGCCGTATGCCAGGCCGGTCTGGGCATCGACAAACAGAATGGTCAGGGCCATTTGGGCGACCTGCAGCAGGGCGGCGTAGGTGAGGATTGTGAGTTCGGGGGTCATTAGTCACTATGCTCCCACTCGGTTAAATCACCTATTGGTCGTGGAAGTCGGCCTTCCAACCATTCCTTGGCTAATTCTGGCCTGAAATCATTTACGTGGCATTCAATAATCCACGTAAGGAAATCTTCTGGCCCGCCATTCATATAGGGTGGTGGAGACGTCGGCTTGAATACAGTCGGAAGTTTCTCGGTGAAAGATACATTGTTTAAAACATACCCATATTCTTGCACAACCTGCCAAGCAAGATTGTGATGAATATCAATCTCCATTCTCACCCACCAGCCTTGTTCCGTAGTTTCTGCGGATAAGAATTTTGCCGCAGGCGTTTTTCCAATAAAATCAGAAAGTGTTTGAAATATAGGATTGAGAGGTTCCGTCTGAGCATTTGAGTATTCTACAACATCACCAAGGACAGTAGTCTCTGACGCAGCCTTTTTATTCTGCTTAGAAAACAAATGTGGAAGTTTCATAGCCACTCCTTGATTCGACCCGCCTTGAAATGGGTAGTAGGGCGGGGTTCACCCCGCCGCTGTTTACAAATCCATCAACAATCGGCGCGGATCCTCCAGCGCCTCTTTTACCCGCACGAGGAACGTTACAGCCCCCTTGCCGTCCACAATCCGGTGGTCATAGCTCAGCGCCAGATACATCATCGGACGGATCACCACTTCGCCATTGATTGCGACGGGGCGGTCCTGAATTTTGTGCATCCCCAGAATACCCGATTGTGGCGGGTTCAGGATGGGCGAGGACATCAGCGAGCCGTAAACACCACCGTTGGAGATGGTGAAACTGCCGCCCTGCATTTCCGCCATCGACAGTTTGCCCGCGACGGCCTTTTGCCCCAGCTCGGAAATTTTCTTTTCGATATCGGCGAATGACATCTGGTCGGCGTTGCGCACCACTGGCACCACAAGGCCGTTGGGGGTGCCCACGGCCACGCCCATGTGGACGTAGTTTTTATAGACCACATCGGTGCCGTCGATTTCGGCGTTCACGTCGGGGACTTCTTTCAGGGCGTGGATGCAGGCCTTGGTAAAGAAGGACATAAAGCCCAGTTTGACGCCGTGTTTTTTCTGGAACAGGTCTTTGTATTCCTTGCGGATGTCCATCACCGCACTCATGTCGACCTCGTTATAGGTGGTCAGCATGGCGGCGGTGTTTTGCGATTCCTTCAGACGGCGCGCGATGGTCTGGCGCAGGCGGGTCATTTTCACCCGTTCCTCGCGGGCCGCATCATCGGCCGAGACCGGCGCGCGTGGGGTGGCGGCGGGAGCGGCCGCCAAAGCGGGGGCCGGTTTGGAAGCGGCGTTCAGCACGTCTTCTTTCATGATGCGTCCATCTTTGCCGGTGCCGGTGACCTGATCAGGGGTCAGGCCCTTTTCGGCCATCAGTTTGTTGGCAGAAGGGGCGTTTTCAACGTCTTTGCCGGTGACCGGTGCCGCAGCGGGGGCTGGGGCAGAGGCCGGAGCGCTGGCAGTGGCAGATGCGCCTGCGCCAGCGGCGATCACGGCGAGTTTGCCGCCAGCCTGCACGGTTGCCCCGTCAGGGGCGAGGATTTTGGTTAAGGTGCCTGCGGCGGGGGCCGGGACCTCGACCGAGACTTTGTCGGTTTCCAATTCGCACAGCATTTCGTCTTGGGCCACGGTGTCGCCAACCTGTTTGAACCATGTGGCGACGGTGGCCTCGGTGACGGATTCACCCAGCGTGGGCACCATCACGTCAATAGTGCTGGCGGGTTCCGCTGGCGTTGCAGCGGGGGCAGGGGCCGCGGCTGCCGGTGCGGGTTTGGCACCTTCGCCCTCGGTCAGGGTGGCCAGCAGGGCGTCGACGCCAACGGTTGTGCCTTCGGGGGCGACGATTTCGGCCATCACGCCAGCGGCGGGCGAGGGCACCTCGACGGTGACCTTGTCGGTCTCCAGTTCGCACAGCATTTCGTCAACGGCGACGGCATCGCCGGGTTTCTTGAACCATGTGGCGACGGTGGCTTCGGTGACGGATTCACCAAGGGTGGGGACGCGAATTTCGATGGTCATGGGATTATCCTTTGATCGTCAGCGCGTCGTCAATCAACGCGGCTTGTTGTGCTTTGTGGGTTTTGCCAAGGCCGGTGGCCGGCGATGCCGAAGCCGGGCGGCCAGCGTAGGCCGGGCGTTTGGATTTGGCTTTGATGCGGCCAAGGACCCATTCGATATTGGGCTCCATAAAGGTCCAGGCCCCCTGATTTTTGGGTTCCTCCTGACACCAGACGACATCGGCGTTCTTGAAGCGTCCCAGTTCCTTGGACATGGCCATGGCGGGAACGGGGTAGAATTGTTCAACCCGCAACAGGTAGATGTCCTTTAGGCCGCGTTTGTCGCGTTCTTCCAGCAGGTCGTAGTACACTTTGCCCGAACACATCACCACACGTTTGATTTTGCTGTCCGCCACCAGTTTGGTGTCGGATGTGCCCTTTTGTGCGTCATCCCACAGGATGCGGTGGAAGGACGATCCGGTGATGAACTCGGCCTTGTCAGATACCGCGCGTTTGTGGCGCAGCAGGGATTTGGGGGTCATCAGGATCAGCGGCTTGCGGTAAGTGCGGTGCATCTGGCGGCGCAGGATGTGGAAATAGTTGGCCGGTGTGGTGCAGTTGGCAACCACCCAGTTGTCCTCGGCGCTCATTTGCAGATAGCGTTCCAGACGGGCCGAGGAGTGTTCCGGCCCTTGCCCTTCAAATCCGTGCGGTAGCAGGCAGACAAGGCCTGACATGCGCAGCCATTTGCGTTCGCCGGACGAAATGAACTGATCGAACATAATCTGAGCACCATTGGCGAAATCGCCGAACTGCGCTTCCCACAGGGTCAGGGCGTTGGGTTCGGCCAGTGAATAGCCATATTCAAACCCCAGCACCGCATATTCCGACAGCATAGAATCGATCGCTTCGAAATGGGCCTGCCCGCCACGGATGTTGTTCAGTGGGTAATAGCGTTCTTCGCTATCCTGATTGATCAGGGCCGAATGGCGGTGGCTGAATGTGCCACGGGTGGAATCCTGACCCGCCAGACGGACGGGAAAGCCTTCGGTCAGAAGCGAGCCAAATGCGAGCGCCTCGCCGGTGGCCCAGTCGATGCCTTTGTCTTCGTCAATCATCGCCTTTTTGGCACCCAGCATTCGGGCAACGGTTTTATGCACCGGATAGCCATCGGGAATATGGGTCAGCGATGCGCCGACTTGGGCATAGGTTTCTTCGGGGATGGCGGTTTGGCCGCGCTGGTAATCATCGTCGTGTTTGGACAAGTGTTTCCAGCGGCCATCCAGCCAGTCGGCTTTGTTCGGTTTATAGTCCTTGCCGGCCTCGAATTCCTCGTTCAGGTGGGCCTGAAACGCGGTTTTCATTTCCTCGATTTCACCCTCGGGGATCAGCCCGTCGCGGATCAGCCTTTCGGTATACAGTTGAAGGGTGGTTTTCTGGGTTTTGATCTTTTTGTACATCAGGGGGTTGGTGAACATCGGTTCGTCCCCCTCGTTATGGCCAAAGCGGCGGTAACAGAACATGTCGATCACCACGTCCTTGTGGAATTTCTGGCGGAATTCGGTGGCCACTTTGGCCGCGTGCACAACCGCCTCGGGATCGTCGCCGTTTACATGGAAAATCGGTGCTTCGACCATCAGCGCGATGTCGGTCGGATAAGGTGACGAGCGGCTGAAATGCGGGGCGGCGGTGAAACCGATCTGGTTGTTGACCACGATATGGATCGTGCCGCCGGTGCGGTGACCAGTCAGGCCCGACAGGCCGAAACATTCGGAAATCACGCCCTGACCGGCAAAGGCCGCATCGCCATGCAGCAGCAGCGGGATGACGCTGGATCGTTCCTTGTCGTGCTTTTGGTCCTGCTTGGCGCGGGATTTGCCCAGAACCACGGGGTTCACGGCCTCGAGGTGGCTGGGGTTGGCGGTCAGTGACAGGTGAACAGATTCACCACCAAACGAACGATCAGAGGAAGCGCCAAGGTGATATTTCACATCGCCCGAGCCATCCACGTCTTCGGGCTTGAAACTGCCGCCCTGAAATTCGTTGAACACGGCGCGATACGGCTTGGCCATCACGTTCACCAGCACCGACAGGCGGCCACGGTGGGGCATGCCGATGACGATTTCCTTGGCGCCCAGGTCGCCACCGCGTTTGATGATCTGCTCCATCGCGGGGATCAGGCTTTCGCCGCCATCCAGACCGAACCGTTTGGTGCCCATGTATTTCACATGCAGGAATTTCTCGAAGCCTTCGGCCTCGACCAGCTTGTTCAGGATGGCTTTGCGGCCTTCGCGGGTGAACTGGATTTCCTTGCCGTAGCCCTCGATCCGTTCTTTCAGCCAACCGGCCTGTTCGGCATTGGAAATATGCATGTATTGCAGGGCAAAGGTGCCGCAATAGGTGCGTTTCAGAATATCGACGATCTGGCGCATCGAGGCCATTTGCAGACCCAACACATTGTCGATGAAAATCGGGCGGTCCATGTCGGCCTCGGTAAAGCCGTAGGATTCAGGCTCTAGCTCGGGATGGGGTTCACGACCGGCCAGTCCCAGCGGGTCCAGATCGGCGGCCAGATGGCCACGGATGCGGTAGGCGCGGATGATCATCAGGGCGCGGATACTGTCCAGCACGGCGCGCTTGATCTGGTCCTCGGAAACCTCGATCCCCTTGTCATCTGCCTTGGCCAGAATTTTCTCGGCCACTTCGGCAGGCTTGGCATCTTCGATGGGCCATTGGCCATCCAGCGCATGCGTCAGATCGTCATTTGGGACCGGCGGCCAGTCGGCACGCGCCCACGACGGCCCCGAGGCCTCGGCCTTGACGGCCATGTCATCGTCGCCCAATTCCTTGAAAAACGCCTGCCACGCCGCATCGACCGCGTTCGGGTCATTGGCATATTGCGCGTAAAGCTGCTCGATATACTCCGCATTGTGCCCTTGCAGGAACGAGGAGTTGTGGAAGTCTGAGGTGGTCGGTTGGTCGGTCATGATGGGACCTCGTTAGGGTTGGGGCCATATTTGTTGGGGGTGGTTTACCCCTTGCATATTACCGATAGCACTCTTGCGCTGGGGTAATATTGTGGTGTGGGGTGTGGGCTGTCTTTTGAGGAGACAACTGTTTGATTGGTATAGGCACATATTTTGGCCGGAGCTGCTGCCAGTTTGGCAGGCGTGGTGTATTTAGGCTCGTAGAAAATATTGGTTTTTCTATAACCGTTTGGAGTGTCGCTGAAACCACTTTGGGAACCAACATAGGCGTCCGCATCGAGACCGGATGCGCCATAAACCGTATTGGCGAACCGATCACTGGCTTTGTCTGGCGGGGTGTTTTCCACACAGCCGGTTAAAGCAATAGCCATACCAAGCAGACAAGTTTTCAAATGTTTCATTATATACTCCTGTTAAAAAATTACCCTATCGCTTCCAACACAGCCTCACCCAACCCCGCAGGACTGTCTGCCACCACGATTCCAGCCGAACGCATCGCTTCAATCTTGCTTTCCGCATCGCCCTTGCCACCGGCGACAATCGCGCCCGCGTGGCCCATGCGGCGGCCCGGAGGGGCGGTGCGGCCGGCGATGAAACCTGCGACAGGCTTCCAGCGGCCTTTCTTTTTCTCGTCGGCCAGAAATTGTGCGGCTTCTTCTTCGGCAGAGCCACCGATTTCACCGATCATGATGATGCTTTGGGTTTCAGGGTCGGCGAGGAACATCTCCAGCACGTCGATATGTTCGGTGCCCTTGATCGGGTCGCCGCCAATGCCCACAGCGGTGGACTGGCCCAGACCCATGTCGGTGGTCTGCTTCACGGCCTCATACGTCAGCGTGCCGGAACGCGAAACCACGCCGCAAGAGCCGCGTTTGTGGATGTGGCCGGGCATGATGCCGATTTTGCAGGCGTCAGGGGTGATCACACCGGGGCAGTTCGGCCCGATCAGGCGGGATTTCGAGCCATCCAGCGCGCGTTTGACTTTCATCATGTCCAGCACGGGGATGCCTTCGGTGATGCAAACGATCAGCTCCATTTCCGCATCAATCGCTTCCAGAATACCGTCAGCGGCAAAGGGGGGCGGGATATAGATCACGGAGGCGTTGGCTTCGGTCACCGCCTTGGCCTCGTGAACCGAGTTGAACACCGGCAGGTCAAGGTGGGTCTGCCCGCCCTTGCCCGGTGTCACGCCGCCAATCATTTTGGTGCCATAGGCGATGGCTTGTTCAGAATGAAAGGTGCCTTGCGAGCCGGTGAAGCCCTGACAGATTACCTTGGTGTTTTCGTCGATGAGTATCGCCATTTTCGGCATTTCTCCTGTTTGATACCAGAGTGTGGTCTGGCCTTATTAATTAGCAAATAGAGTCAGTATCGCGCCATTGCTATGGACTTTGGCACCGTTGGCGATGACAACCATGCCCTTACGGGTTTTGAGGTTAATCTGCCCACCACCACGAGAGCCGCCTATGGATTTTGCACCGACTTTCGGGAGCAGAAGCATGGCAGCTTTTGATGCAGCTGTTTCACTTAGTTCACCATTGTCAAAACTGACAGCACATATGCCACTTAAAAGAGTCATATCGATGGAGTGGGTTTTGTGGCTGGCAGATAAGAACGTATCGGTGCTGTCGCCGGTCAACGCGATGCTCTTGTCTTTGTTAATTGCGCGGATAACGCTGGCGCGGTTCGTGCCGGTTTTGAAACAGACGTTCATAAAGACAGTCGTGGCCATTGCAGCGGTGGCTACCGCGCGACCCTGGCTGTCATGGGTGCGTGGGCCAGGATCGCCACAGGCCGCCAGCGCAAGCATGGATAATGTGAAAGCAGCGGGTTTGAGTGTGGCTATTTGCATTTGTTGTGTCTCTTCCTTGGCTATTGTTTTACCGTCGAGAGGCTGATGCTCCCGCTCTTGTGGTCAACCTGAACCGCCAAGTGGCCACTTTTGTATTTATAGAAAACAAATCCACCGCCTCTTATGCCCGCCGGGCGGGTTTTTATGCCTGCGACGGCATTCATAAGGGTTGCAGCGATAAGGGCTTCTTTTTCCTGATCACCAGCCGGTGTGTAAGTGATGGTGCAATGCCGTGATCCGGTCAGATCACTAACAGAACCCGACATTGCGACTGTGGTGTGCTTGAAGGATGTTATTTTGATCCCTTCAACCGCAAAGGTGTTTTCCTCGGGCACAAATACGGGTGATGCACGGAATGCAGCGATGTTGCGTGAGGTGTTGAATGGCGATTTCAGGCAGATTTTCTGGAATTGACCAAAAGCCTGACCAGTAGTGGCATAGGGTTTGGCGGGTTTGCTGGGGGCTGATCCACCACCAGCCGTCATGCAGCCTGACACCAAAAGGACGCCAAATATTGCAGCAATTGTTTTTGCTGCGCGATATCTATTACCCGTACTCGGCATAATTTACCCCTTCACCGCCTTCACAATCTTCTCGGCTGCATCCGACAGATTATCCGCCGCAATCACATCCACATCCGAATTGTTGATGATCGCCTTGCCCTCTTCCACCTTGGTGCCTTCCAGACGCACCACCAGCGGTACTTTCAGGCCGACTTCTTTTACCGCTGAAACCACGCCCTCGGCGATCACATCGCAGCGCATGATGCCGCCGAAGATGTTGACCAGAATGCCTTTAACGTTGGGGTCCGATGTGATGATTTTGAAGGCTTCGGTGACCTTTTCCTTTGTCGCGCCGCCGCCAACGTCCAGAAAGTTGGCCGGTTCCGCGCCATACAGTTTGATGATGTCCATTGTCGCCATCGCCAGGCCGGCGCCGTTTACCATGCAACCGATTTCGCCATCCAGCGCGATATAGTTCAGGTCGTATTTGCTGGCTTCCAGTTCTTTTGGGTCTTCCTCGGTTTCGTCGCGCAGGGCGGCGATGTCGGCATGGCGATACAGCGCGTTGTCGTCAAACCCCATCTTGGCGTCCAGACATTTCAGGTCGCCCTTGTTTGTTACGATCAGCGGGTTGATCTCCAGCATCTCCATGTCTTTTTCATTGAACATTTTGTAAAGCGTGCCCATCAGCGCGACGCATTGTTTGACCTGCGCCCCTTCCAGTCCCAGCGCAAAAGCGATGCGCCGGCCGTGGAAACCCTGATAGCCGGTGGCGGGATCAACCGAAAAGGACAGGATTTTTTCGGGGGTCGATGCGGCGACCTCTTCGATGTCCATACCGCCCTCGGTCGAGCAGACAAAGGAAATGCGGCTGGTTTGACGATCAACCAGCAGGGCCAGATACAGTTCGGTTTCAATGCCGGCGCCATTTTCGATGTAGATGCGGTTGACCTGTTTGCCGACGGGGCCGGTCTGATGGGTGATCAGGGTGCGGCCCAGCATTTTCTTGGCTTCTTCGGCCGCTTCGGATACCGATTTGGTCAGGCGAACACCGCCCGCATCGCCTGCGTCGGCTTCCTTGAATTTGCCTTTGCCGCGACCACCCGCGTGGATCTGCGCCTTAACCACCCAAAGCGGGCCGTCAAGTTCGCCGGCGGCGGTTTTGGCATCTTCGGCCTTCAGAACGGCGCGACCGTCTGAAACGGGTGCCCCATAGGTGCGCAAAAGTTCCTTGGCTTGGTATTCATGAATGTTCACTGGACTGTCCCATCAATGGCTTCGGTTTCGTGTCAGTAAACATGAACGGATCAGGTAAATAAATGATTTTTCGTGGTTTAACGAGGAAGTGAAGTGTATTTCTGCAATTTGTGATCACACCTGCAATAAGTGTGATCACAAACATGATTTTGATTCGTTTTCTTGTCCGTTTGGTTTAATTCAACAAGAAGGACATCAGGAAGATGTTGCCGCCTGTCAGGTCTTCGAACCGGCGCAGGCTGTCACCCGAAATGACGGGGCCGCGTTCCAGATAGGGCAACAGGCCCGAACCTTGCACCCATGTCACAATATCCACCACCGGCGGGTCCATGAACAGCTTTTTCACATTCACCCCGCCCGCAGGCGATATACGCCAGTACTCGATTAGCAGATCACCATTCAGCAGGGCTTCGGCGTTGGCCAGAACGCCCTGCCATGCGGCCCCGGTGCCTTTTGGAAATTCGAACCCAAGGGCGGCGGTCTGGTTGTCATTGGGGATCCACTCGCGTTCGTTATCGGTTTCCTGTGCCACGGCGGCCCAGAACAGCTTGTTTTGTGCAATCATGCTTTGCAAATGGTCATAGGCGGCGCGGGTGTGGGTGGCGTCGGGTTGTTTGTTCAGCGCGCCATAGGCCATCGCGAACTGGTCGACCCAGCCGCCAAACTGATCGCGTGAAGTCGAACTCATAATTTCATTTACTGGTGCAAACCCTAAATTAGTATTTCCACGCAGTTCAATCATTTTTGCGTTGGCGTTCATCACGCTCGTAATCGCCTCGGTCGGATCAAACGCCACCACCATTTCACCGGTGGCCGAAACCATGTGGGTATAGGCCGTCAGCCAGGCCACATCGGCGGTATCAAACCGCACGTCCATTGGCGGGATGCCATCCATTTCACCATAATTGATTTCACCCATCAATGTATTTGCGCCAACCTCGACCACACCTTCGCCAAGGTCGCGTTTGCCGTTCATGTTGATATCAAACCACAGATTGGCAAGGTTCAGATCCAGCGCCACATCGGCCCCTTCGGGGATTTGCGCCAAAGCCGCGCGGCTGGCGTCCATGTCGGTCAGCAATTCGGTGAACAGGCCGGTGATCAGATCGGCACGGAAGGGTTTGGCGTCGGGGTTTGGCGGCACCGGCAGGCGCAGCACGGGCAGGTCCAGATCGTCAATCGTGGCGTTGTATTCCCAACGGACCTGCAGGGTTTTTTCAATCCCGCGCAGGAATTGCAATGCGCCAAGGGCGAATTGGTCGGACGGGGTTTTGCCGGATTGGGCGCCCAGTTGCTCAACCGCGCCTTGCAGTCCGTTTTCGGCCACAAGGGTGTTTGTATCGGCCAGCGCAGAGGTGGCCATTAGGGTGAGCGTTAGGGGAAGAACGAGCCGCATGGGAATACTCCTGATAAAACAAAAAGGCACCCCAATAGCGTGGGGTGCCTTTTAGTGTTTGGGGCTGACCCAGATAACTACTTCAAGTAACGCTTAACCCATTGTCTTAGCTGCAATAACTGAGCTGAAGGGTCACTGTTGTTGAAACGCCACTCGCATTCCTTCAAATATAGCCCAAATTGGGCCTTGGGGACACCGTTAAATCGGCGCATGTGGCGCTTGGCTTGGTTCCAGAAATTCTCGATGCCATTGATGTGGTTGTGACGGTCTGCAAAGAGCTTGGAATGGTTGATGCGAAAGTGGTGGAAGTCTGACACATCCAGCACATTATAACCGCGCCAACAATCGGAATAGACGATGGAATCCGGCACGACTTTGCGCTCTATGATCGGGATCAGAGTGGCGGATTTGGCGTCCGGGATGATCTTGGTGTAAACCTTCCCACCCCTTTTTAATATACCAAAAACGGGAATTTTACCTGCCGCACCACGCCCGCGTTTACCTTTGCGTTTGCCGCCAAAGTAGCTTTCGTCCACTTCTATTTCTCCGCCGAACATAGCTTGGCTTTCCGCCTCCAGCTCATAGGCGATTATCTCGCGCAGGCGTAGAAAATAAAACGCTGCGGTCTTGCGGTTTACACCACACAAACTGGCTGCTGTTCGTGCTGTCGATCCCGAAACAAAATGCTCCGTAAGACGGTCTTGCTTGTAGTGGCTCAGGCGACTCTTTCTCATGCTTCCCATCATAACCTCTTTTTAGGTTATCTGGGTCAGCCCCTAGTGTTTTACAAGTCAGGAATACCTTAACCCAGTGACGGGTCGATTTCCTTACAGGCCGCAACCAGACCTTTGACCGCCTCGACTGATTTGTCGAACATGGCCTGTTCTTCCTTGTTCAGCTTAATGTTGACGATCCGCTCGATGCCGCCGGCACCGATTACGGTGGGCGCGCCGACGTAAAAGCCGTCCAGACCAAGGGCGCCGTCCACATAGGCGGCACATGGCAGGACGCGTTTTTGGTCTTTCAGGTAAGCCTCGGCCATTTCGATGGCGGAAGTGGCGGGCGCATAATAGGCCGAGCCGGTTTTCAGCAGGCCGACGATTTCGGCACCGCCATCACGGGTGCGCTGGATGATGGCGTCCATCTTGTCCTGTGTGGTCCAGCCCATGTCCACCAGATCGGGCAGCGGGATGCCGGCGACGGTGGAATAGCGTTCCAGCGGCACCATTGTGTCGCCGTGGCCACCCAGAACGAAGGCGGTGACGTCGCGCATGGATACATTGAATTCCAGCGACAGGAAGTGGCGGAAACGGGCACTGTCCAGCACACCGGCCATGCCGCAAACCTTGTTGTGGGGCAGGCCCGAGAATTCACGCAGCGCCCAGACCATCGCGTCCAGCGGGTTGGTGATGCAGATCACGAAGGCGTCGGGCGCGTGTTTAGCGATACCTTCACCGACCGATTTCATCACTTTCAGGTTGATGCCCAGCAGATCGTCGCGGCTCATGCCCGGTTTGCGGGCGACGCCGGCGGTGACGATGCAGACGTCTGCGCCAGCGATGTCGGAATAATCTACGGTGCCTTTCATGGTGGCGTCGAAGCCTTCGGCGGGGCCGGCTTCGGCAATATCAAGGGCTTTGCCCTGCGGGATGCCGTCGGCGATGTCAAAGATGACAACGTCGCCCAGTTCTTTCATTGCTGCAAGGTGGGCAAGGGTGCCGCCGATTTGTCCGGCACCGATAAGGGCGATTTTGGCTCTGGCCATGGTGTGATCTCCTGATCCGTTTAATCCGCTGATTGCGTATCCATTCCTGATCTCGCGCGCAAGGCATTTGAAAGACCTCTGCATGAGGCCATGGCTTTCGGTTGAAGCAAGATTTCGGCCGCCCACCTTGCGCCCCTGCGGGTCCGGCGGACAGACGGGTGGCGGGGTTTGGGGCTATGCGATTGCGGGGGTTTGCGGGTTGAGGGTGATCCTGTTTGCGGCCTTGAGCAGGTTTTGCGCGATGGCGGCCATGACCATCTGGGCATGCACCCTGGCGCGCCCGAAATATCTCGCCCGCTGCAGGCCGAAGAGGCGTTTCATCGTGCCGAAAGTCTGCTCGATGCGGAAGCGGCGTTTCGAAATCAGCCGGTTGAAGCGTTTCTCCGATTGCCGCAGGGGGCGGCCGCGCGCTGCCTTGCGCAGGATGCCGTCGCGGTATTTGCCGCGCAGCATCTGGCGGTTGGCCTTGCTCGCATAGGCCTTGTCGGCCAGCACCCGCTGCGCCTTTGCGCCCGCGATCATGGTGGCGAATTCGGGGCTTTCGGCGGCATTGGCGGGCGTGGTGTGCACCTTGTCGATAAAGCCCTCTTCGTCGCAGCGGGCAAAGCCCTTGTAGCCGAGCGTGCTCTTGCGGCCCTTCTTGACCCAGCGGGCATCAGGGTCGGCGCTGAAATGCAGCTGTGCCCCGTCGGGTGAGACCTCGGGCGGATCATCCGGCGTCCCTTCCCTTGCCCCGTCCTCTGCCCGGTCCTGCGGGGCGTCGATATGGGTGCGCGGGCGCGCCGCCGCCGCGATCAGGGTCGCATCAATGATCGCCGCCTCAGCCTCTTTCAGCTTCAGCCCATGCGCCTCGATCTGGCGGCAGACCTCGGCCAGCAGCTCATCGTAAACGCCACCCCGGACCAGCGCATTGCGGAACCGGCAGTGGGTCGTCTCATCCGGCACCGACGCGTGCAGATCGAGCCCGCAGAACAGCATGAAATCCAGCCGTACCTTCAAGGCCCGCTCCAGCTTCGGGTCGCTCAGCCCGTGCCACTGGCCAACCAGAAGACACTTGAACAGAACCAGCGGATCATAGCCCTGAGGCCCGATCCCCGAGCGCCCCAGACCGCGCCGCAGGATCGGCAAAAACGAGTTCCAATCCATCAGCGCGTCGATCTTCGACAGAACGTCATCCGCGCCGATCCGTGCCGCCGCTTCGTGCAGGAAAAGGTCCATCTATTCACCCCAGAGATTTCCCGGCTAGCTTACCAAAACGGCCAACCCGGGGGAATCCCGATGTTATGCAGAGGTCTTTTTGAACAGTCTGCGCAAGAGTCGTCAAATCCGGAAAACTGAATATGTGGGCGGCCGTGATTGCGCCATGCTGCGCATGTCGCCGCAGGCTCGCCCCTGTCGGGGCTCGCGGAGGTGCCTTGGGTAGAGGTATTTGAAGCAAGAAGAAGGAAGTTGCGATTCTCGGCTTGCGTAATGGTGCTGAAATGGTGCTGATTGCGCAAGATTGTTTCAAGGAGGCCGAATCATGGACACCCACGCCCGCCCGTTCCGTTCCGTTCTATACATCCCCGCATCAAAGGTGCGTGCGCTGGAAAAGGCGCAAGGGCTGGCCACAGACGCGATCATTTTCGATCTGGAGGATGCGGTGGCTGTCGAGGAAAAGGCGGCGGCGCGCGGGATGCTGGCCGAGGCTTTGACGCAGGATTACGGTGCGCGGTTCAGGATTGTGCGGATCAACGGGCTGGATACCGAATGGGGGCGCGAGGATACGGCAGTGGTTCGCGGTGCCGATGCGGTGCTGTTGCCCAAGGTGAATTCCGCGGCCGATGTCGAGGCGTTGGCCGCAATGGTCGGGGATATGCCGGTCTGGGCGATGATGGAGACTCCACTAGGGATATTGAACGCAGCCGAGATTGCGGCGCACAGCCAGTTGCGCGGCATGGTGATGGGCACCAATGATCTGGCCAAGGATCTGAATTGCCGCTTTCGGGTGGATCGCGAGCCGTTGATCACCAGCCTGCAGATGTGTCTGCTGGCCGCCCGCGCCCACGGGGTGGTGGCAATTGACGGGGTTTACAATGCGTTCAAGGATGATGTCGGACTGCGGCAGGAATGCGAGCAGGGCCGCGATATGGGGTTTGACGGCAAGACGCTGATCCATCCGGCGCAACTGGCTGAGGCAAATTCGGTGTTTGCACCATCCGATGCCGAAGTGGAACTGGCGCGCCGCCAGATCGCGGCCTTTGAAGAGGCCGAGGCGGCAGGGCAGGGGGTGGCCGTGGTGGATGGCAAGATCGTCGAGAACTTGCATATTGTCACCGCACAGCAGACACTGGCCAAGGCAAAGATGATTGCCGCATTGGAAGGATAGCGAATGGGATTACTGATTGCCGGAGTTGCGCTGTGGGTGGCTGCGCATTTCTTTAAACGTCTGTTGCCGGGGGTGCGGGCGTCGATGGGGAATGCGGGCAGGGGGCTGGTGGCGCTGGCCTCGGTCGCTGCGATTGTGCTGATGGTGATCGGGTATCGCGGGTCCGAGACCATTCCCGTTTACACGCCAATGCCCGGAATGGGGCATGTGAACAATCTGTTGATGCTGGTATCGCTGTTCATGTTTGGCGCGGGGTCGTCGCGTGGCTGGGTGGCGGCAAAGGTGCGCCATCCAATGCTGTGGGGCATGGTGATCTGGGCGGGGGCGCATTTGCTGGTGAACGGCGATGTCGCATCCTTGATCCTGTTCGGCGGGCTGGGCCTTTGGGCGCTGATCCAGATGGTGTTGATCAACCGCGGCGAAGGCGCGTGGGATCGGCCGGAGCCGGGACCTTTCTCCAAGGATATCAAGAATTTCGCGATTGCGCTGGTGTTTTATGCACTGATCACCGGCGTTCATATCTGGCTGGGCTACAGCCCGTTTCGGGGGACTTATCCATGAAGCTGTATCGTTTACTGACCGAGGATGACACCGCCGCCTTTTGCCACAAGGTAAGCGAGGCGCTGAGCAAGGGGTGGGAACTGTATGGTTCCCCGACCTATGCCTTTGACCATGCCAACGGCGTGATGCGCTGCGGGCAGGCGGTAACCAAAGAGGCGGATGTGGAATATTCATCCGATCTGAAGCTGGGGCAGCAATAATGAGCAAGACGACAGCAGGGCGGTTTTTCGAGGATTACAAGCTGGGCGAGGTGATCGACCACGCGGTGCCGCGCACGGTTTCGGGGGGCGAGCGGGCGCTGTATCATGCGCTCTATCCGGCGCGTCATGCGCTGGCCTCGTCCGACGAATTTGCGCGCGCTTGCGGGCTGCCGACTTCCCCGATGGATGACCTGATCACATTCCATGTGGTGTTCGGCAAAACCGTGCCGGATATTTCGCTGAATGCGGTGGCCAATCTGGGCTATGCCGAGGCGCGGTGGCTGAAGCCGGTCTATGCGGGGGATACGCTGCGATCCAGTTCCGAAGTGATCGGGTTGAAGCAGAATTCCAGCGGCAAGAACGGCGTGGTCTGGGTGCGCACAACCGGCACCAACCAGCATGGTCAGGCGGTGCTGGAATATGTGCGCTGGGTGATGGTGAAAAAGCGTGATCCGGGGGTGGCAGCGCCGGAAACGGTGATCCCGGAACTGGCGGGGGCGGTGCCAGCGGATCAGGTGGTGGTCCCCGAGGGGCTGAATTTCACAAATTACGATTTCACACTGGCGGGCGAGCCACACCGGCTGGGCGATTACACGGTGGGCGAGCGGATCGACCATGTGGACGGGGTGACGATTGAAGAAGCCGAACACATGATGGCAACGCGCCTGTGGCAGAACACAGCCAAGGTGCATTTCGACGTGACGGCGCGACCAGATGGCAAGCGGCTGATGTATGGCGGGCATATCATTTCACTGGCCCGCGCCCTTAGTTTCAATGGTTTGGCTAATGCGCAGATGATCGTTGGCCTGAACGCAGGCGCCCATGCCAACCCCTGTTTTGCAGGTGATACAGTGCGGGCCTGGTCCGAAGTTCTGGACGTGGCAAAAACGAAGGCCCCCGGTATCGGGCTGATCCGGTTACGGACCGTGGCAACCAAAGGGGCGGCGTTTGAACTGCGCGGCGAGGGCGGGAAGTACCTGCCGGATGTGTTGCTGGATATTGACTATTGGGCGGTGATGCCGGTTTAATCAGGCTATGAAAAAGTTAGGGGCTGACCCAGATAACTACTTCAAGTAACGCTTAACCCATTGTCTTAGCTGCAATAACTGAGCTGAAGGGTCACTGTTGTTGAAACGCCACTCGCATTCCTTCAAATATAGCCCAAATTGGGCCTTGGGGACACCGTTAAATCGGCGCATGTGGCGCTTGGCTTGGTTCCAGAAATTCTCGATGCCATTGATGTGGTTGTGACGGTCTGCAAAGAGCTTGGAATGGTTGATGCGAAAGTGGTGGAAGTCTGACACATCCAGCACATTATAACCGCGCCAACAATCGGAATAGACGATGGAATCCGGCACGACTTTGCGCTCTATGATCGGGATCAGAGTGGCGGATTTGGCGTCCGGGATGATCTTGGTGTAAACCTTCCCACCCCTTTTTAATATACCAAAAACGGGAATTTTACCTGCCGCACCACGCCCGCGTTTACCTTTGCGTTTGCCGCCAAAGTAGCTTTCGTCCACTTCTATTTCTCCGCCGAACATAGCTTGGCTTTCCGCCTCCAGCTCATAGGCGATTATCTCGCGCAGGCGTAGAAAATAAAACGCTGCGGTCTTGCGGTTTACACCACACAAACTGGCTGCTGTTCGTGCTGTCGATCCCGAAACAAAATGCTCCGTAAGACGGTCTTGCTTGTAGTGGTTCAGGCGACTCTTTCTCATGCTTCCCATCATAACCTCTTTTTAGGTTATCTGGGTCAGCCCCAAAAGTTATTTTATCTGTTTATTGCTCTGGTGGTGCCCGCAGCTTTGTTTGCGGCCGATGATATCAACAAACAGGTCGACAAAACCCCAAAGGAACAGCCCACGCTGATCGACAAGCAGGATGACGGCAAGCAGGGAAAACCCGTGGCGCTGGCACTGGACCCGCAACAGTTCGAATTCGTGCGCACCAATCTGGTCTCCACATTCTATCATGAATTGGCCCATGCGCTGATTGACATGATGGACCTGCCGGTTCTGGGACAGGAAGAGGACGCTGCAGATGTGTTCAGCGTTGTGGTGATCGAGCAGTTGTTCAAGCCACAAGAGGCGCTGACGATCAATTCGGGCGGGGCGATGGGGTTCAAGGTGGATGCCGATGACCGCATGGGCAAAGGGCGCGAATGGGATTGGGCCGATGAACATGGCCCCGATATGCAGCGGTATTACAATATCGTCTGCCTGACATATGGCAGTAACCCCGACAACCGCACAGAATTCGCCGAGAAAATGGGCCTGCCATTGGAGCGAGCGGAATATTGCAACGGGGAATATGACCTTGCAAAGCATGGTTGGGACCCGATTATCAAACGGATCGAGGACGCCAAATCAGGCGAGCCGGTTTCCTTTCACCAATCCGCCCGCACGGCCTTGCAACAGCGCGCAGCCGAGGTGATCGAGGCCGAAGTCAAACTGGTAAACGAGAAGTTCAATCTGCCCAAACGCTTGCGGGTGACGGTGAAGAGATGCAGTCGCGGCAGCAATATGTATGCCTTCTATTCCTCAAGCCGTCACAAGATCACCGTTTGCACCAATTATATCGACGAGTTGTATCGCACCGCGCCCAAGTAGATATTTGTGATCACGCAAGGGTAGCGTGTGATCACAAATGGAAAAATTCAACAAAATCGTGTGATTATTTGCGCTAACATTGTGCCGGATCGCGTGACTCGGGCAAATTATAGCGCTATTCATACAGGATAAGATGAACAAATCTAGCCGACCACAGGCGCTTGATCCTGAAGGGGTATAACCAATGGCAGACGCAAATCAGGGCAATCGCCCGCTTTCGCCTCACCTGCAAATCTATCGTCCGCAAATCACATCCATACTGTCGATCCTGAATCGTCTGACCGGCGTTGCGATGTCGCTGGCCGCTGTGCTGATTGCATGGTGGTTTCTGGCCGGTGCAACCGATGCCGCCTATTATGATGTGGCCAACGGGTTCCTGACCTCGTGGTTCGGAATTCTGATCATGGTCGGCTCGCTCTGGGCGTTCTGGTATCACTTCTTTGGTGGCTTGCGTCACCTGCAATGGGATTCCGGCAAGGGTATGGGAATGAAGGCTGTTCGGCGGTCGGGAATTGCGGCGGTGGTGTTGTCGGTTGTGGCAACATTGCTGTGCATCCTGCTGGCGCTGTAAGGGGAACGAAGATGTCATATTTAACCGATCGCAAACGTGTATCCGGCCTGGGTGTTGCCCGCGGCGGAAACGCGCATTTCATTTCCCAGCGGCTTACGGCGATTGCGCTGATCCCGCTGTCGCTGATGTTTCTGTTTCCGTTTATCGGCACCCTGGGGGCGGATCATGCCACCATGCTGAAAACATATCAGCACCCCTATAACGCCATCGTGGCGGTGATGTTTTTCATCGTGCTGTGCAAGCACCTGCATCTGGGCATTCAAGTGGTGATCGAGGATTACGTCCACGCGCCACGCCTGTTGATGGGGTCGTTGATTCTGAATCGTCTGTTCTGGGGGGCAACGGCTGTGACCGCTGTTTTCTCGATCGCCAAAATCGCCTTTAGTGCCTGAGCCGGAGAAGTAACATGGCTGCTTATAAATACGAAACCCACGATTATGATGTTGTGGTTGTTGGCGCCGGTGGCGCTGGCCTGCGTGCGACTTTGGGGATGGCTGAACAGGGATTGAAAACCGCCTGTGTGACCAAGGTATTCCCGACCCGTTCCCACACGGTGGCTGCACAAGGCGGGATTGCCGCAAGCCTTGGCAATATGGAGCCGGACAGCTGGCAGTGGCATATGTATGACACGGTCAAAGGCTCGGACTGGCTGGGTGATAACGACACCATCGAATACGTCGCCCGCGAAGCACCGCGCGCGGTATATGAACTTGAACATTACGGTGTGCCTTTTTCCCGCACCACAGATGGCAAGATTTACCAGCGCCCGTTTGGTGGCCACACCACCGAATACGGCGAAGGCAAGCCGGTTCCGCGCGCCTGTGCGGCGGCTGACCGGACCGGCCACGCGATGTTGCACACGCTTTATGGCCAAAGCCTGAAACACAACGCAGAATTCTATATCGAATATTTCGCGCTGGATCTGATCATGGATGACAACGGTGCCTGCACCGGGATCATGGCATGGAAACTGGACGATGGCACGATGCACCGCTTTAACGCCAAGATGGTTGTTCTGGCCACGGGCGGGGCGGGGCGCACCTATTTCAGCTGCACATCCGCGCATACCTGCACGGGTGATGGTGGTGGCATGGTGGCCCGCGCCGGATTGCCGTTGCAGGATATGGAATTCGTGCAGTTCCACCCGACAGGCATCTACGGCATGGGCGCGCTGATCACCGAAGGGGTGCGCGGCGAAGGCGGTTATCTGACCAACTCGGAAGGCGAGCGGTTCATGGAGCGCTATGCGCCCACCTTCAAGGATCTGGCCAGCCGCGATGTTGTCAGCCGTTGCATGACAATCGAAATCCGTGAAGGACGCGGTGTTGGTCCACTGAAGGACCATATCCACCTGAACCTGAGCCACCTGCCCCCCGAAGTGATTTACGAGCGCCTGCCCGGCATCGCCGAAAGTGCCCGTATCTTTGCCGGTGTGGATGTGACCAAGGAGCCGATTCCGGTTCTGCCCACGGCGCACTATAATATGGGCGGCATCCCGACAAACCACATGGGCGAGGTGATCAACCCCGTCAAAGGCAACCCCGACGCAATTGTCCCCGGATTGATGGCCGCGGGCGAATGTGCCAGTGCTTCGTTGCACGGGGCAAACCGTCTGGGCACCAATTCACTGCTGGATCTGGTGGTTATGGGCCGCGCAACCGCGATCAAGGCCGGGGAAATCATTGATCCCAAGGCCCCTGTTCCGCACGCGTCCGAAGACAAGATCGACGCCATCTTCGAGCATTTTGACCGGATTCGTCAGGCCGATGGCAGCAAAACGACAGCCGAACTGCGCCTGAAGATGCAGCGCGCCATGCAGGAAGATGCCGCAGTGTTCCGCACCAGCGAAACCCTGAAAGAGGGCTGTAAAAGGATCAGTGATATCTGGGACGAGATGAAGGACATCAAGGTCACAGACCGTTCACTGGTCTGGAACAGCGATCTGATGGAAACGCTGGAGCTGGAAAACCTGATGGCCAATGCGCTGACCACAATCTATGGCGCCGAAGCCCGCAAGGAAAGTCGCGGAGCGCACGCGCACGAGGATTTCCCGGATCGTGGGGACAAGGATTGGCGCAAGCATACGCTGGCAACCGTGGATGCGGACGGCAAGGTTAAAGTCAAATATCGTCCGGTTCATGTTGACCCGCTTACCACATTGAAAGAGGGCGGTGTTGATATGAAGAAATTTGCACCAAAGAAAAGGGTTTATTGATGGCTGTTCTGAAAACCTCCTCTGTTGCACTGGTTCTGGGTGGCGTGGTTCTGGCGGGATGCGTCAAACCTGAACCGCCTAAGGATTACATGCTGACCTGTTTGCATGAAACGGGGGCCAAAGGCTTTTATGTACGCTCGACCGACAAGGTCGGGGTGAATGGTTTGCCCGTGATCCTGCCTGCTGCAGGCGGGGACGCGCGCGGGGCAGTTCTGATGAACGCCTGCGTCGAGCAGCATAACCGCGAGGCGGGCACATTGCCCAACCCCGCCGGTCCGACCGCGCCCAAGATGATGTCGAATGGCAAATTGTCGGTACCGCAAGGTTATGATCTGTCGGCCGAAGACGTGGCGCTGTGGAAAACGCTGACGCTGGAACAGCAAAAGCGCGCTTATGAATTTCTGAAATCAGGCAGCACGATCCAGTCGTCGCTGTTGGAGGATTAGGATATGTTGCGTGCCTTGGCGATTGGACTAACAGTGGTTTCGCTTTCGGGATGTGTCACGGACGGGATCGTTCAGGACACCTCGCGCGAGGCGGCAAAGCGGGTGGTCACCCCGATCGTGGTTGACAAATTCCCCGGTCGTAATACCGAGGCCTATAGCAATTGCATCATCGACAACGCCACCACGGACGAGATTTTCAGCCTCGCCAAGGCGGCGGTGACGGGGGTTGATCAAAGCACCGTGAATACGGTGGTCACTATCAGCACCCGCGGGGATACGCTGAAATGTTTCTTAAAGACCGAGCTTGGCTCGGGTCTGGGATAGGACTGAAAGATATGGTTGAATTCACACTTCCGAAAAACTCGCGCATTGTAACGGGCAAAACATGGCCCAAACCTGCGGGCGCAACCAACCTGCGGAAATTCAGCATTTACCGCTATAATCCGGACGAGGAAAAGAACCCCCGCGTCGATACCTATTTCGTGGATATGGACACATGCGGCCCGATGGTTCTGGACGCGCTGATCAAGATCAAGAACGAGATTGATCCCACGCTGACCTTCCGCCGTTCTTGCCGCGAAGGCATCTGCGGATCTTGCGCGATGAATATCGACGGGATCAACACGCTGGCCTGTATTTACGGCATGGACGAAATCAAGGGCGATGTGAAAATCTATCCATTGCCGCATATGCCGGTGGTCAAGGATCTGATCCCGGATTTGACCAATTTCTATGCCCAGCACGCCAGCATCATGCCGTGGCTGGAAACCTATACCAATCCGCCCGAAAAGGAATGGCGCCAGTCGATCGAGGATCGCAAGAAACTGGACGGGTTGTACGAATGTGTGATGTGCGCGTCCTGTTCTACGTCCTGCCCGTCCTACTGGTGGAATTCCGACCGTTACCTTGGTCCGGCGGCGCTGTTGCATGCCTATCGCTGGATTATTGACAGCCGTGACGAAGCCACGGGCAAACGTCTGGACGGGTTGGACGATCCGTTCAAACTGTATCGATGCCATACGATCATGAACTGCACCAACACTTGCCCCAAAGGGCTGAACCCCGCCAAGGCGATTGCCGAGATCAAGAAACTGATGGTCGAGCGGGCGGTTTAAGCAGGGTGACGAAAGCACCGGAAGATGCCGGCAAACGTCGTGCGGTTGAACCGGTGATCTGCTATCCGGCAGAGGGTCTGCCATTGCCGGATTTAGCGTTGTATCAGGCGGCACGGCTTGGGGCTGTTAAGGTTTGCGAGGTTCTGGTGCTGCCGCGTGATGCGGCCTGTTTCCATGTTCCGGCGGGCAGTTTCTTTCGGATTTCCTGTGTGGAGGGTCCGCAGGTTGGTGATCTGAACTTGTGGAACACAAACGATCTGTCCGAGCGGTTCTATTCCGGCAAAACCCGCGCCCTGCACGGCACCCATCTGACCACGGGGGAACGGATGTGGAGCAGTTTTCCGCATCTGCGCCCGATGGCAACGATTGTGGCCGATACGCTGGATTGGTACGGGATTGATGAATTTGGCGGATCGGTCCATGACGTGATCGGCACGCGGTGCGATCCTTATACGCATAACCTGCTGAGTGGCGGAGATTATCACCATTGCTGCCATTCCATCCTGACCCGCGCATTGGCGGCGGAAACGGGGCTACCGCTGGATCAGGCCGAGGCCCATGTGCATGACGTTTTGAATGTGTTCATGTGCACCGGATTCACCCGTGACACGGGACAGTATTTCATGAAGGCCAGTCCGGTGCGGGCGGGGGATTATCTGGAATTTTTCGCCGAGATTGATTTGCTCGGGGCGCTCTCGGCCTGTCCGGGCGGGGATTGTTCGGAAGAGCATTCTTCGGATGTGGCAGCGTGTTATCCGCTACTGGTCGAGGTGTTTCAGCCTGCTGTCGGGGCGCTTGAGGGGTGGTCATCGCCCGCGCGCAACGGCTATTGCGGCGGGCATGGGGCGTAAGAAAGATTCCATACCTTCGGCGGGGATATTTTGTGGAACGATAATAGGGGCTATTGGCGGACGTAGTGGAGTTTGTCAAAGCTGCCCCGCCATTCGGCAACTTCATCTGCAAGCGCTTCGGGATCGTTACGGCGTAGCGCTTTCGCGATCAGGCTTGCCATGCGGGGGGCGTCGGATTCGGTGAAGCCCCAGCGGACCAGTTCCGGCGTGCCGATGCGCAACCCGTTCATGTCGCCCTCAACCGGATCAGCAGGCAGGCCGATGCCGCAGGCCAGAAAACCGGCGCGGTGCAGGGTTTTTGCGGCTGCTTGGCCGCCACCGAAATCCGCCGCAAGGATAGCGAACTGGTGCGATCGGGTGAAGCCATGATCGGCGGCGAAAACGGGCAGGCCTTCGTTTGCAAGCGCATTGGCCAGGGCGCGGGCGGTCGAGATCATTTTGGCGGCGTAATCCGCCCCGAACTCGCGCCAGTCCAGCATGGTCAGGGCCATGGCGGCCGATTTGGCGGCGTCGAAATTGGCGGTCATGCCCGGGAAGGCGATCTTGTCCAGACGCTGTGCAATATCTGCATCATTGCTGACGATCAGGCCCGAGGGCGGGCCACCTAGGCTTTTGTAGGTGCTCATCGTCATCAGATGTGCGCCTTGCGACAGCGGGTTGTCCCATGTGCCACCGGCGATGATGCCGCATTGGTGGGCGGCGTCAAACAGGACATAGGCGCCGACATCATCGGCGATGGCGCGGATTTCGGACACGGGATGCGGGAACAGGTTGAGTGATCCGCCGATGGTGATCAGGCGGGGTTTCACCCGCAACGCCAAGGCGCGCAAGCCCTCCAGATCAATGGTGTAGCCATCAGCATTGACCGGTGCCATGTGGCTGGTCAGCCCGTATAGCCCCGCGCAGCCATCGGCGTGGTGGGTGACATGGCCGCCGATGCTGGCAGGCGGGGTGATGATGTGATCCCCCGCTTTGGTCAGTGCCATAAAGGCATAAAGGTTGGCGATGGCGCCGGATGGCACGCGGATTTCGGCATAGTCGGCATTGAAGATTTCGGCGG
The DNA here is from genome assembly GCF_965277155.1 of Profundibacter sp. Lineage (GTDB taxonomy): Bacteria > Pseudomonadota > Alphaproteobacteria > Rhodobacterales > Rhodobacteraceae > Profundibacter. The sequence continues at coordinate 100,029 of NZ_CBDIBV010000002.1, forward strand.
ACAGTTCGGCGGCGATCACCTCGATCTGCTCCATTGCCTCCAGTCCCGTTTCGTATTTGTCACCCGGGTAGCCAAGCGAGGGGCGGGTACCAAGGCCCGAGGCAAGGGCAGCCTCGGCACGCGGGTTCATGACATTGGTGGCGGGGTTCAGGTTGAAGCAGTCGTGTTCGTGTATCTGGCGGTTTTCGGCGATCAGGGCCTCCAGCTCTGCCGCAGTGGTCCGGGTATCGGTGCGTGCAGTGCGGCTGGCGATGTCCTGAATGTAGGCTTCAACGCCGGCAGGCACCCATGGGCGCGGGGTCAGATGGGGCATGGTGTGGCTCCTTGTCTTGGCTGGGTTTAGCTAACGGGCATTGCGGCCTTGGCGCAAATGAGTTTTCGTGTATCCTAGGGGTAGAAAAATTAAGGCTACTCTCATGTCCGTTTCCCCACCCCGCCCCAAAGGTCCGCCCCTAACGGCGCTGCGTGCATTCGAGGCGGCGGCGCGGCTGGGCGGTTTCGCAAGGGCGGCCGAGGAATTGGGCGTGACGGCGGGGGCAGTGACGCAGCAGATCAAGGGGCTGGAAGGTTGGATCGGTGCCGAGTTGTTCGAACGCCAAGCGCAAGGGGTGCGGTTATCCCCGCTGGGTGCGCGGGTGGCGGCGGATTTCACGGCGGCGTTTGATGATCTGGGTCGCGCGGTTCAAGGGTTGCGCACAGCGGCGGGCGGCAAGGTGGTGCATATCGCCACCCTGCCCAGTATCGCGCAATTGTGGCTGTCGCCGCGTCTGCCGATGATCCGGCAGGCCATGCCGGAAGTAACAGTTTCGATAACCGCGTTGGAGACCCCGCCGAATCTGCTGCGCGATACTTTTGATGTGGGGATTTTCTATAGGGAACCTCTAAAAATCCCCCAAAATCCGGCCTGACGGGGTAGAATCGTCATCAGGATGAAAATGATTCGACCGACGGGGTTTTGTCATGGGTCAGATGGGATTTTTTGATCTTTCCAGCCGATACGCGGGACTGGACAAATCTGGTGATCCGCTGGTGTTGCTCAACGACATGGTGCCGTTCGAGGATTACCGGGACGAGCTGAAGGCCATATGGCGCACGCCGCCCGAACAGCGCAAATCCAACGCTGGCCGCCCGCCTTGGGATGAGGTGCTGATATTCAAGACGATGGTTTTGCAGCAGCTCTACAACCTCTCTGACGATCAGATCGAGTATCAGATCCGCGACCGCCTGTCGTTCATGCGGTTTCTCGGCCTTGGCATTGAAGACAGCGTACCTGACGCCAAGACCATCTGGGCCTACCGTGAAAGGCTGGCCGGGGCCGGGAAGATGAAGGAGCTGTTTGACAAGTTCGATGCCTTTCTGCGCGAAAAGGGCTATCTGGCGATGGGCGGGCAGATTGTTGATGCGAGCATCGTTCCGGCGCCGCGCCAGCACAACAAAAGGGACGAGAACGAGAAAATCAAGGCGGGCGAAACGCCTGAAGAGTGGGAGGAAAAACCCCACAAGAAGCGCCAGAAGGACGTGGATGCGCGCTGGACGAAGAAGCACGGCAAGAGCTATTACGGCTACAAGAACCACATCAATGTCGACCGGCGGCACAAATTCATCCGCGCTTATGATGTCACCGATGCCGCCGTGCATGACAGCCAGGCGCTTGCCGGTCTGATTGATGCGAGCAACACCTCATCGGACCTGTGGGCCGACAGCGCCTATCGCTCGCAAAAGATCGAAAGCGAGCTGGAAGAGCGGGGGCTTCACAGCCATATCCATCACAAGGGCAGGCGCGGCAAGCCGCTTGGCGAGCGCCAGCAAAAGGCCAACCGGAGGCGCTCGAAAGTGCGGGTCCGGGTCGAGCATGTATTCGCTTTTCAGGAGCGCTCCATGGGCGGCAAGCTGATCCGCTCCATCGGCCTGAAGCGGGCGCGATTTCGCATCGGGATGATGAACCTGGTCTACAACATGAAGCGCTTCGTCCAGTTCGAATGCGGCCTGGCGGCGCCGGGATAAGGGTTCATGGGGTGAGGTGTGCCTGAAATACCCAAAACCGGCTTGAAACCGGTGAAAATGGGTTTATGATCCGAAGCAATCAGGCGGGACAGGCGAAAAACCGTCCACCCCGCCGCGAAGAAGGCGAAAACGGGAATTTACAGAGGTTCCCTATAGTGATGCGACGGCAGGCCCCTTGGTGATGCCGATCGAGGTGGACGAAATATTCCCCGTTTGCGCGCCGGACCTGGCGGCGGGTTTGTGTGCGCCCGGTGATCTGGTCAATGTGCCGCTGATTGGCGATAGTACCTGGGCGCAGGATTGGGACATCTGGCTGGGCCAATCGGGGGCTGCGGGGCAGGGGGCGACCTATTCGCTATACTCGCTGGCCGTTGCCGAGGCCGTGCAGGGTGCAGGAGTTCTGATCGGGCACAAGGCGCTGGTCGCGACGCATTTGCAGGCGGGCAGTCTGGTGGAGCCATTTGGCAAACGGGTGACTTTGGATCGGTCACTATCCTTGTTGTTGCCCCAGCCGTTGCAGGGGGAAGGGGCGGTGGTGCGGATATGCCGGATGCTGTTGAAAGGGTAAGGAATTTCCTACTGTGCGGGCAGCGAGGATATGTTAGGATGCCATATGTTTAGGTCAATGATTGCCGGCGCAATTACCGTGCTATGGATAGGATTGCCAGCGTCCGCGGCAAGCGATTATCCGTTACTAAAAGATAACCCGACGTCCGAGCATTACACGCTGGTACGGGTGAATGATTACTGGTCACCAGCCAATATCACCTACAGTCCTGCCGGAAATTTCTTTGTGCTGAACAGTCTAAAGGTTAGCAAGATCGATGCGCTGGGCAACAAGCTGTTTTCGCTGACGAACAGTGAAACCACGCATCTGCTGCCGTTTACCTATTATATCGCGACCCCCAAAGGCCTGTACAACCTGTCAAGACAGCGGCCAAAGCTGGAGCGGTTCGAACAGGTGGTGAATGATAGCAAAACACGCACCCTGACGGTTGACTCGTTTAACGAAATCTATGGGCAGGCCTATGCGGATGCGGACATCGTTGTTTATGACGAGCCGAATTATGAAGAAGGTATCGACAAATACCGCGCCTATATGTGGATCAAGGGCGGCTGGGTATTGTTTTACCTGTCGGACAGGGCAATCACGCTGGATTCGGATTATGATTTGGGGATTACGGTTAAGGAATACCCTGCCAAGTTCAATCGCACTGTGTTGCTGAGGGATGTTCAGACCAAAACCTATTCCGCCGGAAATATTGATCTGGCCGGTGATAATCCGCGTTTGATGGCGCTGTTGCCCGAACGCAAGATGCGCTATCCGGCACGGGGAAAGCTAAAGTTGCTGCACTTTAGCAAAGATCGGGTGGAAGACAGGTATCACGGGGTTCCTGTGGTTTTTACCGGCATGGCCGATTACCGGCTGAGCATTGGCAAAGAGGATCTGTTTTTCCGCGAGATCGCCCTAAAGGCCGTGCGGCAGAAACTGGACACGCAACTGCACTGGTATGTGGTGCCTGCGCCCTATCAGGACAGGACGCAGGTCGGGTTTCTTGAATTCGTGCCAATCTCGAATTTGACCAGCGAGGGCAGCGGCGGGGTTTATGTGCTTCGGCGCAGATAGCTACGAAAACGCGGCTTCCAGCGCGATTTCCACCATATCGCCAAAGGTTTTTTCCCGCTGATCCGAGGGTAGGGCCTCGTGGGTGATCAGGTGATCGGAAACCGTTAGCACCGCCAGCGCGCGGCGCTTGTGGCGGGCGGCGAGATTGTAAAGTTCAGCGGCTTCCATTTCCACCCCAAGGATGCCGTGGCGCATCATCTGTTCGGTCAGGTCGGGGCGTTCGTCATAGAACACGTCCGAGGAATAGATGCCGCCCACATGGGTGCCCACATCGCGTTTACGCGATGCGGCAACGGCGGCTTCCAGCAGGGAATAATCGGCGCAAGGGGCAAAATTGATTTCCTTGAATATCCCGCGTGACGGGGTGGACAGGGACGAAGCCGTCATGGCGATGATCACATCGCGCACTTTGACGTCTTCCTGCATGGCCCCGCAAGACCCGATGCGGATCAGCGTTTGCGCATTAAAGTCTTTCATCAGTTCGTTGGCATAGATCGACAGCGACGGCATGCCCATGCCCGATCCCTGAATGGTCACGCGGTTGCCGTTCCATGTGCCGGTAAAGCCCAGCATGCCGCGCACCTGATTGACGCATTTGGCGTCCTTCAGGAAGGTTTCAGCCGCCCATTTCGCACGATAGGGATCGCCTGGCATCAGAACGGTTTCGGCAATGTCTTCTGGTTTGGCACCGATGTGGATCGTCATGGGGGAACCTTTCTTTTTACTTGTTTCTGCCAGCCTATCGCGGGGCGTCTGGTGGGGAAAGCCAAAAACAACAAACCCCCGGGGCTGGGCCACGGGGGTCAAATTGCGACGGCCATTGGCCGCCATATTCGTATGTCACTTCCGAAAAGGGTCTGCCTTACAGCATACCTTCGCGTTGTGCTTTTTTACGAGCGAGCTTGCGCGCACGACGGATTGCTTCCGCTTTCTGGCGTGCTTTCTTCTCGGACGGTTTTTCGTAAGCCTGACGAAGCTTCATTTCACGAAAGACACCTTCGCGTTGCAGCTTCTTCTTCAGGGCACGAAGCGCCTGATCGACATTGTTATCACGAACACTGACCTGCATGTGGTTGTCACCACCTTTCTAGGTTAAAGTTGCAAAAGTTGCAGGAACTGGCCCTATAGCAAGCAATATACACTCTGTCCAGTTAGGAGATTCGGATATGCCCCAGAATACCACCCCCAAAGACGCGCTGCTGGATGCGATCCAGCCCCATGTGGCGTTTAACGGCTGGTCCGATGCCAGTTTCAAGGCGGCGGTTCAGGATGCGGGAATTGATCCGGTGGTGGCACATGCGGTGTGCCCACGCGGGGCGGTGGATCTGGCTGTGGCCTATCACAAGCGCGGTGATGCGTTGATGCTGGAACGCTATGCCCAAACCGACCTGTCCGAAATGCGCTATAGCGACAGGATTGCGGCGCTGGTGCGGATGCGGATCGAGGTGGTCGAGGACCGCGAGGTGGTGCGCAAGGCTTCCGCTTTGTTTGCCCTGCCGAAATATGCGGCCGAGGGCGCGCGGCTGATCTGGGAAACCTGCGATCTGATCTGGAACACGCTGGGGGATACGTCAGATGATATCAACTGGTATACGAAAAGGGCTACGTTATCAGGTGTTTACGGCTCGACCGTGCTGTTTTGGCTGGGAGATGAATCCGAAGGGAACGCCGAAACATGGGAATTTCTGGACCGCCGGATTGACGATGTGATGAAGATCGAAAAACTGAAGGCCAAGGTGCGGGACAACCCGCTGCTGAAGGGTCTGTTTGCCGGTCCGTTGTGGGCGATGGGCCATGTCAAAGCCCCGCGCAGCCAGTCGATGCAGGATGTGCCCGGACGTTGGGACGCTGACAAAGAGGGTGCGAAATGAGCCTGCCCGAAGTGATGCGCGCCGTCGAGATTTCTGCGCCCGGCGGCCCCGAGGTTCTGCGCCTGTGCGAACGCCCCGTGCCACAACCCGCCTATGGCGAAATTCTGATCCGGCTGGACTATGCCGGTGTGAACCGCCCTGACGCGTTACAGCGGGCGGGCAGTTATGCACCACCCCCGACCGCCAGCGACCTGCCGGGGCTGGAAGGTGCCGGTGTTGTGGTGGCGCTGGGCGATGGTGTGACCGAATGGGCGGTGGGCGATTCGGTTTGTGCGCTGCTGCCCGGCGGGGGCTATGCGGACTATGTGACCTGTCCCGCGAAACACGCCCTGCCGGTGCCCGCGGGTATGGATATGAAACAGGCGGCCTGCCTGCCGGAAACCTTTTTCACCGTCTGGTCCAACGTGTTCATGCGCGGGGGCTTGCAGGCTGGCGAGCGGTTTTTGGTGCATGGTGGCTCCAGCGGGATCGGCACAACGGCGATCCAACTGGCCAGTGCATTTGGAGCGCGGGTGTTCACCACTGCAGGGTCAGAGCAGAAGTGCAAGGTTTGCCGTGAACTGGGCGCCGAAGTGACCATGAATTACCGCGAGGCGGATTTTGTCGAGGTGATGCGCGGGCAGGGCGGGGCGAACCTGATCCTTGATATGGTCGGTGGCGATTATATCCCGCGCAACATTAAGGCGCTGGCAGACGAGGGGCGATTGGTGCAAATTGCGTTCCTGCAAGGGCCGAAGGTTGAACTGAACTTTGCCCAGATCATGATGCGGCGGCTGGTGGTGACGGGTAGCACCCTGCGCCCGCAAAGCGATCTGGCCAAGGCGCGGATTGCGGACCAGTTACGCGAAAAGATCTGGCCATTGCTTGAGGCCGGAACCATCGCGCCGGTGATGGACAGCGAATTCGCGCTGGAAGAGGCCGCCAAGGCCCACGAGCGGATCGAGGATGGCGGGCATATCGGCAAGATCGTGTTGCGGGTGCGATAGCCGGACCTTTGGGCCAGATCAATTGAAAATGCGCCGATAATCCCCATCTATAGTATGGAAGCGCGCATCACGAATGATCTGGAAAGGACAATACGATGCACGATACTAAATCAGGCCATTTCGAAGTTCTGGATGGGTTTCCGGACGATGTAGTGGCGGTTTCGGCCAAGGGTCGGATCGACCACGATGCCTATGCCAAGGAATTGCACCCGATGGTTGATGCCTCGGTTGCCGATGATGGCAAGGTCAAGCTGTTCTATGTGCTGGGACCAGAATTCGAGGGGTTCACTGCGGGGGCCGCTTGGGAAGATACCAAGCTGGGGCTGTCGCACTGGAGCGACTTTGAACGGGTTGCAGTGGTGACCGATGTTGGCTGGGTTGAAATGGGGGTCAAACTGTTTGCCCCGTTGATGCGCGGTCGCGTGCGGGTGTTTGGCATGGCGGATTGGGATCAGGCCAAAGCGTAGGTCACTGAGGATGATACGCAGGCGGTTGCCTAGCGGATCGGATCAAACAACGCATCCGTCATAGCGCAATCGCGCACCACATCCGCCCCGCATTCACGCGGTTCAAAATTCATGGTTAGGCAAATTCGCGCCTCTTGAATCCTGCCCTGTTTGCAGGTGATGGTAACCATATCTGCCGTCATACCGGGGTTGGATTTCAGGAAGGCCTCTTCGATTACCGAGGCAGGCAGTTTCACGGTATGGTCCAGTTTGCGTAATACCGGCGGGCGCACCACGGCGTTATAAGCGTTGCGCGCCGCTGCAAAGTATTCCTGCGAGGTCAGGCCGGAACAGCGCCCGTGTTTCTTCCACTGATGCCACGCCAACCCGCCCGAGGCCATAACATCGGCCATCGCATTGGTTTCACCTCGGGATGGCGGGCGGGCGGATGTGTTGCAGAAACTGGGATAGCCGCGTTCGTTTTGTGGCCACAGCCCGTGCAGGATCCAGCCGTAATCATAACGGGTATCGCATTGCCGTGCGTGGCGTGCATCCCCCTCGATTGCACACCATGTGGGCGACCAGGACAGCGACAAAACGTAATAGTCAAAGTCACCCGCGCGTTCGCCTTCTGCCTGTGCGGCAGGGGCGGTCAGGGCAAAGGCCAGCAGGATAAACAGGATTTGACGCATTTACTCTTTCCTCTTTCACTTTGGCGCACTATATAGCGTTCAAGTTCCCTGACAATGCGAACCCGCTTCGAACCCGAAGCAGCCCATTCAGGGCACAGGGAAGATTTGTGCGAAGATATGCTTTAGGAGTGTAAGATGGCTAAACCGATCATGGCAAAGGCAACCGCCGTATGGCTGGTGGATAACACAACGTTGACCTTTAAACAGGTTGCCGATTTCTGCGATTTGCACGAGTTGGAAGTGCAGGGGATTGCCGATGGTGATGTGGCTGCGGGGGTAAAGGGGTTTGATCCGATTACCAACAACCAGTTGACCCGCGAAGAAATCGAAGCCGCCGAAAAAGACCCCAAGCACAAGCTGAAGCTGAAGTATTACGCCGCAGCCGAAGGTGAACAAAAACGCCGTGGCCCGCGCTATACACCACTGTCCAAACGTCAGGACCGGCCTGCGTCCATCCTGTGGCTGGTGAAATTCCACCCCGAACTGGCAGACAGCCAGATCAGCAAACTGGTCGGCACCACCAAGCCAACCATTCAGGCATTGCGCGAGCGCACCCACTGGAATATTTCGAACATTCAACCGATCGACCCCGTTGCACTGGGCCTGTGTAAGCAGAGCGAACTGGATGCAGCCGTTAAAAAGGCCAACGACAAGCTGGCCAAAGAGGGCAACGTGATGTCGGATGACGAGCGCCGCAAGCTGGTTTCGACCGAACAATCGCTGGGCGCACCGGAAGAACCCAAGATGCCCGCCGCAATCGAGGGGCTTGAGACCTTCACACTGGCAGACGAGCCAAAGGTTAAAGAAGCGCCGATTGATGCGGACAGTTTCTTTAACCTGCCCGAAGATTCGGGCAAGGACGAAGACGAAAAAGAACCAAAGTAGGCCATACGAGGTAGTGTCGCGAGTTTGGTGGAAATTCGAGGACGGCGTAATCTCCGGGTGCATCGAAGCCACCCAACCGGCGGCTGGAACCGCCAAGGAGATCACGCCATGACAAAGAATACAGCAACATCGACATCCGCGCTACTGGCCAATGAAGCAGGCTATGACCCGATTGAAGACCGGCTGCGCCAGAACATCCGCGCGACGATCGAGGCGGTTTTCGAAGAGGAGCTGGAGCAGTTTCTGGGCCGTTGCCGGTATGGCCGCAGCGGCGGGGCAAAGGCCGGATACCGCCACGGGCATCGCGAGCGGCAACTGGTCGGAACATTTGGAACCGAAACGGTGCGCGTGCCGCGTGCGCGGATCACAGGCGAGGCCGGCAAGGCCAGAGAATGGCGCTCGAAGGCATTGCCCCGCTACCAGCGGCTGACGAAGAAGGCCGAGGCGCTGATCGCTGCTGTCTACCTTTCGGGCACCAACACACGGCGGGTAAAACGCGCCCTGTTCGGCCTGTTTCAGGGGGCGGTCAGCAAGGATGTGGTGAGCCGCGCCTGGCGCAAGGTGAAGGTGGACTGGCAGGCGTGGTGCGCCCGCAGCCTTGCGGATGAAGACATCGTGCGGCTGATCCTGGACGGCACCGTGATCAAAACGCGGATTGACAGGAAGGCCACCAATATCTCGGTTCTGGCCGCGATTGGCGTGCGCCGGGATGGGCAGAAGGTCTTGTTATCACTGATGAACATGGGCGGCGAAAGCACCTCCGCCTGGCGTCAGTTCATCAACGATCTGGATGCGCGCGGGTTGAAACGGCCCGAATTTGTCATCGTGGACGGGGCACCGGGACTTGAGGTCGCTCTCATTGCCCTCTGGGGTGAAGATCTGCCGATCCAGAGGTGCACGGTGCACAAGCACCGCAACCTTCTGGCCAAGGCACCCAAGCGTATGCATGATGAGTTGAGAGGTGGTCGCGGAAATTCGGACCAGTTGTTAAGGTGGATCGACTTATGAGAAAGACGATTCAAAATGACGAAACGAAAGAACCATTCTCCCGAATTCAAAGCCCGCGTTGCGCTTGAAGCAATCCGCGAGGAAATGACGATGGCGGAGCTGTCGAAGAAGTATGGTGTGCATCCAACCCAGATTGGCACATGGAAACGAGCAGCGATTGAAAACATGGCCACGGCATTTTCCAGACGGGGCCGTGATCCTGATCGGGTTGATGAAGCCCAGATTGAGAAGCTGCACTCCAAGATTGGTCAGCTGGTCGTGGAACGGGATTTTTTAGCCAACGCCTCGCAACAGTTGCTCGGGAAGCGAGGCAAAAAATGGTGAGCCGTGAGCATGATCTGAGTGTGCGACGACAATGCGGGCTACTTTCTCTGGCGCGCTCGAACCTGTATTACCAGCCAAAAGGCGAAAGTGCTGAAAATTTGCGGTTCATGACAATAATCGACAAGCAATTCTTGCAGACGCCGTGGTATGGATCACGGCAAATGGCCCGGCACATGCAGCGCCAAGGTTACAAGTGTGGTCGCCACAGGGTCCGCCGTTTGATGCGGCTGATGCGGTTGGTTCCGATCTACCAGACGCCCAACACGAGCAAGAAACATCCGCAGCATAAGATCTACCCGTATCTGCTGCGAGACCTGACGATTGATCGTCCAAACCATGTGTGGTGCGTAGATATCACCTACATTCCGATGCAGCGCGGGTTCCTCTATTTGGTCGCGATCATGGACTGGCACAGCCGCAAGGTTTTGAGCTGGAGATTGTCAAACAGCATGGAGGCAGATTTTTGCGTTGAAGCCCTGAAAGAGGCTATGGCCAAATACGGCAAGCCCGATATCATGAACAGCGACCAGGGCAGCCAGTTCACCGGGTTTGAATGGACGCAGGCGCTGAAAGAAGCCGACGTGAAAATCTCGATGGATGGCAAAGGTCGCTGGGTCGATAACCGGATGATCGAGCGGCTTTGGCGATCCTTGAAATACGAATGCATTTACCTCAACGCATTTGAAACGGGTTCGCAGACCCGCGCCGGGATCGGGAAATGGTTGGCTTACTACAACACCGAGCGCCCGCATTCCACCCACGGAATATTGACCCCGGATGAAGCCTATGACAGAAAAACAAAACCAATGAGTTTGGCAGCCTAAATGAAACCCTGATCCATCTTAAACTGGCTGCTGACTGGTCAAAAAAGTGGGACCACCTCTGTTGACAGAAGATTACCGCGACATGATCTACGCCAAAACACCCGAGGAAATCGCCACCCGCCGCAAGGCATTTCTGCGAAAATGGCGGCTGAAATGCAAGGCCGTCGCTGACAGCTTGGAAGAAGCAGGAGATAAGCTTTTCACCTTCACGCGTCTGCCACAAGGCCAGTGGAAATCGGCCAGAACGACAAATGCGATCGAACGCCTGAACGAGGAATTCCGCCGCCGCATCAAGACCCAGACCGTGCTGCCATGCGCCGAGACCGTGCCGATGCTGCTTTGGGCTCTGATGGCCTCGGGGCAGATCGTCATGCGAAAGGTCGATGGCTGGGAAACGCTCGCTCAGCCCGTCGCCGACGCAACCCTTGACCAAGCCGCCTGACCGGCGCATAACTCAACCCGCTCGGAGGTGCCTGAAATCAATTTCCACCACTTTCGAGACACAACCTGCCCGTCTGGGCGCAATACATTGGCGAACTGTTTCCCTTGACCCATTTCCTGCGAATAATACGCGCGGTGATGCTTAAGGGGGCCAGTCTGGAAGCGGTCAGCGCACCCATGGCTGCAATGCTGCTGTTCACATTTGGTTTCGGCCTGTTGGCGCTTTTACGATTCCGCCGAACACTGGATTAAAGGATCAAATAGCGGCCCGACACCGTGCTGGCGCAACTCGCTACCTGCACGCTCCAGTATCAGGCAATCAACCCCGTGCTTTCGGGCAAATGCACGTCCATCGGACAACCCCAAAACCAGAATGGCGGTGGCCATCGCATCCGCCGTCATCCCGTCTGACGCTACCACAGTGACACCGGCAATGCCAGGCTGTGCGGGGCCACCCATGCGGCGGTCCATCGTGTGGGAAAACCGGGTTTGGCTAACTTCGACCCAGTGGCGGTAATCGCCTGATGTGGCCACGGCCGCGTCCTGCAATTCCAGCATCGATAGCGGCAGGCGGACATCATAGGCGGGTTTTTCGATTACCACACTCCAAGGGGTGCTGTCGGGTTGCACACCTTTGGCGCGCAGCTCCCCGTCCAGTGCCACAAGGGCCGAAGGGATGTTGAAATCATCGCAAGCCTGCATCATCCGGTCCACACCGTATCCTTTGGCGATGCCGGACAGATCCAGCGCCAGCGGGGCCAACTTGCGGGCGCGAATGCCCTGTTCGTCCAGTTCCAGAAGCTCGTGTGTAGGGCGTCGCGGTTGGCCCAGATTGGCGCGGATCGCGATTTCGTCGGCATTATCGGCCCCAAAACCCCAGGCATTGACCAGATCACCCAGCCCGATGTCGAATGCCCCGTCCGAGGCCTGACCAATTTCCAGCCCGCGCACCAGCACCTGCATCAGTTCGGGCGGGGTTTCCACCCACTCCCCGACCGGTGCCGCGTTCAGGCGCATCAGGTCACTGTCCGCTTTCCAAGTGGACATCTGCGCATCCACCTGCGCCACCGCATCTGGAATCCCCAGTTCTGTTTGCCACATGTGAATTCCAGATAGTCCAGCAACGGGCGGATCGGTGTTTCTTGTGCCTTGAACCAATCCACGTCCCGCCGGTAGGGATGAAACTTACCGCCATGCATCGAGGCCTGATATGGCTCTTTGTCCAGGACCACCCCGATGGCCGTGAAGGATTGCAACCCGTCGGGTTTGCGCATCACTTCGCTTGGAGAATAATAAACCACGCGATCGCCGGGGTGGATGCGTTTCAAGGGTGGCAGTTTGCCATGGTTCACTTGCATGAAACCTTGCGTGCGGCCAACACGGACATGTTCGGCCGAAGCCACGGCAATCCAGTTTTCAGACATGTGTTCTCCTGTGAAATGCTTGTTTATCAGGGGTAGCACAGGTTCTTGTCAGAAAATGGCAGGATAAATCAGCATAGGCATTTGGTTTATACCGCGTATTATTAACTTGGGGGAACCTCTGTAAATTCCCGTTTTCGCCTTCTTCGCGGCGGGGTGGACGGTTTTTCGCCTGTCCCGCCTGATTGCTTCGGATCATAAACCCATTTTCACCGGTTTCAAGCCGGTTTTGGGTATTTCAGGCACACCTCACCCCATGAACCCTTATCCCGGCGCCGCCAGGCCGCATTCGAACTGGACGAAGCGCTTCATGTTGTAGACCAGGTTCATCATCCCGATGCGAAATCGCGCCCGCTTCAGGCCGATGGAGCGGATCAGCTTGCCGCCCATGGAGCGCTCCTGAAAAGCGAATACATGCTCGACCCGGACCCGCACTTTCGAGCGCCTCCGGTTGGCCTTTTGCTGGCGCTCGCCAAGCGGCTTGCCGCGCCTGCCCTTGTGATGGATATGGCTGTGAAGCCCCCGCTCTTCCAGCTCGCTTTCGATCTTTTGCGAGCGATAGGCGCTGTCGGCCCACAGGTCCGATGAGGTGTTGCTCGCATCAATCAGACCGGCAAGCGCCTGGCTGTCATGCACGGCGGCATCGGTGACATCATAAGCGCGGATGAATTTGTGCCGCCGGTCGACATTGATGTGGTTCTTGTAGCCGTAATAGCTCTTGCCGTGCTTCTTCGTCCAGCGCGCATCCACGTCCTTCTGGCGCTTCTTGTGGGGTTTTTCCTCCCACTCTTCAGGCGTTTCGCCCGCCTTGATTTTCTCGTTCTCGTCCCTTTTGTTGTGCTGGCGCGGCGCCGGAACGATGCTCGCATCAACAATCTGCCCGCCCATCGCCAGATAGCCCTTTTCGCGCAGAAAGGCATCGAACTTGTCAAACAGCTCCTTCATCTTCCCGGCCCCGGCCAGCCTTTCACGGTAGGCCCAGATGGTCTTGGCGTCAGGTACGCTGTCTTCAATGCCAAGGCCGAGAAACCGCATGAACGACAGGCGGTCGCGGATCTGATACTCGATCTGATCGTCAGAGAGGTTGTAGAGCTGCTGCAAAACCATCGTCTTGAATATCAGCACCTCATCCCAAGGCGGGCGGCCAGCGTTGGATTTGCGCTGTTCGGGCGGCGTGCGCCATATGGCCTTCAGCTCGTCCCGGTAATCCTCGAACGGCACCATGTCGTTGAGCAACACCAGCGGATCACCAGATTTGTCCAGTCCCGCGTATCGGCTGGAAAGATCAAAAAATCCCATCTGACCCATGACAAAACCCCGTCGGTCGAATCATTTTCATCCTGATGACGATTCTACCCCGTCAGGCCGGATTTTGGGGGATTTTTAGAGGTTCCCTATTCTTGTTTTCAGAAACTTCGTCAAGAGTATTATGAACTGTAGGTTGTGTTTTGCGGTAAATGGGGATTCCACCAAAGCATGGTAAACTGTTTATGTCGCACACACTGTTTTTAAAGAGGCTTGGTTGTGTCTCGAAAGTGGTGGAAATTGATTTCAGGCACCTCCGAGCGGGTTGAGTTATGCGCCGGTCAGGCGGCTTGGTCAAGGGTTGCGTCGGCGACGGGCTGAGCGAGCGTTTCCCAGCCATCGACCTTTCGCATGACGATCTGCCCCGAGGCCATCAGAGCCCAAAGCAGCATCGGCACGGTCTCGGCGCATGGCAGCACGGTCAGAGGTGGTCGCGGAAATTCGGACCAGTTGTTAAGGTGGATCGACTTATGAGAAAGACGATTCAAAATGACGAAACGAAAGAACCATTCTCCCGAATTCAAAGCCCGCGTTGCGCTTGAAGCAATCCGCGAGGAAATGACGATGGCGGAGCTGTCGAAGAAGTATGGTGTGCATCCAACCCAGATTGGCACATGGAAACGAGCAGCGATTGAAAACATGGCCACGGCATTTTCCAGACGGGGCCGTGATCCTGATCGGGTTGATGAAGCCCAGATTGAGAAGCTGCACTCCAAGATTGGTCAGCTGGTCGTGGAACGGGATTTTTTAGCCAACGCCTCGCAACAGTTGCTCGGGAAGCGAGGCAAAAAATGGTGAGCCGTGAGCATGATCTGAGTGTGCGACGACAATGCGGGCTACTTTCTCTGGCGCGCTCGAACCTGTATTACCAGCCAAAAGGCGAAAGTGCTGAAAATTTGCGGTTCATGACAATAATCGACAAGCAATTCTTGCAGACGCCGTGGTATGGATCACGGCAAATGGCCCGGCACATGCAGCGCCAAGGTTACAAGTGTGGTCGCCACAGGGTCCGCCGTTTGATGCGGCTGATGCGGTTGGTTCCGATCTACCAGACGCCCAACACGAGCAAGAAACATCCGCAGCATAAGATCTACCCGTATCTGCTGCGAGACCTGACGATTGATCGTCCAAACCATGTGTGGTGCGTAGATATCACCTACATTCCGATGCAGCGCGGGTTCCTCTATTTGGTCGCGATCATGGACTGGCACAGCCGCAAGGTTTTGAGCTGGAGATTGTCAAACAGCATGGAGGCAGATTTTTGCGTTGAAGCCCTGAAAGAGGCTATGGCCAAATACGGCAAGCCCGATATCATGAACAGCGACCAGGGCAGCCAGTTCACCGGGTTTGAATGGACGCAGGCGCTGAAAGAAGCCGACGTGAAAATCTCGATGGATGGCAAAGGTCGCTGGGTCGATAACCGGATGATCGAGCGGCTTTGGCGATCCTTGAAATACGAATGCATTTACCTCAACGCATTTGAAACGGGTTCGCAGACCCGCGCCGGGATCGGGAAATGGTTGGCTTACTACAACACCGAGCGCCCGCATTCCACCCACGGAATATTGACCCCGGATGAAGCCTATGACAGAAAAACAAAACCAATGAGTTTGGCAGCCTAAATGAAACCCTGATCCATCTTAAACTGGCTGCTGACTGGTCAAAAAAGTGGGACCACCTCTCAACCATCGTGATTGCCGGTGCCTTGAGCGACACAGAGGCCGGCAAAGCTGTCGACGCGCTGCTGGGGGGGCTGCCCGAAGGCGGGCCGGTTGATCCGCCTGCCATTCAGGCTGATTTCACCCCACGACGGATATTGCTGCTCCAACCGGATGCTGAAGCCAGTTCACTGACGTTTATTGGCCCGCTCCCGCCGACGGCGGAAGGCCATGAATTCGACGATATTATTTTGGTAAAGGCCCTTGGCGTGGGGGAAGGCAGCGTCTTATTCAATGCTGTGCGCACTGACCTGCGCGCGGCCTATGGTTTTAGTGCCGGATTGGGGGCGTTTTCCCGGGCTAACCGGTTTCTGGTCCTGCGCGGGCAAGTGGAAACCAGCAAAATGGCGCAGGTGGAAGAGGCTGTTCTGAAGGCTTACACCACTTTTCGTGAAACCGGTCCGGAGGGGCCAGTGTCCAACCTCAAGGCCCCATTTGCGGCTAATATTCAGAAAACGGCAGGGCAACCGGCAAGTGTGTCTTTTTCGGGAGTAATGCCCGAAAGTTGGTGATGGGGTGATTGGGTGGCATATCATGGCGGTGTTGACGC
>NZ_CBDIBV010000003.1:0-101907 GCF_965277155.1 Profundibacter sp.
ATTCCGATTGCCGGAAATCATCGAAGGGGTTGAATTTAAGGACGGGATCAAGCAGGAAAAACATGCCGCCTGATTACTGCGTCACCAACTTTTGGGCATAGCTCGAAATCGACCAGCCGCATGTCGTCGATACAGGCCTGATACGGCCCCATGTCCTTGGCCAGCGCCTTGGCCAGCGCGTTGACCGGCCCGCGGTCGTGGCCTTCGGCATCCATGCTTTCGGAAACAGACAGTTTCTTGTCGTCACCGATTTTCACCACCACCACGGCTTCGGACAGGCTAACCATCTTGTCATATTTGTTCTTGCGCCGCTCGACCGTCACCTTGTAGCGTTTGACCTCGAAAAACTCCGGCAGTTGCCCCAGCTCTCGCCGCGCCAGCAGTTCGAAACTGGCCTGCGCCGTGTCATAGGAATAGCCCTCTTCCTCGCGCTGTTTGATCACCTCTAGGATACGGCCAAGCGCGGGGTCACCCTTTTCCACCGCCAGTCCCGCATCGGCCAGACGTTTGCGCAGGTTTGATTGCCCCGCCTGATTGGACATCGGAATAATCCGCGCATTGCCCACTGTTTCGGGGTCGATATGTTCATAGGTGGACGGATCTTTCAGGATGGCGCTGGCGTGCAGCCCCGCCTTGTGCGCGAATGCGCTGGCCCCGACATAGGCGGCCTGATTTTTCGGCACGCGGTTCAGGATGTCGTCCAGTTGACGGCTGATTTTCACCAGCCCGTGCAGCGCGTCTGGCGTGATGCCGGTTTCAAAGCGCTCGGCCAGTTGCGGCTTTAACAGCAATGTGGGGATCAGCGTGGTCAGATTGGCGTTGCCACAGCGTTCACCCAGCCCGTTCAGCGTGCCCTGCACCTGCCGCGCGCCGGCCTCGATCGCGGCCAGCGATCCGGCCACGGCGTTTTCGGTGTCATTGTGGGTGTGGATACCCAGATGCGTGCCCGGCACGCCCGCGTCGATCACCGCCCTGGTGATGTCCGCAATTTCACCCGGTAAAGTGCCGCCGTTGGTGTCGCATAGAACCACCCAGCGGCAACCGGATTCATATGCGGCGAGTGCGCATTGCAGGGCGTAATCGGGGTTGGCCCTGTAGCCGTCAAAGAAATGTTCGGCATCAAACAGCGCTTCGCGGCCCTGCGCGGTGATATGTTTGAAACTGGCGGTCAGGTTTTCGAGGTTTTCCGCAAGAGTGATGCCAAGCGCGGTTTCCACATGGAAGGGGTGCGATTTGCCAACCAGACAAACGGCGCTTGTGCCCGCGTTCATCACGGCCGCCAGCACATCGTCATTTTCCGCCGACCGCCCGCTGCGTTTGGTCATGCCGAAAGCGGCCATGGTGGCGCGGGTTTTCGGGGCGGTGTCGAAAAAGGCACTGTCGGTGGGGTTGGCACCGGGCCAGCCGCCTTCGATGTAATCAACGCCAAGACTATCCAGCATTTCGGCAATCTGGATTTTCTCGGGGGTCGAGAATTGCACCCCCTGGGTTTGTTGCCCGTCCCGCAGGGTGGTGTCGTAAATATAAAGCCGTTCCCTCGTCATAATGCACCACCGGACGGCACCGCCGGACAGCGCCCGACCCTCCCCACGGGAGGGCGCTTTTGCAACGTTGGGGTTGGATAATAGGTTGTGGTTCCTGCGCCGTGGCTCACCCCCGAACCCTCACAATCGCCCACCCAGGGTCGGGCGCTGTCCTCTGTTGCTATGTTGGTCATAAAAGGGTCTCCAGTTTTTTGGGATCCAGCAGCCCATAATCTCGAACTGTTGCTTGCGGTCCTTGCCCAGTTGCTTTCAATTCAACCTGCATTCCTTCAAGCACCTTTTTTATATTGTCCGCTTCTTGATAGTTCTTTTTGTCTCGCATTGATTGCCAACGCCGTAAAATTGGGTTCAACAGTTCTTGCGCGTGCGAAAGGTTTCCCTCGCCTATCATTGCAACACCAACCAAGTCTGATCCTTGAACCCGAAACCAATCTACATCTTCGGCATCGGGAAAACCCAACAACCGCATCGCAGATTTCAACGCCGGGCCACTCATCCTCTGCATCTCGGAAAGTGCCATCGATATGTTCAAGTCATCACACAACGCATCGACAATTCTTGACGGAATGGTTGGAGCGGCTTCTACATCATCAGTTTTGAGAAACCACTTCCGCAAAGTCGCCTCGGCCTCTTGCCGTTTCTTCTCGGTCCAATCCATCGGCTTCCTGTAATGTGTGCTCAAAAACACAAACCGGATCACCTCGCCCGGCACCCCTTGGTCCAGCAGATCGCGCACGGTAAAGAAATTGCCCAAAGACTTGGACATCTTCTTACCCTCGACCTGCAACATCTCGTTATGCATCCAGACCCGCGCGAAATCGCCGTGCGGGTGGGCGCAGCAGCTTTGCGCAATCTCGTTTTCATGGTGCGGGAACATCAAATCATTGCCGCCGCCGTGAATATCGAAGCTTTCGCCCAGCAATTCGTAAGCCATCGCCGAACATTCGATATGCCAGCCCGGACGGCCATAGCCCCAAGGCGACTCCCACCCCGGCTGATCACCGCTTGACGGTTTCCACAGCACAAAATCCATCGGGTTGCGTTTGTAGGGGGCAACCTCGACACGGCTGCCAGCGATCATGTCCTTGATCGTGCGGCCCGACAGCGCGCCGTATTTCTCACAGCTTTCGACCGCAAACAGCACATGCCCCTCGGCCTCATACGCATGACCGCCTGCGATCAGTTCTTCGATCATCGTCACCATCTGCGGAATATATTGCGTGGCCCGTGGCATATGGTCCGGCTCGCGCGCACCCAGTGCCGCCATATCCTCCAGAAACCACTGCGTCGTTTCCGATGTGATATCGCCAATCTTGCGATTATCCTGCTCGGCTCGCGCAATGATCTTGTCATCCACATCGGTGAAGTTGCGCACATAGGTGACGTGATCTTCGCCGTAAACATGGCGCAACAACCGGTTCAGCACGTCGAACACCACCACGGGGCGCGCGTTGCCCAGATGGGCGCGGTCATAAACCGTGGGGCCGCAGACATACATGCGCACATTGCTGGCATCTATCGGTGTAAAGACCTCTTTCTTGCGGGTCTTGGTGTTGTGCAGTTTGATTTCGACCATGATATCCTCGTCAGGCGGCATTCCCCTGCGGGCATATCAACTTCGGTTTGTGATGGAAAACGAAAAGAACAGCCCGCGTGACCTATGTCAGCAGATAATGCAAATACAGCAAATTACGGCGTTCTGTTTCATGGGCCAATTGCTAGCAGAGTATCGTAGCCCTGACAAGAAGCCGATTTGGATGGATCAGATGTGCTCTTATCGCCGGATTTTCCCTAAACTATTGTTTAAAGGGAACCTCTGTAAATTCCCGTTTTCGCCTTCTTCGCGGCGGGGTGGACGGTTTTTCGCCTGTCCCGCCTGATTGCTTCGGATCATAAACCCATTTTCACCGGTTTCAAGCCGGTTTTGGGTATTTCAGGCACACCTCACCCCATGAACCCTTATCCCGGCGCCGCCAGGCCGCATTCGAACTGGACGAAGCGCTTCATGTTGTAGACCAGGTTCATCATCCCGATGCGAAATCGCGCCCGCTTCAGGCCGATGGAGCGGATCAGCTTGCCGCCCATGGAGCGCTCCTGAAAAGCGAATACATGCTCGACCCGGACCCGCACTTTCGAGCGCCTCCGGTTGGCCTTTTGCTGGCGCTCGCCAAGCGGCTTGCCGCGCCTGCCCTTGTGATGGATATGGCTGTGAAGCCCCCGCTCTTCCAGCTCGCTTTCGATCTTTTGCGAGCGATAGGCGCTGTCGGCCCACAGGTCCGATGAGGTGTTGCTCGCATCAATCAGACCGGCAAGCGCCTGGCTGTCATGCACGGCGGCATCGGTGACATCATAAGCGCGGATGAATTTGTGCCGCCGGTCGACATTGATGTGGTTCTTGTAGCCGTAATAGCTCTTGCCGTGCTTCTTCGTCCAGCGCGCATCCACGTCCTTCTGGCGCTTCTTGTGGGGTTTTTCCTCCCACTCTTCAGGCGTTTCGCCCGCCTTGATTTTCTCGTTCTCGTCCCTTTTGTTGTGCTGGCGCGGCGCCGGAACGATGCTCGCATCAACAATCTGCCCGCCCATCGCCAGATAGCCCTTTTCGCGCAGAAAGGCATCGAACTTGTCAAACAGCTCCTTCATCTTCCCGGCCCCGGCCAGCCTTTCACGGTAGGCCCAGATGGTCTTGGCGTCAGGTACGCTGTCTTCAATGCCAAGGCCGAGAAACCGCATGAACGACAGGCGGTCGCGGATCTGATACTCGATCTGATCGTCAGAGAGGTTGTAGAGCTGCTGCAAAACCATCGTCTTGAATATCAGCACCTCATCCCAAGGCGGGCGGCCAGCGTTGGATTTGCGCTGTTCGGGCGGCGTGCGCCATATGGCCTTCAGCTCGTCCCGGTAATCCTCGAACGGCACCATGTCGTTGAGCAACACCAGCGGATCACCAGATTTGTCCAGTCCCGCGTATCGGCTGGAAAGATCAAAAAATCCCATCTGACCCATGACAAAACCCCGTCGGTCGAATCATTTTCATCCTGATGACGATTCTACCCCGTCAGGCCGGATTTTGGGGGATTTTTAGAGGTTCCCTAAACGCTTCTTGCAAAGGATGGATCGGCCGCGAAATTGGCTTGGATAAATAATTTCTTTCTGTCGGGAATAATAATATTTCGTTTTATATCGGCACGTTGAACCTAAACTTTTGTTTGACAACCGGCATAAATGGCCAGTTGTCGCGCAATAAACCTCTGGCCAATACACACAACCGGCAATTGCAGCAATAGTGCCATATCAAAACGGCAAAGCCACTCACGGCCTGCTTCACACGTCCATCACGGACAAATCCAAACGCTCGGTTCTGGGCAAATACAGCTACAGGGAAATGCACGATGAAAAAACGAGCTATGCCCAAAAGTTGGTGACGCAGTAATCAGGCGGCATGTTTTTCCTGCTTGATCCCGTCCTTAAATTCAACCCCTTCGATGATTTCCGGCAATCGGAATGCGCCGTCGAGTTTACGCCATTTCTTCTTTGCCGACATCATCAGGCGGAAGGTCATTGCCAAGGCGGTCTTGCGCCCGAGGCAGCCTTTGGTCTTCTTCGTTCGGTGCCGCACGGTGGCAAATATGCTTTCGATGGGGTTGGATGTGCGGATGTGTTTCCAGTGCTCGGCAGGGAAGTCGTAGAAGGTCAGCAGCACGTCCCGGTCCTTGGTCAGCTTCCCCACGGCACGCTCGTATTTCACGCCATAGGCTTCGATGAAGAAATTGAACGCGGCCTCGGCGTCCCGTTTGTTCTCGGCCATCCAGATGTCCTGTAGATGGCCCTTGGCTTTGGCTTGCAGCGACTTCGGCATGGCATTCAGGACGTTGCCGGTTTTATGCACCCAGCAGCGCTGCTCCCGGGTCTCACCGAACACCTCCCGCAAGGCGTTCCAGAAGCCGAGCGCGCCATCACCAACGGCCAGATCAGGGGCTTTTCTGAGGCCACGACGTTGCAAGTCCAGCAGCAGTTCACGCCAGCTCTGGCTGCTTTCTCGATACCCGTCCACGAGGCCCAGAACATCCTTGTTACCCCACTCGTCCGCGCCGATGATCACCAGCATGCATTGCTTGTCAGCATCCGTGCGCGGCTTGAAATAAACCCCGTCGGCCCAGAAATACACATAGCGTTTGGCCGACAGGTCACGCCGGTTCCAACGCTCGTATTCTGCCCACCACTCCGCCTTCAGGCGCGAAATCGTGCTCGATGTCAAACCACCCGCATCAGGCCCCAGAAGGGCCGCCAGTGCTTCGCCGAAATCACCCGTGGAAATACCTTTGAGATAGAGCCAGGGCAACAACTCCTCGACCGACTTTGCCCGGCGCAGATACGGCGGCAGAAGCGTCGAGGTGAACCTGATCTTCTCCGCCCCCGTGCCACGATCACGCACCCGAGGCACATTCACCGGGACAGGGCCGATCCCCGTCATCACCTCGCGCTCCGGCAGGTATCCGTGGCGAACAAGGCGCTGGCGACCGGCCGAATCCCTCAAATGCGCGTGTTGCGCCATCAGATCACAAACCTCGGCCTCGACCGCCTGTGCCAACAGATCCCGCGCGCCTTTGCGCAAGATATCCGTCAGCGGATCAGGTGAAATTCCGGCTGGATCGGTAAACTCCAAAATAGTATCGTCTTCCATGTGGCATATCCTTTTCTCTCTGAGAATCGCGGCGCGTCAACACCGCCATGATATGCCACCCAATCACCCCATCACCAACTTTCGGGCATTACTCTGAAAAAACTACTTACAAGCACAGCAGCAATTGCGCTTTTGAGCATTACATTTGGAACATCCACAGCCTATGCACAGGCTGCGATCACCGACCCCGATCCGACCATGGCAACATCTACCCCAAAAAAGACAGGCACGGGTGCTACCGACACAGGCACAGGCACAGGCACAGGAACGACTGACACAGGCACCACTGGCACGGGCACCACTGGCAGCGGTTCAGACGACGATGACGAAAGTGATGACGACCATGGTGACGGCGGTGAAGGTGGTGATGGCCACGGTGGTGACGGTGACGGTGGCGAAGGTGACGGCGGCGAAGGTGGTGAAGGTGGAGATGGTGACGATTAATACCCTTCAAACCCGGCAGGCCCTATAACGGGTAACCTGGCCCCTCTGGTGTACTCTCCGCACCAGAGGGGTTTTTTATGTTTCGGCAATAAACCCGCCGCAAGTATAAACCTTGGTGGAAATCATTGTTCAGACTGTTTAAGTAGATCGTAAGTGACAGGATAACGAACAGGCCCCCAAGTATGAAAATCGAAAATCAAGCCGATCAACGCGGTATATCCCCCGTTCTTCTGAGCATAATCGTCGCGGCCTTTATCATGGCCGCATACAACAACACCTTCTGGGGCAAGGCCCAACGGATATTCGAGGGCAACACGCTGCATGTCGCCTTGTTCGGGCTGGCGGTTTTCGGACTGATCCTGTTTGTGATCGCACTGTTTTCCGGCAAATGGTTGCAAAAACCGTTCCTGATCTTTCTGCTGATGGTCGGCGGGGTGTCGTACTATTATATGGACACGCTGGGCGTGATGATTGACCGCGACATGATCCAGAACGTCATGACCACCACGATGCAAGAGGGCAAGCACCTGATCACCTTCGGTTTTATCACCCATGTGGTGATTTACGCGATCATTCCCTCGATTATCGTCTGGATGATCCCTGTAAAACGCCCGCGTTTCCTGCGCGCGCTGGTTAGTCAGGGGTTTTTGGCCATTGCCGGTATCGGGCTGTGTGCCGCATTGCTGTTTGCCAACTACAAGAATTTCTCTGGTGCAATCCACGACAACAAGGATCTGATGGGCAGTTTTCAACCCGGAGCACCAATTACCAGCACCATCCGCTATGCTAATCTGGTGCTGAACACCCGTGATATTGTGTTGCAACCCCGCGGCGAGGATGCCGTGAAAGGCCCGCTGATCACAACCGCGCAAAAGCCGGTTCTGACGGTGATCATGGTGGGCGAAACCGCCCGCGCACAGGATTTCAGCCTGCTGGGATACGAGCGCGACACCAACCCCGAACTGGAAGCAATGCGCGATGACATCACCGTGTTTGAAGACGTGCGCAGTTGTGGCACCGCCACCGCTACCTCTCTGCCCTGCATGTTCTCGCGGTTCGGGCGTGGCGATTACTCCTACGAGGCCGGTTTGGCCAATGAAAACCTGCTGGATATTCTGGCTCATGCCGGCGTCAATGTTGAATGGTTTGACAATAACACCGGCGACAAGGGGATTGCCGAACGGATTGGCGGTTTTCAGGCCCTGACCTATCAAAAAGATCCCGAATTCTGTGCTGTTGGTGAATGCAATGACGGGATCATTTTGAAAACCCTAAAAGAAAAATCCGCCACCATAACCGAGGATACGGTTCTGGTGCTCCACCAGATTGGTAGCCATGGTCCATCCTACTATCTTCGCTACCCCAAAGAATACGAGCGTTTCACCCCCGCTTGCAATGATTCCGAATTGAAAAATTGTTCCAGCGGGGAAATCAAAAATGCCTATGACAACACCATCGCCTATACCGATCATATTCTCGCGGAATCTATCAAATTCCTACAGGCGCAGGACAATGTGATCCCGGCAATGTTCTATATGTCAGATCATGGGGAATCACTGGGAGAAAACGGGATTTATCTGCATGGCACCCCCTATTTCATGGCCCCCGACACCCAGACCCGCGTGCCAATGATCCTGTGGTTTTCGGATGCGTATAAAAAGGCTTTCGGACTTGATCAGGCCTGTATGGACAGCCGCGCCAAACAGCCGGCAACCCATGAAAACATGTTCCACACGATCCTTGGCATGATGGACATCACCACCAGCGAACGGCTCCCTAAGCTGGATGTTACGTCCAACTGCCGGACAGCGGCGGAGTAACCCATGATCCAGCCGCAAAAACCCGAACGCACCACAGGCATCAAACATGTCTTTGCCGCGGCCAGCTATTCCCTTGGCGGGATCAAATGCCTTTGGAAAGAAGCCGCATTCCGGCAAGAGGTATTGTTATATCTTCTGGTCATCGCGGGGTTTGCCCTGATCGGCGCCACACCTGCGGAATATCTGATCGCAACCACCCTTGCCCTGTTGCTGGTTGCCGTCGAGGCCCTGAACACGGCCATCGAGGCCGTGGTGGACCATGTTTCCCCCGACTGGAGCGAATTTGCCCGCGATGCCAAAGACCTCGGATCATTGGCCGTCATGTGTTTGTTGATTGCAAACGGGCTGTTTCTGGCTTACGTGCTGTGGCAACATCTGATCCTTGCCTAGATAACGGAATGTCATGTCGAACCCGCTGAAAATCGTCGCCGTCCCGATGCACCCCGAAGGGGTTAAATTTGTTGCCATCTTTGCCGCGATCTCGATCGGGCTGGGCCTGTTGTGGGAACCGCTGTTCTGGGTCGGCATGGTGATGACCGTCTGGTGTTACTACTTTTTCCGTAACCCTGTGCGCTCGGTGCCACAAAAAGAGGGGCTGATCCTGTCGCCCGCCGACGGTGTGGTCAGCCTGATTTCCACCGTTGTCCCGCCCGAGGATATGGGGCTGGGACCGGACGAACGTGTGCGGGTTTCGGTATTCATGAACGTATTCAACTGCCATGTGAACCGCGCGCCAATGGCCGGTGAATTCACCCATATCAATTACCACAAAGGCAAATTCGTCAATGCCTCACTGGACAAAGCCAGCGAGCATAACGAGCGCAATTCCCTGACCATCACCAATGACGACGGCATCTCTATCGGCGTGATCCAGATTGCGGGCCTTGTGGCACGGCGCATCGTCTGTTTCGTCAAGGTCGGTGACAAGATCGAGGCGGGCCACCGCTTTGGCCTGATCCGCTTTGGCAGCCGTCTGGATGTGTTCCTGCCCGTCGGTGTGCAGCCCAAAATCGTGTTGGGACAAAATGCTGTTGCCGGTGAAACCGTGCTGGCCGATCTGTCCGACCCGCCCCCGAACTACGAGGGTGTGCGGATATGAATGTCCCCGAGGCCAAAAAAGTCCCGTTCAGAAGGTTCATTCCGAACTTTGTAACGATCTTTGGTCTGATTGCCGGACTGACAGCGGTGCGTTCGGGGATATCGGGGCATTTCACCTCGGCGCTGTATCTGTTGCTGCTGGCAATGCTGCTGGATGCGGTGGATGGCAAACTGGCGCGGATGCTGGAATCCACCAGCCAGTTCGGCGCCGAACTGGACACGCTGGCCGATTTTTTCAATTTCGGCGTGGCCCCGACCATTATCCTTTATGCGATGTTCTTTGCCGGCACGCCCTATGCCAATTTCGGCTGGCTGGCGCTGATCATCTATACCATCGCCTGTATGATGCGGCTGGCCCGTTTCAACGTCGCCCTGCTGGAAGATGACGACGAACCTGTTGATCAGCGTTTCTTTGTCGGCGTGCCCGCGCCCGCGCTGGCCTGTCTGGGGTTCCTGCCCGCGTTCCTGCTGTTGATGGGCTGGGACGGGGTCGCCACCCATCCGGTGATCGTTGCCCTCTATATCATCTTTGCAGGCGGTCTGGCCGTCAGCCGGATCCCGACCTATTCAATCAAAAAGCTGACCATCCCGCAGGAAAGACAGTTCATCCTGTTTGCCGGTGTGGTTCTGTTCCTGATCGTGCTGACGGTGTTCCCGTGGCATGTTCTGGCGCTGGTCGATCTGGCCTACCTCGTGTCGCTCCCCCTGTCCTATCGGGCCGCAAAACGCGGGTGAAATATAGAGTGTACAATATGACAACTGCATCGCTACGATTTACCCAAGCTGTGATAACGATCATTCTGGCAGGGGCGCTAGGGTTGTGTCTCGAAAGTGGTGGAAATTGATTTCAGGCACCTCCGAGCGGGTTGAGTTATGCGCCGGTCAGGCGGCTTGGTCAAGGGTTGCGTCGGCGACGGGCTGAGCGAGCGTTTCCCAGCCATCGACCTTTCGCATGACGATCTGCCCCGAGGCCATCAGAGCCCAAAGCAGCATCGGCACGGTCTCGGCGCATGGCAGCACGGTCTGGGTCTTGATGCGGCGGCGGAATTCCTCGTTCAGGCGTTCGATCGCATTTGTCGTTCTGGCCGATTTCCACTGGCCTTGTGGCAGACGCGTGAAGGTGAAAAGCTTATCTCCTGCTTCTTCCAAGCTGTCAGCGACGGCCTTGCATTTCAGCCGCCATTTTCGCAGAAATGCCTTGCGGCGGGTGGCGATTTCCTCGGGTGTTTTGGCGTAGATCATGTCGCGGTAATCTTCTGTCAACTCATCATGCATACGCTTGGGTGCCTTGGCCAGAAGGTTGCGGTGCTTGTGCACCGTGCACCTCTGGATCGGCAGATCTTCACCCCAGAGGGCAATGAGAGCGACCTCAAGTCCCGGTGCCCCGTCCACGATGACAAATTCGGGCCGTTTCAACCCGCGCGCATCCAGATCGTTGATGAACTGACGCCAGGCGGAGGTGCTTTCGCCGCCCATGTTCATCAGTGATAACAAGACCTTCTGCCCATCCCGGCGCACGCCAATCGCGGCCAGAACCGAGATATTGGTGGCCTTCCTGTCAATCCGCGTTTTGATCACGGTGCCGTCCAGGATCAGCCGCACGATGTCTTCATCCGCAAGGCTGCGGGCGCACCACGCCTGCCAGTCCACCTTCACCTTGCGCCAGGCGCGGCTCACCACATCCTTGCTGACCGCCCCCTGAAACAGGCCGAACAGGGCGCGTTTTACCCGCCGTGTGTTGGTGCCCGAAAGGTAGACAGCAGCGATCAGCGCCTCGGCCTTCTTCGTCAGCCGCTGGTAGCGGGGCAATGCCTTCGAGCGCCATTCTCTGGCCTTGCCGGCCTCGCCTGTGATCCGCGCACGCGGCACGCGCACCGTTTCGGTTCCAAATGTTCCGACCAGTTGCCGCTCGCGATGCCCGTGGCGGTATCCGGCCTTTGCCCCGCCGCTGCGGCCATACCGGCAACGGCCCAGAAACTGCTCCAGCTCCTCTTCGAAAACCGCCTCGATCGTCGCGCGGATGTTCTGGCGCAGCCGGTCTTCAATCGGGTCATAGCCTGCTTCATTGGCCAGTAGCGCGGATGTCGATGTTGCTGTATTCTTTGTCATGGCGTGATCTCCTTGGCGGTTCCAGCCGCCGGTTGGGTGGCTTCGATGCACCCGGAGATTACGCCGTCCTCGAATTTCCACCAAACTCGCGACACTACCCAGAAGGTTTTTGGGGGCATTAGGTTTTGTTCCTTATTGTGAGGGCAGATCGTAATTTGCAATCAGAACCTCGCCGCGTTCACCGCGTGCTTCATTCTTCAATCCGATTGTGTAGGTGGTTTTGATCTGCGCGATATTGAACTGCCCAAAGGTTTCACGCACCCCTTCAACATCATTTATAGGGAACCTCTAAAAATCCCCCAAAATCCGGCCTGACGGGGTAGAATCGTCATCAGGATGAAAATGATTCGACCGACGGGGTTTTGTCATGGGTCAGATGGGATTTTTTGATCTTTCCAGCCGATACGCGGGACTGGACAAATCTGGTGATCCGCTGGTGTTGCTCAACGACATGGTGCCGTTCGAGGATTACCGGGACGAGCTGAAGGCCATATGGCGCACGCCGCCCGAACAGCGCAAATCCAACGCTGGCCGCCCGCCTTGGGATGAGGTGCTGATATTCAAGACGATGGTTTTGCAGCAGCTCTACAACCTCTCTGACGATCAGATCGAGTATCAGATCCGCGACCGCCTGTCGTTCATGCGGTTTCTCGGCCTTGGCATTGAAGACAGCGTACCTGACGCCAAGACCATCTGGGCCTACCGTGAAAGGCTGGCCGGGGCCGGGAAGATGAAGGAGCTGTTTGACAAGTTCGATGCCTTTCTGCGCGAAAAGGGCTATCTGGCGATGGGCGGGCAGATTGTTGATGCGAGCATCGTTCCGGCGCCGCGCCAGCACAACAAAAGGGACGAGAACGAGAAAATCAAGGCGGGCGAAACGCCTGAAGAGTGGGAGGAAAAACCCCACAAGAAGCGCCAGAAGGACGTGGATGCGCGCTGGACGAAGAAGCACGGCAAGAGCTATTACGGCTACAAGAACCACATCAATGTCGACCGGCGGCACAAATTCATCCGCGCTTATGATGTCACCGATGCCGCCGTGCATGACAGCCAGGCGCTTGCCGGTCTGATTGATGCGAGCAACACCTCATCGGACCTGTGGGCCGACAGCGCCTATCGCTCGCAAAAGATCGAAAGCGAGCTGGAAGAGCGGGGGCTTCACAGCCATATCCATCACAAGGGCAGGCGCGGCAAGCCGCTTGGCGAGCGCCAGCAAAAGGCCAACCGGAGGCGCTCGAAAGTGCGGGTCCGGGTCGAGCATGTATTCGCTTTTCAGGAGCGCTCCATGGGCGGCAAGCTGATCCGCTCCATCGGCCTGAAGCGGGCGCGATTTCGCATCGGGATGATGAACCTGGTCTACAACATGAAGCGCTTCGTCCAGTTCGAATGCGGCCTGGCGGCGCCGGGATAAGGGTTCATGGGGTGAGGTGTGCCTGAAATACCCAAAACCGGCTTGAAACCGGTGAAAATGGGTTTATGATCCGAAGCAATCAGGCGGGACAGGCGAAAAACCGTCCACCCCGCCGCGAAGAAGGCGAAAACGGGAATTTACAGAGGTTCCCTATATATTGAAAAGAAACAGCGCCCTGACAGCTCAGAAAAGAACCTCAAGCGAGCAACCGTTTTGCGGAAATTCAGTATAGGGAACCTCTAAAAATCCCCCAAAATCCGGCCTGACGGGGTAGAATCGTCATCAGGATGAAAATGATTCGACCGACGGGGTTTTGTCATGGGTCAGATGGGATTTTTTGATCTTTCCAGCCGATACGCGGGACTGGACAAATCTGGTGATCCGCTGGTGTTGCTCAACGACATGGTGCCGTTCGAGGATTACCGGGACGAGCTGAAGGCCATATGGCGCACGCCGCCCGAACAGCGCAAATCCAACGCTGGCCGCCCGCCTTGGGATGAGGTGCTGATATTCAAGACGATGGTTTTGCAGCAGCTCTACAACCTCTCTGACGATCAGATCGAGTATCAGATCCGCGACCGCCTGTCGTTCATGCGGTTTCTCGGCCTTGGCATTGAAGACAGCGTACCTGACGCCAAGACCATCTGGGCCTACCGTGAAAGGCTGGCCGGGGCCGGGAAGATGAAGGAGCTGTTTGACAAGTTCGATGCCTTTCTGCGCGAAAAGGGCTATCTGGCGATGGGCGGGCAGATTGTTGATGCGAGCATCGTTCCGGCGCCGCGCCAGCACAACAAAAGGGACGAGAACGAGAAAATCAAGGCGGGCGAAACGCCTGAAGAGTGGGAGGAAAAACCCCACAAGAAGCGCCAGAAGGACGTGGATGCGCGCTGGACGAAGAAGCACGGCAAGAGCTATTACGGCTACAAGAACCACATCAATGTCGACCGGCGGCACAAATTCATCCGCGCTTATGATGTCACCGATGCCGCCGTGCATGACAGCCAGGCGCTTGCCGGTCTGATTGATGCGAGCAACACCTCATCGGACCTGTGGGCCGACAGCGCCTATCGCTCGCAAAAGATCGAAAGCGAGCTGGAAGAGCGGGGGCTTCACAGCCATATCCATCACAAGGGCAGGCGCGGCAAGCCGCTTGGCGAGCGCCAGCAAAAGGCCAACCGGAGGCGCTCGAAAGTGCGGGTCCGGGTCGAGCATGTATTCGCTTTTCAGGAGCGCTCCATGGGCGGCAAGCTGATCCGCTCCATCGGCCTGAAGCGGGCGCGATTTCGCATCGGGATGATGAACCTGGTCTACAACATGAAGCGCTTCGTCCAGTTCGAATGCGGCCTGGCGGCGCCGGGATAAGGGTTCATGGGGTGAGGTGTGCCTGAAATACCCAAAACCGGCTTGAAACCGGTGAAAATGGGTTTATGATCCGAAGCAATCAGGCGGGACAGGCGAAAAACCGTCCACCCCGCCGCGAAGAAGGCGAAAACGGGAATTTACAGAGGTTCCCTATAGTTCTGTTATTTGCAGCCATAGCTTATTTCATATTCGAATTCTATTCCTAGAACCGTAGGGCGGGGTTCACCCCTCCACACAAATTCCCCGTTTGACAAACACCCCTCTGCCGTGGTCGCGTGGCGCAAAGCAACGCAAGGCCCGAGTCACCATGCAATTATCAAACCGTATCACCACCCTTCTGGATAACGGCCATGACGGCTGGGGCCTCTATCTGAAATCCATCGAAATGATCGAGTCCGGCATCCCTGTCACCGAACTGACCATCGGTGAACACGATATCCGCACCCACCCCGATATCCTGAACGCGATGCATAAATCGGCGCTGGGCGGCCACACCGGATATGCCGCGGTGCCGGGCACGGATGAATTGCGACAGGCCGTGGCCAAACGGGTGCAGGATCGCACCGGCGTGCCCACCACGATCGACAATGTGCTGATCACCCCGGGTGGGCAATCAGCGCTGTTTTCCAGCCATCACGCGGTTTGCGACGAAGGCGACACCGCCCTGTTTATTGATCCCTATTACGCCACCTACCCCGCCACCCTGCGCGCGGTCGGCGCTATTGCCACCCCCGTTGCCGCCCACGCGCAGGACAATTTCGAGCCACAGGCCGAAGCGATTGCGAAGCATGCCAAGGGGGCCAAATCCCTGCTGATCAACACCCCGAACAACCCCACCGGCGTGGTCTATTCCCGCGCCACGCTTAACGGTATCGCCGATGTCTGCCGTGAAAATGACCTATGGCTGATCTCGGACGAGGTATATGACACCCAGATCTGGCAGGGCGAACATCTCAGCCCCCGCGCCTTGCCCGATATGGCAGAACGCACGCTGGTGGTCGGCTCCATGTCCAAAAGCCACGCGATGACCGGCAGCCGGATCGGCTGGATTGTCGCGCCCGAGGACGCGATCAAACACCTGTCCAATCTGGCCACCCACACCACTTATGGCGTACCCGGTTACATTCAGGACGCAGCCCTGTTTGCCCTGGAACAAGGCCCCCCGCTCGAGGCCGAAATCGCCGCCCCCTTTGCCCGCCGCCGCGAAATCGCCATGCGGGTGCTGGACGGGCAAAACGTGGTCAAACACCTGCCTGCAATGGGGGCGATGTATCTGATGCTAGACCTGCGCGCCACTGGGTTGAGCGGCGAGGATTTCGCCCATGCCCTGCTGCAAAGCGAACATATCGCGGTGATGCCGGGCAACAGTTTCGGCCAGTCAGCCGCCGGCCATATCCGCGTGGCAATGACGGTTGAGGACGGGGTTTTCGGGCAGGCGCTGGAACGGCTGGTCGGATTTGCTAAGGGGCTGGTCGGGTAAGCCATTGCTTTGAACCTCGCTCCCCTTGTTCGGGCGCGATTATACGGTAAGCTGGTCAAATTCGCCCTGTCCCAGATCAATGAGGCCTGCCATGACCACCTTCCGCGACTTGCACCAACCCGGTAACCCTTTCATCCTTGCCAACGCATGGGATGCGGGCAGCGCCAAGATGCTGGCCGCTTTGGGGGCACAGGCGATAGCCACCTCTTCCGCTGCGCACGCCTTTACACTGGGTCGGCCCGATCTGGGCCATGTGACGCGGGACGAGGCGCTGGCCCATGCCCAAGATCTGGTCGCCGCCGCGGACGTGCCGGTATCGGGCGATTTTGAAAACGGCTTTGGCGATGATCCTGACACCTGCGCCCAAACCGTGCGACTGGCGGGGGAAATCGGACTGGCAGGGATTTCAATCGAGGATATGACCCTGCCTGCCGCCACTCCCTATGATTTTGATCTGGCGGTGGAGCGCATCCGTGCTGCGGCTGCTGCCGCCCGTGCCTTGCCCAATGATTTCGTGCTGGTGGCCCGCGCCGACGGGGTGATGCACGGGGCCTATGACATTGACGAGGCCCTGCGCCGACTGAAAGCCTATGAAGAGGTCGGGGCTGATTGCCTCTATGTGCCGATGACGGCCAGTTTTGACGATCTGGCGCGAGTTTGCGCGGCAACAAAACTGCCGGTGAACGGCTTGGCCGCCGGCCCCTATGCCAAAGTATCCCGCGCGGAATTCGCCAAAATCGGCGTGGCGCGCATTTCTCAGGGGTCCGCCCTGGCACGGGCCACCCACAGGGTTATCTTTGACGCGGCAAAAGCGATGTTTGACCAAGGGGATTTCACCCCCCTGACCCATTCAATTTCCGGTGATGTGGTAGACGATCTGCTTAAGGCATAGACCTAGTTAACCCGCGGCGCATCATCCTGTTTTTCCATGCGCAGGAAGGTGAACATGCCCAGCGGCGGCAATTTGCTTTTGCTCTGCACGACCAATTCGTCCTCGCCCAGAATACGGTGGATGGAAAAATCCGAATGCCAGCCGATTTTATTGGCAAAAGGCGCCATTACTTTTTCCACCCGTGCCAATGCCCCTTTTTCGCGGGCAAAGTGGTTTACGATCAGCACCTGACCACCGGGTTTGCAGACCCGCGCCATTTCCGCAATCACCAGTTCTGGGTCAGGCACAACCGACACCAGATACATCGCAACGACCGTATCAAAATGGTTGTCCGGCAGCTCCATCGCGCGGGCGTCCATCTCGTGAATACCTTCAACGTGGGTCATGCTGCACTTGGCAACCTTCTTGCGCGCCTTGGCCAGCATATGGCTGGAAACATCAATACCTGTAACCTGCAAATGCGGTTTGTAATGCTTTAGAGATAGGCCGGTACCTACGCCCACTTCCAGCACTTTACCCTGCCGGCTATTGATGTACCGAATTGCCCTTTTACGCCCTACGGTTGTAATTGCGCCAAAGGTTTTGTCGTAAACAGGCGCCCATACCTTGTATGAGCTTTTAACTGCATCAATATCCAATTTCCCACCCTTCACTGATTTACCCGCCTTGTTTTCCAAGGGGAATAACGACGGTTTATGTTTTATTTACGACATATCTGCAAGCAGAAAGCCGGATAAAAAACCATATAATGTGAATGAGGGGCAAAACCGGCGATCTATTGCCAAATTCTGGAAATGCGAATACAAAAGCACATAGTTTTCCGGCTAAATCTGCCAAATAATATAGAAAATCCCCGGCAGCGTTGTTATAGCCTTATGCAATGAAACAGATATTTCAAATATTCCTGCTGGCATACTCGATCCTTTTCACAGGACTCCTGCTCGAATCCCGTAAATTACATGCAGATACCCCGGCCGCCACGGGCCTTGTTGTGCAGGATGATGCAGGCGTATTACCACCGGATACAGTCCAGACCTTGCGTGAAATACTGTCAGAGCGCCCCGCCCCGCCGATCTGGATTGCAACCGCAAATAAAGCACAAGGGGCTGACCCAGATAACTACTTCAAGGGAACCTCTGTAAATTCCCGTTTTCGCCTTCTTCGCGGCGGGGTGGACGGTTTTTCGCCTGTCCCGCCTGATTGCTTCGGATCATAAACCCATTTTCACCGGTTTCAAGCCGGTTTTGGGTATTTCAGGCACACCTCACCCCATGAACCCTTATCCCGGCGCCGCCAGGCCGCATTCGAACTGGACGAAGCGCTTCATGTTGTAGACCAGGTTCATCATCCCGATGCGAAATCGCGCCCGCTTCAGGCCGATGGAGCGGATCAGCTTGCCGCCCATGGAGCGCTCCTGAAAAGCGAATACATGCTCGACCCGGACCCGCACTTTCGAGCGCCTCCGGTTGGCCTTTTGCTGGCGCTCGCCAAGCGGCTTGCCGCGCCTGCCCTTGTGATGGATATGGCTGTGAAGCCCCCGCTCTTCCAGCTCGCTTTCGATCTTTTGCGAGCGATAGGCGCTGTCGGCCCACAGGTCCGATGAGGTGTTGCTCGCATCAATCAGACCGGCAAGCGCCTGGCTGTCATGCACGGCGGCATCGGTGACATCATAAGCGCGGATGAATTTGTGCCGCCGGTCGACATTGATGTGGTTCTTGTAGCCGTAATAGCTCTTGCCGTGCTTCTTCGTCCAGCGCGCATCCACGTCCTTCTGGCGCTTCTTGTGGGGTTTTTCCTCCCACTCTTCAGGCGTTTCGCCCGCCTTGATTTTCTCGTTCTCGTCCCTTTTGTTGTGCTGGCGCGGCGCCGGAACGATGCTCGCATCAACAATCTGCCCGCCCATCGCCAGATAGCCCTTTTCGCGCAGAAAGGCATCGAACTTGTCAAACAGCTCCTTCATCTTCCCGGCCCCGGCCAGCCTTTCACGGTAGGCCCAGATGGTCTTGGCGTCAGGTACGCTGTCTTCAATGCCAAGGCCGAGAAACCGCATGAACGACAGGCGGTCGCGGATCTGATACTCGATCTGATCGTCAGAGAGGTTGTAGAGCTGCTGCAAAACCATCGTCTTGAATATCAGCACCTCATCCCAAGGCGGGCGGCCAGCGTTGGATTTGCGCTGTTCGGGCGGCGTGCGCCATATGGCCTTCAGCTCGTCCCGGTAATCCTCGAACGGCACCATGTCGTTGAGCAACACCAGCGGATCACCAGATTTGTCCAGTCCCGCGTATCGGCTGGAAAGATCAAAAAATCCCATCTGACCCATGACAAAACCCCGTCGGTCGAATCATTTTCATCCTGATGACGATTCTACCCCGTCAGGCCGGATTTTGGGGGATTTTTAGAGGTTCCCTCAAGTGGGTAGTGTCGCGAGTTTGGTGGAAATTCGAGGACGGCGTAATCTCCGGGTGCATCGAAGCCACCCAACCGGCGGCTGGAACCGCCAAGGAGATCACGCCATGACAAAGAATACAGCAACATCGACATCCGCGCTACTGGCCAATGAAGCAGGCTATGACCCGATTGAAGACCGGCTGCGCCAGAACATCCGCGCGACGATCGAGGCGGTTTTCGAAGAGGAGCTGGAGCAGTTTCTGGGCCGTTGCCGGTATGGCCGCAGCGGCGGGGCAAAGGCCGGATACCGCCACGGGCATCGCGAGCGGCAACTGGTCGGAACATTTGGAACCGAAACGGTGCGCGTGCCGCGTGCGCGGATCACAGGCGAGGCCGGCAAGGCCAGAGAATGGCGCTCGAAGGCATTGCCCCGCTACCAGCGGCTGACGAAGAAGGCCGAGGCGCTGATCGCTGCTGTCTACCTTTCGGGCACCAACACACGGCGGGTAAAACGCGCCCTGTTCGGCCTGTTTCAGGGGGCGGTCAGCAAGGATGTGGTGAGCCGCGCCTGGCGCAAGGTGAAGGTGGACTGGCAGGCGTGGTGCGCCCGCAGCCTTGCGGATGAAGACATCGTGCGGCTGATCCTGGACGGCACCGTGATCAAAACGCGGATTGACAGGAAGGCCACCAATATCTCGGTTCTGGCCGCGATTGGCGTGCGCCGGGATGGGCAGAAGGTCTTGTTATCACTGATGAACATGGGCGGCGAAAGCACCTCCGCCTGGCGTCAGTTCATCAACGATCTGGATGCGCGCGGGTTGAAACGGCCCGAATTTGTCATCGTGGACGGGGCACCGGGACTTGAGGTCGCTCTCATTGCCCTCTGGGGTGAAGATCTGCCGATCCAGAGGTGCACGGTGCACAAGCACCGCAACCTTCTGGCCAAGGCACCCAAGCGTATGCATGATGAGTTGACAGAAGATTACCGCGACATGATCTACGCCAAAACACCCGAGGAAATCGCCACCCGCCGCAAGGCATTTCTGCGAAAATGGCGGCTGAAATGCAAGGCCGTCGCTGACAGCTTGGAAGAAGCAGGAGATAAGCTTTTCACCTTCACGCGTCTGCCACAAGGCCAGTGGAAATCGGCCAGAACGACAAATGCGATCGAACGCCTGAACGAGGAATTCCGCCGCCGCATCAAGACCCAGACCGTGCTGCCATGCGCCGAGACCGTGCCGATGCTGCTTTGGGCTCTGATGGCCTCGGGGCAGATCGTCATGCGAAAGGTCGATGGCTGGGAAACGCTCGCTCAGCCCGTCGCCGACGCAACCCTTGACCAAGCCGCCTGACCGGCGCATAACTCAACCCGCTCGGAGGTGCCTGAAATCAATTTCCACCACTTTCGAGACACAACCATTTTTTAACCAATTCATACGACCTGGCAATACTGGCCTAGAGTAACCCGTAGGGTGGGTTATTAACTCACAACCTTATCCTTGCCCCAATGGCGGGTTGAAACCCGCCCTACAGATAATTGCAGCCGTGGCGTGTCCATGCCCTGCCTTCGCCGGTCAGCAAATAAAATCCTTAAAACCACCCTTGCCACTCCCCCCTGCTTTCTGCCTATATCACTGCAACGATAAATCAGGGGGAGGATGCACATGGCGGGGAGTTCCGCAGTGCTGGAAGATGGCTCGTTTCTCAGCCGTCTGGACAGGCAGTTATTCAAACTCGAAAGTCTGATGGCGCTTATCAGCGGTCTGGCAATTTTCTCGCTGATGGTCCTGGCTGTGGTATCGGTCGGCGGGCGTAATACGATGAACATGCCGCTGCCCGGCTATGTCGACTGGATCGAACAGGTGATGCCGCTGATTGCCTTTATGGGGGTGGCTTACACCCAGCGCGATGGCGGGCATATCCGCATGGACATTCTGGTCGGCAAACTGCGGGGCCGCGCCCTGTGGGGGGCCGAGTTTATCACCACGCTGGCCATGCTGGTGCTGGTCCTGTTGCTGATCTGGGGATCCTATTCGCATTTCCTGCGCTCGTTCGATTTCAACGCGCCCTACTGGAGCCGCGATTCCTCCATCGACATATCCATCCCGCTGTGGCCCGCAAAACTGATCGTGCCTGTCGCCTTTACTGTGCTGGCGATGCGGTTGGTGGTGCAGCTTTGGGGCTATGGCCGCGCTGTGGTTCTGGGGCTAAGCGAACCCGTGGCGGTGCCCTTGGTGATGAGTGCCGCGGCACAGGCCGCAGAAGAGGCTGAACTGATGCTGGACACAAACGACGAGGATACCGCGTAATGGAACCGATTGATATTGGCATTGCCGTGACCGGCGGTATGTTCCTGCTGGTGGTGCTGGGGATGCGGGTGGCCTTTGCTGCCGGTATGGCGGGCCTTACCGGACTGGTCTGGATTTTCTGGGCCAAATTCGGCTATGAGCCGGACAAATTTATCAAGGCGCTGACGGTTTCGGTGAAAATCGCAGGTCAGGTGCCCCATTCCAAGATTTCACATCAGGCGTTATCACTGATCCCCACCTTTATCCTGATCGGATACCTTGCTTATTACGCCGGCCTGACCAAGGCGCTGTTCGAGGCCGCCAAACGCTGGGTCGGCTGGCTGCCCGGCGGTATGGCTGTGGCAACCATCTTTGCAACGGCAGGCTTTGCCGCTGTGTCGGGGGCGTCAGTGGCCACCGCTGCCGTATTCGCCCGCATCGCCATCCCCGAAATGCTTCAGGTCGGCTATGACAAACGGTTTGCAGCCGGTGTGGTGGCTGCAGGCGGCACGCTGGCTTCGATGATCCCGCCCTCGGCCATTCTGGTGATCTATGCGATTATCGTTGAGCAGGACGTGGGCAAACTGTTGCTGGCCGGATTTATCCCCGGCGCGGTATCGGCCCTGACCTATGGCGTGCTAATCGTCATCCTCGCCCTGCTGATCCCGAATTTCGGCCCGCCAGTCCGGGGGTTTACATGGGGCGAGCGGTTCAAATCCCTGCCTGCCGCGGCCCCGATTGCCTTTGTGGTTCTGATCATCATCCTGTTCATCTATAACCCCTTTGGCGGCGATGCCTGGGGCACCCCGACCGAAGGCGGCGCATTGGGGGCTTTTGTAATCTTCCTGATGGCCATTTTCAAAGGGATGCGCTGGGGCCAGCTAAGGGATTCCCTGTTGGAAAGTGCCAAGCTGGCGGTGATGATATTCACCATCATCTGGGGCGTGCTGATCTATGTGCGCTTCCTGGGCTTTGCCCATTTGCCTGACGCATTTGCCCAATGGATCGCGGGGCTGGACCAGTCACCAATGCTGACCCTGATCTATATCCTGCTGGCCTATGCTGTGTTGGGCATGTTCATGGATGCCATCGGCATGCTGCTGCTGACCCTGCCGGTGGTTTACCCCGCCGTCATGGCCCTGAACGGCGGTGATATGGTTTCCGCAGCCGACAGTGCCTTTGGCATGAGCGGTCCAATGTGCGCCATCTGGTTCGGTATTCTGGTGGTGAAAATGGCCGAATTCTGCCTGATCACCCCGCCGATCGGGTTGAACTGCTTTGTGGTGGCGGGGGTGCGCGATGATCTAAGCGTGCAGGACGTGTTCATCGGCGTAACCCCGTTCTTTATTGCGGATGCGGTGGCCATTGCCACGTTCCTCAGCTTCCCGTCAATCGTGCTTTGGTTGCCAGGTCTGGCCTCTTAGCACCGATAAATGCACATCAAAGGCCCTGCAAATGCGGGGCCTTTTTCATTTTCTGGGGCAAACTTAAAAAATTCCGCAAACCGTAAGCCTATCTTAACCCCCCGAACGCTAAATCATTCCATCGAATAACAAAGAGGGGATTCCCTGGTGTTGATGTTGAATACCAAAGGAACAGGATGCGGCCGATGACAGCGGTTATTACGTTACAGGAGCGGCTCGATTTTAGTGCGGTCACCCCGCTGAAAACCACCATTCTGGGCTATGCGGGCCAGAATCTGGAAATCAACGCCAGCCAGGTTGTTCATATGGGCACCCTGTGCCTGCAAGTGCTGATCGCGGCCGCCAATGACTGGAAGCAGGCAGGTAAAGTATTTCGCATCACCTCACCCAGCGACATTTGCGAATCCCAACTCGCCCTGCACGGATTTTCCCCCGATACATTAACCGGAGTATCCCCGACATGAGCCTGCAAATCCTTGCTGTCGATGACAGCCGCACAATCCGCGACATGCTGAACCTGACGCTGAATCAGGCGGGTTTCACCCCGCATCTGGCCGATGACGGCGTGCACGGGATCGAGGTGCTAGAAGAAATGTCGCCACCACCGGACGCGATTATCACCGACATCAATATGCCGCGAATGGACGGTTTCGGCTTTATCGAAGCGGTGCGCAAAATCGAAAAATTCCGCGCCGTTCCGTGCTGACCACCGAAAGCGCGGCCGAGTTGAAACAACGGGCGCGCACTGCCGGCGCAACGGGCTGGATCGTCAAACCGTTCGAGCCGAAAAAACTGGTCCGCGCCCTGCAAATGGTAACAGGATAGGACGCTGCCATGATGGATGAAGATGACCCAATGGCCGAAATCCGGGCGTCGTTTTTTGTCGAATGCGAAGAACTGCTCGAAGCCTTGCAGGATGGCCTGCAAATCATGGATGATGGCGAAGCGGATGATGAAACCATCAACGTCGTATTTCGCGCCGTGCATTCGATCAAGGGGGGCGCCGGGGCCTTCGGGCTGGAAGAGCTTGTGCGCTTTGCCCATCAGTTTGAATCGGTACTGGATGGTGTGCGTTCAGGCACAATCGAGGCTGATCGCAACGCGATTTCTGTCTTTTTCCAGTCCGGTGACATATTGGGCGATCTGGTTCGCGCAGCCCGTGATGACGATGTTGCAGACGAGAGCCGCATTCAGGGGGTAATGAGCAGCCTGACGTCCATGCTGGGCGCAGACGCACAGAAAAACGAGACCGAAGAAGATGTCAGTGACTTTCAGCCAATGGGTCTTTCACTGGATCTGGGTCTGGATATAGGGGGCAATGGTGCCCCTGCCCTGCCCGATTTACCTGATTTGCCTGATTTGCCTGATTTTGGCACCACACCGCCACCCGCTTCCACGGCTGTCTTTGAAGACGGCTATACCATCCATTTCCTACCCGACAGCTCGCTCTATGCGTCTGGCAATGAGCCGCTGCATCTATTGCGTTTGCTGCGTGAAATGGGTGATCTTGATGTCACTTGCGATACCACTGCGCTCCCGTCGCTTTCGGGTCTGGATGAAGAAAAATCATACCTGTCCTGGACAATCCACCTAACCACCGACGAAGACGAAGACGCCGTGCGTGACGTATTCGACTTTGTTGCGGATCTTTGCACGCTGAGCATCACCGGCCCGGGAAAACCTGGCCCTGGGTCGCCACCAACCGATACCCCCACCTCACCATTAACAATAAATGACACAACACCTGATACCTCGGTTAAGCCACCACAGAATTCGGACTCATCCCCCGAAGCCACGGCCGCTCCCAAGTCAGGCGACGTATCGGATCCCAAAACGGCTTCCTCCCCTGTGGCGCCCTCTGCCCCCGCAAAAAAATCGGCACCATCTACTTCCAAATCGAACAAACCCCGCCACACTGTGCGCGTTGATCTGGAACGGATCGACCGGTTGGTGAACCTTGTTGGCGAATTGGTTATCAATCAGGCAATGATTTCGCAAAGTGTGACAGAAGCAGGCCTGCAGACCAACTCGGCCGTATCCGAAGGTCTGGATGAATTCATGCAACTGACCCGCGATATTCAGGACAGTGTGATGATGATCCGCGCCCAACCGGTGAAATCCCTTTTCCAGCGGATGAGCCGGATTGTGCGCGAAGCATCCTCGATGGTCGGAAAATCCGTGCGCCTGAAAACCGAGGGCGACGCCACTGAAATTGATAAAACCGTGATCGAACGTCTGGCCGATCCGTTAACCCATATGATCCGAAATGCGGTAGATCACGGCATTGAATCACCACAAGACCGCCTGGCCGCAGGGAAACCGGAAGAAGGCATTGTAACCCTTTCTGCCGGCCATCGCTCCGGTCGCGTTATCGTTGAGGTCGTAGATGACGGTGCCGGAATCAATCGGGAACGCGTCCTGCAAATCGCCATGGAAAAAGGGCTGGTCCCGCAAAATGCGGAACTCACAGATAGCGAAATCGATAATCTGTTGTTTATGCCTGGGTTTTCCACCGCTAGTGAAGTGTCGGATTTATCCGGGCGTGGTGTCGGTATGGATGTTGTCAAAAGTGCCATCTTGTCACTTGGCGGGCGCGTAACGATTCAATCCAATCCGGGCTCGGGTACCATTTTCACAATCAGCCTGCCTCTGACCCTTGCAGTGCTGGACGGGATGGTGATCAATGTAGCAAACCAAACTCTCGTTGTGCCGTTAAGCACAATCACCGAAACCCTGACTTTGATGGGGCCCGATATTCGTGCATTGGGCCCTCAGACCAATGTCATTAAAGTTCGTGACAGTTTCGTCCCTCTGCTTGATCTGGGTTTCGAACTCGGCTTCAGGGCACCACTGGATAGTTACGTCGGATCGATTGCTCTGCTGATTGCCCAGGAGGACGGGGATCATGCAGCCTTGATAGTTGATTCAATTCAGGATCAGCGGCAGGTCGTAATCAAAGGTCTTCAAGACACATTTGGTCAAGTGCCGGGTGTTGCGGCTGCAACGATCTTGGGGGACGGGAAAATCGCCTTAATCCTGGATCCGGTTGACGTTGTTGCCAATGCCGATGGGCGAACACAGCCCATTCAATCCAACCTTCAACTCGCTGGATAGACAGATGTCAGAGACACAAAATCAAATTGACTCCACAGAAATTGAACTCAGAGGTGGTCGCGGAAATTCGGACCAGTT
Organism: Profundibacter sp.; assembly: GCF_965277155.1. Lineage (GTDB taxonomy): Bacteria > Pseudomonadota > Alphaproteobacteria > Rhodobacterales > Rhodobacteraceae > Profundibacter. Next base: position 26,137 of record NZ_CBDIBV010000003.1, read on the forward strand.
GTTAAGGTGGATCGACTTATGAGAAAGACGATTCAAAATGACGAAACGAAAGAACCATTCTCCCGAATTCAAAGCCCGCGTTGCGCTTGAAGCAATCCGCGAGGAAATGACGATGGCGGAGCTGTCGAAGAAGTATGGTGTGCATCCAACCCAGATTGGCACATGGAAACGAGCAGCGATTGAAAACATGGCCACGGCATTTTCCAGACGGGGCCGTGATCCTGATCGGGTTGATGAAGCCCAGATTGAGAAGCTGCACTCCAAGATTGGTCAGCTGGTCGTGGAACGGGATTTTTTAGCCAACGCCTCGCAACAGTTGCTCGGGAAGCGAGGCAAAAAATGGTGAGCCGTGAGCATGATCTGAGTGTGCGACGACAATGCGGGCTACTTTCTCTGGCGCGCTCGAACCTGTATTACCAGCCAAAAGGCGAAAGTGCTGAAAATTTGCGGTTCATGACAATAATCGACAAGCAATTCTTGCAGACGCCGTGGTATGGATCACGGCAAATGGCCCGGCACATGCAGCGCCAAGGTTACAAGTGTGGTCGCCACAGGGTCCGCCGTTTGATGCGGCTGATGCGGTTGGTTCCGATCTACCAGACGCCCAACACGAGCAAGAAACATCCGCAGCATAAGATCTACCCGTATCTGCTGCGAGACCTGACGATTGATCGTCCAAACCATGTGTGGTGCGTAGATATCACCTACATTCCGATGCAGCGCGGGTTCCTCTATTTGGTCGCGATCATGGACTGGCACAGCCGCAAGGTTTTGAGCTGGAGATTGTCAAACAGCATGGAGGCAGATTTTTGCGTTGAAGCCCTGAAAGAGGCTATGGCCAAATACGGCAAGCCCGATATCATGAACAGCGACCAGGGCAGCCAGTTCACCGGGTTTGAATGGACGCAGGCGCTGAAAGAAGCCGACGTGAAAATCTCGATGGATGGCAAAGGTCGCTGGGTCGATAACCGGATGATCGAGCGGCTTTGGCGATCCTTGAAATACGAATGCATTTACCTCAACGCATTTGAAACGGGTTCGCAGACCCGCGCCGGGATCGGGAAATGGTTGGCTTACTACAACACCGAGCGCCCGCATTCCACCCACGGAATATTGACCCCGGATGAAGCCTATGACAGAAAAACAAAACCAATGAGTTTGGCAGCCTAAATGAAACCCTGATCCATCTTAAACTGGCTGCTGACTGGTCAAAAAAGTGGGACCACCTCTTCATTTTTGCGCCACCAAAAAGCTTTGCACGAAGTCGCGATTTTTCTCCGCCGATTTTTAGGATTGCGTTAATCAGTAGTTCCATTTCATTAATGCTTTTCCCCCTAACACTTTCCTCTTCCCAGACACGGCCCGGGAGCAGAATGTGGTTCATGCCCCCAACACAGGCAACAGGAACCCACATACACGCTGAAACACAGGAGCCAAGAATAGTTGTTATCATTTCTCCATTCATAGCAGATGTTGCATATTCCCCTTGGATGATAGGTAGTGTCGCGAGTTTGGTGGAAATTCGAGGACGGCGTAATCTCCGGGTGCATCGAAGCCACCCAACCGGCGGCTGGAACCGCCAAGGAGATCACGCCATGACAAAGAATACAGCAACATCGACATCCGCGCTACTGGCCAATGAAGCAGGCTATGACCCGATTGAAGACCGGCTGCGCCAGAACATCCGCGCGACGATCGAGGCGGTTTTCGAAGAGGAGCTGGAGCAGTTTCTGGGCCGTTGCCGGTATGGCCGCAGCGGCGGGGCAAAGGCCGGATACCGCCACGGGCATCGCGAGCGGCAACTGGTCGGAACATTTGGAACCGAAACGGTGCGCGTGCCGCGTGCGCGGATCACAGGCGAGGCCGGCAAGGCCAGAGAATGGCGCTCGAAGGCATTGCCCCGCTACCAGCGGCTGACGAAGAAGGCCGAGGCGCTGATCGCTGCTGTCTACCTTTCGGGCACCAACACACGGCGGGTAAAACGCGCCCTGTTCGGCCTGTTTCAGGGGGCGGTCAGCAAGGATGTGGTGAGCCGCGCCTGGCGCAAGGTGAAGGTGGACTGGCAGGCGTGGTGCGCCCGCAGCCTTGCGGATGAAGACATCGTGCGGCTGATCCTGGACGGCACCGTGATCAAAACGCGGATTGACAGGAAGGCCACCAATATCTCGGTTCTGGCCGCGATTGGCGTGCGCCGGGATGGGCAGAAGGTCTTGTTATCACTGATGAACATGGGCGGCGAAAGCACCTCCGCCTGGCGTCAGTTCATCAACGATCTGGATGCGCGCGGGTTGAAACGGCCCGAATTTGTCATCGTGGACGGGGCACCGGGACTTGAGGTCGCTCTCATTGCCCTCTGGGGTGAAGATCTGCCGATCCAGAGGTGCACGGTGCACAAGCACCGCAACCTTCTGGCCAAGGCACCCAAGCGTATGCATGATGAGTTGACAGAAGATTACCGCGACATGATCTACGCCAAAACACCCGAGGAAATCGCCACCCGCCGCAAGGCATTTCTGCGAAAATGGCGGCTGAAATGCAAGGCCGTCGCTGACAGCTTGGAAGAAGCAGGAGATAAGCTTTTCACCTTCACGCGTCTGCCACAAGGCCAGTGGAAATCGGCCAGAACGACAAATGCGATCGAACGCCTGAACGAGGAATTCCGCCGCCGCATCAAGACCCAGACCGTGCTGCCATGCGCCGAGACCGTGCCGATGCTGCTTTGGGCTCTGATGGCCTCGGGGCAGATCGTCATGCGAAAGGTCGATGGCTGGGAAACGCTCGCTCAGCCCGTCGCCGACGCAACCCTTGACCAAGCCGCCTGACCGGCGCATAACTCAACCCGCTCGGAGGTGCCTGAAATCAATTTCCACCACTTTCGAGACACAACCAACGGTTGTTTCCTCAAACATTGCAGCATTCTGTTGCGTTACCTGATCCAGCTGGTTTACTGCCGTGTTTATTTCGGCCAGTCCTGATGATTGCTCATTTGCAGACACAGCAATTTCCGAAACATGTACTGCAATATTCGAAACAGATTCAACAATCTGCTGCAATGCAGAACCTGCTTGCCCGACAAGATCAACCCCGCGGCCAACATGCTGGCTGCTTGTGGAGATAAGATCATTTATTTCACGCGCCGCATCTGATGTTCTCTGGGCAAGGGCCCTTACTTCTGATGCCACAACGGCAAAACCACGGCCGGCTTCACCAGCGCGGGCGGCCTCTACCCCCGCGTTCAACGCAAGCAGATTTGTCTGGAACGCGATATCGTCAATCACATTGATAATGCGTGAAATCTTGCTTGATGATGTCTGGATCTCTTCCATCGCATCGACAGCTTCCTGAACCACAACTCCACTTGCTTGGGCACTGGATTTGGCGTCGGAAACAACCTGGTTTGCCAGGCCTGCCCCTTCGGCGGCGGAGCGCACACTTGCGGTTAATTCATCCAACGCAGCGGCTGTTTCTTCAAGTGTTGCTGCCTGCCGTTCGGTACGGCGGGACAAATCATCTGCCGCATTGCTGATTTCCGTAGCCTCGCCACGGATTGAACCGGCATTGTCGATGACGCGCAGCATCGCTTTACGCAATGTTGCCACCGCACTATTAAAATCTGCACGCAAGGTTTCATAATCCGGTTTGAATTTCTTGGTAATTTCGGCTGTAAGGTCCCCCTCGGAAAGCTGGCGCATTCCAATACTCAAAGCCTCTACGACTTCCGACTGCGCTTGCTCCAGTTCGATGCGAATGGCTTCGGCTTCTTCCATCTGCAACTGGGCCTGCGTGACATCATTCCCCACGAGAAGGACGCGGATCACATCGCCAGATTTGCCCAACACCGGAGTGAATGCACCTTCCAGAGTTCCCTCGGTACCACCACCTGCATTCATAATAAACTTGCCGACAATCGTTTTACCTGCCGCGAGCCTACCCCAAACGTCACCATATTTCTCGGCCATGTCGGGATCAAATTTTACCAGATCATGAACAGCTTTTTCAAACTGATCATTTTCCGGCCCGCCGGTAAGATTAAGAAAATTTTCATTCGCAACCAGCAAGGCGTCGTCCGGTGCAAATTCTGCTTTGGCCTGATTTTCCTCGATTGCATTCAGAACGGCCTCGTTCATGCGGGTGGTTGTGACATCATTCCATTCAACTACGCATCCAAGCTGCACCCATTCAGAATCTGTAACCGCGTTGATATCCAGCGAGAACCGTGCGTTTCCAACAGGGATCTCCGCGTGGAAAGGCAGGTTTTCCGGATCACTAAGAAGTTCGCGGATCCGGCCCGGCATGTTATGGAAAATATCCATATTATAGCCGATGACATCCTCCGCCGAGAAAGCATCATTCACCTTCTGGAATTGCGACTCGTATTTTTGGAACAGGCCCATGACCGAAGAATTAACAAACCGTATGGTGAAATCCTGATCAACAATCATCAATCCCGCCGACGTTCCCTCAAAGGCCGTCCCTTTGAACAGGGTTTCCCTGGTTTTTTCTTTTGCTTGCCGCAATGCCTTGCGGAAATCATCAAGAATCGCCGCGATGTGCCCAATTTCGTCCCCGCGGTTTGTTGCCGGAATATCCACATCATATTCTTCGCGTGCAACCCGCTGCATGGCCCCGCCCACACCGGTCAGTGGTCGGGAAATATTTCGTGCCAGAAATATCGAAATAAGGGCTGAAATGGCAGCCAGTATCCCGCCCTGCACAAACATCCGGTTGCGCACATCAACAACCGGTGAAAACAGCTCATCAGTGTCTTGTTCGGCAATTAATGCCCATGTTAGGTTACCAATATGAAGTGGAGAATAGGCCGCCAGAACGGGATCGCCATCTATTCCAACACTCTGTGCCAAACCGGATTCACCCTCCAACGCACGGTCCACTAGAGCCGGATCAACCTTGACCCGCATCAACCCTTCACCATCACCGGCAAGAGAGCTGATCCGCGGGTGATAATCCGCCCCGACTGTCATTGTTACGCCGGTTTTCCCCAACCCGTCATTCGAACGAAACGCCGAACTGATTGAATCTGTGGTGATCTGCACAATATAGACCCCCATCAAAGCCCCGTTTACAGATAGAATAGGAGCAGAGACAAAGCCCGAGTATTTTCCGTTGCCGGGTTCATAAGGTGCAAGATCCACAAAAGCTGTTTTGTCCACCCCCAAAGGCAGGGCTGCGCGGAACGCATTGCCCAATCCCGTGCTTTTCCAGGGACCATTCAGGATGTTGGTGGCATAATCCGGATTTTTCAAAACCGAGTAAAGAACATTCCCTTCCGGATCGACAATATATATATCGGAAAACCCGTCGCGTTTTAATATTGCCTCAAAATACGGATGATGCCGACGGTGTTTGCGGGAATAGTCTGTCTGAACACCCGCGAAATCAATCGCCTGACCTGTAGATTCGGCGCTTTCATCCTGCGATGCATAATGCTGTTGCAAAAAGGTGCCCTTGTCCCCCGGCAGCGCTGTCCATGCGCCGATGAAATCGGTGATTGCGCGGCGGGTGGCCGGGCTGCTGGAATGGGTCACCACGTCATTGGATATGCCCTCATACCATTTTTCAATATCCGAAGCCCGCGTATCCAGAACCATTTGCAAGCGAGATCTTGCGGTTTGATCCAGCGATTCTTTCGCGCTGAAATAGGCCAGAACGCCCATCCCGAGCAGGGCAATGGTACTAAGGGCCAACATTATCAAAGGCAATTTCACCGATAGCTTCAGGTTATTCCACAGCGACATATCTCAGATCTCCACAAAAAGGCGGGTGGAACAGGCGATTTGGCCATCAACAACCAAACAGCCGTATCCACAACCATTCCACGCACTATCGAACGCAGGAGTGAAGATTCTTTAAACAGTATCCGCTTTTAGGATTTCACGGTTAATTCCAACGGAGAAGAGCCGCCAACATAAAGTGATGTCGGTAACCTATTGATTGAACCATGTTATTAGAACCGGGGATCAGTCCCGCCGCCGATAAGGCGACCCGGTGTCAGGTTGCCAATGTTGCCCAGCAGTTGCCGCAAGAAGCCGATTCCCTTGACATTGCTTTCTGTCACACGGCGCGACAAGGCGATGACTCGGCCATCCTCGAGTGTGAATCGTTCGATATTTTCGACCACGCCGTCTTTGTCAAAGGTGATGGCAACAACCTGCCGGTCAATGACCTGCGGGGCTTTATACGCAAAATAGCGCCAGCGGCTTTGGGCGTAATACCACCCGCCCTCTTGCAACACACCAAAGGATGTCGGGCGACCAATGCTGTCGGCAACTGTATCGCGGGTATCTACTCCGACTGTGATCAGGTCCAGATCTTCTTGCGGAGGAATATAACCATGATTTTCAAATGTTGCAGAGCAAGCCGCAAGCGTAAGGAGCAATACGGCAATAATGCCGGATTTTATTGTTTGAAATAGAATTGACATAATAGCCTTTGTGCTCCGCCCTTGCCTTCATGCCGATCACCTCGTAATCGGATTGTATATCCGACTTACAGAAGGATTGGCTGCTGTTCAAGAATGGAAAGCCCTACCGATGGCGAACAAGGCACAAAACAAACACCGTTTGCGGGTTTCTACGCTGGATACCCGGAAACCGACGGCATTCGAACTGACCCCGGCCGCAACGGCCCGCAAGGCGATTGCGGAGCAACTGGGGTTGCTGGACCTGCGTAAATTGCGGTTTGCAGGAGATATCCGGGCAACCGGCGAATCCGACTGGACTCTGGAAGGTTTATTGGGCGCAACAGTTGTTCAGCCCTGCGTGGTAACGCTGGAGCCCGTGATCACACGGCTGGATGTGCCGGTCCTTCGCGAATTTATCGACGGGTTGGAACAGCCCGCAGAAGATGAAGAAGAAATCGAGATTTTGCCGGATGACAACAGCGAACCATTGGCCAGCCATATTGATCTGGAAACAGTGATGATCGAGGCTCTATCGCTTGCCTTGCCGCTATATCCGCGTGCAGAGGGGGCCGAATTGGCCAAAAGCAACTATGCCCCCGAAGGAATCCAGCCAATGAGTGATGAAGACACCAAACCTTTTGCCGGGCTTGCTTCCCTGCGTGACAAGCTGGAAAAAGACAAGTAAACAAAGGGGAATCGGCGCATATCCCCCCCCTAAAGAAAAGGCTTGCGCCGCGCTAAAATCCAAGTATGTTCCCGGCCTCGCGTAAAGATGCGTTGGACACTGCGCCAAACATCGCGTAAGAGACCCGAGAACTGATGAATAACAGGGGCATTGCCCCCCAAAACCCGAGGTTGTGACATGGCTGTCCCCAAGAGTAAAATTACGCGGTCACGCCGCGGTCAACGTCGTTCGCATGATGCGCTGGTTGCTGGCAACCCCGCTGAATGCCCGAACTGCGGCGAACTGAAGCGTCCCCACCACGTCTGTTCCGACTGTGGCCATTATGACGAACGCGAAGTTGTCGCGATGGTGGACGAAGCCTAGCGGCACGCGGCTTTGGCACCCAGAGTATGACATCGGACACAAATACCCCGAACGCTCAGGGTGCAGGTCGCACCATCATATCTGTTGACGCCATGGGTGGCGATCTGGGGCCGGCAGCTGTTGTTGCCGGCATTTCCCTGTCTGCGCGCAAAAACCCGGATATCGGGTTTATTGTCAGCGGTGACGAAGCCGCTCTGAAATCCCTGTTTGCCAAAAATCCCGATCTGGCCAAGCGTTGCGAGATTCGCCACGCCGAAGAAGTCGTTACAATGAACGACAAGCCCAGTCAGGTGATGCGCTATGGCAAGAAAACCTCGATGTGGGCCGCTGTGGATGCGGTGCGCTCGGGCGATGCTTCGGTCTGTGTATCTTGCGGCAACACCGGTGCCTTGATGGCGGTTTCGATGATCCGCCTGCGCAAACTGCCCAGCGTGAACCGCCCTGCCATCGCCTGTTTGTGGCCCTCGCGAAACAAGGGCGGCTTCAACATCATGCTGGACGTGGGCGCCGATATCCGCGCCGATCAGGAAGATTTGCTGCAATATGCGTTGATGGGCGCGTCCTATGCCCGAAATGGTTTGGGGGTGTCACGCCCGCGCGTTGGCTTGTTGAACGTCGGAACAGAAGAGCACAAAGGCCGCGCGGAACTGAAAGTGGCACATGAGCTGATCGCAGAAGCTGCAGATGCTGCCAATTTCGATTTTGTTGGCTTTGTCGAAGGGGGCGATATCCCCTCGAATCGTGTTGATGTGATCGTCACCGACGGGTTTACCGGCAATGTTGCGCTGAAAACCGGCGAAGGCACTGCCAGCCTGATCAGCGAATTTCTGCGCCAGGCCTTCAAGGCAACACCATTTGCCCGCATTGCATCGCTTTTGGCGTTAACCTCGCTAAAACGCCTGAAACGCCGGATTGATCCGCGCCGTGTGAATGGCGGCGTGTTTCTGGGACTGAACGGCACGGTGATCAAATCACACGGCTCTGCCGATGAAACCGGCATCGCAGCGGCAATCCAGCTGGCCATCACCCTGTCGCAATCCGATTTCAATCACAAACTGGCCGCACGGGTTGCATCCGGTGCCGCCGCCAGACAAGATGCCCGGACAGATCAGGGTGAATAAGGGATAAGAATGACAACTCGCGCCGTAGCCATTGGTGTTGGGCACTATCTGCCCGAACGTATCGTCCCGAACAGCGAATTTGAAAAAACGCTGGATACATCCGACGAATGGATTCGCACCCGATCCGGCATTGAACGGCGTCATTTCGCTGCCGAAGGGGAAACCACATCGCAAATGGCCATTGCCGCCGCCCGCGCCGCCCTTGAGGATGCAGGGATAAAGGCCGATGATCTGGATGCTGTTATTTTGGCCACTTCGACCCCTGATCACACTTTCCCGTCTGTTGCCACCATGGTTCAGGCCGGTCTGGGTATGACACGCGGCTTTGCCTTTGACGTGCAGGCTGTTTGCGCCGGTTTTGTTTTTGCCCTGTCCAACGCCAACGCGCTGATCATTTCTGGCCAGGCCAAGCGTGTGTTGGTGATCGGCGCGGAAACCTTCAGCCGGATCATGGACTGGACCGACCGGTCCACCTGCGTTTTGTTCGGGGATGGTGCCGGTGCGCTGGTTCTCGAGGCACAGGAGGGGCAAGGCACCCCAAAGGATCGCGGCATCCTTGCCACCGACCTGAATTCGGACGGGCGCTATAAGGACATGCTCTATGTCGACGGCGGGGTTTCCACCACGCAAACATCCGGATATTTGCGGATGCAAGGCAATGCGCTGTTTCGCCAAGCCGTTGAAAAACTGACAGAAACCGCCGAATCCGCCTTGCACAAAGCAGGGCTGGAAGACAGCGATGTCGACTGGATCGTGCCGCATCAGGCCAATATCCGCATCATTGCCGGCACCGCCAAAAAGATGGGCATCCCGATGGATCGCGTGATTCTGACGGTGCAGGACCATGGCAACACCTCTGCCGCATCGATTCCCCTTGCTTTGTCGATAGGCAAGGCCCGTGGACAGATAAAACAGGGCGATTTGCTGGTCACCGAGGCCATTGGCGGCGGTTTGGCATGGGGATCGGTGGTTATTCGCTGGTAAATGCGCGTTTAACGCCTGATTGCAAGCCATTGATATTGACTCGGAAATTCCCCGACCGCTATGGTTGCCTAAATCGCAATTAAGCGACCTATGTCTGCCACAGGGGGATGACAATGAGCGAAAAGACTTTGACACGAATGGATTTGAGCGAAGCCGTATTTAGGGAAGTCGGCCTGAGCCGCAACGAATCCGCACAACTGGTTGAAAGCGTATTGAACCACATGTCCGACGCATTGGTGCGTGGTGAATCCGTCAAGATTTCGTCCTTCGGCACCTTTGGTGTGCGCGACAAGGCCGCCCGTATCGGCCGTAACCCGAAAACCGGCCAAGAGGTTCCAATCCACCCACGCCGTGTTCTGACCTTCCGCCCCTCGCATCTGATGAAAGATCGGGTCGCGGCAGGCAACAAGCGCTAAGGGGACACAGGCGTGGCCAAATCACCCGACGCCTTTCGCACCATCAGTGAAGTCGCCGAATGGCTGGACACGCCGGCCCATGTGCTGCGCTTTTGGGAAAGCCGGTTCACACAGGTAAAGCCTGTGAAACGCGCCGGTGGCCGACGCTATTACCGCCCGAATGATATGTTACTGCTGGGCGGCATCAAAAAGCTGCTGCATGACGACGGGATGACCATCAAGGGTGTGCAGAAAATGCTGCGCACAGACGGGGTGAAAGCCATTGCCGCCCTGTCACGCCCGATTGATGCCGAGGATCAGGGGGAAACGATAGACCTGAAGCCGGTCCCCGAACAAAAGCCCGAACCACAGAATGATCCGGTAGAACAGGTTGTGCAGGCTGCCAAGCCACCAGCGGCTCCCCCGCCCCCCGAATCCAAGCCCAGCCCCGCGCCATCATCCCCCGCCCCTGTGACAGATGATCTATTCGCAGCCACAGAGAGCAGCGCAACCACTCGCCAGCAACCCGCCGATCTGCTGCCCGACATCGCTGCCAAACTGCGCAAAGTGGACGGGAAACAGATAGATTCGGCCAAACAGGCACAGTTAAGCGCAATTTACAGCCGCCTGTCCGCCCTGCACGAGCGGATGAAAGATGCGGCAGCCCCTGCATAACAAAGCTAAGTCCCGATTATGTTTTTTCACCCTTGCCCTTGGCTGCAAAAACAGTATGTAGGGTGCCAGTTCGGGCTATGGCGCAGTCTGGTAGCGCGTCCGTCTGGGGGACGGAAGGTCGCAGGTTCAAGTCCTGCTAGCCCGACCAACATCACAACCGCCCGCACCCCAGTGGTGCCGGGCGGTTTGATTTATCAAGGGGGGGCATGATGAAAGACACAGCCACAGGATTCGGCGTTCTGCCCGACCACACCTTGCGCGATATGATTGCAGCGGGCAGCATCACCGCCAGCCCCGCCATCACCCCCGAACAAATCCAGCCCGCCTCGCTTGACCTGCGGCTGGGTAATGTGGCCTACCGCGTGCGTGCCTCGTTCCTGACAGGCGCCGGTGCAACGGTGATTGACCGCTTGCAGGAATTTGAAATGCACCGCATCGATTTGACTGAAGGGGCGGTGCTGGAAAAAGGCGCGGTCTATCTGGTCCCGTTGATGGAATCGCTTAACCTGCCCGATGATGTGCAGGCCGTGGCCAACGCCAAATCCTCGACCGGGCGTCTGGATCTGCTGACCCGCACCATCACCGATGGCGGCACCGAATTTGACCGCATCCCGCAAGGATACACCGGCCCGCTCTACGCCGAAATCTGTCCGCGTTCCTTTTCCGTATTGGTGCGCCCCGGAATGCGCCTGAACCAGATCCGGTTTCGCGCAGGGCAAGCGGTGCTCAGCGATGAAGAACTGCTGGCCCGCCACAATGATCACGCACTGGTCGATGGTGACGCGCATATCGATCAGGGCCTTGGCTTTTCTGTTGATCTAAAGCCAAAGACCGGCAACCTTGTCGGTTATCGTGCCAAACCGCATACCGGTGTGATCGACCTTGACAATATCGGCTTTTACGATCCCGCAGAATACTGGGAACCAATCCACACCGACAAGGGCCGCATCATTCTTGATCCCGGTGCCTTTTACATCCTTGTCAGCCGCGAGGCCGTCCACATCCCGCCCGATTGCGCCGCCGAAATGGCCCCCTATCTGGCAATGGTCGGTGAATTCCGCGTGCATTACGCCGGTTTCTTTGACCCCGGTTTCGGCCATGACGCCGCCGGCGGCAAAGGATCGCGCGGCGTGCTGGAAGTGCGCTGCCACGAAGCGCCGTTCGTTCTGGAACACGCGCAGATCGTCGGGCGGCTGGTATATGAACGCATGGCCAGCGTGCCGCAAAAACTATATGGCGCCGATCTGGCCTCGAATTATCAGGGGCAAGGGTTAAAGCTGTCCAAGCATTTCAAGACAAAGTAACCCACGGCCCAAGGCAATTTCGAAGCCTTCCAGCAACATCATCAAATGCAATATGCATACCATATGTATCCGTATTGACATACGCGGCACCATCATATGTGGTGTATCCGCAGTATCTAGTATTCTTTGTGCATAAATTTATAGACAACATTTTTTAAAAGGAGGGTATTATGACATACCTCAAAAAGTCCGCCATCGCGGCAACTCTCGCTATTACTACAATTGCATCCCCGGCCCTTGCGCAGAATTTTTCTGCCGGCATTGATCTAAACTATCTGAATCTAAGCCATTCAGAAGGCCAAACAGTCGGTTTCGGCTTTACCGCCGCTCCCGAAGTCTGGAGTAATGCCCGAAAGTTGGTGATGGGGTGATTGGGTGGCATATCATGGCGGTGTTGACGCGCCGCGATTCTCAGAGAGAAAAGGATATGCCACATGGAAGACGATACTATTTTGGAGTTTACCGATCCAGCCGGAATTTCACCTGATCCGCTGACGGATATCTTGCGCAAAGGCGCGCGGGATCTGTTGGCACAGGCGGTCGAGGCCGAGGTTTGTGATCTGATGGCGCAACACGCGCATTTGAGGGATTCGGCCGGTCGCCAGCGCCTTGTTCGCCACGGATACCTGCCGGAGCGCGAGGTGATGACGGGGATCGGCCCTGTCCCGGTGAATGTGCCTCGGGTGCGTGATCGTGGCACGGGGGCGGAGAAGATCAGGTTCACCTCGACGCTTCTGCCGCCGTATCTGCGCCGGGCAAAGTCGGTCGAGGAGTTGTTGCCCTGGCTCTATCTCAAAGGTATTTCCACGGGTGATTTCGGCGAAGCACTGGCGGCCCTTCTGGGGCCTGATGCGGGTGGTTTGACATCGAGCACGATTTCGCGCCTGAAGGCGGAGTGGTGGGCAGAATACGAGCGTTGGAACCGGCGTGACCTGTCGGCCAAACGCTATGTGTATTTCTGGGCCGACGGGGTTTATTTCAAGCCGCGCACGGATGCTGACAAGCAATGCATGCTGGTGATCATCGGCGCGGACGAGTGGGGTAACAAGGATGTTCTGGGCCTCGTGGACGGGTATCGAGAAAGCAGCCAGAGCTGGCGTGAACTGCTGCTGGACTTGCAACGTCGTGGCCTCAGAAAAGCCCCTGATCTGGCCGTTGGTGATGGCGCGCTCGGCTTCTGGAACGCCTTGCGGGAGGTGTTCGGTGAGACCCGGGAGCAGCGCTGCTGGGTGCATAAAACCGGCAACGTCCTGAATGCCATGCCGAAGTCGCTGCAAGCCAAAGCCAAGGGCCATCTACAGGACATCTGGATGGCCGAGAACAAACGGGACGCCGAGGCCGCGTTCAATTTCTTCATCGAAGCCTATGGCGTGAAATACGAGCGTGCCGTGGGGAAGCTGACCAAGGACCGGGACGTGCTGCTGACCTTCTACGACTTCCCTGCCGAGCACTGGAAACACATCCGCACATCCAACCCCATCGAAAGCATATTTGCCACCGTGCGGCACCGAACGAAGAAGACCAAAGGCTGCCTCGGGCGCAAGACCGCCTTGGCAATGACCTTCCGCCTGATGATGTCGGCAAAGAAGAAATGGCGTAAACTCGACGGCGCATTCCGATTGCCGGAAATCATCGAAGGGGTTGAATTTAAGGACGGGATCAAGCAGGAAAAACATGCCGCCTGATTACTGCGTCACCAACTTTTGGGCATAGCTCCGAAGTCTGGATGGATATCCAGTCGCAGGGGGGGCTGACATACGGTCTGCGAGCATTTCGTCTGGATGCTGACAGTTCGGACCCCACAACAAGATATGACAACATCGTCATGCAAACCATCGACCTGAGCGTAGGCAAGTCTTTCAGCATGGGAAGCAACACCGAAGGTAAAGTATTTGGCGGCATGCGGTTTGCCAAATATTCCGAAAGAAATCGTAGCGGGGGGGGGATTCTGGATGTGCCCAAGGCCTATGGTATTCTGGGCGGAATTACAGTTGCACAAAAATTGTCGAACAACCTGTCACTCTATGGCGGCAGCACCGCGGCGATCATGTTCGCACCCGACTTTACAGATGGCGTAACTGCGGAAACTGATCTTACGTTCAACACAATCGATCTGAATCTGGGTCTAAAATACAAACGCCAACTTACGAATGGCGGTAACTGGCACGCCGGTCTTGGGCTTACCTCGAAATTGTGGAACGGTGTAAGTGACAATGATTCAGAAAACATATCTGCCTATGGTTTCAAACTATCATTCGGCATGGATTTCTGATCTGAATTTCCGAATGCGGGTAACCTACCGCTGAAATAACGCGGTTGATCTTATACGAAAGGTCAACCGCAAACGACTGCCCCTAAAACCGTCCCATGCGCCGTGCCAGCCTCGCCAGCTTTTGCGCTTTGCCAGCTGTCTGTTTGGCTTTTTGCGCCTGCTCACGTTCCTCGACTGTCATATCGGCAGAGGATTTGCCACGGTTCGCGGCCATATCAATCCCTTTATTCACCGCTTTGCGCATGAACATCCGCAACAGCATATTGATAATCCGGTTGGCGTTCATACCCTTTGATCCTAGAAGATTTCACATTAGCCAATGTATGCCGCATCCCCCCAATTGGCAAACGGATGTAATCCCAAATGGGGCAATCTGCACAAACAAACCATTTCCGGGCCTCGGCATAGAGACCCGGAAATGAAACTGATTACCCGTGTCGGCAGATAGGTTTTAACCGACAATCACAAACCATCCGACAATCATGAGCCCCCCCAGAATGGTTGATCCGACAATCCAGTTTACCAGACTAGAGCCTGACATTTCCTTGCCCGACTTGCTGAAATACATTCCAAGGCCGACAAAAACGATCAGCACAAAGGCCCCGTGGGTTATCCAGTGATGGCCCAAGGCCTTCATGAAATCCTGCACCCCCGGAACACTTTCCTTCAGCATCAGCAAAAGGGCATTGAAAATTACGGCGATGGAATAGGCCTTGCCGTAACCGGTGATTTTGGCATTGACCATTTCGCCGTCATGGACAGCAGTATTTGTTGTTGTTGTAGTATTTGTCATTGTTCAATCCTCCATCAGCCCATTTGCGCCAGTAGCGCAACTTTTACGCCCATGCCAATAATGGCACCCGCGCCTTCCATGGCCAGTCCGATCAGCACCACAAAGGCAGCGCTCCACATCACAACCTTGCGCACGCCGCGGTTACTATCTACCGGCCCCGAGGTTGCAATCGGCAGGAAGGTGGCCAGAACCAGCACCATGAAAAACATGTGTTCCTTGTTTTCCATGAAAAAGCTATGCGCCCATGGCCAAGGGCCGGCTTTGATGATGGCCTTGTCACCACCGTAATAGACCACATAGAAATAACCGGCCACGATGAAGGCCAGCCAGATCATCACGGCAGATGTCTTGGCAGCCAGACGTATCCGGCCGACATTTTCATGCGTAACGTTGAAGGTGGCAACAAAAACCCAGACAGCGGCGATAATTCCAAGCACACCGAAAGTCGGGTGAAGTAAAAGATAGATCTGTTCAGACATGACAGTCCCCTTTTCCAAAAAGGGTCGCTTCTCAGCTAGATGCGGTTGTTGGCTGCATTTTCGCTGCCATTCAAGATCAACTTGGCCGGCAGTTAAAGAAGCGGCCACTGGATCAACTGCCTTAACCGGATTTTCCGGCCCCAAGCATCTGTTTGCGCACTTTTCATACTTACCGATGTTTCGACTTGATTCAGGTCATTGCAACGCAAAACCACATTCGCTAACGCTAAATATGCAACAAGTTTGCGATGTATGGTGAGATGTGGAAAACCACCTGTGGTGAACAGTCATTTTCGGACCTTGCATCAATCCTCGAACAATTCGCTTTGACCGATTGCTTCTTCATCTTCATCCTCGGAGTCTGGCATGCCCGGCATCGCCCCCGGTGGTGGGCGGTTTTCCAGCAACCCGGCCGAGCGCAATTCCTTCAGCCCCGGCAGATCACGGGCGTTTTCAAGGCCGAAGTGGTCCAGGAATTCGGGTGTCACCACAAATGTTACCGGCCGCCCCGGCGTCATCCGGCGGCGTCCAAAACGGATCCATTCCATTTCCAACAACTGGTCCACAGTGCCACGGCTGACGGAAACCCCGCGGATTTCCTCGATCTCGCTTCGTGTCACCGGCTGATGATAGGCAATGATCGCCAATGTCTCGATCGCCGCGCGTGACAGTTTGCGCGTCTCGACCGTTTCCTTTTGCATCAGGAACCCCAGATCGGGCGCGGTACGAATTGCCCAGGCATCCCCCACCTTCACCACCCGCACCCCGCGTCCCTCGTAACGCTTGCGCAGGTGCACCAGGGCTTCGGCAGTGTCACAGCCATGCGGCATCCGGTCGGCCATGTCCTTGACCGTTACAGGTTCTGCCGTGGCAAACAAAATCGCCTCGACCATGCGTTCCTGCTCGCCCATTGGCGGGGCTTCGAACAGGCTTTCCTCAACGTCGGGTTTTTCCGTATCTTCAGTGGTCATTCCGAACCTTTTTTGCGTATCTGTATCGGGGCAAAGGCTTCGCCCTGACGGATTTCAATATGCCCCTGTTTGGTCAGTTCCAGCGAGGCGGCAAAATTGGCCGCCGTGGCGCTGCGCCTGCGCGCCGGATCGGCCTCCCACCCTTCGGGAAGATAGCTTTCCAATCCGGTCCAGTCCCCCGCATAACCAATCAATCCGCGCATCCGTTCCAGCGCCTGTTCCAGCGTCATAATGGCGTCGCGGTCCATCACAAAGGGGCGGAATTCATCCTTGGTGCGGGTGCGGGCATAGGCCTGCATCAGGTCCAGCAGAGTGGCGGTATAGGTGACACGGCGCACGCGAGTGACGTCCTCGGGCAAGCCGCGAGCGAAAAAATCACGCCCCATCTGGTCACGCGCCATCAGTTTGGCGGCACTGTCGCGCATCGCTTGCAAACGCTCCAGTTGAAAGGCCAGATGCGCGGCCAGTTCTTCGCCGGATGGCCCCTCTTCGGATGGGTCGGGCGGCAACAATAGGCGGGATTTCAGGAACGCCAACCACGCCGCCATCACCAGATAATCCGCCGCCAGTTCCAGCCGCAGCGATTTGGCTTCGTCAATGAATTTCAAATACTGTTCAGCCAGTGCCAACACCGAGATTTTGCGCAAATCCACCTTTTGCGTGCGCGACAGGGTCAGCAGCAGGTCAAGCGGGCCTTCATAGCCATCGACATCGACAATCAGGGCCTCGGCCACCAGCCGGTCCTCTACCGCAAGCGGCGTGTCTTCCTCGAATTCAACTTCAGCCATTAGCTACGCCCGTTTTAACAGACCCGCAAGTTCGTCCTCCAGTGCAGGAATGTCAACATTATCAGGCGATTTGCGCGCATTTATTGCCAGATCGGCGCGTTTTTGAGCGTCAGCTGTGAATTTACCAACCGCATCCACCACCATCTGCATTTCCGGCATTTTACCGTTGCAATGCAAGATCAGGTCCATGCCCGCGTCCCGCGAGTTGCGGGCGCGGGTTAAAACATCACCTTGCAGTGCCTGCATCGACAAATCGTCGGTCATCAGCAGGCCGGAGAACCCGATATCATTGCGGATCAGATCGACCATTACAGGCGATGTTGTGGCCGGTCCTGTCGGGTCGATATCCTCGTAAACAATATGTGCGGACATCCCCATCGGCAGATCGGCCAGCGCCTGCATGGCCGCGAAATCCACGGCCTCCAGACCGGCGCGATTGGCCGATACGCGCGGCAATTCCTTGTGACTGTCCATTGTAGCGCGGCCATGGCCGGGTATGTGTTTCAGAACCGGCAGAACCCCGCCATCCAGCAAACCATCCGCCACAGCACGGCCAATACCGGCCACTTTTGCGGGGTCTTCGGAATAGCAACGGTTGCGCAGAACGCCGTGGGTTTGTGGCGTGGCCACATCACCGACAGGGGCGCAATTGCTGTCAACACCCGCAGCGCGCAATTCATCGGCAATAATCCGGTAGCGGATATACATGCCGCGTTCGGCCTGATCGGGGTTCAGGGCCACCTGATCCAGTGCAGGCAACCAGTGGCGCCAATGGGGCCGCGTCATGCGTTCCACCCGCCCGCCTTCTTGATCTATCGTCACCACGGCATCCCGCCCCACCGCATCGCGCAAATCCCCCGTCAGCCGCTTTAGCTGCTCGGGGGTATCGATATTGCGGGCAAACAGGATAAAACCCCAAGGGTTCACATCACGAAAAAATGCAGCCTCTTCGGCGCTCAGGCGTTCACCGGCGCAACCAAAAATGTAGGCGCCCTGCCCCGCCACCTAGCGAACCTTGACGGGGATACAGGCGGCGTTTTCCGCCAACAGCGCCGAACAGAACCGCCGTGCGTCAGACAGATCGTCAAACCCCATCGCCCGCAAACGATAGAAGGTGCGTCCGCCACTTTCGGCCTTTTGGATCACCCGCGATTTGCCTTGCAGGTAATCGGTAAAACGGCTGTACAGCCGATCCCATTCCTGTTTGGCGATCTCGGGGGATTCAAAGGCGCCCAACTGCGCCAACCGCGTGCCCGCCGGAATGCTGCTCGGGTCAACTTCGCTGGCCGAGGCCAAAGCAACCTGTTGCGGCGCCGTGGTTTGAGGGGCTGTCGTGTCCAGACTTGCCGGCCGCGATAGCGGGCGGGGCGAGCGCACCACACCCGGAACATCCGCCGATATGACAGGAATGCGCGTGGTGACGGGGGCGACTTCGCCCAAAGGCTCGACGCCTTCTGACAGTTTGTCCGCCAGCGCCAGTGCTTCGGCAACCGCTGCATCCGTGGCAGAAGGTTGATCGGTTGTTGGTTCAACAGCCGCCACGACAACGCCGGTTCCGTCACTCACTGTTGCGGGCAAATCCGGTGCAGGCAAGGTTTCGGTCAACAATGCGGGGGCGGTGATTTCACTGCTGGTTTGCGGGATCGCTTCGGCATCGGCAGCTTCGGCCATTGGCGTGGCTTCAATACCAAAAGCAGACGCGCGGGGCGCTGGCACGGGGCGGCGCAGTCCGGTTGGGTCATCTTCGCCAATTCCAGCTGCGGCGGGGGCCAGCACCAGACGATCGGCCACAGGTTGGGCCACACCATCGGACTGCACACGGTTCACGGCCAGGCCCTGGTTCACAGCCAGTTCGCCACCCGGATTTTCCGGCGCAATCCGCATCGGCCCTTCCAGCGCGCGCACCACCGGCACGCCGGTTACATCACGCACCAGCAACCGGTAGCCCCAGACGCCGATCCCGACGACCAATGCCACCGACATCAGGGCGCCTGCCCCGTTGACCAGCCTGGTAAATTTCCCTGAATCACTTGCCCGCTGCGGTGCGTCCATAGCACCGCCAAACTCGATATCCGCCATTTTTGCCTCACTGCCGCCCCTGATTTTGCCGGGGTCGGTCATAAGTTACTGCTCTACTCACACAGCCGAGGCACTTGTTATCAGCGCATTTCTTCGGCCGGTGTTACACCCAGAATACCAAGACCGGCGGAAATAACAATAGAAACGGAACGAATCAGGGCAATTTTCGCCTGTGTGGCGGCTGAGTCACCTTCTTGCAGGAACCGAAGTTCGGGCAAATCATTGCCGCGATTCCACAGCGCATGGAATTCACCGGCCAGTTCATACAGGTAAAACGCCACCCTGTGCGGCTCGTTCGTGCGGGCGGCGATTTCGACCAGACGTGGCCATTCCGCCAGCTTTTTCACCACGGCCATCTCGGCCTCATGCGCCAAAAGCGACAGATCGGCATCTGTCAGAGTGGCATCATCCACCGCAATCCCTGCATCACGCGCCTTGCGTAGCACCGAATGGATCCGCGCGCTGGCGTATTGCACATAGAACACCGGATTGTCCTTGGATTGCTCCAGCACCTTGGAAAAATCGAAATCCAGCGGCGCATCGTTCTTGCGGGTCAGCATCACGAAACGGGTCACATCGGGACTGACCAGATCGACCACCTCGCGAAGCGTGACAAAATTCCCGGCCCGTTTGGACATTTTGAACGGCTGGTCGTCCTTGAACAGCCGCACCAACTGGCACAGTTTGATATCCAGCGGCACCTTACCGTCCGATAGCGCCGAAACGGCGGCCTTCATCCGTTTGACGTACCCACCGTGATCGGCGCCGAACACGTCGATCAATTCATCGAACCCGCGCTGCACCTTGTCATAGTGATAGGCGATGTCGGGGGCGAAATAGGTCCAGCCGCCATCCGATTTTTTCACCGGCCGGTCCACGTCATCGCCATGGTCTGTCGATTTGAACAGGGTTTGCTCGCGCGGCTCCCAGTCATCGTCAGGCTTACCTTTGGGCGGGGGCAATGTTCCCTCGTAAATCAACCCCTTAGCATCCAGCTCTTCAAGCGCGGCCTCGATCCGGCCAGAGCCGTAAAGCGACTTTTCGGAAAAGAAAACATCCATTTCCACACCCAAAGACGCCAGATCCTCGCGGATCATCTGCATCATCTTTTCGGTGGCAAATTCGCGCACTTCTTCCAGCCAGAACTGTTCGCCCTTGTCCAGCAGGCTGTCGCCCACCTTGTCCTTTAGCGCTTGTCCAACCGGCACCAGATAATCGCCCGGATACAGCCCTTCGGCTATATCCGGCGTCAGGCCACAAGCCTCGCGATACCGCTCGTAAACAGAGCGCGCCAGCACATCGACCTGCGCACCACCGTCGTTGATATAATATTCCCGCGTCACATCATGGCCCGCGAAATCCAGCAGTGCGGCCAGCGCGTCGCCGAACACGGCCCCGCGCGTGTGGCCCACATGCAAGGGGCCGGTCGGGTTGGCGGACACGAATTCCACATTCACCTTGCGCCCCTGCCCCATGCCTGAGCGGCCAAAATCGCTACCCTGCGCCAGCGCAGCCCCGATCACACCGCGCCACAGATCGGGGGAAAGGCGCATGTTCAAAAATCCGGGGCCAGCCACCTCGGCCACCTCAACCCGCGTATCCTGCAACAGCTTTGCGGCCAGTGCCTCGGCAATATCGCGCGGCTTCATCTTGGCCGGTTTTGCCAGCACCATCGCCGCGTTGGTTGCCATGTCGCCATGGGCCGCATCGCGCGGCGGCTCGACCGTCACATTGGCAAAGTCCAGCCCCTTAGGCAGCGCGCCTTCGGATTGCAGTGCGGTCAGGCTGTCGATCACCAGCGCACGAATATCGGTAAACAGGTTCATTTTCTTGTCCTTGAAAGGTTGGACGCGGGTTTAGCATGGCAGACGCCAAGGTCAACATTCAAGCGCCCCTTCCCTCTTTGTTTCAGGGGCTTCGCCCGTTTTCGCCTGAAACGATCCCCCAGATCGTTTCTTATCCGGCTCAAACTCCCCGCCGGAGGCATAAAAGTTTTAGGGGCTGACCCAGATAACTACTTCAAGTAACGCTTAACCCATTGTCTTAGCTGCAATAACTGAGCTGAAGGGTCACTGTTGTTGAAACGCCACTCGCATTCCTTCAAATATAGCCCAAATTGGGCCTTGGGGACACCGTTAAATCGGCGCATGTGGCGCTTGGCTTGGTTCCAGAAATTCTCGATGCCATTGATGTGGTTGTGACGGTCTGCAAAGAGCTTGGAATGGTTGATGCGAAAGTGGTGGAAGTCTGACACATCCAGCACATTATAACCGCGCCAACAATCGGAATAGACGATGGAATCCGGCACGACTTTGCGCTCTATGATCGGGATCAGAGTGGCGGATTTGGCGTCCGGGATGATCTTGGTGTAAACCTTCCCACCCCTTTTTAATATACCAAAAACGGGAATTTTACCTGCCGCACCACGCCCGCGTTTACCTTTGCGTTTGCCGCCAAAGTAGCTTTCGTCCACTTCTATTTCTCCGCCGAACATAGCTTGGCTTTCCGCCTCCAGCTCATAGGCGATTATCTCGCGCAGGCGTAGAAAATAAAACGCTGCGGTCTTGCGGTTTACACCACACAAACTGGCTGCTGTTCGTGCTGTCGATCCCGAAACAAAATGCTCCGTAAGACGGTCTTGCTTGTAGTGGCTCAGGCGACTCTTTCTCATGCTTCCCATCATAACCTCTTTTTAGGTTATCTGGGTCAGCCCCAAGTTTTATCTCCTATCCGATCAGGCGCTCATGTTCCTGCAAGGCAAAACGGTCGGTCATGCCGGCAATATAATCCGCCACCACACGGGCCAGCGCGGTCTGATCCCTGGCCGCTGCAATATCGCCCTTCCAGTGGCGCGGCAAATGTTCGGGCTGCGACAGGTAAAGCGGGAACAAATCCATCACCACTCCTGTGACCCGTTTACGCATTTCAACCACGCTGGGCGCCCGATACATGCGGGCAAACAGAAAGGCGCGGATTTCCTTCAGGTCCGCCCAAAGCGGTGCGGAAAACTGCACCACCGGCGCACCCGCCGCCCGCACATCTTCAACCCGCTGCGGATCAAGCGCGGCAATCAGGCGCCGGCTTTCGGCAATCACATCCGAAACCATCACCCCGAACACCCGCCGCAGGGCCTCGTGACGGCGCCGGTAACTGCCCAGATCGGGATAAAGCGCATCCACCTCGGCATAACAACCACCGATGATCGGCAGGGCGCAGATGTCGTCATCGGTGAATAATTCCGCGCGAAGTCCGTCCTGTAAGTCATGGTTATTATAGGAAATATCGTCAGACAAGGCCGCCACCTGCGCCTCGGCACTGGCGTAGGTTCCCAGCTCCAGATCGTGGCACGCGTTGTATTCGGCCAGCGCATAGGGCAACGCGCCCGTCACGGGTCCGTTGTGTTTGGCCAATGCCTCCAGCGTTTCCCACGTAAGGTTCAGCCCGTCCCATTCGGCGTAATGGCGCTCCAGCGATGTGACGATGCGGATGGCCTGTGCGTTGTGGTCAAAACCGCCATAAGGTGCCATGCAGTCGGCCAGCGCGTCCTCGCCAGTATGACCGAACGGCGTGTGCCCCAGATCATGCGCCAGCGCCACCGCTTCGGTCAGCTCGCCATTCAGCCCCAGCGCGCCCGCAATCGTGCGGGCCACTTGCGCCACCTCGATCGAATGGGTCAGGCGGGTGCGGAAATAATCGCCCTCGTGTTCGACAAAAACCTGTGTCTTGTGTTTTAGCCGCCGGAATGCCGAAGCATGGATGATCCGGTCGCGATCACGTTGAAAACACGACCGAAACGCGCTTTCTTCTTCTGGATATAGCCGTCCGCGCGCATGGGCCGGAATGGATGCGTATTTCTCAAGCATGTCCCCTGCCTGTTGTCGCCCTTGGTTGGAATGCTTATATGTCAGTTCAAACAGGAATGAAACGGGACGATTTCACCATGATGGACCTAACCCTACCCCCCAAAGTCACCGACCGCGCCTTTGCACGGCTGGCCGAGATCAATGATGGGAATGATGCCAAAGTGCTGCGCGTTGCGGTCGAGGGTGGCGGCTGTTCCGGTTTCCAATATGAAATCACGCTGGACGAGGTGGCCGAGGGCGACCTAGTGATCGAAGGTGCCGGACAAAAGGTGGTGGTGGACGAGGTATCCTTGCCGTTTTTATCCAACGCCGTAATCGATTTTTCCGATGAATTGATCGGTGCGCGGTTTGTCATCGACAACCCGAACGCAACCAGCAGCTGCGGCTGCGGCACGTCCTTTTCCATGTAAGGGGGAGCGCAGGCGCGTTTTTCCCACTTGACGCGAAAAAGGCAAGCCTTAGCTGGCCAGCGCCAACGCCTCGAACCCGCGGGCAATGCGTCTGGCGGGTGTTTTTTGTGCCGTGCTCTTGCTGATCCCTGGAAATAGTTCTTCCAACTCGTTCAACAACGCAGTGTTGTCACCACACAGGTATTCACCAACCAGAAAACTCTCGCTTGCGGCACCTTCGGCAAAGATCACCTCGTGGGCGTCAAACATCAGGTGGAAATACTGCACCTCGTTGCAAGGATCGCGCAGAATTGTGCTGTCGTTCAGCAGGTTAACGGCGGCGCACAGCACCTCGTCCTCGCCAAAGAAGAGTAATGCCCGAAAGTTGGTGATGGGGTGATTGGGTGGCATATCATGGCGGTGTTGACGCGCCGCGATTCTCAGAGAGAAAAGGATATGCCACATGGAAGACGATACTATTTTGGAGTTTACCGATCCAGCCGGAATTTCACCTGATCCGCTGACGGATATCTTGCGCAAAGGCGCGCGGGATCTGTTGGCACAGGCGGTCGAGGCCGAGGTTTGTGATCTGATGGCGCAACACGCGCATTTGAGGGATTCGGCCGGTCGCCAGCGCCTTGTTCGCCACGGATACCTGCCGGAGCGCGAGGTGATGACGGGGATCGGCCCTGTCCCGGTGAATGTGCCTCGGGTGCGTGATCGTGGCACGGGGGCGGAGAAGATCAGGTTCACCTCGACGCTTCTGCCGCCGTATCTGCGCCGGGCAAAGTCGGTCGAGGAGTTGTTGCCCTGGCTCTATCTCAAAGGTATTTCCACGGGTGATTTCGGCGAAGCACTGGCGGCCCTTCTGGGGCCTGATGCGGGTGGTTTGACATCGAGCACGATTTCGCGCCTGAAGGCGGAGTGGTGGGCAGAATACGAGCGTTGGAACCGGCGTGACCTGTCGGCCAAACGCTATGTGTATTTCTGGGCCGACGGGGTTTATTTCAAGCCGCGCACGGATGCTGACAAGCAATGCATGCTGGTGATCATCGGCGCGGACGAGTGGGGTAACAAGGATGTTCTGGGCCTCGTGGACGGGTATCGAGAAAGCAGCCAGAGCTGGCGTGAACTGCTGCTGGACTTGCAACGTCGTGGCCTCAGAAAAGCCCCTGATCTGGCCGTTGGTGATGGCGCGCTCGGCTTCTGGAACGCCTTGCGGGAGGTGTTCGGTGAGACCCGGGAGCAGCGCTGCTGGGTGCATAAAACCGGCAACGTCCTGAATGCCATGCCGAAGTCGCTGCAAGCCAAAGCCAAGGGCCATCTACAGGACATCTGGATGGCCGAGAACAAACGGGACGCCGAGGCCGCGTTCAATTTCTTCATCGAAGCCTATGGCGTGAAATACGAGCGTGCCGTGGGGAAGCTGACCAAGGACCGGGACGTGCTGCTGACCTTCTACGACTTCCCTGCCGAGCACTGGAAACACATCCGCACATCCAACCCCATCGAAAGCATATTTGCCACCGTGCGGCACCGAACGAAGAAGACCAAAGGCTGCCTCGGGCGCAAGACCGCCTTGGCAATGACCTTCCGCCTGATGATGTCGGCAAAGAAGAAATGGCGTAAACTCGACGGCGCATTCCGATTGCCGGAAATCATCGAAGGGGTTGAATTTAAGGACGGGATCAAGCAGGAAAAACATGCCGCCTGATTACTGCGTCACCAACTTTTGGGCATAGCTCAAGCGAACCGGGATCCCATGTAATTGCATGGCTAGACGGTTTGCCCGGGAAACCGGATGTTGGTCAGGGGAAGAATAATCTCTTTGCTCTGGCCAACAACTAACATTGCGGTCTGTCCTCATCCCCATTAGGTGGCCGCATTCTAAAACGGTGTGATCCTTGCCCGGATCGCACCGTTTTTCATTTGGCAACCACATAACATAGAATAAAGGCCCCTCCCGATCATGTCGGAAAGGGCCATTCTGTTTCTCGCTATTCGGGTAATACCCTAGCTGTTCATCTTTGCAACTTCTGCGGCAAAGTCTTCTTCTTTCTTCTCGATTCCCTCGCCCACTTCCAGACGGGCAAAACCGGTGATTTCAACGCCGGCTTCTTTGGCGGCGGCGGCAACGGTCAGGTCAGGGTTCACGACAAAAGACTGACCAAGCAGCGTCACTTCCGACAGGAATTTTTTCATCCGGCCAATGATCATCTTTTCGATCACTTGCTCGGGCTTGCCGGATTCGCGGGCTTGTTGGGTCAGAATTTCTTTTTCATGTTCGACAACGGCCGCGTCCAGATCATCCTCGGACAAGGATGCAGGGTTTACAGCTGCGATGTGCATCGCAACCTGACGGCCGAACGCCTCGTTGTCGCCCTTCAGCGCAACCAGCACGCCGATTTTACCCATATCTTCAACCACTGCATTGTGCACGTAGGACACAACCTGTTCGCCTTCCAAAACGGCCATACGGCGCACCGACATATTTTCACCAATCACGGCAATTTTGTCGGTGACAACTTCTGCAACAGTCTTACCACCCATATCGGCGGCAAGCAGTGCATCAATATCATCAACTGTTAATGCAACTTTGGCGATACCACCTACCATTGTTTGAAATTCAGCGTTTTTACCAACAAAGTCAGTTTCCGAGTTCACCTCGACAGCCACACCTTTGCCGCCTTCTACACAAACTGCAACCAGACCTTCAGCAGCCGTACGGCCCGATTTCTTGGCCGCTTTGGCCAGACCTTTGGTGCGCAGCCAATCAACCGCAGCTTCCATGTCACCGCCGTTTTCGACCAGTGCTTTCTTTGCGTCCATCATGCCAGCGCCAGTGCTGTCACGAAGTTCTTTTACCATTGCAGCTGTAATCGCCATCATGGATCTCCTGAAATAAATATCAAATGCGGGGTGCGGCCAAAACCGCACCCTATCTGTTTGGTTTAGCCTTCGGCAGCGGCTTTTTCGTCTTTGGCCGGCTCTTTAGCTTTTTCTTCGACAGCAGGTTTTGCTTCTTCTGCAGTTTCTACAACCACTTCTGCTACGACTTCTTCAACCGGTGCTTCTTCCATTTCGCCCAGATCGATACCGGCAGCGCCCATTTGCGCGGTCATACCGTCCAGCGCAGCGCGGGCCATCAGATCGCAATAAAGCGAAATGGCGCGTGATGCGTCGTCGTTGCCCGGTATAATATAGTCGATACCATCCGGGTTGCAGTTGGAGTCAACCACAGCCACAACCGGAATGCCCAGCTTGTTGGCTTCGGCAATAGCCAGATCTTCTTTGCGAACGTCGATTACAAAGATCAGGTCAGGCGTGGTACCCATTTCCCGGATGCCGCCCAGGCTGGCTTGCAGTTTGGCCTGCTCGCGCTCGATGCCCAGACGTTCTTTCTTGGTCAGACCCTCGGCGCCGCCTTCCAGCAGTTCGTCGTGATCTTTCAAGCGTTTGATCGATTTCGAAATGGTCTGCCAGTTGGTCAGCGTGCCGCCCAGCCAGCGGTGGTTCATGTAATACTGTGCGCATTTTTCAGCAGCGTCAGCAATCGGGCCAGCGGCCTGACGTTTGGTGCCGACGAACAGAATCCGGCCGCCCTTTGCAGCAACATCGCGAACAGCCTGCAGGGCCTGGTCCAGCATCGGAACAGTTTGCGTCAGGTCGAGGATGTGGATGCCGTTGCGTGATCCATAGATGAACGGTGCCATCTTGGGATTCCAGCGTTGTGTCTGGTGGCCAAAGTGTACGCCAGCTTCAAGCAGCTGCCGCATGGTAAATTCAGGAAGCGCCATGCTTATAGTCCTTTTTTTCCGGTTTCGTTGCCTAGGGCGGGGTAATCAGGGCAAATGCCCAACCGGCGGACCTAACGGGATTTCTCCCCGTGTCGGCCCAGCCCCGCCTGCGGAGTTGATTTCGCGCGTATACAAAGGGGGTAAGTGATACGCAAGCCCTATTTTGCAGGATGATCCGGCAAATTTACAGAAACACCCGTTCAAAGAACCAGTAGGCGCCGATCGCGGCAATAATCAGCGATGCGGGGATGGATATGCGGCTGCGATACCACGGTTTGTCGCGAAACCACATGCCAACGGCCAGAAACGCCAGCGAGATAACCGTCAACTGGCCAAATTCCACCCCGATATTAAACCCTATCAAGGCCGGAAAAAACTGATCGTCAGGTATGCCCAATTCCCCCAGAACCGAGGCAAACCCCAATCCGTGCAGCAATCCAAACCCGAAAATCACCAAGGGCCGCCAACGGCTCATTCCGGTGGTGAATACATTTTCAACCGCCACATAGGTGATCGAGGCCGCGATCAATGGCTCGACGATGGATGCGGGCACCAAAACCCAGCCCATCGCGCCAAAGGCCAGAGATACCGTATGGGCCAGCGTGAAGGCCGAAACCTGCCACAACAAGGGACGCAGGTGGGTCGACAGGAAAAACAGCCCCAATACGAACAGGATATGGTCCAGACCTTTTGGCAGAATGTGGTCAAACCCGATTGGAATATAATGCAGAAACGTTTGCCACCCTGCCTGCTGAAACACGGCACTTGTCACCAAAGCGGCCAGCAAAACAGCCGCAAAAAGCGCAGCAATCGCCTGCTTTCCCGACATGCTTTGTATATTCTGCATCAAAACCCCGATCATGGTTGCGCTATTTGATATACTGAAAAGGCCCCCCCAGACAAGCCGGAACCATATCTTGCCTTTGTCCTGCGCGCGCGTCACATATAGGCCCATGAACAACACACCAGACATCCTGTGCATCGGCAGCGTTCTATGGGACGTGATCGGCCGTTCTGCCAGTCATATGCGTATCGGCTCGGACGTGCCCGGCCGTATCACCCGCCTGCCCGGTGGCGTGGCAATGAACATCGCCATGACCCTGCGCCGGTTTGGTCTAACCCCTGCCCTGCTGACCACCATCGGCAAGGATGAAGAGGGGCGCGAACTGTTGGCGGCCTGTCAAAGCATGGGCATGAATTGCGATTACGTTTACCTGTCCGAAGACCTGCCGACAGACCGTTACATGGCGATTGAAGGCGCAAACGGGCTGATCGCCGCCATCGCGGACGCCCATTCGCTCGAGGCCGCAGGCGACAAAATCCTGCGCCCGCTGGAAAATGGCCGTCTTGGCAGTGCGAAATCCCCCTATACCGGTTTGATCGCACTGGACGGAAACCTGACACTGGCCTTGCTGGAAACCATCAGCAAAAGCCCGCTTTTTGCCGCCGCCGACCTGCGCGTTGCACCTGCATCCCCCGGCAAGGCCGAGCGACTGGCGCCATTACTTTCCCATCTGCATGCCACGCTTTACGTCAATCTGGAAGAGGCAGGCCTTCTGTGCCAGACCACCTTTGAAAGCTCGGAACAGGCCGCGCGCGCCCTGCTGGAGCGTGGCGCACATGGTATTCTTGTGACCGACGGGGGCAACCTAGCCTCGGTCGGGCGCAAGGGCCGCGTAATAGCTCAAACACCGCCCGAAGTTCTGGTGACCCGCGTCACTGGGGCGGGCGATACCTTTATGGCCGCCCATATCGCCGCCGAAATCCGTGGTGAAATACCTAAACAGGCGTTAAACAGCGCCCTTCAGGCCGCCGCCACCTATGTATCCGGAGAAACACCCCTATGACCATCCCCATGCAGTTTTCCCCCGAAGTCGCCACCGCATTGGCCGACGGCACCCCCGTTGTGGCGCTGGAAAGCACGATCATAACCCACGGTATGCCCTACCCGCAAAACGTGGAAACCGCCCGCAAGGTGGAAACCGTGGTGCGGGATGGTGGGGCAACTCCGGCGACCATCGCCGTTTTGAACGGGATGTTGCATATCGGGCTGACGGATAAGGAACTGGAAACCCTTGCGCAGACCAAAGACGTTGCCAAACTGTCGCGCGCGGATATTGCCGCCTGTCTGGCAACGGGCGGCACTGGCGCAACCACGGTTGCCGCCACCATGATCGCCGCCGATCAGGCCGGTATCCGCGTGTTTGCCACTGGCGGCATTGGCGGCGTGCATCGCGGTGCGGAAACCACCTTCGATATTTCCGCCGACCTGTACGAACTGGCCCAGACGCCTGTTACCGTGGTGGCCGCCGGACCAAAGGCCATTCTGGATGTGCCCAAAACGCTGGAAGTTCTGGAAACATTAGGTGTGCCGGTTATCACCTTTAATCAAAACGATATTCCGGCATTCTGGTCGCGCTCATCCGGCTTGCCCAGCCCCCTGCGGATGGACAATGCCTCGGACATTGCCAAAGCGCAGATTATGCGCGGGAAACTGGGCCTGCCCGGTGGCCAACTTGTTAACAATCCGATCCCCGCAGCGGATGAGATCCCGCAGGCCGATTTTGCCCCGATCATTCAGCGGGCACTGGACGAGGCCGAAGCGCAGAAAATTTCCGCCAAATCCGTCACCCCGTTCCTGTTGCAACGAATATTCGAGCTGACCGACGGGGCATCCTTAACCGCAAATATCGCGCTGGTAATGAATAATGCGGCATTAGCGGCTGAAATTGCAGTTGAATTTGCCCGAAACGCTGCTTAGGTCATTGTGTACCGCTTATCCAGTACCTAATGGCGCTTTGAAACCAATGAACTGCATATTCCCATGCCCAAACTGAAAAACCTGACACCGCCCCCACCCGAGCGCCGCAAACGCCGGTGGCTGACAGCACTGCGCAACAACTTCTTTACCGGTCTGGTGGTTGTTGCCCCGATCGGCATGACATTGTGGCTGGTCTGGGCAGTAACTGGCAAAATCGACGGGATGGTACTGCCCTTCATACCAGAAACCTTTAATCCCAAAAGTTACATCGGCATTGATCTGCGCGGCATCGGGGTGATTATTTTCCTTGTCTTCACCGTGATCATCGGCTGGATGACAAAGGGTATCATGGGCAAATCCCTGTTGAACTGGGGCGAAGACCTGGTTGACCGGATGCCGGTGGTGCGCTCGGTCTATAACGGATTGAAACAATTGGCAGAAACGGTTTTTGCCCAATCCGAAACGTCATTTGATAAGGTCTGCCTGGTGGAATACCCGCGCAAAGGCATCTGGGCGGTGGCGTTTATTTCCACCACCACCAAGGGGGAAGTGAACCAGAAAATTCCGGTTAATGAGCAAATGATATCAGTGTTTCTGCCGACCACGCCCAACCCGACATCCGGTTTTTTGCTGTTCGTGCCGCAGTCCGATTTGATTGAACTGGATATGAGCGTGGGCGATGCGATGAAGTTGGTAATTTCGGCCGGCCTGGTTTATCCGACCACCAAAGACGAGGATCAGCCGCTTTTGCCATTGGATGAGCCAAGCAAATAGTGTTGCCTGACTTCACCACAAAAAGCCGTTACATGGAGTAATGCCCGAAAGTTGGTGATGGGGTGATTGGGTGGCATATCATGGCGGTGTTGACGCGCCGCGATTCTCAGAGAGAAAAGGATATGCCACATGGAAGACGATACTATTTTGGAGTTTACCGATCCAGCCGGAATTTCACCTGATCCGCTGACGGATATCTTGCGCAAAGGCGCGCGGGATCTGTTGGCACAGGCGGTCGAGGCCGAGGTTTGTGATCTGATGGCGCAACACGCGCATTTGAGGGATTCGGCCGGTCGCCAGCGCCTTGTTCGCCACGGATACCTGCCGGAGCGCGAGGTGATGACGGGGATCGGCCCTGTCCCGGTGAATGTGCCTCGGGTGCGTGATCGTGGCACGGGGGCGGAGAAGATCAGGTTCACCTCGACGCTTCTGCCGCCGTATCTGCGCCGGGCAAAGTCGGTCGAGGAGTTGTTGCCCTGGCTCTATCTCAAAGGTATTTCCACGGGTGATTTCGGCGAAGCACTGGCGGCCCTTCTGGGGCCTGATGCGGGTGGTTTGACATCGAGCACGATTTCGCGCCTGAAGGCGGAGTGGTGGGCAGAATACGAGCGTTGGAACCGGCGTGACCTGTCGGCCAAACGCTATGTGTATTTCTGGGCCGACGGGGTTTATTTCAAGCCGCGCACGGATGCTGACAAGCAATGCATGCTGGTGATCATCGGCGCGGACGAGTGGGGTAACAAGGATGTTCTGGGCCTCGTGGACGGGTATCGAGAAAGCAGCCAGAGCTGGCGTGAACTGCTGCTGGACTTGCAACGTCGTGGCCTCAGAAAAGCCCCTGATCTGGCCGTTGGTGATGGCGCGCTCGGCTTCTGGAACGCCTTGCGGGAGGTGTTCGGTGAGACCCGGGAGCAGCGCTGCTGGGTGCATAAAACCGGCAACGTCCTGAATGCCATGCCGAAGTCGCTGCAAGCCAAAGCCAAGGGCCATCTACAGGACATCTGGATGGCCGAGAACAAACGGGACGCCGAGGCCGCGTTCAATTTCTTCATCGAAGCCTATGGCGTGAAATACGAGCGTGCCGTGGGGAAGCTGACCAAGGACCGGGACGTGCTGCTGACCTTCTACGACTTCCCTGCCGAGCACTGGAAACACATCCGCACATCCAACCCCATCGAAAGCATATTTGCCACCGTGCGGCACCGAACGAAGAAGACCAAAGGCTGCCTCGGGCGCAAGACCGCCTTGGCAATGACCTTCCGCCTGATGATGTCGGCAAAGAAGAAATGGCGTAAACTCGACGGCGCATTCCGATTGCCGGAAATCATCGAAGGGGTTGAATTTAAGGACGGGATCAAGCAGGAAAAACATGCCGCCTGATTACTGCGTCACCAACTTTTGGGCATAGCTCTGAGTCTTTTGCGTGAAATCCAAGCGTCTCTTATGGAGCAGGATCAAGATATTGGACCTATATTGTTGAAATGGTAGTGTCGCGAGTTTGGTGGAAATTCGAGGACGGCGTAATCTCCGGGTGCATCGAAGCCACCCAACCGGCGGCTGGAACCGCCAAGGAGATCACGCCATGACAAAGAATACAGCAACATCGACATCCGCGCTACTGGCCAATGAAGCAGGCTATGACCCGATTGAAGACCGGCTGCGCCAGAACATCCGCGCGACGATCGAGGCGGTTTTCGAAGAGGAGCTGGAGCAGTTTCTGGGCCGTTGCCGGTATGGCCGCAGCGGCGGGGCAAAGGCCGGATACCGCCACGGGCATCGCGAGCGGCAACTGGTCGGAACATTTGGAACCGAAACGGTGCGCGTGCCGCGTGCGCGGATCACAGGCGAGGCCGGCAAGGCCAGAGAATGGCGCTCGAAGGCATTGCCCCGCTACCAGCGGCTGACGAAGAAGGCCGAGGCGCTGATCGCTGCTGTCTACCTTTCGGGCACCAACACACGGCGGGTAAAACGCGCCCTGTTCGGCCTGTTTCAGGGGGCGGTCAGCAAGGATGTGGTGAGCCGCGCCTGGCGCAAGGTGAAGGTGGACTGGCAGGCGTGGTGCGCCCGCAGCCTTGCGGATGAAGACATCGTGCGGCTGATCCTGGACGGCACCGTGATCAAAACGCGGATTGACAGGAAGGCCACCAATATCTCGGTTCTGGCCGCGATTGGCGTGCGCCGGGATGGGCAGAAGGTCTTGTTATCACTGATGAACATGGGCGGCGAAAGCACCTCCGCCTGGCGTCAGTTCATCAACGATCTGGATGCGCGCGGGTTGAAACGGCCCGAATTTGTCATCGTGGACGGGGCACCGGGACTTGAGGTCGCTCTCATTGCCCTCTGGGGTGAAGATCTGCCGATCCAGAGGTGCACGGTGCACAAGCACCGCAACCTTCTGGCCAAGGCACCCAAGCGTATGCATGATGAGTTGACAGAAGATTACCGCGACATGATCTACGCCAAAACACCCGAGGAAATCGCCACCCGCCGCAAGGCATTTCTGCGAAAATGGCGGCTGAAATGCAAGGCCGTCGCTGACAGCTTGGAAGAAGCAGGAGATAAGCTTTTCACCTTCACGCGTCTGCCACAAGGCCAGTGGAAATCGGCCAGAACGACAAATGCGATCGAACGCCTGAACGAGGAATTCCGCCGCCGCATCAAGACCCAGACCGTGCTGCCATGCGCCGAGACCGTGCCGATGCTGCTTTGGGCTCTGATGGCCTCGGGGCAGATCGTCATGCGAAAGGTCGATGGCTGGGAAACGCTCGCTCAGCCCGTCGCCGACGCAACCCTTGACCAAGCCGCCTGACCGGCGCATAACTCAACCCGCTCGGAGGTGCCTGAAATCAATTTCCACCACTTTCGAGACACAACCGGAGCGGACACGGACGGTCTTTTCCACGTAGCCGTCGAAGGCCCGACCCAGGGGGCGCAGTTCGGCGCGCTCGTCTTCGAACACTTCGGTAATCGTGCGATCCTGCTGCTCGGGATGGGGACGCTCTGCCAGATCTTCGCAACGCAGACGCAGCCACGCGTTCAGCGCCTCGAGATCATCAAAGGCCGGTTCGGGAACGAACAACCGGCCCCGCAAGAACTGGACCTGGTTCTCGACCTGTCCCTTCTCCCAGCCCGCAGCGGGCGTGCAGGCCACCGGCTCCATCACATAGTGGTTCATCAAGGCCAGGAACCGGGGATGGAATATCCGCTCCTTCGAGCGCGAAACGTAGGTCACCATGGTCTTGGGGTTGTCGATGATCACCCTGCGCGGAACGCCTCCGTAAAAGGACAGCGCCTGCACGAAAGCATCCAGCACCATCTCCTGGGCTTCACCGGGATAGGCAATCACGAAAGGCTTGCGGCTGTGACACAGGCGGAAATGAGCGACCTTCACCTTCTGCTCGACACCACCCAGTACGACCCGTTCTTCGCTCCAGTCAAATTGCAGCGCGTCACCCGCCGCAAAATGCAGCGGGATAAACGCATCTCCCGAACAGGCCCCGGCGCGCTTCAACTCACGAACAAAACGCTGAACCGGCGAATAGGACCCGGTATAGCCCTCTGCCACAAGCTGCTCGTATAGCTTCTGGGCCGTCCGCCGCTCCCGGCGTGGTCGCCTCGAGTCCTGATCAAACAGTTCCTGCAGCCGAAGATCAAACCCATTGCACAGTTTGTGCCGAACTGGCGGCGCATGGCGCTGGTAGCTCGGCGGATTCTCGTCCTTCAAATACTTCTTGATCGTGTTCCGCGACAGTCCCGTCGCCCGCGCCACAGACCGGATGCTGCGCCCTTCAACCAGCACCCAGCGCCGGATCTTCGATACGCTTTCCATCAATATCACCTGCTCTTTCCTCCGCACAATTTTGCGCGGATGTTAACGAAACAGGTGGGTCAATTTTACTCGCTCATAACCCACCCAAGTGGGTCAGTTTTGCACGCCGATTCACATCCTGTCCGGGGATATGCGGGAAACCACGGAAATTGGCCGCGTTGGCGAACTTGGCCTGACAGGTTTCGAACCGCTTGTCGCATCCGGCGAAGATATTGCATATGTTGCCGACCTCTGGCGGCCGCACAGGAGCCTCGAGCAATTTGATGATCACGTCCGCGCCCACGATGACATGGCTCAGCACCTCGGTCTTGCGTCCGGTGTTGGCACCGGTCAGCCAGTGCAGCGTGCCGAGCGCAAACCAGCCTTCGGCAAAGCCTGAAAGGCCGGAGACCGCAAAACCGCGATCGCCCGACAGCGAAACCACCGTGCCCGATGCCTTGAAGGTGGCTGCATTCAGATCGACGCCGCAGCGGGTATCCCCCAATGCCGCATCACAACTCGCCTGAAACGTCCGCCCGATGGTCTGGCCCAGCACATGCGCCAGCGAGCGCATCTCGGCCACGAAATGCAGCCGCCCGCGCCGGACCTGACCGATGGCCCCGCGCCGCATCAGGGCACGGCTGGTGGTGCCGGACCAGTTGACGCGCCAGATTTCCACGGTGGCGTTGTCCCAGCGACCATCGAGAATATCGGTCTCGGTGATGGTGGTGGAGGTCAGCACCCCTTCGGCCTCTTGCGCATCGACGGACAGGTCGGAGCCGGAGCGGATTTCCGAGGCGGTGAAACCGCTCTCCGGTTCAAAAGTGGTGTCATCGAACGTTAGCGGCCGGTCATGATCGGTGAAGCCGAACACCGCCCCGTCGTTCCGGCCCGCCGCGCGCACCCCGGCTGATATTGTCCGGAAAACGTACCTCGTGAAACGCCATTAAGATTTTCCTTGTTCATGCTTCTTGTCCGAAAACCGGTTCCCACTTTTCGGGAAGCCCTCACATGCCCCTCCGGCCCATGGCGACGGCGCGGGCAATGTCGGCCGAAACCTGCGTGCGCGATTGCCGGAAGCTTTCCGCATCGCGGGTCTGGATGTTGATGGTGATGTTTTGGGAACTGGCTGTTCCGTATTGCGCGGCCTCACGCCGGTTCAGCACCCGTTCGCCTTTTTGCAGGATGGCGGGCACTTCGTCAGGCCGCAGACCGGCCCACCCGCCGCTATGCATTCTAGGCGCACCGGCGAAAGCCATGGCTGGCACTATCCTTTGTGGTGCAGCCCCACCAACCATACCGCCCGCATGCAGCACCGGCGCAAAAATGCCGCCGAGATTGCCAAGTGCCCCCGACAGGGCGTTGGCCAGCGGGCCAAGAATAAACTTTCGTGCCGACAGCTTGGCGAGATCGGCCAGCAACGTGGTCACGAGTGACCGGAAATCCAGCTTGCCGGTTTTGACGAACTCGCCAATGGCGTTCTCCGCGCTGGTGAAGGCCCCGACCAGCGCATCGCCGATCCTCTTGCCGACATTGGCGGCCTTGCTGGCGTAATCCTTGAGCGAATCGGCCGCCAATTCCCATGCGGTTTTGGCGACCTCGGCCGCTGCGCGCGCCGCACCACCGGCACCGGTGACCGCCCGGGACAGAGTTTCCGCAGCGGTAGTCGTGCCCGCAAGGCCGCTTTCGCCGTCCTCGGTGCTGGCTTTCATCGCATCACGCAGAGCCTGCATGGAAGTTAGCGGCGCGGTTGCGGCCTGGGCCATTTCGCGGGAGGATATCACCAGCCCGTCGGCCGCATTCCTCGCGTCCTCGGCAGTCGCGGCCATCTCGTAATAGGCCGATCCTGCCATGATTGCCGCATTGCCGATGGCCAGCATGGCGCTGTCCATGCCCGGGATATTCGAGATCCCGCGGGTCATCGCATGCAAAAAGTCGGTCCATGTCTTCTGG
Source organism: Profundibacter sp. (assembly GCF_965277155.1). Classification (GTDB taxonomy): domain Bacteria; phylum Pseudomonadota; class Alphaproteobacteria; order Rhodobacterales; family Rhodobacteraceae; genus Profundibacter. The sequence continues at coordinate 62,812 of NZ_CBDIBV010000003.1, forward strand.
ATGTTGGCCAGCATCGTCAGCCAACTGGCCTTGATCCGCGCCCAGACCGACGAGAGCGCCGCGCCGAGGGATTTGCCGCCAAGTTTTATGCGTTCCCAGACCTCGATGGCCACATCCTTGAGCAGCCGCATGGCCTCGCCAAATCCGCCAGCCCCTTTGACCAGGCGGCCGAACCAGTAGATCAGTTCACCCGCCCCAATGATCAACGCGCCGATACCGGTGCGGATCAGGGCACCGCGCAGAGTCACCAGTGAAATCGACACGCCTTTGATCCCCAATGCCGCGCTGGCCAAAGAAATCACCAGCCGACCACCCAGCACGGCGGCGAAGGTAGCGGCAATGCTGGCGATCTCGCCGATATGGTTGAACAGGCCCTTGATGGCGCGACCGAGCGGGCCGGTAGTCTTGCCGATCACGGCCATGGCGTTGGCGATCGATTCCAGCGCCGGAGCCGCCGCCACTGCCAGCTGGTTGGCAATGCCGCGCCAGAGCAAACCCATGCGGGACAGGGCATCATTGGTGCGCTGGATTTGCGCCGCATCGCTCTCGGACACCGCCACCCCGAAATCCTCTACGTCCTGTGTGGCCTGCCGCAAGGTGGCGCTGTCGATGCGGGTGAAGATCAGACCCGCGCGCGATCCAAAAATCTGTGAGGCCACAGCCGCTTGCTGGGCTGTCGGGATGAACCTGGTGATGGCGTCCTGAATGGCAGCCATCTTTTCGTCGATTGGCAGCTGGGCAAGGTCTGCAGCGGAAAGGTTCAAGGCATCCAATGCTTTCACCGCAGGACCTGTCCCCTGCGCCGCCTGGCTCAGGCTCTTGGTCATCATGATCGTGGCTTGTTCAACTTCGCCCTGCGAGACTCCGGCCAGATCAGCCGCGCGCGCCAACACCTGCATGCTTGCCGTCGTGGTGCGCAGGGACGTCGCCAGCTTTGCCTGCTCGTCGATGGTCTGCAGGCTGGAACGCACCATGGCAATACCGGCTGCCACCGCAGCCGCCGCCATGATACCGGCGGCGATCTTGGCGCGGCGGGCAAAGCGGGCGAGGCGTGCGTTGGCGATTTCGGCCTCTTTCGAGACCTTGCCAATCCCACGTTTTCCCGCATTCCCGATACCCACGAACTCGGCCTTGACCTTGTCACCTCCGACCGCCGCCAAGCGAACCGAGACCCGTTTTTCAGCCATCACCCATTTCCCTTTGTTCGTTCAATGCCCGCACCATTACCGCCTCGATCTCGGGGAGGATTTCCGCGACCGGCGCGGGATCGATCCCGAGCGCTGCGGCCATGCCCAGCGCTGCACCGAAATCCCAACCGGTGATCGTGCCGGATGGCGACAGGCGCAATTGACCGCCAAGGCGACCGACCAGATCCCATATCTGGACACCCTCATAGGTTTGTGGTTGGTTCAGGGTTTGCGGGCAGTCCGGGCATTTGCTTTCGCAGGCTCCGCAATACCTGTCGCCCCCGCCGAAGACCCACCCGGCAAGGGCGACGAGACGTTTTTTTCCTGATCCAGCAGCAGACCGCCCGCGACGTATTCGGTCTGGAAAGCCTCGAACAGCGGCCAGACATCTAGCAGGGCGTCGATCCCCTCGGGGCTGACATCCACCGGTTGCCCGTCCTCATCTCCCACGCCTTCCCAACCCGTAATGGCAAGGCGGCCCAGCGCCTTGGCGAATACCAGCGCGCTTTGCTCGTCGGTTGCATCTTGGGGCAGATCGGCAATGGTTTGATCATTTCGCGCCGCCACCATCAGCGCCGTGGTCAGGGGCAACAGGCGGACGCGCACCCCGTGGCCGAGATCAAGCCACGCGGGTTTATTGGACAGGTTCAGTTTCAGCATATCAGTAACTCGCAATCTGGTTTTTGAGGACCACCGTGCACATTTGCCCGGCGGCGGAATTATAGGCGGCCTGCCAGTCAAAGCTGGCCTGAATGCCCTGCGGCCCCTGAATTTCGATGCGCGGACGCGGCAGATAGACAGCGTGGGCGGTGAAGGTCAGGCTCTCGCCGCTGCCAAGGCTGTAGGCGAACTCCAGTTCCGCCGGCGTGCCATTCATCGCCTGGGTCATCAGCACCTGATCGGCAAAGCGCACCTCCATCTTGCCGGTCAGCGCGGCGATGGACGGGTCAGCCCCATCGATGCGCCCGTCCGAACGGATGGTTTCGATCCGGTCGAGATTATTGGCGTATTGAATGTCGGCGGAAACGATATTGCCGAGAGCCGTGCCATTGCGTTTGATCGACCCGTTGAAATGCCCAAACCGCTGCAGGGTCCAGCCGGTCGGCGTTCCGGCGGCCGTAGAGGTGGCAATCGCCTCGCCCTGTGCGATCAGTTTGGCAGTTGCGGTCAAAAGCCCCGAGCGCTGCATCTGCCAGGAAAGCTGGTCGAGCACGCAACCCGAATACATGGCAAAGCGCGGGACCTCCGGCATGGCGGTTTCGATCGACAGGCTCGGCAGGGTCCAACTGCCAGACACAAACTCATGCGTATACGGCCCCGTCCCGGTGGTGACCGGATCACCGAATGCCGCCTTCAGCCAAAAGCCGAACGCCTCGGCGTCGATCGGCACCACCACATCGCCATCCGCCGTCACCGCATCCTTGATCGGTGCCAGCGGATCACGCCCATAGCCCAGCAGTTCCGAGCCCAGCAAGGGTTGCTCCGCCCCCAGCGAGGTGCTGGCAAACGTCATCTGCATGTAACCGCTCAGCGGCGGGGTGCCATAAGTCGTCTCGAACGCAGCCGCCATCAGCGACCGCGCGCCTTGTGCACGTGCCATATTCAATTCCTTTGTGTTTTAGGGTCAGCCCAGCGGGTCGGCCGTGGTGTAGGTCAGATTTATCGGCACGATGGCCGCCTTCAGCGCCTCCGCCCCTTCAACCGGCAGATCGACCGGCTGCGGGGCTTCAGCCTCGACCCAGTCACATAGCCCGCCAAGGGTTCGGTCGGCCGTGATTGCCGATGCCAATTCCGCCAGCAGGGCATCAAAGACGGCATCACGGGCGGCAGGCATTTTGCCCTGCACAATCACCTCGACCTCGGCCCGATGTTCAAAGTGGTATTGCAGCGGCGACAGCGTTACCTCCGGCGTGCCGGGATCACCATCGCGCAGGATCAGCAGGCCGCCGAGGGGTATGCGCTCGGGCAGGATCGCGCCCCGCAGCACGGCTGGACCGGACACGCTTTGCAGTGTCGCAAGCAAGGCTTGCAGGATGGATTCTCGGGGTGTGGGCATGGGTTTGTCAGTCAGCTACAGTTACGGTTATTTCACTTAATTCCGTTATTTCACTTGAGATTACATGTTTCATGTGCATATAGACAGGTAAGGAAAGGGAGAAATCCAATGGGAAATACCGCTGAAAAACTTGAACATTACGGCCTCATGGACCGGCTTCCGACGGCTGAGGAAATTGACAGTGCTGCCAATGCCGCGACAGCAATTGCCGTAGCGATGGAGTTGGACGGCAGCCTCAAAATTTCCGGTGAAACCGGTGCCCCGGTCAAGATTGCGCCTGCCGTCGGCGAGCTTATCATCGAGCTGCTCGGCCATGTCAGCAACGGCAACATGGTGACGCTTGTCCCTGTTGGCACCATGCTGACCACCCAGCAGGCGGCTGACATGCTGAATGTGTCCCGCCCGTATCTGACCGGTCTCCTGAAAAAGGGCGAGATCGCCTTTGAGGAAGTCGGAAAACACCGGCGTGTTCCACTAACGGCCTTGATGGAATACAAGGAAAACAAGGCCCGGCGCCAAGAAGAAACCCTGCGTGAACTGTCTCGGCTTGGTCAGGAATATGATCGCGCATGAGTTTTGTTGCCAATCCGTTTGTTGTCATTCTTGATGCCAATGTCCTTTACCCGTTCAGGACTCGCGATGTCCTGTTCAGCTTTGCTCAGGCCGGTCTGTTCCGGGCGCGCTTCACCGATGAAATCCTTGATGAATGGACTCGTAACCTCATCAAGAACAAACCAAAGCTGGAAGACAGTGTTCGCCAGCAAGAGGCGGCAATTCGTGACGTATTCGGTGAATGCCTTGTCACGGGATACGCGCCGCTCATTCCGGGTCTGACCCTTCCCGATGAAGATGACCGGCATGTTCTGGCGGCGGCTATAAAATGCTCCGCCCAAATTATCGTAACGGAAAACCACAAGGATTTCCCGGCCGAGACACTCGAGGAATACGGCGTCGAAAAACTTGGGGCCGATGATTTTCTGGCCAACACCTATGACCTGTTTCCCAAAGGTGGCGCGCGGGTACTGAAACAGGTCAGGCAGCGCTATGACAACCCGCCGTTTACACGGTCCGAATTCCTGATGGACTTGATCAAGAGCGGCATGCCGAAATTGGCAGCCTTGGCTCGAGCAGATATAGAGTACCTGTAAGGCAGACCTGTTTCGTTTTAACTACCCAATTTCCGGTACAAAACCTCGGATAAAAACAAATCTTGTCCGAGATTTTGTAACATGCCGCGCAGCGCTATCCCCCATCCGCCCACTTTTCCACAATCAACCCCGGCACAGCCCCTGCCACCTTCTCCGCATCCCGCGCCAGATCCAGCCGTTTGCGCAGTTTGACCTGTGGCACCAGCAGAAATATCGGGGCGGTGACTTGTCCGCGTCCGGTCTTTGACCGCGACGCCACCGCTGTCCCGCGCGTGTTGATCCGCGCCTTTTCGGCGACCAGCAGGCTTGGGCCGTTGCGGCGGTAGATGAACCGCAACCGTATGCCACGACGGCGCTCCCATTCCCCCGGTGTCAGGCGCGCGCCACCTCGACCCTTGCCGGCGGCCTCGGTCGGGATTGCCAGATAGAAGCCGAGTTTCGAGTGGATCAGCACGCCCTTGTCATGGGCGTGGATGATCTTCGGGGCCTTGGACCAGATGAAGGCGGCGGCATCGAGGCTTTCGCCCCGCTCCGGATAGGTCTTGTTGCGGATGCTGCGGGCCAGCCGTTGACCGAGACCCGCGCCGGTAATCTGCCCGCGCCAGTCGGCCTTCAGATCACTGCCCGCCTGACGCATGGCGGCCGTAACAGCGCGTTCACCCGCCAGCACCTCCGCCTGCATCATCGCGGCAATGTCGGGATCGACGTCGAGTTTCAGCTTCATGCCGGATGCACGTCGATGGTCCAGATCAGCCGTTCCGCGTCACGCACCGGCTCACCCTGAATGAGAAACGCCTCGCCATAGATTTCCAGCCGGTCGCCGGGGCGCGGGTTTGCCACCTCGCTCACCCGCAAATCGAACCGCTGGGTTTCGGACCAGAGTTTGGCTTCGCCAAATCCGGTGATACTATCGGCACGGCGCGCCACAACACGGACGAGGACAGGCGAACCGCCCTCTGCCGTATAGATGGCGTCAACGGCAATATTGTCGTCCGCGAACAGCGCGTCCATGCCAATGGCAAAGGCGTTCATCGCAGTGTTTCCAGTTTGCAATACATCAGGGTGTCATTTGGCCCGCAGAGGCAGCCTTTGTTTATATGGGCGCTCAAAGGGCCAAATGATTCCGCGTTAACTGGAAACACCTTAGGTCCGCCGTGCACTGCGCAGCACCTGCGGGCGGGTGCAGATCGGCAGCGGGTTGGACTCAATCTCGAAGCGCACCCATTCATCGCGATCCCGATCCGGGATGGAGCGGGCGTAGAGTGGCAAGCCCAAGGTATTGACGGTCTCGAAGGTATCCGCCGGGGCGTAGTAGATTTCGAACAGGCCCTCGACGCCCTCGGGATAGAAGAACGCCTTGTCGACGGGCACCCCGAAGGCGGCATTGCCCCGGTAGCGACGGAAGTTGATGCCGCCAAAGCTGACCTCGTCGGAGACGCGCGAACGCAGGTCGGCAGCGGCGGCGGTGTTGAGATAGGTCTCGCGCACTTCTTTGTGGGCAACCAGATCGGCGAAGAAGGCCGAGCCGCATTCGGCGCGCAATTGCACGGCACCGGTGGACAATCCGCCGAGGCTATCCTCGACACTTTCGATCAGCGCCTGACAGCGCTTGCGCAGCACGCCGGAGCCGGGATTGGTGGCGGCAAGATCGAAGTTGACCTCCGCCGCCGGCGTAATCGCGAACTCGGTGAAGTAGTCGATCACGGTGGCCCCGTCCTTGGGGTCGAGCACCTTGCCCTGAATGCCGTTCAGCAGGTGATACTCAAAAGTCGCCTCGGCATCGGTGCGCAACCGGCGCAAACGCCGGGCCACTTCGGCCTGAATTTGCTGGGTCTCGCTGTCGGTGCCAAAGGCGCGGATGCCCTGGATTTCAGAGGCCCAGAGCACGTCCTGTTTCTTGAACTGGCGACAAACGAATGCCCGCACATCACGCCGTTCGGGCACTTGTTGATCGTATGCCGACCCGCGCTCGGAAAACGGGATCAGCGACAGGGTGCCGTCGCGGCTCTCGATGACAACAGTGCGGCTTCGCACCCCGCGATCGGAGAACAGGCCCGAGCCCGAGAGGGTGGCGGGCTTGAAGGGGATGTTTTCCAGCGCGCGGGTGAGTTCGATGACCGAAAACGCATCGGTCTCGAAGATATCCATGGTGGCCATGTGTGGATGGCTCCTTTTTTGCAAGGGTTAATTTGAAGTTTTGATCATTGCGGTTGCGGTCATGTGTTCGGCCTGTTGGCGCGGTACGTTTGACCGCTGGCCCTGATGAAGTCCGCGTCGCCTGGGTCCCAATCATGGAGACGAGCTACTATGCCCGGGCTACCGATACGGGGTGTCCCGGCGGCGGTTTTCGTTGATCATCATCATTCATCTTTGCCCTCGCAACTCGGTGCGGCGAACCCGTATCCCGGTCGCTGCGATTCCTGTCAGTTGACTGCCGGGCGGCGATAAACGTCTCCGCGCAACAGCACGGCCCAGATGATGCGCGCTGTTTTGTTGGCAATGGCAACCGTGACCACACGCGCGGGCTTTTTATCAAGCAATCTGCGGATCCAGATGCCGGTGGCGCTGTCGTCGCGTCCGTCTCTGCGAATGATCGATGTGGCACCATTTACCAGCAGAGTTCGCAGATAGGGATCGCCCATTTTGGATATTCGGCCGAGCCTGTCCTTGCCTCCTGACGAATTCTGCCTTGGTACGAGCCCGAGGAAGGCCGCGAACTGGCGCCCCGACGCGAAGGCAGCCGGGTCCGGAACGCTTGCGGCCATGGCGGTTGCCGTGATGAACCCGACGCCCGGGATCGTCTGTAACCGCTGGCTCACCGCACTTTGTCGATGCCAGGCACGCAGCTGATTATCGAGCGAACGGATTTCTACGGTGAGCGTCTCAAGCTGACGGGCAAAACCCAGCAACGCCGTACGCGCGACCTCCGGCAGGTCGTCATGCTCTCCGTCCTTCATGGCCTTCGCCATTCTTACGACATGTTGCGGCCCCTGTGGCGCAATGATGCCGAATTCGGCCAGATGGCTGCGAAACGAATTGAGCATCATGGTCCGTTGCCGGATCAGCAACTTTCGCGTCCGGTGCAGCACCATGACACCCTGTTGCCCAGGCGTCTTGATCGGTACAAAGCGCATGTTCGGGCGTGTTACGGCCTCGCAGATCGCCTCGGCATCTGCCATGTCGTTCTTTTGCCGTTTGACATAGGGTTTGACATAGGCGGGCGGGATCAGCCGCACATCATGGCCGAGCGCCGCAATCTCCCGCGCCCAGAAATGGGAGGTACCGCAAGCTTCTATTCCCACAAGACAAGGCGGCAACGCGCTCATGAACTCCAGAACGGCATTGCGGCGCAATTTCTTCATCAGCACAATCTGTCCTGCAGCATCAACGCCGTGAAGCTGAAAAACAGACTTTGCCAGATCGATCCCGAGTGTTGTAATCTCCATTGTGGATGGCTCCTTCTCTTATTGGTTTGCGACAGCACCAATATGGCACATTGCGATGCCGGCGGGTGGAGCCATCCACCCCATCATGAGCGGGCGTTACCATCCCCTTTTGCCCTGTGTGGGCGCGGGCCAGCCGTAACGCCAACTCGTTGGCTTCGGTTCCGGAATTCAAGAAAAAACAGACATTGAGCGGCGCGGGCAATTTGGACAGGATTTTTTCGGCAAAGGCAGTTTGCGCAGGGTGCAGATAGCGGGTGTTAGAGTTCATTCGGCTTAACTGCGCCGCCACGACCTGTTGAATGCGCGGATGCGCATGACCGACGTGGGGCACGTTGTTATAGGCATCCAGATACGGCCTGCCCCATTCGTCAAACAGGTGATGTTTCCAGCCACGCACAAGCATCACCGGATCTGAATAGGTAAGTGACAGGTTGCGCCCAAAATGCGCGCGCCGCCCGGCCAGCACCTCGGATTTGTCAGTTGGCACAGAGCAGGTTTTGTTGTCCGGCAGGTTCAGCAGTACCGCCGGGTTCGGACATAATGCGCGCCACAGATACATTTCATCCGGGTCGCCTGCCCCAGGCCAGTCTGCCTCGATTCCATCGGTGCTAAGGGCAAGCTGTAAATGCAGATGCTGCCCAGCCGCCGTTCTGCTGCAGGCTGCCAAGGCGACAGAACGCCTGCCCTGCCTCGATCCTGTCACCGATGGAAAGCCGGTCGGTGAGTTCAGGATCAAGATGACCATAGAGGGTATAGAACGAATCGCCCTGCGGGGTTTCATGCGCCAGTATGATGACGCCGCCATAATCAAGATGCCTGTCGCGATAGTCTGCCACCAGCACCCTGCCGGACAGAGGTGCATAGATCTGTTCACCTGCCGGGGCGAATATGTCGACGCCCAGATGGACAGTCCGACGGTCCGAGGCCTTCCATGGCCCCTTGCGAAAGCCGGGTTCGGTGTAGATCAGGCGCGGTTCGTTGTAATATCCCAGCAAGACGTTATCCTTGGGCTTGAATTCCTCGCCGACCCGGGCCGCTTCCTCCGGCGCGAGATGAAATGGATTCTGCGGCCAAAGGGATTCTTCGACCGACAGCGAGCCCATCGGGGCATTGTCCAGCGCCCGCTCCAGAACCATTGCAAAAGAACCGCGTTGCTGTTCCAGATAGGCCATGACCCGGTCTGCCCCTTCCGCAACCGGCAACCCACAAATGCTGCGCAATCGCGCGGCAACAAACCGGGGGTGCGGCGCATAGGCTTCAAGAAACCGCCAGGCCGGGGCCTGTGAGATGGTAACATAGGGGTCATCCGGGTTGTCGACCGCAGTAAGCGTCGAATTGACCACACTGACCGCCAACCGCATTCGCAACAGCGGCCAGACCAGATCCAATTCCTCAGGCGTAAGCGGGTTGACCGTATGATAGCCTTCGACCAAGGCCGCCAGGGCCACCTCGGGCTGGTCGTGATCCAGGACGATATACGCCCCGGCTATGGCAAGATCGCAAATGCGCGGCGCGGTGCACATATCGCCAAGGTCAAGGATGCCGGAAATGGCACGAGGCTCGTTTAGCTGGCCAGTTACCAGAACGTTATAGTCATTGACGTCATTGTGGATGGCCTGAAATGGCAGATCACGCAGGCTCGGAAGGGCCATGTCAAATTGATCGACAATCTCCTGAAGCAGTTCTTTGCGGGCGGTATCGTCGATTATATCAAGATGCTCGGCCACCCAGCCCGCTTCGGTCAGGTTCCACTTGAAATCACGCGCAAGAAACCCGTGCGCGAATGTCTTGAGAGCCGCGTCGCTTCTTCCGACAAGTTGCCCGAGATCGCGGATCAATTGCAGGCTTTTGGGCGCGCACCGAGCGTAACAATCGCCAGAAAGCCGCTCGAGCAACCAGACCAGCCGCCGCCCGCCCCGCCCATCCGAGCATTCCAGAATCTTCTGCCCGGACAGGGTTGGCACAACTGCCGGGAATGGCAGCGTTTCATCCAGCCTTTTCATATGTGTAAGCGCCTGAACCTGCATATCTATGAAATCGGACGAACACCCCGCTCGCATGACTTTCAGAATAAACCCCCTGCCGTCATCTGTTTTGGCGAGAATGTTCAGATCATATTCACCTTCCAGCAGTTCAAGCTGGGCATTTATTCCCCATTCCTCACGCAACATTCCCTGCCAAACATTCAATTCCATCGACGGAGTATCCCCTTGTTATCAGACGATTGAGGATAGGAACCTTACCTGTATGAAGCAAGATGCTAACGCAGGCATCTTGAAGAAACAGGCGCTCACATTCAAGCTGGGCAGCTCAAGAGGCACCGATAAGGCTTATCGAATTTGAAAAAGGCGGAGCTATTGGGCGGAATACAGTTCATTGGGAAGGAGCGCAGAAGGAATGTTTTGGTAGCAAACAGGACGCAAGAACCGGCGAATTGAAAGCGTGCCAACCGATGTTGCGCCAAAATTGGTTGAGGCCGGATATGGGCCACCGTGAACCATTGTGTCGCAAACTTCAACTCCGGTCGGAAAACCATTTGCCAGCACGCGCCCGGCCTTGCGTTCCAGAACAGGCATTATTCCAGCTGCATCAGTGATATCTTCGTCATCAATGTGAATGGTGCAAGTCAGTTGCCCTTGCAGGCTGAGGGCAACCGCCCGCATCTCATCCAGTGATTCAGCGGTGACGATCATACCAAGCGGGCCAAAGACTTCTTCTCCTAAAGCCTCGTTGGCAAGCCAGTTTCGAGCCGTGGTGGCAAAAAGATAAGGCGTTGCCTCGCGCAGATCGCATGTAGAGGTCAGGACTTCGCGCACGCCACTCGTTCCCGCAACCCGTTTTTGTCCATCGCGGTAAGCGGCGGCAATTCCGTCGGTAAGCATGGTTTGGGAGGAAACCCCGGAAAGGGCTGCCCTCGCGACATCGGCAAACTGTTCTGCATTATCACCCGCCAACACGACCACAATGCCGGGGTTTGTACAGAACTGCCCGGCCCCCATGGTGAGCGACGCGGCCCAGCCCTTGGCGATTTCTTCGCCACGGCTGGCCATCGCTCCATTAAAGATAAACATCGGATTTACCGATCCCAGCTCTCCGAAAAAGGGGATAGGCTCCGGTCGCGCTGCGCAGAGATCAAACAGAGTCCGCCCGCCAGCAAGGGATCCGGTAAAACCCACAGCCTTGATCAATGGATGCTCGACCAATGCGGCCCCTACCCGACGGTTACCGCCCTGGATCAAACTGAACACACCGGGATCGATTTTACATTTTGTTATGGCTGCCAGAATGGCCTCGGCGATGATTTCTCCGGTGCCGGGATGCGCGCTGTGGCCTTTTACAACAACGGGGCACCCTGCCGCCAGTGCGGCTACGGTGTCGCCACCAGCGGTGGAGAATGCCAAGGGAAAATTCGATGCGCCAAAAACGGCGACCGGACCAATCGGACTTTGAACCATGCGCATATCAGGCCGTGGCAGTGGCTCGCGATCTGGCAACGCGACATCATGGCGGCGGTCCAGATAGTCCCCTTGCATTATGTGCTGGGCGAACAAACGCAACTGTCCGGTGGTACGACCACGTTCACCATTCAGGCGCGCCTCAGGCAGGCCGGTTTCAGAACAACCGATTTCGGTGATGGCCTCGGCCCGGGCTTCGATCTCGTCTGCAATCGTATTCAAAAAGGCTGCTCGATCTTTCGCTGTGGAATATCCATAACTCCAGAATGCATGCTCAGCAGCTTTGGCGGCGTCATCCACATCACTTACCCGTCCAACGGCGTAAGCATGGGGCTGCCCCGAAGCCGGAGAAGACGTGAATGTTTCGTCGCCCTCAATCCAATTGCCTGCGATCAAGTGCATTCCGTGGGGTTTAAACATTACAGCATCCTTTCGTTGCCCACCTCGGGCGTCAATTTATTTCTGGATACTGTATCCAAAATTACAATTTACGCAAGATTGCTTTCCCGCAATTTTGCGATATTTTTTGATTTTTCGCGAAGTCAGCTTTCGTCTGCTTCCCGGTTAGCAGTGATCAATTCAAGCAATTGATCCTTGGTGCGCATCACGTGTTCATACAACAGTTGGCACCCCGCTTCGACTTTGCGGTCCTCGGCGAGCGCCAAAAGCTGGCGGTGCTCGTCTTTGGCGGGCTCGCGTTGCTCCATCACACTCAGATTCATGCGCACATATCGGTCAGATTGCAGGCTAACCCGTCGCAACAACTCATTGGTCAAATTTCGCTTCGCAGCAGCGTAGAGCGCCGAATGATACTGAAAATTAAGCACCCCCCACCTTGCGACATCATCGGCATCATATGACTGTTCCATTTCATCAAGAATATCGCGGCACCGAGTGAAATCCGGCGAAGTCATTTCAGGTATGGACCGGCGGAACAAATCTACTTCAATCAGAGCCCGCACATCGAAGATCTCACCAATTTCACGTAGCGAATGTTTGATCACTGATGCGCCACGATTATTGGACAAGAGCACAAGCCCTTCCGCGTCCAGACGTTTTAGTGCTTCACGGATTGGCATACGCGATACGTCATACTCTTCGGCAAGCGCCTCTTGCCGTATGATTTCGCCCTCAGCCATCTCTCCACTCAGAATACGCTCTCGTATGTCATCTGCGATCACATCCGGAAGGCTTCGTCTCGAGATAATGCGTTTTCCTGCCATACTGGAACTCTCTGATATGCTTGTATTTTGGATACATACATCATCATGCCTTTGCTTTTCAATTAGAATTCGAAAAACACCTGAAAGAGATACAGTTGGACGTTGCCCAAAACTATTGTATCTATTATCCAGACTGTTGAATTGCCATGAGGAAACGGTTCATGAACGCACCTGTCAAAATCTGCTTGCCGAGAAGGCGTCAAGGGACATCGTCGCCTCATTTCCATTTGCCAGTGAAGTGACAAGTTCTGCTGTCCCGGCGGCCTGTGTCATCCCCAAATGGCCATGGCCAAAGGCATAAATGACATTTCGGGTGTTGGAGGCGTAGCTGATGACCGGCAGGCTATCGGGCGTTGACGGCCGGAACCCCATCCATTGCTGACCACCTTGTGTGTTCAGTTCTGGTAGAAACTGTACCGCTTTTTTCAGCAATATATCAGCGCGTTTGTAATTCGGGGCAAGGGTCAACCCACCCAACTCAACAGCACCGCCAACACGAACCCCCCCCGATATTTTCGAGACAACAAATCCATGGCCGCCAAAGGTCAGATGCGTTCTAAGGTCAAACGCCCCGGCAGGTAGCGTCGTGTTATAGCCGCGTTCAGTCTCCAGCGGAATTTTATCGCCAAGGGTTTTGGCAAGGCGGTGCGACCATGCCCCGGCAGCGACAACAACCTGCCTGGCATGTTGCTTCCCGCTGGTGGTTGTCAAAAGAACCTGACCCTGCTCTTGAGACAGGGATTTGACTTCATCAATGTCAATTGTGCCGCCCCGCGCAACAAAATTCCGTGCCAAATGTTCGGTCCAGCGTGCCGGATCGCAGGTGTTCATCCATTTTGGCGTAAAGCTCGCATGGGTGAACCGCAGATCAAGACCAGGTTGGATCTCGGCAATCTTTTGCGGGCTTTCCAAAAGTTCAAACTCAACGCCGTGTTGGCGCCGCAGCTCCCACCCGGGAAGGCTTGCCGCATATTCCCGCTCGCCCTCGTAAAGCTGAAGCTGGCCATCACGTTGCATCATCTCCTCGCCGCTGACCATTTGAATTTGACGTTCAAGAGCCGCTCGGGACAGCTTCATCAGCTGCGCCTGCGCCGTGATGGTTGCGTCATACCTGTCGCGCCAGCTCGCGCGCCAGAATCGCAACATCCACGGTGCGATTTTCAAGGCATAAGAGGGAGGCACAGAAAGCGGCCCCATCGGATCCAGCAGCCATTTTGGTGCCTTGAGCATAATGCCCGGCGTGGCCAGCGGCACGATATCGGTAAAGGCAAACGCCCCTGCATTGCCCTGAGACGCCTCGGCCGCCACGCCTTTTCGGTCAAGGATGCGAACCGAAAAACCACTTGCCTGCAATGCAAGTGCCGTGCTGATTCCGATGATCCCGGCACCAATAACAATGATATCGCGCTGCGTCATGGCATCTCCCGCGGAGCTACAAGTGCCGAGGGGACTTCCCACAGGAAAGAAAACCGAACTGCGTCAGGTAAAATCATCATGACCCTTGCTGGTCCGGGTGCTGGCTGCCTTCTGATAGCGGGATGCCGCTTTTGAGCGGATCATGCTCAGCAAAGATCAATTTGCTTTCGGACATAACGAATGCCTGACCGGTGATTTTCGGGATAACGCCGCCATTATGGCCGGGGTGATATGACAGGCGGTAGGAGCTACCAATCACGCTTTCCTGCACAATTTCTTTCCCTGGGGACAGGCAGCCATCAGCGGCAAGACAAGCCAGACGCGCGGAACTGCCGGTGCCGCAGGGGGACCGGTCATAGGTGTCATCAGGGCAGAGCACAAAATTGCGGCTGTGCACCCCTTTGTTCGGCGATGTGCCTTGAAAGATCACATGATCCACAGGCTCGCCATTCTCGCCGCGAATGCCGGCCGAAATCACGGCCTCGCGTACGGCGATGGCGGCATCGGTCAATTCGCGAATATTGTCCTTCGTGACGGGGATCGGACTAGGGTCGACGATGAAGAACCAGTTGCCACCATAAGCCAGATCGCCGGTGATTGTGCCCATCCCTTCTACTTCAAGCGCAACCCCTTGCCGGACACAGCGGCTTTCAATGTTGGTCACGGTGACGGTGTTGGCGTCAGATAGCTCGATACTGACCACGCCCACAGGGGTTTCAAAGCGGTGCGTGCCCGTTCCGATCCGGCCCAGACGGGCCAGCGTTACCGCCAAACCCATAGTGCCGTGGCCGCACATACCCAATACGGCACCCGCGTCGAAATAAATCACTCCCGCGACACAACCGGGGTCCACCGGTTCTACCAGCAGTGCGCCAACCATCGCTGTCTGGCCACGTGGCTCGCACATGATCGAGCGGTAGAACGACACATGATCGCGGGCCAGCCGCCCAGCGCGGTCAGCCAACGGCCCGGACCCGAGATCGGGGCCACCATCAAGGATCACCCGGGTGGGCTCACCGCCGGTGTGGCTGTCAATTACATGCATTCTGCAATGACCCCGCCTTGCTTTACCCAATCGGCAAACCAGGCATGAAACAGGTTGTACTGAATTTCGCAATAGTTGCGCTGCGCATCACTCAGAACATCGGTTTCGTTGAAATGCAGGCGGTATTCATCTTCGCCATTCAGGACGAGAAGGTATTTGTAGAATAAAACAAGATCCGTTCCTTCATCAAAGCTGGAAAGAACCGTTAGGGCTTCTTCGAGTTCCAGCGCGCGCGCACGCGCCTCAACATGGCCTTTGGAAGCCATTTGCGACAGACTCGCCAACAGCAATGCCACCTTCGGCAGGGCCGCGCCAATGCCGGTGATCGAGCCCGTTGCGCCGCAGTTGACAAAACCATGATAGACCTGCGTGTCAACACCGACCATCAGCGTAACCTGTTCGTCCTGCGATGTGATTTCTTCCGCCGCATAGCGAAGATCTTCTGCGCCACCGAACTCTTTGAAACCAATCAGATTCGGGTGCTCGGAACGTAGCGCAAAGAACAAATCGGCGCGGGTTGCGAACCCATAAACCGGGCTATTATAGATGATTGCGGGCACATCCGGCGCCGCATCAAGAATTGCTTTGAAGTGGTTTTTCTGGGCAACGGCCGACGAACCGCGTGACAAGACGCGCGGTATGACCATCAGGCCGGCAGCGCCAACTTTCTGGGCATGTGCGGCATGGGCCACTGCAGATTTGCTGTTGATCGCCCCCGTGCCGACGACCACCGGCAGACCAGCTTTGACAAGGCGTTCTACACCCTCCATGCGCTGCTGGTCTGTCAACAAAGGCCAGTCGCCCATCGAACCGCAATAGACAACAGCGGACATACCCGCATCGATCATCTCTTTTCCCTTTTTTACGAGCGCGTCGTAATCCGGGGTGCGATCCGCATTACACGGGGTCATCATGGCCGGCATTGTGCCAGTAAAAACGTTAGAGTTCATTGTTTTCTCCATTGAGTAAGTATTGGATGCGCCTATGGCTTCAACCAGCCGCATCACCTTGTTCTGTTAACGAACGTTTGCCAGAAATTTGCGGGTGTGTTCGGATTGTGCATCGCCGAATATCTGCGACGGCGGCCCGATTTCTTCCATTATGCCTTCGCGGAAAAAGGCCACCCGATCAGAGACATCACGGGAAAATCCCATTTCATGGGTGACGCAAATCATGGTCATACCTTCTTCGGCAAGCAGACGCATGGTGTCGAGAACCTCGCCGACCAACTCTGGATCAAGGGCCGATGTTGCCTCGTCAAACAGCATGTATTCTGGTTCCATCGCCAATGCGCGGGCAATGGCAAGGCGCTGTTGTTGCCCGCCGGAAAGAGCGCTGGGGTATACATCCAACTTGTCAGCAAGGCCGACATGCTCAAGCTGTTTGGCTGCGATGTCACGCGCTTCTGCCCTGGATTTACCTTTGACGATCTTTGGTGCGAGGGCCACGTTTTCCAACGCGGTCAGATGTGGAAAGCTGTTCCATTGCTGGAATACCATTCCCATATTTTGCCGAAGATTGTTCAGGTTTTTGACTTTGCGTGGACCTCGATTGAATCCACTTGCACGGAACCCTCCTGAATCCCCTCAAGGCCATTAATGCAGTATAAAAGGGTGGATTTGCCTGAACCCGAGGCCCCGATAACCGAAAGGACCTCACCTTTCTGCACATCAAGGTCGATGCCTTTAAGAACATGCAATTTACCATAGGGAACCTCTGTAAATTCCCGTTTTCGCCTTCTTCGCGGCGGGGTGGACGGTTTTTCGCCTGTCCCGCCTGATTGCTTCGGATCATAAACCCATTTTCACCGGTTTCAAGCCGGTTTTGGGTATTTCAGGCACACCTCACCCCATGAACCCTTATCCCGGCGCCGCCAGGCCGCATTCGAACTGGACGAAGCGCTTCATGTTGTAGACCAGGTTCATCATCCCGATGCGAAATCGCGCCCGCTTCAGGCCGATGGAGCGGATCAGCTTGCCGCCCATGGAGCGCTCCTGAAAAGCGAATACATGCTCGACCCGGACCCGCACTTTCGAGCGCCTCCGGTTGGCCTTTTGCTGGCGCTCGCCAAGCGGCTTGCCGCGCCTGCCCTTGTGATGGATATGGCTGTGAAGCCCCCGCTCTTCCAGCTCGCTTTCGATCTTTTGCGAGCGATAGGCGCTGTCGGCCCACAGGTCCGATGAGGTGTTGCTCGCATCAATCAGACCGGCAAGCGCCTGGCTGTCATGCACGGCGGCATCGGTGACATCATAAGCGCGGATGAATTTGTGCCGCCGGTCGACATTGATGTGGTTCTTGTAGCCGTAATAGCTCTTGCCGTGCTTCTTCGTCCAGCGCGCATCCACGTCCTTCTGGCGCTTCTTGTGGGGTTTTTCCTCCCACTCTTCAGGCGTTTCGCCCGCCTTGATTTTCTCGTTCTCGTCCCTTTTGTTGTGCTGGCGCGGCGCCGGAACGATGCTCGCATCAACAATCTGCCCGCCCATCGCCAGATAGCCCTTTTCGCGCAGAAAGGCATCGAACTTGTCAAACAGCTCCTTCATCTTCCCGGCCCCGGCCAGCCTTTCACGGTAGGCCCAGATGGTCTTGGCGTCAGGTACGCTGTCTTCAATGCCAAGGCCGAGAAACCGCATGAACGACAGGCGGTCGCGGATCTGATACTCGATCTGATCGTCAGAGAGGTTGTAGAGCTGCTGCAAAACCATCGTCTTGAATATCAGCACCTCATCCCAAGGCGGGCGGCCAGCGTTGGATTTGCGCTGTTCGGGCGGCGTGCGCCATATGGCCTTCAGCTCGTCCCGGTAATCCTCGAACGGCACCATGTCGTTGAGCAACACCAGCGGATCACCAGATTTGTCCAGTCCCGCGTATCGGCTGGAAAGATCAAAAAATCCCATCTGACCCATGACAAAACCCCGTCGGTCGAATCATTTTCATCCTGATGACGATTCTACCCCGTCAGGCCGGATTTTGGGGGATTTTTAGAGGTTCCCTCAGGTGAAAACGGCGAAGTTGCTTCAAACGCGCCATTTACCATGGCCTCGTATTTGGCGGCACCCGGGCTGTCTGTGCCCGGATGCTGGCCGGTCGAGCCGTTGATGTCCGCGCCAAAGTTTTCTTCCAGCGCCGAACCGATCATCCCGTCAGGGAAGTGGAACGTGTCAAACGCGCCGGTGTCCAGTGCGGCGCGAACGATGCCGGCCCCACCCTGGTCGATATAACCTGCAACAACCAGACGATCGCCGCCGGCTGCTGCCAGCGCGCCAACTTCAGCCGAATAGTCGGCCTTGCCGTCTTCATGGGCGGCGGAAATGGTGATGGTGCCGCCAGCTGCCTCATAGGCGCTTTGGAACGCGTCGGCCAAACCTTTGCCGTAGTCGTTGTTGGTGTATGTCAGCGCAACCGATTTGATACCCTGACCGATCAGGATGTCGCTCATCACAACACCTTGACGCGCGTCAGACGGGGCTGTGCGGAAGAACAGACCGTTGTCTTCGGCTGTCGACAGCGCGGGCGATGTGGCAGAGGGCGAAATCATCACGATGCCGTTTGGCACAGCAACATTCGACAGGATCGCACCTGTAACGCCGGAACAGTCAGCACCCATGATGGCCTTGACGCCATCCGAGGTGACCAGACGTTCGGCAGCAGCCGTTGCAGCAGCCGAGTCAACACAAGTCGAGTCAGCGCGAACAGATGTAACTGTGGAACCACCCAGCAGCAGACCTGAATCCGAGACTTCTTTCATTGCCAGTTCGGCACCGGCAGCCATATGCGGTGTCAGCGATTCAATCGGGCCGGTAAAGCCAAGGATCACACCGATCTTGACTTCTTCAGCAGATGCAACACCCGCAAACAATGCGGTGGCGGCAGTCGCCAGTAGCAGCTTTTTCATGTTCTTCTCCCATGTTAGAACTTTATTTCCGGCCTTGAACCTATTCGGCCTTTGACCAAAAGAAAAGTAATTAGAGCCGCAAATCACGGGGTTAATGGGCTTCAATGAGGGATTATTGGGCTTGCCCTACCAAATATCCGGTATATTCCTGCATGTTTCGTGCAAATATTGACTTGGATCAAACCACAGGGTTTGAC
This sequence comes from Profundibacter sp., assembly GCF_965277155.1. Lineage (GTDB taxonomy): Bacteria > Pseudomonadota > Alphaproteobacteria > Rhodobacterales > Rhodobacteraceae > Profundibacter. Next base: position 81,877 of record NZ_CBDIBV010000003.1, read on the forward strand.
CGCAATTATCCTTTCGGGAATCGCTACCCTTGCTCGCGCGACCCTTGCGCGCCGCGTTCGCGATAAGGCGTGGTGTTGTAATGGGCACGATAACATTTCGAGAAATGCGACGGGCTGGCAAAGCCACAGGCCAGCGCCACGTTTATCACGCTCATATCGGTTTGCATCAACAGGTTGCGGGCCTTTTGCAGGCGAAGCTCCATGTAATAACGTTTGGGCGAGCGGTTCAGATAGCGCCTAAACAGCCGCTCCAGCTGGCGTGTGGACATGCCGACATCGCGCGCCAGTATCGAGGGGGAAATCGGCTCTTCCAGATTGCCCTCCATCATTTTGATCACGGTGGCCAGTTTCGGGTGGCGCACACCGATGCGCGTGGGGATGGACAGGCGTTGCGTGTCGCGGTCTGTGCGGATCGAGGAATAGATCAGCTGATCCGCCACTGCATTTGCCAATTCCTCGCCGTGTTCATTGGCAATCAAAGTCAGGAACAGATCAATCGAGGCCGTCCCCCCTGCCGCCGAATAGCGGTTACCGTCTATCACGAATACCTTTTTGGTCAGCTCAATTTCGTCGAAATCCTCGGCGAAACTGTCCTGATTTTCCCAATGGATTGTGGCACGCTTGCCATCGAGCAGCCCTGCCCGCGCCAAAGTGTAGGATGCTGTGCACAACCCAGCGATCTTCACTCCACGCCGCGCCTCGCGCCGCAGCCAGTTCAGCACCGGTTTGGTGGTGGCCTTTTGCACATCCAGCCCGCCGCACAAAACAATCGTGTCGTCGCGGTTGGTTTCAATAAAGCCGCTGTCCAACTTGATCATAACATCAGAAGAACTTGTCCCAAATTCCCCGTTTTCCCCGATCAACACAGTTTCATACAGGCTTCGGCCCGACATCCGGTTGGCCAGCCGCAGCGTTTCAACAGCGCTGGCAAAACTGATCAGGGTAAACCTGTCAAGTAGGGCAAACACAAAACGATGCGGCTTTTTCGGCTCGTTTTCAATGTCGACGATCTGGCGACTCACATCCATTTGCGGCGTCCTTAACAAGTGGTCAAATTACCGAAACAGGTTTGTGAATTCCGATCAAGCAAAACCATATCACCCATGAAAAATTCTTCTGCCACAACGCAGTCATTTCCCCTGTTGGCACTGGGGCCATTCATGATTATACTTTGCCTTCTTGACACTTATTTTCTGGAGCAAAGACGATGACAAATTGGCAAAAATCTGACTGGCGGAACAAACCGCGGGTACAGATGCCCGAGTATACGGACGAGACCACGCTGAATGCTGTAGAAGCTCAGCTTGCCAAATATCCGCCGCTCGTCTTTGCAGGCGAGGCCCGGCGCCTGAAATCCGCCCTTGCCGATGCCGCCGAGGGGCGCGCGTTTTTGCTGCAAGGCGGCGATTGTGCCGAAAGCTTTGCCGAGTTTTCAGCCGATACCATTCGCGACACCTTCAAGGTGATGCTGCAAATGGCGATGGTGCTGACCTATGGCGCCAAGGTGCCGGTGGTCAAAGTTGGCCGTATGGCCGGCCAGTTCGCCAAGCCGCGCTCGGCCCCGACCGAAACCGTGGACGGGGTGGAATTGCCCAGCTACCGCGGCGACATCATCAACGATCTGCCCTTCACCGCCGAGGCGCGCATCCCGAACCCGAAGAAGATGTTGCAGGCCTATACGCAGGCTGCCGCATCGCTCAACCTTGTGCGGGCGTTTTCGACAGGCGGGTATGCCGATGTGCATCAGGTGCATTCCTGGACGATGGGATTTACCCGTGGTGAAAACGCCGCGAAATACCGTGAAATGGCACAACGGATTTCCGACACGCTGGATTTCATGAAGGCGGCCGGTGTGGACAGCAATCGTGCCCATACCTTGCAGACGGTCAATTTTTATACCAGCCACGAGGCCCTGTTGCTGGAATACGAAGAAGCCCTGTGCCGGATCGACAGCACCACCGGTCTGCCGGTTGCCGGTTCCGGCCACTTCCTGTGGATCGGGGATCGCACCCGTCAACCCGACGGGGCGCATGTGGAATTCCTGCAAGGGGTGCAAAACCCGATCGGCATGAAATGCGGGCCAACCATGACCACCGAAGATCTGAAGGTTCTGCTTAACAAACTGAACCCCGAAAACGAGGCGGGCCGTTTGACCCTGATCACCCGTTTTGGTGCTGGCAACGTGGGCGACCACCTGCCCCGTCTGATCAAGACGGTTCAGGAAGAAGGTGCAAATGTGCTGTGGACCTGTGACCCGATGCACGGCAACACGATCAAATCGGCCTCGGGCTATAAAACCCGCCCGTTTGATTCCGTGCTGCGTGAAGTTCGCGAGTTCTTTTCGATCCACAAGGCCGAGGGAACGGTCCCGGGTGGTGTCCATTTCGAAATGACCGGACAGGATGTCACCGAATGCACCGGCGGCGTGCGTGCTGTGACCGACGAAGATCTGTCGGCCCGCTACCACACCGCCTGTGATCCGCGCCTGAATGCCAGCCAATCGCTGGAACTGGCGTTTCTGGTGGCCGAAGAACTGTCGGACCTGCGTCAAAGCAAACAGGCCGAAGCGGTTTAAGGGTCTAATCGTTGGAGACAACCAAACGAAGGGTCGGGTGTTTTTCATCCGGCCCTTTTTCGTTGGGGGCCGTGTAAGGCGCCTGCCCTTCGGCAAACCCTTCTACTGGTGTATTAACCGGCGCAGGTTCTGCCAGCGTTGCGGGCGCATGGCCCCGTTCCAGCGCCTTCATCTGCACATCGGTCACATCAAACCGGCGCGGGGAACGGCCAATCTGTCCGTCCGTCACCAAGGCCCCCAATACGCGCGTCACATCGCCCAGATCACTGCGCAGGGGCAGCAGGATCACCTTGGCATCCATTGCCGGTCTGCCGATGCCTTTTTCCGCCGTTAGCGTCAGTTCAGCCACTTGCGGGCCGTCAAACACCATTTCCAGCGCATCCGTCACTGTATTGCGTGCTGCGGGGGTGAAAAAGGATGTAAACGGCATGCCGCGCACTTCCATGCCCAACAGATCGTTCAGATGCATCCCCGACAACCGAAACCGCCCCAGACCGGGGGCAATGCGTTCAAGAATAAAGGTATATTCCAGCGCCCGTTCAATCCCGCGCGGGTCGATTTCACTGCGCAAAGGGACCAGACGACCCATGCGTAAGCCCTCCCAATAGGCCTCGACCTGCTTTATCTCAAGGAAACGCACCTGTTCCCTGAATCCCAACATTGAAATCACCTTGCGGCCACCCCTGAATTTACCCATGATACACACCCCGTGCCAAATGATACCTAAATCGCGGATCGTCATTGTTGTGGCAGGGTTATGTCTCTGTTAACCCTATGCTCACAATGCTTACCGCCAGGTTAATATGCCACGGTTTGTCTAAAATTGCGGGGATAAAATTGTTAAATGGTTAACTGCCGATGATCACTTCAATGACAGGGTTCGCCGCCCGAAATGGCGAAAGCGACGGGTTTACATGGGCTTGGGAGGTCCGCAGCGTCAATGCCAAGGGGCTGGATATCCGCCTGCGGGTGCCCGATTGGGTGGACGGTCTGGAACAGGCGGTGCGCAAACTGGTCGCCAAATCGGTGGGGCGCGGCAATATCAACCTGACCCTGCGGGTGCAGCGCGACGAAGGATCGGCACCGCTGAACCTGAGCGAGTCGCAACTGGCGCGCGTTTTGCAAGCCTTGTCACGGATCGAGGATGCAGCGGCCGATAGCGGCTTGACGCTGGTGCATTGCACCGCTGCCGATGTGCTGGCCCAACGCGGGGTGATTGATACATCCGTGGTGCAGGACGACACAGGCCCCCTGCTGGCGGCCCTGCTGGACGACCTGCCGCCGCTGCTAACGGATTTCACCGCCATGCGCCGCACGGAAGGGGCCGCGCTGGACAAAGTGATCCATGAGCAGATCGACCAGATCGAGGTCCTGACCAAACAGGCCACCACAGCCGCCGAGGCCCGCCGCGATGATGTGGCCAAAACCCTGCACGAAAATCTGGCCCGTGTGCTGGACAACACCGATGGCGCCGATCCGGATAGCGTGGCGCAGGAATTGGCGATGCTGGCGGTTAAATCGGACGTGATGGAAGAACTGGACCGCCTGCGCGCCCATGTGGATGCCGCCCGTGATCTGATGGGCAAATCCGGCCCCGTCGGGCGCAAACTGGATTTCCTGATGCAGGAATTCATGCGCGAGGCAAATACCCTGTGCTCCAAATCGCAATCGGTTGACCTGACGCGGATCGGGCTGGACCTGAAGGCGGTGATCGACCAGATGCGCGAACAGGTGCAGAATGTGGAGTGAACGATGAGCAACGGCACAGATAACCGGCGCGGGTTACTGATCATCCTGTCCTCGCCCTCGGGTGCGGGGAAATCGACACTGTCCAGACGGCTGATCAAATGGGACCCCGGTATCGGCTTTTCTGTATCCGCCACCACCCGTCCGCCACGCCCGGGCGAAGTGGACGGCAAGGATTACTATTTCAAATCCCACGACGAATTCACGGCGATGGTGGACAGCGGCGATATGCTGGAGCACGCCGAAGTATTCGGCAATTTCTACGGCTCGCCCAAGGGGCCGGTGGAACGCGCCATCAACGAAGGACGCGATGTGCTGTTTGACATCGACTGGCAAGGCGGCCAGCAGGTGCGCGCGTCCTCGCTTGGCAAACATGTGTTGTCGATTTTCATTCTGCCGCCCTCGATTGCGGAACTGGAGCGCCGCCTGCACACCCGCGCGCAGGACAGTGACGAGGTGATCGCCACACGGATGCAGAAAAGCCGCGATGAAATCAGCCATTGGGACGAATACGACTATGTGCTGGTCAATGATAATCTGGATGAAACCGAAGACCGGCTGAAAACCATCATTCAGGCCGAACGGATGCGCAAAAGCCAGCAACCCTGGCTGATGAACCATATCCGCGCGTTGAACAAGGAATTCGAGGACCGCCAATGACCCTATATGCAATCGACGGTAAATCCCCCACCCTGCCCAGCGAGGACGACTACTGGGTCGCGCCTGATGCCAACATCATCGGCAATGTGGTGCTGCAAACCGCCACGTCTGTCTGGTTCGGCTGCACCCTGCGCGGCGACAACGAACTGATCTTTGTCGGGGCTGGCAGCAATATTCAGGAAAACTGCATTTTGCACACCGACCCTGGCTATGCCCTGACCATTGGTGCGAATTGCACCATCGGCCACAAGGCAATGCTGCACGGTTGCACCATCGGCAGCAATTCCCTGATCGGCATGGGGGCCACGGTGCTGAATGGGGCGCGGATTGGCAAGAATTGCCTGATCGGCGCCGGCGCGCTGATTACCGAGGGCAAGGAAATTCCCGATGGATCACTGGTGATGGGGGCACCGGGCAAAGTGGTGCGCGAACTGGATGAAACCGCTATTGCCGGACTGAAAGCCAGCGCCCTGCACTATCAGGAAAACATGCGCCGGTTTCGGGATGGTTTGACGGTGGTTCAGGAATAGGTTTAGGCGGATTTGTTTTTGCCGGTAACCGCTGCAAGGCCACCATCCAGAAATGAACTGACACTGGATGGCGCGAACCCGCAGTCCTCGAAACTGTCGCAGACCTCCTGCGGATCCAGTTTGCGCGCTTTGCTTGCCCACAACCGCAATGCCCCTGCCGCGAAAAATCCGCATCCGTAATCCGCGATTATCCGTTCCGCATGTGCCCCGTCAAATTCCGGCGTCGGAAACAGGACCGAGGCCATGCCGCCGGGCCTTAACACACGTGCCACTTCGGTTAACAGATGTTTGCTATCCGGCACGACATTGATCAGTGAGGCCGATAATACATAATCAAACTGGCCCACCCCAAGCCCTGTTTGTGTCGCATCCCCGACCAGAAATTCAACCGCCCCCTTCCTGCTGGCAGCCTTTTTGATCATCTTTGAGGATCGGTCCATCGCGGTTACATCAATGCCTTTTGATGCAATATCACGGGCAAAATTACCCGGGCCGCATCCCAATTCCAGCATTTTGGCATTTTCCCCGACCTTCAGCGCATCAAGCCAGTCGTTTAATGGGGATCTATACCATTCATACCGGTACAGGCGATCAAACAAAGCAGGCGCATTGGTGATCAACAGCGCCAAAGCCGGAAATGTCGAAAGAGTTCTAAGCATTGGGTTTACGCATCCTTAATTACTTTGCCTCGGTGGCAAACGGCCCTCACACAGGCCAACAACGCGACACATAGGTTGCAAGGTTTCTTTTCGGAAGAAGTTACCAAAATGATAGTGGCTATCCATTCGGGGTAATTAAGGCGTGGCCAAAGACGAGCCTGCAGCAGTCTTTCTACAAGCTAATACAAAGACTTAGAAACGAATTCTTAAAATGGAAATCAGGCTTGTCCCGCCTCGAACACAAAAACATTCCTGCCATCAGGATCTGTGACAATCACGCGGCGCCCGTCCCCAAAAGGTGCAGTTTGGGCGACTATGTTATTCAGCGGCAATTTTAGACTGTCCAGATCGTCAGCCTTGATGCCAACCATTACCGATCCGTTGATATCGCCGCCCTTGGACGGATAGATTTCCAGCGCCAAGGCGTCCAGTTGGCAACAGTAGTGCTTTGGTCCCGTGCCGTGTTGTTCGCTTTGAAACGCCAACCCCAAGGCCGTGTAAAACGCCACGGTTTCGGACATATCCCCTGCATAAAGAACCAGAAATGAAACCGTACCCGCAGGCGTTTTCCGGTCATCCACCATGTCCAAACCCCGAACGCACCACATCCTCGCAATATTTCGCCAGCGCCTTGCGCCCGTCAAAATCCGACACCCTGACCGGCGGATGATAGATCACCTCGACCGAGCCATTGCGCCGCACCGAAAGCGTTTTCAGCAGATGCGGGGCCAGTTCCATATCGCCCCACCAGCCGTAAAACCGTTCTTCTTCGCCTTCAGGGGCGGTGTATTTCACCGTCACCGGCTGAATATGCATAATATCGCGCAATTCCGGCACAAAGAACGCCTGAAACAGCGTTGATTTAAAAGGAATAACCCGCAATCCGTCTGTCGATGTGCCTTCGGGGAAAAACAACAGTTTATGGCCTGCCTTCAACCGGTCCTCGAAGATTTGCAATTGGATTTTCGCATCCTGCGGACGACGGGCAATAAACACAGTGCCGGTGGCCCGCGCCAGCCAACCGATCAGCGGCCAACCGGCGACCTCGGATTTGGCAACGAAATAAATGCGTTTCGCCGCATTCAGAGTAAAAATATCCAGCCAGGACGCATGATTGGCCACCACGGCCCCCTTTTGCTGCATCCGGTCCCCTGTAACAATCAGGCGCAACCCCATGATAAACAGGGCTGATTTACAAACAAACTGGGTGATATAGGGCGTGATTGGCCGCTTTGCCCCGAACAATGGCCGCTCAACCAGACGCAGCAGCAGCAACACCGCCAACCCGACCAGAATAACCAGCAGCATCGGCACCACCCGCAGCACCACCCGAACCCAGCCCATCGGCGTCACCTTATAGGGCACCTCGGCCTCTTCGGGGTACCACATCCCGCTCATCCGCGCCGCCCCCTGGTATAGAGCGTGCGGTTCTTTTCGCTGATATTCTGCGTATCCATTAGCAAAAACACGTCGGTGGTGTTGAAACTGTGGTCAATAAACGCCCCTTCCCCTACATAACCGCCCAGCCGCAGGTAGGCTTTGATCAATGTCGGCATGGCACGGGTGGCGCGGCGTTGGTCAATCTGGTCGGCAGGCATCAAATCCATAGTCTGGAAATGCGGTGCCAGCACCTGTACCCGCATATCTTCAGGCGCAAGGTGAAAGTGATGTAAACAGGCCAGCGGCTCGGCAATGGCATTGATATCTGTGCCGTGAAAACTGGCCACCCCGAACATCACTTCGATCCCGTGATCCAACACATAAGCGCCCAGACCACTCCACAATAAATACATCGCCTTACTGCCGCGATAATCGGGATGTACGCAGGACCGGCCCAGTTCCATCAGGCTGCGCCCGCTGGATTTGATCGCGCTCAGATCATATTCATCCTCGGAATAAAACCGCCCCGCCTTTTGGGCCATATCCCCGCGCAACAGCCGGTAAACCCCGACAACATGCCGGTCCGAATCTTCTGGCTGGGTTTTGTCGATCAGCATCAGATGGTCGAAAAAATTGTCAAATTCGTCTTGTTCCAGCCGCGCGTCATGATCCACCAGCGGGCCATCGCCGCCCAGTTCTTTGATGAACACTTCATAACGCAGCCGCTGGGCGGCGCGCAGATCGGCCCTGGACTGTGCAAGGCGCAATTCGAATTTCGTATCTTCGAAGGTCATTTACCCATCACATCCGGCGTCCAAACACTGGCCCAACTTCTACGAATTGCGCCCTGAAATAGCAACAGGTTGCCCGCACAGCGATTGACTCGCGCCAAAGCTGTGTTAGCGTAAACCACAACCCGCCATGCAAGAACCTCAAGGATCCACCAGCATGAGTTCAATCTCGCTCCCGATAATAACAACCTTGCCCGCATGTTCGAAATTAACGGTTATTTTACCATTTATCTGTGATTAGTACCTGCCCAAGGCCCCACTCGGGCCGGGTCGGGTGTTTCACCAACATGCCCGGTTCCAGTAATTCATTCATAAGGACGCCCCCTTTCGCAGGACAGGAAGTTAGACCATGAACACACAAAGCACCATCGCCGCCCTGATCGGCTCGCGTATCTGTCACGATCTTATCAGCCCACTGGGGGCGATTGGCAACGGGGTTGAACTGCTGGGCATGGCGGGATCAGTAGACGGGCCGGAAATGGCACTGATCAGCGAAAGCGTGGCCAGCGCCAATGCCCGCATCCGTTTTTTCCGCATCGCGTTTGGCGCGGCAGGTTCGGGGGCCATGGTCGGCCTGTCCGAAATCACTTCGATCCTGCGCGATATGGGGGCGGCCGGTCGGGTGCAATATGATTGGAACAGCGAAAACAGCCTGCCCCGTTCCGAGGTAAAGCTGGCCTTTTTGCTGATCCAGTGTTTTGAAAGCGCAATGGCTTTTGGCGGCACCGTCAAGGTGCGTCAGGGGCCGGATGGCTGGCGGCTGGCCTGCACGGCTGACAAGATGAATATTGATCCGCAGAAATGGGAAATGCTGGTTTCACCGATCAACAAAGTTGATCTATCTCCGTCCGACGTTCATTTTGCGCTGGTTCCCGATGCGGTTCAACAGGCAGGCCGCGCCCTGAAAACTGACCTGCGCGAAGGCACGATTGCCCTGTCCTTCTAACCCCGCCCGCGCCCTTCTTCTTTCCCTAAATACCTCCGCCGGAGGCAACGCGCCCCGTCAGGGGCGCGCGGGGCAACACCGTCAGGCGGCGCAAACCCGCACCAAATCGAATTCGCCGACACGCTCTAGGCGCGCACCGCCCCGTCCCCGGTCACGATATACTTGAAACTGGTCAGCTGCTCGGCCCCGACCGGCCCGCGGGCGTGCATTTTACCCGTGGCTATGCCAATCTCCGCCCCCATGCCGAATTCACCGCCATCGGCAAATTGGGTCGAGGCATTGTGCATTAAAATCGCACTGTCCAGCCGCTCGAAAAACCGCGCGGCGGCGCTTGCATCCTCGGCCATGATGGCATCGGTATGGTTGCTGCCAAATTCACGGATGTGGGCAATCGCCGCGTCAATATCATCCACCAGTTTGGCGGCAATGATTGAATCCAGGTATTCCATGCCAAAATCATCCTCGGTTGCGGGCTTACTGCCCTGCAACCCTGCACCGGCCCGCACCTCGATCCCCGCCGCCATCAGATCATCAATCACCTGCTGCCCCAGTTCTACGGCATCCCGATGCACCAGCAAACATTCGGCCGCGCCGCAAATACCGGTGCGCCGCGTCTTGGCATTCAGCACCACTTTGCGGGTCTTTTCAGGGTCGGCCGAGGCATCAATATAGACATGCACAATGCCTTCAAGATGGGCAAACACCGGCACGCGGGCCTCGCGTTGCACCAGCCCGACCAGCCCCTTGCCGCCGCGCGGCACGATCACGTCGATGGTATCGGTCATGGTCAGCATTTCCTGCACCGCCGCCCGATCCCGTGTCGGCACTCGCTGGATGGCGTCTTCGGGCAAACCGGCGGCCTTTAGCCCCTGCACCAGACAGGCATGGATCGCGCCCGAGGAATGGAAGCTTTCCGAGCCACCGCGCAGGATCACCGCGTTGCCCGCCTTCAGGCACAAGGCACCCGCGTCCGCCGTTACATTCGGGCGGCTTTCATAGATCACGCCAATCACCCCCAAAGGCGTGCGCACCCGTTTGATGTGCAGGCCCGACGGCATGTCCCATTCGGCAATCACATCGCCCACCGGATCCTTTTGCGCCGCCACCGTGCGCAAGCCCGCCGCCATCGCGTTGATCCGGTTTTGATCCAGCATCAGCCGGTCCAGCATCGCCGCTGTCAGCCCCTTGTCGCGGCCATAGGCCATTTCCAGTTCATTGGCCGCCAGAATATCATCCGTATTGGCAATAATCGCATCCGCCGCAGATTCAAGCGCCGCCTGTTTTGCTTCGCTACTGGCAAACCCCAGCTTAGCCGAGGCCGCTTTGGCACGCGCACCCAGATCGGCCATCATGGTTTTGATTTCATCACTCATTAGATTCTATGCCTCCGGCGGGGATATTTGGGCGAAAAAGAAACAATTACAATACCATATCATCACGGTGGATCAGGGCGGTGCGTGGCTCGTAGCCAAGGATCTTCTCGATCTCGTCGGACCGGCACCCCTTGATCAATTGCGCCTCTTTCGCGGTATAGCGCGATAGGCCTGCCCCCAGCGGCGCAGCATCGGGGCCAAGGATGGTCAGCGGATCACCACGGCCAAAATCGCCCGACACAGCCGTCACACCGGCAGGCAGTAGCGAATTGCCACGTGCCAGCGCGCGGGCGGCACCGGCATCAATCGTTACCGTGCCCTTGGGTTTCATCGCGCCGATCCAGCGTTTGCGGGCGGTTTGCGGATCGTCCACAGGGGTAAACCATGTGGCATTTGCGCCGTTTTCCAGCGCGGTGAGCGGACGCATCGCAAAGCCGTTGCAGATTGCCATCGCGCAACCTGCCGCCATCGCGGTTTTCGCGGCCATCAGCTTGGTTTTCATCCCGCCCTTGGACAGGCCGGACCCGGCATCCCCCGCCATTGCTTCGATTTCAGGCGTAATCTGTTTGATCACCTCATAGCGTTTGGCATCCACGTCTTGCGAAGGGTTGGCGCTGTAAAACCCGTCCACATCCGAGAGCAGAACAAGCGAGTCTGCCCCCACCGTCACCGCCACCTGCGCCGCCAGCCGGTCATTGTCGCCATAGCGGATTTCGTCGGTGGCGATGGTGTCGTTTTCATTGACGATCGGCACCACGCCCAGCGACAGCAACTGCTCCAATGTGGCGCGGGAATTCAGGTAGCGGCGGCGGTTTGCGCTGTCTTCCAGCGTCACCAGCACCTGCGCGGTGGTGATGCCGTGGGGGGCCAGTTCTTCCTCGTAAGCGCGGGCCAGCCGGATCTGGCCAACGGCGGCGGCGGCCTGGGATTGTTCCAGCGCCAGTTCGGTCACGGGCAGACCCAGCACCCCGCGCCCAAGCGCGATTGAGCCAGAGGAAACCAAAATAACATCCGCCCCCTGCCCGCGCAGCCATGCCACGTCCTGAGCCAATGAATGCAACCAGTCGCCGCGCAAATCGCCCGTATCGCGGTCCACCAGCAGGGCGGACCCGATCTTGATCACCAGACGTTTGGCGTGGGTCAGGGATGCCATTCGGCTTCCTCCCCGCTGTCGTCCTCCAACTCGGCCGCCTCGGCCTTTTTGATCCGCAGCTTGCCTTCGGTGATCTCGGCCCGAACCGCACGCAAAACGTCGATCAGCCCTTCGCCAGACACGCCCGACATCATAAAGACGGGGCCACCCACAGCGGCCTCCAGCTCGGCGCGTTTTTCGGTGCGTTCTTCATCATCCAGCGCGTCGATTTTATTCAGTGCGGTCACGCGGGGCTTGTCGGCCAGATGGCCGCCGTATTGCTCCAACTCGTTGATGATCACGCGGTAATCTTCGGCCACGTCTTCGCTGGTGGCATCCACCAGATGCAGCAGAACCGAGCAACGTTCAACATGGCCAAGGAACCGATCGCCAATGCCGCGCCCTTCAGAGGCACCGGCAATCAGGCCCGGAATATCGGCCATCACGAATTCGGCATTATCCACCCCGACCACGCCCAGATTGGGGTGCAGCGTTGTGAAGGGGTAATCGGCGATCTTGGGCCGCGCATTGGATGTCGCGGCCAGAAAGGTGGATTTACCGGCGTTGGGCATGCCCAGCAGGCCCGCATCGGCAATCAGTTTCAGGCGCAGCCACAGGGTGCGTTCAACCCCTTCCTGCCCCGGATTGGCGCGGCGCGGGGCGCGGTTGGTGGGGGATTTGAAGTGCAGGTTGCCAAAGCCGCCATTGCCGCCCTTGGCAAGCAATACACGTTGGCCAACCTCGGTGATGTCGGCGATGACGGTTTCTTCATCTTCGTCCAGAATTTCACAGCCCACGGGCACCCGCAGAATAATATCGTCGCCATCGGCACCGGTGCGTTGTGCACCCATGCCGGGATGGCCGTTTTTGGCAAAGAAATGCTGCTGATAGCGAAAATCGATCAGCGTATTCAGCCCTTCCACACCTTCGGCCCAGACATCACCGCCACGCCCGCCATCACCACCGTTCGGGCCACCATATTCGATGTATTTTTCACGCCGGAACGACACACAGCCGCCGCCGCCGCCGCCCGAGCGAATGTATACTTTGGCAAGATCGAGGAATTTCATTGGTTTGCGGCCCTAAATGATTGTCTATCTAGGCGATAGAACAGAAAGCGTCCGGCCTCAAGCCTCGTCCATCTTCTTAAGGTATGTCCATGTCGCCACGGTTGCGTCACGCGCCACCGAATAGCTTTCGGCATCCCCGATATATTCGAACCCTGCGTTGGTCAGAACACGGGCCGATGCGGGGTTGTCCTGAAACACCTCGGCAAAGATTGTATTGCAGCCCTTGGGGTTGGCTTTGATCAAGGCATTGACGGCCTCGGAGGCATAACCGGTGTTCCAGAACGCCGGAGCAATCCAGTAGCCGATTTCGGCCTGACCGCGTTCAATACAGGTCAACCCAATTACGCCCAGTAATTCGGCATGACCATAGGCCGAGCCATCCAGAACCCAGACATCTTCACGACGATCCTCGGCTGTCACACGCGCGATAAAGGCTTCGGTGGTGCCCGGCGGCAGCGGGTGCGGGATCGAGGTGGTCGAACGCGCAATGCGCTCGTCGCTTGAATAAAGCTCCAGCAATCCGGCATCGGATTTGCGCAATGGGCGCAGGGTGAACCGTTCGGTTTCAATAACCGGCTGATTAATAATCTGTTCAAGTCTCATGCTGGCCCTCCTTTTGGGTCGCATCTGGATCAGATGGCGATTGCGATGTCCCGTTACAAGACATCTTATGATCACCGGGCCTTCAATCTACTGTGACACTGGAGCGATTTTTGGGCGCAATAATGTCGAAAAAGCAAAAGGACCGGTGTTGCCACCGATCCCTTTAAATTCTTACCATAAGGTTTCGGTTTACTCAGCGACCTCCGTTGCCGGAAGGACCGAAATAAATGTGCGGCGTTTAAGGCCTTTGTGGAAGGTCACCTGACCTTCGACAGTTGCAAAGATTGTGTGGTCCTTGCCCATGCCAACGCCTTCGCCCGGCCACATCTTTGTGCCGCGCTGACGCAGGATAATGTTGCTCGGAATGACAGCTTCGCCGCCATATTTCTTAACACCAAGGCGGCGACCGGCAGAGTCGCGACCGTTGCGGGATGAACCGCCTGCTTTTTTATGTGCCATCTCGTCTCTCCTTAGCCTTTAGCCAGTTCTTTGGCCTGATCGACCCAGCCTTCGCGCTCGATACGGCCTTTGAACGACAGTTTCCCGTCCATATCAGCAATATCGGCTTTAGACCAGCCCGCGATCTGGGCAAATGTGGTTACGCCGTTTTCATTCAGCTTCTTTTCCAGTGCCGGGCCAACGCCTGACAACTTCTTCAGATCGTCAGCACCCGTGGCGGCCGGTTTGGCGGCTGCCTTTTTGGCGGGCTTGGCGGCAGGTTTTGCAGCCGGTTTGGATTCTGCCTTGGCTTTGGCAGGTTTTGCGGCCGGTTTGGCAGGTGCCTTTGCCTTCTTTGCCGGTGCAGCCTTAACAGGCTTGTTGCTGGCGGGCTTCAGGGCGGCCAGCGCAGCAGCCGAAACCGACCCTGTGCCAACAGCTTCTTTAACACCCGACTTGTCAGCGCCTTTTTCCAGGATCTCGGTGATCCGGACCAAAGTCAGCTTTTGACGGTGGCCTTTGGTGCGCTTGGAGCCATGCTTGCGACGACGCTTGACAAAGTGGATCAGCTTTTCGCCTTTGATCTGGTCGATCACATCGGCCTGAACGCCAGCACCTTTAACAGTGGGTGTGCCGATTGTGTTGCCAACCATCAGAATTTCGTTGAACTGGACTTTTTCGCCCGCATCAGCCGCAATACGTTCGATCCGCAGAACATCGCCTGCCTGAACCTTGTATTGCTTGCCGCCGGTTTTCATAACCGCAAACATCTGGTATTCCTTCATTTCATCCGCGTTCTGTGGCCGCCCCGGTCGGGGTGTTTTGCCAGTATCGGCGCCTCGAACTGCGCGCCCGTTTGGGCGTCATTTCATAAACCTGACAAGGGAAGCCTTGCCAAGATGCGCGCTTATCTGGGAAATACGGATATAAGTCAAGCGTTATGAGTAAAGGAATATAGGGAAATGCGTATTATTTTGACAGTGGCTGTTCTGGCATTGGGTGGCTGTGATATGGGGCATCTGGGAAACCCGCTGATGTGGCCGGGAATGGCGGTGGGCAGTGCAGTGGAAAACACCACATATAACGCGCGCCGCAAGAAGGTTTCCGATCATGTTAACGCACACCAGTTTGAAATCCTGACCGATATTGGCGTTGGCGGTGGTCCGGCGCTGGACAAGGCCTTTGATCTGGCACGCATCCAGACAACAAACCGCGCGCAAGTGTTGCGCACATTGCAAAAGGAAATTGCAATGTACCGCCCCAACACCGCAGAGGCCCGCGAACAGCTGGTGATTGCACTGATGGTCAACGGGCGTTAGGCGTTACAGGTCTTCACCGTGCATAAATTGCGCCGCAGTCAGCCCCAGCGCTTTGGACACATTCACCGTGACCCCGTCATAGGCCGCAAACAGCGCCGCATTCAGCGCGCGACCGGCTTTGCTGGCGGAAAAATCGATATAGGCCCGCAATTCATCATCACTCAGCGGCTCATAAGCCAACAGCATATAGGAATAGAGCCATTCGGTTGAATCCAGCCGGATTTCCTCTTCCTGCGCCCAGACTTCTTTCAGGACATCGGCGTCCGAGGGCGCCGGATCAAAGGTGCGGCCCTCGATCATGCCGGTATAAAAGGCATAGCTGGCGTTCAGGGCCGACATGACATTGAATTCGACCAGATCATTGGCATCCACCAATTCGTTCAACAACCGCATCCGGTTTGAACCGTCTTCGGACAGGGCGTGAAACCTTTCTTTGCTGGCGGTTTCGATGGTCTTGTCCAGCAAGGCCTGTCGCGCCTCAAGCTCCAGCGCTGCGATCCTGACCCCGAGGTTTGATTCAAAAAACGCAATCATCGCGTTAATGTCCGCGTCCTTTAGCTCGGATTTGAAAACCGGCAGGAAGGTTAACCAGATACGGTCGGGTTCATAGATTTCATTTATTGCCCGTTGCCAGCCAATGCCCCCTGCTCCGCCCAGCATCTCGCGATCCAGATCGGCGCCGTAGGTGATGCCCTCGTCGCGCATCACATCGAACATCGGTTGCAGGTTCAGCAGGCTGGCCAGACGTTCGACCTTGGCCCCGTCCTGTGCATTTGCCAGCGGCGCCAGCGATATAAATAACAATATCAGGAAAAAACGCTTCAACATTTGGCCATCCTGTCGGTTTTCGCATTCCACCTGTGTATAGAGGCAATTCCCGACACTTGAAAGCCATCCGGTATTCCCAACCTGATTGCAAAATCGCTATGACCAATTAAGGAATCCAGATTCAGGCCATTTTTCTATTGTGTCCATCGCAACCTGCCCTTAGATACAGCCACGGTTCGACAACAGTCGCCAATCACGCGGAGAGGTGCCGGAGTGGTCGAACGGGGCGGTCTCGAAAACCGTTGTGGGTGCAAGCCTACCCAGGGTTCGAATCCCTGTCTCTCCGCCACAGGCTTTTTGCGCAGCAAAACGCCAGAAACATCCGAATTAAAGTGTTGGGCGGTAGTCGTTTCGCAGAAACGATGGAAGCATCCGGGGTTCGAATAATCTCCCTCTAACTCCGCCACATCCGAATATAATACCCATTTCAAGAAAGCTGGCCCAAAGTGCCGGGTTTACGTTGATGGTTTCCTACCGGAACACCGCCAGAAATATCCCAAACAAGGCCAGAACAGAACACCCTGCCAGCATAAAGCTGATCATCTTGACCAGCCACAGCGGGGTTGCATCCACATCCAGATCTGCAATGCGAAGATGAAGGTGTGTGTAACGCCACGATGCCTGTAGAAAGGCGGCGATGCTCAGGATAATCAGAACGACCGCAATCGTCAGAAGCATCCAGAGGGGCATCGCATCCTGCAAGAACTTTGCAACGCCCAGTCCGGCGGCAAGCGCGGATAGCCCAGTACGGATCCAGGCCTGAAAGGTGCGTTCATTGGCCAGAACCGTTCGATCCAGTGCCAGTGCGGTTGTATCAGGTTCTGAAACTTTCATCCCGTCCCTATGGTTCTGTATTCACAAGGGATTATCCCCGAAACCCTGTTGCCACCACGAATTTCTCGGAACTGTCCGAGCGGCTGGCGGGGGGTTTTACATTCGCCACCTTGGTGAATTTCATCTTCAGCAGCTTTTGCAAATCGCCCTCGGCCCCGCCGGCCAGCACCTTGGCGATGAATGTGCCACCCTCTTCCAGCACGTCAAAGGCGAAATAGGCGGCGGTTTCGCACAGGGCCATGATGCGCATATGGTCGGTCTGTTTGTGGCCTGACGCCTTGGCGGCCATGTCGGACATCACCACATCGGCCTTGCCCCCCAACCAGCCCTTGACCAGATCATCGGCGCCGTCCGCCATGAAATCCAGCACATGGATTTCAGCACCCGGCACCGGCTCGACCTGTTGCAGGTCAACCCCGATCAGACGGCCAACCGCCTTGCCCTTGCGTTCGCCCAGCGAATTGATGCGTGGCACTGCAACCTGAAGCCAGCCACCGGGGGCACAGCCCAGATCAACCACCCGCGCACCGGGCACCAGAAAGCGGTATTTGTCGTCCAGCTCCATGATCTTGAAGGCCGCGCGCCCGCGATAGCCCTCGGTGGTCGCGCGCTTTACATATGGATCGTTCAACTGGCGCTCCAGCCAGAGCGTGGAGGACAGCTTGCGCCCGCGCGCCGATTTCACCTTGACCCGCAGGTCGCGTTGCCCGCGTCCACTATTGTTTTTTCCTGTTGGGCTTTTGGCCATCAGTCTATCCCGTCTTTCAGCACCCCGTCGGCGCTCATTTGTGCATATAGCAGGCCTTCGCGCAAACCGCGATCAGCAACTGACAAACGATCCGTCGGCCAAACCCGCAGCAAAGCTTGCAAAATTGCGGCGCCCGACATGATCAGCGCCTGCCGGTCGCGCCCGATGCGCGGATCCTTACGCCGCCCTTCCGGCCCCAAGGATAGGTAATCGCGCACCACGGCGTCAATTTGGCCCGAGGTCATGCGCAGCCCGTCCACCTTGTTGCGATCATAGCGGCGCAACCCCAGATGCGAAGCAGCGACCGTGGTCACCGTGCCGGATGTACCGACAATCTGGAACCCCTTTTTGGCCTGTTCGCTTTCGAATGGCGAAAACTCGGCCAGATTTTCCTCGAAATGACAGGACATCAGGGCGAACCGCGCAGTGTCATCGTCCACATCATCGAAAATATCACGCAGGGTGGCCACGCCCAAGGGTACCGAAATCCAGTCTACCACGCGGGCATTTTCGATCAGCGTCTGGTCCTGCAAAAAACCCGTGCGCAACCGCATTATCGAATTTGCGCGATCATGCTGTGGCACTTTGGATATGTCGATCCAGACCAGTTCGGTCGAACCACCGCCAATATCCACCACTAGCAACTGTTCGGTGCGTTTGGACACCAGCGGTGCGCAGGAAATGACCGCCAGTCGCGCTTCTTCCTCGGGCTCGATAATTTCCAGCGTCAAACCGGTTTCACGCTTCACCAGACGGTGGAATTCGGTCGAGTTTTTTGCCCTGCGGCAAGCCTCGGTCGCGACCAGGCGCATGTTGGTAACTTTATGATTTTGCAGCTTTTTCTTGCAAATCCGCAGCGCCTGAACCGTGCGTTTGATCGATGCACGACTAAGCCTTCCCGTCGCCTCAAGGCCCGAGCCAAGCTGCACGGATTTTGAAAAACTGTCGACCACAGTGAACTGGTTACCCACAGGTCGGGCAATCAGCATGCGGCAACTATTTGTGCCCAGGTCCAGCGCTGCATAAAGCGGCGCCGGATCAGACGTATTTGGCGCGGGTGGTTCAACCGCATCGGAGAACGCGCCCGCACCGGACAGACGCTTGGGCGTCATCGTCACGCCCTCCTATTTCAAGTTATCCCCAAGGTAGACCCGACAGAGCGCCTGCGCAAGGTGCCAGATGATCAATTTTGCACCATTCATAACCTTCATGAGAATTATGATAGCGCCCGGCACTGGCCCCTTCGGCCCCGCTTGCATAGACAGGCTACATCAATCGGGCGTCGCAACGCCGCCCCTGAATGTCGAAAACAGCCCCTGAAGGCGTGGCATCCCCGCGTAAGGATGGAGTGTGAAAGGAATCAGCGAATGCCCGATGTGACCATAGTTTACTGGCGTGATATTCCGGCCCAGGTTATTGTGGGCAAGGGACGGCGTGCCAGCAAGGTGCAACTGGCAGAACGGTTCGAACAGGCGATTGACCGCGCCGCGATGAAGGTGGGGGCTGCCGGAACGGATGCCTACCTTGCCGAATGGCGGCGTGCGCCCTCCTACTCTGTAGACGGGGACGCCGACCAGATCGCGGCAAACGAAGCCGCGCGCCTTGAGGCCGAATTCGACGCCGAGCGGATCAAACAGCTGATTTCCAATGACGGATGGGCCTAGGTCCGCATTCCATAAAGGAGGCCGTAATGGCGCTGTTGCAATTCAAAAAAAAACCCGAGGCAGGCCCCCTGCCCGTCAATCCGCAGCTTGAGACGTTTCTGGATGGCTATTCCATCGAGGTGATGCCCCGCACCGCCGCCAAGGTCGAGGATTTCACTGCGTTGTTGCCCAAAGGCACCCGCGTTTACATAGCCCACCTTGAGGGCACTCCGATTGAAGACATGGTTGCTACTGCCGCACGACTGTCAGCAGAAGGCTTTAATGTCATGCCGCATTTCCCTGCCCGCATCATTGCAGACCGTGCCACATTGTCTGACTGGATTTCGCGTTATAGGGGTGAAGCGGACGTAACGCAGGCGCTTTTGCTGGCCGGCGGGATATCTAAACCACTGGGAGAGTTCGACAATTCCATGCAACTGCTGGAAACCGGTCTTTTTGATTCGGCCGGTTTCACGAATCTGCATTTTGCCGGCCATCCGGAGGGTAATCGCGATATTGATCCGGACGGATCGGACAAAAATGTGATGGATGCGCTGCGCTGGAAACAGGATTTTTCGAACCGGACCGATGCCAAAACCGCACTAACAACCCAGTTCCTATTCGAGGCAAAGCCGGTGCTCGAATGGGCCGACGCGCTTAGGGCTGCGGGCATCGACATGCCAATCCATCTGGGCATTGCCGGTCCGGCCAAATTGCAAACGCTGGTGAAATTCGCCATCGCCTGTGGTGTTGGCC
>NZ_CBDIBV010000004.1:0-407807 GCF_965277155.1 Profundibacter sp.
GCAGGCGTAGAAAATAAAACGCTGCGGTCTTGCGGTTTACACCACACAAACTGGCTGCTGTTCGTGCTGTCGATCCCGAAACAAAATGCTCCGTAAGACGGTCTTGCTTGTAGTGGCTCAGGCGACTCAGAGGTGGTCGCGGAAATTCGGACCAGTTGTTAAGGTGGATCGACTTATGAGAAAGACGATTCAAAATGACGAAACGAAAGAACCATTCTCCCGAATTCAAAGCCCGCGTTGCGCTTGAAGCAATCCGCGAGGAAATGACGATGGCGGAGCTGTCGAAGAAGTATGGTGTGCATCCAACCCAGATTGGCACATGGAAACGAGCAGCGATTGAAAACATGGCCACGGCATTTTCCAGACGGGGCCGTGATCCTGATCGGGTTGATGAAGCCCAGATTGAGAAGCTGCACTCCAAGATTGGTCAGCTGGTCGTGGAACGGGATTTTTTAGCCAACGCCTCGCAACAGTTGCTCGGGAAGCGAGGCAAAAAATGGTGAGCCGTGAGCATGATCTGAGTGTGCGACGACAATGCGGGCTACTTTCTCTGGCGCGCTCGAACCTGTATTACCAGCCAAAAGGCGAAAGTGCTGAAAATTTGCGGTTCATGACAATAATCGACAAGCAATTCTTGCAGACGCCGTGGTATGGATCACGGCAAATGGCCCGGCACATGCAGCGCCAAGGTTACAAGTGTGGTCGCCACAGGGTCCGCCGTTTGATGCGGCTGATGCGGTTGGTTCCGATCTACCAGACGCCCAACACGAGCAAGAAACATCCGCAGCATAAGATCTACCCGTATCTGCTGCGAGACCTGACGATTGATCGTCCAAACCATGTGTGGTGCGTAGATATCACCTACATTCCGATGCAGCGCGGGTTCCTCTATTTGGTCGCGATCATGGACTGGCACAGCCGCAAGGTTTTGAGCTGGAGATTGTCAAACAGCATGGAGGCAGATTTTTGCGTTGAAGCCCTGAAAGAGGCTATGGCCAAATACGGCAAGCCCGATATCATGAACAGCGACCAGGGCAGCCAGTTCACCGGGTTTGAATGGACGCAGGCGCTGAAAGAAGCCGACGTGAAAATCTCGATGGATGGCAAAGGTCGCTGGGTCGATAACCGGATGATCGAGCGGCTTTGGCGATCCTTGAAATACGAATGCATTTACCTCAATGCATTTGAAACGGGTTCGCAGACCCGCGCCGGGATCGGGAAATGGTTGGCTTACTACAACACCGAGCGCCCGCATTCCACCCACGGAATATTGACCCCGGATGAAGCCTATGACAGAAAAACAAAACCAATGAGTTTGGCAGCCTAAATGAAACCCTGATCCATCTTAAACTGGCTGCTGACTGGTCAAAAAAGTGGGACCACCTCTTACCTAATGCATACCAATCTGCCTATACTACCGATGGATTACAGTTCATAGTTAGAATGCCCCTAAAAAGACCTCTGCATGAGGCCATGGCTTTCGGTTGAAGCAAGATTTCGGCCGCCCACCTTGCGCCCCTGCGGGTCCGGCGGACAGACGGGTGGCGGGGTTTGGGGCTATGCGATTGCGGGGGTTTGCGGGTTGAGGGTGATCCTGTTTGCGGCCTTGAGCAGGTTTTGCGCGATGGCGGCCATGACCATCTGGGCATGCACCCTGGCGCGCCCGAAATATCTCGCCCGCTGCAGGCCGAAGAGGCGTTTCATCGTGCCGAAAGTCTGCTCGATGCGGAAGCGGCGTTTCGAAATCAGCCGGTTGAAGCGTTTCTCCGATTGCCGCAGGGGGCGGCCGCGCGCTGCCTTGCGCAGGATGCCGTCGCGGTATTTGCCGCGCAGCATCTGGCGGTTGGCCTTGCTCGCATAGGCCTTGTCGGCCAGCACCCGCTGCGCCTTTGCGCCCGCGATCATGGTGGCGAATTCGGGGCTTTCGGCGGCATTGGCGGGCGTGGTGTGCACCTTGTCGATAAAGCCCTCTTCGTCGCAGCGGGCAAAGCCCTTGTAGCCGAGCGTGCTCTTGCGGCCCTTCTTGACCCAGCGGGCATCAGGGTCGGCGCTGAAATGCAGCTGTGCCCCGTCGGGTGAGACCTCGGGCGGATCATCCGGCGTCCCTTCCCTTGCCCCGTCCTCTGCCCGGTCCTGCGGGGCGTCGATATGGGTGCGCGGGCGCGCCGCCGCCGCGATCAGGGTCGCATCAATGATCGCCGCCTCAGCCTCTTTCAGCTTCAGCCCATGCGCCTCGATCTGGCGGCAGACCTCGGCCAGCAGCTCATCGTAAACGCCACCCCGGACCAGCGCATTGCGGAACCGGCAGTGGGTCGTCTCATCCGGCACCGACGCGTGCAGATCGAGCCCGCAGAACAGCATGAAATCCAGCCGCACCTTCAAGGCCCGCTCCAGCTTCGGGTCGCTCAGCCCGTGCCACTGGCCAACCAGAAGACACTTGAACAGAACAAGCGGATCATAGCCCTGAGGCCCGATCCCCGAGCGCCCCAGACCGCGCCGCAGGATCGGCAAAAACGAGTTCCAATCCATCAGCGCGTCGATCTTCGACAGAACGTCATCCGCGCCGATCCGTGCCGCCGCTTCGTGCAGGAAAAGGTCCATCTATTCACCCCAGAGATTTCCCGGCTAGCTTACCAAAACGGCCAACCCGGGGGAATCCCGATGTTATGCAGAGGTCTTCTAAATATTATAGAGGCTTTAGAAATCCGAATGCTTTATCAAAAGAAGATGGGGGCGCTGAAAGATGGCTTTGATAACGATGATGCCAAGCATCGGGGACTGCCATACGATGAAGAATAAGGTGGATTTTCCCCTCACCGTAACTGACTGTCCTTGCTTCCCCGCCGGTTTATCCCAGGCCTTGGCTTATAAGCCGCGTCGCGTTCCTGCATACAGTCGATACACAGCTTCACACCAGGCAGTGCCGCCCGCCGGGCTTCGGGGATCGGTTCTTCGCATTCCGCGCAATGGGTCAGGCTTTCCCCGACCGGCGATTTGCGGGCCTTCATGCGGGCCAGTTCGTCCGATATGGACGCCTCGATCTGTTCTTCCACCGCGCCATCGCGCGCCCATCCGCCGGCCATGTGCTTGCTCCTGATCTGTTCAGTATCACCTTGAGCCTAGCGGTTTTGCACGCCAAATATCAACGCTGGATATACCCGACTTTCCTCTATACCCCTGTCAGGCAGAAGACACCGACAATTTGGAGCATATAATGAAGCGTATATTAGTAACTATTTCCATGCTGCTGTGCGGGACGAATTTGGCCGTTGCCGAAGCCTCGCAAAGTGATCTGGTTGGCCAGTGGTCATGTCATGAAGGCCGCGATGGAACCAGCCAGACAAGCCAGATAACCTATCGCGATAACGGACGGTTCAAGATCAAATTCGAGATGCGGTTCACAGATTCCCCCGACTCAAAAGGCATGCGTGGCACCATGTCTGGAAAATGGGACCTTAGCGACAGGACCATTTCGATGCTGATACAACACTCGCGCGCAACCCTTACAGCAAAGGGTGGCGGGGCCGTCAGCCTATCCAACAAAACCAGCCGCAGTGAAATCGTGGAATTCGACAATGACAGGATGGTACTCATGTCAGAAGGTGGAGCCGGTCCGATGACCTGCAACCGCTTGAAATAGCTCACGGTCCTTTTCCCTTGGTCAACAACGGCATTTCTACTACTTTCACGGCAAATACTAAGGGAGAATACCATGCGCACATTCGGAAAATGGCTGGGACGACTTTTGCTACTGGGGGCTGTTGCCCTGATTGCCACCTTCATCTTTTTACCCGGCTATGTGGAAAAGGGCCGCAATGCGGTGGCCCCGCATGATCCCTACCCCGTGTCCGATGCCGCCCGCGCGCTGCATGACAGCATGGTAATCGGCGACTGGCACGCCGACCCGCTGTTGTGGAACCGCGATCTGACCAAACGGGGCAGCTACGGGCAGGTGGACATCCCGCGCCTTCAGGATGGCAACGTGGCGATACAGGTATTCACGGCGGTGACGAAAAGCCCAAAGGGGCTGAATTACGAACACAATGATCCGGATGCCTTTGACAACATCAAGCTGATTGCGTTTTTCCAGCTGTGGCCAACGCGCACATGGTCCAGTATTTATGAGCGGGCAATTTATCAGGCCGAAAAGCTGAAGGCGTTCGAAGCCGCGGGGCCGGACAACCTGAAGATCATCCGCACCCGCAGCGATCTGGAAGAGGTGCTCAAGCGCCGCGCGGCAGGGGAAAAGATTGTCGGTGGTATTCTGGGGATCGAAGGCGGGCATCCACTGGAAGGCAAAATCGAAAATCTGGACAAGCTGGAAGCGGCGGGTTACCGGCTGATCGCCTTGCAGCATTTCTTTGATAACGAGCTGGGCGGCACGCTGCACAGCCGCGAAAACAACGGGCTGACCGATTTCGGGCGCCAAGTGGTGGCCGAAGTGGCCAAACGCGGGCTGGTGCTGGATGTGGCCCATTCCAGCACGCAGGTGGTCAAGGATGTGCTGGATATGGTGGATATTCCGGTTGTGCTGTCCCATAGCGGGATCAAATCAAATTGCGACACCAAGCGCAATATCCCTGACGCCCTGATGAAACGCATCGCCGCCACGGGCGGGGTGATCGGCATGGGGTATTGGCAGGAAGTGACCTGTGATAACAGCCCAGACGGGGTGGCAAAATCCATCAAGGCGGCGATTGGAGTGGTGGGCGAGGATGCAGTTTCACTGGGGTCCGATTTCGACGGGTCGGTCAAGACAACGTTCGACACGTCCGAACTGGCAGCCCTGACCGATGCAATGCTGCGGGCGGGTCTGACCGAAGCGCAAATCCGCAAGGTCGCGGGCGAGAATATGCTGCGGGTATTGCGGGCGCGGTTGAGGGATTAAGGGTGGATGGGGCTGGCTGGAACACATTGACTTACACAATGCCTCATGAGGTCTTTTCGCCAACACCAATTACACCCGCCCGACCATAAAACTGATAATGACAACGTAGTTCTACAGGCGGAAACTATAAGAATGGGAAATATCTGTTTGAAATTAGGATCATTGACTGATGAGTGAATATGAAGTTTTTCGCCCAAAACTGAATAAGCCGTGCCATCTTGCGGAGCGGAAAGAAGCTAGGGCTGCGTACAACTGGTTTATTGAGTCGATTCCCGAACGTATCAAGGGGTTGAAGGACTTTGTGAATGAGTGTGGTTATCCAGTGTTGGAGGGAAGAGACTTCCTTCCGGTTCTGAATGATTTTGGCGTTTGCTCGGAAATTGTCGGGCACGAAAAGCTGGGTCCTTTGGAGTTGTCGCTGGCAATAGATATCAACATGTATATAGGCGATTTATTGGTGCAGAAATTTGATAACTTGCATTGGGTTTTCCATACTTTTGGAAAATCAGATGTCAATTATCAGTGCCCTGTTATTATGGGTTTTTCCAAGATTAGAAACAAAAAATACTCAATTGAATTTTTTAGGATAATTGCAGGCTATGGTATCAGGATTCTCGAAGGTGAGCCGAAAGAAGATGGTCTGTTCATTCGCCTATATGACTATCAAGCAAAGAAGGCCTGATCATTCCACCGCCGATGCCGGTGGTTGATACTGTGGCATATGGATTGCGCGGAAGTTGCTTACTGATGTCCCATTTTATTTGACGACGGACATATAACATAACATTCAAACTGGACACCCTATGGAGGAATACCAATAGCAGCCTAGGCTCGCATTCGAGAATGCAATTCAGCGATTCACCCCGACCCCACACGACACCATGCAGATGGATACCCGATAATCAAAGATGGTTTCATCAGCCCTTGATCCGCTCCATTTTCGCATCATACAACGGGGTCATGTGAACCGTGCAGGGCACGCGGTCGGTGGCGACTTCCAGTTCATAACTGCCCTCCATGATATAATCGCGCGTTACCCCGTCCGGGTTGCGGATATAGCCGTAACCGATTGATTTATCGACGGTATAGCCAAAGCCGCCCGAGGTCAGCCAGCCCACCCGTTCTCCGTTGCGGTAAATGGTTTCGCGGCCCAGTAGCACCACATCGGGATCGCAAGTAAAACAGGCCATCATCTTTTTCACCCCACTGTCGGCCTGCGCCTGTGCGGCCTCGCGGCCCTTGAACGGGGTGTTGCCCTTCAGTTTCACAGCCCAGCCAAGGCCGGATTCATGCGGGGTATGGTCAGGGCCAATGTCAGCCCCCCACGCACGATAGCCTTTTTCCAGCCGCAGGCTCTCAATCGCGCGGTAACCGGCGTTTTTCAGCCCGTGCTGCGCGCCCGCCTGCATCAGGGCTGCGTAAACCGTGGTGGCGTATTCGACCGGCAGGTGGAGTTCCCACCCCAGTTCGCCCACATAGGTCACCCGCAGCGCCAGAACAGGGCAACCGGCAATGCCGATGGTTTTGGTGGTGCCAAAGGGGAAGCCTGCGTTTGACACGTCCGCACGGGTGACCGATTGCAGGATGTCGCGCGCACGAGGGCCCATCAGAGACAGCACGGCGTTAGAGGACGTAATGTCGAACAGTTGGCAATTCATCCCGTCTGGAATATTTCGGGAAATCCAGTCGAAATCATGGGTGGCAAAGCCGGTGCCGGTGACGATGTAGAACTCATCCTGCGAGATCCGCGCAATGGTCAGATCACATTCGATCCCGCCGTGATCGTTCAGCATCTGGGTATAGGTCAGCGCACCGACGGGTTTGTCGACATTGTTGGCGCAAATCCAGTTCAGCGCGGCCAGCGCATCCGGCCCCTTCAGCGCGAATTTGGCGAAGGATGTCTGGTCAAACAGCGCCGCGGCCTCGCGACAGGCCTTATGCTCGCGCCCCACCGCGTCAAACCAGTTCTGGCGGCCAAAGCTGTAGACATCCTGCGGGGTTTCGCCCGCGCCGGCAAACCAGTTCGGCCGCTCCCAGCCCAGCTTTTCACCAAAACAGGCGCCCTGATCCTTTAGCACCTCATAAAGCGGTGACTTGCGGCAGGGGCGGCCCGAGGAATGTTCTTCGTAAGGCCAGGCCATCGTGTAATGCTTGCCGTAGGCTTCCACCGTTCGGGTGCGCACCCAGTCGGTGTCAAAATGCGGGCGGCCAAAGCGGCGGATGTCGGCGGACCACAGATCAAAGGGTGGCTCGCCGTTTTTCACCCATTCGGCCAGCGCCATGCCAGCCCCGCCACCCGCGGCAATGCCAAAGGCGTTGAACCCAGCGCCGACAAAGAAATTGCGCAGCTCGGGCGCTTCGCCAATGATGAAATTGCCATCCGGCGTGAAGCTTTCCGGCCCATTCGTTAGCGTCCTGACCCCCGCCGTTTCCAGAGCAGGCACACGGCCCAGTGCCAGTTCCATCAATGGTTCGAAATGGTCAAAGTTGCTGTCCAGCAGCGTATAGTGGAACCCCTTGGGAATGCCATCCACCGCCCAGGGAATGGGGTTTGGCTCGTAGCCGCCCATCACCAGCCCGCCGACCTCTTCCTTGTAATAGGTCAGCCGGTCGGGATCGCGCAGGGTGGGCAGGTTTTTGGGCATCCCTTTGATCGGTTCGGTCACCATATATTGATGCTCCATGCTGACCAGCGGGATGTTAACGCCGAAACGGGCGGCAAAGGTGCGGCTCCACTGCCCCGCACACAGCACCACGGATTCACATTCAACGCGCCCCTGATCGGTGATCACCGCGCGGATACGGCCCTTGTCAATTTCAAGGTCCGCCACCTTGCAATCCTCATAGATCTGCGCCCCGTTCATGCGCGCACCCTTGGCCAGCGCCTGAGTGATATCCGAAGGATTGGCCTGCCCGTCCGTCGGCATGAAGGCAGCGCCGACCACATCATCCACGTTCATCAGCGGCCACAGGTCTTGCGCCTCTTTCGGGGTCAGCAGGTCCATCTGCAAGCCAAAGGATCGGGCGGTTGTGGCCTGCCTTTTGACCTCGGTCCAGCGTTCCTGATTACAGGCCAGCCGCAAGCCGCCGTTCATCTTCCAACCCGTGCCCAGCCCCGTTTCATCCTCGATGGTGTTATACAGGTCCACCGAATAGCCCAGCAGTTGGGTGATATTGGCATTGCTGCGCAACTGCCCGACCAGACCGGCGGCATGAAACGTGGTGCCCGATGTCAGTTTTTGGCGTTCCAGCAAAACCACCTCGACCCCCAGTTTGGCCAGATGGTAGGCCGTGGAACAGCCGACGATACCACCACCAATAATGACAACACGCGAGGATTTGGGCAGGGTTTTCATAGGGGTCTCAGCTTTGCTTGTAAGTGTCGTAGGCGCGCTGGAAACGGGTAAGGTTTTCAGCGGTATAGGCGGCGTAATCAATGTCGAGGGTCGAGGTCAGTTCGGAAACCATGCTCCACATGCATTCCCGAAGAAGCGAGGCACATTTCATCGCATGATAGCGGTGCAGCAGATCGTCAGTGACCTGTCCCTCATAGTAGAGATCCAGCATGGTGGCCTCTTGCCCCTCGTTCAGGGAATTGTTGCTGGCCAACCCGCCCAGATCGAACAGCGGCGAGTTGAAACCGGCGTAATCCCAGTCGATCAGCCACAGGCGTTTGCCGTCATCCAGAAAATTCGCCGCCATCAGGTCGTTGTGACCAAAGACGATTTCGACGGGGCCAACGGCGGCCTCCAACTTTTCGGAAATGGCAAGATAATCATCCAGTTGCGCGGTGTAGTTGCTGTTGCCACCGCGCAGGGTGGCGGTGTAATCGCGGACCACATGGAACACCCAGAATATCAGCGCGGGACCGCGGAAATATTTCGGAATGTCGTGATGGCAGCGGTGCAGCAACGGGATAATGCGGGCCAGCATGTCGGGGTCGGCCACGTCGGGCTCGTCCAGCGTTTTGGCGTCGATATAGTCAATCACGGTCAGCCCGTCCTCGACATGGACAACGGCAGGCGACAGACCGGCGGCATGGGCAGCGCGGGATGCGGCCAACTCGTTAAAGCGCAGCAGTTGATGTTCGGGGATGTCATCGCCAAAACGCACCACATAGCGGGCGGTTTCGTCCCTGACGGTAAAGTTCAGATTGGTGCGTCCACCCCCCAAAGGCGCGGTGCTGATGTCCCCTTGCCAGATCGGCAGGGATTTGATGCGTTTCAGGGCGGTTTCTTTATCCATTGGCCCCCTCCAGTCCATATCTGATCCGCGCCGATCTGGCCGACGCGTTGATCACCCTGTCGGCAATTATCGCGATAAATGCAATGGCAAAACCGGCCACCAACCCGCGCCCCGTATCGGCTTTGGTCAGGGCGATATAGACCTCTTGGCCCAAGTCGCGTGTGCCCACCAGCGCGGTGATCACCAGCATCGACAGGGCCAGCATGATCGTCTGATTAAGGCCGAGCAGGATTTCCGGCAAAACCAGCGGCAAACGGATACGGGTCAGCAACTGACGTTTGGTACAGCCCGAGACCACGCCCGCCTCGATCAGTTCCGGACTGACCGAACGCACGCCATGCGCCGCATAACGCACGGCGGGCACCACTGCGTATAGGACAATGGCGACCATCGCGGTAAAATCGCCGATGCGAAACAGCATCACCACGGGGATCAGATAGACGAAACTGGGCAGGGTTTGCAGCGTATCGATCAGCACACCGATGATGCGCCCGGCCCGTTCATTCACTGCCGCCAGAACCCCCAGCGGGATACCGATGATGCTGGCAATCACTACGGATGATCCACACAGGTAAACCGTAATCATCGCCTTTTCCCACATACCGGTGGTCACGATGAACCCCGCCATCAGCAGGTTCATTAGGGCCAGTTTCCAGCCGCCAAAGGTCCAGCCAATGGTGGTGACCATCACAATGGCCCAGACCCACGGGATGCCAAGGAAGAACCGTTTTACCGGTAACATGAAACCTTGCAGGAAGAACAGTTTCACCGCCTCGAACTGGTCATAGAAATTGACGTTCAGATATTTCACCCCGTTGTCCCAGAACTTGCCGGTGGTCAGGGTGGCGGCGTCGGGATAGGTCTGCACGGCAGGCAGGATCACGCCGACCCCGTATGAGACCAGCAGGATTACCAGAACGATCATACTGCGCGGGTGGCGTTTGATCCATGTGTCGCCTTTGGGTGGCGGGGTAAAGGTGGTGGCGCGGGTGGCGAATGCCTGGCTCAGCCGGTCAATCGCCACCGCCAGAATGACTATCGCGATGCCCGCTTCAAACCCGCCGCCGATATCCAGACGGCGCAAGGACGCAAGCACATCAAAGCCCAGCCCCCCCGCCCCGATCATGCTGGCGATGATCACCATGTTCAGCGACAGCATGATCACCTGATTAACCCCCAACATCAGGCTGGCCCGTGCCGAGGGCACCAGCACCCGCCATGTCATCTGCCGCCGTGTGCAACCGGACATCACGCCGAAATCCCTGATCTCGGGATCAACCGCATGCAGCGCCATGGTGGTGATCCGCACCATTGGCGGCATGGCATAGATCACGGTGGCGACCAGCGCCGAAACGGGGCCAAAGCCGAACATAAACAGGATCGGCACCAGATAGGCAAAAATCGGGATGGTTTGCATCAGGTCCAGAACGGGTTTCAGCAGGCGTTCAAACGAAGGGTGACGATAGGCCGTGATGCCCAGCAACAGCCCGCCCGCAACGCCGATCGGCACCGCGATCACCACCGAGGCCAGCGTCACCATCGCGCTTTCCCATTGCCCGAACACCGCCAGATACAGGAACGCCGCACCAACGATAGCGGCCAGCACCCAGTCACGCGCGTAATGGCCCAGTGCCACCACTCCTGCAGTGACCGCGATCCAGCTAAAGGGCGGCACCAATTGCACTGCACGGCGACCATGCCCTTCGACAAATCCTTCGGCCAGCAGGGCGCGGGCCAGATTATAGGGCTGCTCGATCACCCAGCTGATGCCGCGGGTCAGATCGGTAAAGGTGAATAGGCCGAAGGATGCCTCCTCGACCAGCCATTTCATTGCCGCCGAAATGCTGTCTTTTAACTGGATCACCCACGCATCGGGGTATTGCATGGCCCAGCCCAGACCTGCCGCTTCCAGCCAGCCTTGGCCGAAGGTGGCCAACAGCCACGTCAGGGCAAACAGCCCCAGCCAGATTATGGATTTGGTGGAGAGCTGTGCCATATCAGACCCCGTTCCGGACCAGCACGTCAATCACCCGCTGTGCGTCAATCGCCCCAACGAAATACCCGTTTTCATCAATCACTTTCAAAGGCTCGCCCGCTGCAACCACCTGCGAGGCCACTTCGTAAATCTTGGTGGGGCTGATCCAGCACGCTGATGGAAATCCTGCCGAAGATTTCTGGGCCTATTCTGTTGAACGATTTGAGCGCTGCAAGACCTTGATGCAAAGCGGCGGGTTTGACGGGCACCTTGAGGCTGTTCGTGCGGGATAACCGATATTGTCAGGCACCGGCGGCTGCAAAGGCGGTTGGCTTTGCAGCAAGCGCCTGTGCCAGAACCTCTGCCATCAGGGGCTTTTCAAGGCAGGTCACACGCGGCTCTTGCCGGTTGGAATAGGGATGCGTTTGGGGCAGCCGACCCGATGCCACAATGATGCGGCTATTCGTATTCTCAAGGCAATATTCAACGACAGACCAGCCAGAGCGGCCCTGATCCAGATGTAGATCGGTCAGAACCACGTCAAAATCGGGATTGGATTTAAGGGCAGATTCGGCCTCGGCGAAACTGGCCGCCCGAACCACGTCATACCCCAAATTCTGCATCAGACCGGTGGCAAATTGCAGTTCTGCGGGATCATCCTCGACCACCAGTGCCCGACCGGAAACGGGCACAGTTTCAGCAGCCTTGCTAACAACCTGTAGCGGCAGCACCAAACGCACGCGGGTGCCTTTGCCAGGCGTGCTATCAATCCGGATATCGCCACCGGTCTGTTTGATAAAGCCGTATACCATCGACAGGCCCAGCCCCGTCCCCTGCCCGTCCTTACGGGCGGTAAAGAACGGCTCCAATGATCGCGAAAGCACACTTTCATCCATGCCACAGCCGTTGTCGGCCACCTCGATTATCGCCGTTTCTTCGCCGGATTTCGCCACCGTAATATGAATTTCCCCCTGCCCTTCGATTGCCTGACTGGCATTCAGGCAAAGGTTCAGGATAGCGCTTTCCAATTGGCCGGGGTCAACCCGCACCGGCAGTTTTTCGTCAGCCAGTTCAGCGGTCAGGTTCACCCCGTCCTTAAGCCCGATGCCGACCAGATCGGTCAACCCGTCAACCAGTTCGTTCAACTCGACCACCTCGGGTTTCAGACGTTGCTTGCGGGCAAAGGCAAGCAGGCGCTGGGTCAGGGACATGCCCAGTTCCGCTGCGTTTTCCATGCGTTGCAATAGGGTTTTACGCGCGGTTTTCTTGCTGCCGGTTTCCAGCAGGTGGATGTTGGCGGTGATGGTCGACAACACATTGCCAAAATCATGCGCCACCTCGCCGGTTACCTTGCCCAGACTTTCGATATGCTGAATCTGGCGCAGCCGGTTGTCCATTTGCCGCCGCTCGGTCGCGTCGGAAAACAGCCAGATGCCACCGCCATCCGGCAAGCGACTACAACGCACCTCGAGAGTCTGCCCCGCATCGTTCTGCAATTCGGTAAACCCCCGAAATCCTGCACGGATACCGGCCACCACAGCCTGATCTGCAAAATCGCTATGCTGCATCACCTCGTTGATTGAGGGTTTGCCCTTCAGCAATGCGGGATCAATTCTCAACACACTGGCGAAATTCGGGTTTGTGGCCGTCAAATGGCCGCTGTCGCTGGTAATTGCAATGCCCTCGGAAATATTCGCGAACATCTTTTCAAACAGCGCGTTTTTTTGATGTAACTGCCTGTTCGAGCGGTCCAGCCGCAAGGCATTGGCGCGAAACACACGAAAGGAATGGTGCAGCTTGCCGATTTCGTCATCCGCCACAGGTTTGCGGCGCAATTCGGTGCTGCGATCCCCCTCGGCCAATCGCAACATTGCATCGGAAATCGCCTTGATATTGCCGGTCACATAACCCGAGACAAATATGGCCGCCAATAGTGCAATGGTGACACTGGCAAGGCCCGCAACCAGAATCACGGCTTTGGCAAAATCGATAGAAACGGCAGTTTTGTGGCGCTCCTCGGACAGGAAATCCTCGGCGTTGCGGGCAAATTTGGCGGCCAGATCACTGATCGCACTGGCGTTATAGCGGATGCGAAACAGCGCGTTCTGGCTTTCCAGCCTATGCGAAAGCTCGCGGCGGCGGACCTGGAACAAGCCCTGCTCGCCCGAAGATATCTCGACCAACGTCCGGTAGGCGTCCGTCTGGATGTCCATTGCGTTTGTGGCGTTGAAATCACGCCCCATCTTCTGAAAATTCCGCTGGTGTTCGCCGACACCCGGCAGGTTTTGCGCATGCCCCGCGCCGACCAGCTCGTTCGCCATGCCTTGCAGGGCCAACCAAATCCGGCGCTCGGCGCTATCGCGGTCCTCGTCGGTAGACAGTCGGTAATAGGCAGCCTCAAGGCGGGCAAGGCGGGCGTTCAGGGCCAGAGTGGCATCCTGTTCGACATTCAGCTTTTCTGCCGCTGCAACCAAATCGGTGATGGCGCTTTTCATCTTCTGGACAATCGCGGCGATCTCCACCTCGTAGGTGTCGATGGGGGATTGTGCGCGGGCCTCGACCGAGGGCCATGCCGTCAGCACAGGTTCCAGCGTGGTCAATAACACGCCCCCTTCGCGTTCAATCAGATAATGGGATTTCAGGTTCAGCAGGAACGGGGCAGATGTGGCAATGTCCGAGGATTGTTTCGACAGGTTCAGCGCACGGGCGACCTGTGTCAGAGTTTCGCTGTGCAGCCGTTCCATCCGCGTGCCGGCACGGTCCAGCGCATACCACGCGATCCCGCCGACAAAAATGGTTGAAGCCGCCAAAGGTTGTGTCTCGAAAGTGGTGGAAATTGATTTCAGGCACCTCCGAGCGGGTTGAGTTATGCGCCGGTCAGGCGGCTTGGTCAAGGGTTGCGTCGGCGACGGGCTGAGCGAGCGTTTCCCAGCCATCGACCTTTCGCATGACGATCTGCCCCGAGGCCATCAGAGCCCAAAGCAGCATCGGCACGGTCTCGGCGCATGGCAGCACGGTCTGGGTCTTGATGCGGCGGCGGAATTCCTCGTTCAGGCGTTCGATCGCATTTGTCGTTCTGGCCGATTTCCACTGGCCTTGTGGCAGACGCGTGAAGGTGAAAAGCTTATCTCCTGCTTCTTCCAAGCTGTCAGCGACGGCCTTGCATTTCAGCCGCCATTTTCGCAGAAATGCCTTGCGGCGGGTGGCGATTTCCTCGGGTGTTTTGGCGTAGATCATGTCGCGGTAATCTTCTGTCAACTCATCATGCATACGCTTGGGTGCCTTGGCCAGAAGGTTGCGGTGCTTGTGCACCGTGCACCTCTGGATCGGCAGATCTTCACCCCAGAGGGCAATGAGAGCGACCTCAAGTCCCGGTGCCCCGTCCACGATGACAAATTCGGGCCGTTTCAACCCGCGCGCATCCAGATCGTTGATGAACTGACGCCAGGCGGAGGTGCTTTCGCCGCCCATGTTCATCAGTGATAACAAGACCTTCTGCCCATCCCGGCGCACGCCAATCGCGGCCAGAACCGAGATATTGGTGGCCTTCCTGTCAATCCGCGTTTTGATCACGGTGCCGTCCAGGATCAGCCGCACGATGTCTTCATCCGCAAGGCTGCGGGCGCACCACGCCTGCCAGTCCACCTTCACCTTGCGCCAGGCGCGGCTCACCACATCCTTGCTGACCGCCCCCTGAAACAGGCCGAACAGGGCGCGTTTTACCCGCCGTGTGTTGGTGCCCGAAAGGTAGACAGCAGCGATCAGCGCCTCGGCCTTCTTCGTCAGCCGCTGGTAGCGGGGCAATGCCTTCGAGCGCCATTCTCTGGCCTTGCCGGCCTCGCCTGTGATCCGCGCACGCGGCACGCGCACCGTTTCGGTTCCAAATGTTCCGACCAGTTGCCGCTCGCGATGCCCGTGGCGGTATCCGGCCTTTGCCCCGCCGCTGCGGCCATACCGGCAACGGCCCAGAAACTGCTCCAGCTCCTCTTCGAAAACCGCCTCGATCGTCGCGCGGATGTTCTGGCGCAGCCGGTCTTCAATCGGGTCATAGCCTGCTTCATTGGCCAGTAGCGCGGATGTCGATGTTGCTGTATTCTTTGTCATGGCGTGATCTCCTTGGCGGTTCCAGCCGCCGGTTGGGTGGCTTCGATGCACCCGGAGATTACGCCGTCCTCGAATTTCCACCAAACTCGCGACACTACCCCGCCAAAAGCGCCAGCGCAATCCACAGGCGCTGGCGGATATAGGGATTGAAAAACCCGCGCATCAGGTGCCGGAATTTCGCAGCGCCCCTTGCGGATCGCGCACGAAAATATAGCCTAGACCACGGCGGGTTTGCAGGTGGACCGGCTTTGAGGGCACAGATTCAATTTTGCGGCGAAGGCGCAGGATCAGCACATCAATCGTACGGTCCACATAATGCGACAGATCACTGCCCAGTTGTTCCAGCAATTCCTCGCGCGGAATAATTTCGTCGGGTTTGCTCAGGAACACCTCAAGCAGGCGGTATTCGCCATTGGTCAGCGGGATTTCCGCCCCCGTGTTGTCAAACAGTTCACGCCGTGTGCGATCCAGCAGCTTGTCGCCAAACCTGATTGTATCGTGATCGGCGGGCACGGACGGGCCGCCGTTTGGCTGCCCCTTGCCATAACGGCGCAAAACGGCGCGGATGCGGGCCAGCAATTCGCGCGGGTTAAACGGTTTCATCAGGTAGTCATCGGCACCGGCCTCAAGGCCGACAATCTTGTCCACCTCGTCCCCGACACCTGTCAGCATAACAATCGGCAGGTCCAGATGTTCGCGGATATGGATGGCCAGCGACAGCCCGGATTCACCATTCAGGCGCAGGTCAATCAGGGCCAGATCAACATCGGGATGATCCCCGAGAGCAAAAAAATCACGGCTACCCTGCATCGGTAGCGGCTCAAACCCGTTTTCCTGCAACAGGGATTCCAGCGCCAGACGCACGGCCGGATTATCGTCAATGATGGCGATCTTAGCAAGTTTGCTAATTGTGTTTTCCCTATTCATAGCGAACCGTTTCTTTGTTCCCTGAATTATGCCCCAGTGTTGCACAGAATACCCCTAGAAATCCTATTTATTTTCAAGCGGCGGGCTTGCGTAGGGCAATTCCATGGTTTGTAACTTTGTTAACATCATTCCCGATCAACTGTAGCATTAAGACCTCTGCATGAGGCCATGGCTTTCGGTTGAAGCAAGATTTCGGCCGCCCACCTTGCGCCCCTGCGGGTCCGGCGGACAGACGGGTGGCGGGGTTTGGGGCTATGCGATTGCGGGGGTTTGCGGGTTGAGGGTGATCCTGTTTGCGGCCTTGAGCAGGTTTTGCGCGATGGCGGCCATGACCATCTGGGCATGCACCCTGGCGCGCCCGAAATATCTCGCCCGCTGCAGGCCGAAGAGGCGTTTCATCGTGCCGAAAGTCTGCTCGATGCGGAAGCGGCGTTTCGAAATCAGCCGGTTGAAGCGTTTCTCCGATTGCCGCAGGGGGCGGCCGCGCGCTGCCTTGCGCAGGATGCCGTCGCGGTATTTGCCGCGCAGCATCTGGCGGTTGGCCTTGCTCGCATAGGCCTTGTCGGCCAGCACCCGCTGCGCCTTTGCGCCCGCGATCATGGTGGCGAATTCGGGGCTTTCGGCGGCATTGGCGGGCGTGGTGTGCACCTTGTCGATAAAGCCCTCTTCGTCGCAGCGGGCAAAGCCCTTGTAGCCGAGCGTGCTCTTGCGGCCCTTCTTGACCCAGCGGGCATCAGGGTCGGCGCTGAAATGCAGCTGTGCCCCGTCGGGTGAGACCTCGGGCGGATCATCCGGCGTCCCTTCCCTTGCCCCGTCCTCTGCCCGGTCCTGCGGGGCGTCGATATGGGTGCGCGGGCGCGCCGCCGCCGCGATCAGGGTCGCATCAATGATCGCCGCCTCAGCCTCTTTCAGCTTCAGCCCATGCGCCTCGATCTGGCGGCAGACCTCGGCCAGCAGCTCATCGTAAACGCCACCCCGGACCAGCGCATTGCGGAACCGGCAGTGGGTCGTCTCATCCGGCACCGACGCGTGCAGATCGAGCCCGCAGAACAGCATGAAATCCAGCCGCACCTTCAAGGCCCGCTCCAGCTTCGGGTCGCTCAGCCCGTGCCACTGGCCAACCAGAAGACACTTGAACAGAACCAGCGGATCATAGCCCTGAGGCCCGATCCCCGAGCGCCCCAGACCGCGCCGCAGGATCGGCAAAAACGAGTTCCAATCCATCAGCGCGTCGATCTTCGACAGAACGTCATCCGCGCCGATCCGTGCCGCCGCTTCGTGCAGGAAAAGGTCCATCTATTCACCCCAGAGATTTCCCGGCTAGCTTACCAAAACGGCCAACCCGGGGGAATCCCGATGTTATGCAGAGGTCTTGCATTGTTAACATAGACGCCTGCCAGCCAGCATTTTGCCTGCTAATCTCGGCATGATCGCGGAGCACCCAATACAGAGTCGCTACCGTTTTCCAGATCAATATACTTGGGAGAATATCATGAAAAAAACGACCCTAATTAGCGCATTAGCCCTATCCGCCGCATTGTCGGCCGGTGGTGCATTTGCAGGTGAACTGAACGTGGTTTGCAGCAACGAGCAAGACTGGTGCGATCTGATGGCCGGAAATTTCGAGGACAAAACCGGCATTTCCGTTGCAATGGTGCGCAAATCCACCGGTGAAACGCTGGCACAGGTGCGCGCCGAAGCGGGCAATCCGAAAATCGACGTCTGGTGGGGCGGCACGGGGGATCCGCATCTGATCGCGGCTGCCGAAGGGCTAACCCAGCCATCTGGCGCGGACACTTCCGAATTGCTGGGCTGGGCGCAAAATCTGGCTGAAATTTCGGGTGGGCGCACCATCGGCATCCATCTGGGTGTGCTGGGCGTTGCCTATAACGAGGATATTCTGAAAGAAAAGGGCATTAAGCCACCAGCCTGCTGGAAAGACCTGACCGACCCGCAATACAAGGGTGAAATTCAGGTGGCGAACCCGAATTCCTCGGGTACGGCATACACCGAACTGGCCACCATCGTGCAGATTTTCGGCGAAGACGACGCGTTCCGTCTGCTGAAAGAAATCGGTGCAAATGTGAACAGTTATACCAAATCCGGTTCGGCCCCGTCCAAGGCGGTGGCGCGTGGTGAAACCGGTATTTCCATCGGCTTTGAACACGATATGGTCAAGCTGGCCCGCGCCGGTTTCCCGCTGAAAATCGTATCGCCTTGTGAAGGCACCGGATACG
Organism: Profundibacter sp.; assembly: GCF_965277155.1. Taxonomy (GTDB): domain Bacteria; phylum Pseudomonadota; class Alphaproteobacteria; order Rhodobacterales; family Rhodobacteraceae; genus Profundibacter. The sequence continues at coordinate 18,377 of NZ_CBDIBV010000004.1, forward strand.
AAGTTGGCGGCGTTTCGATCATCGAGGGTGCCAAAAACCTTGACGAGGCCAAACAGTGGGTCAATTTCGTGCTGAGCGCCGAAGCCCAGTCCGCCGGGCCACAAGTTGGCGTGTTCAACATCCCGTCAAATTCAAACGCGACCATCCCGCCCGAAGCACCGGCTGTCGAGTCGATCAAGCTGATCGACTATGATTTTGCCACATACGGCGCGACCGATACCCGCGAACGTTTGCTGTCGCGTTGGGATAAAGAAGTAAAACCGGGCAATTAAATCGCCCGTATTGCGGGGCGCCTGTTTTCCCTGTGCGCCCCGCAATTTTTCGATTTTGACAGTGCATTTCAGCCCTAAAGGAACAACCCAATGACACGCACAGCCGCCCTTTGGCTTTTGGTGGGAGCAATCGGATATTGCCTGTTGCCGTGGCATATGGCCGACGGTGGCTTTTGGTCATTTGGCTGGGTTACGGGAATTTTCTCGAGCGAAAATGCGTCGGCTTTGGCGCAGGTTCTGGGACAGGGCCGCCTGTATCTGGCCGCCCCGCTAATCGCTTTTAGGGAACCTCTAAAAATCCCCCAAAATCCGGCCTGACGGGGTAGAATCGTCATCAGGATGAAAATGATTCGACCGACGGGGTTTTGTCATGGGTCAGATGGGATTTTTTGATCTTTCCAGCCGATACGCGGGACTGGACAAATCTGGTGATCCGCTGGTGTTGCTCAACGACATGGTGCCGTTCGAGGATTACCGGGACGAGCTGAAGGCCATATGGCGCACGCCGCCCGAACAGCGCAAATCCAACGCTGGCCGCCCGCCTTGGGATGAGGTGCTGATATTCAAGACGATGGTTTTGCAGCAGCTCTACAACCTCTCTGACGATCAGATCGAGTATCAGATCCGCGACCGCCTGTCGTTCATGCGGTTTCTCGGCCTTGGCATTGAAGACAGCGTACCTGACGCCAAGACCATCTGGGCCTACCGTGAAAGGCTGGCCGGGGCCGGGAAGATGAAGGAGCTGTTTGACAAGTTCGATGCCTTTCTGCGCGAAAAGGGCTATCTGGCGATGGGCGGGCAGATTGTTGATGCGAGCATCGTTCCGGCGCCGCGCCAGCACAACAAAAGGGACGAGAACGAGAAAATCAAGGCGGGCGAAACGCCTGAAGAGTGGGAGGAAAAACCCCACAAGAAGCGCCAGAAGGACGTGGATGCGCGCTGGACGAAGAAGCACGGCAAGAGCTATTACGGCTACAAGAACCACATCAATGTCGACCGGCGGCACAAATTCATCCGCGCTTATGATGTCACCGATGCCGCCGTGCATGACAGCCAGGCGCTTGCCGGTCTGATTGATGCGAGCAACACCTCATCGGACCTGTGGGCCGACAGCGCCTATCGCTCGCAAAAGATCGAAAGCGAGCTGGAAGAGCGGGGGCTTCACAGCCATATCCATCACAAGGGCAGGCGCGGCAAGCCGCTTGGCGAGCGCCAGCAAAAGGCCAACCGGAGGCGCTCGAAAGTGCGGGTCCGGGTCGAGCATGTATTCGCTTTTCAGGAGCGCTCCATGGGCGGCAAGCTGATCCGCTCCATCGGCCTGAAGCGGGCGCGATTTCGCATCGGGATGATGAACCTGGTCTACAACATGAAGCGCTTCGTCCAGTTCGAATGCGGCCTGGCGGCGCCGGGATAAGGGTTCATGGGGTGAGGTGTGCCTGAAATACCCAAAACCGGCTTGAAACCGGTGAAAATGGGTTTATGATCCGAAGCAATCAGGCGGGACAGGCGAAAAACCGTCCACCCCGCCGCGAAGAAGGCGAAAACGGGAATTTACAGAGGTTCCCTTTATATTAATCGGTGGTGTGCTGGCTTTGGTGCCAACGCCTGTGAAAAAGGCGCGGTTAATGGTGGCGATTGCAGCCATCGGACTGTTTTTGACCGCCTTACAAGGTTTGGCCGTTGTCCGTGCAGGCCCCCGTTTCATGACGGATATATTTTTGGCGCTGGGGGGCGAAGGCGGACAGGCAGGCATGGGGGCCGGTGCGCTGGTAACGCTGGCCTCTTTATTGTTCATCCTGACCACGGCGTTTTCCTCGGCTGGCAAGGCGCGTGGCGATGCCTTTGTGGTGGGGCTGATCGGGTTGATCATTTCACTGGTCGGCGTGTTTGTGTTCTTTCCGGTATCCCATATTCTGATCAACGCTTTCCGGGTCGAGGGCGGCGGCTTTTCCTTTACCCACTTTCTAAGCCGTTTCTTTTCGTCCGACTTGTGGGGGCTGGGCTGCCTGACATTCACCCACAGCTGCGGGCCGGCGATCAACTCGGTGATCCTTGCGATCATGACCGCCACGACATCCGTATTGCTGGGGCTGGCCTTTGCGCTGATTTTTACCCGCACCGATTTCAAGGCCAAACCATTGCTGCGGATGCTGACCGTGATCCCGATCATCACCCCGCCCTTTGTGATCGGGCTGGCGCTGATCCTGCTATTCGGGCGCACGGGCACCGCAACAGCGCTGTTTGCCAATCTGTTCGGGGTGGAAAAAACCCGCTGGATTTACGGCTTTGGCGGGATCTATTTGGCACAGGTTTTATCCTTTACCCCGATTGCATTCCTTGTGCTGATCGGCGTGGTCGAAGGTATCAGCCCCTCGATGGAAGAGGCCAGCCAGACGCTGGATGCCAATGCCTGGCAAACCTTTCGCTATGTGTCCTTTCCGCTGATGCGGCCCGGGTTGGCCAACGCGTTTTTGCTGACCTTCATCGAAAGTCTGGCCGATTTCGGCAACCCGCTGGTGCTGGGCGGGGGACGGTACAATGTTCTGTCGACCGAAATCTATTTTTCCATCGTCGGCACTGTGGCGGACCCTGCCAAAGCGGCGATCCTTGCAATTGCGTTGCTATCGCTGACATTGGGGGCTTTTTTGCTGCAACGCACCTGGGTTGGAAAGAAATCCTACGCCACCGTCACCGGCAAGGCCGATTCCGGCCAACACGCCGCCCTGTCGCGGGGTGTTAAAATTGCCGCCTATGCCACCGCACTGCCCTGGGCAGCCTTTACTGCCATTGTCTATTCGATGATTGTGTTTGGCAGCTTTGTGAAACTATGGGGCTATGACAACACCTTCACATGGGCGCATTATATTCGCGCCTTTGGCATCAAACACACCGCGCACGGCTGGCGGCTATCAGGTGTGGCATGGGACAGCTATTTCACCACCCTGCAAATTGCCAGTATAGCCGCGCCCTTAACCGCCATTGTCGGGCTGGGCACGGCCTATTTGCTGGTGCGGCAGAAATTTTTTGGCAAGGATGCGTTCGAATTCAGCACCATGCTGTCCTTTGCCATTCCCGGTACGGTGATCGGGGTCAGCTATATTCTGGCCTTCAATTTCCCGCCGATCGAGCTGACCGGCACAAGCATCATCCTGATCATCGTTTTCGTATTCCGCAACATGCCTGTCGGCGTGCGCGGCGGGATTGCCGCAATGTCGCAACTGGATGCGTCACTGGACGAAGCCTCGATCACCCTTGGCGCCAATTCCTTTACCACTGTGCGCCGCGTTATCGCGCCCCTGATGGGACCCGCGATCATGGCAGCGCTGACCTACAGTTTTGTGCGGGCAATCACCTCGGTATCCGCGGTGATTTTCCTTGTCAGTGCGCGGCATAATATGGCCACGGCCTTTATTGTCGGGCGGGTGGAAAACGGCGAATTCGGCATCGCGATTGCCTATTCCGCTGTGCTGATCGTCACCATGCTGGCCGCAATTATCCTGCTGCAACTGATCATCGGCCAACGCACCCTGCGCCGCAGCAACCGTGTGCAAAAGGCGGCCTGATATGACATACATTACCGGAGACCACAGATGACAAATCTTACCAAAGGGTCGGTGCAATTCGACGGCGTTGTCAAAAAATATGGCGTAGTTACCGCGCTGAAAAAGCTGGATCTGATGATCGAGCCGGGCAAGCTGGTAACTTTGCTTGGCCCCTCGGGTTGCGGCAAAACCACCACCCTGCGTTTGATCGCAGGGTTAGAGCCAGCCACCGAGGGGCGCATCATAATTGGCGGACAGGACGTGACGCATCTGTCGGCGACCTATCGCAAGGTGTCGATGGTGTTCCAGTCCTACGCACTGTTTCCACATATGTCGGTGCTGGATAACGTGGCCTATGGCCTGACGGTGAAATCCGTACCCAAACGCGAGGCCCATCAAAAGGCCGAAGAGGGGCTGGAACTGGTCGGGTTGAAGGGTTATGGCCCACGCCTGCCGTCCGAATTGTCTGGCGGCCAGCAACAGCGGGTTGCTGTGGCCCGCGCGATTGTGCTGGAACCCGAGGTTCTGTTACTGGACGAACCATTATCCAATCTGGACGCCAAACTGCGCCGCCATGTGCGCGAGGAAATCCGCCAGATCCAGCAAAATCTGGGCCTGACGGCTGTTTACGTCACTCACGATCAGGAAGAAGCGATGGCGGTATCGGATCGCATCATCGTGATGAAAGACGCCGAGATCGCACAAGAAGGCACGCCGCATGATCTGTATGAGCGCCCCAACTCCAGCTTTATCGCCGACTTCATTGGCGACGCGAACCTGATTGATTGCGAGGTGGTGCAGGCCAATGGGGAAACCGCAGACATCGAGGTGGCAGGGCAAAAACTGAACGTACCCAATACTGACCGGCCCAAGGGCGGTGCAAGGATTGTGATCCGGCCGCACCAGATCAGGCTAAAGGCGCGCGTGGCGGACGAGGGGTTTGAAGGCGTGATCAGCTATGCCGCTTATCTGGGCAATCAGGTGCAATATACCGTGGACGGTGAATTGGGGCAGTTGTTCGTGATCAGCAACACCACCGCCAACCCGCTGGCAATGGGCGACAGCGTATCGATCATGATGGACCCCTCGGAAATGCGGCTGGTCGCGGAATAACCCTGTGCCCAAGGCAATCATTTTCTGCGACATAGACGGCTGTCTGAATGACGGCAAGCACATCGGTTTGGATCTGGACTCACTGGCCGAAGTGCGCCAGCGCATCCGCGCCCTGAAGGGCCACGGTATAACCCTGTCGCTTTGCACCGGACGCCCGCAACCCTATGCCGAGGCAATGGCGCAAGTGTTGGACCTGCACACCCCCTTTATCTGTGAATACGGCGCAATGGTGTTTGATCCCGAAACAGACGAGGCCATATCCCTGCTCTCCCCTGATGACCGCACCGAAATCGCCCGCCTGCGCCAGCATCTGCAAACGCTTGTGGGGGATGGTAACAAACATGTGCTGGAACCCGGCAAGGATTTCGCCCTCAGCATCACCGGGCCGGGAATCGTCGGGGCCGAAAACGCGGCGATCGAAGAGCAGATGAAGGCTTATCAGGCCAAATGTGACGGGTTCAACGTGATCTGGACCTATTCGATTTCCGCTATCGACATCGCCCCCAAAGGGATCAGTAAACAGACCGGCGCGGCGTATCTTCTGAACCGTTACGCCATAGACCCAAGCGCGGCTTATGCAATTGGTGACAGCATAGGCGACATTCCGGTTTTATCCTTTGTCCACCATGCCCTATGCCCCGCCAACGCCAGCCCGAAAGTGCGCGAAATTTGCAAATTCACCGCCAAGGAACCCACAACCCGCGGAGTGGTGGAAGCCCTGGATTACATCCTGTCAAAATACGCCTGAAACGGCTATTTTTCCAACTGCACAAGGGTGTGACTTGACAAGACGGGCAAATATATATTCAATTATCGCGATACAAAAGGCGGACTAAAATCGCACGAACGGGAGGAATGAAATTGTTAGACGATAGCACAGACAATGCAAAGAGCATGTCCATCATCGTGACCAAGGGGTCGCTGGACTGGGCTTATCCCCCGTTCATTCTGGGGACAACCGCAGCAGCGATGGATATGAAGGTGACGATGTTCTTTACCTTCTACGGCCTTGCCCTGCTGAAGAAAAAGCTGAACCTGAAATTCACTACCCTTGGCAACCCTGCGATGGAAATGCCGATGATGGGTGGTCACATGGCGATGCCGAACCTTCTGTCGGTTATGCCCGGCGTTGGTGGCGCTGCCGGCAAGATGATGAAAAACCTGATGAAACAAAAGGGCGTGGCCTCGATCGAGGATCTGCGCGAAGCATCGGTTGATCTGGAAATACGCATGATCGCCTGCCAGATGACACTGGACCTGTTTGAATACACACCGGACGACATGATCGACGGGATCGAACTGGGTGGCGCTGCGACTTATATGGAAGTCGCTTCACGCTCGGACATCAACCTGTTTATCTAAACAACAACAAATAAAGATACTCCAACACAAAAGAGGTTACTTATGGCTGAACATGAACTGAATGCAGAAGGTCTGAACTGTCCCCTGCCGATCCTGAAAGCAAAGAAAATGCTGAAAGGTATCCCCGAGGGCGACATCCTAAAAATCCGCTCGACCGATCCCGGTTCGGTTGCCGATTTTGCTGCGTTCTGCACACACACCGGTAACGAGCTACTGTCTTCTTCTTCGGAAGGTGATGTTTACATGTTCGAAATCAAGCGCGCATAATCGCTATTTCCGGACGAATTTTTTGAAAGCCCCGCTTTTTGCGGGGTTTTTCTTTGACGTTAGCGATTCTTGCACCGCTGCACAAAGCCCAAGAACCGTTTGACCCACGGATTTTCCCGCGTGTGCCGCTGGTGGCAAAACCCGGCCAGCACATTGTCCGTAACAATCGCATCATGTGATCCGTCAATCCCCGCTCCGCGGGTCAGGTCACGGCCAAACACCGTATCCGCCGCCAGATTGTCCAGCCGTGCATAATGGAATTCATGCGCCTTGGTCTGCCCGTTACGCGGCCCCCACGGATGTGCGGGCGCAGTTGTATATTCCACATAACCCCGCCCCTGTGGCCGCTTGCACATCACCGCATCTGCCGCCACCACATCGCACATGGGATAGGATTGATCATTCCAGCCCAGCGACCTGCACAGGTACATCAACCCGCCACATTCCGCATAGCACGGCATCCCCGCCGCCAACGCCTGTTTGATTTCGGCCCTTAAGGCCGTATTCGCAGCCAGCCCTTCCATCTGGGTTTCGGGAAACCCCCCACCCAAAAACAACCCGTCAGCATCCGGCAGCGCCGTATCGGTCAACGCATTGAAGGGTACAAGCTCCGCCCCCAATGCCGTAAACGCGTCCAAATCATCGGCATAGTAAAACCCGAACGCCCGGTCCCGTGCGATGGCGATGCGCAACCCTTTGAACACTGGTTCCACCGCCAGCGCAAGAGCGGCATCCAGCACGGGTGCGGTTACCGCAATGGCACGAACCTGATCCAGATCGACCTGCCCGCCGATAATTTCGGCGATCTGGGCGATCTTGCTGTCCAAATGGTTGGTCTCGGTCGGGGTGGTCAGACCAAGGTGGCGTTCGCCGATATCCAACGCCGGATTGCGGCCCACGGCGCCGATCACAGGAATGTCGGTATAGACCTGAACCGCTGCGCGCAGCTTGCCCTCGTGACGGGGGCCACCGACCTTGTTCAGGATCACACCGGCAATGTCCACATCCGTATCGAACCCCTGATAACCAATCAGCAGCGGTGCAATGCCGCGTGTCATGCCGTTGGTGTCTATCACCAGGATTACCGGCGTTTTCGTCACCTTGGCCAGCGCCGCGTTTGCGTCTGAGCCATCCAGTTTCACCCCGTCAAACAGCCCCTTGTTGGCCTCGATCATCGCGATGTCGGCCCCAGACGCGCGGTCACACATCAGGGTGGTGAATTCCGCCGCGGGCATGGTGTTGAAATCAAGGTTGTAACAGGGCCGCCCGCTGGCCGCCGCCAGCCACATCGGGTCAATGTAATCCGGCCCCTTTTTGAAACATTGCACCACATCCCCCTGCCCTGTCAGGGCAGCGGCCAAACCTGTGCTGACCACGGTTTTACCGGATGATTTATGTGCCGCCGATATCAGAAACCGCGCCATCATTCAGGCCTTTTCAAACAAGTGCAGGGCCAGCCCATTGACCGGACGAATCCGATCCTATCAGAAATCAGGTTCGGTCGGGTCGATATTTCTGTCCGACAGGTTCATCGGCAAAATCCGCAAGGCCACAACGCCCATGCCGGCAATCATCACCGCCAATGCAACACCGCCCATGCCCAGTGCCCATTCGTAAATGGTCGGGGTATAGGCATTGATTTGGCCATCCGCGAAAGTGCTTGTGACCTCGTACATCGGGAAGATTTCCAGCGGGAACGCCTGACCACCGATGATGATGCCGTAAAGATGGGCAAAGCCACCGATGATAATCAGAACCGAAGCAAGGATCACCTGCCCCTTGGTGGTGTTCTCGGCGTGACGTAGCAGCATCGCTGCCGGAATAACACCACCGATCAACACCTGACCGATCCAGAACAGTTTAGTGTAGATATTGCCACTGAACAGAATGAAATACTCAAAATCCGCGTGTTCGGCCGCGTATAGATTTGTCAGGTGGCGAATAGCTGTGAAATACAGCACGGCCACCGCAAACACGCCCAGCAACCGGCCCAGCCGTTTGACCAGATTTGGCCCGATGTAACGGCCCGTCATAGGGAAGGTTGTACCCAGAACCAGAATGAAAAATGCCAGACCAAAAGAAAACGACATGATGATAAACAGCGGGGCCATGATCGCCGCGTCATATCCGGGACGGGCCACCAGCCAGCCAAAGATCGAGCCGGTGCCGGTGGTCAGCGCCAGACGCCAGACAAAAGCGGCGGTACCGACAGAGCGGACCACTTTGGGCGAGATATTGCGTGCCATCTGCACAAACAGATAAGCCCCGACAACCGCAAAGAAGCCATTATACAGGATAACATTCCACGCAAATATCGAGGTGAAATTATACTTGGTCATCGCCACGATCAGACGGTCGGGCCGCCCAAGGTCCAGCACCAGGACCCCCAGTCCGCCAGCCAGCAGGGCAATCGACAACAGACCGGAGTAGCGCGCCATCGGTTTGTTTTCGATCTTGCCGAACACCGATGCAATCGAGGCCACGTTCAACGCGCCCGACGCCGACACAATCAGGAAAATCGCAAACACATGCGGCAGACCCCAGACGATCTGGTTGTTCATGCCGGTGACGATATGGCCGTGCTGTTCGATATATAAAACCGCCAGCCCCGCAGCGCCAATAAAAGCAGCAGCAATAACAGCCATCAACCAGATGGCGGGGGTCGGTTTCACTTCGCGATAGACGGTGCGGTCCATTATTCAGTCTCCATCCACTACAGGTTTGTGTATCGAACGCCGGGGTTAACCCGCAGATCGTCACGCAGGCCCATCGAGGGATAATTTTTCAGTGCCTGGGCAATTTCACTGTTCGGATCATTCAGATCCCCGAACATCATCGCGCCATTGCCCGTGGCCGAACAGGATTCGACACAGGCCGGAATTCTGCCTGCATCAACACGATGCACACAAAGGTTACATGCCTCGACCGTGCCATTGCCGCGCGGGGCATATGATTTCTGGTCTTCGATTTCTTCATGCACAAAACTGCGCGCCTTGAACGGGCAGGCCATCATACAATAGCGACAGCCGATGCAGATATGCCGATCCACCAGCACAATACCATCCACCCGTTTGAACGATGCGCCTGTAGGGCAAACATCAACGCAAGGTGGTTCTTCGCAATGCTGGCACATCATCGGTAACGAGGCCTCGCGCCCCGTTTCCTTGTGCTTCAGGTCTACTTTGCGGATCCACTGGGGATCGGTTTCGGGGTTGCCGTCCAGCTTCCAGCCGTTTTCTTCGGAACAGGCCGTCACACAGGCGTTGCAATCGGTGGAACATTTGTTCACGTCGATCAGCATACCCCAGCGTTTGCCTGGATCGGCAGTTGCGCTGGCTTCGCCGCCAAAGGCCATCAGCGTCACGCCGGGGGCCAGTGTGACTGTAGCCACCGCTGCGCCGCTTTTGAAAAACTCGCGCCGGTTCAATTCGGCGGGCCGTTCGGATTTGTTGTTCAATGCAGGTAGCTTCATTGCGACATCCCATCCAGATAGGCTTGTATTTCGTCATCAGTAGCGGGCGGGTTCTGTTTTAGTAAATCAACGAAACCTTCTTCGGGTTTCGAGTTATGGCACTGGAAACAATCAATTTTTACCGCGGCATATTCATGACAGTTGCGGCAAAAGTGTCCTTTTTCCTGAACTGAAATCGGCAGGGCATCCGGCCCCATAACGGCATGACAGGCAACACATTCCTTGATGGAATATTTGATCGACCGGTCCCCGTCATGCACCGTCAGATTTCGATCATGACGCAACAATCGCATGTGGTTGATCCGCATGTAATCATTGCCTTCAGGATGCGGTGCACCCACAGCCTTGGGGATGTCCGGATAGGTAGATTCCGCCATCGCCACGCCCGTGGACAGGCCGATCAGAACCAGAAGGGTTGCAACAAGCCGCATCATACCTATGCTCCAAGACCCATTTTGATGTAACCGGTCGGGCAAACATCCTGACAGATGTGGCACCCGATGCACTTGGTATAATCGGTATCGACATAACGCCCGACCGTGCGGTCCGATTTCTTGACCCGGAAAATCGCATCCTGCGGGCAGTAGATTACGCAATTGTCGCACTCGAAACACATGCCACAGGACATGCAACGCTCGCCCTCTTTCTGGGCTTGCTCTTCGGAATAGGCAATGATGCGTTCTTCAAAGTTACCCAGAACCTCGTCCGCCGAGATGTGCTTTTCCTCGCGTTTTTCACGTGGCACAAAATCAAAGTGGCCTTTGAACAGTTCGGTATGCTTGATGATTTGTGATTCCGAGCGGTCTTCGTAGTTGTGCACGGCATAGTCAGCTTCAAATGTGCCACTTTCCTGAACGTGATTGTAAGGCGTCGGCGCATGGCCGCGCTGTTTCAGCTCTTCCAGCAGGTCGAAATGGGCCACATCCACCGGCGGGCGTTTTTCAACTTCGCCGTCATCCAGAAAATCGGTGATCGCATCAGCAGCAATGCGGCCGTGGCCAATCGCTGTGGTCAGCAGGTGCGGCTGCAGAATATCGCCACCGGCGAAATGCTTCTCGCGACCCTTGACAGCGTAGGTGCCTTTGTCGATGTCGATTGCGCCACGGCCGTTGTCCAAATCCTCCATGCCGGTGAAATCGCCAAACTGGCCAATTGCGGATATGATGATGTCGGCCTCGATCTCGAATTCGGTGCCCTCGATCGGCTGCGGAACGTTGCCCTTCATGGTGCATTCGCACATCTTCAGGCCCTTGGCACGGCCATCGGCACCCTTGATGATTTCCAGCGGCATCACGGACCCTTTGATGTCCACGCCTTCGCGCAGTGCATCTTCGCGTTCGTGTTCGGCTGCTGTCATCTGGTCAATCGGGAACAGCGATGTCAGGGTGGCCTGCATCCCGTCACGCACAATCGCGCCGGCCACATCATGGCCGGTGAAATCGCTGGGTGCTTCGCGCTTTACTTCGGTGATGTTGCCCAGACGCCGCGCAATCGAGGCAACGTCGATCGAGGTGTCGCCACCACCAACCACGATCACCTTTTTCGCAGTTCCCAGAACATAGCCCTGGTTGAACGCATCCAGAAATTCGACACCGTTGATACAGTTTTCGGTTTCGTCCCAGCCTTCCAGCGGCAGACCACGGCCCTTTTGTGCGCCCATCGCCCAGAAGATGGCATCGAATGCTTTTTCCAGCTCGTCCACCGATACATCGGTACCAACGCGGGTGTTGCAGCGGATATCGACGCCCATCGCGGTGATGCGGCCGATTTCCTTGTCCAGCATATCACGCGGTGTCCGGTAGCCGGGGATGCCGTAACGCATCATGCCGCCCAGTTTGTCGTGCTCTTCAAACAGAGTGACCGAATGGCCATCCTTGCGCAGAAAGAACGCCGCCGCCAGACCGGCAGGGCCACCACCGATCACCGCAATCTTGCGGCCGGTATCAGCGCCCGTTTCGGGGGCTTTTACGTCGTTTTCGTTGGCCCAGTCGCCCACATATTGCTCTACCGCGTTGATGCCGACGTAATCGTCTACTTCGTTGCGGTTACAGCCTGCCTCGCAAGGGGCGGGACAAACGCGGCCCATGGTGGCGGGAAACGGGTTGGCTTCGACCATCCGCTGGAACGCATATTCCTGCCATGCCATATCCTCGACCGGTGGCTTGTCCATGCCGCGTGCAATCGCCAGCCAGCCACGGATTTCGTGGCCCGACGGGCAACTACCCTGACAAGGAGGCGTTTTATTGATATAAGTCGGACACTTATAGGACTTATCCTGAGTAAAGATTTTCTCTTTGAGGTCCCAATCGTCAGGCGTTTCACCCTCTTCAAAGCGTCGGTAGGTGTTGTGTTGACCGTCCATCTTATTTCTCCTCCACTGCGGCCGCTTCCGGCGCGTCTTGTTCTTCTTCTGTTTCCTGTCCGTCCAGAATGACGGCGTTGGCGACCAGTTGGTGCACTGACATGATGTCATCCATGTCATACCCGTATTTCGGCATCACCTTGGAAAACTGGGTTTTGCAAATGGCGCAGATCGCCGCCATTTTATTAACGCCATAATCCGTTGTAACCTGTTGCAGGGCCGTCATCCGGGGCTTCGCGCCTTTGATACGCAAATCCATCAGATCATCGGTCAACAGACCGCCACCCCCGCCACAACAGAATGTGTTTTCACGGATGGTGTCCTGCTCCATATCGTAGAAATGGTTGCACACGGCTTTCAGCACTTTGCGCGGCAGATCAAACTGGCCGCCTTCCTTGCGTCCCATTGAAGAGCCGCGCGCAACGTTACAGCTATCATGATAGGTCATGATAAATTCGTCGTTTTTCGATTTGTCGATCTTCAGGATGCCATCATCTATCGCATCAGACGTGAATTCCATGATGTGCTGCGGGATCGGATAGTTCTGATCCAGAAAATCGAACGGGCCTGCCAATGTGTTCAGGAAGGAATAGCCAACCCGCCACGCATGGCCACATTCGCCAAAGATGATCCGCTTGACGCCCAGATCCTTGGCCGCCTGACGGATGCGCCAGGATACCTCGCGCATATTTTCGTAGGACCCGATGAACATGCCGAAATTCGCGGCCTCCGAGGCGTAAGAACTCATCGTCCAGCTGACGCCGGCGGCGTGGAATACTTTGGCGTATCCCAGCAACCCGTCGATATGCGGCTCGGCAAAGAAATCGGCGGACGGGGTGATCAGCAGGATATCCGCCCCCTTTACATCCAGCGGCAGTTTCACCGCTATGCCGGTTTCGTCTTCCAGATCCTCTTCCAGATCTTCCAGCGTGGCCCGCAACGCCTTGGGATTCAGGCCCAGATTGTTGCCGGTTTTCTTTAGCTTTGCGATGATCTCGTTGCAGTATTTCTGCCCAACCCCGACACTGTCCATAATCTCGCGCGCGGCCATGGAAATTTCAGCGGTATCGATACCATAGGGGCAGGCAACAGAACAACGGCGGCACTGCGAACACTGGTGGTAATAGGTGTACCATTCGTCCAGCACCTCTTTGGTCAGATCACGCGCACCCACCAGCCACGGGAAATATTTACCCGCGAATGTGTAGTAGCGGCGATAAACCGAACGCAGCAAATCCTGCCGTGCGACCGGCATGTTTTTCGGATCACCCGTGCCAAGGAAGTAGTGACACTTATCGGTGCAAGCACCACATTTCACGCAAGCATCCAGATAGACCTGAAAGGCGCGGTTCTTTTCGGCCAGCTCGCCCATCTTGGCGATGGCAACCTCTTGCCAGTTGTCAATCAACTCACCGGGGAAACCCAGTGCCTCATTATGCTCGGGGGCGGCTGCAAAGGTGTTTGTATCGGCCATTGCGCCACATTCAAGCGTCGGAATCTTGAAGATTTCATCAACACTGTCGAAAGCGCCGTATTCTTCTTTTTTATCAAGAGGTGCCATTATTTGCCCTCCTCTGGTTCTGGTATGCCTTCAGGAAGCGGCGGCAGTTGTTTTGCCCAAGCGGACAGATGCCGGAATTCACGTGCGTTATCGACCTGTGTGCGCGATGGGGCAAAGAATACACCCGGCGCGTGCAGCAGTTTCGAGATCGGGAAAATGATCATCAGGGTGGCAACCAACGCCAGATGGATCAAAATGCCTGGTTGCGCGGGCAATTCGTTGATCTGGAACCGCATCAGGCCCAGAAAGAACTGTTTCACCGCCAGAATATCGACCGGCATCAGGAATTTCATACCCATACCGGATATCACGATGCCCAGAAACAGGGCCAGCATCAGGTAATCGGACGGGCTCGAGATATAGCGGATACGCGGCACCACAATTCGACGCAGTAACAGACCGCCAAGTCCGGCCAGCATCGCAAAGGAGGCGTAAACGCCGATTGGCTGGATCAGATCGACCCACCACCAAACCGGCTGTGTAAAATAGCGCAGGTGGCGCAGCAGCACCAGCAGCATGCCGAAATGGAACAGAACGGCGAAAATCCATATCCATCTGTTGGATTTGAACAGGCTCTGGAAGAAAGCCACCTCGCGGAACATTCTGAACCAGACACCCCGTTTGGTGCGTGGTGCAGGTGATACCGGAATTTTCAGCGGTGCCGGAGTGCGGGCATATCTTGCCACCTTCATCCCCGTGCCGACGATCAGGATAACCGTCGCGACATAAAACAGCACTGCATAAAGCGTTGACAACACTTGAAGTCCTCCCAGACGTGTGCCCCCCGAATTTATTGTTTTTATTTCGGGGGGTTAGCTAGTTTATTATACGCAGCCGGTTGGCTTGGGCAGGCCGGCAATCTTACAGGCCTGTTTGGCCGGACCATACGGGAACAGCTCGTACATATATTTGTTGTTGCCAACTTCGGGGCCCATGGATTTCTTGATCGATTTGATCAGAACGCGCACGGCCGGTGCGATTTGATATTCCTCGTAGTAATCACGCAGGAAGTTCACAACAGCCCAATGCTCGTCTGTCATTTCAACATCTTCGGCTTTGGCGATAACTTCGGCCAATTCCGGTGTCCAATCTGCCAGATTGGTGATGTAGCCTTCTTCGTCGGTTGCGATTTCTTGTCCGTCTACTTCGTAAGACATGTTAGTTCCCTTCGGTAAAAGTGTTCGTAATGAGTGTTAATTCAAAGCCAGGCCTGTGTGCGGTCATGCGATGCCGCCAGTTCCACAAATCCGGCGTAATCGACGGTTTTTACACCGTCCATCAGACGTCCCTCGTCTATTCCTCGTGCTCTCAGGTCCGGGGCCATAACGGCCAACGTCACCGCTCCGCCCAAACCCGCAACTGCATCAGCCAATCCCGTGCCACCCGCAGCGCCGTAAACGCCATCCTCGATCAGCAGAACGGTGTCGCCCGCTTTTGCGTGCCCCAGACAGCTTAGCAATGTCTGCGTTGCGAAAGGGGATTTGTTAACTGTGTGTAAAGTAGCCATATCTACCCCCTAAAAGCTAAGAATTACGTCTTGGCCGGCCATCACATCGGCCATTTCGGACCGGCTGATGATGATGATCGAAGGCTTCTCGGCCCAATCGTCATCCTCATCCTCATAGGTGATTTCCTGCAAGTCGTCTGCGGTTAGGCCGCGTTCGTCCAGCGATTCCTTTTCGACATACAGCTTTGTGACCTCGTAGTCGCCCAAAGCACGGAATGTCGGCGAGAAATTTTTAACACCGATTTCCTTTGTGTCCTGCGCCTTGGTCAGCTGGAACACCCCGTCATCCAGAAACGCAAGGCTGACATCCTGATCGAAAGCCGCGCCAATCAGCACAACTTCCAGAGCTTCCAGTGCGTAAATCGTGCCATAAGGCGCTTTGCGATTTACATAGAGGAATTTTTTAACACCATCTTCCATGTTTTCCCCCTAGTCCCCGAAAGTCATCAGACGATCAGCGTCGATGGCCATTTCAATCAACTGCCCAAGGCCGGAAATCCGGAAGCCCTCGGCGATATTGTCGGCATCCTTGCCTTGACGGTCTGCTTCGTTTTTATCCAGCAGACCACGACGCTGGGCCGCTGCAATACAAATCACCAAATCCGTGCCGTGTTCTTTGGCCAAGGCGCTCCACTGTTGCTGGATGTTGCGTTCATCCTGTGGCGGGATTGACAGGCGCGTGCCCACATTAACCCCGTCGTGATAGAAAAACACACGTGGCACTTCGTGTCCCGCCGCAAGCGCGGCGGTGACGAAATGATAGGCCGTATCAGACGCTTGGTGCGTATATGGGCCTTCGCTTACAACGACTCCGAATTTCACGTTGATCGCTCCTTAGAAGTGGATGTGGGCCGACTGGTTCATGGATTTACGTGCGCCGGTCCATGTATCCAGATGGTGTTTGGTAAAGGCCAGATCGGTCATTTCAAAGAACCGGTTCCAACCGATACGTTCGATCCATTCGCCCATACGTTCCCAATGCTTGGCATCCTTTTTGTAGGCTTTGATGATGCGCTTTACCACAGCGTTCACCTCGGGCCAATGCGGCGCGTTGTTGGGCAGGTTGGCGACGGCCAGCTTGTGGAATGTCGGCTTGGAGCGCGCATTCGAGTGCTTGCCGCCCACCCAGATCGCAATCTTGGTGGAATCGTCGCCGTTGATCTGCATCGGTGGACATGGCGGGTAACAGGCGCCACAGCAAACGCATTTCTTTTCGTCAACTTCCAGCGTCGGCTTGCCGTCCACCATCGCAGGGCGGATCGCAGCCACAGGGCAACGGGCCACAACAGCGGGGCGTTCACAGACGTTGGCAACCAGATCGTGGTTGATTTTCGGTGGCTTGGTGTATTGCACGTTGATCGCAATATCGCCTTGGCCGCCACAGTTGATCTGGCAACAGGATGTTGTGATGCGCACGCGATTCGGCATCTTTTCCTGAATGAATTCCTCGTGAAGCATGTCCATCAGACCCTTCACAACACCGGACGCATCGGTGCCCGGAATATCGCAGTGCAACCAGCCCTGCGTGTGGGAAATCATTGTCACAGACGCACCGGTGCCGCCCACGGGGAAGCCCTCTTCGCCCAGCTTGTCGATCAGCGGCTGAACCTTGGCTTCGTCCGACATCATAAATTCGATGTTGGAGCGGGTGGTGAAGCGGACGTGTCCGTCGGCAAATTCGTCGCCGATATCACACAGCTTGCGGATAGTGAAAACGTCCATCTGGCGCTGGGTGCCGGCGCGAACGGTAAAGATTTCGTCCCCCGATTTCGAAACGTGGTGCAAAACACCGGGGCGAGGGCGATCGTGATAGGCCCAGTTGCCGTGGTTCTTTTCCAGCACGGGGTGCATGTATTGGTGGTGATCCGGTACACCGACCTCGTCTGCGGCTCTGGGTGTGGTTTTTTCGTTGCTCATATTCTTCTCCCTGTCTCTGCGCGCCCCGCCAAGGGGCGGCAGAGTTCTAGTTATCAGTCATCCGAAACCGGCGGTTTATTCGCCTGCAACCGTCATACCGGCCTCAACCGCTTTGCGTTCGAACCATTTGGCGGCTTCGTCGTCAAAATCATCGGTTCTGACATAGCTGGATGTGCGCGGGTGGTTGACCATGTTCGGGTCAGCCTCGACACCAACCGCCTCGAGGAACGCCGGCAGGCCGATGCGGTCGATGGTTTCTCCGACGCGTTCGTGCTCCAGCGCGTTGTCGGCAAAGAATTCGATGCAGGTTTCTGCAAATTCTTCCAGATCGTCAAAATCTTCCTGTGTTTCCAGCTTGATGAATGGTTTAACCATGATGCCCATCATGTCGCCCACTTTCAGCGAACGTTTGCCGCCGATCATCACCGATACACCTTTGTCGTCACCCAGGCTAAGCGCCTTGGTCATAACATTGATACAGTGCATGCAGCGCACACAAGATGCGTTGTCGATTTCCATCGTGTCATCGTCATGCAGCGAAATCGCACGGGTCGGGCACATGTTGACCACGGTATCAATGGTATATTTACGACCCACGTTTGCGACGTGTTCCTTCACCTTTTCCTGATCAATCTTGATGTCGTCACGCCATGTGCCG
This sequence comes from Profundibacter sp., assembly GCF_965277155.1. Taxonomy (GTDB): domain Bacteria; phylum Pseudomonadota; class Alphaproteobacteria; order Rhodobacterales; family Rhodobacteraceae; genus Profundibacter. Next base: position 36,410 of record NZ_CBDIBV010000004.1, read on the forward strand.
ATCACCGCAAAGTCGGCACGGTGGATCGCGTTCACACAGTCGTTACCACAGCCCGAGAATTTGAACTTGAACTTGTATGGCAGCGACGGACGATGCATTTCATCAAGGAAAGCGTTGATAATCTGGCGGTGCGCCTTGCCTTCGTCAAAGCAGGAATGCTCGCAACGGGCAGCACCAACGCAGCTCATGGCGGTGCGCAATGCAGGGCCAGCGCCCCCAAGGTCAAAGCCCAATTCGTTGATCGCATCAAATGCAGCCTGGGTGTTTTCAGTGGTACAGCCCTGCAACATGATATCGCCGGACTGACCATGCAGCGCGATCAGGCCCGAGCCATGCTCTTCCCAGATATCACACAGTTTGCGCAGAATCTCGGTGGTGTAGTGAAAGCCGGGGGGCGGCATAACCCGCAGGGTGTGAAATTCTTTGGATTCGGGGAATTTGTCAGCCACTTCGGAATAGCGCGGGATGATACCGCCGCCATAACCGAACACGGACACAACGCCACCTTTCCAATACCCTTTACGGTTCTCGTAGGAATGGTTCAGCTGCCCCATTAGGTCATTCATCATCGGCGCATATTGTTCGCCTTTGGCATCACGCAGCCGTTTTAAGCCGGTGACAAAGCTCGGCCAAGGGCCGTCTTCCAACTGGTCAAGCATAGGTGTTGGGTGAATCTCGGCATCTTTTGCTTTGCCGTCTTTGTGATCGCCATCTTTCATAACAAACTCCCTGTTTGCGCGTTTCTTCGGGTTTTGCCCCCCGAATTTGGTTTAAGCCCCAAAGTTAGATCACCTGTCTGGTCGTTATTCTTTCGACCGGCGCAACCTAAAATTCCGGAGCCTTGTTTGACTTGGATTTTACATTACACTTTTTGAATGTAAAGATAAAGCTGTGCCAAAAATCGGTTTGCATCTAAATATTCCGATAATTAGATACAAAACGAAACAATCTTAGCCGTAATGCGTAAGGAGAGACATTAATGAACGATTCCCGGGCCCGCTATCCGAATGGCAATCCTTTTGCGCTTGGGGATGACTCAGCCTATCAAGCGTGGCGCACGGACAAGTTGCAACAAACATCTGAATTGCTTGAAAAATCCGACCCGGTCGAAATTGCTGATCTAGCGGCCGTAACACCAGCCGAACAAGACGAGTTGTTTCGCCGTTGTGAAATATCCAACGCTGTTTTCTACCGCGATATGCAGAAAACTGCCGTCCCGGACGAGGCCAGCAAAAAAATGCGGCTTTTTGCCGAAAAACTGGGTTTGTGCATCGCGGAAAAGCACCGATCGGCGGGAAAAGACGGAATCGTTTCCCTCCAGGTTTCAGATTCGCCCGGTCAAAAAGGCTATATTCCCTATTCGACAAAACCGATGAATTGGCACACCGACGGCTACTATAATGCACCTGATGAAAAGATCCGCGCGATGGTTCTGCATTGTGTGCGCGCCGCACAGGATGGTGGCGTCAATCAGGTGTTCGATCCGGAAATCGCCTATATCCGCCTGCGTGACGAAAACCCCGATTATATCGAGGCACTGTCACACACCAGCGCGATGGCCATTCCGGAAAACCGCGAACCAAACGGCAATGTGCGTCCCGCCAGCATCGGCCCCGTGTTCGAGGTGAACAATGATACCGGCCATCTGGAAATGCGCTATACCGCCCGCACCCGTTCGATTGAGTGGCGCGATGATTCCGCCACCCGGGCCGCCGTGGATTTCCTGAATTCGGTGATGAATTCGAATGATCCTTATATCCAGACCATCAAAATGCAGGACGGCGACGGGCTGTTATGCAATAATTCGCTTCACAACCGCACGGGTTTTGACGCAAACAGCGAAAAGCCCAGCGCGCGCCTGCTTATGCGTGTAAGGTTCCACAATCGCGTTACAGGGAGAAACTGAAATGGCCAAACTTAGCGACCTTATTATAGGACACCCGGAAATTGACACCTTCAAGGCGCTCGAACTATTGGTCGCCCATGCTGGCGAGTCAGGCGAGATGTTTCTGGAGTTCGACGTCAAACCTGACTACAAGGATACGCCCAGAAAATGGGAATGGCGGCTAGAGGCCGTATTTGCAGCGGGGCTGAAATATGTCTGACGAAGTCATCACAGACGTTGCGGAATTCAATTTTCCATTCAAAAAGCATGTGACGCTGAAAAACGTCGCCTATGACAATGGATCAAACTGGCTGCGCGTGACCATCCGCGAACAGCGCCGCTTTACCATCTTTGATCTGGACCCCGAAAGTGCTGCCGATTTCGGTGCTACCCTATCGGAATGGGCGAAAAGCAATCAGGGCTAGGCCCGATCCTATATATAAAGAGACGCGCGCAATGGATTACCTTCCTATCTTTCTTGATATCACCGACAAACTGGTCGTCGTGGATGGCGGCACAACCGTGGCCGCCCGCCGCGTCGAACGCGCCCTTCTGGCGGGCGCCAAAGTGCATCTGTTCGACGAAAACCTGTCGGATGAATTCAGCACATTGCTGGGCCACGAAAACCTGACCCACCACCCCCGCGCCATCACAGCCGAGGATATAGCCGGTGCCGTGGTCGCCTATGGCGCCTCCGAGGACGCGGCCCGCGACACCCTGCTTTATACCGCCGCCAAACAGGCCGGTGTTCTGGCCAATGTCGCGGATGTGGGCGAATACTGCGATTTTATCACCCCCTCGGTGGTGGATCGTTCGCCATTGGTTATCGCCATATCCTCGGGCGGCACCGCCCCCGTGATTGCCCGCATCCTGCGCGCCCGTATCGAAAGCCTGCTGCCCCCCGCATACGGGCGCATGGCCGAATTCCTTGGCAAGTTCCGTGACCGTGTGCTGGCCGGTATCAAAGGCACCACCGAACGCCGCCGATTCTGGGAAACCATGATCGACGGGCCTGCGGGTGACCATTTCCTTGCCGGCGATCTGGAGCGCGCCGAAAGCCACCTCTTGTCCTCGCTCGAATGTGCCACCGGCAAAGGCGCACCATGCGAACAGGGCGAAGTGTTCCTTGTCGGGGCTGGCCCAGGTGATCCTGATCTTTTGACCTTCCGTGCCCTGCGCCTGATGCAACGCGCCGATGTTGTGCTTTACGACCGGCTGGTGGGGGATGGTATCCTTGAACTGGTGCGCCGTGACGCCGAACGCATCTATGTCGGCAAACGCCCCGACAACCACGCAATGTTTCAGGAAGACATCAGTGCGCTGATGGTGAAACTGGCCAAAGACGGCAAACGCGTGCTGCGCCTGAAGGGGGGCGATCCCTTCATTTTCGGGCGCGGCGGCGAGGAAATCGAGATGCTGGCCGAACACAACATCCCCTTTCAAGTGGTGCCCGGCATCACCGCGGCCGCCGGCTGTTCCACCTATGCCGGCATCCCGCTGACCCACCGCGACCACGCCCAATCCTGCATCTTCGTCACCGCCCACGGGCGCGAAGGGGTGCTTGATCTGGACTGGGACGTGCTGACCCGAAAAAACCAGACCGTTGCGGTTTACATGGGGCTGTCCAGTCTGAAAGTCCTGTCCGAAGTCTTCGCCAGCCACGGTGTTGACCCGACCACACTGGCCGCGATCATCGACAACGGCACCCGGCCAAACCAGCGGATCATCACCGGCACCATTGCCGATCTGTATCAAAAGGCGACCGAGGCCAAATTCACCGGCCCCTCGATTATCATCATCGGCGGCGTGGTCACCCTGCGCGACAAACTGGGCTGGTTTGCAGATGATCAGGACGGGAAATTCGGTATGAGCCTGACCCCCAAAGGTTCGCTCTAAAACATCTTTGTTCCCTAAATATCCCCGCCGGAGGCATAAAATCTCTTCTATACCCCCCTGCCCAAAGCGTAAAACCGTTTGGCCCCTGCATGAACATATGATTATAGGGAACCTCTAAAAATCCCCCAAAATCCGGCCTGACGGGGTAGAATCGTCATCAGGAAGACCTCTGCATGAGGCCATGGCTTTCGGTTGAAGCAAGATTTCGGCCGCCCACCTTGCGCCCCTGCGGGTCCGGCGGACAGACGGGTGGCGGGGTTTGGGGCTATGCGATTGCGGGGGTTTGCGGGTTGAGGGTGATCCTGTTTGCGGCCTTGAGCAGGTTTTGCGCGATGGCGGCCATGACCATCTGGGCATGCACCCTGGCGCGCCCGAAATATCTCGCCCGCTGCAGGCCGAAGAGGCGTTTCATCGTGCCGAAAGTCTGCTCGATGCGGAAGCGGCGTTTCGAAATCAGCCGGTTGAAGCGTTTCTCCGATTGCCGCAGGGGGCGGCCGCGCGCTGCCTTGCGCAGGATGCCGTCGCGGTATTTGCCGCGCAGCATCTGGCGGTTGGCCTTGCTCGCATAGGCCTTGTCGGCCAGCACCCGCTGCGCCTTTGCGCCCGCGATCATGGTGGCGAATTCGGGGCTTTCGGCGGCATTGGCGGGCGTGGTGTGCACCTTGTCGATAAAGCCCTCTTCGTCGCAGCGGGCAAAGCCCTTGTAGCCGAGCGTGCTCTTGCGGCCCTTCTTGACCCAGCGGGCATCAGGGTCGGCGCTGAAATGCAGCTGTGCCCCGTCGGGTGAGACCTCGGGCGGATCATCCGGCGTCCCTTCCCTTGCCCCGTCCTCTGCCCGGTCCTGCGGGGCGTCGATATGGGTGCGCGGGCGCGCCGCCGCCGCGATCAGGGTCGCATCAATGATCGCCGCCTCAGCCTCTTTCAGCTTCAGCCCATGCGCCTCGATCTGGCGGCAGACCTCGGCCAGCAGCTCATCGTAAACGCCACCCCGGACCAGCGCATTGCGGAACCGGCAGTGGGTCGTCTCATCCGGCACCGACGCGTGCAGATCGAGCCCGCAGAACAGCATGAAATCCAGCCGCACCTTCAAGGCCCGCTCCAGCTTCGGGTCGCTCAGCCCGTGCCACTGGCCAACCAGAAGACACTTGAACAGAACCAGCGGATCATAGCCCTGAGGCCCGATCCCCGAGCGCCCCAGACCGCGCCGCAGGATCGGCAAAAACGAGTTCCAATCCATCAGCGCGTCGATCTTCGACAGAACGTCATCCGCGCCGATCCGTGCCGCCGCTTCGTGCAGGAAAAGGTCCATCTATTCACCCCAGAGATTTCCCGGCTAGCTTACCAAAACGGCCAACCCGGGGGAATCCCGATGTTATGCAGAGGTCTTTCAGGATGAAAATGATTCGACCGACGGGGTTTTGTCATGGGTCAGATGGGATTTTTTGATCTTTCCAGCCGATACGCGGGACTGGACAAATCTGGTGATCCGCTGGTGTTGCTCAACGACATGGTGCCGTTCGAGGATTACCGGGACGAGCTGAAGGCCATATGGCGCACGCCGCCCGAACAGCGCAAATCCAACGCTGGCCGCCCGCCTTGGGATGAGGTGCTGATATTCAAGACGATGGTTTTGCAGCAGCTCTACAACCTCTCTGACGATCAGATCGAGTATCAGATCCGCGACCGCCTGTCGTTCATGCGGTTTCTCGGCCTTGGCATTGAAGACAGCGTACCTGACGCCAAGACCATCTGGGCCTACCGTGAAAGGCTGGCCGGGGCCGGGAAGATGAAGGAGCTGTTTGACAAGTTCGATGCCTTTCTGCGCGAAAAGGGCTATCTGGCGATGGGCGGGCAGATTGTTGATGCGAGCATCGTTCCGGCGCCGCGCCAGCACAACAAAAGGGACGAGAACGAGAAAATCAAGGCGGGCGAAACGCCTGAAGAGTGGGAGGAAAAACCCCACAAGAAGCGCCAGAAGGACGTGGATGCGCGCTGGACGAAGAAGCACGGCAAGAGCTATTACGGCTACAAGAACCACATCAATGTCGACCGGCGGCACAAATTCATCCGCGCTTATGATGTCACCGATGCCGCCGTGCATGACAGCCAGGCGCTTGCCGGTCTGATTGATGCGAGCAACACCTCATCGGACCTGTGGGCCGACAGCGCCTATCGCTCGCAAAAGATCGAAAGCGAGCTGGAAGAGCGGGGGCTTCACAGCCATATCCATCACAAGGGCAGGCGCGGCAAGCCGCTTGGCGAGCGCCAGCAAAAGGCCAACCGGAGGCGCTCGAAAGTGCGGGTCCGGGTCGAGCATGTATTCGCTTTTCAGGAGCGCTCCATGGGCGGCAAGCTGATCCGCTCCATCGGCCTGAAGCGGGCGCGATTTCGCATCGGGATGATGAACCTGGTCTACAACATGAAGCGCTTCGTCCAGTTCGAATGCGGCCTGGCGGCGCCGGGATAAGGGTTCATGGGGTGAGGTGTGCCTGAAATACCCAAAACCGGCTTGAAACCGGTGAAAATGGGTTTATGATCCGAAGCAATCAGGCGGGACAGGCGAAAAACCGTCCACCCCGCCGCGAAGAAGGCGAAAACGGGAATTTACAGAGGTTCCCTATATGCTAATATGTATGCAGGGGCGCAAAGAATCCCCTGTAAAATATAATAATCTACGTCTGACAGGATGGTGAAATGCTGGAAACGCTACGGGAAATGGTGATTGAATCACCAGGTTTTTATGTCGCTTGGGGCGGCCTGATCATTGCAACGGTGTTCGGATACATTGTTTATGTGACCAACTTCTGCACAATGGGCTCGATATCGGACATGATGTCGTTCGGGGACAAACGCCGCTTTCGTTCGTGGCTGCTGGCCACCGCAACGGCAATGCTGGGCGTGGCCCTGCTGCAAAAACTCGAGGTCGCGGATTACCGCACCACCATGTATATGGCGCCCAACCTGACGTGGCTGGCCAATATCGCGGGTGGTCTGACCTTCGGCTTTGGCATGGTGCTTTCGGGCGGGTGCCTGTCGCGCAATCTGGTACGGGCGGGGTCCGGCGATCTGCGCTCGGGCTTTGTGCTGCTGGTGGCGGGGCTGTTTGCCTATATGACCATCGGCGGGCTGATCGGCCCGATCCGCGTGGCCCTGTTTGGCAGCGCAACCGTTGATCTGTCGGAACTGGGCATGGAAACACAGGGCTTCGGCGATTTCATCGCACATTTCACCGGCATGGACCTTGGCCTGTCGACCACAATCGCACTAGCCGTCCTTGCAGGCGGGCTGCTGGTTTACTGCTTCAAGGATGCAGGCTTTCGCAAATCCCCCACCCACATCATCGCAGGCGTTGGCATCGGGCTGTGCGTCACGGCGGGCTGGCTGCTGACCGGCCTTGCACAGGATGAATTCGCCGATGTGCCAGTGGCGCTGGCCTCGCTGTCCTATATGCGCCCCGCTGGCGACACGCTGGACTACCTGATGCGCGCCACGGCTTATTCCGGCCCCAGCTTCAACGTGATGACCTTTGCTGGCGTGCTGCTGGGCGGCTTCCTTGGCGCGCTTAGCAAAGGCAAACTGTCGATGACCACTTTTGCCGATAAATCCGACACCGTGCGCAACACAATCGGCGCGGCGTTGATGGGCATCGGCGGGGTTGTCGCACTGGGCTGCACCATAGGCCAGGGCGTCACCGGCTTTTCCACCCTTGCGGTTGGCTCCGGCCTCACACTGATGTTCATCGTACTGGGGGGCATCCTTGGCATCAAATACATGGAATGGGCCGCCATGCGCGGCTAAGCCCTAACGCTTAATAACAAAAGCCCCGCCAACCAGACCGGTTCGCGGGGCTTTCTTATGTCTGAAACAAGGGACAGCATCCCCTTCTTCTTGCTCTAAATACCTTCGCCGAAGGCAAAACGCGCGCGCCTGCCAAGGGGCGCGCGTTGGTCGTCGGGCGTCAGCCCGGCGAAACCGCTATTCCTCGTCACCTCCGGCCTCGCCCATCAGGGTGGCAACCTTCATCGCAATGGTCTTGTAAACCTTGGCATGCACCCCGTCCGGCTCGGCAATCACCACCGGCGTGCCTTCGTCCGAATAATGCCGGATATCCATATGCAACGGCACCGCACCCAGGAACATCACACCCAGCTTGGCCGCTTCTTCCTGCGCGCCGCCATGGCCGAAGATATCCGATTTCTCGCCGCAATGCGGACAGACAAAAGTGCTCATATTCTCGATGATCCCCAGAATGGGCACATCCACCTGTTTGAACATCTTCAGACCCTTGCGCGCGTCAATCAGCGCCAGATCCTGCGGGGTCGATACTATTACCGATCCGGCCAGCGGCACCTGTTGTGCCAGCGTCAGTTGCGCATCCCCCGTGCCCGGCGGCATATCCAGAACCAGCACGTCCAGCTCGCCCCACTCCACTTCGCGCACCATCTGCATCAGCGCCGAAACCACCATAGGGCCGCGCCAGATCACCGGCGATTCCTCGTCCATCAGGAACCCCATCGACATCACCTTCAGACCGTATTGGTCAATCGGCACGATCCGCTCGTTCACGATATTGGGCCGCTCGGTAATCCCCATCAGACGCGGGATCGAGGGGCCGTAGATATCCGCATCCAGCAGACCAACTTTCAGCCCCAGCGCCCGCAACCCCAGCGCAAGGTTGACCGAGGTGGTCGATTTGCCAACCCCGCCCTTGCCCGACGCCACCGCCAGAACCGCCTTCACCCCGGGGATCGCCCCCGCCGCAGGCCGCATATCCGGCCCGACCGGGCGATCCGGCTTGCTGCTTAACTTGGGTGCTTCTCTATCGCGTGGTTCGACCGGCTTTTCGGCGGTCAGAACCACCAGAACCGTTTCCACCCCGTCAATCGCCGCCACTGCCTCTTCGGCCTCTTTTTGCATCCCGCCGGCGCCTTCATTGGCCCCCGGCGGCAGCGAGATCGAAAAGATCACCTTACTGCCCTGCACCACAATATCCGAAACCATCCCGGCCGTTACGATGTCCTTGCCATCCGGTCCGTAAACAATGCCCTTCAGCTTATCCAGCACCTTGTCTTTCACTGTCATTCTCCCCTGTGATGCCCCCCGTGCCCGTTATCGGAAAAGGGGATTGTTTCCATCCTGAAAAATATTCGCAAACTTGAATGTAACAGATAGTCTAGAATAATTCCAGAGATCACACCGTTATTCTTTGCGCCCGGCATGGCGGGCGCGAAACCGCCGGATTTCGGCCTCGGTCGGGGTTTGACCGGTATAGACTGCTGCATATTCCGGCATCCGGCTGATACGTTCTTCAAGCGGTTCTTCCACCTGCATCGAGATATACCCGACCTGCGTATACAGCACCGTCATCGCACGCACCTCGGCCTGTGCCGCGCTATAATCAAACCGCTGGAACATCTCCATGATTGCCGCCTTGCGCAGCGCGTCCGCCTGATCAATCCGCACCTGCACCGTCGGATCATTATGCGCCCAGCCGCGAACGGCCCGATCCAGACGCGCGTCAAACAGGTCTTCATCCAGCCAGCAATCATACAGGTTGAACATCGCTTCGGTGATGGTCTCGGCATAGGCTTGGGTCTGGCGCACCAGATTGCCGGTGTTCTTGGCCTCCCACATCCGCAACAGCGCCTCAAGCAGCGCCTCGCGGTCCTCGAAATGCCAGTAAAAGCCGGTGCGCGACAGGCCCAGCGCCTTGGCCAGCGGCATCACCTTTACGGCCTCGACCCCTGATTCCACCAGCATGTCATAGGCCGCTTGCAGCCAAAGCGATTCAGAGCCACGCGGTGCGGTTTTACGGTCAGGCTTTGATATTACTAAATTTTCCATGGACCACGGTTTACCCGACACACCGTCGGGGGACAAGCATATTGACAGATATGCTTTGTTTCTCGACAGTAGTGTCGATTCTAACCGGCAAAGGGTTTCCTATGGCATCTTCCCCTCAAAGACGCGGCAGGCGTGGTAACAAACGCAGCACCGAGGCGGGGCAAAACCCGCATATGTATATGCCCTATATCACCCGTAAAATCCCGCCATATGACCTGCTGGATGAAGAAAGCCTGATCCGTATCGAACAGGGTGCCGACCGGATACTGGCCGAAATCGGCATCGAATTTCGCGATGATCCCGAAACCGTGCGCCTGTTCAAACAGGCCGGCGGCAAGGTGACCGAAGTTTCCGCCACAACGTGGAACATTAAATTCGAACCCGGCCTGATCCGCGCCCTGCTGAAAACCGCCCCGTCACAATTCACCCAGCACGCCCGCAATCCGGCCAAATCCGTACAGATCGGCGGCGATGCAACGGTATTTGCGCCTGCTTACGGATCGCCCTTCGTGATGGATCTGGACAAGGGGCGGCGTTACGGCACCATGCAGGATTTTAAGAACTTCGTGAAGCTGGCCCAAAGCAGCCCATGGCTGCACCATTCGGGCGGCACCATTTGCGAGCCCACCGATATTGCCGTCAACAAACGCCATCTGGATATGGTTTACGCCCACATGCGCTATTCTGATCGCGCCTTTCTGGGATCAATCACCGCGCCCGAACGGGCCGAGGACAGCATTGAAATGTGCCGCATCCTGTTTGGCGCGGATTTCGTAGACAATAACTGCGTGATCATGGGCAATTTCAACTCGACCTCGCCACTGGTCTGGGATGGCGTTTCCACCCGTGGCATCCGCGCTTATGCCGCCGCCAATCAGGGATCGATCCACCTGCCTTTCCTGCTGGGGGGTGCGGTTGCGCCGCTGACAATGGCAGGCGCCATCGCGCAGAACCTTGCCGAAAGCATGGTGGGCTGTGCCCTGACCCAACTGGTGCGCCCCGGTGCGCCCACGGTGCTGGCGTCTTTCCTTGTGACGCTGGCAATGCGGTCAGGCTCGCCCACTTTCGGCACGCCGGAACCGGCTGTCGGCAGCCTTGTCATGGGTCAACTGGCCCGGCGGCTGAACCTGCCCCTGCGCAATGCCGGCAATTTTTCCACCTCGAAACTGCCCGACGGGCAGGCCATGCAGCAAAGCATGATGTCGATGATGTCCGCTATTCAAAGCGGCGGCAACTATATCCTGCACTCCGCCGGTTTTCTGGATGGGTTGCTGTCGATGTCCTGCGAGAAATTCATCATGGACACCGACATGTGCGGCGCACTGCACAGCTATCTGAACGGGATCGAGGTAAACGATGATACGCTGGGTTTCGAGGCACTGGCCGAAAAAGGCCCCGGCGAACATATGTTCGGCTGTGACCACACCATGCGCCACTATAAAACTGCCTATTGGGACAGCGGCTTTACCGATGACCAGCCGTTTGAAACTTGGACCGAAGCAGGCGGCGAAGACGGTATGATCCGCGCCAACCGCCAATGGAAAAAACGCCTTGCCGACTATCAGGCCCCGCCGCTGGATATTGCCAAAGACGACGCGCTGAAAGAATTCATTGCCAAGAAAAAAGCATCGGTAGAAGATGCGTGGTACTAGGGGGAAACTCGATGAAAATCACCAATATCAAGGTCACCCATGTAAACATACCGTTTGATGCACCGTTCTGGTGGACGGCCGGCCTTTATGCAGGGGCCTCGAAATCCATCATCGAGGTGGAAACCGATGCGGGTTTGATAGGTCTGGGCGAAGCCCCGTGGTGGCATTTTGGCGAGGTGATCAAATCCGAAGTTGCACCTGCGCTGATCGGGATGGACCCTCTGGATTTGGCGGCCTGCGAGGCACGCTGTGTGCCACCCTACCAGATCACTGCAAATACGGGTGAAAATGCCGCGTCGGTCGCCTTTGGTGCCGTTGAAATTGCCTTGTGGGATATCCGAGCCAAAGCATTTGAAATGCCGCTCTATCAACTGTTGGGTGGTGCGGTGCGCAAAGACATCAAATTCTCGGAGTATTTTTCATTCCGCCCGAAACAGGGCGACGCCGGTGGTGAAATGACCCCCGAAGCGATCACCGACTATTGCCTAAGGATGCAATCCGAACACAACGCAAGCATCTTCGAGGGCAAACTGATCATGGGCGATCCGCAACTGGAAATCAAAACCGTTCGAATGCTGCGCGAGGCCCTGGGGAACGATGTGCAGATCAAACTGGATTCCAACATGCAATATTCCCTGACCACGGCACGCTGGTTATTACGGGAACTGGAACCCTACAACATTCGCAACTACGAAGACCCTGTCGCCACATTCGAGGAAATGGCCGCCCTGCGCCAACATTCTATCATTCCGTTCTCGACCCATATCCCTGACCTGCGCCGCGCTGTCGCTTTGGGGGCACCCGACTATTTTGTTTGCAATTTTGCCGCCCTTGGCGGGCTGTCCAGAACCCTGAAATTTATCGCCGCCTGCGAGGAAATGGGTAAAGGTTTCTGGTGTTATTCCAACGATCTGGGCATCATGACCGCTGCCTATCTGCACGTCAGCGCCGCAACACCGCATATCACCGAAGCCTCGCAATCCCTGTTTCGTTGGCAGGTCGGCGATGTGATCAAGGACGGCCCGTTCCTCCAGACCAACGACACAGTCCGCGTTCCAGAAGGTTATGGCCTCGGGGTTGAACTTGATCCGGTGGAAATGCAACGCTGGGCCAACCATTTTCAGGAGAATGGCCCAATCAGCCATTTTGATGATCCACATAATCCCGGCGTATATCGCCGCTTGCCCCTTCACTAAAGGAAAGATCAATGTCCAATGATCCCCTGCTGCAGCCCTACCAGCTAAAACACCTCACCCTGAAAAACCGGATCATGACCACCAGTCACGAGCCCGCCTACCCCGAAGACGGCATGCCCAAGGACCGCTACCGCGCCTATCACGCTGAACGCGCCAAGGCGGGGATCGCTCTGACCATGACCGCCGGATCGGCCGCCGTGTCCAGGGACAGCCCGCCGGTGTTCAACAACATCCTGGCCTACAAGGACGAGGTGGTGCCGTGGATCAAAAACCTGACCGATGCCTGTCACGAACATGGTGCTGCGGTGATGATCCAGCTGACCCATCTGGGCCGGCGCACCCGCTGGGACAAGGGCGACTGGCTGCCGGCTGTCACCCCGTCGCATAAACGCGAACCGGCGCATCGGGCCTTTGTCAAAAAGATGGAGGACTGGGACATCGCCCGTATCATCACCGATTACGCCGATGCCGCCGAACGGATGCAGGCCGGTGGCATGGACGGGATCGAGCTTGAGGTGTTCGGCCATCTGATGGACCAGTTCATCTCGCCGCTGACCAACACGCTTGAGGCCCCATACGGCGGGTCGCTGGAAAACCGGATGCGGTTTTCCATGGACGTGCTGCGCGCCATTCGCGAACGGGTGGGGGATGATTTCATCGTCGGCATGCGCTTCACCGTGGACGAGGCCCAAAAGGGCGGCACCACTTTCGAGGACGGGATCACCGTGTGCAACACATGGCGCGACAGCGGTATGGTGGATTTTCTGAATGTCATCCGCGGGCGCATCCACACCGATCCGGCGATGACCGATGTGATCCCGGTGCAGGGCATGAAAAACGCCCCGCATCTGGATTTTGCCGGCGAAGTGCGAGCGGCCACCGGTCTGCCCACCTTCCACGCCGCCAAAATCCCCGATGTTGCCACCGCGCGGCACGCGGTATCCGCCGGTCTGCTGGACATGGTCGGCATGACCCGCGCCCATCTGGCGGATCCGCATATCGTGCGCAAGATCATCGAGGGACGCGAGGATGATATCCGCCCCTGCGTCGGCGCCACCTATTGTCTGGACCGGATTTATCAGGGTGGAGAGGCTCTGTGCATGCACAACGCCGCCACGGGGCGCGAATTGACCATGCCGCACGACATCCCGCCCGCAAAGACGCGCAAAAACGTGGTGGTCGTCGGCGCAGGCCCCGCCGGTCTGGAAGCCGCGCGTGTGGCTTCCGAGCGCGGCCACAAGGTCACCGTGATTGAAGCCGCCTCTGATCCCGGTGGGCAGGTCCGCCTGACCGCGCAAAGCCCGCGCAGACGCGAAATGATCAGCATCATTGACTGGCGCATGTCCCAATCCGCCGCCCGTGATGTGGAATTCCGTTTCAACACATGGGCCGAGGCCGATGATGTCATGGCCCTGTCCCCCGATGTGGTGATCATCGCCACGGGGGGCCTGCCCGATACCGAAGTGCTGGAAACCAGCAATGATCTGGTGGTGTCGGCATGGGACATCATCGCGGGTGACGTGAAGCCGGGCCAGAATGTGCTGGTCTATGATGATGCGGGCGACCACCCTGCCCTGCAAGCCGCCGAAGTGATCGCCAACAGCGGCGCGCATGTGGAAATCATGACACCTGATCGCAGCTTCGCCCCCGAAATCATGGCGATGAATCTGGTGCCCTACATGCGCGCGCTTCAGGACAAAGACGTCACCTTTACCGTCACCCGCCGCCTGATGGACGTGGAACGCGACGGCAACCGGTTGCGCGCCATCATCGGCACCGATTACAGCGATTACCGCAGCACCGCCACCTATGACCAGATCGTGGTGAACCACGGCACCCTACCGCTGGACGATTTGTATTTCGCGCTGAAACCATCCTCAAGCAATCTGGGCGAAGTGGATTACGACGCGCTGATCGCGGGCCAGCCGCAAACCGTCAGCACCAACCCCGAAGGGGCATTCCAGCTGTTTCGCATCGGTGATGCCATATCGGCGCGCAACACCCATGCGGCGATCTATGATGCTTTGCGATTGATGAAGGATATTTAACACAGGTCAGGTTCTGCGTTGATCGCACCGAGGCTTACCACTACCCTCGGGGCATATTCATTTTGACAGGTAGCCCCATATGTTCAGATTTGTTTTCCCCATCATAACAGCGATCCTCGCCACAGCCCTTGCAAACCCCGCTTGGTCAACCGGCCTGAACGACCTTAAGCCATGCTACACCCGCCACTATTCCGCCAAGCACATGCGCAGCCAGCCAAACCAGAACGTCACCACGCTGGCGCTGGAAATTGACGCGACCGACAAATCCATCATGCTCAGCGGCACCAACCGCAAGGGCCAGTTTGGATACGACTTTTACAGTTGCTACGAAAACACCGGATCAGACACCACCACCCCCGCCTGCATGACCTTCGAGGCCGAAAGCCAGCTTTGGATAAAAGAACGCAGCGACGGTAGCATCGTGATAAAAACCCGAAACACAATCCTGTCCGATATCGGCGGGACAAATTTTGAATACGGGGACGAGGACGAACAGAACGGTCACTATGCGTTCTATCTGGAAGAAGCCCGGCACTCGGCATTAATCGGGACCGGCCCGTTTTTCAGTTACCGACTGTATCTGGCCAAGGCCGGTGCCTGTCGAGAGATTGAGGAATAGGCAAGTGTCGGGCGAGGTGTATATGAATTCCGAAAAACCTGACGCGGGGCCTACAACGCTTGCGGAAATCAACGGCTCAGGTGGTGGTGACGGTTTGAGGGATGGCAGATATGCGGACTTTGTTGCCGTTCGTTAGATCGGACCCAACGTCTGCTCCCAGCCCCAAAGCGGACATGCCGCTTTGGGATCAAGGCCGAAAGCGGACCTTCGCTTCAAGTGGGAACCGGGCTTTATATGTCTACAAAGTGGGCATTTTTCTTTAGTTTACAGTTAACCCTTAGGGTCGTGCCTAGCTGACAGCGCAGTAAGGGTATTAAAGCTAAGAACTTATAGGGGTGATTAATCTGGTCAACGGCCACGGCGAAGGCCTTAGTGTGGGGAGAATGTTCGACGGGGTTGTGTCTCGAAAGTGGTGGAAATTGATTTCAGGCACCTCCGAGCGGGTTGAGTTATGCGCCGGTCAGGCGGCTTGGTCAAGGGTTGCGTCGGCGACGGGCTGAGCGAGCGTTTCCCAGCCATCGACCTTTCGCATGACGATCTGCCCCGAGGCCATCAGAGCCCAAAGCAGCATCGGCACGGTCTCGGCGCATGGCAGCACGGTCTGGGTCTTGATGCGGCGGCGGAATTCCTCGTTCAGGCGTTCGATCGCATTTGTCGTTCTGGCCGATTTCCACTGGCCTTGTGGCAGACGCGTGAAGGTGAAAAGCTTATCTCCTGCTTCTTCCAAGCTGTCAGCGACGGCCTTGCATTTCAGCCGCCATTTTCGCAGAAATGCCTTGCGGCGGGTGGCGATTTCCTCGGGTGTTTTGGCGTAGATCATGTCGCGGTAATCTTCTGTCAACTCATCATGCATACGCTTGGGTGCCTTGGCCAGAAGGTTGCGGTGCTTGTGCACCGTGCACCTCTGGATCGGCAGATCTTCACCCCAGAGGGCAATGAGAGCGACCTCAAGTCCCGGTGCCCCGTCCACGATGACAAATTCGGGCCGTTTCAACCCGCGCGCATCCAGATCGTTGATGAACTGACGCCAGGCGGAGGTGCTTTCGCCGCCCATGTTCATCAGTGATAACAAGACCTTCTGCCCATCCCGGCGCACGCCAATCGCGGCCAGAACCGAGATATTGGTGGCCTTCCTGTCAATCCGCGTTTTGATCACGGTGCCGTCCAGGATCAGCCGCACGATGTCTTCATCCGCAAGGCTGCGGGCGCACCACGCCTGCCAGTCCACCTTCACCTTGCGCCAGGCGCGGCTCACCACATCCTTGCTGACCGCCCCCTGAAACAGGCCGAACAGGGCGCGTTTTACCCGCCGTGTGTTGGTGCCCGAAAGGTAGACAGCAGCGATCAGCGCCTCGGCCTTCTTCGTCAGCCGCTGGTAGCGGGGCAATGCCTTCGAGCGCCATTCTCTGGCCTTGCCGGCCTCGCCTGTGATCCGCGCACGCGGCACGCGCACCGTTTCGGTTCCAAATGTTCCGACCAGTTGCCGCTCGCGATGCCCGTGGCGGTATCCGGCCTTTGCCCCGCCGCTGCGGCCATACCGGCAACGGCCCAGAAACTGCTCCAGCTCCTCTTCGAAAACCGCCTCGATCGTCGCGCGGATGTTCTGGCGCAGCCGGTCTTCAATCGGGTCATAGCCTGCTTCATTGGCCAGTAGCGCGGATGTCGATGTTGCTGTATTCTTTGTCATGGCGTGATCTCCTTGGCGGTTCCAGCCGCCGGTTGGGTGGCTTCGATGCACCCGGAGATTACGCCGTCCTCGAATTTCCACCAAACTCGCGACACTACCTATTTCATCGGTCTCCGGTAATTTCGATTGCGCGCAAGGCCAGTCTTGCACCGTTTCAGGCGCGGATTTTGATAGCGACGGCGAAGTCATTGATGTTTCGTTGTTTGTCACCAGTGATCAGCTGAACACCCCAGTTGATAACACAACCTATCAATTGCAAAACTGTGCGCAGGGTTCTTATGTTACGTCTGCTGGTGTGAACCAAACGATTGCGGGGAATTGTGTAAACGCCCCGTGGGAGCCAGTTTCGAGCATTGCCAAAATCTGTGACCCTGTTTTGCCTGTAACAAGCGGGCCGATGACAATGAATTGTCAGATCACTGTGACAGGCTCAAACCTTCCAACCGATGGGTTCTTGCTTTTTGGCGACGGGTTTCTTGCACCACAACCTGCAAGCGCGACGGATGTGTCGGTGAATGGGCCAATGACCAACGTCACCTCGAATGAACCGTGGGCTTGTATAGATGCCTCTGGCGGTAATGGCGCGGGGTATTGCGAACTTTCATCAGCGGATTTATTCGCGGCTGGTGGGACGTCAACTGCCAATATGAGCTTTCAGTTTGATGTAGAGAATGACCCCGCGCAGGCTGTTAATTGCGTGGATCAATATGTGAACGGTGCCACTGTTTTGGATATATTGGCGGGGCAACAAAATTCTAACGGTCTAAGTAACGATCATCTGCCCGATATTTGTGCTTATGTTGATTTGCCTAATGATCCAGTGCCAACTTTACCGACAATTGATCTGAAGAAATCGTGTAAGGAGCCAGTGCCGACCACCCGCATTGGTGTTTTGGGCCTTAGCTGGACGTGTCAAATTTACTTAGGCATCTCGCCGACACCATTTGATGGAACATTCACTTTTTCTGAGGATGCGTCGAATATCAATGTTGGCGGGGCAGAATTTATATCGGCCTCCGTGCCGTGTCAGGGTATCGGAACAGACCTGCTGAGCTGCGAAATGGATGGCGCAACAACGCCAGCATCGCAAGTAATCGAAGTTGAATTGTTCACGGCCCAAGTGGATGACGAGAAGGTCATAGAATGGGAGAACTGTGCCACTGGTACTTTGACTGTGGATGGATCAGACGTTCTGGAGGCACCAAAAAGCTGTGCGGAGACGCGTATTAAGCCCGTAAGCCTGCCTGCGGTTGAGAAGGTTAACCTTAAGAAATCCTGCACAAGCCCGCAGCCGACAGTATTGAACGGCGCGCAAGGGTTCAGCTGGGAATGTGATATTGCGATCACCGCAATTCCAGCCCCATTTGCGGGCACGTTCACATTGGGGAACCTCTGTAAATTCCCGTTTTCGCCTTCTTCGCGGCGGGGTGGACGGTTTTTCGCCTGTCCCGCCTGATTGCTTCGGATCATAAACCCATTTTCACCGGTTTCAAGCCGGTTTTGGGTATTTCAGGCACACCTCACCCCATGAACCCTTATCCCGGCGCCGCCAGGCCGCATTCGAACTGGACGAAGCGCTTCATGTTGTAGACCAGGTTCATCATCCCGATGCGAAATCGCGCCCGCTTCAGGCCGATGGAGCGGATCAGCTTGCCGCCCATGGAGCGCTCCTGAAAAGCGAATACATGCTCGACCCGGACCCGCACTTTCGAGCGCCTCCGGTTGGCCTTTTGCTGGCGCTCGCCAAGCGGCTTGCCGCGCCTGCCCTTGTGATGGATATGGCTGTGAAGCCCCCGCTCTTCCAGCTCGCTTTCGATCTTTTGCGAGCGATAGGCGCTGTCGGCCCACAGGTCCGATGAGGTGTTGCTCGCATCAATCAGACCGGCAAGCGCCTGGCTGTCATGCACGGCGGCATCGGTGACATCATAAGCGCGGATGAATTTGTGCCGCCGGTCGACATTGATGTGGTTCTTGTAGCCGTAATAGCTCTTGCCGTGCTTCTTCGTCCAGCGCGCATCCACGTCCTTCTGGCGCTTCTTGTGGGGTTTTTCCTCCCACTCTTCAGGCGTTTCGCCCGCCTTGATTTTCTCGTTCTCGTCCCTTTTGTTGTGCTGGCGCGGCGCCGGAACGATGCTCGCATCAACAATCTGCCCGCCCATCGCCAGATAGCCCTTTTCGCGCAGAAAGGCATCGAACTTGTCAAACAGCTCCTTCATCTTCCCGGCCCCGGCCAGCCTTTCACGGTAGGCCCAGATGGTCTTGGCGTCAGGTACGCTGTCTTCAATGCCAAGGCCGAGAAACCGCATGAACGACAGGCGGTCGCGGATCTGATACTCGATCTGATCGTCAGAGAGGTTGTAGAGCTGCTGCAAAACCATCGTCTTGAATATCAGCACCTCATCCCAAGGCGGGCGGCCAGCGTTGGATTTGCGCTGTTCGGGCGGCGTGCGCCATATGGCCTTCAGCTCGTCCCGGTAATCCTCGAACGGCACCATGTCGTTGAGCAACACCAGCGGATCACCAGATTTGTCCAGTCCCGCGTATCGGCTGGAAAGATCAAAAAATCCCATCTGACCCATGACAAAACCCCGTCGGTCGAATCATTTTCATCCTGATGACGATTCTACCCCGTCAGGCCGGATTTTGGGGGATTTTTAGAGGTTCCCTATAGCCCAAATTGGGCCTTGGGGACACCGTTAAATCGGCGCATGTGGCGCTTGGCTTGGTTCCAGAAATTCTCGATGCCATTGATGTGGTTGTGACGGTCTGCAAAGGGTTGTGTCTCGAAAGTGGTGGAAATTGATTTCAGGCACCTCCGAGCGGGTTGAGTTATGCGCCGGTCAGGCGGCTTGGTCAAGGGTTGCGTCGGCGACGGGCTGAGCGAGCGTTTCCCAGCCATCGACCTTTCGCATGACGATCTGCCCCGAGGCCATCAGAGCCCAAAGCAGCATCGGCACGGTCTCGGCGCATGGCAGCACGGTCTGGGTCTTGATGCGGCGGCGGAATTCCTCGTTCAGGCGTTCGATCGCATTTGTCGTTCTGGCCGATTTCCACTGGCCTTGTGGCAGACGCGTGAAGGTGAAAAGCTTATCTCCTGCTTCTTCCAAGCTGTCAGCGACGGCCTTGCATTTCAGCCGCCATTTTCGCAGAAATGCCTTGCGGCGGGTGGCGATTTCCTCGGGTGTTTTGGCGTAGATCATGTCGCGGTAATCTTCTGTCAACTCATCATGCATACGCTTGGGTGCCTTGGCCAGAAGGTTGCGGTGCTTGTGCACCGTGCACCTCTGGATCGGCAGATCTTCACCCCAGAGGGCAATGAGAGCGACCTCAAGTCCCGGTGCCCCGTCCACGATGACAAATTCGGGCCGTTTCAACCCGCGCGCATCCAGATCGTTGATGAACTGACGCCAGGCGGAGGTGCTTTCGCCGCCCATGTTCATCAGTGATAACAAGACCTTCTGCCCATCCCGGCGCACGCCAATCGCGGCCAGAACCGAGATATTGGTGGCCTTCCTGTCAATCCGCGTTTTGATCACGGTGCCGTCCAGGATCAGCCGCACGATGTCTTCATCCGCAAGGCTGCGGGCGCACCACGCCTGCCAGTCCACCTTCACCTTGCGCCAGGCGCGGCTCACCACATCCTTGCTGACCGCCCCCTGAAACAGGCCGAACAGGGCGCGTTTTACCCGCCGTGTGTTGGTGCCCGAAAGGTAGACAGCAGCGATCAGCGCCTCGGCCTTCTTCGTCAGCCGCTGGTAGCGGGGCAATGCCTTCGAGCGCCATTCTCTGGCCTTGCCGGCCTCGCCTGTGATCCGCGCACGCGGCACGCGCACCGTTTCGGTTCCAAATGTTCCGACCAGTTGCCGCTCGCGATGCCCGTGGCGGTATCCGGCCTTTGCCCCGCCGCTGCGGCCATACCGGCAACGGCCCAGAAACTGCTCCAGCTCCTCTTCGAAAACCGCCTCGATCGTCGCGCGGATGTTCTGGCGCAGCCGGTCTTCAATCGGGTCATAGCCTGCTTCATTGGCCAGTAGCGCGGATGTCGATGTTGCTGTATTCTTTGTCATGGCGTGATCTCCTTGGCGGTTCCAGCCGCCGGTTGGGTGGCTTCGATGCACCCGGAGATTACGCCGTCCTCGAATTTCCACCAAACTCGCGACACTACCCAGCATTCAGGAATGGCCCAGAACGACTTTGTGCCAACCGACATTGAGCACCAGTCGCCGTGGTCTTCAATAAAAGCGATTTCATCAGCGGATAGCCCTCCTGCGCCTCGGCAACGCCCTTTGACAGAGACAGCATAAGTGTGGCCACCAAGGTGCGGATTGGTCATAGAGCGATGCGGCCCCTGGAGTATTCTGCCTGTTCTTCAGGGGGCAGGGCCTCGGTTTCTGCCTGTCGCACGGGGTTTCCTTCACTTGTTGAGCGTTATGCTCTTGGGGTTTTCATTGGCCCGCTGATAGATGATGGTCAACGACCTTTGTTTATCCAGCACAGGATGCCGTAACAATTGGCAAAAGCCGTCGGCTTTCATGGCTGAGACATCACGCCTGTCCAAAGACAGGATCCGATCACCGACTTTCAGACCGGCAGAACTTGCCGGTGTTTTGGCCGTAATTGCGGAAATGGTAAGTCCATGATCTGCTGTCCAATACGGCGTGAACCCGAACGTATCTGTGAAACCATCATTAACCACGTCCGTGTTGGTGTTTTGGAAAAAAGCCTTCTGGTTGGGAAAATCCAGAACGATGGTAAAATGCTTTAGGAAATCATTTCCAACCAAAAAAGAACCACTCTTATCCACACTGATCGGGAATGATTTGATCGGCAAGCCCGGGCTGATTGAAAAATTCTGCGCCAAATAGGTTACTTTAAGGCTGTCGATGTTGACCCCGCCTGTCAATGAGCATTTAAAACTGACCCGGTTTCGGCATTTAAATTTGCCCCCCCCTTTGTGGCGCAAAGCCCCCAGTCGGGCCGCCTTCATGTAGCGAGTCCGTCTGGGGGCTTTGCTTGCGGAACGGCTAGTTTTTTCTACGGCGTTTACTCTGGGCGAACCGGTATGAGGTATTGCCGGTTTCGATGATGTTGCAGTGATGAGTGACGCGATCCAGAAGGGCGGTTGTCATCTTGGCATCCCCGAAGACCGAGACCCATTCACCGAACTCAAGGTTGGTTGTGATGATGATGCTGGTCTTCTCGTAGAGCTTGCTGATCAGATGGAAGAGCAACGCGCCACCGGATTTGGGAAACGGGATGTAGCCCAGCTCGTCGATGATGACGCAGTCCAAAGCCGAGAGCTGCCGGATGATCTTCCCTGCATTGCCGTCGGCCTGTTCCTTGATCAGGGCGTTGATCAGATCGACGGCGTTGAAGAAGCGCGCCTTCTTGCCGTTGTTGATCAGCGTCGTTCCCAGCGCGATGGCGATGTGGGTTTTGCCCGTGCCGGTTCCGCCCACCAGGATGAGGTTATGGGCCTCCTCTGTGAACTGGCCGGTGCAGAATGGTTCGATCTGGGCCTGGGTGAGGGCGGCGGCGCTGTAATCGAAGGTGGCGAAGTCCTTGTGATGGGGGAACTTCGCAACCCTCATTTGATACTGGATGGAGCGCACCCGGCGCTCTACAGTCTCGGCGTCGATCAGTTGCCTTATCGCTGTGGTCAGACTTGGCGGCTTGCGCGCGGACAGCAGATCATGGGCGCAAGCTGCCATTCCATGCAACCTGAGGGCTGTCAGTTGGTCGATCAAGGCATTCATACGGCAACCTCCTCAGCCGAGCACAGGGTCTCATAGCGTTTGCAATCGGCTTCGGGCCGCAAGGTCAGCTGCGGATAAGCGCAGGCATCGCTGAGCGGTGTGATGACCGGTTCCACCAACTGGTTGATCAGATTGATGATGGCGGGCAGCCGCAGGGTGTTTTGTGCCACCGCCAGATTGCAGGCCGTCTCGACCACCTCGATCCCGTGATCCTGTGCCAGCAGGAGCAGGTCGACGAACTCCCGATCCCCGCCTTTACCAGCCATGTAATGTTCCCTGATCCGATGCATGGCCTCGGGCAGTTCCCAGCCCACAAAGGGGGCGCCATTGCGCAGGGCACCAGGCTTGCGGTCCAGCAGGGGAACGTAATGCCAGGGCTCGAAATAGCTGATATTGCGGGTAAAATGACGCCTGTGCTCGGCAATCACATCCTGACCGGAGACCACCACGATCCGGCCGGCATAGGCGCGTAGCGACACATGATGCCCGGCAAAGCGGGAGGGCACGCTGTAGCGATTGCTGGCATATTGAACCAGGCAGGTGGAGCGGACACGGACGGTCTTTTCCACGTAGCCGTCGAAGGCCCGACCCAGGGGGCGCAGTTCGGCGCGCTCGTCTTCGAACACTTCGGTAATCGTGCGATCCTGCTGCTCGGGATGGGGACGCTCTGCCAGATCTTCGCAACGCAGACGCAGCCACGCGTTCAGCGCCTCGAGATCATCAAAGGCCGGTTCGGGAACGAACAACCGGCCCCGCAAGAACTGGACCTGGTTCTCGACCTGTCCCTTCTCCCAGCCCGCAGCGGGCGTGCAGGCCACCGGCTCCATCACATAGTGGTTCATCAAGGCCAGGAACCGGGGATGGAATATCCGCTCCTTCGAGCGCGAAACGTAGGTCACCATGGTCTTGGGGTTGTCGATGATCACCCTGCGCGGAACGCCTCCGTAAAAGGACAGCGCCTGCACGAAAGCATCCAGCACCATCTCCTGGGCTTCACCGGGATAGGCAATCACGAAAGGCTTGCGGCTGTGACACAGGCGGAAATGAGCGACCTTCACCTTCTGCTCGACACCACCCAGTACGACCCGTTCTTCGCTCCAGTCAAATTGCAGCGCGTCACCCGCCGCAAAATGCAGCGGGATAAACGCATCTCCCGAACAGGCCCGGCGCGCTTCAACTCACGAACAAAACGCTGAACCGGCGAATAGGACCCGGTATAGCCCTCTGCCACAAGCTGCTCGTATAGCTTCTGGGCCGTCCGCCGCTCCCGGCGTGGTCGCCTCGAGTCCTGATCAAACAGTTCCTGCAGCCGAAGATCAAACCCATTGCACAGTTTGTGCCGAACTGGCGGCGCATGGCGCTGGTAGCTCGGCGGATTCTCGTCCTTCAAATACTTCTTGATCGTGTTCCGCGACAGTCCCGTCGCCCGCGCCACAGACCGGATGCTGCGCCCTTCAACCAGCACCCAGCGCCGGATCTTCGATACGCTTTCCATCAATATCACCTGCTCTTTCCTCCGCACAATTTTGCGCGGATGTTAACGAAACAGGTGGGTCAATTTTACTCGCTCATAACCCACCCAAGTGGGTCAGTTTTGCACGCCGATTCACAACCCCGCCAATACTGCTTGAAAATGTACCGCGGGTTTCCCTTGAAACGTACCCCATTTTTTCAAATTCGGGAATAACGGCCGGATCACCAAGCTGAATGCCTGCATTCTTGCCCGTATCAATCTCGAAATAGGCATTTCCGAAAGGAAAGTTGGCTTCTATCAACGGGCCACGAACGGGCTCGAAGCTAATCTCGACCGGGATTGAACGGGCATGGGGAATCCCGTTATCCGACAGTGTGATTTTCTGGTTCGAATAATCCAGTTTTATATTCAGATCCTTGAAGAAAGTATAACCCAATATTCCATCGAACCCAAGGCAGGAGAAAGGAAAATTACGCTTGAAATCTCCTGTGACGACAACAAAATCCCTGAACGCCACATCCCCGACTTTCAACAGGGGGAGCCTATAAAGCGTTTTGTCCAGTTCTCTGCCCGCAGAATCGTACAGTTTTTTTGGCGCACCAACAGGTTGAAGGTTTAATTGACTGACCAATTCTTCCGGCACAATTGTAGGGGCCGCAGTATCGAATAAGAACTTGTGCTCTTTTCCGCCGATATTCACCTTTACAACCGGGAGACCACCGGCCCATTCAAAAGGGATTGTAATCGAGAAATCCTTATCAATATGCCAGGAGTCATTTACCGCTGAATGTACCATTGTCGCCCCGACATCAGGGGTCGAAGAAGAATTTTGCGCATGGGAAATGCTTACCATCAAAGGCATGAAAACTACAGTTGCAATACCGAAGGTTTGCCTCAGGAGATTGTGCATTTTGGCAAGTTTATCAAGCGTATTACAGTATTTCGTTTTTCCATTTTTCTTAGGCATGACTGCTTTCTTTCTTCAGTAACAATTCAGACTTCTTCTTGGAAGTGGACGTGACAGGCATTCGGGGGACCATTTACTGTGTTTCAAATCTTGTGAAAACAGATCCGGTATTTCATTGTCAGCCCGTGGCCCGCGCCGCGGGTTTGCGGCGGGCCACGGGCGGGGGGTTACCAGCCCTCGATGACGATCTTGCCTTTGGCGGTGCCGGTTTCGATCAGGGCGTGGGCCTTGCGCATGTTTTCGGCGTTGATCGGGGTGAGGACTTGCGCCAGCGTCGTGCGGATGTGACCGGCGTCGATCTCGCTGGCGACGCGGCTCAGCAGGCGGTGCTGTTCGATCATGTCGGGGGTTTTGAACATCGCGCGCGTGAACATGAATTCCCAGTGCAGGCTGGCCGCCTTGGGTTTCATGCCGGCCATGGGCATCGGCTTGTCGGTGTCGTCGATGGTGACGATGCCATGCTGGGGCGCGATCAGCTCGACCGCCTCCTCCCAATGGGTCATGTCGTTGAAAATGGCGATGTGATCGACGGTTTCAAAGCCTTCCGCACGCACCTGTTCGACCAGCGGTTTGCAGTGGTTGACCACGTGATCGGCGCCCAGTTCGCGCACCCAGTCGATGGTTTCCGGGCGCGAGGCGGTGGCGATAACGACAAGTCCCGCGCGCCTGGCCAGCTGGATGCCGATCGAGCCGACCCCGCCGGCCGCGCCGATGATCAGGATCGACTGGCCAGCACCTGCCCCGTCCGGATCGATCCCCAGCCGGTCAAAGAAGCTCTCAAAGGCGGTGATGGTGGTCAGCGGCAGGGCGGCGGCCTCGGCGAAGGAAAGCGTTTTCGGCTTTGTCCCGACGATACGCTCGTCCACCAGGTGGAATTGCTGGTTGGTGCCCGGGCGTGTGATGTCGCCGGCGTAATAGACCTCGTCACCGACCTTGAAGAGCGTCGCATCGGGGCCAGTTGCGGCGACAACGCCGCTGGCGTCATAGCCCAGCACACGGGGCGGGTTTTCCTCGCCGTCCTTGGGCGCGCGCACCTTGGTGTCGACCGGGTTCACGGCCACCGCCCGGACCTCGACCAGAATATCGCGGCCTTCGGGCGCAGGCTTGGGCAGGTCGACATCCAGCAGGGATTGCGGATCGTCAATCGGCAGATAGTGTTTCAGGGCGACAGCTTTCATTTTGCATCTCCTTTTGCATTGAATTCGACGGTGATAAAGACAAGCTCGCTGTCACCAATGTTGGTCAGGTTGTGGACAAAGCCGGTTTGAGGGGTCAGGTCGGGGAAATGGCGGGTATCTCCGGCCTTGTAGGTGGTCTCGACGCTGCGCCCGTCGTCGTAATCCGAGCGCGAGCGGCCATCGCCCAGCACCGTCCAGAAATAGGGGCGGTCGTGGCGGTGGGGCGGGGCGGTCTCGCCGGGGGCAAGACGCAGGTGCCAGACGCGCATTTGCGGCGTTTCCAGCACCAGTACGGTGCCGATCCGGTCATTTGCGCGCCCGGCGGCGATTTGTGCGGGGGTGAGGCTCATGCACCTTTCCCTTCAAGCGCCGGATAATCCGAATAACCTTTTTCATCCCCGCCAAACAGGGTCGCCCCGTCGAACTCTGCCAGCGGCAGGTCTTCGCGGTAGCGGCGCACCAGATCGGGGTTGGCGATGAAGGGGCGGCCAAAGGCGACGATATCGGCAAGCCCTGCGCTGACAATCGCATTGCCCCGCGCCAGATCGTATTTGCCGGCCACGATGATGCGCCCCGTATAGGCGGCGCGCAGATCGTGGCGGAACTGTTCGGGCACCTGCGGGGCATCGTCCCAGTCGGCTTCGGACAGGTGGATATAGACAAGGCCGATGCGCTCCAGTTCGCGGCTGGCCTTCAGCATCACCTCGATGATTTCATCATCGGCCATGTTGCGCTGGGTGATATAGGGCGACATGCGGATGCCGGTGCGCTCGGCGCCGATCTCGCCCGCTACCGCCTCGGCCACCTCGACCAGAAAGCGGATGCGATTTTTTTGGCTTCCGCCGTATTCATCTGTGCGATGGTTCGAGGAGCGGCGCAGGAATTCATCAATCAGATAGCCGTTGGCGCCATGAATCTCGACCCCGTCAAAACCGGCCTCCCGGGCATTGGCGGCGGCGCGGCGGAAATCCTCGATGACGTCCTTGATTTCGGCGGTGCTCAGGGCGCGGGGAAGGGGGCAATCCACCATTTCGCCAACGCCGGTTTCGGGGTTGACCACCCAGACCTGCGCATCTGGCGAAAGCGCCGAGGGGGCCACCGGCTTGCCATCGGCGTGAAAGCTCTCGTGGCTCATCCGGCCCACATGCCAAAGCTGCAGAAAGATGCGCCCGCCCCGGGCGTGCACCGCATCGGTCACCAGCTTCCAGCCCGCAACATGTTCGGGCGTGTGGATGCCGGGGGTGAAGGAATAGCCCTGACCCTGCGGCGAAATCTGCGTGGCCTCGGTGATGATCAGCCCGGCGCTGGCCCTCTGGGCGTAGTATTCGGCCATCATCACATTGGGCACATTGCCTGGCTGGGTGGTGCGCGCGCGCGTCATCGGCGCCATGGCGATGCGGTTGGGCAGGGTGAGCGGGCCAAGGGTTACAGGGGTGAACAGGTCGGTCATGGGATTTTCCTTTGGGTTTGGCGGGCCAATGATCTGGCCCGCTGGTGTTACTCTGGTGTTACTCTGAACGCGGGCCGGCGGTCACCGAAAGCGTCGCTGTGCCCAGGCTGTGCTGGTGGATGAAAAAGCCGGTCAGGGGGGCGGTCGCGTTTTCCGGCGGGTTCAGATGATCGGTGTCGAGCGCGTAAACCGTATAGGTGTAGACGTGCTTGCGCCCGACCGGCGGGCAGGGTCCGAGATAGCCGGGAACGCCCACATCGGTATTGCCCTCCTTGACACCTGCGGGCAGGCCCTTGGCATCCAGATGGGTGATGCCGGCGGGAATGTCATAGGCCACCCAGTGCCAGAAACCGCTGCCTGTGGGGGCATCCTGATCATAGAAGGTCACGGCAAAGCTTTTGGTGCCTTCGGGGGCGCCGCTCCAGTCCAGGACGGGGCGGGCATTGTCGCCAGTGCAGCCGAAATTGTTCCAGTATTGCGCCGCGGTGATGGGCTTGCCCTCGCTCACGTCGGGGCTGGTCAGGGTAAAGTCGCCGGCAAAGGCCTGCGTGGACACCGCAGCCAGGGCCAGTGCGGCGAGAGATGTTTTCAAGTGTTTCATTTTGCTTTCCTTTTCTGTTACAGGTTATTCAGCCGGGCATTGTGCCAAGGCAGGTCTGCGTTCCAGCCAGAGGATGAAACCAAGGCCAATGAACGGTACGGCAATGGCGGCAAAGGGAATTGCACCGGCACCAAGCCGGGAATCCACAACCATGCCGCCGATGAATCCACCAAGCGCATTGGCGATGTTGAAGGCCGAGATATTGGCCGTTGCAGCCAGTTCGGGGGCATTGCCACCGTGGTTCATCACCCGCATCTGCATCGAGGGAACATTGGCAAAGGCCACGATCCCGAAGCCAAAGGCGGCAATGACGAAGGGCCATTTGAACGGTGCGACAAAACCGACAAGTATCAGTGCTGCAATCATCGCGGCCGGCCACAGGATCAGCGAAGCGCGCAGGTTGAGGTCAGCCGTCTTGCCGCCCAGCGTATTGCCGATCACCAAGCCAAGCCCGACGATAACCAGGATCCAGGTCAGGTCCGTCCGGCCAAAGCCCGCAACCTGTTCGGCAATCGGGGCAATATAGCCGTAGAACGTCATGAACCCGGCCCAGGCTAATGTGGTAAACAGCAGACTGGCCAACAGTTGCGGGTTGCGGAAGGCTCCGACTTGCGAGGCCAGGGATTTGGGAGCCTCCAAAGCTTGTCGCGGGATGATGGCGTAGATCGACATTGCAGCCAGGGCACCGAAGGCCGCGACAAAGACAAAGGTGGTGTTCCAGCCAAACGCATTGCCGACCCAGGCCCCGCCCGGAACGCCGAGAACATTGGCCAGCGTCAATCCCGCAAACATTTGCCCCACGGCACGCCCGGCCATTTTATCCGACACCAGCCGGGTCGCGACCACAGCGCCGATCCCGTAAAACGGCCCTTGGGTGAGGCCAGCCATTACACGGCTAAACAAGAGCATACTATATCCGGTGGAAAAGGCGGTGATGAGGTTCGAGATCACGAACAGCCCCATCAGGCCGATCAGCACTTTGCGCTTGTCATAGCGTGCCAGCCACAGGGTCAGGACCGGGCCGCCGAACACGATGGCCAGCGCATAAGCGGTGATCAGATTGCCGGCCTGTCCTTCCGAGATATGCAGGCTGTCGGCAACTTGCGTCAATATTCCGGCAATAACGAATTCGGCGGTGCCGATGGCGAAGGCCGCAAGGGTCAGTATCCAGACCTGCAGCGGCATTTTTGTTTTCGGGGCTGACCCAGATAACTACTTCAAGTAACGCTTAACCCATTGTCTTAGCTGCAATAACTGAGCTGAAGGGTCACTGTTGTTGAAACGCCACTCGCATTCCTTCAAATATAGCCCAAATTGGGCCTTGGGGACACCGTTAAATCGGCGCATGTGGCGCTTGGCTTGGTTCCAGAAATTCTCGATGCCATTGATGTGGTTGTGACGGTCTGCAAAGAGCTTGGAATGGTTGATGCGAAAGTGGTGGAAGTCTGACACATCCAGCACATTATAACCGCGCCAACAATCGGAATAGACGATGGAATCCGGCACGACTTTGCGCTCTATGATCGGGATCAGAGTGGCGGATTTGGCGTCCGGGATGATCTTGGTGTAAACCTTCCCACCCCTTTTTAATATACCAAAAACGGGAATTTTACCTGCCGCACCACGCCCGCGTTTACCTTTGCGTTTGCCGCCAAAGTAGCTTTCGTCCACTTCTATTTCTCCGCCGAACATAGCTTGGCTTTCCGCCTCCAGCTCATAGGCGATTATCTCGCGCAGGCGTAGAAAATAAAACGCTGCGGTCTTGCGGTTTACACCACACAAACTGGCTGCTGTTCGTGCTGTCGATCCCGAAACAAAATGCTCCGTAAGACGGTCTTGCTTGTAGTGGCTCAGGCGACTCTTTCTCATGCTTCCCATCATAACCTCTTTTTAGGTTATCTGGGTCAGCCCCATCCTTGTTTTATTGGAGTTTTCGTGACCGACCTTAAACGCCCCGAAGGTCGGTCGAATAGAGAGAAACGGGGATTAGAGAGCGTAATGAGGTGATCGGGCATTCTCGCGGGTTCGGTCACCAGGCCTAAACCCCTTTGAAACATAAGGAAAATCACCCCCGCGTCGGGGCATATCCGCGTTTTAATGAAGGCAAGTGGCGGAGGAGGTGGGATTCGAACCCACGGTAGACTTTCACCTACGTCGGTTTTCAAGACCGGTGCATTCAACCACTCTGCCACTCCTCCGACCGGGCGACCTATAATGCGGCTTTTGTGATTCTGAAAGCACTGAAATGGCGGGGAAATTCGCTTATGGCAACCTGCGCCCTTCCCTTGAAACAACAGTATCGTTAATATGCAGGCAAAACGCGGTCAAATAACGCGTGTATTATCGAGTAGGGCTTCCGAAATATCGGATTTGAGCGCCACGTAGAGGGCGCAGAAATAAAGAGGGCAAGGCATGAAACGAACAGTTGACGTGACATGGGGAAAAATCGGGCGGCTAACTATTCTGGCAACTGTGGCAATCACATTGGCAGGCTGCGAAGATGGCAAAACATTCAATCCTTTCAAACCCAAAGCACAGGCAGACGGCACAGCAGCAGTCAGCCAAAGGCCGGGAAAATCCGTCGAACGCGATGTCGAAGCACCGGAGTTATTCCACAAAACCGAAAGCGGGCTTTGGGATGGGCGACCATCCTTGGGTGGGGTCTGGGTTGCACATCCGGATGTAAAAGAACCGCTGCGTGTTATCATACGTAACGAGGCAAACGGAAAATCCATTGTCGGTGCCTTGTTCCGTCGCGAGCGGGAAAATCCGGGGCCGCGCATTCAGGTTTCGTCCGATGCGGCATCTGAACTTAAGATGCTGGCGGGTCAGCCCGTGAAACTTGATATTGTGGCCTTGCGCCGTGAAAAGATAGAGGAAGCGGCGCCCGAACCTGCACCGGAACCTGCCCCCGAGGCCGCGCCCACCAAAGAAACACTGGAGAAACCGGAGACCATTGAAGAAAAACCTCTGGATCCGATTGCTTCGGCCGCTGCCGCGATTGATGCGGCCGAGGGCAAGCCGGTTGCCAGACCCGCCGCACCAAGCCCGAAACCTGCAGCCGTGCCTGCGGTGGCACCGTCCAAACTGGCAAAACCCTATGTCCAGCTGGGAACATTCGGCAGCAAGGACAACGCCGACAAGGTTATCGAGGATATGCGCAAGGTGGGACTGTTCGCCACTGCCGAAGAACAGACCAGTAATGGGAAAACCGTCTGGCGCGTTCTGGTTGGCCCCGCTGGAAAGCGTGCGGAGCGGACTGCTATGCTGAGGAAAGTCAAGTCTATGGGCTTCAAAGATGCCTATATTGTGAGCAACTAAACGGACGGATACCACTTATGAAATTGCGCATTCTGCCCCTGATTGCCGTTTTGATGACATTGATGGCGGCCCTACCGTCGCAGGCCCAGTTTGATACCCGGGCAACGGCTGCCTATGTGATCGACCACACCACCGACACGGTTTTGCTCAGCAAACAGGCCGACCTGCCGTTGCCACCTGCCTCGATGTCAAAACTTATGACACTGAATATGGTGTTCGAGGCCTTGCAGGACGGGCGTTTACGGCTGGATGACAAACTGCCGGTATCGCAACATGCGATGGATTATAAGGGTTCGACCATGTTCCTGAATACATCCGACAGGGTGCGGGTCGAGGATTTGTTGCGGGGTGTGATTGTGCTATCTGGCAATGATGCTGCGGACGTTTTAGCCGAGGCCCTGTCGCCAGATGGTACCGAAGCAGGTTTTGCCCGTATGATGACCGAACGGGCCAAAGAGCTGGGCATGACCAATTCGCATTTTACCAACTCCAACGGCTGGCCACAGGCTGGCCACCGGATGAGCGTGCATGATCTGGCTATTCTGGCAAACCGAATTATCACCGAATTCCCGACTTTCTATCCATTATTTTCCGAAAAACAATTCCTGTTTGACGGGCGTGCGCCGCAAAATATAAACAACCGCAACCCATTGTTAAAACTTAATATCGGCGCGGATGGCCTGAAAACCGGACACACTGCCGAAGCCGGGTACGGTCTGGTTGGCTCGGCCAAACAAGGTGATCGCAGGATAATCTTTTTAATCACGGGCCTTCCTTCCGAGCAGGCCCGCGCCGAAGAGGCCGAACGTATCGTCAACTGGGCCTTCCGGCAATTTGTCGAAAAGAAGGTCGCACCGCAGGGAAAGATGATTGCACAAGCCGATGTCTGGATGGGAGAAGCCAGTCGTGTTGGTTTGGTGGCCCCGAAAGATTTATTGCTGCTGGTACCAGCCCTGTCTGATAAGGGCATTGAAGCCACCGTTTCCTACAAAGCCCCGATCGAGGCCCCGATTGAAAAAGGTCAAAAGCTGGCCGAACTGGTGATCAAGCGCGCTGGTTTGCCGGATGCCCGCCTGCCATTGGTGGCTGATCGTGACATCCCGCGCGGGGGCTTCTTGCCCCGTCTGCGCACCGCCTCGAAAATCCTGCTGCAAAAGGCCATCGGGAGCGCACAGGACCTGTTGTGATGGCAAAGGGATTGTTCATCACATTCGAGGGGATCGACGGTTCTGGCAAATCTTCGCAAGCGCGGCTGCTGGCCGATCATTTGGAAACTGCCGGCCATGATTGCGTGCTGACCCGCGAGCCGGGTGGCAGCGAAGGGGCCGAAGAAATCCGCCGTTTACTAGTAGAAGGCGACCCTGACCGCTGGTCGGCGGAAACCGAAATCCTGTTGTTCACCGCTGCCCGTCGCGACCATCTGGAAAAGACGATTGAACCGGCGCTTGCCGCAGGGAAAACCGTGGTTTCCGACCGTTTCGCGGATTCCACCCGCGTCTATCAAGGCGCTGCACGCGCTGACCTACGCGGTGTGGTCGATCAGTTGCACAGCCTGATGATTGGCCGCGAACCCGACCTGACCTTTATCATCGACATGGACCCTGAAACGGCGCTGACGCGCGGTTTGGCACGGCAATCTGGCGAGGACCGGTTCGAGGATCTGGGGCTTGGCTTACAACAAAAACTGCGCGCCGGTTTTCTGGCATTGGCGCAGGATTTCCCCGCCCGTTGCCATGTGATCGACGGCAATCGCGGAATAGAGATGATCGCTGCCGAGATTGCAAAGATTGCCGACGGTGCCCCGTCATGAGCCTTGACGAAGCCCTGCCCGAACCCGACCGCATCGAAGGTGCCCCGCATCCGCGTGAAACTGCGAAATTGTTGGGTCAGGGCAAGGCCGAAGCGGCCTTTTTGCAAGCCTATAATTCCGGCCGGTTGCATCACGCATGGCTGGTCACCGGCCCGCGCGGGGTGGGCAAGGCCACGCTGGCGTGGAAACTGGCGCGTTTCCTGCTAGCCGAACCGGCAGATGATGGCATGTCGATGTTTGGCGATGAAACCAAACCCGTCAGCCTTGATATTTCCCCAGATCATCCGGTCGCCCACCGCATGGCCGCATTGTCGGAACCGCGCCTGTTCCTGCTGCGCCGCGCGTGGGATGAAAAGACCAAGAAACTGAAATCCGTGATCACCGTGGACGAGGCCCGCAAGCTGCGTAATTTCTTTGCCCTGTCCGCCACCGACGGGGGCCGCCGCGTGGTGATTGTGGACACGGCGGACGAAATGAACCCCAACGCAGCCAACGCCCTGTTGAAGCTGCTGGAAGAACCGCCCGAACGCACCATCCTGTTTTTGATCAGCCACCAGCCCTCGCGCCTGCTTCCGACCATCCGGTCGCGTTGCCGCGAATTGCGTTGTACGCCGCTGTCGCCCGAGGATATGGCCGAGGCCCTGACCAGCGCAGGTGCCTCCGCTGCTGGCAATCCTGTGGCGCTGGCCGCTTTGGCCGGTGGCTCGGTGGGCGAAGCGTTCCGCCTGACCAATCTGGACGGGCTGGAAACCTATCAGGAAATCGTCAACCTGATTGGCACTTGGCCGCAACTGGACCGCGCCCGCACCCTGCGGCTGGCCGAAAGTATTGTTGGCAAGGGCAAAGAGCCGAGGTACGATCTGCTGCTGGGCCTGATGGACCTGTTCCTTGCCCGACTGGCCCGCACCGGCATCGCTGGTCCGCATATGATCGAGGCCGCAAATGGCGAAGCCGCACTGATGACGCGTCTTGCCCCGACCGCCTATGCGGGGCGGCAATGGGCCGAGTTGCAACAGGAACTGGGCGCGCGGGTGCGTCACGGCAAGGCCGTGAACCTTGACCCCGCTGCGCTGATCCTTGATATGGTTCTAAAGATCGACGCAATGGCAGTGAAAACCGCTGCCGGATAAGGCAAGGGCATGACAGATATTCCGCAGATAACCGACAGCCATTGTCACCTTGATTTCCCCGATTTTGCCGATGAACTGCCGCAAGTGGTGGACCGCGCCGTGGCCGCAGGGGTAACGCGCATGGTGACGATCTGCACCAAACTGCGCCAGCTGGATCAGGTCCGCACGATTGCGGAAACCTACGCGCCGGTGTTCTTTGCCGCCGGCACCCACCCGATGAGCGCGGCTGATGAGCCGCTGGTGAGTGTTGAAGACCTGGTCGCACTCGCGGATCATCCGAAATTCGTAGGCATTGGCGAAACCGGTCTGGATTACCACTACACCGCCGACAGCAAGGATATTCAGCAAACCTCGCTTCGCATCCATATCGCGGCAGCGCGGGAAACCGGCCTGCCCCTGATTATCCATTCCCGCGCGTCGGACGAGGATATGGCGCAGATACTGACCGAGGAATTCAAGGCCGGCGCCTATTCCTGCGTCATGCACTGTTTTTCCTCCTCGGCTGAACTGGCCAAAGCCGCGCTTGATCTGGGGTTCTTCCTGTCGATGTCCGGCATTTCCGCCTTTCCAAAATCGCAGGAATTGCGCGATATTTTCGCCGCCGCACCCGTTGACCGCATCCTTGTCGAAACCGACGCCCCCTATCTGGCCCCGCCGCCCCATCGCGGCAAACGGAACGAGCCTGCCTTCAGCGCCCTGACCGCTTGCGTGGGGGCCGAGGTGTTCGGCATGGCCTACGCCGATTTTGCAGCACAGACACAGGCCAACTTTGAACGGCTGTTCACCAAGGTGGCCAACTATGACTGAACTGCGGGCAACCATCCTTGGCTGTGGATCAAGCGGCGGGGTGCCGCGCATTGGCGGCATCTGGGGCGATTGCGACCCCGAAAACCCGAAAAACCGCCGCTCGCGCTGCTCGATGCTGGTTGAAAAGATTGGCGAGGCGGGCACCACCCGCGTGCTGATCGACACCTCGCCCGACATGCGCAGCCAACTTCTGGCCACCGGCATCGATCGGGTTGATGCAGTAGTCTACACCCACGCCCACGCCGACCATGTGCACGGGCTTGACGATATCCGCATGATCGTTTTCAACACCAAACAGCGGATGCCCGTCTGGGCCGACATGCCGACGCAAAACGACCTATATGCGCGGTTTCGCTATGCGTTCATCACACCCGAAGGGTCAAACTATCCGCCAATCTGCGACATGAACACGATTGTCGGGGATATTATTATTTCCGGCGAGGGTGGCGATATTACCCTGACCCCCCTGCCCGTCCAGCACGGGCAAATCGGCGCGCTGGGGTTTCGCATCGGCGGGCTGGCCTATATGCCGGATGTGTCGGATATTCCCGAAGATACATGGGACTTGCTGAAGGGACTGGATATCTGGGTGCTGGACGCCCTGCGCTACAAACCCCACCCCAGCCATGTGCATCTGGAGCGGTCACTGGAATGGATAACCCGCGCCGCGCCCAAACGTGCCGTGTTGACCAATATGCATATTGATCTGGATTATAGCACGGTGGCAGTTGAAACCCCCGACAACATCACGCCAGCCCATGACGGGATGCAGTTGGCGGTTCCCGACTAGATGCAGGCGCTTCTTGATGTCATCCTGCCGGTCTTTCTGGTTGTCGGCCTTGGCTATGTCGCCGTATGGCGCGGCTGGATGAGTGACGCGGCAATTGACGGGCTGATGAAATTCGCCCAGAGCTTTGCCATCCCCGCCCTGCTGTTTCGCGCCATTTCCACGCTGGATCTGGGGGCCAGTTTCGATCTGCGCCTGATGATCAGTTTTTATTCAGGCGCAACGGCGGGATTCCTCGCCGGCCTGTTTGGCGCGCGGTTTCTGTTTCACCGTCCGTGGGAAGACAGCGTTGCCATCGGCTTTATCGGGCTGTTTTCCAATTCGCTGCTGCTGGGGCTGGCAATCACCGAACGCGCCTATGGGCCGGATGCACTGGCGGCCAATTTCGCTATTATTTCGGTGCATGCGCCGTTTTGCTATGGCCTTGGCATCACCGTGATGGAGGTGGTGCGCAATAGGGGCAGCAGCGTGTTGCAAACCGGCAAATCGGTGCTGCGTGCGATGTTTCGCAATGTTCTGGTACTGGCCATTTCGGCGGGGTTTATCGTTAACCTGACCCACCTGCCGATGCCCGAATTCACCACCGATGCGCTGGATCTGTTGAAACGCACCGCCCTGCCCGCCGCATTGTTTGGCATGGGCGGGGTGTTATCGCGTTACAAACCCGAAGGCGACATGCGGGTGATCCTGTATATCAGCGCCGTGTCGCTGCTGCTGCATCCGCTGATCACATGGTCGTTTGGCACCGCGCTGGCCCTGCCCAAAGACGCCTTTCGCTCGGCTGTTATCACATCCGCAATGGCGCCCGGCATCAACGCCTATATCTTTGCCAACATGTATGGCGTGGCGCGACGGGTGGCGGCCTCAGCGGTGTTGCTGTCCACGGCTGCGACAATATTGACCGCCTGGGTATGGCTGGGATTGCTTGGGTAATCTGCACCCATAGGCTAGCCTGCCCGCGCAACAGGACCAAAGGATAGTGAATTATGAGCTGGATCAAAACCGTTCCATATGCCGAGGCCACCGGCAAGCTGAAGAAACTCTATGACCGTGTGAAGGGGCCTGATGACAATGTGGACAATATCATGATGTCCCATTCCCTGCGCCCGCACACGATGGAAGGCCATATGGCGATCTACAAGAATGTGCTGCACCACACTGGCAACACATTGCCGAAATGGTTTCTGGAACTGATCGGTGTCTGGGTGTCGGCACTGAACGAATGTGATTACTGCGTCGAGCACCATTTCGCCGGCATGAAACGCCTGCTGAACGATGACGCCCGCGCCGATACTTTGCGCGAGGCGATCGAGGATGGCGACGTGGACGTGGCCCCGATTACGGACGCTGAAAAGATGGCGTTGGGGTATGCGGCAATGCTGACACTGACGCCCTCGAAGGTGCCGGAAGAGGCCTTAAAGGCGCTGCGCAGTGTCGGGTTTGAAGATGGCCAGATACTCGAGATCAATCAGGTGACAGCCTATTTCAACTATGCCAACCGCACCGTGCTGGGGCTGGGGTGTGATACCGAAGGCGATGTTATCGGCCTGTCCCCGAACAACTCGGATGACCCCGATGATTGGGGCCATCGCTAAGACACCGAATTACTGCGGGGATATCCCCCGCAGTTTCTCACCGCGCCGGCGCAGCAGTTCAACGGTTGCCAGCAACAGAACCGAAATGATCACAAGGATCGTTGCCACCGACAGGATGGCCGGGCTGATCTGTTCACGGATACCGTTCCACATCTGCCGCGGGATAGTCTGTTCATCCAGCGCACCAACGAACAGCACCACGACCACCTCGTCAAAGGATGTGACAAAGGCGAACAATGCGCCGGAAATCACGCCGGGCAGGATCAGCGGCATGATCACCCGGAAAAACGTGGTGCGCGGGTTGGCCCCCAGATTGGCGGCCGCACGGGTCAGGGAATGGTCAAACCCGCTAAGGGTGGCGGTGATGGTGATGATCACAAAGGGAATGCCCAGCGTGGCGTGGGCCAGAATGATCCCCAAATAGGGAATGCCCCAACTGCCGATCCGGATATAGGAATAAAAGAAAAACAGCCCCGTCGCGGTGATGATGATCGGCACGATCATCGGCGAAATCAGAATCGCCATGATCGGGCGGCGCCACGGCATGTCGGATTTGGACAGACCCAAAGCGGCCAGCGTGCCCAACCCTGTCGCCAGAATGGTCGCGAAAAAGCCGATGATCAGCGAGTTTTTCGTCGCCCGTATCCAGGCCGCATTTTCCCAGGCATCGGCCCACCACGAACTGTCACGCGGCGCATCGGGGGCGTTCATGCCAAAGGTTAGCAGCAGATCATACCAGCGGGTCGAATAGCCGGTCGGATCCAGCGACAACATCTTTTCGGTGAAGGTAAAATAAGGTTCGGCGTTAAAAGACAGCGGGATCACGATCAGGATCGGTGCGATCAGGAACAAAAAGATCAGCACACAAATCACCAGATAGGTGTAATGCCAGATCCTTTCGGCGGGGGATGCGTAATTCGGAAGTGCCATGATACGTTACCCTAACTTCAGATTATCAATACCCACCAGCCGGTCATACAGCCAGTACAGGATCAGGATGCCGCCCAGCAGCAGGGATGCCAGCGCCGCCGCCATTGACCAGTTCAGCGATTTTTGCATGTGGAAGGCGATCAGGTTGGAAATCAGCGTGCCGTCCGATCCGCCCACAAGGGCCGGCGTGATGTAATACCCAACCGCAAGGATGAACACCAATAAGCCACCGGCGGCAATCCCCGGAACGGTTTGCGGAAAATAGATGCGGCGAAAGGCCGTCCAGCTGGTCGCGCCAAGGCTTCGTGCGGCGCGCACATAGGACGGGTTGATCGGGCGCATCACGGAATAAAGCGGCAGAACCATGAACGGCAACAGGATATGCGTCATCGCCACCACAGTGCCGATTTTGTTATACATCATCTGGATGCGGTTATCATTCCCGATCAGCCCCATTGCAACCATCGCGTCATTCAGAACACCCTGACTTTGTAACAGGATCATCCAGCTGGTCGTCCGCACCAGTAGCGACGTCCAGAACGGCAACAGAACGAATATCATCAGCAAGTTGGAGTAGCGCAGCGGCAACGTGGCCAGCAGATGCGCAATCGGATAGGCCAATATCAAGGTCAAAACTGTGATCAACACAGACAGGATAAACGTACGGCCAAACAATTTCAGATAAATCTGGTGGTCTTCATCTACCGACATAATGTTGCCGTCAGCATCTCTTGTCCGATCGGTTGCCGCCAGAAAAAATGTGCCGGTAAAATTGCTCGAGGCGCTTCGCATCACCTGCCACAGCTTCGGGTTGCCCCATTTCGGGTTCAACTCTATCAGGGTATCTTTGAACGGCGGTTGTAATTTTTTGGCTTTGCGCGCCCCTTGCGTGAACAAGGATCGCGAGCCGGGCAATTCATAATTGATCCGTGTCCCTGCCTGGCCAGCCGCCCGCACCTCTTTCAATGCTTTCAGATCTTCGACCAGTGCAGCATAGGCTGTTTCATCAGGCTCGGTTCCGG
This sequence comes from Profundibacter sp., assembly GCF_965277155.1. GTDB lineage: Bacteria > Pseudomonadota > Alphaproteobacteria > Rhodobacterales > Rhodobacteraceae > Profundibacter. The sequence continues at coordinate 76,065 of NZ_CBDIBV010000004.1, forward strand.
CAGGGTTTTCGTCAAACCATTTGGCCAGATTGACCATGATCGGTGTTTTCTCACCTGTGGCCAGATTCTTCTGCACAGTGAAGCCTTCATTATAGACAGAGCGTTTCAGCATCTGCCCGATCGGTACAATAAAGGTAATGACAATAAACAGCAGCAGCGGCAGCACCAGCAAAAACGCGCGTCGGCGCGATCGTGCCTGAGCATGGGCAAGCGCCGCCTTAAGCGGTTTGCCATCCGCAGTGGTTAGACCAGTGTTTGTCGGATTTGTCGTCGCATCGACCATAAGTCACCCAGATCTGCGCAATACGCCTTGCCTAAGGAATTGGAAAGGGGCGGCGCAATTGCAGCGCCGCCCGATTATCGTGTTTATTTGGCCAGCCAAGCGTTGAAACGCTCGTTCAGCTCGGCGTCGTGGTCAACCCAGAATTCATAGTTGTTGACCAGCGCGTTTGCCAGATTGGCCTTGGCTGTTGGCATATGTGGTGCCATTTCGGTTTTGCCGTCCTGATACAAACCAACCAGCGCACCCGAAGATTTGCGGGCAGGACCATAGGAAATATAGCTGGCCTGATCTGCCAGACGCTTGGTGTCTGTCGAGAATGCAATGAACTTCATCGCTTCGTCTTTGTTCGGTGCCCCTTTGGGGATTACGAACAAATCGAAGTCAAGGATTTGACCGTCCCAGACAACTTCCAGCGGCTGGCTTTCGGCCACGGCAGCGTTGAAGATACGACCGTTATAAGCGGTCGACATCACGACTTCGCCATCAGCCAGCAGTTGGGGTGGTTGTGCACCGGCTTCCCACCAGACGATATCGCCTTTGATGGTATCCAGTTTGGCGAATGCGCGATCAACACCTTCAGGTGTATTCAGAACTTCGTACACCTTGTCTGCGGGTACACCATCGGCCATCAACGCCATTTCCAGATTGGCTTTGGCTGATTTGCGCAACCCGCGTTTGCCCGGGTATTTGGTGGTGTCAAAGAAATCCGCAATCGAGGTGGGTGTGCCGTTCACATTGTCCTTGTTGTAAGCAAAAACAGTGGACCAAACGATGTTTGCAACGGCGCAATCCTGAATCGCACCATCAATGAAATCTTCAGTGGCGGGTGTGCCATCAGGGGCTGCAGGCAAGATGGAAGGATCGATTTCTTCCAGCAGGCCTTCGTCGCAAAGGCGTACAGCATCCGAGAATTCAACATCGGCAACATCAATGGTTACATTGCCTGCTTCGACCTGTGCTTTGATCGGTGTGCCAGGATTGTCGGCGTCAACCGAATTAACGGTGATCCCTGTCTCGGCTGTGAAAGGTTTGTGGTAGGCTTCGACTTGCGATTTGGTATAAGCGCCACCCCATGACATGACTGTCACTTCTGCTGCCGAAGCGGCAAAGGCAAAGCCACTCAGGGCTGTTGTCAGGATAAGTATCTTTTTCATGTAGTTTTCTCCCTAGTTTTCAAGAACTGCTCTTGTTATGTGCGGGCGTTCATCGCCCCTGTCATTCAGATAATTATAGCGGATCAAGGGCGCGCGCATCTTCGGCGACCCATGTAATTTTTGTGGTTTCACCAACAACCAGATGCTTGTGGCCAGCCGCATTGGGCACCTTGACCACAAATTCATCGTTGCCATGCACGTTCAACCGGCAGCGGATGTGGTCACCCAGATAGATCAGCTCCAGTACTTGCGCGGTTGTCGAATTTGGTCCGGGTTCGGCAGAAACCGATACCCGTTCGGGCCGGATCGACACCAGCGTTTTTGACCCTGGTCCGCCGCATTTAACAGCCAGCGCTTCACATGTCGCGCGGTCTTCCAGTTGCACCGTGGCGATCTTGCCTTCGGTTTTTGAATTGTCGCCATCCAGCGCCACAACCGTACCCGGCAGTTTGTTATTTTCGCCGATGAACTGTGCCACAAAGCTGTTTTCGGGGCGCTCGTACAGATCGGCGGGCGGGGCAAGCTGCTGAATGCGACCGTCGTCAAACACTGCCACACGGTCGGACATGGTCAGCGCTTCGGATTGGTCATGGGTCACATAAACCACAGTGATTCCAAGGCTTTCGTGCAGGTGTTTGATTTCGAACTGCATGTGTTCGCGCAGCTGTTTATCCAGCGCGCCCAGAGGTTCGTCCATCAAAACGACCTGCGGCTCAAACACCAATGCACGGGCCAGTGCGATACGTTGTTGTTGACCACCGGACAGTTGTGCCGGACGACGCAAAGCAAAATCGCCCATCTGTACCATATCCAGCGCGCGCTTAACTTTCTCTTCGCGCTCGTCTTTACCCATGCCGCGCACTTCCAGCGGAAAGGACAGGTTTTCCCCGACAGTCATATGCGGGAACAGCGCATAGGACTGGAACACCATACCAATGCCGCGTTTGTGCGGCGGAATGTCGTTGATCGAAACGCCGCCCAGCTTGATTTCACCGTGGGTGGCCGTTTCGAAACCGGCCAGCATCATCAGACAGGTTGTCTTGCCCGAGCCCGACGGGCCAAGCATGGTCACAAATTCGCCCTTGGCGATCTGCAGGTTCAAATCTTTGACGACAAGCGTTTCACCGTCATAGCTTTTCTGCACACGGTCGAATTCGACGAACGCTGCACCCGAGTCGGTCATGGCCACAAAGCGGCTCCCTATTATCTCTATCCGGCAGGTTATCCTGCACTCTTCAGGAGAAGACTAAACCGGTTGCAGCGCAGCAATGCAACAGGGGGGCGACAATTATTCGACCGGATACGACCATAACCACCAGATTTACCGGTTCTTTCGTGTGCATAGGTTGTTTTGGACTGAATTAACATCCCTGCGAGCGATACGATTCGCGCACAGTATTGCATTGCGCGAATCAAAATCGTCCCGATTTACCAGTGATGAAAACAGAACCACTTAACAATATTCGCATTTTATAATATGAGTATTTGAATATCTCGGGCTTGGGACCGCTGAATGTGGCCCTGCCTTGCATCCTTTCATGGCGTATTCGCACACGCCCCCATAGCGGGAACTTATTGATGTACAGACGTGTTAACAGCGGGCGCTTTATCGGACTGACCACCTTTTTGATTGTGGTTGTTATGGCCGTGTTCACCTGGGTCATGTACGGGATGGCGCAGCGGGTTTTCACCATGACCGACATCATTCAGGAATTGAATGAAAGCATCAAAACCATGGTCGGCACCCAGGTCAGTATGGCCAAGGATATGCACGATATGAGCACCAGTATGGGCACGATGAACGTCAACATCGCCAACATGAATAAAAGCATCGGTTCAATGACAACAAATGTCGAAACTATGAACCAGAGCATCGGCACGATGAACAAGACAATGGTTGGCCTGTCGGGCGCCGTCGGGAACATGGCCAGCAATATGAACCGGATGACCTATGACATCGGCAAGGCAACCTATGCCCTGTCCAACCCGATGTCCTATATGTGGGGCAATGCATTCCCGTTTTAGGCGCGAATCACTTTCGGAAATTTCCGCAAAACTCAATGCGACAATTGTGTTCGTCCGAATTTATTCTCTGGTAATCTATGCATGGATTCATTGAAATCACAGTTAACCCGTTAAGAGTCTCGTCCATTGGGGTAATCTTTGGCCTACCCTCCTTTTCAGTCAATAAAATAGGCAGATTCATTAAATATACCGCCTTGCGTTTGCGCCTTCCCAGGCTTTCTTAAGTGGTCGGTTTCCCTTGGCTCATTCTATTCACATATGAATATTTTGATATATTGCGCGTTTTGCGATATATCTTTCCATATCAGTCTGATTGCGACAGGAATTATTAGTCACCTTAATACCAAGACAATAAAAACGGGGAGCGCCAATGCAAATATCAAACAGGGTAAAACCATCTTTGCTTGTTTTGGCCATGTTGTGTGCGGGTGCAATCGTAACCTCCCCGACCTCGGCCCAATCCGAAACCGATTATCAAACCGCCCCCGTTTCAACCACATCGACTGGCGGCCAAGCCACAGTGGGCGGCACCGTGATCCCGTTTAAACAGGTCACCCTGACCGCCCAAAGCCCGGGACGCGTGACCTTCCTTGCCGGTGCCGAAGGGCACAGTGCCAAGGCGGGCGATGTTCTGCTGCAGATCGGCGATGAAAGCATTCAGGCCCAGCGCCGCGCCGCACTGGCGCAGATCGCACAGGCCGAAGCGGCCTTGCGCAACGCACAGATGCAATATTCGCGCGAGCTGTATGCGCCCCGCACCAATTCAATGACAGGCATCCCCGGCATGGGCATTCCGTCAACCTTTGACCAGTTCTTCACCCGCGGCTTTTCGGATTCGCTGGGTTTCACCAACACCACAGTCGAACGACAGGCCGACCTTTATTCCCGTGGCGTTGGCATCAATCAGGCCCAAAGTGCACTGGCACAGGCACAGGCCAATCTGGAAGCCCTGGACACCCGCGTGCGCGACACCCGTTCGGTGGCCCCGTTTGACGGCATCATCATCAACAAAATGGTCGAGGTGGGCGACACCGTCCAACCCGGCACGCCGCTGGTCACCTATGCCTTTACCGATTACCTGCGGATCGACGCCGAAATTCCCGTCCGTCTGGCTGCCGGCCTGACCGAGGGCATGATTGTTCCGGCCCGTCTGGATGTGGGCGGCGCAACGGTTGATGCCAAAGTGGCGCAGATTTTTCCGGTGGCAGACCCCAAGCGCCATACCGTGCGGGTCAAGTTCGACCTGCCCTATGACACCCCCGGCGGCCCCGGCATGTATGTCGAGGTCACCGTGCCCGACGCCTCCATCCCCACCCGCAACGGTCAGGCCATCCCGAACGAGGCCCTGATCTGGCGTGGCAGCCTGCCCTCGGTTTTCGTGCTTGAGGACGGCAAACCGTCGCTGCGGCTGGTGCGTGTTGGATACCCTTTGCCCGATGGCCGTATTTCGGTCGTTTCGGGCCTGAACGGCGGTGAACAGGTGATCCTGAACCCGCCCGCCAATCTGATTTCAGGAGAATAGCAGGCATAGCAATGAATACAGGGCGGGAACCGGCGACAGATCGGCACCGCTCACAAGATACGCCCGACAAGGAGGGGTAAGACCATAGCTACGGATCAAAATATCCAACCGGAGTCCGGTGCTGATGACGTGAAGCAACCCAAACTGGGGTTGGCTGGTAATCTTGCCAGAATGTTCATCAATTCACCGCTGTCGCCGCTGCTGTTGTTTGCCAGCCTTGCGCTGGGCATTATGGGCCTGATCCTGACTCCGCGTCAGGAGGACCCGCAGATTTCCGTGCCCATGGTGGATATTTTCTTCTCGTATCACGGGGCGTCGGCCAATCAGGTGGCTTCCCTTGCCACCGACCCGCTGGAACGGCTGATGTCGGAAATCCAGGGGGTTGATCACGTCTATTCCGTGTCAAACCGCGATGGCGCGATGGTGACGGTGCAGTTTGATGTCGGCGAAGAGCTGGGCCCTTCGCTGGTGAAACTGAACGATAAAATCCAGTCCAACCTTGACCGCATCCCGCCCGGTGTGTCGCAACCGCTGATCCGGCCCAAAGGGGTGGACGACGTGCCGGTCGTCACCCTGACCCTGTGGTCACATGAACTGGACGAAGCAGGCCTGCGCTCGCTTGGACTGGACGTGCTGCAACGGCTGAAGGAAATCGACACCACCTCGCAAAGTTTCATTACCGGCGGGCGATCCGACGCCATTCGGGTTGAAATATTCCCCGAACGACTGGCCGGTTTCGGTATCGGGCTGGACCAAATCGCACAGACCATATCCTCGGCCAATGCCGAACGTTCGGTCGGGACGGTCGAGATGGGGCAAACCACCTTTTCGCTGCAAACCGGCGCATTTCTGAAAAACGCCAGCGATATTGAAAACCTGATGATAGGCACGCAGGACGGGCAGGTGATTTACATCCGCGATGTGGCACTGGTGACCGAAAGCACCGATGACGCCAACAACCTTGTGTCTTACTACACCGGCCCCGCTTATGGTGCCCATGAAGGGCAGGATGAAGTCATAGACCGCGCGCCAATCGGGGCATCTGCTATCACCATTTCCGTAGCCAAGAAAAGCGGTACCAACGGGGTGTCGGTAGCCAATGATGTGCTGGCCTATGTGGATCGCCTGAAGGGCAGTCTGATCCCCGACAATGTGCATGTCGAAGTCACCCGCAACTATGGCGAAACCGCCAATGAAAAGGTCAACGAGCTAATCTTCAAACTGTTCGTGGTAACGGGCGCGGTGACACTTTTGATCTGGCTGGCCCTCGGGATGCGCGCCGCTACCGTGGTGCTGATTGTGATCCCCGTGGTCATTCTGCTAACGGTGTTTTGCGCGTGGCTTCTGGGATATACCATCGACAGGGTGTCGCTGTTTGCGCTGATCTTTTCTATCGGGATTCTGGTGGATGATGCGATTGTCGTGGTGGAAAACATCTATCGCCGCTGGCTGCTGAATGGTGAATGTTCCGACGATTGCAGCGTCGATGCGGTGCGCGAGGTCGGGAACCCGACCATCCTTGCCACTTTTACCGTTATCTCGGCCCTGCTGCCGATGGGGTTTGTCACCGGTATGATGGGACCATACATGGGACCGATCCCCGCGTTAGGATCGGTTGCAATGCTGCTGTCGCTGTTTGCCGCCTTTATCTTTACCCCGTGGCTGGCGCAACGCATCAAACCTTCGATGAAGAAACTGGCCAAAATGCAGGAAAGCGAACACCGCCAGTCCGAACGCCTGCACCATTTCTTTGAACACATGCTGTATCCGCTGCTGGACAGCCCCGCCAAAGCCCGCCTGTTCCGGCTGGGCATGTGGCTGGTGTTTTTCCTCAGCCTTGCCTTGTTCTATACCCAGACCGTCACGGTCAAAATGCTGCCCAATGACAACAAGCCGGAATTCAACGTGGTGGTGAACATGCCCGAGGGCACAGCCCTGCCCGTCACCGCCAATGCCGTAACCCGCCTGTCCGACGAACTGCTGAAAATGCCCGAAGTCGTCGCCCTTCAAAGCTATACCGGCACCGCCAGCCCGTTCAATTTCAACGGCCTTGTGCGCCACACCTACCTGCGTGATTTCGCATGGGGCGCGGATATTCAGGTGCAACTGACCGACAAGGGCGACCGTGACCGCACATCGCATGATCTGGCCGTTGCCGCCCGTGCGGCGCTGAAACCGCTTGCCGATCAGTTGGGCGCACGGATTGAAGTGGTGGAAATGCCCCCCGGCCCGCCGGTATTGCAAACCATGGTGGCCGAGATTTACGGCCCCGATGATGCCACCCGCAGGCAAGTGGCCCGCGATGTGGAACGCCTGTTTGACCAGGCCGAAAACATCGTTGATGCCGACAGCTATCTGCAAATGCCGTTTGACAGCTGGCGATTTGTAATTGACCGCGAAAAGGCCTCGCGGCTGGGCGTGTCGGTCGAAACGATAAACCGCCAACTGGAAATGACACTGGGCGGGTATCGTTTGGGCGACGTAAAAGACGAACACGCGCTGGAGCCGCGCTTTATCTATCTGCACATGCCCCTTGCACTGCGCGGTGAATTCGGACGGCTGGGGCAATTGCCGGTGCCATCGGCCAGCGGCGTTATGATCCCGCTGACAACGCTGGGCCATTTTGAACAATACCGCGTGGATGATCCGGTTTACCACAAAGACCTGCGCGCGGTTGAATATGTCACCGGCGAAGTTGCTGGTCGTCTGGGCGCACCGATTTACGGCATCCTTGAAATGGAAAACCTGCTGGATGATTACACCGCGCCAGACGGCGTGCGGGTCGATACCAACTATATCGGGCCACCCACCACCAGCCTGCAATCGGCGCTGGAATGGGGCGGAGAGTGGACCGTTACCTATGTGACCTTCCGCGATATGGGCATCGCTTTTGGTGTGGCGCTGATCATGATCTACATCCTTGTGGTCGGGGAATTTGGCAACTTCCGCCTGCCCGCAATCATCATGGCGCCCATTCCGCTAACCCTGATCGGCATCGTGCCCGGCCATTGGCTGTTTGGCGCTCCGTTCACCGCAACCTCGATGATCGGTTTCATCGCGCTGGCGGGGATTATTGTGCGTAATTCAATTCTGCTGGTCGATTTCTCGCGTCAGGCAGTGGCCGAGGGCATGCCCGTCAAAGACGCGGTGATCCACGCTTGTGCCACACGTACGCGGCCCATTATTATCACAGCACTTGCGCTGATGATCGGCTCGTCCGTGATCCTGTCTGATCCGATCTTCGAGGGTATGGCGATTTCGCTGATGATGGGCGGGATGGTGTCCACATTGCTGACGCTGGTGGTGATCCCGCTGGGGTGTGTGAAATATGCCGACGCGATGCAGGAACTGGGCCACGAGCAGACTGCAAACGGTGCCCCCATGCCCCCTGCCGAACCCGCACCCAAACCGCTGCATGTATCAGACAGCAATGGCAAGGGCGTGATCGGCACCACGAAATCGGCACTGGCCGGACTGTGGGATGCGGTTCTGTTTGTCGGTGCGGCCCTGTTCGGTCTGGCCCGTGGATTGGGCCGAATGGTTATAGGGACGCGCACAAAACCGGCCACGCCCAAATCCGCCCCGACACCTGCAACTGTGGTAAGCACACCTTTGCAGGAACCGGTCAAACCCGAAGCGAAACCAGCCAAACCCAAAAGCGCCAAACCCGCAGCAAAGCCCAAAGCAGCCAAACCGGCCACAGCGCGTAAAGCGGCAATCACTGCAAAACCGGCAGCCAAACCAAAGGCGGCAAAACCCAAAGCGGCCAAACCGGCAAGCAAACCTGCGGCAAGCAAACCGAAAACTAAATCGGCGACCCGCAAAGCGGCAACAAAGCCTGCCAGCAAACCCGCCACCCGCCGCAAGGCAAAACCCTCGGGACGGCGCGGTATCCAGCTGAAGACCCCCAACAGCGACAATCAGGAATAGGAGGCGACTTATGCGTAAATCGGCACTAACAGCGTTCGGCCTGATCATGGCAACAAGCCCACTTGTGGCGCAAACGGCTATGTCCCCCGCGCCCATTCCCGGCCCCTACCAGATTATCATCCGCCCGCAGGTGCCAGCCCCTGCCATGCGTCCACAACAACAACCCTATAGCCAACCGATGCCTTACTGGATGCAGGTGCAGCGGCCAAATGGCGCACAGCAGCAGACCGCTCAAGCCCCCGCGCCCCAACAGCCATTCATATCCGGCTGGAACTGGTCACAACCGCCCCAAGGGGCAGGTGCACGGCAAGGGTATGGCGCAGCACCCACACCGGGGTATTTTCCGGGCTATGCCACAGGGCAAAATGGTCAGCAATCCCGCCAACAACGCCCCGCCCCGAATTACGGCCAACCCGCGCAACCCAATCCGCGCCAGAACTACGGCTACGGGGGGCAACCTTGGGGACCACAGGGGTTCATGCCTTGGGGTAACAACGCACCTTACGGCTATGGCTACCAACCCGGTTACGGCAGACCACAACGACCACAAAGACAATAGAGAATACGAATGACACTATTTCGGGCACATATACGGTTTCAAACGGCCACCACTGCTGTGGTGGCAGTGCTGTGCCTTGTGCCTATTACAACACAGGCCAACCCGTGGAATCCCTATCCACAGCAAACAGCACCCGCACCGGCCCCTGCGCCCAAACCGCAGCCAAAATATTACGAAGCTCCGCCTGCAGCGCCGCCCGCCCCACAGACCGCACCGGCAGGCCCCAGCCGCTTTGCCCCGCCCGATCTGGACCGCCAGTTGTCGGTGCCGCCGCAAAGCCCCCCTTATGTTGCGCCCTACGGATATCAGGGCGCCCCTCTCACCCCATATGCCAGCCCACCGGCATATTACGGCCCGCCACCTGTTGGATATGCACCCGCCTATCCGATGGGAACATCGCCATACAGCGGCGGCTACGGCGGGTACCCCGCGCCACCACTCGGCAACAGTTTCTGGGGTGGACCATCCGGTAACAATTATTCCCCGTTCGGGTTCTGGTGAGTAAATCGAAAATAACGACGAGCAATAACAATAAGAAAATGACGGATGCCGGCACAAGTTCCAATGCCACATTCAAGAAATAAACGGAACAATAACAAGGAGATACACCATGCGTAAAACAGTATTCAAAATCGCACTTGCTGCCGGACTGGGCAGCCTGATGGCCGTAGGCGCCAGCGCCCAAAACTGGGGCCCCGCCCCTGGCCAGGGTGGCTATTACGGCCCACCCGCCGGTTACTATGGTCCCCCTCCCGGCTATTACAACAATGGCTGGGGTGGCAACAACTGGGCCCCTTGGGGCGGCAACAACAACTGGGGCCCATGGGGCAACAACAATGGTTGGGGCGGCAACAACTGGACACCTTGGGGTGGCAACAACGGTTATAACAACGGTTGGGGCAACAACTGGGGTCCGTTCAGCAGCAATAACAACGGTCGTGGCAATGGCAATGGCTCGTTCAACTTTGGCTTTAACGGTGACGTTAAAGGCGAAGGTCAGGGCGAAAGCCGTGGCGAAGGTCAAGGTCAGGGTTATGGCTACGGAAACGGTAACGGCTATGGCTACAACGGCAATGGCTGGAACCCTGCCTGGGGTCCGTATCCTGGCCCGCAAGGCCCGTATGGCGCTCCGGCACCGGCTGGCCAGCCGCCCGCAGCCCCCGCTGAAGGTGGCGAAGCTGCCGAAGTGCAGACACCGACAGCAGACACTGCCGACGGTGCCAGCAACTAGGCTGATACCTGTCTAGGAACCGCTCGCCCCGCAAATGCGCGGGGCGGGCGACAACACTTTTATTCTGCGAAACCAAATGGGGGAACGAAATGTCAAAGCACAGCATCATTCGCGCGGCTTTCACTGTGTTTGCCCTGTTGGCAAGCGTCACGACCCCAACGGCCCAAACCGTTCAGGCCCCGACGGCCAGCGCACCCCAATCCTATTCCGCAACCGCCATTCACGGCCTGCCCGGCCAACCCGAAACAACCGGTAAGGTCGTCAAATCCGGCCAGAACCTGCGGCTGGAGTTTGAACAAAATGGCAAACCCGTCATCCAGATCCTGCGCCCCGCCGATGGCATCATGTATTTGCTGGACCCTACCGCAAAAACATATGTCGAAATTCGCGGCCCCGCTGTGCCGGCCACCTCAACTGAAGGCTATACCAGCCCCTGCCCCGACCAGCCACCGCTGGCCCGTTGCAAGCGCACCGGCAAAGATACCGTTAGCGGCATTTCTGTCGAGCGCTGGGAACTGGCCGTTAAACCGGAGGATCCGCCACTGGTGATCCTGTGGGATTCCACCCGCCGCCGCGCCTTGCGGCAGGAATTCCCCGATGGCCGCGTGATGTCGATGGCCTTTAAGGCGATGGAGGACGTCGCAGGGCGCAAAACCGAACACTGGACCATTCAGCTCACCGCCCCCGATCAACCCGCCAACACCGGCGGTTGGTGGTTCGATCCCGAGTTACGCGTTGTGGTGCGCGAAGACATGCCCGGCGGTGAAATCCGCCGTCTGGAAAATATTGAAACCGGCCACGTTGACCCCGCCGCCTTTATGGTGCCGCAGGGGTGGACACGCCAAGATGCGCCCGCGGGCAACTGATCAGGAAAGGCACACCATGCTGACACTTTACGCCAACTTCAAAGGCGGCACCGGCAAAAGCACTGTTGTGTTCAACATGGCAGTCTGGCGGCTGGAACAGGGCCACGATGTCACCGTCTGTGATCTGGACCCGCAACGCACAGTTACCGATGTGGCGGCCATCCGCACCGAGGACGGGATCGAACCCGCGCTAAAGGTGGTGCACAAACTGCCCACCCGCGCCAAGGCCAAGGGCGAATGGCTGATCGACGTGGGTCTATCCGACATGGATGCGCTAAAGGCCGCGATCAAAATCAGCGACCGGATCGTCATTCCGGTGACCCCCTCGCAGGCCGACATCTGGGCCACACAGCAATTTCTGGACATCATCGCCAAGGCCCGTCCCAAAGGCAAACTGCCCCCCGTTTTCGCCTTTATCAACCGCGCCGATCCACACCCGCGTTCGCGTGAAAACGCCGAAACGATGGAGGTGCTGGAAATGCTGGAGGGGATCAAACCGCTGGACGCCAAAATGGTGCAGCGACTGGCCTTTCGCCGTTCGTTCTCCGAGGGGCTGGCGGTGTTTGAACTGGAACCAAACGGCAAAGCAGCCACTGAGCTGGACGCGCTGGCCGCGGCCATCCACAATGAATAAGGAATAGAAACGATGATCATGCCTTTCCTGCGACTTGTTGCCATCTACATCGTCGTCATTCTGGCCGCCGTGCTGTTTTTCAACCGCAACACAGTGATGCCGTTGCTGGGCTTTGGCGGGGATGACGACACCCCCGTCGTACAAACCGATACCGCCACAGGCACCCCCGTGGCCGAAGCGATTTCCGAGGCGCCCAAACCCGTGGCCCGCCCTGAACCGCAAGCCATCGTACAGCCCGTCGCCGAGGCGCCCGCCGCTGAACAGCCGCCCAAATACCCCACCGCCGAAACCGCGCAGATCGTCACGCCCACGGCACAACCCGCCGCGCCAGCACCTGCCCCCGCGTCCAAACCCGACACCGACCTGCAAAGCCGTCTGAAACAGGCCCGCCAGGCCTATTGGAACCGCGACATGGCCGGTGCCGAGGCCCGCTACAAAGGGCTGGTCAACGATTTCCCCGACAACGCCGACATCAAGGGCGAGCTGGGCAACCTGTACTACGCCCAACGCCGCAATGCGGAAGCGGCGGAAATGTACCATCAGGCCGGCATTCAACTGATCAAAGATGGCAACCCGCAACAAGTGATGCTATTGATCGGCGTGTTGCAGGCCATCGCGCCCGCCAAGGCCACCGATTTGCGCCAGCGCCTTTCCCAGTAACGCCGACAACCGGAAACACACCGATATGAGCACCTTTCTGAAATCCCGCCTCGCCCGTCTGGAAAGCCACCTGAAGGCTGAAAATCCCGCACTGCTCGAGGTGCTGCCGACTTATTACAAATTCGACAAGCTTCTGTATAAAACCGGCCTGCTGGACCGCGAAACATCATTGGCATCGCGGATTTCATGGTGGCCGCTGATTTCGGTTCTGGGCACATTTTCATCGGGCAAATCGACCTTTATCAATGCCTACGTCGGGGATGAATTGCAAAGCACCGGCAATCAGGCGGTGGATGACAAATTCACCGTGATCTGTCACCGCTCGGCCGATGGTGGCGGCAATCAGACCCTGCCCGGTTCGGCCCTTGATGCCGATCCGCGCTTTCCCTTTTACCGCATCAGTCACGAGATCGAAAAAGTGGCCCAGGGCGAAGGCAAACACATCGAAAGCTATCTGCAACTGCGCACCACCGACAAGGAAGCAATCCGTGGCAAGATCATCATCGACAGCCCCGGTTTCGACGCTGACGATCAGCGCACCTCGACCCTGCGCATCACCGATCATATCCTTGATCTGTCCGATCTGGTGCTGGTGTTCTTTGACGCGCGCCACCCCGAACCGGGCGCAATGCAGGACACGCTGGAACATCTGGTCGCCCGCACGGTGACGCGCACGGATGCCTCGAAATTCCTCTATGTGCTGAACCAGATCGACACAGCCGCCAAGGACGACAACCCCGAAGAAGTGGTGGGTGCATGGCAGCGTGCCATCGCGCAGGCCGGTCTGACGGCGGGACAGTTTTACACCATCTACAACGAAAAGGCCGCCAGCCCGATCGAAGATAAAGCCCTGCGCGAACGCTTCCGCGCCAAACGCGACACCGATCTGGCCAAGATCAAAGAACGCATGGACGAAGTAGAGCTGCAGCGCAATTACCGCATCGTTTCGGTGCTGGAAACCGTGGCGAACGAATTGGAGCATGACGTGCTGCCCAAACTGCGCACCGCCAAGGCGAAATGGCGCCGTGGCGTGCTGATTGGCGATGGCATTGCACTGGGCGTGCTGGTGGCTGCCGCCATCGGGGCGGCGGTTTACTTCAAATGGATGCCATCATTGGAAATGTTCACCTTCGCGTGGATCAAAGCCAACTGGATCGACGCAACTGTTGGCCTGGTGGCCATTGCCATCCTTGCCTTTGCCTTTCATTTCTGGATGCGCGGTTTCGTGGCCAAACGCATCGCCAAACCGCTGTCGGAATCCTATGGGCAGGTTGAATTGAACCTGAAAAATGCCTTCCTGAAAAGCGCCGGTGCCTTCCAGTCGATTTTCCGCGTGGAACCCGCAGGCTGGAGCAAACGCGCCAGCAAACATCTGCGCACCGTGCGCGAAACCGTGGCCACCCACATCCAGAACCTGAACGACCGCTATGCCGATCCCTCAGGCAAAACCGCGATCCCCAAGGGCGACACGCCAAAGGCCGAAAAGATCACTTAGGACCAAGCAAATGTATGCCGAAACATCCCATCAGAACCCCGAAGGCAAATGCGCCGATCTGGCTTTTCGTCTGGCCGTTTACGAGGCAGGCCACGCCCTGACCGCCCGCGCGCTGAACCTGCATATCCTGTCGGTCCGCATGTTACCCCGCCCGCCGGTTTTAAGCAGCGACAAGACGTTCAATAACAACGACTGGGTGTCATTTATCGAGGCGCTGGAAATCCGCGTGATCGAATTGTTCGGAGGGCAGATTGCCGAGGAAACCGCCTGTTCCTGCAACACCTGCGGCATCGGCGACATCGCCCGTGTGGATGAACTGTCGCGCCTGATCGCGGGGTTGAAGGGTGAAGAGGACGCCGAAACAGTGATGTTCGAACTCGAAGATATCGCGCTGAAAATTTTCGCCAAACCCGAATACAAGGATGCGATCATCCCCATTGCCACTTTTCTGGCCGAACGGGTCGAGGCGGGCGAGGAACTGATCAAAGGTGCCGATATCGAGGCCGAACTGGACAAATACGTCCCCCGCGCCCCCAAGGAAACATGGGCAAAAAAAAACTGTTTTCCTTTGGCCGCAAATAGAGAGGTGGTCGCGGAAATTCGGACCAGTTGTTAAGGTGGATCGACTTATGAGAAAGACGATTCAAAATGACGAAACGAAAGAACCATTCTCCCGAATTCAAAGCCCGCGTTGCGCTTGAAGCAATCCGCGAGGAAATGACGATGGCGGAGCTGTCGAAGAAGTATGGTGTGCATCCAACCCAGATTGGCACATGGAAACGAGCAGCGATTGAAAACATGGCCACGGCATTTTCCAGACGGGGCCGTGATCCTGATCGGGTTGATGAAGCCCAGATTGAGAAGCTGCACTCCAAGATTGGTCAGCTGGTCGTGGAACGGGATTTTTTAGCCAACGCCTCGCAACAGTTGCTCGGGAAGCGAGGCAAAAAATGGTGAGCCGTGAGCATGATCTGAGTGTGCGACGACAATGCGGGCTACTTTCTCTGGCGCGCTCGAACCTGTATTACCAGCCAAAAGGCGAAAGTGCTGAAAATTTGCGGTTCATGACAATAATCGACAAGCAATTCTTGCAGACGCCGTGGTATGGATCACGGCAAATGGCCCGGCACATGCAGCGCCAAGGTTACAAGTGTGGTCGCCACAGGGTCCGCCGTTTGATGCGGCTGATGCGGTTGGTTCCGATCTACCAGACGCCCAACACGAGCAAGAAACATCCGCAGCATAAGATCTACCCGTATCTGCTGCGAGACCTGACGATTGATCGTCCAAACCATGTGTGGTGCGTAGATATCACCTACATTCCGATGCAGCGCGGGTTCCTCTATTTGGTCGCGATCATGGACTGGCACAGCCGCAAGGTTTTGAGCTGGAGATTGTCAAACAGCATGGAGGCAGATTTTTGCGTTGAAGCCCTGAAAGAGGCTATGGCCAAATACGGCAAGCCCGATATCATGAACAGCGACCAGGGCAGCCAGTTCACCGGGTTTGAATGGACGCAGGCGCTGAAAGAAGCCGACGTGAAAATCTCGATGGATGGCAAAGGTCGCTGGGTCGATAACCGGATGATCGAGCGGCTTTGGCGATCCTTGAAATACGAATGCATTTACCTCAACGCATTTGAAACGGGTTCGCAGACCCGCGCCGGGATCGGGAAATGGTTGGCTTACTACAACACCGAGCGCCCGCATTCCACCCACGGAATATTGACCCCGGATGAAGCCTATGACAGAAAAACAAAACCAATGAGTTTGGCAGCCTAAATGAAACCCTGATCCATCTTAAACTGGCTGCTGACTGGTCAAAAAAGTGGGACCACCTCTTATCGGCTATCTAAACCAGATACCCCAACTCGCCGCATGTTTCGGTATTATTTCGCCACAGCACACTTCCCGGTTCCCTCGAACCGGTTGTCATATCTGGCAGGAAACCCCGTCACTGAAATTCGGTGGGTACGTTTCAGATATGTAGCCCGATAGTCGATCCGCGGCATCGGCTGCCCATCCGAATCCGTTTAACCGCAACGGACCATTTAAGGGTATACCGTTTGGTATTCGCCACAACGATCTTTGCCTCGATTGGCTTGTCATATGTTTCCTTGATAAAGGCATCATAAACCATGGCTTCGGTTTCATCATCATTGATCGAAAAAACCAGAACCGGCGATATGCCGCCATAGTGGCCATGTGTGGATGGCTCCTTTTTTGCAAGGGTTAATTTGAAGTTTTGATCATTGCGGTTGCGGTCATGTGTTCGGCCTGTTGGCGCGGTACGTTTGACCGCTGGCCCTGATGAAGTCCGCGTCGCCTGGGTCCCAATCATGGAGACGAGCTTTTATGCCCGGGCTACCGATACGGGGTGTCCCGGCGGCGGCTTTCGTTGATCATCATCATTCATCTTTGCCCTCGCAACTCGGTGCGGCGAACCCGTATCCCGGTCGCTGCGATTCCTGTCAGTTGACTGCCGGGCGGCGATAAACATCTCCGCGCAACAGCACGGCCCAGATGATGCGCGCTGTTTTGTTGGCAATGGCAACCGTGACCACACGCGCGGGCTTTTTATCAAGCAATCTGCGGATCCAGATGCCGGTGGCGCTGTCGTCGCGTCCGTCTCTGCGAATGATCGATGTGGCACCATTTACCAGCAGAGTTCGCAGATAGGGATCGCCCATTTTGGATATTCGGCCGAGCCTGTCCTTGCCTCCTGACGAATTCTGCCTTGGTACGAGCCCGAGGAAGGCCGCGAACTGGCGCCCCGACGCGAAGGCAGCCGGGTCCGGAACGCTTGCGGCCATGGCGGTTGCCGTGATGAACCCGACGCCCGGGATCGTCTGTAACCGCTGGCTCACCGCACTTTGTCGATGCCAGGCACGCAGCTGATTATCGAGCGAACGGATTTCTACGGTGAGCGTCTCAAGCTGACGGGCAAAACCCAGCAACGCCGTACGCGCGACCTCCGGCAGGTCGTCATGCTCTCCGTCCTTCATGGCCTTCGCCATTCTTACGACATGTTGCGGCCCCTGTGGCGCAATGATGCCGAATTCGGCCAGATGGCTGCGAAACGAATTGAGCATCATGGTCCGTTGCCGGATCAGCAACTTTCGCGTCCGGTGCAGCACCATGACACCCTGTTGCCCAGGCGTCTTGATCGGTACAAAGCGCATGTTCGGGCGTGTTACGGCCTCGCAGATCGCCTCGGCATCTGCCATGTCGTTCTTTTGCCGTTTGACATAGGGTTTGACATAGGCGGGCGGGATCAGCCGCACATCATGGCCGAGCGCCGCAATCTCCCGCGCCCAGAAATGGGAGGTACCGCAAGCTTCTATTCCCACAAGACAAGGCGGCAACGCGCTCATGAACTCCAGAACGGCATTGCGGCGCAATTTCTTCATCAGCACAATCTGTCCTGCAGCATCAACGCCGTGAAGCTGAAAAACAGACTTTGCCAGATCGATCCCGAGTGTTGTAATCTCCATTGTGGATGGCTCCTTCTCTTATTGGTTTGCGACAGCACCAATATGGCACATTGCGATGCCGGCGGGTGGAGCCATCCACCCCATCATTCAGACGAACATTACATTTATACGTTGTTGCAGATGCGGAAGTTGCGACAACAAAAGAACCCATTAGAATTCCAGCAAACCATTTATTCAATTTCATAACTAAACCTATTGTTACCCATGGGAATTATTACACACCAATAACGGGCGGTAAAGGCAAGAAAAAGCCCTCATGATCATAGTCTTAAGGTATTGCATGCGAAAAGTTGACATGCGTCAAGATATCTTAGGGATGTTGGTAACAAGGGGCAGATGTCGGCAAGTGCCGTTGTCGTCAAAACTGGAAAAAGCAACATATCCTTAGCCAATTTTGGAGGTGTGGATGCCGGCAATCTGTCTGTTTCCTCCCTGACACCGGAATTGCGGATAGGTTTTCATCTGACATTGGGTCAATAAGGCAAACAACGGCGGCGGGTTACCAGACCTCGCCGCCCTTGGCCGCGGCTGTTTTCAGCAGGTCAAACGCGTATTGTGCCACGCTGCGGAACACCACCAGGGTGATTTCATCCTTGCCGGACATCCAGAACGCCGCTGGCACCTGCGCCAGTCGTGTGCGGCGGATTTCGCCCGTCGGGAAGGTGTCCATATCCACCGGCGACAGTTTCGCTACCACTTCGCGCACCCGCTCCCCCGTCAGGGTGAACACCGCGCGGGCGTCCGAGACATTGACCACCAGCGAATGGGTGGTCCCCAACGCCTTTTGCAGTTTGGCCACGGTCGCAGCGGCGTCCTCATAGGCCACCATCAATAACAATTCATCCGGCGACATCCACGCCGCCCCTTTGCCATCTTTCAGGTTTATCCCGCGCTGCGCGGGCATATCCACACCCACCGCTGCCTTGACCGCCTTGGCGATTTTCGCCATCGATAGATCGCCGCGCAGGGTGATCATCCTTTGCAGGCCAATTTCCCGCACATCCACATATCCGGCAGAAGAAACGCCCTGCAACGCGCTGACAGCATTAGACATTCTGCTTCTCCCCTTCTTTGTCATAGAATACCGGATCAACGATCTTCGCCGCCACCGTTGTGCCGTCCGCCAGGCCAAATTCGATCACCTCGCCCATCCGGTCCGGCCCGTGCAGCACCAGCCCCATCGCGATGCCGCGGTTCAGTGTGGGCGAAAGGTAAGTTGACGTCACCCGCCCCTGCATATTGCGCTGCCCGTTGGCGTTTTCACCGTCTGCCAGCGCATAGGCCCCGTCCGGCAGCACCGAGCCATCCAGCGTTTCCAGCCCCACGAGCTTCCAGCGGTTCGGGTCCGTCATATGCGGACGCTGCTGGGCGCGTTTGCCAAGGAAATCATCCTTCTTTTTCGAGATCGCCCAATGCAGCCCCAGATCCTGCGGGATCACGGTGCCATCGGTTTCATCCCCGATCATGATAAAGCCCTTTTCGGCCCGCATGATATGCAGCGCCTCGGTGCCATAGGCCATCGCGCCAAACTCCGCGCCCGCCGCGTGCAGCGTATCCCAGAACGCGCGGCCTTGCGAGGCCGGCACGGCGATTTCATAAGATAGCTCGCCGGAAAACGAAATCCGGTAGACCCGTGCGTCAAAACCGCCGATGGTGCCATCCGCCCAGCCCATGAAGGTCAGCGCCTCTTTCGAGACATCCATGCCGCCCAGTTTTTCCAGCAGCTTGCGGGCGTTGGGGCCAACCACGGCGACCTGAGCGAATTGCTCGGTTACATTGGCAACATAAACCTTCCAGTCCCACCATTCGGTTTGCAGCCATTCCTCCATCCACGCGTGGATATGTTCGGCCCCGCCGGATGTGGTGTGGCACAGGAAAGTGTCGTCATCAATCCGCGCCACTACGCCGTCATCCATCAGGAACCCGTTTTCATTACACATCAGCCCATAGCGGCAGCGGCCCGGTTTCAGGCTGGACATCATGTTGGTGTAGAGCATGTCGAGGAACCTGCCCGCATCCGGCCCTTTGACAATGATCTTGCCGAGGGTCGAAGCATCCAGCAGGCCCAGATTATTGCGGGTGTTGTTCACCTCGCGCGCTACGGCTTGTTCGTGGCTCTCGCCATCGCGGGGATAGCAATAGGGCCGGCGCCACTGGCCGACGGGCTCCATATAGGCGCCCTGCTCCACATGCCAGTCATGCATCGGGGAACGGCGCAGGGGCTGGAAGATGTCGCCGCGCGCCTCGCCCGCAATCGCGCCCATGGAGATGGGGGTATAGGGCGGGCGGAAGGTGGTGGTGCCGGTTTGCGGAATCGGTTGGCCCAAAGCATCCGACAGCACGGCCAACCCGTTGATGTTGCTCAGCTTGCCCTGATCCGTTGCCATGCCAAGGGTGGTATAGCGTTTGGTGTGTTCGACGCTTTCGTAACCTTCTCGGGCGGCCAGTTGAATATCGGACACCTTTACGTCGTTCTGGAAATCCAGCCACATCTTGGCCCGCAGGTCCGGCGTGGCTTTGGCGGGCATGATCCAGATGGGGGCCATCGGCGCCTCATCGGTCGGGCGCGCCTTTGGCGGCCCTGCCCTCTTCGGGGTGAACCCTGCCGCTTTGGCGGCGGATTTGCCCGCTGCATGGGCGTCTTTCAGCACTTCGGGTGTGTCCATCGCACCGCTGGCGATTCCAGCCGTCAACACAAAACCCTGCCCGTCATCGCCGGTGGGCGGGCGTTTGGGATCGGGGGCGAAATGGGCCTGATCCTCAACCCAGTTCAGCTTGCCGCCGCAATGGGACCACAGATGCACCACGGGCGAAAAGCCGCCGGACATCGCCACGCAATCACATTTGATTTCCTCGCGCGCGCCGCCGTCACCGTCTTGCAGGCACACGGCCACGCCAGTCACCCGCTTGCCGCCCTTGACCTTGGCAATGGCGCGGCCTTCGCGCACTTCGATGCCAAGCGCGCGGGCCTGTTTCGGCAATTCGCCCACAACCTGCGGGCGGGCGTCAATGATCGCGGGCACGTCCAGCCCCGCCTGTTTCAACGCAATTGCCGTGCGGTAGGCATCGTCATTGTTGGTGACAACCACGGTGCGCCTGCCAACGGCCACGCCCCAATTCACCAGATAATCGCGCACCGCAGAGGCCAGCATCACTCCGGGGATATCGTTGCCTGCAAAGGACAGGCTGCGCTCGATCGCGCCGGTGGCGGTGATGATCTGTTTCGCCCTGATCCGCCACAGCCGGTGGCGCGGGGCGTCTGTATCGGGGGCGTGGTCGGTGATCTGTTCATAGCCCAGCGCATAGCCGTGATCGTATACGCCAGCGCCCATGGTGCGGGTACGGATGGTGACGTTCTCCATGGCTTGCAGGGTGGCCAGCGTTTCCGCGACCCAGTCTTCGGCCGGTTTGCCGTCAATTTCGGCCCCGTCCACCGGCGCGCGACCGCCCCAATGGGCGGTTTGCTCGATCAGCAGCACCCTGGCACCGGAAGAAGCCGCAGCAAGGGCTGCTTGCAGACCCGCAATGCCGCCGCCGATCACCAGCACATCGGTGAAGAAATAGAAATGTTCATAGCGGTCCGCATCGCGCTGTTTTGGCGGTTTGCCAAGACCGGCGGATTGGCGCACGATGGGTTCGAACAGATGTTTCCATGCGGCGCGGGGGAACATGAAGGTTTTATAATAGAACCCGGCGGGCAGGAAGCGGGCGGCATAGTTGTTCACCACACCCACGTCGAAATCCAGACTGGGCCAGTGGTTTTGCGATGTGGCGCACAGCCCGTCGAACAATTCGGTGGTGGTGGTGCGCTGGTTCGGCTCGAACCGCGCACCCTGTCCCATGTTCACCAGCGCGTTGGGTTCTTCGGCACCACTGGCCATTGCCCCGCGCGGGCGGTGGTATTTGAAGGACCGCCCCATCAGCATCCGGTCATTGGCCAGCAGCGCCGAGGCCAGCGTGTCGCCCAGATAACCGCCAAGGGACCGACCGTTGAAGGTAAAGGTGACGGGGGCGTTTTTGTTCAGGAAACGGCCCATGTTTTGGATGCGGGTGCTCATTTTGCAGCCCTTTCGATGGTGGCGGGGCCGGAGCCTCCGGCGGGGATATTTGGGGAACGATAATAGGGCATCAGTAGCCCTCCCAATCGGGGCGTTTTTGTTTGATCTTTTTGATCAGGTCGGCGGGGGGCTGCGTGGTCTGGGCGCTGTAGGTGCCGAACACTTCCAGCGTCATGGTGCAGCGGGCGGCATGGAACCATTTTCCGCAGCCGTTGCTGTGCCGCCAGCGTTCAAAATGCACCCCTTTGGGATTTTTGCGGTAGAACAGGTAGGATTGCAGGTCTTCATCCGAGGCCCCGGCCCCATGGCGGGTCAGGTGGGCTTCGCCGCCAGCGTGGAGTTCGGTTTCTTCGGCGGATACGCCGCAGTATGGGCATTCAAGGATTAGCATGACGCACCTCCATTATTTGAAAATTATTATTCATTTCCAAAGCATTGAAAAACCAATTCGTGAATTCCATATTGCGTGTATGGAATTCATCGAAGCGATCATAGGTTTCATCTTCAATACTATCGTGCTCATTTACTTTTTGTGGGTCGGGTATTTTATTCTTTGCGCTCTGAAATATGGCCAGATGCAAAAAACGGATCCCGAAGCAGCCGAGATTTATCGCCAAAACCTTGAGCAGAAATGGAATAAACGAAAATGGGACAAACATCCGATATTGGGCTATCTCCTTTTTTTTCCACTTTTTTTGTTCTCGTAGAACAATCACAAAGCCCAATTGTTCTGTTATAGGCGATAAAAGAAGTGCACTAATATTGTTTATCCAACCAACTGCAATCGATAAAATCGCTGCTACCTTATCGCCATGGTATTGGAACAATTTGTAATTTACCGGTGCAAGCCATATACTGGGCCTATGGAAACATTCTTGAAAATACTCCCTTTGCTTGCGCTTATTGCCATAGTTATCGTTTTTATTCGCGCAGGGGCAAAGACCAAGCCTCATGACAAAGGAAAGATGCGCGGTGGCGGCCCGGGTAATGGCCCAGATATATACTAACATCAGTGAGCTACCCCCGCTGCGACACTTTCATCAATGAACCGCCCCTCGGCGAACCGGTCCAGCCCGAATTCGGCACACAGTGGCCCCGGTTGTCCGTTGGCCATCATGTCCGCCATGGCCCAGCCTGATCCGGGGATGGATTTGAACCCGCCCGTGCCCCAGCCGCCGTTGATATAGCAATTGCCAAGCGGCGTGGTTGATATGATCGGCGAGCGGTCCCCCGTCACATCCACGATCCCGCCCCACTGGCGCATCATTTTCATGCGTGAAATCATCGGGAAGGTTTCGATCAGCGCGCGAATGGTTTCCTCGATATGGTGAAAGCTGCCGCGCTGGGTGTAGTTGTTGAACGCATCGGTGCCGCCGCCGATCACGAATTCGCCCTTGTCCGATTGCGAGATATAGCCGTGCACGGTGTTGGCCATCACCACCACGTCAAGGCAGGGTTTGATCGGCTCGGACACCAGCGCCTGAAGGGCGACAGATTCCATCGGCAGACGGAACCCCGCCATGTGCGCCAGATCGCCCGAGTTGCCCGCGACCAGTATCCCTAGCTTCTTGCAACCAATCGTGCCGCGTGTGGTTTCAACGCCGGTGACCTGCCCGTTTGACTGGTTCACCGCCGTGACTTCGCATTTCTGGATGATGTCCATGCCCATGTCGGAGCAGGCACGCGCATAGGCCCATGCCACCGCGTCGTGACGGGCCGTACCGGCGCGTTCCTGCCACAGGGCACCCAGTACGGGGTAGCGCGGGCCGGATATGTTCATGATCGGCACCAGTTCCTTGACCCGCTGCGGGCTGATGAATTCGGTTTTAACCCCCTGAAAGGCGTTGGCCTGTGCGGTGCGTTGAAAGCCGCGGACCTCGTGCTGGGTCTGGGCCAGCATCATCACGCCGCGCGGGGAAAACATCACGTTCATATTCAGGTCTTGCGACATGGTTTCATACAGGCTGCGGGCCTTTTCATAGATCGCGGCGGATGGGTCTTGCAGGTAGTTCGAGCGGATGATGGTGGTGTTGCGGCCCGTGTTGCCGCCGCCCAGCCAGCCTTTTTCCAGAATGGCCACATTGGTGATGCCGAAATTCCTGCCCAGATAATAGGCGGTGGCCAGCCCGTGCCCCCCAGCCCCGACGATCACCACGTCATAGGATTTTTTCGGTTCGGGTGAACGCCATGCCTTGCCCCAACCGGTGTGATATCGCAGGGCCTCGCGGGCGATGGCAAATGCGGAATAACGTCTCATATTTCGAATCCCCTAAAGGGGCAAAGCAGCCCCTGCACCACAGTATTGATACGCAAGGCAATTCTAGCCACGCACGCTTGCGGCACAATTGGGAAAATATGCGACATATCCACAATTTATGCCTGCTGTCGGATCTGTGATCTGCCTGCGGCGGTTTCGCCCTTTTGTGCAGGGCGGTTTCGCGATACACGGGGGGCGGAATTTAACGAAAGGCGAAAAACCCTATGGCGTTCTGGATTGTGATTGGCGTGCTTATCCTTGTGGTTGCTGCGTTGCTGGCATTGGCGCTGTTGCGTGGGCAGGATACCGGAGTGGCGGCGGCCGAATATGACTTGCAGGTTTACCGCGACCAGTTGGCCGGGGTGGAACGCGATCTGGAACGCGGGGTTGTGTCCAAGGAAGAGGCCGCACGGATCAAGACCGAAGTATCGCGCCGGATTCTGGATACAGACAAGGTGTTGCAAGTGGCCGAAGATGTGCATCGCGCACCCAAAGCCATGACATACGGTGCCATTCTGGCGTCACTGGTGTTGCTGGCCGCTTCTGTCGGGATCTACCAGAAGATCGGGGCGCCCGGCTATCCGGACTTACCGTTGCAACTGCGCTTTGATCAGGCCGAACAGGCCCGCGAGAACCGCCCCTCGCAGGCCGAAATCGAAGCGCAGGTGCCGCCTGTGGCCGCGCAGGTTGATCCGCGCCAGAAAGAATTGGTGGCCAAGCTGCGCACAGCTGTTGCAGCACGCCCAAATGACCTGAAGGGGCATGAGTTGCTGGCCGGAAACGAGGCTGCCCTTGGCAATTACGCCGCCGCTTACCGTGCCCATCAGCAGGTAATCGATATCAAGGGGGCAAATGCCACTGCCGATGATTATGCCGATCTGGCCGATCTTATGATTATGGCTGCCGGTGGCTATGTTTCCCCCAAAGCCGAAGCCGCGTTGCAAAAGGCGTTGATGATGGATCCGAAGAACGGCAAGGCACTGTATTATACCGGCCTGATGTTTGCCCAGAACGGGCGTCCCGATGTGACCTTTAACATATGGCGCGATCTTCTTGAGGAAAGCGCGCCGGATGATCCATGGGTGCGGCCAATTCGCAACCAGATCGAGGATGCGGCCGCGATTGCAGGTGTGAATTACCGTCTGCCACCGCAGGCAAATGCCCCAGCATTGGCAGGTCCGTACGCAGATGCCGTATCAGCGGCCTCGGATATGACCCCCGAAGAACGGCAGGCGATGATCCAGAGCATGGTATCGCAACTGTCCGAACGACTCGATACAGACGGTGGCAGCCCGCAGGAATGGGCGCAACTGATTGGCGCATTAGGTGTATTGGGTGACAAAGACAAAGCCGCAACGGCCTGGGCCAAGGCCCGCGAAGCCTTTGCCGGTGATACCGCCGCCGTGGACACCATTCGCGCAGCGGCTGTGCGGGCCGGTGTGGTTGAATGATCTATGACGCGATCGAGGATTTCGCAGGGGCTCTGGCGCCAATGCACGCGCTTGCGGGGCTGGATCTGGGCACAAAGACCATCGGGGTTGCGGTGTCGGACAAATTTCTGACTGTCGCCACCCCGCTGGAAACCGTCAAGCGCAAGAAATTCGGCGTGGATGCAGCCCGTCTGCTGGTAATCGCCGCCGAGCGTGATCTGGGTGGATTCGTGTTGGGATTGCCGCGCAATATGGATGGCTCGGAAGGGCCAAGATGCCAATCAACCCGTGCCTTTGCCCGCAACCTGTCGCGCCTGACCGATCTGCCGATCGGGTTCTGGGACGAACGTCTGTCCACGGTGGCCGCCGAACGCGCCTTGCTGGAGGCCGATACTTCGCGGGCGCGAAGGGCCGAGGTGATCGACCATGTGGCCGCCGGATACATCCTGCAAGGGGTGATGGACCGTTTGGGGCATTTGAAACGTGGCGGATGAGGTCTGGAAACGGGACGAGGTGCAGTCGCCTTGCGTCAATATATGCGTGATCCACCCCGAGGCACGGTTATGCACGGGGTGTTATCGTAGCATGTGTGGATGGCTCCTTTTTTGCAAGGGTTAATTTGAAGTTTTGATCATTGCGGTTGCGGTCATGTGTTCGGCCTGTTGGCGCGGTACGTTTGACCGCTGGCCCTGATGAAGTCCGCGTCGCCTGGGTCCCAATCATGGAGACGAGCTTTTATGCCCGGGCTACCGATACGGGGTGTCCCGGCGGCGGCTTTCGTTGATCATCATCATTCATCTTTGCCCTCGCAACTCGGTGCGGCGAACCCGTATCCCGGTCGCTGCGATTCCTGTCAGTTGACTGCCGGGCGGCGATAAACATCTCCGCGCAACAGCACGGCCCAGATGATGCGCGCTGTTTTGTTGGCAATGGCAACCGTGACCACACGCGCGGGCTTTTTATCAAGCAATCTGCGGATCCAGATGCCGGTGGCGCTGTCGTCGCGTCCGTCTCTGCGAATGATCGATGTGGCACCATTTACCAGCAGAGTTCGCAGATAGGGATCGCCCATTTTGGATATTCGGCCGAGCCTGTCCTTGCCTCCTGACGAATTCTGCCTTGGTACGAGCCCGAGGAAGGCCGCGAACTGGCGCCCCGACGCGAAGGCAGCCGGGTCCGGAACGCTTGCGGCCATAGCGGTTGCCGTGATGAACCCGACGCCCGGGATCGTCTGTAACCGCTGGCTCACCGCACTTTGTCGATGCCAGGCACGCAGCTGATTATCGAGCGAACGGATTTCTACGGTGAGCGTCTCAAGCTGACGGGCAAAACCCAGCAACGCCGTACGCGCGACCTCCGGCAGGTCGTCATGCTCTCCGTCCTTCATGGCCTTCGCCATTCTTACGACATGTTGCGGCCCCTGTGGCGCAATGATGCCGAATTCGGCCAGATGGCTGCGAAACGAATTGAGCATCATGGTCCGTTGCCGGATCAGCAACTTTCGCGTCCGGTGCAGCACCATGACACCCTGTTGCCCAGGCGTCTTGATCGGTACAAAGCGCATGTTCGGGCGTGTTACGGCCTCGCAGATCGCCTCGGCATCTGCCATGTCGTTCTTTTGCCGTTTGACATAGGGTTTGACATAGGCGGGCGGGATCAGCCGCACATCATGGCCGAGCGCCGCAATCTCCCGCGCCCAGAAATGGGAGGTACCGCAAGCTTCTATTCCCACAAGACAAGGCGGCAACGCGCTCATGAACTCCAGAACGGCATTGCGGCGCAATTTCTTCATCAGCACAATCTGTCCTGCAGCATCAACGCCGTGAAGCTGAAAAACAGACTTTGCCAGATCGATCCCGAGTGTTGTAATCTCCATTGTGGATGGCTCCTTCTCTTATTGGTTTGCGACAGCACCAATATGGCACATTGCGATGCCGGCGGGTGGAGCCATCCACCCCATCATGGATGAAATCTCGCGCTGGTCTGCGATGGATGATGGTGAGCGGGCGTCGATTATGGCCGAGCTTGAGGGGCGCAAGCCATTGGTGGTCAAACGGCGTGGCGGACGGGCAGCGCGATTGAAACGGGCGTGAATTGCGGCAGGTATTTTCGGCAAGAAGAAGTCAGGGCGTATCGAGTGAAGCCCTGGCGTCGTTCAGGATTTTGGCGATTTCGCCGCTGGCGATTTTCTGGATGTCGTCCTGATATTTCAGGATCGCGCCCAAGGTATCGGCGATCACATCGGGTGATAGATCAATCACGTCCAGCGCCAGCAGGCATTTGGCCCAGTCGATGGTTTCGGCGACACCGGGTTTTTTGAACAAATCTTCGGTGCGCAGGCGCTGGACAAAGGCGACCACCTCGCGTGACAGGGCCGCACTGGCTTCGGGGGCGCGGGCTTGCAGGATTTCCAGCTCGCGTTCAAACGTGGGGTATTCAACCCAGTGATAGAGGCAGCGGCGTTTTAAGGCGTCGTGCACCTCGCGGGTGCGGTTGGAGGTGAGGATCACAATGGGGGGTTCCGGCGCCTTGATGGTGCCCAGTTCGGGGATGGTGACCTGAAAATCGGACAGCGCTTCCAGCAGGAAGGCCTCGAACGGTTCGTCCGTGCGGTCCAGCTCGTCAATCAGCAGCACAGGCGCGCCGCCGGGTTGCGGGCTCATTGCCTCGAGCAGCGGGCGGCGGATCAGGTAGCGTTCGGAAAACAATTCGTCCACCAGGGCCTCGCGGTCCGTGCCCTCGACCGCTTCGGCGGTGCGGATCGCCACCATTTGCGCGGCAAAGTTCCATTCATAGACGGCGCTAGAAGCATCCAGCCCCTCGTAGCATTGCAGGCGGATCAGGCGACGACCAAGGGCAGCAGAAATGGCTTTGGCGATTTCGGTTTTGCCCACGCCCGCCTCGCCCTCCAGAAACAGCGGCCGGCCAAGGCGCAGCGCCAGAAACACCACCGTTGCCAGATCGCGGCCACAGATATAGCCCTGCTCGGCCAGTAGCGCCGTTACATCGTCAATCGAGGTTATGTCGTAGCCCATTACTGCCCTTTCGTTTTTAAATAGACTGCATGGCAGAACGCCCCCGTCAAGCAAGACTTGCCCAAACCCACCACAATGACGCAAGTTGCCCGGTATGAGCCGCCTTTGGAAACACCGCGCCACAGCGCTATTTGCCGCCAGCATCGGGGCCGCGGTGTTCTGGGCGTTGCATCTGCCATTGCCGCTGTTACTGGGGCCAATGGCGGGGTGTTTGCTGTTTGCGCTGGCCGGGGTGCCATTGGCGGGGATGGGCACGCTGGGGCTGGTGATGCGCACCTTTTTGGGGGTGGTGATCGGATCAACCGTAACGCCAAAATTGTTGCACGAATTGCCGGGTTATGGGCCAACCCTGTTGTTGATCCCGCTGTTTGTGCTGGTGATCGGAATGGCGGGCTATCCGTTTTTCCGCTGGGGGATGGGGTTTAACCATCCGACATCGTTCTATTCGGCGATGCCCGGCGGGTTGCAGGATATGTTGATTTTCGGCGAGGAAGCGGGCGGCGATGTGCGGGCCATGTCGCTGATCCATGCCACACGGGTGTTGGTGATCGTGGCGGTGGTGCCGTTTGTGCTGGCGCATCTATATGATCTGGACCTGACGCGGGCACCGGGAGTGCGGGCCAGCGCCCTGCCCGCGTCGCAAATCGTGATCATGGTGATTGCCGGAATTATCGGCTGGCGACTGGCCGAACGCATCGGGTTGTTCGGGGCCTCGATACTGGGGCCGTTGATTGTTGCCGCCATTCTGTCGCTTGCCGGTATCATCCAGTCACGCCCGCCGGCCGAAATGATCTGGGCGGCGCAGTTTTTCATCGGCATTGCTGTGGGGGCAAAATATTCGGGGATTACGGCAAAGGAAATTCGCATCGATGTGGGGGCGGGGCTGGTTTATTGCGCAATACTGGCGGCGGTCAGCATTGCTGTTATCTGGGCGGTGATGCTGCTGACCAACCGCGATCCGTTGGACTTGATGCTGGCATTTCTACCCGGGGGACAATCGGAAATGGCGGTGATTGCGATTGTGGCCGAGGCTGATGTCGGTTTTGTCGTGGCGCATCATTTATTACGGATATTCATCGTGATTATCAGCGCCCCCGTGATTGCCCGTATGATCCGGCGATAATATCATTGCAACTGCGATGATTTTCCTTGCGACTCTTGACCTAAACCGTTTCAAGTGGCCCTGCGAAACCCTGACTGGAGAGATACCGCCATGACAACGCCCGCGCTGAAGCCCAAAGATGCCCCCGATCTGTCCCGCTTTGACTGGGAAGATGCCTTCCGGATGGAGGACCAGCTGAGCGAGGACGAGCGCATGTTGCGCGATGCGTCCCGCGAGTTTGCGCAAGGCGTGTTGCAGCCACGGGTGATCGAGGCCTATGCGAATGAAACGAGTGACCCAAACATATTCCGCGAGATGGGCGATGCCGGTTTGCTGGGCACCACGATCCCCGAGGAATACGGCGGGCTGGGGGCAAATTATGTCACCTATGGTCTGGTGGCGCGGGAAATCGAGCGGGTGGATAGTGGCTATCGTTCGATGATGTCGGTGCAATCGTCGCTGGTGATGTATCCGATCTATGCTTATGGCACCGAGGAGCAGCGGCTTAAGTATTTGCCCGGACTGGCCGCCGGTAGCCTGATCGGCTGCTTTGGTCTGACGGAACCCGATGCGGGCTCGGACCCTGGCGGCATGAAGACACGGGCCGAAAAAACCGCCACCGGTTACAAGCTGACTGGCAGCAAGATGTGGATTTCCAACAGCCCGATTGCCGATGTATTCGTGGTCTGGGCGAAATCCGAGGCCCATGGCGGCAAGATCAAGGGGTTTGTGCTGGAAAAAGGCGCCAAAGGCCTGTCGGCACCGAAAATCGGCGGCAAGCTGTCTTTGCGGGCCTCCATAACCGGTGAGATCGTGATGGACGGGGTGGAAGTGGGCGAAGACGCGCTGCTGCCCAATGTCGAGGGCCTGAAGGGGCCGTTTGGCTGTCTGAACCGCGCCCGTTACGGCATTTCGTGGGGTGTGTTGGGGGCGGCCGAATTCTGCTGGCACGCCGCGCGGCAATACGGGCTGGACCGCAAGCAGTTCAACAAGCCGCTGGCGCAAACGCAGCTGTTCCAGAAGAAGCTGGCCGATATGCAGACAGAAATCACGCTGGGCCTGCAAGGATCTTTGCGGATTGGCCGCCTGATGGACGAAGCCAACGCCGCACCCGAAATGATCAGCCTGATGAAGCGCAACAACTGCGGCAAGGCGCTGGATATTGCCCGCATGGCGCGGGATATGCACGGCGGCAATGGTATTTCCGAGGAATTTCAGGTGATCCGACATATGGTCAACCTTGAAACCGTGAACACCTATGAGGGCACCCATGATGTGCATGCGCTGATCCTGGGGCGGGCACAGACGGGGTTGCAGGCGTTTTTCTAAGGAGGGCGATATGATCACAGTTGTAACAGCCATGCTGTTTTTGTTAACGCCGCAGCCGTTGCAACCTTTTGTGATCCTGTTTATTGTGGCCTGATTGCAATTGTTTTAAAGGTGCCCCGATTATGGAAGCTGATCCAACCATCGGTCTGATTATCCTGACCCTTGTCCCTGCCCCGTTTCTGCTGCCTTTCATCCTGATCGGCGCAGGATTCGCTTTCGGGATAAGCTAAGCCATGCCGCTGGACCTCTGGCTTGCCTTTGCTGCGGCGTCCTTTGTGGTGGTGGTCATTCCCGGCCCGACAATCCTGCTGGTGGTGTCTTATGCACTAACCCAAGGGCGGCGTGTGGCGGTGGCAACGGCGCTGGGTGTTGCGCTGGGGGATTTCATCGCGGTTTCCCTGTCATTGGCAGGACTGGGGGCGATCCTGCTGACATCGGCATGGGCGTTTACGGCGCTTAAGTTGGTCGGTGCAGCCTATCTGGTGTTTTTGGGGATCAAACTGTTGCGCAGCCCGCCACATCTAAAGGATGTGCTAGCCCCCTCACCAACACCGGCCAAACGGATATTCGCCCATTCGGCGTTGGTCACGGCACTAAACCCAAAGGGGATCATCTTTATTCTCGCCTTTGTCCCGCAATTCCTGAGCGCCGACCTGCCGGTGATGCCGCAATTCCTGACCATGCTCGCCACCTTTGTCGGTCTGGGCGCGATAAACGCGCTGGCCTATGCGCTGCTGGCGGATCAATTGGGGCAGCGCATTCGCAGCCCGAAAGTGCTGACTTGGGTGAACCGCACAGGCGGTGCGGTATTGATTGCAATGGGTGCGTTAACGGCAACCCTGCAACGGAACTGATCACCCCCAATTCGTATATTGGCGCACGGGATTTCGCTTCAACTATAGGTAAACACCTGAAAATCATCGCGGATTATTGATCACTAACATCCTGGTTGGTCTTGAAACAGTTGCGGACCGAACCCAACTATTTACAATCTGTCAACAAAGCGGGCCAATAAAGTAAATTGGTGACGAACGGATGGAAAACACCCGCTTTTCAAGCGATTTACCTCATATTTTCGCCGTATTTGAATGGAATATCAGCCATACAAAATATCTAAGGAACACCCAAAAACATGGACGACCCGCGCGCGCCCTCTGGTTCAGATGATGCTGACAAGCAGGAATGGCTTGCCCGTCTGGAAGATGTTGGCGAAGAACCGGGATACTTCAAACCGCTGGACAATAACCACTATGCGGTCCTGACCGAGGGATCGTCGACCCTTTTGGTTACCTTTGAAACCATAGAAAGCATCCGCCAAAACACAGAGGATGAAATGCCGCTGGGGTTCGAATTGATTGCCGAAAAAGGCTGGTCCCATCTTGGGATCCTGTCCGAAGGGTGCACATGGTTTCGCAGCAACTCTGTTTATGACTATTTTGACGGGCTGCTGGATGAAGGGTTGTTCGAGGAATTCGACCATGTGGTCTTCATGGGGGCCGGCATGTGTGGCTATGCGGCGGCGGCATATTCGGTTGCGGCCCCCGGCTGCACTGTTCTTGTGTTCAACCCGCAGGCCACACTGGATCCGCGCGTGACCGAATGGGACCACCGTTTCAAATCCAGCCGTCGGGTGTCGTTCACGGACCGGTATGGTTTTGCCCCCGATATGGTGGACGCCGCCAATCAGGTCTTCCTGCTGTATGATCCAGAAGAGGAAATGGATGCCATGCACGCGGCACTCTTTACACGCTCGCATGTGACCAAACTTCGATGCCGGTTTCTGGGCCGCGACATCATGAAGGCCATGATCCAGATGGATATCCTGAAACCATTGGTCGACGCCGTTTGTGAAGACGGGGACGTGGCAAAACGGTTCCATCAATTGTACCGCGCACGGCATGAGTACCCCCCTTACCTTGGGCGCGTGTTGACCCATCTGGATGATGACGACCGTTGCATCATGTCAGGGATGTTATGCCGCTATGCTGCCAGCCGGGTGGAAGCGCCGCGGTTCAAAGAACGGTTGGAAAAAATCGAAACCCGTTTAAAATCGGACGGTAAAACCTTGCCCAACATTCGGCGGACCCGAAAAAATGTTGCTTTTCAACCTCTGGATTAGCAATTTATTTAGAATTTTCCATAATTCTCCCTTTGAACACAGTTAGGGAGATTGAAATGTTACATCAGATGCCGGCCGACGAACTTGGCCATGTTCGCAAGGAAATTCAGGCGCTGCGGGCCCGCGAAATCGAGCTGCGCAAATGCTTTACCGACGAATGTAACGATGGCGTATTCGAAGGCTGCGATTATGATGTCGAAGTCAAATACCAAAAACGCCGCGTTCTGGCCAAGAACCGGTTGCCATCCGACATCCTCAATGACCCGAAATATTTCGATATCCGCCTTGCCCCGGTTGTGCGGGTGGTCAAGCGCAAGGAACCGCGCCTGCCTTTGGGATTTGGTCCTGCAGGAATGATTGCCCCACAGGATAATTTCGACGTGGTCGAGGCGTGGAATTAACAGGGGCATTGATAAAAACCTGCCTACAAAGAAATTTGCCATAGCTTGACGGCCCCGGATTGTGTAATCGGGGGCCATCATGACCGATCAAATCACCCTCCGCCGCCCGGATGACTGGCACCTGCACTTGCGCGATGGCGCGATGCTGGCCGCTGTTTTGCCCGAGACCACGCGCCATTTTGCCCGTGCCATCATCATGCCCAATCTGGTGCCGCCCGTGGTGACATCGGCAGATGCGACTGCCTATAAGGCGCGGATCATGGCCGCCTTGCCGGATGGTGCGGATTTCACCCCGCTGATGACACTGTATCTGACCGAAGAAACCAATGCCGATGATGTGGCCGCGGCCCATGCTTCGGGCTTGGTCTCGGCGGTGAAACTGTATCCGGCGGGGGCAACGACCAATTCAGCCTCGGGGGTTTCCGATTTTGACAAGGTACGCGGCGTGCTGGACCGCATGGCTGAAACCGGCCTGCCCCTGTGCGTGCATGGTGAAGTAACGGATGCAGACATCGATATCTTTGATCGCGAAGCTGTGTTTATCGACCGCGTGCTGGACCCGATCCGGCGCAAAACACCGGGTTTGCGGGTGGTTATGGAACATATCACCACAGCTGACGGGGTGGAGTATGTGCAAAGTGCCGATCATGATCTGGCCGCCACCATCACCACGCACCACCTGATCATCAACCGCAACCACATTCTGGTCGGCGGCATCAAACCGCATTACTATTGCCTGCCGGTTGCCAAGCGCGAAAGCCACCGTCTGGCCCTGCGCGCCGCCGCCACATCGGGGGATGCCCGGTTTTTCCTTGGCACCGACAGCGCCCCGCATACGGATACCAACAAGTTAAACGCCTGTGGCTGTGCGGGCTGTTTCACGGCCACCAACTCCATGCCGATCCTTGCCCATGTGTTCGAGGATGACGGCGCGCTGGACCGGCTGGAAGGGTTCACATCCCTGCATGGCCCCGCGTTTTACCGCCTGCCTGTCAACGACAGCACCCTTACCCTGACCAAAGGCACCCCTGCCCCCGCGCCTAGAAAATTAGCCACCATTGATGGCGACGTCACCATTTTCGACCCCAGATTCGATCTGTTGTGGCAGGTCACCGGCTGATATATTACCGTTCCATAAATATCCGCGCCGCAGGCAAGAAGGTTTTATGCCTCCGGCGGGGATATTTGGACGAAAAAGAAACGCAAAATAGGCATTGCCGATGATCCCCTCGACCTATCCTTCCAAAGAAGAAATCGCCCACCTGACCGCAAGAATGCTGCTGGAAATCAAGGCGGTGCATTTTAATGCGATTGAACCGTTCACCTTGGCTTCGGGCCTGCCCAGCCCGACCTATATCGATTGTCGCAAGCTGATCAGCCATCCGCGTATCCGGTCAACCGTGATGGATTTCATGGTCGCCACCGTGATGCGTAACGCGGGTTTCGAAGCATTTGACAATATCGCCGGTGGCGAAACCGCGGGCATCCCCTTTGCCGCCCTTGTGGCTGAACGCATGGCCCTGCCGATGAGCTATGTGCGCAAGAAACCAAAAGGCTATGGGCGTAACGCACGGATTGAAGGTGACATGTCCGAAGGGCAGCGGGTTTTGCTGGTCGAGGATCTGACCACTGATGGTGGATCCAAGCTGTCTTTTGTCGATGCGATTCGCGAAACCGGAGCCACCTGCGCCCATACGGCTGTGATCTTTTATTACGACATCTTCCCCGAAACCGGGAAAACCTTGGGGGATCATGGGGTTACATTGCATCACCTGTGCACATGGTGGGATGTTCTAACCGAGGCCAAAGCCAGCGGTGCCTTTGATGCGGCCACTTTGAGCGAGGTCGAAAGCTTCTTGTCCGCCCCGCGCGTCTGGCAGGATGCGCGAAAAAAATAACGCGCCAACGGGCCAAAATTCGTGTATATTGAGGGTTAAATATTGAAACCTACCAGATGTGGACAGTTCATCCTATCCACAGATTTATACAATTTGCGCCGCCAGCGCGGTGCGTTTAAACAATTGCCGGTGGGACAGACAGGTGGGACATGAACGAAATTGCGCCGATTAATTCAGGTCAGGACGAGGCAGGCATCAGCGATGCCCTACCCCATAACATCGAGGCCGAGCAGCAATTGCTGGGCGCGATCCTGACCAACAACGATATTTACGACCGTGTCGCGGCGATCATCGGCCCGCAGCATTTTTTCGAGCCAACCCACGCGCGCATTTTCGAAGTTGCCGCCAGCCGGATTGCCAAGAACAATCTTGCTTCGCCCATCACGCTAAAGGCGTTTCTGGAAGATGACGAGGGCCTGAAAGAACTGGGCGGCGCCGCCTATCTGGTGCGTCTGGCAGGAGCTGCCATTTCCGGTTTTGCCGCACGCGATTACGCGCAGATGATCTATGATCTGGCGATCCGGCGTGAATTGATCGGGCTGGGCCGCGAGATTTCGGACAAGGCGGGCAAGGTCGATATTGCCTCGGAGCCCAAAGAGCAGATCGTCGAGGCCGAACAGGCGCTTTATGCGCTTGGGGAACAGGGCCAAACCGACAGCGGGTTTCAGTCGTTCCTGAAGGCGGTGACCGATGCGGTGAATGTCGCCAACGCCGCCTATCAACGCGATGGTGGACTGGCAGGGATTTCAACCGGCCTAACCGATATGGACAAGAAGCTGGGCGGATTGCACCGTTCGGATTTGTTGATCCTTGCCGGTCGCCCGTCTATGGGGAAAACCTCGCTTGCGACCAACATCGCTTATAACATCGCCAAGGCCTATCAAAAGGGCACGCTGCATGATGGCACCGAGGGGGCGGTGAATGGTGGCGTTGTCGGGTTTTACAGCCTCGAGATGAGCGCCGAGCAATTGGCCGCGCGTATCCTGTCCGAGGCCAGCGAAGTGCCCAGCGAACAGATCCGCCGCGGGGACATGACCGAAGAGGAATTCCGCCGATTTGTCGAAGCCGCAAAACAGCTTGAGGCCTGCCCGCTTTATATCGACGACACTCCCGCCCTGCCGATCAGCCAGTTGGCTGCGCGTGCCCGGCGGCTTAAACGCACCCACGGGCTGGATGTGCTGTTCATCGACTATCTGCAACTGGTGCGCCCTGCCACGGCCAAGGATAGCCGGGTGAACGAGGTATCCGAGATCACCCAAGGCCTGAAGGCAATTGCCAAGGAATTGGACATTCCGGTGGTCGCCCTGTCGCAGTTGTCGCGTCAGGTGGAAAACCGTGATGATAAACGCCCGCAATTGTCGGACCTGCGGGAATCGGGCTCGATCGAGCAGGATGCGGATGTGGTGATGTTCGTTTACCGCGAGGAATATTATAAAGAGCGCGAGAAACCGGGCGATCACGAGCTGGACAAGATGCAGGTCTGGATGGACGAAATGGAAGCCCTGCGCGGCAAGGCCGAAGTGATCATTGGCAAGCAGCGTCACGGACCGATCGGCCATATCGAGTTGAGCTTTGAAGGCCAGTTCACCCGTTTTGGCAATCTGGTCAAACCGTGGCAGGGCGGCGAGGACAGCTTTTAAAAGCTGCCCTCATCTGCTATACCCATATTATTCCAGACCGCGCAGTTTAACCCCATCCTCTTGCAATTTGTCTGTTTGGGTTTTGTCAAGATTTGGCATATCCTTCACCGTCACAGAACGCAGTTTCGGCGAACCGAACAGAGGACTTAAATCACTAACCTGAGTGCCCGTCAGATCAAGACCGTAGAGTTTTTCAAGTCCGGCAAGGGGTGATATGTCGGAAACAGCCGTGCCTATCAAGGTAAGGCTGCTTAGTTTTTGCTTGCCTGCAAATACCGAAATATCAGATACCGATGTGCCGGTTAAATCCACATTATAGATATTTTCCAAATTGGAGATTGCTGAAATATCCGCAACTTTCGTTTCTTTCAAATTCAGCGTTTGCAATAGGGGCATACCCGCAACCGTCGATATATCCGTCACCCCGGTTTTGCTCATTTGCAGAGATTTCATCGCCACATCTGTAGCCAGAGGTTTGATGTCTGTTACCGCTGTTTCGCTAATGTCCAGATTGCCAAGAAATGGTTTTCCGGCCAAAGGCGAAATGTCGGATACCTGCGTTCCCTTGATGTAAAGGCCATATAGATTTCTTGAATTTTCCAGCGGCGATAGATCACTGATCGGGGTAAAAGACGCCGAAAGGGTTGCCAGCATTCGCAAGCCAGCCAGCGGGGAAATATCGTTGACCTGTGTTTCGGTGATATCCAGTTTGTTCAGCACCGGCAGACCGGATAGTGGCGACAGATCGGAAATGTCCGTCCTTGAAATATCCAGATCTTCCAGTGCGCCCAACCCTGCCAGTGGACCAAAATCGGTGACCGCCACGCGCTGCATATCCAACTCCTCCAGGGCGCCCAACCCCACAAATGCGGAAATGTCAGTGACACCAGTTTGGCTAAGGTTCAGTTTTTCCAATGCGCCCAGTTTGGTTAATATGGAAATATCGGTGATCTCGGTGCGCGAGATGTCTAGCTTTTGCAGCGCCGCCAGTCCAGCAAGGGGCGACAGATCTACCACTTTGCTGTTGCTAAGGTTCAAAGTGCGAAGCGCCTTCAGGTTTGCCAACGGGGTTAAATCGGTTACTGGCGTTCCAGACAAGTTCAGGTTTTTGAGCCAGGGCATTTTTGCCAATGGGGACAAGTCTGTTATTTCCAGCCGTCCCAGATCAAGTGAATCCAGCCTTACAACATCCAGCACCTGCTCGGGGATAACAGTAAGCCCCTTGATTCCGCCCAGCCGCAGCTGGTTACAGTCTTTTTCGTTGCATTCCGCAATCTTGGCCAGGACTTCGTCCATCGGTTCGGCCCATGTAACGGATGCTGTTAGAAAAAAAGAAACGGCACTGGCCGCACTTAGAAATGACTTAAAGTCCATTCAATATCTCCAAAATATAATTGTTGGGGGGAACCCCCAAAATAATAAATATGCACTCGTACGCATCAATAATCAGGCGAAAATGCGGGGGATAATCGTTGCTGTCAAGGCATGTGTTTAGTGTTTCTGCTTGACCTTCCCCCCCCACCCGTCAAAAACCCCCTATGGGAAGTGGAAACCTGACAATTGATCTGGATGCGTTAACTGCCAATTGGCGGTCGCTGGACGCCATGACAGATTGCGAGACGGCGGCGGTGGTTAAGGCTGACGGCTATGGGCTGGA
Source organism: Profundibacter sp. (assembly GCF_965277155.1). Classification (GTDB taxonomy): domain Bacteria; phylum Pseudomonadota; class Alphaproteobacteria; order Rhodobacterales; family Rhodobacteraceae; genus Profundibacter. The sequence goes on from NZ_CBDIBV010000004.1 coordinate 114,843, forward strand.
TGCTGGCCGCGTGGCGCGGGCGCTGGCCAAGGCCGGTGCGCGACGGTTTTTCGTGGCGGTGGCCGAAGAAGGGGCCGCGGTGCGTCAGGCACTTGGCCCCGGCCCCGAGATTTGTGTCTTTGGCGGGCATATGCGCGGCGATACCGATATGATCCATGATCTGCACCTGGTCCCGATCCTGAATTCCCTGAACCAGTTGACCCGCCATTTCGAGGCCCTGCCAAATGCCCCCTTTGGCATCCAGCTGGACACCGGCATGAACCGGCTGGGCATGGAGGCCCCCGAATGGGCCGCCGTGCGCGACATCGTTCTGCCGCAAAACCCCGTTTTGGTGATGAGCCATCTGGCCTGCGCCGATGAGCCGGACCACGATATGAACGCAAGCCAACTGGCCGCCTTCCGCGACATGACCGACGGCATTGACGCCCCGCGCTCATTGGCTGCGACCGGCGGCATCCTGTTGGGGGCCGACTATCATTTCGATCTGACCCGCCCGGGTATTGGCCTGTATGGCGGTCTGCCCTTTGCCGATGCGCGGCCCGTTGTGCATCTGTCCCTGCCGGTGATCCAGACCCGCGATCTGGCGGCGGGCGAAACCGTGGGCTATGGCAATGTCTGGCGTGCTGAACAACCTGCGAAAATTGCCACGGTTTCCGGTGGATATGCAGACGGGTTGATCCGTGCACTGTCGGGCAAGGCCACCTTCTGGCATGATGATACTCCTTGTCCCCTAGTGGGCCGTGTCTCGATGGACCTGATCACGGTCGATATCACCCGCCTGAACGAAGCCCCGACCCATCTGGACCTGATCACCCCGCAACAGACGGTGGACGATCTGGCAGAAATGGCAGGCACCATCGGTTATGAAATCCTGACGTCCCTAGGCCCGCGTTACGCCCGCCGTTATGCCGGAGGGTTTGCCGCATGAGCCTGCTTGCCCCGATCGCCGCCATCGGCCGTAATACCATGGGTATTCTGGCCGCCATTGGCCGGATCAGCATCTTTTTGTTCCAGACACTGGGCCATATGGTCCGCCCGCCGTTTTACATTAAGGAATTCGGCCATTCCCTTATGGTTATTGGTTATTTCAGCCTGCCAGTTGTTGGCCTGACTGCCTTTTTCACCGGCGGGGCGCTGGCCTTGCAGATTTATGCCGGCGGCGCACGGTTCAGCGCCGAAGCGGTGGTGCCACAGATCGTTGCCATCGGTATGGTGCGTGAATTGGGACCGGTGCTGGTGGGGTTGATGATCGCGGCGCGGGTCACCTCGTCCATTGCCGCCGAAATCGCCACCATGCGGGTGACCGAACAGATCGACGCGCTGGTCACCCTGTCCACCCATCCCATGAAATACCTGACCGTGCCGCGTGTTCTGGCAGCGTTCATAACGGTGCCGATACTGGTGGGAATCGGCGATATCATCGGCATTTTCGGCGGCTTCCTTGTGGCCACCGGCAAACTGGATTTCAACGCCGCCACCTATCTGAACAACACGGTTGATTTCCTCGAGGCCCCCGATGTCGCCTCGAGCCTGATCAAAGGCGCTGTGTTCGGCTTTATCGCCGCCTTGATGGGCTGTTATTACGGCATGAATTCGGGACGCGGGGCGCAAGGGGTGGGCAAGGCCACCAAATCCTCGGTCGAGGCAGCGGCGGTACTGATCCTTGCGGCCAATTTCCTGTTAACCTCGGTGTTGTTTTCATCATGATTACTTTAACGGATGTTCATAAAGCCTTTGGCAGCAACAAGGTTTTGCGCGGGGTTAACCTGACCATCCCCACCGGCGAAAGCATGGTGGTGATCGGCGGCTCGGGCACCGGTAAATCGGTGCTGCTGAAATGTATTCTGGGGCTGATCACGCCGGATAGCGGCATCATTACCGTGGACGGGCAGGATGTAACCAAGGTTGACCGCGACGCCTTTCTGGCGCGGTTCGGGATGCTGTTTCAGGGCGGTGCGCTGTTTGACAGCCTGCCGGTCTGGCAAAATGTTGCCTTTCGCCTGCTGCGCGGTTCCCTGAAACGGCCCAAGGACGAGGCCCGCGCGATTGCAATTGAAAAACTGCGCCGCGTGGGATTGAAAGCGGATGTGGCCGATCTTTATCCGGCGGAACTGTCGGGCGGAATGCAAAAACGTGTTGGGCTGGCCCGCGCAATTGCGGCCGAGCCCGAGATCATCTTTTTCGATGAACCCACTACAGGGCTGGACCCGATTATGGCGGGTGTTATCAACGAGTTGATCCGCGAAATTGTAGTAGAAATGGGCGCCACGGCGATGACCATTACCCATGACATGAGCAGCGTTCGCGCCATCGCCGACAAGGTGGCAATGCTGCATGACGGGGTGATCCAGTGGACCGGTCCGGTTGCGGAAATGGATGCCAGCGGTGACCCTTATCTGGACCAGTTCATTCACGGCCGCGCTGAGGGGCCGATCGAGGCGGTGCGCTGACCTATAGGGCGGATTTCTCGCGCTTCAAGCATTGTGGCATGGTTTTCGACCCCATAAGTATCAGCATGGGCGCCGCAAATGCCCAATCATTTCGGGGTGGAGTAATCTTGTGAACCTGTTTTTGAAAATCGCCAACCTGTCGCTGATCGTGCTGTTTCCAATCGCCTGGTTCGCACCGATGCTGCGGGCGGGGGTATTGGGCGGCATGATGCCCTATTTCTTTGATCTGAACGAAATATCGGTGATCACCGGCCTGCAATCGCTGTGGGAATCAGATGTGTTTTTGGCCCTGCTGGTCACATTTTTCGCCATTTTCGCCCCCTATATGAAAACCATCGGCCTTGCCCTGATCCATTTCCATTTACTGCATCGCAAGGTGCTGCCGGTGCTGCACTGGCTGGGGCGGTTGGCGATGGCCGACATCTTTCTGGTGGCGCTATATCTGGTGGTGGCCAAGGGGATTGGCGTGGGCACGGTGCAAACCGCCTGGGGGCTGTATTTGTTCACCGGCTGTATTCTGGCGTCCCTGGCGATCTCTTTTGCGACCGAGAAGAAACGCACGCCTTGATGTAGACGCAAAGCTGGGGCAAAAGGGCCTATGGCCAAAACGCACACCTTCACCTGTAACGCCTGCGGCGCGTCCTCGACCAAATGGTCGGGGCGTTGCGAAGCCTGTGGCGAATGGAATTCGATTGTCGAGGAAGCGCCGCTTTCGGCAGGCCCCACAAAGAAATCGCTGGGCGGCAAACGTGGCCGCGCGCTGAACCTGACCGATCTGTCCAGCGACGAGGTACCGCCACCGCGCACCCATTCGGGCATGGGGGAACTGGACCGCGTGCTGGGGGGTGGTCTGGTGCCGTCCTCGGCCGTTCTGGTAGGGGGTGATCCGGGCATCGGCAAATCCACCCTGTTGTTGCAAGCCGCTGCAAGTTTCGCCCGCAAGGGTTTGAAAACCATCTATGTTTCCGGTGAAGAAGCCAGCGCACAGGTGCGCATGCGGGCCGACCGTCTGGGCCTGCGCGATGCGCCGGTGCAACTGGCCACCGAAACCAACCTGCGCGATATTCTGACCACGCTGGAAACCGAAAAACCGCAATTGGCAATCATCGATTCCATTCAGACCATGTGGGCCGATAATGTCGAATCCGCACCGGGCAGCGTATCCCAAGTGCGCGCCGCCGCGCATGAATTGACCACATTTGCCAAACGGCGCGGCATGTCGGTGATCCTGGTTGGCCACGTTACCAAAGACGGGCAAATCGCCGGTCCGCGGGTGATCGAACATATGGTCGATACCGTGCTGTACTTTGAAGGCGAACGCGGCCACCAGTTCCGCATCTTGCGCGCCGTGAAGAACCGTTTCGGCCCTGCCGATGAAATCGGCGTGTTTGAAATGACTGGCGCGGGCCTGTCCGAGGTTACCAACCCATCGGCCCTGTTCCTGTCGGAACGCGACAAACCCGCCCCCGGATCGGTGGTGTTTGCGGGCATCGAGGGCACACGCCCCGTTTTATGCGAATTGCAAGCACTGGTCGCCCCCTCGCCACACAGCCAAGCCCGCCGCGCGGTCGTTGGCTGGGATAGCGGACGGCTGGCGATGATTCTGGCCGTGCTCGAGGCACGCTGCGGCATCCCGTTTACCGGCCTTGATGTCTATCTGAACGTCGCAGGTGGCATGCGAATTACCGAACCGGCCGCCGATCTGGCTGTTGCAGCCGCGCTACTGTCCGCGCGCGAAGATACCGCTTTGCCCGCTGACACTGTGGTTTTTGGCGAAATTAGCCTATCAGGGGCATTGCGACCCGTAGGCCAGACAGAAAACCGCTTGAAAGAAGCGGCAAAACTTGGTTTTTCGGGTGCAATTGCGCCGTCAGGTGGTAAAACCTCTGGCGCCGGGGGGCTGAATATTCAGAAAATGCCGGATTTGACGGCATTTGTTGGTGAGATTTTCGGTGCCGGTTAACCGGTCCAAAGCAGGCTAGGAGATTACGACGTGGAAGGTTTTACAATTATTGATGCAGTGGTGGCGGTTGTCATCATACTGTCTGCGCTTCTGGCATATTCGCGGGGATTCGTACGCGAAAGCCTGTCGATTGCCGGCTGGGTCGTCGCTGCCATTCTGGCATTTATGTTTGCGGCGCAGGCCGAACCTCTGGTTCGCGAGGTGCCCGTGCTGGGGGATTTCCTGAAAGACAGTTGCGAATTGTCCCGCATTGCCGCCTTTGCCGCCGTATTTGCCGTGGCATTGATTGTGATGTTTGCCGTGGCATTGATTGTGATGTCGCTGATTACACCGATGTTTTCGTCTATCGTGCAGCGTTCGGCGCTTGGCGGTATTGATCAGGGGCTAGGTTTCCTGTTCGGCGTGGCGCGCGGGCTGCTTTTGGTTGGCATTGCGCTGGTGGTTTATGATCGCGTTATCACCGATCAGGCCATTCCGATGATCGACGACAGCCGCACCGCACGCGTCTTTGCCAAAATGCAGGACCGCATCAACGACAGCATCCCCGAGGATGCGCCGGGCTGGATCACTTCGCGTTACGACCAACTGGTTGGCGAATGTAACAAGCCTGCTTCGAATTAAGCAAACGGCGGTTTGCTACTATTTGGTGACAGACCGCCCGCGACCCCCTAAAGAGGGAAGCGAACCACTGCCATGGGATTCGGAGCGACTGCTGAAATGCAAAAAATGCTGCCAAGCCACCCGTTTGATGATGACAAGCTAAAAGAGGAATGCGGCGTTTTCGGCGTGATTGGTCAGGTTGATGCCGCCAATTTCGTCGCCCTTGGCCTGCACGCCTTGCAACACAGGGGGCAAGAGGCCGGCGGCATCGTCAGCCATGACCCCGAGCAGGGTTTCAATTCCGCCCGCCGCTTTGGCTATGTGCGCGATAATTTCACCAAGGCCAGCCTGATGGAAACCCTGCCCGGCCCGCTGGCGATTGGCCATGTTCGCTACTCGACCGCTGGTAAAAAAGGTGCTGTGATCCGCGACGTTCAGCCGTTCTTTGGCGAATTCGCGATGGGCGGGGCCGCAATTGCCCATAATGGCAATATCACCAATGCGGCGGCGCTACGCAAAGAACTGATCCAGCATGGCTCGATCTTTCAGTCCAGCAGTGACAGCGAATGTATCATCCACCTGATGGCCCGCAGCTTCCAGAAAAACATCCCCGAACGGATGAAGGATGCCCTGCGCCGGGTCGAGGGCGCCTTTTCTATCGTCGCAATGACCCGCACCAAACTGATCGGCGTGCGCGATGCTTTGGGTGTGCGCCCGCTGGTGCTGGGCAAAATCGGGGACAAAAGCTGGGCATTATCCTCGGAAACCTGTGCGCTGGATATCATCGGCGCGGAATTCGTGCGCGAGATCGAGCCAGGTGAAATGGTGGTGATCACCGCAGATGGCGTTGAATCCCACCGCCCCTTTGCCCTGGCAAAACCGCGGTTCTGCATTTTTGAGCATGTCTATTTCTCGCGTCCCGACAGCATTCTGAATGGTCAGTCCGTCTATGAAACTCGCCGCCAGATCGGTGTGGAACTGGCCCGCGAATGCCCCGTGGACGCCGACATCGTTTGTCCCGTGCCCGACAGTGGCACACCGGCGGCGATCGGATATTCCCAAGAAAGCGGCATCCCTTATGCGATGGGCATCATCCGCAACCAATATACCGGCCGCACCTTTATCGAGCCGACCGAAAGCATCCGCAACATGGGTGTGCTGCTGAAACTGAACGTCAACCGTGCGCTGATCAAAGGCAAGCGGGTGATATTGGTGGATGACAGCGTTGTGCGCGGGACAACATCCCGCAAGATCAAGGAAATGATTCTGGATGCCGGTGCCGCCGAGGTACATTTTCGCATCGCGTCCCCCCCCACCATGTGGCCCTGTTTCTACGGCGTAGACACGCCCGAGCGCGAAAAGCTGCTGGCAGCGACCATGAACGAAGCCGAAATGCGCGAACATCTGGGCGTAGACAGCATCCGCTTCATCACGCTTGACGGGTTATATCGCGCTGCTGGCGAGGCACAGGGACGCAACAACGACTGCCCGCAGTATTGCGACGCCTGTTTTTCCGGCGAATATCCGGTGGAACCGGCGGATATGATTGCACAGGGGTTTGAAATCAAGGCGGCGGAATGAACTTCGAAAAGGCACTCGCCAATGATCCGCGCTGGCAGCGTTTCAATGACGCATCATACCTTTGTAAATGCTGTAGCCAGTCGTTTGATGGTATCTATGATCTAGTCTGCAATGCGCCTGATGTCTGGAACGGCCCGCCTGAACAACAGCCCAACCACACCCTAACGGAAGATACAGATGCCCTGACCGAAGATTTTTGTGTGATGGGGGATCACCGCTTTGTTCATTGCCTTCTGCCAATTCCGATACAAGGAAGCGATCAGGTTTTCAGTTTCGGAGTGTGGGGGACACTTTCAATTGATAACTTCAACGCATTTTGCGCCCGTTTTGATGATGGCACACAGGGCGACCTTGGGTCTATGTTCAGTTGGCTAAGCAACGCGGTTCCGACTGGTGCGCCCTTGCCTACCCCTGCAGTAATCAGCCCGCGCAATGATCGCCAACGCCCGTATCGGTTGTGTCTCGAAAGTGGTGGAAATTGATTTCAGGCACCTCCGAGCGGGTTGAGTTATGCGCCGGTCAGGCGGCTTGGTCAAGGGTTGCGTCGGCGACGGGCTGAGCGAGCGTTTCCCAGCCATCGACCTTTCGCATGACGATCTGCCCCGAGGCCATCAGAGCCCAAAGCAGCATCGGCACGGTCTCGGCGCATGGCAGCACGGTCTGGGTCTTGATGCGGCGGCGGAATTCCTCGTTCAGGCGTTCGATCGCATTTGTCGTTCTGGCCGATTTCCACTGGCCTTGTGGCAGACGCGTGAAGGTGAAAAGCTTATCTCCTGCTTCTTCCAAGCTGTCAGCGACGGCCTTGCATTTCAGCCGCCATTTTCGCAGAAATGCCTTGCGGCGGGTGGCGATTTCCTCGGGTGTTTTGGCGTAGATCATGTCGCGGTAATCTTCTGTCAACTCATCATGCATACGCTTGGGTGCCTTGGCCAGAAGGTTGCGGTGCTTGTGCACCGTGCACCTCTGGATCGGCAGATCTTCACCCCAGAGGGCAATGAGAGCGACCTCAAGTCCCGGTGCCCCGTCCACGATGACAAATTCGGGCCGTTTCAACCCGCGCGCATCCAGATCGTTGATGAACTGACGCCAGGCGGAGGTGCTTTCGCCGCCCATGTTCATCAGTGATAACAAGACCTTCTGCCCATCCCGGCGCACGCCAATCGCGGCCAGAACCGAGATATTGGTGGCCTTCCTGTCAATCCGCGTTTTGATCACGGTGCCGTCCAGGATCAGCCGCACGATGTCTTCATCCGCAAGGCTGCGGGCGCACCACGCCTGCCAGTCCACCTTCACCTTGCGCCAGGCGCGGCTCACCACATCCTTGCTGACCGCCCCCTGAAACAGGCCGAACAGGGCGCGTTTTACCCGCCGTGTGTTGGTGCCCGAAAGGTAGACAGCAGCGATCAGCGCCTCGGCCTTCTTCGTCAGCCGCTGGTAGCGGGGCAATGCCTTCGAGCGCCATTCTCTGGCCTTGCCGGCCTCGCCTGTGATCCGCGCACGCGGCACGCGCACCGTTTCGGTTCCAAATGTTCCGACCAGTTGCCGCTCGCGATGCCCGTGGCGGTATCCGGCCTTTGCCCCGCCGCTGCGGCCATACCGGCAACGGCCCAGAAACTGCTCCAGCTCCTCTTCGAAAACCGCCTCGATCGTCGCGCGGATGTTCTGGCGCAGCCGGTCTTCAATCGGGTCATAGCCTGCTTCATTGGCCAGTAGCGCGGATGTCGATGTTGCTGTATTCTTTGTCATGGCGTGATCTCCTTGGCGGTTCCAGCCGCCGGTTGGGTGGCTTCGATGCACCCGGAGATTACGCCGTCCTCGAATTTCCACCAAACTCGCGACACTACCCCCGTATCTTTGGATATCAGACAAGGAACATCCGTATTTTGAAGCACAGGACAAAGGTATCACCTTTGATCAGCTTCTTGATATATATGCGCTATACGGCAATGATATCCGCCCGCACCTAGAGCAGGTTTAGTAAATTGCCCTCTTCAATCCCCCCAACCGTCAAAACCGCCTTTGACGCCTTCCCCAAACCCGCTCGCGATGCGCTGTTAAACCTCCGCAGCCTGATCTTCCAGACCGCCGCCAGCAACCCCGCCGTCGGCGACCTGACCGAAACCCTGAAATGGGGCGAGCCCGCCTATCTGACCGAAGCAACCAGATCAGGCTCGACCATCCGTATAGGCTGGAAACCCGCCAATCCGGATCATGGTGCATTGTTCTTTAACTGCAAAACCACGCTGGTTAACACCATGCGCGAAATCTACCCCGATACCCTCACCTATCAGGGCACGCGGGCGGTGCTTTTCCGCCTTGATCAACCGCTACCAAATGACGCTCTGGCGCATTGCATCGAAATGGCGCTAACATACCATCTCAACAAACGGTAAAGACCAACACATGACAGATCCCAACGAACCCGTCGCCCTGATCACCGGCGCCTCGCGCGGCCTTGGCTTTGCCATGGCCGAGGCGCTGGCCCCCGACTATCATATCGTCGCTGTAGCCCGCACAGTTGGCGGGCTGGAGGATCTGGACGACCGGATCAAGGCCAAAGGCGGGGCAGCAACGCTGGCACCAATGGACATCACGCAGGACGCCGCCATGCAGCACCTGTGCCGCTCGATCCATGAGCGCTGGGGCGGGGTGAGACTGTGGATTCACACCGCATTCCACGACACGCAACTGTCCCCTGTCGACCATATCGACGCCAAAGACTGGGACAAGGCCATCGCCCTGAACGTGCGCGCCACCGGTATCATGATCACATATGTCGCCCCCCTGCTGGGCCGCGACGGAACTGCCGTTTTCTTTGACGACCCATCCACAAGCGGCGCAAAATTCTTTGGCGCTTACGGCGCAACCAAGGCCGCGCAAATTGCACAGGCCCGCAGCTGGCAGGCCGAAACCGCCAAAAACGGGCCCCGCGTACATATCGCCACGCCAAATCCGATGCCCACCGCCCTGCGCGCCCGCTTCTACCCCGGCGAGGATCGCTCGCCGCTGGCTGATCCGCATAACGAGGCCGCGCGAATACTGGCCGAACTTTAGGCTTCTTCTTGCCCTAAATACCTGCGCCGCAGGCATAGAATCTTTTCTGCCACAGCACGGGCGCAATCTCGGCTGTGGCTTTACCGCGCCTGCGCCTTGCCCTATTGAATCTACAGGGCAAGAAAGGCAAACCAACCATGCGTATTCTGATCACCAACGACGACGGCATCAACGCCCCCGGCCTGCTGACCATTATGGCCATTGCCAGCGAAATCGCCGGACCGGATGGCGAGGTCTGGACCGTTGCCCCCGCTTTCGAGCAATCGGGCGTATCGCACTGCATTTCATACACCCGCCCGATGATGATCGCACAATTGGCCGAGCGCCGTTTTGCCGCCGAAGGCTCGCCTGCCGATTGCGTGCTGGCCGGCCTGCATGACGTGATGAAGGACAACCCGCCCGATCTGGTGCTGTCTGGCGTGAACCGTGGCAACAACGCCGCCGAAAACACGCTCTATTCAGGCACCATCGGCGGCGCGCTGGAAGCCGCGCTTCAGGGGCTGCCCGCGATTGCCCTGTCGCAATACCTTGGGCCACAAACCGCCGAACTGGACGATCCGTTCAATGCGGCAGCAGTGCATGGCGCCGCCACCGTGCGAGCCATTCTGGACAACACCCCACAGCAAAACGGCGACTATCGCCTGTTTCACAGCGTCAACTTCCCCCCCATCGCCGCCGCCGATGTCAAAGGCATGAAAGCCACCGTTCAGGGCTACCGGCGTGATGTGAATTTCAGTGTCGAACCGCATTTCGCCCCCTCGGGGCGCAAATTCCTGTGGGTACGCGGCGGCAGCCAGCATACCCCGACCGAACCGGGCAGCGATGTCGCCGCCTGTCTGGACGGCTATATCTCGATCACCCCGATGCGGGCTGATCTGACCGCCCATGAAGATGTCGCAACCCTGCAAGGTGCCCTGCCCAAATGAAGGATGCCGAACGCAAAATGCAATTCCTATTTGCCTTGCGTTCCAAGGGGGTAACCGATGCACGCGTGCTGTCGGCTATGGAGAAAATCGACCGCGGAGCATTTATCAAAGGGCTGTTTGAAAATCGCACCTACGAGGACATGCCCCTGCCGATTGCCTGTGGCCAGACCATCAGCCAGCCCTCGGTTGTCGGCATTATGACACAGGCCCTGAAGGTGCAACCGCGCGACAAGGTATTGGAGGTCGGCACCGGTTCCGGCTATCAGGCTGCCATCCTTAGCCAGTTATCGCGGCGGGTCTACACGGTTGATCGCTACAGCCGTCTGGTACGCGACGCCGAGGCGGTTTTTCGCAAACTTGACCTGACCAATATCACCGCAATCACTACAGATGGCAGCCATGGTTTGCCCGATCAGGCTCCGTTTGACCGTATCATCGTTACCGCAGCCGCCGAGGATCCCCCCGGTCCCCTCTTGGCGCAATTGAAAATTGGCGGTATTATGGTATTACCCGTGGGTCAGGAACAGGCGGTTCAAAGTCTGATAAAGGTTGTGCGCCACGAGACAGGCTATGACTACGAAGAACTAAGACCCGTGCGTTTCGTGCCCCTGCTGGAAGGTCTGGGCAAGGAATAAAACAGAGCAATAACAGGTCCGACAAACGGGCCGCGGTATTTGAGGAACGAGCAAATGGCAAAACGCCAAACCCCTATGATGCGGGCCCTGTTTTCAGGTGTGGCCCTGACGATGTTCAGCACCCTTTCGGGCTGTAGCAATCTCGACTTTGATCTACGCAACAATTTCGGCAATGCGCCCAACACCTCCGGCGCCACAAGGCAAGCCACCGCACCCCGCCCGCCAGCGGATGACCGCGGTGTGATTTCCTATCCCAATTACCAGGTCGCCGTGGCGCGGCGTGGCGATACCCTGACCAGTGTTGCCAACCGTCTTGGTCTGGATCCGGCCGAACTGGCCCGCTATAATGGCATGTCACCCGATACCAAACTGCGCCCGGACGAAATCATTGCCCTGCCCCGCCGTGTGAGCGAACCATCGCCGGCAACGGGTGCTGTCACCTCCGGCCCGTTGCAACCCGAACCCGTTGACATCACCACCCTTGCCGGTGGCGCGATTGAACGGGCAGGCAGCAACCCGGCAAATACCAATTCCAATGCTCCTTCAGGGGTCGAACCAATCCGTCATAAGGTCGAGCGCGGCGAAACCGCTTACTCGATCTCGCGGCTTTATAATGTCTCTGTACGATCGCTGGCAGAATGGAACGGGCTTGGAAATAATCTGACAGTCCGCGAAGGGCAATATCTGCTAATCCCCGTGGCCAAGAGCAGCCCGCCCCCCAAAGATGGCATAACCCCGCCAGGTGCAGGCACACCGGTTCCGGTGCCGCCAAGTTCGACCAAACCCTTGCCTGCCGAAAAACCGGCAGCGGCCAAACCGGCAACACCTGCCTCGCCCAATCTGGGTGGCGGAAAACCTGCGGCTGCCAGCAATGCACGGCTGTTGTTTCCGGTACAGGGCAACATCATTCGCGCCTATTCGACCAAAAGTGACGGTATCGACATCGCCGCCAAGGCCGGCACACCGGTGATTGCTGCCGATGACGGCACCGTGGCCGCGATTACCCGTGACACAGATCAGGTGCCGATCCTTGTGATCCGGCACAAAGGCAACCTGCTGACGATCTATGCCAACATCGACAAGATCACCGTGAAAAAAGGCGACCGTGTGCGTCGGGGCCAAGCCATCGCCAAGGTGCGCGCCGCCAATCCGGCCTTCGTCCATTTCGAAGTGCGCAAGGATTTCGACAGCGTCGATCCGATGCCCTATCTACAATAACAAATGGCGGGCGTTTCGCTTATAGAGGAACGCCCGTTCGCCCAGCCAAATCCGTGAAATACTGCCATGCCACACGGCCCGACCGGCTGCCGCGTGTGGCCGCCCATTCGATCGCTTCGGCGCGCAGGGTTTGGTCGTCAATCGTCACGCCATAGGCCGCGCAATACCCTTTGATCATATCCAGATATTTATCTTGCGAACAGGCATGAAACCCCAGCCACAGACCAAAGCGGTCCGACAGGGAAACTTTCTCCTCGACCGCCTCGGACGGGTTGATGGCCGAGCCGCGCTCGTTTTCGATCATATCGCGTGGCATCAGGTGGCGACGGTTCGAAGTGGCATAGAACACCACATTTTCCGGCCGCCCGATCACCCCGCCGTCCAGAACCGCCTTTAGCGATTTGTAATGTTCGTCGTCATGGGAAAACGACAGATCATCGCAAAACAGCAGGAACCGTTCGTCCGCACCCCGCAGCAGCGCCAGCAAACGACCAATGCTGGGCAGATCCTCGCGCTGGACCTCGACGATCTTCAGCGCCAGCCCCTGTTCCAGAACCGCCGCATGAATGGCCTTGACCAGTGACGACTTCCCCATCCCGCGCGCGCCCCACAGCAGGGCATTGTTGGCGGGCAGGCCACGGGCGAATTGCAGGGTGTTTTCCAGCAGCGTGTCGCGGGCGCGATCCACGCCGACCAACAGGTCCAGAGCAACACGGTTCACCTTGGCGACAGGTTCCAGATGGTCGGGATCGACATGCCAGACAAAAGCGTCAGCGGCGCTGAAATCAGGGGCTTTGGCGGGCTTGGGGCTGATCCGCTCCAGTGCCGCCGCGATCCGTTTCAGCGCCTTGCCGCTCATTTGTCGTCTTCTTTGAAATAGCCCTCTTCTTCGGCTTCGTCCTTATCGAACTCGTCCATTAGCGGGTCTTCTTCTTCGGCTTCCTCGCCCTCGTCTTCATCTTCGTCGTCGTCAAACCACAGCCCTTCGGCCCGCAGTTTGGCCTCGCGCTTGCGTTCGACATAGGCAACCAGATGGATTGAAACTTCGTACAGACCGAACACCACTGTGAACAGAACCAGCTGGGTAATGACATCCGGCGGGGTGACAATCGCGGCCAGCACCAGAATGCCGACAATCGCGTATTTACGCACGCCGCGCAGCCCTTTGGCGCTGACCAGACCGGCCTTGCCCATCAGGGTCAACAGCACTGGCAACTGGAAGCAAAGCCCGAAAGCGACCATCATTTTCAGTGTAATATCAAGGGTTTCGTTGACTTTCCCCTGAAACACAATCTGCACACCCGTATCGGTTGAAACCGCACCGTCCTGTGGCTGAAACGCTGTAAAGAAGGACGATGCATCGGCAAAACCCAGAAAGAACGTCATCGCCATCGGGATTACGATGTAATGCGAGAATGCCGCGCCCAGAATGAAAAGCGCAGGGGATGCGATGATAAACGGCAAAAACGCGCTTTTCTCGTTTTTATACAGGCCCGGCGCCACAAAACGCCACATCTGGTAAGCGATGACAGGAAAGGATAGGCCCAGCCCAAACACCATCGAGATGCGGATCAGGGTAAAGAAATATTCCTGTGGAGCGGTGAACTGCATCACCGGATTTGGATCGCCCAAGGAGCGAATGGTTTTTTCAATCGGGGTCAGCAGAAAATCAAGGATCGGGCTGCCAAAGGAAAAACAGATCACCATGCCAACGATAAACGCGATCACCGAATAGATGATGCGATTGCGCAATTCTGCCAGATGCTCGATCAGCGGAGCTGACGAGCTTTCAACCTCGTCGGTCATGCTTTGTCACCTGATTTTGCTTTGGGTTTTGCGGCTTTTGGTTTTGGCTTAGCGGCTGTTTTTGGCTTGGCCGTTTTCGGCTTTGCCGGTGCCTTGGCTTTTGGTTTTGTGGCTGCTTTTGCTTTTGGCTTGGCCGATGCTTTTGCCTTTGGCTTGGCGGCAGGTTTTGCGGCTGTTTTGCCCTCTTTCGCTTTTGCTGTCGCGGCGTGCATTTTCTTGGCAGCTTCGGTGCGCTCTTTGACCAATGCGGCCTTTTGGGCCTTTTCGGCAGCTTTCGTTTCCGCAGCTTTGGCCTGTGCCTCGGGCGTCATCGGATCCCAGTTTTCGAACTTGGTCGCGACCTCGTCCAGCGCATCCAGACCCAGCGATTTTTTCGAAGTTACCTTTTTCAGATCATCCGCCACGTCCTTGACGCCAGCCGAATCTGCGGCCTCGTTCATCGCCGACTGGAAATCGCGTGCCATCGCTTTGGCCTTGCCGGTGAACCGGCCAAGGGTGCGAAACATTCCGGGCAAATCTTTTGGACCCACCACGATCAACGCGACGATGCCAATAACCAATAATTCGGTCCAGCCGATGTCAAACATATGCGATCCGCCTTCTCAACAGAAACAGGAAAGGGGCGATTACGCCTCGTCTTTGTCTTTCTCTTTTTCGTCTTCGGGGGTGACGTCCTTGGCGGCAACAGCAGAATCTTCCAGCTCTTGCTTGCCTTCGCTTACGCCTTTTTTGAAGGACGAGATGCCCTTGCCCACTTCGCCCATCAAGGACGAGATTTTGCCGCGTCCGAACAGAACCAGCACCACAACGGCGATCAACAGAAGGCCCGGCAGGCCAATATTATTCAGCATAGTCTTCTCCTATGTCAGGATGTCCGGCGGGGGCCGGACAGGAATTTCACCCTCTGTGTTTATTGTCTCTTTAAAGAAGATCAAAGGTCAAATTCGCCGCAAATCGCGGCTTTTTTACCGATTTTGTGCCGCCATATTGTCAACTGACATGTTTTTGTCAGTTGTGCGGGTTAAAATTGGGCGAATCAACCGCGAAACCGGCTGTGGCCGCTTGACCTTCTACGCCGCGTCACCGAGTTTGCACCCATGCGCCGCAAAGACCGCCTTTTTGAAATGATCCAGATCCTGCGTGACGGGCGCTTGCACCGTGCGCAGGACATGGCCGAACGGTTGGATGTTTCCGTGCGCACGATTTACCGCGATATGGACAAGCTGATTGCGTCAGGGGTGCCGGTCGAGGGGGAACGCGGGCTGGGCTATAGCATGACCGCGCCGATCACCCTGCCCCCCCTGAACCTGACAATGACCGAACTGGAAGCGTTTCATCTGGGAATGGATGTGGTTGCCAAATCGACGGACAAGGAACTGGCCGAAGCCGCCAAATCATTGATTGCAAAGGTGGATATCGTTCTGCCCGAGGATCGGGATGCACCAGCACTTGGGTGGGGATTTGCCACAAACCCGCTTGAGGATGCGGCCAAGGGGTTCAAATATATGCCCACCCTGCGGGCAGCGATCAGAATGCGGCACAAGGTGCAGTTGGGGTATCGTAACGAGGCCGGCGAAATGATTGAACGGGTGGTGCGCCCGCTGCAACTGGAATACTGGGGGCGGGTCTGGACGGTGATTGCATGGTGCGAGATGCGCGAGGATTTTCGGGTGCTGCGGGTGGACCGGATGAGCGATGTTTCTGTGTTACCGTCGCAGTTTGGCGATGATGTGGGCAAAACCCTGTCGGATTATCTGGAAGGGTTGGGGGAATAGATTGTGCCGCGCTGACGCGCGTCACCCCGCGCGCCCCTTAACAGGGGCGCGGAGAGCCTTCGGCGAAGGTATTTGGGAAAAGAAGAAGCCTAAAACCCCGCCGCTTTTCGGAGCATATTCAGGGCAACAAGGATCAGGAAGGCCGCAAAGACGCGTTTGAGCGGTTTGGGGTCCATCATATGCGCCAGTTTCACGCCATAGGGTGCAGTGATCAGGGTCATGGATATGGTCAGCACAAAGGCCGGCAGGTTGACCGCACCGATGGTATAGGGCGGTTTGACATCGGCAGGGATGTCCAGCATCAGAAAGCCGATCACCGAGGGGACCGCGATCAACACGCCCAGCCCGGCTGCGGTGGCAACAGCGCGGTGGATGGGGGTGTTATAGAGGCTCATTAACGGCACCCCGAACGAGCCACCACCGATGCCCATCAGCACCGACATGAAGCCGAGGATCGGCGACAGGATAGCCCGCCGTATGCCGGTTGGCATGGCATCCCCCAGACGCCAGTGGTTGCGACCAAAAGCAAGGTAGAACCCAATGGTGATGCCCAGCACGCCAAAGATTCCTTGCAGCACAACCGAACGCAGCGCGGCGGCGATCAGCACGCCCAAAGCAGCCCCAACCACGATGCCGGGGGCAAAGCCGCGCAAGATGTCCCAATCCACCGCGCCCTTTTTGTTGTGGCTGGAGACCGAGCGTAGCGAGGTGACGATGATGGTGGCCAAGGACGTGGCAAGGCAGATTTGCATCAATTGGTCACTGCCATAGCCAAGCGACGAAAAGATGTAGAAATAGGCCGGCACAAGGATGATACCACCGCCAACCCCCAGCAATCCGGCCATCACACCGGCAAAGGCCCCTGTTGCCAGCAACAAAGCGACCATCGGTAACAGGGTATCCATTTCGGGCATATCAGGCGCTCTCGGCTGTTTTGGGGCGATCCTGCACATGTTGCAGGGCGGCGTCCAGCACTTCCAGCCCCGCACCGTCCTTGTGCGCACCCTCGGACAGGGTGCGCCGCCAGCCGCGTGCGCCCGGGCGGCCTGCGAACAGGCCCAGCATATGACGGGTGATCTGGTTTAGGCGGCCACCCTCGGCCAGATGGCGAGCGATATAGGGGCGCATTTCCTCGACCACCCGAAAGGTGGTTTTGCGCCCTGCCCCGCCGAAGATTTCCTGATCCGCCCCCAGCAGAACCGCATCCGGCGTATGGTAAGCCGCGCGGCCGATCATCACCCCGTCCAGCCCAGCGTCCAGAAACCCGCGCGCCTGATCCAGCGTGGAGATACCGCCATTGACCGAAATATGCAGATCGGGAAATTCACGTTTCATTTGCAGCACCAAATTATAATCCAGCGGCGGCACATCGCGGTTTTCCTTGGGGCTGAGGCCCTGCAACCACGCCTTGCGGGCGTGGATGGTGAAGCGGGTGACGCCAGCGGCGCGGACGGTTTCAAGAAAGGCGGGCAGGATTTCGCGTGGTTCCTGTTTGTCCACGCCGATGCGGCATTTCACGGTGACTTCAACATCCGAGGTGGCGACCATTTCAGCGCAACAGTCCGCCACCAGTGCGGGGTTTTCCATCAGCACCGCGCCAAAACTGCCTGATTGCACCCGATCCGAGGGGCAGCCGATGTTCAGGTTCACCTCGTCATAGCCCTCGTCACAGCAAATGCGGGTGGCAGCGGCCAGCTCGATCGGATCAGAGCCGCCCAGTTGCACGGCCACGGGGTGCTCCGCAGGGTCAAACCGCAACAGGTGCCGCGCCTTGCCGCGCACCAGTGCGGGGGATGTGACCATCTCGGTATAGAGCAGCGCGCGGGCCGACATCAGCCGGTGCAGATAGCGGCAATGGCGGTCGGTCCAGTCCATCATCGGGGCGACGGACAGGCGGGCGGCGGCGCGGGTTTCGGTTGCTTGGGTCATACGGTCTGTTTACGGGGCGGGGATTAAAGATTCCATGCCTGCGGCGCGGATATTTGGGCGAAAAAGAAACAGGGCGGGGTTATCCGGACAGCGTATCAATCGCCTGATGCTGTGACAGGAACACCTGTCCCGTCAGTTCGTCCAGCAGGTCGGTGCGTTTGAGGCGATCCATCACGGGGCCTTTGACTTCGGACAGGTGCAGTTTCAGGCCAAGGCTGTGCAGGCGGTGATTGATGGCCTCGATTGATTCCAGCGCGCTGGTGTCGATTTCGTTCACCGCCGGACACATCAGCACCACATGGCGCAGGTCCTTGTCGCCGGTCACACGGTCAAGGATGTAATCCTCAAGATAGCGGGCGTTGGCGAAATACAGGCTCTCGTCGATACGGATGGTCAGGATTTGTGGCGTGGTTTCCACCGAGTGGCGCAGGATATTGCGGAAATGCTCGGTGCCCGGTACGCGCCCTACCTCGGCCACATGCGGGCGCGAGGTTTTGTAAAGGAAAAGCGCCAGCGATAGCAGCACCCCTGCTGTGACGCCGATTTTAACGCCAAAGCCGAGGGTCGCCAGCAGGGTGACGGTGACAGCCAGAAAATCGGTTTTCGAATAGCCCCATGTTTTGCGCAACATCGACAGGTCCAGCAGCGACAACACCGCCACGATGATGATCGAGGACAGCGCGGCCTTTGGCAGGTAAAAGAGCGCGGGTGTCAGGAACAGCGCGGCCAGCAGGATGCCGATGGCGGTCATGCCCCCTGCCGCTGGTGTGCGGGCGCCGGAATCAAAATTCACTACGGAACGGGAAAACCCGCCGGTCACCGGAAACCCACCCGATATGGCCGAACCGATATTGGCCATCCCCAAACCGATCAATTCCTGATCCGGTATGATCCGCTGGCGGCGACGGGCGGCCAGCGTTTGGCCAACGGAGACAGATTCAACAAAGCCGATGATCGAAATCAGTATGGCCGACACCAGCAGTTTACCCCAGAGGTTGTGTCTCGAAAGTGGTGGAAATTGATTTCAGGCACCTCCGAGCGGGTTGAGTTATGCGCCGGTCAGGCGGCTTGGTCAAGGGTTGCGTCGGCGACGGGCTGAGCGAGCGTTTCCCAGCCATCGACCTTTCGCATGACGATCTGCCCCGAGGCCATCAGAGCCCAAAGCAGCATCGGCACGGTCTCGGCGCATGGCAGCACGGTCTGGGTCTTGATGCGGCGGCGGAATTCCTCGTTCAGGCGTTCGATCGCATTTGTCGTTCTGGCCGATTTCCACTGGCCTTGTGGCAGACGCGTGAAGGTGAAAAGCTTATCTCCTGCTTCTTCCAAGCTGTCAGCGACGGCCTTGCATTTCAGCCGCCATTTTCGCAGAAATGCCTTGCGGCGGGTGGCGATTTCCTCGGGTGTTTTGGCGTAGATCATGTCGCGGTAATCTTCTGTCAACTCATCATGCATACGCTTGGGTGCCTTGGCCAGAAGGTTGCGGTGCTTGTGCACCGTGCACCTCTGGATCGGCAGATCTTCACCCCAGAGGGCAATGAGAGCGACCTCAAGTCCCGGTGCCCCGTCCACGATGACAAATTCGGGCCGTTTCAACCCGCGCGCATCCAGATCGTTGATGAACTGACGCCAGAGTAATGCCCGAAAGTTGGTGATGGGGTGATTGGGTGGCATATCATGGCGGTGTTGACGCGCCGCGATTCTCAGAGAGAAAAGGATATGCCACATGGAAGACGATACTATTTTGGAGTTTACCGATCCAGCCGGAATTTCACCTGATCCGCTGACGGATATCTTGCGCAAAGGCGCGCGGGATCTGTTGGCACAGGCGGTCGAGGCCGAGGTTTGTGATCTGATGGCGCAACACGCGCATTTGAGGGATTCGGCCGGTCGCCAGCGCCTTGTTCGCCACGGATACCTGCCGGAGCGCGAGGTGATGACGGGGATCGGCCCTGTCCCGGTGAATGTGCCTCGGGTGCGTGATCGTGGCACGGGGGCGGAGAAGATCAGGTTCACCTCGACGCTTCTGCCGCCGTATCTGCGCCGGGCAAAGTCGGTCGAGGAGTTGTTGCCCTGGCTCTATCTCAAAGGTATTTCCACGGGTGATTTCGGCGAAGCACTGGCGGCCCTTCTGGGGCCTGATGCGGGTGGTTTGACATCGAGCACGATTTCGCGCCTGAAGGCGGAGTGGTGGGCAGAATACGAGCGTTGGAACCGGCGTGACCTGTCGGCCAAACGCTATGTGTATTTCTGGGCCGACGGGGTTTATTTCAAGCCGCGCACGGATGCTGACAAGCAATGCATGCTGGTGATCATCGGCGCGGACGAGTGGGGTAACAAGGATGTTCTGGGCCTCGTGGACGGGTATCGAGAAAGCAGCCAGAGCTGGCGTGAACTGCTGCTGGACTTGCAACGTCGTGGCCTCAGAAAAGCCCCTGATCTGGCCGTTGGTGATGGCGCGCTCGGCTTCTGGAACGCCTTGCGGGAGGTGTTCGGTGAGACCCGGGAGCAGCGCTGCTGGGTGCATAAAACCGGCAACGTCCTGAATGCCATGCCGAAGTCGCTGCAAGCCAAAGCCAAGGGCCATCTACAGGACATCTGGATGGCCGAGAACAAACGGGACGCCGAGGCCGCGTTCAATTTCTTCATCGAAGCCTATGGCGTGAAATACGAGCGTGCCGTGGGGAAGCTGACCAAGGACCGGGACGTGCTGCTGACCTTCTACGACTTCCCTGCCGAGCACTGGAAACACATCCGCACATCCAACCCCATCGAAAGCATATTTGCCACCGTGCGGCACCGAACGAAGAAGACCAAAGGCTGCCTCGGGCGCAAGACCGCCTTGGCAATGACCTTCCGCCTGATGATGTCGGCAAAGAAGAAATGGCGTAAACTCGACGGCGCATTCCGATTGCCGGAAATCATCGAAGGGGTTGAATTTAAGGACGGGATCAAGCAGGAAAAACATGCCGCCTGATTACTGCGTCACCAACTTTTGGGCATAGCTCCGAACTCATGGCCGCGCCGGACTGTATATGCAGAGCCGTTTCCCGGTAGACGGGCGGGAAAACGGTCTGACGGCCTCGGGATATTCGGTGCTGCAGGGGTTTGATAAACTGCTGCTGGATTTTGCACCCTGGCTAGAGAAAAACGCGGGCGTCAAGGTGCATGGCCACCTGTTTGGCCCCGAAAGGGCCGAGTTTTCCGGTGGCGGCCAGATATACAGTGGGGGCATTTCGGATTCGGCATTGGTACGGGATTATAACCCGAAATCCTTTCTGACCAATCTGATCTGGAATGCGCGCGGTGAACACCAGTGTTTCCAATACGGCCCGAACGACACGCAGGCTTTGAACTGGTTTATGGCCAAGGATCCGAATGCGCATATTTACATTATCACAGGCGCATGGGTTGTTCCGTTGTTCCATTCCAACCTGAATTTCAGTGAAATCCGCAAAGAAGCGGCCCGTTTGCAGCGGATCGAAAGCGCCCAGTTGAATGTGCTGCGCTCGCCCTATGTCAAGGCGCGGGTGCAAACGCTGAACATGTCCGAATTTGTCGAATCCCCGATGGAAGTGTTGCAAACGATCCTTGATGCAATTGGCCCGCGCAGCATGCATGCCCTGTCCGAAGTTCCAAAACTGGTGGACCTGACAGGGTTCGGGAAATTCCTGCAAAATCTGAAAAATCAGGGGATGCATCCGTATTTGATGGGCGATTTCCCGACAGATGTTTTGGGCGCCCAGAAAACACTAAAACCACGCAAGCCGTATCTGGTAAGAAAGTAATCCGTGATGTCTGACAAATTCGATTATTTCGTGATGCTTGCGGAAAAACGGACCGGTTCCAATTTTCTGTGCTCGAACCTGAACCAGTTCAAGGGCATCACCGCCCATGGCGAGGCCTTTAACCCCTAGGGAACCTCTGTAAATTCCCGTTTTCGCCTTCTTCGCGGCGGGGTGGACGGTTTTTCGCCTGTCCCGCCTGATTGCTTCGGATCATAAACCCATTTTCACCGGTTTCAAGCCGGTTTTGGGTATTTCAGGCACACCTCACCCCATGAACCCTTATCCCGGCGCCGCCAGGCCGCATTCGAACTGGACGAAGCGCTTCATGTTGTAGACCAGGTTCATCATCCCGATGCGAAATCGCGCCCGCTTCAGGCCGATGGAGCGGATCAGCTTGCCGCCCATGGAGCGCTCCTGAAAAGCGAATACATGCTCGACCCGGACCCGCACTTTCGAGCGCCTCCGGTTGGCCTTTTGCTGGCGCTCGCCAAGCGGCTTGCCGCGCCTGCCCTTGTGATGGATATGGCTGTGAAGCCCCCGCTCTTCCAGCTCGCTTTCGATCTTTTGCGAGCGATAGGCGCTGTCGGCCCACAGGTCCGATGAGGTGTTGCTCGCATCAATCAGACCGGCAAGCGCCTGGCTGTCATGCACGGCGGCATCGGTGACATCATAAGCGCGGATGAATTTGTGCCGCCGGTCGACATTGATGTGGTTCTTGTAGCCGTAATAGCTCTTGCCGTGCTTCTTCGTCCAGCGCGCATCCACGTCCTTCTGGCGCTTCTTGTGGGGTTTTTCCTCCCACTCTTCAGGCGTTTCGCCCGCCTTGATTTTCTCGTTCTCGTCCCTTTTGTTGTGCTGGCGCGGCGCCGGAACGATGCTCGCATCAACAATCTGCCCGCCCATCGCCAGATAGCCCTTTTCGCGCAGAAAGGCATCGAACTTGTCAAACAGCTCCTTCATCTTCCCGGCCCCGGCCAGCCTTTCACGGTAGGCCCAGATGGTCTTGGCGTCAGGTACGCTGTCTTCAATGCCAAGGCCGAGAAACCGCATGAACGACAGGCGGTCGCGGATCTGATACTCGATCTGATCGTCAGAGAGGTTGTAGAGCTGCTGCAAAACCATCGTCTTGAATATCAGCACCTCATCCCAAGGCGGGCGGCCAGCGTTGGATTTGCGCTGTTCGGGCGGCGTGCGCCATATGGCCTTCAGCTCGTCCCGGTAATCCTCGAACGGCACCATGTCGTTGAGCAACACCAGCGGATCACCAGATTTGTCCAGTCCCGCGTATCGGCTGGAAAGATCAAAAAATCCCATCTGACCCATGACAAAACCCCGTCGGTCGAATCATTTTCATCCTGATGACGATTCTACCCCGTCAGGCCGGATTTTGGGGGATTTTTAGAGGTTCCCTTACGATGTCATCGGTTGGCAGCCCCGGATCCTATTACGATATGGACAACAACCCGAATGACCAGTTCTCGATCAACGGTGGCGCCCCACAAACCTTTGATGGCACTGCAATCTACAATGCAACAATCACCTATATTGATGGAACGACTGCAACAATAACTGCTGTTGTTTATCAGGATGTGAACGGCAATACCTATCTGGCGCCGGAATTCTCGGCAAATGCGGATCAAACGGCTCTTGAAGCCGGGGCGATCCGCTCGATCTCTCTGGATAGTTTAGCCGGAAACAATTACTCTGGTCTGACTTCAAGCCGCGAAACCTGGAATTATGTGACCTGTTTTGTGCGCGGCACGAAGATCGAAACCGCCGATGGGCCTGTTGCTGTCGAGGACTTGAAAACAGGCGATATGGTTCGTACCGTTGATAACGGTTTACAACCATTGCGCTGGATCGGGCGACGGACTGTTCCGGCCGAAAATGCATTTGCGCCGATTCTGATCCGCAAGGGTGCATTGGGAAATACAGAAGACCTGCGTGTATCGCCCCAGCACCGGGTTTTACTATCGGGATGGCGTGCTGAAATAAATCTGGGCTTGCCCGAAGTATTGGCACCTGCCAAGTCATTGATAAATGGCGAAACAATCCTGCGAGAAACGGGGGGCGAGGTCGAATATTTCCACATCATGTTTGACCGTCACGAACTGGTCTATGCCGCCGGGATTGAATCCGAGAGCTTCCACCTATTTCATTGGCGATACCAACCGTGAAAAGCTGCATGGAATGACGCTGGAAATGCGGGAAAAGGACCCGGTTGATTTGCTGGAGCGGATGAAGGCGGACCCGAAAAATCTGGTGGGCTTCCGGTTCTTTTCCACCCATGATCCGCGAGCCTTGGCGCATTTTCTGCCGGATGAACGTTGCGGCAAAATTATCCTGACGCGTAATCCGCTGGAAAGCTATGTGTCCGAATTGATCGCCTGGTCCACCAACCAGTGGAAACTGGGGCAGGGTGATACGCGCAAGTCGGCCAAAGTGACGTTCAAACTGGATGAATATCGCAAACATGTGGCAGAGTATCAGGCCTTTCAGGTGAAGATACTGCACGAGTTGCAATGCAGCGGCCAGACGGCGTTTTACCTGTCCTACGAGGATGTGCAGGATGTTGACGTGCTGAACGGGCTGGCGCGGTTTTTAGGTGTAGACAGCCAGATCGAGGCGCTATCGACCAATTTGCGGCGGCAAAACCCCGGAAGTTTGCGCGACAAGGTGGTTAATTATGAGCAGATGGTTGAGGATCTGCAAAAAATGGATCCTTTTGACCTGACCCGCACCCCGAATTTCGAGCCGCGCCGTGGTCCTGTCGTGCCGGGCTATGTGGCGGCGGCAATTGCGCCGCTGATGTATCTGCCGATCAAGGGCGGCCCCGAGGCACAGGTTCGGGAATGGCTGAAAGGGATCGGTGGCGGTGATCTGCTGGGCGGGTTCAACCAGAAAACCCTGCGGCAATGGAAACGCAAACACAGCGGGCATCGCAGCTTTACCGTGATCCGCATCCTGTCGTGCGGGCGCATGCCGCTTTTTGCGAGCATATCCTTGAAACCGGCCCCGAAGGTTTCCCCGAAATCCGTGCGGCCCTGTTGCGTGATTATGATTTGTTGATCCCCGAAGACGGGGTGGATGAAACATACACCGCCGAGGAACATCGCAAGGCGTTTCTGGTGTTCCTTAAGTTCCTGAAGAAAAACCTGACAATGCAGACCGGCGTGCGGGTTGATCCCTCATGGGCCAGCCAGTCGCAGGCATTGCAGGGGTTTGGCCAATTCGCCCTGCCCGATATGGTTCTGCGCGAAGAGCAACTGGAACAGGGGCTGGAACAACTGGCCACACAGGTGGGCCTTGCGCCACACCCGTTGCCAGATGTGCCGGATAAACACCCCTTCCGTCTGGAGGAGGTTTATGACGCTGAAATAGAGGCGGCAACGCGCGATGCCTACCAAAGACCTCTGCATGAGGCCATGGCTTTCGGTTGAAGCAAGATTTCGGCCGCCCACCTTGCGCCCCTGCGGGTCCGGCGGACAGACGGGTGGCGGGGTTTGGGGCTATGCGATTGCGGGGGTTTGCGGGTTGAGGGTGATCCTGTTTGCGGCCTTGAGCAGGTTTTGCGCGATGGCGGCCATGACCATCTGGGCATGCACCCTGGCGCGCCCGAAATATCTCGCCCGCTGCAGGCCGAAGAGGCGTTTCATCGTGCCGAAAGTCTGCTCGATGCGGAAGCGGCGTTTCGAAATCAGCCGGTTGAAGCGTTTCTCCGATTGCCGCAGGGGGCGGCCGCGCGCTGCCTTGCGCAGGATGCCGTCGCGGTATTTGCCGCGCAGCATCTGGCGGTTGGCCTTGCTCGCATAGGCCTTGTCGGCCAGCACCCGCTGCGCCTTTGCGCCCGCGATCATGGTGGCGAATTCGGGGCTTTCGGCGGCATTGGCGGGCGTGGTGTGCACCTTGTCGATAAAGCCCTCTTCGTCGCAGCGGGCAAAGCCCTTGTAGCCGAGCGTGCTCTTGCGGCCCTTCTTGACCCAGCGGGCATCAGGGTCGGCGCTGAAATGCAGCTGTGCCCCGTCGGGTGAGACCTCGGGCGGATCATCCGGCGTCCCTTCCCTTGCCCCGTCCTCTGCCCGGTCCTGCGGGGCGTCGATATGGGTGCGCGGGCGCGCCGCCGCCGCGATCAGGGTCGCATCAATGATCGCCGCCTCAGCCTCTTTCAGCTTCAGCCCATGCGCCTCGATCTGGCGGCAGACCTCGGCCAGCAGCTCATCGTAAACGCCACCCCGGACCAGCGCATTGCGGAACCGGCAGTGGGTCGTCTCATCCGGCACCGACGCGTGCAGATCGAGCCCGCAGAACAGCATGAAATCCAGCCGCACCTTCAAGGCCCGCTCCAGCTTCGGGTCGCTCAGCCCGTGCCACTGGCCAACCAGAAGACACTTGAACAGAACCAGCGGATCATAGCCCTGAGGCCCGATCCCCGAGCGCCCCAGACCGCGCCGCAGGATCGGCAAAAACGAGTTCCAATCCATCAGCGCGTCGATCTTCGACAGAACGTCATCCGCGCCGATCCGTGCCGCCGCTTCGTGCAGGAAAAGGTCCATCTATTCACCCCAGAGATTTCCCGGCTAGCTTACCAAAACGGCCAACCCGGGGGAATCCCGATGTTATGCAGAGGTCTTTACCAGCGGGATTACATGATGTTTGGGTATAAGGCGCTAAGGTAGCCTAAGCTGCCTGCGACGCCTGTGTATCGGTCAAAAGTGTATGCAAAGTTGCAGGATCCGTATTTGCCCGCAGTTTGGCACAAATGGCACTGTCGCGCATGGTGCGGGACACAAGGGCCAGCGCCTTCAGATGCTCGACGCCGGAATCAAGTGGTGCGAACAACGTGAAAACCAGATCAACGGGCTGACGATCCACCGCATCGAAATTCAACGGTTTTTCGATACGCAAAAACGTGCCAACGACGGATTGTAAGCCAGCGATACGGGCGTGGGGCAGGGCAACACCGTGCCCGACCCCGGTTGGTCCCAGATTTTCACGATCCTGCAACGCTTTGGCTGCTTTGGCCGCGTCAATACCATGCGCAGAGGAAACGATCTCGCCCAATTGTTGGAAAAGACGCTTTTTGCTGGTTGCCTGACCGATAACGCGCACGGCGTCGGGCAAAAGAATATTCGAAAGTTCCATCTGCCTTCACTTTACTCCGCCCAAATACCTAGGGCTTATTTAGCGTCCGACGGGTCAACCCAGCCAATATTGCCGTCCTCACGGCGATAGACCACGTTAACCCCGCTATGTCCTTCGTTGCGGAAAACCAGAACCGGTGCCCCGGCCAATTCCATTTGCATCACGGCCTCGCCAACAGAAAGAGACGGTATTTTCGTCTCCATTTCAGCGATGATCATGGGCTGGAGTGTTTCAGGTTCCGATTCTTCCGAATTATCCGATCCGGCGAGGATATACGAGGAAGCACCGGAAAGTTCAACCGGTTGTGTTCGGACGCGGTGGTGGTCTTTCAGCCTACGCTTGTAACGGCGCAGCTGCTATTCCAGTTTGGCAGTACATTTTTCAAAAGCGGCATAGATTTCATGGGCATGCGCCTTGGCAGATGCGGTCAATCCGGTCGAGAGATGCATAGTTGCCTCGCAGACAAACTCGCCGGCATCGCGCGAAAAAATTATATTCGCATCTGTCGGGCGTTCTGCATATTTTCCGACAACTGCGCCAAGTTCGTCTTTGACGTGAGTCTGAAGGGCTTCACCTACATCAATCTGTTTTCCGCTGATTTGGTACCGCATCACATCTCCTTAGGGTTAAACGCTGAAATTGCCCCGCAACGCTGGCACAGAAAGGGTTTCATCCCGGTTATCAGTTCAAATGATTTCTGTGGCCCGGCGATCTGTGGGGCGCTTGCTGTGCAGCCGCGATTTTGCGGCGCACATACGATGATGGTATATTCATACATCCCCTGTATTTGGCGACAGTTCGACGGGCAATGTCAACTCCATCCGCACGTAATTTTTTAACAATCGTATCATCGGACAGGGGGGAATCGGGAGATTCCTGCTCAATCATCTGGCGAATGGTCTGTTGTACGACATAGGCCGATATTTCGCCAGAGATACCTTTTTTCAGGCCTGCGCCCAGGAAAAATGACAGCGGGTAGATGGTGCCATCCAGATCAAGATTCTTCCCGGCAATTGCCCGGCCAATGGTTGACGGATGAAGAGCCAGTTTGTCGCCAAGCGCGCGCCGTGTCAAAGGGGTCATATGATTGCTGCCATCACTGAAAAACCGATGTTGCTGGGTGACAATGGCTCTTGCAATGCGCAAAAGTGTTTCGCCCCGAAACTGGATGGCACGGATAAGGCTCTGTGCGTGATTGTATTGAGCCTCGATATATTCTTTAGCTTCGGCATCAGCTTTGGCCTGTGAATATAGGTCGGTGTCGATTGTTAGATCCGGCAAGTAGTTTTCAGATAGAGAAACCGAAATTCTGCGATTTTCGTCAATTTCGACGATAATATCTGCAACCAGCGGGCGAGAATCATAATGGTGGTGGGCAACGGGTTCGGGGGTCAGGGTTCTTAGGGTTGCTGAAAAGGTTTGTATTTGTCCTTTGGGAATGCCGAGAATGTCTGATAGTTCCGCCCATTCGCATTTCATAATGAGTTATGCCCAAAAGTTGGTGACGGCTTGATTAAGCGGCGTTTTGATGTTGCTTGATCCAGAGGTGGTCGCGGAAATTCGGACCAGTTGTTAAGGTGGATCGACTTATGAGAAAGACGATTCAAAATGACGAAACGAAAGAACCATTCTCCCGAATTCAAAGCCCGCGTTGCGCTTGAAGCAATCCGCGAGGAAATGACGATGGCGGAGCTGTCGAAGAAGTATGGTGTGCATCCAACCCAGATTGGCACATGGAAACGAGCAGCGATTGAAAACATGGCCACGGCATTTTCCAGACGGGGCCGTGATCCTGATCGGGTTGATGAAGCCCAGATTGAGAAGCTGCACTCCAAGATTGGTCAGCTGGTCGTGGAACGGGATTTTTTAGCCAACGCCTCGCAACAGTTGCTCGGGAAGCGAGGCAAAAAATGGTGAGCCGTGAGCATGATCTGAGTGTGCGACGACAATGCGGGCTACTTTCTCTGGCGCGCTCGAACCTGTATTACCAGCCAAAAGGCGAAAGTGCTGAAAATTTGCGGTTCATGACAATAATCGACAAGCAATTCTTGCAGACGCCGTGGTATGGATCACGGCAAATGGCCCGGCACATGCAGCGCCAAGGTTACAAGTGTGGTCGCCACAGGGTCCGCCGTTTGATGCGGCTGATGCGGTTGGTTCCGATCTACCAGACGCCCAACACGAGCAAGAAACATCCGCAGCATAAGATCTACCCGTATCTGCTGCGAGACCTGACGATTGATCGTCCAAACCATGTGTGGTGCGTAGATATCACCTACATTCCGATGCAGCGCGGGTTCCTCTATTTGGTCGCGATCATGGACTGGCACAGCCGCAAGGTTTTGAGCTGGAGATTGTCAAACAGCATGGAGGCAGATTTTTGCGTTGAAGCCCTGAAAGAGGCTATGGCCAAATACGGCAAGCCCGATATCATGAACAGCGACCAGGGCAGCCAGTTCACCGGGTTTGAATGGACGCAGGCGCTGAAAGAAGCCGACGTGAAAATCTCGATGGATGGCAAAGGTCGCTGGGTCGATAACCGGATGATCGAGCGGCTTTGGCGATCCTTGAAATACGAATGCATTTACCTCAACGCATTTGAAACGGGTTCGCAGACCCGCGCCGGGATCGGGAAATGGTTGGCTTACTACAACACCGAGCGCCCGCATTCCACCCACGGAATATTGACCCCGGATGAAGCCTATGACAGAAAAACAAAACCAATGAGTTTGGCAGCCTAAATGAAACCCTGATCCATCTTAAACTGGCTGCTGACTGGTCAAAAAAGTGGGACCACCTCTATTTGCAACAATAGGCATTCAGTCAGATTGCGGGCCCCCACGCCGGTAGGTTCGCAAGACTGGATTGCCTGAATGGCTGTGTCGATATCGGCTTCGGTAACACCCAGTGTCTGTGCGGTCTCGGGGATGTCTGTTTCCAGATAACCTATATCGGACAAGTCACCGGTTAAATAGCTGGCAATATCGCGTATCAGAGCAGGCAAGGACATTGTTGCCAGTTGGCGCCGGATGGATTCACCCAGTGTAAGCATTTCGGCAACCGTATTCAGGGCAACATCATATGTGCTGGGGCTTTGTTTGGTTTTGCGCGGCGAACCAATGACCAGCAGCGGGTTTTCCAATGCTTCAGTATGTATTTGCTCGATCAGATCCGCCGCTGGAAGGCGCAGCAAGGTAAGCGACTGGCGCAACTCTGGTGTCAAGGCCAGGGTTTGGGTTAGCTTCAGGGACAGGGTGGGTTTTAATGCCATGTCTTGCCCTTGTTGACAGGGTCAGGAGACCCGGAAATTTTGTCCCAGATAGACGCGTTTGACGTTTTCATCTTTGACCACCTCATCGGTGGTGCCGCTCATCAATACTTTGCCATCATGTATGATATAGGCGCGTTCCACGATTTCCAGCGTTTCGCGCACGTTGTGGTCGGTGATCAGCACGCCGATGCCACGGGTTTTCAGTGCCGCCACCAGTTCGCGGATTTCACCAACCGCGATCGGATCGACCCCGGCAAAGGGTTCGTCCAGCAACAGGTATTTCGGATTGGCAGCCAGACAGCGGGCAATCTCTACGCGGCGGCGTTCACCACCTGATAGTGACAGTGCCGAGGCGCGGCGCAAGTGCTCTATTGAAAAATCACCCAGCAATTCTTCCAACCGTTCGCGGCGTTTGTGGCGGTCGCGCTCGGATATTTCAAGAATTGCCAGAATATTGTCTTCGACGCTTAGTCCGCGGAAAATGGAGACCTCTTGTGGCAGATACCCGATCCCCAGTTTGGCACGGCGATACATTGGCAGCATGGTTACATCGCGCCCGTCGATCATCACCTGCCCGCCTTCGGGCGTGATCAGGCCGGCGATGGCATAGAAACAGGTGGTTTTCCCCGATCCGTTCGGCCCCAGCAACGCAACGACCTCGCCCCGCCCCAGATCAATGCTGACGTCACGAATAACCGGCCGCTTGCGATAGCTTTTACGCAGTTTGCGGATTTGCAAGCCGCCGGTGCCATCGGCAACTGTCAGATCGGGGGCCTGTGACATAGATCAGTTCCCGCCGGTTTGCAGGATGGATTTAACGCGACCCTCTAGCGTGGCCAGCCCTGTGTTCAGGTCAACCACCATCTTGTTTGACGACAGCGCGCTTTGCCCCTGTGTCAGGATCACATTGCCGGTCATCACGATATTGCCTGTATCAATGGAATATACCGCATCTGCTGCTTCCGCCGCCTCGGCACCATTCACCAGAACCACATTGCCGGTTGCATGCATCTTGGAAATCTTGCGCGGTCCGTCACCGGTGGAATACACCACAACAACGCGGTCGGCCGACAGGCGCATGGTGCCTTGGCCCACCTCCACATTGCCACTGAACACAGCCGAGCCGTCCTCTTGGTTGATCTGCAACGTATCCGAGGAAACCTCGACCGGCTGGGTCGAATCATGTTTCAGCCCGCCAAACGCCACCTGGGTGCTCTGGGCTGTGGCGATTGCCGGTGTCAGAACCAGCAATAGCGCCATGAAAACTGCGCGAATATTGGTAAACATCATTTCCCCTCGAAATTCGGGCGACTAGCCTTTGGGATCGTATACCAGCTTCACCCCACCCTTGAAAACCAGAAGATGCGCGCCTTTTGCGCCATTTTGGCGTTCCAGCAGCATTTGTCCGGCTTCCAGCGTGCCCAAGGGGCCTGTGGTGGTGACTGTGCCATCGGTTTGGGCGCGGGTTTCGTTCAGCGCGGCCGTCAGGCCCGAGGTGTTGATCACATAACCTGTCGAGGTTTCGATCCGCACCCCGCCTTGCAGGGTGACAACCTGTTGGCCGGTATCAATCACCCCGTTGTCCGAGGCAATGTCAATCCGCCCACCAGTGGCATCCTCGATCGTGGTGGTCAGGTCGGTGGCGGTGATTATGTCGGGATTGTCGGGGTCGGGGCGGGCCGAATTGGCAATGATCGCGATCGCCGAGCCATCTTCCGTTACACCGGCATAATTCGGTGCGCCGATCCGTTGTTCGCGGGCCAGACCTTCGACATCGACCTTGGCATAGGGGATCGACAGCGATGGGTCGATGTTGCGCGAAAGCAGGAACAACGTTGACAGGATGCCCAGCGCGACGATGGGCAGGATCACCTTGGTCCAGGCAATAAACCGAGAATAGCTGTTGTCGTAAGTGGTCATGCGGGAACCGTGCCAGAATAACGGTGTCGGGCCAAGGGAATTGCAAAAAGCATAGGCGATGCACCGCCGATGTGTTCACGCCCGTGCGGCGGCATATGGCGCATTACGAATGGGCGAAAATGTCTATTTCGGGCCAGCCTACAAGGTCCAGATTGGCGCGCATCGGCAGGAAATCGAAACAGGCCTGCGCAATTTCCATCCGCCCTTCGCGTTCCAGACGTTTGTTCAACTCTTCCCGAAGACGGTGCAGATACAACACATCCGAGGCCGCGTAATCGATCTGGGCCTTGGTCAGTTCTGCCGCCCCCCAGTCCGAGCTTTGCTGGTATTTGGAAATATCCACGCCCAGCAATTCCTGCAGCAGGTTCTTTAGCCCGTGCCGGTCGGTATAGGTACGGACCAGCCGCGAGGCGATTTTGGTGCAATAAACGGGGGCTGTGACGGTACCGAAGGCATTTTGCATCGCGGCAATGTCAAACCGGCCAAAATGAAACAGCTTCAGAACATTCGAATCGGCCAGCATCCGGCACAGGTTCGGCGCCTTTGTCTGGCCTTTGGCGACCTGTACCAGATGGGCGTTGCCGTCGCCGCCGGACATTTGCACCAGACACAGGCGGTCGCGCATCGGGTTCAGACCCATGGTTTCGCAATCAATCGCAACGATCGGGCCAAGGTCCAGATCATCGGGCAGGTCGTTTTGGTATAAGTAATTGGCCACGGTATATCCCTTATGTTCGTTGTCAGGGTGTTACACAGAAAAACGGCGCGCTTCCAGCGCGAACCGCATTTTTTGCTTGGCCCTGCCGCGCGGATAACGCATCACGGGGGTATGAATGATAAAGTGATCATAGTTATCCCCGCCCGCTATGCCTCGACCCGCTATCCGGGCAAACCGCTGGCCCCGCTGAAAGGGGCCACAGGCAAGGCCAAGCCGCTGATCGAACGCAGTTGGGACGCGGCCAAGGCTGTGGCTGGAGTATCCGAGGTCTATATCGCCACCGATGACGCCGGTATTGCCCGCGAGGCAGAACGGTTCGGCGCAAAGGTTCTGATGACCGGCGAGGATTGCGCCAACGGCACCGAACGGGTGGCCGATGCGCTGCAGCATCTGCCCGATCTGCCCGACATCGTGGTCAACCTGCAAGGCGACGCGCCGCTGACCCCGTCGTGGTTTCTGTCCGCACTGATTGACGAGATGCGCGACAATCCCGATGTGCAGATGGCCACGCCGGTGTTGCGTTGTGATGGTGAAATGCTGGCCAACCTGCGCGAGGACCGGCGCAATGGTCGCGTCGGCGGCACCACGGCGGTGTTCGATGTGAACCATGATGCGCTGTATTTCTCGAAAGAGGTCGTGCCCTATACCGATGACAGCTACAACGCCCAGACCATGACGCCCGTGTTCCACCATGTCGGCGCCTATGCCTATCGCCCCGCCACGCTAAAGGCCTATCATGATTGGGGCGTTTGCGAGTTGGAGCAACTGGAGGGGCTGGAGCAGTTGCGTTTCCTGCAACGCGGCGTGCGTGTGCGCTGTGTTGAAGTCGAGGCGCGCGGCACAGTATTCTGGGAATTGAACAACCCGACCGACGTTGAGCGGATCGAGGCCGAATTGAAAAGAAGAGGTGTGGAATGAAAACTGTAACCGTAGGACAGGTCGAATTTTCCAATGGCGCGCCTTTTGTGCTGATCGCTGGGCCGTGTCAGTTGGAAGGGCTGGATCACAGCCGCAGGATTGCCGAAACCCTGACCGGGCTGTGTTCCGATCTGGACATTCCTTTGGTGTTCAAAGGCAGCTTTGATAAGGCCAACCGCACCAGCCTGTCTGGCAAGCGGGGTCTGGGAATAGATGAAGGGCTTTCGATCCTGGCGAAAATCAATGCCGAATTCGGCTGCCCCACCCTGACCGATGTGCACGACATCCCGCAATGCGCGGTGGCGGCGCAGGCGGCGGACATCATCCAGATCCCCGCATTTTTGTGCCGTCAGACCGATCTGTTGCTGGCCGCTGGTGAAACCGGCGCGGCAATCAATGTGAAAAAGGGGCAGTTTCTGGCGCCGAACGATATGGTCAATGTCTCGGATAAAATCGCCAGCACGGGGAATGAGCGTATCCTGCTGACGGACCGTGGCACATCCTTTGGCTATAACATGCTGGTCAGCGATTTTCGCAGTCTGCCTATTATGGCCGAAACCGGCTATCCGGTGGTGTATGACGCCACCCACTCGGTCCAATTCCCCGGCGGGCAAGGCGGATCAAGCGGCGGCAAGCGTGAATACGCCCCGCCACTGGCCCGCGCGGCTGTGGCTGTGGGTTGCGCCGCGATTTTCGTTGAAACCCACCCTGATCCAGATCACGCGCCCAGCGACGGGCCGAACATGGTGGTGCTGGACCAGATGGGCGAGATGCTGACGCAGCTAAAGGCGATTGATACGCTGATGAAGGGCTAGATCAGGCTCTAGGGTTAAAACCCAATCAACCTGTTGATTTTGCGATATGTGTCTGATTCACTGCGGGAAAACGAGCCGGAGGTGGATGATGACGGAAGGGTTTTGGCTCTCGGATCAAGCGTGGGCGGCGATCAAACCGCTGTTGCCGCACAATCAACCGGGCGCGCGCAGGAAAGATGACCGACGGGTGATCAGCGGGATCATCCATGTTCTGAAGTCGGGCTGTCGCTGGAAGGACTGCCCGCGCGAATACGGCCCGCCGACGACCATCTACAACCGGTTCAACCGCTGGAGCCGGCGTGGACTGTGGCAGAAGATTTTCGCGGAGTTGGTCGGACAGGCGGAAATCCCACACGAACTGAGTATCGATTCCACTGCCGTTCGGGCGCATCGCTCGGCGCATGGCGGAAAAGGGGGGCGAAGATTCACTGCATCGGGCGCTCGCGTGGCGGGCCCACGACGAAAATACACGCGTTGACAGATGGTTACGGGCGCATTGCCGCGTTCAGTCTGACCCCCGGAAACATTGCCGACATCTCGGCTGCCCCTGCTCTGCTGGCAACCATGCCCGCACCACGCCGCCTGCTCGGCGACCGGGGCTATGATGCAAACAGCCTGCGCGCAACTCTTGCGCGGGCCGGAACAGAGGCCGTCATCCCCTCCACCCGATCCCGAAAACGCCCCATCCCCCATGATGTGCAGGCTTATCGCGCTCGCAACCTGATCGAACGCGCCTTCTGCCGCCTCAAGGATTTCCGCCGCATTGCCACCCGCTATGACAAACTGGCTCAAAACTTCCTGTCAGCCGTCGCTATCGCTGCCTTTATCCTGTGGTGGACTTGATTGAGTCTCGACCCTAGGCCACGCCCATCTGCAACAGTTGATGCACCGTAATCAGCCCCACGGGCCGGTCTGCTTGCATCACAAAAGCTGCCGTAATCCGTTTGGTCTGCATCACATTCAGAGCGCGGGCGCACAGGCGGTCTGGATCAATCGTGATCCCGCCTTTGGTCATCAGGGCTTCGGCCCTGGCCTCGCCGATCACCGATTGCAGAGTGCCCGAGGCATTGCTTTCCAGATAACGCCGGATATCGCCATCGGTGATCACACCGGCAAGGCTGCCGTCAGGATTCTGCATCCCGACAATGCCGAACCCCTTGGCGGAAATTTCGCTGATCACCTCGATCACCGGCACGTCCAGCGGCACCAGCGGCAATTCATCCCCCTTGTGCATGATATCGCGCACCGGCATCAGGGCCGAGCCCAGCTTGCCGCCTGGATGGAAATTGCGGAAACTTTCCTCGGTAAAGCCGCGCATTTGCAGCAGCGTCACCGCCAGCGCATCGCCCATCGCCAGTTGCAGCAGAGTCGATGTGGTCGGGGCAAGGTTATGCGGGCAGGCTTCGGCGGCCCTAGGCAGAACCAGCGGGAAGCGGGATTTGCTGGCCAGTGTGCTGCCAACCCGCCCCGTGATGCCGATGATCGGCACGTCAAAGCGGATGCCATAGGCGATGATGTCGGCCATTTCCTTGGTCTCGCCAGACCATGAAAGCAGCAACAGAACATCGTCATTCTGGATCATCCCCAGATCGCCGTGGCTGGCCTCGGAGGCATGCACGAAAAACGCAGGCGTGCCTGTAGATGCGAATGTCGCCGCCAGTTTGCGGGCGATATGGCCGCTTTTGCCGATGCCCGACAGGATCAGCCGGCCTTTCATGTTGAAAATCAGATCGGCGGCACCGGCAACGGCGGTAGACAGGTCGGGGCTGCTCAAAGCCTCTTGCATCTGGCCAAGGCCGTTCTGGAAATGGGTCAGCGCCTGGGCGACCGAGGAAAGCGGATCAACTGTTTTTTTCATGGGAAAACCGATAGCCGTTGCGCGGCGCACTGTCTAGCCAAGGGTGGTAAGCCATGCGGCCAGCGGGGTGTCTATTTCTGCCCCATGCGCCTGTGCGGCATCATTCAAGGCCGAAATCACGCCGGTTTCCAGCGCCGATTTTGCGTTGCCAATGCGGGCGGTCAGGCAGGACACGGTGACGGCGGCAATATTGCGCACCTCCAACGCGGGCAGGCGGCTGATGCCGATGTTGCCCTTGCCAAAACCCGCGTCATTGAACACGGCAATGCGCACGGGAGCCTTTATGGCGCGGGCCGGGTTGCCGCCGATCAACCCGCCGTGCGAGCCGGTGATCACAATCTTGCCGCTGTCTTGCGGCCCAACCAGAGAGGCCGAGTCGAGCAATTCCACCGATACCGCGCCGATATGAACCGACTGGTGGGCCTCGGGATAGGGGGGTAGTTTGCCCTGCGGCATGGGGGCGTTTTCAAGCAGGGAAACGGCTGTGTCAACCGGCGTCCCCACCGCGATCCCTAATGTTTCGGCCACGGTATTCACCACGCTGATCACCCCGTTTGCCAAGGTATCCGCCGCCGACCCGATCTCGCAGCTTTGGCAATCCACCCCCGCCGCGGCCATGCCCGTATCAGCTAGCGCCAGCACACCGGCAACGCCTGCCTGTTCCAGCCCGATCCCCGCGTCATTGAACAATACCGCCCGCGCCCCCGCGTCCGAGGCAACCGCTGCCGGATACATCCCCCCGTGTGATCCGCTGACCACGATCTGCCCTGCGGTCGTCGTTGTTGCATCGGTGATGGAATCCAGAAGCTGTATTTTATCCGTCATGGTTCTTGACTCGTTGGTTGAATTAATTGCACGTTAACAGAACGATTTGTTCCGATAAACGGAATTATGGTGGGGAATGACAGAAATAGCGGCAATAACCGGTTCAATCGCCCGCGCGGCGCGGATCATTGATGTGCTGACGGCGGCCCCCGAAGGGCTGGCGCTGAACCAGATTGTTGAACGTAGCGAGTTCTCTAAAACCACAGCATTCCGTGTGCTCGCCAATATGCAGGATGTCGGGTTCATCTATCAGGATCCAGAAAGCCGCCGCTACCTGTTGGGTCACAAGCTGGCCCATATCGCGCAGGTGGCGACGCGGTCGAACATTGCAGGCATGGCACAGCGCGGCATGGAGCGGCTGGCCAAATTGTCCGAAGACACGGTGTTCCTGTCGGTGCCCGAAGGGGCGGCGGCGATCTGTGTTGCGCGGGCCACTGGGGCATTCCCGATCAGAACTCTGACCTTGAACATCGGTGACCAGCGACCTCTGGGCGTGGGCGCCGGGGCCTTGGCGCTGTTTTGCGCGATGGGGGACGAAAAACGCGAGGCGGTGTTGCGGGTGAACCGCAACTGGATGGCGGAATACGGGATCAAGGAACAGGATTTGCAGGCCAGCTATGACGATTACGTTGCCAATGGCTATGCCGCCAATATTGGCCGGATCGTAGCGGGCACCAGTGCTGTCGCGGTGCCGGTGATCACCCGCAGCAAACAGGTGGTCGGTGCGCTGGCCTTTGGCGCGATTGACGCCCGCATGACAAAAGAACGGATTGAAACGGTATTGGTGCCGGCACTGCGCAAAGAAGCGGAATTGCTGGCCCGTCGGATGGACGAAATGGAGCAGGGATAGGAATGACCACCGCAGACCATAACACCAGACGCGCCCGCGATTTGCTGGCGATGATGGAACGCATCCGCGCCTTCGAGGAACAGGCCTGTCTGGCCGCCGAACGCGATAAACTGGTGCTGGGGGCGATCCACCCGTCTATCGGGCAGGAAGGGGTTGCCGTGGGTGTGATGTGTAACTTCAACCGCGACGATATGCTGCTGTCGACCCATCGCGGGCATGGGCACACCTTGGCCAAAGGGGCCGATCCGCTGGCGATGATGCGCGAATTGCTGGGGCGCGAGGGCGGCTGTTGCGGCGGCAAGGGCGGCTCGATGCATATTGCCGATTTCGGGGTCGGGATGCTGGGGGCGAACGGCGTTGTCGGGGCGAATATCACCATTGCGGCGGGGGCGGCGCATGGGTTGAAATTGCAGGGCAGTGACCGGATTGTTGTGGATATTTTCGGCGATGGCGCGATCAATCGCGGGCCTTTCCTTGAGGGGGTGAACTGGGCCTCGGTGTTTGACCTGCCAATCCTGTTTGTTTGCGAGGACAACCAGTATTCCGCCACCACCAGAACATCGTCCGTCACCGGCGGGCCGGGGGCCGCGGCGCGCGCGCAATCGCTGGGCCTGCGGGCGACAACGGTGGATGGCAACGATGCCGAAGCCGTGGCCGATGTAACGGCTGAAATCACCGCCCGCATCCGCGCGGGTGGCGGGCCGGAAATGCTGCACGCGATCACCTATCGGCGCACCGGTCACACATCCTTTGATCCTGCCGGATACCGCCCGAAAGGCGAATCCGAACACGAGGCCAAGACCAATGATCCGATTGCACGCCAACGTGCAGTTCTGGCGGGTATGGGGCTAAGCACGGACGAGCTGGATGCGATCCACGCCGCCGCGCAATCCGAAATGGTGCAGGTTCTGGCCGATGCCGCCGCCACCCCTTTCCCCGCTGATGAAATGGCCTTGCAGGATGTTCAGGACATCGGCAGCCCCGCGCAGGAGGCTTACTGATGGTGAAAATGACATTCGTCGAGGCCAGCCGCGAAGCGCTGCGCGAAATGATGCGTGAGGACGAAACCGTCTGGTGCGTGGGAGAGGATCTGGGGCGTGGCTCGGTCTTTGGGCAATACCTTGGTTTGCAGGATGAATTCGGCCCCGACCGTGTGGCCGACACCCCGATCTCCGAAGCCGCCATCATGGGTGCTGCCTTTGGTGCTGCGATGGTGGGTACGCGGCCCGTGGTAGAGATGCGGTTTTCCGATTTCGCGCTGTGTGCGACCGACGAATTGGTGAACCAGATCGCCAAGGCGCGGTTCATGTTCGGCGGCCAGTCCCGCGCGCCGATGGTCATTCGCAAACCGATCGGTTTGTGGCGCTCCTCGGCCGCGCAACATTCGCAATCGCTGGAAAGCTGGTATGTGCATATCCCCGGTCTGGTGGTGGTCTGCCCCGCCACGCCGCAGGACAATTATTCGATGATGAAGGCCGCGATCCGTTGTGATGATCCGGTGGTTTATCTGGAACATAAAAACATCTGGGGGATGGGAGGCGAGGTTGATACGTCGCTTGAGGTTAAGCTGGGCAAAGCGGCGCTGCGCCGACTTGGCACGGATGTGACGCTGGTCAGCTGGTCCGACACCGCAAACCTGTGCGCTCAGGCAGCGGAAACACTCGCGGGGCAAGGGGTGGATGCAGAAGTGATCGATCTGCGCAGCCTGTGGCCATGGGACAAGGAAGCGGTGATTTCATCGGTTCGTAAGACCGGCCGTCTGGTCGTGGCGCATGAATCGGTGGCCGTGGGCGGCTTTGGCGCCGAAGTGGTGGCAACAGTGGTGGAACAAGCGGGCGATGCCCTGCGCGGCCCCGTTCGCCGTTTGGGCGCGCCGCGTTCACTGGTCGCTTATGCGCCCAACCTCGAAGATAAAATGCGCGTGACCGAAGAGATGATCGTCACAGCGGCAAAGGAGACACTGGGCAAATGAGCAATATCGAAATAACCGGTGGCGAAGCCATCGCCCGCATGTTGCTGGCCCATGACGTGGGTCCGATGTTCGGCATGGGCGGGTTTCAATTGTTGCCGTTCTATGATGCGGCGCGGCGGCTGGGGCTGAACCACAACCTGATCAATGACGAACGCTGCGCGGTGTTCGCGGCGGATGCCTATGCCAAGGTGTCAAACCGTGTCGGGCTGGTGGATGCCACGCTGGGGCCGGGGGCAACGAACCTTGTGACCGGTCTGGTCGAGGCGCTGAATGCGGGATCACCCATCGTGGCGATTATTGGTGACGCCAACCGCGATCACGCGGGCAAGAATATGACGCAGGAAACCGATCAGGTGACCATCCTGCGCCCCGCCTGCAAGGAACTGCTGCGGGTGGAAACGGTGGCGCGGATACCCGAGCTGATCCGGCGGGCGTTCATGCTGGCCACATCTGGGCGTCCTGGTCCGGTGGTAGTGTCGGTGCCCGAAGATGTGGCGCATGGCGTGCTGGAGTTTAACGAGGCCGATTTCGTGGCCGATCCGGCGCATTGCCAGATACCGGCGATCCGCTGCCGTCCCGATGCGGACGGGGTGGTTGAGGCAGCAAAAATGCTGGCCGCTGCGAAACGCCCGATGATGCTGGTTGGGGGCGGGATACATCTGTCCGGCGCGCAAACGGCGGTGACAGAACTGGCCGAGGCTTGCGGTATTCCCGTGGCCCATACATTGACCGGCAAGGGTGCGATTGCCTGCAACAATCCGCTAAGTGCGGGGTTGTTCGGGCGCTATGACCGGATTGCGAATGACCTGATTGCCAAAAGCGATTGCTTGTTGGTGGTCGGCTGTAAACTGGGTGAAATCGCCACCAAGCGATACACTATTCCGGCTGCTGGTGCGCGGGTGATCCATCTGGATTCCGTGGCCGAAGAAATGGGTCGCACCTATCAACCCACCCTGCGCCTGTGGGGCGATGCCAAGGCGGGGCTACAGGACATCACGGCGGCGCTGGCTGCAAATGCAGCCGCGCAAAAGGCCAGCCGCGCCGAGTATCTGGCGGAAATCCCTGCGGCGATGGAAGCGTGGCGGCAGGATGTATCGGAACGGCTTTATTCCGACGAATCCCCCGTCCATATGGCGCGCCTGATCACCGAGATCAACAAAGCCCTGCCTGCTGACGGCTATCTGATCGCCGATGGCGGCTTTGCGGCCCATTGGGGCGGCCTGTTGTTTGACACCAAGAAATCAGCGCGTTCCTTTGTACCGGATCGCGGTTTTGCCAGCATCGGATACGGGTTGCCCGGTGCGATGGGGGCGCAACTGGCCGCGCCGGATGCGGTTGTTGTCGGGCTGACCGGTGACGGCGGTTTCAACATGGTGCTGGGCGAATTGGAAACCGCGCGGCGCATGGGGCTGGGGCTGACCGTGATCGTGGTGAACAATGCGGCGTCTGGCTAC
Organism: Profundibacter sp.; assembly: GCF_965277155.1. Taxonomy (GTDB): domain Bacteria; phylum Pseudomonadota; class Alphaproteobacteria; order Rhodobacterales; family Rhodobacteraceae; genus Profundibacter. The sequence continues at coordinate 156,308 of NZ_CBDIBV010000004.1, forward strand.
GTCAAGGCGCTGCAACATCTGATGTATGGCGAGGGGAATTACCAATCCTCGGACCTTTCGGAAACCGATTATGCAAATGTGGCACAGGCAATGGGCTGTCACGGAATTCGTGTGGAAACGCCCGATGATCTGGCCCCTGCATTGGCTGCTGCATTTGCGGAAAAAGGGAGGCCAACGGTGATTGACGTGATGGTCACGCGCGATCCGTCGCGTATGTTGCCGGCAGTCGATAACCGCACAGTGAAAATCAAGAAGGGCGATCGGGTTGCCTGACAAAAACCGAAAATAACAGACGGGGCAAACCCCGCTTTCATCATTCGCCAACCGGTATGGGTTGGCATCAATAGGGAGACTAAAACATGAAAAAACTTTTTAGTGCGACACTTGTAGGCGCGGCAATGACGCTGGCCACGGTCAGCGGTGCTTCGGCTGATACGGTACGGCTGAAAATGGGCTCGACCTTTCCTTCGGGGCTGGTGCAACTGGGCACGTTGGGCAAGCAGCTGGAAACCAATATCAATGTAACATCCGGCGGAAGCATTCAGGTCAAAATGTTCGAACCGGGTGCGCTGGTGCCCGCGCTGGAACTGTTTGACGCGATCAAATCCGGCGCGGTTGATTCAGGCTGGTCCGCACCGGGGTATTGGGCGGGTAAGGAACCTGCCGTGACATTGTTCACCACTGTTCCTTTCGGGCCATCAGCGGGTGAATACCTTGGCTGGATGTATTATGGCGGCGGCGAGGAAATGATGCAGGAGATCTACGCGCGTCATAATATCCACGTCAACGTCTGCGGCATCATCGCCCCCGAGGCTTCGGGCTGGTTCCGCGAGCCGATCAATTCGGTTGATGACCTGAAGGGTTTGAAAATGCGTTTCTTTGGTCTGGGTGCCAAGGTGATGCAGAAACTGGGGGTCGATACACAGCTACTGGCGGCGGCCGACATCTATCCGGCGCTGGAACGCGGCGCGATTGATGCGACCGAATTTTCCATGCCCGCGATTGATCTGAAGCTGGGCTTTTATCAGGTTGCCAAGCATTACTATTTCCCCGGTTGGCACCAGCAGTCCACGTTCCTTGAATTCATGGTCAACATGGACAAGTGGAACGCGATGGATGATCAGCAGCACGCTGTGATCGAAACTGCCTGCAAGGCAAATGTCGCAATGGGTCTGGCCGAAGGCGAGGCTATTCAGGCCAAAGCCCTGAAAGAGCTTGTCGATAAAGGCGTGACCCTGCACCGCTGGACAGACGATGAACTGGCTGTTTTTGAGGGAAAGTGGAACGAGGTTGCCGCCGAACAAGCCGCGGACAACGAAGACTTTGCACGCGTCTGGGCATCCCTTCAGGCCTATCGTGACGAGTACAAGCTTTGGGCCGAGTACGGGTATCTGAAGTAAGAGCCAAGACTGCGCGGCCCTGTTCCAAAGGCGGGGTCGCGCACCTTTTTCACGGTAAGGGGCAGATATATCATGCGGGCATTGTTGAAACTAAGTGCGGCGTTTGACGGGTTTTTGACCATGATCGCGCGCATCTTCAAATGGGCAGGGCTGCTGCTGGTTCTGACCGTCTGCTATGATGTTGGCACGCGGTATTTCGGGGTGCCAAAACCGTTTGGCCTGAATTCTACCAAAGTGCAGGAATCCGAATACTGGCTGCATTCCTACTTTTTCACAATGATGTTGGGATATGCCCTGATAAAGGGCAACCATGTGCGTATTGATTTATTGCGCGACAGGTTTTCCATGCGTGGAAAATATTGGGTTGAAATCCTTGGGCTTGTGCTGTTCCTGCTGCCGTTTGTCGGCATTGCCGGATACTATTCGGCAGCTTATACCCACACGTCTTTTCTGGAACATGAAATATCGAAATCCATTATCGGCCTGCCCTACAGCTGGGCCTTGAAAGTCAGCCTTCCTATCATGTTTGCCCTGATCGGCATTGCGGGTGTTTCGCAACTGATCAAAGCGGTTGCCGGTCTGCGTGGGCAATTGCCGCCCGATCAGGCCGCCGAAATGCTGGGCGAGGAGATATAACATGGGCATCGAGGAAATTCTGCCGCTCGCCATGTTCGGTGCGCTGGGTATCTTTTTGTTTTCCGGCTTTCCGGTGGCCTTTGTTCTGGGCGGTGTCGGGTTGGGATTTGCACTGCTGGCAATCTGGATCGACCCATGGCTGTTTGACTGGCCGCAATTTGGCGCAATCCCGTCTCGTATTTACGGGGCGGTATCGGAAAACCTGCTGCTAACAGCGGTGCCGATGTTTATCCTTATGGGCACGATGCTGGAACGATCCGGCATCGCCCGCGATCTGCTGAATTGTTTGCAGGTATTGCTGCGCCGCATCCCCGGCGGGCTTGCGCTGGCGGTGACCCTGATGGGAACCATTCTGGCCGCTACAACGGGGATCATTGGGGCATCGGTTGTGATGATGTCGCTGCTGGCGCTGCCGGTGATGATTGAACAGGGATATGACGCGCGCCTGTCCACCGGCACCATCGCCGCGTCCGGCACATTGGGCATCCTGATCCCGCCGTCCATCATGCTGGTGATCATGGCCGATCTGCTGGGTCGCTCGGTCGGCAATCTGTTTGTTGCCGCCGTGTTCCCCGGCCTGTTACTGGCCAGTCTGTATTTTGTCTACATCGTCATTCGGTGCACGCTGAACCCGAAACTTGCCCCGCGTCTGGATGCCAATATCGGGCCGCAAACTTTGGGTCCGATCCTGCTGATGGTGTTGCGGTCGTTCATCCCGCCGGTTTTGTTGATCATGGCTGTTCTGGGGTCGATCCTGATGGGCCTTGCCACTCCGACCGAAGCTGCGGGTGTGGGGGCTATGGGGTCAATCCTGCTGGGATTGTTCAACCTTGTGATCCTGCCCGCTTTGGGGGTCAAACCGATGGAAATGTTCGTCACGGGTGAAAAGGTAAAAGACGAAGGTGTGACCGGCAGTTTCTGGCAGAGCCTGAAGAATTTCTGGAAAGTGGTATCCGAAGTGATGGAAAGCACCGCCCTGACCAATGCCATGATATTCGGCCTGTTTGTGGGTGCGACGCTGTTTTCCTTTGTGTTCCGGTCACTGGGCGGGGATATGATTGTGGTTGAACTGGTTGAATCGCTTGGCCTTGGCTCATGGGGCCTGTTGTTCATGCTGATGGGGATCGTGTTTGTTTTGGGATTTTTCTTTGACTGGATCGAAATCACCCTGATCGTGCTACCGGTTTTCGCCCCGATTATCCAGCAATTGGATTTTGGCGATCACGTTGCCAAGGTAGACACGGTTTACTGGTTTGCAATCCTGTTGGCGGTGAACCTGCAAACCTCGTTCCTGACTCCACCCTTCGGGTTTGCGCTGTTTTATATGAAAGCGGTCGCCCCCAAGTCGATCAAGATCCAGCAAATCTATGCCGGGATTGTGCCGTTCGTGCTGTTGCAGCTATTCGGCTTGGGCATGGTGATGGCATTTCCGGAAATTGCGCTGTGGTTGCCAAGGGTATTGCTGGAGTAGACACCCTGTTGTTGGGCGTCTTTTACCAGTTGTTCGATATCATTTGGCCCATTGGGAATAATAATGCCAGAAGGGTTTAATGCCTTTATCGAGTAATACCCAGCTTTGATGTGTTCCAGATTTACCGTTTTGGCAATGCCGGGAAAGTTTAGAACTCGTTTAAGATAGGATTGCAGGATCGGGTAATCAGCTATGCGTCGCAAGTTGGTTTTGAAAAGGTCATGATAGGCCGCGTCAAACCGGATTAATGTGACAAACAGGCGTATGTCGGCCTCTGTCAGATCGGCGCCCAATAGAAACGAGCGACCATCCAAAAGCCGTTCTTCCAACTGATCGAGCGTTGAGAATACATTGGCAACGGCTTCGTCATAAGCCGCCTGACTGGATGCAAAACCGGCTTTGTAAACACCGTTGTTAAGATTGTGGTATAACCACGGGGACAGCTGATCAATCTCTGACGCCAAATGCGCTGGATATAGGTCGATCGACCGCGGCGCCAGAGGTGGTCGCGGAAATTCGGACCAGTTGTTAAGGTGGATCGACTTATGAGAAAGACGATTCAAAATGACGAAACGAAAGAACCATTCTCCCGAATTCAAAGCCCGCGTTGCGCTTGAAGCAATCCGCGAGGAAATGACGATGGCGGAGCTGTCGAAGAAGTATGGTGTGCATCCAACCCAGATTGGCACATGGAAACGAGCAGCGATTGAAAACATGGCCACGGCATTTTCCAGACGGGGCCGTGATCCTGATCGGGTTGATGAAGCCCAGATTGAGAAGCTGCACTCCAAGATTGGTCAGCTGGTCGTGGAACGGGATTTTTTAGCCAACGCCTCGCAACAGTTGCTCGGGAAGCGAGGCAAAAAATGGTGAGCCGTGAGCATGATCTGAGTGTGCGACGACAATGCGGGCTACTTTCTCTGGCGCGCTCGAACCTGTATTACCAGCCAAAAGGCGAAAGTGCTGAAAATTTGCGGTTCATGACAATAATCGACAAGCAATTCTTGCAGACGCCGTGGTATGGATCACGGCAAATGGCTCGGCACATGCAGCGCCAAGGTTACAAGTGTGGTCGCCACAGGGTCCGCCGTTTGATGCGGCTGATGCGGTTGGTTCCGATCTACCAGACGCCCAACACGAGCAAGAAACATCCGCAGCATAAGATCTACCCGTATCTGCTGCGAGACCTGACGATTGATCGTCCAAACCATGTGTGGTGCGTAGATATCACCTACATTCCGATGCAGCGCGGGTTCCTCTATTTGGTCGCGATCATGGACTGGCACAGCCGCAAGGTTTTGAGCTGGAGATTGTCAAACAGCATGGAGGCAGATTTTTGCGTTGAAGCCCTGAAAGAGGCTATGGCCAAATACGGCAAGCCCGATATCATGAACAGCGACCAGGGCAGCCAGTTCACCGGGTTTGAATGGACGCAGGCGCTGAAAGAAGCCGACGTGAAAATCTCGATGGATGGCAAAGGTCGCTGGGTCGATAACCGGATGATCGAGCGGCTTTGGCGATCCTTGAAATACGAATGCATTTACCTCAACGCATTTGAAACGGGTTCGCAGACCCGCGCCGGGATCGGGAAATGGTTGGCTTACTACAACACCGAGCGCCCGCATTCCACCCACGGAATATTGACCCCGGATGAAGCCTATGACAGAAAAACAAAACCAATGAGTTTGGCAGCCTAAATGAAACCCTGATCCATCTTAAACTGGCTGCTGACTGGTCAAAAAAGTGGGACCACCTCTGCCAATCCGTCGAACGCCGAATTGAACATACGAAGAATATCGGCGCTTTCGTTGTTCACCATCACATTCTGTTTCATATCCCACAGTACCGGAACCGTGGCACGGCCCGAATAATCCGGTGCCGCGCGAGTATATATTTGGTGCATATATCTGGCGTTAAGCAGAGGGTCCAAATCTGCACCTGAATAGTCACCAAACTGCCATCCTTGATCGGTCAGAAACGGCTCAACAACAGTTACGGGAACAATATTATCCAACCCCTTTAATGATCGGGCAATCAATGTGCGAGAAGCCCAAGGGCAGATCAAGGCAACATATAACCGATAGCGTCCTGCTTCGGCCTTGAAGCCGCCAATACCTGTTGGGCCAGCTGCTCCATCTGGTGTGACCCAGTTTCTGAATTCCGAGGTCTGGCGAATAAAGCGACCGGTTTTGTCTTTGGCCTGAACCGGGTGCCAGTTTGATGTCCACTTGCCCTGAATAAGCATTTTAGTTCTCCTTTCTTGAATAATGGGCTGCCTGCACGGTTGTTTGCGCAGGCAGCATGGGGAAATTAACCGCCAATACCCAGTTGCGCTGCATAAGTGGCATTGTCCCAGAACAACCATTCGTGAACCATCTCGCCGTTTTGCCAGAAGGCGATGGTGGACATCTTCAGCTCGAACCGATCTCCTGTTGGCTCGATGAACTTACCATCGCCAATGGGCATCGGTTCGGTAAATGTGCCGGTCATAACGCCGATCACTGCCGTCCAGTCACCCGAGGCAATACGAACGGGATGCAGTTTGATTTCGGTGTCCGGGGCATGGACAAAAAGCTTTTTCAAATCTTCGATATGAACATCGATGCCCACTGTCGAATGCCCGTCCGGCCATGTAACAATGATGTCGTCTGCGTGGCTTTCATGTAGGCGCGACCAGTCCTGATTGCTGAAAACATCGAAATCCAGCTCATCAAATGTCTTCAGATGCTGATCGCCCAGCGGACCATCCGAAGCACCACCAGAGTAAAACTGGCCGGGCGTAATTCCGCCCTCAAAGTAGCTGGGTTCCTGTGCCGAGGCAGCGTTGGCGGCAATGGCGATGATGGATGCGGTAAGAAGCGATTTGAGTTTCATGACATGTTCCTTTTCAGTTTGTTGCGGGGCGGCGGGTTGCCAGTTGCCCCTTTCGATAAGCTGAACATGCGGAAAATGATTATGTTTTGAAATGGCGGTATTGGAGAATTATTATCGCCGTGGTATAGATAATTATGGATATGATTACAGGAATGAGAACCTTTGTGGCTACGGTTGAAACCGGATCGTTTACTGCCGCAGCAGATCGCGTCGGGATATCGAACAAACTGGCCAGTAAATACATTGCCCAGTTAGAAGACCATTTGTCGGTACGCCTTTTGCACCGAACAACCCGCACCCTAAGCCTGACTGACGCCGGGCAACGATACTATCCCCGGTGCGCCCGATTGCTTGAGGATTTCGATGCATTAGAGGGATCGGTCAGAGATGACAACAAAGCATTGAAAGGAATACTGCGCCTTGCGGCACCGACAACATTCGGGGAACTCTATGTGCAACCTCTTGTCCGACAGTTCAGGCAGCAGCACCCTGATTTGGCCATTGAACTGCGGTTAAGTGACAGGTTTATTGATCTGGCTGATGAAGGGTTTGATTTGGCAATCAGGATCGGCGCGCTAGAAGATTCGAGCCTGATCGCCCGCAAACTGGCAGTAACTGAATTGTGGGCAGTTGCCTCACCCGATTATCTGGCTGCAAAAACGCCCCCGGAAACGCCACGCCATTTGAATGATTATCAATGTATTCAGGATACAAATCTGCGTTCCGGTGGCGCATGGCCATTCTTGATCAATGGACAGATGCAGAAGATTGCAGTGAACGGTGGATATATGGTCAACAGTGCACTGGCCGTTCGTGATCTGGTGATTGCAGGCGAAGGGATTGGCCTTTGTCCTGATTATGTTGTGACCCGAGATGTTGCCGCTGGAAATCTGGAACGGGTTCTTGCTGATTACCCATCTTCATCCCTTGATATTCATTCGGTCTATTTGGATGCACGTTACATGCCTGCCAAAGTGCGCGGTTTTCTGGATTTTCTGGCAGGTCGGTTCAAGGGGCTGACGGATTGGCAAAGCTTGAGAAAATAGAAGTTGGCCATTCCTGCATTCTTGACCATTGAGATGGCTTCCTACCTATTGTAGCGTCCACACATGAACGGTTCTGTGACCCATCAATCGGATTTGGCGAATGAATGATATTACGAGGGGTATTGTTGACGCATTCCAGCTGATCATTACGCTTGACCCCGACTTGCTGGAAATTGTCGGCCTGTCGTTGCGGGTGACGGTGACGGCGGTGCTGATTGCGTCCCTGATCGGTTTGCCGCTGGGCGCGTGGCTGGTGATCAACCGCTTCCGGTTTCGCCGCCAGACCATTGCTGTGCTGAATGCGCTGATGGGCTTGCCGCCGGTGGTGGTGGGGCTGTTTGTCTATATGATGCTGTCGCGATCAGGTCCGTTCGGTGTGTTTGGCCTATTGTTCACCCCGACCGCGATGATCATCGCGCAGGTGATCATTATCACGCCACTTATTGCCTCGATCTCGCATCAGACGATCCGCGATTTATGGGCGGAATATCACGATTTGCTGATTTCGCTGAACACCACGCGGCGGCAACGCATAATGGCCCTGTTATGGGACGGGCGCCGCGCCCTGCTAACGGCGATGCTGGCCGGTTTTGGCCGTGCAATTGGCGAGGTGGGGGCGATTATGATTGTGGGGGGGAATATCGACCATTCCACACGGGTGCTGACTACTTCAATCGCGCTGGAAACCGGCAAAGGGAATTTTGCTTTTGCGATGGGGCTGGGGTTTGTGCTGATTACGATGGCGGTAACGATCAACCTGTTGATGCATACTGTTTCGCGCACCGAACGGGCCAGCGTCTGGTAAGGGTGGTCAATTTGTCCACCTCGGGGGTTTGGGGCGCGGATGGAATAGTCAAAATGACAGCACAGGCCAGCAGCGCAAAATTTCCCTTGGCATCACCATAAAAACCGCGCAACCATAGCGGCAACAATCAACCAAGAGCGAACAAACGTGACACACTCCATCCTGCCACTGACACTGGACGGCGCGATTGCCCGCGTGCGTGGCAAGACACTAGTCGGGCCGGTGGATTTGCAGATTGGCGAAACCGGGCTGACCATTGTGATGGGGCCGAATGGGTCGGGCAAAACCACGCTGCTGCGCCTGATGCACGGGTTGCAACGGGTGTCCGGCGGGCGTGTTGAATGGGCGGTGCCGAACGGGATGGCGCGCGGACGGCAGGCCTATGTGTTCCAGTCCCCGATCATGATGCGCCGCAAGGTGGTTGATAACATCGCCTATCCGCTGATCCTGCACGGGGTGCCGCGCAGGCAGGCCCGCAGCACCGCCGCCGAATGGGCCGCGCGGTTCGGTCTGGGGGATGCGCTGGAACGTCCCGCGCCCTATTTGTCGGGCGGCGAAAAGCAAAAGCTGGCGCTGGCACGCGCCCTGATCCGCAAGCCGGAAATCCTGTTTCTGGATGAACCCTGCGCCAATCTGGACGGTCGCGCGATACGCGAAATTGAAACGATTTTGCAACAGGCAAGGGCCGACGGCACCCGCATCGTGATGGCGACACATGACATGGGGCAGGCCCGGCGGTTGGCAACGGATGTGGTGTTTATGTATGGCGGCAAGGTGCATGAAACCGCGCCCGCACCCGATTTTTTCAAACACCCCGCCACAGCCGAAGCACGCGCATTTATCAATGGAGACATCGTAGAATGAACTGGAAATTCCCTTTTGCCGCCCTGTTTTCCCTGTTTCTGGCAAAGATGGTGCAGGCGGCAGAAATCAAGCTGGCGGTGACCACATCCTTCCAAAATTCCGGCCTGTCAGATGTGTTGCTGCCGCAGATCAAGAAAGACATAGGCCTTGATGTGCAACTGATCGTGGTGGGCACAGGGCAGGCGCTGAAACTGGGCGAGGCGGGGGATGTGGACGCCATTCTGGTCCATTCCCGCAAGGCGGAAGAGGCATTTCTTAAGGCCGGTTTCGGCACGCATCGGCGCGAGATCATGTATAATGATTTCATCCTGATTGGCCCCTCGGCTGATCCGGCTCAGATTACCGTGGCCGATACCGCTGCTAGCGTCTTGCAGAAAATTGCCACCGCCAAAGCCCCCTTTGTCAGTCGCGGGGATGACAGCGGCACCCACAAAAAGGAGTTGTCCCTATGGCAAGCTGCCGGTCTGGATCCTGCGACCTTTGGCAGTTGGTACCGCGCGGCGGGCGCCGGTATGGGGGCCACGCTGAATGTGGCCAGCGGCATGGACGCCTATGTGATGGCGGACCGCGCCAGTTGGCTGAATTTTGGCAACAAGGGGGATTTGAAACTGTTGTTCGCGGGTGATCCGGTGTTGTTCAACCAATACGCCTTTATCCCCGTCAATCCGCAGCGTCATCCGCATGTGAAAACTGAACTGGTGGCACAGCTTGAGGACTGGTTGACCGGCGAAACAGCCGCCAAACTGATCAACGGCTACAAAATAAACGGTGAAACCCTGTTTACCTTTAATGCGACGAAACCCTGACGGTCTTCTTCTTGCCTTAAATACCTCCGCCGGAGGCAAAACCAGGGTTGCCTCCGGCGGGGAGTTTGAGCCGTCTTGGAAACGCTCCGGGGGAGCGTTTCAGGCGACAAACGGGCGAAGCCCCGAAGAACAAAGATGGTGGGCGCGGGGCTATTCCTCGGGGGTAGAGTGGATGGCGAACTGGTCCAGTTCGGCGCCTTGCGGTTCGATCACGCGGTAGGCTTCCTTGACGCCGCTTTCGGTCAGTTCGCGTGCAACCGTCAACAGGGTGTTGCTGTCGTGATCCTCGCACATGTCGGCCATGTGATGTAGTTCTTCCAATGCCACGGGGCGGGCCTGTTCCAGGGACGGGGCGCCGTAGATGGTAACGAAATGCTGGGCCAGCGTGTCGGCCAGCGCGTCAAATTCCGAGGGCTCGATCTGGGTCACAGCAACAAAAGTCACCCGCCCGAATGTTTCCAGCCCCAGCCAGCCATTGGCAAAGGCCTGTCGCGCCTTGCCGGTCAGGTCGGCCTGACCCCAGTTGGAAAACTCGAAACCGCCGGAAATGGCCCATTCGCCGGTGCGGGCCGGTTGGTGGAATATGTTGCGGTCACTTTCATCAAAGTGGATGGCGCGGGCAAGTTTCATGGGTTTCCTTCCAGACGCGATGACAGGGGGACAAGGTGGGTGGTTTCACCATCGCGGATCAGCATGCCGAAATCTTCGTCCACGCCTAAAAATGTGCCGGACAGGGTTTGGCCATTATAGTCGATGGTTACATCTTCGCCCATGCCATGCACCAGCCCGCGCCATTCGGCATGCAGCGCCTGATTGCCGTCTTCCATCAGGCGGTTGATCCACACCAGCGTGTGCCGCGCCCAGCTTTCCAGCAGGCGGATCGGGGAAACATCGCCGCAGCCTTCAAGGTATAGTGCGGTGCTGTCGGGGTGGTTCCCCGGGGCGATGTCTGAAGGCGGGATCAGGTCAACCGTTAGGCCGATCACCAGCCAGTCGGGTTCCTCCGCCGGATCATTGGTCGAGGCCGCCGCGCGCAGGGTGCCTGCCACGCCGCCATTGACCCGCAGTTCTCCGGCCCAGCCCAGATGCACAGCGACCTCGGGCGGGGCCAAAGCGCCAAGGGCGTTTTGAAACCCGATCCCGCAGGTGCACAGCACGCTCATGGCCTGTTCCAGCGGCACTTCGGGGGCGAATACGATGGCCGCGCGCAGGCGGTCGGCGCTGACATTGTGCACCAGGACGCCGGAATCACACCCCAGTGCGGCCAGTGCGCAGGCCTTGTCGAAGGGATCGGTCGCGCCCTCGACTTCCTGCCCCTGAAACAGCGGGGGAAAGGTGACGGGCTGCGGGGTCTCGAAGGGGTTTTCCTCGGTCATGCGTGGCCCATGTCGATCAGTTTCCTGGCCAGATCGCGAAAGGATTTGGCCTGTGGGGAATCGGGTTTTGACACCACGATCGGTGCGCCACCATCGGCGGCAAGGCGAATGTCCAGATGCAGCGGCAGTTCGGCCAGCAGGGGAACACCCATCTTTTCGGCCTCGGCTGCGACGCCGCCGTGGCCGAATGTGTGTTCCTCGAACCCGCAGTTCGAACAGATATGGGTGGACATGTTTTCGATCATGCCGATGATCGGCGTGCCCAGCTTTTTGAACATATCGATCCCCTTGCGGGCGTCCAGCAGGGCCACATCCTGCGGAGTGGATACGATGATTGCGCCATCCAGTTCGGCCTTTTGCGCCAAGGTCATCTGCACATCGCCCGTGCCCGGCGGCAGGTCAACGATCAGCACATCCAACGCGCCCCATTGCACCTGATTAAGCATCTGTTGCAGCGCCCCCATCAGCAACGGGCCGCGCCAGATTACGGCTTCGTCCTCGCGGGTCATCAGGCCCATCGACATCATGGTCACGCCGTGATTGCGCAGCGGCAGGATGGTTTTGCCATCCGGCGAGGCAGGCCGCCCCGAAATGCCCAGCATGCGTGGTTGCGAAGGGCCGAATACATCGGCATCCAGCAGGCCGACCTTGCGCCCCTCGGCGTCCAGCGCTGCGGCCAGATTGGCGGAAACGGTGGATTTTCCGACCCCGCCCTTGCCCGAGGCAATGGCGATGATCCGGTCAACCCCCGGGATTTTCTGCGGTCCCTGAGGTTTGGGGGCGCCATGCGCCTTCAGGTCAGGCGGGGTGGCGTTGCTGTGGGCGGTCAGGGCGATTGTCACCTTCTCGACCCCGTCCAGCGCCTCAAGCGCGGCTTGTGCGTCGGCACGGACGGCTTCCATCACGGTGTGTGCCTTGGGGTCGATCTCCATCACGAACCGCACGGTGCCATCCTCGACGGTCAGCGCCTTGACCAGTCCGGCAGTCACCATATCGGAGCCGCTATTGGGGTCTTTGATCTGTTTCAGCGCGGCCAGAATATCTTCGCGTGTGGCACTCATGGGGGCTTTACCTTTATCTTGTGGATTGACGGGCGGAATGCCGGCCCTCTAGGTTTGGGGAATGGATAGAATAAACAAAATACTGCGCCTCGCAATACTGCTGTTTGTCGCGCCGATGGTGGCGTCGGGGCAGGAGGACGGGATAAGGTTGCGCACTGCCCCCACGCTTGAAGAAAGCGGGCTGGTGCAATTCCTGCGACCACGGTTTTCGCTGAAAACGGGGGTGCCGGTTCAGGTGGTGATGGACGGGGCCAATGTGGTGCTGGATGATCAGGCCAGCGTTGACGCCAAGCCGGTGTTGGCGCGTGGGGATGTGGTTTACTATGTCTCGGCGAGCGAAGGCAACGGGGCCAAGCGGTTTGCCGGTTGGTTGCTGTCCGATGTTGGTCAGCGGGCGATTGAACAGTTCCGGCCCGAAAATGGCCAACCGTTTACCGGCGCGGCGGGATTGGCCGAAAAGGTGGCCGAGGTTGCGCCGGAAGGGAACGTTGCACGCGGGGAAACCCTGTCTTACCGAAACTGCGGGCGTTGCCATGTTATTGGCGCGCGCAACCGGATGAAGGGCATCGGCTCGACCCCCTCGTTCGCCCTGATGCGCAGCTTTCCGGACTGGCAGCAAAGATTCGGCGGGTTTTACACCCTTATTCCGCACCCGTCCTTTTCGCAGATTGTTGATGTGACCGACCCGTTTGATCCCGCCCGCCCCCCGCCGATCAACCCGCTGGAACTGACAATCGGGGAGCTGGACGACATCCTTGCCTTTGTGGCAACGATCAAACCGGCCGATCTGGGGGCGCCGTTGCAAACTCAGTGATCCCGACGCTTGCTCAGGTAATCTTCGGTCGTGACCACGCGGGGGCGTTCGCCGCCCTGGAACGGGCTGTTTTCGGAATGGTACTGCGCCTCGATCCGGCAGGTATCGCACATCTGGATCAGTTTTCCGGCGTCCGTTGTGGCGAACATCGGGTGTTTGCCGGCCAGCTTTTCCATAACTTTTTCAATGGTGGATTTTACACCAAAGGGTTTGCCGCAGGAAATACATTCGAACGGATCTTCCTCGTTCACCACAACTTGGGTAAAGGCCTGATCAGACAGGTTGAATTGCGGGTTTAGGGTGATTGCCTTTTCCGGGCAAACGCGGGTGCATAGCCCACATTGCAGACAGGCATCTTCCTGAAAACGCAACTGCGGTTTGTCGGGATTGTCGCCAAGGGCGCCGGTCGGACACAGTGATGCGCAGGACAGGCACAGGGTGCAGGCGTCTGTATCCACCACCACCCCGCCATAGGGCGCGTGCTCGGGCAGCGGGATCGGGGCATCCGTATCGGGGTGCAGGGCGGTGGCCGACAGGCGGGCGATCTGGCGGCGGCTGCCCAGCGGCAGGATCGGGACGTCGACCAGCGGGGCGGGGGCCGCGCGATAGAGCGTGTCAGACAGCGCATCGGGATCGGCCAGATCAAGCAGGGTGATGCGTGGCTCGTCTACTATGGCCAAGGCCAGCGCCTGTTCGCGGATCAGGGTTTCGGGGTCTGTTTTCGGGGTCATCAGGATGTTGATTTCGCTGAACCCGCAGGCCAGTGCCGCCAGCATTTCCGCATGGCCGAAACCGGACAGGGCGGCGACCTCGATCGGGATCACATCGGCGGGCAATCCGCGTCCGAAACGGGCGGCAAGGCTGATCATTTCGCCACCGTATTCGCCATCATGCACCATCAGGCGGGGGGATTTTCCACCGGCATTGCGGTAGGCATCGGCAAGGGTTTGCAGCCGCTTGAAGGTGAAATCCGTGGCCGGTGCGTCATATGTCAAAGCGCCCGAGGGACACAGCGCCACGCAAGACCCGCAACCACCGCAAATCGCCGGATCAACGGTGACATGTTCGCCATCGGGGAAAATCGCGCCGGTCGGGCAGATATCAAGGCATTTGGAACAGCCGGTGATTTCGGCGCGGGAATGGGCGCACAGGTGGTTTTCGGTTTTCAGGTAGAACGGTTTTTCGAATGTGCCGACCATCTGGCTGGCATCAAACACGGCCTTGGCCACAGCAGCAGGATTGCGCGGGTCGGCGCGCAGATAGCCGTCGCGTTTGTTCGGGGCGGGGAACAGCGGGGTTTCGCCGCGCAAATCAAGGATGATGTCACATTCGGTTTCGGCCCCGTCACGGGGCGGCGTCATTTGGAACGGGCCGCGTCCGGCCGGATCCAGCTGTTGCAGGGCATCGATTTTCAGGTGGAAATCCCCAAGCGTTCCGGTGACGGTTTTCAGGCGCCCCGCAACCAGATCGAACCGCCGGTCAACGGGCGCATCCTCTACCCCCTCCAGTAGTATGGTGACGGCCAGAATATCGGCCAGTTGTTCGGCTACGGGCAGCGCGACATCGGATGATCCAAGGATCAAACAGCGCCCTTCGGATGTTATATCAAACAGTTTTTCCGTTGGTTTTTCCAGCAGGGAATCTGCAATCAGAGCGGCCATTTTCGGGGTCGATTTTGTCGCCTCCTCGGACCATCCGGCGCGGTCGCGGATATCGATAAAAACGGGCATTTCCGCCTGAATTTCGTCTGCTAGTTCCTCGAACAGGTCGCGCTCCTGAAGGCAGGCGATCACGGTGCCGCCTTTGGCCATTTCCTTGGCCGCTTCACCGATTTGTGTTGTGCAAAGGGCCGTGTAAACGCGCGAACAGGACAGGCCACATGTGTCTTCCAACGACTTTCTGTCAAGTGGTTGACTTCCGGAACAATCACATAAAATCAGTCTATTAGCCATATTTCCCCCATTGATCACCCCATTAGGTCAGGGCGATTCCCCCACCCACATATTCACCAAATCGCCGCGCCGTAAAGGGATTTCGAATCAAATCTTGCCACAGGTGATTCGGTTTTCAGGAGGGATGAATTCCAAGCGAAAGACTAAGGTTTTCGACGGGTGGACTTTATGTCCCGTCAGGCGGTGCAGGGCGATCGGTTTGGGACGAATTGTCTAGTTTTCCAGTGCCATTAATCACCAATCCACGAAAACTGAAATTTCTCTTTGATCAGATGGAAAAATCGCTGCAAGCTGAAAGGCAGGTCGAGGTGTGCGTAAATGACATATCCGGCCAAGGGAGAAATGCTTTTGACGAAAAATGCCACAGCCAGCCTACCGCTTGGGATTGTGCTCCGGAAATCTCCGGGCGTGACGCGCTGGGCAAAGTGGGTCTGGAAGGCGGTCGCAGTGTTGCCCGGTGCAGCTCAGGAAAGCTGGAAGGAATTGCGCCGCGAAGGCGATGTCGTCGAATACCACGCCGCCACGGTTGATCTGGAACTGTTCCGCACTGATGCCGAGGCTTACCGCGCCGGTCTGTCCACCAATCCTCCTGCGATTTACGTTGTGATGCGCGAGGCGGACGAGCCGGACGCGCCGCAGGATATCGAAGTGTTGCTGGCCACTGCATCGCCCTATGACGCACAGGATTATGCGGATAGCGGCGAAGAAATTATCGAACAGGTGCCGATGCCTGACGGGTTGATCGCCTGGGTCAATGATTTCGTGCAAAAACATTACGAAGAAGAAGTGTTCATCAAACGCAAGCGCGATAAAAAGCGGATTGATCTGCTGGAAGACGGGATCGGGGATGCCCGTATTCATCAGGCCAGTGACGTTTATCGTGCGCCGTCCCGCAAGGCGAGGGTGGTGCATTGAGCGCGCCGCTGGATAGATGGTCGCGCAGACGTGCGGCGGTTCAGGCCGAAGCCGAGGCCGAAGCCTTGGCGCAGCAACGGGCTGTTGTTGCCGAACGTCAAGCTGAATTGGCGGAAAAGACGGACGCCGAAATTCTGGTGGAACTGGATCTGCCGGATCCTGAAACATTGCAACCCGGTGACGATTTTTCCGGCTTTATGCAGGCCGCCGTTCCCGAACGCATCCGCAAACTGGCGTTGCGTCGGTTGTGGCGCAGCAATCCGGTGTTGGCGAATGTCGATAATCTGGTCGATTACGGCGATGATTTCACCAAGGAAGGTGCCTTGGGCAAGGCCGTCAAAACCGCATATCAGGTCGGCAAGGGCATTTTGAATAAAGTCGAGGAAATCGAAGCGCCCGAGGACGTGGCTGAAGTGGTTACAGAGGAGCCGCAGGCCCTGATCGAAGAGATTGTGGAGGAAGAGCCTGAAATGGTTCTGACCGAAGAAACCCCCGTTGAAACACAGACAGAACAACACGATGAACCGGATTTTGCCATCAAGCGCAGAATACGGTTTCAGTTTGCCAGCTAGGCAGGAAGCCAAAGGATGACGACAGCCACTATGACAACGCCCGATATTGCCCAAGAAGACAAGCTGCGCGCCGATTTTTATGATTTTCTGGCGGCGCTTCTGGCGCGTCCGCCCTCTAAAGAGCTGTTGCAAAAAACCGCGAACCTGACGGGAGATGACAGCGACTTGGGCAAGGCGATCCAGTCGATGGCACGGGTTGCGGCGGTGACAAAGGAACGTGCCGCCGAAAGCGAATTTACCGCGCTGTTTATCGGATTGGGGCGCGGCGAATTGCTGCCCTATGCCAGTTTCTATCTGACAGGGTTTCTGAATGAAAAACCGCTGGCGGCCCTGCGCAAGGACATGGCGGCGTTACGCATCGCGCGTGCCCCGAATGTGTTCGAGCCTGAAGACAACATCGCCAGCCTGTTTGAAATGATGGCGGGTATGATCACGGGTCGCTTTGGTGATCCTGTGCCGCTGGAGCGGCAGACCGAATATTTCAACAAACATATCGCCCCCTGGGCCACGCATTTCTTTACCGATCTAGAAGGGGCCAAGAATTCGGTCTTTTACGCATCGGTTGGTGCGGCGGGTAAGGCGTTTATGGACATCGAACGCGAAGCATTTCGCATGAACGCGGGTTAGACCCGCAACAACCGCCTGCATCACGCGGGCATAAAAGAAGGGAGGAAAGCTGATGGGCAAGAAAACAGAAGTCGACGCAAAAAGTCGCCGGAATTTTCTAAAGATGGCTTCAGTTTCCGCACCGGCAGCCGTGGCTGCTGTGTCATTGTCCGGCACGACAGCCAAGGCCGCCGTGCAGGACGAAAAGGAAAGCGGGGTGCGCGATACAGCGCATACGCGGGCCTATTATGAAAGTGCGAAGTTCTAGCGCTTGAATTATCGAGGGGACCAACGGTTGCGAGACGCCCAGCGGTTCTATTTTACGAAACCCCGCAAAGCCGGCCCCGCCGGTTTCAGCAAGGGAGAAACACATGCTTAGGAAAAAAACCAACGGGATTGCGAGACGCTCCCAAGGGTCCAGCCTCCTATCCAACATTGCCGAGAAATCGGTAGACCGGCGCACGTTCTTGCGTGGCTCGGGGCTTGCCATTGGCGGCCTTGCAGCGATTGGCGCGACAGGTGGCACGGTCACACAGGCATCCGCCCAAGAGGCGATGGATGGTGCCATTGAAACAGTTAAAACCGTTTGCACCCACTGTTCGGTCGGCTGCACCGTGATTGCCGAAGTCGATAACGGTGTCTGGGTCGGGCAGGAACCCGGCTGGGACAGCCCGTTCAATCTGGGCGCACATTGCGCCAAAGGGGCTGCGGTTCGCGAACATGCCCACGGCGAACGCCGCCTGAAGTACCCGATGAAAAAAGAGGGTGGTGAATGGAAGCGCATCAGCTGGGAACAGGCGATCAACGAGATCGGCGACGGCTTGATGAAAATCCGCGAGGAAAGCGGGCCTGATTCAGTTTATTGGCTGGGATCGGCGAAACATTCCAACGAACAGGCCTACCTGTTCCGCAAGTTTGCCGCCTATTGGGGCACAAACAACGTGGACCATCAGGCACGTATCTGTCATTCGACAACGGTTGCCGGTGTGGCCAACACATGGGGCTACGGCGCCATGACCAACAGCTACAACGACATTCATAACTCCAAGGCGATCCTTGTGATCGGTGGGAACCCTGCCGAGGCGCATCCGGTTTCTTTGTTGCACCTTATGAAAGCCAAAGAGCAGAACAATGCACCATTGATCGTTTGCGATCCGCGTTTTACCCGCACCGCCGCGCATGCCGACGAATATGTCCGCATCCGCCCGGGTTCGGACGTTGCGCTGGTCTGGGGTATCCTGTGGCATATCTTTGAAAACAACTGGGAAGACAAGGAGTTCATCCGCACCCGCGTTTATGGCATGGACGAAATCCGCAAAGAGGTCAACAACTGGACGCCGGACGAAGTTGAACGCGTTACAGGCGTTCCCGGATCACAGATGGAACGGGTCGCCCGCACGCTGGCCAACAACCGCCCCGGCACACTGATCTGGTGCATGGGTGGCACCCAGCACACCAACGGCAACAACAACACCCGCGCCTATTGCATCCTGCAACTGGCCCTTGGCAACATGGGCACCAGCGGTGGCGGCACCAACATTTTCCGTGGCCACGATAACGTTCAGGGCGCAACGGATATGTGCGTGTTGTCCCACACTCTGCCCGGTTACTATGGCCTGTCCGCAGGCGCATGGGCACACTGGTCGCGCGTTTGGGGTGAAGACCTTGACTGGATGAAGTCCCGTTTCGACAGCATCAAAGGCGCTGACGGCAAGGATAAATCCCTGATGAACCTGAAGGGTATTCCGGTCAGCCGCTGGATTGACGGTGTTCTGGAAGACAAGGACAACATCGACCAGCCAAACAATGTGCGCGGTATGATCCTGTGGGGCCATGCGCCCAACAGCCAAACCCGTGGCAAGGAAATGAAAACCGCGATGGAAAAACTGGATATGCTGGTCGTTGTTGACCCCTATCCAACGGTTTCCGCCGTGCTTCATGACCGCACCGATGGTGTTTACCTGTTGCCCGCTTCGACCCAGTTCGAAACGCGCGGCTCGGTCACCGCATCCAACCGGTCGTTCCAATGGCGCGACAAGGTGGTTGATCCAGTGTTTGAATCACTGCCGGATCACATCATCATGGCCAAATTTGCCAAGAAATTCGGTTGGGCCGACAGGTTCTTCCGCAATATTTCGATGGAGGCCGAGGACGAGCCGAATATCGAGGACATCACCCGCGAAATCAACAGCGGCACATGGACCATCGGTTATACCGGCTGTTCGCCCGAGCGGATCAAAAGCCATATGGCCAACCAGCATACGTTCGACCGCACCACACTTCAGGCCATCGGTGGCCCGAACGACGGTGAATACTACGGTCTGCCGTGGCCATGTTGGGGCACCCCTGAAATGGGTCACCCGGGCACGCCAAACCTTTATGACATGTCCAAACCTGTCTCCAAAGGTGGCCTGACCTTCCGCGCCCGTTTCGGTGTGGAACGTGACGGGGTGAACCTGCTGGCCGAAGGCGTCTATTCGCAAGGGTCGGAAATTCAGGACGGTTACCCTGAGTTCACCATGCAGATGCTGATGGATCTGGGTTGGGACAAAGACCTGACGGATGACGAACGCGCCGCTATCGACGCTGTGGCCGGTCCGAAAACCAACTGGAAAACCGACCTGTCAGGCGGTATCCAGCGGGTGGCGATCGCGCATGAATGTGCGCCGTTCGGTAACGCCAAGGCGCGTGCCGTGGTCTGGACCTTCCCTGACCCTGTGCCGATCCACCGCGAGCCGCTTTATACATCGCGGCGTGATCTGGTGGCGGATTATCCGACCTATGCGGATAAACAAGCCTATCGTCTGCCAACACTGTATGAATCGATCCAGAAGCAGGACTTCAGCAAGGACTATCCGCTGATCCTGACCACGGGCCGGTTGGTCGAATACGAGGGCGGCGGCGACGAAAGCCGTTCCAACCCTTGGCTGGCCGAACTTCAGCAGGAAATGTTTGTTGAAGTGAACCGGCGCGATGCCAACAATCTG
Source organism: Profundibacter sp. (assembly GCF_965277155.1). GTDB lineage: Bacteria > Pseudomonadota > Alphaproteobacteria > Rhodobacterales > Rhodobacteraceae > Profundibacter. The sequence continues at coordinate 176,493 of NZ_CBDIBV010000004.1, forward strand.
GGCATTCGTGATGGTCAACAGGTCTGGGTCGAAGGGGCCGAGGGCGCCAAGGTCAAAGTGGCCGCAATGGTGACCGAACGGGTCGGCGAAGGCGTGGCCTTCATGCCGTTCCACTTTGGTGGCCAGTTCGAAGGCAAGGATCTTCGGGACAAATACCCCGAAGGGGCCGACCCTTATGTATTGGGCGAAAGCGCCAATACGGCCATGACCTATGGCTACGATTCTGTCACCCAAATGCAAGAGACCAAGGCGTCCCTTTGCAAAATCACTGTAGCGTAAAGGAGAATTGAGAAATGGCACGAGTTAAATTTCTCTGTGACGCGGAACGCTGCATTGAATGCAACGGCTGCGTAACCGCCTGTAAAAACGAGCACGAGGTGCCTTGGGGCATCAACCGTCGCCGGGTTGTAACCATCAATGATGGCACGCCGGGTGAACGCTCGATCTCGATGGCGTGTATGCATTGTTCGGATGCGCCCTGTATGGCCGTATGCCCGACCGACTGTTTTTACCAGACAGCCGACGGCATTGTGCTGCACAACAAAGATCTGTGCATCGGTTGTGGCTATTGCTTCTTTGCCTGCCCGTTTGGCGCGCCGCAATATCCGCAGGCCGGCAATTATGGTTCGCGCGGCAAGATGGACAAATGCACCTTCTGCGCTGGTGGCCCGGAAGAGGACAACAGTCAGGCCGAATTCCAGAAATACGGTCGCAACCGTATTGCGGAAGGCAAGCTGCCGATCTGCGCTGAAATGTGCGCAACCAAGGCCCTTCTGGCAGGTGACGGGGACGTTGTGTCCGGCATCTACCGCGAACGGGTCGTGGCACGCGGCTTTGGGTCCGGCGCCTGGGGCTGGGGCACTGCCTATGGCCAAAAGGGCGGCTGATCCTTTGATCTGAAAACAACGTGGCGCGCAGGATCTATTGCGCGCCACAGCCCATATCGCGAAGGTTTCGCGTGTGTCGCCTTGTCAGAAAGGTCAATTGCTTTGCAAAATATGCTACTAACATCCGCCCGCACATCGTTTGGCAAGTTTAGCGCAGGGTTTGCCCTGTTGCTGGTGCTGTTGATGCTGTTTGGTGCGACCGATATACACGCACAAAGTGTTCGTGCGCCCGGGAACGCAGTAAATCTGGACGACGGGATAGAAGACGGTCCCTCAAACGCATTGGGTGATGATTCCCAATCCGATTTCTGGCGCAATTTTCGCGGCGGTGATCCAAATGACATAAAGCAGATGTTGGAGGCCCGCCCCGAAGGGGCTGTGCTAACCACAACAGGTCAGCATTGGCGTGAACTGCGTGAAAACTATATCCGCAAATATGCCGGATGGTTCCCGCTGGGCGTCATCGCCTTATTGCTGCTATACCATCTGATCAAAGGCAAAATGCGTATCAAAGGCGGGTTTTCCGGTAAAACCCTGCCGCGTTTTAATATTAACCAGCGGGTATCGCATTGGTTCATGGCATCCGTGTTTATCATACTGGGCGTAACCGGTTTGATCATCCTGTTAGGGCGTCCACTGATTGCACCCTATCTGGGCAAAGAGGTAAACTCGGTTCTGACCAGTGCGTCCATGCAGGGGCACAACCTGTTTGGTCCGCTGTTTATTGTTGCTTTGGTATGGATGTTTATCAAATTCGTGCGTGGCAATTTTTTCCAGTGGGTGGATCTGAAATGGATTTTTAAACTGGGCGGTTTTTTTGGCGGCCACGTCAGTTCCTCGCAGTTCAATTTCGGCGAAAAAACATGGTTCTGGATAGTGATCCTTGTCGGTATCGTGATGAGTGCAACCGGCATTCTGCTGCTGTTCCCGTGGCTGGTGGATGATCTGCGCTGGTTGCAACTGTCGACCATCCTGCATGCGGGCGGGGCAATCGTGCTAATCTCGGTCCTGTTTGGCCATATCTATGTCGGCACTGCCGGGATGGAAGGGTCCATCGATTCCATGCTGAAAGGTGAAGTGGATGAAAACTGGGCCAAAGAACACCATGATCTGTGGTACGAAGAGGTAACAGGAAAATCCGCGACAGAAGAGGAGGGCACATCATGACGTTCCTGCAATTCGTCGAAGGTCCGTTGTTTTATGTTGCCGCTGCTATCTTTGTAGTGGGGGTGGTTTACCGCCTGATTGGTATTTTGAGGTTGGGCGGAGAGCGCGACCTTGCCCGCCCCAATGGCTCTGCGATTGGCGGGGCGATCTTTACAGTCCTGCGTCATTTCGTGCCACGTCGTACCTTCTGGCGAGGCAGCTCATTCCATTTTGTTACCGGTTATGCTTTTCACATCGGGTTATTCGTGCTTCTTCTACTTGCCGCACCGCATGTCGCGTTTCTTCAGGAGCGTATTCTCGGTTTTGGCTGGCCTGTAATGCCGCGTTGGGCTTTTGTACTCACTGCCGAGGTGGCCTTTGCTGGGCTTATCTTGCTTTGGGTCCGCCGGTTTGTTGATCCGGTTCAGAAACTGATATCCACATCCGGAGACTATGCCGCCACCATCCTGACCTTTCTGGTAATGTTGACTGGCTGTTTGGCACTGCAGGAATCGCACGTTGCACTGCGGGCTACTCATATGGTTTTTGTTGATATCTGGCTTATCTATTTCCCGTTTAGTCGCCTGATTCACACCTTTACCTTCTTCTTTTCGCGGGCACAGACCGGTGCCACTTATGGCCGGCGGGGGGCTAAGCTATGACCGTTCAAAAAGCCATTGATAAATTTGTTGAAAAAACAGGTGCCAAGGTCGCAAGCTATCTGGATGCTTGTGTTCGCTGCGGGCTTTGTGCGCAGGCCTGCCAATACCACGAGGCGACGGGTGACCCCAGACATGCGCCGGTGATGAAATTCCAGCCCCTCCAGCAGGCCTATCAGGCAAGCAAGGATCCATTGTCGCCTCTTTGGCGTATGATTGGGCGGGCGCCAAAGAAAGTCACCGAAGAAGAATTATCGGATTGGCAGGATCTGATTTATGATTCTTGCTCTATGTGCGGCCGATGCACACTTGCCTGTCCGATGGGAATCGACATTGCCTCGCTGGTTTGGGTGATGCGCGAGGGCATGTCAGAGGTGGGCCTTGTGCCACCGGAAATCACAAAAAAAGACCTCTGCATAACATCGGGATTCCCCCGGGTTGGCCGTTTTGGTAAGCTAGCCGGGAAATCTCTGGGGTGAATAGATGGACCTTTTCCTGCACGAAGCGGCGGCACGGATCGGCGCGGATGACGTTCTGTCGAAGATCGACGCGCTGATGGATTGGAACTCGTTTTTGCCGATCCTGCGGCGCGGTCTGGGGCGCTCGGGGATCGGGCCTCAGGGCTATGATCCGCTGGTTCTGTTCAAGTGTCTTCTGGTTGGCCAGTGGCACGGGCTGAGCGACCCGAAGCTGGAGCGGGCCTTGAAGGTGCGGCTGGATTTCATGCTGTTCTGCGGGCTCGATCTGCACGCGTCGGTGCCGGATGAGACGACCCACTGCCGGTTCCGCAATGCGCTGGTCCGGGGTGGCGTTTACGATGAGCTGCTGGCCGAGGTCTGCCGCCAGATCGAGGCGCATGGGCTGAAGCTGAAAGAGGCTGAGGCGGCGATCATTGATGCGACCCTGATCGCGGCGGCGGCGCGCCCGCGCACCCATATCGACGCCCCGCAGGACCGGGCAGAGGACGGGGCAAGGGAAGGGACGCCGGATGATCCGCCCGAGGTCTCACCCGACGGGGCACAGCTGCATTTCAGCGCCGACCCTGATGCCCGCTGGGTCAAGAAGGGCCGCAAGAGCACGCTCGGCTACAAGGGCTTTGCCCGCTGCGACGAAGAGGGCTTTATCGACAAGGTGCACACCACGCCCGCCAATGCCGCCGAAAGCCCCGAATTCGCCACCATGATCGCGGGCGCAAAGGCGCAGCGGGTGCTGGCCGACAAGGCCTATGCGAGCAAGGCCAACCGCCAGATGCTGCGCGGCAAATACCGCGACGGCATCCTGCGCAAGGCAGCGCGCGGCCGCCCCCTGCGGCAATCGGAGAAACGCTTCAACCGGCTGATTTCGAAACGCCGCTTCCGCATCGAGCAGACTTTCGGCACGATGAAACGCCTCTTCGGCCTGCAGCGGGCGAGATATTTCGGGCGCGCCAGGGTGCATGCCCAGATGGTCATGGCCGCCATCGCGCAAAACCTGCTCAAGGCCGCAAACAGGATCACCCTCAACCCGCAAACCCCCGCAATCGCATAGCCCCAAACCCCGCCACCCGTCTGTCCGCCGGACCCGCAGGGGCGCAAGGTGGGCGGCCGAAATCTTGCTTCAACCGAAAGCCATGGCCTCATGCAGAGGTCTTAAAAATGGCCCACGCTGCGCGCGATACCGGTAGCCCGATTGGTGTCACTGCAAAAAAATTGCGGAAAATCCTCGATGACGTTGAGAAAAAATATGATGTCAAGATGCACCTCGACAAACCCCACGCTGAAGTTTTCGGTTGTGTCTCGAAAGTGGTGGAAATTGATTTCAGGCACCTCCGAGCGGGTTGAGTTATGCGCCGGTCAGGCGGCTTGGTCAAGGGTTGCGTCGGCGACGGGCTGAGCGAGCGTTTCCCAGCCATCGACCTTTCGCATGACGATCTGCCCCGAGGCCATCAGAGCCCAAAGCAGCATCGGCACGGTCTCGGCGCATGGCAGCACGGTCTGGGTCTTGATGCGGCGGCGGAATTCCTCGTTCAGGCGTTCGATCGCATTTGTCGTTCTGGCCGATTTCCACTGGCCTTGTGGCAGACGCGTGAAGGTGAAAAGCTTATCTCCTGCTTCTTCCAAGCTGTCAGCGACGGCCTTGCATTTCAGCCGCCATTTTCGCAGAAATGCCTTGCGGCGGGTGGCGATTTCCTCGGGTGTTTTGGCGTAGATCATGTCGCGGTAATCTTCTGTCAACTCATCATGCATACGCTTGGGTGCCTTGGCCAGAAGGTTGCGGTGCTTGTGCACCGTGCACCTCTGGATCGGCAGATCTTCACCCCAGAGGGCAATGAGAGCGACCTCAAGTCCCGGTGCCCCGTCCACGATGACAAATTCGGGCCGTTTCAACCCGCGCGCATCCAGATCGTTGATGAACTGACGCCAGGCGGAGGTGCTTTCGCCGCCCATGTTCATCAGTGATAACAAGACCTTCTGCCCATCCCGGCGCACGCCAATCGCGGCCAGAACCGAGATATTGGTGGCCTTCCTGTCAATCCGCGTTTTGATCACGGTGCCGTCCAGGATCAGCCGCACGATGTCTTCATCCGCAAGGCTGCGGGCGCACCACGCCTGCCAGTCCACCTTCACCTTGCGCCAGGCGCGGCTCACCACATCCTTGCTGACCGCCCCCTGAAACAGGCCGAACAGGGCGCGTTTTACCCGCCGTGTGTTGGTGCCCGAAAGGTAGACAGCAGCGATCAGCGCCTCGGCCTTCTTCGTCAGCCGCTGGTAGCGGGGCAATGCCTTCGAGCGCCATTCTCTGGCCTTGCCGGCCTCGCCTGTGATCCGCGCACGCGGCACGCGCACCGTTTCGGTTCCAAATGTTCCGACCAGTTGCCGCTCGCGATGCCCGTGGCGGTATCCGGCCTTTGCCCCGCCGCTGCGGCCATACCGGCAACGGCCCAGAAACTGCTCCAGCTCCTCTTCGAAAACCGCCTCGATCGTCGCGCGGATGTTCTGGCGCAGCCGGTCTTCAATCGGGTCATAGCCTGCTTCATTGGCCAGTAGCGCGGATGTCGATGTTGCTGTATTCTTTGTCATGGCGTGATCTCCTTGGCGGTTCCAGCCGCCGGTTGGGTGGCTTCGATGCACCCGGAGATTACGCCGTCCTCGAATTTCCACCAAACTCGCGACACTACCGAAGTTTTGTTGCTCGACTCTTCACTAGATTATGAAGCCTATCAACCAACTCTGGCGGCAATGGCCAAGATTCTTGACCGCCTTGGAATAGATTGGAGCTTCTCGTCGAAAGGCTACGAGGCGAGCAATCTGGGCCTATTTTCTGGCGAAGAGAGCATAGCCCGGACAATGGTGGAACGAATTACCGAAGCGGCAGAAGATATGGGGGCAAAAACTGTTCTGGCTCCGGAATGCGGCCATGGCTATGGTTCGATCCGCTGGGAGGCGCCCAACCTATTGGGCCGAGAATTGCCATTTGAAGTGCTGCATATCGTCGAATTTCTGGCACGTATGCACAAAGAGGGACGACTTAAGCTCAAACCCGAGAGTCGGGCACTTACTTATCACGACCCGTGTAAATTGGGCCGACGCGGTGGTGTGTTTGAAGAACCACGCGAAATGATGCGAGACCTTGTAACCGATTACCGCGAAATGAAGCCGGGTGGTGTAACCAACTGGTGCTGCGGCGGCGGTGGTGGCGTGGTTGTGATCGAAAGCGCCCGCAAGTTGCAGCTGGAATCGTTCAAGATCAAAATGGATCAGGTGGAAAAAACCGGGGCAGAAGGTGTCGTTATGTCATGTGCCTTTTGCCACATGACCTTTGACAAGAGTTCCGAACATTTCAAATGGGATAAGAAAATCGAAGATATGGTGCAGATGATCGAGCGCCAAATGATAGACTGATACGAAGGCTGGACGTAATATAAAGGCGGACGCGGCTCTTTAATGTACAGGGGGTGAAAGCATGGGGTTTGTTGGTTTCGTAGAAGGCCCGTTGTTCTATGTCGCCGCCGTTATTTTTGTGTTGGCTGCCGCATGGCGCTTATTCGGTCTGATCCGTATGGGGCGTAAACCTGATATTTCACCGCCCAAGGGTTCGGCGACAGCCGGTTTCATCAAAGGTAACCTGCGCCATTTCGTGCCACGCGGCATGTTCGCACGGCGCACTTGGATTCACTTCGTGGCGGGTTATGCTTTTCATCTTGGCTTGTTCGTGCTGTTCTTTTTCGGTGCGTTCCACATTGATTTTATCAAACAGTATCTGGGCATTTCGTGGACGCCACTACCACGCTGGGGCTTTATCCTTGCTTCGGAAATTGCCTTTGCCGGCCTTATCGTTCTGTGGGTGCGCCGGTTTTCGGACCCTGTGATGCGGTTGATATCCGATTGGGATGACCATATCGGCACATGGCTGACCTTCCTTGTCATGCTGACCGGCTGCTTGGCGCTGCAACAAAGCCACGATGTGCTGCGGGGCATTCATATGTTGTTCGTCGATATTTGGCTGATCTACTTTCCGTTCAGCCGGTTGATGCACGCCTTCACCTTTTTCCTGTCGCGCGGCCACACCGGCGCGACCTATGGCCGTAAGGGGATGAACCCATGAGCAGTGATAACAAAGCCCAAATCGCGGTTGATAAGTTTCTGCAATTTACCGATGGCGAGGTCGCCTCGTTTTTCGAGGCTTGCGTGCATTGCGGCGAATGTGCCGAGGCGTGCCATTTCTACATGGCCACCAAGGATCCAAAATATACGCCCACCTATAAACTGTTCCCGATGGTCAAGACCTACAAGCGGGAAATGGCGCCATTGCACAGCATCCGCAAGATGTTCGGCCTGTTGCCCCCCGCCGTAACCGAGGGCGAGTTGCGCGAATGGGAAACGCTGGTTTATGACAGCTGCACCATGTGTGGGCGTTGCACGATGGTTTGCCCGATGGGCATCGACATCGCCGGCACCATTCGCAAGATGCGCGAAGGCTATGCGGCAGCGGATATCGTGCCGGACGGGTTGAAGCGATCTGTCGATTTTGTCGAGAAAACCGGCAGCCCGATGGGCGTGACCCCCAAAGCCCTGCTGGCGCAGGTCAAACATCAGGAAAAAGAAACCGGCATCAAGATCGAAGTCGACAAACAGGGGGCCGATTATATGGCGATCCTGTCGTCGATGGAGATCATGGGCTATCCTGAAATCATCGGGGCCTATGCCAGAATTTTCAAAAAAGCCGGGGTAAGCTGGACCATTTCTTCCAAAGCCTACGAGGCAACCAATGTCGGCGTTCAAATCGGATCAGGCCCCTTGGCCAAAGAAATCGTTACCCGTGTTGTGGATGCTGCCGAAGAGCTGGGTGTGAAGTATGTGATCAGCCCGGAATGTGGCCACGCCTATGGCGCGATCCGCTGGGCGGGTCCGAATATGGTTGGCCGCCCGTTTAAATTCGAGGTGGTGCATATTATTGAACTGCTGGACCAGTTGCGCCGTGACGGCAAAATACCGGCAGGGGTCAAGGACGGGCGCAAGATGACGCTGCATGACCCCTGTCAGATTATCCGGCGTGGCGGGCTGTTGAAAGAACCGCGCTCGCTACTGGATGATTCCTGCTCCGATTTTGTCGAAATGGAATATGCCGGCCTTGGTAACTTGTGTTGTGGTGGTGGCGGTGGTGTTTCGGCCAACCCGCGTGCCGCTGAATTGCAGAACGCCGCCTTCGGGTGCAAGGCGGACCAACTGAATGCGATTGACGGACTGGAAGCTGTGGTTGTGCCTTGCGCCAACTGTCGCACAGTGTTCGAAGAAGGTCTGGAAGAACGCGAGATGTATAACCTTGAAGTGTTGGGACTGGGTGAACTGGTTGCCGAAACCTTGAAGGATATAGAGCAAGCCGAAGGTTGAAAGTTGGTGAACAATAGCGCAGGTTAGGCAGGTTGAACTATGTAATCTGTTCGCCGGGGCATCAATGAACAAACCTGAAAAATCCGCATCAGATATGTCACCCGAATTTGGCGCGGGGCTTGAGCTGTGCTCGATCCTTGTGGTGGATGATGAACCGGGGATGCGCAATTTTCTGGTGAAAATCCTTGGTCCGCGTTGCAAACGGGTCGAACAGGCCGCTGATGTGGAAGAAGCCTCGCGCCTGCTGGATAATAATCACTATGATATTGTTATACTTGATAATATCCTGCCTGGTAAAACCGGCCTTGAATGGCTGCGCGAACAGCTTCAGGTCGGGTTTTTTGCCGATGCTATCCTGATCACTGCCTTTGCCGATCTGGAAACCGCCATTCAGGCGCTGCGGGCGGGGGCGGTGGATTTTGTGCTCAAACCGTTTCGCTCAAACCAGATATTGAATGCTGTAGCGCGCAGCATGGACCGGCTGCATCTGCAACGCGAAAACTTCCTGTTGAAATACGAATTGTCGGCGGATGCCACAGCAGGGCGGGGACGGTTGCTGGGTAATTCCAAAAAAATTACCGACATCCGCGAAACCCTGCAACGGGTGGCATCGCTGCCTACGCCGGTGCTGTTTACCGGCGATACAGGCACCGGCAAGGAAATTGCCGCCCGCACCTTGCACGCCATGTCGGACCGCGCCGACAAACCCTTTGTGCCGGTCAATTGTGCGTCTTTTTCCCCCGAAGTGATTGCCAACGAATTATTCGGAAATGTTCAAGGCGAGACCGTGCAGGCACACGGACGGCAGGATGGCCTGCTGCTTTATGCCAGCGGTGGCACGCTGTTTTTCGATGAAATCGCAGAAATGCCGCTGTCGTTGCAGGCTACCTTGTTGCGGGTGATCGAGGAAATGCGCATTCGCCCCTTTGGATCGCAGCGCGAAGTGCCGCTGAACCTGCGGTTCATATTTGCCACGAATGCTGATCTTCCGGCTGCTGTTGAGCAGGGGAAATTTCGCGAAGATCTGTATCACCGTATCAATGTGCTGAATATCCGTATGCCCACCTTGCGCGAACGCATCAGCGATTTGCCGGAACTGGCAGCGATGTTCATGAAAAAGCTGTCGCATGAATTGCGGGTGCCGCCGCTGCCCTTGACCGAACAGGTGCTGTTGAAACTGTCCTGCTATGACTGGCCCGGCAATGTGCGCGAATTGCGCAACCTGATTGAACGCTCGCTTATCCTGGGGGAATTCCCGCAGGAATTTTCCTGTGGCGACGAGGAAGACACCGATGCCGCGCCGGATTCCCTGCAAGCAGTTGAACGGCGTCATATCCTGACCGTTCTGGATGCCTGTGGTGGCAACCGTGCCGAGGCCGCGCGCCGGCTGGGTGTGTCACGCAAAACCATCGACCGTAAATGCGCGATGTGGGATGTCTAGGCCTCTGCACAGCCGGATAAAATGGTTTCGCTCGGTCCGCGCCCGCCTGCTGGCGATTGCCCTGTTGCCTATGCTGGTGGTGATGCCACTGTTTTTATGGGTTGTCGGGGTGAACTGGGTCAACCGGTTTGACAATCTTCTTATTGCCAAAGTGAATGGCGATTTGACCATCGCGCATCAGTATTTTCAAGGTATTCTGGAACGCAGCGGAGAACGGATTAAGGCACTGGGCGACTCTGCCGAATTTGCGCGTGTGATGCAGGGCAATGATGATACCGAACTTGCCACTTATCTGGAGGCCGAACGCGCAAATCTGGGGCTGGATTTTCTGTATTTCGTGAAGAAGGATGGCCAACTTGTTTCAGCACCGCCTTTTGCAGGAAATCTGGATACGATGAAATGGCCGGTCGTTGTGCAGGCCATTAAAGGCCATGATGCAACCGAAATTGATATATTTCAGGCCGATGATCTGGCCGCTATTTCGCCCGCATTGGCGCAAAAAGCACGGATAAAACTGGTCCCGACCGAAGCCGCAGTTCCAACGGACAGACGGGCTGAAACCCGTGGTATGGTGGTCCACACGGCTTCGGCTGTTAAGGCCGGTATTCCCGCCGCGTTGGTTGGTGGGCTGCTGCTGAACCGCAACCTGTCCTTTATCGACACCATCAATGATCTGGTTTACCCCGCTGCCAGCCTGACCGAAGGCAGCCGTGGCACCGCAACCCTGTTTCTGGAGGATGTCCGCGTCAGCACCAATGTGCGCCTGTTTGAAAACGTCCGCGCGCTGGGCACCCGTGTTTCGGCAATTGTGCGATCAACTGTGCTGGATGGTGGCAAAGTCTGGCTGGATCGGGCGTTCGTGGTCAATGACTGGTATATATCAGCGTATGAGCCGATCGTGGACAGCTTTGGTAAACGGGTCGGGATGCTGTATGTCGGGTTTCTGGATACACCGTTTCAGGCCGCTAAACAGCGCACCCTGAAAACGATACTCGGCGGTTTTTTGGCACTGGTTTTGCTATCTGTGCCGATCTTCTTGCGTTGGGCCGGCGGGATTATCAAACCGCTGGAACGCATGGTGGCCACCATTACCAGGGTAGATGATGGGGACATGGGCGCGCGCACCGGATTGCCTGTAGGGCAAGATGAAGTAGGGCGTGTGGCAGGGCATCTGGACCACTTGTTGGAGCAATTGCAGGAACGTGACCAAAAACTGCGTGACTGGGCCGAGGAGCTGAACAAACGTGTAGCTGAACGCACCCGCGAATTGAGCGAAGCAAACCAGCGGCTGGAAGCCACAACCAAGCAATTGCTTGTGGCCGAAAAACTGGCTGCGATTGGCGAAATCACCGCCGGTATTGCTCATGAGATCAACAATCCGATTGCGGTAATACAGGGAAATCTGGATGTGATCCGGCAAGAGGTGGGAAATGAAACTGGGCTGGATACCGAATTTGGCCTGATCTATGAACAGGTCCACAGTGTGAATGTTCTGGTCAGCAAGCTGTTGCAATTCGCCCGTCCCGAAGAATATGCAGGTATTGTCGAGCACCATGTGCCGGACGAGGTGATCAATGACAGTATTCCGCTGGTGCAACATCTGCTGGGCAAGGGGAACATCGAACTGGTGCTGGATCTGCATGCCGATCGCCCGGTTGCGATGAACCGCACGGAATTGCAACAGGTTCTGATTAACCTGATTGTCAACGCCATCCATGCCATGCCCGATGGTGGTACATTGACCCTGCGGTCCGCCAACAAAGACGAAGGTGATGTGCAGGGTGTCGAGATCGAGGTATCGGACACAGGTGTCGGCATGCCCCCCGAGGTGCTGGGATCTGTATTTGATCCGTTTTTTACAACCAAACAGGCCGAAGGCACGGGACTGGGCCTGTCTATCAGTCAAAAGCTGGTCTCGCGCAGCGGTGGCAGGATACGGGCACAAAACAAGGTAGGGGAAGGGGCCAGTTTTACAGTCTGGATTCCGGCGGCGCAATTCGAATAACGGAGCTGTTGCAATTAACGCAATCGTGCCAGAAACCGGACATACTCGTAAGCGAAAAGCATCGGATAGGCGGCAATTGCCAAGGATGAAAAATCACCACGGGCAAAGATCGGCATCAGGGCAAACAGGATGATGGAATACATTTGCCGGCGGTTTGTGAAAGAGAAAGCGGTTATTTTGGGCAGCTCAAAGCGATGCAACAGGGCCCCGACAATCAAACTGCCGAAAATAATGCCGATGAACCCGTAATCGACATAGAAGTTGGCGAACGAAGGCAGGGCGGTGTTGAGAAAGGTAAAGCCGCTTTGTTCCGCCACTTCCACTCCGATCCCCTCGGCTTTGCCGGGCCAGATCGAGCGTGGAATAAAAATGAATATCGCACTTAGGGAATAGTTGGACAGGCCTGAATGCCCCTCGTAAATCCGAACGGTATTCAGGAACACTTCAAAGCTTGAAAATTCGATCGAGCTGTATAACCCCATTGCGTTTGCGAAACTCAGGTTTTCCAGACCACTTTGCATCAGGGATGTAAGGGGCTGCACCACGGCCAGCAAAATAGGAAGCAAACCAACCACCAGCCGGATATTGCGCCTTATGGGGCTGAGTAAAAGCAGGGTCATGCCAAAAACCATAAGCGCGGTAATGCTGATGTAGCGCGGTGTGTTGACGGGGTTGGCAATAGCAATGGCGATCCCGATCAGGATCCAGGTGGCAAGCCGGGGTGCCTTGAATTTGCTAGAGGTGCCAAGCGATGCAATCGCGGCAAAAAAGAAGACAATCTTTGACCAGTATTCCAGAATGCTTGACCCCGCATTGGCGCCGTTATCAAGCAGATAGATTTCGGTTCTGGATGACAGATATGGCGCCGGCCCAAGGATAATAAAGGCCAGAACAACAACCAATGCACATCCGGCAACGACATAAAGCAGATTTGGTTTTCGGGCTTGTTTCAGGGGCGGGCGGAGTATTGGCTGGCGTGTTATCCGAAACCCGATAACGCAAAAAATGATATGCAGGAAAAAGACAAAAAAGGCGGTTGTCGAGATTTCCGAAAGCTGATTGCCGAATACAAATGTGGCGCCGATAATCTGCTGGATCCCGTAGGCGAATAAGGCAAATGATAAGAGCTGGAAATAGAACACCAGCGTAATGCCCCCCCTTGAAAGGATATAGATCGAGGATATCGCCAGCGTTATTGTCAGGATCAGGAAATATGTTTTGGAAGATGCCGACCCTTCCAGAAAGAAGGAAACGATGATTGGCGCCAGATAGGTTATCGCAAAAACGGCAAGAACAATCAGATCGCGAAGGGGCCGTCCCTTCCCCGAATGCGGGTTTGTTGAATTATGGTCGACGGGATAATTCATGCCTTGGCCTAGCCGGTTTTGCCGTTGGCGTCCATATCCGCGTCAGGCCCGGACAGGATTTGCAGAACACGCAAGAAGATGATCGAATTCTTCAGAACCAGTATCAATAGATAGGCGATGGCAAACCCCATTGCGCCACCAGCAAGACCACCAAAATAATAGGACGGCATGGCCAGCAGGAACGTCATGACAACCGTGCGCATCAGGAATTTTTCATTCCCGGTCATAGAAAGAAGCATACTGGAAGTGCCGGTCATTGCATTGAAAACACTGCCCGCCAGATAAACATATAACAAGGCGCGGCCAATTTCGGCATCCCCGCCCACAAGTTTTAGCAATCTGTCGTTAAAGAAAATGATGAAAATGGAAATTGTCAGAGCAAAAATGGTCGCAAAACCCGAGGCGAGTATGAAATGCCGTTTTAGCAATATGCTGTTGCCGTGATCCCGTGCGAAAAATCGGGCAACAACGGGGTCTGTTACTGTCAGGGCAAAGCCGGCCATCAAGCCCAGCCGTTCAGCAAGGCGAAGGTGGCCAACGTCAATGTCGCTTAGAACCATACCACCTATGACCAACGCCCCCGCCTGACTAAGGAAAACCGCGTTGGCAACGATCCAGAACCACTTTGCGCCCTCGGTGGTTTGCGCCTGTAGCACAGGGGTTTTCGGGGTGTTGTGGTGTTCTATACTGTGGACCAGAAAAAACAGGGCAGTGAAGACGATCGGTTGTGTCTCGAAAGTGGTGGAAATTGATTTCAGGCACCTCCGAGCGGGTTGAGTTATGCGCCGGTCAGGCGGCTTGGTCAAGGGTTGCGTCGGCGACGGGCTGAGCGAGCGTTTCCCAGCCATCGACCTTTCGCATGACGATCTGCCCCGAGGCCATCAGAGCCCAAAGCAGCATCGGCACGGTCTCGGCGCATGGCAGCACGGTCTGGGTCTTGATGCGGCGGCGGAATTCCTCGTTCAGGCGTTCGATCGCATTTGTCGTTCTGGCCGATTTCCACTGGCCTTGTGGCAGACGCGTGAAGGTGAAAAGCTTATCTCCTGCTTCTTCCAAGCTGTCAGCGACGGCCTTGCATTTCAGCCGCCATTTTCGCAGAAATGCCTTGCGGCGGGTGGCGATTTCCTCGGGTGTTTTGGCGTAGATCATGTCGCGGTAATCTTCTGTCAACTCATCATGCATACGCTTGGGTGCCTTGGCCAGAAGGTTGCGGTGCTTGTGCACCGTGCACCTCTGGATCGGCAGATCTTCACCCCAGAGGGCAATGAGAGCGACCTCAAGTCCCGGTGCCCCGTCCACGATGACAAATTCGGGCCGTTTCAACCCGCGCGCATCCAGATCGTTGATGAACTGACGCCAGGCGGAGGTGCTTTCGCCGCCCATGTTCATCAGTGATAACAAGACCTTCTGCCCATCCCGGCGCACGCCAATCGCGGCCAGAACCGAGATATTGGTGGCCTTCCTGTCAATCCGCGTTTTGATCACGGTGCCGTCCAGGATCAGCCGCACGATGTCTTCATCCGCAAGGCTGCGGGCGCACCACGCCTGCCAGTCCACCTTCACCTTGCGCCAGGCGCGGCTCACCACATCCTTGCTGACCGCCCCCTGAAACAGGCCGAACAGGGCGCGTTTTACCCGCCGTGTGTTGGTGCCCGAAAGGTAGACAGCAGCGATCAGCGCCTCGGCCTTCTTCGTCAGCCGCTGGTAGCGGGGCAATGCCTTCGAGCGCCATTCTCTGGCCTTGCCGGCCTCGCCTGTGATCCGCGCACGCGGCACGCGCACCGTTTCGGTTCCAAATGTTCCGACCAGTTGCCGCTCGCGATGCCCGTGGCGGTATCCGGCCTTTGCCCCGCCGCTGCGGCCATACCGGCAACGGCCCAGAAACTGCTCCAGCTCCTCTTCGAAAACCGCCTCGATCGTCGCGCGGATGTTCTGGCGCAGCCGGTCTTCAATCGGGTCATAGCCTGCTTCATTGGCCAGTAGCGCGGATGTCGATGTTGCTGTATTCTTTGTCATGGCGTGATCTCCTTGGCGGTTCCAGCCGCCGGTTGGGTGGCTTCGATGCACCCGGAGATTACGCCGTCCTCGAATTTCCACCAAACTCGCGACACTACCGTTATCAGGTCTCACAAATCTAAAGAGACTAACCCTCAAACTGGGACGGGATAGTGACCTTTCGCCATTATCCGGATTGACAGGACTGCAACGTTTGCGGCTTTCTGGGAGGGTAAAAGACCTTTCGCCACTATCCGGCCTAAATAATCTGAAGCATCTGGTCCTTAGTCCGGGGCAGGACAGCGACATTTCATCGTTGTCAGAATTGATAGAGTTAGAGGAGTTGGAACTTTCAGGGGAAGTAGATGAGCTATGCCCAAAAGTTGGTGACACAGTAATCAGGCGGCATGTTTTTCCTGCTTGATCCCGTCCTTAAATTCAACCCCTTCGATGATTTCCGGCAATCGGAATGCGCCGTCGAGTTTACGCCATTTCTTCTTTGCCGACATCATCAGGCGGAAGGTCATTGCCAAGGCGGTCTTGCGCCCGAGGCAGCCTTTGGTCTTCTTCGTTCGGTGCCGCACGGTGGCAAATATGCTTTCGATGGGGTTGGATGTGCGGATGTGTTTCCAGTGCTCGGCAGGGAAGTCGTAGAAGGTCAGCAGCACGTCCCGGTCCTTGGTCAGCTTCCCCACGGCACGCTCGTATTTCACGCCATAGGCTTCGATGAAGAAATTGAACGCGGCCTCGGCGTCCCGTTTGTTCTCGGCCATCCAGATGTCCTGTAGATGGCCCTTGGCTTTGGCTTGCAGCGACTTCGGCATGGCATTCAGGACGTTGCCGGTTTTATGCACCCAGCAGCGCTGCTCCCGGGTCTCACCGAACACCTCCCGCAAGGCGTTCCAGAAGCCGAGCGCGCCATCACCAACGGCCAGATCAGGGGCTTTTCTGAGGCCACGACGTTGCAAGTCCAGCAGCAGTTCACGCCAGCTCTGGCTGCTTTCTCGATACCCGTCCACGAGGCCCAGAACATCCTTGTTACCCCACTCGTCCGCGCCGATGATCACCAGCATGCATTGCTTGTCAGCATCCGTGCGCGGCTTGAAATAAACCCCGTCGGCCCAGAAATACACATAGCGTTTGGCCGACAGGTCACGCCGGTTCCAACGCTCGTATTCTGCCCACCACTCCGCCTTCAGGCGCGAAATCGTGCTCGATGTCAAACCACCCGCATCAGGCCCCAGAAGGGCCGCCAGTGCTTCGCCGAAATCACCCGTGGAAATACCTTTGAGATAGAGCCAGGGCAACAACTCCTCGACCGACTTTGCCCGGCGCATAACTCAACCCGCTCGGAGGTGCCTGAAATCAATTTCCACCACTTTCGAGACACAACCGGCAATCCCAAATCCAGATTCAGATGGCCATCATCACTGACCATGCCCAACCGGCCATCAATGGAAAATATTGTGACAGATGATGTGAACGCGGGCATAGGCATCGTATACCCCTGCGAAGACATGGTGCCAATATTGGATGAAAGGATGTAATTCCCGATCATTTGGTCTCGCGTTAAAAACCCGCCACACATCTCGGCATCAAATTTTTCACCGGATTCGGCAGTGGAAATATTGGGGAAAAACATAGCGCCAATGCTTAGTATCCCCGCCATAAGTGCGCGTTGAATTATCATAATCTTCCTTCCATAAATCAAAACCCTAAGGTCTGATCGACCAAAGCTCGACATAGTAACTATGCCTGATGCGCAAAATCCTGCCATCGCTTGGCACCTCAAAGCTCGCCTTGAGCGTTCCAACGGCATATTCCATGGCTTCTTCATCGTCATTTACACTGACAATGGCGAGGTTCAATTCAGCGTCCGCAGCGGTTTCATCCCCACCAGTAGAAATCATTGTGCCCGTAAATTTCATATGCGGAAAATTGGCAAACTTGCAGCCCGCCAACCTTTCCAGCCCAACGCGGGCTTCGGGCAATATCAGCGTTAGGTCGTCAGTTCCCTGCCAAGCGCTGTCACCCTTCCCGAAATCAACAAACTCAACCAGCAACCTGCTTTTTTCGGATTTCAACGTGATGTTGTCGTGATCCAGATATATTTCAGCATCAGTATCGACAACATGTTCAAAATTACGAATGGTTTTGTCTGATTGAAGCAAGCTGGGGCCAAGTTTCATCTCATAACTCCCCCCAACCAGATAATCGCTAATCGTTACATCACAGAGAGGTGGTCGCGGAAATTCGGACCAGTTGTTAAGGTGGATCGACTTATGAGAAAGACGATTCAAAATGACGAAACGAAAGAACCATTCTCCCGAATTCAAAGCCCGCGTTGCGCTTGAAGCAATCCGCGAGGAAATGACGATGGCGGAGCTGTCGAAGAAGTATGGTGTGCATCCAACCCAGATTGGCACATGGAAACGAGCAGCGATTGAAAACATGGCCACGGCATTTTCCAGACGGGGCCGTGATCCTGATCGGGTTGATGAAGCCCAGATTGAGAAGCTGCACTCCAAGATTGGTCAGCTGGTCGTGGAACGGGATTTTTTAGCCAACGCCTCGCAACAGTTGCTCGGGAAGCGAGGCAAAAAATGGTGAGCCGTGAGCATGATCTGAGTGTGCGACGACAATGCGGGCTACTTTCTCTGGCGCGCTCGAACCTGTATTACCAGCCAAAAGGCGAAAGTGCTGAAAATTTGCGGTTCATGACAATAATCGACAAGCAATTCTTGCAGACGCCGTGGTATGGATCACGGCAAATGGCCCGGCACATGCAGCGCCAAGGTTACAAGTGTGGTCGCCACAGGGTCCGCCGTTTGATGCGGCTGATGCGGTTGGTTCCGATCTACCAGACGCCCAACACGAGCAAGAAACATCCGCAGCATAAGATCTACCCGTATCTGCTGCGAGACCTGACGATTGATCGTCCAAACCATGTGTGGTGCGTAGATATCACCTACATTCCGATGCAGCGCGGGTTCCTCTATTTGGTCGCGATCATGGACTGGCACAGCCGCAAGGTTTTGAGCTGGAGATTGTCAAACAGCATGGAGGCAGATTTTTGCGTTGAAGCCCTGAAAGAGGCTATGGCCAAATACGGCAAGCCCGATATCATGAACAGCGACCAGGGCAGCCAGTTCACCGGGTTTGAATGGACGCAGGCGCTGAAAGAAGCCGACGTGAAAATCTCGATGGATGGCAAAGGTCGCTGGGTCGATAACCGGATGATCGAGCGGCTTTGGCGATCCTTGAAATACGAATGCATTTACCTCAACGCATTTGAAACGGGTTCGCAGACCCGCGCCGGGATCGGGAAATGGTTGGCTTACTACAACACCGAGCGCCCGCATTCCACCCACGGAATATTGACCCCGGATGAAGCCTATGACAGAAAAACAAAACCAATGAGTTTGGCAGCCTAAATGAAACCCTGATCCATCTTAAACTGGCTGCTGACTGGTCAAAAAAGTGGGACCACCTCTCAGACGGTTTCCGCCAACGCTCCTGCCGCATTGCAAATCGAGAAAATTAGAAGAATAGTCAGGGTTCTAAAGTGACACATCAAATCACCTACTCCTTCAATAGGATAATAAACAAAGCTATTCTGACCACTTAATCCTGCTAAGGCCAGTCAGGAATCCCCTACCTACGCCCTTCGCGCAGCCATGCGCCAACCGTGAACAACGCCGCCAACAACAGCGTAAGCCATGCAGGCAGCAACGGGATCAGTGTCACATCCGCTGTCAGATAGGCCTCGCGCGGGGTGATGCCCAGCCAGCCGCGCCCCGATGCCGGACGGCCCTCCCGCACGTTGCGCACACTTGGCACGCCGTCCTCCAGCGCGAATGTTCCGCCGCGCATCTTATCGACCACCGGTAACAGCTTATCCCCCGTTGCAATGGTTTCCTCAAATTCCCGCGGGGCCGAAGGGCCAAGGGCGATCACCGTGTCCTTTTCCCCGTCGCTTAACCGGTACAGCCCGATTGTCGGCCCATCAAACGTAGCCTGATAGCGCCCCGGTGATACCTGTTTCAACGTTACCGTCTGCGTGCTGCCATCCGGCAAGGTCACTTCGACATCCGGCACTTCTTCGCCCAGCGTGCGGCGGATGATGGTCATTGTCTGCCCCTGCGCTTCGGCCCACAGGGCTTCTTCCTCCAGTTCGGGTTCCTTCATCATCCAGTGCGCCAGCCGCCGCAGCAGTTCCAGTTGCGGCCCGCCACCTTCAAACCCGCGATCCCACAGCCATGCCTGATCCGAGGCCAGCAGTGCCACGCGCCCCTCGCCGACACGATCCAGCACCAGCAGAGGACGATCGCCAACACCTGTCATCACAGTGTTGCCCGACAATGTTTCGATCTCGATCTGGCGGAACCAGCGGCCCCAGCCGGGTCCATCCTCGCCCTTGGCCACAGGGGGGGCGAAATCTTCCAGCCCTTCAGTCACCGGATGGCGCTGGCCAATGTCCGACACCAGTGGTTTAAAGCCCTCTTCCAGCACCCGCGCCGTGGGGGCGGCAGGCAGGATATCGGCCAGTGACGTGTGATAAATCGAATCCGCTGACGCAAAATCCGACCCCGCCGCCACCATCAGCGCCCCGCCCTGTTCGACATAATCGCGCACACTGTCCATATAGATCGAAGGCAGCAATCCGCGCCGTTTGTAGCGGTCAAAAATGATCAGATCAAAATCGTTTATCTTGTCCAAAAACAGCTCGCGCACAGGAAAGGCGATCAGTGACAGCTCCGATACCGGCACCCCGTCCTGTTTGCCGGGCGGGCGCAGGATGGTGAAATGCACCAGATCGACCGAGCTGTCCGATTTCAGCAGGTTGCGCCATGTGCGTTCGCCGGGATGTGGCTGGCCCGATACCAGCAGCACCCGCAGCCGGTCGCGCACCCCGTTGATCTGCACCACGGCGATATTGTTGCGGTTGGTCAGTTCGCCTTCGGACTCCGGCACCGTAAACTGGATCACGTTCATGCCACCGTGGGGCAGCGTCACCGGCAATTCCAGATCCTGCCCGATCGGCACATTATACGCCTGCGCCGGCCCGCCATCGACCGAGATTTCCAGCTCTGCCAGCTTACCCAGCCCCGCCGGGACCGCCCCCTGATCATCCACTCGCAGGGTCAGTAAAACCTCTTCGCCCAGAATGGCAAAACCGGGGGCGTTTTTCACACTTAGCCGCCTGTCCCAATCGGTTTTATGCCCCGTCAGCAACGTATGCACTGGCGCGGGGATGTTGGGGGCGAGGTCCACATCATGCACCTGCCCGTCGGTCAGCAGCAGCACACCGGCAATGCGCGATTGTGGGATGTCGGCCAAGGCCTCGGCCACAGCGCCCATCAACAAGGTGCCACCGTCGCCCTCGGCATCGGGCACCGTGGTTGTGCGCAATTCGGTGTTGGGGCGGGCGGTGATACGGGCGGTCAGTTCAGCCAAGGCCGTGGCGGTTTGATCCTGCCGATCCGACACCTTCTGACTGGCGCTTTCGTCTACCACCAGCAGCACGATATCGGTCAGCGGTTCGCGGTCCTCTTGCTGCAAGGCTGGATTGGCCAGCGCACCGATCAGCACCAGCGCCGCCAGCCCGCGCAGGGGCCAGCCCGCCAGTTTGCGCCAGATGGCAAAGCCGATGAACAACACCGCCAATACAACCAAGGCAGCCAGTATCGGCAGAGGGACGAGAGGGGAAAACAGGATGGAATTGCTCATGTCACTGCCCCAACCTTTCCAGCAGGGCGGGCACATGCACCTGATCCGATTTATAGTTGCCGGTCAGCACATGCATCATCAGGTTAACCCCGAACCGAAAGGCAATCTCGCGCTGGCGCTCGCCGGTATAGCCACGCCCGACGCGAAACAAATAGTTCCCCACATTGTCCACCGCCCAGGCCGCCGCCCAGTCGTTGCCGCCAATCACCACCGGCGTCACCCCGTCATTCAGGTTGCGAAACGGCATGCCTTCCACCTTTTCGGCATCCGGTGGCGCGGCCTCGACCCAGACATCACGACCGACAAAGCGGCCGGGAAATTCCTGCAACAGGTAAAAGCTGCGGGTCAGAACATGATCCAGCGGCAGCGGTTCCAGCGGCGGAATATCCAGACCCAGTGCCAGTTGTTGCAATTTTCGCCCCTCGGGCGTCTGGCTGCCATAACCCGCAATATCGCCATCGCGCGTGTCAAACAGGATCATCCCGCCGGTGCGCAGGTAACGGTTCAATTTGGCATAGGCCTCTTTCGAGGGTATCTTCTGATTGGCCGTGATCGGCCAGTAAAGCAGTGGAAAGAATGACAGCTCGTCGGTTTCGATATTTACGCCGATCGGGTTTGCAGGCTCGATCGAAGTGCGCTGGAACAATACATCCGACAGACCCAACAGCCCTGCCTGTGCGATATCATCTACCTGCTTATCGCCGGTCAGGACATGGGCCAGAACCACTTCGGCGGTGGCATTGATGGCGAATTCATCATCCACCTGCTGCGCCTGTGCATAATCGCCAAATGCCAACAGGCCCAGCGCCAGCACCGCCGCCACACCACTGCGCGGACCGAACAGACGACCTGACAGCCAGAGCGAGGCCAGAATATCCAGCATCAACAGCACCAAAGCCGCCGCCAGAAACGTGCCCTTCAGCAGGGTTTCACGGGCCACATTCAGCCCCTCGACCGCAATCCGCGCAGGCCAAGTGGCCGTTTCCAGCGTGGTTTCAGCGCCCACCGCATTCACCGCTATACGTTGTTCATCGCTTTCATAAAGGCCCGGCCGCATGGTTGCAGTCACAACACCGACAGCCAGATCCTCACCCTTCACCCCTGCCATAGCCCCCGCATCGGCCAACTGCCCGAAGGCATCCAGCACCCGTACCGGCGCCCATGTGGTGCCCTCCAGATCTTCGGCGCTTGGTGTGGTTTGACGGGTCGAAATCGCCAGCCGTTCCAGCATCTGCACAAACAGGCCCGACAAAGGCAAGCTGGACCACTCCGCATTGGCGGTGACATGGAACAACACCACCTGCCCCAGCCCCATTTCCTTGCGGGTAACCAGCGGCGTGCCATCGGCCAGCGCGGCAATTACCCGTCCGGCAAGGTTGGGATCAGGTTGCGCCAGCACCTGCGAGGTAACCGTCACATCACCGGGAATCTGCAGCCCGTAGAACGGCGAATTTTCGAGGAAGGGTTGCAGGGCCTTTGGCTCGCCCCAGCTCATCGCGCCGCCGACGGTGCGGCCACCCGCGCGCAGGCGCACCGGCATCAGCACATCTTCTTCGCGACGACTAAGATCGCTCGCGGCAATACGTATGCCGGCAAAACGCACCAGCAACCCGCCCTTGTTCACCCACTCGACCAAACCGGCCTTCTGATCTTCGGTCAGCTTGGCCACATCGGCCAGAATAATCACATCGGGGTTGGCGGGCAACACATCCTCAAGTCCGTCTTTGATCAGGTCTGCCGTGGGTTCCAGCGCCTGTTTCAGATAATGCAGGGGCGACAGCAATTGCAGCCCTTCCTGCGTGTCATGCGGGGCGATCAACGCCACCTCTCGACGGCGCAAACCGTCATCGGCCAGCGTAACAGCGCCTGCCGAATGGACGCCCTGAATGGTAAATCGCGAAATCCGGTTGCGCAATTCGGGCGGCAGGCTCAACGCCACTTCGGCTGTGTCCGCGCTCGCCTCGAACGATGCCTCGACCCGCGCCAATTCGCGCTCAACGCCTGCGGGGTCCAGCCCGATGGCCGTGACCGTCACCGTCGCCGCTTCCGCCGCCGCACTGCGCACCGCCGTGATCTGCAACGCGCCATCCTTTATCTGCACCGGCTTCAGACCCAGCACCGGACGGGGCGATTGCATCACCGTCACAGCACCCTTGTCCTCAAGCGCCGTTAACAACTCTTCTCGCCCCTCGCGGGCCAACCCGTCGGACATCCAGAAGGTTTCAAACCCACCATCACCCAAACCGTCCACCCACTCGGCAATCGCCACTTCATCCGGCGCCCATGGTTTCGGGGTCAGCCCGCCCAAACGGGTCTGCCAAACATCCGCCGACAAAAACTGCGCTTCACCCGCTGGCAAATCCGTCAGCATCGTCACCGACACCACCCGCCCCGCGCGTGACGCTTCCTCAAGCAACCCCGCAATCCGGTCCCGCCGCGCGGACCAATCGCGGGCATCAGCCCATGTGCCATCAGCCACGATCAACAAAGGCCCCTTGCCCGTCACTTCGGTTTTCGGGTTCAGCACCGGACCGGCAAAGCCGATAATGACCAAAGCCACCGCCAGCATCCGCAGCAGCATCAGCCACCAAGGAGTTTTGTCGGTCTGGGTTTCGTCATCTGTCAGCCCCAGCAACAGCGCCACACCGGGGAAGCGGCGTTTGATTGGTGCAGGCGGCACCGCGCGCAGCAAAATCCACAGGATCGGCAGTGCGATCAGCCCCAGCAACAGCCAGGGCGCGGTAAAACCTATGGGGCCGATTGTAAACATCAGTGCCGCCGCTCCAATGCGTGATAAAGCCAGGTCAGCGCCACACGCGGCGCGTCATTGGTGTGATGGCAGGCGTATTGCCAGCCGGTTCGATGCGCCAGATCGGCCAGCGCCGCCTTGCGTTCCGCCAGCCGTTGCAAATAAAGATCCCGCAAATCCCCTGCCTTCAGGGTTTCATGGCGCAGGGTGCCGCCCATGCTTTCAAAAATCGTGCGCCCGTCAAAGGGAAACGCCTCTTCCTGCGGGTCCAGTATCTGTACCAAAGCGCCCTTTACTCCGCGATCCGCCGCATCTGTCAATGCTTTTTGAACCCCTGCAATATCGCCCAGAAAATCGGATATAAACACCGCGCGAGTATTGGGCCGCATGCCGTGGGTATCCGGCGCACCGTAATCCGACTCGGCCTCTAGCCCCGAGAGTTCCTGCGCCATGCGCACCAGTTGGCCCTGCCCTGAACGCGGCGGGTTGGCGCTGCTGGTCAGACCCACCTTTTCCCCGCCCCGCACCAGCAGGATCGATGCGGCCATCGCCAACACCCGCGCCCGCTCGCCTTTTGTAGTCAGCTCTTTGGCCGAGGTGAACCGCATCGACGCGGCCTCGTCCACCCAGAGCATCACCGATTGCGCCGCCTGCCATTCCCTTTGCCGGATGAAATGCACGTCGGAGCGGGCCGAACGCCGCCAGTCAATATTGCGCGCCTCGTCCCCGTCCATTGCCACGCGGTATTGCCAGAATTCATCGCCTTGTCCGGCGTGCCGCCGCCCGTGTTCGCCCAGCAGCACCATCGCCGCCAGCCGTTCGGCATCGGCCAGCAAAGGCGGCAAAGCCCCTGCCAGTTCTGCCGATTTGCGTCTTAGGGCGGCTGGTCCTGTCACGCCGCAGCCTCGCTTCTGGCCACTTGCGCCACCACGGAATCAATCAGATCACCCAGCGTTTCGCCGCGCGCCTTGGCGGCAAAGGACAGCGCCATCCGGTGCATCAACACCGGCCGCGCCATATCGATCACATCATCAGGTGTGGGGGCAAGCCGCCCGTCCAGCAACGCCGCTGCGCGCACCGTCATCATCAGCGCCTGCGCAGCACGCGGCCCCGGCCCCCATGACACGTTTTCACGCACTTCCATTGTCGACAACTCATCGTCTGGGCGGCAGGCACGGACCAGATCAAGGATCATATCCACCACCGCTTCACCTACCGGCATCCGGCGCAGCAGGGTTTGCGCATCCAGCAATTCCTGTGCGGTAAACACTTGGCGAACCTCTCCATCCTCGACACCTGTTGTGGCCAGAATAATCGCTTTTTCGGTGTCGCGGTCGGGGTATTCCACATCAATCTGCACCAGAAAACGGTCCAGTTGCGCTTCTGGCAGCGGATAGGTGCCTTCCTGCTCGATCGGGTTCTGCGTGGCCAACACATGAAACGGCACACCCAGATCGCGCTCCTTGCCAGCGATGCTGACTTTTTTCTCCTGCATCGCCTGAAGCAACGCCGATTGTGTGCGGGGCGAGGCGCGGTTGATTTCATCCGCCAAAAGCAACTGGCAGAAAATCGGCCCTTCAATAAACCGGAAGGCGCGTTTGCCACCCGTTTCATCCAGCACCTCGGACCCCAGAATATCAGCCGGCATCAGATCCGGCGTGAACTGTATTCGCGAGCCATCCAGCCCCATCACGGTCGACAGCGATTCAACCAGTCGCGTTTTCCCCAAACCCGGCACACCGATCAGCAACCCGTGACCACCGCACAACAAAGCACTTAGCGTCAGGTCCACGACCCGTTCCTGTCCGATGAACCGGCTGGCAATCACCGTCTTGGCCTTGGCCAGTTTCGCGCCCAATGCCTCGATATCGGCGACCAGATTTTCGGCTTTGTCCATGACACACTCCCTTTACGCGGTTATGTGTGTATTAAACGGGCAAATTGCACGGGTTACAAACGGCAAAAGCGATGAATGATGAAAAGATTGTGAAGCCATCGGCGGAAAGCCTCGCATCTGCGGCGCGAAAGGCCAGTAAAGGCGGGTTGCCGCCGGTGCATCTGTGGAACCCCGATTTCTGCGGTGATCTGGATATGCGGATTGCGCGGGACGGAACATGGTTCTATCTGGGCACCCCGATTGGCAGACCGGAACTGGTGCGGCTGTTTTCTACTATCCTGCGCAAGGACGGCGATGATTATTTCCTTGTCACACCGGTGGAAAAGGTCGGCATCACGGTGGATGACGCGCCTTTCGTGGCGGTGGATTTCGAGGTGTCGGGCAGCGGTAAGGATCAGACCCTGACCTTTGAGACCAATGTTGGCGATTTTGCCACCGCAGGCCCTGACCATCCGATCCGCGTTGAACGCGATGCCGAGACCGGCGAGCCATCCCCCTATGTTCTGATCCGCGCCAATCTTGAGGCTTTGATTGACCGCAAGAGTTTCTACCGCCTTGTCGACATTGGTGCCCATCATGATGGCTGGTTCGGCATCTGGTCGGGCAGCGAATTCTTTCCCATTATCCCCAGTGACGAGTTAACCTGACATGCCCACCTTCTGCGCCAACCTGACGATGCTGTTCACCGAATACCCGCTGATCGAACGCTTCGGCGCGGCCAAAGAGGCCGGGTTTGACGTGGTAGAAATCTTGTTCCCCTATGACAATCCGGCGCAGGAAATGCGCTCGGCCCTGATCAAGCACGGCCTGAAGATGGCCCTAATCAACACCCCGCCGCCAAATTGGGCGGGTGGGGATCGAGGTTATGCGGCGATCCCGAATGGTGAGGCGCGGTTCCAGTATGATTTCAAACGCACCCTGCGCTATGCACAACTGCTGAAACCCACCCATATCCACATCATGGCGGGGCGTGCCAATGGGGCCGTGGCGCGGGCCACGTTTATCGAAAACCTGAAATGGGCCGCAATGCAGGCCCCAAAACAAAGCCTGACCATCGAGCCGATCAACCCAACCGATATCCCCGGTTATTTCCTGCATGATTTCGATCAGGCCGCCGAAATTCTGGATGCTGTGGATGCCCCCAATGTAAACCTGCAATTCGACGCCTACCATGCGCATATGATCACCAATGATCTACCCGCCACATGGTCCAAACACGGCCACCGCGCGGTGCATATCCAAATCGCCGGCGCACCGGGGCGGCACGAGCCGGATGTCGGCGATATTGATTTCGCCGGATTCTTCAAACAGATTGATGCGGATGGCTATAAGGGGTTCGTCAGCGGCGAGTACCACCCAAAGGGGCGCACAAATGACGGGCTGGGATGGGTCAAGCTCTAGCTGGCCTCCATCAACAATGACGCCGCCCCGACAAGGTGAAACACCGGCAAACCGGTGGCCTGTTTCACGGCATTCGCATAAGGCGGCAGGTTTCCACATTCCAGAATAAAGGCCGAAAGGTCCGGGTTTGCTTTTTGCATCCCTATGGCCCGCGCAACAACAGCATTTTCAATTGCAGAATAGTCCAGCTCGGTTGCCTGCTTTTCACGCGGCTCAAGGAAGGTTTCGGCAAATTTCGGCACATCCTCCAGACCGGCAACCGCAACCAACTCCGGCGATATGCCCGCCGCCGTCAACGTGTTGTGGCCCAGCGCCTGATCTGAAGCTGTCAATATGCCGATCCGGCCCGGACACGCCGCCAGAGCAAGCGAGAATAGCGACAGCGCAGACAATAGCACCGGAATTTTCACCGCAGATGCGATATCGGTTTGTGCATTCACCAGAAAGCCGCATGTGGAAATAATCGCCGCCGCTCCGCGTTCTTCCAACACGCGCGCTTTTGCAATGAACGCTTTGAGGAGCCAGTCTGCGGGCATCCCGTCGCGCACGATATCAGGGCTATCGGCCCCCGTGACCACTTCGACAACAACCGGAAAAGGATAGCTGTCAGGATTGCCGACATCCCCCTTTATCCGCGGGAAATTGGTATCGAGCGCAAGAATTCCCAGAAATGGTCTATCCATGCCCTCACCTCGCACAAAACCCTAATGCGCCTCGGCCCAGTTGGCCCCAGCGCCTGCGTCTACAATCAGCGGCACATCCAGTTTGACGGCGGGCATTGATGCCCCTTCCATCACGTCACGCACCACTTTGGTCACATCGTCCACCGCGTCCTTATCCACCTCGAAGATCAGTTCATCGTGGACCTGCAACAGCATCTTGGCGGGCATACCTTCAATCGCCGCAGGCATTCGCACCATCGCACGGCGGATGATATCGGCGGCCGACCCCTGTATCGGCGCATTGATCGCCGCGCGTTTGGCAAAACCGGCACGCGGGCCTTTTGATCCCATCTCGGGCGTGTGAATTTTACGGCCAAACAGGGTTTTCACGTATTTATGTTCTTTGGCGTAGTCCACAGTCGCGTCCATATAGGTGCGGATGCCGGGGAAGCGTTCAAAGTAACGGTCAATAAATCCCTGCGCCTCTTTGCGCGGAATGCGCAGGTTGCGGGCCAGACCAAAGCCGGAAATGCCATAGATCACCCCGAAATTGATCGCCTTGGCCTTGCGCCGGATATCCGGTGTCATTTCGTCCAGCGGCACATCGAACATCTCGCTTGCGGTCATTGCGTGAATATCCAGCCCGTCGCGAAACGCCTGTTTCAATGCTTCAATATCAGCGATATGCGCCAGTATCCGCAGTTCGATCTGGCTGTAATCCAGCGACAGCAAAACCTTGCCCTCATCCGCTACAAACGCTTCGCGGATTTTGCGCCCCTCTTCGGTGCGCACCGGAATATTCTGCAGGTTCGGATCGGTCGAGGCCAACCGCCCTGTATTCGCCCCCGCAATCACATAAGACGTATGCACGCGGCCCGTATCGGGGTTGATGTGATCCTGTAACGCATCGGTATAAGTCGATTTCAGCTTGCTAAGTTGCCGCCAGTCCAGCACCCGCGCGGCCAGCTCGTTGCCCTCGGCGGCCAGATCCTCCAGCACATCGGCACCGGTGGCATAAGCGCCGGTTTTGCCCTTCTTGCCGCCCTCAAGACCCATTTCGTCAAACAGGATTTCACCCAGTTGTTTGGGTGACCCGACATTGAACGACCGACCGGCCAGCTCGTGAATCTCGGCTTCAAGCGCCGCCATTTTCTGGGCGAAATTGTTCGACATCCGGCTTAGAACATCGCGATCCACCTTGATGCCATTCATCTCCATCTGCGCCAGAACGGGAACCAGCGGGCGCTCCATGGTTTCATAAACCGTGGTCACCTGTTCCACATGCAGGCGCGGCTTGAACGCCTGCCATAGACGCAGGGTGATATCGGCGTCCTCGGCGGCATAGGGCACGGCATCGGCCACCTTGACCTTGTCAAAGGTGATCGCGGATTTGCCTGTGCCCAGCAGCGGTTTGATCGGGATCGGGGTGTGGTCCAGATAGCGTTCCGACAGCGCATCCATACCGTGATTGTGCAAGCCCGCATGCAGGGCATAAGACAGCAACATGGTATCATCAATCGGGGCAACATCCACGCCAACACGGGCGAAAATCTTGGCGTCGTATTTCATGTTCTGGCCGATTTTCAGGATACTTTCATCCTGCAGCATCGGCTTTAGCATGGTCAGGGCCACATCGAAATTCATCTGCCCCTCGGCCAGCGCGTCCGTGGCAAACAAATCATCCCCCGCGCTTTCCTTGTGGCGCAGCGGGATGTAACAGGCCTCGCCCGCCTCGACACACAGAGAAATGCCAACCAGATCGGCCCGCATGGTATCCAGCCCCGTGGTTTCGGTATCCACCGCCACATAACCGCGCTCGTAAATCCGCTCGATCCATTTGGTCAGGGCATCCACATCCTTGACCCATTCGTATTTTTCGGCGTCAAACGGCGGGGCATCGGGGGCATCAACAGGGGCCGCAGTCACCTCTATCGCGGGTGGCTCAACCCCCATCTGCTCGGCAATGCGTTTGGTCAGGGTGCGAAATTCCATTTCCGCCAGAAACGACAGCAAAGGTTCCGGCTCGGGCTCTTTCAGTTCCAGATCATCCAGCGTGAAATCCAGATCCATATCGTCAACCAGCGTCACCAGTTGTTTTGAAAGGCGGATCAGATCGGCGTTTTCGATCAGCGCCTGCCGGCGTTTGGGTTGCTTGATTTCTTCGGCATGTTCCAGCAGATTTTCCAGATCGCCGTATTCGTTGATCAACAACGCCGCCGTTTTGATACCAATCCCGGGCGCACCGGGGATGTTGTCAACACTATCCCCCGCCAGCGCCTGCACATCGACCACGCGTTCCGGCCCGACACCGAATTTTTCGCGCACGCCGTCCACACCGATCCGCTTGTTCTTCATCGCATCCAGCATTTCAACGCCGCCGCCAACCAGCTGCATTAAATCTTTGTCCGAACTGATAATGGTGCAACGCCCACCCGCCGCGCGGGCCTGTTTGGACAGGGTGGCGATGATATCGTCGGCCTCATAGCCCTCGACCTCGTGACAGGCGATGTTGAAGGCGCGGGTGGCATCGCGGGTCAGGGGGAACTGTGGCACCAGATCTTCTGGAGCGGGTGGGCGGTTGGCCTTGTATTTGTCGTAGATTTCGTTGCGAAACGTCTTGCCGGAATAGTCAAAGATCACCGCCACATGGGTGGGTGCATCCGGCCCCTTGTTGGCCTCGACCTGCTTATATAACATGTTGCAAAACCCCGCGACCGCCCCGATCGGCAAGCCATCGGATTTGCGCGTCAAAGGGGGCAATGCGTGATAGGCGCGGAAAATAAAGGCCGAGCCGTCGATCAGATGCAGATGGCAGCCTTTGCCAAAACTCATGTCATTCTCCTTGGGCAAAGCGCCCGAACGGGAGCAATGCGGCCACCATATGGCCTAGTCTTTTTTCACATAATCACTGTGGATGAATTTGGTGTCACAATAGGGGCATTCGACCCAGCCGTGTTCGTCCGGGATTTGCAGCCAGACCTTTGGGTGGCCATTCGCACCACCGCCATCGCAGGAAATGCGGTATTTATCGACAACTACGGTTTCGGGGGCTTCGGTGGTCATGGTCGCTCCATTCGTCAAATATTCGACGCTATGATAACGATCCACAGCGCACGGACAAGGTATCAATCACGCCTTTTGCTGCGTCCTGCAAATTTGCAAGGCAAACGCGCAACCGTTGCCTTCACAACAGGCTCGCGATAACAGTAAGGAACGCATTCTATTGTTTAAGTTATGAAAAGGCTACAATGCCCCGATCCGAAAACAGCTCGGCTTATTTCAGCAAAACCCTGTTCTGGATCCTTGCTGCACTGCCGTTTGTATTTGTGATCCTTAAATATGTCCGGTGGGAAACCTATGGCATCTTTGATTTCCACACATTTCATCTGGCTGGCGTATTGGCAAACAACGGTCAAGCACAATTGGCGTTTGACTGGGACAGCTTTGTTGCCAGGTTCGAGCCAACCTACGGCACGCCTGGCGCCTTTCCGTGGTTCTATCCGCCAATTTTGCTGCCCTATAGTCAGGCCTTGGCCCTGTTCAAAGCCCCCATTGCCTATGTCGTGTTCAACTTTGTCGGCCTGACAGCCTATTACCTGACGGTCTATTCCCTGTTTCGCGACAGGTTCCGCGAGATCATAATCCTGTCGGCGTTTCCTTTGCTGATCCCCATCGCTTTTGGCCACCCCACGGTATTCTTTCTGGTGTTTCTGCTGCTCGGATATCATCTGTCAAAACGCCATCCTGTACTGGCGCTGATTGCCCTGACGGTGGTTGCAGCCAAACCCCATGTCGGCGGGGTGATCCTGTTTTTGTATTTCCTCAAAACCCTGCCCAAATCGATATTGCCATCAATCATTATTGCCGCTGTTGCGATCCTGTCCACCAGCATGTTTTATGGCAGCGATATATGGTTGCAGTTTTTATCCCTGCTGAAATCCGCCTCGGAAAACCTGTTGGCCATGCAGCTCGAAAATCCGTACAGATCATCCTTCTTTGTGGCGCTGGCCCCGTTCGGGGTTCCGGTCGCAATAAGATGGATCTTGCATTTTGCACTGCTGGCGGCGCTCTGCGGGCTGGGGGCCTATGCGTTTCGGGATGCCAAATACGACAGGTTCTGGGTGGTCGCCGGACTGGCTGCGTTCTTCACCAGCCCCTATATCGTTTTGTATGATTATACGTTGTTGTTGCTGCCGCTGATACTGGTGGTCAAACATGCCCACACACAGGAAAAATGCCCCTGGGTGGTGGCCGTATTGTTTATTGAATCCATCCCGATGGTCCTGACGGTGTTGCCACCGGAATATAAATTCAACTTCCTTGCGGTTTTGCTGTTTACCATCGCGGTTTTGCTGATCAAAATCAAATGCAGCACCTCGTCAGATACCCGCAACCCCTAAGCGGGTTGCAGCATCCGCCCCAAGGGACGCCCGCCCAGTATATGCACATGCAGATGCGGCACTTCCTGCACCGCGTCACGTCCTGCGTTGGCAATCAGGCGATACCCGTCGCCCCCCTCGCCTGGTTCGACCCCCAACTGCTTGCACACAGCGCCAATGGTGCGGGTGTAATCAATGATTTCAGCATCTCTTGCCTTAGCTGCAAAATGGTCAAAACAGACATACGGCCCTTTGGGAATAACCAGCACATGATGCGGCGCCTGTTCGCTGATGTCATGAAAGGCCAGCGTGTGTTCGGTTTCCATCACCTTGCCACAGGGAATTTCCCCACGCAGGATTTTGGCGAATATGTTCTGGTCATCATAAGCATAGGGCATAGGGCAATCCTTAGTCGGTGAACAGGTGGTTGGTTTGGGCAATATCGCGTGCCTTATCATCCGCTATGTCAAGGAACCCTGCAATAGGCGGGATATTTTCCTCGACCGAATTACGCTCGCGGATCAGGAAGTGATGCTCGAACCCCGCCTCGCGGATTTGCTCGCTTTCGAATACCACATCCTGACGGATGGTTGGCAACAGTTTGGCAATGGTTTCGGACGGCGTTTTTTCACCCGCCAACCCGACCCGTTTGGCATGACCAATCAAATAATCGTCGCTAAAATCACACTCGATTTCCAGCAATCTGATATTGGACCCGCCCGCCTGAAAGTCTTTCAACAGATCAACGTTATTCGGATCAAGGCAAATCAGCATCCGGTTGGTACCGTAATAATCAAATAGCATCCGGGTTAATGCCCGACGGTGGCGGGTGCGTTTTGCCAGTGTCGATTGAATACCCCCCAGATCGGGCAGTTGGGTGGCTTCTTCGTCAAACAGATACTCAATTACGGGCAAATCCGTGACCTTTCGTATCGTTTTCACCAGCCGCTTTGCGACATGCCACTTCTTGCACAACACGATCAGCAACTCGCGGTCCCGCCCGATTGTGCTTTCGGCCTCCCAGAAACGCGGGGCAAAGCGGCGGCCCACACGGCCATGGTTGGTCAGGAATTTATACAGGCGCTGGCCTTCGTTTGAAATCTGGAAATCCTGCTTTTCGCTGGCATAAAGGTCCCCCAGCTTGCGCTTCAGCTCATGCGCCTCGGGGCTGATTTTGCGGGCAAACAGGAAATTCTGGCCCAGCAGCAAATCGTAATGGTCATTATAGAACGTCGCCGGCATACCGTAATCGGAAAACACCAGAAACGTCAGGGTGCGCGCCTTGATCTCGTTTTCAGGCACCAGATGGCGCACAAGGGTTTGGAAAAAGGTTTCATCCGGAATCCAGGTTGTGCGAAAAAACCGCATCACATCCTTGCGCTTGCGGGTGAATTCCAAAATCCATTCGACAGTGCGGCGGCGCAGACACCACCATTGGCTGCCGATCATGATCTGCAAATCGGCAGGAATTTCGCGGGTCATCCCCAGTTTTTTCTGTAGGGAACCTCTGTAAATTCCCGTTTTCGCCTTCTTCGCGGCGGGGTGGACGGTTTTTCGCCTGTCCCGCCTGATTGCTTCGGATCATAAACCCATTTTCACCGGTTTCAAGCCGGTTTTGGGTATTTCAGGCACACCTCACCCCATGAACCCTTATCCCGGCGCCGCCAGGCCGCATTCGAACTGGACGAAGCGCTTCATGTTGTAGACCAGGTTCATCATCCCGATGCGAAATCGCGCCCGCTTCAGGCCGATGGAGCGGATCAGCTTGCCGCCCATGGAGCGCTCCTGAAAAGCGAATACATGCTCGACCCGGACCCGCACTTTCGAGCGCCTCCGGTTGGCCTTTTGCTGGCGCTCGCCAAGCGGCTTGCCGCGCCTGCCCTTGTGATGGATATGGCTGTGAAGCCCCCGCTCTTCCAGCTCGCTTTCGATCTTTTGCGAGCGATAGGCGCTGTCGGCCCACAGGTCCGATGAGGTGTTGCTCGCATCAATCAGACCGGCAAGCGCCTGGCTGTCATGCACGGCGGCATCGGTGACATCATAAGCGCGGATGAATTTGTGCCGCCGGTCGACATTGATGTGGTTCTTGTAGCCGTAATAGCTCTTGCCGTGCTTCTTCGTCCAGCGCGCATCCACGTCCTTCTGGCGCTTCTTGTGGGGTTTTTCCTCCCACTCTTCAGGCGTTTCGCCCGCCTTGATTTTCTCGTTCTCGTCCCTTTTGTTGTGCTGGCGCGGCGCCGGAACGATGCTCGCATCAACAATCTGCCCGCCCATCGCCAGATAGCCCTTTTCGCGCAGAAAGGCATCGAACTTGTCAAACAGCTCCTTCATCTTCCCGGCCCCGGCCAGCCTTTCACGGTAGGCCCAGATGGTCTTGGCGTCAGGTACGCTGTCTTCAATGCCAAGGCCGAGAAACCGCATGAACGACAGGCGGTCGCGGATCTGATACTCGATCTGATCGTCAGAGAGGTTGTAGAGCTGCTGCAAAACCATCGTCTTGAATATCAGCACCTCATCCCAAGGCGGGCGGCCAGCGTTGGATTTGCGCTGTTCGGGCGGCGTGCGCCATATGGCCTTCAGCTCGTCCCGGTAATCCTCGAACGGCACCATGTCGTTGAGCAACACCAGCGGATCACCAGATTTGTCCAGTCCCGCGTATCGGCTGGAAAGATCAAAAAATCCCATCTGACCCATGACAAAACCCCGTCGGTCGAATCATTTTCATCCTGATGACGATTCTACCCCGTCAGGCCGGATTTTGGGGGATTTTTAGAGGTTCCCTATTGTTCGGGCCTTGGTTCATTGTGATGATGTTTGACCAGCATCCAGTTTCGATATTGTTGTGGATGGGGGTTATGGCCAGCGCACATCTGGTATTGCGGCGGTATTTCCAAGTTGACACAAAACTGTGAAGCCATGTGTTTTGCGTTGCAAGGTAGGGTTTGTGTTATGAGGGCCCCAAAAGGAGTGACGATATGAACAGACGAGCCATGCTGACATCGGGGTTTGCCGCAGCTGCGGCCTTTGGGTTGGGTACTCTGCGGATCAACGCCTCAACCGAAAAATTTGAAATCATGCGCAGCGAGGCGGAGTGGCGTAAACTGCTTTCGCCCAAAGCCTATAATGTGCTGCGCGAGGCAGGGACCGAGCGCGCCTTTACCAGCCCGCTGAATGACGAGCACCGCAAAGGGGTGTTTGCCTGTGCCGGATGTGATCTGCCGCTGTATTCCTCGGAAACCAAATACGAAAGCGGCACCGGCTGGCCGTCCTTTTGGAAACCCTTGCCAAATGCGATTGGTACCAAGGCGGACAACACGCTGTTTTCACGCCGCACCGAAGTGCATTGCCGTCGCTGTGGCGGGCATCTGGGGCATGTGTTTGATGATGGGCCGAAACCGACCGGCAAACGTTATTGCATGAACGGGGTCGCGTTGAAGTTCATTGCTACATAACGCATAACCTTCAGATATTAAAACAATATGTGGTCGCCCTTGGCGGCCATTTTTTTGCGAAGCTGCTTGCAGCTATAAATCTTACAATAACAGTCAGATATTTATCTTTACAGCGAAAGCCCTCTGCCGTAAGAAATACCTGAGTAAAACACTATTGTATTGGAATGTGAAATGAAACTTGGAATTCTGTCTCTGTTTGCAGCGGCGTCTCTGGTGGCTCCTTCTGTTGGTGTGGCAGACGATTTGTCGACCATGCAAGCGCTGGGAAAAGAGCTATTTTTCGATGCAGACCTGTCCTTTAACCACAATATGTCCTGTGCATCCTGTCATGACCCAGATTATGGGTTTGGAAGCCCAGTTGAAGGGGAACATGGCGGCGGGAGCGTGGTCGAAGGGTCAATTTCAGGTCGCTTTGGCAACCGTAAACCACCCACAGCAGCCTATGCTGCCAATGCGCCGGTATTCCATCATACGATTGAAGATGGTGGCGTGTTGTTTGTCGGGGGGGCGTTCCTGGATGGGCGGGCCACTGGCCATGTTTTGGGGAATGTCGCGGCAGATCAGGCGATGGGGCCGTTCACCAACCCGGTTGAAATGGCGATGCCACACGCCGCTTGTGTGGTGCAACGGGTATGCGAGTCGGATTATGCACCTGCATTTGGCAAGATATGGGGCCCCGAAATCTGCGCTATAGATTTTCCGGTGGATTTATCTGCCAACTGTGAAGGTGTTGGGTTGTGTCTCGAAAGTGGTGGAAATTGATTTCAGGCACCTCCGAGCGGGTTGAGTTATGCGCCGGTCAGGCGGCTTGGTCAAGGGTTGCGTCGGCGACGGGCTGAGCGAGCGTTTCCCAGCCATCGACCTTTCGCATGACGATCTGCCCCGAGGCCATCAGAGCCCAAAGCAGCATCGGCACGGTCTCGGCGCATGGCAGCACGGTCTGGGTCTTGATGCGGCGGCGGAATTCCTCGTTCAGGCGTTCGATCGCATTTGTCGTTCTGGCCGATTTCCACTGGCCTTGTGGCAGACGCGTGAAGGTGAAAAGCTTATCTCCTGCTTCTTCCAAGCTGTCAGCGACGGCCTTGCATTTCAGCCGCCATTTTCGCAGAAATGCCTTGCGGCGGGTGGCGATTTCCTCGGGTGTTTTGGCGTAGATCATGTCGCGGTAATCTTCTGTCAACTCATCATGCATACGCTTGGGTGCCTTGGCCAGAAGGTTGCGGTGCTTGTGCACCGTGCACCTCTGGATCGGCAGATCTTCACCCCAGAGGGCAATGAGAGCGACCTCAAGTCCCGGTGCCCCGTCCACGATGACAAATTCGGGCCGTTTCAACCCGCGCGCATCCAGATCGTTGATGAACTGACGCCAGGCGGAGGTGCTTTCGCCGCCCATGTTCATCAGTGATAACAAGACCTTCTGCCCATCCCGGCGCACGCCAATCGCGGCCAGAACCGAGATATTGGTGGCCTTCCTGTCAATCCGCGTTTTGATCACGGTGCCGTCCAGGATCAGCCGCACGATGTCTTCATCCGCAAGGCTGCGGGCGCACCACGCCTGCCAGTCCACCTTCACCTTGCGCCAGGCGCGGCTCACCACATCCTTGCTGACCGCCCCCTGAAACAGGCCGAACAGGGCGCGTTTTACCCGCCGTGTGTTGGTGCCCGAAAGGTAGACAGCAGCGATCAGCGCCTCGGCCTTCTTCGTCAGCCGCTGGTAGCGGGGCAATGCCTTCGAGCGCCATTCTCTGGCCTTGCCGGCCTCGCCTGTGATCCGCGCACGCGGCACGCGCACCGTTTCGGTTCCAAATGTTCCGACCAGTTGCCGCTCGCGATGCCCGTGGCGGTATCCGGCCTTTGCCCCGCCGCTGCGGCCATACCGGCAACGGCCCAGAAACTGCTCCAGCTCCTCTTCGAAAACCGCCTCGATCGTCGCGCGGATGTTCTGGCGCAGCCGGTCTTCAATCGGGTCATAGCCTGCTTCATTGGCCAGTAGCGCGGATGTCGATGTTGCTGTATTCTTTGTCATGGCGTGATCTCCTTGGCGGTTCCAGCCGCCGGTTGGGTGGCTTCGATGCACCCGGAGATTACGCCGTCCTCGAATTTCCACCAAACTCGCGACACTACCCCCCAGTTTCCGCATCGAACACCGGCACGGTAAATGGCGGGATGCCCCGGGGCAGTTTACCGACAATCGACACGCCGTGTTGATCCAGGTGAAACACCCAGACGGCAAAAGTCGTGGCGGCCACCACTACAAGCGGGCCGGTTTTGGACAGGATGGCAACCAGTCGCGCGGGCAGGCCCGTGCGCACAAGCAGGGGTTTCAGCCCCTTGCGTGCCCAGATCAGGAACCCGACAGAAACCGCTGATATTGCAACCGTAATCGGGTTGGTCTGAGCGATGTTACGGATCAATGCACCACCAAGGGTGATCAGGTCGCTGCCGCTGGCCTTGATCCCGAACAGGTGCTTGATCTGGCTGGTGG
Source organism: Profundibacter sp. (assembly GCF_965277155.1). Classification (GTDB taxonomy): domain Bacteria; phylum Pseudomonadota; class Alphaproteobacteria; order Rhodobacterales; family Rhodobacteraceae; genus Profundibacter. The sequence goes on from NZ_CBDIBV010000004.1 coordinate 214,618, forward strand.
CAATCAGGATGATCGCGCCGGCCATGAAACCGGCAATCACCGGATGGCTAAGGAAATTGGCCAAAAACCCCAGCCGCAGCACCCCCATCAACAGCAGGATCAGCCCCGACATAAACGCCAGCACAATCGCGGCGGCGGCATATTCTGCAGTGCCTGACAGTGCCATCTGGCCCACCGCTGTGGCTGTCATCAGCGAAATAATAGCCACCGGCCCCACGGCCAGCACCCGGCTGGTGCCGAACACCGCATAGGCGATCAGTGGCAGGATTGACGCATACAGGCCCATTTCCGGCGGCAAACCAGACAGCAAGGCATAGGCCAGAGATTGCGGGATCAGCATGATCGTGACGATCACCGCTGCCACTGCATCCCCTGTCAGATCATCGCGGGAATATTGGCTGCCCCAGTCCAGAACTGGCAGGTAGCGGCGCAAAGGCACGGGGATCGACAGGCGTTTCATAGGGTCAATCGACGTGGATCAGGCGGGACATATCATACCCGGCGGCGGCGGCAGAGGCCAGAATATCGGCATCCTCCATTTCGCCCAGCATCATCAGCGACCAGATCACCGTGCAACGGGTGCCGGTGCGGCAATAAGCGAAGACGGGCTTTGGTGCGGTTTCAAGCGCCTTGCGGGTCTGGATTGCATGGGGCATCGCGGCCCTGCCCGAGATTGCAGGGATGTGGAAAACCTCGAACCCGATCTTGCGGGCCTCAGCTTCAATCGCAGCAAAATCCGCTTGCTCTGCTTCCTCGCCATCGGGGCGGTTGCAGATCAGGGTGCGGTATCCTGCATCCCAGATTGCCTGTAAATCCTCGACCTTGATCTGCGGGCTAACTGCAAAATCATCCGAAAGGCGCCTTATTTCCATGCTTCTTCTATCCCTTTTCGCCATCGCTTCGATGTTCCCCGAAGCTTGTTGGGCTCTTCATAGTTTATTTATCGGAACCTTTAAATAGACGTTCCCATCTGTATCGGGTTTTGGCATGTTTCCGGCCCGCATGTTGACCTGAATGGAGGGAATGATCAGACGCGGCATGGCCAGCGTGGCATCGCGGGCCTCGCGCATTTTCACGAATTCCTCGCGGGTTGTGCCGCCGCTGAAATGGATGTTTTCGGCCTTTTGCGCCGCCACCGTGGTTTCATATTGAACCTCGCGGCCACCGGGGCCGTAATCGTGGCACATCATCAGGCGGTTTTCATCTGGCAGGGACAGGATTTTCTGCACAGAATCATACAGTTGCCCAGCATCCCCGCCCGGGAAATCGGCCCGCGCCGAACCGGCATCGGGCATGAACAGCGTGTCGCCAACAAAAGCGGTATTGCCGATCACATGGGTCATGCAAGCGGGTGTGTGGCCTGGCGTGTGCATCACATATGCAGGCATGGTGCCGATTGTATAAGTGTCGCCCTCGCGAAACAGGATGTCAAACTGGCTGCCGTCGCGCTGAAACTCGGTGCCCTCGTTGAACACTTTGCCAAAAACATCCTGAACCACGGTGATATTATCCCCGATCGAGATTTTACCGCCCAGTTTTTCCTGAATATAGGGCGCAGCCGACAGGTGGTCGGCATGAACGTGGGTTTCGATCTGCAATTCCAGTTTCAACCCGTTATCTTGAATAAAGTTGATAATCCTGTCCGCGTGTTCATACCCTGTGCGTCCGGCGGCATAGTCCAGATCCAGCACGGAATCGATCACCGCGCAGGCGTCCGAATTGGGGTCCTGAACCACATAGGAAAAGGTATTGCTGCCCTCGTCGAAAAACGGCGTTACCTTGGGAGTGACGTCCTTGTTTACGGGGAAATCCGTGTCGTTGGCAGTGTCTTTCATAACAGGCTCCTTTGCGGATGGGCATTCATATTCCTTTTACTGAATATAAGCAAGCTTACCGCCGGATCAACACCTGCAGGTCTGCGACATTTGTGCCTGTAGCGCCGGTCATCAGCAGATCGCTCGCCGCCTGTAGCGCGTGATAGCTGTCGTTATTGGCCAGCATATCCACGGGTGAAACACCCGCTTCACGTATCCGCTTCAGGGTGCCGCCATCGACAATCCCGCCCGCCGCATCACATGGCCCGTCGCGCCCGTCGGTGCCACCGGACAAGAACACCCATTCATCGCCCCAGCCCTGTTGTTCGGCCAAAAGCGCCACCCGCAGCGCAAGTTCCTGATTGCGCCCGCCAAGGCCTGTGCCGGTCAGCTTGACGGTGGTTTCGCCACCGAACAGAGTGATGCCTGTGCCGGATTTCATAACAATTTTTGCCGCTTGAGTGACATCTCCGGTCAACGGTTCGGGGTGGACAGTGGCTGCCCCGGCTGCCTGTTTCATCGCGGCAACGCTGATCGGGTTTGATCCGACCAGTTGGTTTTCTGCCTGTGGCAAAGGGGGCAAGTCCGGCGCTGGCGTTGACAAATGCGATTGCACAGAAGCGGGTAAATCGTCCCACACTGCATAGGATTTCAGCAGGTCCACCGCCTGTTCCCGCGTGCCCACCGGCGCCACCGTCGGCCCGCTGGCGATCCGGCGCAAATCATCCCCCACAACATCCGACAGGATCAGCGCCCGCACCTTTGCCGGTGCGGCAATCCGCAACAATCCGCCGCCTTTAAGGTCGGAAATCTGCTGCCGGATCAGGTTCATTTCACCGATTTCCGCCCCGCAAGCCAGCAGCAGCCGGTTGACCTCGGCCTTGTCCTGCAAGCTGATCCCCGCAGGCGGTGCGGGCAGCAAGGCCGAACCACCGCCACTGATCAGCGCCAGAACCTGATCGGCCCTCCCCAGAGCTTGCAATTTTGTGATCACATGGCGCGCAGCCCTGGCCCCGCCATCATCAGGAACCGGATGTCCTGCGGCGAATACTTCTGCAAAATCAACCTCTTTAGCATTCTCATAGTTTGTGATCACAATCACTTCTGCGCCCGACACATGCGCCACCGCCGCCTGCGCCATCCGCATTGCAGCCTTGCCCACAGCCAAGACCAGCAATTTACCCGCACACTGCACCGGGTCCGCCCGCAACGCCCGATCCACTGCCTGATAAGGGTCCGCCGCCGCCACGCCAGCGCGGAAAATCTGCTGCGCCTTTTCGCGCATCACCCCGCCCATTGCTGATACACCGCCCCGACCTCGGTGCGGATGATACCGGCAATCTGTTCACAATCCTGCAGGCTGAAGGTCAGCGGCAGGCGCATGTCCAGTATCCCTTTCAATACGCGGTCGGATTCCGGCAGGCTCTGCTCTGGCGCATAACGCCAACTGTCGTAGCGCGAGGTAAAGCCGCTGGGTTCGGCCCCGCCAAACCATTTCAGTTCCACACCACGCGCCGCGCAACGCTGCAACACCGCGTCGATCTGCTCATCCGCCCAGTCCAGCAACAGAAACTGGATCGAGGAACCGACGTATTCCTCCTCCTTTGGCCGTTCGATCACGGTCAGCCCCGCCGTGCCACGCAAGCCGGCCTCGACCACGCGATAACGCGCGTTCCAGGCCGCCACCTGCCCATCCAGCGCCTGCAATTGCGGGCGCAGGATCGCCGCGCGCAAATTATCCATCCGGCCCGATATATTGGGCACCTCGTAACGCAGGTTTTCAAAGGCTTGCGCAGGTGGCCCCGCAAGGTGGCGTTCGAACAACATATAGCTGCCCGACAACATCACCGCGCGGGCCATCAGCGTGGCATCATCCGACACCAGCAACCCGCCCTCGCCCGAATTCATATGCTTGTAGGTCTGGGTCGAGTAGGCCGCCATCACCCCGTGCCGCCCCGACAGCACCCCGCGCCAGCGCGCGCCCATCGTATGGGCACAATCCTCGATCACCAGAACGCCTGTCGCATCGCAAATCCGCATCAATGCGTCCATGTCGCAGATATGACCGCGCATATGGCTGAGCAACAGAACCTTTGCCCCGCTGTCGGTAATTTTTCCTTCCAGATCAGACAGATCAATGGTTAACCCATCACTCACGCCGACAAACACCGGCACCGCGCCAAGGCTGGCAATCGCGCCCGGCACAGGGGCCAGAGTAAAGGCATTGGTCAACACCTTGTCACCCGCCACAACCCCCACGGCCCGCAGCGCCGTGGCAATTGCATAGCCACCCGAAGCCACCGCCAGCGCGTATTTCGATCCCATGTAGGCGGCGAATTCCTGCTCCAGCAGCGCGGTTTCCCCCGCTTCGCCCTCGGCCACATTATAGCGGTGCAAACGCCCGTGGCGCAGCACGTTCAGGGCAGCCTCGATCCCCTCGTCCGGGATCGGTTCCTGCTGGGTGAAATTACCGGTGAATCTGTCGCTCATATCTGGCCTCCTTGAAGGCACATTGTCAGCCGATCATCCCTTCCACAAGGTCAAAAAGATCATCGTAATGATCCAGCAATGCCTCGGGTTGCAGCGCCTCGACATCCCGCCCCGTCGGCCCGAATGTCACCAGCACCGAAGGCACCCCCGCCGCCCGCGCCGTTTCGCGGTCTGTCACCGTGTCGCCAATCAGCACCGAGCGCGCCACATTACCGCCCGCCCGCTGCACCGTTTCTACATAGGGTGCGGGATCGGGCTTGCGCACCGGCAGGGTATCGGCCCCGATCAGCGCGCTAAACATATCGCGCATCCCCAGCCGTTGCATCAGATCCTCGGCCAGCCATTCGGGTTTATTGGTGCAGATCCCCACGCGATAATCGGCATCCAGCAGGCGTTGCACCGCCGCCTCGACCCCGTCATAGATCCGCGTGTGGGTATTAATATTCGCCCCGTAATACCCGATAAACGGCTGAAACTGCTCATCAATCCGCGCCTCGATATCGTCCACACCCAGCCGTTCAAAACCCAGCCGCAGCATTGCCCGCCCGCCGGCAAAGGCCGTGGCCTGATCTGCCTGCATATCCAGCATTGCCCCGTGTCCCAGTGCGGCGAAACAGGCATTTGCCGCCACAATCAGATCACCGCTGGTGTCGGCCAATGTGCCGTCCAGATCAAAAATTACCGTTTTCATGTCCCACCCTTTGCGCCCCTCTTGGCGAAGGCCTGCCTGCTGTTGTAATAATGCGTAAACACAAGTGACTTGCCCCCACGCCTATAAGCGATAATACGGGCGGCGACAAAAAGAAAAGAGCAGACGCATCATGGCAACAGCATTAATCGTTCTGGCCGCCGGTCAGGGAACACGGATGAATTCGGACCTGCCCAAGGTGCTGCACCCGCTGGGCGGCGTGCCTTTGGTGGTGCATGCGATGGCCTCGGGGCGTGCGGTTTCGCCGGAAAAAACCGTGGTGGTCGCGGGGCATCGGGCCGATCTGGTCAAACCTGCCGTGCTGGCCTATGACCCTGACGCCACCATCGTGCACCAGACCGAACAACTGGGCACCGGCCACGCGGTTTTGCAGGCCGCCGGGGCGCTGGACGGGTTTGGCGGCGATGCCATCGTGGTGTTCGGCGACACCCCCTTTGTATCCCCCGACACAATCGCCAGAATGGCGCAGGCCCGCACAGAGGGTGCGGATATCGTGATGCTGGGGTTTGAGGCCGCCGATCCGGGCCGTTATGGCCGGATGGTAGTGCGGGACGGGCAGTTCGAACGGATTGTCGAGGCCAAGGATGCCACGCCTGAAGAACTGGCCATCACCCTGTGCAATGGCGGGTTGGTGGCGGCCGATGCCGCAACACTGTTCGATCTGCTGGAAACCATTGGCAATGACAACGCCAGTGGCGAATACTACCTGACCGACATCATTGCCGCCGGACGCAAACGCGGGCTAAGCGCCGGCGTTGTCACCTGTGACGAAGCCGAGACCCTTGGCATCAACACCCGCGCCGAACTGGCCCGGGCCGAAGCGCTGTTTCAGGCCCAAAAACGCACCGAAGCACTGGAAAACGGCGTTACCCTGATCGCTCCGGACACGGTGTTCTTTGCCTTTGATACGGTGATTGGCCGTGATGCAGTGGTGGAACCCAATGTGGTATTCGGCCCCGATGTGACGGTTGAGTCAGGCGCCACCATCCGCGCCTTTTCCCATCTTGAGGGCTGCCATGTATCGCGCGATGCCATTGTCGGCCCCTATGCCCGCCTGCGCCCCGGTGCCAAACTGGCCGAAGGCTCCAAGGTTGGCAATTTCGTCGAGGTCAAAAACGCCATGATCCACGAAGGCGCCAAGGTGAACCACCTGTCCTATATCGGGGACGCCAGCATTGGCGCACGCAGCAATATCGGCGCGGGCACGATCACCTGCAACTATGACGGCTTTATGAAGCACCGCACCGAGATCGGCGAAGGCGCATTCATCGGCTCGAACACCATGCTGGTTGCGCCGGTAACGGTCGGGAACGAAGCCATGACAGCCACCGGATCGGTGATCAACCGCGATGTGCCGGACGGGGCATTGGCCCTTGCCCGTGCGCGGCAGGAAACCAAACCGGGCATGGCCCGCAAGCTGTTTGCAAAACTCAAGGCCGCCAAGGCCAAGCGCGACAAAGGGGCGTAAATTATGTGTGGAATAGTTGGTGTTTTGGGTGATCACGAGGCCGCCCCATTACTTGTCGAAGCCCTGAAACGGCTGGAATATCGCGGCTATGACAGCGCCGGCATTGCCACCATTGATAACAACAAACTGGGCCGCCGTCGCGCAGTTGGCAAACTGGTGAATTTGTCCGATTTGCTGGTGCATGATCCGCTGGCTGGCAAGGCCGGTATCGGCCACACCCGCTGGGCCACCCACGGCGCCCCCACCACCGGCAACGCACACCCGCACAGGGCCGGACCGGTCGCTGTGGTGCACAACGGCATCATCGAAAATTTCCGCGAATTGCGCGCGGAAATGGCCAATGAAGGCATCAAATTCCAGACCGAAACCGATACCGAAACCGTCGCCCTTCTGACCCATCACTATATCGAGCAAGGCGACAGCCCGCGCAAGGCCGTGCAAAAAACCCTGTCGCGTCTAGACGGGGCATTCGCGCTGTGCTTCCTGTTTGACGGCGAAGACGATCTGCTGATCGCCGCGCGCAAAGGCTCGCCCTTGGCGATTGGGCACGGGGATGGCGAAATGTATGTCGGCTCAGACGCAATTGCGCTGGCACCGATGACCAACCGGATCACCTATCTGGAAGAGGGCGACTGGGCCGTCATCACCCGCAACAGCGTGGAAATCCGTGATGCCGACGGCCAGCAGGTTTACCGCCCGATCAAGACCGTGAATATCGACAGCACGAGGATTGAAAAAGGCGGTCACAAGCATTTCATGGCCAAGGAAATCGCCGAACAGCCCACCGTTCTGGGCGAGGCGATCGAGCATTACATCACCGCTGATGGCAACGTGATCACCCTGCCCGATGGTGGCATTGATTTCACCCAGTTCGACCGCATCACCATGGTTGCTTGTGGTACCGCCTATCTGGCCTGCCTGACCGCGAAATATTGGTTCGAACAGGTTGCCCGCCTGCCCGTCGAAGTGGACGTTGCCAGCGAATTCCGCTACCGCGAACCACCCATTCCGGCCCGCACGCTGGCCCTGTTCGTCAGCCAGTCGGGCGAAACGGCCGACACACTGGCCGCCCTGCGCTACTGTCAGGGCAAGGCCGATATGGTCGTTTCCGTGGTCAACGTGCCCGAATCCTCGATCGCGCGGGAATCTGATCTGGCCTTGCCAATCCTTGCTGGCACCGAAATCGGCGTGGCCTCAACCAAGGCGTTCACCTGCCAGTTGGCCGTCATGGCCACGCTGGCGCTAAAGGCCGCGTCGGACAAGGGCGTGCTGGACGATAAAACCCTTGCCGGCCACCTTGCCACCTTGCGCACCCTGCCCGGATTGCTAAGCCTTGCGATCAACACCGGTCCCGAGGTCAAAGCCATTTCCCGCAAGCTGGCCGAAGCACAGGATGTGCTGTTTCTGGGCCGTGGTGCGATGTTCCCGCTGGCGCTGGAAGGCGCGCTGAAACTGAAGGAAATCAGCTATATACACGCCGAAGGCTATGCCTCGGGCGAATTGAAACACGGCCCCATCGCCCTAATTGATAAATCCATGCCCGTGGTGGTGATGGACCCGCGTGATGCGCTGTTTGATAAAACCGTTTCCAACATGCAAGAGGTGATGGCACGCGGCGGCAAGGTACTGCTGATCTCGGACTCCGCAGGCATCAGGGAAGCGAGTGAAGGCGCATGGGAAACCCTTGCCATGCCGCAGGTGGACCCGCTGTTTGCGCCAATCCTGTACGCGGTCCCGGCACAGATGCTGGCCTATCACACGGCGATTGCCAAAGGCACCGATGTGGACCAGCCGCGCAATCTGGCCAAATCGGTGACGGTGGAATGACGCCTGAAAATGCCATTGCGGCGCTGAAATCCCATACAGTGCCCGGCAAGGCGCTGCAAATGGCCGCCTATCACAAATCCAGCCACCCGTTTCTGGGTGTTGCCAACCCGATGATTGATGCCGAGGTCAAGAAGTGGCGCGCCGACCTTGATATCGCGGGCCGTGTGCAACTGGCCGAAGGTCTGTGGCAAAGCAACATATTCGAGGCCCGCATCGCCGCCACCAAACTGCTGACACAGGCGCGCATCCGCCCTGATGATGCCGTCTGGGATCTGATCAAATCATGGGTGCCCGATTTTGACGGCTGGGCGCTGGCCGATCACGCCTGCATGGCGGGGCGCAAACGGCTTCAGGCAAACCCCGCGCGTGTTGACGAAGTGGAACTCTGGACCACATCCCCCCACATGTGGACCCGCCGCGCCGCATTGGTGATCACCCTGCCCTGGACCCGCCAGAACCACCCCAAACCCGCCGATCTGGCCATCCGCGACCGCGTGCTGGGCTGGGCGGCTGGCTATGTCGATGACAAGGACTGGTTCATCCAGAAAGCGATCGCATGGTGGCTGCGCGATCTGTCCAAACACGATGCCGACCGCACCCGCGCCTTTCTGGATCAATACGGCGAACGAATGAAGCCCTTTGCCCGCAAAGAAGCCGCCCGCCAGCTCAAATAACACCCTGTTTCTTTTTCGCCCAAATATCCCCGCTTAAGGCATCCAGCACTCAATCCCCGCGCAACTCCCGCCGCATAATCTTGCCTGTCGCCGTCATCGGCAGGCTCTCTACCCGTTCGATCATCCGTGGCGCCACATGCGGGCTGACCTTTTCGCGCACCCGCGCAATCAACACCTCTTCCAGCCCCTTCCACTGCGCCCCCTCGCGCAGCACGACAAAACCTTTTACCACCTCGGTGCGCATCGCATCCGGCACCCCGATCACCGCCGCCATCACCACATCCGGATGACCGCCCAGGCAGTTTTCAATCTCGCTTGGCCCGATCCGGTATCCGGCCGAGGTGATCACATCGTCATCCCGACTGGCAAAGCGGAAATAGCCCTCCGCATCGCGCACGCCCAGATCACCGGTGCGCATCCAGTCGCCCGTGAATTTCGCCGCCGTCGCCTCGGGTTTGTTCCAATAGCGCAGGAACATCACCGGATCGGGCCGGCGCACCGCAATTTCGCCCATCTCGCCCGCGGGCATCTCTTGCCCGTCGGCATCGATCACCGCCACCTCGTGCCCCGGCACCGCCGGCCCCATGAAACCCGCCTTCTGATGCCCGCCGCCCCCTTGGCTGGAAATCACCAGATTGCATTCCGTCTGCCCGTAGATTTCATTGATATGGCACCCCAGCGCCTCCTGCGCCCAGGCCAGCAACGGCGCGCCAAGGCTCTCGCCGCCTGACGAAACCGAGCGGATATCTACACCCTCCGGCACATCCACCTGCTGCATCAGTTTCAGCGCGGTGGGCGGCAGGAACAGGTTGCGCATGCGGTGGCGAATGATCAGTTGATAGGCCTCTTCGGGATCAAACTTGCGCATCCTGCGGCTGATCAGCGGCACCCCGTAATGCAGGCACGGCAGCGCCATGTTCAGCAGCCCGCCAACCCAGGCCCAATCGGCAGGGGTCCAGCCGCAATCGCCCTTTTGCGGAAAGAATTCATGATGAACCTCGATCCCCGGCAGATGCCCCAATAACACCCGATGCCCGTGCAGCACCCCCTTGGGCGGGCCGGTGGTGCCGGACGTATAGACCAGCAAAGCGGGATCATCAGGTGTGGTGACAGCTGAGGTGAAATCCGCCGATCCAGCGGCGATTTCCCCGTGGAAATCCCGCACAGGTGACGTGGCAGGGTCAATCGAATACACCTCTTTCAGGTCCGGTAAATCCCCGCGCAGCGCCATCACCTTTTGCAGGTTCGCCTCGTCCGTCACCACCCCTCGTGCGCCGGAATCCGACAGGCGGTAGGACAGTGCTTCTTCGCCGAAAAGCGTGAACAACGGCAGAGCAATCGCGCCCAGTTTGTAGGCGGCAAAATGGCTGATCAGCACCTCCGGCCCCTGCTGAAGCAGGATCGCCACCCGATCACCACGCCCCACCCCGCGCGCTGCAAAGGCATTGGCCAGCGCGTTCGAGGCCGCCTCGAGCATCCCATAGGTCCAGACCTGCTGCCCCCCGTCCGCCGCCAGATGGGTCAACGCCACGCGGTCAGGCTCGGATATGGCCCAAGCGGTGCAACACCCCTGCGCAATATTATAACTGGCAGGCAAATCCCAATGGAAACCTTGCCGCATCACCGCCCAGTCCGCATCGGGTGTTATGAACCGCCGAACCTGCATTTATTCCGTAAATACAATCAATTCCGGCAACCCCGTCAAAGGTGCTCCCAACAGGCGCAACGCGGCCAGTGACACGCGGCTGCCTGCGGTTTTCGGCCCGTCAATCGGGATCAGATCAACCGCCACGGATTTGCCCGTGGCCGGATACTCCAACCGTCCTTTACCGGCCTTGCTGACCAATGGCGTCTTGATCCAGAACCCCGCCTCGGCCGGATTGCCCAAGGATGCTATCGTTGTGCCCAGTTTGCGCGCCCCGCTGTCCGAAGCCTCGGCCACCGCTTCGGCCCGCTGCTTTGGCGTTGTGGTGTCAAACTGCTCGGCTGTGTGCGCCGTGGCAGCCGGTTTGGCGGCAACACCCGCAGGCCGCGCCGCCGGACGCGGGCCTGAATCGCTTTCAACCTTGGCCGGCTCTTGCGGCTTGGGCTTGAACACCCCCCCCTGACTGAATTTCCCATCACAACCGGCCAAAAAAAGACCGGCCAAAATCACTACACTTGTTTTAACTATATTTTTCATGACTACAGATTAGGACGGATCAGCCTGCGGTTCAATGCCTCACCATTTGGTGACACCCCTTGCTGTGCCCTTGATTGAAGCATAGACAGGATACATGGAACCTGCCCTGATCGACCCCTTCAATCGCGCCGTTACCTACCTGCGCGTATCCGTCACCGACCGCTGCGATTTCCGCTGTGTCTATTGCATGTCCGAGAACATGAAATTCCTGCCGAAAAAGGAACTTCTGACGCTCGAGGAACTGGACCGCATGTGTTCGGCCTTTATCGATCTTGGCGTGCAGAAGCTGCGCATCACCGGCGGCGAACCTTTGGTGCGGCGTGGAATCATGACGTTTTTCGGCGCGATGAAACGGCACCTGGACTCGGGCGCGCTAAAAGAACTGACCGTCACCACCAACGGCTCTCAACTGGAAAAATACGCCGGGGAACTGGCGGCCTGCGGGGTCAAACGCATCAACGTATCGCTGGACACGTTAAGCGAGAAAAAATTCGCCGAAATCACCCGATGGGGCCGCCTGCCACAGGTTCTGCGCGGCATCGAGGCCGCACAGGCGGCCGGTTTGCGTGTGAAATTGAACGCGGTGGCTGTAAAAGGCTTTAACGAAGACGAGTTGTTCACCCTGCAAGACTGGTGCGCCAGCAAGGGGCTGGATCTGACCTTTATCGAAGTCATGCCGATGGGCGATGACATGGGCGAAGCCAACCGTCTGGGGCAATACTGGTCGCTCAAGGATCTGCGCGACAGGTTGGAAACACGTTTCACCACCACCGATCTGTCCGAAACCACCGGCGGGCCAGCCCGCTATATCCGGTTGAACGAAACCGGTCAGAAAATCGGCTTTATCACCCCGCTGTCGCATAATTTCTGCGAAAGCTGCAACCGTGTACGCATCACCTGCACCGGCGAAATCTATACCTGTCTGGGACAAGAGGGCCACATGGACCTGCGCCCCGCCCTACGCGACAACCCCGAGGACGACGCCCCATTAGTCGCCGCGATCCACAAAGCGATTGGCACCAAACCTAAAGGCCATGATTTCGACTATTCCCGCCAAAAAGCCGACGGGCAAATGACCCGCCACATGAGCCACACAGGCGGGTAGTTCCCCCCCCTTCTTCTTGCCCGAAAATACCTTCGCCGAAGGCAAAAGGCGAGCCCCATAGGGGCGAGCCTTGGGCGACGCCGTCAGGCGGCGCAACCGTTGCTGTCAATCCTGCCCATAGCGTGACACGAAATTTCGCAGGATCAACTCGGGCGCAAACACATCTGCCTGCCGACACATCTGCACCAGTTTTTCCGCATCTTCGGGCGCGAAATATCCCCGATGCTTGTATATCCCGATCCGAACTTCAAACCCTGCCGCATCCGCTTCGGGGTGGAACTGGGTGGCATAAACATTCTGCCCAAAGCGCACCATCTGATAGGGGCACGCCTTTGAGGACACCAGATGCGCGCACCCTTCGGGCAACCGCTGCATCGCTTCCTTATGGCCAACAAAGGCACTGAAATGTTCCGGCACGCCTTCCAGCAAAGCATCCGCCTGCCCCGCCTCGGTCAGCGTGCAGTCCGAGGTGCCCACCTCTTCGGAATAGTTTTCCTTGCTGATCACATTGCCCAGATATTCGCCCAGCACCCCGATGCCATAACAGCACCCCAGAAACGGCACGTCCTGCTCGCATATCTGCGGCATCAGCCCCAGCACTTCGGCCTCGATCCGTGCTTCAACGGGTGTCTTTTTCTCGGGCAGGTCCGAGACACAGCCCGGACCCCCGCCGACAATCACCCCGGAATAAGCCGACAGATCAAGGTCTTGCTGAATATCCTCGCAATCCAGCCGGATACGATGGACATCTCCGGGTTTCAGCCCCCCCTTATCCAGAAAGGCCTGAAACTCGTCATCCGCTGCCTCGGTCTCGGGGCGCAGTTGCAGGATCAGAAAGGGTTTCATCACAGTCCCTACTTTGCCGGCATCCGGCTTTCCACCATTTCGGCAAACCAGCTACAACCGGTCGGGATGATTTCGTCGTTAAAATTGTATTCAGGGTGATGCAGCATCGCGCTATCACCATTTCCCAGCACCACAAAGGCACCGGGGCGTGCTTCAAGCATATAGGCAAAATCCTCGCCGCCCATAACCAAAGGTGCTTCGCCACAACTCCCCGTAACCTTTTCTGCCACATCTATTGCGTGACCGGTTTCCGTATCGTGGTTCACCATGGCCGGATAGCCTCGCATATAGCTGACTTCGGCCTTCGCCCCGAATGCCTCGGCAGTCGAAGTCGCAATCTGCTTTAGACGTGTTTCGACCAGATCGCGGTTTTCATCTGTTAGGGTGCGCACGGTTCCCTTCAGGCTAACCAGAGTCGGAATTACATTATAGGCTTTGCTTTCGGTTTCGAAACTGGTGACCGAAACCACCGCCTGTTCAACCGGGTCAACATTGCGCGACACGATAGACTGCAACGCCACAACGATGTGGCTGGCAACAACAGTGGCATCCACCGTATTTTGTGGCATGGCCCCGTGACCGCCTTTGCCCACAACCCGGATATCGAACTGGTCGGTTGCCGCCAGAAACGGCCCCGAGCGAGTGGCAAAAAACCCGACAGGCGCACCGGGCCAGTTATGAATGGCATAAACCTCTTGCACGTTCCAGCGGTCCATCATGCCGTCATCGACCATTTCCTTGCCGCCCGCTCCACCTTCTTCGGCAGGCTGGAAGATCAGAACGGCGGTGCCATCGAAATTGCGGGTTTCCGACAGGTATTTCGCCGCCCCCAGAAGCATCGCGGTGTGACCGTCATGGCCGCAGGCGTGCATCTTTCCTTCAGTTTTGCTGGCATAATCCAATCCCGTGGCCTCAAATATGGGCAGTGCATCGAAATCCGCCCGCAGGCCGATTACCTTGCCGGATGTATCACTCTTGCCCTTGATCACCGCCACAACGCCGGTGCGCCCGATACCGCCAACCACTTCGTCACAGCCGAATTCCTTCAGCTTTTCGGTGATAAAGGCCGATGTTTTCGGCGTATCAAACAGCAGTTCGGGGTTTTCGTGCAGGTGGCGGCGCCAGCCGGTGATTTCTTCGTGCAGATCGGCAAACCTGTTCTTGATGGGCATCGTTCTAGTCCTCGCTTAGGTGGTCAATCAGGCGGTGCATGAACTGCTCACCCGCCTCTAACTGGCTGATTTCAATGAATTCATTTTGCTGGTGCGCCTGATCAATGCTACCCGGCCCGCAAATGATTGCAGAATGCCCGCGCGCTTGAAACTGGCCGGCCTCGGTGCCGTAAGACACCACATTGGTGGAATTGTCACCGGTCAGGCGACGCACAAGAGCTTCGGCTGCGCCATCCTTTTCGGGTTTCAGCCCCGGCACACCTTTGGTTACATGGGTTTCGATCCACGCCTCGGGCCGGATCGCTTTCATTCCGGCTTCGACCTCGGCCACTTTGTCCAGATAGGCCTTGGTCCATTGATCAAAGTCATCACTGGGCACACAGCGGATAAACAGCCCGAATTCACAATCCTTGGCGGTGATATTGTTCGCGGTGCCGCCATGAATAATACCGACATGCAGCGTGGTATAAGGTGGCACAAATGCTGCGACCTCGGGCGGCACGGGGGCAGCCGCATTAATGGCGTTCATCTGGTTGGCCCAGTCAATCAGCTTGGCCGCCTCCATCACCGCAGAAACACCGGTATGGATCAGCGAGGAATGGACCTCGTAACCATGCACATGGGTGCGGATACCAAAGGCCCCCTTGTGGCCGCTGACCGCCTTCATCATTGAAGGCTCGCCAATCACCGCTGCCGATGCGCGTGGCATATGTTCGGCCATTGCATCAATCATATCGGGCGCCCCGACACAGCCCACTTCTTCGTCATAAGACAATGCAATCTGGATCGGACGCTTGATACCGCGCTCCAGCGCCAGCGGCACGGCGGCCAGCGCCAGCGCGTCAAAGCCTTTCATGTCACAAGTGCCCCGCCCGTATAGTTTGCCGTCCTTTTCAACAACCGTGAAAGGGTCCGTGTCCCAATCCTGCCCTTCCACCGGCACCACATCGGTATGGCCCGACAGGATCACCCCGCCCTCGACCTCGGGGCCGACATTGGCATAGAGGTTCGCCTTGGTGCCTTCCGCATTATAAACCCGATGGGATTTGACACCATGGCTGGCCAGATACGCCTCGACCCAATCCACCAGTTCCAGATTTGATTCCGAACTGACGGTGGGGAAAGAAACAAGCTTTTCAAGCATTTCGCGTGCGGAATAGATTTGGGGCACTGTTCTCTCCTGTGTTCTGGCAAGGCCGCAGGTTGGGCGCGGATGCGGGTAACGTCAAGACCTTGCGGATAAAATTTGAACATCGGGTAAGAAATCACGCGACGTCAGGCAGTTAGGTGTTGATACGCTAAAAAATCATGTTAACGTCTATCAAATCAAAACAGCCGGATGGAACATGCCGGTATAAAAACAAGAACCACCTGGGGGTGCAATATGCCCAATTGGGCGCTGCCCGTCCTTGTTTTCAAGGACATTGTAATAGTTCAACACCATTGCTACGGCAAAATTCGCAATTGCGAATCCGCACAAGGCTGGACTGCCCCTTTTCACATGAACATGACAACAAACGCCGCGGATCCAACCGCGAGCCTGTGAGAATTCGAGCCAAGATATCAACAAGGAGAATAAAACCTATGAAAATGAAAACAATCCTTATGGGCGCAGCATGTGCCTTTGCAATGGCCCCCGCGGCCTTTGCCGAACGTGGCTCTGACGGCCAGTTGAACATCATCTACTGGCAAGCCCCATCCACGATGAACCAGTATCTGTCCGGCGGTAACAAGGAACAGGACGCAGCAGCATTGGTGAACGAGCCTCTGGCCCGTTATGACGCAAGCGGCGCAATCGTACCTTGGCTGGTTGACGAAGTTCCAACCGTTGAAAACGGTGGTGTTTCCGCTGACCTGAAATCCATCACATGGAAGCTGACAGAAGGCCTGAAGTGGTCTGATGGCACAGCTTTGACATCGGCCGATGTGAAATTCACATGGGAATACTGCACCGACCCTGATGGTGGTTGTGCCTCGTCGAACTATTTTGACGGCGTTACCAGCATCGACACTCCTGATGACCGCACGGCTGTTATCCATTTCTCGGAACCCAAGCCGTTCCCCTATGGCCCGTTTGTTGGTGCAAGCACACCGATTATCCAGAAGGCCCAGTTTGAAAACTGCGTCGGTGCCAAGGCACAGGAATGTACGACTGAAAACTTCAACCCGATCGGCACTGGCCCGTTTGTGGTCACAGATTTCCGTCCGAATGACGTGATTTCGTTCAAAGCCAATGAAAACTATCGCGACCCGAACAAACCGGCATTTGCGACTGTGACCTTCAAAGGTGGCGGCGATGCACAGGCGGCGGGCCGTTCTGTTCTGGAAACTGGCGAATTCGATTACGCCTGGAATCTGCAACTGTCCCCCGATGTTCTGGCCAGTATGGCATCGGCAGGCAAAGGACAGGTCATTTCCGGCTTTGGCACATCGGTTGAATGCATCATGATCAACCTGACAGATGTCAGCCCCGATCTGGGCGACGAGCGCGGCACGATCAAGCACCCGCACCCGTTCCTGTCAGACATCAACGTGCGCAAGGCCCTGTCAATGGCCATCGACCGCGCGCTGCTGACCAAAATCGGTTACGGCGACACAGGCAAACCGACCTGTAACGTGCTGCCTGCCCCTGCAATCTATGCATCAACCGCCAATGACTCTTGCCTCGTGCAAGACATTGATGGCGCAAACAAGCTGCTGGACGATGCGGGCTGGGTCAAAGGCTCGGACGGTATCCGCGAAAAAGACGGCATGCGCCTGAAAGTTCTGTACCAGACATCGACAAACGCTGTCCGCCAGAAATATCAGGCGGCTATCAAACAGTGGTGGAACCAGATCGGCGTAGAAGTTGAATTGCGCAACATCTCGGCCTCTGTGTTCTTTGGTTCAGATCCGGGCTCGAACGACACCTTCCAGAAATTCTTTGCCGATGTTGAAATGTACACCAACAACTTCAACGGCACAGACCCCGAAGGTTACATGGCAAGCTGGACATGCGCCCAAATCCCGAGCCCGGAAAACCAGTGGCAGGGCAACAATATGCCGCGTTTTTGTAACGATGATTACGAGGCACTTGTAAAAGAGATGTCCGTAACCGGTGACATCAACAAACGCGCCGAACTGGCCAAAGCGATGAACGACATGCTGATGCAGAACTACATCATGCTGCCGATCACTCACCGCGCCAGTGTATCTGCCCGCTCTAACACATTGGGCGGTGTTGATATGAACGTCTGGGACAGCCAGATGTGGAACGTGGCCGACTGGACACGCGCCAAGTAAATCAAGCGAACTCAGGCGGCCCCGGACATGTTTCGGGGTCGCCCACTTGCTACCCTAAATATTCCCAGAACCATAAACCGAGACGCCGATGCTAACCTTCACGATCAGACGCCTGTTACTGGCCGTCCCGACGCTTCTGTTCATCGCTCTGGTGATATTCGCCTTACTGAAACTTGCCCCAGGCGACCCCACGGCCAATGTGCCGCTGACCGTCCCCCCCGAGGTAAAAGCCAAAATGCGCGAGGCTCTGGGGTTGGGTCAGCCCAACTATGTGCAGTTCTACAAATGGCTGGTGCAATTCTTTATCATCGAGCCACAGGTGATGATCGACCACTTCTTTGGCACCGGTTTTGCCGATGGCAAACTGCGGGTGATCAGCTGGCAGTGGCGCGGTCCGGTGATGGATGTAGTCGTTCAACGCCTGCCGCAAACCCTGTGGGTGGTTGGCCTGTCCTATGTGGTTGGCGCATTGATAGCGATCCCGATCGGGGTTATTTCGGCCTACAAGCAATATTCGTGGTTCGACCAGATCGGCACGTTCATTTCGATGATCGGTTTTTCCGTGCCGACGTTTTTCACCGGCCTGCTGCTGATCGTGATCTTTTCGGTCTATCTGGGCTGGTTCCCGTCGATTTATGACACAATGCTGGTGGTTCACGACTGGCCCAGCTTTGTGAAACAGCTAAAACAGATCGCCATGCCGGTGTTTGTTCTCGCCTTATACAACGCCGCACAGATCAGCCGGTTCATGCGGGCCTCGATGCTGGACAACCTGAATCAGGATTATGTGCGCACCGCCCGGGCCAAGGGGCTGTCGGAAAAGGTGGTGGTGCTGGTGCATGTGCTGCGCAATTCGATGATCCCGGTTGTGACGGTGATTGCGCTGGGGGTTCCCGGCGTTTTTGGCGGCGCGATCATCACCGAACAGGTTTTTAAGGTGAACGGCATCGGTGACATGCTGATCAAGGCGATCGAGGCAAATGACCTGCCGACCGTGCAGACCCTGACCTTCATCTTTGCCTTCCTGATTGTGATATTCAACCTGATTGCCGATATCCTTTATGGCATTCTGGACCCGAGGATCCGCTATGACTGAGACCGCACAGCCAACCAAAGCCCCGCGCAGCCAGTGGTGGGACATCTGGGACCAGTTCCGCCACCACAAGGGCGCGATGCTCGCCTCGTTTGTGTTTCTATTAATCCTTGTTGCGGTCCTGTTTGGTAAATTCCTCTGGCCGATTGACCCTGCCTATAACGACTATGGCGCAATGGATCAGCGCCCATCGCTAGCCCACCCGCTGGGCACTGACGGGTTGGGGCGCGATGCGTTGGCACAAATGATCCAGGGCGGTCGAACCTCGATTGCGGTCGGTATGACAGCAATGCTTTTAGCGTTGTTTCTAGGCACGTTTATAGGGGTTTTGTCGGGGTACTTCCGGCGGCTGGACGGGATATTGATGCGGATCACCGATCTGTTTTTGGCTCTGCCGTTGTTGCCACTGCTGCTGGTTATGATGATGTTGTTTCGCGAACCACTTTCCGCCGCCTTCGGGCCGGAGATGGGGATATTCATCCTGATGGTTTCAGCCATCGGCATCACCAGCTGGATGCCTACAGCGCGGATCGTGCGCGGTGATGTGCTGGCGCTGAAGGAACGCGAATTCATCTTGTCGGCACAATCCATCGGCACCACCCCGTTCAAGATGATCATGCGACACATTCTGCCCAACGTGATGTCACCGATCATGGTGTCTGCCACACTGGGTATAGCCAACGCTATCATCACCGAAAGCGCGCTGTCCTTCCTTGGCCTTGGCTTTCCGCCGGATTTCCCAACATGGGGCCGGCTGCTGAATGACGCTGCCGAATACCTGCAAATTTACCCCGAGCGGGTGATCTGGCCCGGTCTGGCAATTTCGCTGACGGTGCTGTCGGTAAACTATATCGGCGACGGGCTGCGCGATGCGCTGGATCCACGGTTACGCAAACGGTAAGGGGAAACCCTAATGCGCCTTCCTGATCCGGCGCACGATCCACCAGACCACCAACAACACCACAGGCGTGGCCATAGCCGTCAGCATCGGTTTATCCAGATGCGCGGCTTTGGCAAAGGGATATAGCCCGTAAGTCACCAGATTGATTGCATAGTAACTGATCGCCACCACAGACAGCCCTTCGACCGTCCGCTGCAACCGCAGTTGCAAATCGGCCCGTTTGTCCATGCTTTCCAGCAGGGCCTGATTTTGCGCAGACCGCTCCACCTCGACCCTTGTGCGCAACAAATCCGCCGCCCGCATCACCCGCTCGGCCATTTCCTTCAGGTGTGCCTCGGCTGACCTGACCGTGCGCATCGCCGGATCGAACCGGCGCAGCATGAATTCCGAAAAGGTTTGCCGCCCGCCAAAGCGGTCCTCGCGCATCGCCGCAATCCGTTCTTCCAGAATGGTGCTATAGGCCCGCGATGCAGCAAAACGAAAACTGGTTTGCGCCATCAAATCCTCAAGTTCGGTCGAGATACCCAGCAATTCGCCCAACGCCTCTTCCTCGGAGCGGGCCGCGTTTTTGATATGGCCGACCAGATCGGACACCTGCACATCAATCTGCGCCAGCCGTTTGGACAGGTTCAGCGCCTTTGGCAGCGCCAGCATCGACATGGATTTATAGGTTTCGATCTCGCATAACCGCTGCAAGGTGCGCCCGATCCGCCGCTCGCCGGTGCCCGGTTCAACAAAGATCGCGAACCGCAAATGCCCCGCGCTATCGATCCGGTAGTCCCCTGCGACAATGGCGTTCCGGTCCAGCGTATAGGATACCGCGATACTTTCGGCGACGAAACAGTCCTTTATCTTCGCCTCGACCTGCTCGGGGGTCTTTGGCATTTCCTCGACCCGTATCAGGGCAGACGTCAGCCGCTTGCCGGGGAGGGTTGCCAGCCAGTCGGCAGGGAAAACCTCGAACGCGACGGGGTCAAACGGACGTTCTGCCACCCCGTCGGTAAAGATGGTGTAGGTGACAAATTCGTGGTGCAATTCCCACTTCAACCGGTGCCGCCCCAGATCGCAAAAGAAATGCGTGGCGTCCGGCTGCGGGTGCGGGGCGCCAAAGCGGTCCAGCAGATCAATCAGGTGGGCGAGGTCCAGCCCACGGTCACGATTGGCGGCATCCACGGGATTTTTCAGCGCCAAAAACACCGCATGGCACGGGGCCGACAGAATGGGAAACGGCCGGGCGTGCAGCTCGTTTGCCATCTGGTAGCGCAGGGGGTGGTCTTCAAGTTGGCTCATCTGGGCACCTTAAACGTTTACGCGGGCAACCTAGCGCATATTCCCCGCCTGTAAACATTTGATGTCGTTAACGAGCCTCGAACACCTCTTTTGCCGCATTCAATCCGTTGATCGCGGCAGGCAGACCCCCATAAACAGCCATTTGCCATATCGCTTCGGCAATCTCGCGCTTGCTTGCGCCTGCGGCCAGCGTGTTTTCTATGTTAATTTTTAGCTGCGGCCCTGTCTGTCCGCCAAGCGCGGTCAGTGCCGCAACGGTGCACAATTGGCGGGTTTTCATATCCAGGCCTTCGCGGCTGTAATGGCGCCCATAGGCCCATTCGACCAGACTTTCGGCAAAACCTGGCAGGATGCCGTCATACCGGTCCCGCAACACCTGTTCGATTTCGGGGTTCATTTCAGCCAGCACATCGCGGCCACGTTTCAGGGCGTCAGTCATTGTTATTGTCCTTTTCACTTGCGGCCAGTTCAGCCTCTAGTCTTTGGTAAAGGGAAATCTTGCTTTGCATCAGATCACTTGTTTTCTGCAATGCCGCCAGATCTGCGCGGATTTTGTCGTAATGCGCTTCCAGCATTTGTCGCCGTTCGCTATAGGTTGCCTCGCCCTGCAAGCGCAGCGCGGCATAGCGCACGCGGTCGGCCTGTTTCATCCCGGTGGCGTTCAACTGTTTTAGAAAGTGGATCCAGCCAAGGCTGTCCTCGGAATACACTCGGCGCCCACCGGAATCGCGCGGTGGCGCAGGGATCAAGCCGATCTTTTCATAAAACCGGACGGTATAAACCGACAGCCCCGCCGCGCGGGCGAACTCGCCGATCATCATAATATCTGTGCCATAAAAAAGGCCCCCGTGAAGTGATTCACAGGGACCTTAGCTGCTAGAGTGCGCTCTAGGACAAGTGTTATTTTACTTGGCGCGAACGCAGTCATACCACACGGTATGTATTTGTTTCTTGCTGCCATCAGAAAATGTTCTGGCGCTAAGGCCCATATCTTTATCGATTCTGGCCTGCCCAGTCAGACGAGAGCTGTTTTGCCGTGCGCAAAATGATGCAACCCGCCGAGTCACTTCTGGCTGGCTAACATCCTTGGTAAAATACCCGATTGCCAAATGTGTAACGACTCCGCTGCTTGTCAAAGGAAGCACCAGATCAAGCCCTTGTTGATCAGAAGGGTTTGGAAACACCTTCTGTATTAACGCAGCACGGCGCACAGCCGCCTTTTCTGGGTCAACCGAGCAAGCCGAAAGAGCAGCAAGCGCGGCAATAATTACAACTAGTCTCTTCATTTAAACATCTCCATTTATCAACTGATCAAGGCCAACAGTTTGTTCAGGCTGTCCTTGGCATCACCATAGAACATCCGCGTGTTGTCTTTGTAGAACAGCGGATTTTCGATGCCGGAATAACCGGTCCCCTGCCCGCGTTTCGATACAAACACCTGCTTGGCCTTCCACACTTCCAGAACCGGCATGCCCGCAATCGGGCTGTTTGGATCGTCCTGCGCGGCCGGATTGACGATGTCGTTGCTGCCAATCACGATCACCACGTCGGTGTCTGGGAAATCGTCGTTGATCTCGTCCATCTCCAGCACGATGTCATAGGGCACGCGGGCCTCGGCCAGCAGCACGTTCATGTGGCCCGGAAGGCGTCCGGCAACGGGGTGGATGGCGAAACGCACCTCTTTACCCTTGTCCCGCAGGCGTTTGGTCAGTTCCGAAACCGCCTGCTGCGCCTGCGCCACGGCCAGACCATAGCCCGGCACGATGATGATGCTGTCCGCGTCTTCCAGAGCGGCAGCTACCGCTTCGGCCTCGATCGGCACCTGTTCGCCCTCGACTTCCAATTGCGGACCAGAAGTGCCACCAAAACCGCCCAGAATAACCGAAATGAATTTACGGTTCATCGCCTTGCACATGATATAGCTCAGGATCGCACCGGAAGAACCAACCAGCGCGCCGGTCACGATCAGCAAATCATTACCAAGGGTGAACCCGATTGCCGCCGCCGCCCAGCCGGAATAGCTGTTCAACATCGACACAACGACGGGCATATCGGCACCACCAATGCCCATAATCAGATGCCAGCCGATAAAACCGGCCACAAGGATCATCAGCAATAACGTCCAGATACCTGCACCGTTAAAGAACATCAGCCCCAGCACCACACAAACAGCCAGCGCCACCGCATTCAGCATATGCCCGCCGGGCAGCTTGGTTGATTTGCCATCCACTTTGCCCGCCAGTTTGCCAAAGGCGACAACCGATCCGGTAAAGGTGATGATACCGATGAACACGCCAAGGAAAACCTCGACCTTCAGAATGGCGATTTCCACTGCGTCCTTATGGGCCAGCTTTTTGGCAAAGCCCGCCAGATCTTCGGTGTTGCCGCCCGTGGCCAGCAAATGTTGCACGGTGCCAAGCTCAAGTTCAGCGTTCAGGCCGATGAAAACGGCAGCCAGACCAACGAAACTGTGCAATGCTGCCACCAGTTGCGGCATCTCGGTCATCTCGACCTTGCCCGCCACATAGTAGCCCGCATAAGACCCCGCCGCGATGGCCAAAACCACTAGGAAGTAGCTGCCAATGCCGGGGCCGAATACGGTGGCAAACACCGCAACCCCCATGCCGACAATGCCATACCAGACCGCGCGCTTGGCGCTTTCCTGATTGCTAAGTCCCCCAAGGGACAGAATGAATAGAACAGCCGATGCAATATAGGCTGCGGATACGATACCAATGCTCATGATCCCGCCCCCCTTAAGATTTCTGGAACATGGCAAGCATCCGGCGTGTCACCAGAAAACCGCCAACAATATTGATCGACGCGATCAGGATCGAAACGGTTGCAAGGATCACAACCAGCCAGTTGCCTGACCCGACCTGCAACAACGCCCCGAGGATCACGATCCCCGAAATGGCGTTGGTCACGGCCATCAATGGCGTGTGCAGCGCGTGGCTGACGTTCCAGATCACCTGGAAACCGATGAAACACGATAGGGCAAACACGATGAAATGCGCCATAAAGCTGGCTGGGGCATAGGCTCCGATGATCAGCATCAGCAAACCGCCGGCCGCCAGCATACCGACCTGTTGTTTGGTCGCCGCCTTGAATTCTGCCAGTTCCTGCGCACGTTTTTCTTCGACAGTCAGTTCCTTTGGCGCTTCTTTCTTGGGCTGGGCCGCGATGGCCTGCACCTTCAAAGGTGGCGGCGGGAAGGTAATCTTGCCCTTGTAAACCACCGTTGCACTGCGGATCACGTCGTCCTCCATGTTGTGCACGATCTTGCCGTCCTTTTCAGGCGTCAGATCATCCATCATATGGCGGATGTTGTTGGCATAGAGCGTTGAGGATTGCGTCGCCATCCGGCTGGGGAAATCGGTATAGCCGATGATGGTTACACCGTTCTTGGAAACCACCTTTTCGTCCGGCACTGTCAGATCACAGTTGCCGCCGCGCTCCGCCGCAAGGTCAACAATAACCGAGCCGGGCTTCATCATCTGCACCATATCCTTGGTCCAGAGTTTTGGCGCATCACGCCCCGGAATCAGCGCGGTGGTAATGACTATATCCATATCCGGTGCCAGCTCGCGGAATTTTTCCAGCTGCTTTTCGCGGAATTCGGGGCTGGAGGGGGCTGCATAGCCACCCGTTGCCGCGCCGTCCTGCTGGGCATCTTCAAATTCGAGGAAAACAAATTCGGCGCCCATGCTTTCGATCTGCTCGGCCACTTCGGGGCGCACATCAAAGGCATAGACGATGGCGCCCAGCGAAACCGCTGTGCCAATCGCGGCCAATCCGGCCACACCGGCCCCCACAACCAACACTTTCGCAGGGGGAACTTTACCTGCCGCTGTCACCTGACCGGTAAAGAAGCGGCCAAAGTTGTTGCCCGCCTCGATCACCGCGCGGTAACCGGCGATATTGGCCATGGACGACAGCGCGTCCATCTTTTGCGCTCGACTGATGCGCGGCACCATGTCCATGGCGATCACGGTTGCACCCTTGTCGGCGGCCAGTTCCATCAACTCTTCGTTTTGGCCGGGGAAATAGAACGAAATCAGAGTCTTGCCCTTGGTCAACCGGCGTTCTTCGGTCTTGGTGGGGGGGCGAACCTTGGTGATCACATCGGATTCTTTCCACAGGTTCACAGCCCCGCGGACAACTGTCACACCAGCCTCTTTATAGGCCGCGTCGGTGAAGCCGGCTGCCTTGCCGGCCCCTGCCTCGATCAGGCAGTCATACCCCAGTTTTTGCAACTGAAGCGCACTTTCGGGGGTCATCGCCACCCGCGCCTCGCCTTCAAAAACCTCTTTCGGTGTTCCGATTTTCAAAGCCAGTCCCTCCTTCTTTCCCCACGCGCATCAACACATGAATGTGACCATTTGTCTGTGCTTAACACCACATTCACTATTTGCAATACGTTCTTTTGCGCCCATATACATCAGGCATATCATCAATGTGGAGTAGACCAAATGCAAGGCCAAGTCACCACCCCCTTTCTGCAATCCAGCCGTCGCGTCTTTTTGACCGGAGCCATCACGGTTGTTGCCGCTGGAATTGCATTAAATGCAACACCTGTTCAGGCAGATGAAACTGTAATGACACCGCCCGAGGCACATAAGGCCGCTGTAGCAGGTGACATCATTCTGGTTGATGTGCGCACCCCGCAGGAATGGGCCGAGTCAGGCCTTGGCGAAGGGGCAATCGGGCTGGATTATACAGCAAAAGGTTTTGTCGATTCTCTGGTAAAACTGCGCAACGCCTACCCCGATAAACCGATTGGATTGATTTGCAGAACCGGGCATCGGTCAACCTATGTTTTTGATGCGCTAAACAAACAGGGCTTTCCCGGTTTGGTAAATGTCCCAGAAGGCATGGCAGGCGGGCCAAACGGGAAAGGCTGGATTCCGCGCGGGTTGCCGACCTATCCGGGCACCAAGGAAGAGATTGAAAAGCGTCTGAATGACGTGATGAATCCGGCCTGACAGGCCCCGTTACAACCAGCGTCGCACCTTCTTTTCATATCTCGCCCATTGTGCACGATAAGTGCGGCGCAGGTGCTTTTCCTCGCCCTCGATAAAGCGTTTCTCGATCACCCAGATGAAAATCGGGATCAAGGGCAGTGACAACACCGCATCCCAGCGCAGGATCAGCCCCGTCAGCACCAGCGCATCCCCCAGATAGATCGGATTGCGCGTGCGCCGGTATATCCCCGACTGCACGAAAGCACTGCTTTCGCGGCGCGGCACAATTGTCGTTTTTCGCCGGTAAAACTCGACCACAGCCAGCAGCATCAGCAACAGGCCAGCCCCCACCAGAATACCGCCAACAAAATCGGCCCCAAACTCCGCCAAATGACAGGCCCATAGGATAATAGGTGGATTGCGCCCATGCGATTGCAAGGAACGCGGCAAGCCAGACGGGGGGGATTTCGATTTGTTTCATGGCGGCAGGTTATAGGGGTGTTTTGGCAGCGGGCCAAGGCAGCTTTGACAGTATCGCAACACAATGTCGCGATTTTTGGCGGGCTGGGCAAAGCCAAGGATCTGTTCTAAGCATTTCCAATGGACAAGATACTGATCAGCGCCTGCCTGATGGGCGATCCCGTGCGCTATGACGGTAGGGCGAAAACCTCGGCCAATCCGCATTTGGCGCGCTGGCAGGCCCAGGGCCGCCTGATCCCCCATTGCCCGGAAGTGGCCGGTGGCCTACCCACCCCGCGCCTGCCCGCCGAGATCGAAACGGGGGCAATATCCGGACAGGTATTAACCGGTAAGGCACGGATTTACGACAGTGCCGGCGCAGATGTGACGCGGGCCTTTCTGGAAGGTGCCAAGGCCACTCTGGCAATCGCACTGGCAAACGGATGCCGCCACGCGGTGCTGACCGATGGCAGTCCCTCTTGTGGCACCTCGTTTATCTATGCTGGACATTTTGACGGCCGTCGCACGGCAGGTATGGGCGTCACGGCAGCACTATTGCAAAGCCACGGCATCAGGGTGTGGAATGACACACAGATTGATGAACTGGCCGCTTTGCTTGACCGCAAATAGCCTCTAATGTCCGGCCGGTATGACAGGAGCCCCACCATGACCGATTTCGCCGCCACCAAAGCCATGTTCCATCTGCCCGAGGGGGTGATCTATCTAGACGGCAATTCGCTTGGCCCCCTGCCCAAAGCCGCCGTGGCGCGGATCGGGCAGGCCATGCAGGACGAATGGGGCGAGATGCTGATCACCGGCTGGAACCGCGCCGGATGGATGGAGCAACCTACCCGCGTTGGCGACCGTATCGCCCGGCTGATCGGGGCCGAGGCGGGGCATGTGGTGATGGGCGATACCCTGTCGATCAAGGTCTATCAAGCACTGGCCGCCGCACTGGAAATGCGCCCTGACCGGCGGGTGATCCTGTCCGACAGCGGCAACTTTCCGACCGATCTTTATATGGCCGAAGGGCTGATTGGCGCGCTTGGCCGCCAGCACCAGTTGATCACGCCCGCACCCGAGGAGGTGGCCGCGCATATCAGCGAGGACGTCGCCGTGCTGATGCTGACCGAGGTCGATTACCGCACGGGGCGCAAGCACGACATGCGGGCGTTGACCGAACAGGCCCATGCGGCAGGTGCGCTGGTGATCTGGGATCTGGCCCATTCGGCGGGGGCCTTGCCGGTGGACTTGTCCGGCGCGGGGGCGGATTTCGCCGTTGGTTGCACCTATAAATACCTGAACGGCGGCCCCGGCGCACCGGCCTTTATCTATGTCGCCCCGCGCCATGCAGAACGGGTGCGCCCTGCGCTGTCCGGCTGGTTGGGCCATGCCGCGCCCTTTGCCTTTGATCTTAACTATACCGCCGGCGCCGGGATCGAGCGGATGCGGGTCGGCACCCCGCCGGTGCTGCAACTGGCCGCGCTCGAGGCCGCGCTGGATGTCTGGGACATGGCCGATATGAAGGATGTGCGGCAGCAGTCGATTGCCCTGTGTGACCGGTTTATTACAGGGATCGAAGCCGTCTGCCCCGCCCTGACGCTGGCCAGCCCGCGGGATGGGGCAAAGCGGGGATCGCAGGTATCGTTCCGGTTCGAACATGGCTATCCCGCGATGCAGGCCCTGATTGCCCGTGGCGTGATTGGCGATTTCCGTGCGCCCGACATTATGCGATTCGGCTTTACCCCGCTTTATATCGACGCGACGGATGTGGATGCGGCGGTGGCGGTGGTTGCGGATGTGATGCAGAACAATTTGTGGGACCGTGATGAATACCGGCAGAAGTCGCACGTGACGTAAACACGGGATGCGCTGCGCACGGCAGGTGTTTAGGAAAAGAAGAAGACAAGGAATGGTGCTTTTGTTCGGGCGCAGCGCGTGCTAAACTGTTAAGTTCAGTTTGCAGGGAATAAGGGGTGCGCAATGGCATATTCACTGATTGTAAACGGACAGCGGCACGAGGTGAATTTGCCCGGCGAGGTGCCCCTGCTGTGGGTGTTGCGCGATGAACTGGGGCTGAGCGGCACCAAATACGGCTGCGGGGTTTCCGCCTGTGGTGCCTGCACGGTGCATATGGATGGCGAGGCGGTGCGGTCGTGTCAGGTGGCGCTGGAAGATGTGGCCGGCGAGGTGACCACGATCGAGGGGATCGGCACGCCCGATGCGATGGATGCGCTGCAAAAGGCCTGGGTCGCGCATCAGGTGGCGCAATGCGGCTATTGCCAGTCAGGCCAGATCATGCAGGCGGCGGCGCTGCTGGCCGAAAACAATGCCCCGAATGATGCCGAGATTGACGCGGCGATGAACGGCAACCTGTGTCGCTGTGGCACCTACGGGCGAATACGGGCGGCGATCAAAACGGCCGCATCCGAAATGCGGGGGGAATAGATATGGGACGGATCAGAACATACACCCGCCGCGCGTTTATCGTAACCTCGGCCGCTGTGGCAGGTGGCGTGGCCTTTGGCGTTTACATGGCGAAAAAGCCGCTGGAAAACCCGTTGAAACCGGGGGCGGGCGCGGTGACGCTGAACCCCTATCTGATCATTGATCAGGAAGGCGTGACCATCATCGCCCCGCGCGCCGAGATGGGCCAGGGGGTGCAAAGCACGCTGGCCGCTCTGGTGGCCGAGGAACTGGATGTGGCATGGGAAGATGTGCGCGTGCTGCATGGCCCTGCGGCACAGGCCTATTATAACGGCGCGCTGATCACCGGACATGCGGAATACGAGGATGGCAAACGCACCGCATGGCAGGAATTCATGCGCGAGGTGAAGGACGTGGTGCCCAAAACCCTGTCGCTTCAGGTAACGGGTGGCTCGACCGCCACGATTGACGCCTTTGAAAAGATGCGTCTGGCAGGGGCCACGGCGCGCGAGGCGTTGAAGCTGGCAGCGGCGGAGAGGTTAAGCGGCGAACTACGGACAGAAAACGGGCAGATGATCGGGGCGGATGGCAGTGCCATTGCCTATGCAGACCTTGCCGAGGCGGCTGCAAAGATTGCACCACCAAAGGATGTGACCTTGCGCCCTGCCTCCGAATGGAAATATCTGGGCCACGACATGCCGCGTGTCGATATGGTAGCAAAATCCACCGGCACCGCGCGATATGGCGCGGATATGCGGCTGGAAGGGATGCGCTTTGCCACCGTGCGGATCAACCCGCGCCTTGGGGGCAGCATGGAATCCTTTGACGCCAGCGCGGCCAAAAAGATGGCCGGTGTCGAGCGGGTGATTGATCTGGGCAACGGCATTGCCGTGGTCGCCAGCAACACATGGCTGGCGTTTCAGGCGGCGGATGCGGTGCAGATCGATTGGCAGGACGCGCCCTACCCTGCCACCACCGACGGGCTGTTTGCGGCGATTGAAAAATCTCTGGACGAGGCCCCCAATTCCACCCTGCGCGATGATGGCAATACATCGGTCACACCTGATGGTGCCACGGAAATTACTGCCGAATACCGCGTGCCCTATCTGGCCCATGCAACGATGGAACCGATGAACGCCACGGCGCTGTTTACCGGTGATGCGCTGGAAATCTGGTGCGGCAATCAGGCCCCTCTGGTCTTTGCCGACAAGGCTGCGGAGGTCACGGGGCTGTCAGCGGATCAGGTCACCGTTCACACCCTGTTTATGGGCGGCGGATTTGGCCGACGGGCCGAAGCGGACGTGGCCATTCTGGCCGCCAAAGTGGCCAAGGCGATGCCGGATGTGCCCGTCAAAGTGATGTGGAGCCGTGAAGAGGACATGCGCCATGATTTCTATCGCCCCGCCGCCATCGCGCGGATGAAAGGGGCGGTAAAGGACGGCGAAGCAGTGCTGTTTGACGCCCGCATCGCCGCCCCCTCGGTCACGAAACAGTCGATGACGCGGATCATGGGCTTTGCCCCGCCGGGGGCGGACCCCGCGCATGTGGAAGGGGCCGCGAACCAGCCCTATGACATCGCCAATTACCGCGTGGCGGGGCATCTGGCGGATGTGGATGTGCCGGTGGGGTTCTGGCGTTCGGTCGGCAATTCCTTCAACGGGTTTTTCCACGAAAGCTTCATTGACGAGTTGGCCCACGCGGCGGGTGCGGACCCGTTGCAGTTTCGCGTTGACCATATCGCGCCACTTAGCCCGCCCACGGCCAAATTGCTGGCGGCGGTGCGGGAGATGTCGGGCTGGAGCGGCAAAACGCCGGATGGCATCGGGCGCGGGGTGGCTGTGACGTGGTCCTTCGGCACGCCGGTTGCGCAGGTGATCGAGGTAGCGGATAGCGATCAGGGCATCCGCATCACCAAGGCGTGGATCGCCTGTGACGTCGGTACGGCACTGGACCCGCGCAATATCCGGGCGCAGATGGAAGGCGGGATGATTTACGGGTTGTCGGCGGCGGTGCATGGGGAAATTACATTTGCAAATGGCGAGGTGGAGCAGGAAAACTTCCCTGATTATGACGCGCTGCGGATGGGAACCGCGCCGGTTACCGAAGTGCAAGTATCTGAAAACAATATGCATATGGGCGGTGTGGGGGAACCGGGCACACCGCCCTCCATGCCCGCGTTGGCTAATGCGCTATATGATCTAACGGGTAAACGGGCACGGGAATTGCCACTGTCAAAGCTGTTCGAATTAGCGGGGTAAATAATTTTCTGCGACGGGAAATCCGTCTTACCCCGTTCTATCTGTCACTGAAACAACAACAGGAGACAGATATGAAAAGCTTGATATTAGCCACGAGTGCCTTGGTTCTGATTGGTGTGTCCATGCCAGCCGCTGCCGGACCCGGCCACCCGAAATGGGATCGGATCGAAGACCGGATCGACCGCCTGGAAAATAGCCGTGACGAACGGGTGAACCACGGCCCGCGCGACCGGATCGAAGATCGTCTGGACCGCTGGGAAGATCGCCGCGACCGCAATGGAAAACCGGTGCCCAAATTCATGCACCGCTGGGAGCGCCATAGCTGGAAACGCCGCCTGCATAGCTAGGGCGTAGATTCCGAAACAGGATGCGCGGTGGCCCAGAACCGCCGCGTATCCCAATCTTGACCTAGTTAATGCCATTGGCCTGTTGCAAGGCACGCACATAGGCCACGATGGATTTTACTTCTGCATCGGTGATGCCCTCTACCGGCGGCATGTTCCCGAATTTCCAGTGGTGTGACCGAACCCCGTTGCGCGCGGCCATCAGGAATGCCATGTCACCATGATGGCCGGGGCGATATATCTGATGTATCAATGGCGGGGCCACCCCCACCTGACCGACGGCATTTTCCCCGTGACACGTCGCGCATTTTGCCTCAAATGCCCGCTTGCCGATGGCGGCCTGCCCCGTCAGTTCGGGCACCGTGATTTGCACAATCGCCCGGCCGGCAGGCTCGTCCCCCGTTACAGAAGCTGCAACCTGCTCGGGTGTTTTATAGTTATTGTAGATCAATGCCCCAAATCCGGCCAAAGCCAAAACCGCGATACCTAACCGCACATTGTTATTCATTTCTTATTGCTCCTGTAGCTGTTTCCAGCACAGTCTGCAGGTTCCCGTCAGGGGAAGGTCAAGCGGTTTTCAACACAGGGCGCTGTCCGGTGGCCCAATTGCGCACGGCATCGCCAAAATGTGCAAACAGGGGTTTTGAAACAGGGTCTTTTTCGGCGTTGTATTCAGGGTGCCACTGCACCGCGAGGGCAAAACCGGGGGCATCTTTGATATAGGTCGCTTCGGGTATGCCATCATCGGCAATTCCGTCAATCACCACACGCGGACCGGGGGTTTTAATCCCTTGCCCGTGCAAGGTGTTGGTCATCACCTCGTGCTTACCGACAATGTTTTCAAATATCCCGCCTTCGGTGAAATGCACGCAATGGCGCAAGGCGAATTTTTCCTCGAGTGTGCCATCGGGTGGCATCCGGTGGTTCATCCGTCCCTCAAGTTCGCGAATTTCGGGATAGAGCGTGCCGCCCATCGCCACATTTACCTCTTGAAAACCGCGACAGACACCAAAAAATGGTTGGCCACGATCAACGCAGGCACGGATCAGCGGCAGGGTGATTTCATCGCGGCAACGGTCAAAATCACCGTGTTTTTCGGTGGCTTCCTCGCCGTATTCGGAAGGGTGCACATTGGGACGTCCGCCTGTAAACAAAAATCCGTCGCATGTTTCCAGCAATTCATCAACCGAAACGTAATGCGGATTGGCGGGGATCATCAGCGGCACACAACCCGCAACATGGCTGATAGCCTCGGCGTTCATCTGGCCACTGGCAAAAGCGGGGTAATCATCCCCCAACATATAGAAATTCGCGATAATGCCGACAACGGGACGTTTCATAGTAAACCTGAGCCTTGGTAAGTTGGCATGGGTATACGACAAAAGTATCTTGCCGGTAAACGCACATTTCGCACACGGTAGTAGCGTTGTGTGCAATCGCGCACGTTTATCCTTGGGCCTTTAGCTCCAGTCGCCGCGCATGCAGAACCGGTTCGGTATAGCCAGAGGGTTGTTCCCGCCCCTTGAACACCAGATCACAGGCCGCCTGAAAGGCGATACTGTCAAAATCGGGGGCCATCGGACGATAGGCAGGGTCACCGTCATTCTGGCTATCCACCACGGCGGCCATCTTGCGCATCGCGTCCATCACCTGTTCTTTGGATACAACCCCGTGATGCAGCCAGTTGGCCAGCGCCTGTGAGGAAATGCGGCAGGTGGCGCGATCTTCCATCAACCCGACATCGTGGATATCGGGCACCTTGGAACAGCCCACCCCCTGATCAATCCAGCGCACCACATAACCAAGGATACCCTGAGCATTGTTTTCGATATCGGCGGTAATATCGGCCTCGGACCAGTTGGTGCCATCGGCCAGCGGAATGGTCAGAAGATCGTCCAGCGTGGCGCGTGGGCCAGCGGCGGTAATTTCGTCCTGACGGGCAAATACATCCACCTTGTGATAATGCGTTGCATGCAGGGTGGCCGCAGTTGGGCTGGGCACCCATGCGCAGTTGGCGCCGGACAGCGGGTGGCCAATCTTGGCCGCAAGCATATCCGCCATAAGGTCGGGCATCGCCCACATCCCCTTGCCGATCTGTGCCTTGCCCTGCAAACCGCAGGTCAGCCCGATATCGACATTGCGATCCTCGTAGGCCTTGATCCACGGGGTATGTTTCATCTCGCCCTTGCGCACCATTGGTCCCGCTTCCATCGAGGTATGGATTTCATCCCCCGTGCGATCCAGAAATCCGGTATTGATAAACGCCACACGGTTTTGCGCGGCACGGATACATTCCTTCAAATTCGCGCTGGTGCGGCGTTCCTCGTCCATGATGCCCAGCTTGACGGTGTATTGCGGCAGGCCGAGGATGTCTTCGACACGGGTAAAGATTTCATCGGCAAATGCTACTTCGTCGGGTCCGTGCATTTTGGGTTTCACCACATAGACCGAACCGGCGACCGAGTTGCGCAAGCCACCGGATTTGCGCAGGTCATGCATGGCAATCAGCGTGGTCAGCATGGCATCCATCAGCCCCTCGGGGATTTCGTTGCCATCACGGTCCAGAATGGCCGGATTGGTCATCAGATGCCCGACATTGCGCACCAGCATCAGGGCGCGTCCCTTCAGGGCAACGGCGCCGCCATCGGGGGCGGTGAATTCAAGGTCGGGGTTCAGTTTACGGGTGATCTCGCGGCCGTTTTTCATCAGCGTTTCCGACAGATCGCCCTTCATCAGGCCCAGCCAGTTGGAATAGGCCAGCACCTTGTCCTCGGCATCGACGGCGGCGACGGAATCTTCGCAATCCATAATAGTGGACAGCGCCGATTCCAGACGGATATCAGCCACATGCGCCTTGTCATTGGCGCCGATTTCAACATCTGAGTTTACCTCGATAATGATATGCAAGCCGTTGTTCTGCAACAGGATTGCCGTAGGTGAATTCGCATCCCCCCGATAGCCGGCAAACTGCGCGGGGTTCTTCAGCGCAGGCACCAAGGCGCCCGTTTCTACCCGATAGCCATCATGGTCTGCATGGCTACCATTTGCCAAGGGCACAGCATCATCCAGAAACGCCCGCCCCCATGCAATCACCCGCGCACCGCGTTCAGGATCATACCCCTTGCCCACAGGCAGATCGCCCAGCGCATCGGTGCCATAGAGCGCATCATACAACGACCCCCAACGCGCATTCGCCGCATTCAGGGCAAAGCGGGCATTCATGATCGGCACCACCACTTGCGGCCCCGCGATGCTGGCGATTTCAGGGTCCACATTGGTGGTTTGAATGGCAAAATCCGCCCCTTCGGGCAGCAAATACCCGATGTCACGCAAAAACGCCTGATAGGCCACGGCATCATGCGCCTGCCCGCGCCGCGCGATGTGCCAATCGTCTATCTGTTTTTGCATATCCTTGCGTATCGCAAGCAATGCCTGGTTTTTGGGTGCCAGATCATGCACCAGATCAGAAAAACCCGCCCAGAAATGTTCTGCCGAAATATCGATTTCTGGCAATGCTTGCTGATTTACGAACTCTGCCAGCACTTCGGAAACCTTCAGTCCATTGATTTCAAATATATTTTTCATATTTCCACCAGTTCCCATTGATTGCCAGCAATGACAACACACAAGCCACAGCCCAATGGTAACTGCTAATGGGGCAGCGAACGCAAATCAACAGTTTGTTAAAGGAATATTACCAAAACTGTTTCAGGAAATTATTGAAAAGACCTCTGCATAACATCGGGATTCCCCCGGGTTGGCCGTTTTGGTAAGCTAGCCGGGAAATCTCTGGGGTGAATAGATGGACCTTTTCCTGCACGAAGCGGCGGCACGGATCGGCGCGGATGACGTTCTGTCGAAGATCGACGCGCTGATGGATTGGAACTCGTTTTTGCCGATCCTGCGGCGCGGTCTGGGGCGCTCGGGGATCGGGCCTCAGGGCTATGATCCGCTGGTTCTGTTCAAGTGTCTTCTGGTTGGCCAGTGGCACGGGCTGAGCGACCCGAAGCTGGAGCGGGCCTTGAAGGTGCGGCTGGATTTCATGCTGTTCTGCGGGCTCGATCTGCACGCGTCGGTGCCGGATGAGACGACCCACTGCCGGTTCCGCAATGCGCTGGTCCGGGGTGGCGTTTACGATGAGCTGCTGGCCGAGGTCTGCCGCCAGATCGAGGCGCATGGGCTGAAGCTGAAAGAGGCTGAGGCGGCGATCATTGATGCGACCCTGATCGCGGCGGCGGCGCGCCCGCGCACCCATATCGACGCCCCGCAGGACCGGGCAGAGGACGGGGCAAGGGAAGGGACGCCGGATGATCCGCCCGAGGTCTCACCCGACGGGGCACAGCTGCATTTCAGCGCCGACCCTGATGCCCGCTGGGTCAAGAAGGGCCGCAAGAGCACGCTCGGCTACAAGGGCTTTGCCCGCTGCGACGAAGAGGGCTTTATCGACAAGGTGCACACCACGCCCGCCAATGCCGCCGAAAGCCCCGAATTCGCCACCATGATCGCGGGCGCAAAGGCGCAGCGGGTGCTGGCCGACAAGGCCTATGCGAGCAAGGCCAACCGCCAGATGCTGCGCGGCAAATACCGCGACGGCATCCTGCGCAAGGCAGCGCGCGGCCGCCCCCTGCGGCAATCGGAGAAACGCTTCAACCGGCTGATTTCGAAACGCCGCTTCCGCATCGAGCAGACTTTCGGCACGATGAAACGCCTCTTCGGCCTGCAGCGGGCGAGATATTTCGGGCGCGCCAGGGTGCATGCCCAGATGGTCATGGCCGCCATCGCGCAAAACCTGCTCAAGGCCGCAAACAGGATCACCCTCAACCCGCAAACCCCCGCAATCGCATAGCCCCAAACCCCGCCACCCGTCTGTCCGCCGGACCCGCAGGGGCGCAAGGTGGGCGGCCGAAATCTTGCTTCAACCGAAAGCCATGGCCTCATGCAGAGGTCTTTTGAAGATACTATCCCAGCAAACCCGCTTCAAAGGATTTTAGGCACAACGCTGCGGCCTTGTACTGATGATCCTGTTTCGCAAGTTCTGGAAACAAAGTAAGGATTTCATCCCGAGATTTGTCATCCAGCCCACGCATCGCGGCCTGCCCGGGCAAGAAGCTTTCACTGGGCACCCCTTGCGAAAAAAGAGCTATGCCCAAAAGTTGGTGACGCAGTAATCAGGCGGCATGTTTTTCCTGCTTGATCCCGTCCTTAAATTCAACCCCTTCGATGATTTCCGGCAATCGGAATGCGCCGTCGAGTTTACGCCATTTCTTCTTTGCCGACATCATCAGGCGGAAGGTCATTGCCAAGGCGGTCTTGCGCCCGAGGCAGCCTTTGGTCTTCTTCGTTCGGTGCCGCACGGTGGCAAATATGCTTTCGATGGGGTTGGATGTGCGGATGTGTTTCCAGTGCTCGGCAGGGAAGTCGTAGAAGGTCAGCAGCACGTCCCGGTCCTTGGTCAGCTTCCCCACGGCACGCTCGTATTTCACGCCATAGGCTTCGATGAAGAAATTGAACGCGGCCTCGGCGTCCCGTTTGTTCTCGGCCATCCAGATGTCCTGTAGATGGCCCTTGGCTTTGGCTTGCAGCGACTTCGGCATGGCATTCAGGACGTTGCCGGTTTTATGCACCCAGCAGCGCTGCTCCCGGGTCTCACCGAACACCTCCCGCAAGGCGTTCCAGAAGCCGAGCGCGCCATCACCAACGGCCAGATCAGGGGCTTTTCTGAGGCCACGACGTTGCAAGTCCAGCAGCAGTTCACGCCAGCTCTGGCTGCTTTCTCGATACCCGTCCACGAGGCCCAGAACATCCTTGTTACCCCACTCGTCCGCGCCGATGATCACCAGCATGCATTGCTTGTCAGCATCCGTGCGCGGCTTGAAATAAACCCCGTCGGCCCAGAAATACACATAGCGTTTGGCCGACAGGTCACGCCGGTTCCAACGCTCGTATTCTGCCCACCACTCCGCCTTCAGGCGCGAAATCGTGCTCGATGTCAAACCACCCGCATCAGGCCCCAGAAGGGCCGCCAGTGCTTCGCCGAAATCACCCGTGGAAATACCTTTGAGATAGAGCCAGGGCAACAACTCCTCGACCGACTTTGCCCGGCGCAGATACGGCGGCAGAAGCGTCGAGGTGAACCTGATCTTCTCCGCCCCCGTGCCACGATCACGCACCCGAGGCACATTCACCGGGACAGGGCCGATCCCCGTCATCACCTCGCGCTCCGGCAGGTATCCGTGGCGAACAAGGCGCTGGCGACCGGCCGAATCCCTCAAATGCGCGTGTTGCGCCATCAGATCACAAACCTCGGCCTCGACCGCCTGTGCCAACAGATCCCGCGCGCCTTTGCGCAAGATATCCGTCAGCGGATCAGGTGAAATTCCGGCTGGATCGGTAAACTCCAAAATAGTATCGTCTTCCATGTGGCATATCCTTTTCTCTCTGAGAATCGCGGCGCGTCAACACCGCCATGATATGCCACCCAATCACCCCATCACCAACTTTCGGGCATTACTCGCGAAAAAACGATTTCGTGCTGATCAAACATAAAGTGGTAATATGTGACGTCTCCACCTATACGCCGGTATACCTGATCCCCGTCCAGCATATGCTTGGCTGAAATCAATACTTGTTCCTGACCAAACAGCATTTCAGTACGCGAATCCGATACCAGCATCCGGTGCTCGGGCGAAACTTCCAGAATATCAGAGTTCCCGATCGCCCCTTTTGAAAACACAATCGGCGCCATGTTTCCGGTCGCGGGAACTGTCCTTGCTGCTATCTGTCAATGAGCATTTAAAACTGACCCGGTTTCGGCATTTAAATTTGCCCCCCCCTTTGTGGCGCAAAGCCCCCAGTCGGGCCGCCTTCATGTAGCGAGTCCGTCTGGGGGCTTTGCTTGCGGAACGGCTAGTTTTTTCTACGGCGTTTACTCTGGGCGAACCGGTATGAGGTATTGCCGGTTTCGATGATGTTGCAGTGATGAGTGACGCGATCCAGAAGGGCGGTTGTCATCTTGGCATCCCCGAAGACCGAGACCCATTCACCGAACTCAAGGTTGGTTGTGATGATGATGCTGGTCTTCTCGTAGAGCTTGCTGATCAGATGGAAGAGCAACGCGCCACCGGATTTGGGAAACGGGATGTAGCCCAGCTCGTCGATGATGACGCAGTCCAAAGCCGAGAGCTGCCGGATGATCTTCCCTGCATTGCCGTCGGCCTGTTCCTTGATCAGGGCGTTGATCAGATCGACGGCGTTGAAGAAGCGCGCCTTCTTGCCGTTGTTGATCAGCGTCGTTCCCAGCGCGATGGCGATGTGGGTTTTGCCCGTGCCGGTTCCGCCCACCAGGATGAGGTTATGGGCCTCCTCTGTGAACTGGCCGGTGCAGAATGGTTCGATCTGGGCCTGGGTGAGGGCGGCGGCGCTGTAATCGAAGGTGGCGAAGTCCTTGTGATGGGGGAACTTCGCAACCCTCATTTGATACTGGATGGAGCGCACCCGGCGCTCTACAGTCTCGGCGTCGATCAGTTGCCTTATCGCTGTGGTCAGACTTGGCGGCTTGCGCGCGGACAGCAGATCATGGGCGCAAGCTGCCATTCCATGCAACCTGAGGGCTGTCAGTTGGTCGATCAAGGCATTCATACGGCAACCTCCTCAGCCGAGCACAGGGTCTCATAGCGTTTGCAATCGGCTTCGGGCCGCAAGGTCAGCTGCGGATAAGCGCAGGCATCGCTGAGCGGTGTGATGACCGGTTCCACCAACTGGTTGATCAGATTGATGATGGCGGGCAGCCGCAGGGTGTTTTGTGCCACCGCCAGATTGCAGGCCGTCTCGACCACCTCGATCCCGTGATCCTGTGCCAGCAGGAGCAGGTCGACGAACTCCCGATCCCCGCCTTTACCAGCCATGTAATGTTCCCTGATCCGATGCATGGCCTCGGGCAGTTCCCAGCCCACAAAGGGGGCGCCATTGCGCAGGGCACCAGGCTTGCGGTCCAGCAGGGGAACGTAATGCCAGGGCTCGAAATAGCTGATATTGCGGGTAAAATGACGCCTGTGCTCGGCAATCACATCCTGACCGGAGACCACCACGATCCGGCCGGCATAGGCGCGTAGCGACACATGATGCCCGGCAAAGCGGGAGGGCACGCTGTAGCGATTGCTGGCATATTGAACCAGGCAGGTGGAGCGGACACGGACGGTCTTTTCCACGTAGCCGTCGAAGGCCCGACCCAGGGGGCGCAGTTCGGCGCGCTCGTCTTCGAACACTTCGGTAATCGTGCGATCCTGCTGCTCGGGATGGGGACGCTCTGCCAGATCTTCGCAACGCAGACGCAGCCACGCGTTCAGCGCCTCGAGATCATCAAAGGCCGGTTCGGGAACGAACAACCGGCCCCGCAAGAACTGGACCTGGTTCTCGACCTGTCCCTTCTCCCAGCCCGCAGCGGGCGTGCAGGCCACCGGCTCCATCACATAGTGGTTCATCAAGGCCAGGAACCGGGGATGGAATATCCGCTCCTTCGAGCGCGAAACGTAGGTCACCATGGTCTTGGGGTTGTCGATGATCACCCTGCGCGGAACGCCTCCGTAAAAGGACAGCGCCTGCACGAAAGCATCCAGCACCATCTCCTGGGCTTCACCGGGATAGGCAATCACGAAAGGCTTGCGGCTGTGACACAGGCGGAAATGAGCGACCTTCACCTTCTGCTCGACACCACCCAGTACGACCCGTTCTTCGCTCCAGTCAAATTGCAGCGCGTCACCCGCCGCAAAATGCAGCGGGATAAACGCATCTCCCGAACAGGCCCCGGCGCGCTTCAACTCACGAACAAAACGCTGAACCGGCGAATAGGACCCGGTATAGCCCTCTGCCACAAGCTGCTCGTATAGCTTCTGGGCCGTCCGCCGCTCCCGGCGTGGTCGCCTCGAGTCCTGATCAAACAGTTCCTGCAGCCGAAGATCAAACCCATTGCACAGTTTGTGCCGAACTGGCGGCGCATGGCGCTGGTAGCTCGGCGGATTCTCGTCCTTCAAATACTTCTTGATCGTGTTCCGCGACAGTCCCGTCGCCCGCGCCACAGACCGGATGCTGCGCCCTTCAACCAGCACCCAGCGCCGGATCTTCGATACGCTTTCCATCAATATCACCTGCTCTTTCCTCCGCACAATTTTGCGCGGATGTTAACGAAACAGGTGGGTCAATTTTACTCGCTCATAACCCACCCAAGTGGGTCAGTTTTGCACGCCGATTCACACTGCTATCCAACGAATGGGTTGAAACCCGTGGTCCTGTGTTTTCACCATGTCGCCAACCCGCAGATTTTCGACAGCAACCTGCCCCTGGGCTGTTTCTATCAGGCTGCCTTTGACAAAACAGGCAAAGTAATCGGAATACTGGTTGTTTTGTGTGTATGACGTGCGTTCGGTATTAAAGGTATAGACCGTGCCCGGAACCAGCTCGACGGTTGAAGCAATACCATGCACCGCCCCCTGCTCATAACCGTCTCCGCCAAAATGCATTGATGTGATTTTATGACCAGTGGCAGTGTTGATCAAATCATAAGCAGAGTGGATGCTTGTCCCCGCAGAATAACTTGTGCCATCCAGATTAATACTATTGGTCAGGACTTGAGAGCCGTCAATCTCGTCAAAAACGGCTTCGTCGTCGGTTATTTCAATTATTGTCGGCGTCGCACCCGGTTTCAACTCAAGCGTGAAGGGCGCTGAGCCACTTGCTGCCCCGCCGGATTCATTGGGGGGTGGATTTACAAAATCTGACGGGCTGTAAACATATAAAAAAGACCTCTGCATGAGGCCATGGCTTTCGGTTGAAGCAAGATTTCGGCCGCCCACCTTGCGCCCCTGCGGGTCCGGCGGACAGACGGGTGGCGGGGTTTGGGGCTATGCGATTGCGGGGGTTTGCGGGTTGAGGGTGATCCTGTTTGCGGCCTTGAGCAGGTTTTGCGC
This sequence comes from Profundibacter sp., assembly GCF_965277155.1. GTDB lineage: Bacteria > Pseudomonadota > Alphaproteobacteria > Rhodobacterales > Rhodobacteraceae > Profundibacter. The sequence continues at coordinate 255,885 of NZ_CBDIBV010000004.1, forward strand.
GATGGCGGCCATGACCATCTGGGCATGCACCCTGGCGCGCCCGAAATATCTCGCCCGCTGCAGGCCGAAGAGGCGTTTCATCGTGCCGAAAGTCTGCTCGATGCGGAAGCGGCGTTTCGAAATCAGCCGGTTGAAGCGTTTCTCCGATTGCCGCAGGGGGCGGCCGCGCGCTGCCTTGCGCAGGATGCCGTCGCGGTATTTGCCGCGCAGCATCTGGCGGTTGGCCTTGCTCGCATAGGCCTTGTCGGCCAGCACCCGCTGCGCCTTTGCGCCCGCGATCATGGTGGCGAATTCGGGGCTTTCGGCGGCATTGGCGGGCGTGGTGTGCACCTTGTCGATAAAGCCCTCTTCGTCGCAGCGGGCAAAGCCCTTGTAGCCGAGCGTGCTCTTGCGGCCCTTCTTGACCCAGCGGGCATCAGGGTCGGCGCTGAAATGCAGCTGTGCCCCGTCGGGTGAGACCTCGGGCGGATCATCCGGCGTCCCTTCCCTTGCCCCGTCCTCTGCCCGGTCCTGCGGGGCGTCGATATGGGTGCGCGGGCGCGCCGCCGCCGCGATCAGGGTCGCATCAATGATCGCCGCCTCAGCCTCTTTCAGCTTCAGCCCATGCGCCTCGATCTGGCGGCAGACCTCGGCCAGCAGCTCATCGTAAACGCCACCCCGGACCAGCGCATTGCGGAACCGGCAGTGGGTCGTCTCATCCGGCACCGACGCGTGCAGATCGAGCCCGCAGAACAGCATGAAATCCAGCCGCACCTTCAAGGCCCGCTCCAGCTTCGGGTCGCTCAGCCCGTGCCACTGGCCAACCAGAAGACACTTGAACAGAACCAGCGGATCATAGCCCTGAGGCCCGATCCCCGAGCGCCCCAGACCGCGCCGCAGGATCGGCAAAAACGAGTTCCAATCCATCAGCGCGTCGATCTTCGACAGAACGTCATCCGCGCCGATCCGTGCCGCCGCTTCGTGCAGGAAAAGGTCCATCTATTCACCCCAGAGATTTCCCGGCTAGCTTACCAAAACGGCCAACCCGGGGGAATCCCGATGTTATGCAGAGGTCTTTAAAAAGTAACTCATTACACCTATACTCACTATCTTACGCTTGAACCATTACACTCGGCTAGAGGTGGTCCCACTTTTTTGACCAGTCAGCAGCCAGTTTAAGATGGATCAGGGTTTCATTTAGGCTGCCAAACTCATTGGTTTTGTTTTTCTGTCATAGGCTTCATCCGGGGTCAATATTCCGTGGGTGGAATGCGGGCGCTCGGTGTTGTAGTAAGCCAACCATTTCCCGATCCCGGCGCGGGTCTGCGAACCCGTTTCAAATGCGTTGAGGTAAATGCATTCGTATTTCAAGGATCGCCAAAGCCGCTCGATCATCCGGTTATCGACCCAGCGACCTTTGCCATCCATCGAGATTTTCACGTCGGCTTCTTTCAGCGCCTGCGTCCATTCAAACCCGGTGAACTGGCTGCCCTGGTCGCTGTTCATGATATCGGGCTTGCCGTATTTGGCCATAGCCTCTTTCAGGGCTTCAACGCAAAAATCTGCCTCCATGCTGTTTGACAATCTCCAGCTCAAAACCTTGCGGCTGTGCCAGTCCATGATCGCGACCAAATAGAGGAACCCGCGCTGCATCGGAATGTAGGTGATATCTACGCACCACACATGGTTTGGACGATCAATCGTCAGGTCTCGCAGCAGATACGGGTAGATCTTATGCTGCGGATGTTTCTTGCTCGTGTTGGGCGTCTGGTAGATCGGAACCAACCGCATCAGCCGCATCAAACGGCGGACCCTGTGGCGACCACACTTGTAACCTTGGCGCTGCATGTGCCGGGCCATTTGCCGTGATCCATACCACGGCGTCTGCAAGAATTGCTTGTCGATTATTGTCATGAACCGCAAATTTTCAGCACTTTCGCCTTTTGGCTGGTAATACAGGTTCGAGCGCGCCAGAGAAAGTAGCCCGCATTGTCGTCGCACACTCAGATCATGCTCACGGCTCACCATTTTTTGCCTCGCTTCCCGAGCAACTGTTGCGAGGCGTTGGCTAAAAAATCCCGTTCCACGACCAGCTGACCAATCTTGGAGTGCAGCTTCTCAATCTGGGCTTCATCAACCCGATCAGGATCACGGCCCCGTCTGGAAAATGCCGTGGCCATGTTTTCAATCGCTGCTCGTTTCCATGTGCCAATCTGGGTTGGATGCACACCATACTTCTTCGACAGCTCCGCCATCGTCATTTCCTCGCGGATTGCTTCAAGCGCAACGCGGGCTTTGAATTCGGGAGAATGGTTCTTTCGTTTCGTCATTTTGAATCGTCTTTCTCATAAGTCGATCCACCTTAACAACTGGTCCGAATTTCCGCGACCACCTCTGCTTGATCTTTTCTTTAACATTCTGCTGTGCCAAGAACAAGTATCGGCGGCAAGACAACCCTGCCGCGTAACAAGCCGAACCAACAATCAACCGCCTGATATTCCAGTGGATTCACAGGCTTTCCATGGACCAAGGAATGACGAATGTCCTCTGACAACACGCAAAAGATTTACCTGAAAGATTACACTCCCCCCGCTTATCTGGTGGACACGGTGCATCTGACCTTCAAACTGTCGCCCAAATCCACCCGCGTGATATCGAAAATCCGCTTTATACCCAATCCGGCCAACGACAGCCGCGAATTTTTCCTGCATGGCGAACATCTGACCCTGATCCGCGCCGCGATCGATGGGCAGGACTGGAAGCCCCATGTCACCGACAAGGGCCTGGCCGTGCAAGCGCCCGACGCCCCCTTCACATGGGAGGCCGAGGTCGAAATCAACCCGCAGGACAACACCGCGCTTGAAGGGCTTTATATGTCAAACGGCATGTATTGCACCCAATGCGAGGCCGAGGGCTTTCGCCGCATCACCTATTACCCCGACCGCCCTGATGTGATGGCCACCTTCAGCGTGCGGATCGAAGGTGATCTGCCGGTGCTATTGTCCAACGGCAACCCCACCGCCAGTGGCGATGGCTGGGCCGAATGGCACGATCCGTGGCCCAAGCCATCCTACCTGTTTGCGCTGGTAGCCGGGGACTTGCGCAACCACCCCGACACATTCACCACCAGATCGGGCCGCAAGGTGGATCTGAACATCTGGGTGCGGCCTGACGACATCGACAAATGCGCCTTTGGCATGGAAGCGCTGAAAAAGTCGATGAAGTGGGACGAAGATGTTTACGGGCGCGAATATGATCTGGACCTGTTCAACATCGTTGCGGTGGATGATTTCAACATGGGGGCAATGGAAAACAAGGGGCTGAATATCTTCAATTCGTCCTGCGTGCTGGCCAGCCCCGAAACCGCAACGGATGCCAATTTCGAGCGGATCGAGGCAATCATTGCGCATGAATATTTCCACAACTGGACCGGCAACCGCATCACCTGCCGCGACTGGTTCCAGCTGTGTCTAAAAGAGGGTCTGACGGTGTTTCGCGATCAATCCTTCACCGGCGATATGCGCGGCCACGGGGTGAAACGGATCAACGATGTGCTTGCCCTGCGCGGGCGGCAATTCAGCGAAGACCAAGGCCCGCTGGCCCATCCCGTACGCCCCGACAGTTTCGTTGAAATCAACAACTTCTACACCGCAACCATCTATGAAAAAGGCGCCGAGGTAGTGCGGATGCTGAAACGGCTGGTGGGTGATAAGGCCTACGGGCAGGCGCTGGATCTGTATTTTGAACGCCATGACGGGCAGGCCGTGACAATCGAGGATTGGCTGAAGGTGTTCGAGGATACCACCGGCCGCGATCTGACACAGTTCAAGCGCTGGTATTCACAGGCCGGCACGCCGGTTCTGACGGTGACAGATGACTATAAGGACGGTACCTACACCCTTCATTTTAAACAAGAAACCCCACCTACACCGGGGCAGGATGCAAAACAGCCCCAAGTGCTGCCTATTGCGATTGGTCTGCTGGGGCCGAATGGCGATGAGGTGCAGGAAACCGTGGTGCTGGAGATGACAAAGGCCGAGCAGAGTTTCAGCTTTGACGGGCTGTCGGCCAAACCTGTGCCTTCAATCCTGCGCGGCTTTTCCGCCCCTGTGGTGCTGCGCCGTGATACCGACAACGAAGAACGCGCCTTCCTGCTGGCCCATGACACCGATGCCTTTAACAAATGGGAGGCAGGGCGCGATCTGGCCAAGGACAGCCTGTTACGCATGGTCACGGACGGGGCCGCGTCCGATACCGGATACCTGAAGGCGCTGGCCCATGTGTTACGCGACAACACAGTTGATCCGGCCTATCGCGCCCTGCTGATGCGCACCCCATCACAAGACGACATTGCAAAAACCCTGTTTGAAACCGGCCACACGCCGGATCCGATGCGCATCTATCGCGCGGCGGAAACCATGGCGCAGGCCAAGGCGCAGGAATTGCAGGATCTGCTGCCGCGCCTTTACGCCGAAATGCACACCCCTGCCCCTTATTCGTCCGATCCCGAACCCGCAGGCAAACGCACTCTGCAAGGGGCAGTTTTGGCATTGATAACACGGCAAGACGGCGGAGATCAGGCGCGGGCGCAATATGGTGCGGCTAACAATATGACCCAGCAATTCGGTGCCCTGGCTTGCTTGCTGGAGGCCGAAACTGGCGCGAATGAACTGGCCGCCTTTTACGATCAATGGGCGCATGACCGTCTGGTAATCGACAAATGGTTCGGGCTTCAGGTGGCTGTGGCTGCCCCCGAAAAAGCGGCCGCAATTGCCGACGCCCTGACCCGTCACCCCGATTTCGACATGAAAAACCCGAACCGTTTCCGCGCCGTATTCGGGGCCTTGGCAATGAACGCGGCAGGATTTCACGATCCCTCCGGCGCATCCTACAGGTTACTGGCCGACTGGCTGATCAGACTGGACCCCGTGAACCCGCAAACCACGGCCCGCATGATCACCGCCTACCAAAGCTGGCGACGGTATGACGAGGGGCGGCAAACCCTGATGCGGGCCGAACTGGAGCGGATCAGGAACACCCCCGATCTGTCCGGCGACACCACGGAAATGGTGCAGCGGATACTGGAGGGCTGATATGGCGGATCGAAAGGTCGTTTTGATCACGGGCGGAAGTGCAGGCATCGGTGCGGCCGTGGCGCGGATGGCGGCCAAGCAAGGGTTTGACGTGGCGCTGACCTACCGGACCGGACAAGCGGCGGCACAGACCGTGGCAGAGGATGTGCGGGCCGGTGGGCAGCGTTGTGAAATATACTGTTGCGATGTAGCCGATCCTGCGCAGATTGACGCAATGTTTGCCGCTTTTGACAAGGATTTCCACCATCTGGACGCGCTGGTGAACAACGCTGGCATCGTCGATGTAAAGGCGCGTGTGGATGAAATCGACCACGCCCGCCTGCGCCGCATCTTTGATGTCAACGTAATCGGGGCCTTTCTGGTGGCGGGGCAGGCCGTGCGCCGGATGTCCACGAAATACGGTGGCAAAGGCGGGGTTATCGTCAACATGTCCTCGATCGCGGCCAAACTGGGCGCGGGCAAGCAATATGTCGATTACGCCGCCACCAAAGGCGCGATCGACACGATGACCATCGGACTTGCGCAGGAGGTCGCAAAAGAGGGCATCCGAGTGGTCGGCATCCGCCCGGGCATCATCGACACGGAAATTCACGCCAAGGGCGGCGAGCCGGAACGCGGCAAGCGGATGGAAGGCTGGATTCCGATGAAACGCATGGGCACAGCCGAAGAGATTGCCGAAGCTGCCCTTTGGCTGATCTCGGACAAGGCCTCCTATGTCACCGGCAGCACGCTGGATGTATCTGGCGGGCGTTAGGATTCTTTTGGCGTATGGGCATCGCCCCACTTATAGAGCGCTTCCAGAACCGGCCCAAAGGCCCGGCCTTTTTCGGTCAGGTAATACTCGGCCCGCGGCGGGTGGGTTGAATACATCTGCCGTTTGACCATCTGTGCCTGCTCCAGCTTTTTCAGGCGCGCCGAAAGCGTGTTTGGACTGACCCCCAGCAGTTCCTCGAAATCCCGAAAACGGCGCGGTTCCTGAAAAAAAAGCTCGCGCAGGATCAGCAGTGACCATTGATCACCTATAATTCTGGAAGCCCGCGTTATCGGGCAAATATTTCGATCAACCGCTTTCATGTCCAAACCTTATCAAACTAATTTCCAGATGTGAATTGACTCCTTATTCAATAGATACTACTTATATGATAGCTTTTAGAAATCAAAGGAACCTGCCAATGTTTGACCTATTTCTGGATTTTTTCATGGTAGTGTCGCGAGTTTGGTGGAAATTCGAGGACGGCGTAATCTCCGGGTGCATCGAAGCCACCCAACCGGCGGCTGGAACCGCCAAGGAGATCACGCCATGACAAAGAATACAGCAACATCGACATCCGCGCTACTGGCCAATGAAGCAGGCTATGACCCGATTGAAGACCGGCTGCGCCAGAACATCCGCGCGACGATCGAGGCGGTTTTCGAAGAGGAGCTGGAGCAGTTTCTGGGCCGTTGCCGGTATGGCCGCAGCGGCGGGGCAAAGGCCGGATACCGCCACGGGCATCGCGAGCGGCAACTGGTCGGAACATTTGGAACCGAAACGGTGCGCGTGCCGCGTGCGCGGATCACAGGCGAGGCCGGCAAGGCCAGAGAATGGCGCTCGAAGGCATTGCCCCGCTACCAGCGGCTGACGAAGAAGGCCGAGGCGCTGATCGCTGCTGTCTACCTTTCGGGCACCAACACACGGCGGGTAAAACGCGCCCTGTTCGGCCTGTTTCAGGGGGCGGTCAGCAAGGATGTGGTGAGCCGCGCCTGGCGCAAGGTGAAGGTGGACTGGCAGGCGTGGTGCGCCCGCAGCCTTGCGGATGAAGACATCGTGCGGCTGATCCTGGACGGCACCGTGATCAAAACGCGGATTGACAGGAAGGCCACCAATATCTCGGTTCTGGCCGCGATTGGCGTGCGCCGGGATGGGCAGAAGGTCTTGTTATCACTGATGAACATGGGCGGCGAAAGCACCTCCGCCTGGCGTCAGTTCATCAACGATCTGGATGCGCGCGGGTTGAAACGGCCCGAATTTGTCATCGTGGACGGGGCACCGGGACTTGAGGTCGCTCTCATTGCCCTCTGGGGTGAAGATCTGCCGATCCAGAGGTGCACGGTGCACAAGCACCGCAACCTTCTGGCCAAGGCACCCAAGCGTATGCATGATGAGTTGACAGAAGATTACCGCGACATGATCTACGCCAAAACACCCGAGGAAATCGCCACCCGCCGCAAGGCATTTCTGCGAAAATGGCGGCTGAAATGCAAGGCCGTCGCTGACAGCTTGGAAGAAGCAGGAGATAAGCTTTTCACCTTCACGCGTCTGCCACAAGGCCAGTGGAAATCGGCCAGAACGACAAATGCGATCGAACGCCTGAACGAGGAATTCCGCCGCCGCATCAAGACCCAGACCGTGCTGCCATGCGCCGAGACCGTGCCGATGCTGCTTTGGGCTCTGATGGCCTCGGGGCAGATCGTCATGCGAAAGGTCGATGGCTGGGAAACGCTCGCTCAGCCCGTCGCCGACGCAACCCTTGACCAAGCCGCCTGACCGGCGCATAACTCAACCCGCTCGGAGGTGCCTGAAATCAATTTCCACCACTTTCGAGACACAACCCCTCGGGGTGGTTCAATGTGATTATCAGGACCGCCCGCAATACTTGAAAGGAACAACATGTCTGTCAAACTGAATGCACTCCTTTTGGCGGCCCTTTACACGGCGATTATTGGCGTGGGCATGTATGTCTCGCTCCACTGGGCGGGGTATGCCTATGGCGATCCGTACTTTGTGCGTGTCCTGTCCTGGGTCGAACTGGTTCTTCTGGCGCTGGCGGTTTTCTGGATCAGGGCGTTTTACAACTGGCCCGAGGTCGGAATGGGGAAAATTGCAGACGCAAGAGAGCTTTTGTGGCTGCTGCCGCCCGGGGTGATTATTGTCTGGGGCTGGATCGTTCTTCTGTCACATATCCAGTTGCCGGGTGAACGGCTCGGGGTGTTTGCGCTGGTCGGACTGACCACGCTTCTGGTCGGTATTTCCGAAGAACTTGTCTATCGCGGCGTGGTGCTACGCGGGTTCCTGAAAAACGGCTCTGTCTGGGTGGCAATGCTGGTGAGCGCGGTGACCTTTTCCCTGCTGCATTCGGTCAATTATTTTGGCGGGGTGAACGGTGCGGGTGTTGTTGCGCAGCTGAAATTCACCTTCCTGGTCGGCTTGGTCTATGCGCCGATCGCCATCCGCCTTGGGGCGATCTGGCCGCTGATGGTGCTGCATTGGCTGTGGGATTTCCTGCTCATCGGCGGCTTGACCAGCCTCAGCGGCCCCCCTGCCGAGATAGCCAACCTGCTGCGCCCGCTGATAATCGCTGAAGCCGCCATCCTCTGGTTTTCTATCTGGATATTTCCACCAGCGTCGCTACGCCACCGAGAAAGGCGAGATGAAAGCCACAAGCACCAGCCCTGACGGGCAGATCAGCGAGTTGTTCGCGAGTTTGGCCCAACTGGCCCGAGCGTGTATATTTGGGCCTTTAAGGGAACAATTATAGCGTTTCGACTTAATATTGGATCATGCCCTGCCAGTGAACGCCATTGCTGCGCAATCACTGCCTCACTGGCAGGGTATGACAAGTGTTTCAACGAAAAGCCGAAACGCTTTAAGCAAGGCGGTAAGGGTAAGAAGGGTCATGCCTAGCTGAGTGACAATAAATTGTCATAAGGCTATGAAAAGGCATGAAGAATAGATACGCACACGGTTCCCGCGTTTCAGAGAAGAAAATCCGCGAGATTGTTCGGTATTTTGCCGCTGATCTGACGGCCACCCAGGCTACCCAGCTCTCGGGTCTCAACCGCAATACCGTCAATCGGTTTTACCGCGCTTTGCGCGAGCGTATCCTTTTGGCCTGCGAGGCACAGCGTCCGATGTTCGGCATCATAGAAGTGGACGAAAGCTTCTTTGGCGCGCGACGTGTGAAAGGCAAGCGCGGACGCGGGGCTTATGGGAAGACGACCGTGTTTGGCGTCTTCGAGCGTGACGGAAAGGTCTACACCGAGATCGTACCGGACTGCTCAAAGCCAACCCTGCAAGGGATTATCCGCGGTCGGGTTGATCCGGCATCCGTGATCAACACAGACGGCTGGCGCGGCTATAACGGTTTGGTGGATTTGGGATACGGGCACTTCCGTGTCGACCATTCCAAGGATGAATTCGCGCGTGGCCGCGTGCACATCAACGGCATCGAAGGCTTCTGGGGATTGGCCAAACTACGCCTTGCCAAGTTCAAGGGCCTTCCCAAACACACCTTCCATTTGCATCTCAAGGAAACAGAATGGCGCTATAATCATCGCAACTTGAACAAGTACAAGATACTGCTAAGCTACCTCAGAGAAAACCCGCTCAGCTAGGCATGACCCAAAGGAAAGATCAATACTTGGAATTTGCCGCGCAGATTTCAGAACTTTCCAGTCAATTGGCGAGCCAGGATGAAGTGATCAACGGGTGGGAGACTTTCAATAGGGCCCAACAGATTTACGAGCAAAAAATCGAACCAAGTTTGCGAGCCCTAAAACGAGAGCTTGACGGCAATAGCATAGCAACCGCGTGGGAAGGGGCGTACAGAGCTATTACAGTTTCTGTGCCATCTGCTGGCGCACTGGCATATTTTACCGATCTGGGCCAACCTGCCCTGCTCGGGGCAGGGGCCGCACTTGCTGCAGCAGATATTGGGGTTAGAGGGTATCTGGCTGGTCGAAAATCGCGCGGGGGAAACCCTTATTCATATCTACATGATGTCAATGCAAACTTCGGGCTTCCTGATTTTACAGAGGCTTAATCTGGCTTTCCGTCCTCGATGCACTGGCGATAGATATCGCGCACGATCTCGACTTCCTCGGCCGAGCCGGGGGCGAGGACGACGCGGTCGGTCTGCAGGCTCTTGTGTTCACCTCGCGCCAGCTCGGCTTTCCTCTCGCCATTCTCGCCGATCAGGACGCGGCGCAGCCCAAATCCGGCCGGGCCGCCCTGGCGGTAGCCCAGCTCGATCAGGCGGCACTGCCCAGCAAAGACCTTGACCGACAGTTCTCGGCTGTATTCGCCCGCCATCGCCCGTTTCACGCCTTTGACGATGGTGGCGACGGGGCTGCCGTCATTCTCGAACTGCTCGGCGCAATACTGGACCTGAATGTCGGCGCGTCGGCAGATGTATTCGTAATAGGCGGATTCATCCGCATCCTGAAACCGGCCCCAGCGGCTGATGTCATAAACCAGAATGACCTCGAAATCCGCCGCGCCGGTTTCGACATCCTCGATGATGCGCTGGAGCGCGTCGCGCCCCTTGATGCTAAGCCCGCTCTTGCCCGCGTCAGCATAGGTGCGCACGATCTTCATACCGTGGGTGCTGGCATAGGCACGAATCGCTTCGCCCTGGTTCTCGGTGGAATATTTTTGATGCTCGGTCGACATGCGCACATATTCGGCCGCCCGGATCACGGGACGCATGTCTTCTTCCGATCCACATAATTCCTTTGCCGCTGTCAAAATTGATCCTTTCCAAAACCCTGGTGTCGTCAGGCCAGAGTACCGGAAGGCGCGGCTTGATTCGTCCGGATCGTAGGAAACGGGAGGGCAAGAGTCCATCCATTATGTAGGAAAATTATTAAATAATGTGAGTATAGTGGGATTGCACCTTTATTTTTCAATTACTTACCCACAGGTTGCTCCTGGGCAATAGTGGGGGTAATCTGGTCGAAAAAGTGAATAATGTAGGAAGTCGGGGTTGTGTCTCGAAAGTGGTGGAAATTGATTTCAGGCACCTCCGAGCGGGTTGAGTTATGCGCCGGTCAGGCGGCTTGGTCAAGGGTTGCGTCGGCGACGGGCTGAGCGAGCGTTTCCCAGCCATCGACCTTTCGCATGACGATCTGCCCCGAGGCCATCAGAGCCCAAAGCAGCATCGGCACGGTCTCGGCGCATGGCAGCACGGTCTGGGTCTTGATGCGGCGGCGGAATTCCTCGTTCAGGCGTTCGATCGCATTTGTCGTTCTGGCCGATTTCCACTGGCCTTGTGGCAGACGCGTGAAGGTGAAAAGCTTATCTCCTGCTTCTTCCAAGCTGTCAGCGACGGCCTTGCATTTCAGCCGCCATTTTCGCAGAAATGCCTTGCGGCGGGTGGCGATTTCCTCGGGTGTTTTGGCGTAGATCATGTCGCGGTAATCTTCTGTCAACTCATCATGCATACGCTTGGGTGCCTTGGCCAGAAGGTTGCGGTGCTTGTGCACCGTGCACCTCTGGATCGGCAGATCTTCACCCCAGAGGGCAATGAGAGCGACCTCAAGTCCCGGTGCCCCGTCCACGATGACAAATTCGGGCCGTTTCAACCCGCGCGCATCCAGATCGTTGATGAACTGACGCCAGGCGGAGGTGCTTTCGCCGCCCATGTTCATCAGTGATAACAAGACCTTCTGCCCATCCCGGCGCACGCCAATCGCGGCCAGAACCGAGATATTGGTGGCCTTCCTGTCAATCCGCGTTTTGATCACGGTGCCGTCCAGGATCAGCCGCACGATGTCTTCATCCGCAAGGCTGCGGGCGCACCACGCCTGCCAGTCCACCTTCACCTTGCGCCAGGCGCGGCTCACCACATCCTTGCTGACCGCCCCCTGAAACAGGCCGAACAGGGCGCGTTTTACCCGCCGTGTGTTGGTGCCCGAAAGGTAGACAGCAGCGATCAGCGCCTCGGCCTTCTTCGTCAGCCGCTGGTAGCGGGGCAATGCCTTCGAGCGCCATTCTCTGGCCTTGCCGGCCTCGCCTGTGATCCGCGCACGCGGCACGCGCACCGTTTCGGTTCCAAATGTTCCGACCAGTTGCCGCTCGCGATGCCCGTGGCGGTATCCGGCCTTTGCCCCGCCGCTGCGGCCATACCGGCAACGGCCCAGAAACTGCTCCAGCTCCTCTTCGAAAACCGCCTCGATCGTCGCGCGGATGTTCTGGCGCAGCCGGTCTTCAATCGGGTCATAGCCTGCTTCATTGGCCAGTAGCGCGGATGTCGATGTTGCTGTATTCTTTGTCATGGCGTGATCTCCTTGGCGGTTCCAGCCGCCGGTTGGGTGGCTTCGATGCACCCGGAGATTACGCCGTCCTCGAATTTCCACCAAACTCGCGACACTACCAGCTCATTTCCGCCTGTGTCACAGCCGCAAGCCTTTCGTGATTGCCTATCCCGGTGAAGCCCAGGAGATGGTGCTGGATGCTTTCGTGCAGGCGCTGTCCTTTTACGGAGGCGTTCCGCGCAGGGTGATCATCGACAACCCCAAGACCATGGTGACCTACGTTTCGCGCTCGAAGGAGCGGATATTCCATCCCCGGTTCCTGGCCTTGATGAACCACTATGTGATGGAGCCGGTGGCCTGCACGCCCGCTGCGGGCTGGGAGAAGGGACAGGTCGAGAACCAGGTCCAGTTCTTGCGGGGCCGGTTGTTCGTTCCCGAACCGGCCTTTGATGATCTCGAGGCGCTGAACGCGTGGCTGCGTCTGCGTTGCGAAGATCTGGCAGAGCGTCCCCATCCCGAGCAGCAGGATCGCACGATTACCGAAGTGTTCGAAGACGAGCGCGCCGAACTGCGCCCCCTGGGTCGGGCCTTCGACGGCTACGTGGAAAAGACCGTCCGTGTCCGCTCCACCTGCCTGGTTCAATATGCCAGCAATCGCTACAGCGTGCCCTCCCGCTTTGCCGGGCATCATGTGTCGCTACGCGCCTATGCCGGCCGGATCGTGGTGGTCTCCGGTCAGGATGTGATTGCCGAGCACAGGCGTCATTTTACCCGCAATATCAGCTATTTCGAGCCCTGGCATTACGTTCCCCTGCTGGACCGCAAGCCTGGTGCCCTGCGCAATGGCGCCCCCTTTGTGGGCTGGGAACTGCCCGAGGCCATGCATCGGATCAGGGAACATTACATGGCTGGTAAAGGCGGGGATCGGGAGTTCGTCGACCTGCTCCTGCTGGCACAGGATCACGGGATCGAGGTGGTCGAGACGGCCTGCAATCTGGCGGTGGCACAAAACACCCTGCGGCTGCCCGCCATCATCAATCTGATCAACCAGTTGGTGGAACCGGTCATCACACCGCTCAGCGATGCCTGCGCTTATCCGCAGCTGACCTTGCGGCCCGAAGCCGATTGCAAACGCTATGAGACCCTGTGCTCGGCTGAGGAGGTTGCCGTATGAATGCCTTGATCGACCAACTGACAGCCCTCAGGTTGCATGGAATGGCAGCTTGCGCCCATGATCTGCTGTCCGCGCGCAAGCCGCCAAGTCTGACCACAGCGATAAGGCAACTGATCGACGCCGAGACTGTAGAGCGCCGGGTGCGCTCCATCCAGTATCAAATGAGGGTTGCGAAGTTCCCCCATCACAAGGACTTCGCCACCTTCGATTACAGCGCCGCCGCCCTCACCCAGGCCCAGATCGAACCATTCTGCACCGGCCAGTTCACAGAGGAGGCCCATAACCTCATCCTGGTGGGCGGAACCGGCACGGGCAAAACCCACATCGCCATCGCGCTGGGAACGACGCTGATCAACAACGGCAAGAAGGCGCGCTTCTTCAACGCCGTCGATCTGATCAACGCCCTGATCAAGGAACAGGCCGACGGCAATGCAGGGAAGATCATCCGGCAGCTCTCGGCTTTGGACTGCGTCATCATCGACGAGCTGGGCTACATCCCGTTTCCCAAATCCGGTGGCGCGTTGCTCTTCCATCTGATCAGCAAGCTCTACGAGAAGACCAGCATCATCATCACAACCAACCTTGAGTTCGGTGAATGGGTCTCGGTCTTCGGGGATGCCAAGATGACAACCGCCCTTCTGGATCGCGTCACTCATCACTGCAACATCATCGAAACCGGCAATACCTCATACCGGTTCGCCCAGAGTAAACGCCGTAGAAAAAACTAGCCGTTCCGCAAGCAAAGCCCCCAGACGGACTCGCTACATGAAGGCGGCCCGACTGGGGGCTTTGCGCCACAAAGGGGGGGGCAAATTTAAATGCCGAAACCGGGTCAGTTTTAAATGCTCATTGACAATTTACGCACAGAAAGTTGAAGAACTGGGTGTGGCCAAAGAGTTGAAAGCCACGCTGATGTCCACATGGGACAAAGCCAATCCCCCCCGAAATCCACTGGCAGAATGGGCGGCAAGCGCCGTTGAATATGCATCGGCACGGGTGAAATCCAATTATCAGGAAGCCGCTTCTGCGCAACAGATGCTGCAAACCCTGCAGCAGGAAAATGCGATCCGTGCTGCCATACTGCGCTATGGCGAAGGATCGGCGCAGGTTGCGCAATTGCGTGCCGCAGCCGAGCGCAGAGTGTTCGAAAATACGCTGGACACAATGAATGTGTCTGCCGATCTGAAAGCCGAATTGCTGGCGGCATTCGAGAAAGGACAGGCGCTGGCCTCTCTCAACATGGCGGGCGGGGTATCGAGTGCAGCTGCCGAGGCTGAAAGGTTGGCCGCAGCCCTTGGGATTTCCTTGGAAACAGCCGCACAGATCGCGGCTATGGGGCAAGCAGGTGCCGGGGCCGGGCGCGGAGGCGATCCCCGCAAACAGGGCGGGAGTATTTCTGACTGGCAAAACAGTGACGCCATCGTATTTCTGGAGAACTACAAACCGCCGCGCAAACATCGTGGTGGCGGCGGTGCAAGCCGCAAGCAGGAAAATGCGACCAAGAAACTGATCCAGAGCCTGAAGGACGAGTTGGCGATCCTGCGCGAGACCGATCCGGTACAAAAGGAAATGCTGCGCAATCGCGAAGCGATGGCTACGGCGACCGCAACAGAAAAGCAGACCATTGCCGACCTGATTGCCCAGCGTAATGCCGAATCCAAGGGGTTGGAGCAGCAAAAGGACACATGGGACTTTTTGACCGACACAACCTACAACGCGCTGGATGGTCTGATCCTGCAAGGCAAGAGTTTGGCCGATGTGATGGACAGTGTTGGCCAGAGCATCGAGGCAGCGGCGCTGAAAGCCATCCTGCTGGGTGAAGGCCCGCTGGCCGCCCTGTTAGGCACGGGCGGTTCGGGCGGGCTAATCGGTATGGTTTTGGGCGCGGCTTTCCCCGGGCTGAAACCGGCTGCCATTCCGGCGAATGCCGAGGGCGGCATGATCTACGGGCGCGGGGGTGGCACCTCGGATGATGTGTTGATGTGGGGCAGCAGTGGCGAATTCATGGTCAATGCCGCCGCAACAAAAAAACATCGCGGGCTGCTGGAATTGATTAATGCAGGCAATGACATTCCGGGCTTTGCGGCCGGTGGTCTGGTGGCCCCTGCCTATATGCGAAATCAGGGCAGTACGGGCGGTGCATCACAGGCCCCGCTGATCGTGATCGACAACCAGTCCTCGACCCCCGTTCATGGCGAGGTCGAGGAAACCGTCGACAGCAGCGGACGGCGCTCTCACAAGCTGGTGCTGGCCGATGCGGTGGGGGATGCCATGACTACGGCCGGAGGTGGCGCTGATCGCGTTCTGAAGCGTAAATACGGGTTGCGGCCCGGGGGGGCATTACGATGAGCGTTGCCACTTGGCCCGACAGCCTGCCACGTCCAATGCGAAACGGGTTCCAGTCACAGCTGCAGGACGGGCGTAAAAGCAAATCCGGTGAAACCGGCCCACCCGCATACCGGCGACGTTTTTCCAGCGTGGTGCGAGAATATTCAATGACGATTGACGTGCCCCGATCCGAGAAAGCGGTCTTTGACAATTTTTACCGGACAGCAACAAAACTGGGCACCAAACCGTTCTGGATGCCCGACCCGACCACCGATGGCTGGTCAATGCTGGACGCCAGCGGCAACCCGTTGCTGACCAGCAGCGGCGCGCCCCTGCTTTTGTCGGCCCGCTGGTTGTGCCTGTTCGGCGCATCGACCCCGCGCGAAACCGTCAAGGGCATCCGGTTCCGGATTGCATTCCAGATCGCGGTGTTGCCATGAGACGGGTTTCCCTAAATGCCCGCGCGGCCCTTGAAGAGGCCAGCAGCCCTGAAGTCGAAGTCGTTCTACTAACCGTCGAGCATACGGAATTGCCCGCCCCGGTGCGCCTGTCAACCGACCCGACCGAACGGCTGTCAGTCGAGCCGCTGCTTTATGGCACCCGCTCCAGCTGGTCCGGGGCGGACCCGCAGACCGACCCTTATCTGTTCATTTTGGCCTCGGCCGAGTTCCCGTCCGATCTGGAAGACGCGCCAGCCGCAGCCACGTTGGTGCTGGAAAATGTCGACAATGAAATCGCGCATGTGTTGCGCAGTTTCACCGACCGGCCCGTGGTGCATATGGCGGTGGTTCTGGCCTCGTCCCCTGATCTGGTCGAGGCGGAATACCGCAATCTGAACATCATCGGTGTCGACGGAAACGCAGGCGAGGTTTCGATCTCGATTTCCCGTGCTCCCATCGAGGAGGAATCGGTGCCGATGGACAGATTCACCAAAGACCGGTTTCCGGGGCTGTTCCGCTGATGGCGTGGTCTGACGGATATATCGGCATCCCCTATTCTGATCGAGGGCGCGGCTTTGACGGGTGCGATTGCTGGGGGCTGGCACGGCTGGTCTATGCGCGGGAACTGGGGATTGCCCTGCCGTCATACACAGAAAGCTATTCCAGCGCCGAGGAAGCCGCAGAGGTCGCCGCGCTGCTGGATCGCCACTATGACAAACAGATATGGCAGCCGGTCGACAACCCGCGTCCGTTTGATCTGATCCTGTACCGGCACGGACGGTTGTCGACCCATGTGGCCATCGTGATCGATGACCGGTGGATGTTGCATATCCAGTCCGATGATGCAGCCAAGGTCGAGGACTGCACAGATCCGCGCTGGGCATCGCGTTTTGTCGGCGTTTATCGCCATATTCAAACCCGGTTAAAGGAGGATTGAATGACGGTCCCTGTAATAGCCTCCCCGCTGCTTGATCCCGGACAGGGCCGCATCAACGCTGCCTTGCCAGAGGGGCTGACCATGTTGGAAATGGTGGAGCACACGATGCCGGGTCTGCCGGTTTGCGAGCACGAGAATTTGCGGGTCTGTCTGGTGACGGCCAAAGGAGCACAAATCATCGAGCGGCGGTTCTGGCACTGCATCCGCCCACGCACCGGCGTGCAGGTTATCATCCGGCTGATTCCGGGCAAGTCGGCCCTGCGCAGCATTCTGACCGTTGTTATTTCGGTGGTGGCACTGGCTTTTGCACCTGCCGTGGCGGGTTTTTTCGGGATCACCAGCAAACTGGGGATCAGTCTGATCGCTGCCGGTCTCAATGTGGTCGGGTCGCTGCTTTTGAACGCATTGATTCCGGTGCCAACACCCGATGATATCAGCAAAAAGAACACTTATTCGATTTCCGGTTTGCAGAACGCCCTGCGCCGGGATGAACCTGTTCCCCTTGTATTGGGAAAACACCGGTTTGCACCGCCATACGGTGCGCTGTCCTACACCGAGATCGTCGGAGGGTTGTGTCTCGAAAGTGGTGGAAATTGATTTCAGGCACCTCCGAGCGGGTTGAGTTATGCGCCGGTCAGGCGGCTTGGTCAAGGGTTGCGTCGGCGACGGGCTGAGCGAGCGTTTCCCAGCCATCGACCTTTCGCATGACGATCTGCCCCGAGGCCATCAGAGCCCAAAGCAGCATCGGCACGGTCTCGGCGCATGGCAGCACGGTCTGGGTCTTGATGCGGCGGCGGAATTCCTCGTTCAGGCGTTCGATCGCATTTGTCGTTCTGGCCGATTTCCACTGGCCTTGTGGCAGACGCGTGAAGGTGAAAAGCTTATCTCCTGCTTCTTCCAAGCTGTCAGCGACGGCCTTGCATTTCAGCCGCCATTTTCGCAGAAATGCCTTGCGGCGGGTGGCGATTTCCTCGGGTGTTTTGGCGTAGATCATGTCGCGGTAATCTTCTGTCAACTCATCATGCATACGCTTGGGTGCCTTGGCCAGAAGGTTGCGGTGCTTGTGCACCGTGCACCTCTGGATCGGCAGATCTTCACCCCAGAGGGCAATGAGAGCGACCTCAAGTCCCGGTGCCCCGTCCACGATGACAAATTCGGCCGTTTCAACCCGCGCGCATCCAGATCGTTGATGAACTGACGCCAGGCGGAGGTGCTTTCGCCGCCCATGTTCATCAGTGATAACAAGACCTTCTGCCCATCCCGGCGCACGCCAATCGCGGCCAGAACCGAGATATTGGTGGCCTTCCTGTCAATCCGCGTTTTGATCACGGTGCCGTCCAGGATCAGCCGCACGATGTCTTCATCCGCAAGGCTGCGGGCGCACCACGCCTGCCAGTCCACCTTCACCTTGCGCCAGGCGCGGCTCACCACATCCTTGCTGACCGCCCCCTGAAACAGGCCGAACAGGGCGCGTTTTACCCGCCGTGTGTTGGTGCCCGAAAGGTAGACAGCAGCGATCAGCGCCTCGGCCTTCTTCGTCAGCCGCTGGTAGCGGGGCAATGCCTTCGAGCGCCATTCTCTGGCCTTGCCGGCCTCGCCTGTGATCCGCGCACGCGGCACGCGCACCGTTTCGGTTCCAAATGTTCCGACCAGTTGCCGCTCGCGATGCCCGTGGCGGTATCCGGCCTTTGCCCCGCCGCTGCGGCCATACCGGCAACGGCCCAGAAACTGCTCCAGCTCCTCTTCGAAAACCGCCTCGATCGTCGCGCGGATGTTCTGGCGCAGCCGGTCTTCAATCGGGTCATAGCCTGCTTCATTGGCCAGTAGCGCGGATGTCGATGTTGCTGTATTCTTTGTCATGGCGTGATCTCCTTGGCGGTTCCAGCCGCCGGTTGGGTGGCTTCGATGCACCCGGAGATTACGCCGTCCTCGAATTTCCACCAAACTCGCGACACTACCTAGGCTATTCCTGTTACAACACTGATGACCAGTGAGGAGACAAACGAGACAGTTCCGATTGATAGCAATACTGCGTTTGAACCCCTGGATATTCTATCCAGACCTTCACATGCAACGGTATTGACGCCCACGCAGCAAAACGCAGCGGTTACACAGCCGGAAATCCCGCGACATATCGCGCGGCAATTGGCGGATGTGGCGCGCCAAATGCCCGAACGGCCGGTTGAATTAACCTTGAACCCTCATGAATTGGGTCGAGTCCGTCTGACGTTTACCCTGACAGACGGGGGTATTAATGTTGCTGTGCTGGCCGAACGCGGCGAGACGATGGACCTGATGCGACGCCATATCGAAACGCTGGCGCAAGAGTTTCGCGATATGGGATACGCAGATGTGGGGTTCCAGTTTTCGCAACATGACCGTGAAAATGCTGGCGGGAACAACCCGGATGCGCAAACCCGACATGCCGCAAAATTTGCCCCCCCAACCGAAATTGAAAACATCCACCCTGCGCGGGTTTCTTTGGAACCGTCAAACGGGCTTGATCTGCGCCTTTGAAAGGAAAAACAATGCAAGTCACAAATACACCCCCCTCTCAGGCAGCAACCCAAACCGGGAATGCAGCAACAGATAAGGAAGCGGTAAATTCTGATTATGATGTTTTTCTGAAACTGCTAACTGCACAGATAAAAAACCAGGACCCGCTTAGTCCGATGAGTTCTGATGATTTTTCCAGCCAATTGGCGCAATTCTCCGGTGTTGAACAACAGGTTAAAACCAATGATCTGCTCGAGGCGCTCGGCGCACAAATGAGCGTGATGGGCATGGGGGAAATGGCCACCTGGATCGGGCTGGATGCCCGTGCTGCGGCCGCGGCCAATTTTGACGGCAGCCCAATCAGCGTTTCCCCCAATCCGGCGGCCAGTGCCGATCGTGCGGTTTTGGTGGTCAAGGACAGCAGCGGAAACGAAGTGCAGCGGCAGGATTTCACCCCGTCAACAGATGAAATCCAGTGGGCCGGTGTGGACGGGAATGGCGCACCGTTTTCAAACGGGCTGTATACTTTCGAGGTGGAAAGCTATTCAGGCGATGAATTGATCGCGACAAACAAGGCAGAAATCTACTCCAGAGTGCTGGAGGCCAAAAGCCGGAACGGCGAAACCATTCTGGTGCTGGAAGGCGGGGTCGAGGTACCATCGACTTCGGTATCTGCCCTGCGTGACCCTGTTTAGGATAATACTGCAAGCGCCAACAGAAACCCTGTCCAGGCCGTTACGGCCCCCAACAGGATATACATTGCAGGCCTCCAAGGGGATGTCGTTTGCGGTTTTACAGGCGGTTGCGAATGGTGAATCAAGGCAGCTTCGGCCATTTTGGGCAATTCCGGCCCAAACCGCGCCAAAACCCGCGCGGTTTTCAGCAGGTCACGCATCATTGCGCGGGGGCCAAGGTTGGATTTGATGTAATCCTCGACCACGGGCCGTGCGACTTCCCAGATGTTGATATAGGGGTCCAGTGACCGCGCCACGCCTTCGACCACCACCATTGTGCGTTGCAGCAGAATCAGTTCGGTGCGGGTTTCCATGCCGAAACGTTCGGTAACCTCGAACAAGTAATGGAACAGTCGCCCCATTGAAATTTGCGAGGCATCCATGCCGAAAATCGGCTCGCCCACGGCCCGCAAGGCCGAGGCAAATTCATCAACATCACGGTCGGCGGGCACATAGCCAGCCTCGAAATGCACTTCGGCGACGCGTTTGTAATCGCGCCGGATAAATCCGATCAGGATTTCGGCATAGACGCGGCGGGTGTATTCATCAATTCGCCCCATGATCCCGAAATCATAGGCGATGATGTCGCCATTGGCGGCCACCTTCATGTTGCCCTGATGCATGTCGGCGTGAAAATACCCGTCGCGCAAGGCGTGGCTCAGGAACAGTTGCAACACCCGCTTGGCCAGCGCCACACGGTCATGCCCCGCAGCGTCCAGCGCATCGTTATCGCCCAACGGCAACCCGTCGGCCCAGCCCAGTGTCATCACCCGGCGGCTGGAAAACTCCCAATTTGCCAGCGGCACCTGAAACTTTTCGTCGTTCTTGGTGTTCTCGGCAAATTCCGACGCGGCCGAGGCCTCGCTGCGCAAATCCAGTTCGCTCATCACACCGTGGTCGAAATGCTCGATCACATCCCGCGGCCTTAGGCGGCGCGAGGATGGCGATAGAAATTCGATTACCGATGCGGCAAAATAAAAGGCGTCGATATCCTTGCGAAAGGCGCGTTCGATATTCGGGCGCAGCACCTTTACGGCCACTTCTTCGCCGGTATTGATCAACCGTGCATAATGCACCTGTGCAATCGAAGCTGCGGCAACAGCATCACTGAATTCGCTGTAAATATCGTCCGCAGGTTTCCCCAGTTCTTCTTCCACAGTGGCTTTGGCCACATCCGTTGGAAACGGCGGCAGTTTGTCCTGCAATACCCGCAATTGTGTTGCCAGATCACCGCCCACCAGATCGGGGCGGGTCGAAAGCACCTGACCGAATTTGATATAGGCCGGTCCCAGCGCATTCAGTGCCCGCGTGACAGGCGGCATGTTCGGATCGCCCTTCAGGCCCGCCCAGCGCATGGTCCAGCCAAACAACCGCACCACGACCCGGATCGAGGTGGGCGCATCCATTTCATTCAGCACCACACCCAAGGCGCCCGTGCGCTCGAACGTGGCCGCTGTGCGGATCAACCGCCAGATATTGTGAGGTCCGCGCATCTGCTAGATTTTCCACCCGGAATGAAGCGCCGCAATGCCCATCGACATATTGCGGTATTTTACGTTTTCAAAACCGGCCTCGCGTATCATTTGCGCGAATGTTTCCTGTTCGGGAAATTTGCGGATGGATTCGACCAAATACTGGTAACTGTCGCGATCATTGGCGATCAACTGTCCCAGACGCGGGATGATGTTAAAGGAATAAAGATCGTACACCTTTTGCATCATGTCGTTGGGGATCTGGCTGAATTCCAGCACCATCAGACGCCCGCCGGGGCGCAACACGCGAAAAGCTTCGGACAGGGCATCGGAAATGCGGGTCACGTTCCGGATGCCGAATGAAATGGTGTAAACGTCAAAGGTATTATCCTTGAACGGCAACGCCATCGCGTCACCTACCACCCAGTCCAGTTGATCCGCCAGTTGCGAGGCCTCGGCCCGTTTGGCGCCCTCGACCAGCATCGGTTCGGTCAGGTCCAGCACCGTGGCATGCGCGCGTCCGGCCCGTTTCAGAAAGCGAAAGGAAATATCACCGGTCCCGCCCGCCACATCCAGCAGCTTTTGCCCGGCGCGCGGGGCCAGCCAGTTCATCATCGCGTCTTTCCAGATACGGTGGATGCCCATCGACATGGCGTCATTCATCACATCGTATTTGCTGGCGACATTGGAAAACACGCCGTGAACCATTCCGGCCTTGTCGTCCTCGGCGACGGTCCGGAAACCGAAGTGGGTGGTTTTTTCGTTGCTGTTGCTCATTGTCGGATCATCCTTGATACTTGACCCCCTTATAATACCCTTGCCGCCCGATACAATGAGAGGGAGCCGCATATGCCCGAATTACCCGAAGTCGAGACAGTCCGTCGCGGGCTGATCCCTGTAATGGAGGGCAAACAGATCATCCGCGCGCAGGTGCGCCGCCCTGATCTGCGCTGGCCGTTTCCTGACGGGATGGAACAGCGGCTGACTGGCAAGCGGGTGGAACGGCTGCGGCGGCGATCAAAGTATATTCTGACCGATCTGGATTCGGGGGAAACCCTGTTGATCCATCTGGGTATGTCGGGGCGGATGCTGATATCCAAAGGCGATCACCCCGACATTCAGAAACACGATCATGTTGTGCTTCACATGCAGGACGACGCCCGCGTGGTGTTCAACGATACGCGCCGCTTCGGGGCGATGGATCTGGTGGCCACTGATCAGGCCGAAGGGCACAAGCTGCTGGCCAGTCTGGGGCCTGAACCATTGGGAAACAGCTTTGACGAAGCCTATCTTCTGGACCGGCTAAAAGGCCGGAACACCCCGATCAAAACCGCGCTTCTGGATCAGAAAATCGTGTCGGGGCTGGGAAATATATATGTCTGCGAAGTGCTGTTGCGGACAGGGATTTCTCCGACGCGTAAGGCGGGGCAGCTATCGGCAACACGCGTGCGATCCTTGGTGCCGGCAATCCGTGATGTGTTGAACGAAGCCATTGATTCGGGTGGATCGTCGCTTAAGGATTATCGTCAGGCCGATGGCGAACTGGGATATTTTCAACACAGCTTTCGCGCCTACGGACGCGAGGGGGAACCCTGTCTAACCAAGGGATGTGACGGCAAAATCCGGCGAATCACGCAGGGGGGACGCTCAACTTTCTATTGTGCGCAATGCCAAAGATAACTTGAACCCTTGGTCAGAAATGCTAGGGAATCGTTCCCAACAGAAACAACTTGGCATGATTCCATGGCTTACGAGACCCTAATCGTCGAAACCGAAGACCACGTTGCCCTTATCAAACTGAACCGACCCGAGGCGCTGAATGCGCTGAACTCCCAACTGCTGGGGGAATTGGCGGATGCGTTGAAGGCGGCGGATGAAAATGAAAAGGTGCGCTGCGTTGTCATCACCGGATCGGAAAAGGCATTTGCCGCCGGGGCCGACATCAAGGAAATGGCCGACAAAAGCTTTGTCGATATGTTCATGTCAGATTTCTTTGGCACCGAAACCGAACAGTTGCTGAAAATGCGCAAACCCGTGATTGCCGCTGTGGCAGGGTACGCGCTGGGTGGTGGCTGCGAACTGGCCATGATGTGTGATTTCATCCTTGCGGCGGACAATGCGAAATTCGGCCAGCCCGAAATCAATCTGGGCGTGGTCGCCGGTATTGGCGGCACCCAGCGGTTGACGCGGTTCGTGGGCAAATCCAAATCCATGGAAATGCACCTGACGGGACGTTTCATGGATGCGGCCGAGGCTGAAAGTTCCGGTCTGGTCAGTCGTGTCGTGCCAGCGAAAAAGCTGATGGACGAGGCAATGGCCGCAGCACAAAAGATCGCTGAAAAGTCCCTGCTGACGACAATGGCTGTCAAAGAGGCGGTGAACCGGTCCTATGAAACAAGCCTGCGCGAGGGGCTGCTGTTTGAACGCCGCCTGTTCCATTCTCTGTTTGCGACCGAGGATCAGTCCGAAGGCATGAACGCCTTTCTGGAAAAACGCGAGGCACAGTTCCGCGGCAAATAGGGCGGGTTGAAATTTGGCCTTTCAATTCGGATGATTCTATCCTATTAGGCCGCCATACATGCGTGAGAGGCCCGCTTTGGCCGGAACGACCGGTTACAAACTCGGACGGGGCTTTTTGCGCGAACGAAATAGTAAACTGACCCCTGAAAGGGAAATCGACACATGGCAAATTCGCCCCAAGCAAAGAAACGCGCCCGCCAGAACGAGCGCCGTTATGAAATCAACAAAGCCCGCCGCACACGCGTTCGCACCTTCCTGCGCAAAGTAGAAGAAGCAATCGAAAGCGGCGACAAAGAAGCAGCACAGACTGCCCTGCGTGCAGTACAGCCGGAACTGATGCGCGGCGTATCGCGCGGCATTTTCCACAAGAACACAGTTGCGCGCAAAATGTCGCGCCTGTCCGCTCGGGTCAAAGCTCTGGGCTAATCTACTGATTCTCGAAAAGTGAAAGGACGCAAGCCTCGGGTTTGCGTCCTTTTGTGTTTTCAAAAGGCCACTGTTTCACCGGATTTATTGGAAAAAATATCTCCTCGACAGATTCGATTTAACAATCTTTGAGTCAAGATCGAAGTTCTGTTGCGTGGTCCCGTTTGACCTTGCTAGCTTACCCAAGCGATTCACATCGTCTTGGGGGACATGCAACCCGGCAAGCCTTGAAAAACGGAAAGCGCAGAGACCTGATTGCTCAGGATCATGCGCTGAACAATCCGCAATCAGGGCGTTTGGTTGATGTTCGGATCTCTGGCCGTATGCAGGCTAAGGGATGCCGGAGCGAAGGCGCCTGACCGATCGGGTTTTTTTGATTGGTCTTTGGTGCCGGACATGTCCAGTAAACGCACCGCTATGTGCACCGTTAATTCGGTGTATCGGCCTATGGGCTATGCGGTAGCAATGGCGACTTGTGAGGGGCATGTAGCTTCGGGTGGGTTGGCAGAAATGCCATCTCTTGTCCGGTTTGGCAGTTAGAGTTTTGAAAACGGGTAATACAGAATGACGGATGAGTTGTGGGGCCAAGTACGACAGAAGCTACAAGAATCGGTGGGGGCAAATAACTATTCAACTTGGATAGAGCCGCTGGTGTTCTCCAGTCTGCAAGATGGCGTTGCCACCTTTGCCGTGCCGACCCAGTTTATTGGCGATTGGGTGCGTCGCAATTTTGCAGACCAGATCAAACATCTGATGACCACTGCGGGTTCCGCTGTAACGCGCATCGAATTTGCCGTTTCCAAACGGGCGCCTGCCAAACTGGCCACAACCGCCAAAACAACCGCGCCAATACCCGCCGGCGAACTGCCCGGCGCCCCGCTGGATGCCCGCTTTACCTTTGACAGTTTCGTTGTCGGCAAGCCGAACGAGCTGGCCCATGCCGCCGTCAAACGCGTGGCCGAAGGTGGCCCTGTCAGCTTTAACCCGCTGTTCCTGTATGGGGGCGTTGGTCTGGGCAAAACCCACCTGATGCACGCCATCGCCCATGAACTAAAATCCCGCCGTCCCGATCTGAATGTGGTTTACCTGTCGGCGGAACAATTCATGTATCGCTTTGTGCAGGCCCTGCGCGAACGCAAGATGATGGATTTCAAACAGCTGTTCCGCTCGGTCGATGTGCTGATGGTGGACGATGTGCAATTCATCGCTAGCAAGGACAGCACACAGGAAGAATTCTTTCACACCTTCAACGCGCTGGTGGACCAGAACAAACAGATCATCATTTCCGCCGACCGTGCGCCGGGTGAAATCAAGGGGCTTGAGGAGCGGATTAAATCGCGTCTGCAATCGGGTCTGGTGGTCGATTTGCACCCGACCGATTACGAACTGCGCCTTGGTATCCTGCAAACCAAGGTTGACGCCTACCGCGCCAAGAACGACGATCTGGTGATGTCTGACGGGGTGCTGGAATTTCTGGCCCACCGCATTTCCACTAACGTCCGTGTGCTGGAAGGCGCGCTGACCCGTCTGTTCGCTTTTGCCTCGCTTGTGGGTCGCGAAATCACGCTGGAACTGGCGCAGGATTGTCTGGCCGATGTGCTGCGGGCTTCGGACCGCAAAATCACCATCGAGGAAATCCAGCGCAAGGTTAGCGAACATTACAACATCCGCTTTAGCGACCTGATCGGCCCGCGCCGGATGCGCAATCTGGCCCGTCCGCGTCAAATCGCAATGTATCTGGCCAAAAAGCTGACCTCGCGGTCCCTGCCCGAGATTGGGCGCCGCTTTGGCGGGCGCGATCACACCACGGTTATGCACGGTGTGCGCAAGATCGAAGAGCTAAAGGCGATTGATAGCCAGATTTCCGATGATCTGGACCTGTTAAGGCGCGCATTAGAGGCCTAAACGCTTGACGCGCAGGCCAATACGGCTGACATTCCAACAAAAGACTTGAGCGGGGCACGAAATCAGGTAATTTCGTCGCCCCGATACCCTGTAGGAGCGATGGGAATGAAAATCAGTATCGAGCGCGCAGACCTGCTAAAGGCCGTCGCACAGGCGCAATCCGTAGTCGAGAGGCGCAACACCATTCCGATCCTTGCAAATGTGCTGATCGAGGCCGAGGGCGAAACTGTCAGTTTCCGCGCCACAGATCTGGATATCGAGGTGGTGGACAAAATCGTCGGTCAGGTCGAACGTGCCGGAGCCACCACGGTTTCCGCCGTGATGCTGCATGAAATCGTGCGCAAACTGCCGGACGGGGCGCTGGTGCAACTGACTGATGACGGCACCTCGGGCCGCTTGACGATCGAAGCGGGGCGCTCGAATTTTTCGTTGGCGACCTTGCCCAAAGAAGATTTCCCCGTGATGGCGTCGTCCGAATATGCTGCCAACTTCTCGGCCAAGGCCGAAGTGCTGCGCCGGTTGTTCGACAAAACCAAATTCGCCATTTCGACCGAGGAAACCCGTTACTATCTGAACGGCGTTTATATGCATGTGGCCGATGCCGAAGGCGGCAAGGTGCTGCGCTGTGTGGCCACCGATGGCCACCGTCTGGCCCGTGTCGATGCCGACCTGCCCGAGGGTGCCGCCGATATGGTGGGCGTGATCGTGCCGCGTAAAACCGTAAACGAAATGCGCAAACTGCTGGAAGACGACGATGTGCAAATCGCCGTGTCCGTGTCGGAAACCAAGGTGCGCTTTGCCACGCCGGAAATCACCCTGACCTCCAAGGTGATCGACGGCACATTCCCCGACTACACCCGCGTTATCCCCACTGGCAACACCAAGAAACTGGAAGTGGACGCCGCCGAATTTGCCAAAGCGGTTGATCGTGTGGCCACCGTTTCCTCCGAACGCTCGCGCGCTGTAAAACTGTCGCTGGACGAAGACCGGTTGATCCTGTCTGTCAACGCGCCTGACAGTGGTGCGGCCGAAGAAGAACTGGCCGTGGCCTATGGTGACGAGCCGCTGGAGATTGGCTTTAATGCGAAATACCTGCTGGAAATCGCCTCACAGGTCGATCGTGAAAACGCAGTGTTCATGTTCAATTCTTCCGGTGATCCGACATTGATGCGCGAGGGGAATGATACCTCGGCCGTCTATGTCGTGATGCCGATGCGCGTTTGACAGAGCTGTGTGTAATAGAGCTTAAGCTCTCGCATTTCCGTTCGCACAAGGCTCTGGTTCTGGCGCTGGATGCGCGGCCCGTGGCGATCTACGGGCCGAACGGGGCAGGCAAAACCAACATTCTGGAAGCGGTGTCGATGCTGTCGCCCGGTCGCGGGTTGCGCCGTGCCACCGTCGACGAAATGACCCGCAAGCCCGAGGCGCTGGGCTGGAAGATCACGGCAATTCTGCAAAGTCTGCACCAGATGCACGAGGTCGAAACATGGTCCGAGGGCGGGGCCTCGCGCAACGTGCGGATAGATGGCAAAGCCGCACCGCAAGTGGCGTTGGGTCGTATTGCACGGGTTCTGTGGCTGGTGCCCTCGATGGACCGGTTGTGGACCGAAGGGGCCGAGGGACGGCGGCGGTTTCTGGACCGCATGACGATGAGTTTTACGCCATCCCACGCCGAGGCCGTTCTGACCTATGAAAAAGCCATGCGCGAACGCAACCGGTTGCTGAAGGACGGGCAGCGCGATGCGGGCTGGTATGCCGCGTTAGAGACGCAAATGGCCCGCGCAGGGGCCGAAATCCACGCCAACCGGATGGCCGCGCTGGAACAGTTGGTATCCGCACAGGCCGAAGCCGAAACATCCTTCCCGACGGCCACCCTGACCCTGATTCACCCCGAAGGCTCGGACGCGCTGATGGACGAAACATCGCTGCTGGATGCCTTTGCCCAAAGCCGTTCCCGCGACCTGTTGGCAGGTCGCACCCTGACCGGCCCGCATCGTGCCGACCTGTTCGCCGAATACACCGCAAAGGGCGTGCCCGCGCGTGATTGCTCCACCGGCGAGCAAAAGGCGCTGCTGGTGTCGCTGATCCTTGCCACCGCGCGGGCGCTAAAGGCACAGGTGGGCGCCCCGCCAATCCTGCTGCTGGACGAAGTCGCCGCCCATCTGGACGCTGACCGCCGCGCCGCACTGTACGATGAAATCTGCGCCTTGGGCGCGCAGGCATGGATGACAGGCACCGGCGCTGAACTGTTCTCGGCACTGGGGGATCGGGCGATGTATCTGCAAGTGACCGAGGAAAACAGTATTTCAAACGTTGAGGAGGGCAAAGAATGAACGACGCAGTCAATGCGGACATGCACAAGGTTATTGTTGATCGCCTGAACGAAATTTCTGCCGAGGAAAACGTGCAGATTCTGTTTGCAATCGAATCCGGCTCGCGCGCTTGGGGGTTCCATTCCCCCGACAGCGATTATGATGTGCGTTTTGTTTATGCGCGTCTGGTTGAATGGCATCTGACTCTTGGCAAAAAGCGCGATGTGATCGAACGCCCGATAGATGATGAGCTGGATCTGTCCGGCTGGGAATTAAGTAAGGCCCTGATCCTCGCCTTATCGTCAAACGCGGTGATCGGGGAATGGCTGCAGTCCCCGATTTGTTATCATGAGGCAGAAGGCGTTATTGCCGATTTGACCAATTTTAGCCGTCGTGCCCTGACGCGGAAATCGGTGACGTGGCACTATCTGTCCATGCTGCGCCGACAACAGCGCCGCCTTATGAATCCTGCCGGCAGCTTGCGTCTGAAACGGTATTTCTATACCTTGCGCCCGATGCTCGCCTTACGCTGGATGCGTTTGCACGATCAGCCTATGCCACCGATGGCAATGGCGGATCTGATGCAGGGGGTATCTCTGTCCGATCAGGAAACTGCCGCACTAGAGCGTATGACGATCCTAAAGAAAAAGGCCCGTGAGAAGGCCGAAGTCGCGGCATCCGATCCCTTGCTGGATGCGTTAATCCTGCAAGAAACAGAGGCCGCTGAGGAATGGCTATCAACGGCCGGAAAAGAGGGCGAACGCCAACACCTGTGGGACGAGGCAAACCGCATACACCGGCGTTATACACAATCTGTTTGCCTATAATCCCACCGCCCCTAAATATTACGCCAGACTCGTGACATTCTTCTGCAAACCCCGTATAAATCAGCGAAACGAACAAGGATTGCGCGTATGGCTGACGACAATAAGAATCCCGAAGAATATGGTGCGGATTCTATCAAGGTTCTCAAGGGGTTAGAAGCGGTTCGCAAACGCCCTGGAATGTACATCGGGGATACCGATGATGGCTCGGGCCTGCACCATATGGTGTATGAAGTTGTGGACAACGGTATTGACGAGGCACTGGCAGGTCACGCCGACGCCGTAACCGTCATTATCCACGCGGATTCCAGCGTATCAGTCAGCGATAATGGCCGCGGGATTCCGGTGGGAATTCACGAGGAAGAAGGCGTTTCGGCGGCCGAGGTTATTATGACCCAGTTGCACGCCGGCGGTAAATTCGACAGCAATTCCTACAAAATCTCGGGCGGTCTGCACGGGGTTGGTGTTTCGGTGGTGAATGCCCTGTCCGAATGGCTGGAATTGCGCATCTGGCGTGACGGCAAGGAACACGTTGCGCGGTTTGAACATGGCGACACGGTCGAATCGCTAAAGGTGGTTGGCGAATGTGGTGATCGCACCGGCACCGAGGTGCGCTTTATGGCCTCGACCGAGACATTTTCCAATCTGGAATACAATTTCCACACGCTGGAAAACCGTCTGCGCGAACTGGCGTTTCTGAATTCCGGCGTGCGGATCATCCTGACCGATGAACGCCCCGCCGAGCCGCTAAAGGCCGATCTGTTTTACGAGGGTGGCGTGCGGGAATTTGTGCGCTATCTGGACCGTTCAAAATCCGGCATGTTGCCTGATCCCATTTCATTCACCGGCGAAAAAGAGGGCATCACAGTCGAGGTTGCCATGTGGTGGAACGACAGCTACCACGAAAACGTACTGCCCTTTACCAACAACATCCCGCAGCGCGATGGCGGCACCCATATGGCGGGTTTCCGTGGTGCGCTGACCCGCACGATCAATAATTACGCTGCGTCTATTGGTATCGCGAAAAAGGAAAAGATTTCCTTTACCGGCGATGATGCCCGCGAGGGGCTGACGTGCGTGTTATCGGTCAAAGTGCCAGACCCCAAGTTCTCGAGCCAGACCAAAGACAAGCTGGTGTCTTCCGAAGTGCGGCCAGTCGTCGAAAGCCTTGTAAACGAAAAGCTGTCCGAGTGGTTCGAGGAAAACCCGAACGAAGCCAAGATGATCGTTAGTAAAATCCTAGAAGCGGCCCACGCCCGCGAGGCCGCCCGCAAGGCCCGCGAACTGACCCGCCGCAAATCGGCAATGGATGTGAATTTTCTGGCTGGCAAGCTGAAGGATTGCTCGGAAAAAGACCCCTCAAAGACCGAAATCTTTCTGGTGGAAGGGGACAGCGCCGGTGGATCGGCGCAAACCGGTCGTGACCGGCAGACACAGGCGATCCTGCCGCTGAAGGGTAAAATCCTGAACGTCGAGCGGGCGCGGTTTGACCGGATGCTGGCATCACAGGAAATCGGCAATCTGGTGATGGCGCTGGGCACCGGCATTGGCCGTGACGAATTCGACATTTCCAAACTGCGCTACCACAAGATCGTGATCATGACCGATGCCGATGTGGACGGTGCGCATATCCGCACCCTGCTGCTGACATTTTTCTTCCGTCAGATGCCCGAACTGATCGAGGGCGGCTACCTCTATATCGCCCAACCGCCGCTGTACAAGGTCAGCCGTGGCAAATCCGAAGTGTACCTGAAAGATCAGGCTTCGCTTGAGGACTACCTGATCGAAATGGGCGTTGATGGCGCCACTTTGCGGCTGGAATCAGGCGAGGAAATCACCGGTCAGGATCTGGTCCGTGTGATCAACGAGGCTCGGCAAGTGCGCCGTATCCTCGAGGCTTTTCCGACGCTTTACCCGCGTCACATTCTGGAACAGACTGCAATTTCCGGTGGCTTTGTCGCAGGACAGGCCGATGCGGATCTGCAAGGCGTGGCCGATGCGGTTGCCACCCGTCTGGACCTGATCGCCGAAGAATACGAACGCGGCTGGCAGGGGCGTCCAACGCAGGATCACGGTATCCGCCTGACCCGTATGCTGCGCGGTGTGGACGAAGTGCGCACATTGGACGGCCGCGTTTTGCGCTCGGGCGAGGCGCGCAAACTGGGGTCGATGACCGAAACCCTGCAAGAGGTCTATTCCAAACCCGCCAAACTAGTTCGCAAGGATCGCGAAGTGCCGATCTTTGGCCCAATTGACCTGTTGGACGCCATTCTGGCCGAGGGTGAAAAGGGCCTGTCGTTGCAACGCTACAAGGGTCTGGGTGAAATGAACCCCGATCAGCTGTGGGAAACCACGCTGGACCCAGAAGCGCGGGTGCTGCTGCAGGTGAAAATCGACGACGTGGCCGAGGCCGACGATCTGTTCACCAAACTGATGGGCGACGTGGTCGAGCCGCGGCGCGAATTCATCCAGACGAACGCGCTGAATGTGGAAAATCTGGATTTCTAACGATCCTTTCCAACAGGAGGAACTCCCATGCCCAACGCCCTGATCGTCATCGACGTGCAAAATGATTTCTGCCCCGGCGGGGCGCTGGCTGTGGCCGAAGGGGATCAGATCATCCCGCAAATCAATGCGATGATGGGGGAATTTGAATCCACCATCCTGACTCAGGACTGGCATCCGCAGGGGCATTCATCCTTTGCCAGCAGCCACGCGGGCAAGGCGCCGTTTGACATGATCGAAATGCCCTATGGTCCACAGGTTTTGTGGCCGGATCATTGTGTGCAGGGCACCGGCGGGGCCTATTTTCACGCCGATCTGAACACCGATGCCGCCGATATGATCATCCGCAAGGGCTATAACCCCGATATCGACAGCTATTCGGCCTTTTTTGAAAATGACCACAAAACCCCGACGGGGCTTGAGGGGTATTTGCGCAGCCGTGGCATCACCACACTGACGATGGTTGGCCTTGCCACTGATTTCTGCGTGCACTTTTCCGCTGTGGACGCGGTGAAACTGGGCTTTGATGTGACGGTTCTGGAAGGGGCCTGTCGGGCCATTGATATGGACGGCAGCCTTGCCGCCGCCCGCGCCGCGATGCAAGACGCCGGCGTAAAACTGGAAAGCTGAAACATGGTTGATATTGCCACCCGCGTTTATAATCACAAATGGAAGATCGACCCGATCGTCCGCTCGCTGATCGACACGGATTTTTACAAATTGCTGATGTGCCAGTCGGTGTTTCGCAACAAACCCGATACCAATGTCACGTTTTCACTGATCAACCGCTCCAAACACATCCGCCTTGCCGATCTGATTGACGAAGGCGAGTTGCGCGAACAGCTGGATCACATCCGTTCGCTGTCGCTGTCGCGCGGCGAAAGCACATGGTTGCGTGGTAACATGTTCTATGGCAAACGCGCCATGTTCCGCCCCGATTTCATGGAGTGGTTCGAGGGCATGCGCCTGCCCCCCTACCATCTGGAAAAACGCGATGGGCAGTACGAACTGACGTTCGAGGGCAAATGGCACGAGGTCATGCTGTGGGAAATTCCGGTGCTGGCGGTGTTGATGGAGCTACGCTCGCGGGCCGTTTTGCACACGATGGGGCGGTTCGAATTGCAGGTGCTGTATGCGCGCGGCATGGCCAAACTGTGGGAAAAGGTTGAAAAACTGCGCGGGCTTGAGGGCCTGCGGCTGGCCGATTTCGGCACCCGCCGCCGCCACAGCTTTCTATGGCAGGACTGGTGCGTTCAGGCGATGCACGAAGGGCTGGGGGAAAGCTTTGTCGGCACCTCGAATTGCCTGATCGCCATGCGCCGCGATATCGAAGCCATCGGTACCAATGCACACGAACTGCCGATGGTTTACGCCGCTTTGGCCGAAACGGATGCGGAATTGCGCCGCGCCCCCTACGATGTTCTGGCCGACTGGCACGAAGAACATGACGGCAATCTGCGGATCATCCTGCCCGATACTTACGGCACCAAGGGTTTCCTTGAAAACGCGCCGGACTGGTTGGCAGGCTGGACGGGCATTCGCATCGACAGCGGTGATCCGGCCACGGGGGCCGAGATTGCGATTGACTGGTGGAAAAGCCGGGGCGAAGACCCAACCAAAAAATTGGTGATCTTTTCTGACGGGCTGGATGTGAACAAGATAATCGAGCTGCAAAACCAGTTCAGGGGCAGGGTTCGACCATCGTTTGGCTGGGGCACCCTGATGACCAACGATTTCCGCGGGCTGACACCGAATGACGCGCTGGCGCCGTTCTCGATCGTTTGCAAGGCGATCGCGGCCAACGGGCGGCCAACGGTGAAACTGTCGGACAACCCGAACAAGGCGATGGGACCGGCGGATGAAATCGCCCGCTACAAACGGGTGTTCGGTGTCGGCGAGCAAGAGGCGCAAGAGGTTGTGGTTTAGGCTCCGTAAACCGGCTTGCCGTCCAGATACCGCTTGGCGATTTTCACAGCGCGGTTGGTGTAGGTAATGAGCGCAGGATCATTTGGCGCGTATCTGGGCATACACCAACCACAGGATGCCAGCGCCCGAATTACGGTGAAAACAGGCACTAATGCGGATGATTTTACGTCTAACCCATAGCCTTCGGTTAGCGCCGCTGCCAGTTCCGGGGCGTTGGGCAAATCCCAATTCTGCGACATGGCTACGCCCAGATCATACAGGCGGAACCCGAATACGCCGTCGTCAAAGTCGATCAGGGTAACGGTATCCCCTTGCACAAACACGTTTTCCCGCAAGGCATCTGCATGGATTAACCCGAAATCCGCTTCTGCCGAAAACGCCTGCAACTCACCCTGCAAACGGTTGCGGCCCTCTTGCAACAGGGTCATTTCCCCCTGTGTTAGAGCCGCATTTTCCCAGAACCGGCCCCACAGCGGTGCCTCACCAAGTAAGCCGTCCACATCCAGGCAGGGCCGTTCAAACCAGTCGGGCAGGGACAATGTATCGCTGATCCGGTGCAGCCGTGCCAGTTCCGCGCCAAGAGCATGATACAACTGCGCCTGCCTGTCCGGTTCCCATGAAAACGCCACCCCGCCTTCGCCCAATGGCTCGCCTTCGCTCCAAGTTACCAGTGACGCGACCCGCCCGGCATCAGCCACCGGCGCAATCACATCCCCGTCGCGGGTTTGCAGCGGGCAGGGAACCGCCATTGCGGCCTGTGCCAACCCTTGCGACCAGACCAGTTCCGAACGGATCGCCGCATCGGTCTGATAGCCCGGCCGGTGCAGGCGCAATGCGGCGCGGGTGCCGTTTGGTCCAGTGACCTCGAACACCGCGTTTTCGCGGTTCTTGATCAGGTGCGGGGTGCAGGCAGGCACGTCCCATGCCGCCAGTGCGGCCTTGGCATAGGCAATGGCCTGCGCGTCGTTCATTTCAGAACCGCCGCAAAGGCATCATCCATCACCGACACCAACAGATCGACGTTTTCGCGGGAAAACACGCAAGGCGGGCGAATTTTCAGGGCGTTGTCAAAGCGCCCAACTGTGCTGAGCAATACGCCGCGTTGCCGCATCTCGTTCACCATCCGCAGGGCCAGATCACTCGCCGGCTGACCGTCCTGCATCAGCTCGACCCCGAAAAACAGCCCCGCGCCGCGCACATCGGCAATGACGTCGTATTTTCCGGTCAGCCCTTGCAATTGGTCCAGTGCGTAAGCACCAACATCATGGGCGTTTTCGACCAGCCCTTCATCCTCGATCACCTCAAGCGTGGTCATCGCCGCCGCTGCGCTGACCGGATTTCCACCGAAAGTGTTGAAATATTTGAATACGTCCTGAAATGCCTCAAGCACCTCGGCCCGTGTCACCACTGCAGCCACCGGATGTCCGTTCGCCATCGGTTTGCCCAGCGTAACAATGTCGGGGGCAAAGCCCAACCGGTCATGCCCCCACCAGTGACTGCCCAACCGTCCAAACCCCGGCTGCACCTCGTCCGCGATGATCAAACCACCCGCCTTGCGCACCGCAGCAATGGCACGATCCAGAAAACCGCGTTCAAGTGTAGGGAACCCTTCGTTGGCGAAATAGGGGCAGATAATCAGGGCGCATACACCGTGACCCGTGGCCTCGAGTTCGGCAATAGCAGTCTCTATTTCTGCGCAAAATGCTTCTGCCTGCCCTTCACGGTTTCCGCCCACGGGCCGCAGACTATCAGGCGAGGTTACTTTCCGAACGTGATCCCCATAGCCCCCAACGGGCACTTTGGTTGCGTTCAATTGACTGACCGCAGCGGTGTTGCCGTGATAGGTGTTGTCGGTGCCGATGATGCCGGTTTTCCCCGTTACCGCCTGCGCCATACGCAGGGCAACATCATTGGCTTCAGAGCCGGAATTCACCATAATCATGGAATCCAGACCATGCGAGAATTTTCCCGTTAAACGCTCGCCATACTCTACCACACCATCATGCACATAACGCGTGTGCACGTTCAAAGTAGCGGCCTGACGGGCAATTGCTTCGACCACTTTCGGGTGGCAATGCCCCACATGCGGCACGTTGTTGTAACAGTCCAGAAACGGCCGCCCCTCTGCATCATACAACCACACGCCTTGCCCGCGCACGGGCGCAAAAGGGTCGTCATAAAAGGTGGTGACATGCCGCCCCAACAACCGTTTGCGCCGTTCAATCAAATTCATTCGTCGCCCTTTACCTTGCCGCGCAGCGCCTTGACCTGTCCGCGTTTTACCTTGCCTTCCACCCGCCGCCGTTTCGAGGCCAGCGTTGGCCGTGTTTTGATCCGCCGTTTGGGTACATACAATGCTTTTTCGATCAGTTCGATCAGCCGTTCCCGTGCAATTTCACGGTTTCGGGCCTGACTGCGGGTGTCCTCGACCCGTATCAGAATCGCCCCGTCCAGCGTCCAGCGCCGTCCGGCCAGCCGTTTCAGCCGCGCCTTGACGGCCCCTGTCAGGTTCGGACTGCGTTGGGCCTCGAACCGCAGTTCAACTGCAGTCGCCACCTTGTTCACATTCTGCCCGCCGGGGCCCGAGGAACGGGTGAAACTTTCGCTCAGTTCCCAATCGGCCAGTGTTATGTCGTCGTTGATCCGTAACATGGGGCAACACTAGGACAGCTTGCCAGAAACGGAAAGAGCCTCTGCGGCTTTCGCAGAGGCTCCTCTCGAGAATTGGAGGTGGCAAGCGGGGCAAATGGCACCCGAAGCCAGATGATTATCCAAGGGGGTTGCCCCCTAAATCCTCACCTCGCACGTAATCCTCACCAGTTGCTCCTGAATCCCAATAGACATAGGCACCTCCTTTCTGAATGTTGATAACATCCCGATGGTGCCACAGATTTTGCATATGTCAAAAGGTTTTACGCAACATCTGGTGATAATTTCGTGACGATAGCGCGAAAAGGCATCAGCGCGATCAGGGCCAGCGACAGTTTGACCATCCAGTCGGCCAGCGCCAAAGACACCCATAGCGGCACCTGCGGGCCAACGCCCAGCAAGGGAAGCACCTCGTTTGCCCAGGACACATCGTTGGCGGGCTCAAGGAACACAAACTGGGTGGAAAAGGCGATGGTAAAGAACAGCGCGGTATCAAGGCTGGATCCAACCAGCGTTGACGCCAGCGGTGCCCGCCACCACGCGCCACGGCGCAGGCGGTCGAAAATGGCAACATCCATCATCTGCGCGGTCAGGAATGCTGCGCCGGATCCGATTGCGATGCGCCATGTCACCAGCGGGCCGAATTCGCCCATGATCTGCGTGCCGATCAGCGAGCAGATAACACCCACCACAAAACCGGCAAATACCACCTTGCGAGCGGCGGTTACCCCGTAAACACGGTTCATCACGTCTGTAACCAGAAAGGCAAAGGGGTAGGTGAATGCACCCCACGTCAGCCATTGGCCGAACAGGTGCTGAACAAGAATATTGCTGGCCACGACAATGGCGGCCATGGCGATCACGCCAGGTAGGATGCGGGTCATTATGTTATTTCCGTTTTACAAGGTTGCGGAGACTCGGCCCCCGAAGGGACGCCGCGTCCTAGCGTTATTGGCCACGTATGGCAAGCTATTCCTTGATCCGGTACTCGACAAATTCGGTGCGTTGCAGGGCGTTCAGGTTGTTATCCGATACCATCGTCAGCCGGATATCACCCTCCGCATCACGCCAGACGGATAGCCCTTCCAGATTGTCATGGGTGCCTGCGGGGGTTTTTAAAAGGGTTATTCCCTCCGAGATAACATCACCCGAAATGGTGAACCGGCGCACACGGGTTTCAAAACCGAAAACGCTGCGTAATTTGCGTTCCAGCAGATAGAGCTTTCCATCCGGTCCGAAATCGGCCCCGACCGGCAGAAATGTTCCAATGCGGGGAATACTGAACGGTGTGGTCCAGGTACCGTTACGATAGCGATAGACGGTGAAGGGGGTTGTCAGATTGCTGGACCCTTCGGCCATCGTATAAAGCGCGTCGTCCGGTCCGATGGCCAGTGCTTCCATACCGCCGTTAAGATCCATTTCGCCAAAACCGGGGTGGCGGGGGATCCATGCGGCCTGACCGTCGGGGCGGTTGTAGGTCCAGATGCGGTGGTAGCGTTCGAATGATACGTAAATGCGGCCATCCTTTCGGATTGCCAGCCCTTCGGCATCGGAATTGAAGGCCGAGAGTTTACCATTCTCGGTATTCTTCAATATGGACTGCATCGCAGTGACGCCGGATATCAGGCCATCTTTGCGGTGCAACTGACCGGTTGCGATTAATCCCAGATCACTGATGGCGGTGAATTTCTGCCCATCCTCGGAAACCTCAAGCGCCGAAAACCCACCGGTTCTGGGGGTGGGGGCAGGCCATGTATAGCTGCTGATATATTCGGCGGATTGGGCGGTGATGCTGCTTGCCGGCAATGCAGCAAGCAACAGGCCAATCAGCGCGACTCTAATACGGTTCGGCATTGTTTGGGCAGGTCCGACAGAACGTATTCACGCCGTGGCTTCGGGGGCGGTGCGTTCGGATCGGGTGGCGGCGGGTTCAGGATGTTATCCACCCATTCCTGTGCCCCCTTGCATCCGTCACCGGGCGGGGGCGGGGCCTGATTGACACAGCCGCGCGCGCCCTTGGGGCATTTCAGGCGGACGTGGAAATGGTAATGGTGGCCCCACCACGGGCGAACCTTGCGCAGCCAGCGACGGTCACCTTTTTCGTCCTTGCACATCTGCACCTTGGCACCGGGAAAGATGAATATTCGTGCGACGCGCGGGTCTTGGGCCGCAGCTTTGATGATATTATGCTGGAACCGGCCCCATTTGCTGTTCACAAAGGCCCCTTTGGCGCGGCGGTAGGAAACGGCGGACAGGTTGGCGCGTTGTTGCACGGTCAGATTCATGTTGGTGGCTGGCATCAACCAGATATCCGCATCCAGCCCGATCTGGTGCGACCGGTGCCCCGACAGCATTGGCCCGCCGCGCGGTTGTGACATATCGCTAAGGTAAATTCCTTTGGCCCCGCGCATCCGCGATGCTTTGCGGCTAAGGCGTTTGATGAAATCAATCAGTTCAGGGTGCCCCCAGTTGCGGTTCCGCGCGACCCGCATTTCCAGCCATGTAGGGCCGGTATGGGGCAACTGCACGCCGCCAGCCAGACAGCCCTTGGCATAACTGCCATAAGGGGCGGAGCGTTGTGCCGATCCCTGCCTTTGGGCGCCGAACAACTGTTTTGCCAAAGGTGCAGCAGTGGCAGGCAGGGCGATGCCAACAGCAAGCGCGACAATCGTTAAAAACCTGAATTTCATGCGCCGTGGTCTCCTTGGGGTTTGACCCAAACTAGCAGAATCAGACTGATTGCGAACAAGAAAACCAGAGGCGTGATACCAATGCGCTGGTTTCCACTGATTTCCGAAACCAGTGCGATCAGGGCAGGCGCCAGAAATGCGGTGGCCTTGCCCGACAGGGCATATAGGCCAAAGGCCTCGGTGGGGCGTTCGGGGTCAGCGTGGCGCACCATCATGGTGCGTGAACTGGCCTGAAGCATCCCGACAGCAGCACCGATGACGCCGCCACAGATGAGAAAGATGATGTCGGGCATTTGTGAATCCGGCGCAAAGGCGAACCCGAACAGCGATTCACGGGTCATCGACACCACGATAATACAGACAGTTATCAGCGCAATAATTGTTCCGATCAACACCGGTTTAGGCCCGAACTTTTTATCCAGTATTCCGCCAAAATAGGCAAAAATGGCGGCTGTAATCGCTGAAATCACCCCGAATACACCAATCATCATGATTTCCCAGCCCAGCACGCCTTTGGCATATAGCGCGCCAAAGCCGTATAGGCCGTTCAGGGCATCACGGTAAAACAGACTGGAGGTCAGGAATGCAAACATGCTGTGGCGTTTGGGCAGGGATTTGAGCGTTTGCCACAATCCGCGCAGGGCATCGCGGGTGTTGCCCTCGATCTGCACATCGGCAGGTTTTTCCCGCACCCACAGGAAAAACGGGATCATACCGATGATGAACCAGATGGCGACGAATGGGCCAACCAGCCGCGTGCCTTCGCGGGTTGCGCCATCAAACCCCAGAAGGGGCGGATTGCCCAGCAATGTCACTCCGTTTGCGTTTTCCACAAACAGCGGGAACATGATGGCCAGCGCCAGTACGCCGCCCCAATATCCCAGAGCAAAGCCCGAGCCGGAAATCTTGCCGGTATCCTCGCGCGGGACAAGTGATGGCAACATCGAGTTGGTGAAAATCGTGGTGAATTCCATACCGATGAAACCGATCCCGAAAAATACCAGCGCCCAGATAATGCTGAAACTGTCGGGTGCGGTCCACCACAGGCCGAATGCGCCAACGATGTAGAATACCGAAAACAGTTTGATCCAGGCCATCCGGTGGCCGGAACTATCGGCAAAGGCCCCGAGTATGGGCGCGGTGATGGCGATGATCAGCCCGCTGATGGCCAGCCCCCAGCCCCAATAGGCCTGCGCCTTGGCCTTGGCCAATTCCTCGGCCACGCCGCTGCCCATCAGGTTTGTTGTGACCATTTCCGCGAAATAGGGACCAAAGATAAAGGTCAGCAGCAATGTGTTGTAGGGCTGGCTGGCCCAGTCAAACATCATCCAGCCCCAAACCCGTTTCTTTTGCGAAACTTCAGCCATACCGCTCACTCCCCGTCTCTTTTTTTGTGATAGAACAGGGAAAGGCAGGCTAGTGCAAGGAAACCTTTAGGTTTTAGCCAGATTTTCAGGTGGCCACGGGCGGCTGTCCTCGGCCTTTATCCAGTTTTGCACCCATTCGGGCAATTCGGGGCTGGTTTCGCCAACCCCCATCGCGACACCCACCTTGGCAGGGTCAATAATCCCGTCCGGTCCTGTCACAGCCGTGCGATACAGCGCCTGATTGGCGCAATGGCCACGGGTCCAGATGGATTGCTCCAGATACAAAAACCGGTTGTCCCAGCCCAGCGCCCGACTCTGGATCTGGAACCGCTGGAACATCCGCACGCGCCGCCGGTAGCGCACCGAAGTCCCTGCAACGGTCAGCCCCCAGCCGTTTTTACGAACTGCGCGGATCAGGCCGATGCGGCTTGCCAGCGGTATCCGCCCCAGATCATACAGCGTCAGGGAGCGCCCGTTGTTCAGCTCGAACCAGAAATCCAGATCCCACGGCCAGCAGATGTGATTGGACACATGCACCTCGCCCATCTTCAGCGGCGGTGCATTTCTGTGCACAATCAGTTCTTTGGCCATGCGGAAAAACGGATACATTAACGGCTCCTTTGTGATGTCGGTGCAATGTGGGGGAATAATACCCCGCGTCAAGCACAACGTGGCGGCACAGCGCTTGCCATATCCCCGCTTGATGCTTAGGTATCCGACAAACGCTTAAAGGGGCCGCTGCATATGACTTCGCTTTATCAAATCCTGAACCTGATCCTTGATGTGGCGTGGTTCATTATGATCGCCCATATCATCATGAGCTGGCTGATCAATTTTCAGGTGCTGAACCTGCATCAGCCGATGGTCGCGCAAATCTGGTACGGGTTGAACCGCCTTCTGGAACCGCTTTATTCCCGCATCCGCCGGTTCTTGCCGGCCACACCGGGGCTGGACCTTGCCCCGCTGGTGGCGTTTCTGGGCATCATCGTTTTGCGGATCATCCTGCGAAACAACATCGCGTTCTTCCTGTAATCCGTGTCTGACGCCACCGGCCTTCTTTCCTCTGTTTTCGGCTTTGATCAGTTCCGCCCCGGTCAGGCCGACATCGTGGATGCCGTGGTGCAGGGCCGCAATACGCTGGCGATCATGCCCACCGGCGGCGGCAAATCCCTGTGTTTCCAACTGCCCGCCCTGATGCGGGACGGGGTGACGGTGGTGATTTCGCCGCTGATTGCCCTGATGCGCGATCAGGTCCGCGCCCTGCAAGAAGCAGGGGTTGAGGCCGGCGCGCTAACCTCTGGCAATACCGAGGAAGAGACCGAATACGTCTATGCCGCCGCCAACGATGGCCGTTTGAAAATCCTTTATATGGCCCCCGAACGGTTGGCGTCCTCGGGCACACAGGCGTTTTTGCAGCGGATCAATACCACCCTGATTGCTGTGGACGAGGCCCACTGCGTTTCCCAATGGGGTCATGATTTTCGCCCCGATTACCTGCGCCTTGGCGATCTGCGCCGCACACTGAATGTGCAACTGGCCGCCTTTACCGCCACCGCCGATGAAAAAACCCGCGCCGAGATCATCACCCGCCTGTTTGATGGTTCCGATCCCGCCGTATTCCTGCACGGTTTTGATCGG
Source organism: Profundibacter sp. (assembly GCF_965277155.1). Taxonomy (GTDB): domain Bacteria; phylum Pseudomonadota; class Alphaproteobacteria; order Rhodobacterales; family Rhodobacteraceae; genus Profundibacter. Next base: position 298,314 of record NZ_CBDIBV010000004.1, read on the forward strand.
CCCAACATCCACCTGCGGTTTGAATCAAAGGATTCCCCCCGCCGCCAGATCCTTGAATTTGCCGCCGCCCGCAAAGGGCAATCCGGCATCGTCTATTGCGCCACCCGCAAGAAAACCGAGAGCCTGTCCGCCGCGCTGAACGAGGCTGGCCATTCCGCCTGTTTTTATCACGGCGGAATGGCGGCCCCGGATCGCCGTCATGTCGAGGGCCGTTTCCAGCGCGAGGACGGATTGATCGTGGTTGCCACCGTGGCCTTTGGCATGGGGGTTGATAAACCCGATATCCGTTGGGTCGCCCATGCTGATCTGCCCAAGTCGATCGAGGCCTATTATCAGGAAATCGGCCGTGCCGGTCGTGACGGGGCACCTGCTGAAACACTCACCCTATACGGCCCCGATGACATCCGCCTGCGCCGCACCCAGATCGACGAAGGATTGGCCCCGCCCGAACGCCGTGCCGCCGATCACACCCGCCTGAACGCGCTGCTGGGTCTGGCCGAGGCGCTGGGCTGTCGCCGCCAAAAACTGCTGGCGTTCTTTGGCGAAGAAAGCGATCCCTGCGGCAACTGCGATCAATGCGAAACCCCGCCGGAAACCTTTGACGGCACCACGGCGGTGCGCATGGCCCTGTCGGCCATGTTTCGCACGGGGGAATATTTCGGCGCGGGGCATCTGATTGATATTCTGATCGGCAATGAAACCGACAAGGTGAAGCAACGCGGCCATGATACCCTGCCGACCTTTGGCGTGGGCAAGGAATACAGCCGCAACGAATGGCAGGCGATTTTCCGGCAGATGATGGGGTTTGACCTGATCCGCCCGGATTCCGAACGCTTTGGCGCCTTCCGCATGACCGAAAACGCCCGCCCGATCCTGCGGGACGAAGAAAAAATCGAACTGCGCCGCGACACCATCCGCCGTGCCAAGGCGTCACGCCGCCCCGCGGTCAAGGCGCTCGTTTCGGACGAGGATGCGCCGCTGTTGTCTGCCCTGAAGGCCAAGCGCCGCGCCTTGGCGGAAGAAGCCCGCGCGCCCGCCTATATCATTTTCAACGACCGCACCCTAATCGAAATGGCCCAGACCCGTCCGCAGACGCTGGATGAAATGGCGCATATCGGCGGGGTTGGTGCGAAAAAGCTTGAGGGAACCTCTAAAAATCCCCCAAAATCCGGCCTGACGGGGTAGAATCGTCATCAGGATGAAAATGATTCGACCGACGGGGTTTTGTCATGGGTCAGATGGGATTTTTTGATCTTTCCAGCCGATACGCGGGACTGGACAAATCTGGTGATCCGCTGGTGTTGCTCAACGACATGGTGCCGTTCGAGGATTACCGGGACGAGCTGAAGGCCATATGGCGCACGCCGCCCGAACAGCGCAAATCCAACGCTGGCCGCCCGCCTTGGGATGAGGTGCTGATATTCAAGACGATGGTTTTGCAGCAGCTCTACAACCTCTCTGACGATCAGATCGAGTATCAGATCCGCGACCGCCTGTCGTTCATGCGGTTTCTCGGCCTTGGCATTGAAGACAGCGTACCTGACGCCAAGACCATCTGGGCCTACCGTGAAAGGCTGGCCGGGGCCGGGAAGATGAAGGAGCTGTTTGACAAGTTCGATGCCTTTCTGCGCGAAAAGGGCTATCTGGCGATGGGCGGGCAGATTGTTGATGCGAGCATCGTTCCGGCGCCGCGCCAGCACAACAAAAGGGACGAGAACGAGAAAATCAAGGCGGGCGAAACGCCTGAAGAGTGGGAGGAAAAACCCCACAAGAAGCGCCAGAAGGACGTGGATGCGCGCTGGACGAAGAAGCACGGCAAGAGCTATTACGGCTACAAGAACCACATCAATGTCGACCGGCGGCACAAATTCATCCGCGCTTATGATGTCACCGATGCCGCCGTGCATGACAGCCAGGCGCTTGCCGGTCTGATTGATGCGAGCAACACCTCATCGGACCTGTGGGCCGACAGCGCCTATCGCTCGCAAAAGATCGAAAGCGAGCTGGAAGAGCGGGGGCTTCACAGCCATATCCATCACAAGGGCAGGCGCGGCAAGCCGCTTGGCGAGCGCCAGCAAAAGGCCAACCGGAGGCGCTCGAAAGTGCGGGTCCGGGTCGAGCATGTATTCGCTTTTCAGGAGCGCTCCATGGGCGGCAAGCTGATCCGCTCCATCGGCCTGAAGCGGGCGCGATTTCGCATCGGGATGATGAACCTGGTCTACAACATGAAGCGCTTCGTCCAGTTCGAATGCGGCCTGGCGGCGCCGGGATAAGGGTTCATGGGGTGAGGTGTGCCTGAAATACCCAAAACCGGCTTGAAACCGGTGAAAATGGGTTTATGATCCGAAGCAATCAGGCGGGACAGGCGAAAAACCGTCCACCCCGCCGCGAAGAAGGCGAAAACGGGAATTTACAGAGGTTCCCTTGAGAAATACGGCGAGATTTTCTTGCAGATCATCACCGGCGAAGCTGCCGTTGCCACCCACCCGCAACGTCGCAAACTGGCGGGGCGTGATGCGGGGGCGCTGTATGATCGGCTGTTGGAAGTGCAAGGGATGCTTGCGCGCGGGCCGGACGGGCTGGATAAACCGATGTCCTGTTCCGCGTCCTTGCTGGCCAAGGTGGCGAATGCTAAACCATCGGACCAATCCGCGATGGAACGCCTGCTGGGCGAACGCAAGGCCGAACGCTTTGGCGCGGCGTTTCTGGATGTGTTAAGCGAGGGGGAATAGATGCTGATTGTGGTTTCACCGGCCAAACGGCTGAACGAAAAGGCGGTCATGCTGCCGGACGCCACTTTGCCCGTCTTTCAGGATGCGGCGAACGAACTGGCCGACTATGCGCGGGAACTGACGCCGGATGATCTGCAAAAGCTGATGAAGATCAGCGATAAACTGGCCCGTCTGAACGCGGGTCGGTTTGCCGCGTTTGAACCTGTTTCCACCGTTGAAAATGCCAAACCTGCCGCACTGCTGTTTTCCGGTGATACCTATACGGGGCTGGAGGCGGCAACGCTGGATGCGGATGAAATGGACTGGGCGCAGGACCACTTTTGTATGTTGTCGGGTCTGTATGGTCTGCTGCGTCCGCGCGATTTGATTCAGGCCTACCGTTTGGAAATGGGCAGCCGGTTGAAAACTGCGCGCGGTAAGAACCTGTATGAATTCTGGGGCGACCGGATCGCGCTGGCACTGAACGAAGCGGCGGCGCAGGTTGGCACGGATGTGCTGGTGAACTGCGCCTCGGTGGAATATTTCGACGCGGTAGACCGCGATGCGCTGAACTTGCGGGTGATCACGCCGGTATTTATGGAGGAAAAGGCAGGCACGCCGAAAATCGTCAGCTTTTTCGCCAAAAAGGCACGCGGGGCGATGGCGCGGTTTATTATCGAGCGGCGGCTGACCGACCCCGAAGGGATGAAGGATTTCGACACCGGCGGTTACCGGTATAACGCCGATATGTCCGAGGGCGACCGCTGGGTTTTTCTGCGGGATTACCCCGAGGCCTGATCCGGCATCACCGGCAACACATCTTCGGGCATCAGCGTTGAAACCTTTTCACAGATCGCCGCCTTGCGCAGCGGTTTTGTCAGGTAATAATCCAGCCCAGCCGCCAGAATTTCCGTATCATCCCCCGCCATTGCGTGCGCGGTCAGGGCCACCACAGGCGTGCGGGCCAGGCCGGATTTTTCCTCGATCTCGCGGATGTTGCGGGTGGCTTCTTTGCCGTCCATCACCGGCATGGAAATATCCATGAAAATCATATCGGGCCGGAAGCTTTCAAACAGTTCCACCGCCTCGACCCCGTTGTTGGCGAACTGCAATTCGATGTTCAGATCCTTGACCATTTTGCGGAACACCAACTGGTTGGTTTTGTTATCCTCGGCCGCCAGAATACGCATTTTTCGCTCGGTTTGTGGTGGCTCTTCATTGACAGGCGGCTCGCTTTCAACACTCTCCGGCACCTCATCCATATCGAATTCGGGAACGGGTGTTTCCTCCACCTCATCCGGCAGGGATTCATCCAGATTCAGCAGTGTTTCATACAAGGCCCGCCGCAAAATCGGTTTTTGCAGCACCGCCAGCGCCGGACTGTTACCCAGCATTTCGCGATCGGTTCCCAGCAGGACCAAAGGCAGTGTGGGGAATTTGGCATGCAGCCCTTCAGCCAACCCTTTGCCCCCCTTTTCCAGCAATATCTGGTCGACGAACCCGATGTCCGGCTTTTTGAAATCAGCGGCCAGCGCCACATCGCAACGGTCAAAGCTGATCGCCTTGATCCCCAGCAGTGCCAGTTGTTTGGTCAGGATTTCGACCGCGCCGCGCATCGGGCTGATGATCAGCGCCTGATTGATATGCGACAGGGAATCGTCCGGTGCGATCAGCGCGGGTTCATGCACGGGCAGGGTGACGTGAAACCCGAAACTGGACCCTTCGCCCACCACGGAATCCACCCAGACCTCGCCCTCCATCAGTTCGATCAATTGTTTGGTAATCGCCAGCCCCAGACCGGTGCCCTCGAATTTGCGGTTGCGCTCGTCCTCGACCTGATTGAATTCGCCAAAGACGTGATCAATCATTTCGGGGGGGATGCCGATGCCGGTATCCTCGATTGAAATATGCACACGCGTTTTGCCATCACCGGCGTCCAGCCCGACCACACGGATGGCCACATGGCCCTCATGGGTGAATTTCACCGCATTGCCGATCAGGTTGGTTAAAATCTGCCGCATCCGGCCCGCATCGCCAATATATTGCGTCGGCAGGAACATGTCGAAATCCACCAGAATCTCGACCGGCTTGTCCTGAACCGAGGGCTGCAACAGTGTGGCGATTTCGTGGATGCATTGTTCCAGATCGAAGGGTTCGGAATTCAGCGTCAGCTTGTCCGCCTCGATCTTGGAGTAATCCAGCACATCGTTGATGATCACCAAAAGGGCTTCGCCGGAATTCTTGATGGTGTCGACATAGAGGCGCTGTTCGTCGTCCAGCGGCGTGTCGGTCAGCAGATCGGCCATGCCCACAACCCCGTTCATCGGCGTGCGGATTTCGTGGCTCATGTTTGCCAGAAACGCCGATTTGGCACGATTGGCTGCTTCGGCGTTATCGCGGGCTTTGTTCAACTCGGCCTCGTGGCGGATTTGCTCGGTGATATTCAGGGCTAGCGTAACCGTGTCGCCATCACTGGCGCGGCGATCAACCAGTTTGATGTATTCGCCGTTCCACAAGCGGATCACGCGGGGTTCGATCGGGTCGGTGTGCCAGCGGGTCAACATGCTGTCGCGCCATTCCATCGGGGTTTTGTTGCCGATGTCGACGATTCCTTCTTCAACCAGCAACTGCACGATCCGCACATAGCTGACACCGGGGCGGATTTCCTCAAGCCCGTCGAAAACCGACAGATAGGAATCATTGGCGTGGACCATACAGTCGTTCATATCGAACACCGCGAACCCGTCCTGAATGGTCTGGATCGAATCCCACAAACGGCGTTCGGCGGTTTTCAGATCGGAACGAACGCGCGTGTTTTCACCTTTCAGTTCCTCGGCCTCGTTACGCTTTTCGATGATTTCCACCGATAACGCTCGCGCGTGCTGTCCCAGCCGTGAATTGGCGTTGAACAGTTCATTCTGTTTCTGTTCCAGCAACCGTTCCGCCGCCAGACGCCCGCGCCGTTCCTGCGCCAGTTTTTCGCTCAGTTCCATTCATCCCTCCGACTCGCCGGATGTTTTGTTAATCAAACATTCCGTGAACATGGTGAACAATGCCTTAACTGCGGTAAAGTTTCTGCGCGCCAAGATCGGATTGCACCTGATGTGGCTTTGTGCAACCATTACGCATTGTATTTCAGGAGGGTTATTCATGCGCTTTTTGGTCAAAGCCGTCGCCGTTTTATTATTGCTCACAACATCCCTTTGGGCCAACGACCTGATCGCCGGATTGCGATCACGCGGGATGTGGATTTTTACGGCTCTGACTTGCAATCGCTATTTGATACCACCCTACCTGCCTGCGAACGCGCTTGTTTGGCGGATGATCGTTGTCAGGCGTTTACCTTCAACGCGCGCTCGAACTCTTGTTTTCCCAAAAGCGATGTGACCGAGACCAACCCTTATGACGGGGCCATTTCGGCCCGTGTTCTGACGGCGGATCCGAAAATCCTTGCGGCGGCATCGGCGCGGGCAGCTGAACTGAACTTTATGCGTCCAGATGACTTTCAGGCAGCCAAGGATTTTGCAAATGATCTGGCACGTCTTTATGACACAAGAGGCGAAAATGCTGTGACACTTTGGCGGATGGGGCGAGATGCCCGGCCATCTACAGCACAGAGATATTTTGGGGCTGCGATTACTTTATCGGATCAGCCCGGCCTATGGGTAGAATATTCCCGCGCGGCATATCAAAACCGTTCCGGCAATTATAGCGACAAACGGCGTCATAAGACCCGCGCGTTGTTGGCTGCAACCAATGCTTATCTGCGCAGCGCATCGGATGGCGACAAGGTTTCATCCCTGCTGGCAATGGCCGATGCACTGGAACTGAATGGGCGCAACCGTGAAATGTTAAAAGCGCTGCGTCTGGCCGAAACCATTTCCCCGACTGGGAAGGTGATGGAGAAACTGCAATATGCTATCGATAAATACGGCCTGAAGGTTACAGATCACGACATCGAAAGCGATCTGGCTGAACCGCGTATTTGCGCACAGTTTTCCGAGCCTCTGGACAAAGCTGTCGATTACACACCTTACGTTCGTCTGTCCGCATCGAACCTGTCAGTTGATGCTAATGACAACAAGCTGTGCGTTTCGGGTGTCGAACATGGCAAACGCTATGACATGGTGTTGCGTGAAGGGCTGCCTGCGGAATCCGGTGAAGCCTTGCTGGAGCCGGTGAAACTGTCACTTTACGTTAATGACCGCAGGCCAATGGTTACCTTTCCGGGCCGCGCCTATGTGCTGCCCAAATCCGCTGATGCAGGTATTCCGGTGCAAACCGTCAATGTGTCCGAACTGGAACTGGTGCTGCGCCGTGTCAGCGACCGCAACTTGTTGCGCGCGATGCAGGACGAATATTTCGGCCGTCCCCTTTCGCAATGGCAACTCCAGAATTTTGCAGGCCAGGTGGCCGAAGAAATCTGGCGCGGGACCGGCGAAGTGAAAATGTCGCTTAATCAGGATATGACCACCCGTCTGCCGATGGGCGAGGTGATCAACGATCTGCCGCCGGGCATCTATGCGCTGCAAGCGGGTGTCCCGGGCGCTGATCCCTATGATAACCCACCCGCAACCCAGTGGTTCGTGCTGTCCGATCTGGGGCTGGCCACGATGAGCGGGGCCGATGGCGTTCACGTCTTTGTCCGTGGTCTGGGCGATGCCAAACCACGCGAAGGGATCACAGTTACCCTGTTGTCCCGCGCCAACGCTGTTTTGGCTGAATTAGAGACGGATTCACGCGGTTACGTACGTTTCCCCGATGCCTTGGCGCGCGGCACCGGTGGATCAAAACCGGCGCTGATTATTGCCAAGGACGGGGACAAGGATATTGCCTTCCTGTCGCTGAGCGATCCCGAATTCGATCTGTCTGACCGCGGGGTCGAGGGGCGCGAGCCGGCCAAACATATCGACGTGTTCATGACCACCGATCGCGGGGCCTATCACGCCGGCGAGGTGATCAATGTCACCGCCCTGACCCGTGACGCCACCGCGGATGCCATCATTGGTCTGCCGCTGACTGCGATCCTGACCCGCCCCGACGGGGTGGAATACAGCCGGCAGGTTTCGACCGCCACGGACGAACGCGCTGGTGGCCATATCTTTAACCTGCCCACCGGCCCCCGCGTGCCGCGCGGCACATGGCGGCTGGAGCTGTTCACCGATGTGGACGCTCCCGCGCTTGCCAGCACCACTGTACTGGTCGAGGATTTCCTGCCAGAACGCATTGATTTCGATTTGAAGCTGCCCGACGCGCCGCTGCGTCTTTCTGAGGGCACCATGCTGACTGCCGATGTGCGTTATCTGTTTGGCGCACCGGGGGCTGATCTGCCGATTGAAGGTGAAGTGCTGGTGCGGGCCAGTGATGGTCTGGAATCCTATCCCGGCTACAGCTTTGGCCGTTACAATGAACGGCTGAACCCGGCGGTGGAATCCCTGCCGACCGATCTGCGCACCGATAATGCGGGGATCGCCCGTATTCCCGTCGCCTTCCCTGAAATAGAACAGACAGGACAGCCGCTCGAGGCGCGTTTCAGCGTGCTTATTGCCGAAGGTTCGGGCCGTCCCGTTGAGCGCCGCATCACCCAGCGCCTTGCGCCTGATGGCCCGATGATCGGCATCAAGCCGCTGTTTGACGATGTGGTGGCCGAAGGCTCTGCCGCCGCGTTTCAGATCATTGCGATTGATCAAGACGAGGCCCAGACACCAATGCAGGTGAAATGGACCGTGAACCGGATTGAAACCCGTTACCAGTGGTATCAGCAATACGGCAACTGGAACTGGGAAGAAACCCAGACCCGCAAACGTGTGGCCGGTGGCGCCCTTGCCCTGAACGGTGAACCGCTGACCATCGAGGCCCCCGTTGACTGGGGCGAATACGAACTGGTCGTGCAGCGCAGTGACGGGACCTATCTGGCGTCCTCGATCGATTTTTATGCCGGTTGGTATGCCTCGGCTGATGCGGCCTCGACCCCCGATACTCTGGAAGTATCGCTGGACAAACCCGCCTATAAATCCGGCGAAACCGCCACCCTGCGCGTGGTTCCCCGTTACGCGGGCAAGGCGCTGGTGACGGTGATGTCGAACCACCTGATTGACATGAAAGTGGTGGATGTGGTGCAGGGTGAAAACCTGATACCGCTGCCTGTGACCGATAAGTGGGGGGCGGGTGCTTACGTTACTGCCACCGTGATCCGCCCGATGGATGTGGCCGCCGGTCACAACCCCGCCCGCGCGCTGGGCCTGTCCTATGCGCCGGTTGATCCGGGTGAACGCAAACTGACGGCCGCCTTTGACATGGCCGATGAATCCGCCCCGCGGGCACCTATGCAGGTGACGCTGAAGGTGGACGGGGTAAAGGCGGGTGATACAGCCTATGCCACCATTGCCGCTGTTGATGTCGGCATCCTGAACCTGACGGGGTTCCAAAGCCCCGATGCGCCGGAACATTATTTCGGCCAGCGCAAACTGGGCATGGGCATCCGCGATGTTTATGGCCGTCTGATTGACGGAATGAACGGCGCGATGGGGTCTATCCGTTCCGGCGGGGACGCGGGCAGCGAAATGGGTACGCAATCACCGCCGCCCACCGAAGAACTGGTCGCCTATTTCAGCGGTCCGGTTCAGGTGGATGAAAACGGCATTGCCCACGCCACATTCGACATGCCCGAATTCAACGGCACCGTGCGCCTGATGGCTGTGGTCTGGACGGCTTCGGGTGTTGGCAAGGCGGAGAAAGACGTTCTGGTGCGCGACCCCGTGGTGGTCACCGCCAGCCTGCCACGCTTCCTTGCGCCGGGCGATACATCGCGCATGTTGCTGGAAATCACCCACGCTACAGGGCCTTCGGGCAAAATGGGGCTTGAGGTCTGGGGGCAGGGTGTTGCTGTGAACACCGTCGATCTGCCCGCTGAATTCACACTTGGCGATTTGCAGAAAACCACGTTTTCCGTGCCGATCACCGCAACCGATATTGGCGAGCACAAGATCAACGTCACCCTGACCACGCCCGACGGCAAGGTGCTAAACAAGCCGCTGGTGATCCCTGTGCAATCGCTGGACCCCGAGGTTTCCTTTACCCGTCGCTTTACTCTTAACGCGGGCGATACGTTTACGCTGGATGACAACCTGTTTGCCGAATTCAAACCCGGCACCGGTTCGGCCATCCTGTCGGCGGGTCCGTTGGCGCAGTTCGATGCCCCCGGTTTGCTTGAGGCGCTTGATCGCTATCCCTACGGCTGCACTGAACAAACCACATCCCGCGCCATGCCGCTGCTATATCTGAACGAAGTGGCGCAGGTGATGGGCCTTGGCAATCGTGACAAGATCGCCGAACGGGTCGATCAGGCGATTGAACGGGTGCTAAGCAATCAGGCCAGTAACGGCGGTTTCGGCCTGTGGGGGCCGGGGTCGGATGATCTGTGGCTGGCCAGCTATGTCACCGATTTCCTAAGCCGTGCGCGCGCCAAAGGGTTCGATGTGCCCGACCGCGCCTTCCGCTCGGCGATTGATAACCTGCGCAACCGCGTCAACTATGCACCCGACTTTGACAATGGCGGCGAGGACGTGGCCTATGCCCTGTTCGTGCTGGCCCGCGAAGGGGCGGCGAATATGGGTGATCTGCGTTACTACGCCGATGAAAAAGCGGGCGATTTCGCCACACCGCTGGCCGTTGCCCAGATCGGTGCGGCCTTGGCCAGCTATGGCGATCAGCCACGCGCCGACGATATGTTCGCCCGCGCTGGCCGGATGATTGGCCGCAGTTGGGGCCGCGAGGAAACCCAGTACTGGCGTTCCGATTATGGCACCAATATGCGCGATGCCGCCGCCGTTCTGGCACTGGCTGTGGATGCGGGCAGCAATGCGATTGACACCGGCGATCTGGCGCATCGTGTGGCCAACGCCTATGCCAATGACCGCTACCATTCCACACAGGAATCCATGTGGTCGCTGATGGCGGTCAAGGCGTTGCTGAATGATCCGAACATGCAGGGGTTCACCGTGAATGGCAAACCTGTCACCGGTCCGATGGTCCGCGTGTTGCAGGATGGTGCAACCGCGGCCGGTATGGCCATTCGCAATGGGTCAGACAGAGACGAACCTGTCACTCTGACCACATTCGGTGTGCCGGACCAGCCCGAACCCGCCACCGGTTATGGTTATGCGATCAAGCGCAGCTATTACACGCTGGACGGTGATCCGGTTGACCCTTCCGGCCATCCTGTCGGCACCCGCCTTGTGGTGGTGCTGACCATCAGTCCCTATAACGATTCAGAAGGACGTTTGATGGTGAATGACCCGCTGCCCGCCGGGTTCGAGATCGACAACCCCGGTTTGATCTCGTCTGGGGATGTCAGCAGCCTTGACTGGCTCGAGGCCAACACGGATGTGCAAAACGCCGAGTTTCGTTCGGATCGTTTCCTTGCAGCCGTAGATTGGCGCAGCGACAGCCCCTTTGACCTGGCCTATATCGTGCGGGCCATTTCGCCGGGCAGCTATCACCAGCCAGCGGCCAGTGTTGAAGATATGTATCGTCCGATCTACCGTGCGGTTTCGGATGCGGGGCAGATCACGGTCACCGAATGATCCGCCGTCACGCCCTTTTAGCCTTTGCGCTGCTGCTGTTCATCACTGCGGCAGCGCGGGATGCGTTTGACGATTGGGTTGATGCCACGGTTCTGCCACCGCTGACCTCCGAAACCTCGGCCGAGGTTCTGGACCGCAACGGCACCCTGCTGCGTGCCTATACGGTTGCTGACGGGCGCTGGCGTTTGAAAACCACACTGCACGGTGTGGACTCCGATTACATCAAAATGTTGATTGCTTACGAGGACAAGCGATTCTACAGCCACGCGGGCGTTGATCCGGTGGCGATGATACGGGCGGCTTATCAGGCACTAATACAGGGAAAAATCGTTTCCGGCGGCTCGACCCTGACAATGCAGACCGCGCGCCTGCTGGAAGATGGCACAACCGGTAAATGGGCTGGCAAACTGCGCCAGATCCGTGTGGCGCTGGCGCTGGAGCGACGGCTAAGCAAGGATAAAATCCTGACGCTTTATTTGAACCGCGCGCCTTTTGGCGGAAACCTGGAAGGGGTGCGCGCCGCCACTCGCGCCTATTTCGGCAAAGCCCCGCGCCGCCTGACCCCCGCACAGGCCGCCCTGCTGGTGGCCCTGCCGCAGGCACCGGAAACCCGCCGCCCCGATCGCTATCGGAGTGCTGCCGGCGCTGCCCGCGCCCGCGTGGTGGACCGGATGCTGTCGGCGGGTGTGCTGGATCAGGACATGGCGCAAACAGCATTATCAGAGCCTGTTCCTGCACAAAAGCACCCCTTTCCGGCCCTCGCCCCGCATATGGCCGATCGTGCGGTGGCCGAAGGTGTGGGCAAGCTGACACTGGACGCAACCTTGCAGCGTAAACTGGAAGCGCTGGCCAAAACCGCGCTTCAGGGCAAAGGCGATAATCTGTCCATTGCCATTCTGGTGGCTGATCACACCACGGGAGAAATCCTTGCCTCGGTCGGCTCTGCCGCCTATCGCGCCGACAACCGCCTTGGCTTTGTCGATATGACCCGCGCGTTGCGTTCGCCCGGCTCGACCCTGAAACCGCTGGTTTACGGCATGGCTTTCGATCAGGGGCTGGCCCACCCTGAAACCCTGATTGATGATGTGCCAACAGCATTCGGCGCTTATGTGCCGCAAAACTTTGATGGCAAATTTCGTGGCACCATCCGCATCCGCCGCGCCTTGCAATTGTCGTTGAACATCCCCGCGATCAAGCTGACCGAGGCCATTGGCCCCGCCAACCTGATGTCCAACCTGCGGCGCGCAGGGATGAACCCTGTTGTGCCCGGCGGCAAACCCGGCCTTGCAATCGCGCTGGGCGGGTTGGGGGTGTCATTGACCGATATGGTGCAACTTTATGCGGGGTTGGCGAGTGGCGGGAAACCGCGTCCGCTGATATGGAAAAGCGGCTCTAACCCTGCACAGGTCGGTCGAAACCTGATGTCCCCCGTGGCGGCGTGGTATGTGGCCGACATCCTGTCGGGCCTTGCCCCGCCACCCAATGCGCCGCGCAACCGGCTGGCCTATAAAACCGGCACCAGTTATGGCCACCGTGATGCATGGGCGCTGGGGTTTGACGGGCAACATGTGGTCGGTGTCTGGATGGGCCGTGCCGATGGCACACCGGTGCCGGGCGCCTTTGGTGGTGGCTTGGCGGCCCCCGTTTTGTTCGAGGTGTTTAGCCGCATAAAACCCACACTGACCCCGCTGCGCCCACCACCTCCTGCTGCACTGACCGTCAGCAACGCCGAACTGCCACAGCCCTTGCAGCGGTTCCGTGGCCGCAATGCGCTGTTTGAAATACCCAAAGGCGCACCCACTGTTGCCTTCCCGCCGGACGGGGCCGAGGTAGAAGTGGATGGCGGCTTTCTAGTGGTTAAGGTACGCGACGGGATCGCACCCTTTACATGGCTGGCCAACGGCAAACCATTTGCCGTGGCCACCTATGAGCGGCAATCCGTGCTGGAGACCGAGGGCGCCGGTTTCATCACCCTGTCGGTGATTGACGCAAAGGGGCGGTCTGCGCGGGCGGAAATCCGGCTGAACTAGAGCGTGTCGCACCTGACCGGATTCGAGTATTCGCCGCCCCGACCGAGGCAGCGTTTGCATGAGCAAATGCGTTCAGTTGGGGCGACGAATTCGATTTGGTGCGACATGCTCTAAACCCGCTCGATTGCCAGCGCGATCCCCTGACCACCACCGATACACATGGTAATCAGCGCCCGTTTGCCGCCGGTCCGTTCCAGTTCATACAGCGCCTTGACCGTCAGCAAAGCGCCCGTGGCCCCCACCGGATGCCCCAGCGCAATCGCCCCGCCGTTCGGGTTTACCCTGGCCGGATCCAGCCCCAGAACCTTGCTCACTGCCAGCGCCTGTGCGGCAAAGGCTTCGTTGGATTCGATCACGTCGAAATCATCGACCGACAGGCCCGTTCTCTCTAACAGGTTTTGCACCGCAGGGATTGGCCCGATCCCCATCATATTGGGCGCAACACCGGCGTGGGCATAGCCAAGGATGCGGGCAAGTGGCTCTAACCCAGCCTTTTCCGCCGCCCCGCGCCGTGCCAGAACCAAAGCCGCCGCGCCGTCATTGATGCCCGAGGCATTGCCCGCCGTCACCGTGCCGTCCTTCTGGAAGGCGGGGCGCAGTCCGGCCAGCGCTTCGGCTGATGTGACTTTGGGGTGTTCATCGACCTTGAATTTCACCACCTCGCGCCGTACTTTCACCTCGACCGGCACGATCTGCTCCTCGAAATACCCAGCCTCAATCGCTTTGGCTGCCCGCGTCTGGCTTTCCAGCGCAAAGGCATCCTGATCCTCGCGGGAAATGCCATACTCGGCCGCGACGTTTTCCGCTGTCACCCCCATGTGCCCAGAACCAAACGGGCAGTTCAAAGTGCCCAGCAGCATGTCCATGGATTTCACATCACCCATCTTTTGCCCCCAGCGGGCGGCGGGCGTGATATAGGGTGCGCGGCTCATGTTTTCGGCGCCGCCGGCCAGCGTGAAATCGGCATCCCCCAGCATCAGCATTTGCGCCGAGGAAACAATGGCTTGCGCGTCAGAACCACACAGGCGGCTGACATTCATTGCCGGCACGGATTCGGGCACGCCGGCCTGCATCGCGGCGACACGGCCCAGATACATGTCTTGGGGTTCAGTGTTGATGACGTTTCCGAAAACCACATGTTCGATCAATGCCGGATTAATACCCGCCCGCTCCATCGCGGCCTTGGCGACCACTGCGCCCAATGTTGTCGGGGGAATCCCTGCCAATGCCCCGCCAAATGTGCCGATTGCGGTGCGGGCGCTGCCCAGAATTACGATGTCAGTCATCTGCTTTTTCCTTCAAAAGTGTCTCTAACGCTGCTCGAAAGCATGTTGCATGATCGCCCAGTGTGGCCAGAACGCTGGCCTCGTAGTCCTTGGCAATCGGGGTTAGTACGTTGATCATCGCATGGCCTTTTTCAGTCAGCTCCAGTTCAACCAGCCGCCGGTCGCCTTCGTTGATCCGTTTGCTGACATAGCCCGCCGCCTCTAGCCGGGAAGCCGCGCGCGAGACTTTGGATTTGTCCATTGCAACACGCTGCTGGATTTCGCGCACGCTGACCGGCCCTGCGTGTGACAGATGCGCGACCACGCGCCATTCCGGCATGGTGATACCGAATTTTTGTTTGTACAGGGCCGCGAACCCATGACTGACCTGCGCGGCCAGAACGGCCAGCTGATAGGGCAGAAAAGCGTCCAGATCAAAATCGCTCACCAGGGAACTCCGCAAGTTTGTTACATTTGCAATGAACACATGTATCGCAACCGGAATCAACCGTCCACAGCGCTTGACTTCGTTGCATTTGCAACGATAGGGTGCCATCAGGAAACGCTACGAGTGCCGACTGGAGACGCGCCCATGACCACCGACAGGACAGACCACGGGATGACCCGTGCCAATTCCGCTTGCGGAACCACCGATGGATATATGCCCGGATTTGGCAATGATTTCGAAACCGAAGCCCTGCCCGGTGCCCTGCCGCAAGGGATGAACAGCCCGCAGAAATGCGAATACGGGTTGTATGCAGAACAGCTGTCCGGCACGGCGTTTACCGCGCCGCGCGGACAGAATGAACGCACATGGTGTTACCGCATTCGCCCGTCCGTGCGGCATGTATCGCGCTTTTCGCGGATCAAAATACCCTACTGGAAATCCGCGCCGAACATCAACCCCGACACCCTGTCACTGGGTCAGTATCGCTGGGATCCGGTGCCACACGCGGACGAAGCGCAGACATTCGTAACCGGCATGCGCACGATGACCACGGCAGGGGATGTGAATACGCAGGTTGGGATGGCGACTCATGTCTATCTGATCACCGACTCCATGCAGGACGAATATTTTTACTCCGCCGACAGCGAACTGCTGGTGGTGCCGCAAGAGGGGCGTTTGCGGTTTTGCACCGAACTGGGCATCATTGATCTGGAGCCAAAGGAAATCGCTATCCTGCCGCGCGGCATGGTGTTTCGGGTAGAATTGATCGACGGCCCCGCCCGCGGATTTGTCTGCGAGAATTACGGCCAGAAATTCGATCTACCCTCGCGCGGGCCAATCGGGGCCAATTGCCTTGCCAATCCGCGCGATTTCAAAACGCCCGTGGCGGCGTTCGAGGATCGGGATGCGGCCAGCCGTGTGATCATCAAATGGGGCGGGCAGTTCCACGAAACCTTTATCGATCACTCGCCGCTGGATGTGGTTGCGTGGCATGGCAACTATGCCGCCTGCAAATACGACCTGCGCACCTTTTCCCCTGTCGGCGCGATCCTGTTTGACCACCCCGACCCGTCGATTTTCACCGTGCTGACCGCGCCTTCGGGCACGCCGGGAACCGCGAACATCGACTTTGTGCTGTTTCGTGAACGCTGGATGGTGGCGGAAAACACCTTCCGCCCGCCGTGGTATCACAAAAACATCATGTCCGAACTGATGGGCAATATCTATGGCATCTATGATGCCAAGCCCGAAGGGTTTGTCCCCGGCGGCATGAGCCTGCACAACATGATGATCCCGCATGGCCCCGACCGTGATGCGTTCGAGGGGGCCAGCAACGCTGATCTGAAGCCCGAGTTTCTGGACAACACCATGTCGTTCATGTTCGAGACCCGCTTCCCGCAGCACCTGACCGATTTCGCCGCATACGAGGCACCGGTGCAGGATGATTATGTGGAATGCTGGAGTGATCTTGAAAAGAAATTCGATGGCACTAAGGGGGTGAAATGAAACTCTATTCCTACTGGAGATCAACCGCAGCCTACCGTGTTCGCATTGCGCTGAACATGAAGGGGTTGGACTATGAGGTCGTGCCGGTTGATCTGGTTGCCGGTAGTGTCGCGAGTTTGGTGGAAATTCGAGGACGGCGTAATCTCCGGGTGCATCGAAGCCACCCAACCGGCGGCTGGAACCGCCAAGGAGATCACGCCATGACAAAGAATACAGCAACATCGACATCCGCGCTACTGGCCAATGAAGCAGGCTATGACCCGATTGAAGACCGGCTGCGCCAGAACATCCGCGCGACGATCGAGGCGGTTTTCGAAGAGGAGCTGGAGCAGTTTCTGGGCCGTTGCCGGTATGGCCGCAGCGGCGGGGCAAAGGCCGGATACCGCCACGGGCATCGCGAGCGGCAACTGGTCGGAACATTTGGAACCGAAACGGTGCGCGTGCCGCGTGCGCGGATCACAGGCGAGGCCGGCAAGGCCAGAGAATGGCGCTCGAAGGCATTGCCCCGCTACCAGCGGCTGACGAAGAAGGCCGAGGCGCTGATCGCTGCTGTCTACCTTTCGGGCACCAACACACGGCGGGTAAAACGCGCCCTGTTCGGCCTGTTTCAGGGGGCGGTCAGCAAGGATGTGGTGAGCCGCGCCTGGCGCAAGGTGAAGGTGGACTGGCAGGCGTGGTGCGCCCGCAGCCTTGCGGATGAAGACATCGTGCGGCTGATCCTGGACGGCACCGTGATCAAAACGCGGATTGACAGGAAGGCCACCAATATCTCGGTTCTGGCCGCGATTGGCGTGCGCCGGGATGGGCAGAAGGTCTTGTTATCACTGATGAACATGGGCGGCGAAAGCACCTCCGCCTGGCGTCAGTTCATCAACGATCTGGATGCGCGCGGGTTGAAACGGCCCGAATTTGTCATCGTGGACGGGGCACCGGGACTTGAGGTCGCTCTCATTGCCCTCTGGGGTGAAGATCTGCCGATCCAGAGGTGCACGGTGCACAAGCACCGCAACCTTCTGGCCAAGGCACCCAAGCGTATGCATGATGAGTTGACAGAAGATTACCGCGACATGATCTACGCCAAAACACCCGAGGAAATCGCCACCCGCCGCAAGGCATTTCTGCGAAAATGGCGGCTGAAATGCAAGGCCGTCGCTGACAGCTTGGAAGAAGCAGGAGATAAGCTTTTCACCTTCACGCGTCTGCCACAAGGCCAGTGGAAATCGGCCAGAACGACAAATGCGATCGAACGCCTGAACGAGGAATTCCGCCGCCGCATCAAGACCCAGACCGTGCTGCCATGCGCCGAGACCGTGCCGATGCTGCTTTGGGCTCTGATGGCCTCGGGGCAGATCGTCATGCGAAAGGTCGATGGCTGGGAAACGCTCGCTCAGCCCGTCGCCGACGCAACCCTTGACCAAGCCGCCTGACCGGCGCATAACTCAACCCGCTCGGAGGTGCCTGAAATCAATTTCCACCACTTTCGAGACACAACCTGGTTGCCGACGGTGGTCAGCAACATGCGCCCGATTATGTGGCGTTAAATCCGTCACATCTGGTGCCGACCTTGGTTCTGGATGATGGCACGCCCCTTACCCAGTCACTGGCGATTTGCGAGTATCTGGACATCACCAACCCCGAACCGCCCCTGCTGCCCTCTGATCCGATTGAACGCGCCCATGTCAAAGCGGCGGCGCTGGTACTTGCGGCTGATGTCCATCCCGTCAATAATCTGCGCGTGGTGCAACACCTCGAGGCCCGTTTCGGGGCCAGTCGCGAGGACAGCGCCGAATGGATGCGCCACTGGACCGGCAAGGGATTTGATGCGCTACAACAGATGGTGCGGAACGATACGCCGTTTGCTTTTGGCAATGCGCCGGGATTTGCTGACATTTGCCTTGTGGCACAGTATTATAACGCACGGCGCTGGGAACTGGACCTGACCCCTTACGCCCGCCTGACCGAGATCGAACAAAACTGTTTTTCCCTGCCTACCTTTGATGCGGCACGGCCCGAAAACCAACCTGACGCACAGTCCTGAGGAACCAAAATGTCCAACTTGCTTAGATCATGGATCACTTCGGCCAATGCCGCCGACACCGATTTCCCGCTGAACAACCTGCCCTATGGTGTGTTTTCCATTGGCGAAGGGGAGGCCCATTGCGGCGTGGCCATTGGCGATATGATTCTGGACGTCACCGCAGCCGAGGAAGCGGGGGTATTTACACCCGCAGATGTGCCCGTGTTCGACGTGCCGTTCTGGAATGACTTTATGGATCTGGGGGCCGAGGCATGGGCTGCCTTTCGTGCGGACCTGACAGCGGCTTTGGCAGAAGGATCGGCGAAACAGTCAGCGTTAGAGCTACATATGGTGGCGCAATCCGATGCTACAATGCACATGCCTTTTGCCGTGTCCGAATACACCGATTTCTATGCCGGTATGCAGCACGCCAAGAATATGGGGTCGATCATGCGTGGCTCACCCGATCTGCCGGCCAACTGGCTACACATCCCGATTGGCTATAACGGCCGTGCCTCGACCGTGGTGGTGTCGGGCACCGATATTCACCGCCCGCTGGGCCAAACAAAAGCGCCGGATGCCGAGATGCCCACATTCGGGCCGTGCAAACGGCTGGATATCGAACTGGAGATGGGCGCGATTGTGGGCACAGGGTCAACAATGGACCAGCCGATAACGGTTGATCAGGCAGATGAGATGATTTTTGGCTATGTGCTGCTGAACGACTGGTCCGCACGCGACATTCAGGGCTGGGAATATCAGCCGCTGGGGCCGTTTCAAGGCAAAGCATTCGGCACCACCATCAGTCCGTGGATCGTAACCGCCGCCGCGCTGCAAGATTTCCGCACCGCCACGCCGCCGCGTGAAAAGGAACTGCTGCCCTATCTGACCGAAAACAAACCCGGCCTGTATGACGTCAATCTGGAAGTCACCATGCAGCCTGCAGGCACGGACAAAGCCACCACCATCACCCGCACCAATTACAGCCGGATGTATTATTCCGCCGCGCAGCAACTGTGCCACCATGCGGTGTGCGGTTGTGAAATGAACGCAGGTGATCTGTTGGGGTCCGGCACCATTTCCGGCCCTACACGCGATGAATTCGGCTCATTGCTGGAACTCAGCTGGGCGGGGCGCGAGCCATTCACGCTTGATACCGGCGAAACCCGCAGCTTTATCGAGGATGGCGATACCTTGACCCTGAAGGGTCACGCGCAGGGGGATGGATACCGGATCGGCTTTGGCGAATGTCGCGGGACAATCCTGCCCGCTGTGAAAAACCCGTTCGAATAGTGCGGGTTAGAGCCACATATCCGGCCCTAAAGCGCCGCCTGCCAATCGCGGATTGCATCCAGCGGATAAAGCAGCATCAGGATGTTCAGCGTCAGAACATCGCGGATCAGCGCGGTTGTCAGCACCTCGAACCCGATCACGATCGCCACGCTGGCCCAGACCGGCAACCGCCGCGCCAGCCAGAAACCGATCAGCATGCAGGTTATGTCGGAAACCGAATTGACCACGCTGTCACCGAAGTAATCCAGCGAAATGGTGACTTCGCGATAGCGTTCGATCACCGCGTTGGTGTTTTCCATTATTTCCCATGCGGATTCGACAATCGTGGCGATCACCAGCCGCCAGCCAACATCCAGCCGCCGCGCCACCAGCCAAAGAATGGCGTAGAAAAGAATCCCGTGTATCAGGTGGCTGGGGCTGTACCAGTCAATCAGATGCTGCGACCCTTCCGAAGTATTCAATTCGAAATACCACAGTTTGACGGTGCCGCATTTACAGATCGGCACGCGGCCCATCGAATAAAGAATGCCGGCAGTTGCAAGGATAATGGCGAAAACAAGCCAATACGGAAAATGACGTTTGTTAATACTCATACAGGCACAGAATCACAGCAGCACACCGCTGTCTAGATAAAATCAGGAGAGAGACCACATGGCCAAAGCATTCGCATCGCAAGGCGACATGACCGAGAAAAAGACCAGCTTTGTTGAAATCGGCGACGGGCTGTGGGCCTTTACCGCCGAGGGAGACCCGAATTCCGGCGTTATCATCGGCGACGAAAGCGTCATGGTGATCGAGGCGCAGGCCACCCCGAGATTGGCGGAAAAGGTGATCGCGGAAATTCGCAAGGTGACGGACAAGCCGATCAGCCATCTGGTTCTGACGCATTATCACGCCGTTCGGGTGCTGGGTGCATCGGCTTATGGCGCACCGGAAATCATCATGTCGGATGCGGCGCGGGGCATGGTGGTGGAGCGTGGCCAAGAGGACTGGGACAGTGAATTCCAACGCTTCCCCCGTCTGTTTGAAGGGTATGAGAGCATCCCCGGCCTGACTTATCCTACCACTACGTTTTCCGACTCCATGACCGTTTATCTGGGTAACCGCCGCGTTGACATCATGCATCTGGGCCGCGCCCACACAGCCGGCGACGCCGTGGTCTGGGTGCCCGATGCAGAAGTGATGTTCACCGGCGATATCGTCGAATACCATTCGGCCTGTTACTGCGGGGATGGCCATTTCGCCGATTGGGGCGAGACACTGGAAAACATCGCCAGCTTTGATCCGGTCAGCATTGCACCGGGTCGCGGCGATGCCCTGATCGGGCGGGCCAAAGTGGCCGCTGCACTGGAAAGCACGCTGGACTTTGTTGAAAGCACCTATCGCCCCGCCGCCCGTGTTGCTGCCCGTGGTGGCACGTTGAAAGAGGCTTGGGATGCCGTTCGGGCCGAATGTGACCCCAAGTTTAGCGACTATGCAATTTATGAGCATTGTCTGCCCTTTAACGTGTCCCGTGCCTATGACGAGGCCCGCGGTATCGACACGCCCCGCATCTGGACAGCACAACGTGATATAGAGATGTGGGAGGCGCTACAAGGTTAGAAACAGGCACTAATCCGGCGAATTAGAAGGAATACCACCATGACCAAAATCTTTGAAACCCCGATGTATCCTTATAAACGGTCCAAGGATCAGGATAAAACCAAACCCGTCCGCCACCCTGTGGTGGTTATCGGTGCTGGACCGATTGGTTTGGGTGTTGCGATTGATCTGGTGCAGCAGGATGTGCCGGTGGTTATTCTGGATGACAACGACAAAGTGTCGTTTGGTTCCCGCGCGATCTGTTTTGCCAAGCGGCCGCTGGAGATTCTGGACCGTCTGGGTTGTGGTGAACCGATGGTGGACAAGGGTGTTGTCTGGGACACCGGCAAGGTGTTCTTTGATGAACGCGAAGTTTACAAATTCAACCTGCTGGATGAGGGAGGCCACAAAAACCCGGCATTTATCAATCTGCAACAATATTATTTAGAAGAGTATATGGTGAACCGTGTCCGCGAATTGCAGGCCGAAGGAAAACCGATCGAGTTGCGCGGTAAAAACCGGGTCGAGGCCGTGGGCACCCATGATGATCACGTTACGATCGAGGTGCAGACGCCGGACGGATCTTACCTGCTCGAGGCAGATTGGTTGATTGCTTGTGACGGGGCGGGTTCCCCCACCCGCCGGATGCTGGGTCTGGATTTTGTCGGGCGCGTGTTCGAGGATAATTTCCTGATTGCCGATGTGATCATGGAGGCCGATTTCCCGACCGAGCGCTGGTTCTGGTTTGATCCGCCGTTCAACCGCGGGCAATCGGCCTTGCTGCACAAACAGCCCGACAATGTCTGGCGGATTGATCTGCAACTGGGCTGGGACATTGACCGCGAAAAGGAAATGCAGCCGGAAAACGTGATCCCGCGTCTGCATGCAATGCTGGGCGATGATGCAAAGTTCGAACTGGAATGGGTTTCGATCTATACCTTCCAGTGCCGCCGGATGGAGGCCTTTCGCCACGGCCGCGTGCTGTTTGCCGGTGACGCCGCGCATCAGGTTTCGCCATTCGGCGCGCGCGGGGCGAACAGCGGGTTGCAGGACACCGATAATCTGGCATGGAAGCTGAAGCTGGTGCTGGAGGGTAATGCGCCCGATACCCTGCTGGATACCTATAGTGACGAGCGGGTCTACGGGGCGGATGAAAATATCCTGAACTCCAGCCGCTCGACCGATTTTATCACGCCGAAATCGGATATCAGCCGTGTGTTTAGAAATGCGGTTCTGGATCTGTCCGAACACTATGAATTTGCCCGCCCGCTGGTGAATTCTGGCCGCCTGTCGGTGCCCTGCACCTATGATGGCTCGGTTCTGAACGGACCGGATGACGAGGGGCTGCCCGTGGCTCTGCGCCCGGGGTCGCCCGCTGTGGATGCGCCGCTGAAAGAGGGCTGGTTGCTGGACAGGCTGGGTGACCGGTTCCAGTTGCTGGTGATTGGTGTCAAGGTGAATGATTCGCTGGATTTAGGCGGAATAGAGACTGAAATTATCCACCTGTCCCCCGATGAAAGCCCCGAATTCGCCGCCCGTTATCTGGAGGACGCGAAATCCGCTATCTATCTGATGCGCCCCGACCAACACGTTGCGGCCCGCTGGCAAAGCTATGACAAAGCGGCTGTTCTGGACGCCCTGAAAACCGCCACTATGCAGGGAGGCAAGTAAATGACCGATCTGATCACCACCCCGAACATCAAAGGTGCCGATGATTTCTATGCCGATCTGCTGGCCCTGCACGACGGTCACAGCAAAGAGGAATCCGATGCGATCAATGCCCGTCTGGTTTTGCTGCTGGCGAACCATATTGGCGACCGCAAGGTGCTGGAACAGGCGATGAAAGCAGCCAAAGGGTAAACCCTTGCCCAACACTGTGGCGCATGCCAGTTTAGGGCCATGGTAACGATCAAATCCTTTGCCCCGCTGACGCCCGCCGAAGAAAAGCTGTTGGCCGAATGCGCCAGCCCAACCCGTATCATGGTGGGCGATGGCGAATTGCCGCCCGAAGCCACAGATGATTGCACCATCCGTGCTGCTTTGATCCGCTATATCCTGCTGGGTGGGGTTGATCTGGATGAAAAAGGTTTGCGCCTTCGCGGGGCGTGGATTAAGGGCACGCTGGATTTGCAAGGCAGCGATTGCGTCCGCGATATCACCCTGACCCATTGCCAGATTGACGAGACCCTGACGCTGGTCAACGCCAGCCTTCGCGGGTTGCATATTTCGGGTTGTCATATCAAGGGGCTGTCAGCGGATAATGCCAGTTTTTCCGGCTCTTTGTATATTCGCAGGGATACGCTTGTCAGCGGTGAAATCGGCCTTGCTGGCGCCCGTATTAACGGGGATTTGCAGCTATGCGATGTGGTGATCAACCCGACCGGACAAGACGCGGTTTTTGCGCCGTCGCTGCGCGTCGAAGGATCGGTTTTTCTGGGGAACTACCCGTATGGTGAAGGGGCCACGACGCTGACCGCCAACGGCAGCCTGTTTTTTTCATCGGCACGGGTGGAGCATGATTTTTTCGTCACTAACACGGCAATTTCCCCGATGGATGCGGCATTGGGTGATGCCGTTTTCGGCGCGACCGAGGAACACGGCAGCGATATTGCCCTGTCGCTTGCACGGGCGCGGATCGGGGGCTTGCTGTATTTTCAGGACAATCAGGTCTCGCGCGGGATTGTTAATCTGGCCGGCGCGCAGGTGGCGCGGCTAAAGGATGAACCGGCGGGACCGGGCGCGAATTATCCGGTGCGGCTGGATGGTTTTCGCTACAAGGATTTCTCGCGGCATACAGATACGTCAGTGGCGTCGCGTCTCGCATGGCTGGATCGCCGCCCTGTCGGCACGCCGTTCACCACCCAGCCGTTTGAACAGCTTGCCTATGTGCTGGACCAGATGGGCCATCGCAATGATGCCCGCACGGTGCTGATGCACAAGGAACGACTGCAACGGGCCGACAGTCGCAAGATGCTGAAACAGGATGGACGGCCTCTGCGTTGGTTATTGTCTGTCGTTACCGATCCGGTGATGCGGTTCACCATCGGTTATGGTTATCGACCAGCGCGTGCCGTGGGGCTGGCGCTGATCCTGATTGTCGGATTGGGCCTGTTTTACAGGGCGGTCTGGGAGGCCGGTGACATGGCCCCGAATGCCGCACCCATTCTGGTATCCAAACCCTGGATCGAGGCGACGCTAACCCACCCCGAAAACCCGGCGGCTTTTTGGTCGCAACCCGGACAGGCAGGGCAGGATTGGGAAACCTTTTCCGGCTTTGCCTATGCCGCAGATCTGGTGATCCCGATTGTCAACCTTGGCGAAGAAAGCGCATGGGCACCCTCCACATCACGCAGCCCGCTGGGTCGGGTCGGATGGTGGCTACGATGGTTCGCCAAGGGGCTGGGCTGGATCGTCACGGCATTGGGTGCTGCGGCCATAACGGGCGTTATTCGCAAGGATTAGAGGTTGTTTTCAAGCGTTAAGGGGGTGCGCCCGTTATCCCCCAGAACCCAGCAATGGGTGCCCTCGAATACCGCAGTCGTCAGCAACCGGCCATAGCCAGCACCCGAATCCAGATTGATTCTGTTACCATAATGCGTGGCCGCATCAACCGGCGTGTGGCCATGCACGATCAGCGCTTCAAACGGGCCGGTGTAATTCAGGAACGGGTCGCGTATCCAAAGCAGATCATCCTCGGTCTGTTGATCCAGAGGCATATCCGGCATGACGCCCGCATGGACAAAGGCAATATCGCCAAAGCGTTGCATCAGGGGCATATCCGCCAGATACTGTTTATGGCTGTCGGGAACCGCGCGTTGCACTTCTTCATGCGGGGTGTTTTCATCGACCCCGTACGAGGCCAGCGTTTCGATGCCACCAAGGCGCGGATGCAGCCAGGTGTATTCACGGCGCAAACGCGGGTCGTGGTAATCGCGGTCCTTCAGGAATCCGGCGAACATCCGGTCATGATTGCCGCGCACAGTTAACCACGGCTCGCCTCGGGCGACACCATTAACCAACAGCTGGATAACGCCCTTTGTATCCGGCCCACGATCAGGCAAATCGCCCAGATGCACCACGGGGGCCGCCATATCGCCAGTTTGCGCCCGATCTGCGGCAATGCGTTCATGTGCTTCTTGCAGCAGTTCGATCTGTCCGTGAATATCGCCAATCGCATAGACGCGCATTGTATTTCCCCTTTTCCTGATCGCACCAAAACCAAAGGCCCCCTGAATGTCCAGAGGGCCTTTGGCAGAATGTTATTACTGCGCGTTCGGTCCGGTCGATGAATGCTCGAATTCAATCAGACGCGACACGCTCTAGTGAACTTCAAATTCCAGCGGGCTGACCGATTGGAACAGGCCTGTGGCCTTAAGCTCATCTTTGGTTTTTTCGTCCAGTTGACCATCAACATATAGCAGCGCAATCGCATCGCCGCCTACCTCTTTGCGGCCCAGTGTAAAGTTGGCGATGTTGACATCGTGACCGCCCAGAACACGACCCAGCGTGCCGATGATGCCGGGCACGTCCTTGTTGGTGGTATAGAGCATATGTTCGCCAATTTCCGCATCGATGTTGATGCCCTTGATCTGGATAAAGCGCGGTTTGCCATCGCTGAACACTGTGCCCGCAATGGTGCGTTCCAGCGTGTCGGTGACAACGGTCAGCTTGACATAGCCGTCAAACACCCCCGATTTTTCCTGTGTGGTTTTGGAAATCTGGATGCCGCGATCCTTGGCGATCACAGGGGCGGAAACCATATTCACATCGGGGTTTGTCGCCTTCATAATACCGGCAATCGCCCCACAGTCCAGCGCAGCAAGGTTCATTTCGGCGGCCACACCGTCGTAAAGGATATTGATGGCTTTGATCGGTTCATGTGTCATCTGGCCAACAAAGGCCCCCAGATGTTCGGCCAGTTTCAACCACGGCCCCATGACCTTGGCTTCTTCGGCGGTGACCGACGGCATGTTCAGCGCGTTGGTTACAGCGCCCGTCAGCAGGTAATCCGACATTTGTTCGGCCACCTGAACGGCCACGTTTTCCTGCGCTTCCGATGTGGACGCGCCAAGGTGGGGGGTGCAAACCACGTTGGGCAGACCGAATAGCGGGCTGTCCTTGGCGGGTTCGACCTCGTAAACGTCAAAACCGGCCCCGGCAACATGGCCCGATTTGATGGCTTCGGCCAAGGCGGCTTCGTCCACCAGACCGCCACGGGCGCAGTTGATCACGCGCACGCCTTTTTTCATTTTGGCGATGGCTTCGGCGTTCAGGATGCCGCGTGTTTTGTCGGTCAGCGGCACATGCAGGGTGATGAAATCGGCCCGTGCAAGCAGATCGTCCAACTCTACCTTTTCCACACCCAATCTTGCGGCGCGTTCTTCCGACAGGAAGGGGTCATAGGCGATGACTTTCATCTTTAACCCCAATGCGCGGTCGGCAACAATTGATCCGATGTTCCCTGCGCCAATCAGGCCAAGGGTTTTGTTGGTGATTTCAGTCCCCATAAAGCGGGATTTTTCCCATTTGCCAGCCTGGGTCGAGGCATTGGCCTCGGGCAGTTGCCGCGCAACGGCGAACATCAAAGCGATGGCATGTTCGGCAGTGGTGATCGAATTGCCGAATGGTGTGTTCATCACGATCACACCCTTTTTCGATGCGGCGGGGATGTCGACGTTATCAACGCCGATACCGGCGCGGGCGACGACCTTGAGGTTTTTTGCAGCTTCCAGAATCTTCGGCGTCACCTTGGTGGCCGAGCGGATCGCAAGCCCGTCATAGGCGGGAATCGCGGCCAGCAGGGCGTCTTTGTCTTTGCCAAGGTCGGGCATGAAATCCACATCAATGCCACGGTCACGGAAAATCTGAACGGCGGTTTCCGAGAGTTTGTCGGAGACGAGTACTTTGGGTGCCATTGGTAAGGCTCCTTTGAATATAAATGCAAGGGGAGGACGGCCCCGTGGGCCGCCCGAAAATTTACGCGTTGATTTCGGCGTTAAAGGCCCAGTCAATCCACGGCATCAGCGCCTGAACATCAGCGGCTTCTACCGTTCCACCGCACCAGATCCGCAGGCCCGCAGGGGCATCGCGGTAGGCACCGATGTCATAGGCCACGCCGGCATCTTCCAGACGTTTGGCCACGGATTTGGCAAAGGCAGCGCCGTCGGTGATGCGATCATCGGTGAATTTGACACAAACCGAAGTGTTCGAGCGCAGCGCCGGATCATCCGCAAGGAATTCGATCCAGTCGTGACTGTCAACGAACGCCTGAACCGCGGCGGTATTTGCGTTTGCGCGGGCGATCATGCCCTTCAGACCGCCAACTGATTTGGCCCAGTCCAGCGCAACCAGATAATCCTCGACTGTCAGCATCGAGGGGGTGTTGATGGTGGCCCCGCTGAATATACCGTCGATCAGT
Organism: Profundibacter sp.; assembly: GCF_965277155.1. Taxonomy (GTDB): domain Bacteria; phylum Pseudomonadota; class Alphaproteobacteria; order Rhodobacterales; family Rhodobacteraceae; genus Profundibacter. The sequence continues at coordinate 326,168 of NZ_CBDIBV010000004.1, forward strand.
TTGCCGCCTTTGGTCAGGCGGAAAATTTTCGGCAGGGGCCATGCGGGGGTGTAGGTTTCCAGCCGTTCAACCGCACGCGGTGACAGGATCAGCATCCCGTGGGCCGCTTCGCCGCCCAGCACCTTTTGCCAGCTGAATGTGGTCACATCCAGCTTGTCCCACGGCAGGTCCATCGCAAAGGCCGCCGATGTGGCGTCGCAGATGGTCAGCCCTTCGCGGTCCGCCGGAATGAAATCACCGTTCGGCACACGCACGCCGGATGTTGTGCCGTTCCATGTGAACACAACGTCGCTGTTAAAATCGACGGCGTTCAGGTCAACGATCTGGCCGTAATCGGCCACTGTTACCTTGGCATCCAGTTTCAACTGTTTCACCACATCGGTGACCCAGCCCGCGCCAAAGCTTTCCCAGGCCAGCATTTCAACCGGACGCGCGCCCAGCAATGACCACATGGCCATTTCCATTGCGCCGGTGTCGGAGGCGGGAACGATGCCGATTTTATAATCGGCGGGAATTCCCAGCACTTCACGGGTGGTTTCGATCGCGGCTTTCAGTTTGGCTTTGCCAACGGCAGCACGATGCGAACGGCCAAGTGGCGCGTCGGACAGGGCATCAAGTGTATAGGTGGGGTTTTTGGCGCAAGGGCCGGATGAAAAACGCGGATTCGCCGGCCGCGTAGCCGGTTGTACAGGTATAGACATGGTATCCTTCCAGATATAATGCCCCTCGTTGGGGAGGGGTAGCCCACTTGCGGCAATACTGATACGCGGGGGGTGACGCAACCCCGAAAATTGCCACATAGCGGCATTCCAATCGGAAAAACGACATAAAGGTTATGAGAGATGTTTACAGTCACGCTTTTGTCCAACCCGTCAAACCCTGTGGTCGGCCCTGCGGTGGTCGATTCCCTGCGCAATGCCTGGGGTGGCGGGGATGCGCTGTGGCTGGCGCCGGATGTGGCGGCGGAATTCCAGGTGGAAACGGTGCCCGCGAACCGCTGGGATGTCTGGGCTGATTTGCAGGGGATGGGCGTTGATCTGGTGGTGCAGCCGTCAGAGGGGCGGCGCAAGCAGATGCTGCTGGCGGATATGGACAGCACGATGATCCAGCAGGAATGTATTGACGAACTAGCCGCACAGGCTGGAATTGGCGACCATGTGGCGCAGATTACCGCGCGGGCGATGAATGGCGAACTGGATTTCGAGGAGGCGCTGTGCGAAAGGGTCGGACTTCTGAAAGGGCTGGATTCCGCTGTAATAGAGACTGTTTTGGCCAACCGCATTACCCTGATGCCGGGCGGCAAGGCGCTGTTGGTGACGATGAAAGCAAACGGGGCCTATGCCGCGCTGGTGTCGGGTGGGTTCACCGCGTTCACGGGGATGGTGGCCGAAACGCTGGGCTTTGACGAACACCGCGCCAATACGTTGATCGTTGCGGATGGCAAACTGACCGGCGAGGTGGGGCAGCCGATTTTGGGCCGCGATGCCAAGGTGGCGGCGCTGCATGAAATCACCGCGCGGCTGGGTCTGGCGGCGGATCAGGTGATGGCCGTGGGCGATGGTGCGAATGATCTGGGGATGTTGGGTTTAGCGGGTGCCGGCGTGGCGCTACATGCCAAACCGTCGGTGGCGGCGGAATGCGATATCCGCATCAACCACGGTGATCTGACGGCACTGCTGTATATTCAGGGGTATAGTGCCGAGGAATTTGTTTAGCACAATGTTGTCATCCCCGCGCAAGCGGGGACCTCTCTAGGTGTCGCACTATATTTCAAAAGGTCCCCGCTTGCGCGGGGATGACAACAGCGCTTCAAAACACCCCATCCGCAGGCTTCATATGTCCCGTTGCAATTCGCAATCGGCGCGTTAGCACGTTTTATTTTAGAAGAAAGGGCTTCGCCAAATTGAGATTGCTGCAAATATCCCGCCAAAAACCGCTAGTCCCATAATAAGGAATCCAGTGTTTTCATACCCAAATTGGGTGCTTAGAAAATCTATGAAACTGACGATAATTCTTAGAATACCACGCCCCCATCCAAGAGAATCGCCGGAGTGAACTTGCAGGCCCGCATAGAACACCCATGCGAAAAACGCGGTTGAGCCAGAAATATACAGAATCTTATTCATAGGAATCATACCAGATCAAAAATTAGATTTATACTTATCTGCATTGTTGAGATTGAAAGATCAAGTTAATCTGGTGCTACTTCTAAAACACCCCTTCCGCGGGCTTCACATACCCCGTCGTAATCCCGTTGCAATTCGTCACCGTCGCGTTCATGCGTTTCAATGTGGCGGGGTGATCAGGCTCTAACACACCCAATTTCACCAAAATTGCCGCAATCGCACATTCCGAGGCGCGGAATGTGCCGTCGGATATTTTCACGGCTACGCCCAGCTTCAGTTCAGGAATGATCGCAGCAAAAACCGCCTCGGCCCCCGTTTTCAGCGCCACGCGGCCATCCATTGCCCGCATCAACTCGGTGCAGGCGCGGCCTTCGCCTGCGACCAGTTCCGGATATGTGACCATCGCCTGAACCAGCGCGGCCGCCGCCCGTTCGCGCACAGTTGCTCCATCTTCGCTGGCGGATGCGAAAAAAGCCATTGCGCGGGCGAAACCGTGCATGGTGGTGGCAAAATTGGGGGCTGAACAGCCATCAATACCAAAACCGGGGCTATCCATGCCGGTCACATCCTCGAAGGCTTCGCGAACGGCCAGTTGCACGGGATGGTCGGGATCAATGTATTCTGGCCCGCCGCCAAGATGTTTGTTCAGGGTCAGAAAGCCGGTGTGCTTGCCTGAACAGTTGTTGTGGATCTGGCAGGGTTTTTCATGTGCACGGATCAGGGCGTGGTGCGCCACGGTATCTTTGGGGTCGTGTGATCCGCAGCGCAGGTCGGATTCTGACAGGGAGAGTGTCTCTAACCATGCCGAAACACGGTCTGTGTGGATCGCGGCGCTGTTGTGGGATGCACAGGAAAGCGCCAGTTGTTCAGTGCCGAGTCCAGCCGCCGCCGCCGAGCCGCTTTCGATCAGCGGTAGTGCCTGAATCATCTTCGAGGACGAGCGCGGAAGCATCACGAAATCCGGATCTCCCCAGCTTTCAACGATATTTCCAGAGGCATCACAAATCACCGCATGGCCGGTGTGAATTGATTCAAGAAACGGGCCACGCCAGATTTCGGCCATTGGAACGGGGTTCGTCATTTATCTTTCCTTTTCGGGTTTTGCGCGAAAATTTGCCAACAGGGCTTTAATTACTGGGCGATAATACGTTAATGTGTATGTATCGAGTTGAAAACACGCCCGCACAAGCAAAAGGTCAAGGCAAAATGACCACTGGAGCGGCATTAATTGAGGTAGAAACAGCTGGAGGCTATGAAGGACATGAAATCTATTATCGCTAGAACACTGGGCGGCGCATTGATTGCCATGTTGGCAACCGGCGCTATGGCGCAGCAATCGACCAACCGCGTGGCGGCCAAAACCGACTGGAGCGTTTTTGTCGAGGATAACCCGACCGAATGCTGGGCTGTTTCCAGCCCAAAGGAAACCGTAAACACCAAGGACGGGCGCGTTGTGGCCGTGCGGCGTAGTGAAATCCTGCTGTTTGTGTCCTACCGGCCCGGATCGGGCGTAAAGGGCGAAGTATCGTTTACCGGTGGCTATCCGTTTGCCAAGGGATCAACCGTTTCTATGAAGGTTGGCGATAATTCTTATGAATTGTTTACATCGGGTGAAAATGCATGGCCCGCGACACCAGCGGATGACGCCAAACTGATCACCGCAATGAAGCGCGGCGCCAAGGCCGTTGTGACCGGCCGTTCAGGGCGGGGCACGGTGACGAAGGATACTTTCTCGCTGCTGGGCTTTACCGCTGCGGTGGAAGAAGCGGCCAAGCGCTGTTCCAACTAGGGCATAGCCCCGTTTGAAATTACCGGCACCTCGTTGCGTTTGCGGCGGGGTGTTTTGTTTGGCATTACGCCTGCGAATCCTTTAAAGGGTGCGTTCTAACCCCGTTGGAGAATACAATGCCAGACAAGGCCCCCATCACCCCCGAAGTCGTGACCCTGCCGCGCAAAGTGGATCAGGAGGGGAAGGCTAACCTTGTCGGCCTGACCCGTGCGGCGCTTCGCGAAGTGTTGATCGAGGCAGGGATACCTGAAAAACAGGGCAAGATGCGGGCGGGGCAGATCTGGCAGTGGATATACCAAAAGGGCGTGCGTGACTTTGCCCAGATGACCAACCTGTCCAAAGACATCCGCGCCATGCTGGCCGAAAAATTCGTGGTGGCGGTGCCCGAGGTGGTGACCAAACAGGTGTCCGCTGATGGTACCCGAAAATATCTGGTGCGGATTGCGGGCGGGCATGAAGTCGAGATCGTTTACATCCCCGAAGAGGGGCGCGGGACGTTGTGCATTTCCTCGCAAGTGGGCTGCACCCTGACCTGTTCGTTCTGCCACACCGGCACGCAGCGGCTGGTGCGCAACCTGACCGCGGCCGAGATTATCGGGCAGGTGATGGTGGCGCGCGATGATCTGGGGGAATGGCCGGAACCGGGTGTGTCCAACCCGCCCGAAGCGCGGTTGCTGTCCAATATCGTGCTGATGGGCATGGGCGAACCTTTGTATAATTTCGAATCCGTGCGCGATGCGATGAAAATCGCGATGGACCCCGAGGGGATATCGCTTTCTCGCCGCCGGATCACCCTGTCGACATCCGGTGTGGTGCCGGAAATCGCCCGCACTGCAGACGAAATCGGCTGCATGTTGGCGGTGTCTTTCCACGCCACCACGGACGAGGTGCGCGACGGGTTGGTGCCGATCAACAAGAAATGGAATATCGAGGCGTTGCTGGATGCGCTGCGGGAATATCCCAAAGCCAGCAATTCGGAACGCATCACCTTTGAGTATGTGATGCTGAAAGGCGTAAACGACAGCGATGAAGATGCGCGGCGTCTGGTGCAACTGATCAAGGGGATACCGGCCAAGATTAACCTGATCCCGTTCAATGAATGGCCCGGCTCGCCCTATGAACGTTCCAGTAACAACCGCATCCGCGCGTTTGCGGATATTGTGTTTAATGCGGGCTATTCATCGCCTGTGCGCAAACCGCGCGGCGAGGATATTATGGCCGCTTGTGGCCAGTTAAAATCCGAAAGCGAGCGGGTGAAGAAGCGAAAGGTTCGGGATTAACCGATTGCTAACCATGTTCGGCAAATCTTCGGGTATGGAATCAGTCTTTGTAAAAATCCCCGCAGTAACGCTTGAGGCCCTGAACAGGATCGCCTGACAAGAGGATGTTTCAGTAGGTCAGATCATTCGCGATGCCCTGAATCGCGATTTCCGGCGCCGTGAAAAAGCGAAGAAGTCCGTCAGGGCTGATGAGCGGCTCGTCGCTCCCTTGCGGGCGCTTCTCGCAGATGATTTTGCATATGCGGACAGCTGGGCGGATTTACAGAACCGGTTGGCCGGCAAGGGATATTGTCTGCATGAGGCAGGCGGGGGTCTGTGTTTGCATCACCTGAATGGTGGCCGGATTTGCAAAGGATCCGAGCTTGGCTATGGCTATGCCAGCCTGATGCGCAAATTCCGCAGACCGTTTCCGGGGCATCGCCACAAATCGCTTTCCTGCAGGACGCTGGGCAGCGGGAGTTAACCCGCCCAGTTTTCAATCACCTCGACCGCCTCTTGCGCCGTCTCGACAAACTTGAAAAGGTTCAGGTCCTCGGCCGAAATCGTGCCGGCCTCGGCCAGCGCTTCCCAGTTGATAATGCTACGCCAGAATTTTTCGCCAAACAGCAGGAAGGGGATGCGATCCATCCGGCCGGTCTGGATCAGGGTCAGCGTTTCAAAGGTTTCATCCAGCGTGCCGAACCCGCCGGGGAATACGGCTAGCGCCTTGGCGCGCATCAGGAAGTGCATCTTGCGTATGGCGAAATAGTGGAAATTGAAACACAGATCAGGCGTTACATATTCATTCGGTGCCTGTTCATGTGGCAGCACAATATTCAACCCGATCGAAACCCCGCCGGCATCCAGCGCGCCACGGTTTCCGGCCTCCATCACCCCCGGTCCGCCACCGGTGACGATCACGTTTTCTTTGCCGCCGTTACCATTGCTTTTCAACGTCATCAGGCGGGCGAATTCGCGGGCTTCGTCATAGTATTTCGACAGTTCGGCCAGTGTTTTGGTGCGGGCTGTGTCCTTTTTTGCAGGTTCAGGAATGCGTGCCCCGCCAAACAGCACAACGGTTGAATCAATACCTGCTTCATCCAGCGCCATTTCGGTTTTTAGCAATTCCAGCTGCAATCGCACGGGACGCAGTTCGTCACGGCACAGGAATTCATCATCGGCAAAGGCCAGCCGGTAGGACGGCGCACGGGTTTGCGGTGTGTCCGGTATCTCGCGGGCGGCTTCGATGTCTTGCCGCGAGTGGCGCATCGGGTGTTTGCGGTGTTCTTTGTTCATAATGCTTCCTGAATATCCTTGTGACGCAACAGTCCTGCATTAAAGCGCTGTTTGCAGCCAATGCCAAGCGCAAACAGATCGCGTTCCCGTGACTTGAACTTCGCCACTGACAGGCATAGTCACATTGCAAAACCTTGTATCATTGGTCCCTACATGCACACACCTATCCCACTGATCCGCGATATTGTTCTGATTGGCGGTGGTCACACCCATGCGCTGGTGGCGCGGATGTTTGGTATGAAACCGATGGCAGGCGCACGCCTGACCGTGATCAATCCGGCCCCCACCGCACCTTATTCCGGTATGTTGCCCGGTTATATCGCAGGCCATTACGAACGGATGGATCTGGAGATCGATCTGGTGCGGCTGGCCCGTTTCGCCGGTGCGCGGCTGGTGCTGGGGCAAGTCACGGGAATTGATCGTGTGGCCCAGCGGGTGCAGGTGGCGGGGCAGGCGGATATTGCCTATGACATTGCCTCGGTCAATGTTGGTATCACCACCGAGGCCCCGACCATTCCGGGGTTCAACGAAAACGCGATGGGGGCGAAACCGCTGGCCCGTTATACGGCGGAATGGGAAAAGTTTCTGACGGACGCCACCGCCGGCAGCCGCACCCCTGACGTGGTGGTGATTGGCGGCGGGGTGGCCGGTGTCGAGCTGTCACTGGCGATGATGCACCACCTGAAAGCCAACGGCATAACCAACGCCCGCGTCACCATTCTGGAACGGGCCGATACCCCCCTTAGCGGGATTGGCAACGGTGCACGCAAGGCCCTGTTGCACCATATCGGACGGCTGGGGGTTGTGCTGAAAACCAACGCCGAAGTCACCCATATCGCCCGTGATCAGGTGCATTTGGCCGATGGCTCTTCCATCCCCAAATCATTTTGCGTCGGCAGCACCATGGCCCGCCCGCATGATTGGTTGCGTGATACCGGCCTGACCAATGATCGCGGCTTTATCGACGTGGGCGAAACCTTGCAAACGCTGGCCGATCCGCTGATTTACGCCGCCGGAGACTGCGCCGACCTGACCCATGCGCCCCGCCCCAAGGCTGGCGTTTATGCGGTGCGCGAGGCCCCTGTTCTGTTTCACAACCTGCGCGCCGAGCTGACGGGCGGCACCCGCAAAGCATTTAGGCCGCAGAAAACTTTTCTGAAACTGATGCTGACCGGCGGCAAAGGTGCGATTGCCGACAAGGCGGGGTTGCGTCTGGACGGGCCGCTGTTGTGGAAATGGAAAAACCATATCGACCTGAAATTTATGCGCCAGTTCGAGGAATACCCCGAAATGCCCGCCCCGCCTCTGCCGCGTGATCTGGCCCAGGGCGTGCGCGAGGAAATGGGCGATGTGCCCCTGTGCGGCGGTTGCGGGGCCAAGGTGGCGCCTGCCGATCTGCAAACCGTGCTACAAACTTTGCCCGCAGCCGCCCGCAAGGATGTGTTGTCCGGCCCCGGCGATGACGCCGCCGTGCTGGCTTGTGGCGATGGCCAGCAGGTGCTGACCACCGACCATCTGCGCGCTTTTGTCAGCGATCACTACCGCATGGCGCGGATCACTGCCATTCACGCGATGGGCGACATCTGGGCGATGGGGGCCAAACCGCAAGCGGCGCTGGCCAGCATTATCCTGCCCCGTATGGGGGCCAAACTGCAGGCCGAAACCCTGCGCGAAATCATGCAGGCGGCGACTGAAACCTTCGGGGCTGCCGGCGCCGAAGTGGTGGGGGGCCACAGCAGTCAGGGGGCGGAACTGACCATCGGGTTTTCAGTCACCGGCCTTGCGGGCAAGCGCACCGTTTCCAATACCGGTGCACAGGCGGGCGATGTTTTGATCCTGACCAAACCGATTGGCACCGGCACCATTCTGGCCGCCGAAATGCGCCTGTTGGCTGAAGGGGGCTGGGTTGAGGCCGCCTACCGGATGATGGAACGTCCGCTGGATACAGCCGCCGGAATTCTGGCCCCCGTGGCCCATGCAATGACCGATGTCACCGGCTTCGGGCTGGCGGGGCATCTGGATACGATGCTGCGGGGATCAGGTGTCGGGGCCGCCTTGAATTTGGCCGATGTTCCCCTGCTGGACGGAGCAGCAACGTTGGCCGATCAGGGTGTGCGATCAACCATCTGGATGGCAAACCGTGCGGCGGTGCAGGTGCAGGGGGATATGAAATCAGCACCGGAAATCCTGCTGTTCGATCCGCAAACTGCGGGCGGATTGTTGGCGGCAGTTCCGGCGGAACAGGCGCAAACGACCCTTGCGAAACTGCTGGATGCTGGCGAACCCGCCGCGATCATTGGCGAGGTCACGGACGGCAGCGGTATAATGCTGGCTTAACCCAGCAAACCCGCAATCCGGTCTGCCACTTCTTCCAGATCATCCGGTCCCAAACCGGCCACCGGCAGTGGCGTAATGTCATCCGTGCGGGTGCGGGCCTTGCCGTAGCGGGCATCGTAATGCAGCGCCATCAATTCACTGGCCAGTTGCTCCATATCACCGGATGCGGCCAGTGCGTGCCAGTCTTTGACCCGCTCGGCCGGATGATAGGGGCGTAACCTGTCCAGCGTTTCGGTCAGTCGCGTGGTATCCTCGATCATATCCCGATAAGCCGTGACCAGATACTTTGCCCGTGCCACCAACGGCGCCTGAACCTCCAGACGCGGGGCGTTCTTCATTGCGGCCCACAGCATCAGCGGCACGATCCTGTCGCCCACCTTCGAGCTTTCGGCCTCGATCACCACAGGCCGTGACGGATCGATTTTCAGGATCACCTGTGCCACCGCCCCCTCAAACGCCTTTTGCGAAGGTTGTCCGCCGACCATTGCGCCAAACAGCGAGCCACGGTGGTTGGCCAACCCTTCCAGATCGATCACCTGCACCCCGCGCGCATCCAACAGCGTTAAAATCTCAGTCTTGGCGCTGCCAGTGTTGCCGTCCAGCAAGGTGACAGGTGCGGTAAACGGGGTGTCATAAACCGCCTGTTTCACCAGCCGCCGGTAACTGCGATAACCGCCCTCAACCACCTTGGCCTGCCAGCCGACCTGTTTCAGAATGGTGGTGAATGACCCGGACCGCTGCCCGCCGCGCCAGCAGTAAACCAGCGGTTTCCAGCCCTTGGGGTAATCCATCAGATGGTCTTCGATATGCCTTGCCGCGTTGCGCGCTACCAGTGCCGCGCCGATTTTGCGGGCCTCGAACGGGTTGTCCTGAACATAAATCGTGCCCACTCGCGCCCTTTCTTCGTCATCCAGAACCGCCAGGTTTATCGCACCGGGAATGTGGTCTTCGGCATATTCCGCAGGTGAACGCACGTCGATGATGGTATCAAACGGCAGTTCGGACAGGTCGGAAAGGGTGTTTAACTGGACAGGCATGGCTGCGGTTTACGCCTGTTGGCGGATGGGGAAAAGGGCTAATCAGCCGCAACAGGGATGCGCGTTTTTCTATTCCCGACGGCCCGTCACTGGTGTAGAGCAATCCCTAAACCGCGAATTATTGGAGAAGCCGCATGTCAAATGATCAGCTGGAAACCGTTATCGAGGCCGCGTGGGACGCCCGCGACACCATCACCCCTGCCACCACAGGCGAGGTTCGCGACGCCATCGAGGACACGCTGAACGCATTGGACAGCGGCAAATTGCGGGTGGCTGAAAAGCAGGCCGATGGCAGTTGGCATGTGAACCAGTGGGCCAAAAAGGCGGTGCTGCTGGGGTTCCGCATCAAGGATATGGAATCGATGGAAGGCGGCCCGCAAGGAGCGGGCTGGTGGGACAAGGTAGACAGCAAGTTCAAGGGCTGGGGCGCGAACCAGTGGGCGGCGGCGGGGTTTCGTGCGGTACCCGGCGCGATTGCCCGCAAATCGGCCTTTATCGCCCCCAGTGTGGTTCTGATGCCATCCTTTGTAAACCTTGGGGCCTATGTGGATGAGGGCACGATGGTGGATACATGGGCCTCGGTCGGGTCCTGTGCCCAGATCGGCAAGAACGTGCATTTGTCCGGCGGTGTGGGGATTGGTGGTGTGTTAGAGCCTATGCAGGCCGGACCGACCATCATCGAGGACAATTGTTTTATCGGCGCGCGCAGTGAAGTGGTTGAAGGCTGTATCATCCGCGAAGGCTCGGTCCTGGGGATGGGTGTTTATATCGGCCAGTCGACCAAGATTGTGGACCGCGAAACCGGCGAAGTGATGTATGGCGAAGTGCCGCCCTATTCGGTGGTGGTGGCGGGCAACATGCCGACCAAGAACAACATCAGCCTCTATTGCGCGGTGATCGTGAAACGGGTGGACGAGCGGACACGCTCCAAGACTGGCATCAACGAGCTGTTGCGGGATTGATGCACAATATAGGGCAGCGCCCGACCCTCCCCCGGGAGGGCGCTTTTGCAACGTTACGACAGCCACCAATTCCGGAATTGATTTTCTGGATGTCTGCAACAACAACCTTCCAATGCCCTCCAGTGTCGGGCGCTGCCCGGCGATGCCGGGCGAAAGGATGCCATGACTGACAAACCCAAAAAGAAATCCCGCCAGCAGGTCTATACCCTTTTGGTCGAAGTGGGCCGCAAGGATGGCGACGGTTTGCCCAAGAGGGCAACCGGTGCGGCGCTGATGGTTTACGCCAGCGGTGTGGACGAGGCCGAGGCGGTGCGCGAGACTGTGGCAATCCTGAAACAGGCCGACATGGCACCACTGGATGTGACCGGCTATGGCACCTTGCAGGAACGTCTGGAACAGGGCCACGACATCAGCGACGAGGAAAAGGAATTGATGCAACGCGCGCTGGATGAAAATTCGGTGGTGGTGGCGCAGATGACCCCGTTTTTCGAGGATCAGCGCCCTGCAGGCAAAGGGCGCCCGAATTGAGCACCGTTTTTCTGGATCTGGACGGCACACTGACAGACCCCAAGATCGGCATCACCAAATCCTTTATCTACGCGCTGGAAAAACTGGACCTGCCCGTGCCGCATATGGATGAACTGGAATGGGTGATCGGGCCGTCCCTGATGGATAGCTTCACCCGTATGCAGGTGCCCGACCCGCAGGTGGCGATTGACCTGTATCGGGAACGCTATACCTCGGTTGGTCTGCTGGAAAACAGTCTCTATTCCGGCATTATTCCCGCTTTGGAACAATTGCAAGGCGCGGATTACCGCATGTTTCTGGCGACCGCCAAGCCGCACGCCTATGCACGCAAGATCACAGCGCATTTTGGGCTGACACCGTTTCTGGAACATGAATTCGGCCCTGAACTGGACGGCACCCGCAACAACAAGGGTGACCTGCTGGCCCATGCGCTGGATTTAACAGGGATAGACCCGGCACTTTCGGTGATGGTGGGGGACCGCCACCACGATTATGACGCCGCCCGCGCGGTGGGGATGAAGGCAATTGCGGTGACTTGGGGCTATGGATCGGCCGAGGAATGGGCCACGGCTGATGCGGTGTGCGAAACTCCGCAAGAGTTGCTGTCGGTGGTGCAAGGGCTATTGTCCTAGACTTTTGCCAGTGGGCAAACCTGCTCCAAGCGGGCGGCCAGTTGCACGCGCAGGTCAGTCAGCCCAGCCAACCGCGCGTCAATTTCGTCCAGTTTGCGGCGCAGAATGACCTCAACCTCGCTTGCGGGCAATCCACCAGCGGTAAGCGCGGGCAAATCCTTGCCGATTTCGGCAAGGGTGAACCCCAAAGCCTGTGCGGTCTTGATGTATCCAACCAACTGATCGCTGCCTTCTGAAAAATCCCTATATCCGTTTGCACTGCGCTCACTGCGCAGCAGGCCGCGGGCCTCGTACATGCGCAACGCGTCGCGGCTAACACCTGTCATTTCCGCCAGTTTACCAATGCGCATAAAAACCTCTTGACCTTTGACTATAGTCCAAGGTGTAGCCTGCCAGAATTGTAAAATCAAACGGAGCAGGAATATGTTGTGTTACAAGAATTATCTAAAGATCGTCCGTATCAGCGCGTGGTACGATATTGTCGTTTCTGCCGCCTTTGCGTCGCCATGGAGTTTCGCGCTGCTTATCGGAAGCTTAACACAATTGCATAATGGGCTGGGGTTGTCCGGCCAAATGCCGGTGGCGGGGATATATGACACCCTGTTCGCAAACTTTTTCGGTACGGTCGTGGTGATATGGTCAATCGTCCGCCTGCGTCAGACATCGGTATTTTTGGGCCGGTTGGATGGCACCGCTTGGTTGCTGTTTGCGGCGTGGCAGGTGAATGCTGTCATATCAGGGGCAAGTAGCTTGATCATTGCATTTCTGGTGGTCGAACTGGTTTTCGGCATTATTCAATGGTGGCCCGTCGCTGACGATCCATCAGGGGGCTGAACCGAACCACTTGCGATAAATTTCGGTGTAGGTGCCATCTTCGCGCAGGCGCAGCAGGCTTTGGTTGATTGGCTCGGCCAGTGGTGATTCGGGTGGCAGGATGATGCCATAGTTTTCCCGCAGGAATACAGGCCCGACCACTTCTGCTGTGTCCCGCCCTTTATTATTTGCATAATAGGCAAGAATAGGGGCATCAAAAACCACGGCATCCAGTTTCTTACTTTCGAAAGCCGCGAGCAATGTATCAAGATCATCATATGTTTTATGGCGTATATCGCGGGTATCCAGATAGGCACTGGCGGTCGAGCCAGTTGTTGTTCCGACGGATTTTCCGTGCAGGTCGTTGACGGAATTAACCGAATTCTGAATGCCGGCAATCGTTAGGGTTGCCGTAATTTTTGCCACGACCACCGAAACAACAAATAGCGATGACACAACCAGAAAAACCCCGAACAAGCGCCCGAAAACAGACTTTGGAACACGTTCTTCAAACCCGCCGTTGACCACCAGATTCAACGCCCACCAGAAAGCCGAGAAAATCGCCTTGCGGGCGGGCATGTTGAAATATTCCTCTTTGCCGTGCTCAAATCGCCACATCAGCATTCCGCCACCCAGCAAAGCTGCAAATGACAGGGCAATTGCCAACAGCAGGTCTTTGGACCACAGCGCTGACCAGATCGAAGGTGTGTTATTGGCGTCGGAATGCACCATGATCTGCAACCCACCCTCGAAAATCGGGTGGGTGAAATCAAACCGGCTTTCGCGTTTGGACGTGATTGAAATATTGGCAATCGCTGCGTCTGCTTTCCCCTTTTCAACCATATCCAGCATTCCAGAGAATGTTTCCGCACGGATAATTTTCGAGTTCCGCCGCATGTCGATCATCAGGGCTTTCCACAGATCAATGCTAAAGCCAACGTTTTCACCATTCATTTCCATCGAAAAGGGCGGGCGTGTCACTGTCGCGACGCGCAGTTCTTGAGCTGATGCAATTGTGGACATAACGCTGGCCATAAAAGCCAGAATCAACATAATTCGCATGATAGTTCCCCAGGTTCGTGCCTCTAATGCACTACGAGGTAGCGAATCGCAATCCAAATTTTCCATTCCCCGGCGTGACAGAATGATGCGCCTGACCGGCTGAAATCCGGGGTGTGGTTCGGGCAAGGATTGCGGCCAATCCGGTATCCCTATATCGCTAAGGGCAAGCCAAGGAGAGACAAGATGACCAACCCGATTGATCCCGTCCAGTTAACTGCCGATTTACTGAGCTGCCCATCTGTCACCCCGAATGAAGGTGGCGCGCTGGTTTTGATGGAGAACCTGCTGTCTGACGCCGGTTTCACCTGCACCCGTGTGGATCGCGGCGAGGTGTCTAATCTGTTCGCCCGCTGGGGCAAGCAGGGCAACGGCAAGACCTTTGGTTTTAACGGCCATACCGATGTTGTGCCTGTCGGGGACGAATCCGCCTGGACCCGTGGCCCGTTTAGCGGTGACATTGTGGACGGCTGGTTGTGGGGGCGCGGGGCAACCGATATGAAATCCGGCGTGGCCGCCTTTGCCGCCGCCGCGATTGATTTCGTGCGCGATACCCCTCCGGACGGGTCGATCGTGCTGGCGATTACCGGTGATGAAGAAGGTGATGCGATAGACGGCACCGTGGCGCTGCTGGACTGGATGCAAGCGAACGGAGAGCGGATGGACGCCTGTCTGGTGGGCGAACCTACCTGCCCCAATGAAATGGGCGAGATGATGAAGATCGGGCGGCGTGGCTCGATGACCGCCTATTTCACGGTGCGCGGCAAACAGGGCCATTCCGCCTATCCCCACCGCGCCAACAACCCGCTGCCTGCAATGGCGCGGCTGATTGACCGGCTGGCAGGGCATGAACTGGATCAGGGGACGGATCATTTTGACGCTTCGACCTTGGCAATCACTACGATTGATACGGGTAATCCGGCCAATAACGTGATCCCTGCGGAAACCCGTGCAACGGTGAACATCCGGTTCAATGATTCACACAGCTCGGACAGCCTGACCGATTGGTTGCGGGCCGAAGCTGATAAAGTAGCGGCGGAATTTGGGGTAGAGATCGCGCTGGAAACCAAAGTGTCGGGTGAAAGCTTCATCACCCCGCCCGGCGATTTGTCCGATCTGGTGGCGGGTGCCGTGCAGGCCGAAACCGGCGTTAAGCCAGAGCTGTCCACTTCGGGTGGCACGTCGGATGCGCGATTTGTCAAAAATCACTGTCCGGTGGTCGAATTCGGGCTGGTCGGCAAAACCATGCATCAGGTGGATGAACGGGTCGAGGTGGCGCAGATCGAACAGCTGAAATCCATCTACACACGGATATTGCGTGACTATTTCGCATGACCCGCTGGATCGCCAAAACCTGTGATCTGGAAATCTGCCTGATGTTGCGGCGCAATGTGTTCATAGATGAGCAAAACGTTCCCGAGGATGAAGAGATCGACACCTATGACGAAACCGCCATTCACCTGCTGGCGTTCGAGGGGGATATACCAGTCGGCACCGCACGAATCGTGGTGCAGGGTGAGGTTGGCAAAATCGGCCGTGTTTGTGTGTTGAAGGAATATCGCGGCACGGGGTTGGGTGCGGACCTGATCAATGCCGCGCTGGAGCAGATGCGGGACTTGCCTGATGTAACCATCGCCAGACTGGGCGCGCAAACCCATGCTCTGGGGTTTTATGAACGGCTGGGATTTGCCGCCTTTGGCGACGAATACATGGACGCCGGAATCCCGCATTTCGATATGGAGCGCGCGTTGTGAGGCGGCAAACCCTTGTGGTGATGGTGAAAGAGCCCCGTGCCGGACGGGTGAAAACACGGCTGGGACGCGACATCGGCATGGTGTCCGCCGCATGGTGGTTTCGCCATTCTGTAGACCGCTTGTTGCGCAATGTGAGTGATCCGCGCTGGGATCTTTTGCTGGCGGTTTCACCGGATGCGGAAGGGTTGCGCAGCCGCGTCTGGCCCGAACACCTGCAACGCATCCCGCAAAGGCGCGGCGATCTGGGGCAACGCATGGCACACCTTTTGGCCCTGCCGCAAAAAGGGCCGGTTGTGATTATCGGCGGTGATATTCCGGGGGTGCGGCGGCATCATATCGCCGATGCTTTTGCCAAACTGGGCAGCAATAGAGCCGTATTCGGCCCCGCCACCGATGGCGGTTACTGGCTGGTTGGCCTGAAACGCACCACCCCGCCGCCGCGTCAAATGTTCAAAAGCGTGCGCTGGTCCACCGAACATGCGCTGGCCGATACGCTGGCCACCATGCCGGGCTACGCTCCTGCCTATGCGGCCACATTGCAGGATGTCAATACCGCTGCCGATCTGGCCGCTTATCAAGCCTGACGGCTTTCTGCGCAGCGAGGAAAGCCGTCAGGCTTGAGGAGCGTGACCTTTCGGCCTTGGCATGATAGGGCACATTTATGAAACGCATTCCCACCAAAGGGGAAATCCTGACATGGATTTCCGATAACCCGACCCTGACCAGCAAACGCGATATCGCCCGTGCCTTTGGCATCAAGGGTGCCGCGCGGATTGACCTGAAACGCATCCTGAAAGAGCTGGAGACCGAAGGCCATCTGCAAAAGCGCCGCAAGACCTATCGCGATCCGGACAGCCTGCCGCCGGTTTCGGTGCTGCAGGTGATGGAACCCGACAGCCACGGCGATCTGTTTGCCCGTCCGATGGAGTGGCATGGCGAGGCCGAGGAGCCGCGTATCCTGCTAATGTTGAAATCATCCGATCCCGCGCTGGGCGCGAACGACCGCATCCTTGCCCGCCTGACCGAGGTCAAGGGCGAGGATTACCGTTACGAGGGGCGATTAATCCGGCGCATAGGCTCTAATCCAATCCGTTTGCTGGGGATTTTCCGCAAGTATGCCGAAGGCGGGCGGATCATTCCGATCGACAAGGGCAGCGACAAGGAATGGCAGGTGTCCGAGCGCGACGTGAACGGCGCCAAGGACGGCGAGCTGGTCGAGGCCGAGCGCGCCGGCCCGAAAAACCGCATGGGCCTGCCCAACGAGCGGGTCAGAGCGCGGTTGGGTGATCCCAGCCAGCCCAAGGCGATTTCGCTGATTGCGATCCACCAGCATGGCATTCCCGATGCCTTCCCTGACGAGGTGATCGCCGAAGCGGATGCAGCCAAACCCGCCCCGCTGGGCAAACGCGAAGACCTGCGGGATTTGCCGCTGATCACCATTGATCCGGCCGATGCGCGCGACCATGACGATGCCTGTTATGCCCACCCCGATGACGACCCCAAGAACAAGGGTGGCCATGTGGTTTGGGTGGCGATTGCCGATGTAGCGCATTACGTCACACCCGGCTCGGCACTGGACCGCGAGGCATGGAAACGCGGCAATTCCACCTATTTCCCCGACCGCGTGGTGCCGATGCTGCCGGACCGTTTGTCGGGTGATCTGTGTTCCTTGCACGAAGGTGTTCCGCGCGCCTGTATCGCCGTGCGGATGGTGCTGGATGCGCATGGGCAAAAGATCAGCCACCGCTTTACCCGTGCTATGATGAAATCCGCCGCCTCGCTGAATAACGAGGAAGTGCAGACCGCCGTTGACGGGCGACCCAACGACAAAACAAAACCGCTGCTTTCCCCTGTGTTAGAGCCGCTTTATGCCGCCTATCACGCCCTGAAAACCGCCCGCAACCATCGCCAGCCGCTGGACCTGGATCTGCCAGAACGCAAGATTATCCTGTCGGATGAGGGCAAGGTCGTAACGGTCGATTTCCGCGACCGGCTGGATGCGCACAAGATGATCGAGGAATTCATGGTGCTGGCCAATGTCGCCGCCGCCGAAGAACTTGTTGCCAAACGTACCCCGCTTCTGTTTCGCGTGCACGAAGAACCCAGCCCCGAGAAGCTGGAGAGTCTGCGCGAGGTGGCGCAATCGGCAGGGCTGGTGCTGGCCAAGGGTCAGGTGTTGCAAACGCGGCATCTGAATAATCTGCTGGCGCAGGCCGAGGGCACCGAGTTTGACGAACAGATCAACCTGTCGACCCTGCGCTCGATGACGCAGGCCTATTACGGGCAGGAGAATTTCGGACATTTTGGCCTCGCGCTAAAGAACTACGCGCATTTTACATCGCCCATCCGGCGCTACTCTGACCTGATCGTGCATCGGGCGCTGATTTCGGCGAATAAATGGGGCAAGGACGGGTTGAGTGAGGCCGAGATCGAGCGGCTGGAAGAAACCGCCAAGCATATTTCCGAGACCGAGCGCCGCTCGATGATGGCGGAACGCGACACCACCGATCGTTATCTGGCGTCCTATCTGTCGGAACGGGTTGGCGCGGAATTCAAGGCGCGGATCTCCGGTATTGCCAAATTCGGCGTTTTTGCGCGGCTGGATGAAACCGGGGCCGACGGGTTGATCCCGATCCGCACCATCGGGCGCGAATATTTCCGCTTTGACCCCGACAGTCAGACCCTGACCGGCGAGGAAACCGGCCTGACGCTGGGCCTTGGCGTGCCGGTTACCGTGCGGCTGGCCGAAGCGGTGCCGGTGACCGGCGGGCTGACGCTGGAATTGCTGACGGTGGATGACAAGGCCCTGCCAAAAGGCAGCGGCGGGCGGCGTGGCAAGGGGCCGGTGCGGCGCAAGGCGAGTAAATCGCGTAAGAAAGCCGCAAAAACCAAACGCAAGGTTACCCGCAATCGCAAATGATCACGGGATGCGGTAAAGCGCATCCCGCATGCGGGCGATGTAATCTGTCAGCACGGTATCGTTTTTCACCAGATTGCTGACCTCGGTCGGCAGTGGAATCGAGGTAAGGCCGGACAGCATTGGGCAAACGCTGGCGTCCGTAGCCGTGGGGGTGCCGCCAAACAGATAGGGTTTATCGCCCAGTTGCAATTTGATGGCGTGCAGGTCTTTGGCCACCCGTTCGGCGCGCTCTGCTTCGGTGAAACGCGCGATGCCTTGAGTATATAAACCCGCCCGCAATTTCTTGCGGATTTTGCCACTGATGAATCCACGGATAGGTTTGGGGATTGCTTCGAAAATCACATCGCGGGTTACGGCCCAGACATCATCGCGCAGCCAGCGGTCGGCGACCTGATGGAAATAGAGATGCTCTTCGGCCATGCGGATAAAGGCGCGGGATGCGGCAAGTTCGGTGTCTGACAGCCCCTTGTCAAACTCTGCACCCTGTTCTTCCAGATAGCTGCGGATGTTTTCACTGTCGGGGATCAGCCGCTCGCCCACCTTCAGAACTGGCAGCTTTTGTTTGGGCATCTTGCGCACATCGGCCATTTGCCGCTTCCAAGGTTGTCCAGACATGTTCAGTAAGCAAATGGATTTGACAACAAAAGGGCTGCTGCCCGGTTCGCCAAAATGATCGGGGAAAGTTAGAAGGGTTAGCATTGCGTTTCTCCTGAGTGTTTCTTCTCTTTTACATCAGTCCCCTGTCAATTTCTGTCAGCATGGTGTAATCTTTCCCAATGTCCCGCACCGATCGTTTATTCCGCCTGCTGCAAGCCTTGCGCAATTTGCCCGCCCCGGTGACCGCCGCGCGGTTGGCTGATGAAACCGGCGTGTCGGAACGCACCATCTATCGTGATATCGAAACCCTGCGCGGGGTGGGGGCGATAATTGATGGCACGGCGGGGTTTGGTTATGTGCTGACCGAAGACGCCGCCCTGCCGCCGCTGTCTTTTTCCAACGAGGAAATCGAGGCACTGGTGCTGGGCCTGCGCGAGGTGGCGCAGATTGGTGACCCGGAGCTGGCACAGGCAGCAGATACCGCCCTGACCAAGTTGCAAGCGCGTCTGCCCGAGGGTCAAGGGCACCGGTTGAAACATGCGGTTTTGTCGGCGAAACGGTTTGCCGAAATCCCCGCACCAACGGTGGACGTACCGGCCTTGCGCCGCGCCTGTTGGGACGAGCGCGAGGTGACCTTTGCCTATTGCGATGCCAAGGGGGCGCAAACATGGCGGCGGGTAAAGCCGTTGGGGATTACCTTTATGGATCGCTCGAACTGCCTGTTGGCCTATTGACTGCTGCGGCAAGACTTCCGTGCTTTCCGGCTGGACCGGATGACCGAATTACAGGTGACTGAACAATCCTTCCGCCCGCACCGCGTGGTGCTGTTGCGCGATGCAAAACAGCATTTTTCCGCGCATTAGAGCCTGTTTGGCCATGATATGCCCATTCGAGTAATCACATCTTTTCGTAAGGTGATATTCAGGTTACATTTGCCACAAATGCATAAAAAAGAGCAGGTGTAAAAGTGCGTAAGATTATTATGGCCCTCGGGCTGATTGCGGGAACAGTTGCAGGACCGGTTCTGGCAACAGGAACTCCGGTAGATGGCGCAACCAGACCGGTGGTACGCCCAACCGTTCCGTTAACACAAATACGACCGGCAGCCCGCCCGCAAGAGGCCCCTATGCCGCAAATCCAGGTGGCCGCGTCCAGTGCCCGTTTCCAGCAATGGATCAAATCATTCCGCGGCCGCGCATTGGCGCGGGGGATCAACGGCAACATATTTGATCGCGCGTTTCGTGGTGTGAAATATGATCCTGCTATTATCGCAAAGGATCGGCACCAGTCGGAATTCACCAAACAGATTTGGGATTATTTGGACAGCGCCGCGTCCCCTGTCCGGGTCAAGAACGGGCAGGCGGCTTTGCGTAAATACCGCCGGACTCTGGAACAGATCGAGGCGCGTTATGGCGTTGATAAAGAGGTCGTCGCAGCCATCTGGGGCGTGGAAAGCGCCTATGGGGCGCAGCGCGGGGATGTGGACATCATTCAGGCGCTAGCGACACTGGCCTTTGACGGGCGGCGCGGGAAATTCTTTGAGGCGCAGTTGATTGCGGCGCTGAAAATTATCCAGTCCGGCGATGTGCGTCCGCGCGCCATGAAAGGGTCATGGGCCGGTGCGATGGGGCATACGCAGTTCATTCCCACCAGCTATCTGGCCTATGCACAGGATTTCAACGGCGACGGCAAACGCGATATCTGGTCGAATGACCCGACCGATGCGCTGGCCTCGACCGCATCCTATCTGGCGAAATTCGGCTGGCAAAAAGGGCAGCCCTGGGGGGTAGAGGTGTTTCTGCCCAAAGGGTTCAACTTTGGGCTGGCGAACCGCAAGATATTAAAAACACCGTCGGAATGGGGTGCCTTGGGGGTTCGGGCTGCCAGTGGCAAGCCGGTGCCGAATTACGGCCGTGCCTCGATCCTGTTGCCCGCCGGATCGGCGGGGGCGGCGTTTATGATTTTCAACAATTTTGCGGTGATCGAGAAATACAACAAGGCCGATGCCTATGTGATCGGGGTTGGGCATTTGTCCGACCGTCTGGCAGGCGGGCCGCCAATCAAGGCCAGCTGGCCCCGTGGCTATGCGCCCTTGTCATTCCGGCAAAAGAAGGAAATGCAGCGCCGGTTGATCCGCAAGGGGTTTGAACTGGAGAAAGTGGACGGGATCATTGGGCCGAATACGATCAATGCGATCAGGGCATTTCAGCAATCGGTCGGTGTAACGCCGGATGGCTACCCTTCGCAGGATTTGCTGAAACTGCTGAAACGGCGGTGATTAGCGGTAGGGCGGGGTTCACCCCGCCTTATACCGGTTTCAGCTTGATCATCAGATAGACGTTGTTGGCAATAAAATGCTCTGCCGTTCGGGTCTTTTCCATCAGGCGCTGGTGCAGGCGGAACCGTTTGCGTTTGCTCATCACGGTGGCCAGAGCGCGTTTGATGAACCAGCGGGTTTTGCGTTTTTTCTGGCCCAGTTCGGTATCAATCCGTGTGATGGCGTGGCCAAAGACGTTGAACAGGGCCTGTTCCAGATCGACCGAAGGGGCGACCGAGGCGGTGATGTCCTCTTCTGACACAGTGGTTAGTGGCATTGCGGCAAGGGTTTCGCGATAGGTGCCAATACGGTGGCCGCCACCAACGGTCGAGCCAACCTTTTGCCGCTGAAACCCTTCAGAGCGAAAACAGTCCGAGACGATGATTTCGCCGCCTTCATCCAGATGATCGGCCGCTTTTTGCAGGGCGATGTCGACGGGGATATACTGAAAGCTTTCGGAAAACAGGCAAACATCAAATTTCTTGTCCACCTGCAGATCCTCGAACATACATTCATGCACCGTGGCCGCCGGCGCGTTTTCGCGGCAACGCCGGGCCAGAAAGGCGCTGGGTACGACGATGTCGACACTGTGCCCCAGTTCCAGCAGCTTGCGGGCGGTTTCACCGGCACCGCCGCCGATATCGAGAATCCGCAAGGGACTGTCGGGCAGCATTTTGAACAATTTGGTGGTGTAGGCATCCTGTGCAGCGCGCAGATTTCCCGCCGTCACTTCCAGCCCGTCCCACAGGCCATAATGCAGGTTTTCTGCACCGGTCAGCCATTTGATGAACGACAGGCCGACATCAAGGCCGATTGCGCGGGTATCTATTTTTTCTCTCATGGGAAAAGGGGTTAGCGAATGGCGCGGGATATGAAAAGGCCTATCTGCGATCCGGGTTGCAAACACCGCCACGCAGGCATCGCAACATACTGCGTTTTTCATCATTGGTTGGTGTATAAAATTCGGACCCGCTACATGGGCCAATCGTCATTCTGTGCCCATAGGGGGTGGTTTCAAGAAAGGTCATTAACATTGCATCCATCGCCACAGACCCACACCATGCATCCGCACATGTTGTGCTTATCGCTACAGTGGCTTTGATAGGCCGATCGAATCCGGCGCGGGTTCCTTGATGACCAATAAAGGTTGCGGTGAAGTTTTCGGATCGCCCACCAGTACCGACAAAACCCTCACGTTCCGGTCCAATAACTACATTGCGCTTGTTGGTTAAATAGCCAAATACAAGGATATAGTGCTCTTTGGCCTGACTATGTTCAAGATAGCTGCCTTCAATAGTGGGGCGTGCACATGACAGGGCAAAGGCAGGCCCCGCAGTTAGGGCCAGCAGGCAGGGTATTGCCAGCAGGCGTTTCACAGCCGCCCTTTGAATTGATCGAACACCGCCGCATAGACATGCTGTTTGAAGGGCACGATCCGGGTCATCAATTCATCCGGTTCCATCCATGTCCATTGCGAAAATTCAGGATGTTTCAGCGCGATATTGACCTGATCGTCGCTGCCGTGAAACCGCATCAGAAACCATTTCTGTTGCTGGCCGCGATAGCGCCCTTTCCACAGTTTGTGTAGTAGTTCCGGCGGCAGGTCGTAGGTAACCCAGCCATCTGTTTCGGCCTCGATTGTCACCAGATCGGGGGTGACGCCGGTTTCTTCGGTCAGTTCGCGCAAGGCCGCATCGCGCGGGGTTTCGCCTTTGTCGATCCCGCCCTGTGGCATTTGCCAGGCATCGTTCAGCGCATCGATCCGTTGGCCGGCGAAAACCCGTCCGTCGCCGTTTACCAGCACAATGCCCGCGTTCGAGCGGTAAGGGAGCTTTTCAATATCTTTCGGTGCCATCATGTAAAATGGGCCGGCGCATGTGGCCGGCCCGTCCTTATTACTGGTCTTTTGGTGCAAGGGCCGACAAACCCTTTAGCAGATCAACCGCATAGGCCAATTGCGCATCCTCTTCGCGCAGTTTGGCGGCCTCTTCGGCCTTGGCGCGCTCTTCCTCGATTTGGCGGCGCTCCTCTTCGGTGTAGCTGTCGTTGTTTAGCGCATCACGCAGGTCGGCTTCGGACCGGAATGTCGGGCGTTGACCGTCGATTGCGTCCTTGTCCGGATTTTGCTGTGGCTGTTCGACAATAATGTCGGGCGATACACCCAGACCCTGGATCGAGCGGCCCGACGGGGTGTAATACCGCGCCGTGGTCAGGCGCATCGCGCCGCCGCCTTTCACAGGCATAATGGTCTGGACCGAACCTTTGCCGAAACTTTTGGTGCCAACCACAACCGCGCGGCGATGGTCCTTAAGCGCGCCAGCAACGATTTCCGAGGCCGAGGCCGAACCGCCATTGATCAGGACAACAACAGGTTTACCCTGTGCCAGATCGCCGGGGGTGGCGTTGAAACGGTCGCCGTCCTGTGGTGTGCGCCCACGGGTCGATACGATCTCGCCGCTTTCGAGGAAGGCGTCGGATACCTTGATGGCCTGTGTCAGCAGCCCGCCCGGGTTGTTGCGCAGGTCGATAACAAAGCCGTTCACCTTGTCCATGCCGCCAACTTCTTCGACCGATTTTTCCAGATTGCTTTTCAGGTTGGCATAGGTCTGATCATTGAAGGTGGTAACCCGCAGCACCACGGTTTGCCCTTCTGTACGCGAACGCACAGCAGTCAGTTTGATAGTGTCGCGGATGATTGAAATGTCGAACGGCTCGTCCTTGCCTTTACGCACCACTGTGATGATAATCTCGGACCCGATTGGCCCGCGCATCAGATCAACCGCTTCGTTCAGGTCCAGACCCAGCAGGCTTTCGCCATCCACATGGGTGATGAAATCGCCAGCTTCGACACCAGCGGCATCGGCCGGGGTGCCGTCCATCGGCGAAACCACTTTTACAAAGCCGTCTTCCTGCGTCACCTCGATGCCCAGACCGCCGAATTCGCCATGGGTTTGCACTTGCATGTCGTCGAAATCTTTTGGCGGCAGATAGCTGGAGTGTGGATCGAGCGATGCCATCATCCCTTTGATCGCAGCTTCGATCAGATCGCCCTCGTCTACTTCGGTGACATATTGCGCGCGAATGCGCTCGAATACATCGCCAAACAGGTCCAGCTGTTCATACACAGTCGCTTTGCTTGCGGTTTCCTGAGCGATCAGCGGACCGGCAATCTGCGTTGTGGCGATGACGCCGGCCAAAGTGCCGCCCAGAGCGGCCATGACGAATTTCTTCATAGTTTCCTAATCCTTGCTTAGTCCGGTTTTTGTATGAACCATGGTTCGGGGTCCAATGTCTCTTTCCCGTGTCTCAACTCTATATAGAGCGTTTCTGTGCGTGTTGAACCAGCGCTATCACCGGAAAGTGACAAAAAATCGCTATTATTCGGTGCATTTCCGCCCATCAGCCCCACCGGCGCCCCCGCTTGCAGGACTTCGCCGATTTCGCCGTAGACCTGTTTTAGACCAGCCAGCACCAGAAGGTAACCGTCTGATGGTTCCAGAATCATCACGTTTCCGTAGTCCAGCAGCGGGCCGCGATAGCGGATCGTAGCAGGCCATGGGGTGGTGACGATGGATAGCGGGCGGGTTGCAAACAACAGGCCGGGGCGGCGGATTCCGGCGGCGTCGGCTTCGTTATAGTGGCGCAGGATTGTGCCATTGACGGGCAGCGGCAGGGTGCCTTTGGCGTCGGCAAACACGGGCAGGTCGATTTCCCGCTCGCCATCATCGGCAAGGTGCGACAACCCGCTTGCAAACCCCTGCAGTGTTTCGCTGCTGTTCAGCAGGATCGCGGTTTTCACCGGATCTTCGGTAAATTTTCGGGGCAGATCGGTGCGGTTGGAAATTGCTTGCGATAGTTTGGTGCGGGCGGTCTGCACCTCTTTCAGCCCGTTTGCCAACACTTCGGACGAGCTTTGCTGAAGGCTGTGCAGTAGCGCCACTTCTTCCAACTGGCCGCGCAATTCTTCGGCCTGTGCCTGTAGGGCCGGGGTGACATCGGACAGGATCATGCCGGAACGCGCTGTGCCGATGGGTCCGGCGGGATGCAACATTAACAGCGGGGGGGATGTGGATTCCATACTCATCAGAACGCCCAGCAATTGCGCTATTTCATCACGTTTGGCATCGAATTCCAGTTGCAGCGACTGTTCGCGAATGGCGGCGTGGCGCATACCTTTGCGCATTGCGACCAAACCGGTTTCATAGGCCTGAACGGTTTGGGTCAGCGCAGCAATCCGGTCGCTGGCCTTGTCCGCCTGCCTCAGCGCCAATGATGCCGCGTTTAACTGTGATGCTGCCCGTTTAGCCAGAAACGCTGCATCGGGTTCAGCCCATGCAACCGGAGCCAACATAAGCAGCGTAAACGTTAGGAATAGATGACGCATCAGGCCGGTTTGTCGATCAGGCTGTGGCCGGTCATTTCCGGTGGCTTGGGTAGGTGCATCAGCTCCAGCAAGGTCGGCGCAAGGTCCGACAAGCGCCCTTGATGCAGGGTTGCCCCCTTTGGCCCGCCCACCATGATCACCGGCACGGGGTTGGTGGTGTGCGCTGTGTGCGGTCCGCCGGTTTCGGGGTCAATCATGGTTTCACAATTGCCATGATCCGCAGTAACGATCATTGCGCCACCGGCTTTTTTAAGCGCAGTCAATACACGGCCCAGTCCCTGATCCACGGCTTCACAAGCTTTGATCGCGGCGGGAATGCTGCCGGTGTGACCCACCATATCTGGGTTGGCGTAATTGACGACGATCAGGTCATAACGATCCTCGATTGCCTGCACCAGATGGTCGGTCAATTCGGCGGCCGACATTTCCGGTTGCAGGTCATATGTGGCCACCTTGGGGCTTTGGGCCATATAGCGGTCCTCGCCCTTTTCCGGCTCTTCCTTGCCACCATTCAGAAAGAAGGTGACATGCGGATATTTTTCGGTTTCCGCCAGCCGGAACTGGCGCAGGCCCTGTTTGGCCACCCATTCGCCCAGCGTGTTCACCAGATTCCGTTTGGGGAAAACGGTGGTCATATAGGCGTTGTGTTTGTCGGAATATTCGACCATTCCCAGCATCGCCACCAGTTTGGGGCGTGGTGCGGGATCAAACGCATCGAAATCCGGCTGACCGATGGCCGCCAGTATTTCACGGGCGCGGTCGGCGCGAAAGCTGAGGAAGAATAGTCCATCACCATCCTGCATCCCTTTGTAGCCGGCAATCACCGTGGGTTTGATAAATTCGTCGGTTTCATCGCGGGCATAGGATTGGGCAACGGCATCCGCTGCGGTATCGGCCTTCAGTCCCTTGCCGTGAACCATCGCCTCATAGGCCAGTTGCACGCGTTCCCAACGGTTGTCGCGATCCATCGCGTAATAGCGGCCAATCACGGTGGCCACTTTCGCCCCATCCGGCAGACGGTTTTCCAGATCATTGATGAAATCCGCAGCCGATTGCGGCGGCACATCGCGCCCGTCTGTTAGGGCATGAACCAGAACGGGCACATCCGCAGCGGCAATTACCTGCGCGGCGGCGATAATGTGGTTGATATGGCCATGCACCCCGCCGTCCGACACCAGAGTGGACAGATGTGCAGTACCGCCCGATGCCTTCAGCTTGTCAATGAAATCCAGCAAAGCGGGGTTATTGAAAAAGCTGCCATCCTCGATCGCCAGATCAATCATTCCCAGATCCATCGGCACCACACGGCCAGCGCCGATATTGGTATGCCCCACTTCGGAATTT
The DNA here is from genome assembly GCF_965277155.1 of Profundibacter sp. GTDB lineage: Bacteria > Pseudomonadota > Alphaproteobacteria > Rhodobacterales > Rhodobacteraceae > Profundibacter. The sequence continues at coordinate 353,322 of NZ_CBDIBV010000004.1, forward strand.
CCCATTTGCCCGCTGGGCAGGCCCACATCGGGGCCGTGGGTGATCAGTTGCGATGACGGGCAGTCGCGCAGGATACGGTCAAAATTCGGCGTATCGGCAAGGGCGGGGGCGTTGGCATCGTCCGCTTCGCGGATACCCCAGCCATCAAGGATGCACAGAACAACGGGTTTGGGTGTGGTCATGGGTGTGGTCCCTTTTGGAAGGTCAGAAGTGTTTTACGACCGGAAAGGAGGGAGGGCAACTGGGTTAAACAGTTAGCATTCCACATCTACAGTCCAAGAGGAACCGTCTAAGGGTTGACGGTAGTGTCGCGAGTTTGGTGGAAATTCGAGGACGGCGTAATCTCCGGGTGCATCGAAGCCACCCAACCGGCGGCTGGAACCGCCAAGGAGATCACGCCATGACAAAGAATACAGCAACATCGACATCCGCGCTACTGGCCAATGAAGCAGGCTATGACCCGATTGAAGACCGGCTGCGCCAGAACATCCGCGCGACGATCGAGGCGGTTTTCGAAGAGGAGCTGGAGCAGTTTCTGGGCCGTTGCCGGTATGGCCGCAGCGGCGGGGCAAAGGCCGGATACCGCCACGGGCATCGCGAGCGGCAACTGGTCGGAACATTTGGAACCGAAACGGTGCGCGTGCCGCGTGCGCGGATCACAGGCGAGGCCGGCAAGGCCAGAGAATGGCGCTCGAAGGCATTGCCCCGCTACCAGCGGCTGACGAAGAAGGCCGAGGCGCTGATCGCTGCTGTCTACCTTTCGGGCACCAACACACGGCGGGTAAAACGCGCCCTGTTCGGCCTGTTTCAGGGGGCGGTCAGCAAGGATGTGGTGAGCCGCGCCTGGCGCAAGGTGAAGGTGGACTGGCAGGCGTGGTGCGCCCGCAGCCTTGCGGATGAAGACATCGTGCGGCTGATCCTGGACGGCACCGTGATCAAAACGCGGATTGACAGGAAGGCCACCAATATCTCGGTTCTGGCCGCGATTGGCGTGCGCCGGGATGGGCAGAAGGTCTTGTTATCACTGATGAACATGGGCGGCGAAAGCACCTCCGCCTGGCGTCAGTTCATCAACGATCTGGATGCGCGCGGGTTGAAACGGCCCGAATTTGTCATCGTGGACGGGGCACCGGGACTTGAGGTCGCTCTCATTGCCCTCTGGGGTGAAGATCTGCCGATCCAGAGGTGCACGGTGCACAAGCACCGCAACCTTCTGGCCAAGGCACCCAAGCGTATGCATGATGAGTTGACAGAAGATTACCGCGACATGATCTACGCCAAAACACCCGAGGAAATCGCCACCCGCCGCAAGGCATTTCTGCGAAAATGGCGGCTGAAATGCAAGGCCGTCGCTGACAGCTTGGAAGAAGCAGGAGATAAGCTTTTCACCTTCACGCGTCTGCCACAAGGCCAGTGGAAATCGGCCAGAACGACAAATGCGATCGAACGCCTGAACGAGGAATTCCGCCGCCGCATCAAGACCCAGACCGTGCTGCCATGCGCCGAGACCGTGCCGATGCTGCTTTGGGCTCTGATGGCCTCGGGGCAGATCGTCATGCGAAAGGTCGATGGCTGGGAAACGCTCGCTCAGCCCGTCGCCGACGCAACCCTTGACCAAGCCGCCTGACCGGCGCATAACTCAACCCGCTCGGAGGTGCCTGAAATCAATTTCCACCACTTTCGAGACACAACCGGGTTGACCATCTTGACCTTCTAGCCGTTTCTTTTCTGTAAGTTGCTCAATTAGCCTTAAACCAAGTGAAAAAGCTTGCACCGGGTCGATACCATATATCTTCTTTTCGGTGATATAACCTTTAATAGTGACAATGGAGTAATAGTCTTCTGCCCCGCTTTGACTCCCGTCACTGCTTATTGTTGCTTCAATTCCCTGTTTGGATCTGATGCAAAGTTTTATGTTTTCCATACTTTCTGCGGAACCCCCGTGTTTGATCATTTAGATACTAAGGGGAACCTCTGTAAATTCCCGTTTTCGCCTTCTTCGCGGCGGGGTGGACGGTTTTTCGCCTGTCCCGCCTGATTGCTTCGGATCATAAACCCATTTTCACCGGTTTCAAGCCGGTTTTGGGTATTTCAGGCACACCTCACCCCATGAACCCTTATCCCGGCGCCGCCAGGCCGCATTCGAACTGGACGAAGCGCTTCATGTTGTAGACCAGGTTCATCATCCCGATGCGAAATCGCGCCCGCTTCAGGCCGATGGAGCGGATCAGCTTGCCGCCCATGGAGCGCTCCTGAAAAGCGAATACATGCTCGACCCGGACCCGCACTTTCGAGCGCCTCCGGTTGGCCTTTTGCTGGCGCTCGCCAAGCGGCTTGCCGCGCCTGCCCTTGTGATGGATATGGCTGTGAAGCCCCCGCTCTTCCAGCTCGCTTTCGATCTTTTGCGAGCGATAGGCGCTGTCGGCCCACAGGTCCGATGAGGTGTTGCTCGCATCAATCAGACCGGCAAGCGCCTGGCTGTCATGCACGGCGGCATCGGTGACATCATAAGCGCGGATGAATTTGTGCCGCCGGTCGACATTGATGTGGTTCTTGTAGCCGTAATAGCTCTTGCCGTGCTTCTTCGTCCAGCGCGCATCCACGTCCTTCTGGCGCTTCTTGTGGGGTTTTTCCTCCCACTCTTCAGGCGTTTCGCCCGCCTTGATTTTCTCGTTCTCGTCCCTTTTGTTGTGCTGGCGCGGCGCCGGAACGATGCTCGCATCAACAATCTGCCCGCCCATCGCCAGATAGCCCTTTTCGCGCAGAAAGGCATCGAACTTGTCAAACAGCTCCTTCATCTTCCCGGCCCCGGCCAGCCTTTCACGGTAGGCCCAGATGGTCTTGGCGTCAGGTACGCTGTCTTCAATGCCAAGGCCGAGAAACCGCATGAACGACAGGCGGTCGCGGATCTGATACTCGATCTGATCGTCAGAGAGGTTGTAGAGCTGCTGCAAAACCATCGTCTTGAATATCAGCACCTCATCCCAAGGCGGGCGGCCAGCGTTGGATTTGCGCTGTTCGGGCGGCGTGCGCCATATGGCCTTCAGCTCGTCCCGGTAATCCTCGAACGGCACCATGTCGTTGAGCAACACCAGCGGATCACCAGATTTGTCCAGTCCCGCGTATCGGCTGGAAAGATCAAAAAATCCCATCTGACCCATGACAAAACCCCGTCGGTCGAATCATTTTCATCCTGATGACGATTCTACCCCGTCAGGCCGGATTTTGGGGGATTTTTAGAGGTTCCCTAAGGATGAGTCTTGAGGGAACCTCTGTAAATTCCCGTTTTCGCCTTCTTCGCGGCGGGGTGGACGGTTTTTCGCCTGTCCCGCCTGATTGCTTCGGATCATAAACCCATTTTCACCGGTTTCAAGCCGGTTTTGGGTATTTCAGGCACACCTCACCCCATGAACCCTTATCCCGGCGCCGCCAGGCCGCATTCGAACTGGACGAAGCGCTTCATGTTGTAGACCAGGTTCATCATCCCGATGCGAAATCGCGCCCGCTTCAGGCCGATGGAGCGGATCAGCTTGCCGCCCATGGAGCGCTCCTGAAAAGCGAATACATGCTCGACCCGGACCCGCACTTTCGAGCGCCTCCGGTTGGCCTTTTGCTGGCGCTCGCCAAGCGGCTTGCCGCGCCTGCCCTTGTGATGGATATGGCTGTGAAGCCCCCGCTCTTCCAGCTCGCTTTCGATCTTTTGCGAGCGATAGGCGCTGTCGGCCCACAGGTCCGATGAGGTGTTGCTCGCATCAATCAGACCGGCAAGCGCCTGGCTGTCATGCACGGCGGCATCGGTGACATCATAAGCGCGGATGAATTTGTGCCGCCGGTCGACATTGATGTGGTTCTTGTAGCCGTAATAGCTCTTGCCGTGCTTCTTCGTCCAGCGCGCATCCACGTCCTTCTGGCGCTTCTTGTGGGGTTTTTCCTCCCACTCTTCAGGCGTTTCGCCCGCCTTGATTTTCTCGTTCTCGTCCCTTTTGTTGTGCTGGCGCGGCGCCGGAACGATGCTCGCATCAACAATCTGCCCGCCCATCGCCAGATAGCCCTTTTCGCGCAGAAAGGCATCGAACTTGTCAAACAGCTCCTTCATCTTCCCGGCCCCGGCCAGCCTTTCACGGTAGGCCCAGATGGTCTTGGCGTCAGGTACGCTGTCTTCAATGCCAAGGCCGAGAAACCGCATGAACGACAGGCGGTCGCGGATCTGATACTCGATCTGATCGTCAGAGAGGTTGTAGAGCTGCTGCAAAACCATCGTCTTGAATATCAGCACCTCATCCCAAGGCGGGCGGCCAGCGTTGGATTTGCGCTGTTCGGGCGGCGTGCGCCATATGGCCTTCAGCTCGTCCCGGTAATCCTCGAACGGCACCATGTCGTTGAGCAACACCAGCGGATCACCAGATTTGTCCAGTCCCGCGTATCGGCTGGAAAGATCAAAAAATCCCATCTGACCCATGACAAAACCCCGTCGGTCGAATCATTTTCATCCTGATGACGATTCTACCCCGTCAGGCCGGATTTTGGGGGATTTTTAGAGGTTCCCTTCAGTTGCGGATACAGCGTTTCCAGCGGTTTGCGCACCTTGGCTTCGATATTGGCGGGGAATTTCACGCCATAGCTTTCGCCGCCGCCAAACAGCAGGCGGCCATCTTCGGACATGCGGTAATAGTTCAGAACGAATTTGCTGTCGTAGACACAGACATCGCGCGAAAGCACCTGTTTTGCCCGATCCCCCAGCGGTTCGGTGGCGACCATGTAATTGTTGATCGGCATCACACGGGCAGCGGTTTTACGGGCCAGATTGTTGGAATAACCGTTGCAGGCCAGCACAACATGTTCGGCGATAACGCGGCCGCGTTCGGTTTGCACCGTTGTTTTCGCGCCCTCGCGGATGCTGTGGACGTAAGCGCCCTCGTAAATCTGTGCACTGGCGGCCACGGCGGCGCGGGCTAGTCCAATGGCGTAGCGCAAGGGGTGCAGGTGCCCTGCAGTCTTATCCAGTATGCCACCGGCATAGGCGGGGTTGCCGATCAGGGCTTCCATATCAGCACTGCTTAACAGCTCTGTGCGGTCATGATCATAATGTTTTATAAGATAATCACGTTTGCGGGCGGCGTATTCGGCCTCTTTTGCAGTGTAGTAGGCTTCGACATGACCAGGACGATAATTGGCTTCGGGGGCATGTTTGGCGACCAGCTTGCGAGTGATGTCGATCGAGGCATCGGCAATGTCCCAAAGATTGCGCGCATCCTCTTTCCCCAGCTTCTTCTCGAGCCACTCCTGCTCCATGTTGTGACCCGAGCCGACCTGACCGCCATTGCGCCCCGAGGCGCCAAAACCAACACGCTGCGCTTCGAGCAGCACAACGGAGTAGCCTTCTTCGGCCAGATGCAAGGCGGTGGACAGGCCGGTATAACCGCCACCAACCACGCAGACATCGGCGGTAACTTCGCCTTTCAGGTCCGGAAAAGGATCAAGCGGCGTGGCGGTGGCAGCATACCAGCTTTCGGGATACTTACCGCGTTTATCGTTTGAGTAGATCAGGTTCATACGTTCAACAGGAGGTGTTCCCGCTCCCATGGTGAGATGACTTGCAGGAATTCGTTGATCTCGGCCCGTTTCACGATCCGGTAGACGCGGCAGAAACGCGGGCCAAGAACCTCGTGCATATCCGTGGCCGCTTCGAACACTTCTAGCGCCGAATGCAGATCGCGCGGGATTGCCTCTTCACGCTCGGAGGCGTCGCCTTTGACAGAAGCATCCGGGCGCTTGCCCTCGATCAGGCCCAGATAGCCGCAGGCCAGCGAGGCTGCGATACCCAGATAAGGGTTGCAATCCATTCCCGCCAGCCGGTTTTCCACGCGACGGCTTTTAGGGCCGCCCAGCGGGATACGGATACCAGCGGTGCGGTTGTCGCGCGCCCATTCCAGATTGATCGGCGCGGACTGGTCCTTCACATAGCGCCGGAAGCTGTTCACATAGGGGGCCAGCAGCGGGATGACAGATGGCAGGTGGTCCTGCATTCCGGCGATGAAGTGGAAGAACGCATCGGTTTCGCCGCCCTGAGGGCCGGAAAAGATGTTGTTGCCGTCCTGATCCAGCACCGAATGGTGGATGTGCATGGCTGATCCCGGTTCGCCTTCGATCGGTTTAGCCATGAAGGTGGCAAAACAGTCATGGCGCAGGGCGGCCTCGCGGATCAGGCGTTTGAAGTAGAAGACCTCGTCGGCCAATTTCACTGGGTCGCCGTGTTGCAGGTTGATTTCCACCTGACCGGCGCCGCCTTCCTGGGTGATGCCGTCGATTTCCAGTCCCTGCGCTTCGGCGAAATCATAGATGTCGTCGATCACTGGGCCGTATTCGTCCACGGCGGACATGGAATAGGCCTGACGGCCAGCCGCGCGGCGACCGGTGCGGCCCATCGGCGGTTCAATCGGTTTGGTCGGGTCGGTGTTGCGGGCGACCAGATAGAATTCCAGTTCCGGGGCCACGACCGGCGTCCAGCCCTTTTTGCGGTAAAGTTCCACCACCCGTTTCAGAACGTTGCGCGGGGAAACCTGAATGGGTTTGCCTTCACGGTTGGTCAAATCATGGATGATCTGAAGGGTCCAGTCGCCGGTCCACGGCGCGGCGGCGGCAGTGGAAAAATCTGGCTTCAGGATCATATCGGGTTCGGTATAGCCCTTTTCCTCGTTCTCGGCCTCGTCCGCATAGCCGCCGGTGATTGTTTGATAAAAGATCGAGTTGGGCAGGTAGGAATGCTTGGTCTTGGCGAATTTGGTTGCGGGCATGGCCTTGCCGCGGGCGATGCCGGGCAGGTCCGATATAATGCACTCTACCTCGTCCAGACGGTGCCCCTCCAGATAGGCGCGCGCCGCTTCGGGCAGTTTGTCTTTCCAGTCGGCCATCACTTTGCCTTTCGCGGTTGTTTGAAAAAAGTGGCGATTTCATCGGCCAGCTTGGCGGAATCATTGTCAGTCTTGGCATGTTCCAGCGCCTGATCCATCATTGCGTCGTCATTGATTTCAGGGTTGCGGCGCAGGGTGATATATTCGGAAATTACCGGATTGGTAAATTCGGGGTGCGGCTGGATGGTGTAGGCGCGGTCGTCGTAAACCAGACCGGCGTACTTACAAAAATCGCTGCTGGCGATGACTTTGGCATCCTTTGGCACCTGCATTACCTGATCCTGATGCCACGCATTCAGGGCAATATCGCCATGATCATCAAACTTGTATTCGTGGCGGCCAACCGCCCAGCCCTTGTCGAACTTTTCAACCTTGCCACCCAATGCCTGCGCGATCAGCTGGTGGCCAAAACAGATGCCCACCATCGGGATGTGTTCGGCATACGCCTTGCGTATGAAATCCTCGAGCGGAGGGATAAAGGGGTGATCCTCGTAGGCACCGTGGGGGGAACCGGACAGCAACCAGCCATCGGCGTCATGCACATCCTTGGGGAAATCCATGTCGACCACATAATAGGTGTCGAAGGTAAAGCCATAGCCATCCAGCAGGGTTTTAAACCACTGGGCATAATCCCCGTGGGTATCTGCAACCTGCTCTAAAGCATGGCCGCATATCAGAAGTCCGATTTTCATTAATCACCAGTGATTGTTTGCCCCATTGCTAGCCGAGGGATTGCATTCGGGCAAGGGTGTTTCCGGCGATCAATACCAAGTTGCTGGAAGGCTGGCAGGATATGGCTAGACCGTTTCCAGATAAAGCGCGGTTTGTTGTGTCTGGCTCAGGTCGGTGATTTTGGCCCGCTCCTGATGCTTGGTCAGCACCATATTGCGGATCAACTCGTCCGGAAAAATCCGCCGGATCATGTCGGATGTGCCGAACATCTCGATCGCTGTGTGCCAGTCCGTCGGCAGTTGCGGCAGGTCCAGTTCATAGGCATTGCCGGTGATCGGGGCGGGGGGCATGTGGCCGTCCTCGATCCCGACCAATGCGGCGCCCAGCACCACGGCCAGCATCAGATAGGGGTTGATGTCGCCCCCTGTCACGCGGTGTTCAATGCGACGGGCCGCAGGGGCGCCCCCGGGGATGCGGATGGCGGCGGTGCGATTTTCATGTGCCCATGAAATGCCGGTGGGGGCATGGGCGCCGGGCACCATGCGGGCATAGGAATTGGCGTGCGGGGCAAAGATCAGGGTGCTGTCGGCCATCGCCTCAAGGCAGCCCGCAACCGCGTGGTGCAATTCGGGGGTGCCGTTTGGTCCGCCATCGTCAAAGATATTGCGCCCCGCATCATCGACCACCGAGAAATGCACATGCATCCCGTTGCCCGCATCCGCGGCAAAGGGTTTGGCCATAAACGTCGCCGCCATCCCGTGTTTACGGGCCATACCGCGCACCAGTGTTTTGAACAGCCACGCATCATCGGCGGCCTTCATCGCATCGCCATGGTTCAGGTTGATTTCAAACTGCCCCGCGCCGGATTCCGAAATGGCAGCCTGTGCGGGAATGTCCATTGCCTCGGCGGCGGCATAAAGATCGGTAAAGAACGCATCAAAGGCATCCAGTGCGTCCAGCGACAGGATATCGGCCTTGTGCATCGGTTTGCCGGTCAGGGGCGAATGGGCCGGCGCAATGGTTTCGCCGCTGTCGTCCACCAGATAGAATTCCAGCTCGGTTGCGGCAATCACCTGCCAGCCGCGGGCAGCATATCGGTTCAGGACCTCTTGCAGGGCGTGGCGCGGATCGCCCAGAAACGGGGTGCCATCGTCATGGTGCAGCACCATCGGATGTAATTCGCTGGGTGTGGCCAGCCACGGCATCGGCACAGGCCCACGGCCGGTTGGGTGCAGGATGCCATCGGCATCGCCCGATTCAAAAACCAGCGGGCTATCGGCAATATCCTCTCCCCAGATGTCGACGTTCAGTACCGAAAACGGCAGTCGTACCGCGCCCTTGTCCAGCTTTCTGGCATAAGAGGCCGGCACGCGTTTGCCACGCATCACCCCGTTCAGATCAACAGCGGCGACGCGGATGGTTTCGGGATGTTTGGACATGGTTGCACCTTATCGGATCATTTGTGGGCGTATCCGCAATTTGCGGCGTTTTTCCTGTGGTAAATGGCGGTTTAGATGTTTGTTAACCATGCCGTAAAAGAAGATCACCGTCATGGTCAGCATGATGAAATACATCGCCAGAATGGGATAGGGGATAAACGGATTGAAGGTTTTATCCGCGAAATAGCTGGCGTAATAGAGCGCATCGCCCTTTTGCCCCCAGGCCGGAAAGCTGGCAAAATAAACCAGCGTGGTGGCGTGGAACATAAAGATCGCCTCGTTGGTGTAGGCGGGCCAGGCCAGCCGCAGCATGGTGGGCCAGATCACCCGCCTAAAACGGGTCCAGCCAGACAGACCATAGGCATCGGCGGCCTCGATATCGCCCTTGGGGATTGATTTCAGTGCGCCGTAGAAAATCTCGCCAGCATAGGCGGATGTGTTCAGGATCAGCACAATCAGCGCGCCCATCCATGCGCGGGTCAGCCAGCGGGTTTCAACGGTGATTTCGGTAAAGCCAAGGTTGATGTCCCAGCCCATTTTCGGCAGCAGAACGAAGGCCTCGTAAAACAGGAAAAACTGGATGAACAGGGGTGATCCGCGAAAGATAAAGATGAACCATTCCGCCGGTTTGCGGATGAACCAGACACGGCTGCTTTTGGCCACCCCGACAACCGTTGACAGGAAAAACCCGAACAACAGGGCCAGCACCGCGAAATAGATGTTCCAAAGCAAGCCCGAACCAATCAGGGTAAACTGTTCGCACAGGGTAAAATCGGATTTTGGCAACAGGCGTTCGCCGATACCGATGGACCGCAACCCGTAATCCTGAATGGTCTGCAGACAACTGTTCATGACATGCCCCCCATCGTGGCCTGACCCCGGGTCAGGCGGTGCATCAGGCGACCCAGTATGATTTCGCTAATACGGGTCAGAAGCAGATAGAACACCAGCAGGCCAAGGAAATAGTAAAGCCGCCAGTCGGGATGCGGATAGGCAAAGATCTGGGTTTTCGAGCCACCCAGTTCGCGTGCCCAGTAAACGATGTCTTTCAGACCCAGCAGGAACAGCAGCGGTGTTGCCTTGATCAGGATCATCCACAGGTTCGACAGGCCGGGCAGGGCATATACCCACATTTGCGGCACCAGTATGCGCCAGAATGTCTGGCGGCGGGACATGCCGTAGGCTTCGGCTGTTTCCAGCTGACCGTGGGGAACGGCGCGCATGGCGCCATACAGGACGTTGGCGGCAAAGGCGCCAAAGATAATGGCAAAGGTGACAACAGCCAAACTGAAGGAATAGGTTTCATGCACCCATGCAGCCGCCGAGGAAAGCGGCATTTTGGCCTGTGGACAGACTACGAAATCATTGCCCTGACGGATCGGCATGTCCCAGTCGGGGCATTTGATTTTATGGCGGATATATTCGATGCCCTGATCCAGTGCGATCACGAAGAACAGGAAAAACGCAATGTCCGGCACCCCGCGTACAATCGCGGTATAGCCTTTGCCAAACCAGCGCAGCGGCAAGAAATGCGAACGCGCCGCCATAGCCCCGCCAAAGCCGAACATCAGCGCGACAGGGGCAGTGACCAGCAACAGCGCCATCACCAACCCGAACGAGCCATAGAACGCCATCTGTTTGCCTGTTGTCAGATAACAGGCAAGCCATTCCAGCCCCTCAAGGGTTTTTGGTTCTGCGCAGAAGGAAAACATATTTCAAAACGGGCAGGGCCAAAACCGGCCCCGCCCTTGTCCATAATGGTCAGGTCTTATTCAAAAACGGCGGCGTCTTCACCGAACCATTTTTTGATCATGGCGTTCAGGGTGCCATCAGCCTTCATCGAAGCGATGGCCGCATCCATTTTGCCTTTCAGCTCGGCATCGGATTCGCGCACGCCCATGCCGACACCGGCACCAATGATCACGTCTTCGCCAACGAATTTCAGATCGCCATTGCTTTCGGCAACGATCGGCGCAAGGAAATCCTTGTCGGCCAGAACCGCATCGGCTTCGCCGTTACGCACAGCGGCGATGGTTTCGTCAGCCGTGGCAAATTCAACCAGTGTCGCGCCCGAGTTGGCGACATAACCGGCCTGAATGGTGGCTGTTTGTGCGGCAATTACGCCACCCTTCAGATCAACACCGTCAGCCATTGCAACATAGGCTGAAGGCGATCCTGGAATGTATTCTTGAGTAAAGTCAATGACTTCGTCGCGTTCCGGTGTGATCGACATGCCTGCGATGATGGTATCGTAGTTGCCTGACACAAGGTTCGGGATGATGCTGTCCCAATCGTTCGTCACCCACTCACAGGTCAGTTCGGCGCGCTTGCACAGCTCGTCGCCCAATTCACGCTCGAACCCGTCAACTTCGCCAGCGTCGTTGATGAAGTTATACGGAGGGTAGGCGCCCTCGGTGCCCATGCGCACAGTGTCGGCCATCGCAAAGCTGGCGGAAAAGGCCAGAGCGGCCGTTGCTAGAATTAGTTTCTTCATATTGGTATCTCCCTAGGTTATCTTGATGGTTCTAGTTGTAACCGCCAAAGCGGTCGGATGTAAAACGCCGTTTAGTCCGACACGGTGGCGCTAAGAAATTGTTGCAGGCGTTCGGATTTCGGATTGCCGAACAATTCGGCGGGTGACCCCTGTTCCTCGATCTTGCCCAGATGCAGGAAAATCACGTGATCCGATACATCCGCCGCAAGGCGCATGTCATGGGTGACCAGCAGCATCGTGCGCCCTTCGTTGGCCAGATCCTTGATCACCTTGACCACTTCCTGTTCCAGTTCGGGGTCCAGTGCCGATGTAGGTTCGTCAAATAACAACGCTTCCGGTTCCATCGCCAATGCGCGGGCGATGGCGGCGCGTTGTTGCTGGCCACCGGACAATTGTGCGGGCCAGGCATCGCATTTGTCGCCGATGCCCACCTTGTCCAGATATTTGCGGGCCGAAGCTTCGGCTTCGGTCTTGTCCCGGCCCAGAACGGTGACGGGGGCCTCCATCACGTTTTGCAGAATGGACATATGGGACCACAGGTTGAACTGTTGAAACACCATCGACAGATTGGTGCGCATCCGGATGATTTGGTGCTTTTCGGCGGGATGGCGATGCAGCCCCTTGCCACGCCATGTCACAGGTTCGCCTTTGAACAGGATGTCGCCCTGCTGGCTGTCCTCAAGCAGATTGGCGCAGCGCAGGATGGTGGATTTCCCGGAACCGGATGAGCCGATCAACGACACAACATCACCGGCTTTGGCGGTGATATCGACACCTTTGATGACTTCCAGATCGCCATAGCTTTTGTGAAGGCCGCGGATTTCGATTACCGGTGGATTGGTTTCTGACACGTTCAAAGCCGTTTGTTATTTCCCGTCAAAGCAATAGGGCGGGAAACGGGTGTAAATGCAACGGTAAAGTAGTGGTTGGTTGCATTTTCGTGACGTCTGTTTGTGATGTTACGCTGTTTTCACGCCCTGGTGGTGGTGATTCAGCGCGTGTCCACACGTTGCCGTGCTTTGGCCCTGTCCATATCATTCACACCCAGCAAATCCGACACCAGCCGCAATACGGCATCTTCGTTTTCATCACGCGCCCCGTCTGTTAGCGCCACTTCCCAAAGGGATTCGATAACCGCAATCCGGCTTTCGTAAGGCACCGCATCCTTGATCGCGCGGGTGAAACGCACCGTATCAGGGGCTTCTGTTTCAAGAACCTCGCATTGCTGGCGCAATTCGGCGGCTTCTGCCGGTGTCAAATCATAACGATTGGACAGGATCTGGTCGATCTTGGCCACTTCTGATGCATCGTAATTATTATCCGAACGGGCCACGCGCACCAAAAGCGCCCCTAGCGCAAGGCGGGCATCGGTGTTCGTAAGCGGAACAGGAGCGGGGGCTGTAAGCCGTTTTAGAAATTCGCCAAACATGCGGGTAGATATAGGCAGGCAAACCGGAAATGCCAATCACAAAGCGGCGCGGTTATTCGTCATATCCTTCAACGATCACCAGATTACCCTCGGATACCGGGTAGTGTCGCGAGTTTGGTGGAAATTCGAGGACGGCGTAATCTCCGGGTGCATCGAAGCCACCCAACCGGCGGCTGGAACCGCCAAGGAGATCACGCCATGACAAAGAATACAGCAACATCGACATCCGCGCTACTGGCCAATGAAGCAGGCTATGACCCGATTGAAGACCGGCTGCGCCAGAACATCCGCGCGACGATCGAGGCGGTTTTCGAAGAGGAGCTGGAGCAGTTTCTGGGCCGTTGCCGGTATGGCCGCAGCGGCGGGGCAAAGGCCGGATACCGCCACGGGCATCGCGAGCGGCAACTGGTCGGAACATTTGGAACCGAAACGGTGCGCGTGCCGCGTGCGCGGATCACAGGCGAGGCCGGCAAGGCCAGAGAATGGCGCTCGAAGGCATTGCCCCGCTACCAGCGGCTGACGAAGAAGGCCGAGGCGCTGATCGCTGCTGTCTACCTTTCGGGCACCAACACACGGCGGGTAAAACGCGCCCTGTTCGGCCTGTTTCAGGGGGCGGTCAGCAAGGATGTGGTGAGCCGCGCCTGGCGCAAGGTGAAGGTGGACTGGCAGGCGTGGTGCGCCCGCAGCCTTGCGGATGAAGACATCGTGCGGCTGATCCTGGACGGCACCGTGATCAAAACGCGGATTGACAGGAAGGCCACCAATATCTCGGTTCTGGCCGCGATTGGCGTGCGCCGGGATGGGCAGAAGGTCTTGTTATCACTGATGAACATGGGCGGCGAAAGCACCTCCGCCTGGCGTCAGTTCATCAACGATCTGGATGCGCGCGGGTTGAAACGGCCCGAATTTGTCATCGTGGACGGGGCACCGGGACTTGAGGTCGCTCTCATTGCCCTCTGGGGTGAAGATCTGCCGATCCAGAGGTGCACGGTGCACAAGCACCGCAACCTTCTGGCCAAGGCACCCAAGCGTATGCATGATGAGTTGACAGAAGATTACCGCGACATGATCTACGCCAAAACACCCGAGGAAATCGCCACCCGCCGCAAGGCATTTCTGCGAAAATGGCGGCTGAAATGCAAGGCCGTCGCTGACAGCTTGGAAGAAGCAGGAGATAAGCTTTTCACCTTCACGCGTCTGCCACAAGGCCAGTGGAAATCGGCCAGAACGACAAATGCGATCGAACGCCTGAACGAGGAATTCCGCCGCCGCATCAAGACCCAGACCGTGCTGCCATGCGCCGAGACCGTGCCGATGCTGCTTTGGGCTCTGATGGCCTCGGGGCAGATCGTCATGCGAAAGGTCGATGGCTGGGAAACGCTCGCTCAGCCCGTCGCCGACGCAACCCTTGACCAAGCCGCCTGACCGGCGCATAACTCAACCCGCTCGGAGGTGCCTGAAATCAATTTTCACCACTTTCGAGACACAACCGATTTCTTTGTGGTTGTCCTGTCTGCACACCAATCCCTGACAAATGTTGATCTGCGGCTGATCCGCTTGCTTAAGGCGCTAAATCAGGACCAGATTGTCGTTTTTGTAAATCGGGTGGACGAGGTTACTGCCTCGGCTGCCGAATTGGAAAAACTGCGTAAACGGGTTATCGGGCAGCTAAGGAGAGAGCTGAACGGTAAAGAGGTGCCAGTCGTTCTGGGGAGTGCTGCATGGGCTGACTATGCGCTGACCGAGAATGATGAATACCTTGATCCAGATGTATTGCAGGATTTCGTTCAGGTTTGCGGCCTGGAGGAGCAGGTTGAAAAAAGTACACCAGAAGATCTGGTGAATGCTGAAATGCGTGCTTCGGCCTATGTGGCTTCCGGTTTGCCAAAACTGGAAGAGGCGATCTCGGATATGATCTATCACAAGGCCGCCTCGACTGATTTGATCGAGGCCGTGACCGACCTTGAAAATCTGTCCCGCCAAACTATTGAGCAAACGCGCGTCCGGATTGATAATCTGATCCGGGAAGATGCCAACGCGGCCCCGATACTTACCCGCGAAGAAAAAGATCAGTTGGTGACATTGGCGCGCGCCCAGATCAAATCTGTGTTCAAATCTCTGAAAGTGAGCGCAGCCGAGGGCTGGGAAGAACTGCAGGCGGATCTGGCATTCACGATTAACGGGTATTCAGACAACTATTACGAGACCATCCTTGCCGAGATCGCCGACCTGAAACGTGGTGAAACATACCAGTGTGACCTTGACCCATTGCGGGAAACCCTAAGGGAACATTACACGTTGGCGTTTGAAGCAATCCGCAACAGTCTGGTTGACGAGATTGTCGTCCTTAATCAATCTTTGGGTGCGGAATTTTGCGAAGAGATACGTGACCATATGAAGGCCGTTCGGGCAAACACCTGGTTTCTGGGGACATTGCTGCCGAAAACCGATGCTTTGTATAGAACCGTCTCGCTGGATTTGACCGCCAGTTGGTTAAACGGGCTGTTAGGCTTCCCGCGGGGTAAAATCCGTCAGGCAGTTGACACTGCGAGTAAGCAGTTCAGGGATATATGTTCGGAAATGGTTGGCAAAGGACGTTCGGATATCGAAACAGCGATTGAGCGCTTGATGGGGGAATATATCGAGGATGTGTCGCAACATCTGGATGTATTTTCCGAGCAGGGTAAAGACGGCAAGGTACATACCAATCAGGAAAACCGCACCCGTAAACGGACAATGCAGCAATCCTCGAATGATTTGGAAACTGCCGAGATGCTGGTGGAAACATTAGTCGAAATCAGATCAATGCTAGAAGCGCCGGGCGGTGACAAATGAAACATTCAGAAATCGAGCAAAAGCAGCTTTCGTTCCTGCAAGATTTTATTAACAAGACAGACCCCGACCTTGGTTCAATTCCAAAAGAAGCGGGTCCTCTACGGCAGCTTGCCCGAAAGCTGTTCAACCGGTTGCGCACACCAGTTAGGTTCATTGTTGCCGGGGAATTCAGTGCGGGGAAATCGACGCTTACAAATATGCTGGTGGGCAAGAATTTAATCCCGACCAGTGTTTTAGCCAGTGAATTACCACCGTTGTTGTTTCGCTATGGTGCCACAACGCAAATTGCCGCCGGCTGGTGGGACCAGAAAAAACTTATACCGGTTAAGGGTGTAGATTTCGATGCAGCAGTAAAGATGGACCCGGATTTTATTTTGGTGACGACACCCAATCCATTCCTGAAGGATATCAATATCTTTGATAGCCCGGGGACAAGTGATCCTCTTAGTGATGACAGCAAGATGCAACATCTTGTCAAAAGCTCCGAGGCGACGATCTGGTGCACGAATGCAGTTCAGGCCTGGCGCGAGAGTGAACGCTATACCTGGTCCAGCCTGCCTGCGATTAACCGTAAGAACAGTATTCTTGCTGTCACCCATACTGATCTGCCAGCAGTCAAACGTGGCATAGACAGGGTTATGGCGCGTGTTCAAAAAGAGGCCGGAGAGTTTTTTAAGACCATTGTACCCGTAGCTGCGCCCAAGGCGTCAAGGGCGGCGCCGGATGGGGTTATACAGGATAAAGAGGCCTGGGCCGAGTATGGCGGCGAGGCAATATTCACAGCGATCAGGGAAATTGCAGAACCAATTCGTGAAAAGAAACTGGCAGATGCAACCGCAATAATCGAGAGCCAGCTTGTTCCATTTTTCGAGGGGTTGAAGCATCGAGATAGTGCGGATGGGGCTGAGGGTAACAGCAAAGCTGCACCAGTAGTTTCCAGCAAAGGCAAGGAAATGTCCGGCGTGGAGCATACTCCTGTTTCCGCAAGTAAGATGTCAAAACAGCCGCTGGAATTAAAGGCAGTTGACGCAAAGGCGCAAACAGAGGTTCCGGAACCCCCGCTTTTGGCGGAGTGGAACAGTAAAACACGGGATCTAATTGCCACCATAGAAAAATCTGACGATCCAGATGTTAGCAAGCTTATTCAATCCAGCTGCGATATTGTGATGGAGATGACGGATACGCTGACTCTGATTGATCCGCAAACCCCGGAAATTGAATGGGTCACTACCCAGTTTCAGGAGGCGTTGGATCAGCTGTTTCTTATGCAACTTGAAACCGGCGAAGAGCCGCTGGAAACAACGACGCTTCTTTTGTTGCAGCTAAGCCGCGATATGGAACAGGCAACCACGCGGGCAAATATATCCCGTGTAAGTTAAGGACAGTTTGGCCAGACGCAAGGGTCAGGACCCTAAGCATATAAATCCTGGTACTGTTCCCGCAGTGCTTTTTTCTGCACTTTCCCCATGGTGTTCCTTGGTAATTCCGAAACGAACAGGATCTTCTGCGGCTGTTTGAAGCGTGCCAGTTTATCGGCCAGAACCCCGCTTATATCGTCCTGTTTCAAACCGGCAGTTTCATTTACGACTACAACAGCCGTAACGGCTTCACCCAGATCGGCATGGGGCAAACCGATCACAGCGGATTCCTTTACGCCGGGCAGGTTGTCGATCTCGATTTCCACTTCTTTGGGGTAAACATTATACCCGCCGGTGATGATCAGATCCTTGGCGCGGCCAACGATGCTGATGCGCCCGTCAGGCTCCATCGTGGCCATATCGCCGGTGATGAAAAACCCGTCATCGCGAAATTCCTCGGCGGTTTTTTCCGGCATCTGCCAATAACCGGCAAACACATTCGGGCCGGTGATTTCCAGTATCCCGACCTCGCCACGTGGTATTTCATGCCCGTTTTCATCCGCCACACGCGCGGTTACGCCGGGCAGGGCATAGCCGACGGTGCCGGCAATCCGAGCACCATCATAGGGGTTCGAGGTGATCATCCCTGCTTCGGTCATGCCGTAACGCTCCAGAATGGTGTGGCCGGACAGGGTTTCAAATTCGGCAAAGGTTTCAGGCAGCAGCTGGGCGGACCCTGAGATGAACAGGCGCATATTGCGGCAAGTTTCTGCGTTAAATGCGGGCGCATCCAGCAGGCGGGTGTAAAAAGTTGGCACCCCCATCAGCACGGTTGAGCGCGGCAGATCGCGAATTATTGCATCTACATCGAACCCGCTGTGAAAGATCACCTTGGAGCCGTTCAGCAACGCACAATGCAGCGCCACAAATAATCCGTGCACATGGAAAATCGGCAGGGCGTGCAGCAGCACATCATCCGGTTGCCATTGCCAGTATTCATGCAGCACTCGCGCGTTCGAGGCCAGATTGTCATGGGTCAGCATCGCCCCCTTTGAACGTCCCGTGGTGCCGGAAGTATAGAGGATTGCCGCCAGATCATTGGGCCTGCAGGGCGCAATTTCAGGGTTTGGAGCGGCCGATTTCATCTGGTCAATCAGGGTGCCGTCGCCGTTTGCATCCAGTGTCAGAATTGCGGTTTTGCTGTCGCAGATGGTGGTGACGCCCGCTTTGGCCTGCGGATCGCAAATCACCACGCGTGGGTTTGCGTCCTGCACGAAATAGGCCACTTCGCGGGTGGTATAGGCGGTGTTTAGCGGGATGAATATGGCACCTGCCCGCAGGCAGGCAAGGTATAGTATCACCGCTTCGGGCGACTTGGCGACCTGTACAATCACGCGGTCACCTTTTGTGACGCCGTTTGCCTTCAGGGTTTGGCACAGGCGGGCGGATTGGTTGTCGAGGTCGGCAAAGGATGTGTTGCCGCGGGCGTGTTCCAGAAAAGGTGCGTTCGGGTCAGAGGGGAAACGGCTGCGGAACAGGTGGTACAGATTGTTGTCGGACATCGGGAATTCCTGCTTGGATATATCCGCAATTTGCGCACAGCTTGCCGCCATGCGCAAATAAAATCCTGTAATCTCTCAATGCTATTCGGCTGGCGAGGGTTGTAAGCTTGGCGATAAAGAATTGTCAGGCATTACCTCTGCGTTTGCTTGCGCCGGTTTCACCCAGCGCAAACGCAGCGCATTGGTCAGCACAAAGACACTGGACAGCGACATCGCCCCCGCCGCCAGCATCGGCGATAGCAGGATGCCGTAAAGCGGATACAGAACACCCGCCGCCACAGGCACCAGCACCACGTTATAGCCGAACGCCCAGAACAGGTTCTGCTTGATGTTGCGCATGGTGCGCTGGCTGATATCAAATGCATTCACCACCCCGTTCAGATCGCCCGACATCAGCACAACATCCGCGGCCTCGATCGCGACATCCGTGCCGGTGCCAATCGCGATGCCCACATCCGCTGTGGCCAGCGCGGGGGCGTCGTTGATGCCGTCGCCGACATAGGCCAGCTTGGTGCCATCTTTGCGCAACTCTTCCAATGCCGCGACTTTACCGTCGGGCAGAACCTCGGCCACCACATGGTCAATGCCCAGTTCGGCGGCTATTGCATTGGCGGTGTCCTGGTTGTCGCCGGTGATCATTGCCACTTTCAGCCCCAGATCGTGCAGCGCCTTGATGGCGGCCGGTGTGGTTGCTTTGATCGGGTCCGACACGGCGATGACCGCCGCTGCCACACCGTCAATCGCGATATAGAGCGGGGTTTTCCCGTCTTTTCCCAAGGCATCGCCCTGCGCCTGAAACCCTTCAAGCGGGATGTTTTCGCGGGTCATCAACCGGTCGGCGCCGATCAGAACCTTTTTGCCGTCTACCGTGGCCTGCACCCCGTATCCGGTGATCGAGGTGAAATCATCCACCATCGGCAAGGTCATGTTTTTGGATTTGGCGGCGCGCACAATTGCTTTGGCAATCGGGTGTTCCGAGGTGCCTTCGACCGCTGCCGCAATGCGCAGCACATCGTCATATACAAACCCTTTGGCAACCGAATAATCCGTCAGTTCCGGGTGGCCTTCGGTCAAGGTGCCGGTTTTGTCCAGCGCCACGATGCGCGCCTCTTGCAGCATTTGCAGCGCGTCGCCTTTGCGAAACAGAACGCCCATCTCGGCGGCCCGTCCGGTGCCCACCATGATCGAGGTCGGTGTGGCCAGACCCATCGCGCAGGGACAGGCGATGATCAGCACGGACACCCCCGCAACCAGCGCAAAGCCCAAGGCGGGATCGGGGCCAAAGATCAGCCAGACCAGCACGGTTAACGTCGCCAGCACCAGCACGATCGGCACAAAGATGGCGGTGATTTTATCGACCAGCCCCTGAATTGGCAGCTTGGCCCCCTGGGCCTGTTCAACCATCTGGATGATCTGTGCCAGCACCGTATCGGCCCCGACATTGGTGGCGCGAAACACCAGCGCGCCTTCACCATTGATGGTGCTGCCGATCACTTCGGCACCTTCGGATTTTTCAACCGGAACCGGCTCGCCTGTGATCATGCTTTCCTCGACGTAGGAATGACCGCTGATTACCTCGCCATCCACCGCGATCTTTTCTCCGGGACGCACATGGATGATGTCGCCCTGCACGATCTGGTCCAGCGGCAGTTCCACCATCTCGCCGCCCCGTTCAACCCGCGCGGTTTTGGCCTGCAAGCCAACCAGTTTGCGGATGGCCTCGCCGGTGCGCCCCTTGGCGCGGGCCTCCAGATACCGGCCCAGCAGGATCAGCACGACGATCACCGCGGCGGCCTCGAAATAGACGTTGGCGGTGCCTTTGGGCAGCAGGTTCGGCAGGAAGGTTGCCACCACCGAAAAGCTGTAGGCGGCGGCCGTGCCAAGCGCGACTAGTGAATTCATTTCCGGCGCGCCTTTCAGCAGAGCGGGGATGCCCAGTTTGTAAAACCGCAAGCCGGGGCCGAACAGCACCAGTGTGGTTAGGGCGAATTGCATGTAGCGGCTGTTTTGATCGCCAATGGTGGCGTTCACCCAGTCGCGCACACCGGGGATGAAATGGCCGCCCATTTCGATGGCAAACACCGGAAAGGCAAGAATTGCCGCGATAATGGTTAGTCGCCCAAGGTGGCTGATTTCTTCGGCCTTGCGCTCGGCCTTGTCGTCAACATCGGACTGTTCACCCGATTTTACCTTGGCGGGGTATCCCGAATCCGTGGCGATTTTGATCAGTGTGGCCACATCGGTGGCCTTGGTGGCATAGCGGATAGTGGCGGTTTCGGTAGCCAGATTGACCGATACGTCCAGCACCCCGTCGCTTTTGGCCAGCGCCCGGTCAACGCGGCCAACGCAGGAGGCACAGGACATGCCTTCGATTTCCAGCGTTACCTCTTGGGTTGCGGCGGGATAGCCAGTGTCAGAAAGCGCCGTAACAAGAGCTTCTGTCGTGGCCGGATCGGAGTAGGTGATCTGCGCTGTTTCGGCGGCTAGATTGACGGTGGCCCTATCTACGCCTTCAACAGCGTTTAATGCCTTTTCGGCACGACCCGAACACGAGGCACAGTTAAGACCGGTAACTTGTAGGGAAAGGGTTTTAAGATCGCTCATAACGTCACCTGTGGAATCATTGTTTCACAGCAGAGATAGGCCTTCCAGTTAGTGGAGGGTCAAGGGCGTTTCAATGTTTCGCCATATTGCAAGCGGGGGGTAAGCTCTATCCGCTGCGGGGCATCGTTGCCCAAAGTTCGCGCCGCAATAATTTCGGCGGCGGCGCGGCCGATTTGATGACGTTCGGCATCCATTGTAGCCAGTTGTTTGGGCAGGCCATTCAACAATTCAACCCCGTTGAACCCCGCCAGCCCGACCTGTCCGGGCACGTCAATACCGTTGGCCAGACAATATAATAACCCGCCAGCGCCGATCATGTCATTGGAATAATATAGAAAATCCAGATCGGGCGAGCGTTTCAGAATTGCCTCGGTCATCTCGCGCCCCTTTACCAGTGCCGAGCCGCCGGAATAGAATTCCTGATCCGCAATCTCGATTCCGGCATCGGTCAAGGCTTCGCTAAATCCTTCGAACCGTTTGCGGGCGCGATGGTCCAGCGGCATGTTGGTGCCCATAAAGCCGATGTTGCGATATCCTTCTGCAATAATCGCCTCGGCCATTTCCCGACCCGCGCGGCGTTGTGACACACCGACGATGGCATCTATCGGGTCACCATCCAGATCCATGATTTCCACAATCGGCACATCGGCATTGCGCATCATGGCACGGGCGGCATTAGTGTGTTCCAGACCGGCGATGATCACACCCGAGGGGCGCCACGACAGCATTTCAAATAGCACGGATTCTTCTTTTTCCGGCAGGTAGTTGGTCACGCCGAACACCGGCTGCAACGGGGTTTCGTCCAGCACTTCGTTAATGCTGGTCAGGACTTCGGGGAACACCATGTTTGAAAGGGACGGAATGATCACCGCCACCAGATTGACCCGCTGGCTGGCCAATGCTCCGGCGATCTTGTTGGGGACATAACCCAGCCGTTTGGCAGCTGCGGTGACTTTCAGGCGGGTGGCATCCGACACATCGCCGCGATTGCGCAAAACTCGGCTGACGGTCATTTCGCTCACGCCCGAGGCCTCGGAGACGTCGCGCAGGGTGAGCGGGCGTTTGGGCGGTGTGGACGGCGATGACACGAATGAATTTCCTGTTATGGCGTTTACACACTTGTTACAGACAAAATTTCGTCTTGTCCAAGGTTGATGTATTGTCTATGATAGCGCTATCAGAATTATCCGGTTCTGTTTCGGCAAAACCGGATAGCAGAAGGGGAGCGGTGGGCCAACAACGCTCCCCTTTTATTTTGCTTACATTTTGAACACACGGTAAATGGCCGGAATGACCAGTACGGTCAGCAGGGTTGATGTGGCCAGCCCGAACAGCAGCGAAATTGCCAGCCCTTGGAAAATCGGGTCAGACAGGATTACGCCCGCACCAATCATGGCGGCCAGTGCCGTTAACAGGATCGGTTTGAAACGGGTGGCCCCGGCGGCAATCAGGATGTCCAGATCAACGCGGCCTTCACCTTCGTTCCTTATGAAATCGACCAGCAGGATCGAGTTTCGCACAATAATCCCCGCCAGCGCTGTCAATGAGCATTTAAAACTGACCCGGTTTCGGCATTTAAATTTGCCCCCCCCTTTGTGGCGCAAAGCCCCCAGTCGGGCCGCCTTCATGTAGCGAGTCCGTCTGGGGGCTTTGCTTGCGGAACGGCTAGTTTTTTCTACGGCGTTTACTCTGGGCGAACCGGTATGAGGTATTGCCGGTTTCGATGATGTTGCAGTGATGAGTGACGCGATCCAGAAGGGCGGTTGTCATCTTGGCATCCCCGAAGACCGAGACCCATTCACCGAACTCAAGGTTGGTTGTGATGATGATGCTGGTCTTCTCGTAGAGCTTGCTGATCAGATGGAAGAGCAACGCGCCACCGGATTTGGGAAACGGGATGTAGCCCAGCTCGTCGATGATGACGCAGTCCAAAGCCGAGAGCTGCCGGATGATCTTCCCTGCATTGCCGTCGGCCTGTTCCTTGATCAGGGCGTTGATCAGATCGACGGCGTTGAAGAAGCGCGCCTTCTTGCCGTTGTTGATCAGCGTCGTTCCCAGCGCGATGGCGATGTGGGTTTTGCCCGTGCCGGTTCCGCCCACCAGGATGAGGTTATGGGCCTCCTCTGTGAACTGGCCGGTGCAGAATGGTTCGATCTGGGCCTGGGTGAGGGCGGCGGCGCTGTAATCGAAGGTGGCGAAGTCCTTGTGATGGGGGAACTTCGCAACCCTCATTTGATACTGGATGGAGCGCACCCGGCGCTCTACAGTCTCGGCGTCGATCAGTTGCCTTATCGCTGTGGTCAGACTTGGCGGCTTGCGCGCGGACAGCAGATCATGGGCGCAAGCTGCCATTCCATGCAACCTGAGGGCTGTCAGTTGGTCGATCAAGGCATTCATACGGCAACCTCCTCAGCCGAGCACAGGGTCTCATAGCGTTTGCAATCGGCTTCGGGCCGCAAGGTCAGCTGCGGATAAGCGCAGGCATCGCTGAGCGGTGTGATGACCGGTTCCACCAACTGGTTGATCAGATTGATGATGGCGGGCAGCCGCAGGGTGTTTTGTGCCACCGCCAGATTGCAGGCCGTCTCGACCACCTCGATCCCGTGATCCTGTGCCAGCAGGAGCAGGTCGACGAACTCCCGATCCCCGCCTTTACCAGCCATGTAATGTTCCCTGATCCGATGCATGGCCTCGGGCAGTTCCCAGCCCACAAAGGGGGCGCCATTGCGCAGGGCACCAGGCTTGCGGTCCAGCAGGGGAACGTAATGCCAGGGCTCGAAATAGCTGATATTGCGGGTAAAATGACGCCTGTGCTCGGCAATCACATCCTGACCGGAGACCACCACGATCCGGCCGGCATAGGCGCGTAGCGACACATGATGCCCGGCAAAGCGGGAGGGCACGCTGTAGCGATTGCTGGCATATTGAACCAGGCAGGTGGAGCGGACACGGACGGTCTTTTCCACGTAGCCGTCGAAGGCCCGACCCAGGGGGCGCAGTTCGGCGCGCTCGTCTTCGAACACTTCGGTAATCGTGCGATCCTGCTGCTCGGGATGGGGACGCTCTGCCAGATCTTCGCAACGCAGACGCAGCCACGCGTTCAGCGCCTCGAGATCATCAAAGGCCGGTTCGGGAACGAACAACCGGCCCCGCAAGAACTGGACCTGGTTCTCGACCTGTCCCTTCTCCCAGCCCGCAGCGGGCGTGCAGGCCACCGGCTCCATCACATAGTGGTTCATCAAGGCCAGGAACCGGGGATGGAATATCCGCTCCTTCGAGCGCGAAACGTAGGTCACCATGGTCTTGGGGTTGTCGATGATCACCCTGCGCGGAACGCCTCCGTAAAAGGACAGCGCCTGCACGAAAGCATCCAGCACCATCTCCTGGGCTTCACCGGGATAGGCAATCACGAAAGGCTTGCGGCTGTGACACAGGCGGAAATGAGCGACCTTCACCTTCTGCTCGACACCACCCAGTACGACCCGTTCTTCGCTCCAGTCAAATTGCAGCGCGTCACCCGCCGCAAAATGCAGCGGGATAAACGCATCTCCCGAACAGGCCCCGGCGCGCTTCAACTCACGAACAAAACGCTGAACCGGCGAATAGGACCCGGTATAGCCCTCTGCCACAAGCTGCTCGTATAGCTTCTGGGCCGTCCGCCGCTCCCGGCGTGGTCGCCTCGAGTCCTGATCAAACAGTTCCTGCAGCCGAAGATCAAACCCATTGCACAGTTTGTGCCGAACTGGCGGCGCATGGCGCTGGTAGCTCGGCGGATTCTCGTCCTTCAAATACTTCTTGATCGTGTTCCGCGACAGTCCCGTCGCCCGCGCCACAGACCGGATGCTGCGCCCTTCAACCAGCACCCAGCGCCGGATCTTCGATACGCTTTCCATCAATATCACCTGCTCTTTCCTCCGCACAATTTTGCGCGGATGTTAACGAAACAGGTGGGTCAATTTTACTCGCTCATAACCCACCCAAGTGGGTCAGTTTTGCACGCCGATTCACAGCCAGTGGAAATCGGCCAGAACGACAAATGCGATCGAACGCCTGAACGAGGAATTCCGCCGCCGCATCAAGACCCAGACCGTGCTGCCAGGCGCCGAGACCGTGCCGATGCTGCTTTGGGCTCTGATGGCCTCGGGGCAGATCGTCATGCGAAAGGTCGATGGCTGGGAAACGCTCGCTCAGCCCGTCGCCGACGCAACCCTTGACCAAGCCGCCTGACCGGCGCATAACTCAACCCGCTCGGAGGTGCCTGAAATCAATTTCCACCACTTTCGAGACACAACCCAAATTTTTCATTTCGTTAGTTTGATCCGTTATGGGGCATGGCACTGCTGCACCTTTAGCAATCTGAATAAAGTACACTCGGAAAAGCGACAAATTGGTTGTCGAAAAGCGCCAACTTGGTGTCGAAATTTGAGTTATGTATTATTTAGGGGCTGACCCAGATAACCTAAAAAGAGGTTATGATGGGAAGCATGAGAAAGAGTCGCCTGAGCCACTACAAGCAAGACCGTCTTACGGAGCATTTTGTTTCGGGATCGACAGCACGAACAGCAGCCAGTTTGTGTGGTGTAAACCGCAAGACCGCAGCGTTTTATTTTCTACGCCTGCGCGAGATAATCGCCTATGAGCTGGAGGCGGAAAGCCAAGCTATGTTCGGCGGAGAAATAGAAGTGGACGAAAGCTACTTTGGCGGCAAACGCAAAGGTAAACGCGGGCGTGGTGCGGCAGGTAAAATTCCCGTTTTTGGTATATTAAAAAGGGGTGGGAAGGTTTACACCAAGATCATCCCGGACGCCAAATCCGCCACTCTGATCCCGATCATAGAGCGCAAAGTCGTGCCGGATTCCATCGTCTATTCCGATTGTTGGCGCGGTTATAATGTGCTGGATGTGTCAGACTTCCACCACTTTCGCATCAACCATTCCAAGCTCTTTGCAGACCGTCACAACCACATCAATGGCATCGAGAATTTCTGGAACCAAGCCAAGCGCCACATGCGCCGATTTAACGGTGTCCCCAAGGCCCAATTTGGGCTATATTTGAAGGAATGCGAGTGGCGTTTCAACAACAGTGACCCTTCAGCTCAGTTATTGCAGCTAAGACAATGGGTTAAGCGTTACTTGAAGTAGTTATCTGGGTCAGCCCCATTATTTAATATCAGATGTTTAGTCGGAATTCAGGAGGCAAAGTCCGTGTCATGTTATATTGTGTGACAGATATTATCACCGGCTTCGGTGTAGTTCTTTTGTCTCTCTGTGAGGGTTGAACAATTTTCTTATAGTTACTCCATGCGCAAAATGCGGATGAGCGCATCTGTCAATCAGAGGAGTATGATATGAAACTGTTTGAGATATTTTCAGGAGGTTCAGGGGCGACCTATGCGCCACCAACTGAAGGTTCGGGCTCGGGGGGCGAAGTAAAAATCCACCCGGCACTAGATCATGGTATACAGGCGGGGGCATCGGATTTTAACGGCGGGGTGCTGACCTGTCATTGCACCAGCAACCCGGTGAAGGTGAGAGTTTCTGCCCAAACGGCCCACAATCATGCCTGTGGCTGCACCAAATGCTGGAAACCTGAAGGGGCGATCTTTTCGCAGGTGGCAGTGGTCGACCGGAACGCGGTCGAGGTTATCGAAAATGCCGACAAGCTTGAGATTATTGACGAAAGTGCGGCGATCCAGCGGCATGCCTGCAAGGAATGCGGGGTGCATATGTACGGGCGGATCGAGAACAAGGACCATCCGTTCTATGGTCTGGATTTCATCCATACCGAATTGTCGGATGATCGTGGATGGTCAGCCCCCGAATTTGCGGCTTTTGTTTCGTCGGTCATCGAAGGCGGGGTTGATCCGTCCCGGATGGACGGGATCCGCGCACGGATTCGCGCGTTGGGGATCGAGCCGTATGATGCGCTCTCGCCGCCATTGATGGATGCGATTGCCACCCATATCGCCAAAGCGACTGGTGCGCTACCTGCGTAGGCAATCTACTAATGAAGTTGGGGGCATGATTGGTGCCTTACTGTTAGGAGGGCCCTAGTTCTAAGGTCTGCATAGGCATTATGGGATTTTGCGTGCTAATGTCGGGAAATCCGCCTTTGCAATGCGCAAAAAACCATGGAGGGAATCGCAAGTTCCCTGCTCATGTTACCAGCTTGGTTTTGGGTGGATGCGTAATGAACAGGAGCCTGAAAAGGGTATGGCAGATCAAAGTGAAACCGGGCAAAAACCGCTGAATATACATTCGGTCCTTGTAATTGATGACCACCCTTTGTTTTGCGAAGCATTGGCCATGACCCTTCGGGATGTGCTGGAACTGAAACGAATAGAAACTGCCAATTCAATAACCAAAGGCCTGGATTTTCTTAAGACAGGGTTCCGTGCCGATGCAATTGTTCTGGATTTGAACCTGCCAGATGTGTCCGGTGTAGAAGGCTTGCTGAAATTGCGGGCAATGGTGCCGAAAATCCCGATTGTTATCGTATCGGCATTGGGTGATTCCCGAGTGATCACCGCCGTCATTACCGCCGGAGCTGCCGGGTTTATCCGCAAAGATGCCCCGCGTAACGATCTGGCAGATGCGTTTCGAAAAATCTGGAATGGCGAGACATATTTACCCGAAGATTATAACCGTTCTGTCGGTGAACCGAGTGTCACCGAAGAGGTGGAGCGCACGGTCGAAAAACTGGCGAGCCTGACGCCACAGCAGGTAACAATTCTGAAACTGATCTGTGAAGGCAAGCTTAATAAGCAGATCGCCTATGATCTCTCGATCGCGGAAACCACTGTAAAGGCACATATAACCGCAATTCTGCGAAAGCTCGGGGTTCATAGCCGAACACAGGCTGCTTTGCTTGCAAAAGAGGCGGATTTTTCCACCTTGATTAAATAACACAATGGTCGCCATAATTGATTTGGCGGAAGAATCTTTAACCTAGGGGGGCGATTGGAAGGTTCTGTTCGACAAAATAAGGCGCGCGACCTAGCCGGTGATGCAATCAGATTTGGAGCCAGTTCGATATCCGACCCGATGCGGGCTATCGAGGAAATCCAGAGTCTGATCTGGCAACCGGACACCGCATTTGTGATCTTTTACACCTCGCCCGAGTATGACCAGACCAAGCTGACCCAAGCCTTTTCCTGCGCTTTCCCGAATACGGCCATTGTCGGTTGCACAACAGCTGGCGAGTTGACGCCAAGCGGCTATGCCGAAGGCTCGATCACGGCTGTTTCCTTTTCGGCAAAACACTTCAGGATGCAAAGCCGGTTGATTGCGAATGTGCCAGGGAACGGTGTTTCCAAATGCTCGGAAATCGCGACCACACTTGTTGATGAAACCCCGTGCCCCAACGGGTGGAACACGCTTGCGTTGCTGATCGCTGACGGTATGTCCCTGCAAGAAGATGTGCTAGTTGCGGGGCTGGATGCGGGGTTGGCCCCGATACCGTTATTTGGGGGTTCTGCGGGCGACGGAATGTGTTTCAAGGAAACATTTGTATATCAGGACGGGGCATTCAGCAGCAATGCGGCGTTGTTGATGCTTATTCATACGGATTACCAATTCAGGGAAATTAGCTTTGACCATTTTGTTCCTTCGGCCGAACAGATGGTGGTCACAAAGGCCATTCCCGCCGAAAGGATTGTCATCGAGATAAACGGTGAAAAGGCGGCAGAGGAATACGCCCGTATTATAGGGGCCCCAAAAGAAAAACTCGGCCCGTTTCTGTTCGCCGCGCATCCCACATTGGTCAAGGCCGGCGGGCGCTATCATGTTCGGGCGATACAATCGGTTGTGGACGAAAACAGTCTGAAATTTCTGTCTGCCATTGATATTGGCATTGTCATGACCATTGGCGAGGCTTTGGATATCGTTGGCGAGATGGAGAAAGAATTCAATAGCCTGGAGCAAGAAATGGGCAAGCCGGCGCTGATCCTGGGCTTTGATTGCATCTTGCGAAAAATCGAAATCGTGACAAGCGGAAAGAAGGACGAAATCTCGCGGTTGCTGGCTAAAAACAATGTCATCGGCTTTAGCACCTATGGCGAACAGCATAACGGAATGCATGTGAACCAGACCTTTGTCGGGGTCGCCTTTTTCCCGCCCGGTTCCGGGGAAAGCGTATGATTAACCCGAATGATCCCCCCGATATCCAGGTTGAAAAGCTGCAAAAAGTTGTAAAGGCCTTGATGTGGCGTGTTGAGCAAAACAACGAAAAAGGCGGCACGCCCTATACGATGTTCCAGACTGCAATCAATCTGGAAACCGAAGTTCAGGCCCGCACGGTTGCCCTGCAAGAAACACTTGAACAACTTGAGTTGACACACGGCGATCTGGCGGCCGCCCTAAAAGAGGCCGAGCGGTCCCGTCAAATTCTGCTGGATGCCCTGGAGGTTATGAACGAGGGATTTGCCCTGTTTGCGGATGACAGGCTGGTGATCTGTAATGACCGTTTCAAGAATCTTTTGCCAGATGTGTCCGACCAGATTGTGGATGAAATGATATTCGAAGATTACGCCCGGATCGTTTCCAAAAGTGTTTTCCTGTACCGCGCCGAAGACCAGAGCAGCGAAGACTGGCTACGGTTTCGCCTGGCCCAGCACGGACGCCAGCAAGCGACATTTATTCTAAGGCTGCCCGATGATCAGTGGATACAGGTTTCTGACCGTAAAATGCCAAAAAACCGGGTCGCAATCCTGCATACCGACATCACCAAAATGGTTCACGAACAACGCAGTCAGGGCAAGAAGGTGCTGGATGAACAGGCCCGCCTTGCCCGTGCCACGATTGATCACATGAGTCAGGGCGTGTGCACCTTTGATGCAAAACACTTGTTGGTAGCTAGCAACAGCGGCTTTGGCGATTTGTTGTCGTTACCGTTCCACATGAGCCAAAACGGAACCCCCTTAAAAACAATTCTTGATTATCTTGAGAAGAACAAAATCATGAATAACCATCTGTTAAGGCAGGAGTTTTTGCCATGGATGGGGGACAAAATCACCGATGGGAAATTACAACTTGAATTACACCGCTTTGATGGAACGATCATTGATGCAAGTTTTCGCAAACTGCCGGATGGTGGTTTTGTGGTCAGTTTTACCGACGTAACAACCGAACGCCATGCCACAAAAGCCCTGTCCGAGGCCAAGGAAACCCTGGAGCAAAACGTCAGGGAACGCACATCAGAACTAATGGAGGCCAACAAAGAGCTGTTGCGAAAAACGCGTGTTCAAAAGCAAACCGAGCAGGAATTGCGCGAAGCCAAGGAAGAAGCAGAAGCCGCAAACCTGTCCAAAACCCGTTTTCTGGCGGCGGCCAGCCACGACTTGTTGCAACCCTTGAATGCAGCTAAATTGTTTTTGGCCAGTCTGACAGAAACGGCCCTTGAAGGCGCGCAAATCGATATTGCCGAGCACCTGAGCCAGTCCTTCAACTCGGTCGAATCTATTCTGGACGCGCTTCTTGATCTGTCGCGGCTGGACGCCAAGGGCGCCGAATTTACCATTACCCGGTTTCCGATCAGCGCAGTGCTGGAGCCGTTACAGGCCGAATACGAACAAATCGCGGCCAAGAAAGGTCTGGAACTGCATGTTGTTGCGTCCACTATTACGGTGATCAGTGATCAAAGGTATCTGCATCGAATAATCCAGAACCTTTTGTCCAATGCGGTGAAATACACCACCACCGGCAAGGTCCTTCTTGGGTGTCGAAGACGTGGTGATCATGTGGAAATTCAGGTTATCGACACCGGCATCGGGATTGCCCAAAAGGATCAAAACAGGGTTTTCGAGGAATTCCTGCGGTTGGCCAATGATGGCGCGGATCAGGGTATGGGACTTGGATTGTCATTTGTGGAAAGGGCATGTCGCCAACTGAACCATAATTTGCTGCTGGACTCAAAACCCGGTCAGGGGTCTTTGTTTTCGGTCAAGGTGGAATGCTCGCAACAGGCCGTAGCGCAAGTCAGCTCTTATAAGAGCGAACCCAAGGTTGTTGAGGGGCTGGAAGCAAATGTTCTGGCCGTGCTGGTCGAAAATGATCTGGGAACCTCTGTAAATTCCCGTTTTCGCCTTCTTCGCGGCGGGGTGGACGGTTTTTCGCCTGTCCCGCCTGATTGCTTCGGATCATAAACCCATTTTCACCGGTTTCAAGCCGGTTTTGGGTATTTCAGGCACACCTCACCCCATGAACCCTTATCCCGGCGCCGCCAGGCCGCATTCGAACTGGACGAAGCGCTTCATGTTGTAGACCAGGTTCATCATCCCGATGCGAAATCGCGCCCGCTTCAGGCCGATGGAGCGGATCAGCTTGCCGCCCATGGAGCGCTCCTGAAAAGCGAATACATGCTCGACCCGGACCCGCACTTTCGAGCGCCTCCGGTTGGCCTTTTGCTGGCGCTCGCCAAGCGGCTTGCCGCGCCTGCCCTTGTGATGGATATGGCTGTGAAGCCCCCGCTCTTCCAGCTCGCTTTCGATCTTTTGCGAGCGATAGGCGCTGTCGGCCCACAGGTCCGATGAGGTGTTGCTCGCATCAATCAGACCGGCAAGCGCCTGGCTGTCATGCACGGCGGCATCGGTGACATCATAAGCGCGGATGAATTTGTGCCGCCGGTCGACATTGATGTGGTTCTTGTAGCCGTAATAGCTCTTGCCGTGCTTCTTCGTCCAGCGCGCATCCACGTCCTTCTGGCGCTTCTTGTGGGGTTTTTCCTCCCACTCTTCAGGCGTTTCGCCCGCCTTGATTTTCTCGTTCTCGTCCCTTTTGTTGTGCTGGCGCGGCGCCGGAACGATGCTCGCATCAACAATCTGCCCGCCCATCGCCAGATAGCCCTTTTCGCGCAGAAAGGCATCGAACTTGTCAAACAGCTCCTTCATCTTCCCGGCCCCGGCCAGCCTTTCACGGTAGGCCCAGATGGTCTTGGCGTCAGGTACGCTGTCTTCAATGCCAAGGCCGAGAAACCGCATGAACGACAGGCGGTCGCGGATCTGATACTCGATCTGATCGTCAGAGAGGTTGTAGAGCTGCTGCAAAACCATCGTCTTGAATATCAGCACCTCATCCCAAGGCGGGCGGCCAGCGTTGGATTTGCGCTGTTCGGGCGGCGTGCGCCATATGGCCTTCAGCTCGTCCCGGTAATCCTCGAACGGCACCATGTCGTTGAGCAACACCAGCGGATCACCAGATTTGTCCAGTCCCGCGTATCGGCTGGAAAGATCAAAAAATCCCATCTGACCCATGACAAAACCCCGTCGGTCGAATCATTTTCATCCTGATGACGATTCTACCCCGTCAGGCCGGATTTTGGGGGATTTTTAGAGGTTCCCATCTGAATGTTTTACATGCCATGACAGGCACGCTGGAGCGATGGGGGATCAGCGTTATTCCGGCCAAATCCACGCAGGAATTGTTGTTTCTGGTTGATGAACTGGGGGTGCCGCCGGATATCATCATCGCGGATTACCACCTTGACGGCAAAGATACCGGTTTAACCGCCATCAGAAGTCTGCGGCAATCCGTTGGGCAGAACATTCCCAGCATACTGGTTACGGCTGACCGCAGCAATAAACTGAAACAGAACGCCCGCAAGATGGGAACCGAGATATTGACCAAACCTGTTGAATTGCAAGCGCTTCGCTCGCTTGTGCGCTGGGGTATTCAGTAAAGGGCAGGGTAGACCTTTTGCCGATACCGCCACGCACATCATTACGGTAGGACGATAGGGGATATGCTGTTGAAAGGGTCCATATGATTGTTCGCTATCCATTTCTGGCGCTTGTCTTTTCCCTGTTATTAATGTTGCCAATTCAGGGGCGGGCGGACAGCGCCACAGATCTGGTGTTTTCAACCGGTGTGCTGGACAACATCCCGCAGCAAAAAATCGTCACCTATGATCATATGCGCCTTGGCCCCAAGGACAGCGGGCTGCACCTGATTGTAAACGGTTCGGTTTCGCTAACTGTTGTGGCGGCAGATACCGGCGGGAACGAGGCCATTCTGGAAATGCGCGATAACGGTATCTTGCGAAACCGAACACCGTTTCCGGTGGATGGGGGCAATCCGCTGGTGATGGCGTTTCTGGAATCCTTCCTGCGCTCGATGGCACAGATTACAGGTGGCAGTCCGTTCTATCTGCGCAACCGGATCAAGGAATCCTTGCGTTCGGGCGGGCAGGTAATGCCAACAACAATTTCCATCGGTGGTGAAACAATGCCAGCAACGCAAATTGCCTTTCAGCCGTTCCAGCACGATAAAAATGCAGCCAAAATGGGGGATTTCGCCATGCTGACCCTGACGTTCGTTGTGTCTGATGATGTGCCGGGGGGATTTGCGCTGTTTTCGGCATCCACACCGATGATTGACGGCAAAAGCCTCTATCGGGAAACCATGCGCTATTCATCCCTAATGGATCAGGAATAGACGGGTGCGGTATGCAGTCTGGATATGGGCAATGCTTGCGGGGGGCGCACAGGCGGACAATCTGTTGTTGCTGAACGATTACCCGACCGAGGCCCGGGCCGACTATGTGTTCGCCTGCATGGCGGTGAATGGCGAAACCCGCGATGTTCTGCGGCGCTGTTCCTGCTCCATAGACGTTATCGCCTCGATCCTGCCCTATGACGATTACGTCAGCGCCGAAACCGTGTTGCGGATGCTGCAAACTAGCGGCGAGAAAACCACGCTGTTTCGCAGCACCGAAATATCAAAGGGCGCCGTTCGGGATTTGCGCCGCGCACAGGCCGAAGCCGAAATGCGCTGTTTCTAGGTTACATCGCGATTTTGTTTTTTGGGAAGGTCTGCTCAAACACTTCACCTTCGGTATCCTCGGC
This sequence comes from Profundibacter sp., assembly GCF_965277155.1. Lineage (GTDB taxonomy): Bacteria > Pseudomonadota > Alphaproteobacteria > Rhodobacterales > Rhodobacteraceae > Profundibacter. The sequence continues at coordinate 387,464 of NZ_CBDIBV010000004.1, forward strand.
ATAGATGCGCAAGGTGTCCGAACCGTTGTCGGTATAGGTAAAGCGGAACGAGGGATCTTCACTGATCGAGATACCGGCTTCCATTTTGAACAACAGATCATCGCCCTGATAGACCTCGAGCACATCAATGAAGCGCGCCATCACAAACAGATGGGTGATCTGGTCGCGCGACAGGCCGGAATAGTTGGGGTGTTTGATCATGATCTGCGCTATGCGGCGCTGGCCGGTCTGATCGGCGCTGGATTGCGCGGGCTGGTCCATATTGTCGAACTGGCGAATTTTCATTTTCCCAAGCGAGGCCAGCGCGGCGGCGGCATCCTTGCTGGCAGGCGCCGAACAGCCGCCTGATGCCTTGACATAACGTCCCGTCATATAAGCATCACCGCCTTCTGTAATGCCGATGGCCCGCACGTTGGAATAGGAATTGACCCGCAGCCGGGTTTCGAAATCCAGCGCGCCCATGTTTTCACCAAAGATGAATTCCGCTACGACGGGCGATGGGTTTTCATCCACTACAAGGATCAGTTTTTCAATCCGCGCCTCTGACCCTTCGGACTGGGTAATGTGCACTGGCACTGTTGCCGCGTCAAAAGCGCGAAACGGGGCGTCCAGTGTGAACAACTCGTCACTCTGGATCAGCGGCATGTCCTCGACCACATCATATTTCAGATCAGTCCATGTTTCACCGTTGACCAGCGGATTTTTCACCGCCTCGCCCGCAATTGCGCCCGTGGACATTAGCGCGGCCATAGTTGCGCCTAACAGCAATCTTTTCATCTGCGTCTCCTTGGTGGGTCGGAATTTCTGTCGCGTTGATTCAATGCAGGCACATATTGACGGGTCTGTAAATTGGACATTGGTCCGCTTTTCAGGGGAAATTGCTGCGTTTACCCCTGAAAAATGGTCACGATATGGTGAAACCGCTGAATTGCGGCTGCACCTATACTTCGAGACAGCGGATATATGGCAAAAGGTGATGCGCAATGATCGAGCTTGTTTTGACGGTATGTCTAACCACTGATCCGGCGATTTGTGCAACTCATTTGTTGCCACAGGTGGCTGTGGTCAATCAGATTGAATGCGAGGCTACGGCAGGTGTGCGGATAGAGGTTTGGCAGAAGCAACACCACGATTTGACGATCGTAAATCGTGATTGCAAATCCCCTGATATTGCTCCGCTGCCTGTGATTGAAATTGCCGATGGAATCTGGATGCATAAGGGTTTGAATGAAATACCAACGCCGCAAAATGCTGGTGATCTGGCGAACATCGGCTTTGTGGTGGGGCAGGATGCGATTGCGGTGATCGACGCGGGCGGATCGCGCGATGTGGCAGAACGGTTGTTGGCGGCAATTCGTCAGGTTAGCAATCTGCCGGTGAAATATCTGGTGTTAACGCATATGCATCCGGACCACACGACAGGGGCGTCGCTGTTTCTGGATATGGGGGCACATATCGTGGCGCATGAAAACCTGCCCGCCGCCTTGGCCAGTCGCGCCATGACCTATGATGCGAATTACGGCAGCTTGATCGGGGCACAACGGATGATCCTTTCAAACGTAATCGCAGCGGATAGTATCAAAACCGGCCTCATGGAAATTGATCTGGGCGGACGCATCCTGCATCTAACCCAGACGCCCACGGCCCATACCGACAATGATTTACGCCTGTTCGATGATCTGACGGGCACCCTGTGGATGGGGGATTTGGTGTTTGCTGAACACACACCGGCACTGGATGGATCAATCACCGGATGGCTGGCCGTTCTGGATGAAATGCGGGATTTCAAAGCGGCGCGCATGGTGCCCGGCCATGGACCGGTCAGCCTGCCGTGGCCCGAAGGCATGGATGCTGTTTACGGCTATTTATCCGCCGTCGCGCAAGAAACCCGCGCTGCAATCAAACGGGGTGAAAGCCTGAGCGTGGCCATCACCCATGTTGGCGAAAGCCAGCGCGACAAATGGCTGTTGTTCGACGAATTCAACGCCCGCAATGCCACGGCCGCTTATACTGAACTGGAGTGGGAATAGATCAAGGAACCAGATGCGACTGGATCGCGCGGGCAATGGCAAAGATACGTTGTTCCAGAATGGTTGGCGTTTCACAAACATAGGTTAACGATTGCCGGCGTTCATTAAAGATGCGCTCATCCCATGCCAGATTGTCTTGCAATTCTTCCTGCCTGTCTAAATCGGGGGGTGTTTTGGCCTGTAGTGCGGCAAGTGTTTCGCGCCTTTGTTCAATCTGGCCGGATAACCCTGCCTGTTTGTGGGCATAACGACTAATCCCAGACATTACGGATTTACGCTCGGCCGAAATATGGGCAAAGGTTTTGGCAAATAGCGCGGTCAGCATATCGTTGCGCTTTTCTTCAAGGCCTGCTGCATAATCCGTGATCAGCTGTTCGGCTTCATCCAATGACACACGTCGCAAGGCCAATCGCGCCGCAAGCTGTGTGATCTGGCTGTCTTTCTCAAGCTCCAGAACCGCATCTGTAATCTCGGGGCCTGCCCACATCTGCGCCACCGAAATATCCGGCACTTTTCGCTGTATACAGGGCCAATCCGGATCATCAAACGTTGCTGCCATCGCTGCATAGGGCAGGGTGGTGCAAAGAGTCAGAGCAAACAGGGATTTGAACATGGCTGCCTTTTTGAACATACTATTTCCTACGGTCACCCAACGGGTGCATAGCCGTATGTTTAGCATTGCAGGCCCGTTCCTGCCTTACGACCAATGGGCAATATGGGTGGCAAGGCACTGTCGCTAGACTGTGACGCACTGCTATTTGCCAAATGGAGGACGACATGGCCTGGACTGCACCTGTACTGAAAGAAGTGAACTGCGGCATGGAGATCAATATGTATTCCCCATCCGAGGACGGGGATCGCGGAGGCGAACCCGACCTGTTTTGAGCATCAACTGATGCAAATAATTCCCGCAGGCGGATCGTGACATGAAGTTTCTTGTTCTTGGTTCGGCTGCCGGTGGTGGGCTGCCCCAGTGGAACTGCGGCTGCCCCAATTGCCGTGCCGCACGGGCGGGTGAAATCCCTGCTGCCACCCAATCCTCGCTGGCGGTATCGGGGGCGGATGGGCAGTGGAGTATCCTGAATGCCTCGCCCGATATCCGCGCCCAGATGCAGGCCAGCGTGGCCCTGCATCCGCAAGGTTTGCGCGGTAGCCCCTTGCGGTCGGTTTTGCTGACCAATGGTGATATCGACCATATCACCGGATTGTTAAGCCTGCGCGAACAAACCCCTTTTACGATATTTGCCACCCGCGAGCTGTTGGACATTCTGGCGCAGAACCCCGTGTTTGATGCGGTTTCGTCCGAACTGGTCAAACGCCAGATCGTGGCGCTCGAGGCCGGTTTCGAACTGCATGACGGGCTGCAAGCCTGTCTGTTTGCGGTGCCGGGCAAGGTGCCGTTGTTTCTGGAAGGTGACAGCGTGCAGACCGATCTGGTGGGGGAACAGACCGTCGGTGTGCGTCTGAACGACGGGCGAAAGGTGGCCTATTACATTCCCGGTTGCGCCGTGGTGGATGACGCGTTGCTGGGGCGTTTGGCGGATGCCGATTTTCTGTTCTTTGACGGCACGCTTTGGCGTGATGATGAAATGATCCGCAGCGGCACCGGCCAGAAAACCGGTCAGCGCATGGGGCATATGTCGATCAGCGGACCGGAGGGCACGATTGCGCGCCTTTCGGGTCTGGCTCGCCCGCGCAAGCTGTTTATCCATATCAACAACACCAATCCGGTGCTTGATCCGGCCAGTCCGGAACGGGCCGAGGCCCTCGCGGCGGGTTGGGAAATCACCCGTGACGGGATGGAGGTAGACCTATGAATAAAACGATAAGCCGCCGTGACGCGCTTGAGGCCCGCTTGCGGGCCATCGGCGTTGAGCGCTATCACGATAAACACCCGTTTCACCATCTGCTGCATTCCGGCGGCTGCACGCAGGATCAGGTGCAGGCCTGGGTGATCAACCGCTATTATTATCAATGCAGTATTCCGCTAAAGGACGCGGCCTTTATGTCGCGCTGTGATGATCCTGACATGCGCCGCAACTGGCGTTCACGGATCGAGGATCATGATGGCGGCGTCAATGATGGCGGTGGTCTGCGCCGCTGGTTGAAACTGGCCGAGGCGGTGGGGCTGGACCCCGATTATGTGGCCTCGTGCAAAGGGGTTCTGCCTGCCACACGGTTCGCCGTGGATGCCTATGTTCGCTATGTGCGGGACAAGCCGTTGTTACAGGCCGTGGCCTCGTCCCTGACCGAACTGTTTGCCCCGAAAATCCATGCCGAACGCATCGAAGGGCTGTTGGCGCATTATGATTTTGCCGATGATCGCGCGTTGTCCTATTTCCGCCATCGCCTGAAAGAGGCACCAAAGGATGTGGCCTATGGGCTGGCCTGGGTGCTGGACCATGCGGACACGCCGGAAAAAGAGAACATGGCCGCCGAGGCGCTGATGTTCAAAACCGATCTTCTGTGGGCACAACTGGACGCGCTGCATTCGGCCTATGTCGAACCGGGCCGGATACCGCCGGGCGGCTGGAAACGGGGCGAGGGGGCGGCATGAGGCTGGAGTTGAGCGACACAGATCGCCCCTACCTGCCGCGCGGAGTGCGGATGCACAAGGACCGCGTGCGCGGCGGGGTGGTCCTGCTGGCACCGGAAAAGGCGATCCTGCTGGATGACATCGGGGTTGCGATCCTGTCGCGGATTGATGGCAAGCGACGGTTTGGCGAAATCATTGCCGATCTGGCCAAGACTTTTAAAGCACCGGCAGAACAGATCGAAACCGATGTTCAGCAGTTTCTGGGGGGCTTGCGGGCGCGGATGTATCTGGGGGTTACACCATGAATAAACCATCACCCATCGAACAGCCCGAACCGGTGCAAAGCACCGGCATGGTGTCGCCACCACTGGCCATGCTGGCCGAACTAACCCACCGCTGCCCATTGTCCTGCCCCTATTGTTCCAACCCCTTGGCCTTGTCGGGCAAAGAGGGTGAGTTGAACACAGGTGAATGGATCGACGTATTCCGGCAGGCTGCTGATATCGGGGTGTTGCAGTTGCATATCTCGGGTGGCGAACCGGCTTCGCGCCGCGATCTGGTGGAACTGGTTGAAGGGGCCGTAAAGGCGGGGCTGTATACCAATCTGGTAACCTCGGGCATCGGCCTGACACCGCGCCGGATGGATGAACTGGAACAGGTGGGGCTGGAACACATCCAGCTGTCGCTGCAAGGCACCAATGCTGATCTGGCTGACCGGATTGGTGGCTACAAGGGCGGGTTTGATCGCAAGATGCAGGTGGCCGCCGAGATTGCCAAACGTGGCATCCCGCTGACCCTGAACGCGGTGATGCACCGGCACAATATGGACGATCTGGAACGCACGATTGAAATGGCGCTGGAACTGGGCGCGCGACGGCTCGAGGTCGCTTGCGTGCAATTTCACGGCTGGGCCTTGAAAAACCGAGCGGCCCTGATGCCGACACGACAGCAGACCGAAAAGGTGAAACAGCAGGTAGCCGAGGCGCAGGCGCGTTTGCGCGGCGTGCTGGCGTTTGATTTCGTGCCGCCGGACTACTATGCCGATTTCCCCAAGGCCTGCATGGGTGGCTGGGGCAGCACGGGGTTGAACATCACGCCTGATGGTACGGTTTTGCCCTGTCATGTGGCCCAATCCATCCCGCATCTGCAGTTTGACAATATCCGCCAAACCCCTTTGCGCGACATCTGGTATGACAGTGTCGCCTTCAACGCCTATCGCGGCACCGACTGGATGCCCGAACCTTGCACCAGTTGCGAGCGTAAAGAGATTGATTTTGGTGGGTGCCGCTGTCAGGCGCTGTTGCTGGCAGGGGATGCCGGTGCGGTTGATCCGGTTTGCACCCGCTCGCCGGACCATGGGCGGATCACCGATATTCTGGCGGCGGAAATGGCCGAGCAAGCGCCGGATTTCACCTATCGAAAACTGTAGCATCGGGACTAAGGTCTAATCCAAATACACTGCCCTGCGGCGCTATACAGATTTCTGAAGGCCACCCTGAAAACAGTGGCCAAGGGGGCTGCATTTTGATTAGGGTAACACAATATAACGGGAGTATTGATCATGCGGACACGCGCAGCTGTGGCACTTGAGGCGGGCAAACCGCTGGAAGTGATGGAAGTGAACCTTGAAGGGCCAAAGGCTGGCGAGGTTCTGGTGGAAATCAAGGCAACCGGCCTGTGCCATACCGATGAATTCACCCGCTCGGGAGCCGATCCCGAGGGGCTGTTTCCGGCCATTCTGGGACATGAGGGCGCTGGCGTCGTGCTGGAAGTCGGCGAAGGGGTGACAAGTGTTGCGCCCGGTGACCATGTGATCCCGCTTTATACGCCCGAATGTCGCGAGTGCGAATACTGTCTGAACCCCAAGACCAACCTGTGCCAGTCAATCCGCAGCACGCAGGGGCAGGGATTGATGCCCGACGGGACCAGCCGGTTTTCCATGCTGGATGGCACACCGATCCTGCATTACATGGGCTGCTCCACCTTTGCCAATCACACGGTTTTGCCGGAAATTGCACTGGCCAAAATCCGCAAGGACGCGCCGTTTGACAAGGTTTGTTACATCGGCTGCGGCGTGACCACAGGCATCGGCGCAGTGATCAACACCGCCAAGGTGGAAATCGGCAGCAAGGCGATTGTGTTCGGTCTGGGCGGTATCGGTTTGAATGTATTGCAGGGCTTGCGGCTGGCCGGTGCCGATCAAATCGTGGGTGTGGACCAGAACGACAGCAAATCACAAATGGGGCGGCATTTCGGTATGACCGATTTCGTCAACCCATCCGATGTGAAAGGCGATCTTGTGGAGCATCTGGTCGAACTGACAGGCGGCGGGGCGGATTACACCTTTGATGCCACCGGCAATGTCGGCGTGATGCGCACAGCACTGGAAGCTGCGCACAAGGGGTGGGGCGAAAGCATCATCATCGGCGTTGCGCCAGCGGGCGCCGAGATTTCAACGCGGCCCTTCCAACTGGTTACGGGTCGTTCATGGCGCGGCACGGCCTTTGGTGGCGCGCGCGGGCGCACGGATGTGCCAAAAATCGTGGACTGGTACATGGACGGCAAGATCGAGATCGACCCGATGATCACCCACACGATGGGACTTGAGGACATCAACAAGGGGTTCGACCTGATGCATTCGGGCGAAAGCATCCGTGGCGTGGTGATTTACTAATGGAAACCATCTCGGAAAACGCCTGTTTCGGCGGCACCCAAGGCGTCTATAGCCACACGTCCAAGGTCTGTAACTGCGATATGACCTTTGCCGTCTATCTGCCCCCGCAAGCCAAATCCGGCCCCGTGCCGGTGCTGTGGTATCTGTCCGGCCTGACCTGCACCCACGAAAACGCGATGACCAAGGCAGCACTGCAGGAACATGCGGCGCGGCGGGGGATGGCGGTGATCTATCCCGATACCAGCCCGCGTGGCGAAGGTGTTGCGGATGACGAGGATTACGCGCTGGGGCAGGGCGCCGGGTTCTATGTGAACGCGACACAGGCGCCTTGGGCCGCGCATTTCCAGATGTATGATTATGTGCTGACAGAATTGCGCAACCTGGTGATGGCAGAGTTTCCGATGACCGACAGTCACGGCATTACCGGCCATTCGATGGGCGGCCATGGTGCGCTGACTCTGGCGCTGAACAACCCCGATAAATTCACCTCGGTTTCGGCTTTTGCACCCATCGCCAACCCCACGGCGTCCGATTGGGGCAGGGTGCAACTGGCGGCCTATCTGGGGGATGATGAAGCGCAATGGCAGGCGCATGATGCAACGGTTCTGCTGCGTTCCAAAGGGTGGGAGAGGGACATCCTGATAGATCAGGGCGACAGTGACCAGTTTCTGGAACTGCTTAAACCCGAAAGTCTTGCGGCAGCACTGGCCGAAACCCGCACCACGTCTGTTATGCGGATGCAGCCGGGTTATGATCACAGCTATTACTTCGTCTCGACCTTCGCAGCGGATCATGTCGACTGGCACGCGGATCGGGCGGGGTAGATAACCGCTGTTCACATTCTGGGCAGGTTAGAAAAACAGGACAGGGCACGCGCCCTGTTTTGTTGTTTTTACAGCAAAAAATACATTCAAAATCTTGCATAATTACGACTAAGGCCCAGTTGCCCAAAAGCGGAGCCTCCTTCTTAATAAGGGTCTGAATAGAAAATCCGGCTGCTGAACGGGCGTGTTCATACGTTCGCGGACAATAGGGAAACCGGGGTGTAATCCAGCATCAAACGACAGCAGCGGGAACCGGATCTGGATGAACAAGGAGGAAAGAATGAAACGATTTCTTACGGGCGCTGCGTTATTGCTGCTATCCGGCAGCCTGACGGCAAGCGCCAATGAATCTGTATTGGAGGCCACCGGAAACCCGGCGCAATGGGCGATCCAAACCGGCGACTATGCCAACACGCGCTATTCGCAACTGGATCAGATCAATGCTGGTAACGTGGGTGACATGCAGGTGGCATGGACGTTCTCGACCGGCGTTCTGCGCGGGCACGAAGGCTCGCCTTTGGTGATTGGCGATGTGATGTATGTGCATTCGCCATTCCCCAATATCGTTTATGCGCTAGACCTGAACAACGATGGTAAAATCCTTTGGAAATACGAACCCAAGCAGGACCCCAACGTCATTCCGGTGATGTGTTGTGATACGGTTAATCGCGGCCTAGCCTATGCCGATGGGAAAATCTTCCTGCATCAGGCGGATACCACCGTTGTGGCACTGGATGCCAACAGCGGCGAAGTTGTATGGTCTGTGAAAAACGGTGATCCCAGCAAAGGCGAAACCAACACGGCCACAGTTATGCCGGTCAAGGATAAGCTGATTGTCGGCATATCGGGTGGTGAATTTGGTGTGCGCGGGTCTGTGACCGCCTATAGCATTGCAGATGGCTCACGCATCTGGCGTGCCTATTCGATGGGACCAGACGAGGATATTCTGGTTGATCCCGAAAAAACCACCCATCTGGGCAAACCAATCGGCACGGATTCTGGCCTGAACACATGGGAAGGTGATCAATGGAAAATCGGTGGCGGGGCAACCTGGGGCTGGTATTCCTATGATCCCGAATTGAACCTGATCTATTATGGCTCGGGTAATCCGTCGACATGGAATCCGGGGCAACGTCCAGGCGATAACCGCTGGTCGATGACCATCATGGCGCGGGATGCCGATACCGGCATTGCCAAGTGGTTCTATCAAATGACCCCGCATGACCAGTGGGATTATGACGGCATCAACGAAATGATCCTGACGGATCAGGAAATCGGCGGTGAAATGCGCAAGGTGCTGACCCACTTTGATCGCAACGGTTTCGGCTATACGCTGGACCGTGTCACAGGTGAGCTGTTGGTGGCCGAACTGTTTGACCCTGCGGTCAACTGGACAACCGGTGTTGATATGGATCCGAACTCGGACACATATGGCCGTCCGGCTGTGGTGCCTGCGATGTCAACGGAAACCAATGGCGAGGATGTGAACTCGGTCGGGATTTGTCCGGCGGCGCTGGGATCAAAAGACCAGCAACCAGCGGCCTATTCGCCCAAGACCGAGCTGTTCTATGTGCCGACAAACCACGTCTGCATGGATTATGAGCCTTTCCATGTCGCCTATACAGCAGGTCAGCCCTATGTCGGCGCGACCCTGTCGATGTACCCGCCCGAAGGCGAAACCAACATGGGCAATTTCATCGCATGGGACGGTAAAACCGGCACCATCAAATGGTCCCTGCCCGAGCAGTTCTCGGTCTGGTCCGGTGCGCTGGCAACAGCAGGCGATGTGGTGTTCTATGGCACGCTTGAAGGTTATCTGAAAGCGGTTGATGCCAACACGGGCGAAGAACTGTACAAATTCAAAACCCCGTCCGGCATCATCGGCAACGTGATGACGTTCGAGCATGGCGGCAAGCAATACGTCGCGGTTTATTCAGGCGTTGGCGGTTGGGCCGGGATTGGCCTTGCGGCTGGTCTGACCAACTCGACCGATGGTCTGGGGGCTGTGGGTGGCTATGCCGCACTCAGCAACTATACCGCCCTTGGTGGCACGCTGACAGTGTTCGGATTACCAAACTGACCGGTGATCCAAGACTAATGGCCTAATGGACCGGCGCAGTATCTTAAGTGAAACTGCGCCGGTATCCGTTTTATAAAGGGGACAACGATAAATGCTGTTAACGTCAAGACAAAACATGAAACCCGTCATCGGGGCAATTGCAATTCTATACGGAACACTATCGGGCGCAGTGGCACAGGAAGCGGATAATATCACAGCCGTCCGCAACGAGGATGGCCGCTATTACACAGCGGATGATATTCCAACATTCAACGTGGCCGAAGATGGCACCGTTGACTGGCCCACCTACGAGGGATTCCGGCGCTATCATTCGGAATGCCATGTTTGCCACGGACCGGATGGCGAAGGGTCCAGTTATGCACCAGCGATAAAGAACTCGGCTGTGGACATGGATTACTATGACTTTCTGGAAATCGTTGCCAGTGGTAAAATGGAATCCAAAGGCGGTACCGAATTTGTGATGCCGACCTTTGGCACCAACCGCAATGTTATGTGCTATCTTGATGATATCTACGTTTATCTAAAGGCGCGCGGCAATGACGCAATCCCACGGGGTCGCCCACGCCAGAAAGAGCCAAAGTCGGATGCGATCAGGGCAGATCAGAAAGAGTGTCTGGATGGGTAGGAAACTGGTCAGGGCATTTATCATTGCAATCGCCTTTTGCGGGACGGTTGCCGTTCATGCTCAAACAGCTGACCTCGTTTCCAAAACCGCCTTTCGGGTTTGTGCCGATCCGGCCAACAGCCCGTTTTCCAATAAGGAAGGCACCGGATTTGAAAACAAGATTGCCGAACTGTTTGCCAAGCAACTGGACCTGCCGCTGGAATATATGTGGTTTCCTATGGCCACGGGATTTGTCCGTAAAACCCTGAAAGAAAACCGCTGTGATGTGATTATCGGCTTTGCGCAGGGGCATGAACTGGTGTTGAATACCAACCATTATTATACTTCGGCCTATGTTATCGTCACCCGCGCAGACAGTGATCTGGCGGTTGTCGACACCTTGGCCGATCCACGCCTGAAAGGGCACGCCATCGGGGTGATCGCGGGCACACCGCCCGCCAGCCATATGGCCAGAAACGGTCTGATGCCGCTGGCCAAACCTTATCAGTTGATGGTGGACCGGCGGTTCTATTCCCCGAACGAAGATATGCTGAATGACCTGCGGAACGGTGTGATTGATGCCGCTTTTCTATGGGGACCAATCGCCGGAAACCTGTTGCAAAAAGGGGATGGTAATCTGGTAATGACCCCGCTTTTAAAGGAAACATTACCGCCCAAGATGACCTACCGGATTACCATGGGGGTGCGTCAGGGCGAATTGGTCTGGAAACGCAAGCTGAATTCGATGATCAGGAAAAATCAAGCCGCGATTGATCAAATCCTGACCAGCTATGGCGTGCCGCTGCTGGACAATATGGGGCAGCATATCAAGGAGGTGACCCAATGATCCGTCATATGTTCGGGGCTATTCTGACTGTATCTCTGCTGGCTTCGCCCATAAACGCCCAAAGCGTCACGGTAGATGAACCGGACGATTATATGCAGGAACATTACCGCTCGCCCGTGCCAGCAACGCTGAAGGGCGGGACGGTGGTGGGACCGGAACAGGCGCATGAATTATGGGAAAGCGGCGCGGTTGCCTTTGTCGATGTGGTGCCGCGCCCGCCAAAGCCCGCGAACCTGCCCGAGGGGACGATCTGGCGGGAAAAACCACGCCATTCCATCCCCGGCGCGATCTGGCTGCCTAATGTCGGCTATGGCAGAATCGCGCCACAAACGGACGCCTATTTCCGGCAAGGGCTGGAAAAGGTCACAGGCGGCGACAAGATGCATCCGGTGTTGTTATTCTGTCTGGCGGATTGCTGGATGTCATGGAATGCTGCCAAACGCGCGATCGAGGAATACGGCTATGAAACCGTCTATTGGTTCCCCGAAGGCACCGACGGCTGGACGTTTTTTGACTATCCAACCGAGGTGTTAAAGCGCGAGCCGGAACCCGCGCAGAACTGATCTATCCCTGACCCAGAGAGAACAACTGATGGAACGCGGCTCCGTCAGTGTCCACCATATCAACGCTCAAGGTGCCGGAACCTGCGGGCAACACCACGGAGAGTGCCGGATCCTCGCTGATTGAAATGCTGCCGGTCATTGTAAACATTGGGGCATCATCGGTGGCGAATTTGACCGTTTCAATGAAACGGGCGGGCAGATACAGCAGGGTGATCTGGTTCATTTGCAGACCAGAATGGCTGGGATGGCTAAAGGCCACGGTTGCCTTTACAGGTTGTGGACCGGCCTTGGTGCCGTTAGCCAGAGAAACCAGTCGCGTTTGTGCATTCACAGGGTTGGCCGGTGCCAGAGCAAGCTTCATCTGGCCAAGGGTTTTCAGGGCAATGGCCGGATCATTTACCGGCGGAGCCGCACAAGCCCCAAGGCCCGAGGTTTTGGTAAACCCTTCGCTGACCAGCAACTGCCCGTCGGTGGTTTCCACCACCAGATGGATGCCGCTTGGCCCGTTCAGGCGCATGGTCATATCAAAGGTAAAATCGCCGGTTGGGCGCTGCATTTCGAACACCGCAGACACCGGCATCGGGTTATCGTCAATCACCAGATAGACCTTGTCGATCAACTGACCATCAGGCAGGGCAACACTGGCCCCCATCAACACCCGCCGGTCATCCGTTGCGCGGTAGGGGGTGCGCAGCGTGACGGTTTCGGCATTGGCTATTGTCACTTCGCGGTCCTCGTCAAACATCAATGGGCTGATGTCATCCCATGCCTCGCCTGCGATGCCGGATATTGGTGAAACCGCTAGGGCAGCGGTGGCAATGATTGTTCTAATAACCGATTTTAACATTTATTCCTCCCTGTTCACGCGTTAAGTCAATATACAATTGCGGGAACCTCTAAAAATCCCCCAAAATCCGGCCTGACGGGGTAGAATCGTCATCAGGATGAAAATGATTCGACCGACGGGGTTTTGTCATGGGTCAGATGGGATTTTTTGATCTTTCCAGCCGATACGCGGGACTGGACAAATCTGGTGATCCGCTGGTGTTGCTCAACGACATGGTGCCGTTCGAGGATTACCGGGACGAGCTGAAGGCCATATGGCGCACGCCGCCCGAACAGCGCAAATCCAACGCTGGCCGCCCGCCTTGGGATGAGGTGCTGATATTCAAGACGATGGTTTTGCAGCAGCTCTACAACCTCTCTGACGATCAGATCGAGTATCAGATCCGCGACCGCCTGTCGTTCATGCGGTTTCTCGGCCTTGGCATTGAAGACAGCGTACCTGACGCCAAGACCATCTGGGCCTACCGTGAAAGGCTGGCCGGGGCCGGGAAGATGAAGGAGCTGTTTGACAAGTTCGATGCCTTTCTGCGCGAAAAGGGCTATCTGGCGATGGGCGGGCAGATTGTTGATGCGAGCATCGTTCCGGCGCCGCGCCAGCACAACAAAAGGGACGAGAACGAGAAAATCAAGGCGGGCGAAACGCCTGAAGAGTGGGAGGAAAAACCCCACAAGAAGCGCCAGAAGGACGTGGATGCGCGCTGGACGAAGAAGCACGGCAAGAGCTATTACGGCTACAAGAACCACATCAATGTCGACCGGCGGCACAAATTCATCCGCGCTTATGATGTCACCGATGCCGCCGTGCATGACAGCCAGGCGCTTGCCGGTCTGATTGATGCGAGCAACACCTCATCGGACCTGTGGGCCGACAGCGCCTATCGCTCGCAAAAGATCGAAAGCGAGCTGGAAGAGCGGGGGCTTCACAGCCATATCCATCACAAGGGCAGGCGCGGCAAGCCGCTTGGCGAGCGCCAGCAAAAGGCCAACCGGAGGCGCTCGAAAGTGCGGGTCCGGGTCGAGCATGTATTCGCTTTTCAGGAGCGCTCCATGGGCGGCAAGCTGATCCGCTCCATCGGCCTGAAGCGGGCGCGATTTCGCATCGGGATGATGAACCTGGTCTACAACATGAAGCGCTTCGTCCAGTTCGAATGCGGCCTGGCGGCGCCGGGATAAGGGTTCATGGGGTGAGGTGTGCCTGAAATACCCAAAACCGGCTTGAAACCGGTGAAAATGGGTTTATGATCCGAAGCAATCAGGCGGGACAGGCGAAAAACCGTCCACCCCGCCGCGAAGAAGGCGAAAACGGGAATTTACAGAGGTTCCCTTCATATTGAACTGGGCGCAGTAGCGAAACACAGATAGATCAGCGGGCGGTGCTGTTTTCTACTTGACGGCGCCGCCCCTGTCCCATAAATCCGGCCTCGGTCCGGCGGGGTAGCTCAGGTGGTTAGAGCAGCGGAATCATAATCCGCGTGTCGGGGGTTCAAGTCCCTCTCCCGCTACCAAAATCTCCTTATATGTCAAATAAATACACGGGATCATACCGTGCACTTGATTAATATCAAGGTGCATATGTTGCAACAGCCTACAGTCGCGCGCATGCAACATACCGAATCCAAGCCCGCCATTGCCGGATTTTTGCAGCAACGCCCGCGCTGGGCACCGCCTGCGCCGCTGTTTCTGCTGCAACCCGTGCTGCGCCGCATCGTGCAGAGGATTGCCGAAAACAATCCTGATATGTTTGGCCGCCTGGGCCCGCATTACCGCGCTGTTTTTGTGATTGATCCGGTGAACCTTCCGTTTGTCATGCTTCTGCGTCCTGATCCGGATGATCTGATGCTGGTGGCACGCAGGCGCACTGAAATACCCGAACATGACGCCCGGATTTCAGGCAGTTTTCTGGATCTGCTGATGTTGGTTGATGGTGATCTGGATGGCGATGCACTGTTCTTTTCACGCAACCTGACCATCACTGGCAATACCGAGGCCGTGGTTTGCCTGCGCAATGCGCTGGACGATATCGATAACAGCATCGCCGAGGAAGTGGCCGATATGTTCGGACGCCCCGGCCGTGCGGCCCTGAGGGCCCTTAGACGTATGAACGAAAAACGGGAAACACAATGATCAGACCGGAACTGGTTTGCCCTGCCGGAACCCCTTCGGCGATGCGAACCGCAGTGAATGCAGGGGCCGATGCGGTTTACTGCGGCTTTCAAAACGCCACCAACGCCCGTAATTTTCCGGGCTTGAATTTTACCGTGCCCGAACTGGAAAGGGCCGTGGCCCATGCCCATGCGGGCGGCACCAAGGTGCTGTTGGCGCTGAATACCTTTCCACCTGCCGGTAAGGTGGATTTGTGGAAAGAGGCCGCGGATACCGGTGCGCGGCTTGGGATGGATGCGTTTATCGTCGCCGACATTGGTGTGGCCGACTACATCGCCCGCACGCATCCCGATATCCGGTTGCATCTGTCGGTGCAGGCGGCGGCCTCGACCCCGGAATCGATCCGGTATTACTGCCGTGAATTCAATGTGAAACGGGTGGGCCTGCCGCGGATTTTGACGGTGCCGGAAATCAAACTGATGGCCGATGAAATCCCCTGCGAGATCGAGACATTCATCTTTGGCAACCACGGACTGATGGTTGAAGGGCGCTGTTCGCTGACCAATTATATCACAGGCCTGTCCACCAACATGGACGGTGTCTGTTCCCCCGCCGCGCAGGTGGAATACATAAAGGACGACGAAGGCAACCTGTCGACCCGTCTGGGTGAATACACCATCGATTGTTTTTCCTGCAACGAAAGCGCCGGTTATCCGACCATCTGCAAGGGCCGTTATCTGACCCCCGCGCATGACGGCCCCTATTACGCATTCGAGGAACCGATCAGCCTGAACCTGTCCACCCTGTTGCCCGACCTGATGAAGGCCGGTGTGACCGCGTTGAAGATCGAGGGGCGGCAACGCTCAAAGGCCTATGTCAAATCCGTGGTGTCCGCCTATCGCAAGGCCGTAGACAGCATCATGGCGGGGCAAGACCCGCAAATCAGCGATCTGCTGGCCCTGACCGAAGGGCAAAAGGAAACGCAAGGCGCATTCAAAAGCAAAACATGGCGGTAACAATGAGCAAACTGACAATGGCGCCGATCCTGTTTCACTGGAGCGCCGAAGACAAGCTGGCCTTTTATGACAGGATTGCGGATGCGCCGGTGGATGACGTCTATCTGGGTGAAGTAATCTGCTCCAAACGTGCCCCGTTTTTCGAAAAGCATTATGACGAGGTGGCCGAGGCGCTGACCAAAGCGGGCAAACAGGTTATTTTTGCGACATTGGCCGAGGTGATGCTGAAACGCGAGCGTCATATGATCGCCGGTTTCTGCGCGCTCGAGGATTTTCCGCTGGAGATCAATGACAGTGCTGCGTTGTGGCACCTAAAGGATAAACCTTACCGCGTTGGCCCGCTGATGAATGTCTATAACGAGGATACGATGGCCTATCTAGCGGCACGCGGGGCGACCCATTTCTGTCTGCCACCGGAATTACCACGGGATTCGGTTGCGATACTGGCGGCCAAGGCGAAAGAGCTGGGCGTAAGCATAGAGGTGCAGGTGTTTGGCCGTCTGTCGCTGGCCCTGTCGGCGCGGTGTTACCATGCGCGGGCGCACGGGCGGATCAAGGATAACTGCCAGTTTGTCTGTGAACAGGACCCTGACGGGATGCCGCTGAACACGCTGGATAATCAGGAATTCCTGTCGGTGAACGGGATCCAGACGCTATCACACAGCTATCTGAACCTGATTGGCGAATTGCAGGACTTGCAGGATATGGGCGTAACCCATTTCCGCCTAAGCCCGCATACGGTGGACATGGTCGCCGTTGCCGAAATTTTCCGCGCGGTTCTGGACGGTGAAACAGGCGCACAGGACGGGCGCGCGCAACTGGATGCGCTGGATATCCCGGCCCCGTTTGTAAACGGGTTCTGGCACGGGCAGGCCGGACACCGCATGATCGGGGCCTGATCGGGCCACGGTTGGTGTTTTGGTTCACGTCATTGAAAAGGTGGTCCTGGCAGGGGCTGAGGGACTCGAACCCACGACCCTCGGTTTTGGAGACCGATGCTCTACCAACTGAGCTAAACCCCTAGGAACCGTTGCAGGGATTACGGCACATATCAGGGGGAATCAAGGGGCTAAGCGTAAAGAATCGGAATATCCCTGCACTGGCGCCAAATTGCCCGTATTTCACGCGGACGTCATTCTGCGGATGGGGTGGCTCATTATCGGGTGAGATGAAAAGCCGGGGCCAACACAGCGCTGTGACGACACTTTAATGTGTCATACCCGCGATAATGGCCCGGATCACGCAGTGGGCACTTGAAGCGGAGATTATGTGCTGGCCGGTATCGCCTTGAAACAGTTGGGATTTGTTCGTGCAATATGGCGCGGCCTTGATCCGCATGCCGACATATCAGGTTTCAAGTCCAAATTGCCGTGATTCGGCGTGTCCGCGATGTGATTTCCCTTATGACAGGCACGTTCCTAGCTTGGATGTATCAACAGGCCAACTGTTTAACCCGACACCAACCTTGAAAAGGAACACGATATGAAACGCATCTTTACTTTAGCTACAATCGCCCTGACGACCCTTGCTTCATCCGCTTTTGCGATGGCACCGACCGATGCCGAGATGGCATTGATAAATCGCTATGCGCCATTGGCAGATGTTCACATGCTGTCCGATGCCCAGTTTTCAAAACTGATGAATATCATCAACAGCAATGACAGCGAAGGCAGCAAACGCCTGCGGGCCGGGCTTGCCACTCAAAGTACACACGGCTTGTCTTTGAACTGATCGAAACAACCCAGGTAGTGTCGCGAGTTTGGTGGAAATTCGAGGACGGCGTAATCTCCGGGTGCATCGAAGCCACCCAACCGGCGGCTGGAACCGCCAAGGAGATCACGCCATGACAAAGAATACAGCAACATCGACATCCGCGCTACTGGCCAATGAAGCAGGCTATGACCCGATTGAAGACCGGCTGCGCCAGAACATCCGCGCGACGATCGAGGCGGTTTTCGAAGAGGAGCTGGAGCAGTTTCTGGGCCGTTGCCGGTATGGCCGCAGCGGCGGGGCAAAGGCCGGATACCGCCACGGGCATCGCGAGCGGCAACTGGTCGGAACATTTGGAACCGAAACGGTGCGCGTGCCGCGTGCGCGGATCACAGGCGAGGCCGGCAAGGCCAGAGAATGGCGCTCGAAGGCATTGCCCCGCTACCAGCGGCTGACGAAGAAGGCCGAGGCGCTGATCGCTGCTGTCTACCTTTCGGGCACCAACACACGGCGGGTAAAACGCGCCCTGTTCGGCCTGTTTCAGGGGGCGGTCAGCAAGGATGTGGTGAGCCGCGCCTGGCGCAAGGTGAAGGTGGACTGGCAGGCGTGGTGCGCCCGCAGCCTTGCGGATGAAGACATCGTGCGGCTGATCCTGGACGGCACCGTGATCAAAACGCGGATTGACAGGAAGGCCACCAATATCTCGGTTCTGGCCGCGATTGGCGTGCGCCGGGATGGGCAGAAGGTCTTGTTATCACTGATGAACATGGGCGGCGAAAGCACCTCCGCCTGGCGTCAGTTCATCAACGATCTGGATGCGCGCGGGTTGAAACGGCCCGAATTTGTCATCGTGGACGGGGCACCGGGACTTGAGGTCGCTCTCATTGCCCTCTGGGGTGAAGATCTGCCGATCCAGAGGTGCACGGTGCACAAGCACCGCAACCTTCTGGCCAAGGCACCCAAGCGTATGCATGATGAGTTGACAGAAGATTACCGCGACATGATCTACGCCAAAACACCCGAGGAAATCGCCACCCGCCGCAAGGCATTTCTGCGAAAATGGCGGCTGAAATGCAAGGCCGTCGCTGACAGCTTGGAAGAAGCAGGAGATAAGCTTTTCACCTTCACGCGTCTGCCACAAGGCCAGTGGAAATCGGCCAGAACGACAAATGCGATCGAACGCCTGAACGAGGAATTCCGCCGCCGCATCAAGACCCAGACCGTGCTGCCATGCGCCGAGACCGTGCCGATGCTGCTTTGGGCTCTGATGGCCTCGGGGCAGATCGTCATGCGAAAGGTCGATGGCTGGGAAACGCTCGCTCAGCCCGTCGCCGACGCAACCCTTGACCAAGCCGCCTGACCGGCGCATAACTCAACCCGCTCGGAGGTGCCTGAAATCAATTTCCACCACTTTCGAGACACAACCTCCGTTTTACAGCGGATATACTGGCGTGGATGGCAACATCACCGTGTTCCCGACAGTGCTGGGCGCAGGGCGTTTGAACGCGGTTGAACTACGCGCCTTCCCTGATGGGCAAGGGCAGGCATTTACCACGCGCATCAACACATCAGGCGGGCGTAAACATATCGCACTGCCCTTTGCAGGGAACTGGAAGCCCGAATTCCTTGATCTTGCCTTTGTGGTGGATACCACCGGCAGCATGGGGGACGAACTGGAATGGCTGACCCGCGAATTGCGCGGTATCGTTCGGGCCGCCCAGCGCAGTGCGCCGGGGGTCAGCATCCGTTACGGGCTGATCGTATACCGCGACAATGGCGACGACTATGTTGTGCGTAATTTCGGATTTACCAACCGGCAGTCACAGATGGTCGCTTGGCTGCGCAAACAACAGGCGAATGGTGGCGGTGACTACCCCGAGGCCGCTGCTGCTGCGTTAACGGCCGGTGCCTCGCTTGACTGGCGCCGTGGCAAAGGTGAACGACTGATGTTCCACATTGCCGATGCCCCGCCCCATGATCGCGACGCCCGCACCTATCTGGCCGCTGCACGGCAAGCCGCCAAAAAAGGGGTGCAGGTTTTCGGGTTGGGGGCCAGCGGTGTTGCAGCCGAATCCGAATACCTGATGCGTCAGGCCGCAGTTCAGACCAACGGGCGATATATATTCCTGACCGATGACAGTGGGGTCGGCTATGGCCATGCAGAACCCACCATCTCCTGTTACCGCGTCACCAAATTGCGGGACCTGATGGTGCGGGTGTTGCGCAGCGAGTTAAGCGGGCACCGGATCGAAGCACCAAACGGATCAATCATTCGCAATGTTGGCAGCTATCAATCAGGTGTCTGCCGCAACTGATACTTTCAGATAGTTTTACAGCAAAGGCCGCCCATGAGGGCGGCCTTTTTGTCAGTGAGTGGTCGGGTGGGTTGTGGTTGTGTCTCGAAAGTGGTGGAAATTGATTTCAGGCACCTCCGAGCGGGTTGAGTTATGCGCCGGTCAGGCGGCTTGGTCAAGGGTTGCGTCGGCGACGGGCTGAGCGAGCGTTTCCCAG
>NZ_CBDIBV010000005.1:0-410718 GCF_965277155.1 Profundibacter sp.
GGCTTCGATGAAGAAATTGAACGCGGCCTCGGCGTCCCGTTTGTTCTCGGCCATCCAGATGTCCTGTAGATGGCCCTTGGCTTTGGCTTGCAGCGACTTCGGCATGGCATTCAGGACGTTGCCGGTTTTATGCACCCAGCAGCGCTGCTCCCGGGTCTCACCGAACACCTCCCGCAAGGCGTTCCAGAAGCCGAGCGCGCCATCACCAACGGCCAGATCAGGGGCTTTTCTGAGGCCACGACGTTGCAAGTCCAGCAGCAGTTCACGCCAGCTCTGGCTGCTTTCTCGATACCCGTCCACGAGGCCCAGAACATCCTTGTTACCCCACTCGTCCGCGCCGATGATCACCAGCATGCATTGCTTGTCAGCATCCGTGCGCGGCTTGAAATAAACCCCGTCGGCCCAGAAATACACAGAGGTGGTCGCGGAAATTCGGACCAGTTGTTAAGGTGGATCGACTTATGAGAAAGACGATTCAAAATGACGAAACGAAAGAACCATTCTCCCGAATTCAAAGCCCGCGTTGCGCTTGAAGCAATCCGCGAGGAAATGACGATGGCGGAGCTGTCGAAGAAGTATGGTGTGCATCCAACCCAGATTGGCACATGGAAACGAGCAGCGATTGAAAACATGGCCACGGCATTTTCCAGACGGGGCCGTGATCCTGATCGGGTTGATGAAGCCCAGATTGAGAAGCTGCACTCCAAGATTGGTCAGCTGGTCGTGGAACGGGATTTTTTAGCCAACGCCTCGCAACAGTTGCTCGGGAAGCGAGGCAAAAAATGGTGAGCCGTGAGCATGATCTGAGTGTGCGACGACAATGCGGGCTACTTTCTCTGGCGCGCTCGAACCTGTATTACCAGCCAAAAGGCGAAAGTGCTGAAAATTTGCGGTTCATGACAATAATCGACAAGCAATTCTTGCAGACGCCGTGGTATGGATCACGGCAAATGGCCCGGCACATGCAGCGCCAAGGTTACAAGTGTGGTCGCCACAGGGTCCGCCGTTTGATGCGGCTGATGCGGTTGGTTCCGATCTACCAGACGCCCAACACGAGCAAGAAACATCCGCAGCATAAGATCTACCCGTATCTGCTGCGAGACCTGACGATTGATCGTCCAAACCATGTGTGGTGCGTAGATATCACCTACATTCCGATGCAGCGCGGGTTCCTCTATTTGGTCGCGATCATGGACTGGCACAGCCGCAAGGTTTTGAGCTGGAGATTGTCAAACAGCATGGAGGCAGATTTTTGCGTTGAAGCCCTGAAAGAGGCTATGGCCAAATACGGCAAGCCCGATATCATGAACAGCGACCAGGGCAGCCAGTTCACCGGGTTTGAATGGACGCAGGCGCTGAAAGAAGCCGACGTGAAAATCTCGATGGATGGCAAAGGTCGCTGGGTCGATAACCGGATGATCGAGCGGCTTTGGCGATCCTTGAAATACGAATGCATTTACCTCAACGCATTTGAAACGGGTTCGCAGACCCGCGCCGGGATCGGGAAATGGTTGGCTTACTACAACACCGAGCGCCCGCATTCCACCCACGGAATATTGACCCCGGATGAAGCCTATGACAGAAAAACAAAACCAATGAGTTTGGCAGCCTAAATGAAACCCTGATCCATCTTAAACTGGCTGCTGACTGGTCAAAAAAGTGGGACCACCTCTACACATAGCGTTTGGCCGACAGGTCACGCCGGTTCCAACGCTCGTATTCTGCCCACCACTCCGCCTTCAGGCGCGAAATCGTGCTCGATGTCAAACCACCCGCATCAGGCCCCAGAAGGGCCGCCAGTGCTTCGCCGAAATCACCCGTGGAAATACCTTTGAGATAGAGCCAGGGCAACAACTCCTCGACCGACTTTGCCCGGCGCAGATACGGCGGCAGAAGCGTCGAGGTGAACCTGATCTTCTCCGCCCCCGTGCCACGATCACGCACCCGAGGCACATTCACCGGGACAGGGCCGATCCCCGTCATCACCTCGCGCTCCGGCAGGTATCCGTGGCGAACAAGGCGCTGGCGACCGGCCGAATCCCTCAAATGCGCGTGTTGCGCCATCAGATCACAAACCTCGGCCTCGACCGCCTGTGCCAACAGATCCCGCGCGCCTTTGCGCAAGATATCCGTCAGCGGATCAGGTGAAATTCCGGCTGGATCGGTAAACTCCAAAATAGTATCGTCTTCCATGTGGCATATCCTTTTCTCTCTGAGAATCGCGGCGCGTCAACACCGCCATGATATGCCACCCAATCACCCCATCACCAACTTTCGGGCATTACTCTTAACAGAAAACGGACAAAGACTATCCACAATGGGACTGGAAATGGTTATTAGGAGTATTTTGAATCAATAATGGCGGTTGTGTCTCGAAAGTGGTGGAAATTGATTTCAGGCACCTCCGAGCGGGTTGAGTTATGCGCCGGTCAGGCGGCTTGGTCAAGGGTTGCGGCGGCGACGGGCTGAGCGAGCGTTTCCCAGCCATCGACCTTTCGCATGACGATCTGCCCCGAGGCCATCAGAGCCCAAAGCAGCATCGGCACGGTCTCGGCGCATGGCAGCACGGTCTGGGTCTTGATGCGGCGGCGGAATTCCTCGTTCAGGCGTTCGATCGCATTTGTCGTTCTGGCCGATTTCCACTGGCCTTGTGGCAGACGCGTGAAGGTGAAAAGCTTATCTCCTGCTTCTTCCAAGCTGTCAGCGACGGCCTTGCATTTCAGCCGCCATTTTCGCAGAAATGCCTTGCGGCGGGTGGCGATTTCCTCGGGTGTTTTGGCGTAGATCATGTCGCGGTAATCTTCTGTCAACTCATCATGCATACGCTTGGGTGCCTTGGCCAGAAGGTTGCGGTGCTTGTGCACCGTGCACCTCTGGATCGGCAGATCTTCACCCCAGAGGGCAATGAGAGCGACCTCAAGTCCCGGTGCCCCGTCCACGATGACAAATTCGGGCCGTTTCAACCCGCGCGCATCCAGATCGTTGATGAACTGACGCCAGGCGGAGGTGCTTTCGCCGCCCATGTTCATCAGTGATAACAAGACCTTCTGCCCATCCCGGCGCACGCCAATCGCGGCCAGAACCGAGATATTGGTGGCCTTCCTGTCAATCCGCGTTTTGATCACGGTGCCGTCCAGGATCAGCCGCACGATGTCTTCATCCGCAAGGCTGCGGGCGCACCACGCCTGCCAGTCCACCTTCACCTTGCGCCAGGCGCGGCTCACCACATCCTTGCTGACCGCCCCCTGAAACAGGCCGAACAGGGCGCGTTTTACCCGCCGTGTGTTGGTGCCCGAAAGGTAGACAGCAGCGATCAGCGCCTCGGCCTTCTTCGTCAGCCGCTGGTAGCGGGGCAATGCCTTCGAGCGCCATTCTCTGGCCTTGCCGGCCTCGCCTGTGATCCGCGCACGCGGCACGCGCACCGTTTCGGTTCCAAATGTTCCGACCAGTTGCCGCTCGCGATGCCCGTGGCGGTATCCGGCCTTTGCCCCGCCGCTGCGGCCATACCGGCAACGGCCCAGAAACTGCTCCAGCTCCTCTTCGAAAACCGCCTCGATCGTCGCGCGGATGTTCTGGCGCAGCCGGTCTTCAATCGGGTCATAGCCTGCTTCATTGGCCAGTAGCGCGGATGTCGATGTTGCTGTATTCTTTGTCATGGCGTGATCTCCTTGGCGGTTCCAGCCGCCGGTTGGGTGGCTTCGATGCACCCGGAGATTACGCCGTCCTCGAATTTCCACCAAACTCGCGACACTACCTCCGGTAACGCAGTTCGGTCACTGGTTTATAATTGACCATTCAGCATCTTCCCAATGTGCCATTCAGCCCATGCGCGGATGTGGCTGGCAACACGTTAAACCTAAACGTAAACCACCGAGCCATCATCATAGGTAATGCGTGTGGAAATCAAATTCCCGGCAGCATCAAAATCTTTCAAGATTTCGTCCCAAGCAGCCGTATTATCAACGTCAAAGTTGGTATCCCAACGCGTCCCGTCATCATTCACGGTGCTGCGGAAGTACACTCCACCTGTCGCATTGTAAGCTTGCATTACACTGGCCCAACTACCGGTATTATCGACATCGAAATTGGTGTCAAAATGCGTGCCATCATCATTGGTGGTGCGACGGAAATACAGCTGGCCGGCACTATCAAAATTCTGCAGGATTTCCGCCCAACTATTTGTGTCATCAACATCAAAGTTACGGATCGTCCGTGTTCCGCTATCGTTGGCTGTGTCCACATAATCAACACCGCCTGTGGCTGTATATCCAGTCAAACTGGATGCCCATGTGGCCGTATCATTCACATCGACAACAAGTTCGAATTTGGTTCCATCATCATATATAGTACGACGGAAATACACTTCACCGGTGGCTGTGTATTGCTGAAGTATGGATGTATATGTAGCCGCATTACCAGCATCAATGTTTGTCACGAATGACGTTCCATCATCATTTGTGACTTTACGATAATACAATTGGCCCGCTGTATCATAATTCTGAACAATTGTCGTCCAGGCTTCAACAGCTGCGGGATCGTAATTTGCAACTGTTCGTGTGCCAGTATCATTTGTGACATCTGTATATGTTAACTGACCAGAAGCATTGTACGCTTGCAGCATAGACGTCCATGACTGGGCGTTTGCAGCATCCAGATACTTGTCGAACCGCGTACCGTCATCATTCATCGTTTGCACAAATGACTGGGCGCCTGTTGATGTGTGGCGGGTTTCAATGGACACCCAGCTATAGGCGCTAGTGAAATCGTAAATTACATTCGCGTCCGTTCCATCATCAAAATATGTATCTTTGCTTGTCATCACGCCAGATGCATTCAAGTGGGTGTGGATTGAAGTATAAGATGACGTATTTCCAAGATCATATTCGGACACAATGGTAGGCCCATTCAGATCGGTTTCAGCATTGATCACCCATAATGTATCAAGCGCACCATTCGTCACTGTTATTGAGCCATCAATTGTCACATTATTACCCGATACGACCAAATTCGGTAGTGTCATTGTCCCCTTCAGGACAATTGTGTCTGATGTGGCTTTGCTTGCACCCGATGTGTAGTCGGTGATTGTATCCGACCCGGTTTCGCCCGAACTGAAAACAAAACCATCATAACCGGCACCACCCGTCAGGATATCCGACCCAACACCACCTTCAAGCGTGTCATTGCCGCCCATCCCGTTCAGCGTATCATTGCCGCCCATGCCCTTTATGATATTTGCCACAGCATTGCCGGTTACATTGTCATTTCCGCTGCCCATGGTGGCATTTTCAATTACGGTCCCGCGCGCAATGGCCCAGTTTCCAAGCAGCCCGTCTATGTCTGAATATGTTTCGGCATTCATATCCAGCCGGTTGCTGGCTGTGCTGAATGTAAGATCAATCAGATCGTTCCCACCTTGATCATAGATGGTCAAAGCCAGTGGATAGTAGGTCTTAACATCAACTGTTGAACCGCTATCGATCGCATTGAACAAAGTGCCAAGATAACCTGTCAGGTTTGTACCGGTTCCCCATACTGTATCGCCAGCTGTTGTGCTGCTTGCACCAGGGGCGCCATACAGGTTTTGGATGGCAATAATGTCTGCCATCATCGCAGTGGTCAGAAACGCAAAACTGGCCGCAATTGTCGTATTTTCCGTCTGACTGAAATATGACATGACAGATTCCTGCCAGCTGTCATTTGAATAGACATTATCAATGCCGTAAGTTGCCGAACCATTATAATCGCCCTGATGGCCCAATCCCAAAGCATGGCCTATTTCATGGATATACGTCTGAAACCCGTATCCCCCGATCTTTCCATCGCTGACATCATCCCAGTTGTCAGGAATATTAACAGTCGAGGAGATTATAGTGTTTCCACTAGTTGTGGAATAAGAATACGCGCCACTTGTATCAGAGCTAACAAATGTAATTTTAGC
Source organism: Profundibacter sp. (assembly GCF_965277155.1). Taxonomy (GTDB): domain Bacteria; phylum Pseudomonadota; class Alphaproteobacteria; order Rhodobacterales; family Rhodobacteraceae; genus Profundibacter. Next base: position 5,939 of record NZ_CBDIBV010000005.1, read on the forward strand.
GCCGCTTGTGACTTCGGTGAAAACAATATTTGCAACATTTGACCACGCCTCAAGGGCCGCTCTGGCAAGTTTTAGTGCCGATGCACTTAGACCTGTGAGGTTTACTGTAATAACATTGCTAGCCGCGGTATTAAAGCTGCGCTCATGACCAACTCCACCCCAGGCACCACTTGTCAAGTAGCCAGCAAGCACATCATTTGAAGCAAATGGTTTGGGCGCATAATTAATCCCTGTTTGATTGTACAGCGATGCTTTCAAAGATTGGCCTGTGATACTCATATTGTCAGCTCTCCGTTAACTGATTTATTACTATTCCGGTTGTGTCTCGAAAGTGGTGGAAATTGATTTCAGGCACCTCCGAGCGGGTTGAGTTATGCGCCGGTCAGGCGGCTTGGTCAAGGGTTGCGTCGGCGACGGGCTGAGCGAGCGTTTCCCAGCCATCGACCTTTCGCATGACGATCTGCCCCGAGGCCATCAGAGCCCAAAGCAGCATCGGCACGGTCTCGGCGCATGGCAGCACGGTCTGGGTCTTGATGCGGCGGCGGAATTCCTCGTTCAGGCGTTCGATCGCATTTGTCGTTCTGGCCGATTTCCACTGGCCTTGTGGCAGACGCGTGAAGGTGAAAAGCTTATCTCCTGCTTCTTCCAAGCTGTCAGCGACGGCCTTGCATTTCAGCCGCCATTTTCGCAGAAATGCCTTGCGGCGGGTGGCGATTTCCTCGGGTGTTTTGGCGTAGATCATGTCGCGGTAATCTTCTGTCAACTCATCATGCATACGCTTGGGTGCCTTGGCCAGAAGGTTGCGGTGCTTGTGCACCGTGCACCTCTGGATCGGCAGATCTTCACCCCAGAGGGCAATGAGAGCGACCTCAAGTCCCGGTGCCCCGTCCACGATGACAAATTCGGGCCGTTTCAACCCGCGCGCATCCAGATCGTTGATGAACTGACGCCAGGCGGAGGTGCTTTCGCCGCCCATGTTCATCAGTGATAACAAGACCTTCTGCCCATCCCGGCGCACGCCAATCGCGGCCAGAACCGAGATATTGGTGGCCTTCCTGTCAATCCGCGTTTTGATCACGGTGCCGTCCAGGATCAGCCGCACGATGTCTTCATCCGCAAGGCTGCGGGCGCACCACGCCTGCCAGTCCACCTTCACCTTGCGCCAGGCGCGGCTCACCACATCCTTGCTGACCGCCCCCTGAAACAGGCCGAACAGGGCGCGTTTTACCCGCCGTGTGTTGGTGCCCGAAAGGTAGACAGCAGCGATCAGCGCCTCGGCCTTCTTCGTCAGCCGCTGGTAGCGGGGCAATGCCTTCGAGCGCCATTCTCTGGCCTTGCCGGCCTCGCCTGTGATCCGCGCACGCGGCACGCGCACCGTTTCGGTTCCAAATGTTCCGACCAGTTGCCGCTCGCGATGCCCGTGGCGGTATCCGGCCTTTGCCCCGCCGCTGCGGCCATACCGGCAACGGCCCAGAAACTGCTCCAGCTCCTCTTCGAAAACCGCCTCGATCGTCACGCGGATGTTCTGGCGCAGCCGGTCTTCAATCGGGTCATAGCCTGCTTCATTGGCCAGTAGCGCGGATGTCGATGTTGCTGTATTCTTTGTCATGGCGTGATCTCCTTGGCGGTTCCAGCCGCCGGTTGGGTGGCTTCGATGCACCCGGAGATTACGCCGTCCTCGAATTTCCACCAAACTCGCGACACTACCATAATGGCCTCGGGCCGACAGTTTCCACTTATGTGCTACATCGCAGCACGAGGGGTGGGCATTGGAAACCAACAATGAAAACGTCCCCTCTTCCAAAGAATGGGTGTTGGACTTCCTGCAGTTCCCACCAATCAAATAAACCGCCAATCCCCCCCCAACAAAAAGAAACGGCAGCGCCCAGGGAGGAGGGGCACTGCCGTTCTGTTTTTGCGTCGGGTCTTTGGGAGGAGGAAAAGACCCTTCGCATATCCGGGGTAATAATAACCCCGTATCTTTGCGCGGTGACATCCGGGAGGAGGTAGATGCCACCGCGGTCCGGCACGCCTGCATGTTCAGGGAGGAGAAAGAACAGGCGGGCCGAATGGGCTTACAGGCCGTAGGCGGCCTCGAGTGCGATGCGTTTGATCATCGAGCGGTTCAGGCCCAGATCGTCCAGTTCCCGCATACTCAATGCGCTCAGTTCATTCACTGTTTTGCGGTACAGGCGGTAGTTGGCAACGCGGTCGGTTGCGGATTTCAGGATGGCCGAAACGCGGCCTGTGACACCGGCGTTTGTGCCGTGGAATTCTGTTGTAAAAGCCATGGGGCTAACTCGCTTACTTAGGTTGTGGCCAGAACCGGATCGTCCTGACACGGCGGAACATATGGGAACCTCTAAAAATCCCCCAAAATCCGGCCTGACGGGGTAGAATCGTCATCAGGATGAAAATGATTCGACCGACGGGGTTTTGTCATGGGTCAGATGGGATTTTTTGATCTTTCCAGCCGATACGCGGGACTGGACAAATCTGGTGATCCGCTGGTGTTGCTCAACGACATGGTGCCGTTCGAGGATTACCGGGACGAGCTGAAGGCCATATGGCGCACGCCGCCCGAACAGCGCAAATCCAACGCTGGCCGCCCGCCTTGGGATGAGGTGCTGATATTCAAGACGATGGTTTTGCAGCAGCTCTACAACCTCTCTGACGATCAGATCGAGTATCAGATCCGCGACCGCCTGTCGTTCATGCGGTTTCTCGGCCTTGGCATTGAAGACAGCGTACCTGACGCCAAGACCATCTGGGCCTACCGTGAAAGGCTGGCCGGGGCCGGGAAGATGAAGGAGCTGTTTGACAAGTTCGATGCCTTTCTGCGCGAAAAGGGCTATCTGGCGATGGGCGGGCAGATTGTTGATGCGAGCATCGTTCCGGCGCCGCGCCAGCACAACAAAAGGGACGAGAACGAGAAAATCAAGGCGGGCGAAACGCCTGAAGAGTGGGAGGAAAAACCCCACAAGAAGCGCCAGAAGGACGTGGATGCGCGCTGGACGAAGAAGCACGGCAAGAGCTATTACGGCTACAAGAACCACATCAATGTCGACCGGCGGCACAAATTCATCCGCGCTTATGATGTCACCGATGCCGCCGTGCATGACAGCCAGGCGCTTGCCGGTCTGATTGATGCGAGCAACACCTCATCGGACCTGTGGGCCGACAGCGCCTATCGCTCGCAAAAGATCGAAAGCGAGCTGGAAGAGCGGGGGCTTCACAGCCATATCCATCACAAGGGCAGGCGCGGCAAGCCGCTTGGCGAGCGCCAGCAAAAGGCCAACCGGAGGCGCTCGAAAGTGCGGGTCCGGGTCGAGCATGTATTCGCTTTTCAGGAGCGCTCCATGGGCGGCAAGCTGATCCGCTCCATCGGCCTGAAGCGGGCGCGATTTCGCATCGGGATGATGAACCTGGTCTACAACATGAAGCGCTTCGTCCAGTTCGAATGCGGCCTGGCGGCGCCGGGATAAGGGTTCATGGGGTGAGGTGTGCCTGAAATACCCAAAACCGGCTTGAAACCGGTGAAAATGGGTTTATGATCCGAAGCAATCAGGCGGGACAGGCGAAAAACCGTCCACCCCGCCGCGAAGAAGGCGAAAACGGGAATTTACAGAGGTTCCCATATGTATTTTGCGCATCGCCACAACAGACGCGTTTGAATTGCCGCTATGCGTCTGGCGCATAGGTAGGGCAGGGGTGCTGTCCTATTTTCACATTCCTGTTACATGCGCGGTTTTTGCCCCTTGCACAGGGGCGCGCAAAGCCTCACCTACTGCGTAACCCATATATAACATATATAAGGAGCGCCCGAAATGGCCCTGACCCGTGATGACATCCTGAACGAACTGCGCCGCATTGAATTGCCCGATGGCCCCAATCTGGCCGATAGCGATATGATCCGGGCCCTGTCGGTAGACGGTGGCGAAGTGCGCTTTGTGATCGAAGCGCCCACCCCCGAGGCGGCGGCTGCGCTGTCCCCTGTGCGTGATGTGGCCGAACGGGCTGTGAAAAGCATTAAGGGGGTCGAGAAGGTTTCTGTGGTGCTGACGGCCCACGGCCCTGCCACCAAAACCCCGCCGCCGGATTTGAAAATAGGGCGTCACCCGACACCGCAACAGGGGCGTCAGCCGGTGCCCGGCGTGAAAAAGATTATCGCGGTTGGCTCGGGCAAGGGCGGGGTAGGGAAATCCACCGTGTCCTCGAACCTTGCGGTGGCGCTGGCGCGTCAGGGGCTGAAGGTTGGCTTGCTGGATGCCGACATCTACGGGCCTTCGTTGCCGCGTATGATGGGCACGAATGACCGGCCTAAACTGGACAAGAATGACAAGATCATCCCGCCAGTCGTGCATGGCGTGGCGATGATGTCGATCGGTCTGTTGGTGGACCCTGATCAGGCGCTGGCGTGGCGGGGTCCGATGCTGATGGGGGCCTTGCAGCAATTGCTGGGCGATGTGGTCTGGGGCGAGCTGGACGTGCTGATCATTGATCTGCCGCCAGGCACGGGTGATGTGCAACTGACACTGGGCCAGAAAACCGAAGTGACCGGCACCATCATCGTATCCACCCCGCAGGACGTGGCATTGCTGGATGCCCGTCGCGCGATCACCATGTTCAAAAAGCTGGAAACGCCCATTCTGGGGCTGGTGGAAAACATGTCGGCCTATATCTGTCCCGAATGCGGCCACGAGGCACATATCTTTGGTCACGGCGGTGTGCGGGCCGAGGCCGAGAAGCTGGGCGTGCCGTTCCTTGGCGAATTGCCGCTGGATCTGGATGTGCGACTGGCGGGGGACGCCGGCACGCCGGTTGCTGCGGGGCAGGGGCCTTTGGCCGATGCCTATGCGCAGTTGGCCAAGCGGTTGATCGACAGCGGCGCGGTGTAGCGTCCGCAGTTTACGGGAATTCACGGGACGAATAGGGAATCCGGCAGAATCTCTGCCGGATTTCGCTGTGAATCGGGGGTTGGTTTAGTCTGCCTGCGGTTTGAATCCCGCCTGATTTGCGAAAATCGGTGTGAATCTGGAATTATTTTGGGAAATTACGGGAAAATATGAACCCGAGTAAGGTATACCATATATAGTGTAGTTGACCCTAGATTACTATATATATGGTATTTTGTTCCTTTTGCGTTCCCGTTCGGGCCTTGGCGCTGATTGGCCTACACCCATGTTTTTCCCTATTTTTCCCATAAAAATCCTTTGACACCCATGATTTCCCATGGCAAACATTGATCCAAGATAAGAACGGGCACATACAAAAATTGGGGCAGATTAAAGAACCCCGAACAAAGGCACCTAATCAGGTTTCATACAGGCTCCCGCTTTTGTCTAATTAGAGATCCGGCGCGCGGGCGAGCAGACATCCCCCCAGGTGGCGCGCGCAGCTGGACATTCCCCGGAGACGGGACGAGGGCGGCGGATAGAGCAGTGGCAGCTAGCTCGATCCGCCGTTTCCCGTTTCAGGGGCCGTTTTTGGGGTGGTAAAGGTTTTAGGAGGCCGCGAGGCAGTGACACGGGAATTTTTCGGCGATGCCCACAATAAAGTGGATGCAAAGGGCAGGGTGTCTATTCCTGCCTCGTATCGCCGTGTCCTGCAGGCCGGTGACCCCGAGTGGAAAGAGGGTCTGAACCCCAATCTTGTGATCGTATACGGCGACAAAAGCCGCAACTTTCTGGAATGCTTCACGATGGAAGCGATTGCCGAGGTTCAGGCAAAAATCCGCAAGAAACCCCGTGGCTCCAAACAGCGCCGCGCGTTGCAGCGTCTTTATAACGGCAACGCCTATCCGACGTCGGTGGATGAAACCGGCCGTCTGGTGCTGCCCAAAAAGCTGATTGAAAAAATCGGGCTGGATGGCATCGCCTATTTCATCGCCAATGGCGATACGTTCGAGATCTGGAACCCGGAAACCTACGAGCAAGAGGAATACGGCAACCTCGAGGCCGATGACAGCTTTGATCCGAATGCCGATCCTTCCATCTATCTTGACGGTGATGAAGAGGAGTAGCTTATGATGTCTGCTCCTGCCCAGCCGCATATCCCCGTTTTATTGCGTCCTTTGCTGGATGCCGTTGCCCCGGTGTCCGGCCTTTGGCTGGATGGCACTTTTGGCGCCGGTGGCTATGCCCGAGGTTTGCTTGAGGCCGGTGCCGATCAGGTGATCGGTGTGGATCGCGACCCGCTGGCGTTTGAAATGGCGTCTGGCTGGGTTGGAGAATATGGCGACCATTTGAAACTGGTTGAAGGCACGTTCAGTCGGCTCGACAGTTATAGCGATGTGCCGCTGGACGGTGTGGTGCTGGACCTTGGCGTCAGTTCGATGCAACTGGACCGCGCCGATCGTGGCTTTTCCTTTATGAAGGATGGCCCGCTGGACATGCGGATGAGCCAATCCGGCCCCTCGGCGGCCGATATCGTCAACGAGGCATCCGAGGCCGAGCTGGCCGATATTATTTTCCAATATGGCGAAGAACGGGCCTCGCGCCGGATTGCCAAGGCGATTGTCGCCGCGCGCGCCAAATCGCCGTTTGAAACCACCCTGCAACTGGCGGCGGTGATTGAATCGGTTCTGCCGCGTGGCAAGCCCGGCCAAAGCCACCCCGCGACCCGCACTTTTCAGGCGATCCGCATTGCGGTGAATGATGAATTCGGTGAATTGCTGGCCGGGCTTCAGGCGGCAGAGCGGGCATTGAAACCGGGCGGGAAACTGGCGGTGGTGACCTTTCATTCGCTCGAGGACCGCGTGGTCAAACGCTATCTGGCGGCACGATCCGGCGGGGCGGGGCGGGCGAACCGTTATGCCCCTGCTACTGAGGAAGAAAAACCGCAGTTCCAATTGCTTAGCCGCCGCGCCATCGGGCCGGATGATGATGAACTGGCCGTGAACCCGCGGTCGCGTTCGGCCAAATTGCGGGTGGCCCAACGCACGGATGCGCCCTCAGGTGACATGCCGCGCACGGGTTTGGGGATGCCGAAAATTTCATTGGGGGGACAGGATTAATGCGCAGCTTCTTTTATGTGGTCTCGGCGCTGGCGGTGATTGCGCTGGCCTTTTGGTCCTATCAGGAAAACTATAAAACACGGGCGTCATTGAACGGCGTTTCGAAATTGCAACGGCAAATCGGGCAGGCGCGCGAACGGCTGGCGATTTTGCGGGCCGAATGGGCCTATCTGAACCGCCCCGAACGCCTAAAAGAGCTGGCCGACATCAACTATGACCGGCTGGGCCTGCTGCCGCTGTCGCCGGAACAGTTTGGCCGGATTGATCAGGTGGCTTTCCCGTCCCCGGAACTGACCGCCATCATCAACCCGATCGAACTGTCCGCAGATCTGGAGGATAGCCAATGACCCGCACCCCCCTGCGCCCGCTGGCCCGTATTCTGGAGGCCCGCGCCAAGGGTGAAAACCCCGATGCGATTGAACGCGCCAATATCCGTGCCCGCCACGAGGTGATGCGCGATAAAACCCGCTTGCGTTCCGAAGGGCGCCTGTTGGTGCTGGGCGCATTTTTCTTCTTTGCTTTTGTGGTGATCGGTGTGCGTATGGGCATGTTGGCCGCAAGCGAGCCGCGCGAGCCACAAGTTGCAGCGGCGGGTGCACATATCGTTGCAAGCCGTGCAGATATTGTGGATCGCAATGGCCGGATATTGGCCACCAACCTGACCACACGGGCGCTTTATGCCCAGCCACCGGTGATGATTGACAAAGAGCGCGCCGCATCAGAGCTGGCCGCGATTTTCCCGGATCTGGACAAGGAAAAACTGCTGGCGCAATTCACCGGCAACCGAAAATTCATCTGGATCCGCAAGAAGATCAGCCCCGAACAGATGCAGGCCGTGCACGACATTGGTGATCCCGGCCTGCTGTTCGGTCCGCGTGAAATGCGCCTGTATCCCAACGGCAAACTGGCCGCGCATATCCTTGGCGGGGCCTCATTTGGTCGCGAAGGGGTGAATTCCGCCGAGGTGATTGGTGTGGCCGGAGTTGAAAAAGAGTTTGACGATTATCTGCGCGACCCCGCACAGGACGGCAAGCCGTTGCAATTGTCGATCGATCTGACCGTGCAGGCCGCCATCCGCGAAGTTCTGTTTGGCGGTATGAAGCTGATGAACGCCAAAGGGGCGGCGGCTGTGCTGATGGATGTGCACACAGGCGAAATTATCTCGATGGTCAGCCTGCCGGATTTCGACCCCAACACACGCCCACGGGTTTTGACGCAGGGCGATGCCAGCGACAGCCCGCTGTTTAACCGTGCTGTGCAGGGGGTTTACGAACTGGGGTCGGTGTTCAAAATCCTGAACACGGCGCAGGCGCTGGAACTGGGGCTGGTCAACCCGTCTACCATGATTGACACCAAAGGCCCGCTGCGCTGGGGTAAATTCAAGATCCGTGATTTCCATAACTACGGCGCGCAATTGTCGATGACCGATGTTGTGGTGAAATCCTCGAACATCGGCTCGGCCCATGTGGCCCAGATGATCGGTGCAGATCGCCAGCGTGAATTCCTTGGCACGCTTGGCTTGCTCGAAGCCACACCAGTAGAACTGGTCGAGGCTTCGGGCGCAAAACCCCTGTTGCCCAAACGGTGGTCTGAATTGTCGACCATGACGATTTCCTATGGGCATGGTCTGTCCACCAGCCCGCTACATTTGGCAACGGCCTATTCCTCGATTCTGAATGGCGGGTTGCGGGTTCGCCCGACCCTGCTGCGCAGGACCACCCCGCAAACGGGCGAACGGGTGGTATCGGAACGCACGTCAGAGCAGGCGCGCTCGATGTTGCGGCAGGTCGTGGTGCGCGGCACCGCATCTTTTGGCGAGGTCGAGGGATACGCAGTGGGCGGCAAAACCGGCACGGCTGACAAGCCAAAACCGACAGGCGGCTATTACAAAGACAAGGTTGACGCGACGTTTGCGTCGGTCTTTCCTGCACATGATCCGAAATATGTGCTGATCGTGACGCTGGACGAGCCGGTCGAAACCTCTGGTCCCAAACCGCGCCGCACGGCCGGTTGGACATCGGTTCCGGTGGCCGCCGAGATCATTCGCCGCGTTGCGCCATTGTTGGGATTGCGGCCAGAGGTTGAGCCTTTGCAGCCAACTGGGGTAACACTCACCAGCAACTAGGCCAAATCAGCGGGGGCGGCATGGCACATCAGGCGGGCAGAAAAACACTTGCAGATCTTGGCCTGAGGGCCAAAGGCGGGCAAGAGGCTGAAATTACAGGAATTTGTGTCGATAGCCGCGAGGTAAAGCCCGGCTATCTGTTTGCCGCCATGTCCGGTGTGCGGGTGCACGGGGGCGAATTTATCCAATATGCGCTGCGTATGGGGGCCGGGGCGATTCTGACGGATCAGGCCGGTGCGGCGATTGCGGCGGATGAAATTGCCGATGCCGCTGTGCCGCTGGTGGTGGCCGATGACGCACGCCAGACGCTGGCCTATGCCGCCGCGCTGTGGTTCGGCGCACAGCCTGAATATATGGTGGCGGTGACGGGGACCAACGGTAAAACATCCGTCTCCACCTTTGTGCGCCAGATCTGGATCGCGATGGGCATCAAGGCTGCCAATCTGGGCACCACGGGGGTCGAGGGCGCCTATACCGCCCCGCTGCACCACACCACGCCAGAGCCGATCACACTGCACCGTCTGCTGGCCGATATGGCGGGCGAGGGTGTGACCCATTGCGCGATGGAGGCGTCCAGCCACGGGCTGGAGCAGCGCCGCCTTGACGGGGTGCGGCTGCGGGCTGGCGGGTTTACCAATTTCACCCAGGACCATCTGGATTATCACAAGACGTTCGAGGACTATTTCAACGCCAAGGCCGGCCTGTTTTCCCGTGTGATGGGGGATGACGCGGTGGCGGTGATCAATATGGATGACCCAAAGGGCGCGGTGATGGCCGGAATTGCGCGTTCGCGCGGGCAGGGGGTGATCAAGGTTGGCAAATCCGATGGTGTGGATTTGCGCCTGCTGGCACAGCGGTTTGACGCGACGGGGCAGGACCTGCGGTTTGAATGGCGCGGCAAGGCGCATCAGGCGCGGCTGGAGTTGATCGGCGGTTTTCAGGCGGAAAACGTGATGGTGGCAGCGGGGCTTGTGATTGCCTGTGGCGCCGATCCGGCCGAGGTGTTTGATACATTGCGCGAGCTGATCACCGTGCGCGGCCGGATGCAACTGGCCGCCACGCGCGATAACGGCGCGTCGGTGTTCGTCGATTTCGCCCATACGCCGGATGCTTTGGCCACCGCATTGCAGGCCATGCGCCCGCATGTGATGGGGCGTCTGGTGGTGGTGTTTGGCGCGGGCGGCGACCGTGATCCCGGCAAGCGGATACTGATGGGGCAGGCGGCGGCAAAATATGCCGATGTGGTGTTTGTGACCGATGATAACCCGCGCTCCGAAGACCCCGCCGGTATTCGGGCGATGGTGATGGAAGGCTGCCCCGAGGCCACCGAAGTGGCGGACCGCGCCGAAGCGATCCTGCGCGGGGTGGATGCCCTGCAGGCGGGGGATGTGTTGCTGATCGCGGGCAAGGGACATGAAAGCGGGCAGATCGTTGGCGATGTGGTGTTGCCGTTTGACGATGTGGAACAGGCCAGCATTACAGTGGCTGCACTGGAAGGGCGCATGGCATGAGCGTGCTCTGGACCTCTGAAGAAGCCGTCGCAGCCACCAGCGGCAAGACGCCCTGTAACTGGCAAGCCACGGGTGTTTCAATTGATACGCGAAGCATTGCGGCAGGCGAATTGTTCGTGGCGCTGAAAGACGTGCGCGATGGTCACGATTTCTTCGCACAGGCGTTGGAAAAGGGCGCGGCGGCGGCTTTGGTTTCGCATGTGCCTGAAGGGGTGCCAGCGGACGCGCCACTGCTGATCGTGCCCGATGTGTTGCAGGCGCTTGAGTCGATGGCAGTAGCCGCAAGGGCGCGGACATCGGCCAGGGTGATCGGCGTGACCGGCTCGGTCGGCAAAACCTCGACCAAGGAAATGCTACGTTCTGTACTGGAGCGGCAAGGGCGGGTGCACGCGGCGGAAATGTCGTTCAACAACCATTGGGGCGTGCCGCTGACATTGGCGCGGATGCCCAAGGATACCGATTTCGCGGTGATCGAGATTGGCATGAACCATCCCGGCGAAATTGCGCCGCTCACATGTCTGGCGCGCCCTGATGTGGCGATGATCACCAATGTGGTGACCGCGCATATGGCCGCCTTTGACGGGATTGAAGGCATCGCACGGGAAAAGGCCAGCATCATCGACGGGCTGCAAAGTGGCGGTGTGGCGGTGGTGAATGGTGATCTGGATACCAGCGGTATCCTGACCGGATATGCACAGGAAAAGGGCGTTGACTGTGTGACCTTTGGTATGGGTAAAAACAACACCCACCGCCTGCTGAATGTGCAACAGGCGGGCGGAATGACCGTTGTGAGGTCGCTGATTGCTGGTGCCGAAACTCTGTTCAAAATCAAAAGTCTGGGAGAACACTTTGCCATGAATGCGCTTGGTGTTCTGGCCGTGGTGCAGGCGTTGGGGGCGGATGTGGCGCTGGCGGCCAATGACATGGCCCTGTGGCAGCCCCCCGCCGGTCGCGGCACTTTTGAAACCGTGGTGCTGGATGCTTACGCGCCGGATCAGGCCGTGACGCTGATCGATGACGCCTATAACGCCAACCCGACCTCGCTGGATGCCGCGCTGAAGGTGCTGGCGGCGACACTGCCAGCGGACGGGGTGGGGCGTATCCACACGGGCCGCCGGATTGCAGTGCTGGGCGATATGCTGGAACTGGGCGAGGACGAGATGGCGCAACACGCCGCATTCGCCACCCATCCGTCGCTGGAAAATGTCACGCTGGTGCACTGCGCGGGGTCCCGGATGCGGGCGCTGTGGGATGCCCTGCCGGATCACAAACGCGGCGAGTGGGTCGAAAAGGCAACTGACCTTGCGGCAACCGCCCACCGGTTGGTGGACGCGGGCGATGTGATCTTGGTAAAGGGGTCCAAAGGATCATTGGTCAGCACGGTTGCGACCGCGATCCGCAATTTGGGCCAATCGGGCGAAATGAATAGTAACAAAGGGTCAGTGTAGATGCTTTACTGGTTATCCAGCCTGTCGGACGGCGGCGATTTCTTCAATCTTTTCCGCTATATAACTGTTCGTTCGGGCGGGGCATTTTTCACGGCTCTGGTGTTTGGTTTCATCTTTGGCCAACCCCTGATCAACCTGCTGCGCCGCAAACAAACCAACGGTCAACCGATCCGTGAAGACGGACCGCAAAGCCATATTCTGGAAAAAGCCGGCACGCCGACCATGGGCGGGGTGCTGATTTTGGGGGCGTTGACGGTTTCCACATTGCTGTGGGCGCGACTGGATAACCCCTATGTCTGGATGGTGATGTTTGTCACACTGTCCTTCGGGCTGATCGGGTTTGCCGATGATTACGCCAAGGTCAGCAAGAACAACACCAAAGGTGTTTCCGGCAAAATACGCATGGGTCTGGGCCTGTTGATTGCCGCAATTGCCGGCTATTGGGCGGCCTATTACCACCCCGATGATCTGGCTTACCGGCTGGCGATGCCGGTATTCAAGAATACGCTGATCAACCTGGGTTATCTGTTCATACCCTTTGCGATGATCGTGATTGTCGGATCCGCCAATGCGGTGAACCTGACAGATGGTCTGGATGGTCTGGCGATCATGCCGGTGATGATTGCGGCGGGCACGCTGGGCATTATTGCCTATGCGGTCGGGCGGGTCGATTTCACCGAATATCTGGATGTGCATTATGTGCCGAACACCGGTGAATTGTTTATCTTTACCTCGGCCCTGATCGGCGGCGGATTGGGGTTCTTGTGGTATAACGCCCCCCCGGCAGCGGTGTTCATGGGCGACACCGGATCGCTGGCGCTTGGTGGCGCTTTGGGGGCGATTGCGGTGGCCACCAAGCACGAAATCGTTTTGGCTATTGTTGGCGGGTTGTTCGTGGCCGAGGCCCTGTCGGTGATCATTCAGGTGCTTTATTTCAAACGCACCGGCAAGCGGGTGTTCCTGATGGCGCCGATCCATCACCACTACGAGAAAAAAGGTTGGGCCGAGCCGCAGATCGTGATCCGGTTCTGGATCATCTCGCTGGTGCTGGCGCTGATCGGGCTGGCGACATTGAAGGTGCGTTAAGGCATGTGTAGGGCGGGGTTCACCCCGCCACGGCTGGTCATAACGGCGGGGTGAACCCCGCCCTACGGGCCGCACAGAAGGTTTGCCAATATGCCCGCCGCGTCCTAAACAGGGGCAGGCAAGGATAAAAGGGCAGCACATGATCCCCGTTCAAGGATTTACAGATAAGAAAGTGGCCGTTCTGGGCCTTGGCCGCACCGGCCTTGCAACCGCCGTGGCGCTCGAGGCGGGCGGGGCTATCCCCGTGGTCTGGGATGACAACGAAGCCGCCCGCGATGCGGCCGAAAAACAAGGCTATCCGGCGACCGACCTGCACAAGGCGGGTGTGTGGGAGGACATCGCAACCCTGATCGTATCCCCGGGAATCCCGCATCTTTACCCCGAACCCAACCCCGTGGTGCGCAATGCCATTGCCGCCGCTGTGCCGGTCGACAATGATATCGGATTGTTCTTCCGATCCTTCGCGACATACGAATGGGACGGTTTTGACGTTGCCCCCCGCGTGATCGCCATCACCGGTAGCAACGGCAAATCCACCACCGCAGCATTGATCCATCACGTTCTGGAACATGCCAAACGCCCGACCCAACTGGCGGGGAATATCGGTCGCGGGGTGCTGGATATCGACCCCGCCCATGACGGCGAAGTCGTGGTGCTGGAGCTGTCCAGCTATCAGACCGAACTGGCCCGATCGCTCACCCCTGATGTCGCCGTGTTCACCAACCTGTCGCCCGACCATCTGGACCGGCACGGCGGCATTGGTGGTTATTTCGCCGCCAAACGCCGCCTGTTCGCCGAAGGCGGACCGGACCGCGCGGTGATTGGTGTGGACGAGGTTGAGGGCCGCTTTTTGGCCAATCAAATGGCCGAAGGCCCTGCAGATGACCGCGTGATCCGAATTTCGGTGGAAACCAAGCTGGCCGGCCTCGGTTGGGCGGTGTTCGCCCGCAAGGGGTTCTTGTCGGAATACCGAAAAGGGCGGCAAATGGGATCAATAGATTTGCGCAAAATCAAGGGCTTGCCGGGTGCACATAATCATCAGAACGCCTGTGCGGCTTACGGCGCAGTGCGCACTTTGGGCATCGCGCCCAAGGTAATCGAGGCCGCATTCCATACCTTCGGCGGGCTGGCCCATCGAAGCCAGATTGTTGGCACTGCAAACGGCGTGACCTATGTGAACGACAGCAAGGCCACCAATGTGGATGCCGCCGAAAAGGCGCTGCTGGCCTTCCAGAATATCCGCTGGATTGCAGGCGGGCAAGGCAAGACGGGGGGCATTTCCAGCCTTGCCCCGCATCTGGGGAACGTGCGCAAAGCCTATCTGATAGGTGCTTCAGCGGATGAATTTGCAGGGCAGTTGGGGTATACTCCTTATCAGATTTGCGAAACGATGCAGCAGGCTGTTGCCGCCGCCGCAAAAGACGCCGAAGACGGCGACACTGTGTTGTTGGCGCCCGCCGCCGCCAGCTTTGACCAATACAAAAGTTTCGAGCATCGTGGCGATGATTTCACCACCATCGTTACCGCGCTGATAGACGGGTAACAGCGGTTTTTTGCACGTTTTCAAGAAGATTTGGACAAAACCGATTTACCCACGCTAGAATTGGGCGGGGGATATGAAATGTATCAAATACTGAAACGACTTCTGGCCGTATGGTTGCTCTGCATTTTGGGCACGCAAGGGTTTGCACAATCGACAGAGGATCCAAAGTTGCGGGTGCTGGTCAAACCGGTCCCGCCTTTTGTAATTGAAAATGCGGATGGCACACTTACTGGGTTCAGTATTGATTTGTGGCAGATGGTTGAAAAACAACTGGATGTGCAAAGCGATATCACTGTGTTTCCCAATGTCACCGAACTGTTGCAGGCAATCGAGGCGGGCAAAGGGGATATTGCCATTGCCGCTGTGACAATCACGGCGGATGGATTTTTCCCATCCTTTCTTTCGCTCCGGTCTACAGATCATGGTGCCCAACAAGAATATAGGTATGGTTGCCAAGGCGGTATCGGTGATCAAGGGGGTTTTCGCGTCGTCGAGCTTTCGTTTTGCCCTATTGGCACTGGCCATTCTGGTGCTGGGGACCGCGCACATCACATGGCTGGTCGAACGGCGGAAAAACCCGGATTTCACCCGTAGTTACCCAATGGGTCTGTGGGACGGGGTTTACTGGACGATGGTCACGATCTCGACCGTTGGTTATGGTGACAAAACTCCGAAATCGCATCCCGGCAAGGTGATTGCGCTGGTGCTGATCGTATTCGGCTATGTCGCCTTTGCCTGGTTCACCGCGACAATATCCTCGGCGATGACGGTATCGCGTCTGGAAGGGGAAATTCGTGGCCCCGAAGATTTGGGCGGCAAGCGGGTTGCGACCCTTAGTGGCTCGACAAGCGAGGCCTATATACAGCATTTGCCGGGCGTGCAAATTAGGGCTGTAGAAACGATTGATCAGGCCTACAATGCGCTGGAATCCGGGCAGGTTGCTGCTGTGGTCTATGACTTTCCGGTACTTAGCCATTATGCGAATGGTGAGGGTCAGGAAAAGGTACGCCTGACGGGGCCGATATTTCAGCGTGAACCTTACGGGGTTGTTTTTCCGGAAGGCTCGAAATGGCGCGAGCGGGTTAATCAGGCGTTACTACAACTGTCAGAGCAAGGCGATTTTGACCGGATTTATCTAAAATGGTTTGGCCGCGCGCCGGACTAAGGAGAGTAGCATGAGCGATGATCTAAGCGGCAAGACCTGTATTGCCTGCCACGGCGGGATGCCGGTGCTGTCCAAGGACGAAGTGGCCGACAATATGGGGCAATTGCACGAGGGCTGGAAACTGGCCAAAGAGGGCCGCTGGCTGGTGCGGCGTGTCACTGTCAAGGGGTTCAATGCCGCGCACCACTGCGCCAATGTGGCGGCCTGGCTGGGCGAACAGGAAGGGCACCATCCCGATATCCACTTTGGCTGGGGCTATTGCGAGGTGGAATTCACCACCCATGTGGTGCACGGGCTGACCGAAAACGATTTCATCTGCGCGGCCAAATTCGACCGGATTCTGGCGCTGGGATAGGGATTTGCAAGCCCCGCGTCTTTGGCGTATCAGGCGCGTATGACACAGTTTTCCTTTGATTTGCACAGCACCGACGGCAAGGCCCGCACCGGTATCATCCACACCCCGCGCGGTGACATCCGTACGCCGGCCTTTATGCCTGTTGGCACAGCGGCCACGGTCAAGGCGATGATGCCTGAAAATGTGCGTGCCACGGGGGCGGATATTCTGCTGGGTAACACCTATCATCTGATGCTGCGCCCCACTGCCGAACGGATTGCCAATTTGGGAGGTTTGCACAAGTTCATGAACTGGGAGCGCCCCATCCTGACGGATTCCGGCGGCTTTCAGGTGATGAGCCTGTCGGACCTGCGTAAAATGTCGGAACAGGGCGTGACCTTCAAATCGCATATCGACGGCTCTTTGCATGAAATCACACCGGAACGCAGCATGGAAATCCAGCGCTTGCTGGGCAGCGATATTGTGATGTGTTTTGATGAATGCACCCCGCATCCGGCCCCCGAGGATGTGGCGCAAAAATCCATGCGGATGTCGATGCGATGGGCGCAGCGTTCACGCGATGCATTTGGCGAACGGCCCGGGCATGCGTTGTTCGGCATCCAGCAGGGCAGCGTGTTCAAGGACCAGCGCGAGGAAAGCGCCGAGGCGCTAAAGGCGATTGGCTTTGAGGGCTATGCCGTTGGCGGTCTGGCGGTGGGCGAGGGGCAGGAAACCATGTTTCAGGTGCTGGATTACGCCCCCGACATGCTGCCCGCAGACAAACCGCGTTACCTGATGGGGGTGGGCAAGCCCGATGATCTGGTCGGAGGTGTGAAGCGGGGTATTGATATGTTTGACTGCGTGTTGCCATCACGGTCGGGGCGCACGGGGCAGATATTCACCCGCCATGGTGTACTGAACATCAAAAACGCCCGCCACCGCGATGATCCGCGCCCGCTGGACGAAGCCTGCACATGCCCTGCCTGCCGCAACTATTCCCGCGCCTATCTGCACCATGTGTTCAAGGCGCAGGAAATCATCGGCTCGATGCTGATGACGTGGCACAATCTGCACTATTATCAGGAACTGATGGCGGGGATGCGGGATGCGATCGCGGCGGGAACATTCGATAACTTTGAATCACAATTCCATGCGCAGCGCGTGCAGGGGGATATTGAACCACTTTAGCGCGATTTTGTGCGTATAGGCGGTTTATCCACCGATATTTACCTGTTTTGGCGGTATGGGGCTGACCCAGATAACCTAAAAAGAGGTTATGATGGGAAGCATGAGAAAGAGTCGCCTGAGCCACTACAAGCAAGACCGTCTTACGGAGCATTTTGTTTCGGGATCGACAGCACGAACAGCAGCCAGTTTGTGTGGTGTAAACCGCAAGACCGCAGCGTTTTATTTTCTACGCCTGCGCGAGATAATCGCCTATGAGCTGGAGGCGGAAAGCCAAGCTATGTTCGGCGGAGAAATAGAAGTGGACGAAAGCTACTTTGGCGGCAAACGCAAAGGTAAACGCGGGCGTGGTGCGGCAGGTAAAATTCCCGTTTTTGGTATATTAAAAAGGGGTGGGAAGGTTTACACCAAGATCATCCCGGACGCCAAATCCGCCACTCTGATCCCGATCATAGAGCGCAAAGTCGTGCCGGATTCCATCGTCTATTCCGATTGTTGGCGCGGTTATAATGTGCTGGATGTGTCAGACTTCCACCACTTTCGCATCAACCATTCCAAGCTCTTTGCAGACCGTCACAACCACATCAATGGCATCGAGAATTTCTGGAACCAAGCCAAGCGCCACATGCGCCGATTTAACGGTGTCCCCAAGGCCCAATTTGGGCTATATTTGAAGGAATGCGAGTGGCGTTTCAACAACAGTGACCCTTCAGCTCAGTTATTGCAGCTAAGACAATGGGTTAAGCGTTACTTGAAGTAGTTATCTGGGTCAGCCCCGGCGGTATTTTTAGGTAACTTTGGGGAATGGTGCCTTGCCCTTGCCGCATTGCGCAGGCACATTGCGGCCCAAAGCTGCATGGCAGGTCAAATGGTTGAAAATCGGCGGGGTCGCCCCCACATCAATAGCCAAAGACCGGAGACAGGCGGGTTGCCTATGCGAACAGGGGCCTGCTGTTGTCTGCCACTAAACAAGGAATTGAAATGAGCGAGCAAATGAGCACATCCTACCCCGTACTGCCGTTGCGCGATATTGTGGTGTTTCCGCATATGATCGTGCCGCTGTTCGTGGGCCGTGAAAAATCTGTCAAAGCCCTGGAAGAGGTGATGGTGGATGACAAGCAAATCCTGCTGTCGAGCCAGATTGACCCCTCGCAGGACGACCCGGATTCGGACGGGATTTATAACGTTGGTGTTCTGGCCAATGTGCTGCAACTACTGAAGCTGCCCGATGGCACCGTCAAGGTGCTGGTCGAAGGGCGCAAGCGGGTGCGGATTACCGATTATCTGGACAACCCCGATTATTTCGAGGCCCGCGCTGAAGAACTGCACGAGGTTCCCGGTGATGCGGATACCGTCCAAGCGCTGTTGCGTTCGGTCGGTTCCGAATTCGAACGCTATGCCAAGATAAAGAAAAACGTGCCAGAAGAGGCGCTATCGGCTGTGGCTGATGCGGTCGAGAGTGACAAGCTGTCTGATCTGGTGGCGGGTCATCTGGGCATCGAGGTTGAACAAAAGCAGGAGCTTTTGGAAACCCTGAACGTGGCTGAACGGCTGGAGAAGATTTACGGCTTGATGCAAGGCGAAATGTCGGTGCTGAAGGTCGAGAAAAAGATCAAGACCCGCGTCAAAAGCCAGATGGAGCGCACCCAACGCGAATATTATCTGAACGAGCAGATGAAGGCCATTCAGAAGGAACTGGGCGACGGCGAAGACGGCAACAATGAAATCACCGAGCTGGAAGAGCGTATTGCCCAGACCAAGCTGAGCAAAGAGGCGTTGGAAAAAGCCAATGGCGAGCTGAAAAAGCTAAAAAATATGTCGCCTATGTCTGCCGAGGCCACCGTGGTGCGCAATTATCTGGACTGGATGTTGTCGATCCCGTGGGGCAAGCGTAGCCGCGTGAAAAAGGATCTGAACGCAGCGCAAAAGGTGCTGGATGACGATCACTACAGCCTTGAAAAGGTCAAGGAACGGATTGTGGAATATCTGGCCGTTGGCCAGCGGTCGCGCAAATTGAAGGGGCCGATCCTGTGTCTGGTCGGGCCTCCGGGCGTGGGTAAAACCAGCCTTGGCAAATCCGTGGCGCGGGCAACGGGGCGCGAATTCATTCGCATTTCGCTGGGTGGCGTGCGGGACGAATCCGAAATTCGCGGTCACCGCCGCACCTATATCGGCTCGATGCCCGGCAAGATCATTCAGGCGCTGAAAAAGGCGAAAACCACCAATCCGCTGATCCTGCTCGATGAAATCGACAAGATGGGGCAGGATTTCCGTGGTGATCCGGCGTCTGCGATGCTCGAGGTTCTGGACCCCGAACAAAACAGCGCATTCGTCGATCACTATCTCGAGGTCGAATATGACCTGTCGGATGTGATGTTCCTGACCACGGCGAACAGCTATAACATGCCAAGCCCGCTGCTGGACCGGATGGAGATTATCCCGCTGTCGGGTTACACCGAGGATGAAAAGCGCGAGATTGCCAAGCGGCATCTGATCGGAAAACAGATCAAAGGCCACGGGTTGAAGCCGGATGAATTCGAACTGACGGACGAGGCATTGCAGGAAATCATCCGCACCTATACCCGCGAGGCTGGTGTACGCAACCTTGAGCGCGAGATCGCCAAACTGGCGCGTAAGGCCGTGACCAAGATTGTGCGCGGGGACGAGGAAAAGGTGGTGATCACCCCCGAGAACCTTGAGGATTATCTGGGCGTCAAACGGTTCCGTTATGGTCTGGCCGAGGAAAAGGACCACGTTGGCGTGGTCACAGGTCTGGCGTGGACATCCGTTGGCGGCGAATTGCTTTCGATCGAGGCGCTGAAACTGCCCGGCAAGGGGCGGATGAAAACCACCGGCAAGCTGGGCGATGTGATGAAGGAAAGCATCGATGCTGCGGCGTCGTTTGTGCGTTCGATCAGCCCGCAAATCGGGGTGAAACCGACGCAATTCGAGAAAATCGATATCCACGTTCACGTTCCCGAAGGGGCCACCCCCAAGGACGGGCCAAGCGCCGGTGTGGGGATGGTGACATCCATCGTATCGGTTCTAACGGGCATTGCGGTAAAGAAAGACATTGCCATGACCGGCGAGGTTACTTTGCGTGGTAATGTGCTGCCGATTGGCGGTTTGAAAGAAAAGCTGTTGGCGGCGCTGCGGGGCGGTATCAAAACCGTTCTGATCCCGAAAGAAAACGAAAAGGATCTGGCCGAGATACCGGATAATGTGAAAGAGGGTTTGAAGATTATCCCTGTGGAACATGTATCCGAAGTGCTGAAACATGCGCTGGTCAAGCAGCCCGAGCCGATCGAATGGGATGAAGCGGCAGAAGAGGCCGCCGCGGCCAAGGCGGCACTGACTGCCAAGGCGGGCGATGCCGGTGCAACGGCGCATTAAATATTGTAAGGGGGCCATTAGGCCCCCTTTTTCTATGAAACCTCCTGTATTAATTCGTGAAAGAGAGTCGTAAATAAAATGGCAACCACAAGCAGCAAAACACCCCCCCGCAAGCCCGCTCCGGTCAAGAAAACCCCTGCAAAACCGGCGGTTCAAACGGCGAAACCCGCCAAACCGGTCGAGGTTCCGGTGCTTCGTAAAAAAGAGCTGATCGAACGGGTCGTCGTGCGCTCGGGTGTAAAAAAGAAAGACGCCAAACCGGCGATCGAGGCTATGCTGGCCGTTCTGGGCGAAGCACTGGCCGCGGGTGAGGATCTGAACCTGCAGCCACTGGGCAAGGTGATGGTGAAAAAAACCAAAGAACTGCCCAACGCCAAGATGATGGTCTGCCGGATTCGCCAGCGCAACGCAGAAGGCGACAGTAAAGTGGTCAAGGTGCCGACCTGATTTCGGGGCAACCCTTGTAGAAATATGAAAAAACCAACGCACCCTGAAAAGAGGTGCGTTTTTTCTGTGAAAGGGGCTTGCATACCCCGTGCAAGTCGCGTTAAACGCCCCCACAAGGGTGATTAGCTCAGTTGGTAGAGCGCTTCGTTTACACCGAAGATGTCAGGAGTTCGAGTCTCTTATCACCCACCATTCCTTCCTGTCGTTATCGGGCCAAAGCGCGCCGCAGGTTTGTTTGAAACCTGTGTTTACAATGCGCGCCGTTATAATTTCCGCGCCCCGCAAACTATTTTCAAAAAACGGGTCGGAACCGCTTGACGCCTCCGGCTACTCGCCCTAGAACGCCCAAACAAGTTGCCGTTTGGTGACATGTAAAGTGCGCGGTTGTAGCTCAGTTGGTTAGAGTACCGGCCTGTCACGCCGGGGGTCGCGGGTTCGAGTCCCGTCAACCGCGCCACTTTTCCCCCAGCGAAAAAGAAAGTGTTGATATGTCATTTCTTGACAATATTTCGTTGCCCACCCTGATTATGGCGGCGCTTCTGCTGGGCTTGGCCCCGTTCGTGCCCGAACCGCACATTTGGGAAAAGATCAAGATGCTGAAAGCGGGCACATTGAAGCGCCCGCTGGATTGGTTCGATTTGCTGCTGCATACCGCGCCGTTTGTGGTACTGGTGGCCAAGCTGGGGCAGATGGCGCTGGTGTGAGGACATTAAGTAGTCTGTGAACACTACTTTCTCCCCCCGTTAACAATTTGACGGCAGTTTTGAAGATAGATACGGTGTTATCGTATAGGTTGATCTATCTTGGTGGGCAGCGTGAAACACAGCGAAGTTATACAAACCATTACTGATGAGATCCAAGACGTGCCGGAAATTCGCGCGCTATTCCTTAGCGGAAGCTACGGGAATGGTATGGCCGATGAATATAGCGACATTGATTTTGGGGAACCTCTGTAAATTCCCGTTTTCGCCTTCTTCGCGGCGGGGTGGACGGTTTTTCGCCTGTCCCGCCTGATTGCTTCGGATCATAAACCCATTTTCACCGGTTTCAAGCCGGTTTTGGGTATTTCAGGCACACCTCACCCCATGAACCCTTATCCCGGCGCCGCCAGGCCGCATTCGAACTGGACGAAGCGCTTCATGTTGTAGACCAGGTTCATCATCCCGATGCGAAATCGCGCCCGCTTCAGGCCGATGGAGCGGATCAGCTTGCCGCCCATGGAGCGCTCCTGAAAAGCGAATACATGCTCGACCCGGACCCGCACTTTCGAGCGCCTCCGGTTGGCCTTTTGCTGGCGCTCGCCAAGCGGCTTGCCGCGCCTGCCCTTGTGATGGATATGGCTGTGAAGCCCCCGCTCTTCCAGCTCGCTTTCGATCTTTTGCGAGCGATAGGCGCTGTCGGCCCACAGGTCCGATGAGGTGTTGCTCGCATCAATCAGACCGGCAAGCGCCTGGCTGTCATGCACGGCGGCATCGGTGACATCATAAGCGCGGATGAATTTGTGCCGCCGGTCGACATTGATGTGGTTCTTGTAGCCGTAATAGCTCTTGCCGTGCTTCTTCGTCCAGCGCGCATCCACGTCCTTCTGGCGCTTCTTGTGGGGTTTTTCCTCCCACTCTTCAGGCGTTTCGCCCGCCTTGATTTTCTCGTTCTCGTCCCTTTTGTTGTGCTGGCGCGGCGCCGGAACGATGCTCGCATCAACAATCTGCCCGCCCATCGCCAGATAGCCCTTTTCGCGCAGAAAGGCATCGAACTTGTCAAACAGCTCCTTCATCTTCCCGGCCCCGGCCAGCCTTTCACGGTAGGCCCAGATGGTCTTGGCGTCAGGTACGCTGTCTTCAATGCCAAGGCCGAGAAACCGCATGAACGACAGGCGGTCGCGGATCTGATACTCGATCTGATCGTCAGAGAGGTTGTAGAGCTGCTGCAAAACCATCGTCTTGAATATCAGCACCTCATCCCAAGGCGGGCGGCCAGCGTTGGATTTGCGCTGTTCGGGCGGCGTGCGCCATATGGCCTTCAGCTCGTCCCGGTAATCCTCGAACGGCACCATGTCGTTGAGCAACACCAGCGGATCACCAGATTTGTCCAGTCCCGCGTATCGGCTGGAAAGATCAAAAAATCCCATCTGACCCATGACAAAACCCCGTCGGTCGAATCATTTTCATCCTGATGACGATTCTACCCCGTCAGGCCGGATTTTGGGGGATTTTTAGAGGTTCCCTTTGTTTTAGTTGCCAAAGACGGCGCATCTGACGCAGTTGCGGAAATTTGGCGCAGAGCTGTTGGGAAAACCGGCGAAATCATCCTTTGGTGGGACCGGATAAATGTTCCGGTCTTGATCAATGCCATCACTGAAGACTGGACACGCACAGATGTCATAATGCTGAGAGCGGATCAGACGGGATCACTGACGCAAAGTGCCTTGAAACCTCTTGTTGATCATGATGATATTTTTTCCTGCTTATCGAAAACGACAGCGACCCTTGGGCCAAACTTAAAGAAATTCAGATATCAGGTAGAAGAGTTTATCAGGATACTTGGCCTCTTGGACCTGGCTGCGGGGCGTGAAGAATATATCAATGGTGTGCTGGGCGTTTTTCATCTTCGCAATCTGCTGGTCGATTTATTGATAGAAGAAACCGGCGCCCCCAACCGTGGCGGTATTTTGCATCTTAATCGATTGATAACGGATGAGCAAAAAGACCTTCTGACATCGCTACCTCCTGCAATTCCCAATCGCGATTCGATGATTTCGGCCCACCTTGCGTATGCCAAAGCATACCTGCCGCGTGCGAGAGCAAGAGCATTGCGTTTGGGTATGAAGTGGCCTGAACGCTTTGAGGTCGCGACTTGGGCGAAGCTAAGTAAAACCCTGTCGATACAACGACCATACGATTTGGGCTGACCTTTTCATCAATCCCGGCAATGCACGTTTGGCATTTCAGACGTTACCGGCCGAGCGCCTCATTGCTCACGGTCTTCCTGCGCCTTTTCCGTACATGCCGGTGATTGGCGAGAACTATTATTGGGTTTGCCCTACTCCGCCAACGCCGCCAATATCCGCGCCCAGCTGCGCGTGCCTTTATGGAAACTCTCCATGTCGTATTTTTCGTTCGGGGAATGGATCGCGTCGTCGTCCTTGCCAAAGCCGATCAGCATGGCGTCCATGCCCAGCACCTCTTTGAAATGTCCGGCAATCGGGATTGAGCCACCACAGCCCACATAGGCGGCAGGGCGGGGCCATTCATCCGATAGCGCCTAACGGGATTTTTCGAACGCCGGATTGTCGGTTGACATCTGCGAGGCCGGTGCGCCGCGGCTGGGGGTGAATTCGACGGTGAAATCGGAGGGCAGGTTGTCCTTTACATGTTTCACAAAAGCGTCGTGGATTTTGTCGGGATCCTGCTGGCCGACAAGGCGGAAACTGATTTTGGCGCTGGCCTCGGCCGGAAGAACGGTTTTGAACCCGTCGCCGATATAGCCACCCCAGATCCCGTTCACCTCGCAGGTGGGGCGCGACCAGATCATTTCCAGCGGTGTGCGGTCCTGTTCGCCTGCCGGCACAGACAGCCCACATCGCCCAGATAGCGGGCATGGTCAAAGGCCAGATTTTGCCACTGGCTGCGCATTTCGTCGCTTAGTTCCGGCACATCGTCATAGAACCCCTCCAGCGTGATATGGCCGGTTTCGTCGTGCAGTTTGGCGATAATGTCGGACAAAACATGGATCGGATTACCCGCCAGCCCGCCATACATGCCCGAATGCAAATCGCGCGAGGCGCCCTTGATGGTGAAATCCTCGGTTACCATGCCGCGCAGTTGCGTTGTGATGGCAGGGACGGCGGATTCAAACAGGCCGGTGTCGCAGATCAGGGCGATGTCGGCGGTCAGTTCCTCGGCGTTTTGCTGCATGAACGGCACCAACGAGGGCGAGCCGGATTCCTCTTCGCCTTCAAAGAAAATCGAAACCTTGATCGGCAGGCTGCCGGTGACGGCTTTCCATGCGCGGCAGGCCTCGACAAAGGTCATCAACTGGCCTTTGTCATCGGACGATCCACGGCCCCGGATCACCACGCCTTTGTCGGTGTCTTCAAGGGCGGGTTCAAACGGCGGGCTGTCCCACAGCTCCAGCGGGTCAACGGGCTGCACGTCGTAATGGCCATAAAATAGCACATGCGGGCCGCTGCCCTTATTATGGGCGACGACCATCGGATGCCCCGTGGTCGGGCGTTTGCTGGCGTCAAAGCCAAGGCCGTTCAATTCCTCGACCAGCCAGTCGGCTGCACGGTCGCAATCCGCCTTGTAGGCCGGATCGGTGGAAATTGAGGGAATGCGCAGCAGGTCCAGTAAACGGTCCGTGGCTTTGGGCAATTCGGCGTCGATATGGGCAAGAACGGCATCTAGGGTCATGGGAATGCTCCGGTGTTGTTTCGCGCCGACCCTAGCACCATGGCGCAAACTGTCCAGTGGCACTGGTCAGATGCGGACGGGCAGGGTAGAGTTTTGGAAAATCTGTTTTGGAGGGGCAAATGGTTAGAGTTTTTACCGCAGAGTAATGCCCGAAAGTTGGTGATGGGGTGATTGGGTGGCATATCATGGCGGTGTTGACGCGCCGCGATTCTCAGAGAGAAAAGGATATGCCACATGGAAGACGATACTATTTTGGAGTTTACCGATCCAGCCGGAATTTCACCTGATCCGCTGACGGATATCTTGCGCAAAGGCGCGCGGGATCTGTTGGCACAGGCGGTCGAGGCCGAGGTTTGTGATCTGATGGCGCAACACGCGCATTTGAGGGATTCGGCCGGTCGCCAGCGCCTTGTTCGCCACGGATACCTGCCGGAGCGCGAGGTGATGACGGGGATCGGCCCTGTCCCGGTGAATGTGCCTCGGGTGCGTGATCGTGGCACGGGGGCGGAGAAGATCAGGTTCACCTCGACGCTTCTGCCGCCGTATCTGCGCCGGGCAAAGTCGGTCGAGGAGTTGTTGCCCTGGCTCTATCTCAAAGGTATTTTCACGGGTGATTTCGGCGAAGCACTGGCGGCCCTTCTGGGGCCTGATGCGGG
The DNA here is from genome assembly GCF_965277155.1 of Profundibacter sp. GTDB lineage: Bacteria > Pseudomonadota > Alphaproteobacteria > Rhodobacterales > Rhodobacteraceae > Profundibacter. The sequence goes on from NZ_CBDIBV010000005.1 coordinate 32,259, forward strand.
TGGTTTGACATCGAGCACGATTTCGCGCCTGAAGGCGGAGTGGTGGGCAGAATACGAGCGTTGGAACCGGCGTGACCTGTCGGCCAAACGCTATGTGTATTTCTGGGCCGACGGGGTTTATTTCAAGCCGCGCACGGATGCTGACAAGCAATGCATGCTGGTGATCATCGGCGCGGACGAGTGGGGTAACAAGGATGTTCTGGGCCTCGTGGACGGGTATCGAGAAAGCAGCCAGAGCTGGCGTGAACTGCTGCTGGACTTGCAACGTCGTGGCCTCAGAAAAGCCCCTGATCTGGCCGTTGGTGATGGCGCGCTCGGCTTCTGGAACGCCTTGCGGGAGGTGTTCGGTGAGACCCGGGAGCAGCGCTGCTGGGTGCATAAAACCGGCAACGTCCTGAATGCCATGCCGAAGTCGCTGCAAGCCAAAGCCAAGGGCCATCTACAGGACATCTGGATGGCCGAGAACAAACGGGACGCCGAGGCCGCGTTCAATTTCTTCATCGAAGCCTATGGCGTGAAATACGAGCGTGCCGTGGGGAAGCTGACCAAGGACCGGGACGTGCTGCTGACCTTCTACGACTTCCCTGCCGAGCACTGGAAACACATCCGCACATCCAACCCCATCGAAAGCATATTTGCCACCGTGCGGCACCGAACGAAGAAGACCAAAGGCTGCCTCGGGCGCAAGACCGCCTTGGCAATGACCTTCCGCCTGATGATGTCGGCAAAGAAGAAATGGCGTAAACTCGACGGCGCATTCCGATTGCCGGAAATCATCGAAGGGGTTGAATTTAAGGACGGGATCAAGCAGGAAAAACATGCCGCCTGATTACTGCGTCACCAACTTTTGGGCATAGCTCGCCGGTGACAAGGATGGTTTGATCAGACATGGGGAAACCCTTTCGGAATGATTTTTTGACAAGCTGACAAAATATGCGTAAAGTGTCAAGATGTATAATCCAGCACAGGCAACAGCGATTGCGCAACCCCGTGTCAAACACTAGAACGGCTCTATGTACGACAAGAAAATACATATTCTAAAGGCAGCAATGCGGGTGGTGATCGCTTATGGGTTCAAGCGTATCTCGATGGCCGATATTGCACAAGAGGCAGGAATATCACGCCCCGGGATTTACCAGATTTTCCGCAACAAGGACGATGTGTTCTTTTCCTGTATGGATATGCTGGTGGACGAGGCATTTGCCACGGCCTATGCGGCGATTGACGGGGTAGCCGGGCAAAAGGCACGGGCTTCGGCCTTTTTGCTGGCCTATATGGGGTATTTCCACGATTTGCTGGTGGCAGGGCCACACGGGCAGGAATTGCTGGATGTGAACAACCGGCTGGGGGCCGAGAAATCGCAAGCGGCGCAGGCCCGGTTTGTTGCAGAGCTGAACGGGGTGATGGGGCTGGATGCGTCTGCCGAAGAAGGGCAGGTTCTGGCATTGGCTGCGACGGGGATCAAATATAACACCACAGATCCGGCGCAGTTTCGGGCGCGTTTGCAAATGCTGACCGAGCGGTTTTTATAACTGCACCAGCCATTGTTTCGCCACCTGCCGCACCGCGCGGGTCAGCGGGGCCAGTGCCTGACGTGTGACGCGGTTGAACTGCCAGAACAGCGGCACGTCATAAGTGGGCACATCGCCCAGAGTGACCAGATTTCCGTCCTTGATATGATCCTGCACCAGCGGTTCGGGGTTTAAGCCCCAGCCGATACCGGCCAGTGCGGCGGTGACAAAACCACGGGTGCTGGGCAACAGGTGCAGGGGCGGGGTGATCCGTTTGCCAAATTGCGCCGTTAGCCAGTGGTGTTGCGATAAATCCTTGCGATTGAACATCAGCATCGGCGCTGTTTTGGCGCTGGCCGCAGTGAACCCGCCCGCAAAATGCCGCGTGGCAAATTCGGGGCTGGCGGTGGCCAGATAGCGCAAGGCCCCCAGCGGGATACTGTCACAGCCCTGCACCGGTTTGGCATGGGCCGTCACCGCCGCCATCACCTCGCCCCGTCGCAGCCAGTCGGCGCTGAAATCCTGATCGTCGGTGCTGATGTCAAACAGCACCCCGTCCACCTGCGCCATCGACTCGATAAACCATGTATCCAGACTGTCGGCATTCACCACCACCCGCACGGGTGCCGCGGGACCGGGGGCCAGCCCGTCCAGATCATCGCCAAGGGCGGTTTCCAGCAGCGCCACTTCTTCGGCATGGCGAAACAGCCGCTGACCGGCAGCGGTAGCCGTGGCCGGAGTGCCGCGAATGATCAATACTGTGCCCAACTGATCCTCAAGCGCCTTGATGCGTTGGGAAATCGCCGAAGGGGTGACATTCAGCGCGGCGGCCGCACCGTCAAAACTGCCGGTTTGCAGGATGGCGCGCAGGGCGGCCAACTGGGTATAGTCCATCATTAGAAAAGTTAATCCACAAATAGAATAGTTAACTGGCCTAATGATGCGCCCCACGCTATCCCCTGTCAACAACAGGAGCCTTTGATGCAGACATTCACCGCTGGATTTATCCTCAGCTTCAGCCTGATCCTTGCGATCGGGGCGCAGAATGCCTTTGTGCTGCGCCAGGGGCTGCGGCGCGAACATGTGTTTGCGATCTGCTTTGTCAGCGGGCTGTCGGATGCCATTCTGATTGCCATCGGCGTCAGCAGTTTCGGAGTGGTTTCAATTCTGATCCCTTGGCTGGCACCGGCGTTTCTGTATGCGGGCGCGGCATTCCTGATTTGGTATGGTTGGCAAAATTTCCGCGCGGTACTCAGGGGCGGGCAGGCATTGGCGGCCTCCGACATTCAGGCCAACAGCCTGAAGAAAACCATGCTCACGGCGTTGGCGATGGTCTGGCTTAACCCGCACGCTTGGCTGGATACGGTTGTGTTGGTTGGCTCCGTATCCACCAAATACGACGATGGCGTGATGTTCGCGGCAGGGGCGACGCTGGCGTCTTTCACCTTTTTCTTTGCGCTGGGGTATGGCGCGCGACTGCTGGCACCGCTGTTTGCCAAACCGGTGGCGTGGCGCGTTCTGGACGGGGTTGTGGCGCTGACGATGTGGATTATCGCAGCCTCGCTTCTGCTGGAATAACCTATTGCCAAAACGCGGGCTTTGCTGTCCTTTGCCAGCTATGAGCACACAATCGGACATAACTGCATCCCGTCCCGTCTGGGGGGTGATCTGGATGCTGGTCACGGGGCTGACCTTTGTGGCGGTGACGGCGATTGTGAAACATATCGGCGGGGGCGTGCCCGCGGCCGAAGCGGCGTTTTTGCGTTATATTCTGGGGCTGGTTTTCCTGCTGCCGATGATCCGCTCGCTACTTAATGCGCATCTGGATAAAAGCGATCTGATGTTTTTCGGCGCACGCGGGCTGGCGCATGGGCTGGGGGTGATCCTGTGGTTTTACGCGATGACCCGCATCACCATCGCCGAGGTCACGGCGATGAATTACCTCTCGCCGGTCTATGTCACCATCGGGGCAGCGCTGTTTCTTGGCGAAAGGCTGGCCCTGCGCCGGATCATGGCAATTGGCGCGGCGTTGATCGGGGCAATGATCATCCTGCGGCCCGGGTTTCGGGAACTCAACCTTGGCCACTATACCATGCTGGGCACGGCAATTCTGTTTGCCACATCTTACCTGCTGGCCAAACGCATGGCCGACCGCGTATCGCCCGCCGTGGTCGTGGCGATGTTATCAATCACTGTGCCGATCGTGCTGGCCCCCTTTGCCTTTGCGGTCTGGGTCACCCCGACTTTGGAACAACTGTTCTGGCTGTTTCTGGTGGCTGTATTTGCCACGGCAGGGCATTTCACCATGACGCTGGCCTTTCGCGCCGCCCCGATGACGGTGACGCAGCCGGTTACCTTTTTGCAACTGGTCTGGGCCACCACATTGGGCGCGGTGGTGTTTGGTGAACCGGTGGATGGCTGGGTGGTGCTGGGCGGGGTGATCATCCTTGCCTCGGTCAGCTTCATCACATGGCGTGAAGCGATGCTGAAACGCCGTGCTATCACGCCTGTGGACGGGGCGACCAAAGTCTGATTTCTTCATTATCGTTCCTGAAATATCCCCGCCGGAGGCATTGAATCTCTTTGGCACCACAGCTGTTGACTGACCCGCTGTTTTTTATTGATTGACGAGTCAATCAAAAACCTGCAAATCTGATAATGCGTTAATAACCGGAGTCCCCGCTGTGCCCAAACTTGGAATGGAACCGATCCGCCGTGACGCTTTGGTCAAGGCAACAATCAGCGAAATCGGCCGCGCCGGATCACTGGATGTAACCGTGGCCCAGATCGCCAAGCGGGCAGGGATGTCCAGCGGATTGGCGCATCATTATTTTGGTGGCAAGGACCAGATATTCATCGCCGCCATGCGCCATATTCTGGGTGTCTACGGCGCACAGGTGCGGGGTGCACTGGCGGTTGCAAAGGGGCCGCGCGCGCGGCTCGAAGCCATCATCCGCGCGAGTTTCGAGGCCGGAAATTTCCGCAGCAAAGTGATCAGTGCGTGGATGAATTTCTATGTGCAGGCGCAAACGTCAACAGGGGCGAAACGGCTGTTGCATGTCTATCAGGCACGGCTGCGTTCAAACCTGATGCACGACCTGCGCCCGCTGGTCGGGATGAGGGCACCAATGCTGGCCGACAACATCGCCGCGCTGATCGACGGGCTGTATATCCGCCACGCCCTGCGCGGGGCCGATCCGGATGGCAAGGCGGCCTCTGAGCGGGTACTGGAGTATCTGGATGCCATGCTTTCAGAAGGGAATAAGAAATGAAAACAGTAGCCTGGAGCATTGCGGTGCTTTGCATTGCCGGCACAGCCCAAGCAGAGGCTGTTGTGGAATGCAGTGTTGATCCGATGCCGGAATGCGTGCAGCAGAGTGGCGCTTTTGCCAATAAAGTGGCGGAACAAACCTGTCGCCAAGCCGTGAAAGATTACCAGCGCACAGTCACGGCATTCTGGGACTGCCAGCGGGCGCAGGCCAGCAAAGTTGACCGCAATGCCCGTGACGTAATCCGCCTATTCAATTGCCGAAAACGCGGCAAAGAAACCTGCGAGTGAGGATGCTATGAAAGCCCAGCCCCAAGCCAGCCATTTCATCAATGGCGCCTATGTCGAAGACAGCTCCGGCACTTTGGTCGACGTGATCTATCCCGCCACCGGCGAAGTGATCGCGCGGGTTCATGCCGCCACCCCTGCGGTGGTGGATCAGGCGCTGGCCTCGGCCAAGGCGGCACAGGGCGAATGGGCCGCCATGAGCGGCACCGAGCGCGGGCGTGTGTTGCGACGCGCCGCTGACATCATCCGCGCGCGCAACCGTGATCTAAGCATTCTGGAAACGCTGGATACCGGCAAACCCTTGCAGGAAACGCTGGTGGCCGATGCCACTTCGGGCGCGGATGCGCTGGAATATTTCGGCGGGCTGGCGGGTGCGCTGACCGGCGAGCACATCCCGCTGGGTGGTGGCGATTTTGTCTATACCGTGCGTGAGCCTTTGGGGGTTTGCGTTGGCATTGGCGCGTGGAACTACCCGACGCAAATCGCTTGCTGGAAGGCATCCCCCGCGTTGGCCTGTGGCAATGCGATGGTGTTCAAGCCGTCCGAAACCACGCCGCTGGGCGCATTGAAAGTGGCCGAGATTTTGCATGAAGCGGGCCTGCCCGCGGGCGTTTTCAACGTGGTTCAGGGTATGGGACAGGTGGGCGCATCCCTTGTGACCGATCCGCGCGTGGCCAAGGTCTCGCTGACCGGCTCGGTTCCGACAGGGCAAAAGGTCTATGCGGCGGCAGCCGCGGAAATGAAACATGTGACGATGGAACTGGGCGGTAAATCCCCGATGATCGTGTTTGATGACGCCAATATCGAGGATGCGGTGGGCGGCGCTATTCTGGGGAATTTCTATTCCTCAGGGCAGGTGTGCAGCAATGGCACGCGGGTGTTCGTGCAAAAGAGCGCCAAAGAGGCGTTTTTGGCGCGGCTGAAGGAACGGGTTGAAGCGGCAGTAATCGGTGATCCGCTGGACGAGGCGACGAATTTCGGTCCGATGGTGTCCGAGGGACAGTTGGGTATCGTGCAGCGCTACATCGACAAGGGCGTGGAAGAAGGCGCGCGTCTGGTCACTGGCGGGGCACGGCTGAACCGCGACGGGTTCTATATCCAGCCGACGGTGTTTGCCGATGTGACAGACGACATGACCATCGCCAAGGAAGAGATTTTTGGCCCCGTCATGTCGGTGCTGGATTTTGAAGATGAGGCCGAAGTGATCGCCCGGGCCAATGACACCCCATACGGGCTGGCCGGTGGCGTATTCACCGCCGATCTGACCCGCGGGCATCGGGTTGTGGGGGTGCTAGAGGCCGGTTCCTGCTGGATCAACACCTATAATCTGGCGCCGGTCGAGGCCCCCTTTGGCGGGGTGAAAATGTCGGGTGTCGGACGCGAGAATTCCAAGGCTGCGATCGAACATTACAGCCAGTTGAAATCGGTTTACGTGGCGATGGGTCCGGTGGACGCGCCGTTTTAGGAGGCAATTATGATCACGGTTTACGGGCGGGCGTCCTCATCCAATGTGCAGGCGGTGATGTGGGGCATCGGCGAGTTGGGGTTGGCATATGAGCGGCTGGATTATGGCCTGTATTTCGGAGGGAATGACACGCCGGACTATCTGGCGTTAAATCCGCATGGTTTGGTGCCGACGATCTGCGATGGTGATCTGGTGCTGTGGGAAAGCTGCGCGATCCTGCGCTATCTGGCGGCGAAATACGGCGATGGCGGCGCCTTCTGGCCCGCCAATCCGGTGGCGCGGGCACGGGTTGATATGTGGGCCGAATGGGGCAAGGTCAGTTTTTCGCGCGATTTTACGGTGCCGATATTCTGGGCGCGGGTGCGCACGGCGGCAGAGGATCGGGATGGGGCTGCGCTGACGGTGGCTCTGGACAGGTTCGATGGATATTTGGGCCATTTGGAAGCACAGTTGGGGGATAACCCTTATGTGATGGGCGCGGATTTAACGCTGGCCGATATTGTCATCGGGCATGTGCTGTTTCGCTATTTCGACATTGATATTCCGCGCAAGGACCGGCCGGTGATTGCCGCCTATTACGCCCGCTTGCAGGGGCGGGCGGCGTTTCGTGAACATGTGATGGTTTCCTACGAGGTTTTGCGCGCCAAAGGGGCAGACTGATGGAAGCGGATTATGTGATCGTCGGTGCGGGGTCGGCAGGCTGTGCAATGGCGTATCGCCTGTCCGAGGCGGGGGCCTCGGTTCTGGTGATCGAGCATGGTGGCACCGATGCGGGGCCGTTTATCCAGATGCCCGCTGCCCTGTCCTATCCAATGAATATGGGGATTTATGACTGGGGCTTCAAAACCCAGCCCGAGCCGCATTTGGGCAACCGGACGCTGGTTTGCCCGCGCGGCAAGGTGATTGGCGGCTCTTCCAGCATCAACGGCATGGTCTATGTGCGCGGTCATGCCAAGGATTTTGACCATTGGGCCGAACAGGGTGCGCAGGGCTGGTCCTATGCCGATGTGCTGCCCTATTTCAAACGGATGGAACATTGGCATTCCGGTGGCCATGGTGGTGATCCTGTATGGCGGGGCAAAGACGGGCCGCTGCATGTAACGCGCGGGCCGCGGCGCAATCCGCTGTTTCGCGCCTTTGTCGAGGCTGGCGCGCAAGCCGGATACCAGACCACCGATGACTATAACGGTCAGCAACAAGAGGGCTTTGGCCCGATGGAACAGACCGTCTGGCGCGGGCGGCGCTGGTCGGCGGCCAATGCTTACCTTAGACCCGCGCTGAAACACCCGAATTGCAACCTGACCCGCGGGCTGGCACGGCGTGTGGTGATCAGGGACGGGCGGGCCACCGGGGTCGAGGTCGAGCGCGGCGGCAAGATCGAAGTGATCCACGCGCGGCGCGAGGTGATCCTTGCGGCGTCCAGTATCAATTCGCCGAAATTGCTGATGTTGTCGGGCATTGGTCCGGCGGCGCATCTGGCGGAATACGGGATTGATCTGGTCGCGGATCGGACCGGTGTGGGGCAGAACCTGCAGGACCATCTGGAACTGTATATCCAGTATGCCAGCAAACTGCCGATCACGCTGTATCGCTATTGGAACCTGATTTCCAAGGCGCGGATCGGGGCGCAGTGGCTGTTCAGCAAAACCGGCATGGGGGCGAGCAACCAGTTTGAGTCAGCCGCCTTTATCCGCAGTCGGGCCGGTGTGGAATACCCCGATATCCAGTATCATTTCCTGCCCATCGCTGTGCGCTATGACGGTAAGGCGGCGGCCGAGGGGCACGGGTTTCAGGCCCATGTCGGACCGATGCGCAGCCCGTCGCGCGGGGCGGTGACTTTGGCGTCCTCGGACCCTAGGGAAGCGCCGAATATCCTGTTCAATTATATGTCCCATGATCAGGACTGGCAGGATTTTCGTGCCTGCATCCGCCTGACCCGCGAGATTTTCGCACAAGAAGCCTTTGCGCCCTATGTGAAGCACGAAATCCAACCCGGTGTGGATTTTCAAAGTGATGACGAGTTGGACAGCTTTATCCGCGAACACGCCGAAAGCGCGTTCCACCCCTGCGGCACGGCGCGGATGGGGGCAAAGGATGACCCAAAGGCGGTGGTTGATCCCGAATGTCGGGTGATCGGGGTGGATGGGCTGCGGCTGGCCGCCCAGCCGCTTGCCGTGCATCTCGGCGGACAGTGCCTTCAGCATCTGGCGGCTTTTCTTGGACAGCCCGCCATGGGTCAGTTCCTGAATGCGGTAGGCAATGCGGATTTCCAGGTAGGACCGGCTGTTGTTGGGCGCGCCAGAAGCAAAAAGCCGTTCCCATTCTTCCTTCAGCTCGTTCACGCTCATGGTTTTCAGGGCCGCGAGGCGGGAGAGAACGGTTTGGTCGGTGGCGGGGTGTTCGCCCGGTTTGGGCGGGGATGCAGGGGCGGACGTCATTTGCCACCCCCGATCCGGATCCTGGTGCGCCGCCCGCGGCGGCTCTTGCCGACCACCTCGACATAGCGGGGCGTATCAGGTTTGGGTTCGCCAGTTTCCGGCTCTGCCCCGCGCATCCGCCGGATGCCCGCCGCCAGGATGCGGCCCAGATCGGCCAGCCGCTCCTCCGCATTCATCCTGTCCACCGGAAAAGGGTCCGGCCCCACGATTTGTTCTTCCATAACGACCTCCAGAGAGTGAGTTGGTTTTGTCGTATGAAAGGGATGTGTGAGAGTATATCAAGTAATATCAATGAGTTGACGTAACCGTGCGTGGTGGGGCGAAAACATTAGAAAGCTGATCAAAAGTTGGAAATCCTTTCTTCGTAATTTCCATCCAAATTGATTCGCCCAGATGTCCGGTCAGTGACGCATCGCGGATTGAACCATATCGTCCGTATCGAGCCGCAACGCGGAATGCCATAGCGGTGTTTTGGCGAACACGGCGTCTTCGACCCATTCCCCCTTGTCGCGGTGTTCCGCCAGCAGGCCGGTCCATATCAGGGGGCGCAGGACCTGCGCGTAGAGGCTTGCCAGATCACGATTGTATTGCGCCTTTGCATGTGTGCCATAGAAAACGCGATCAATATCGCGGCCGGATATGCCATTTTCGGCCTCGACATTCAGCACATTCAGAAAAACATCCCAGTTGCCGAGTGGTCGTTCCGGCATGCGGGCAAAGCGCTGGTGGTCGAACTCGAATAGGTAGAACGGAGTAATGATGCCAAACAGCCGCCCGGGATGGTCTATGAGCGACTGGCCTGCCTTGGTCAGGCGGAAACTGCCTTTGTAATGCCGCCCGATCTTGAGCGCGATCAGTGTGTCGTGGATATCCATCAGCGGCCAGAAATCCATTTCGTTCAGCACCTTGTTGACGCTGAACAGCTCGGCCTCGGACAATCTGGGCCAGTCGAACTCTGCTGCTGCCCAATGCACGAACACCCGTTTGAAGGCCATTGATGGTGTCAAACCAATCGGGCCGTTCTCGGCGATATAGGCGAAGGTCTTGCCGATGGCGCGCACCATTGGAGAATGCGCCAGGGCCGGATCGTCATCATTTACGGCCACAAATTCTATCATTGCTTCCCCCGCATCAGATTGGCTCCGTTCCCTGGCTGAGGATGCTCAGATAATCGCTGTAGACAAACATGCGCCCCCGCTGCTTGCCGGTGATTTCGCGCAACAGGCCAAGGTCGCGCAGGTGCTGGATCGATTTTGCAACGGTCGGTGCCGACATGCCGGTTTCGCGCGCCGCATCGGGGATGGCGATGATCGGTTTTTGCTGAAGCAATTGATGCACCCGCAGGGCCGAGGCTGCCGGCCGCCCGAGGCTTTCGATTTTAGCGCGGTCTTCCTCGAACAGCGACAGGATTTGCCTGGCGGCATCGGCCGCCTGCAACGAGGTTTCCGTGATTCCCTCGAGAAAGAACTCGATCCAGGCCTCCCAGTCGCCATCCTCGCGCACCCGTTGCAAAAGGTCATAGTAATACCGGCGATGGGTTTTGAAATAGAGGCTGAGATAAAGGATCGGCTCCTTCAGAATGCCTTTGTCGCAGAGCAGAAGCGTGATCAACAACCGGCCCAGACGGCCGTTGCCGTCAAGAAACGGGTGGATGGTTTCGAACTGCACATGCACCAGCCCGGCCTTGACCAGCGTCGGTACGGCGGGCGTGTCGGCATGGATGAAGGCCTCTAGATCGGACATCAGGTCCAGCACCTCTTCCGGTGGCGGGGGTACATACAGCGCATTGCCCGGACGGGTGCCGCCGATCCAGTTTTGCGAATGGCGGAATTCGCCCGGCTGTTTGGTGGCACCGCGCCCCTTGGCCAGCAGAATCTCGTGGATTTCGCGCATGAGGCGAAGGGAAATCGGAAAGCCGCCCCTGATCCGCTCCAACCCATGGTTCATGGCCGCCACGTAGTTCGACACCTCGACCACGTCGTTGATCGGGACGCCGGGCGCCTCTTCGTTTTCGAACAACAGAAGGTCCGAGAGTGACGATTGCGTGCCCTCGATCTGTGAGGACAGCAGGGCTTCCTTGCGGATATACATGTAAAGAAACAACGGTGTATCCGGCAGAATCGAGGCAATCCCGTCGAGCCGCCCCAGCGCCCTGTTGGCCCGTTCCAGCGGGCCATAGAGCTTGTCCATCCGAACCATCGGTATGGGGGGCAACGCAGGCGGGATGAACGCCTTCGCCACCTCTCCGGCGGTTGAAATCGTGACGAGTTTTCCGAGACGAGATGAATTTTCCGATATCGTCATGGTTGTGCTTTGCGCCTTTCTTTGGCAATGTGCTTGCTAAAGGATAGCGAAGAATCGTTTCCTTGTCGAATTTCTAACGAAAGGTTCCGTATTTTCGGAGTGAACGGGCAGATTTTACTGCATTCACACTTTCTTAAGAGGGTTGAAATGGGCCATGTCAGGCTGGGCCAACCGCCCGCAACAAAAAAATGGCGAGAAATCGTGGCATACCTAGAGGCCGGGGATGTGTCTATTCCCGCGTTGGCCGACGCCGTCGCCGAAGCAACTGACAAATCCCTGATGAAGGCAGCAAAAGACCCGGCGTTTATCGAAGCCTTGTGGCTTCTGATTAAAATTCCACAGGCTGCGAAGTCCAAGAACTTTGCCCAAGCATTGAAAGATTTAGGGATAACCGTCCCCGATTCCCCGTCGATTACCGACTTGGCGGTTGGGTTCGATGCTGCGATCGAGACCGCGCAACGGCGAAATAGCCCGAATACCACCGATCTGAGTGAAATGGCTAAGCATGCTGGTATCGCGGCATTGGATAGTTTGGCTCGGGAAAGCACACCATCCCTTTGGAAGTCTGACCGGGAAGATGAAAGAACGACAGTGGCAACCTTTTCAGCACCCGAAAAATTCGCAGAATTATCACAACGGTTTTTCACCAATCTGGTTGAGCACAATATCCAGTATTTTCTTGACCGGGAAATCCCCCGTCATGTCAGGCCAGGTAACTTTGTGCAGTCGGTCGGTGACATGGCGTCCTTTGATGGTGCGGTAAAGCGCCATTGTGCCGAAACAACAATCATCATGCGGGCCTTTGCAAAAGATTGGCTGGGTAAGAACGCCCATAACCTGAAAAAAGACATCTCGCGCAAGGATGTTGCAGGGTTTGCCCATGTTGCATTCAAGAAAATCAGGAAAGAATTGTCTATCAGGAGTGCCGCAAATGAACACGTTTAACTTTATCTGCGGCGGTGCCACCCCCGATTCTGATGCCGGCGAAGCAGGAAAGGATATCCAGTTGGATGTTCAGGGGGACCTGAAAAACGTCAACTTGAAGATCGAAGACATCAGCAAGGCAATGGTGAGCAACATTCCTGATGTTTTGCTGGATTTGCTCGAGGTTGCCTCATACGTTTACTGTGCAGACCAGCAATCTCGCCGCGGAACAGAAGTGTTGGCGGGGTATGGGAAAAATTGGCGACGGGTCATGAATTTCACGATTCCGTTGCGTGACCCTGAACGCTGGCAGAACGAAGCGGTCATCAACGCTCTTTGTGAGACTTTGGGGTTTCTGTCTGAAGATTCCTACGCCTTTTCTTTCGTAAAGGCGGAAAAACCCCTGGCTGAGAAGGAGTTGTATTTCCCCGGGCTAAGCCACGGAACATTTGACCCGGATGAAATTGCGTTATTTTCAGGGGGTGTTGACTCGTTTTCGGGAGCTGTCAGAGACCTTGTGCAGGAAGGCAAGAAGCTGGTTCTCGTGGGTCACCATTCGGCACCCGGCGTATTCAAAGTCCAAAAAGAGCTTATTGAAGGCCTGAAACAAGGCGGTTTGGCGAACCAGATATTTTATGTCCCGATCAACGTGACCAATACCAAGGTAAATGCGAGCGAATATACCCAGCGGACCCGCTCCTTTCTCTTTGCGTGTCTGGCTTTGGTCGTTGCACAGATGTTCAAGAAAGATGAATTCACTTTCTATGAAAATGGCGTTGTGAGCTTGAATATCCCGATAGCAAAAGATGTGTTGGGTGCCAGGGCCACGCGGACGACGCACCCAAAGGTTATTAGTGGCTTCGAGGAATTGTTCTCGGAGATATTGGATAAGAATATAGAAATAAGAACACCTTTCCAGTGGTTTACCAAGAAGGAGGTGACGCAAATTATTCCTGCAAACGGGTTTGGGCACCTTCTTGGAAAAACCAACAGTTGTACCCGCCCGAGAACCTGGACGAAAAAGAAGCACCATTGCGGTGCCTGTTCGCAATGCATCGACAGAAGGATCGCAATTTTGGCGGCAGGCTTGGAAGATTTGGACCCCGGAGATAGCTACAAGCTGGACTTGCTATTGGGCGATCGTAGCCAGGATCGTGATGTTCGCATGGCGCTTGCCTATGTGAAATTTTTCCAGACTTTTTCGTCATCAACGAAGGACAGGTTTCTTTCGACAAATCCACAAATCACACCAGCACTCGGTGAATTTTCCGATCTTTCGGCGGATGAAGCAAAGGATCGGGTTTATGAATTGTATATGCGCCACTCCCTTGATGTTGTGGCCGTCATTGAAGATGGCTTGGTGCAACATAAGGGAAAACTTGCGCAAGGCGGAGAGGGGTTACCGGCAGGAGCCCTTTTGAGCATGTGCCTGAATCGTAGCCAAATCACTGTGGCACCGCCGTCGGATTATGATGCGCAGGCAAAGGGTTTCATGGACCGCCTTGCAGCACCAATTCTTGAATTTGCTGTCGATGAAAGGAGCAAGCATGTCTTGTTCCACAACGGCTTGGCGCTTGAGGGTGCCAATTTCAAACTGGTTGAAAATTTGCTGCCCAATTTCCGATCGGCCAAGCACGACGTGCGAACGATCGAGTGCATCACCGCTCGTGACTTGGCTGGCGAACTCGACATATCTGAACCAGCTTTGCGAACCTTGCTGAGACGATTGCGCAGCTCTCTTGATCCACTCGCCACGGATCTTGGCATTCCTCTGGATGAGGACAGTTTCATCGAAAACCTTCATGGCAAAGGGTATCGGCTCAGCCCGAATCTGCGCGAAGTTGCCCTTGCGGATATCAAGAAAAAGGGGCCGCCACCCACAGAGCCTTGATGGCGATGTCACAAACAAACTGGCATCATGTCACAATTGAACCGCTCGGGTCCTGATTTTTCAGGGCCTTTTTCGTGCGGCATGTCACAAAGAAAATCGAGCCTGATTATATAATTTGGCGGCCAAAACACTGAAATTAATGGGTAATTCCAGACGCCAAAACGTGTCGGGGAGAAACGCAACCATTAACTTCGTGGAGAGGCCCATGCCTGTCAGACATTTCAACCAGATCGAGCTTGCGGCTCGATGGAACATTTCACCGCGTACATTGGAGCGGTGGCGTTGGGCCGGTGAAGGCCCACAATTCATCAAGCTTGGTGGACGGGTCATTTACCGGCTCGAGGATGTGGAGGCTTTCGAGGCCGAGCAGATCCGACAGGCGACACCGAACGTCCCTCGGGCGATGGCGTGAGGGGGGTGGACATGAACATTCCCAATCACATCACGCTCGAGGCGCTCAAACACATGCCCGTGGGCGAAATCGCGGGTTTGCCGGCGGCGGAGTTGGCGCGCCTACAGCAGGAAACCACCAAGGCGCTGCGCTCGGCCAAGATGGCCTGCGAATGGCTCGACGGCGCACTGGCGCTCAAATACGCCGATCAGGCCGATGATCTGCGCCGGTCTGCACAAAAAGATACCGGAACGGTTCGGTTTGCAGATGGCGAGGTCACGGTCAAAGCCGATCTGCCCAAGCGCGTTGTCTGGGATCAGGCGCAGCTGGCCCGCATGATTGAGCGCATCCGCGCGGCGGGTGATGACCCCTCCGAGATTATCGATATCAGCTACAAGGTTGCCGAGCGTAAGTTTGCCGCCTGGCCCACATCGATGCAGGAGGCGTTTCGCGATGCCCGCACGGTTCATCCCGGCAAGCTGAGGATTACCCTTTTGGATGAGGGGGACGCGCAATGAGCCTTCCCATCATCAGCGCCGACGAGCGCCTGGCCGAAGCCCGCGGTATCAAAGGCTGCATCTTCGGGAAATCCGGTATCGGCAAAACCAGCCTGCTCTGGACGCTCGATCCCGCCACCACCCTGTTCATGGACCTCGAGGCGGGCGATCTTGCCATCGAAGGCTGGCAGGGGGACACGATCCGGCCGCGCACCTGGGCCGAGTGTCGGGATTTCGCGGTGTTCATCGGCGGACCCAATCCGGCGCTGCGCGATGATCAGCCCCCGCGGGGCACGCTGCCCTATGGCCCGGCGCATTATGCGGCCGTGTGCGAGCAGTTCGGCGATCCCGCCGCGCTCGTGAAATACCAGACCATCTTCATTGACTCGATCACCGTGGCCGGGAGGCTGTGTTTCGGCTGGTGCAAGGGCCAGCCCGAGGCGTTCTCGGAAAAGACCGGCAAGCCGGATGTGCGCGGGGCCTATGGGCTGCACGGCCGCGAGATGATCGGCTGGTTGACGCATCTCCAGCATACGCGAGCGAAAAATGTCTGGTTCGTCGGCATCCTCGACGAGAAGCTGGACGACTTCAATCGCAAGGTATTTTCGGCCCAAATCGACGGCTCCAAAACCGGCCTCGAGCTGCCGGGCATCGTCGACGAGGTCATTACCATGGCCGAATTGCCGGGCGAAAGCGGCGTGCCCTACCGCGCCTTCATCTGCCAGACCATCAACCCTTGGGGCTTTCCCGCCAAAGATCGCTCGGGTCGCCTCGCGCAAGTCGAGGAGCCGCATCTGGGCCGTCTGATGGAGAAGATCAGAACCCCAGGCGTGCCCGCAAGTGATCGGCTGACCTACACCCAATCCCCTGAACCGGCCGCTGTGGCCGATCAAAACCCATCCCCCAACTGAACGAAAAGGACCTGATCCATGACTGGACTCTGGAATGATTTCAATGACGCAAAAAGCAACATCAACCTGATCCCCAAGGGCACGCTGGCCAAGGTACGCCTGACCATCCGCCCCGGCGGGTTCGATGATCCGAGCCAGGGTTGGACCGGCGCCTATGCCACGCGCGGCTCCACCGGTGCCGTTTATCTGAACGGTGAATTCACCGTGCTGGAAGGCCAATATGCACGCCGCAAGATCTTCACGCTGATCGGGCTCTACAGCCCCAAGGGGCCGGATTGGGGCAATATGGGGCGCAGTTTTGTGCGGGGCATCCTCAATTCCGCGCGCGGGATTTCCGACAAGGACATGTCGCCCGAGGCTCAGGCGGCACGCCGTATCGGCGGCTTTGCCGATCTCGACGGGATTGAATTCGTCGCCCGTATTGATGTCGGCACAGATGCCAATGGTGACGACAAGAACGAGATCCGGTCTGCGGTGACGCCCGATCATAAGGATTACGCGGCAATCATGGGCGCGGTCGCTCCAGCGCAGCCCCCGCTTTCGCAGGGTCAGCAATCCCACAACCTGCAGGGCGCGCAGCCCCCGCAGGGTTCGCAATCCTCTCAGGCACCGTCGGCCACCGGCCGTCCGTCCTGGGCGCAATAGGAGGATCCGGCCATGCTGCTCCGCCCCCGCCAGAAACTCTTTGTCGAGCGCAGCCTTCGCGCGCTCGAAGAACACGGCAACGCGCTCGGTGTGGCGCCGACCGGCTGTCACGCGCCGGGAACGCTGATCCTCATGCATAACGGCTCCCTGAAACCTGTGGAGGATATCGCCGTCGGGGATGTCCTCATGGGCCCCGGCAGTACGCCGCGCCATGTGCTGGAATTGCACCGGGGCCATGACCGGATGATCGAAATCCGCCCCATCAAAGGCGAGGCGTTTACGGTCAACCTCGGCCACATCCTGACTCTGGTGCGCACCAATGACGGCATGCCCGCCCGTTGCCGCAACCGGGACGGCGAACTGGTGGATATCAGCGTGGCCAACTGGCTTGCCTCCTCGAACAACTTCCGCCACCTGCACAAACTGCTGCGCATGCCAGCTGATTTTGTGGAGCGGAAGGCTCCGGAACTGGCCCCGTATTTCCTCGGCCTGATCCTGGGCGATGGCAGCATCATCCGCAATGTATCCGTCACCACGCCGGATGTGGAAATCGTCGATGATCTCTATCGGTATGCGGCCCATCTGGGCCTCAGGCTAAGATGCGAGCAACTGCCCCATAACGAGGCCAACACCTATTTTTTCGTTGATGACCGCGATCACCACAACGCGTTGATTGGCCAGCTTCGGGGGCTTGGCCTGTTCGGAAAATCCTCGGGCCAGAAGTTCATGCCCGAGGAATACCGCCTCGGCTCTCGCGAGGTTCGTTTCGCCATTCTGGCCGGATTGCTCGATACGGACGGACATTTGATGAACGGGCGCTGTTTCGAGTTTGTCAGCAAGTCGCGCCGCCTGGCGGAGGATGTGGTGTTTGTTGCTCGCAGCCTCGGGTTTCTGGCCACCTTGCGGGAAAAGGAAGTGAAGGGGCGGATTTACTTCCGGGTCCACATTTCCGGCGATCTCGATGAAATCCCCACGCGGGTACTGCGCAAACAGGCCCCGCCGCGCAAGCAGAAGAAAAATGTATTGCGTTGCGGCTTCACGGCTCATCCGGCCGATGAGGGCGAATATTTCGGCTTTAGCGTCGATGGTGACCACCGTTATCTGATGGGGGATTTCACCCTCACGCATAATTCCGGCAAGACGATAATGCTGTCGGCGGTGGCCGGAGACATGGTTGGTGACAGCGATGCCAAGGCGTGCGTGCTGGCGCATCGGGACGAGCTGACCGAGCAGAACCGTGGCAAGTTCGCCCGCGTCAATCCCGGGCTGTCCACCTCGGTGGTCGATGCCAAAGAAAAATCATGGCGGGGTCAGGTGACCTTTGCCATGGTGCCGACGCTCACCCGCGCCGCCAATCTGGACGCTCTGCCCGCACTCGACCTGCTGGTGATCGATGAGGCCCACCATGCGGCGGCCGACAGCTACCGGCGCATCATCGATCGTGCCTTGGATCGCAATCCGGATTGCAAGGTTTTCGGGGTCACGGCCACGCCGAACCGGGGCGACAAAAAGGGGCTGCGGCCAGTCTTTACCAATGTCTCGGACCAGATTCGTATCGGCGAGTTGATCGCTGCGGGCCATCTGGTGCCGCCGCGCACCTTTGTTGTCGATGTGGGCGTGCAGAGCGATCTGGGCCGCGTGCGCAAAACGGTGGCGGATTTCGACATGGGCGAGGTCGACGCCATCATGAACCGCGCGCCGGTGACCGATGCGGTTATCGAGCATTGGCGGGAAAAGGCGGGAGACCGGCAAACCGTGGTCTTCTGCTCCACCGTCGACCACGCCCGCAATGTAACTGATGCGTTCAACGCCGCCGAGGTGCCGACGGGCCTGATTTACGGCGACATGGGCGAGACCGAGCGCAAATCGGTGCTGGCGGATTACAGCGCGGGCAAATTACGGGTGGTAGTCAATGTAGCCGTCCTCACCGAGGGCTGGGACCATCCGCCCACCTCCTGCGTCGTGCTGCTGCGGCCAAGTTCCTACAAGTCCACCATGATGCAGATGGTCGGGCGGGGTTTGCGCACGGTTGATCCCAGTGAGCATCCGGGCGTCATCAAGACCGATTGCATCGTGCTGGATTTCGGCACGTCCACGCTGCTGCATGGCTCGCTCGAGCAGGACGTTGATCTCGATGGTCGCGAAGGTAGCGGTGAAGCCCCGACCAAAGAGTGCCCCGATTGCGAGGCGACCGTGCCGCTGGCGGTGATGGAATGCCCGCTTTGCGGCCATCTCTGGGAACGTGACGACGCTGACGGCCCGTGCGAGCTTTCCGAGTTCGTCATGTCCGAGATCGACCTGTTGAAGCGCTCCAGTTTCCGCTGGTGTGACCTGTTCGGCGATGATGCGGCCCTGATCGCCAACGGGTTTGTCGCCTGGGGCGGGGTGTTTTTTCTGAATGGCCGCTGGTACGGAATCGGCGGGCGGCAAAAGGAACGGCCCCGATTGCTGGCCGCGGGCGAGCGCACGGTTTGCCTCGCCGCCGCCGATGACTGGCTGAACACGCACGAATCTGATGAGAGCGCCCACAAGACGCGGCGCTGGCTGAACCAGCCGCCGACACAAAAGCAGCTGCAATATCTGCCAGCAGAATACCGGCAGGATTTCGGGCTGACCCGCTATCAGGCCTCGGCGCTCTTGTCGTTCCGCTTCAACCGCAAGGCCATCCGTTCGCTGGTGTTCGGGGCGGATAATGCTGCCGATGCAATCGGGAGGGCGGCATGACCAATGACGCATTTCCCGACAACAACCGACCGGCAACGGCTCTGGCATCCGCGTGGCGCGCTTTGTGCGGTCTGCCAGCAACCCACCCGTGGTTTTGGCTGGCGCGATCCGCACCGTTCGCAACGGCCCCATCAGCGGAAACATTCCCGCTCTTATTTTTGGTTCTGCTCGATAGCCTGTCAGGCCTTCTGGGCGGCGCGAGCACGGGAGTCTGTGGCCATGGTTGATCTCACCGAAGAAGAACGCGCCGCCGTCACCGCCACCATGCAACGCATCGCCCTGCTGATGGAGGAAATCGGTTGGCAGACGGAATTGGCCGGTCTCACCGAGCGCCAGGTTCGCGCCCTGATCGAGGAGGCCGTCGAGGGTTTCCGCGAGGCCATGGCCGACATCGCCAAATCGCAAGCATCGGAGATTCCGTTTTGACACTGGACTTCAACCACAGGCCGTCCATCGGGGAGCGCATCAACGGTCTCGTCGATGCCGCGCTGATCGGCGAGCGGGACAACGAGACGCCGCGCGATTATCTCGGGGCCTCCCGCCTTGGTGTGCCCTGCGAACGGGCGCTGCAATTCGAGTTTGCGCAAGCGCCAAAAGACGAAGGCAGCGATTTCAGCGGCCAGGTTTTGCGGATATTCGAGATTGGCAACCGGCTCGAGGATCTGGCGATCCGTTGGCTGCGGGCCGCTGGCATCGATCTCGTCACGCAAAAAAACGATGGCGGCCAGTTTGGGTTTTCGGTCGCGAGCGGCCGCATTCGTGGTCATGTCGACGGCATCATTTTGGGTGCATCCGCTGCGCTTGGGTTGCGCATGCCTGCACTCTGGGAGTGCAAAACCATGAACGCCAAGAACTGGCGCGCCTGCGTCAAGGACGGGGTTGCTATTTCCAAGCCGGTCTACGCCGCTCAAATCGCCATTTATCAGGCCTATATGGAGCCGGTGGTGCCGGGGATTTCCGAGGCATCGGCACTGTTCACTGCCATCAACAAGGACACGGCTGAACTCTACCACGAACTGGTGCCGCTCAACGCCGCCCTTGCGCAGCGCATGTCGGATCGCGCCGTGCGCATTCTGCAGGCCACCGACGTGGGTGAATTGCTGCCCCGCGTCGCCCAATCTCGCGATTTCCATGAATGCCGGTTCTGCTCTTACGCAGACCGCTGCTGGAGTGAGCGGTGTCTTGGAAACGCTCCGGGGGAGCGTTTCAGTCGCGAACGGGCGGAGCCCCGGGCATGAGCGACGACAACATCATTCATTTCAACCCGTGGACGGATTTCAACGATGCTGCTCCGCTCGATGATCCGTTCGGGGTGGAGCCGGACGCGGCACAGATCGCAACATTTCTCGATGTGGTGTTCGGCTACTGCGAGGGCCTGATCCCCGTGCGCGGCTTTGTCGACAAGGGTCAGGGTAAAGATGGCAAGCCCCATAATATATGGATCGATGCGGACGATACTGCACCGGAAAAGCTTGCGACATTTGCCAATTGGGCCTCAAAGGAAGGCGCTGCGGTCTATGTGATTCCGGGCACAGTTACTGAGTCGGGTCAGGCCAAATCGGCCGATGTGCTGCAAATGCAGGCGATCATCGTCGATCTGGACGCGGGCGACATTCCGGCCAAACTGGAACATCTGGTCCGGCATCTCGGCCAGCCCACCCTGATTGTCGAGAGCGGCGGGCGCACACCGGACGGTGCGACCGTTGCGAACGGGGCCACCAAGCTGCACATCTGGTGGAAACTGACCGAGCCGGCCGAGGGCGAGGATCTGGCGCGGCTCTGTGCCCTGCGCGGCGAGATTGCCATCAAGGTCGGGGGCGACACCCATTTCCGCTCTGCCCACCAGCCGATCCGCGTCGCGGGCAGTGTCTATCACAAGGGAGGGTTCCAACGCCTGGTGCAGATCCGCGAGCAGAATGCCGTGGAAGTCGATCTCGATGATTTCGCCGAACAGGTTGCGGACATGCCGGCCATTCCCGGTGTTGGCATGACCCCCACACCGGAAACAGCGGACAAACCTGCCCTCGGATCGGTACTGACCACACCGGTGAATGAAGGTGGCACAGACGGTTGGACCCGGTTCGAGGGGGCCTCCGCCGCCATCGGGCATTTCATCCGCATGGTGCACGAGGGGCGCATGTCACCGGACGAGGGCTGGGAGGGCATCCGAGGTTATAACGCCGCCATGTTGCGCCCAAGCTGGCCTGAAGACCGCCTGAAGGCCGAAGCCGACCGGCTCTGGGCCAAACATGTGGAAAAGAACGGCCCGCCACTGCTGCGTACCAACAGTGCCAATACCTCGCCGGAAATGTCCGCGTTCACCCTTGGTGAATTGCTGGATGACACCACGCCAATGCCCGAAGACATCATTGCGCCCCGCGTGTTGACCCCCGGCGGGCTGTTGGTGGTCGGTGGCGCACCCAAGGTTGGCAAGAGCGATTTCCTGATCTCGTGGCTGGTTCACATGGCAGCCGGTGTTTCGTTTTTGGGCTTCACCCCGCCACGCCCTTTGCGGGTGTTCTATTTGCAGGCCGAGATCCAGTATCACTATCTGCGCGAACGCCTGAAGCAGATCGCCCTGCCACCCGAGGTCATCAACGCCGCGCGCGAGACCTTCGTGGCCACGCCCAAGCTGAAACTGCTTCTGGACGAGCAAGGGACCGCCATGGCCGCCGATGCCGTCCGGCAGGCGTTTCCGAACGACCCCATCGACATTCTCTGCATCGACCCGATCCGAAACGTCTTTGATGGTGGCCCGGACGGTGGCGGTGAAAATGACAACGGCGCGATGATGTTTTTCCTGCGTGACCGCGTGGAGGTTCTGCGCGAGGCCGTGAACCCCGATTGCGGCGTGATCCTCGTCCATCACACCAAGAAACTCGGTAAGCATCAGGTCAAGGAGGATCCGTTTCTGGCGCTGTCGGGGGCCAGCTCCCTGCGCGGGTTCTACACCTCGGGCATCATCATGCACCGCCCCGACGAGGAGGCGAGCGAGCGCAAACTGGAAATCGAGCTGCGCAACGGACCGGCGCTGCCGTCCAAACTGATCGACAAGGTCAAGGGCCAGTGGGTCGAACTGAACCCGATGAACGAGCGCCTCGTGCGCAAGGATGTGGGTGCGAAACATGACGCCGAGCGGGTGCGCAAGGGGGATGTGATCCTCGGCATCCTGCTGGATGCGGCCAGTGACGGGCATCTCTACACCATCAACCAATTCGCCGAGGCGTTTGAAAACACCGCCGGTCTGGGCGGAAAGGACACGATCCGCGAACGTCTGAATGTGCTTTCCACCAAAGGGTTCATCAAATTCCTGCGCGATGGAAAACCCTATGGCCTTGCGCCTTCGCGTTCCCGTTTTGGCTATCTCTGCGTCGAGGGGATGGAGTTCCCCGGGGAAGGTGAACAGGTCGATCCCGACACTGGTGAGGTGCAACCCGCCCGTATTCCGGTGCGCCCGACGCATTTCAAATCCCCTCGCACCGGAGCTCTGCTCGAGGTCGAAAACCCCGAAATCTGGGTCTGTGCGCAGGAGGATCGGCCATGATTTTCAATGCCATGAAACCTGCGCGGTTTTGCGCTCCAACCAGTTTGAACCAGATAGGGTGGATTTCCGAAACTACCCCGACAATATCCCGACAGGCTACGCGCTACCCAGTTTGGACCAGTTTGGCTTCGCAACCCAAACTACCCCTGCAGCGCTACGCCCAACCACGTCGTGCTTCGTCCCAACCAGATTGGGTGGACGATTGCGGTTTAAGCGCCCCAAACTGCATTTTCATCCGCAATAACAATCCCTTGCACCCCGTTCCTAGTTTAGGGGTGAAACCCACTCCTACGGAGTGGGAGGAGGACGCTGGCGGCTACGCCTTGCGTCTCCTCCTCCGGGCTCCGTTTCGGAGAGTTTCCGCGCATTGCATTCGACCACCAAGGAGACCCAGCCCATGGCCACCAAAAAGCTCGCCCGCAGAATTCATTTCCAGCAGCCCCCGGATGTCGGGTTCGTCCTGATGTGGGAAGGTCAGCGCTACGAGCTGGTGGCGCACGAACCGCACATTCGTCGTGATGGTTTACCAACAACCCTTTTGGTTTGGCGCAGTCATTGCTGCGATTGCGGCGAGGCCTTCGAGGTGGTCACGGGGCTGGTGGCGAACGGGTATTTCAACCGGCGTTGCCCAGACCACCATCGCCCTGGCCGAGCCGTCACCATGGCCGGGCAAAAGCGTCGCGAGCGATTTCTCAAACGAAATCCGACGCGGAGGAAATCCCGTGTCTGAGCATTTCCAATTCCAGAGCAGTTCAAACAACAGGAGACTACCGATGAACAGTATTGACCCCAACCTTTGCAAACCCGAACCCGCACTGGCTACTCCCCCACCAACCCTCGGGGCCATCCTTGCCCTTGACCTTGGCACCACAACGGGCTGGGCGCTGAAATCTCCCGATGGTTTGATCACCAGCGGGACCGTCAGCTTTCGCCCAAGGCGCTTTGATGGCGGGGGTATGCGCTACCTGAGGTTCGTAAACTGGCTGACCGAGTTGGACCAACTCGCGGGGCCGATCGCCACCATCTGGTTCGAGGAGGTCCGCCGCCACGTGGGCACCGATGCAGCACACGTCTACG
The DNA here is from genome assembly GCF_965277155.1 of Profundibacter sp. Taxonomy (GTDB): domain Bacteria; phylum Pseudomonadota; class Alphaproteobacteria; order Rhodobacterales; family Rhodobacteraceae; genus Profundibacter. The sequence goes on from NZ_CBDIBV010000005.1 coordinate 56,137, forward strand.
GCGGGCTGATGGCCACGCTGACCGCCTGGGCGGAAATGCGGGGTGTGCCCTATCAGGGGGTGCCGGTTGGCACGATCAAGAAACACGCCACCGGCAAGGGTAATGCCAGCAAAACCATGATGATCGCGGCAGCCCATGCACGGGGCTACCGCCCTGCAGACGACAACGAGGCCGACGCCATCGCCATCCTGCACTGGGCGCTGGAAACGAAGGGAGGCATGGCATGAACGGCATGAGGTTTGCCCCGCGTGGTTACGGCGGTACCCGCCGCGCGCCCGATCAGGTCAAGCGCGAGGGCTGGAAGGAACAGGGGTTGTTGGCCGTGGCACTCGATGATGACCGGCTGACATGGCCGGAACGGGAGTTAGTTCGCCAACTGGGCGAAAAACTCTATGGCAAACGCCCGCAGGACGGGGAGGTCGCGCGATGAATGACTGGACCCCGAGCCTGGTAGAGGCCCGCCTTGCCGAAGCCGCCTTCGTTCTCAAACGCCTGCCCGAACCGCGTCAGCAGGGGTATTTCAACGCCTGGCCGGAATACTTCCACAGCTTTGCCGATCAGGTCGGACAGGACCCCAGGCCCATGCGGGTGCTGCCCTCGCCGCAGGCGATCAGCCGGATGGAGGAAACCCTGACCTGGACCGCGTGCCTCGAGCCGACGGATGGCAAGATCGTCTGGATGAAAGCCCACGGCCAACGCTGGAAAACCATCTGCTGGACGGTCGGTTTGCAGCGTTCGGCCGCCCATCAGCATTGGGTTTACGGGCTTTGTGTGATCGCGCTCACTCTGAATAAACGTCGGTTCAATCGCAGGCTATCGAAGCGGCGCATAATAGAACTGGCGGGTGCGTCGCAGTTCTGATGGCTGGATAGAATTGTGTCCGGCGGACACTTTTCGATGGGACAAAAGCCAGCTTGTGGGGCTATATTTTGGATATACTCGGGAGAGGAACGCGCAGCGATGATCGCAGCCAAACAGTGCCCGCAATGACTACCGCAACGATTTGTACGGGTCCCTTCCTGTGTAAAACGTATACGGGGGGGCTAGGCGCGCAAGTTTGCTAGCGACAGGGCGAAATTTTTGGGAAGCCACCCGGAGTCCAGTTTCGCGACCGCCCGCAGTAATGATCAATAAAACAAAGCGTTAGCCGCCCGTTACAGGTGGCTTCCTAGTGGACCCCTTTGGGTCCGGAAAATCCAGTTGGAATCCGGTAGCGGGGTCCACCCGTCGGAATCCATCGGCTCCATTCAGAAATCACAGAAAACCGATATGACCCTCAGCTTCGCCCCTGACGCGATCGAGCATTGGTCGCTCGACCGCCTGAAACCCTATGCCAAAAATGCCAAAATGCACGGCGCGGACCAGGTTGCCAAGATTGCCGCCAGCATGGCCGAGTTTGGCTGGACCGTGCCTTGTCTCGTCGCGGACGACGGTGAGCTGATCGCGGGCCACGGTCGGGTGCTGGCCGCCGAGCAACTGGGGTTGAAGGAAGCCCCGGTGATCGTGCTCGGGCATCTGTCGGACGAACAACGCTGCGCCTACCGGATCGCCGACAACAAGCTGACCGAGCTTGGCGAGTGGAACGAGGTGGTCCTGTCCGAGGAGCTGCAATTGCTCGCGTCGGAGGATTTTGACCTGTCGCTGATCGGGTTTGATGATGGCGAACTGGATGCGTTGCTGTCCGGCCTCGATGACGAAACCGACACAGAGGGCGAAGATGACATTCCCGAGCCGCCCGAGGATCCGGTCAGCCGACCGGGGGACCTTTGGGTGCTCGGCAATCACCGTCTGCTTTGCGGTGACGCGACGGTGGCCACCGATGTCGAGCGGGTGCTGGGAAATGTGACACCGCTGTTGATGGTCACCGATCCGCCTTACGGGGTGGAATACGACCCAAGCTGGCGAAACCAGACCGGAGCCTCGGCCACCAAACGCACCGGCAAGGTGCTGAATGATGATCGTGCCGACTGGCGCGAGGCCTGGGATTTGTTCCCGGGTGATGTCGCCTACGTCTGGCACGGCGCATTGCATGCGGCCACTGTGGCCGACAGCCTCGAAGCGGCAGGTTTCAATGTCCGCTCGCAAATCATCTGGGCCAAGGATCGGCTGGTGCTGAGCCGTGGCGATTATCACTGGCAGCATGAACCCTGCTGGTATGCCGTTAAGAAAACCGGCAAGGGCCACTGGGCGGGGGACCGCAAGCAGACCACGCTCTGGCAGATCGCCAACAAAGATCAGGATGCGGACACCGTGCACGGCACGCAGAAGCCGGTGGAATGCATGCGCCGCCCGATCCTGAATAATTCCAGCCCTGGTCAGGCGATTTACGAGCCGTTCATGGGATCCGGCACGACGCTGATTGCGGCCGAGACCACGGGGCGGGTCTGCCATGGGATCGAGTTGAACCCCGCTTACGTCGATGTGGCCGTCGAGCGCTGGCAGCAATTCACCGGCCAAACCGCAACACTGGACGGGACCGACCAAACCTTCGCCGAGCTGGCGGAAAACCCGCGCTGAGGCATGCATGAGCTGGCTTTACATCCCACCGGAGACACTTCCGGAGCCGCAGACCTGTTCTCAGGTCTGTCGCTCTGCACCGGAGCTGGCGGGATCGACCTTGGCCTCACCATCGCATGCCCCGGGTATCGCACTGTCTGTTACGTCGAGCGGGAAAGCTATGCTGCGGCCACCCTCGTGGCGCGGATGGAAGACGCGGCCCTGGATCAGGCACCTCTGTGGGACGACATTACCACCTTCGATGGCCGCCCTTGGCGTGGCACGGTGGATATCCTCACTGGAGGCTATCCATGTCAACCTTTCAGCGTCGCGGGGAAGCGCCAAGGCGCGGAGGATCCCCGCCATTTATGGCCACATTTCGCGCGGATCATCGCGGAATGCCACCCCGAATGGGTGTTTCTGGAAAACGTCGCCAATCATCTCAACCTCGGTTATCGCGAGGTCAGAGGCGAGCTGGAAGGCCTGGGCTACGACGTTACGGAAGGATTGTTTACAGCGGCAGAAGTCGGCGCGCCGCACAAGCGCCAGCGGCTGTTCATCCTCGCTCGGCGAAACCAACTGGCCGACACCACGCGCCAGCGCGAACGAAAACCGGCAGACCAGACCGACGCCGTCGCAACTGGCCGGCAAGCACGGGATGAATCTGGCGACCAAGGCGGCGATGTGGCCCACGCCCCAGACCGACAGTTTCCGCACGCGGAGTGGAGCGCGCAAGAACGAAAAGGGGCTGGACCGCATGGCGCGGGACTGGCCGACCCCGATGGCGAGCGATGGCTGCAAGCCCAGCGGCGGCAACCGCCGCTCCGCCGATCTGACCCATGTGGCGGGTATGTGGTCGCACCACCCGCAGTGGTCGCACCACCCGCTGTGGCCGACACCGCTGGCGCGGGACTGGAAGGGAACGAACAGCCCCGAGCATGTGAAACAGCAGCCCCCGGCGCGCAATCACATGGACCAGCTGGCGAATTTCGCCGTGTATTCCCGCCAGGCCCTGACGATCTCGGGGGATGGCGAGACTACCTCGGATCAGCGCCGCAGCTTGAACCCTCTGTTCGTCGAGGCGCTGATGGGCTGGCCCACAGGGTGGACCGGCTTCGCCTTTGCGGCAACGGCGTGGTCCCCCTGGTTGCAGCACATGCGTTCAGAATTCTTGCGGCTCGGTTCAGTAATGATGGCTGACGAGGCGGCGCAATGAAACAATCACGCACCATGTCGTTGGTGGAAGCCATCGCCAATGTCGTGGTGGGCTACGGGGTGGCCGTGATCACCCAGATGCTGGTGTTTCCGGTGTTTGGTTTGCACACGACGCTGACCCAGAACCTGAAACTTGGTTTGGTCTTCACCGTGGTGAGTATCGCCAGATCGTTCACGCTGCGGCGGGTTTTCGAAGCGCTTCGGGTTCGTATGGGAAAACGGAACACCGCCGCCCCGATGGAGCGGCGGCGACAATGAATGGCATGGGTCAGGATGCGATTTTGTAAGTTCGCCCGCGCCCCTCGACTTTCTCGGAGCTGATGGTCAGCCCAAGGCGTTTTTTCAGCGCACCCGATATGGCTCCGCGAACCGTATGCGGTTGCCATCCGGTGGCTGCGGTAATCTCGGCGATCGTTGCACCGTCGGGGGCTTCGAGCATTTCGATCAGCATGGCCTGTTTGGTGCTGGAGCGGGGTTTCGGCTTGGCCGGTGCCGGATCAGGTTGCGGAGTTTCCGTCTCGACTCCAATGGCCGCCAGCCCCGCATCGGTAATGACCAGCGTGGTGCCGTGGCCATCACCAGTCTTGCGCCATGTCGGTTCGCCCTTGCGAATGTCGGCCTCGACTTCGTCCAAGAGGCCGCGTTTGATCAGCGGTACGATCACCTTGTTGGCGGCCCCGCCCCGCAGCCGGTCCGGCAGCGGCAGGGCAATACGATCAGCCTGTTGCGACGCACGCGACAGGATGAGGGTCTGGGTTTCGGTCAGCTTGCTCATGCCTTGACCTCCCATGCGGTGAATTCATCCGCCATGCCGAAGCTTTCGGCGGTGCGGCGCAGAAATCCGGGCGATTGGCGCTCGCAGTCGGCAGCCAGTTTGGCTTCCTCCGCGAAAACCTCGCGGGGCAGATGGTTGAGGGTGCCGTATTGCAGGCGCATGGAGGCCTCGACTCCGGCGGGGTTCAGGTCGGGCGCAAGTTCATGAAGGAGTTTCTGGTAAAACATCGTTCGTCTCCGTGTTTTGGGCGGCAACCATCGCAGCCCTACTACCGCCTGAAGCCCCGCGCATGGCGGGGCGGGCAGGAAAGGCCGTGAGTTATTCGGCGTATTCGCCCTCCTGAAAGGCGCGGTCAAAATCTCGCGCAGGTTCTTTGACATGTCTGGCCAGATCGCCAACATGGCCCCATGTATGGATGGCCCCTGCTGGGCAAGTACAAAATTGGTACTGCAACTGGCGTTTCGCGGCCATGTATTCGGCGTCTGTTTGCAGATGTATTTCTGCGCGCCTTGATGAAGTCCGCATGTATCAGGTCCAATCAGTGGAACGCGATCGTATCGCTTGGGGCCACACGGGGTGTCCTGATACGTTTATTGCCTTTTGCCATCACCTCACTTTGCGCCTTGCCGTCTCGGAAGCCGGGCGGGCCCGGCTATTGTGTTTTGGTCAATTTATGCGGGCCGGTAGCTTTGGCCGGATTTCAACAACGCCCAGATCGTTCGGGCCATTTTGTTCGCAATGGCAATCGCCACCACCTTCACCGGCTTTCTCTTCAGCAATTGCCAGATCCAATCATCGCCTTCCCCACGCCGGCGTCGTGTGCGGATACGCGCCAGAGCGCCAAGATAAAGTAACCGTCGAATATACCGGTCACCCATTTTCGATATGCCACCCATCCGTTCCCGACCGCCGCTTGAATTCTGTTTGGGGGTAAGGCCGATCCATGCCGCATAGTCGCGTGCTGAGCGGAACTGCGACACATCCGGCGTTGTCGCGGTAATCGCGCTGGAAGTCAGCACCCCGACACCGGGGATCGTGGTCAGGCGACGTGCAGTTGGGTCTTGCCGTTGGGAAATCTCAATTTGGCGGGTGATTTCGGCAACCCGATCACGGGTCTCATGGAACTGCCGGGAAAGGAGATCGAATGCAACGCCAGCTTGTTCTGGAAGCTCTGCGGCTGCCTCAAGCAGACGGTCGACATTTTGTACGCCAACAGGCGCAACAATTCCGAATTCAGCCAGATGCGAGCGGATGGCATTGACGATCTGCGTGACCTGCCGGACCAGAATATCGCGGGTGCGGTGTTGCATCAAGATGGCTTGGTGTTCTTCGGTCTTGGCTGGCACAAAGCGCATGGTCGGCCGGGTTACAGCCTCGCATATTGCTTCCGCATCTGCGGCATCCGTCTTTTGACGCTTGATGTAGGGCTTGACATAAGAAAGACCTCTGCATGAGGCCATGGCTTTCGGTTGAAGCAAGATTTCGGCCGCCCACCTTGCGCCCCTGCGGGTCCGGCGGACAGACGGGTGGCGGGGTTTGGGGCTATGCGATTGCGGGGGTTTGCGGGTTGAGGGTGATCCTGTTTGCGGCCTTGAGCAGGTTTTGCGCGATGGCGGCCATGACCATCTGGGCATGCACCCTGGCGCGCCCGAAATATCTCGCCCGCTGCAGGCCGAAGAGGCGTTTCATCGTGCCGAAAGTCTGCTCGATGCGGAAGCGGCGTTTCGAAATCAGCCGGTTGAAGCGTTTCTCCGATTGCCGCAGGGGGCGGCCGCGCGCTGCCTTGCGCAGGATGCCGTCGCGGTATTTGCCGCGCAGCATCTGGCGGTTGGCCTTGCTCGCATAGGCCTTGTCGGCCAGCACCCGCTGCGCCTTTGCGCCCGCGATCATGGTGGCGAATTCGGGGCTTTCGGCGGCATTGGCGGGCGTGGTGTGCACCTTGTCGATAAAGCCCTCTTCGTCGCAGCGGGCAAAGCCCTTGTAGCCGAGCGTGCTCTTGCGGCCCTTCTTGACCCAGCGGGCATCAGGGTCGGCGCTGAAATGCAGCTGTGCCCCGTCGGGTGAGACCTCGGGCGGATCATCCGGCGTCCCTTCCCTTGCCCCGTCCTCTGCCCGGTCCTGCGGGGCGTCGATATGGGTGCGCGGGCGCGCCGCCGCCGCGATCAGGGTCGCATCAATGATCGCCGCCTCAGCCTCTTTCAGCTTCAGCCCATGCGCCTCGATCTGGCGGCAGACCTCGGCCAGCAGCTCATCGTAAACGCCACCCCGGACCAGCGCATTGCGGAACCGGCAGTGGGTCGTCTCATCCGGCACCGACGCGTGCAGATCGAGCCCGCAGAACAGCATGAAATCCAGCCGCACCTTCAAGGCCCGCTCCAGCTTCGGGTCGCTCAGCCCGTGCCACTGGCCAACCAGAAGACACTTGAACAGAACCAGCGGATCATAGCCCTGAGGCCCGATCCCCGAGCGCCCCAGACCGCGCCGCAGGATCGGCAAAAACGAGTTCCAATCCATCAGCGCGTCGATCTTCGACAGAACGTCATCCGCGCCGATCCGTGCCGCCGCTTCGTGCAGGAAAAGGTCCATCTATTCACCCCAGAGATTTCCCGGCTAGCTTACCAAAACGGCCAACCCGGGGGAATCCCGATGTTATGCAGAGGTCTTTAAGAAGGTGGCATCAGACGCACATTATGGCCCAGACGTGTCAGCTCACGCGCCCAGAAGTGGGCTCCGGCGCAGGCCTCAATGCCAATCAGACAGGAATTCAGCAGCCTAAAGAATGAAAGAACCTGGCTGCGGCGCAACTGGCGTCGGACAATCACTTGCCCTTGTATATCAATGCCGTGCACCTGAAAAACATTCTTGGCAATGTCGAGGCCGACGGTGACGATAGCCTCTGCTTGTAGTTTCTTGTTCATGATCCTCTCCTTGTGAAGCACTTCTACGGCCCTCACTTTGCCATAGTGAGTTGACGGAAGCAGGGGCCATCCACGCCATCAGTGAATCTCATCGGGGTTGGCGTTGAAATGCTCCTCGCTCAGCACCTGCAGGCGGGTGAGCATGGTGTCGATCTCGGCCTTGCGGGCCATGAAGGTGGCAAGGGCCTTGTCGTTGGTGCGGGCTGCTGTGGCTGGTGCTTTGGTCATTGGGGTTCCCTTCGGGTGCATCGTTCTGGTGTAATCATCTTCGCTCTGATCGGGGTGTATATCCAGTAAAAGAGAAGCAATATCATTGCGTTGATTGACCCGAGAGGATTGTAAATGGCGACCGCCACACAGCCCCTCGCGGTGATCGCAAAGCTGCTGGACCTGTCCGAGCGCCGGGTGCAGCAGCTGAGCCGCGAAGGCGTGATCCCGAAAGCGACGCGCGGACAATATGACCTGATCGGTTCGGTCCGGGGTTACGTGCGCTACCTGCGCGATCAGGCGGTGAGCGCACAGGCCGGGGCGCCGGATTACGCCGTGGAACGAGCCCGGTTCATCCGGGCCCGGGCCGATCTGGCGGAAATGGAAGCGAACCAACGGCGCGGTTCGCTGATCGCCGCTGACGACGCCGAGGCCGCATGGATTGCCATTCTGGCGTTGCTGCGCACCCGGTTGTTGTCCCTGCCGGATCGGCTGGCCCCGCTGGTTCATGAACAGGACAACCTGGCCGGAACACGGGATTTGCTGCGCGCAACCCTGCGCGAAGCCCTTGAGGATTTGGCCAACAACGATGTGCACCTGGACCCAGATGACAAAGCGGCCACCGACCCTGACGATCTCGGGCTCGCCGATCCTGCGCCGGACGGTGAGACAAGCGCTGGCGACCCTGCGGCCACCGCCGGAACTGACGATCAGTGACTGGGCGGATGCGAACCGGCGGCTGAGTTCGGAGGCCAGCGCCGAACCAGGACAGTGGCGCACCAGCCGGGCGGAATATCAGCGCGGGATCATGGATGCGATCTCGGATGCATCCGTGGAGACAGTTGTGGTCATGTCAAGTGCCCAGACGGGCAAGACCGAAACCCAACTCTGTGCCGTCGGCTACCACATCGATCAGGATCCGGCACCCATCATGGTGGTGATGCCGACCGAGCGCGATGCCGAGACCTGGTCGAAGGACCGGTTCTCGCCGATGGCGCGGGATACGCCTTGCCTTACCGGCAAGATCGCCGATCCGAAATCGCGGGATGGCAACAACAAGATCCTGCACAAGCGATTTCCGGGTGGGCACCTGACCATCGTGGGGGCGAACGCGCCATCGGGACTGGCGAGCCGCCCGATCCGGCTGCTGATGTGCGATGAGGTGGATCGCTATCCGTTCAGCGCCGGGGCCGAAGGCGACCCGGTCAATCTGGCCAAGAAGCGGACGGTCACCTTCTGGAACCGCAAGATCGTGCTGGTCTCGACGCCGACCAACAAGGGCGCGAGCCGGATCGAGGCCGCGTATGAGGAAAGCGACCAGCGCCAATACCATGTGCCGTGCCCGGAATGTGGGGCGGAACAGGTGCTGGTGTGGGGCCAGGTGAAATGGGACAAGAACGCAGACGGAACCCATCGTCCCGAAACCGCAAAGTATCATTGCATCCATTGTGATGCGGCGTGGCGTGACGAGACCCGTTGGGCAGCTGTCCGGAAAGGACATTGGCAGGCGAACGAGCCGTTCGCCGGGATCGCCGGATTCCATCTGAATGAGATTTACTCGCCTTGGGTTCGGCTCGAGGCGATGGTGAAGGCGTTTCTGTCGGCCCGCGCTGGGGGCGACGAGGCGATGAAGACCTTCGTCAACACGTCGCTTGGCGAGTCCTGGGTGGAGAGCGGCGAAGCCCCGGATTGGCAACGGCTGCTCGACCGCAAGGAAGTTTGGGCCGCAGGCACCGTGCCCGCAAACGCCCTGTTCCTGACGGCGGGCGCGGACGTTCAGAAAGACCGGATCGAGGTGGATGTCTGGGCCTGGGGGCGTGGGCTGGAAAGCTGGCTCATTGACCACATCGTGATCGAGGGTGGTCCGGGGTCGGAATCCTGCTGGCGGAAACTGACGGACCTTCTCGGCCGAACATGGCAACATGCTAATGGCAGCCAGATGACCATCGCGCGGCTGGCTGTCGATACCGGCTATGAAACCCCCGCCGTTTACGGCTGGGCGCGCAAGGTCGGCTTTGGCCAGGTAGCGCCGGTCAAGGGCGTGGAAGGGTTCAATCGGGCCAGTCCCGTCTCGGGGCCGACCTTTGTTGATGCGACGATTGCAGGCAAACGCCTGCGCCGTGGCGCGCGGCTCTGGACCGTGGCGGTCTCGACATTCAAATCTGAGACCTACCGGTTCTTGCGATTGGATCGCCCGACGCCCGAGGAACTTGCGGGCGGAGCATTGTTCCCGCAGGGAACATTGCACTTGCCGTCATGGATCGACAGTGAATGGCTGAAGCAACTGGTCGCCGAGCAACTGGTGACGGTGAGGAACAAGCGCGGCTTTGCACGGCTCGAATGGCAGAAGCTGCGTGAGCGCAACGAGGCGCTCGATTGCCGGGTCTATGCCCGCGCGGCGGCGTGGATCCTCGGGGCGGATCGCTGGTCGGAGAAACAATGGGATGAGCTGGAACGACAGGTGGCGGTGCCGGATGCGGAAGTCGGTACCGGAGCCGTGAAAGCCGCGCGCCAAAACCGTCCCGCAAGCCAGCGCCGTTCGGTGCGCTCGAGCTACATGAGGTGATCGATGGCAACGCTCGCAGAACTGCAAACCCGCCGCGAGGCGCTGACGGCCTCACGCGCCAGCGGCGTTGCCCGGGTCAGTTACGATGGCAAAACGGTGGAATACCGCAGCCTCGCCGAGATCGACCGCGCCATCGATGTACTGGATCGCGAGATCGCCACTCTCGAGGGCCGGTCGGTGATCCGGCAGGTCCGTGTCACCACGAATAAGGGCCTCTGACCCATGTGCCTGTTTGACATGCTTCGTCGCAGGGAAACCGGCGGCCCAGCCTCCGTGCGCGCCCGCCTCGAAGGGGCGATGTCGCGTCGCCGCCTGCGCGGCTGGCAGCCCCCCTTGGAAAACATCAACTCGCTGGTGGCTTCGGGTGGGCCACGCTTGCTGGCCCGCTCGCGCGAGTTGGTCGTCACCAATGGCTATGCCGCCAATGCCTGCGAGGCCTATGCCGCCAATCTGGTCGGCGACGGGATCAAGCCTTCGTCGCTGATCGAGGACGGGGCGTTGCGGGATCGGGTTCAACGCCTGTGGCTGGCCTGGACCGACCAGGCGGACGCCGACGGGCTGACGGATTTCTACGGGCTGCAGGCGATGATCGCCCGCGAAATGTTCGTGGCCGGCGAATGCTTCGTGCGTATCCGGCCCCGCCGCGCTGAGGACGGGTTGCTGGTACCGATGCAGTTGCAGCTTTTGCAATCGGAAATGCTGCCCTTCGAGAAAACCGAGACCGCCGCCAACGGCAACCGTATCCGCTGCGGCATCGAGTTCGATCTGATCGGGCGGCGCGTCGCCTATCATTTCCGCCGCCGCCATCCCGGTGACAGCACCGATCGGGGTCCGGTAATTCCGAACACCACCCGTGTGCCCGCCGAGGATGTTTTGCACATCTACCGCCCGATCGATGCGGGTCAAATCAGGGGCCTGCCGCATGTCGCCCCGGCGATGGTGCGGTTGTTTCTGCTCGATCAGTATGATGACGCCGAGCTCGACCGCAAGAAAACCGCCGCGATGTTCGCGGGCTTCATAACCAAGAACGCGCCGGAAGAGGCATTGATGGGCGAGATCGAGGATGAGGGAACCGGGATTGGCATTGCCAGCCTGGAACCCGGCACCCTGCAGGTTTTGTTGCCCGGCGAAGACATCAAGTTCTCCAGCCCTGCTGATGTCGGCGGCGGCTATGAGGCGTTCCAATATCGCACCCTGCTGGCGATCTCGGCGTCATTAGGGCTGCCCTATCATCTGGTGTGTCAATGAGCATTTAAAACTGACCCGGTTTCGGCATTTAAATTTGCCCCCCCCTTTGTGGCGCAAAGCCCCCAGTCGGGCCGCCTTCATGTAGCGAGTCCGTCTGGGGGCTTTGCTTGCGGAACGGCTAGTTTTTTCTACGGCGTTTACTCTGGGCGAACCGGTATGAGGTATTGCCGGTTTCGATGATGTTGCAGTGATGAGTGACGCGATCCAGAAGGGCGGTTGTCATCTTGGCATCCCCGAAGACCGAGACCCATTCACCGAACTCAAGGTTGGTTGTGATGATGATGCTGGTCTTCTCGTAGAGCTTGCTGATCAGATGGAAGAGCAACGCGCCACCGGATTTGGGAAACGGGATGTAGCCCAGCTCGTCGATGATGACGCAGTCCAAAGCCGAGAGCTGCCGGATGATCTTCCCTGCATTGCCGTCGGCCTGTTCCTTGATCAGGGCGTTGATCAGATCGACGGCGTTGAAGAAGCGCGCCTTCTTGCCGTTGTTGATCAGCGTCGTTCCCAGCGCGATGGCGATGTGGGTTTTGCCCGTGCCGGTTCCGCCCACCAGGATGAGGTTATGGGCCTCCTCTGTGAACTGGCCGGTGCAGAATGGTTCGATCTGGGCCTGGGTGAGGGCGGCGGCGCTGTAATCGAAGGTGGCGAAGTCCTTGTGATGGGGGAACTTCGCAACCCTCATTTGATACTGGATGGAGCGCACCCGGCGCTCTACAGTCTCGGCGTCGATCAGTTGCCTTATCGCTGTGGTCAGACTTGGCGGCTTGCGCGCGGACAGCAGATCATGGGCGCAAGCTGCCATTCCATGCAACCTGAGGGCTGTCAGTTGGTCGATCAAGGCATTCATACGGCAACCTCCTCAGCCGAGCACAGGGTCTCATAGCGTTTGCAATCGGCTTCGGGCCGCAAGGTCAGCTGCGGATAAGCGCAGGCATCGCTGAGCGGTGTGATGACCGGTTCCACCAACTGGTTGATCAGATTGATGATGGCGGGCAGCCGCAGGGTGTTTTGTGCCACCGCCAGATTGCAGGCCGTCTCGACCACCTCGATCCCGTGATCCTGTGCCAGCAGGAGCAGGTCGACGAACTCCCGATCCCCGCCTTTACCAGCCATGTAATGTTCCCTGATCCGATGCATGGCCTCGGGCAGTTCCCAGCCCACAAAGGGGGCGCCATTGCGCAGGGCACCAGGCTTGCGGTCCAGCAGGGGAACGTAATGCCAGGGCTCGAAATAGCTGATATTGCGGGTAAAATGACGCCTGTGCTCGGCAATCACATCCTGACCGGAGACCACCACGATCCGGCCGGCATAGGCGCGTAGCGACACATGATGCCCGGCAAAGCGGGAGGGCACGCTGTAGCGATTGCTGGCATATTGAACCAGGCAGGTGGAGCGGACACGGACGGTCTTTTCCACGTAGCCGTCGAAGGCCCGACCCAGGGGGCGCAGTTCGGCGCGCTCGTCTTCGAACACTTCGGTAATCGTGCGATCCTGCTGCTCGGGATGGGGACGCTCTGCCAGATCTTCGCAACGCAGACGCAGCCACGCGTTCAGCGCCTCGAGATCATCAAAGGCCGGTTCGGGAACGAACAACCGGCCCCGCAAGAACTGGACCTGGTTCTCGACCTGTCCCTTCTCCCAGCCCGCAGCGGGCGTGCAGGCCACCGGCTCCATCACATAGTGGTTCATCAAGGCCAGGAACCGGGGATGGAATATCCGCTCCTTCGAGCGCGAAACGTAGGTCACCATGGTCTTGGGGTTGTCGATGATCACCCTGCGCGGAACGCCTCCGTAAAAGGACAGCGCCTGCACGAAAGCATCCAGCACCATCTCCTGGGCTTCACCGGGATAGGCAATCACGAAAGGCTTGCGGCTGTGACACAGGCGGAAATGAGCGACCTTCACCTTCTGCTCGACACCACCCAGTACGACCCGTTCTTCGCTCCAGTCAAATTGCAGCGCGTCACCCGCCGCAAAATGCAGCGGGATAAACGCATCTCCCGAACAGGCCCCGGCGCGCTTCAACTCACGAACAAAACGCTGAACCGGCGAATAGGACCCGGTATAGCCCTCTGCCACAAGCTGCTCGTATAGCTTCTGGGCCGTCCGCCGCTCCCGGCGTGGTCGCCTCGAGTCCTGATCAAACAGTTCCTGCAGCCGAAGATCAAACCCATTGCACAGTTTGTGCCGAACTGGCGGCGCATGGCGCTGGTAGCTCGGCGGATTCTCGTCCTTCAAATACTTCTTGATCGTGTTCCGCGACAGTCCCGTCGCCCGCGCCACAGACCGGATGCTGCGCCCTTCAACCAGCACCCAGCGCCGGATCTTCGATACGCTTTCCATCAATAAGACCTCTGCATAACATCGGGATTCCCCCGGGTTGGCCGTTTTGGTAAGCTAGCCGGGAAATCTCTGGGGTGAATAGATGGACCTTTTCCTGCACGAAGCGGCGGCACGGATCGGCGCGGATGACGTTCTGTCGAAGATCGACGCGCTGATGGATTGGAACTCGTTTTTGCCGATCCTGCGGCGCGGTCTGGGGCGCTCGGGGATCGGGCCTCAGGGCTATGATCCGCTGGTTCTGTTCAAGTGTCTTCTGGTTGGCCAGTGGCACGGGCTGAGCGACCCGAAGCTGGAGCGGGCCTTGAAGGTACGGCTGGATTTCATGCTGTTCTGCGGGCTCGATCTGCACGCGTCGGTGCCGGATGAGACGACCCACTGCCGGTTCCGCAATGCGCTGGTCCGGGGTGGCGTTTACGATGAGCTGCTGGCCGAGGTCTGCCGCCAGATCGAGGCGCATGGGCTGAAGCTGAAAGAGGCTGAGGCGGCGATCATTGATGCGACCCTGATCGCGGCGGCGGCGCGCCCGCGCACCCATATCGACGCCCCGCAGGACCGGGCAGAGGACGGGGCAAGGGAAGGGACGCCGGATGATCCGCCCGAGGTCTCACCCGACGGGGCACAGCTGCATTTCAGCGCCGACCCTGATGCCCGCTGGGTCAAGAAGGGCCGCAAGAGCACGCTCGGCTACAAGGGCTTTGCCCGCTGCGACGAAGAGGGCTTTATCGACAAGGTGCACACCACGCCCGCCAATGCCGCCGAAAGCCCCGAATTCGCCACCATGATCGCGGGCGCAAAGGCGCAGCGGGTGCTGGCCGACAAGGCCTATGCGAGCAAGGCCAACCGCCAGATGCTGCGCGGCAAATACCGCGACGGCATCCTGCGCAAGGCAGCGCGCGGCCGCCCCCTGCGGCAATCGGAGAAACGCTTCAACCGGCTGATTTCGAAACGCCGCTTCCGCATCGAGCAGACTTTCGGCACGATGAAACGCCTCTTCGGCCTGCAGCGGGCGAGATATTTCGGGCGCGCCAGGGTGCATGCCCAGATGGTCATGGCCGCCATCGCGCAAAACCTGCTCAAGGCCGCAAACAGGATCACCCTCAACCCGCAAACCCCCGCAATCGCATAGCCCCAAACCCCGCCACCCGTCTGTCCGCCGGACCCGCAGGGGCGCAAGGTGGGCGGCCGAAATCTTGCTTCAACCGAAAGCCATGGCCTCATGCAGAGGTCTTTCAATATCACCTGCTCTTTCCTCCGCACAATTTTGCGCGGATGTTAACGAAACAGGTGGGTCAATTTTACTCGCTCATAACCCACCCAAGTGGGTCAGTTTTGCACGCCGATTCACACCCTTCAGGTCGCGGTTCTTTCGATGGCAATCGGGATTGTAATCGGCCTGTGTTTGGCGTTGATCCGGATACATCTTAAAGGTCCGCTCCATTGGTTTGCCTCGGCCTGGGTTGAATTGGCGCGTAATACGCCGGCCCTGTTCCAGTTGTTTTTCTTCGGCTTTGGTCTTGGCGCATTTGGCCTGCACCTGTCGCCTTATGTCATCGTCCTGACCGGGCTAAGTTTCAACTGCGCCGGTTATCTGGCGGAAAACTTTCGCGGCGGCTTTCGGGCGGTTCCCGATACGCAAATACGAGCATCGCGCAGCCTTGGGATGACGGCATGGCAGACCTATACCCGCATCATAATTCCGCAGGTGTTTCGCATTGTCTATCATCCGATCACCAATCAGTTGGTCTGGGCAGTTTTGATGTCCTCATTGGGTATGCTTGTCGGATTTCGAGAACTCAGCGGTGAAACGCAATTCTTTGCCAGTCGCACATTTCGGATATTCGAGTACTTCGCTGTGACTGCTGTGATTTACTATGTGATCGTCAAAATCGTCTTACTCGCCTCGCGGCTCTTGGCTGCCCGGCTCTTTCGGTACTGAGGAGAAATGTATGCAACCGACTATTAATTTTTTCAGCGGTTTTAACGTCAATGACCTTTGGTTTCTGGGCGAGGCTGCTTTGCGCACCATGTGGATTTCCGTTCTTTCCGGGTTGTGTCTCGAAAGTGGTGGAAATTGATTTCAGGCACCTCCGAGCGGGTTGAGTTATGCGCCGGTCAGGCGGCTTGGTCAAGGGTTGCGTCGGCGACGGGCTGAGCGAGCGTTTCCCAGCCATCGACCTTTCGCATGACGATCTGCCCCGAGGCCATCAGAGCCCAAAGCAGCATCGGCACGGTCTCGGCGCATGGCAGCACGGTCTGGGTCTTGATGCGGCGGCGGAATTCCTCGTTCAGGCGTTCGATCGCATTTGTCGTTCTGGCCGATTTCCACTGGCCTTGTGGCAGACGCGTGAAGGTGAAAAGCTTATCTCCTGCTTCTTCCAAGCTGTCAGCGACGGCCTTGCATTTCAGCCGCCATTTTCGCAGAAATGCCTTGCGGCGGGTGGCGATTTCCTCGGGTGTTTTGGCGTAGATCATGTCGCGGTAATCTTCTGTCAACTCATCATGCATACGCTTGGGTGCCTTGGCCAGAAGGTTGCGGTGCTTGTGCACCGTGCACCTCTGGATCGGCAGATCTTCACCCCAGAGGGCAATGAGAGCGACCTCAAGTCCCGGTGCCCCGTCCACGATGACAAATTCGGGCCGTTTCAACCCGCGCGCATCCAGATCGTTGATGAACTGACGCCAGGCGGAGGTGCTTTCGCCGCCCATGTTCATCAGTGATAACAAGACCTTCTGCCCATCCCGGCGCACGCCAATCGCGGCCAGAACCGAGATATTGGTGGCCTTCCTGTCAATCCGCGTTTTGATCACGGTGCCGTCCAGGATCAGCCGCACGATGTCTTCATCCGCAAGGCTGCGGGCGCACCACGCCTGCCAGTCCACCTTCACCTTGCGCCAGGCGCGGCTCACCACATCCTTGCTGACCGCCCCCTGAAACAGGCCGAACAGGGCGCGTTTTACCCGCCGTGTGTTGGTGCCCGAAAGGTAGACAGCAGCGATCAGCGCCTCGGCCTTCTTCGTCAGCCGCTGGTAGCGGGGCAATGCCTTCGAGCGCCATTCTCTGGCCTTGCCGGCCTCGCCTGTGATCCGCGCACGCGGCACGCGCACCGTTTCGGTTCCAAATGTTCCGACCAGTTGCCGCTCGCGATGCCCGTGGCGGTATCCGGCCTTTGCCCCGCCGCTGCGGCCATACCGGCAACGGCCCAGAAACTGCTCCAGCTCCTCTTCGAAAACCGCCTCGATCGTCGCGCGGATGTTCTGGCGCAGCCGGTCTTCAATCGGGTCATAGCCTGCTTCATTGGCCAGTAGCGCGGATGTCGATGTTGCTGTATTCTTTGTCATGGCGTGATCTCCTTGGCGGTTCCAGCCGCCGGTTGGGTGGCTTCGATGCACCCGGAGATTACGCCGTCCTCGAATTTCCACCAAACTCGCGACACTACCTCTTTCCGTTTCAATGGGAACTGTTCTGGGGATATTCTTTGGGTGGATGTTGTATGAGGGCAAGCTGGTAGCAACACTGACTGTCGCACCAATTCTTGATGTTTTCCGATCGGTGCCTTTGATTATCCAGTTGGTATTGTTCTATAATTTCGCACCAATAGTTGGGCTGAACCTGGGCCCATTCGGATCAGGTGTGGCGATCCTGACGATCTACACGGCGGCGCTTGTGGCCAGCGTGACACGCGGTGGGATTGAGGCGGTGGATACTCCAATGCGCCGCGCTGCACGCAGTCTGGGTATGTCCTACTGGCAGGACCTGCGCTATGTCGTCTTTCCGATTGGCGGGCGGGCTGTGTTTCCCGCGTGGGTCGGTGTGGCGCTTGGCGTTATGAAAGATAGCGCGCTGGTGTCGGTGCTTGGCTATGTCGAACTGCTCAAAGCCAGCCAGATCCTCATCACTCGAACTCAGGAACCCCTCCTGATTCTTGCAATCGCCGGTGCGTTATATTTTGCGCTGTCATATCCAATTTCGCGCTACTCCGCGTCTCTTGAAAAAAGGTGGGTTCAATGATTAAAATCCGTAACCTCCACAAATACTATGGGGAACCTCTAAAAATCCCCCAAAATCCGGCCTGACGGGGTAGAATCGTCATCAGGATGAAAATGATTCGACCGACGGGGTTTTGTCATGGGTCAGATGGGATTTTTTGATCTTTCCAGCCGATACGCGGGACTGGACAAATCTGGTGATCCGCTGGTGTTGCTCAACGACATGGTGCCGTTCGAGGATTACCGGGACGAGCTGAAGGCCATATGGCGCACGCCGCCCGAACAGCGCAAATCCAACGCTGGCCGCCCGCCTTGGGATGAGGTGCTGATATTCAAGACGATGGTTTTGCAGCAGCTCTACAACCTCTCTGACGATCAGATCGAGTATCAGATCCGCGACCGCCTGTCGTTCATGCGGTTTCTCGGCCTTGGCATTGAAGACAGCGTACCTGACGCCAAGACCATCTGGGCCTACCGTGAAAGGCTGGCCGGGGCCGGGAAGATGAAGGAGCTGTTTGACAAGTTCGATGCCTTTCTGCGCGAAAAGGGCTATCTGGCGATGGGCGGGCAGATTGTTGATGCGAGCATCGTTCCGGCGCCGCGCCAGCACAACAAAAGGGACGAGAACGAGAAAATCAAGGCGGGCGAAACGCCTGAAGAGTGGGAGGAAAAACCCCACAAGAAGCGCCAGAAGGACGTGGATGCGCGCTGGACGAAGAAGCACGGCAAGAGCTATTACGGCTACAAGAACCACATCAATGTCGACCGGCGGCACAAATTCATCCGCGCTTATGATGTCACCGATGCCGCCGTGCATGACAGCCAGGCGCTTGCCGGTCTGATTGATGCGAGCAACACCTCATCGGACCTGTGGGCCGACAGCGCCTATCGCTCGCAAAAGATCGAAAGCGAGCTGGAAGAGCGGGGGCTTCACAGCCATATCCATCACAAGGGCAGGCGCGGCAAGCCGCTTGGCGAGCGCCAGCAAAAGGCCAACCGGAGGCGCTCGAAAGTGCGGGTCCGGGTCGAGCATGTATTCGCTTTTCAGGAGCGCTCCATGGGCGGCAAGCTGATCCGCTCCATCGGCCTGAAGCGGGCGCGATTTCGCATCGGGATGATGAACCTGGTCTACAACATGAAGCGCTTCGTCCAGTTCGAATGCGGCCTGGCGGCGCCGGGATAAGGGTTCATGGGGTGAGGTGTGCCTGAAATACCCAAAACCGGCTTGAAACCGGTGAAAATGGGTTTATGATCCGAAGCAATCAGGCGGGACAGGCGAAAAACCGTCCACCCCGCCGCGAAGAAGGCGAAAACGGGAATTTACAGAGGTTCCCAACAGTTTATTGTTGATCTTGGCCATCCCGTGTCCATCCCATTCAGTTCGGCATTCCATGTATTGATGCCGATTGGTTAACAATGTACAAAAGTTGTGAACAATTGCTAGCCGCAAATACCGCTTTGGTTGTTTATTTTTGCTAGAACTGTTGCATTCGTACTGTGTCCCCGCAGCGCGTGGACATAAATAGAAAGAAATCCTCAGGGTTGGGCAATAATTATATGGTGAGTAAAAAGTCCAAACTATTCCTTTCCGTAATTCCGATGCCTTTGGTTGTTGTCGGTGGGCAAGGCAGGATTCAATTTGCCAATGGACCCGCAATCGAAGTGTTTGGCCCTGATATGGAGGGCAACCATTTTACAACGGTTTTGCGACAACCGGCTTTGCTGGAGGCAATAGAAGGTGTCCTTCAGGGGCAAAAAACCTGCAAGTCACGCTATCAAAACACAATTGGGGACAGTGTTACGCTTTATGATGTGACATGTTCACTGATTGCAGGACGGGGAAAAACGCCCGTTGTTCTGATCAGTTTCCAAGACGTTTCCCCGCTATTGGAGGCCGGCCAGATGCGGAGCGATTTTGTTGCCAATGTCAGCCATGAACTGCGCAGCCCGTTAACATCTCTGTTGGGATTTATCGAAACTTTGCGTGGTCCGGCAAAGGATGATGCAAAAGCGAACGTCAGGTTTTTGGAGCTTATGGAGCGCGAAACCAAAAGAATGACGCGTTTGGTCGGGGATTTGCTGTCTCTATCAAAGGTAGAATCCGAAGAGAAGGTGCGGCCGAATGAAAAGATAGACATTCTACCGGTTCTTGAGCTGTCACAGCAGATATTGCAACCCGTCGCGCTGGAAAACAATGTAAAGGTCGCAATAAACAGGCCGGATAACAGGGAGACGATGATCAAAGGTGATGCCGATCAATTACAGCAGGTGTTCACCAACCTTATTGAAAACGCGATAAAATACGGTGGAGACGGGGGTAAAGTTGTCGTTGATGTTACCTATACCAGTCGCGAACCCAGTCTGCGTGGACCAGCCGTGCATGTCTCAATTGCGGATCAGGGGGATGGAATTGCCCAAATCCATATTCCACGACTGACCGAGCGGTTTTATCGCATAGATAGCCATCGTTCGCGCGAAATGGGCGGAACGGGGCTGGGTCTGGCGATTGTAAAACATATCGTCAACCGGCATCGCGGGCGATTGAAAATTACCAGCATCAAAGGCCAAGGCAGCACATTTACGGTGATATTACCCGCCGCATAAGGCCATTGTCATATAGCTGTTACAGAAACTTCACATAACTATTGCGACAAGGCCATAAATTCGAATCGTGGTCGCTGTTGACCCGTTGCGAAATTTGACATGGAGTTTGTAAATGCCCTTTGCCATTCGCCTTGCCACTATTGCCCTTGCTGTCTTTGCCGCCACCACTGCCACTGCGCGTGATCAGGTGCAGGTTGCCGGTTCCAACACGGTTCTGCCCTATGCCGCGATTGTGGCCGAAGCCTTTGGTGAAAGTTTTGATTTTCCTACGCCGGTCGTTGAATCAGGTGGCTCTTCGGCTGGTCTGAAAAAGTTTTGCGAAGGGGTCGGTGAAAGAACGATCGACATCGCCAATGCCTCGCGGCGGATCAAGGACAAGGAAATCGCACGATGCCACGAAAACGGTGTGACGGAAATTATCGAAGTGCGCATCGGCTATGACGGTATTGTTTTTGCCAGCGCTATTGACGGTAACGATTTTGCATTTGCACCCGCCGATTTGTTCAATGCATTGTCCGACAAGGTTTTGGTTGATGGCAAAATGGTTGCCAATCCGAATACAAACTGGTCTCAGGTCAACGCGGATCTGCCGGACCAGCCGATCCAGACCTTCATCCCCGGCACCAAACACGGCACCCGCGAGGTGTTCGAGGACAAGGTTATTCTGGCCGGTTGCGAAGCCACGGGTGCCTATGATGTGCTGAAAGAGGCAGCAGATGGTGACAAAAAGGCCGCCGAAAAGGCCTGTATCGCCCTGCGCACCGACGGGCTGGCCGTGGATATTGACGGCGACTACACCGAGACATTGGCGCGGATTTCCAGCAACAAGGATGGTATCGGCGTGTTTGGTCTGGCATTCTATGAAAACTATACCGACAAGTTGCGGCTTGCCACCATTTCGGGGATTTTGCCATCGACCGAAACCATTGCATCTGGCGAATATCCTGTATCGCGGCCACTGTATTTCTATGTGAAAAAGGCCCATATCGGTGTGATCCCCAGTCTGAAAGAATACGCCGAATTCTTCGTGTCTGACGAAGCCGCCGGGCCGGAGGGGCCATTGGCGGATTACGGTCTGGTGTCCGATCCCAAGCTGTCCGAAACACAGCGCATAATCGCTGACGAGGTGACAATGAAATGAACCGTCATTGTGGACCATACCCTTGTATAAACAATCCGGTGCCTTGACATGAGCGCATTTGCAATCCTGCTTATCCTGTTTGCACTAGCTGCCATCGGCTATGTCCTTGGGCGAATCCGGGCGATGAAATCGGCGGGCGGCAGCATTCGTGCGCTTCATTCCCTGCCACATTATTACGGCTGGAATGTTGCCTTGTTTACAATAATTCCGGCGCTGGTGCTGTTGGTGCTATGGTTGGTGGTGCAACCGGCCTGGATTGACGTGAAGGTGGCAGAGACCCTGCCGCAGGGCACGATGGATGATGGCACCTACTCTTTGATGATGAGTGATGTTCGCCGTCTTGCTGACGGGCTGGACAGGGCTGTATCCAAAGGTGTGATTTCCAATGATGAAGCCAATGCCATAAGCGCCCAACGTGTTGATATCCGCACAATAATGGGGTCTGTCGGGGTGGCGCTGGGAAGCAATGTTCGGCCAAAAGTTCTGGCCGCAGCGCAGAAATTGCGTGCGTTGGGGCAGGTGGGTAATATGTGGCGCAGCGTGGCGGTGGTATTGCTGGCGGTACTGGGGTTGTTGTTCGGCCTGCGAATGATCACCTCCGATTTTCGCGCCCGCAATACGGTTGAACGCGCCGTTCTGGCTTTGCTGATCGGGGCGGCCTCCATCGCCATCCTGACCACCCTTGGCATCGTCCTTTCGATGCTGTTTGAAACGCGCCATTTCTTTGCCCAATACCCCGCGTTTGATTTCTTTTTCAGCACCAAATGGGCGCCGAATTTCAGGGGGGGCAGTGATCTGGGTATCCTGCCACTGCTGTGGGGCACGCTCTATATCAGTTTCATCGCCTTGCTGGTCGCTGTGCCGATCGGCCTGTTTGCCGCCATCTATATGTCGGAATATGCTGGCCCGCGTGCCCGCACCTTTATCAAACCGCTGATCGAGGTTCTGGCCGGTATCCCGACCATCGTTTACGGCCTGTTTGCCCTGCTGACCGTCGGCCCGCTGCTGCGGGACTATTTTGCGCAACCGATGGGGCTGGACGAAAGTGCGTCATCCGTAATGACCGCCGGTCTGGTGATGGGGGTGATGCTGATCCCGTTTGTGTCCTCGCTGTCGGATGACATCATCAACGCGGTGCCGCAAGCGATGCGGGACGGATCACTGGCGCTGGGGTCCACCCATTCGGAAACCATCCGCAAGGTGGTTCTGCCCGCCGCCCTGCCGGGCGTTGTCGGGGCGATCCTGCTGGCCGCATCGCGTGCGATTGGCGAAACCATGATCGTGGTGATGGGGGCAGGGGCCGCGGCCAAGATGGATTTGAACCCGTTTGAAGCCATGACAACCGTCACCGTAAAAATCGTTAGCCAGCTGACGGGCGATACCGACTTTGCCGCGCCCGAAACGCTGGTCGCCTTTGCACTGGGGCTGACATTGTTTGTGATCACTCTTGGACTGAATGTTGTCGCATTGATCGTCGTGCGTAAATATCGGGAGCAATACGAATGAGCCGCCCCAAAACATCGCTGTATACCACCAGCGCCCGCACCCAAAAGCGCAACGCAGCGGAACGCCGGTTTCGTGCCTATGGTATCTTTGCCGTGGGGCTGGCAATGGCTGCACTGGCGATGTTGCTGACCTCGATCATCTCCAGCGGGGCGGGGGCGTTCCAGCAGACTTATATTACGCTGGACGTTGAATTGCCCGAGGCCAAGCTGGACAAATCCGGCGTCCGAGATATAGCGGTAATGAAAAAAGTGTCCACCTTTGGCTATGCGCCGGTGATCACCCAAGCCCTGATAGCCAAGCTTGCGGCGATGGGCATCCAAACCCCGCTTAAAAAGAAACAGATCGGCGCACTGGTGTCCAAGGCCGCGCCCGCAAAACTGCGCAATTTCGTGCTGGCCAATCCCGAAGTAATTGGCACCACGCATCGGTTTGAATTTCTGGCCAGTGGCCGGATTGACGGCTATATGAAAGGCCGCGTCACCCATGAAAGCGCTGTGCGGGATGGCAAGATCAGCCCCGAGCAACTGGATCTGGTGGATGCGCTGATTGCGGATGGTGCCATCGTCAAACGGTTTAACTGGGCGTTCTTTACCTCGCCAGATGCCTCGGGCCAGCGGCCGGAGTCGGCGGGACTGGGCGTGGCGATCCTTGGCTCGCTTTATATGATGCTGGTGGTGCTGGTGCTGGCGCTGCCGATTGGTGTGGGGGCCTCGATCTACCTAGAGGAATTCGCACCGAAAAACCGCTGGACCGATATTATCGAGGTCAACATCTCGAACCTTGCTGCCGTTCCGTCAATTGTGTTCGGTATCCTAGGTCTGACCATCTTTATCAATTTCGCGGGCCTGCCGCAATCGGCCCCCATCGTGGGCGGGCTGGTGCTGACATTGATGACCCTGCCAACCATCGTCATTTCCACCCGCGCCGCGCTAAAGGCCGTGCCGCCCAGCATCCGCGAGGCCGCTTTGGGCATTGGAGCCAGCAAAATGCAGACCGTGTTCCACCACGTCCTGCCACTGGCAGCACCCGGCATCCTGACCGGCACCATCATCGGCATGGCGCGTGCATTGGGCGAAACCGCGCCGCTGTTGCTGATCGGCATGGTGGCGTTCGTTAAGGAATATCCGGCCGCCCCGCTGGACGGGCTGTTTGATCCGGCCTCGGCCCTGCCGGTGCAGGTCTATAACTGGACACAGCGGGCCGATCCGGGCTTTGTTGAACGGGCCAGCGGGGCGATCATCACCCTGCTGTTGTTCCTTGTGATTATGAATGTGGCCGCAGTTCTGCTGCGCCGCCGTTTTGAACGCCGTTGGTAGGAGTTTCACCAATGAATGACATCAAAGTATCCGCCCGCGATGTGCAGGTCTGGTATGCCGACAACCACGCGATAAAGGATGTTTCGGTCGAAATCGAAGACAAAACCGTGACCGCCTTTATCGGCCCCTCGGGCTGTGGCAAATCCACGTTTCTGCGTTGTATCAACCGGATGAACGACACGATTGATATTTGCCGGGTGACGGGTGACATTCTGCTGGATGGCGAGGATATTTATGATCCGCAAGTGGACCCCGTGCAACTGCGCGCCAAGGTGGGAATGGTGTTTCAAAAACCCAATCCTTTCCCTAAATCCATCTATGACAACGTGGCTTATGGCCCGCGCATTCACGGTCTGGCCGCCAGCAAATCCGAACTGGACGAGATCGTTGAGAAATCCCTGCGCCGCGCGGCCCTGTGGGGCGAGGTGAAGGACCGGCTGAGCGCCTCGGGCACCGGCCTGTCGGGCGGGCAGCAACAGCGGCTGTGCATTGCCCGCGCGGTGGCGACCGAACCCGAAGTGCTGCTGATGGACGAGCCTGCATCGGCGCTGGATCCCATCGCAACCGCCCAGATCGAGGAGCTGATTGACGAGCTGCGCGAGAAATTCGCGGTGGTGATTGTGACCCATTCCATGCAACAGGCCGCCCGCGTCAGCCAGAAAACCGCGTTTTTCCACCTCGGGAACCTTGTGGAATACGGCGAAACCAGCCAGATTTTCACCAATCCGGTCGATCCACGCACCGAAAGCTATATTACCGGCCGTATCGGCTAGGAAAGGACAGATTATGCCAGACCAACACATCATGCGCGCCTTTGACCGCGATCTTGAGGCGATACAGGCCAAAATCATGAAAATGGGCGGGCTGGTCGAAGCCGCGATCCACGAAAGCGCCAAGTCGCTGAACAAACGCGACGACGAGTTGGCAGCGCGGGTGCGCGAAGCCGACAAGCTGATTGACGCGCTGGAGGAAGAGGTAAATCACGACGCCGCACAGGTGCTGGCCCTGCGCCAGCCGATTGCCAGCGATCTGCGCACGGTCCTGTCGGTGATGAAGATCAGCGGGAATCTGGAACGGGTCGGGGATTACGCCAAGAACCTTGCCAAACGCACCGCCGTTCTGGTGCAGATGCCGGCGATTGAAGGCGCGTCCGGCGCAATCAAACGCATGGCGCGCGAGGTCGAGCGGATGTTAAAGGACGTGCTGGACGCCTATGTGCATCAGGACGTGGCACTGGCCGAAGACGTACGCGCGCGCGATCACGAGGTTGACCAGATGTATAATGCGCTGTTTCGCGAATTCCTGACCTTTATGATGGAAGATCCGCGCAATATCACCGCCTGCATGCACCTGCATTTCATCGCCAAAAATATCGAACGGATGGGCGATCATGTGACCTCGATTGCTGAACAGGTGATTTATCTGGTCACCGGCGAATTGCCCGGCGAGGAACGCGCCAAGCTGGATTATATCGCCGAGGCGCAAGAGGCGGAGGAATAGGGCATGGTTGTGGAGCTGCCGACAGTTCTGGTGGTCGAGGACGAGCCTGCACAGCGCGAAATTCTGGTTTACAACCTAAAGGCCGAAGGGTTCACCGTGCGCGAGGCCGCAGACGGAGACGAAGCCCTGTTGCAAGTGGCCGAGGCACCGCCGGATGTTATCCTGCTGGACTGGATGTTGCCCAATGTGTCGGGCATCGAAATTTGTCGCCGCCTGAAAACCCGTCCGGAAACCCGCAATATTCCGATCATCATGTTATCGGCCAGATCGGAAGAGTTCGATCTGGTGCGCGGGCTGGAAACTGGGGCGGATGATTATGTCAGCAAGCCCTATTCGGTGGTCGAACTGATGGCGCGGGTGCGCAACCAGTTGCGGCGCACACGCGCGGCGTCGATGGGGGGCGAGTTGCGCTACGAGGATATCGTGCTGGATGGCGAAACCCATCGGGTGACGCGCGCGGGGCAGGGGGTCAAACTGGGCCCGACCGAATTTCGCCTGTTGGCCGCGCTGATGGAAAAACCGGGCCGTGTGCTGTCGCGCTCGCAGCTGCTGGACCGGGTTTGGGGGCGTGATATCTACGTTGATACCCGCACGGTGGACGTGCATGTGGGCCGGTTGCGCAAGGCGCTGTGCCAGCACGGCGGCGATGATCCCCTGCGCACGGTGCGCGGGGCGGGTTATGCCTTGGGCTGATTCAGCTGCGTGACCATACGGGCAGATCGGCGCAATGCGGTTGCTGCTGCACCGATGGTGACGACCCACAGCGCAATCTGCATCACCAGCGCGCTATAGCCCCAGAGCGTTGCGATTGCGGCCAGAACGGCGGCCAAAGTCACCACCGCCATCCGCTGTGGCTTGGCCATTGGCCCGCAAAAATCAACTGCCAACCCCGTGGCATGGCCCAATTCGCGCACATAGGCCGTCAGCACCGCAAAGGCCGCCGCCGCCCAGCCCAGTGTTGGCATATCCAGCCCGTAACCGATACCCACAAGGATCAGGATATCCGACACCCGATCCGGCATTTCGTTCCAGAATGGCCCGTCCGGTGAACCTTTGCCCGCCTCGACCGCGACCATACCGTCCAGCAGGTTACAGATCAGCCGCAACTGGCAAAACAACCCGCCGCCCAGCAGGGCCGCAATCCGCAAACCTCCGCTGGTTTGACCGGCCAGATAAAACAGCACCCCAGCGGTCAATGCAGCCCCCATGCTGGCGATTGAAATCTGGTTCGGTGTGATGGATGTTTTCGCCAGCATCTGCGTCAGCTTGTTGGCCCAGCCGGTATCGCGGCTGGCCAAAGGGCGGCGGTCGTTTTCATTCACCACGGGGGGTACCTCGTTGCTTGTAAACAATAAAATTGTAGATCGCCGCATAGGTGGCGGCGACGCTAAATGGCAGGGCAATGGTTTTCAGAACCTCGGGCGTGCCGACAAGGGTGTGAACCGTCACCAGCATGATCAAACCGGCCGAAGCGGCGATCAGCGGCGGCAACCACAGGGCAAAAGTGCCGTGGAACCGTGTTTGTAGCGCCTCGATTGTGCGTTTCAGGAAATAGGTAAGGGGCTGACCCAGATAACTACTTCAAGTAACGCTTAACCCATTGTCTTAGCTGCAATAACTGAGCTGAAGGGTCACTGTTGTTGAAACGCCACTCGCATTCCTTCAAATATAGCCCAAATTGGGCCTTGGGGACACCGTTAAATCGGCGCATGTGGCGCTTGGCTTGGTTCCAGAAATTCTCGATGCCATTGATGTGGTTGTGACGGTCTGCAAAGAGCTTGGAATGGTTGATGCGAAAGTGGTGGAAGTCTGACACATCCAGCACATTATAACCGCGCCAACAATCGGAATAGACGATGGAATCCGGCACGACTTTGCGCTCTATGATCGGGATCAGAGTGGCGGATTTGGCGTCCGGGATGATCTTGGTGTAAACCTTCCCACCCCTTTTTAATATACCAAAAACGGGAATTTTACCTGCCGCACCACGCCCGCGTTTACCTTTGCGTTTGCCGCCAAAGTAGCTTTCGTCCACTTCTATTTCTCCGCCGAACATAGCTTGGCTTTCCGCCTCCAGCTCATAGGCGATTATCTCGCGCAGGCGTAGAAAATAAAACGCTGCGGTCTTGCGGTTTACACCACACAAACTGGCTGCTGTTCGTGCTGTCGATCCCGAAACAAAATGCTCCGTAAGACGGTCTTGCTTGTAGTGGCTCAGGCGACTCTTTCTCATGCTTCCCATCATAACCTCTTTTTAGGTTATCTGGGTCAGCCCCTATTTTTATACAGATTCGCGTTACGGTAGGTGGGATGAGGCACAACAACCTATGAAAGATTTTGATACCTCTTCGGTATTTTCTGATTTCGCGCTTGCAGGCTATTATTTAGCCTTGCGGGTCGGGTTCGCGTTTCCTGTATTCGAGCAAAACAAATTACCTACAGAGTGGGTGAAAATATATACATCCCAAGGCTTTATGCTGCATGACCCGGTGATGAAATGGGTCTATACAAATACAGGGGCCGTTCGTTGGAGCGAAATTGCACAAGATGATCCGATGGGTGTTCTGGGCTTGGCATCAACCTATTCATTAAGATATGGCGTCGCAATATCCTGTATAGATAATGATCAGACAGGTCAGCGCAGTTTTGGATCATTCGCGCGTGCTGACCGGGAATTCACGGATGAGGAAATTGCACGGCTGTCAGAAGAAATCATTCGTATGCATATTGCGACAAAACCACCCAGCAATTTGACCAACGCCGAAAAAGAAGTGTTGGCCATGGTCAAGAACGGAATGTTGCTAAAACAGATGGCGGCCGAGCTTGGAGTTTCGCAGGGCGCAATCAAGCAACGATTGAAAAATGCCAAACTCAAGCTGAATGCAAACAACAGCGCACAGGCGGCGACAAAGGCGATGGAGTTCGGTTTGATCTGATTCTGGGCCAAGATTGACCAGAAAATGTCAACAATTTGGAAAAAATTGGCCTAGGGGCTGACCCAGATAACCTAAAAAGAGGTTATGATGGGAAGCATGAGAAAGAGTCGCCTGAGCCACTACAAGCAAGACCGTCTTACGGAGCATTTTGTTTCGGGATCGACAGCACGAACAGCAGCCAGTTTGTGTGGTGTAAACCGCAAGACCGCAGCGTTTTATTTTCTACGCCTGCGCGAGATAATCGCCTATGAGCTGGAGGCGGAAAGCCAAGCTATGTTCGGCGGAGAAATAGAAGTGGACGAAAGCTACTTTGGCGGCAAACGCAAAGGTAAACGCGGGCGTGGTGCGGCAGGTAAAATTCCCGTTTTTGGTATATTAAAAAGGGGTGGGAAGGTTTACACCAAGATCATCCCGGACGCCAAATCCGCCACTCTGATCCCGATCATAGAGCGCAAAGTCGTGCCGGATTCCATCGTCTATTCCGATTGTTGGCGCGGTTATAATGTGCTGGATGTGTCAGACTTCCACCACTTTCGCATCAACCATTCCAAGCTCTTTGCAGACCGTCACAACCACATCAATGGCATCGAGAATTTCTGGAACCAAGCCAAGCGCCACATGCGCCGATTTAACGGTGTCCCCAAGGCCCAATTTGGGCTATATTTGAAGGAATGCGAGTGGCGTTTCAACAACAGTGACCCTTCAGCTCAGTTATTGCAGCTAAGACAATGGGTTAAGCGTTACTTGAAGTAGTTATCTGGGTCAGCCCCTTGGCCTATTTGAAGAAAAGCAGTTAACAAAAGCGTCAGATCAAGTTCTAATTCACTCTCCATAAAGGAGAATGAAAATGGAAAACATCACCTTCAACATGTCCGAGCTGCACAACCACGGTACAGCGTTTTTTGACTATTTGTCCCTGCGTAAACATTTCTTTGTTGATACGCTGAATTGGGACATTCCGCACAACGATTCATATGAGATGGATCAATATGATAATCCACTTGCCTATTACTCGTTGGTTTTGAAAGACGGCAAAGTGATTGGTGGGTCGCGCGTTATGCCAACGACATCTTCTTGGGGGGAATATACCTAAGAGGTGGTCCCACTTTTTTGACCAGTCAGCAGCCAGTTTAAGATGGATCAGGGTTTCATTTAGGCTGCCAAACTCATTGGTTTTGTTTTTCTGTCATAGGCTTCATCCGGGGTCAATATTCCGTGGGTGGAATGCGGGCGCTCGGTGTTGTAGTAAGCCAACCATTTCCCGATCCCGGCGCGGGTCTGCGAACCCGTTTCAAATGCGTTGAGGTAAATGCATTCGTATTTCAAGGATCGCCAAAGCCGCTCGATCATCCGGTTATCGACCCAGCGACCTTTGCCATCCATCGAGATTTTCACGTCGGCTTCTTTCAGCGCCTGCGTCCATTCAAACCCGGTGAACTGGCTGCCCTGGTCGCTGTTCATGATATCGGGCTTGCCGTATTTGGCCATAGCCTCTTTCAGGGCTTCAACGCAAAAATCTGCCTCCATGCTGTTTGACAATCTCCAGCTCAAAACCTTGCGGCTGTGCCAGTCCATGATCGCGACCAAATAGAGGAACCCGCGCTGCATCGGAATGTAGGTGATATCTACGCACCACACATGGTTTGGACGATCAATCGTCAGGTCTCGCAGCAGATACGGGTAGATCTTATGCTGCGGATGTTTCTTGCTCGTGTTGGGCGTCTGGTAGATCGGAACCAACCGCATCAGCCGCATCAAACGGCGGACCCTGTGGCGACCACACTTGTAACCTTGGCGCTGCATGTGCCGGGCCATTTGCCGTGATCCATACCACGGCGTCTGCAAGAATTGCTTGTCGATTATTGTCATGAACCGCAAATTTTCAGCACTTTCGCCTTTTGGCTGGTAATACAGGTTCGAGCGCGCCAGAGAAAGTAGCCCGCATTGTCGTCGCACACTCAGATCATGCTCACGGCTCACCATTTTTTGCCTCGCTTCCCGAGCAACTGTTGCGAGGCGTTGGCTAAAAAATCCCGTTCCACGACCAGCTGACCAATCTTGGAGTGCAGCTTCTCAATCTGGGCTTCATCAACCCGATCAGGATCACGGCCCCGTCTGGAAAATGCCGTGGCCATGTTTTCAATCGCTGCTCGTTTCCATGTGCCAATCTGGGTTGGATGCACACCATACTTCTTCGACAGCTCCGCCATCGTCATTTCCTCGCGGATTGCTTCAAGCGCAACGCGGGCTTTGAATTCGGGAGAATGGTTCTTTCGTTTCGTCATTTTGAATCGTCTTTCTCATAAGTCGATCCACCTTAACAACTGGTCCGAATTTCCGCGACCACCTCTCCTATATGCTCAAGGATGCCGTAAATGGCAAACTTGCCGATATCCCAGATGGGGTTCTCGACAAGGAAATCAAGACACCCAAAGTATGGGAATGCACACGTCTTGTTATCTCGGACGAAGTGACAAGCCATGTCGACCGCAGTGAGTGTTTGTCGCTCATTGTAGATGGTTTGGTTAAGTTGACAAAACAGGGGGGCGGAAGCGAGTTGATGTCTTTGTCGCCGATATCCCTAATGCGTGCCTTGCGCCAATTGGGATATAAAGCCAACAGAATTGGCGAGCCTTACTACAATCCTGGTGATGGTCGTAAATATGCAGTCCTGAGTATGCCTGCTATTCCTTCCACAAAAATGAAACCGGTTGTTCGGCCAACTGCCAAGGTCCTGCCGATCCACCAGGATATGGAACTGCGCCAAACGGCATAAGCCTAGGACGCCATGTCTTGCAACAGGGTTTCCACGGCTTTGGACTTGGGCAAATCCAGATCCGCGCGCAATTGCGCGCGGGCGCGGGAGATGCGGGACATGACAGTTCCTATAGGAAGGTCAAAGGTTTTGGCTATCTGGGCATAGCTGGTGCCCTGCATGACGGCCATGCGCAATAGATCGGCCTGATCCGCTGGCAGGCGGGTTATGGCGTCGTTTACATCACCACAGGCAAAGCGGCTCCAGACTTCGGCCGGTTTGCCCGGGGTGTTTTGTTCGGTCAGTTCCTGATGCTGCGGGGCCGGTTTGGTGCTGGTGTTGCGCAGGGTGGTCATCAGATAGGGGCGCAAATCATCGATTGTGGCCCCTTTTTTCATCCGCGCCCAGACGCGAAGCAGGGCTTCTTGGGCCATGTCTTCGGCCATGTCCGAGCTTGGGGCCAGAATACGGGCCAACCGGATCAGTGCGGGCATCAGATCAGTCAGTGTTTGTGCGTCACTTGTCATATCAGCCTCCAAAACTATGTCCGGCAATCTGGCTGTGGTCAGGGCATAGAGCAACCGGGGGATTGTTGCCGGTTCGGGCGAGGGGGGCTTTTTGGGCAGGTTCTTGCGGGAATGGTGCATCGGAGTCGGCAGGGGACCGCGTGTTTGGCGATGTTTGGCACAAAGCGGAAATGTAGCGGAATAATCCCCTGATTTCATCCTCTTGTTGGGTGAAGGCGCAACAACGCACCTTCGGACGCAACGGGCGAAATGCCCTAAGGAGAGTAAAAAATGAAAAAGATCGTAACCTATACCGCCACCGCCATCGCCCTGACACTTGCAGCCACAGCCGTGAGCGCCCAAAGCGAAATCGACGCGGATGGTGACGGGCTATTGTCGTATAACGAGCTTCTGGCGGCTTATCCGTCACTGACCGAGGAAAATTTCACCGCGATGGATACCAATTCGGATGGGGCCGTGGATGCCGATGAACTGAAGGTTGCCACGGATGCCGGCATGCTGCCAAGCAACGGGTAACCTTAATGTCTGGTGCCGGAAATCTCTATGACCCCAAATTTCCCTTTTCGGCATTAGGCAGCTATTTTCCGCAGCTATTTTCCCAAGTCTTCCCAAAGCTTGGGAAGTGTGAAAGAGGCCCCTGTACCCCAGTGCCTTCAACGGGGCCTCTTTTATTACAGCGCATCCAGTCTAACCGCCGTTACACCCCGCGCGACATTGCCGCCACGCCGGTGCGGGCGGTTTCTGTCAAACCCAGCGGGCGCATCAGATCGGCAAAGGCGTCGATTTTTTCGCTGGTCCCGGTCATTTCAAACACAAAGCTTTCCAGCGTGCTATCGACCACATTGGCGCGGAAAATATCGGCCAGACGCAGGGCTTCGACCCGTTTTTCGCCGGTGCCTGCCACTTTGAACAACGCCAGTTCGCGTTCCAGATAGGGGCCTTCGACCGTCAGGTCATGCACCGAATGGACCGGTACGATACGGCCCAGCTGTGCTTTGATCTGTTCAATCACCTGCGGGGTGCCGGTGGTGACAATGGTGATCCGCGAGGTGTGGTATTCCTCGTTGATCTCGGCCACGGTCAGGCTTTCGATGTTATACCCGCGCCCGGAAAACAACCCGATCACACGGGCCAGAACACCGGCCTCGTTGTCGACGGTGACGGCCAGTGTGTGGGCCTCGTTCACGTCGGCGTTGGGGTTTTTCAGGTCATAAGCGGAATGGGCCGATGAGCCTTTTTTGATATTTAGTGCAGACATTTCTAGACCTTTCTTAAACCAGAACCGCGCCGGTGTTGCCAATAACCCCCTGGGTTTCGGCATCTCCCATCAGCATTTCGTTGTGGGGGGACCCTGAGGGGATCATCGGGAAGCAGTTTTCATGTTTTTCCACCAAGCAGTCGAAAATAACCGGCCCGTCGTGTTTGATCATTTCCGTGATCGCATCGTCCAGATCGGCGGGGTCCTCGACACGTATACCCTTGGCGCCGAACGCCTCGGCCAGTTTGACGAAGTCGGGCAGGGCTTCTTGCCATGTGGCCGAGTAACGTTCGCCGTGCAACAATTCCTGCCACTGGCGCACCATGCCCAGCCGTTCATTGTTCAGGATAAACTGTTTTGCGGGCAAACGGTACTGCACCGCGGTGCCCATTTCCTGCATGTTCATCAGCCACGATCCTTCGCCGGCGATGTTGATCACCAGCGCGTCGGGATGTGCCAGTTGCACACCCAAAGACGAAGGATGGCCATAGCCCATCGTGCCCAGACCGCCGGATGTCATCAGCCGGTTTGGTTCGTCAAAGCCAAGGAACTGCGCCGCCCACATCTGGTGTTGGCCAACTTCGGTGGTGATATAGCGATCCATACCTTTGGTCAGCGCTTCCAGCCGTTCCAGTGCGTATTGCGGCTTGATCACCTTGCCTTCCTGTTTATAGGCCAGACAATCGACAGCGCGCCATTCGTCGATCTGTTTCCACCATTTGCCGATCGCCGGTTTATTCACCTTGCGGCCACGGGATTTCCAGATTTTCAGCAAATCTTCCAAAACATGGCCGATGTCACCGATGATCGGGACATCTGTATGCACGACCTTGTTGATCGAGGAGGGATCAATATCGATATGCGCCTTTTTTGAATGGGGGCTGAAATCCTCGACCCGACCGGTGATGCGGTCATCAAACCGCGCGCCGACACAGATCATCAAATCACATCCGTGCATCGCCAGATTTGCCTCGTACAGCCCGTGCATGCCCAACATGCCCAGCCAGTTTTTGCCGGAGGCAGGATAGGCGCCCAGACCCATCAAGGTGGACGTTACCGGAATACCGCTGGCATCGGCCAGTTCGCGCAGCAACTGGCTGGCGGCGGGGCCGGAATTGATCACACCACCGCCGGTATAAAGGATCGGGCGTTCAGCCTGCTCCATCAATTCGACCAAGGCTGTGATCGCCTCGATATCGCCCTTGATCTGCGGTTGATAGCGTGATGTATCCGCCTTTTTCGGTGGCAAATAGGTGCCATCGGCAAATTGCACGTCCTTGGGAACGTCGATCAGCACAGGGCCGGGACGGCCGGATGTGGCGATGTGGAACCCTTCGTGGATGATCTCGGCCAGCTTGTTTGTGTCCTTGACCAGCCAGTTATGCTTGGTGCAGGGGCGGGTGATGCCCACGGTGTCGGCCTCTTGAAAGGCGTCATTGCCGATCATGAAGGTGGGCACCTGACCGGTCAGAATGACCAGCGGGATACTGTCCAGCAGCGCATCGGTCATGCCGGTCACCGCGTTGGTCGCGCCGGGGCCGGAGGTGACCAGAACAACACCGGGTTTGCCGGTCGAGCGCGCGTAACCCTCGGCGGCGTGGACCGCGGCCTGTTCATGGCGCACCAGAATGTGGCGAATATCGTTTTGCTGAAAGATTTCGTCATAAATCGGTAGCACGGCCCCGCCCGGATATCCGAACACGACGTCCACGCCCTGATCCTTCAAGGCCTGGATTATCATTTTCGCGCCGCTCATTTGACGTGTCATCTTTTCTACTCCGCTTTCATTTTGCCTTTGACCATAAAAAAACCCCCGATCTACGGGGGCGCATGGGATACCGATATGGTAGTCTTTACAGACCCATGCGCAACTTTCCCACAATCACAGATAGGACGTTCATGTCCAAGGCTCCTTTGGTTGGTGGCGTGACTTTAGGAGTGCCGCAAAGGGGCGTCAACGGCAATCTAAAGGAAAAGTGTCGCATATCGGGGGTATTTTGGAACTTTCTTGCGAAAAGCCATCTGGATATTGCGTGGTTCCGTATTTTTACGGTGCGATGCATAAAAGACTTACAGCTTTGATAAATTGATAAGGCCTTCTGTAAGCTCTACCAATGGGGTGTTGTTTTCTGTATCGTGCAATTGTGGCGGGTATTTTGTGAATGTTTCTTGGGGGATTGATTCACCAACAAGGTTGAGCGCGGATGGGGCAGAAAAACAGGGAATTTGCAGCGCGGCTGGCCGAAAAACACGCGGTTCAGCTAACAGCACAAGAAAGGCACCACGCTGGTCGGGAGTTGGGGAAATCTGCAGTTGCTTACAAGCTGGATGCAGAAGGAACCCGTAAATTGTTCAAGGCGCTTTCCAGAGATGTAGGGGATTTGGCTGGCTGTAAAATTTCGGAAAAGGACACGTAACAAATGGCCCTCTATACAGTGACAGCATTTAAGTGGTCGGGGACGGGATATAATGCAACTTATAATACATCCTATTCAGCCACCCTTAGTGATAATGACCCAGCCTATCAGGGGGGTACGGATGCCGATGAAACAGTTAGTATAGACGGGGGCGCCTTCAATTCGACGGCTTCAAGCCCTTATGCGATCGATATCTCCTTTACCGATATCAACGGTGTGGCCCATGTCGAGACATTCTATTTCTTTAACACAGGCGGGTCGTGGTATTTCATTCCCGGTCCGGGATCGGCCTTTACGGTAGGGGCGACCCTGGGAAGTTATCAAAGCCACATTTTGGGATGGAACTATTCGGATGTGACCTGTTTTGTGCGGGGCACGCGGATACGAACGGCCAACGGGGAACTGCCGGTTGAAGATCTGCGGGCGGGCATGATGGTTGAAACGCTGGATGCGGGGCCGCAAAAGCTGCGGCTGGTTTTGCAGCGTGAAATATCGGCGACGGAACTGGCGGAAAATCCGAAATTGCGGCCGGTGTTGATGCCTGCGGGATCATTGGGAAACGGTTTACCCTTGCGGGATTTGCGGGTGTCGCGGCAGCACCGGATGCTGGTGTCTTCGCCGGTGGTGCAGCGGATGTTCGGCCAAAACGGGGTGCTGGTTTCCGCGATCAGGCTGGCGGCATTGCCGGGGATTTGCGTAGATATGAAAACGCCCCAAGTGGAATATTTCCATCTGCTGTTTGACGATCATCAGGTGGTCTTTGCCGAAGGCACCCCGAGCGAGAGCCTGTATACAGGTGAACTTGCCCTGAATGCCCTGCCACAAGAGGCGGTCGAGGAAATCTTTGAAATTCTGCCACAGGTGGCCCGGCTGGATTACCGCTGCGAGCCTGCCCGTATTATCCCGGAAGATCGCCGTCAGAAACGGCTGGTTGAACGTCATGTAAAAAATGGCCGTGCTCCGGTTTCATAACCCGCCCGTTCCCTGCAACACCCCATGTTCCAGCGCATAGCGGGTCAGACCGGCGGTAGTAGAAATGCCCAGTTTGCGTTTGATGTTCTTGCGGTGGGTTTCCACTGTGCGCACCGAAATATCCAGCGCGGCGGCGACCTGTTTGTTGGAATTGCCCTGCGCCAGTTTCAGCAGGATAGTTTGTTCGCGGCTGGTCAGGGTTTCACGGCCATCGTGGGTTTTGGGGGCAAGGGCGGTGCTGGCGCCGGTGCAAAGATATTGCTGCCCCGCCATCACCGTATCAATCGCGGTTTTGATTTCCTCGGTCGGAACATCCTTTAGAATATAGCCTTTGGCCCCGTGGCTAAGGGCGGTCTGGATGTATTCCGGCGTGTCGTGCATCGACAGGATCAGCACCCGCATATCGGGGCGTTTTTCCAGCAATATTTCGGTGGCGGACAGCCCGTTCATATCGGGCATGTTCAGATCCAGCAGGATCACATCGGGGGCCAGATCATCGACCTGATCAATAATCGCCTGCCCGTTGTTCAGGGTGCCGACCACGTTGATATCGTCATAGGTTTCAAGGATCGCTTCGATCCCTTCGGTGACCATCGGGTGATCATCGACTATTACAACACGGGTAGGGTGGCTCATCTGATTATCCTTGTGCGTCTTCGGGGGGCAGAAGGTGGGTCAAGGGCACTTTGGCCTCGATCACGGTGCCGTTTCTTGTGCTGGTCATCTGCAAGGTTCCGTCCAGTTGCTCGACCCGTTCTTGCATATTGCGCAGGCCAAGGCCACCATGGGAAGCGGCCGGAGCATTGTCGTCAATGCCATGCCCGTTGTCTGTGATGCGCAATGTCGCGCCTTTTTTGTGGCCGAATAATTTGATCGAAACCTCGGTAGCGCCGGCGAGGCGCTCGATGTTGGTCAGGGCCTCTTGAGCGATACGAAACAGGGCGATTTTGGATTCCGCATCCAGCCGGTTGCGAAACACTACGGTTTCCAGTTCCGTTTTGATCCCGGTGCGCTGGCTGAATTCCTGTGTCAGCGCCTGCAGAGCAGCCCCAAGCCCCAGGTCGTCCAGAACGCCGGGGCGCAGATCGTGCGATATGCGCCGCACCTCCTGAATGGCGCTGTTCAGACTGTCGATGCCTTTGCCCAGATTTTCATCGGCGCGCGCATCCCCCGCCTGCACCCGTTTGCGGGCCAGTTCCAGCGCATAGCGCACCCCGACAAGGATCTGGCTGATGCTGTCGTGCAATTCCCGCGCCACGCGACTGCGCTCTTCTTCCTGTGTGTCAAGAACCCGCTGTGTCAGCCCCTTTTGTTTGGCGTCGGCCAGACGGCGTTCACGCAGGTTCAGGAACATGCCCGAAAGGAACACCAGCAGCAACGCCCCAAGGGTGATTGCACCGATATAAAGGAAGGTGCTTTGCACACGCCCCTCGACTTCGGCCCTTTCGGAAGCAATTGTATCCAGCACGTCATCGATAAAAACCCCTGTGCCAATCACCCAGCGCCAGTCCTGCAATCCGACCACGTAAGACACCATACGTTCAGATTTGCCGGTTGACGGTTTGGGCCAGTCATAAGTCATATACCCGCCGCCCTGACGGGCGATTTTGATCATCTGGTCCACCACCATCTGACCGTCGGGTCCAGCCACGCCCAGCCAGTTTTTGCCAATCATTTCGGTGCGGCGCGGGCTGACCAGATTGTTGCCCTCGTAGTCATAAACAAAGAAATAACCGTCCTGACCATACAGCATGGCCGACAGCGTTTGCGTGGCCTGCAGTTTTGCCACTTCGTCATCGGGCAGGGCGCGGCCATATATGTTGGGAACCTCTAAAAATCCCCCAAAATCCGGCCTGACGGGGTAGAATCGTCATCAGGATGAAAATGATTCGACCGACGGGGTTTTGTCATGGGTCAGATGGGATTTTTTGATCTTTCCAGCCGATACGCGGGACTGGACAAATCTGGTGATCCGCTGGTGTTGCTCAACGACATGGTGCCGTTCGAGGATTACCGGGACGAGCTGAAGGCCATATGGCGCACGCCGCCCGAACAGCGCAAATCCAACGCTGGCCGCCCGCCTTGGGATGAGGTGCTGATATTCAAGACGATGGTTTTGCAGCAGCTCTACAACCTCTCTGACGATCAGATCGAGTATCAGATCCGCGACCGCCTGTCGTTCATGCGGTTTCTCGGCCTTGGCATTGAAGACAGCGTACCTGACGCCAAGACCATCTGGGCCTACCGTGAAAGGCTGGCCGGGGCCGGGAAGATGAAGGAGCTGTTTGACAAGTTCGATGCCTTTCTGCGCGAAAAGGGCTATCTGGCGATGGGCGGGCAGATTGTTGATGCGAGCATCGTTCCGGCGCCGCGCCAGCACAACAAAAGGGACGAGAACGAGAAAATCAAGGCGGGCGAAACGCCTGAAGAGTGGGAGGAAAAACCCCACAAGAAGCGCCAGAAGGACGTGGATGCGCGCTGGACGAAGAAGCACGGCAAGAGCTATTACGGCTACAAGAACCACATCAATGTCGACCGGCGGCACAAATTCATCCGCGCTTATGATGTCACCGATGCCGCCGTGCATGACAGCCAGGCGCTTGCCGGTCTGATTGATGCGAGCAACACCTCATCGGACCTGTGGGCCGACAGCGCCTATCGCTCGCAAAAGATCGAAAGCGAGCTGGAAGAGCGGGGGCTTCACAGCCATATCCATCACAAGGGCAGGCGCGGCAAGCCGCTTGGCGAGCGCCAGCAAAAGGCCAACCGGAGGCGCTCGAAAGTGCGGGTCCGGGTCGAGCATGTATTCGCTTTTCAGGAGCGCTCCATGGGCGGCAAGCTGATCCGCTCCATCGGCCTGAAGCGGGCGCGATTTCGCATCGGGATGATGAACCTGGTCTACAACATGAAGCGCTTCGTCCAGTTCGAATGCGGCCTGGCGGCGCCGGGATAAGGGTTCATGGGGTGAGGTGTGCCTGAAATACCCAAAACCGGCTTGAAACCGGTGAAAATGGGTTTATGATCCGAAGCAATCAGGCGGGACAGGCGAAAAACCGTCCACCCCGCCGCGAAGAAGGCGAAAACGGGAATTTACAGAGGTTCCCTGTTGATAAAGGCGGTGCGGGCCAGAGAAAGATAATTCTTTAATTCGGCCCGTTTGGCGGTGATCAATTCATCTTGTAACACCTGGATTTCCTGCTGCGCGGTCTGGCGGGACTGGGCTGTCACCAGCAGGGCAATCGCCCCCGCCGCCAGCAGCAACGGCAAGGTCGCCAGCAAAAATACCTTTTGCCCGTAACTAAGCCTGACCCTGTTTTCCATCCGCCCGCATGTGCCGCCTTTTGCTGATTCTTGCCCTTGGGGAACCCCGAATCACAGAATGAAGAATCACGACGAGGGCGTCAATTCATTGCGGCAAAGGGTAATCGAGGCGATTTACACCTTAAAAACCCGCAGAAATCCCCCGTCTACGCAATAGTTGGTATTCCATACTGCCGCCCCAGCCGTTAGGCTTTCGCCACCTGAAACGATCAGCCCGCATTTATGGCGGGTAATATCCGACAAACTCTATGGGAGGAGTAACTTTATGGATCGTCGCTCATTTTTGAGAACTTCTGCCCTTGGTGGTACAGCTGCCGCAGCCGCAACACTGGCTGCACCGGCTTATGCCCAAGGCAAACGTAAACTGACTATGGTCACCGCATGGGGCCGTGGCCTTGCCGGTGTGTTTGATGCTGCACAGCACACAGCCGACACCATCAACGCAATGTCCGATGGCAGCCTTGAAATCGAAATCAAAGCCGCTGGCGAACTGGTTGGCGCGTTCGAGGTTTTCGACGCCGTTACATCCGGTCAGGCC
The DNA here is from genome assembly GCF_965277155.1 of Profundibacter sp. Lineage (GTDB taxonomy): Bacteria > Pseudomonadota > Alphaproteobacteria > Rhodobacterales > Rhodobacteraceae > Profundibacter. The sequence continues at coordinate 96,686 of NZ_CBDIBV010000005.1, forward strand.
GACATGTATCACGCTGCCGATTACTATTTCATCAGTCAGCATCCGGCCTTTGCATTCTTTACCGCGATCCCGATGGGGATGACCGCAACCGAGATGAACAACTGGTATTACTTCGGCAACGGTCGCAAATACCATGACCAACTGGGTGAAATCTTTGGTCTGAAATCGTTCCTGGCCGGTAACACGGGCACACAGGCCGGTGGTTGGTTCCGTAAGGAAATCAATGGCCCCGAAGATTTCAACGGTTTGAAATTCCGCATGCCTGGTCTGGGCGGCAAAGCACTGGGTTATCTGGGTGCGTCGGTTCAGAACCTGCCGGGTTCCGAAGTGTATCAGGCACTGGCCTCGGGTGCTCTTGACGGCACCGAATGGATCGGTCCGTGGGCTGATGAAAAAGCCGGTTTCCAGGAAATCACCAAATTCTTCTACACAGCTGGTTTCCACGAGCCGGGCGCCGGTTTGTCGCTGGCGACAAACCTTGAGGTGTTCAACAGCCTTAGCCCTGCACACCAGAAGATGATCGAAGCCGCTGCTGGTTATACAAACTCCTGGTCCCTTAGCCAGTTCCTGATGAACAACGGTTCGGCGCTTGAGCGTCTGAAAGCCGGTGGCGTTAAGGTTCTGGAATTCCCGGATAGTGTTTGGGATGCCTTCGGTGAAGGCTCCAAAAAGGTCTACGAAGAGTTCCTGGGCGACGATCTGTTCAAGGAAGTATTCGACGATTACAACGCATCCATGCGGGCCTCGTCCGGCTGGTTGACCGTTTCGGCTGGTGCCTACCGTCGCCAGCGCGACCGGGTAATGAGCTAACTCCTTACTTTACTTAAAAAACTGCCTGCCCCTTTGTGTGAAAGCGCAAAGGGGCGGGTAATCCTTTGGTTGCCGTGTCCGGTGGCCTGTGTCGGATTTCTGGGGACCAATTCTTATGAACGATGATATCGCCTGCTCGGGCTTTTTCAGCGCATCCGCCGAAGATACCATATCCTGTCTGGACAAATTCGAAACCACGGGACCATTTCAGTGGTTCTTTGGCAATATATTCGAGTCCTTTTACAATTTCGGCTATGCGATCACGCATCCCTCCCTGTGGCTTAGCTGGGTCAACGGGTTTGACGGGGCAGAAGACAAACAGGCACTGATGCGGTTCATCTATTACGGCGGTTCGCAAGAATTATTCTTTGTGATCTTCACCGCCTTTTTGATGATGACAGCCTATGGCTTCTGGCGGAACAATTTCATGTGGGGCGTGGTGCGCGCACTGGAAGGGTTTGCAAACACCGTCGGACGCTTTATGGCTTGGGCCGGTTTGCTGATGGTGCTGCAACAGATCGTCATCGTCTTTATGCAGCGGATTTTCACCGCTGCCGATATCACATTGGCCTTTGGCGCGCCGCTGACCAAAGACGTCAGTTGGTGGGCCGAGAGCCTGAAATTTGAAAACGCACTGATCGTAGCGCTTTGTGCCACTTATACCTTTGTGCAAGGCGGGCATGTGCGTGTTGATCTGGTTTATTCCAAGGTCAAATACCGCACAAAACGCGCAATTGATATGTTCGGCTCGCTGTTTTTTATGATGCCGACATCAGTACTGGTCTGGATGTACGGCTGGTATTTCATGTGGCGCAACCTGATCAATCCGCCGGTTTCGGCCTCGGACACACTAGATCGGTTGATGCTGAAATCCCGTGCCGTACGCTGGAGCGTCGAGACCATCGGCTTTTCGCCAAACGGGTTCAACGGTTATTTCCTGTTCAAAATCCTGCTGATTTCCTATTCGGCAATGGTATTTTTGCAGGCGATCGCTTTCTTCTACCGCTCGTATCTGGAGCGTAAGGAAGGGCCTGAATCCGAAGGCAAATATCTGGACAAAGACAGCCTTGGCGAAGGCGAAGAAGCCTATGAAGGCACACATTAATATACTGGGGTAGAGACTATGTTATTCGGACTTGATGGCGTCGAGATTGGCCTGATCATCATCTTTCTGTCTCTGTTTGGCGGAATCCTTTCCGGTTTTCCGGTGGCGTTTGCCATTGGTGGCTCGGCTGTTATTTCCTTTTCGATCATCGCCGGGCTGGATAGCGCCGGTTATCTGGTTCATCAGGCGATCGATACGTCCAGCGATGCCTATAATGCGCTGATATCATCGGGGATACATGCCGACAAAATATCGGTGTTCAGAAACCCTGATCTGCCGCGCATCGCGCAGCCTGTGTTCGAACGTGGCTGGGAACACGCGATGAACACCATCCTCAGTTTCATTGTGAACCGGATGAACGAACGGGTTCTTGCGGGCGCGTCGATTGAAACGCTGCTGGCGGTGCTGATGTTCGTGCTGATGGGGATCACGCTGGAACGCTCGAAAATCGCAAATGACCTGCTGACGACAATGGCCCGTGTCTTTGGCCCGTTGCCCGGTGGTCTGGCCGTTTCGGTTGTGGTTGTGGGCGCGTTTCTGGCGGCTTCAACAGGGATTGTTGGTGCGACCGTGGTAACGATGGGTCTGCTATCATTGCCCACCATGTTACGGCATAACTATTCGCCGGAACTGGCGACAGGGGTGATTGCGGCCTCGGGTACATTGGGGCAGATCATTCCGCCCTCGATCGTGATTGTGCTATTGGGCACATTGGCGGGTGACCTTTATTCCGCGGCACAGGAACAGCGCGCGCAACTTGTGGGTTGTTCCGATGCCCTGACCTATCTGGGCGAAGCGGCGGTGGTTTCGGTCGGCACATTGTTTCAGGCAGCAATTCTGCCGGGGATCATGCTGGCATTCCTCTATGGTCTCTATGCCTTTGGCTATGCTCTGGTAAAACCACACAAGGCCCCGCCGGTGCCTGCAATGGAAACCACAGGCGAAAAGATTGGCCGTAAAGGTGCGCTGACATGGTTTCTGCTGGCACCCGCGGTGTTGATTGGTGGTATGTTCTTAATGGGCAGCTTTGGCGTGGTCGGATCACAAGCGATTTTGGTCGACAGCTATTCCGACGCAACTGAATCCACTTCCTTGCGCACAAATGTTTCCGATCAATGTAAAGCGGCGATCATTGAATTGCACGGGCAGGAAAAATGGGATGCGGCCGTGGCCCAGCAAGCAGCGATTGACGCGGCTGGCGGGGCACAGGCAAGCCACAAACTGACCGAGGAAGAACTGGTTGCGGCCACGGATGCCAAGGTTGCAGCGGCTGCGCCGATCGGGTCGGGCATTGCCATCTTCTTTACCTTCATGGCGCTGATCCTTGTGTTTGCCCGTGGCATCGCACCATCCGCCGATCCGCGCCCGATCCTGATCGGGCTGGCCGGTGTTGCGCTGGCGTTTATTGCAGATATTGCGCTGATCACGCCGCTAAGCACACCCGGGATGACCACGCTTTACCTGCTTATCCCCGCGTTACTGACGTTCTATGGCGTTTATCATGCGGCAATCCGGTTGGGTAAAAACGAACTGCTGGCGGTGGTGTTCCCGCCGCTTGTATTGATCATTGCTGTGCTTGGCTCGATCCTGGGCGGGATTACCAATCCGACACCGGCGGCCGCGCTTGGGGCGGGTGGGGCCATTCTGCTGGCGGCCTATCGCAAATTAAAAGATGAAGGCGGCACTGGAAAGATTATCATAATGGCGACATTCGCGATTATCGTGATGATCCTTGTCGGGGTTAACTTTGATTTGAGAATGAACCGCGGCACGGTGCCGTTCGAGGATATTCTGGCCTTTATTGTTGCCAAAGGCGCCTATCTGTTTGCAATGTTCGGAATCCTTTATGGCTGTGTTGTGCTGTATCGCGGTGCGGTGCTAACGCCGATTGTGCGCGAAACAGCCAAGGTGACCAGTATGGTGTTCACCATTCTGATCGGCTCGCAATTGCTGAACCTTGTGGTGATTTCATTTGGCGGAGAGGAATATATTCAGGACTTCCTGAAAAGTTTCGACAGCGAAATGAAAGTGTTCCTGATCGTGATGGTCGTATTGTTCTTCCTTGGCTTTGTGCTGGATTTCCTTGAAATCATCTACATCGTAATCCCGATTGTCGGGCCGGTGATTTACGGCGGCACGTTCGATCCGAAATGGGTAACGATCATGATCGCGGTGAACCTGCAAACATCGTTCCTGACCCCGCCGTTCGGCTTTGCGCTGTTCTATTTGCGCGGGGTGGCACCGCCCAGCGTGACAACTGGCCATATCTACCGCGGGATCATTCCGTTCGTGTTGATCCAGGTGGTCGGGCTGGCGTTGTTGTGGAGCTTCCCCAGCGTGGTTACCATCCTGCCAAACCTGTTCGCGAACTAGGCTCTGGAGAAACCATAGAATGAAAAGCCCGCTGAGAAGCGGGCTTTTTCGTTAGTCTTTCTGGGTTGGCAATATATCCGGCAACGTAATTTTCGCCACCTGCTCGGCTATCGGATCAATTGACAGCGGGTGCGTATCGGCATCGAAACTGTCCGGATCCTCCAGCGGTTCCCAATCTCCGTTGCGGTAAATCTCTAGCGCCTTGAACCCTGCTTTGTAAGCCATCTTGGGGCTGCCGGGCACCCAGTAGCCCAGATAGACATAGGGCAGGCCGGCACTGCGGGCGATATCGATATGATCAAGGATCAGATAGGTTCCAAGGCTGTTCTTGGTCAACTCGGGCTCGAAAAACGAATAAACCATGCTGACCCCGTCATCGAACACATCGGTTAGACAGACAGCGGCCAGATCGCGGGTGCCGTCATCCGAGGGGGCGGTATATTCGATCACCCGGCTTTTGATCGGGGTTTCCTCGATCATTGCGGCGAATTCGAAAATGTCCATATCTGCCATGCCGCCATCGGCATGGCGATGTTCCAGATAACGGCGAAACAGATTGTATTGATCTTCGGTCGCCCAGGGGGACATGGCGTTGCGCTGCAACTCGGCGTTCTTTTTCAGTACACGGCGCTGGCTGCGGCTGGGGGCGAAATCGGCCACCTTGATGCGGGCGGAGAAACAGGCAGAACAATCGGCGCAGGATGGGCGGTACAGCACATTTTGCGACCGCCGGAATCCCTGTTTGGACAGGGCATCATTCAGTTTTGTGGCAAACTCCCCTTGCAGGGCTGTGAACAATTTACGCTCCATCCGCCCGTCCAGATAGGGGCAGGGCTGGGGGGCAGTCACATAAAACTGCGGGGCTATGGGAAGGCTGTGGCGCATCTGGTTAATACGGGTCCGAAGTTTTTATTCAAATTCAAGATAACAACGGCGGGGCGTTGCGCCATCCCCTTTTGCAAAAAGCGGTTAAGGCGACCCCGAGAGGGGCCGCATTACCAGTATTTTAGGAGTCGACAGGCTCGTCTGCTTCTTTGGCCTTGCGGGCGCGCTCGCTCATAAAGTCGTCAAATTCCGACTTGTCTTTGGCGTCACGTAGCCGCTCAAGGAAGGCTTCGAAATTGACCTGTTCCTCTTCCAGGCGGCGCAGGGTATCGGCCTTGTAGGCATCAAACGCCGTGTTGCCCGATGATTGATAGGCGTGGTGGCGTTCCATGCGGCGGCGGGAATGACGGCAAGAACCTTTGAACATGCGTTTGCTCCAGATCATATAAAACAGAAGGGCGAGGCCAACAGGCCAGAAGAAGATAAATCCAAGGACCATAGCGATAATCCATGCGGGTTTGCCGCGCTCATCCAGCCATGTTTCGGCCTGCGATGGCCATGTTGCGACAGTGCTCATTTGGGTCTCCGTTTGTTTGGGTTTCGGGTTTGATGTGAATGTCTTTCACATTACCAAGATTGGCATTTACGGTGCGCCTTGCAAGGGTAAATGTAAATAGATTTTACATTATTTTTGATTAAGAAGTAAAATCAATAGGTTGCGCGCCGGAAATCAGCTGTAATTCGGCCGGATTTATCGAAAAGACATGGCGCGGGGTGCCGGCGGCGGCCCAGACGGTATCGAAGTCCAGCAGTTTCGGATCGAAAAATGCGCGGATTGGCGACAGATGCCCGACTGGGGATACCCCGCCGATGGCAAAACCGGTCTGGCTGCGGATCAGACCCGCATCGGCCTTGCCCAAAGGCTCGCCTGCGACCTTGCTGGCCGCATCAGAGCACACCTGATTGCTACCAGCGGTAATGAACAACACCGCTTCATTCGTGTTTTCCCCGCGAAAGATGATGGATTTGGCGATCTGGTCCAGCGCACAGCCCACTGCATCCGCAGCATCCTGTGCGGTGCGGGCGCCATTGCTCATTTCAACGGGGGTTGTGTTTACCCCTGCCGCTTCCAGCGCGCGGATCACACGTTTCAGGCTTTTGCTCATCTGCGTTTCCCATATTGCTGACCATAACTATTCCCTGCCGGAACAAATCCTGCAACCCCTGTTGACCCCCCGTGCCGCGCACCCCATCCTTGCCGCATGAATTTCGCATCCCGTATAACCCGCACCCCGATTCCCCATAATCCCGAACGCGGCGCCGAGGTGGCGGCCGTTTTTGCCGATGCCCCGAAACCGTTGCAAAACCTGATCGAAGGGGCGGCGGGGTGCAGCCCCTATCTGTCGGCGGTAATGGCGCAGCAGGCCGAATGGCTGTCGGGTGCGTTTGATGATCCGGCCACGGCTTTGCAGGCACAGTATGAGGCCCTGAAACAGGCCCCGCTGGACCAGTTGAAACCTCTGTTGCGCCAAGCCAAAGCGCGGATTGCGGCGCTAACGGCGCTGGCCGATTTGGGCGGGATTTGGCCGTTGGAGCAGGTCACCGGCACCCTGACAGAATTTGCCGATCTGGCGGTGGATGTGTCGCTAAAGGCGCTGGTGGCGGCGGAGATCAAACGCGGCAAGCTGCCCGGCATGGGGCCGGATGACGTGGCCAGGGCGGGCGGCATGGTGGTGCTTGCGATGGGCAAGATGGGGGCGAGGGAGTTGAACTATTCCTCGGACATCGACCTGATCTGCCTGTTTGACGAAACCCGCTATTCGGACGATGACTACCATGATGCCCGCGCCGCCTTCATCCGCGTGACCCGTAAAATGAGTGCGCTTTTGTCCGACATCACCGGCGAAGGCTATGTTTTTCGTACCGATCTGCGCCTGCGCCCGGACCCTTCCGTCACCCCCGTTTGCCTGTCGATGGACGCCGCGATGCGCTATTACGAAAGCCTTGGGCGCACGTGGGAACGCGCCGCCCACATCAAGGCGCGCCCCTGCGCTGGCGATCTGCAGGCAGGGCAGACGTATCTGAAAAACCTGTCACCGTTCATCTGGCGCAAACATCTGGATTTCGCCGCCATTCAGGACGCCCACGACATGCGCCTGCGTATCCGCGAGCACAAGGGACTGGGCGGGCCGATCACGCTGGAGGGCCACAACATGAAGCTGGGGCGCGGCGGTATCCGCGAGATCGAATTCTTTACCCAGACCCGCCAGATCATCGCCGGTGGGCGTGATCCTGATCTGCGCGGCCGCGAAACCGTGCCAGCCTTGCGGGCGCTGGCGGCCAAGGGCTGGGTTGAACCGGATGTGGCCGAATTGCTGATCAAACGCTACCGCAGCCACCGCGAGGTGGAACACCGCCTGCAAATGGTAAATGACGCGCAAACCCACGACCTGCCCAAAGCGCCGGACGAATTCGACCGGCTGGCGCAATTCATGGGGATCAGCGACACCGAAAAACTGCGCAGCCGCCTGATGTCCGATCTGACCGAGGTGCATGAGTTGACCGAGGGCTTCTTTGCCCCCACCGTCATGCGCGCTGACCCTAATCCCGATCTGTCCGAGGGTGCCCAAGAGATCATGGCCCGCTGGGGCAGTTATCCTGCATTGCGCAGCGCCCGTGCGGTGGAAATTTTTGAACGCCTGCGCCCCGATCTGCTGGCGCGGCTGCAAAAGGCCGCCAATCCGGCCGAGGCCTTGGCGCAGTTTGACGGGTTTCTGGCCGGTCTGCCTGCCGGTGTGCAACTGTTTTCCCTGTTTCAGGCCAACCCGCAACTGATCGACCTGATCATAGACATCTGCACCACCACCCCCGCGCTGGCCCGCCACCTGTCGCGCAATTCGCAGGTGCTGGATGCGGTGTTGGGCGGGTCGTTCTTTGAACCCTGGCCCGGTGCGGCGGTGCTGGAACAGGAGTTGGCGGCGAAACTGGCCGCGGTAGAGGATTACGAAAGCAAACTGGACACGGCGCGCCGCTGGAAGAAGGAATGGCATTTTCGCATCGGTGTGCATCACCTGCGCGGGCTGATTGATGCGCAGGAGGCAGGGCAGCAATATGCCGATCTGGCAGGGGCCAGCGTGGCGGCGCTGTGGCACCCCGTGGTGGACCATTTTGCCCAAAAGCACGGTGCGCCGCCGGGCCGGGGGGCGATGGTGCTGGGAATGGGGTCGCTTGGGGCGGGGCAGTTGAACGCAACATCCGACCTTGACCTGATCGTGATCTATGATGCGGACGGGGTCGAGGCCTCGGACGGGCGCCGCCCGCTACAGGCGCGGCCCTATTATGCGCGGCTGACACAGGCTTTGGTGACCGCACTGTCCGCGCCAATGGCCGAGGGGCGGCTTTACGAGGTCGACATGCGTTTGCGCCCGTCAGGACGGCAGGGGCCGGTGGCGACATCGCTGCAATCCTTCATGGCCTATCAGCAGGACGAGGCCTGGACATGGGAACATCTGGCCCTGACCCGCGCGCGATCTGTGGCAGGGAACGGGGCGCTGGGGGACGAGATCGAGGCGTTTCGCGCGACCCTTCTGGCCGACAAAGGCAAACTGCCCCGCGTCTTGCCCGATGTGGCCGACATGCGCGCCCGTCTGGCCGAGGCAAAACCCGCCCGTGATGAATGGGAGGCCAAGCTGGGCGCAGGCCGGATGCAGGACATCGAGTTGGTGGCGGAAACGGCGGCCCTGTTGGCGGGCGATACTGCCCGCGATATTGCGGGGCAACTGGAGGCAGGTGAGCGCATCGGCTGGCTGACCGGCGAGCAGCGGCAGATATTGCAACGGGCCTATGACATGCTGTGGCGGTTGCGCGGCACGTCCAAATTGCTGAGCGAACAGGCGCTGAATATGGGGGCCTTGGGCGAAGGCGCGCGGGCCTTTGTTTTGCGCGAACTGGGGGCGGACAGCGTGCAGGCGGCGGGCAACGCGCTTGATACTGTCGTTGCGGCGTCCCATATGGTCGTGGATGGATTGTTGCCTGTGAAGATGCAGGATTAATCAGGGCGCAACAGGAAACGCGAATGACGATGACTGAACTGGACTCGCGCGGTTTGATCCGCGAAAGCTATCGGATTGAGGGGATCAACGCCCCCGAATGTCGCTCGATCTTTCTGGATTGGGCGCTGGGGGCTGTGGCGGGGGACGATCTGAAGTTGCAGATTGCAAAGCTGTTGGCGCAGTACAGCGATGAATTTCCCGACCACCCGATGACGCAGGTCTTGCGCGAAGGTCTGGCCGAGGCCGCCCCGAACAAACGGCGCGGCGGTCGCAAGGCGCGGCTGGAGCGTTAAAATAGCCCTATCGCCGCGTTGAAATGTTTTATAACAGGGGGCCATGACACAAACAGCCCCCACACCCGCCCCCTCTCTCGCCGTTGTCCGCCTGAAACCCAAAGCCGAAGCCCGTGCCATCCGCCACGGCTTTCCCTGGGTGTTCATTGATGAAATCGTCACCGACCGGCGCACCAAGGCGCTAAAGGCCGGCACGCTGGCGCGGTTGGAAGACCATGATCGCCGCCCGCTAGGGCTGGTGGCGGTGAATATGGCGTCTAAAATTGCCTGCCGGATGCTGGATCGCAACCCCGATGCCGTGGTCAATGTGGACTGGTTCAAGGCGCGGGTTGAACGGGCGCTGACCCATCGTGCCCGTCTGTATGATGCGCCGTTCTATCGTTTGATCCATGCGGAATCCGACGGGTTGCCCGGTGTGGTGATCGACCGTTTCGGCGATGCCGCAGTGATCCAGCCCAATGCGGCCTGGGCCGAGGTGCATCTGGACATGCTGGCCGAGGCCGTGGCCGATGTCACCGGCGTTACCACTATCGTGAAAAATGCCACAGGCCGTTCGCGCGCGCTGGAGGGGCTGAACGAGGAAACCCTGCTGCTGCGCGGCGCGCTGGACGGGCCGATTGCGGTGCCGATGAATGGTGCGACCTATATGGCGGACCTGCTGGGCGGACAAAAAACCGGCCTGTTTTACGATCAACGCCCGAACCATGCTTTTGCGCAACGCCTGTGCAAAGACGCCCGCGTGCTGGATGTGTTTTCCCATGTTGGCGGCTTTTCCTTGGCGGCTTTTCCTTGGCGGCTTTGGCTGGCGGCGCGGCCCATGCGCTGGCGGTTGACAGCTCGGCCCCTGCGCTGGAACTGGCCACGGCCGGGGCCGAGGCCATGGGGCAGGCGGCGCGGTTTGACACGCGCAAGGGCGATGCCTTTGCGGTGATGGAGGATCTGGCCAAGGAAGGTGCATTGTTTGACGTGGTGATCTGTGATCCCCCCGCCTTTGCGCCGGCCAAACCGGCCCTGCATGCGGGTTTGCGCGCCTATGAACGGGTGGCGCGGCTTGCGGCGCCTCTGGTGGCCGAGGGCGGTTATCTGGGCCTGTGTTCCTGTTCACACGCGGCGGATTTGAATGCGTTTCGCAATTCCTCGGCGCGCGGCATTGGCCGTGGCGGGCGGCGCGGGATGCAGATTTATTCCGGCGGGGCGGGGGCGGATCATCCGTTGCTGCCGCAACTGGCGCAAAGCGGCTATCTGAAGGCGCTGTTTTTCCGGCTGGACTGATGCGGATCCTGATTGACGCCTGTGTGCTCTACCCAACCGTGATGCGCGAAGTGTTGCTGGGAGTGGCGCGGCGCGGGTTGTTCACGCCGCTGTGGTCGGCGCGGATACTGGAAGAATGGGCACGCGCGGCGGCGCGTATTGGCGATGGACAGGAAGATGTGGCGCGGGGCGAGATTGCCTTGTTGCGCGCCGGTTGGCCAAATGCCGAAATCAACTATTCGGCAGAACTGGAAGCCGGGTTGCACCTGCCTGACGCGAATGACACCCATGTTCTGGCGGCGGCAATCACGGGCAAGGCGGATGTTTTGCTAACGATGAACCTGAAAGATTTCCCCACCCGAAGCCTGACCGGCCACGGGGTGATCCGTCGCGATCCGGACGGGTTGCTGTGGGAAATGTTCATTGAAAATCCTGATGTTGTGGGGGGCGTGGCCGAAAATGTCCGCCAGACAGCCGAGCGTTTATCGGGGCAGGATTGGGATATGCGCAAGCTGATGAAAAAGGCGCGCCTGCCGCGCTTGGGCAAGGCGCTGGTGGCATAAATCTGCTGATTTTGAATAGGTAAGGAATATCTTACTATCCAAAAAGCGGGATAATCTGTTAACCTTTCGCCATTCAATGACGAAGACTCGGCAATTTTCGCCGAATACGACCAAGACCAAAACCGGAAAATAAACACTGCCTGTCGGAGGCAATATTACACCTGACTCTGCGCCTGAATTTTTGCGCGGGAAAACACATTTTTTACTGGAGAGTGAAATGTTTATTTCAAAACAAACCCTGTTTGCCGCTGTTGTGGCATTGTCTACCCTTCCGTTTCTGGCGCATGCTGGGGAAATTCCAACCAAAAAACAAACCGACCTAGGCCTCTATGTCACAGCAGTCGAGGCCGCTGATATGTTGCAGGACCCCAATGTGGTGCTGGTCGATGTGCGCAGCCGCGTCGAAGTGGCCTTTGTTGGCATCCCGAAGCGGGCCAATGTGAACATCCCCTATAAAATCATGCCGGGGTTTGCCGAATTCAATCCGGAGAAGGGCACATATTCCATGGTTCCAAACCCCGATTTTGCCAACGTATTTGATGAATATGCACAGGAAAACGGCATATCCCGAGATCGCAAGATTATCCTGATCTGCCGGTCCGGCAGCCGCAGCGCGCGGGCCGCGAATGTGCTGGCAAAACTGGGTTACACAAACGTTTATTCACTGGTGGACGGGTTTGAAGGTGACAAGGCGGCAGAAGGACCACAGCGCGGACAGCGGGTGGTGAATGGCTGGAAAAATGCCGGTCTGGAATGGAGCTATAAACTGTCGGAAACGCAGGTTTATCCGGAAGATCGCTAAGCCTATTTTGCGGGATTCCAGCGATTTTCCATCGCTTCGATTGCCTTGATCCGTTCGGTGGTTTTCGGATGGCTCAGCAGCCAGGCGGGCGCGCTGCCCCCATTGGATTTGGTCAGCGCGTCCAGTTTGCGAAACAGATTTTTCTGCGCCTCGGTGCCGATCCCCGATTTGGTCAGCAGGGCCGATGCATAGGCGTCGGCCTCGTATTCGTCTGACCGTGACAGGCGGGCGGCCAGCAGGGTGGTCAGAAAGTTGGCGATGTAGACGCCAAGGCCGGGAATGAAACGGGTGAACACCATAATCATTGCGGTACGCAAGGCGTTCTGGCCGGAAAAATCAATCATCCGGCGGCGGGAATGGCCAAGGGCGACGTGGCCCAGTTCATGTGCAATCACGCTGGCCATTTCCGGCCCTGTGACCTCGCCTGCGCGGTATTTGTCATAGAATCCGCGGGTAATGAAAATGCGCCCGTCCGGCGCTGCCAGCCCGTTCACGGGGTCGATTTCATAGATGTTGACGCGGATGCGGTGCAGATCCAGCGCATGCGCCATTTTGTCGGTCAGCTTTTTCAGATTGAGATCGGCCAGTTCGGTGGATTTCGCATCCAGCTCGCGCGAAGTGCGCCAGACCGAAAAGCGGTACATGACGAGTGCGTATAGGATGGCAATCAGGATCGGGGTCAGGCGGAGCATAGGGATTATATGGCGATGGCGGGTTGCCGTGGCAAGGGCGGATGCCTGCGACGCAGGTATTTGGGGCAAGAAGAATGGGGGATCAGGGTTTGCGGGGGTGTTTCATGGCGTGGTGCAGCCAAAAGCCAAGGCCGATGGTGACCACCAATGCGGCAAGGAAACCGCTGGCGTTTCCGAGGATGTCGGCGACCTCGGTTATGCGGTCGGCAAACAGGTAGCCAAGGCTGACGTAGAGCGTGACCCAGACGGCTTCACCCAAAGCGCCCCACAAGGTGAAACCGGCCCAGTTATATCCTGTTGCCCCGCCGCCAAAGTTGACATAGGGGCCAAGCGGCGAAAACAGCCATCGTGACAGGAACACGCCGAGGCCGCCATAGCGCATGGTCAGGGTGTTGGCCTTGTCCAGCAGAGCCTTGCGTTTGGGGGCGCGGGCCAGCCATGCGCCGGCTTTGCGGCCAATCTGGAACCCGGTCTGATCCCCCGTGACAGCCCCCAGATAGGCGGCGGAAACGGCACTGGTCAGGCCAAGGTCACCACTGGCGACAAAGCCGCCACCGGCCAGCATCATCAGGGACGAGGGCATGGGGATGGCAAGGCAGCTAAGGAAGGTGGTGACAAACAGCATGATTGCGCCATAGTCGGCGACAAGAGACAGCAGCAGATCGGTCATTCGGCGGCCTTGCGGGCTTTGATCCTGTCCAGTCGGGATTGTAGTTCCTGAAGGGTAATCCCCTGATCTTTCAACAGGTTTTTAAGGTGGATGCGGGAAACGCTGGATGGGTCAATACCCAGAACCTGTTCCAGTTCATCCGCCGTCAAATCATAGGAATAGGCCAGATAGCGCGGCGTCATCCAGCCCTCGAGCGGCTGGTTTTGGTGGGCGGGATTGCTGAAATAGATCGTGACAACCACCAGCCGGACGGCAAACATAAGGGTTGCCGCCGCCGCCAGAACAAAGGCCAGCAACAGCAGTTTGTGGTTTTGCCACAGATTTTTCAGACCGCTTGTCATGGGGTATCCTTGGCCGGTTTGCAGGTCAGGTCAATGCCTTCATGCCGCGAGTGATGCCTTCAAGCGTCATCGGCACCATCCGGTCCTCGAAAATCTCGCGGATCATCGCGATAGAATGGGTATATTGCCAATGCTCCTGCGGCAGCGGGTTGATCCACAGGTTGTCGGGCCATTGCTCGCGGGCGCGGCGTAGCCATGTTTCGCCGGTTTCTTCGTTCCAGTGTTCATTCGCCCCGCCGCGATAGGCAATTTCATAGGGCGACATCGAGGCATCGCCGACAAAGATGCATTTATAATCCGGCCCGTAGGTGCGCAGCACTTCCCACGTCGGAATCTGGTGGTTCCAGCGCCGGGCGTTGTCTTTCCACACGCCTTCATACAGGCAGTTGTGGAAGTAATAGTATTCCATATGCTTGAATTCGGCGCGGGCGGCGGAAAACAACTCCTCGACGATTTTGATATGCGGGTCCATTGATCCGCCGACATCCAGAAACAGCAGGATTTTCACCGCATTGCGCCGTTCGGGGCGGGTTTTCACGTCAAGATAGCCATGTTCGGCGGTGGCGCGGATGGTGCCATCCAGATCCAGTTCTTCATGCGCGCCGTCCCGCGCCCAGTTGCGCAGGCGTTTCAGGGCGACCTTGATATTGCGGGTGCCCAGTTCCACGCTGTCGTCAAGGTTCCTGAAATCACGCCGGTCCCAGACTTTGACGGCCCGCTGGTGGCGTGAGCGGTCCTGCCCGATGCGCACGCCTTCGGGGTTGTAGCCATAGGCGCCAAAGGGCGAGGTGCCGGCGGTGCCGATCCATTTGCTGCCACCCTGATGGCGTTTTTCCTGCTCTTTCAGGCGCTCTTTCAGGGTTTCCATCAGCTTGTCAAAGCCGCCAAGGGCTTGGATCTCGGCCATTTCTTCCGCGCTCAGGTGTTTTTCCGCCATTTTCTCCAGCCAGTCGGCGGGAATATCGACCGCGTTCAGCACATCGTCAAAGCTGATATGCTCCAGCCCCTCGAAACTGGCGGCAAAAGCGCGATCGAACTTGTCCAGATGGCGTTCGTCTTTGACCATGGCGGTGCGGGCAAGGTAGTAGAACCCTTCGACGTCATAGGTGACAAGGCCGCGTTTCATGCCTTCAAGAAAGGCCAGAAATTCGCGCATGCTGACCGGCACATCGGCGCCGCGCAGGTTTTCAAAGAAACGCAGGAACATGGGTGGCTATGCGCCCCGCGCGGTAAAGATGGTGTAGAACAGGGCGATCAGACCGAAAATCAGCATATAAACCGCTACATATTGCGCGATGTCCTTGACGTTGCCACCTTTGCGCATGGCGTGATAGGCACCAAGGCCGGCACCGAACAGGGCAGCGAAATATATAAGCAGCATGGTGTCCTCGTCTGGTTGCGGTTTACTTTGGCGTCAGGGCAGCGATGCCCGCAAGCCGGTCAAGCGCGGCCTTTTTGCTGCCAAAGGCATAGCGCGCCCACCCCAGACTGTCGAGCCGCACTTCGCGGGCTTCGGCGGTGTGGTTCAGCAAATCCAGTGCCTCGGCCTTGATCATCAGCACCATTGACAGGGTGACAGCATCCTGTGCCTGCAACAGGGCGGGCAGGCTGCTGTTGGCCTGATTGATTGCGATCTGGGCACCACCGTCACTTAGGGAAATGGCCGCCAGTTGCATGGTGATCTGTGCGGCCTGAAGGCACATTTCCGGTCGGCCACGGAAGATTGAAAGCGCCTCGTGAAAGGCACTGCGGGCAAGGCCGGCATCCTGGGCAAGGGTCAGGCGGCCCAGTTTGTGCAGGCTGAATTCGGTGCGCACATCTGCCCAGCCGTGGTTGCGGGCGATTGTGACGGCCCGCATGGCGGCGGCTCGGCGGGCAGAATGGCTTTTGGCGGGATTGATGGTCTGACGTATGGCGCTTTCCCAGCTTTTGGGCGTTACACTGACCGGCGCGCGACCCGAGGCGAATTGGCCAGCAGGGTTCATGCTGGCCAGTATACGGGGCAGGGCGGCGGCGGCCTGTTGTCGGGTTGTGCCGTTGTGCAGATCGGGTGCGTAATAGGCGCGTAGCACCAGCATATCGAAACCGGTCAGGATGGAATGGTAATTATCATCATTGAATATACTGTCGGGCAGGCGAAACAGGTCGTTCAGGGGGCCAAGGGCCTGGGCCAGCTCCTCGTGCAGGCAGTCGCGCATTTCCTGAGGGCTGACGTTGTCGGGGATGAATATGGCCATTTGCGTGCGTTTGCGCAGGGTCTTCCAGTTGGTGATACTGTCATGCCGGTACCTGCGGTAGTCATTCCAGTTGGAAACACCGGGCACAACAAAACAGGCGGCGGTGGGGCGAAGGCGTTTGAATTGCCCGCTGGGAACCATATTGATCGAGATATTAGCCGATTTTGCAGCTGTAGCCCGCCGGATGTCGATACCGGCCTCGTTACGCAGGCGTGATAGCAGGGCATTTAGGTCGTATGAAAGGGTAGACGGTGGGGTGCCATTGGTGCGCACGGTGATCGGCCCGTCAAAACGGGTCATAAAGGGCAGGATTTCGCCGCTTTCCATTTGAAATGACAGGTCCAGAAAATCCTGTGCGATTTCGCGATTGCTTCGGGTTGGCGGGCCGACATGGGCTGGCCCGAATTGCTTCATCGGCGGCATAGGCCCGGTATAGCTGTGGGTCCGTTGTATGGTTCGGTCATGTGGCGAGGGGGCAGGCGCGCAGGCCATCAGGGCAAGAAGCGGCAAAAGAAACAATAAACGCATTAAGGGGTAGTGTCGCGAGTTTGGTGGAAATTCGAGGACGGCGTAATCTCCGGGTGCATCGAAGCCACCCAACCGGCGGCTGGAACCGCCAAGGAGATCACGCCATGACAAAGAATACAGCAACATCGACATCCGCGCTACTGGCCAATGAAGCAGGCTATGACCCGATTGAAGACCGGCTGCGCCAGAACATCCGCGCGACGATCGAGGCGGTTTTCGAAGAGGAGCTGGAGCAGTTTCTGGGCCGTTGCCGGTATGGCCGCAGCGGCGGGGCAAAGGCCGGATACCGCCACGGGCATCGCGAGCGGCAACTGGTCGGAACATTTGGAACCGAAACGGTGCGCGTGCCGCGTGCGCGGATCACAGGCGAGGCCGGCAAGGCCAGAGAATGGCGCTCGAAGGCATTGCCCCGCTACCAGCGGCTGACGAAGAAGGCCGAGGCGCTGATCGCTGCTGTCTACCTTTCGGGCACCAACACACGGCGGGTAAAACGCGCCCTGTTCGGCCTGTTTCAGGGGGCGGTCAGCAAGGATGTGGTGAGCCGCGCCTGGCGCAAGGTGAAGGTGGACTGGCAGGCGTGGTGCGCCCGCAGCCTTGCGGATGAAGACATCGTGCGGCTGATCCTGGACGGCACCGTGATCAAAACGCGGATTGACAGGAAGGCCACCAATATCTCGGTTCTGGCCGCGATTGGCGTGCGCCGGGATGGGCAGAAGGTCTTGTTATCACTGATGAACATGGGCGGCGAAAGCACCTCCGCCTGGCGTCAGTTCATCAACGATCTGGATGCGCGCGGGTTGAAACGGCCCGAATTTGTCATCGTGGACGGGGCACCGGGACTTGAGGTCGCTCTCATTGCCCTCTGGGGTGAAGATCTGCCGATCCAGAGGTGCACGGTGCACAAGCACCGCAACCTTCTGGCCAAGGCACCCAAGCGTATGCATGATGAGTTGACAGAAGATTACCGCGACATGATCTACGCCAAAACACCCGAGGAAATCGCCACCCGCCGCAAGGCATTTCTGCGAAAATGGCGGCTGAAATGCAAGGCCGTCGCTGACAGCTTGGAAGAAGCAGGAGATAAGCTTTTCACCTTCACGCGTCTGCCACAAGGCCAGTGGAAATCGGCCAGAACGACAAATGCGATCGAACGCCTGAACGAGGAATTCCGCCGCCGCATCAAGACCCAGACCGTGCTGCCATGCGCCGAGACCGTGCCGATGCTGCTTTGGGCTCTGATGGCCTCGGGGCAGATCGTCATGCGAAAGGTCGATGGCTGGGAAACGCTCGCTCAGCCCGTCGCCGACGCAACCCTTGACCAAGCCGCCTGACCGGCGCATAACTCAACCCGCTCGGAGGTGCCTGAAATCAATTTCCACCACTTTCGAGACACAACCCATAAAGGTTAGGGCCTTTGGTACTTGATAAACGGGGTTAGAACCGCGATGAGGTCGTATAGTTTGCGGGCTTGGATGTTGAAATCCTGTGTCAGCCAGTAAACGGCGGGGGCACCGGCGGCATCGGCTGCGGTATAGACGCCTTCGATCAGGGCGCGGCCAATCCCCTTGCCGCGCACATCCGGGTCGGCATAGAGGTCTTGCAGATAACAGGTGTTTTCGATTTTCCAGCCATGGCGGTGGAACAGGTAATGGGTTAGGCCGACCAGTTTGCCGTTCAACTCGGCCACCAACCCGTTGAAATCCTGCGGATCATCACCCAGAAGACGTGCAAAACTGCTGACATAGACCTCTTCGGGGACCGAGGTTTCGTAATATTCCAGATAGTCATGCCAAAGACGGCGCCACTGTTGCTCATCGGCAGCTTTCAGCGGGCGGACGATTAGGGTATCTTTGATGGCCATTCGTTTGTTTTCCCTGGCTTTTATATTATGACCGCCAATAGTAGCCGGAGCGGGTGGGAAATGGCAATCGCCATGTTTGTTGCCATAGGGTGACACTGCTTGAACTTGGCGGGGCAGGCGCATACATTGGATGGTAGGTGATTTTCGTTGGACGCCGAACAATCGCGCTTTTACTATGGGGAACCTCTAAAAATCCCCCAAAATCCGGCCTGACGGGGTAGAATCGTCATCAGGATGAAAATGATTCGACCGACGGGGTTTTGTCATGGGTCAGATGGGATTTTTTGATCTTTCCAGCCGATACGCGGGACTGGACAAATCTGGTGATCCGCTGGTGTTGCTCAACGACATGGTGCCGTTCGAGGATTACCGGGACGAGCTGAAGGCCATATGGCGCACGCCGCCCGAACAGCGCAAATCCAACGCTGGCCGCCCGCCTTGGGATGAGGTGCTGATATTCAAGACGATGGTTTTGCAGCAGCTCTACAACCTCTCTGACGATCAGATCGAGTATCAGATCCGCGACCGCCTGTCGTTCATGCGGTTTCTCGGCCTTGGCATTGAAGACAGCGTACCTGACGCCAAGACCATCTGGGCCTACCGTGAAAGGCTGGCCGGGGCCGGGAAGATGAAGGAGCTGTTTGACAAGTTCGATGCCTTTCTGCGCGAAAAGGGCTATCTGGCGATGGGCGGGCAGATTGTTGATGCGAGCATCGTTCCGGCGCCGCGCCAGCACAACAAAAGGGACGAGAACGAGAAAATCAAGGCGGGCGAAACGCCTGAAGAGTGGGAGGAAAAACCCCACAAGAAGCGCCAGAAGGACGTGGATGCGCGCTGGACGAAGAAGCACGGCAAGAGCTATTACGGCTACAAGAACCACATCAATGTCGACCGGCGGCACAAATTCATCCGCGCTTATGATGTCACCGATGCCGCCGTGCATGACAGCCAGGCGCTTGCCGGTCTGATTGATGCGAGCAACACCTCATCGGACCTGTGGGCCGACAGCGCCTATCGCTCGCAAAAGATCGAAAGCGAGCTGGAAGAGCGGGGGCTTCACAGCCATATCCATCACAAGGGCAGGCGCGGCAAGCCGCTTGGCGAGCGCCAGCAAAAGGCCAACCGGAGGCGCTCGAAAGTGCGGGTCCGGGTCGAGCATGTATTCGCTTTTCAGGAGCGCTCCATGGGCGGCAAGCTGATCCGCTCCATCGGCCTGAAGCGGGCGCGATTTCGCATCGGGATGATGAACCTGGTCTACAACATGAAGCGCTTCGTCCAGTTCGAATGCGGCCTGGCGGCGCCGGGATAAGGGTTCATGGGGTGAGGTGTGCCTGAAATACCCAAAACCGGCTTGAAACCGGTGAAAATGGGTTTATGATCCGAAGCAATCAGGCGGGACAGGCGAAAAACCGTCCACCCCGCCGCGAAGAAGGCGAAAACGGGAATTTACAGAGGTTCCCTATGGAGTAAACGATTATGAGCATAATGAAAATTGTCAGTTTTGGCACAATCTTGGTTACATTGAGTGCTGCCAGTGTGTTTGCAGACGACTGTGTTTCGAACAATAAAGACTTGGATGAATTTGCAAATAATTGCCCTTACGAAGTTATCATTGCATATAGGACTGTTGGGGGCGGTTGTTTCGAGGTGGATAAGGCAATCTTTAAATTAGCCCCTGGGATGAAATCTATTCAGCCATTGCTTTCTACAAGTTGTGGAAATGGGACTACATTCAGCGTTGAGTGGAAATCTTGTAACTTAACGGAATACGAGAAAGGTAATTGTAAATTGGATTTTAACTGAGGAACTCAACAACAATTAAAGTTCTTCAGTATTATGCCCTACGATTTCCCGAAAAACGCGAGCGGCTAACGCTGCCCCCGCGCCATAAACGCCAGCCGTTCAAACAAATGCACATCCTGTTCGTTTTTTAGCAATGCGCCATGCAGCTTTGGCAGGGCATTTGCCCCGTCACGTTTCAGGTCTTCGGCAGACAGATCCTCGGCCAATAGCAGTTTCAGCCAGTCCAGAACCTCGCTGGTCGAGGGTTTTTTCTTTAACCCCGCCGTTTCACGCAATTCATAGAACTGGGTCAGGGCAGTCGTCAGCAGCGCGTCTTTCAGGCCCGGATGATGCACCTCGACGATCTTTTTCATCGTTTCCATGTCGGGAAACCGGATGTAGTGAAAGAAACAGCGGCGCAGGAAGGCGTCGGGCAGTTCCTTTTCGTTGTTCGAGGTGATGATCACGATCGGGCGCACACGCGCGCGGATGGTTTCATTGGTTTCGTAGACGTGGAACTCCATCTTGTCCAATTCCTGCAACAGGTCATTGGGGAATTCGATGTCGGCCTTGTCGATCTCGTCTATCAGCAGAACAACCTTGCTTTCGGCCTCGAACGCCTGCCACAGCTTGCCTTTGCGGATGTAGTTTTTCACATCGTGCACGCGTTCTTCGCCCAGCTGGCTGTCGCGCAGGCGGGAAACGGCGTCATATTCATACAGTCCCTGTTGCGCGCGGGTGGTGGATTTGATGTGCCACTCGATCATCGGCAGATCCAGCGATTGTGCCACCTGACGGGCCAGTTCGGTTTTGCCGGTGCCTGGTTCACCCTTGACCAGCAGCGGGCGCTCCAGTGTTACAGCGGCATTCACGGCGACGGTCAGATCGTCGGTGGCAACATAGGTATCGGTCGAGGTAAATTTCATCAGCTTTACTGCGCCTGTATGGGTTGCGGTTTGGCAATACCTAACCGTTTGATCACTTTGCTTCAAGCGGATGAGAATGGGGCGTGACAATGGTCGCAGATTGCACTAGATCAGCGGCAGGAGTGGGTTCCGGAGGTTAGGATGCGAGATTCGACAGCCAAAGGACTGCAAGAGGGAGAAGGTATGAAAGCCGAGATTTTCTTGCCAGATGATTATAGACCAGCCGAAGACGAGCCGTTTATGAACGACCGTCAGCTGGAGTATTTCCGCCGCAAACTGATTGCGTGGAAAGAAGACATAATGTCCGACGGCAAAGACACCATTGAACATCTTCAGGATGGCACACGCAATATCCCCGATGTTGCCGATCGCGCGTCCGAGGAAACAGACCGCGCACTGGAATTGCGCACACGGGATCGCCAGCGCAAACTGGTGGGCAAGATTGATCAGGCCCTGCGCCGGATTGAAGAAGGCGAATTCGGCTATTGTTCTGTTACAGGCGAGCCGATTTCCCTGAAACGTCTGGACGCGCGCCCGATCGCCACAATGTCGCTGGAAGCACAAGAACAGCACGAGCGGCGCGAAAAAGTGCACCGTGACGACTGATTGTTGGTATAGATCAACGAAACTGTTTTTGAATTGAAGCATACAGGCACCGGGGCGGCGACGCTCCGGTGTTTTTGATATGGGGACTGGGTAATGGCACTGGATGGACAAAAGATTTGCGTTCTTGGCGCGGGCATTGGCGGGCTGGCGGCAGCAACGGCACTGGCACAGCGCGGGGCCGAAGTAACCGTGATGGAGCAATCCGCCGAGATTGCCGAGGTTGGTGCCGGCCTGCAAATCGGTCCTAACGGCTTTGCGGTGATGCGGGCGCTGGGCGCGGGCGCGGCCTTGGCCGGCTGCTCGGTGCGGGCCAAGGGGGTTTCCCTGCTGGACGGCACAACGGAAAAGCCGGTGTTCGGGCTGGATTTTCAGCGGTTTGCGGATGGTCAGGAATATTATTTTGTGCATCGCGCCGATCTGGTTGATGTGTTGGCCGATGCCGCGCGCAAGGCTGGGGTGAAGATTCGTCTATTGCAACAGGTTGACGAGGTTAGTGTGCATGATGGTCATGCACTGGTCACAATGAAACAGGGCGGCGGATCGTCCCCTGATGTGCTGATCGGGGCGGATGGTCTGCACTCGAAGGTGCGCGTGGCGCTGAATGGCGAGCGTAAGCCGTTTTTCACCCGACAGGTGGCATGGCGCACGATTGTGCCCGCGCTGGGGAATGAACCAGCCGTGGCGCGTGTCTATATGGGCGCGGGCAAGCATCTGGTGGTCTACCCGCTGCGTGATGGTAAAATGCTGAATATCGTGGCGGTGCAGGAACGCGATGAATGGGCCGCAGAGGGGTGGAATTTTCGCGATGATCCGGCCAACCTGCGCGCCGTGTTCGCCGATTTCGGCCCCGAGGTGCAGGGGCTGCTGGATCGGGTTAAGGATGTTTACCTGTGGGGGCTGTTCCGCCATCCGGTGGCGGAAAACTGGCACAAGGGGCGGGTGGTCATTCTGGGTGATGCGGCCCATCCCACCTTGCCGTTCATGGCGCAAGGTGCTGTGATGGCGCTGGAAGATGCCTGGGTGCTGGCCGATGCGCTGGAGCAGGCGGATACGGTTGAAAAGGGGCTTGCCAGCTATCAAACCCGCCGCCGACCGCGGGCCGCGCGGGTGATTGACGCGGCCAGCAAGAATGCGCGCAACTATCACCTGTCGCCGGGGCCGCTGCGGTTTGCCGCGCATACGGCATTGCGTTTGGGCAGCACATTTGCGCCGTCACTGGCGATGAAGAAATTCGACTGGATTTACAAGCACGATGTGACCCGCGCCTAAGCGGGTCTTGTTATTGGTGAGGCTTTGCCTACACTCGTGTTCGTGGAAATGCGCGAAAGGTAAATCATGTCCGAATCCCAAGACGAATACACTCGTGTCGGCCAGCAGATAACCGGTGCCGAGCAAAGCCAGATGTTTGGCAAGCCCTGCTTCAAAACCGGCGGCAAGGCCTTTGTGGCCTATTTTCAGGACGCAATGGTGTTCAAACTGACCGGTGATGCCCACACCCGCGCCTTGGCGCTGGAGGGGGCGCAATTATTTGATCCGTCCGGCAAGGGCAGGGCGATGAAGGAGTGGGTGCAGGTGCCATTCGCACACAAAGACCTATGGCCGGAACTGGCCAGCGCGGCCCGCGATTACGTCGGTGACTAGGCCTGCGTCGCCTCGTACCCTTCTTCTTTTAACGCGGCCATAATGGCGGCCATGTCACCGTTGGTGTCAATTTCAACCGTGCGGGTTTCCAGATCAACCGCGACTTTGGCATCTGCATCAACACTTGCCACAGCCTTTTCTACAGCCGCTTTGCAATGGCCGCAGGTCATATCGGGGACGTTTAGTTTGGTCATGATTATCCTCTTTCTTTCAGATGGTTATGCGGCCAGATCAACCCAGACCGGCACATGGTCCGACGGTTTTTCACGGCCACGGATTTCGGCGTCTATCTGGCAATCCAGCAACAGATCCGCACATTGCGGCGTCATCAGGAAATGGTCAATCCGGATGCCGTCATTTTTATTCCATGCGCCTGCCTGGTAGTCCCAGAAACTGTAGTGATCGGGCCCTTGGTGGATGGCGCGAAATGCATCGGTCAGGCCCAGATTGACAACCCGCCGCCAAGCCGTGCGACTTTCCAGCCGAAACAACGCATCTTCGCGCCATTTGTCGGGGTGGGCGGCATCTTCGGCCTGCGGAATGATATTGTAATCTCCGGCCATCAACGCCGGTTCCTCAGCCGCCAGCAGGTCTTTGGCGCGGTGGTATAGCCGTTCCATCCACGCCAGTTTATAATCAAATTTTGGCCCCGGAACGGGGTTGCCGTTGGGCAGATACAACCCACAAACCCGGATCGGGTTTTCACCCATCACCGTGGCTTCGATCCAGCGGGCGTGATCGTCATCATCATCGCCGGGCAAGCCGCGCTGTATATCTTCAAGCGGCAGCTTCGATAAGATCGCTACGCCGTTGAACGACTTTTGCCCATGCACCTCGACGTTATAACCCATGTCCTCGAATATTTCGCGCGGGAACCCATCGTCGACGGTCTTGATTTCCTGTAAAAGGGCCACATCGGGCGCGCGTTCGCACAGCCAGTCGGGTAGGGCGTTGATCCGCGCCTTGATGCCGTTGATGTTGAATGTGGCTATTTTCATTTCGCACCTCGCTGATCGGACAAGGGTAGTCGGGAAGCAAGGCAAGCCTCAAGCATAAAATAGTTACTGAATTTTTTATGAAACATTCAAATTTTCATATTATTAACACATTTTGCTGGAAAAAGTCGGCTTGTGTGATGTGGATGCTTCCTTTCTTTGATGGCCGATTCAAAGAGAGGCATAAATAGTGAAAGACGTGGAATACGATGCCAATCTATACCGATCAGGCTTTGGGTAGTAATTTTGACCCGGGCAATCCTCCGGGTTTGCCTGCGACTGTAAATGTTATTACAATCACAATGAATGACGCTGATGGTGACGGGTTTTTGTCACCAAACGGGTCGGACCAAATTAACGGCAGCGATATTACCCGCGTCTGGGTTGGCGATACGGTAACGATTGACGGCGTCCAGATTACAGGTGTTACCTTCTACACCGCTGATGGGTCGCGCTATTTTACCCCGAATGACGGGACGGCTTTCCCGCATGCCCCAGTTACGGTTACTTCTGTAACCTATGTTACCAACAGTACGCAGGTTGCCGTTGGTGATCTGGGACCGCCCTGTTTTGTGGCCGGCACCCGTATTTCCACTCCCGGTGGTGTGGTCGCCGTCGAGGAATTGAACGTTGGCGATCTGGTTTTGACCAAAGATCATGGCGCGCAGCCGATCCGCTGGATTGGTCAGCGTACTGCAAACGGGCAGGGTAAATTCGCTCCGATCCTGATCAAGGCCGGGGCGCTGGGGAATGACCGTGATTTGCGCGTGTCTCCGCAGCACCGGATGCTATTGACCGGCTGGAAGGCCGAATTGTTCTTTGGCGAGCTATGCCCAAAAGTTGGTGACGCAGTAATCAGGCGGCATGTTTTTCCTGCTTGATCCCGTCCTTAAATTCAACCCCTTCGATGATTTCCGGCAATCGGAATGCGCCGTCGAGTTTACGCCATTTCTTCTTTGCCGACATCATCAGGCGGAAGGTCATTGCCAAGGCGGTCTTGCGCCCGAGGCAGCCTTTGGTCTTCTTCGTTCGGTGCCGCACGGTGGCAAATATGCTTTCGATGGGGTTGGATGTGCGGATGTGTTTCCAGTGCTCGGCAGGGAAGTCGTAGAAGGTCAGCAGCACGTCCCGGTCCTTGGTCAGCTTCCCCACGGCACGCTCGTATTTCACGCCATAGGCTTCGATGAAGAAATTGAACGCGGCCTCGGCGTCCCGTTTGTTCTCGGCCATCCAGATGTCCTGTAGATGGCCCTTGGCTTTGGCTTGCAGCGACTTCGGCATGGCATTCAGGACGTTGCCGGTTTTATGCACCCAGCAGCGCTGCTCCCGGGTCTCACCGAACACCTCCCGCAAGGCGTTCCAGAAGCCGAGCGCGCCATCACCAACGGCCAGATCAGGGGCTTTTCTGAGGCCACGACGTTGCAAGTCCAGCAGCAGTTCACGCCAGCTCTGGCTGCTTTCTCGATACCCGTCCACGAGGCCCAGAACATCCTTGTTACCCCACTCGTCCGCGCCGATGATCACCAGCATGCATTGCTTGTCAGCATCCGTGCGCGGCTTGAAATAAACCCCGTCGGCCCAGAAATACACATAGCGTTTGGCCGACAGGTCACGCCGGTTCCAACGCTCGTATTCTGCCCACCACTCCGCCTTCAGGCGCGAAATCGTGCTCGATGTCAAACCACCCGCATCAGGCCCCAGAAGGGCCGCCAGTGCTTCGCCGAAATCACCCGTGGAAATACCTTTGAGATAGAGCCAGGGCAACAACTCCTCGACCGACTTTGCCCGGCGCAGATACGGCGGCAGAAGCGTCGAGGTGAACCTGATCTTCTCCGCCCCCGTGCCACGATCACGCACCCGAGGCACATTCACCGGGACAGGGCCGATCCCCGTCATCACCTCGCGCTCCGGCAGGTATCCGTGGCGAACAAGGCGCTGGCGACCGGCCGAATCCCTCAAATGCGCGTGTTGCGCCATCAGATCACAAACCTCGGCCTCGACCGCCTGTGCCAACAGATCCCGCGCGCCTTTGCGCAAGATATCCGTCAGCGGATCAGGTGAAATTCCGGCTGGATCGGTAAACTCCAAAATAGTATCGTCTTCCATGTGGCATATCCTTTTCTCTCTGAGAATCGCGGCGCGTCAACACCGCCATGATATGCCACCCAATCACCCCATCACCAACTTTCGGGCATTACTCGGTTCGCTTAAGTTCCCAGGCATAAATGCCACCACTCACGGAACAACAATAGATTGCACGTTAACGCCGCGTAAAGATAGTAAGGGATTCCATACCTGTCCAAAAAGACAGTATTCTGGGGTGGTTTAGCTATCCAGAATAAAGATTTGATTCTGGAATGAGGCCTTCAATACTGCCTGGGCGGTTGTATCGACGTCCAAAGCTTCGCGTGCGAGTCGCAAATGCTTTTCTACAGTGGCCGTTGTCAGCCCCATTATGGTGGCAATATCCTGCATGGTTTTGCCTTCTCCAACCCATTCCAGCACTTCGCGTTGCCTTGCTGTAAGGGCGCGGCGGGAAC
Source organism: Profundibacter sp. (assembly GCF_965277155.1). GTDB lineage: Bacteria > Pseudomonadota > Alphaproteobacteria > Rhodobacterales > Rhodobacteraceae > Profundibacter. The sequence goes on from NZ_CBDIBV010000005.1 coordinate 123,579, forward strand.
TGGTGTAGGGCAGGCTGATAATTTTCAGATGCGCCATATTGTTCATCACCAGGATTTCGCGGCCGTGACGTTCCCATGTGGCATCTACTTCGGATTGAGTGATTCCGGGGCAGGCTGTCAGGCCGATCCCGCCACGATTGCGCACAGAATCGGTTTTGAACCCGATCGTGTATCCGGCAATCACACCCATCTCTTTATTGAATTCCATGGCTTTGCGTTCGCCAATGGTCAGCGTTTCTTCCGGAATGGTTTGTATCCAGCTCCAACTGCACGCCCCGACATTTTCAACAGACCAGCGCAGCATCGGCCCGTTTATGTAATGGCTTTCATTGATATAGCCATCAATATACTCGGAACTATGGCTGGACAGCACAATTGAATCTTTTGGGTCCCCCAAAGAGGACCCCGATTTAAACCTTGTATATACATACAACAGCCGGTCGAATCCGTATTCGGCCATCTTGTCACACAGCGCGACCCAGACGTCCTCGATTGTATCTGCTTCGCTGACTTGTTCCAGAAAATGCAGTGTCATCGGGATTTCTCCAGATGGTCCAGTATTGCGTCTATGGCCAATACATAGCCTTTGGCCCCAAAGCCGCAAATCTGCCCAACCGCAACCGGTGCGATGTAGGATTTATGGCGGAATTCCTCCCGGGCGTGAATGTTGGACAGATGCAGTTCGACAACCGGCACTCCAACCGACGAAATCGCATCCATCAGCGCAACCGAAGTATGCGTATATGCGCCCGCATTCAGGATGATCCCGTCATGGATATTTCGCGCGGCGTGAATGGCCTCGACCAGTTCGCCCTCGTGATTGCTTTGATAACAAGTGACATTGCAGCCTGCCTTTCGGCCTGTTTCAATGCATAATGACTCGATCTGGGCAAGTGTCGTATCGCCATAGACCTCAGGCTGTCGTGTGCCGAGCAGATTCAGGTTCGGCCCGTTCAAAATAAGTAAGGATGTCATCTGTTGCCCCAGATTGATTTCCACCATCCTAAGAAGCGAAGCCCCTTCAATCAAGTATTAGTATTTTGGCTTTTGCTTTTAAAGACCTCTGCATAACATCGGGATTCCCCCGGGTTGGCCGTTTTGGTAAGCTAGCCGGGAAATCTCTGGGGTGAATAGATGGACCTTTTCCTGCACGAAGCGGCGGCACGGATCGGCGCGGATGACGTTCTGTCGAAGATCGACGCGCTGATGGATTGGAACTCGTTTTTGCCGATCCTGCGGCGCGGTCTGGGGCGCTCGGGGATCGGGCCTCAGGGCTATGATCCGCTGGTTCTGTTCAAGTGTCTTCTGGTTGGCCAGTGGCACGGGCTGAGCGACCCGAAGCTGGAGCGGGCCTTGAAGGTGCGGCTGGATTTCATGCTGTTCTGCGGGCTCGATCTGCACGCGTCGGTGCCGGATGAGACGACCCACTGCCGGTTCCGCAATGCGCTGGTCCGGGGTGGCGTTTACGATGAGCTGCTGGCCGAGGTCTGCCGCCAGATCGAGGCGCATGGGCTGAAGCTGAAAGAGGCTGAGGCGGCGATCATTGATGCGACCCTGATCGCGGCGGCGGCGCGCCCGCGCACCCATATCGACGCCCCGCAGGACCGGGCAGAGGACGGGGCAAGGGAAGGGACGCCGGATGATCCGCCCGAGGTCTCACCCGACGGGGCACAGCTGCATTTCAGCGCCGACCCTGATGCCCGCTGGGTCAAGAAGGGCCGCAAGAGCACGCTCGGCTACAAGGGCTTTGCCCGCTGCGACGAAGAGGGCTTTATCGACAAGGTGCACACCACGCCCGCCAATGCCGCCGAAAGCCCCGAATTCGCCACCATGATCGCGGGCGCAAAGGCGCAGCGGGTGCTGGCCGACAAGGCCTATGCGAGCAAGGCCAACCGCCAGATGCTGCGCGGCAAATACCGCGACGGCATCCTGCGCAAGGCAGCGCGCGGCCGCCCCCTGCGGCAATCGGAGAAACGCTTCAACCGGCTGATTTCGAAACGCCGCTTCCGCATCGAGCAGACTTTCGGCACGATGAAACGCCTCTTCGGCCTGCAGCGGGCGAGATATTTCGGGCGCGCCAGGGTGCATGCCCAGATGGTCATGGCCGCCATCGCGCAAAACCTGCTCAAGGCCGCAAACAGGATCACCCTCAACCCGCAAACCCCCGCAATCGCATAGCCCCAAACCCCGCCACCCGTCTGTCCGCCGGACCCGCAGGGGCGCAAGGTGGGCGGCCGAAATCTTGCTTCAACCGAAAGCCATGGCCTCATGCAGAGGTCTTTTTTAGTAATTTCTGTTACTGGTTTGCCAGAACGAAACAGGTGCAAAATGAACGGCATTAAAACATGTGATGTTGTCATCATAGGCGGGGCGATTATGGGCAGTTCCGCAGCCTACTGGCTTTCGCGCATGAATCCGGATCTGGATATTCTGGTGATCGAACCTGATCCAAGCTATGCCAAAAGCTCTACTGCGCTTTCGGTGGCCTCTGTGCGACAACAATTCACCACCGCAGTCAACGTTGAAATATCGCGCTTCGGGATCGAATTTATCAAAAACGTGCAAAACTGGCTGGGGCAGGGCGGGGGTGTCGATTCGCTCGGGTTTCAGGAAAATGGGTATCTGTTTTTATCCGGCAGCGCGGAAAGCGAAACAGTGCTGCGGCAGGCCTGCGCTATGCAGCGTGAAAAAGGCGCGCAAACTGAATTGCTGACACCGGATGCGTTAAAAACACGCTTTGACTGGTTGAATGTGGACGACATTCATCTGGCCAGCTTTGGCGCAAAGGACGAGGGGTGGTTCGACAACATGAGTCTGCTGGGCGGGTTTCGCAAGGCGGCACAGCAACAAGGGGTAAAGTTCCTGCGTGATCGTGTCATATCGATAGAGGGAGCCAGCGGCCGGATATCCAGCGTTCAATTGGAAAGCACCGGTACGATATCTGCTGCATATATCATCAATGCAGCGGGAACATCTGCCAACGACATATTGGTTATGTTAGATGAGGAAATACCCGTAGAGCCCCGTAAACGCACAGTATTTATGATTGACGCGCCAAATGCAATCCACCCAGACGCTCCGTTGATGGTGTGCCACAGTGGCTTTTATCTGCGCCCTGAACACAATCACTGGATTTGCGCAATTGTGCCAAAAGATGATCACATAGCTGAAAAAGACGATTTCGAGCCTGATTTGCATTTGTTTGAAGACAGCCTGTGGCCCAAACTCTACGAGCGTGCGCCAGGGTTTGATGCGGTCAAGGTTCTGTCGGCATGGGCTGGGCATTACGCCTATAATACGCTGGATCAGAATGCGATCATTGGCCGGCATCCAAATTGGCACAACCTGTTCCTGATGAACGGGTTCAGCAGACACGGGCTGCAACAAGCACCAGCTGTCGGGCGCGGTAGAGTAATGCCCGAAAGTTGGTGATGGGGTGATTGGGTGGCATATCATGGCGGTGTTGACGCGCCGCGATTCTCAGAGAGAAAAGGATATGCCACATGGAAGACGATACTATTTTGGAGTTTACCGATCCAGCCGGAATTTCACCTGATCCGCTGACGGATATCTTGCGCAAAGGCGCGCGGGATCTGTTGGCACAGGCGGTCGAGGCCGAGGTTTGTGATCTGATGGCGCAACACGCGCATTTGAGGGATTCGGCCGGTCGCCAGCGCCTTGTTCGCCACGGATACCTGCCGGAGCGCGAGGTGATGACGGGGATCGGCCCTGTCCCGGTGAATGTGCCTCGGGTGCGTGATCGTGGCACGGGGGCGGAGAAGATCAGGTTCACCTCGACGCTTCTGCCGCCGTATCTGCGCCGGGCAAAGTCGGTCGAGGAGTTGTTGCCCTGGCTCTATCTCAAAGGTATTTCCACGGGTGATTTCGGCGAAGCACTGGCGGCCCTTCTGGGGCCTGATGCGGGTGGTTTGACATCGAGCACGATTTCGCGCCTGAAGGCGGAGTGGTGGGCAGAATACGAGCGTTGGAACCGGCGTGACCTGTCGGCCAAACGCTATGTGTATTTCTGGGCCGACGGGGTTTATTTCAAGCCGCGCACGGATGCTGACAAGCAATGCATGCTGGTGATCATCGGCGCGGACGAGTGGGGTAACAAGGATGTTCTGGGCCTCGTGGACGGGTATCGAGAAAGCAGCCAGAGCTGGCGTGAACTGCTGCTGGACTTGCAACGTCGTGGCCTCAGAAAAGCCCCTGATCTGGCCGTTGGTGATGGCGCGCTCGGCTTCTGGAACGCCTTGCGGGAGGTGTTCGGTGAGACCCGGGAGCAGCGCTGCTGGGTGCATAAAACCGGCAACGTCCTGAATGCCATGCCGAAGTCGCTGCAAGCCAAAGCCAAGGGCCATCTACAGGACATCTGGATGGCCGAGAACAAACGGGACGCCGAGGCCGCGTTCAATTTCTTCATCGAAGCCTATGGCGTGAAATACGAGCGTGCCGTGGGGAAGCTGACCAAGGACCGGGACGTGCTGCTGACCTTCTACGACTTCCCTGCCGAGCACTGGAAACACATCCGCACATCCAACCCCATCGAAAGCATATTTGCCACCGTGCGGCACCGAACGAAGAAGACCAAAGGCTGCCTCGGGCGCAAGACCGCCTTGGCAATGACCTTCCGCCTGATGATGTCGGCAAAGAAGAAATGGCGTAAACTCGACGGCGCATTCCGATTGCCGGAAATCATCGAAGGGGTTGAATTTAAGGACGGGATCAAGCAGGAAAAACATGCCGCCTGATTACTGCGTCACCAACTTTTGGGCATAGCTCGGCGCGGTATTGCCGAACTTGTTCTGCATGGGGCGTATCAAACAATAGATTTATCGGATCTGGGCGTAGGGCGTAGGGCGTATTTTGAATAATTTTCCATTTTCTGAAAAGGCCATCGTTTAAATGATTTGCTTATAAGTCTTTGGTAATATAGGTATATTGTAATACTCGACCTTCCATAATATTAACATAATACTGATTATGCGTATTATTGCTGTTGCCGCAAAGCGATGTAAATACCTTTAAAACTGAGACTCAATATTATTGAGACTCGTTTGGCCGGAATTTCGAGGAATGATCCCCCCCTATCAGATCGACAATGCAAATCTGGCGATGATGAGGAAATGACGCTCGAAGCGATCACAACCCTGTACTAAACGAGGCCTTACCTCATTTGCAGGCCACGACCAGATTACCTTCGTGCAGGGTTATGCTCGCCACGGGTACCGTCGGGTGTCAGAGCTTGGGTGCCTTCAGGGACGAATAATGCGCATCAATCTAAAAGACCTCTGCATAACATCGGGATTCCCCCGGGTTGGCCGTTTTGGTAAGCTAGCCGGGAAATCTCTGGGGTGAATAGATGGACCTTTTCCTGCACGAAGCGGCGGCACGGATCGGCGCGGATGACGTTCTGTCGAAGATCGACGCGCTGATGGATTGGAACTCGTTTTTGCCGATCCTGCGGCGCGGTCTGGGGCGCTCGGGGATCGGGCCTCAGGGCTATGATCCGCTGGTTCTGTTCAAGTGTCTTCTGGTTGGCCAGTGGCACGGGCTGAGCGACCCGAAGCTGGAGCGGGCCTTGAAGGTGCGGCTGGATTTCATGCTGTTCTGCGGGCTCGATCTGCACGCGTCGGTGCCGGATGAGACGACCCACTGCCGGTTCCGCAATGCGCTGGTCCGGGGTGGCGTTTACGATGAGCTGCTGGCCGAGGTCTGCCGCCAGATCGAGGCGCATGGGCTGAAGCTGAAAGAGGCTGAGGCGGCGATCATTGATGCGACCCTGATCGCGGCGGCGGCGCGCCCGCGCACCCATATCGACGCCCCGCAGGACCGGGCAGAGGACGGGGCAAGGGAAGGGACGCCGGATGATCCGCCCGAGGTCTCACCCGACGGGGCACAGCTGCATTTCAGCGCCGACCCTGATGCCCGCTGGGTCAAGAAGGGCCGCAAGAGCACGCTCGGCTACAAGGGCTTTGCCCGCTGCGACGAAGAGGGCTTTATCGACAAGGTGCACACCACGCCCGCCAATGCCGCCGAAAGCCCCGAATTCGCCACCATGATCGCGGGCGCAAAGGCGCAGCGGGTGCTGGCCGACAAGGCCTATGCGAGCAAGGCCAACCGCCAGATGCTGCGCGGCAAATACCGCGACGGCATCCTGCGCAAGGCAGCGCGCGGCCGCCCCCTGCGGCAATCGGAGAAACGCTTCAACCGGCTGATTTCGAAACGCCGCTTCCGCATCGAGCAGACTTTCGGCACGATGAAACGCCTCTTCGGCCTGCAGCGGGCGAGATATTTCGGGCGCGCCAGGGTGCATGCCCAGATGGTCATGGCCGCCATCGCGCAAAACCTGCTCAAGGCCGCAAACAGGATCACCCTCAACCCGCAAACCCCCGCAATCGCATAGCCCCAAACCCCGCCACCCGTCTGTCCGCCGGACCCGCAGGGGCGCAAGGTGGGCGGCCGAAATCTTGCTTCAACCGAAAGCCATGGCCTCATGCAGAGGTCTTTCTAAATACATCACATTTCAAAGAACCGATTGCATTCTTGCTGTTACTTGCCGTTTAGATGATCTGGAATCTCGCAATATAATCTTACACATGAACATAAAATGTGGAAAGATGTGACGAACCCACCAATGTCAAAAGGATTAAACTATGAGGGCACAACGCTTAACAATGACGTTTGCTGGGATATTCGAACTGGTCAGTCTGGGGCTGCACATATGAGCCAAGCCGCAAATCTTGGTGCCATTATCAGACATTGGGTACCCCTTTTTGTCGGGGCGAACTTGACAATTGCAGGCCTGACCGGCTTATACCTGATGACAAAAATATAAAGGTTGCTGGTGCTAAATAACACAGACATCCCGCCATATTTCACCCCTGCCCTTGCTTTAGCAGCACGGCGCGTTTCCTTGACCAAAGGAGAGGCACTGTTTCGCGAGGGGCAACGGGTGACGGGGATTTATTATGTTATCTCTGGCGAGGTAAAGGCATTACGCCATACGTCGGCTAGCGACGAGGCCGTGATGGTCCGCGCCAAAGCAGGCGAGCTTTTTGCCGAATCCGCCATAGCCGCGCCGCGTTATACTTGCGATGCTATGGCGGTTAAACCTTCGGAACTGTTGTTTTTAGCTAATGAGGATCTGGATCAGGCCCTGTCAGATTCAGAGTTTACCAAAGCGCTCTTTCTGGCCAATGCTGCCAATGCCCGACGTCAATGCAGCCGCTATGAACGGGTGCGCCTGCGTTCGGCCCGTGACCGGGTCCTGCATCTTCTGGCCTGCGAATCCGGTCCGGACGGGATATTCCACTGGCCAGCCCCCTTGACTGAACTGGCTGTGGAACTGGCGCTTGAGCCGGAAACCCTATACCGGGTGTTGCGCGAACTGGAAACAGCAAATGAAATCATCCGCGACAAACGCAGTTTTCGCCGTATATCCTAATCTCGATCATATTTTTGTTGCCCGTTTACTCTTAGGCTTTCCTGACAAAAAACAGGGAGTTATAACAATGAAAGTAACCAAATCCGTTTTACGGGCGACAGTAGTTGTCGCGATGGGCACAATTGCAGGTGTTGTTTGGGCACAAGACAGTACAGATGCCAATATGGATGATCGTGAACTGCTGACCACTGTTTCCGATCACTGGCGTATTCATCTGCTGCATGACATGCGCGAAGGGCTGTTTGTTCAGGTGCAGGAAATTTTGCAGGCAAACGCCGATGGCGATATGGCCACAGTCGAAGCGCTGGCCACCGAACGCGGCAAGGCACATTTTGCCAAGATGGACCCCGATATGATGGCCGAGTTGCCCATGGGTATGAAAGGCATGGGCAAAGCGATGCATCTGGCCTTTGACGACGTTGCCACAGCGGCACGCGAAACAGGTGATCCGGCCAAAGTGGCAGGCGCAGTCAGCGACCTGATGCTGGCCTGCACGGCCTGCCATGTAACCTATAAGCTAAATCCGTAACTTAGGGTCAGGTCCTATTAATCCTGCACCACTGGTTTGACTGATTTTTGTGCTGGCAAGGCACGGGTGTCGCAGGAATAGTGGTTGCTCACAGGGAAAACCTTCCTCCGGACGGTTTTCTTTTCCGGCTCACTTCAAGGCTTTGTATCGCCGGCAGCGCGAAGTTATATCTTCTGCCGGATCAAACCCGACAGCTTGCCTTTGGCCCTGCCCCCTCCCCGCCAAACCCGGCCTGTTTTCCCGCCTGCCCGGCTGAAAATACCATTTACGATAAGGAAACCCTATGCGAACTCTTCTGAAAACCCTGATTATCTTGTTTGCCTTTTCCACTTCTGCACTGGCGCAGGAAACCCCTGATTTTCTGGTCTCCTCTGAATGGCTGGAAGAACATATCGACGACGAAAATCTGACCGTGCTCGAAGTGCGCTATTACCCACATCGCTATATGACAATAGGTCATATTCCCGGTGCCGTGCAGGTGGCACGGTTCATGGATCTGGGGGATAATTTCGGTCAGGGCACCTTAATGAAATTTCCGACCCGCGAGACTTTTCAGGCCACCTTGCGCAGTTGGGGTGTGAATGATGATAGCATGTTGGTGTTGTATGACGACAGCGCAACGGCGCTGGCCTCGCGGCTTCATTTTTTGCTCAGGCTCTATGGGTTCAACATGGATCATGTAAAAATCCTGAATGGCGGCACGGTCGCCTGGCAGGCCTTCAACGATCTGGAGCAGGACGAGGTTTTCCCCGAGCCGGGCAATGTGACACTGACCGAACGCAACACCGACCTGTTTGTCGAGTGGACCGATGTCTATGACAATGTGGTGGCGCGCCGTGATCCGCAATTCGTGCTGATCGACGCACGCCCTTACAAGGGGTATACTGGTGAAATGCTGACCCATGCGGTGCGCGCAGGCCACATCCCCGGGGCCATCAGCATTGTCAGCCTTGAGGGCATTACCAAGGATGGCGAACAGCAATGGCTGCCGCTGCCCGAAATCGCCCAAATGTATGCCGACGTGCCAAAGGACAAAACCATCTATGTTTACTGCCATGACGGCTTCCGGATGAGTCTCGCTTATCTGCAAATGACCGCTTTGGGCTACACGGATGTGCGGCTTTATAACGGTGGTTGGGGCCATTGGGGAAACAAGTTTTCCCTGCCTGTGGTGCTGGGAAGCGAGCCTTTTGATGATGCGTTCAAGCTGTAAAACGTCCCCTTTTGGCGTTGGCAAAAGCTACCAGTGATAGCATCACAGGCACCTCGACCAACACGCCCACGACCGTTGCCAGCGCTGCGCCGGAATTCAGGCCAAACAAGCTGATCGCGACGGCGACGGCCAGTTCAAAAAAGTTCGAGGTGCCAATCAGGGCTGCGGGGGCGGCGATGTTGAAGGGCACTTTCCACGCATATCCCCAGCCAAAAGCGATGGCGAAAATGCCGTAGCTCTGGATCATCAGCGGCACGGCAATCAGGGCAATGACCAAGGGGGCGTTTAGAATGGTTTGGGCCTGAAAGCCGAACAACAGCACCACCATTGCCAACAAACCAACCACCGAAAACGGTTTTAGCCGCGCGGTGAATTGCTCGATTGCATGGTCTGCATGGGTCGCTTCCAGCCGGCGGCGGGTGATATAACCGGCCACAAGCGGCACCAGCACATAAAGAACAACCGACAGGATCAGAGTATTCCAGGGCACCACAATATCGCTTAGCCCCAGCAGGAAAGCGGTGATCGGGGCAAAGGCAAAGACCATGATCAGATCATTGATCGAGACTTGCACAAGCGTGTAGTTTGCATCCCCCTTAACCAGCTGGCTCCAGACAAATACCATTGCCGTGCAGGGCGCGACCCCCAGTAGGATCATACCAGCAATATATTCGCGGGCGGATTCGGGTGGCACAAGGCCCTTGAAAATCACCATGAAGAACAGCCAGCCAGGGCTGCCATGGTAAAGGGTTTGATCAGCCAGTTCACCACCAGCGTGATCACCAACCCCTTGGGCTGCTTGCCGACATCCTTGATACTGGCAAAATCAACGCCCACCATCATGGGGTAAATCATCACCCAGATGAACACCGCCACAACCAGATTGACGCTGGCATATTCCAGCGCGGCAATGCTGGCAAAAAGCCCGGGTAAATTTGCCCCAAGGAACACGCCCAGCACTATAGCCGCAGCAACCCAGACGGTGAGGTATCGTTCAAAAAGTCCCATGATCTATCCCTTGGCCCTGAACCGGCATATTGCCGATTTCATCAATGTTGTTTTGCAGTTCCGGGGTGCCCGGTGTGATGTCGGGTAAGGCGGCAAAGGCTTCAATACGGGCGCGCATCTGTTTGTAAGCGCGGGCAAAGGCACGTGACTTCTCGGCATCGTTTCCCGTGGCCGCTGCCGGATCAGGGATACCCCAATGACCGCTGGTCGGGCGGCCCGGCCAGATCGCACATTCTTCGTTGGCGGCGGAATCGCAGACCGTAAAGATAAAATCCATCTGTGGTGCGCCAACTTTCTGGAATTCATCCAGATTTTTCGAGCGCAGATTGGCAATGTCATGCCCATTGCGCTCTAGTGTTGCCAATGCCAGCGGATGTGGTGTGCCCGTCGGGCGGGTACCGGCAGAAAAGCTGTTGAACCGCGCTTTGTCCAGATCACGCATGATGGCCTCGGCCATGATCGAACGGGCGGAATTTCCTGTGCAGATGAAGATGACGTTCAGTTTCCTATCGCTCATGGGCTGATTTCCTTTGGAAGGGATTGGGGCAATGGTCGGACAAAGCTGCGGGCGACCCCGACAGCAATCAAGAAACAGGTAATCAATAATTTCACGCGCCGCTTTCTGCTGCACCTTGTAATGCAGCGATGTGCCGTGGCGGGATTTGGCAATCAGATCGACCCCGGCCAATGCCGACAGATAAACCGACAGGGTGCTGGCCTTCAGCCCTAACGCTTGTGCCAGCTCTCCTGCTGGCACGGCTTGCGGGTAGCGGCGCATCAACAGCCGGAAAAGCGCCATGCGCTGGGGATGGCCAAGGGTGGTCAGGCGTTCAAGAATTAATTTTTCCATATTTCATGAATATATGAATTATGGTTTCCTGCAAACATAAAAACGGGCGGCACAATGGCCGCCCGTCTGGTTGATATGATTAGGTCCCTTAGCTGGTGTATTCCTTGGACTTGAAGGAAACAGCCTTAGCCTGCGGCGTCGCGTCGGCCAGTTTGCGGATATTGCCCCATGTGTGCTTGTAATCCGGCAGGACCAGTTCATTCACACCCGGGTTCACCACATTGCCTTGCGATCCCGTGGGCGAACCGAACACCATCGCCACCTGCCCGCGCGCGGCGGTGTCGGTAGGATAGGCCATGCCCTGGGTCGTTCCGTTTTCGTTGTGAATCTCGATCAGATCACCGGCGTTCAGGCCCATTTCGGCCATATCGTCGGCGTTCATTTCGATAAACGGATAAGGGAATCGATCCTGAATAAAGTCGTTGTCTTTATCCAGGAACTGGTTTTGCCAGAAGATATTGGCGCGAACGTTGTTGATCCAGAACTTGTGGTTGGCCCGCTCCTGCTCTTTGCCCGGTGCCTGAAGGCCACGCCAGCTTGCTGCAATAAACAACGCCTTGCCGTCATCACGGCCATGGCGGGTGAATTTCCCATCCATATACAGCCGTTCGGTGCCGACAAGTTTTCCACCTTCATAGCCCTGAACCGGTTCCTGCACCCCGTTGTTCCCCATCGCGCGCAAACGCTCATAGGTCACATCCGGATTGCCCTGGTGATATCCGTCCATAAAGGCATCTTCCTCGGTTTCCCAGTCATAGCCCTTGAACTGATCGGCATAGGCGTCATCGCCCATTTCGCGCAGCACGCGTTCCATGTTCTGCGCCAGTTTGGCGGCGATCAGGCAGTCAGGCAGCGAGTTGCCGTAGCGATCCATGTATTTTTCAGACAGCCGCAGGCGGCGTTCCCCGTTCATCGAGGTGAGGTTCATCTCGTTGCTTTCACAAGCCGGCAAGATCACATGTGCGTTCTGGCCGATTTGGGAGTGGTGAATATCCACATCCACTACGAACAATCCGCCCGCGTTGACCGCGGCCACAATGGCATCGACCTGCTGGTCGCGCGTTCCCGCCGCGGACGCATCCATTGCGTCCTTGACCATTTCGGCCCTCTTGCGATGCACCCGTTTGTATTGCGAGGCGTTAAGTGTGGTCTTGTAATGGTCACAAGCCCAGACATGTTGAACCTTGCCACCACCCGAGATCAACAGTTGGTCAACATAGGTGCCGGGGCGCCCGACATGGGCATCAGAAGGGCGATAGTAGCCCTCTTGGTGACCACCCAAACGACAACACCCGCCGCCTTCGCGCCCGATATTACCTGTTGCCAGTGCGATGTTCACAATCGACCCAACAGTGCGGTAATTATCGTTGCCCCAGATGACCCCTTTTTCGTAGGCAATTACAGCTTTGCGCCGCGCACCGTCCTTGGGCTTGGCCAGCCATTCGGCAGCTTTGATGATGTCGGCTTCGTCCACCTTGCAGATTTCGGCAGCTTCGGATGTCGAGGTGCGGCAGGTTTCAAGGGCATACTCAAGGCTACCAAGCCCTGATGGGTGCGCCGCATCTTCGGCCACAGCCTCGCCATTCTGGAAGGTCGAGTTGGCGATAAAGTCGCTATCGGTCCAACCCTGATCAACGATATGGGTGAACAATGCGTTGAACAGTACCATATCGCTGCTCGGATCAATCGCCAGATGCAGCACATTTTCGGCACCTGCCACTTCTTCGGCGGCGTTTACCGTCACTGTGCGGCGCGGGTCAACCATGATGAATTTGGCACCGTTTTCCAGCCCCTTGCGCATGTGGTTCAGAAACAGATTGGTTTGCGTTTCCAATGGATTGGCCCCGACAATCATAATCGTGTCGGTGACCTCGTAATCGGCATATTGGTATTGCAATTCATCCACACCCATATCGCGGGTTGAATGCACCTCGGAGTTATAGGCCGGACGATTGTGAATGCGCGCATTCTTGACCTTCATGCTGTCAAAATACAGCTTGCCGGTGCCCCATGTGTTTTCATAACCGCCGGCAGAACCGCCGTGGTCGAACATCGACAACAGCAGGTCATCTTCCGACCCTTCGGTGACGATACGCGCGGTGACACGGGCCACCAGATCCAGCGCGTCATCCCAGCTTGTCGGCTGCCATGTGCCATTGCGCCAGACCATCGGGTCCGACAGCCGCTGTTGCTGGGTGCCAGTCACTTTCGACGGGCGGTTTTCGGCCATGCGACCACCACGGATCGAAACCAGACCCGAATTGACCACACATTCCTGATCCGGCACCACCGCAAGATGCACATCTTTGCCGTCTTGCTTGACCATGTTGTACATCGAAGGCGCAATCCAGGTGCCATCGGCGCCCTGCTGCTCGCCCAGATCAATGCCGAAAGCATTGTCTTTCAGAGTGCCCTGTTTGTTGCGATCCCAAGTATATGCCTTGTAGCCGCATCCGACGATACAATAGTGACAAGTGACATTGTGAACCTTCGCATCCTTTGGCGGAATCGGAAGGCGGTCGATTTGTCTTTTATAAGCCATGTGAGTTCTCCTCCCTTACAGCACGTTTGACGGACGACCAAAGATCAGGTCGCTTGCGCCTTCGGCAAAAATATCGCCATTGTCATCCACTCGCAGGGTAAATTGCGGCAGGTTTTGTGTGGCATGTCCCCAGACCTGCTGCCCGCCAGCCTCGACATCGAAACGCGAGAAATGGCCGGGGCAGTTCATCGTGCGGTCCTCGGAATTATAAGACATGTAATAACCCTTGTGCGGGCACAGAACCGAATAGGCGACGATATCACCATCGGGGCCAACGCCCCCATCTACGGTCTGCCCCAGCTTGATCAGAACACCGGGGCTGTCGGCGTCTGGATATTCGATGTCCATCGGTTCGTTCACCGCCAGATCAGCCACATTGGCCAGTTTGCCTGACGGATAATCCACCTGTGCATTGGCCGGTGCAGCCTGTGCCGGTGTCGTTGTAACAGTTGCTGCCGCAGCTCCTGCAGCAGCAAGTGCGCCACCCCTCAGAAACTGGCGACGACCAACATCAACCATCTTTTTACATCTCATGAAATTTTCTCCCTGTTTTCTTGATATGGATCAAGTTTAGCAACAGAGCACCCAAAAGCGGGCGGAATTATTAAAGGATAATCATGTCTATATTGTTGATATTTGTGTGATTATTCTGGATGTTCAGAATTCCGAACACCTACTAACGGGATTTCCCTTCGATCCCCAGTTTTTGCATCTTGTCCCACAAAGTGGTGCGCGACACCTTCAACATCTCCGCCGCCTTGCTTATTTTGCCTTCTGTCTGGGCCAGCGCATCAATGATGCGCGCCTTTTCGGCAGCATCGCGGGCCTCGGCCAAGGTCTGCCCCCTGCCCGACTGGATCAGGGTTTCGGGAAAGATATCCAGCGGTTGCAACAGATCACCGCTGGCGTTCTCGACCCCGCGTTGTAACCGCGCGCGTAATTCACGCCCGCCCCCCGGCCAGTCATGAGCGCGCACGGATTCAATGCACAGGCTGCTGATCCCGCTCAGGGGATGGTTTCGGGCCGCATTCATCTCGGGATATAATTGCTGCATCAGCCAGATTGCATCTTCGGTGCGGTGGCCCAATGGCGGGATCGGTATTTCCATCATGTTTAGACGATAAAAGAAATCAGCCCGCGCATCGTTGCTGGCGATGATCTCGGCCATTTCCTGCCCGCAAGAGGCAATAATGCGTCCGCCAAACCCGCCCTCCATCGCGTCCAGCAAAATAAGATGTGCCGCTTCAGGTAATCGGCTAAGCGCATTCAGGAAAAGTACGCCATCGCCCACCTGCTGCCACGCGCCACCACTGCCGAACAAAGCGTTTTTCGGATCGGCTTCCCGCGCCAGATTGACGGTGACAAAGGGCGCGGCGCGCTGGTCCGAGGCCCGATGAATCCGGCGTGCGACCAGTTCCTTGCCCGTGCCCGGCCCGCCGACGACCAACACGGGACGATCGGTTTTCGCCGCCTTCAGCGCCAGTTCATCCACCCGTTTGGCAGCTGGGGAAATCCCCAGTAAAGGTGGCATACCGCCCTTGGGGCGTTGCGACAGAAGCATCTCCAGCCGTTCCAGAAACACCGCAATTTCAAAAGGCTTCGTCACATAATCCGCCGCGCCCGCCTTGATCAGCCGCACCGCCTGATCAATGCCGCCATGCCCGGTGATGAACAAAAACGGCGGAGGCATAGATGTCTGGCAAAGGGTGTTATACAGTTCTTCTCCGGTGCCGTCGGGCAGGCGGATATCGCAGATCACCGCGTCAATGGGGCCGCGCGGGGTGCGGATCGCCCCCAGGGCCCTTTGCGCCTGTTTGTGCCAGACCACTTCGGCCCCTTCCAGTTGCATCCGCTGCAACAGCGAAGCGCCCATGATCTCGTCATCCTCGACCAGAACAATATGTGCGCCCCTCAACATGCTTGACCTCCTTGATCGAGGTTCAAGGGAAGTTCGATCGATATAATCGTTATGCCGTCCGTGCGGTTCAGCCTGACAAAACCCTGCAATTCTCTGGTCATATCATGCACCAGCCGTAGTCCGACGCCCCCTTCGGATAATGCGGGGCCAGTGCCCAACAGGCGCGCGCAGGCCGCTTTGGACAGGCCCTGTCCTGTGTCCGATACCTCGACACACAAAGACCGCCCCCCCGTATAGACATGCAGCCCGATCTTGCCGCCCTGCCCCGCGGCCTCGGTGGCGTTCAGCAACAGGTTCAGCACGATCTGGCGCACCGGCGCAGCCGCCAGCTGCGACAGGGCTTTCTGATCCGCTTCGATGCGCCAGTCCAGATCCTGCGAATTGCGTGAAATTTCGGGGCGGATCAGCAGGCGCAAATCATCGAAATCCTCGGCCACCAGAACAGCGCCCGAACGGTCCAGACGGTTCTGATCTAGCGTGGCCCGTGCCACATCGCGCAAATGACCAAGACCACGGGTCAGCAATTCGGCGGATTCACGCACCACCTCGGGGCGCTCGGCATAGGTTTTGATGGTGTCCGCCGCGTTTAGCAACCCGCCCAGCGGGTTGTTGATCTCGTGCGCCAATGATGCCGACAAACGGCCAAGGCTGACAAAACGTTCGCGGTTGGCAAGCCGTTTATCGGCCTCGGCCTTGGCCTCGATTGAACCGACCATTCCGTTATAACTGTGAAACAGCCGCGTCATTTCGGTATCACCCCGGGGCATATCGGTTTGCGGGATCGGCTCGGGCCGTTCGCCGGAATTGCGCATATGACTGACCAGCAACGTGATAGGCCGCAGCATCCGGCGCATCCCGAAGTAGCCAAGCAACGCCAGAAAACCGGTGGCCACCGCATTGCCGATCAACAGCAGACGCGCGGCTTTGCTGCGCTCGGCCAACAGGTCGGACACATCCAGTTCGATCAGGATCTGCCCGACCTTGCGGTCCTGATAGGTCAGGTCCGTCAGCAGGCGGATATCCGTTCCCTGATCAGGGATCGAAAGGGTATCCAGATTCTGCGCATCCCGCGCCAGCGCCCTGATCGGACTATCCAGCGGCGCGCGTCGGGGATCGGTTGCCGCCAGAATATTACCGTTCTCATCCGCCACCGCAGTAAACACCAGCCGCTGAACATGGGTTTCCCCGGCTGCCCGGTCCAGGGTATCGTAAACTTCCCACACGTTTTTGCGCAGCACCAGAGGACCAAGGGCAACCGAAAGCGCTTCGATCTGCAATTGTGCGAGTTCGCGGATGCGTTCGTTCTGCACGTTGCGCAGGGTGGTTAGAACCTGTTGCGAGGCAATAATGCCGACCAGAACCATCAGCGCAACTGTCAGCAACGGCACCCGCAGCGAAAGAGGAAGCGGACGGATCCCCCGCATCAGAGTGATTTTTCCAGTTCGCGCATCCGTTTTGCAATGCCGTCATATAGTGACGGTTGCGCCGCTGCCATCCTGTCAAGCTGTAGCAGATCAAGAGCCGCCATGCCCTGCGCCGTCTTACCCATGTCCAGCAACGCCAGCCGCATCGCTCGGATTGCCGGCTCTCCTGCCCGATCCGCGCGGGTGCAGAACGGCGGAAATCCCAGCCATTCGGATTTTGATATGACCTTCGTGCGCTTTGTCAGATCGGGTTCGGTTTTGGTCAGGGCCTCCCAGACATAGCCGTCCACACTGCCCGATTGGACCAACCCATCCCCCACCGCCCGCACCACATTGCGGTGCCCAAAGGTGAAAATCGTGCGCTTGAAAAAACTGTCGGGGCGTTCCTGCATCCGCGCCAGATCGGATGCGGTAACCAGATAGCCGGAATTTGAATCAGGGTCGGAAAATGCATGGGTGCCACCGCGCAGATCGGCTAATGTTGTTGCTGTATTGTCTGACCCAGCAATCAGATACGACTGATACAGTGGCCTACCATTCCAAACCGGAACCGCCATCAGCTCCAGGCTTTTGCGGTGTTGCAGATAGGGATAACCACACAACCAGGCCGCATCGACAGACCCCTCCAGCAACAGCCCCGTTACTTCCTCGTATGTGCGCCGTTGCTCCAGTTCGACCGGCAGTCCGAGCGCTTCTGCAAATGCCCCGCGCAGCCGGTCCACAACCTCGGCGTCGTTATCCAGAAATACCGGGGTTAGCCCCAGTCGAAAGACATCCATAGCTTGTACGCTTTTGGCCGAAAACCCGGTAATGGCAGCTGCGCCTACCAGCATCGATCGACGTGATATCATCCAAGGCTCCCATCATATCAAGTTCAAGAATTAATAAGAATGTTGCGTTTTGTGCCCTGTTTTAAGACACACAGATCAGTTTTCCCAATGTAGACCGTTATTCAACACTGTTGAATTTTGCTTTGCAACCCGGTAGTGTCGCGAGTTTGGTGGAAATTCGAGGACGGCGTAATCTCCGGGTGCATCGAAGCCACCCAACCGGCGGCTGGAACCGCCAAGGAGATCACGCCATGACAAAGAATACAGCAACATCGACATCCGCGCTACTGGCCAATGAAGCAGGCTATGACCCGATTGAAGACCGGCTGCGCCAGAACATCCGCGCGACGATCGAGGCGGTTTTCGAAGAGGAGCTGGAGCAGTTTCTGGGCCGTTGCCGGTATGGCCGCAGCGGCGGGGCAAAGGCCGGATACCGCCACGGGCATCGCGAGCGGCAACTGGTCGGAACATTTGGAACCGAAACGGTGCGCGTGCCGCGTGCGCGGATCACAGGCGAGGCCGGCAAGGCCAGAGAATGGCGCTCGAAGGCATTGCCCCGCTACCAGCGGCTGACGAAGAAGGCCGAGGCGCTGATCGCTGCTGTCTACCTTTCGGGCACCAACACACGGCGGGTAAAACGCGCCCTGTTCGGCCTGTTTCAGGGGGCGGTCAGCAAGGATGTGGTGAGCCGCGCCTGGCGCAAGGTGAAGGTGGACTGGCAGGCGTGGTGCGCCCGCAGCCTTGCGGATGAAGACATCGTGCGGCTGATCCTGGACGGCACCGTGATCAAAACGCGGATTGACAGGAAGGCCACCAATATCTCGGTTCTGGCCGCGATTGGCGTGCGCCGGGATGGGCAGAAGGTCTTGTTATCACTGATGAACATGGGCGGCGAAAGCACCTCCGCCTGGCGTCAGTTCATCAACGATCTGGATGCGCGCGGGTTGAAACGGCCCGAATTTGTCATCGTGGACGGGGCACCGGGACTTGAGGTCGCTCTCATTGCCCTCTGGGGTGAAGATCTGCCGATCCAGAGGTGCACGGTGCACAAGCACCGCAACCTTCTGGCCAAGGCACCCAAGCGTATGCATGATGAGTTGACAGAAGATTACCGCGACATGATCTACGCCAAAACACCCGAGGAAATCGCCACCCGCCGCAAGGCATTTCTGCGAAAATGGCGGCTGAAATGCAAGGCCGTCGCTGACAGCTTGGAAGAAGCAGGAGATAAGCTTTTCACCTTCACGCGTCTGCCACAAGGCCAGTGGAAATCGGCCAGAACGACAAATGCGATCGAACGCCTGAACGAGGAATTCCGCCGCCGCATCAAGACCCAGACCGTGCTGCCATGCGCCGAGACCGTGCCGATGCTGCTTTGGGCTCTGATGGCCTCGGGGCAGATCGTCATGCGAAAGGTCGATGGCTGGGAAACGCTCGCTCAGCCCGTCGCCGACGCAACCCTTGACCAAGCCGCCTGACCGGCGCATAACTCAACCCGCTCGGAGGTGCCTGAAATCAATTTCCACCACTTTCGAGACACAACCGTGAGGCACATTGTGAATTAGTTCACCCGCTTCCATGTTCCACCACTTTGGCAAACACCAAGGAAACAACCTTGAATAGACAGGCTGTTGCCAGACAATGTCATTTTCAAATTATAGGTCTTGCCGTTTGAGCGCCGCCATATCCGACCGCCACCATATTTTCCACCATCGGCAGGCTTCAATTCCCAGACAACCTTTTTACCCAATAGATCGGATTTGACTTCTTTTCCATCCGCAAAGGTATTAGCAATCGTCCCGCAAATATCCGCGCCACAAGGAGCCATCTTGATATACGCGTATTCATTGTTTTCGGTTACAGTTTTCCATAGACCGAAAATTGGATCAGCCATTGCCAATGATGGAATAACAACAGCCAAAGCCGCGATAACACTAATCTTTTTCATTGCAGGCCTCACTTTACTAAATAAAGGGAACCTCTGTAAATTCCCGTTTTCGCCTTCTTCGCGGCGGGGTGGACGGTTTTTCGCCTGTCCCGCCTGATTGCTTCGGATCATAAACCCATTTTCACCGGTTTCAAGCCGGTTTTGGGTATTTCAGGCACACCTCACCCCATGAACCCTTATCCCGGCGCCGCCAGGCCGCATTCGAACTGGACGAAGCGCTTCATGTTGTAGACCAGGTTCATCATCCCGATGCGAAATCGCGCCCGCTTCAGGCCGATGGAGCGGATCAGCTTGCCGCCCATGGAGCGCTCCTGAAAAGCGAATACATGCTCGACCCGGACCCGCACTTTCGAGCGCCTCCGGTTGGCCTTTTGCTGGCGCTCGCCAAGCGGCTTGCCGCGCCTGCCCTTGTGATGGATATGGCTGTGAAGCCCCCGCTCTTCCAGCTCGCTTTCGATCTTTTGCGAGCGATAGGCGCTGTCGGCCCACAGGTCCGATGAGGTGTTGCTCGCATCAATCAGACCGGCAAGCGCCTGGCTGTCATGCACGGCGGCATCGGTGACATCATAAGCGCGGATGAATTTGTGCCGCCGGTCGACATTGATGTGGTTCTTGTAGCCGTAATAGCTCTTGCCGTGCTTCTTCGTCCAGCGCGCATCCACGTCCTTCTGGCGCTTCTTGTGGGGTTTTTCCTCCCACTCTTCAGGCGTTTCGCCCGCCTTGATTTTCTCGTTCTCGTCCCTTTTGTTGTGCTGGCGCGGCGCCGGAACGATGCTCGCATCAACAATCTGCCCGCCCATCGCCAGATAGCCCTTTTCGCGCAGAAAGGCATCGAACTTGTCAAACAGCTCCTTCATCTTCCCGGCCCCGGCCAGCCTTTCACGGTAGGCCCAGATGGTCTTGGCGTCAGGTACGCTGTCTTCAATGCCAAGGCCGAGAAACCGCATGAACGACAGGCGGTCGCGGATCTGATACTCGATCTGATCGTCAGAGAGGTTGTAGAGCTGCTGCAAAACCATCGTCTTGAATATCAGCACCTCATCCCAAGGCGGGCGGCCAGCGTTGGATTTGCGCTGTTCGGGCGGCGTGCGCCATATGGCCTTCAGCTCGTCCCGGTAATCCTCGAACGGCACCATGTCGTTGAGCAACACCAGCGGATCACCAGATTTGTCCAGTCCCGCGTATCGGCTGGAAAGATCAAAAAATCCCATCTGACCCATGACAAAACCCCGTCGGTCGAATCATTTTCATCCTGATGACGATTCTACCCCGTCAGGCCGGATTTTGGGGGATTTTTAGAGGTTCCCTACATTCCGCGCCATTGGTCCGTTCGAAAGTAAGGTTTGATAAGGATTGGCAGAAGGCCCGCGAACCACAACACCAGGCGTTGGGCGAAAGCCGACAACGCCGCAAAAACTGGCCGGGCTACGCAATGATCCGGCATTATCGGACCCCTGTGCCAGCCACGCGGTACCAGAGGCCAGCGCCGCTGCCGCTCCACCTGACGATCCAGCCGCCGACATATCCAGATTACGGGGGTTGCGTGTTACACCATGCACATCGTTAAAGGTATTTCCGCCAGCCCCGAATTCCGGCGTGTTGGATTTGGCATAGACTATGGCGCCTTCATTTTCCAGTTGGTCGACCATATAGCAATTCTCGGGTGCCACATAATCCGCAAACGGCGCCGAACCAAATGACGTTCGAACCCCCTTGACGTCATCCAGATCCTTGATCGGAACAGGCAAGCCGCACAAAGTCCCGCGCTCTTCCACTGGTCGTTTCAGGATGCGGTCTGCTTCCTGCCGGGCGTGCTGAAAACACAGAATAGGCAAAGCATTTACCCATGTGTCAACTTTGCCAATCCGCGTTTCCAGCGCATCAAGAAGGTCATGCGGCGAAATCTGCCCGGTCTTCAGAGCCTTGACGATATCGGTTGCGCGCCATTGGGTTAAAGAGGTGGTCGCGGAAATTCGGACCAGTTGTTAAGGTGGATCGACTTATGAGAAAGACGATTCAAAATGACGAAACGAAAGAACCATTCTCCCGAATTCAAAGCCCGCGTTGCGCTTGAAGCAATCCGCGAGGAAATGACGATGGCGGAGCTGTCGAAGAAGTATGGTGTGCATCCAACCCAGATTGGCACATGGAAACGAGCAGCGATTGAAAACATGGCCACGGCATTTTCCAGACGGGGCCGTGATCCTGATCGGGTTGATGAAGCCCAGATTGAGAAGCTGCACTCCAAGATTGGTCAGCTGGTCGTGGAACGGGATTTTTTAGCCAACGCCTCGCAACAGTTGCTCGGGAAGCGAGGCAAAAAATGGTGAGCCGTGAGCATGATCTGAGTGTGCGACGACAATGCGGGCTACTTTCTCTGGCGCGCTCGAACCTGTATTACCAGCCAAAAGGCGAAAGTGCTGAAAATTTGCGGTTCATGACAATAATCGACAAGCAATTCTTGCAGACGCCGTGGTATGGATCACGGCAAATGGCCCGGCACATGCAGCGCCAAGGTTACAAGTGTGGTCGCCACAGGGTCCGCCGTTTGATGCGGCTGATGCGGTTGGTTCCGATCTACCAGACGCCCAACACGAGCAAGAAACATCCGCAGCATAAGATCTACCCGTATCTGCTGCGAGACCTGACGATTGATCGTCCAAACCATGTGTGGTGCGTAGATATCACCTACATTCCGATGCAGCGCGGGTTCCTCTATTTGGTCGCGATCATGGACTGGCACAGCCGCAAGGTTTTGAGCTGGAGATTGTCAAACAGCATGGAGGCAGATTTTTGCGTTGAAGCCCTGAAAGAGGCTATGGCCAAATACGGCAAGCCCGATATCATGAACAGCGACCAGGGCAGCCAGTTCACCGGGTTTGAATGGACGCAGGCGCTGAAAGAAGCCGACGTGAAAATCTCGATGGATGGCAAAGGTCGCTGGGTCGATAACCGGATGATCGAGCGGCTTTGGCGATCCTTGAAATACGAATGCATTTACCTCAACGCATTTGAAACGGGTTCGCAGACCCGCGCCGGGATCGGGAAATGGTTGGCTTACTACAACACCGAGCGCCCGCATTCCACCCACGGAATATTGACCCCGGATGAAGCCTATGACAGAAAAACAAAACCAATGAGTTTGGCAGCCTAAATGAAACCCTGATCCATCTTAAACTGGCTGCTGACTGGTCAAAAAAGTGGGACCACCTCTTAATTCAGTCATGAGGTTACTTTCAAATAAATGCTACGAACCCCATAAAGGCTGCACAAGATAACATCACCATAAAGAGTTGTCATTTTCATATTTCTCCTTCCGTGACCGCATTTTCCCTGCTGGCCGCATCAATAAGTTTAGGGAGCGCTGCTGCCAGCTTTCTTATGTCGCCAGATGTGGAAATTCGACCATGGTGTACAAAATCTTCATGGTTTTTTTCTATTGTATCAACATTATAGACATAATTTACGAGCATTCCGAAGGATTGGTCAAACCCGTTCTCTGACAGATCTCCATGCCAGTTAATTCGATGAAGCTCGGCACCATTGCGCAGGTGAAACCTTGCGACTGGATCAACCGGTTTGCCGTCTATTTTTGCATTGATTAAGTAATGGGCACAGAGGGCTATCAGGACTGGAAATAGAGGTGGTCCCACTTTTTTGACCAGTCAGCAGCCAGTTTAAGATGGATCAGGGTTTCATTTAGGCTGCCAAACTCATTGGTTTTGTTTTTCTGTCATAGGCTTCATCCGGGGTCAATATTCCGTGGGTGGAATGCGGGCGCTCGGTGTTGTAGTAAGCCAACCATTTCCCGATCCCGGCGCGGGTCTGCGAACCCGTTTCAAATGCGTTGAGGTAAATGCATTCGTATTTCAAGGATCGCCAAAGCCGCTCGATCATCCGGTTATCGACCCAGCGACCTTTGCCATCCATCGAGATTTTCACGTCGGCTTCTTTCAGCGCCTGCGTCCATTCAAACCCGGTGAACTGGCTGCCCTGGTCGCTGTTCATGATATCGGGCTTGCCGTATTTGGCCATAGCCTCTTTCAGGGCTTCAACGCAAAAATCTGCCTCCATGCTGTTTGACAATCTCCAGCTCAAAACCTTGCGGCTGTGCCAGTCCATGATCGCGACCAAATAGAGGAACCCGCGCTGCATCGGAATGTAGGTGATATCTACGCACCACACATGGTTTGGACGATCAATCGTCAGGTCTCGCAGCAGATACGGGTAGATCTTATGCTGCGGATGTTTCTTGCTCGTGTTGGGCGTCTGGTAGATCGGAACCAACCGCATCAGCCGCATCAAACGGCGGACCCTGTGGCGACCACACTTGTAACCTTGGCGCTGCATGTGCCGGGCCATTTGCCGTGATCCATACCACGGCGTCTGCAAGAATTGCTTGTCGATTATTGTCATGAACCGCAAATTTTCAGCACTTTCGCCTTTTGGCTGGTAATACAGGTTCGAGCGCGCCAGAGAAAGTAGCCCGCATTGTCGTCGCACACTCAGATCATGCTCACGGCTCACCATTTTTTGCCTCGCTTCCCGAGCAACTGTTGCGAGGCGTTGGCTAAAAAATCCCGTTCCACGACCAGCTGACCAATCTTGGAGTGCAGCTTCTCAATCTGGGCTTCATCAACCCGATCAGGATCACGGCCCCGTCTGGAAAATGCCGTGGCCATGTTTTCAATCGCTGCTCGTTTCCATGTGCCAATCTGGGTTGGATGCACACCATACTTCTTCGACAGCTCCGCCATCGTCATTTCCTCGCGGATTGCTTCAAGCGCAACGCGGGCTTTGAATTCGGGAGAATGGTTCTTTCGTTTCGTCATTTTGAATCGTCTTTCTCATAAGTCGATCCACCTTAACAACTGGTCCGAATTTCCGCGACCACCTCTAATTTATCCGGGGCTATCCTATTGTATCAGCCGATCATCGGCCCGTGGGGGCCGTATTTTTCATCGTAATGGTGTTTCAAACGTTGCAAGGCAATTCGCAAAACAATCTTGCCTGATCGCGCCGACCACCCCATGCGCCGCTCGGCCGCTTCCATCCCTTCCAGATAACAACAACACCGCAGCACCACATCCCCCAACCCCGGCCCCAGATCACGCAGCGCTTCGGATACCCGATCGCGCGCGCCGGTGGGGCCATCCCCCACCCCGCTGTCGTTGGAAAAACCGCCCCGTGTGCCGCCGGTCAGAAACCGCTCCCAGTTCTGCGCCACCCGTGGCCCCATCTGCGCCAGTTCGAAATCCTCGCGCAGGCGCTCGCCCGCTGCCACCAGATCATCGGTCAGAAACGGCTTGCCATTCTTGTCCTTGCGCCGCGCCAAAGCCGCCAGCGGGGATTCCGCCACATTATAACGCACTGCCCGTCGCTTGCCGTCCTCGCTCACTGTCTTTTCACCCCAGATGCGATGCTGGTCTCCAAATTGTGCGGGGGCTTCGGCAAATCCCGCGCGGGCGTTTTCCGCTTCGGCCAGCAGTCGTTTCAACGCGGTGCGTCCGGCCGTTGTGATCCCGTACCGGGCGATCCGACCGTTTTTCACACAGGTAATCCAGTCTTTCAGTGCCATCGCCTGTGCAACCTGTCGGTCCACCACAGCAGTGCGCGCTGTCTGTCCACCAGTCAGTTCACGCACGACCACCGCTTTTTCCATATCCGGTGCAATGGCCAGCACCGCCCCTGTTTCGCTTAGGCGTCGTAAAATGCGGCGCCCTTCGCGGTTCAGGGTGGCATCATCTGTTTTCAGGTTGGCGTGACGGATTGGTGCGCTCATATCGGGCGATTCCTTTTCATCTGGATTTACGATTGTCGGAAAGTGCTGGCGGCCAAGGTTGCTCAGGGCTTCGTCTACCAGCGGATCATCGCGGCGGTTTTCAAACTTGCGAATCTGCCGCAATACGGTCGAGGCATGGCAGCCTGCATTTCGGGCCACCGCACGGATGGATAACCCTTGTTTGGTATGTTGCAGATATCTTTGCGCCGCTTCTGGCACCCAGTTTGGCAAAGCTCTCGGTTCGCAGAGGTATGGCATAGATGCCCCCATCACTTTTCTCCTTTTTATTATCGATCAAGTTACCCAGCGACGATCAGCTTTGGGTTGAAGTGTTACGCGAAGGTTAACAAAAGCGACGATCCCTAGAATTGTTCCAAAAATATAAACTTTTCTGAAACCTCCGTTCGGGAGTCCGAGACAATGCGCAACACACGTTTTGATTGTGTCACTAATGGGGCAAAGCAATCAGGAGCCTATGTAAATGAACGACCTAATGAGCATGTTGAAATGCCTTCACCGTCCCCGCCTTTTGATTCGCGCCGCCCGTTTCGGGGTGACCGAATATAATCGCAAGCGCGATCTGCGCAGGCTGCTCAAGGTTTCAGTTCCGCCATCCCCGGGCCGTGCTATTGTCAGGTTGATGAACGAGGAAAGCCTGCAAGAAGAAAAACGCAAAACGGGTGATGCCGGTTACAGCATCACCCGTCATGTTTCGCTATTGATCGCCCTGATGGGCGAGGCCCGTTTGCTGGGCGCCGGATCTGGTTATTCCTAAAGGAATGAATCCGGCATCGAGTCTTTCTTGGCTTGGACGTAGGCCTGTAATTTCTGTGTAATTTCAGGGTCCAGCGCGGGTTGTTGATAATCTGCCAACAGTTTTGCAACCCGTGCTGTGGCCAGCGCCTCGGTATCGCGCGCGCCCTCTTCTTGCCAGGTTTCAAACGGTTTGTAATCCAGCAGATCGGTATGCCAGAACGCATCCTTGAAATTGCTTTGCGTATGCTCGCAACCCAGATAATGCCCCCCTGGTCCAACCTCGGCAATGGCCCCCATTGCCTGCGCATTTTCGTCCGTCGGCACACCGGCCGCCAGACGGTGCAGAATACCCAGTTGATCCGCATCCATCACGAATTTCTCGAAACTGGCAACCAGCCCGCCTTCCAGCCAGCCACAGGCATGCAGCATGAAGTTCACCCCGCCAAACAACGCGGCATTATGGGTGTGCGCAGTTTCATAAGCTGCCTGCGCATCCGGCAGTTTCGAGCCACATAACCCGCCACCAGATCTAAACGGAAGGTTAAGACGCCGTGCAAGTTGCCCTGCCCCGTTAAGGATTTGTGTAGCTTCCGGCGTGCCAAAGGTGGGCGCCCCCGAATTCATGTCGATCGAGGTCACGAAACAGCCGAAAATCACCGGCGCACCGGGGCGGATCAACTGGTTGTAGGCGATGCCGGCCAGACATTCGGCCAGAACCTGCGTCAGCGTGCCCATCACCGAAACCGGTGACATCGCCCCGCCGACAATGAATGGCGACAGGATGCAGGCCTGATTGTTGCGTGCATAGATTTCCATCGCGCCCATCATGATGGAATCAAAGGTCAGCGGTGAATTCACGTTGATCAGCGAGGTCATCACTGTGTTTTCCTGCACAAAATCCTTACCAAACAGGATTTCACACATTTCCACCGAATCCTGTGCCCGTGAGGGTTCGGTCACCGATCCCATAAACGGCTTGTCGGAATAGAGCATATGGGCCAGCAACATATCCAGATGCCGCTTGTTCACCGGCACGTCCGTTGGCTCGCACACCGTACCGCCGGAATGGTGCAGGTATTTAGACATATAGCCCAGTTTCACGAATTTGGTGAAATCCTCCATCGTCGCATAGCGCCGCCCGCCTTCAGCGTCGCGCACAAAGGGTGGGCCGTAAACCGGCGCCAGAACCAGTGAATCACCGCCAATTTCGACGTTGCGTTCCGGATTGCGGGCGTGTTGGGTGAATTTCGAGGGCGCAGTTTCACACAGCTTGCGGGCCAGCCCGCGCGGGATACGCACCCGTTCGCCATCAATCATTGCCCCCGCCTTGCGCCAGATCTCCAGCGCCTCGGGGTTGTCAACGAAATTCACCCCGACCTCTTCCAGAACGGTCTCAGCGTTATGCTCGATGATCTGCAACGCCTCTTCGCTCAGCATCTCCAGATTGGGGATCTTGCGCTCGATATATTTCGCCGCCTCGATCCGCACTGCTGTGCGTTCCGCCCGCCGCGCTGCACCACCGCCGCCCCGTGCCCGCCGTCTGGTTCTTTGTTCTGTCATCTCGCGATTCCCCGAAAAAATCTTCTAAGGATCATTCTTATTCGATCCATGCCAGCACTCATCCCCGAAATCCGGCCAATAAGGGGCGAAAGCGACATCGCCGTGCTTGATCATTGCGCGATTGCCGCCTATTGCCAAGTCATGACAGATATTACACATGACCGCCTTCTTATCATTGACTTCGGATCGCAAGTAACGCAGCTGATTGCGCGCCGTCTGCGCGAGCTGAACGTCTATTGCGAAATCCATCCGTTTAATAAGGTCACCGATGCCTTTCTGGCAAAATTCGCACCAAAGGCCGTGATCCTGTCGGGTGGCCCCAACAGCGTGATTGATGCAGGCTCGCCGCGTCCGCCCGAAAGCCTGTTTTCAATGGGCGTACCGGTGCTGGGCATCTGTTACGGCCAGCAGGTGATGATGCAGATGCTGGGCGGTCAGGTGGAAACCGGCCACGGCACCGCCGAATTCGGCCGCGCTTATGTGACGCCAACCACCGAGCACCTGCCGTTGCTGGATGGCTGGTTCACCGCCGATGATGACCGCGAACAGGTCTGGATGAGCCACGGCGACCATGTCTCGAAAATTGCCCCCGGCTTCAAGGTCTATGGCACCTCGCCCAACGCGCCCTATGCGATCACCGCTGATCCGTCGCGCCATTTCTATGCCGTGCAGTTCCACCCCGAGGTGCACCACACCCCGAACGGCGCCAAATTGTATGAAAATTTTGTCCGGCTGGCGGGCTTCACCGGCGACTGGACCATGGGCGCCTATCGCGAAGAAGCGATCCGCAAAATCCGCGAACAGGTGGGCGATGCCAAGGTGATTTGCGGGCTGTCCGGCGGCGTTGATTCCTCGGTTGCCGCAGTGCTGATCCACGAGGCGATTGGCGATCAACTGACCTGCGTTTTCGTTGACCACGGATTGTTGCGCCAGAACGAGGCCGAAGAAGTGGTCGAGATGTTCCGTGACAATTACAACATGCCGCTGATCCATGCGGATGAGCGCGAGTTGTTTCTGGGCGAGCTGGACGGCGTTTCCGACCCGGAAACAAAGCGCAAGATCATCGGTAAACTGTTCATCGACGTATTCCAGAAACACGCGGGCGAAGTGGGAGGGGCCAAGTTTCTGGCCCAAGGCACGCTGTATCCTGATGTGATTGAAAGCGTTTCCTTTTCCGGCGGCCCCTCGGTGACAATCAAAAGCCACCATAATGTCGGCGGCCTGCCCGAAAAGATGGGCCTGAAACTGGTCGAGCCGCTGCGCGAATTGTTCAAGGACGAGGTGCGCGCGCTGGGCGTTGAGCTGGGCCTGCCCAAATCCTTTATCGGCCGTCACCCCTTCCCAGGTCCCGGTCTGGCGATCCGCTGCCCCGGCGAAATCACCCGCGAGAAGCTGGAGATCCTGCGCAAGGCCGATGCGGTTTACATCGACCAGATCCGCAAACACGGGCTGTATGATGACATCTGGCAGGCTTTTGTCGCCATCCTGCCAGTGCGCACGGTAGGTGTGATGGGCGACGGACGGACCTACGATTTTGCCTGCGCGCTGCGGGCGGTGACATCGGTGGACGGGATGACCGCAGATTACTACCCGTTCAGCCACGACTTTCTTGGTGAAACCGCAACGCGGATCATCAACGAAGTCGAGGGCATCAACCGCGTGACCTATGATATTACGTCCAAACCGCCCGGAACCATCGAGTGGGAGTAAACGAAAAACACCCTGACCAATCCTAGGGTCAGGGTGCCATTACCGTTCACGGCCATCGGCGTCCCCGCCTGTACCGCGACTCGATGTTTCGCATATATTGGTTACCGATTGCTTAGGGTCAGGACCTATTAATCCTGTGCCACTGGTTTGACAGATTTTTGTGCTGACAAGGCACAATGACGCAGGAATAGTGGTTGTTCGCCGGGAAAACCTTCCCCCAGAAGGTTTTCTTTTCCGGCTCACTTCAAGGCATTGTAACGCAGCTCGGCGCGAAAATCCGTCAAATCCGAAGGACGCTGTTTTCCCTTCATCTCAGCGGCTCGCGCCGCTTGTGAACAGAACCACTGTTGACGGCGCGTCCCGAACCGCTGATATTTCGGGAAAACGGCGCCAGTGGCACAGGATTAATAGGTCCTGACCCTAATTACTGTTCCCCAAATATCCTCGCCGAAGGCATAGAATCTAAATGTCCCGACAGTGACTATTATGCGCTCCGCGCGGGGATATTTATAGAACGATAATGGGACAGGCAGGACAGAACCATGAAGATACAGCTTACAGGCTATATTGATGTGCCTGCAGATCGCCTGGCCGAAGTCAGCGCCGCCCTGCCTGAACACATCCGGCTGACCCGCGCCGAAACGGGCTGTATCGGCTTTGATGTTACCCCTTCATCCGATGTCGCCGGTCGGTTTGATGTGGCCGAAGTATTTGCTGACCGAAACAGCTTTGATGCGCATCAAAAGCGGGCCGGTGCGACCAACTGGGCCAAGCTAACAAAAGGCATTCCACGGCATTACCAGATTGTGGAAATCCCCTGATGTCCACCACCGCGCGCGCTGCCATATGGATGATCGGTGCAATCCTGTCATTTTCGTCACTGGCCGTGGCGGGACGGACCGTCAGCGCGGAACTGGATACCTTCGAGTTGCTGTTTTACCGCTCGGTCATCGGCATTGTCATTGTAACAGGCGTGGCGGCAATGGCCGGCACCCTGCCTCAGGTCAACCGGCACCGTATCGGCACGCATTTACTGCGCAATATCGCCCATTTTGCGGGTCAGTCCCTTTGGTATTTCGCCCTGACCGTGATCCCGCTGGCGCAGGTGTTCGCGCTGGAATTCACCTCGCCCCTGTGGGTGGTGTTGCTGTCACCCCTGCTGCTGGGCGAACGCCTTACTCCGTTTCGCCTGATGGTCACAGCACTTGGATTTGTCGGCATCCTGATCATCACCCGCCCCGGGGCCGAGACCCTGAACTGGGGCGTCGCCGCGGCCGCATTGGCCGCTGTATGTTTTGCCACCACCAGCATTTTCACCAAACGGCTGACCCGCGATGTGTCGCTAACCGGTATCCTGTTCTGGCTGGTGGTAATGCAATCGATGATGGGGCTGGCTGTGGCGGGTTATGACGGGGAAATTCACATGCCATCCGCGGCGATTTGGCCCTGGTTGCTGTGGATCGGGCTGGCTGGTTTGATCGCGCATTTCTGCCTGACCAAAGCCCTGTCCATTGCCCCCGCCAGCACCGTCGTGCCGCTGGATTTCGCCCGCCTGCCACTGATTGCCGTGGTCGGCGCTGTTTTCTATGGCGAGGCACTGGATATCTATGTCTTTGCCGGGGCCGCGCTGATTTTTGCCGCCAACTATCTGAACATCCGTTATTCCCAGAGCGGTTGACCCCTGCTGCCCTGCAATCTACCTAGGAACAAAGAATAATTCACGGATTGCGACCATGTTCTATAATTCCGCAGACGACTGGAACAACGCCGCCCACAAGCGTGTGGCGTTGTTTGGCATGTCCGGCCTTGGCAAAACCCATGTCGCCAATATCCTGCGCCGCGATGGGCACTGGTTTCATTACAACGTGGATTACCGCATCGGCACCCGCTACATGGGCGAATTCATCGTTGATAATTTCAAACGCGAGGCGATGAAAAATCCGTTTCTGGCGGAACTGCTGCGCACTGACAGTATCGATATTTCCTCGAATATCTCGTTCGATAATCTGGCCCCGCTTTCGACCTATCTGGGCAAGCCGGGCAACCCCGATCTGGGTGGGCTGGCGTTCGAGGACTATATGCACCGTCAAAGTCAGCATCGTATTGCCGAGATCAATGCACTGAGTGACACCGGACACTTTATAAACCGTGCGCAAACCCTTTATAAATATGATAATTTCATATGTGATACCGGCGGGTCGATCTGCGAGATTGTGGAGCCCGATAATGAAAATGATCCAGTGTTGCGGCACCTGTCGGACAATCTGTTATTGGTCTGGATCAAGGG
This sequence comes from Profundibacter sp., assembly GCF_965277155.1. Taxonomy (GTDB): domain Bacteria; phylum Pseudomonadota; class Alphaproteobacteria; order Rhodobacterales; family Rhodobacteraceae; genus Profundibacter. Next base: position 155,386 of record NZ_CBDIBV010000005.1, read on the forward strand.
AACTGAAGCCCACGCAGATCAGTTGATCGCGCGCTTTAACGCCGCGCCCAAGCCGATGTATTACCCGCCCGAAATCATGCGCGATATGTGGGCCAGCTATCTGGCTGAAAAGGGCCAGAGCGAGGATGAGGTAAACCCCGATGATTTCATCCGCTGGGGATACGCCGAGGCGCTGCACCACCGCCAGCCGCGCTATGCGGCTATGGCTGAAAACTGGGGGGTGACAGTCGCCGCCGAAGATGTGGCGCAGGTCAGAACCCCTGCCGATTTTGACAATATGATCGCCGATGCAATCACCAACAAGACCCGCTAGGACACTGATATGCCTATAAGAATTCCATCCACCCTGCCCGCCTTTGACATCCTGTCGAATGAAGGCGTGATGGTGATGTCCCAGCGCCACGCCGACAAACAGGACATCCGCCCGCTGAGCATCGCACTGCTGAATCTGATGCCGCAGAAAATCCAGACGGAAACCCAGTTCGCCCGCCTGATCGGCGCCACACCACTACAGTTGGAATTGACCTTGATCCGCATGTCGGAACACAAAAGCAAAACCACCTCGGAATCGCATATGGGTGCGTTTTACGAGCCGTTTCAGGCGGTGAAGGATCGCAAATTCGACGGGTTGATCATCACAGGCGCACCGATCGAGCATCTGCCGTTTTCAGATGTGACCTACTGGGACGAATTGCAGGAAATATTCGACTGGACCCAGACCAATGTGCATTCCACATTCGGGGTTTGCTGGGGCGGGATGGCGATGATCAACCATTTCCACGGGGTTGATAAGCATATGTTGGGCGCCAAGGCCTTCGGCTGTTTCCGCCATCAGAACAAGCAATCCACATCGCCCTATTTGCGTGGTTTTTCAGACGATTGCGTGATCCCGGTCAGCCGCTGGACAGAAATGCGTCAGGATGAAATAGATGGCCGTGACGGGTTGGTGACATTGCTTTCCAGTGACGAGGTTGGCCCCTGCTTGGTGCAGGATGACGCCCATCGGGCGCTCTATATTTTCAACCATTTCGAATATGACACCGAAACCCTGAAGGGGGAATATGACCGCGATGTTGCCAAAGGCAAACCGATCAATGTGCCGGTGAATTACTATCCTGATGATGATCCAACCAAACCGCCGCTAAACAGATGGCGCAGCCACGGGCATTTGCTCTATACCAACTGGATCAGCGAAATCTATCTGACCACGCCGTTTGACCAGAACCTGATCGGTCAGGCCATGACTGATTTGCGGGGCTAGTTTGCGCAGCCTTCACACCCCATATACGCCTAAGGAGGCAGACAAATGACATTGCCCTTTGATGGAGCCATATCGAAATTCTTTGAAGAAACCGCGCCGGAAGAAGTGCGGCAGGCCATCCTGAATGGTGGGGAAAAAGACATTCTGTCGGCCAGCTACCCTTATCAAAAACGTATGGGGCGCAAGGAATACGAAGACACCATGGCCGCGCTACAGATCGAACTGGTGAAATTCCAGTCTTGGGTCAAGGCATCCGACGCCCGCGTTGCGGTGGTGTTCGAAGGGCGGGATGCTGCCGGAAAAGGTGGCGCAATCAAGCGGATACGAGAAAACCTTAATCCACGGGTGGCGCGGGTGGTGGCACTGTCCAAACCGTCGGACCGCGAGGCAACCCAGTGGTATTTCCAGCGCTATATCCAGCACCTGCCCGCCGGTGGCGAAATCACCCTTTTTGACCGCTCCTGGTATAACCGCGGTGTGGTGGAACAGGTATTCGGCTTTTGCACCCCCGAGCAGCGCCACAGTTTTTTCTGGCAACTGCCGGAGTATGAGGAAATGCTGGTGGATGAAGGTATCCATTTCACCAAGATCTGGCTGAATGTCGGGCGCGCCGAACAGTTGCGCCGTTTTCTGGCACGTGAAAAAGACCCGCTGAAGCAATGGAAACTAAGCTGGATTGATGTTGAAGGTCTGAACCGCTGGGATGCCTATTCCGAGGCCATCGCCGAAACCTTTGAACGCAGCCATACCGAAACCGCACCCTGGACCGTGATCCGCTCGGACGACAAACGCCGTGCGCGCATACAGGTGATCCGGTCGGTTCTGAGCGACATTGACTATGACGGCAAGGATGAAACCGTCGCCTGCCCACCGGATGATAAAATCTGCGGCGGGCCGGAAATGTGGGTCGAATAATATGCGCAAACGCGGCTATCACCACGGCAACCTGCGCGCCGCCCTGATTGATGCGGCGCTAAAGCTGATCGAGGAAAAGGGGCCGACCGGTTTCACCCTGTCCGAAGCCGCAAAGCAGGCAGGCGTCACCCCTGCCGCTGTTTATCGCCATTTCAAGGGCCGTGAAGACCTGATCGCCAGTGCGGCCTTGCAGGGCTATGTGATGTTCGGGGAATTGATGGAATATGCCGCTGAGGGCAAAACCGGTCTGGATGCATTTGAAACCTCGGGACGGGCCTATCTGGCCTTTGCCCGCAAATATCCGGGCCATTACATCGCGATGTTCGAAAGCGGTATCTCGGTGAACCAGTCGCCGGAACTGGCCCATGCATCGGGTCAGGCGCTGGGGCAGTTGGAAAAGGCCGCCCGTCTGCTGACCGAACACATGCCCGCCGATAAACGCCCGCCCGCATCGATGGTGGCGGCGCACATCTGGGCCATGAGCCACGGGGTGGTCGAGCTGTTTGCGCGTGGGTCCCCTGGCACCAAAAGCCCCTTCCCGCCAGAAGATCTGCTGGAAAGCGGAATCGGGATATATTTGCGGGGGCTTGGCCTGATCCCGCCCGATAAATAAGCCCGTAGAACGCAAAAAAGGCAGGGCGCAAACCCTGCCTTTTCGCAATTTCGTAACCAGTAGGCTTAGCGCTTGGAGAACTGGAAGCTACGACGCGCCTTGCGCTTACCGTATTTCTTACGTTCCACAACGCGGCTGTCGCGTGTCAGGAATCCGGCAGCTTTCAATGCGCCGCGCAGGCTGGGTTCATAGATCTGCAACGCTTTGGAAATACCGTGCTTGACCGCACCGGCCTGACCCGACAGACCACCGCCTTTGACGGTTGCAGTAACGTCGAATTCACCTTCGACACCGGCCACTGTGAAGGGCTGGCGCAGAATCATTTGCAGCACGGGGCGGGCAAAATACTTGTCCATGTCGCGACCGTTGACAGTCACCTTGCCGGAACCGGGCTTGATCCAGACGCGGGCAACCGCATCTTTACGTTTGCCCGTGGCATACGAGCGGCCCAATTCGTCACGAACGGGATCGCGCTGAATGGCGGCTTCAACAGCCTCGGCGGCGCCGGTTTCAGCGGGGGTGCCTGTGACGACTTCGTTCAGATCGTCCAGAGATTTGATTTCTTCGGTCATGACTGGCTCCGCGTGTTTTTGGAGTTCATAGCTTTCACGTCCAGAACCTCGGGGTTCTGTGCTTCGTGCGGATGCTCGGCACCGGCGTAGATACGCAGGTTTGTCATCTGAACGCGGCTCAGGCGGTTGTCCGGCAGCATGCGCTTAACGGCTTTTTCCACCACACGTTCGGGGAACTTACCCTCAAGGATCTGTTCGGCCGTGCGCTGTTTGATGCCGCCCGGATGGCCGGTGTGCCAGTAATAAATCTTGTCCGACCGCTTTTTGCCGGTCAGCTGGATTTTGTCGGCGTTGATCACGATCACATTGTCGCCCATATCCATGTGCGGTGTGAAGGTTGGCTTGTGCTTGCCACGCAAGCGCATGGCGATGATCGAGGCAAGACGGCCCAGCACGACGCCTTCGGCGTCGATGATGATCCATTTCTTCTCGATATCTGCCGGTGTAGCAGAGAAGGTTTTCATGGTTTCTACCCTATTTGAAACGGTGCAATTGGCCCGATGGGCCGCCTGCAGGAATTGATTGCGTCTATCTATAGGGTTTTGAGGCACAGTCAAGCGCGGTAAGGTTTGTTTTATACTGTGTAAACAATGGGTTATAAAATAGGTATTATTTTACCCCACTTAAACCTCGATCAAATCCGGCGGATTGCTCAGCAACCGCTCCAGCGCATACATCGCGCGCTCAAACGCCTCCAGCGGGATTTGCCCGTTCACCGTGATGCGCACCGCATGGGGCGCGCGGCCGTCCAGCAATGCGAAATCGTCGGCCGAGCGCAGGCGAATGCCCTGTTTTTCCGCCGCCCGACAGAAATTCGACGCCCGCCAGCCCCGCGGCAGTTTCAGCCACAGGAACGGCACATCGTTGCGCCATTTCAGATCATAGCGCCCCAGCACATTAACCGCGATCCGCACATAGCTGTTGACGCGCTCGACAATAGCGGTGCGGATTTGTGGCAGGTCCGGTGACTGCAGCACCATTTCGGTCAGATCGGTGATGGTGATGGCCAGCCCGAAGTGGTTGAACTGCGCCGTTCTGCGCAATGTCTGCGCCTTGCCCTGCGGTGCCAGCGCGAACCCGACCCGCAACGAGGGCGTTAGCGATTTGGACAGGGACGACACATACCACCCCAATTCGGGCAGCAACTGGCGATAGGTCGGCAGACCGCTGCCCTGCATGTGGTAGCAATCGTCCTCAAGCACCGCGCAGCCGTATCGCCGCGCCACTTCGGCCAGTTCCTTGCGGCGGGTCAGGCCGGTGTGGCCGGTGGTCGGGTTGTGAACCTCGGGCGAGGTGCAGAAGACTTGCGGGCCGTATTTCCGGCAGGCGGCTTCCAATTCGTCCGGCCGCACCCCTTCGCTATCGCATTTCAGCCCGACAACACCGGCCCGCAACAGGCGGGCAGCGTGGCGGAAACCGGCATAGGACAGATCCTCGGCGAAAATCATCGGCTTGAGGTCTTTCAACACGATTTGCAGGATCATCATGATGGCGTTTTGCCCGCCGTGGCTCAGCACGATATCCTCGGGCTCGAACCGGCCCAGTTGCACCCCCTGCAACCAATCGGCAATTGCAATCCGCGCGTTCGCTTCGGTCGCCTGACTGGGATACTGGATCAGGTTATCATTGGGCATCTGCGCCATGCGGGCATAACAATTGCGGATCAAGGCCTCCTGCCCCACGTCCGGCAACAGCGGGGACAGCAGTTCAATCCGGTCCGGCACTTTGGTCGGACGTGCGCCAATCTCGATCGGCTTGTGCTGTGGCATCGCCTTGGGCTCGGCCACAAAGGTGCCCCGCCCAACAGCGGCTTCCAGCAACCCTTCGTCGGTCAGTTTTGTATAGGCCCGCGCCACGGTGCCCGGGGTGACCTTTAACTGCCAGCCCAACTCGCGCACAGGCGGAAGACGCTCACCCACCTGCAATTGTTCCGATACAATCGCCTGACGGATCGCGTCGGTCAAAGTCAGATATTTCGGGCCATTACCGGTAGATAGATCAGGAAACCAAATTGTATTCATTACAATCTTTCATTGGACGTCAGTAGATTCGCATTGTATCCATTCCCTATAGCGGAAACCTCCGTTTGTATCAATACAATTATTCAGGAGCGCGCCATGACTTATATTTCATCCCACCCAGCACAGCGCCCCACGCTGTTGCAGTCCCGCCTACCCCAATCGCCGCTGGCGCTGGTGGTGATTACGGCGGCCAATACGCTTCTGACATGGGATTTGCGGCGCCGCACACGGCGACAGTTGCAGAATTTGACAGATACCGAGTTGCAAGACATCGGGCTGACACGCGACGAAGCTTATACGGAGGCGCGTCGTTTGTTCTGGCAGGGCTAGCATCCCCGCTTTGCCGGAACCTCTTCCTGGGGTCGGATTTATCCGGCCCCTTTTTTATCTACCGGCCTGCGCCATAGCGCAGCTATAACTCCTAAACACAACCCGGTTGATGATTGGGCAAACAAGGTAGAGGCCCCTATTATTACCTGCCGAAACACATCTGCCGCCCATGAGTTACAGGTGTAAAACAGATGATATTTTCCAGAGCCGGAATAAAACCGTCAACGGCGGATTAAAAACCGGTCAAAGGGTGGCGCGAAAGTAGGGCACTACAGTTATGCCCGTTTGGGGCTGTTTTTTCAGCTGGTTTTGAAGGTGTTAGGTTACCCCGTCTTGGTGCGTGTAGCCCTCAAATAGCAAGCATGTGCCACGGCGCATTGGCCGTTAGATTAATTATTGTGCGCGGCTTTGGTTGAGACGATAGCATTCGCCATTCATTTCAAGAAGGTTGACGTGGTGGATCATATGGTCGAGCAAGGCGCCGGTTAGCCGTCCGTGAACCCGCATTCGCCCTGTTGCTGGTCAAATCGCTTGGCCATATGATGCTGCTTGCGCGGGCGCCCTTTATCCTCCGCCAGCCAGGTATCAATCTGATCCGTAAATGCATCCAGTTTGGGTTGCTTGATCAAGGCCTTCGACGATATTCGGGAGGTTCCGAATACGTCAACAACCTGGCCTCACTATGCCGTCTGATCCCGAAATCCCGTGCAATTGCTCTGCCGCTCAACGTTTCCTGAAAATGGTCGTGGCGTACCTTCAAATATATCTCCACAGTATAAGTCTCCAAGCCCTTCCGAGAGTAACGAAAGGGCATAAGTGACCGGCTTTTTGCCGCCGGCGACTGCATAATACCGCCGCTCCTGTGGCCTAGTATTGCGCCGCCGTTTTGCAGGTTTAATGGGTAATTGCTGATGCGTTATAATTGTCAATGCCTTCAACAGATCTAACGCACAGAAATCTCTGTTAGAGGTGGTCCCACTTTTTTGACCAGTCAGCAGCCAGTTTAAGATGGATCAGGGTTTCATTTAGGCTGCCAAACTCATTGGTTTTGTTTTTCTGTCATAGGCTTCATCCGGGGTCAATATTCCGTGGGTGGAATGCGGGCGCTCGGTGTTGTAGTAAGCCAACCATTTCCCGATCCCGGCGCGGGTCTGCGAACCCGTTTCAAATGCGTTGAGGTAAATGCATTCGTATTTCAAGGATCGCCAAAGCCGCTCGATCATCCGGTTATCGACCCAGCGACCTTTGCCATCCATCGAGATTTTCACGTCGGCTTCTTTCAGCGCCTGCGTCCATTCAAACCCGGTGAACTGGCTGCCCTGGTCGCTGTTCATGATATCGGGCTTGCCGTATTTGGCCATAGCCTCTTTCAGGGCTTCAACGCAAAAATCTGCCTCCATGCTGTTTGACAATCTCCAGCTCAAAACCTTGCGGCTGTGCCAGTCCATGATCGCGACCAAATAGAGGAACCCGCGCTGCATCGGAATGTAGGTGATATCTACGCACCACACATGGTTTGGACGATCAATCGTCAGGTCTCGCAGCAGATACGGGTAGATCTTATGCTGCGGATGTTTCTTGCTCGTGTTGGGCGTCTGGTAGATCGGAACCAACCGCATCAGCCGCATCAAACGGCGGACCCTGTGGCGACCACACTTGTAACCTTGGCGCTGCATGTGCCGGGCCATTTGCCGTGATCCATACCACGGCGTCTGCAAGAATTGCTTGTCGATTATTGTCATGAACCGCAAATTTTCAGCACTTTCGCCTTTTGGCTGGTAATACAGGTTCGAGCGCGCCAGAGAAAGTAGCCCGCATTGTCGTCGCACACTCAGATCATGCTCACGGCTCACCATTTTTTGCCTCGCTTCCCGAGCAACTGTTGCGAGGCGTTGGCTAAAAAATCCCGTTCCACGACCAGCTGACCAATCTTGGAGTGCAGCTTCTCAATCTGGGCTTCATCAACCCGATCAGGATCACGGCCCCGTCTGGAAAATGCCGTGGCCATGTTTTCAATCGCTGCTCGTTTCCATGTGCCAATCTGGGTTGGATGCACACCATACTTCTTCGACAGCTCCGCCATCGTCATTTCCTCGCGGATTGCTTCAAGCGCAACGCGGGCTTTGAATTCGGGAGAATGGTTCTTTCGTTTCGTCATTTTGAATCGTCTTTCTCATAAGTCGATCCACCTTAACAACTGGTCCGAATTTCCGCGACCACCTCTGTTAGCACCTCCAGAACATCAGAACCCCCTACCCGCCTTTCGATGGTTGCGCTTGCGGCGCTATGTCTTGATGATGATTTCGTCAGGGAGCTGGTAATGTCTGGGCAGTTGAGCATTGAACAAACAATTGATGTTTATGCCTGCGCGGCCTCACAACAGCCAAAATTCTGCAAAATGTATGGGCTTGGGGCATCGATGATTTCTGGCAATGCATCCAGTAGCATTGTAAGCGGTGTCCCGTGCCCACCTTACGCTTGAGGTAGCGATCTGCGATTCAGTTCTTTCCTGTAGTTTGGAAAGGAGTTTCTCCATGGAGCACTCAGCGGAGTTTATCAGTGAGATTGAATTGATCGCCGGGCCACGAGGCCAGCGTCGGTGGCCGGATGACTTGAAGGCGCGGATAGTTGCGGAAACGTTGGTTGAGGGCGCGACTGTGAACGCGGTTGCGCGGCGGTATGATTTGCGTCCCAATCATTTATCCGAATGGCGACGGCAGGCACGAGAAGGTAAGCTGGTTTTACCAATGGTGCCCGAGGATGTAGAATTTGCGCCATTTGTTTTACAGGAAGAAAGTCGTGTTGATGCGCCGGTTGGCGGCGGCACGCTGGATGTGATCCGAGGCGAGGTGACGGTGCGGTTGGATGCGATGACACCAGCGGGCCGGATTACCGAGATTGTTTGCGCCCTGAATGCCACCGCATGATATTCCCTTCCAACCGGGTGCGGATATTCGTGGCGGCCGCGCCTGTGGACTTTCGCAAGGGCCATAACGGGTTGGCCGCGCTGGTGCAGAACCATCTGCACAAGGATCCATTTACGGGAACTGTATATGTGTTCCGCTCGAAGCGGGCGGATCGGCTGAAGCTGCTCTATTGGGACGGCTCGGGTTTAGTGATGGCGTATAAGCGGCTGGAGGATCACGTGTTCAAATGGCCTACCATTTCCAACGGTATGATGCGGCTGAACCACGCGCAGTTCGAGGCGCTATTTGCGGGCCTGGATTGGCGCAAGGTTCATGCACTAGAGGCTCGTCCACCAGCTGCGGCAGAGTGAATCACGCGGGCATTTGAACGAGTATTTGCGGGCCGGTTTTGCTATAAATCGGTCATGACAAATGCCGATGATCTTCCCGATGATATTAACGCCTTGAAGGCTCTGCTACTCGCGTCCGAAGGGCGTAATCAGCGCAAGCAGGAACGAATTGATCGTCTGGAAAAGCTGTTAGCCGACTTCAAACGGGCCTTGTTCGGGGTCAGGTCCGAGAAGGTCGATCCCGGGCAGTATGAACTGGCACTGGAAGATATCGAAACGGCGATGGCGGCCATTCATGCCGAAGATGAAGCGGTTGATCCGCCCAAGCCAAAGCAAGCACGGCGCAAAACCAACCGTGGCCATTTGCCCAAACATTTGCCGCGTGTTGAAGAAATAATCGAGCCTGAAGATACAGCCTGCAGCTGCGGGGCGGAACGTCATATCATTCCCTGCCCGGCAGGTGATTGCAAGCAATCACCGATAGGGGCGAGGACACCTCCGAGCGGCTCGATATTATCCCCGCTCAGTTCCGTGTGATTGTCACCCGCCGCCCGAAATATGCTTGCCGTTCTTGTGAGGCGGGCATTGTGCAGGCCCCCGCCAAACCCCGTCTGATCGAGGGTGGTATGCCGACCGAAGCAACAGTGGCCAGCGTGATTGTTTCCAAATACGCTGACCACCTGCCGCTGTATCGGCAGGCTCAAATCTATGCGCGACAGGGCGTCGAGCTGGATCGCTCAACGCTGGCATCCTGGGTCGGTAAGGCTGCATACGAACTGCGACCCGTCTATGATTGCCTGCTGGCCAATCTCAAACAATCGTCCAAGTTGTTCATGGATGAGACCCGCGCACCAGTGCTGGACCCGGGACAAAAGAAGGTCAAAACCGGCTACTTCTGGGCGCTGGCCCGTGATGATCGCCCTTGGTGCGGCGACGCCCCTTCCGGGGTGGCCTTCACCAATGCGCCGGGGCGTGGCGGAAAATATGCCGATGGTATTTTGCAGGACTTTAGCGGTATCCTGCAAGTGGACGGCTATGCCGGTTACAACCGCTTGCTCAAGTGTACCCGTCAGGATGTGCAACTGGCCTATTGCTGGGCCCATGCACGGCGAAAACTTTATGACGTGGCCAAGGCCAGTGCCGCTCCGATTGCACAGGAGGGTTTGAAGCAGATTGCCGCCCTCTACCGGATCGAGGCCGAGATCAAAGGCCAGTCCGCCGGTGCGCGCCTTGCGGCACGCATCGAACGCATGAAGCCAAAGTTGGAATTATTTGAAAAATGGCTGACCCACAGCCGCGCGAAGGTATCGGCCAAATCCCCGACCGGCGAGGCCCTGAAATACATCGCCAAATACTGGTCTAAGACCTCTGCATAACATCGGGATTCCCCCGGGTTGGCCGTTTTGGTAAGCTAGCCGAGAAATCTCTGGGGTGAATAGATGGACCTTTTCCTGCACGAAGCGGCGGCACGGATCGGCGCGGATGACGTTCTGTCGAAGATCGACGCGCTGATGGATTGGAACTCGTTTTTGCCGATCCTGCGGCGCGGTCTGGGGCGCTCGGGGATCGGGCCTCAGGGCTATGATCCGCTGGTTCTGTTCAAGTGTCTTCTGGTTGGCCAGTGGCACGGGCTGAGCGACCCGAAGCTGGAGCGGGCCTTGAAGGTGCGGCTGGATTTCATGCTGTTCTGCGGGCTCGATCTGCACGCGTCGGTGCCGGATGAGACGACCCACTGCCGGTTCCGCAATGCGCTGGTCCGGGGTGGCGTTTACGATGAGCTGCTGGCCGAGGTCTGCCGCCAGATCGAGGCGCATGGGCTGAAGCTGAAAGAGGCTGAGGCGGCGATCATTGATGCGACCCTGATCGCGGCGGCGGCGCGCCCGCGCACCCATATCGACGCCCCGCAGGACCGGGCAGAGGACGGGGCAAGGGAAGGGACGCCGGATGATCCGCCCGAGGTCTCACCCGACGGGGCACAGCTGCATTTCAGCGCCGACCCTGATGCCCGCTGGGTCAAGAAGGGCCGCAAGAGCACGCTCGGCTACAAGGGCTTTGCCCGCTGCGACGAAGAGGGCTTTATCGACAAGGTGCACACCACGCCCGCCAATGCCGCCGAAAGCCCCGAATTCGCCACCATGATCGCGGGCGCAAAGGCGCAGCGGGTGCTGGCCGACAAGGCCTATGCGAGCAAGGCCAACCGCCAGATGCTGCGCGGCAAATACCGCGACGGCATCCTGCGCAAGGCAGCGCGCGGCCGCCCCCTGCGGCAATCGGAGAAACGCTTCAACCGGCTGATTTCGAAACGCCGCTTCCGCATCGAGCAGACTTTCGGCACGATGAAACGCCTCTTCGGCCTGCAGCGGGCGAGATATTTCGGGCGCGCCAGGGTGCATGCCCAGATGGTCATGGCCGCCATCGCGCAAAACCTGCTCAAGGCCGCAAACAGGATCACCCTCAACCCGCAAACCCCCGCAATCGCATAGCCCCAAACCCCGCCACCCGTCTGTCCGCCGGACCCGCAGGGGCGCAAGGTGGGCGGCCGAAATCTTGCTTCAACCGAAAGCCATGGCCTCATGCAGAGGTCTTCCAGAGCATAAAAACTTAAAAGAATGGTTCGGCGATACATTCGATCCCAACCAACCTGAAACCGACGAACTCAAAATGGAGCTTCTAAAATTGGCAAAACGTTGGAAAACTCGGAAATAGTGCGCGCGGATCAAGCGCAACGTGGGAACAGAGCACCGCTTACGTAGCATTGTAAATTATGAAACCGGTATTAAGGTGGAAAACATCCTGCTTATTACCCATGGCATGGCACCGTGGCAGAGGTAAAACAGGTCCGCAAGATGTAGTCTTATATGCGGATGGCGCGCTTCACTTAAGCTAAAAAGGGAATGTGATGAATACAGACAAAGCTGTTGAGGACAACATCAATCCCGTAGAAAAACCGCGCGGGTTCAAAACCATCATATTAATCCTGTCGATTGCCGGTAGTGTCGCGAGTTTGGTGGAAATTCGAGGACGGCGTAATCTCCGGGTGCATCGAAGCCACCCAACCGGCGGCTGGAACCGCCAAGGAGATCACGCCATGACAAAGAATACAGCAACATCGACATCCGCGCTACTGGCCAATGAAGCAGGCTATGACCCGATTGAAGACCGGCTGCGCCAGAACATCCGCGCGACGATCGAGGCGGTTTTCGAAGAGGAGCTGGAGCAGTTTCTGGGCCGTTGCCGGTATGGCCGCAGCGGCGGGGCAAAGGCCGGATACCGCCACGGGCATCGCGAGCGGCAACTGGTCGGAACATTTGGAACCGAAACGGTGCGCGTGCCGCGTGCGCGGATCACAGGCGAGGCCGGCAAGGCCAGAGAATGGCGCTCGAAGGCATTGCCCCGCTACCAGCGGCTGACGAAGAAGGCCGAGGCGCTGATCGCTGCTGTCTACCTTTCGGGCACCAACACACGGCGGGTAAAACGCGCCCTGTTCGGCCTGTTTCAGGGGGCGGTCAGCAAGGATGTGGTGAGCCGCGCCTGGCGCAAGGTGAAGGTGGACTGGCAGGCGTGGTGCGCCCGCAGCCTTGCGGATGAAGACATCGTGCGGCTGATCCTGGACGGCACCGTGATCAAAACGCGGATTGACAGGAAGGCCACCAATATCTCGGTTCTGGCCGCGATTGGCGTGCGCCGGGATGGGCAGAAGGTCTTGTTATCACTGATGAACATGGGCGGCGAAAGCACCTCCGCCTGGCGTCAGTTCATCAACGATCTGGATGCGCGCGGGTTGAAACGGCCCGAATTTGTCATCGTGGACGGGGCACCGGGACTTGAGGTCGCTCTCATTGCCCTCTGGGGTGAAGATCTGCCGATCCAGAGGTGCACGGTGCACAAGCACCGCAACCTTCTGGCCAAGGCACCCAAGCGTATGCATGATGAGTTGACAGAAGATTACCGCGACATGATCTACGCCAAAACACCCGAGGAAATCGCCACCCGCCGCAAGGCATTTCTGCGAAAATGGCGGCTGAAATGCAAGGCCGTCGCTGACAGCTTGGAAGAAGCAGGAGATAAGCTTTTCACCTTCACGCGTCTGCCACAAGGCCAGTGGAAATCGGCCAGAACGACAAATGCGATCGAACGCCTGAACGAGGAATTCCGCCGCCGCATCAAGACCCAGACCGTGCTGCCAGGCGCCGAGACCGTGCCGATGCTGCTTTGGGCTCTGATGGCCTCGGGGCAGATCGTCATGCGAAAGGTCGATGGCTGGGAAACGCTCGCTCAGCCCGTCGCCGACGCAACCCTTGACCAAGCCGCCTGACCGGCGCATAACTCAACCCGCTCGGAGGTGCCTGAAATCAATTTCCACCACTTTCGAGACACAACCATTCAGGAATACCCACTTCCAGATGCGCGCCTGTTATTCCAAATGCACAATACATATTCTGAGCTGGGAAATACGGCTCAATGAATTTCAGATGCAGAACGTTGCTGTGAACCATGCTCGATTCCAAAATCCCATCGTGGAAGTAGTTGACTGAAGCCAACGCGGACTGGGCTAATTCTGAGCCCAAAACCAATGGTTTTGGAGAAAACATATCGGGAAACATGTGCGTTAAACATCCTTACGTCAAAGACGGCGGGGTGAACCCCGCCCTACGGCATCTTCCAAGCGTAGCGGATTATCACCAGCAGCAACAGAACCTCGGTCAGGCTGCCGAGCCAGTAATATATCCACACCTCGCCAATGCAACTGCCCAGAATGGTGAGCGCATAAACGGCTGCCACGATGATGTTGGACAAACGGTTGGCGCGGGGTGGCAGGATCAGGGACAGGGAAATCATCAGGCTGGGGATGATCACATAAATCGTGGTCAGCAACAGAAAACTCTGGTCCACCGTGAACACGGCAACCTTTCCGGCCAGCGCGCCTTGCAAAATATCGGCGCGGAAAAAGGCGAAGATATCGACATAGGCAAAGATGAACAATAGCGAGGTCCAGAGTGCGGCAATCTTTAGCCGCGTATCTATGGGTGGGGCCGCGGTGGCGCGTGCATTATCCGTCATTTCGTCCTCCGACGTCAGATCGTGAATATAAACCTGCGGTATGCGCCTCCCGTACCTCAGGACAGGATCGGCCGACCCTGCCCCCCAGTCTGGCAGGATTATTCCGCAACAGCCAAGCCCTTTTCCTCGTCCGCCTGCTGGCGGTTCCACATCTTGTAATAGCGCCCGTGATGCGACAGCAATTCGTCGTGGCTGCCCTGCTCGACGATCACGCCATCCTCAAGCACCACAATCATATCCGCATCCACAATGGTGGACAGGCGGTGGGCGATGGTGATCACCGTACGCCCTTGCCCCATCTCGCGCAAACTGTCCTGGATGTCGCGCTCGGTCTGGGTATCCAGCGCCGATGTGGCCTCGTCCAGCAGCAGGATCGGCGGGTTTTTCAACAGGGTGCGGGCGATGCCGACGCGCTGTTTTTCCCCGCCCGACAGTTTCAGCCCGCGTTCACCTACGGTGGTGTCGTAACCATCCGGCAGGCTGAGGATAAAGTCGTGGATTTTCGCAGCCTTCGCGGCGTCCTCGATCTCGGCACGCGTAGCTTCGGGGCGCCCGTATGCGATGTTGTAAAGGATAGTGTCGTTGAACAGCACCGTATCCTGCGGCACCACACCGATTTGCGCGTGCAGGCTGACTTGGGTCACATCGCGCACGTCCTGATCGTCAATCCGCAAGGCGCCTTTGTTGACGTCATAAAAGCGGAACAACAACCGCCCGATGGTCGATTTGCCGCTGCCCGACGGCCCGACGATGGCCACGGTTTCCCCGCCATGAACCGTCAGGCTGACGCCCTTCAGAATGGGCCGCGCGGCCTCGTAGCCAAAATAGACGTCGTCCAGCTCGACTTTGCCTTCCGTCACCACCAGCGGCTTGGCGTCGGGTTTGTCCTTCACCTCGGCGGGTTGTTCCAGCAGGGTGAACATTTCGCCCATATCCACAAGGGATTGGCGGATCTCGCGATAGACCGTGCCAAGGAAATTCAGCGGCATGGTGATCTGGATCATATAGGCGTTGACCATGACAAAATCGCCCACCGTCAGATCGCCACGCTGCACACCCATTGCAGCCATCACCATCACGGCCACCAGACCGGCGGTGATAAACACCGACTGGCCGAAATTCAGAAAGGCCAGCGAATAGGATGTTTTCAGCGCCGCCGCCTCGTATCCGGCCATGGAAACGTCATAGCGTGCGGCCTCGCGCGCCTCGGCGCCAAAGTATTTCACGGTTTCGAAATTCAGCAGGGAATCGATGGCCTTTTGATTGGCGTCGGTGTCCTGATCGTTCATCTGTTTGCGGATTTTCACCCGCCATTCGGTGACCTTGAAAGTAAACCAGACATAGGCCCAGATCGTGACAACAACCACGGCCAGATACCAGACATCAAACACAAAATACAGAACCACACCAATCATCAGCAGTTCCAGAATCAGCGGTCCCATGCTGAACAACAGGAACCGCAGCAGGAATTCCACCCCCTTGACCCCGCGTTCAATGATCCGGCTAAGACCGCCGGTTTTGCGGGTGATATGATAGCGCATTGATAAGCGGTGCATATGTTGGAAGGTTTCCAGCGCCAGAGCCCGCAAGGCCCGTTGCGCCACCCGGGCAAAGGCCACATCGCGCAATTGCTGAAAGCCGACAGTCATCAGTTTGGCCACACCATAGGCCACCGTCAAACCGATCGCCCCTGCCCCCAGCATCCATGCCGGATTGTTGGCCTCCCCTGAAAGCGAATCCACCGCAGCCTTGTAGAAAAACGGGGTGAGCACCGAGACCAGCTTGGCCAAGACCAGCAACATCATCGCCACAACCACGCGCCGTTTCACCCAAGGCTGATCCTTGGGCCACATATAGGGGGCCACCTTGCGAATGGTGCGCCAGTTCTGGCGGCGTTCCTCGGGGGTGAATTCGGTTTTAGTGATCCGGCTGACCATATCGCGGCTTTCCTATAGGGTGGACACCCGAATGTAATGGCCCCCGCACCGGATTACCAGCACCTATAGCGTTTCGACTTAATATTGCATCATGCCCTGCCAGTGAACGCCATTGCTACGCAATCACTGCCTCGCTGGCAGGGCATGATACCTGTTTCAACAAAAAGTCGAAACGCTTTAATCGGGCACTGCAAACACTTGTCCGGGGTAGATCAGATCAGGATCGCGGATGCTGTCGCGGTTGGCCTCGAAGACACGCACATACAACATTCCATCACCATAGGTTTCCCGCGCAATCGCCCAAAGGGTAGAGCCGGGTTGCACTGTGACCGAAATTGCCGGGGCCGTTGCCGTATTCTGGGTGCTTTGCAGGGTTTCGGCTGTTTCGCGCTTGAACGGTGTTTCGGTGCGCGAAACCACGGCCCCCGTCGCATCGACCTGATCCACCCTTAGCGTATAGATGCCGCTATCGACATCGGGCAATTCGGTGTGCCAGCCACCACCGGCGTCAATCGGTGTGGTCAGCACAGGCTTGTTATCCAGATAGACCCGAACAAAGCCCTCATCAGTGCCACGCCCCGATAACTGGACTTCGCCGGCGGCATCATAAGTGATCGCGTCGATCACCACGTTGGTTGTCATTTCCGGGCTGCTGTCGGCAGGCTGCAAGACACGCACGCCGTCTTTTGTGGCCAACAGCACGGCAGGGGCTTTGGGTTCAGAAGCGTTGTCAGCCACAGAATCCGCGCCCTCAACCGGTGCAGGTGTGGTGCTAGCAGGCGATGTCGCGGTGGCCACCCGGGCTGGGTTGTCGGAACTTGCCCCAGTCGCAGTGTCAGGCGTCGTTTCGGTTGTTGTGCCTGTGACCACAGCCCCTGCAACTTCGGTTTGTTCAGGCTTGGGTTCTTCATCTGATGGGCTGTTCCGAGTTGGTTGTGCCACGGCCTGTCCATCCGTCAAAGCGGCTGTTTCAGAGGTTGCGCCCTCGGGCATAGGTGTTTGGGGGGCGTCTGTTTGATCAGGTGTTGCCGCAGCTGTGTCCGCTTGCATTGCGCTGGCAATTTGTTCTTCCGGCTCTGCCGGGCTGGTCACCGGGGCCAGAATAACGCTGTTGTCAGATGTAACAACAGCATCCCCTTCACCGGGAATGGACAGGGTAATAACACGGGCCGTATCGCTGGGTGGAAGTGTCAGAAGCGCAACGAAATTGCCTTGCTTATCAGCGGATGCACGGGTGACTTCGCTGCCATCCAGCAGGATTGTTACTTCTGTCCCCGGTTGGGCAAGTCCGGCAATAACCGAACTGCCATCCGGCTCAACCCGCACCACATCAAACTCGGGGGCTGGAATAGTGGCTGTCTCTGCCCCTTCTGAATGCGCCTCACTGGGGGCATCGGTTTGCGCGTTTTCTACAGCCGTTTGCGGCGCGGTTGCATCCTCACCGGCATTCTGCACGGTTGGGGTATCCGCAACAGGTTGCATCACCGTTACCGGTGCCTGTTTGTTGCCAAAAAACTGATAGCCCAGATAGGCCGCCAACGCCAAGGCAACAGCAGCGGCCCCTCCGGCCACCATTTGAATTCCGGACCCAAGCGCAGTCTTGTTTGTCATCTTGTTCTTCCCTTTACGCACAGCCCCCAACGGCCCCGTGCTTGCACGACCATAGCAACAGCGGTATCAGCGGTCAAAAGCCCTTTTCAAGGAATTTGTCGCATGTCTGTTCCCCCATCCCCTGCCCGCCTGTCTGTCTGCGTTTATTGCGGCTCCCGGTTTGGTGCCAACCCCGCCTATAAAGCTGCCGCAACCGAATTGGGACAGACATTGGCGCAACAGGGCTGGCGGCTGGTTTACGGTGCGGGCGATGTCGGGTTGATGGGGGCCGTGGCCTGCGGGGCGCAAGCGACAGGCGGCGAAACCTTTGGCGTGATCCCCGAACATTTGTTGAAACGCGAAGTGGGCAAGCGGGATTTGTCGCAATTCATTGTCACCGAAAACATGCACGAGCGCAAAAAGGTAATGTATATGAATTCGGACGCCATTGTGGTGTTGCCCGGCGGGGCGGGATCACTGGACGAGATGTTCGAGGTTCTGACATGGCGCCAGTTGGGCCTGCATGAAAAACCGATCTATCTGCTGAATGTCGATGGCTATTGGCAGCCCCTTTTGGCGCTAATGGACCATGTGATTGAACAGGGGTTCGCCGATACCAACCTGCGCGACTATTTCGATGTGGTGGAAACCGTGCCTGCGCTGGCCGCAGCCCTGCGCAACGCCCTTTCCTGACGCAGCGCGTTCAGCGAATAGATCGCCAACGCCAGCCAGATCAGCGGGAAGGCAATCATATGCCAGCGGCTGACCGCTTCGCCAAAGGCGACAACTGCGACGATGAATTGCAGGGTCGGGTTCAGGTAGAACAGCAACCCTTGGGTGGCGAACCCCAGCCGTTTGGTGGCATAGGAAAACAGGATCAGCGGCAAGGCTGTGATCAACCCCAGCCCCATCAGCATGACAGTGTTGTACCAGCCATCGCCAAATGCCGCGACCGTGCGCCCGTCAAAATCGTTCCAGCCCCGCGCATGAATGCCCCACAGCCAGACAATGGCCAGCGGCAACAACAGCAGCACTTCTGTGGTGACCGACACCACCGGCCCCACCGGCACCTGTTTCTTGATCACCCCGTAGGCGACAAAACTGATAGCCAGCGACAGCGATATCCAAGGCGTCACCCCCAGACCCCATGTCAGCAGGCCCACTGCGCCTGTGGCCAGCGCCACCGACAGGATTTGCACCCGGTCCAGCCGTTCATGAAACAGCACCGCCCCCAGCAAGACCGAGATCAGCGGGTAGATGTAATAGCCCAGACTGGATTCGACCGTGCGGCCGACCTGAATCGCCCAGATAAAGATGCCCCAGTTCACCGCGATCAGGATTGACGAAGCCAGCATCACCGCCAACAACCCGCGCGCGCGGAAAATCACGCCGATTTCCCCCAGCCGCCCCTGCACCGCCAGCACGATGCCAAAGAACACCAGCGACCACAGGGTGCGGTGCGACAGCACTTCCAGCGGGGGAACATATGACAGAGCCTTGTAATACAGCGGTGACAGGCCCCACAGGACGCAGGCCGCGATCATGGCGGCGATACCTTGTTGTGTGCGTGTCATCGGCTGCTCCAAATGAAAACGCCCCCCGCATCGCGAAGGGCGCCGACGATCAACACTGTTGCCGTTTTTAGATTTCGTCAACCGCTTTTTGCAGCATGCCGCGCACCACATCGGCCACTTTGGGCAGTTCAGCATTATCAACGCCCATCATCGAGGCCACAGGGTCAATCGCGCTGACCTCGACACCGTTATCCACGGCCCGCAGGATCACGTTACAAGGCAGCATCGCGCCCAGCTTCGGCTCCAGCTGGATCGCGTCATAAGCCATCTGCGGGCTACAGGCCCCCAGAATTTTATACCCCGGCATGTCCACATCCAGCTTTTTCTTCATCGTCGCGGATACGTCGATTTCTGTCAGCACGCCAAAACCGTTGGCCGTCAGCGCCGTGCGGGTGCGTTCTTCGGCTGTAGCCATGTCGGTATCGGCCAGAATGCGGTCCAGAGTATAGCTCATTTTATATCTCCTTGGATGGGTGAAAGGGGGCGGGCACAGCGCCCACCCCGGTTATTTAGGCGTTGGCCAGACGTTCGGCCACGTTTTCCCAGTTCACAAGTTTGTCAAGGAAATTGGACAGGTAAACCGGACGCTTGTTGCGGAAGTCGATATAGTAGGAATGCTCCCACACATCGCAACCCAGCAGCGCAGTTTGCCCGAAACACAGCGGGTTCACGCCGTTTTCGGTTTTTGTCACCTTCAGCGTGCCGTCGGTATCAACCACCAGCCAGCACCAGCCCGAACCGAACTGGCCCGCACCTGCAGCGGTAAACTGCGATTTGAATTCGTCGACCGTGCCAAAGGCATCCTTGATGCGGCTTTCCAGCTCGCCGGGCATGGCGCCGGAATTCGGCCCCATCATTTCCCAGAACTGGCTGTGGTTCCAGTGTTGGGATGCGTTGTTGAAAATACCGTTCTGGGCGACAGCACCGGCGTCATATGTGCCGGTGATGATGTCTTCCAGCGATTTGCCTTCCCATTCGGTGCCGGCAATCAGCTTGTTGCCGTTGTCGACATAGGCCTTGTGGTGCAGGTCGTGGTGGTATTCCAGCGTTTCCTTGGACATGCCGGCATCGGCCAGCGCATCATGTGCATAGGGTAGATCGGGAAGTGTAAAAGACATATTAGCCCCCTTGGTTGTTCGCGTGAAAATCTATGCTGATAGATGCAGCGGCCAAGGGGGGAAGGTCAAGGTTTTTCCCTATTTCAAACATAGTGACAAAAGCGCTTACTTGGTAACCCTGCACTTTCCGGAAGCACCCAAATCCCAAATATACCCCGCAGGATTGGCTCTTACGATTGCCTTGTTTCCCCGTGCTTTCAGGATCGTCAAACGGTACATAAAGCGTGACATGGTAACACCTCGTTCAGCCTTTAGACCCTTCACTTCCCACTTTACGGTCAACCGTTTGTCACTGTACACAACAACGGTCACCAAGATAGGTTTGCCATAAGCCTCTTGGATAGGCGAATCGTTCAGAGGTGGTCGCGGAAATTCGGACCAGTTGTTAAGGTGGATCGACTTATGAGAAAGACGATTCAAAATGACGAAACGAAAGAACCATTCTCCCGAATTCAAAGCCCGCGTTGCGCTTGAAGCAATCCGCGAGGAAATGACGATGGCGGAGCTGTCGAAGAAGTATGGTGTGCATCCAACCCAGATTGGCACATGGAAACGAGCAGCGATTGAAAACATGGCCACGGCATTTTCCAGACGGGGCCGTGATCCTGATCGGGTTGATGAAGCCCAGATTGAGAAGCTGCACTCCAAGATTGGTCAGCTGGTCGTGGAACGGGATTTTTTAGCCAACGCCTCGCAACAGTTGCTCGGGAAGCGAGGCAAAAAATGGTGAGCCGTGAGCATGATCTGAGTGTGCGACGACAATGCGGGCTACTTTCTCTGGCGCGCTCGAACCTGTATTACCAGCCAAAAGGCGAAAGTGCTGAAAATTTGCGGTTCATGACAATAATCGACAAGCAATTCTTGCAGACGCCGTGGTATGGATCACGGCAAATGGCCCGGCACATGCAGCGCCAAGGTTACAAGTGTGGTCGCCACAGGGTCCGCCGTTTGATGCGGCTGATGCGGTTGGTTCCGATCTACCAGACGCCCAACACGAGCAAGAAACATCCGCAGCATAAGATCTACCCGTATCTGCTGCGAGACCTGACGATTGATCGTCCAAACCATGTGTGGTGCGTAGATATCACCTACATTCCGATGCAGCGCGGGTTCCTCTATTTGGTCGCGATCATGGACTGGCACAGCCGCAAGGTTTTGAGCTGGAGATTGTCAAACAGCATGGAGGCAGATTTTTGCGTTGAAGCCCTGAAAGAGGCTATGGCCAAATACGGCAAGCCCGATATCATGAACAGCGACCAGGGCAGCCAGTTCACCGGGTTTGAATGGACGCAGGCGCTGAAAGAAGCCGACGTGAAAATCTCGATGGATGGCAAAGGTCGCTGGGTCGATAACCGGATGATCGAGCGGCTTTGGCGATCCTTGAAATACGAATGCATTTACCTCAACGCATTTGAAACGGGTTCGCAGACCCGCGCCGGGATCGGGAAATGGTTGGCTTACTACAACACCGAGCGCCCGCATTCCACCCACGGAATATTGACCCCGGATGAAGCCTATGACAGAAAAACAAAACCAATGAGTTTGGCAGCCTAAATGAAACCCTGATCCATCTTAAACTGGCTGCTGACTGGTCAAAAAAGTGGGACCACCTCTTAGCGTTTGAATACGCGGCATGAACCCGACATATCAATTCCGCCACGCCATCACCCGCAAACCCGCCGCCAGCATCACCCAAGGCCTGCGCGCAATTGACATAGGCACGCCGGATCTGGAACGCATGCAGGCCGCCCATGACGCCTATGTCGCCACCCTGCGCGAAACCGGCGCCGATGTGGTTACCCTGCCACCCCTGCCCGCCTATCCCGATAGTGTTTTCGTCGAAGACACCGCCCTGTGCCTGCCCCAAGGGGCAATTCTAATGCGCTCGGGTGCTGCCAGCCGTGCGGGCGAGGTGGACGAAATGGCCCCGACCCTGCGCAATCACTACAAAGAGGTGCGCCGCATCAAAGGCCCGGGCACAATCGAGGGCGGGGATATTCTGGTCACGGCAAAGGAAATTCTGGTTGGCCTGTCGGATCGCACCAATCAGGCAGGCGTGGACGAACTGGCCGATCTGCTGCGCGACTGGGGCTACAAGGTGCGGGCCATCACCGTTCCAAAAGGTGTTCTGCACTTCAAAACCGATTGTTCGCTGCTGGACGGGGAAACCATCCTGTCCACCCCGCGCCTTGCCCCATCGGGGTGTTTTGACGGCTACAATGTAATCCACACGGCAGACGGAGAAGAGGCCGGTGCCAACGCCATCCGTTTCAACCAATTCGTGATCATGGCTGCCGGTTTTCCAAACACAGCCAAACGCCTGCGCGATACGGGATACGAGGTGCGCGAAATCGACAATACCGAATGTGCCAAACTGGACGGCGGCATGTCCTGCCTGTCGCTACGGTTCTAGCCGCTCGATCAATGCCGGCCCTTGTGCCTTGTTGGAGTTCACGGCCATGCCAACCCGATGTTTACACAATGCCCCTTCAGGGGCTGGCCGCATCAATGTTGCAGCCCCCTTGCCTTCCTCGCCCAGCCACAGCCCCCATTGATCCGGCGGCAGGATCACCGGCATCCGGTGATGCACCGCTGCCATTTCGCCATTCGCACCCGTGGTGACAATCGCGCAGGTATCCATTGGGGCATCCCCCTTGTCCCAGCGCTGCCAGATACCGGCAAACACCACCGGCGTGCCATCCTCGCGATAGATATACCACGGCAGACGCGCACCACCTTCGCCCTTGCTCCATTCATAAAAACCGGTGGCGGGGATCAGGCACCGCCGGCTGCGACAGGCATCGCGAAAGGCGGGCTTTTCAGCCAACGTTTCCGCCCGCGCGTTGATCAGCAGCGGGCCATCGGTTGACGTTTTATACCACTGCGGCACAAACCCCCAGCGCATCGAGACCAGCCGCCGCCCTTCGCCGCTGATCACGGCAGACACGTTGTTCGTCGGGCAAATGTTGTAATTCGGGGTCACGGGCAGATTATTCGCAGGCAGCGCCGCAAACATCTGCACCATCGCATCCACCGGCATTAACAGGGAAAATCGTCCACACATGGGGCCACCCTAGAGCACATCCAATCTAATCGGAATAGTGTATTCACCGCGCAACCCGAGGCAGCGTTTGCACCCGCAAATGCGTTCGGGTTGTCTGGTGAATTCAATTGGGTTGGATTTGCCCTATCAGGCCCGCGCAAAATGCAAAACACCCCGCGACTAACGGCGCAGGGTGTTTCTGTCTGTTGTCAGTCCGGCCTAGTTGCCAACGGTTTTGATCCGGCCTTCGACCGACGCGGTCACGCCACCGTTCTTGATTACATAGTTGATCACGTCATTGGCCATCAGATTGCCGTTTGCCTTGTCAATCAGCAAGCGTCCGCCGCCAAGGGCGTTATACCCGTCACCGCCGGCCAGAATGTAATCATTGGTCGCCAGCTTATAGACCTTGTTGATATCCAGATCCTTGCCGCCAACTTTAACCGAGGCAATACGCGACCCGGCAGGCGCGCTGGGATCATAAACATAGGTCATGCCCGACACCTGCGGGAAACGGCCAGCGCCTTTTTCCACCTGACTAACACCGTTTTCCAGCGCAGCCAGAACCTGACTGCCTGGCAGTTCCGTCAGCACCGTGACGTTGCCAAAGGGCAGTTCGGTCAGAATATCACGCCGCGTCAGAACCGTGCCCGCATCATAGGTGCGATCCCCGCGGATACCGCCGCCGTTTGCGATGGCAATATCTGCCCCCGTGGCATCACGGATCGCGTCGGCAATCAAATCACCCATCGCAGATTCTTCGCCACGCACTACGTTACGTCGGGAATCCAGCGGCCCTTCTGTCGCGCCTATTTCGATATTCAGGCTCTCGTCCAACTGCTTTTCGAATTTTTCGACCACCGCCTGGGATTCCGGATCAGGAGTAACATTCGCCGTGTTGATAAAGCGGAAATTCGGGGTCCAGCGCACCTTGCGTTTGCCATGCGATTCCCCGATTGTCACCGTCAGGTCCACTGGCGACAGGAACCGCCCGTCGATCGAGGTTTCCACATAGGCCGTACGCCCGTCGTAAGAGGTGCCATAGGAATGGTCATCGCCCGACATGATCACATCAAACGCGCCACTGGCAATCAGCTTGCGGTCGTTAGACATATCGGTTTGCACCACGCCAATCACCAGATCGGCCCCTTCACCGCGCGCCGCCTTGGCCGCAGCAACACCACTGTCAACGGTTGACGCAAATTTCAGATCACCCGAACTGGTCACCTCGGGAGTGGTGTCCTGTGCTACCGGAATCAGGGCAATTTTCAGCCCTTCGATTTCCTTCCACATCACACCTCCAAGGCCGTCAACCGGTGTGCCATCGCCATTGGTGATGTTGATCGCGGCCCACGGATATTTCGAAGCGGCCATTTTCTCGAGGAAATTATCAACGCCAAAGTCAAATTCGTGATTGCCCGGAACAGCAATGTCGAACGGCACCAGATTGGTCAGATCAATGGTATTCTGGCCGTGGTCAAACCCTGACAGGATCGAAGGCGACAGCATATCGCCATCAAACACATAGATGGTATTCGGGTTGGCTGCGCGCTCGGCCTTGGCCACGGCGTTCAGGCGGGCAAAGCCGCCCTGGTCGCCTTCCCCGTCGAACTGGTAAATATCGCCAACGCCCAGAATGGTGATCTTGATTGGCTCTTCGGCATAGGCCGGCGCCAGCGTGGCCGCCGCAATTGCGGTGCCGCCCAGAATGGCTGCGGTCAGGCCGCGAAAGGTGGTATTGGTACGAGTAAGCATGGGAATCCCCCTGTTGAGTGAACTGATTCACCGCGTATCGTGGCGATGTAACAGCCAAGAGTCAAAGCCTTGACGATTGCGTTTCAAAACGGCATGTCACCCGCATGCAGATTTATAAAATTTTCCTCGGGTCCGAATGGGCCGAACTTGATGAAAACGGCGAAACCCTTGGCGCGCCGATTGATCTGGCCGACGGGTTCATCCATTTTTCCACCGCCGCACAGGCCGGTGAAACAGCGGCAAAATATTTCGCCGGTGTGGACGGGCTGATGCTGGTCGCCTTTGAAGCCGACGATATGGGCGACGCGATAAAATGGGAGCCCTCGCGCGGGGGTGATCTGTTTCCGCATCTCTACCGGCTCCTGAAACGCGCCGAAGTGTTGTGGGCCAAACCGCTGCCCTTTGAAAACGGGGCACATGTCTTTCCGGCAGAAATGACATGAGGCTGGTCGAACGCCTTGGGATAGCTGCCCTGCACCGGCTGGACCCGGAACAGGCGCACGCCCTATCGCTCAAGGCGTTGAACAGCGGGCTGGTGCCGCTGCCCGGTGTCTATACCTCGCCCCGCCTGCGCACCACGATTGCCGGGCTGAAGCTGCCCAACCCCGTTGGCCTTGCTGCCGGTTTTGACAAAAACGCTGTGGCCCTTGCGCCGCTGTCGCGCGCCGGTTTCGGTTTTATCGAAGTTGGCGCCGCCACCCCGCGCCCGCAACCGGGCAATCCCAAACCGCGGCTGTTCCGCCTTACCGAAGACAAAGCCGTGATCAACCGTTTCGGGTTCAACAATGACGGGATGCAGGCGATCGGGCGCCGACTGGTGCAATACACCGGTGATGCGGTGATCGGCCTGAACCTTGGCGCGAACAAGGACAGCGACGACCGCGCCGCCGATTTTGCCAAGGTGCTTGGCTATTGCGGCGGGGATATTGATTTTGCCACGGTGAATGTGTCGTCCCCCAACACCGAAAGGCTGCGCGATTTACAAGGCAAGGAGGCCCTGACCGCCCTGCTGAACGGCGTGCTGAAGGTGCGCGATGGCCTGCCCCGCCCGATCCCCGTATTCCTGAAAATTGCGCCTGATCTGAACGAACAGGAACTGGCGGACGTGGCAGACGTGGCCCGTGCAACCGGCATTGACGCCATCATCGCCACCAACACCACCCTGTCGCGCGACGGGCTGACCAGCCGCCACCGTGACGAAACGGGCGGCTTGTCCGGCGAGCCTTTATTTGAAAAATCCACCCGTATTCTGGCGCAGCTTTCGGAACTGACCGGCGGGGAAATTCCCCTGATCGGGGTCGGCGGCATCGGCTCGGCCGAACAGGCCTACCAGAAAATCCGCGCTGGCGCCTCGGCGGTGCAGCTTTATTCCGCGATGGTCTATCAGGGGCTGTCACTGGTCGACGAAATCACCCGCGGCCTTGACGACCTGCTGGCGCGCGACAAGTTCTACAAACTCTCCGACGCCGTCGGAACCGGACGAAAGGACTGGCTATGACAACCATCTGGCACAATCCCCGTTGCTGCAAATCCCGCGCCACGCTGGCCCTGATCGAGGAGGCCGGCATCACGCCGACCATCCGTCGCTATCTGGACGATGCCCCGTCCGAGGCCGAAATCCGCGAGGTGCTGGTGCTGCTGGGCATCCCCGCAGAAAACCTGGTCCGCAAGGGTGAAACCCTGTTCGCGGAGTTGGGCCTAAAGGATGCAGACGAGGACACATTGATCAAAGCCATGGCCGAACACCCCAAACTGGTTGAACGTCCCGTGGTGATCAAAAACGGCAAAGCCTCCCTTGGCCGTCCGCCGGAGTCCGTGCTGGACATTCTCTAGGCTTCTTCTTGCCAAAAATACCTGCGCCGCAGGCATAGATTCTATTTTCCTGCCTGTGCCTCCAGCCTCGGATATTTCAGTCCCAGCGTCACTCCGCGCGCGATGAAAGAGATCAGCAAAGACATCCACAACCCGTGGTTTCCGAACAGCGGCACCAGAACCGCAATGGACACCGCATAAACGATAAATGATACGATCATCATATTGCGCATATCGCGGGTGCGGGTGGCGCCGATAAAAATTCCGTCAAACATCCATGCGGCAATGCCGATCACCGGCGAGGAAATCATATAGACCAGATACAAACGTGCCTCGATGCGCACCTCGGGGGAGGTGGTCATGACATCGATAATCCGGCCGCCGAAAATCCAGAACACCAGCGACAGGCCGATCACACAGATCAATCCCCAAGAGCTGGTCAGCAAAGCCCCGCGCCGCAGTGCCTCGCGATTGCGTGATCCCAGGGCCTGCCCGACGATGGCTTCGGCCGCAAAGGCAAACCCGTCCAGCGCATAGGCGGTGATTTCTAGGAATTGCATCAATATCTGGTTGGCTGCCAGCGGCACATCGCCAAAATCCGCACCAAAGAACAGAAACGATATAAAGATGATCTGCAAAAACACCGAGCGGATCAGAATATCGGTGTTCACCACCGTCATCGCCTTTAGCCGCGCGACATCGAACACAACCGCCCAGTTGCGCCACATCCGGCCAACAAATGCCGGACGACACAGCCAAAGGCCCAGCGCCAGCCCGCTCCATTCCGCCAGAAAAGTAGCAAAGGCAACACCGCCAACACCCCAACCAAGGCCAAGCACGAACCACAGGTCCAGCCCGATGTTCAGCCCGTTCATCCACAATTGCAACACCAGCACCGCACGGGTGCGTTCCTGTGCGATCAGCCAGCCGTTTACACCATAGAGGGCCACAGCAGCAGGGGCCGACCACACCCTGATCCGCATATATTCCCGCGCCATGCTTTCCACCTCGGGTGATGCAGGCGAGGCTTGAAATGCCATCCAGAACAGCGGTAATTGCAACAGGATAATTCCGATGCCAGCAGCAAAGCCGATCATCAGCGCGCGTATAAGAAGGGCGACCACCTCGGCCCTGTCCCCCGCACCGTGGGCCTGCGCGGTCATACCGGTTGTGCCCATCCGCAGGAAACCGAACAGCCAATAAAGCGCGCCCAGAATAATCGCGCCGATGCCCACCGCGCCAATCGGGGCCGCCTGCCCCATTTGCCCGACCACGCCGGTATCCACCGCCCCCAGAATGGGCACCGTGGCGTTGGACAGCACGATCGGAAAGGCAATCTTCAGAACGCGGGAATGGGTCAGCTCGCCTGTCTGGGTATCACTCATCCCGCTGCGGCATCAGGAAATGCCCCGTGGCCTGCGCGAACAGACGCTGGCGGTTGTCCTGCCATCCTTCGACATGCACCGAGGCATAGCGCCGCCCCGAACGGTTCACCCGCGCCCGCGCATAGGCATCGCGCGGCAGCCCGCTGCGTAGATAATCAATGGTGAAATCAATCGTCTTGGGCATCCGCGGCAGGGTCATATCCCCGCCCGCGTCCCCGCTTTCAATGTCGTTCCACAGCATCTGCCAGCTAAGGCCGATCACCGCCGTGATTTCCAGAAAGGCCGCCGTTACCCCGCCGTGGATCGCGGGTAGCATCTGGTTGCCGATCAGCTTTTCGTCAAACGGCAGAACGGCGGTCAATTCATCCCCGCGCCGATCAAAGTGTATTCCCAGAAATTTTGCATAGGGCACACCGTCAACCAAAGAGGTCAGCGCCGCATCGCGCCGCTGTTTGATCACTTGCACGGGTTCGGGACGTCCTCGGTTCATTTCTTGCCCCCCTCTTCGCGCTGGATGGTAAAGGTGCCGGTGGCGGTGGCCACGGGGCGGGATGTATCCTCGTCCGTGGCGGTGGCCCGCACAAAGGCAACCGTGCGGGTCACATGGTAACATTCGGCATGTGCTGTGATACGCTGGCCCGGTGTGGCAGGACGCATATAGTCAATGCGCAAATCCAGCGTCGCCGTACCCATGGTGCCGGTCGGATGGCACATCACCGCCGCCCCGCAGGTGGTATCCATCAGCGCCGAAACCGCCCCGCCGGAAATCACGCCGGTTTCCGGATCACCGATAAAGCGTTCGTCATAGGCCATCGAGATTTCGGCCTTGCCATCGGCAATTTTGCCCAACTCCATGCCCAGCGCCTGAAAATGCGGCATCGCGGCAAAAGCTTGCCGGATCAGACTGCTCCGTGCCTTGCCATCAAGATGTTTCGTTGTTGTCACGCGCCCGCTCCTTGTCCTGAAAAGATGTCGCCTGTTTGTTATTCCGCCCCTCGCAGATCAGTGCAAGCCTTAAGTGCGACATTATACCCGACTGTTTTACTCGAAATAAACTTGCAACTCATTCTCATTATCCATAGGGATATTGCAACATAGATTCGGAACATCCAATGACCACGCAAACGGCAAAACTTGGCATTCCTTCACGCAGCCCTGCTGCGCTTTTGCGGAAATACAATCCACTGCACAAACCACGCACGGCGATTGTTCTGACATTGGTTATTCTGGCCCTATGGCCCGGCGCCGTCGGGCAGGTTACACGCGGGTTGATGCATGACGCCTATGTCGGCGTTTCGGTGTTTGTCGCGGCCAACCTGATGCTGGTTTATGGCAGCGAGCGGTTTTTCAACGTCAATCTGGGCGATTTCCTGCGCCGCCAGACATTCCTGCAAATCCCGATTGCCGCCCTGTTGGGCATGTCCCCCGGTTGTGCCGGGGCAATTATTGTGACCTCGGCCTATTCCTCGGGCAATGTGACGCTGGGCGCTCTGGTTGCAGCGCTGACCGGCACTATGGGGGATGCGGCGTTCCTGCTGATTGCCACCAAACCGCTGACCGCTGCCGTTATCCTGCCTCTTTCGCTGGTTGCGGGCATTGTCACCGGCCTGATTGTTGACCGCTTTCACAAAAAACATATCCCCGGTCGCGCCAACGCCAGTTGCGAACTGGGCGTGCGTATTGGCAAAATCCGCCGCCGCGATAAACTGTTTGCCGCGATTGCCGTGCCTGGTTTGGGGCTGGGCCTGCTGGATGCGTTTCAGGTTGTTCCGTCGCCTTTGATGGTAACTGTCGGTATGGCCATTGCATTGGCAGGTATGGCCCTGATCCTGCTGATCTGGCTAATTTCCCCGATGCAGGCCATTTCCCACCCCGACGACCCGGCCCTGACCCGCGCCACCGAGGAAACCGCCTTTATCACCATCTGGGTGCTGGTGGCCTATCTGGGCTATGGCTATATCGAGGCATTCTCGGGACTCGATATCGGGGCCATGTTTTCAACCGTTGCCATCGCCATGCCGCTGATTGGTGTACTTATCGGCTTTATCCCCGGCTGCGGACCACAAATTCTGGTGGCGACATTGTATATCAACGGCGTTGTGCCGTTCTCGGCCCTGATCGCCAATGCAATTTCAAACGACGGCGATGCTTTGTTCCCCGCTATCGCCCTGAACCCAAAGGCCGCGCTGCTGGCCACAATCTATACATCCTTCCCGGCGCTGGTGCTGGGCTATGCCTTCTATTTCTTCGCCCCCGGATTTTTGAACTAACCCCGATTGCATCGCGCCCCCGCATTGGTTTACCCTGCCCTTGCAAGGAGCCGTGAAACCATGTCCGAACCCAAACTCAGCTTCAAAGAGATGTGCTCTAAATTCGAGGTAACCCCGCGCACCCTGCGGTATTACGAATACATCGAACTGCTGAGCCCCGAAAAAGACGGCCGGTCCCGCCTGTATGGCCCCCGCGAAGTGGCCCGTATGGTGCTGATCCTGCGCGGCCGCCGGTTCGGTTTTTCACTGGAAGAAATCCGCCAGTGGCTGGAGATTTATGAACAGGAAGGCACCAAGGCGCAACTGGAAGCATGGGTGGAAATGGCTGACCGGCAGCTGGATGCCCTGCAAGAACAGCGCAAGCAGCTGGACGAATCAATTTCCGAATTGCAAAAACTACGAAACGACGCCGACGACGAGTTGAAGCATAAAAAATAGGGTATGGAATACCTTACCCCGCCTTAAAACCTCGACACATGCAACCGGAAGAATATTTCAAATGCCCCTACGTCATCTTTACTGACGTTTCGTCATTTTGCATGTGACGCCACGTTACGTTTACGTTCGCGTAAAGCATGGTTGTAGAGTGACAGAGTGATCCGCATGTGATGCTCATTAGCAAGTGCATTAGAAAAAGGATCGCGCCATGAAAGATGATGACGCAATGACAATTCGACAGATGTGTGACATGTTCAATGTAACGGCCCGCACATTACGCTTTTACGAATCCAAAGAGCTGCTTTCGCCTGCCCGCGACGGCCAGAGACGCCTGTATTCAAAACGTGATCGCGCCCGGCTAAAGCTGATCTTGCGCGGCAAACGTTTTGGCTTCAGTCTGGAAGAGGCCCGCCAACTGCTTGAACTGTACGAGCGTGGTGATAATGGCAAAACCCAATTGGCCCGCACATACGAGCAGGCCTGCGAACGCTTAAAGGTAATGGAAAGCCAGTATCAGGAATTGGGCGAAGCCATTATCGACCTGAAAAAACACCTTGAATGGGGTGCGCAGCAATTGGCCGCCGCAGACTTGAAAGCCGCTGAATAAAAGATAACAAGAAGGAAACCATCCATGCCCAGCTACACCGCCCCGATCAAAGACGTTCAATTCCTTCTGCATGACGTTCTGGGTGTCAGCAAAAGCGACATCCCCGGATATGACGAACTGGAAGCCGATTTCACCGGCGCGGTTCTGGAAGAGGCCGGAAAAGTGGCAAGCGAGGTTCTGGCCCCGCTGAATCCTGTTGGCGATACTGAAGGCTGCAAGCTGGAAAACGGGTTGGTGTCCACACCGACGGGGTTCAAGGATGCTTTCGAGGTGATGAAAGAAGGTGGCTGGACCGGTCTGGATTGCGACCCGGATTATGGCGGACAGAATATGCCCTATGTTCTGGGCACCGCAGTCGGTGAAATCTTCTCGGGCGCCAATCAGGCATTCACCATGTATCAGGGCCTGACCCACGGCGCCTATTCCGCCATTCACGCCCACGGCACGGATGAACAAAAGGCAAAATTCCTGCCCAAGATGGTGACCTGTGAATGGACCGGCACCATGAACCTGACGGAATCCCACTGCGGAACCGATCTGGGCCTGATGCGCACCAAAGCGGTTCCACAGGATGACGGCAGCTACAAAATTACCGGCGAGAAAATCTTTATCTCGGCAGGGGATCACGACCTGTCGGAAAATACCGTCCATCTGGTGCTGGCTAAAATCCCCGGCGGGCCGGAAGGCATCAAAGGTGTTTCCTTGTTCATCGTGCCAAAATACATCGTCAAGGATGACGGATCACTTGGCCCCGCAAACGGCGTGTCCGTGGGCAGCATCGAGGAAAAGATGGGCATCCACGGCAATGCAACCTGCGTGATGGTCTATAACGACTCCACCGGTTATTTGCTGGGGCAGGAACACAAAGGCATGCGCGCCATGTTCACCATGATGAACGAAGCCCGCATCGGTGTTGGCATGCAGGGGCTGGCACAGGCCGAAGTGGCCTATCAGAACGCCGTGATCTACGCCCAAGACCGTCTTCAGGGACGTGCCGTAACCGGCGCTGTAAACCCTGATGGTCCGGCGGACCCGATCATAGTCCACCCGGACGTCCGCCGTAGCCTGATGGACCAGAAAAGCTTTGTCGAAGGTGGCCGCGCCTTCCTGCTTTGGAGCGCCAGTCTGATCGACCGCTCGGTGCGGTCAGGCGACAAAGAGGCCGACGGGCTGGTGTCCCTGATGACTCCGGTTGTGAAAGGCTTTTTGACCGACAAGGGCTTTGACATGACGGTGCAGGCGCAACAGGTATTCGGTGGCCACGGCTATATCGAAGAACACGGGATGAGCCAGTTCGTGCGCGACGCCCGCATCACCCAGATCTACGAGGGCGCAAACGGCGTTCAGGCGCTGGACCTTGTGGGCCGAAAACTGGCGCTGGACGGCGGTAAATATGTGATGGCCTTCTTTGATATGGTCAAAGGGTTTATCAAGGAAAACTCCGGGGACGAGGCCCTGAAGGCCGACTTCCTCGAGCCGCTGAAACAGGCCAGCAAGGATTTGCAGGCGGCAGGGATGTATTTCATGCAAAACGGCATGACCAACCCGAACAACGCTCTGTCCGGCTCTTATGACTTCATGCACCTGTTCGGTCACACCTGTCTGGGGCTGATGTGGGCCCGCATGGCCAAATCGGCCAATGCCGCGCTGGCCGCCGGTGCCTCCGATACTGCCTTCTACGAAACCAAACTGGCCACAGGGCGCTACTATATGGCGCGTCAATTGCCCGCCACCGGCATGCATCTTGCCCGTATCCAGACAGGGGCCGATACGGTGATGGCATTGGACGCCGAAGCGTTCTAGACTGTGAACAATGCTCCAAGGGAGGAGCACTCAAGGCTGGTGGTCCCGCATATAGAATGCGGGGCCACCACACGACGACAGGGGGAATATTATGCCAAAACGCCTACGCCTGACCCGCCGCTTTCCGGTCGCCATGTCCGAAGACGGCTATCGCCGTTTGCGCAGCTTTGCCAAAGAGGCCGGCCTGGACGAAGGTGAAGCACTGTCATTCCTGTTCGAAAATTTCAACAGCGTGATAGACAATGACAACCTGACCCATCGTTTGCGCCTATTCAATTCCGAACTGGAGGCCCGTAAACGGTGAAAACTGCACGGGAGGAAATGCCGGATCGCCTCCGGCGGAGGTATTTAGGGCAAGAAGAAGGGGCAAACGGATTGACCCCGCTTCAACCGGCACGAATGGCGGGGTGTCACGGGGCCTTCTCCTTGCGCGGTCATCGGCTCCTCAGCCTGTACCGCATTCCCTTATCTGAAGCATTAACCTTAGGGAACCTCTAAAAATCCCCCAAAATCCGGCCTGACGGGGTAGAATCGTCATCAGGATGAAAATGATTCGACCGACGGGGTTTTGTCATGGGTCAGATGGGATTTTTTGATCTTTCCAGCCGATACGCGGGACTGGACAAATCTGGTGATCCGCTGGTGTTGCTCAACGACATGGTGCCGTTCGAGGATTACCGGGACGAGCTGAAGGCCATATGGCGCACGCCGCCCGAACAGCGCAAATCCAACGCTGGCCGCCCGCCTTGGGATGAGGTGCTGATATTCAAGACGATGGTTTTGCAGCAGCTCTACAACCTCTCTGACGATCAGATCGAGTATCAGATCCGCGACCGCCTGTCGTTCATGCGGTTTCTCGGCCTTGGCATTGAAGACAGCGTACCTGACGCCAAGACCATCTGGGCCTACCGTGAAAGGCTGGCCGGGGCCGGGAAGATGAAGGAGCTGTTTGACAAGTTCGATGCCTTTCTGCGCGAAAAGGGCTATCTGGCGATGGGCGGGCAGATTGTTGATGCGAGCATCGTTCCGGCGCCGCGCCAGCACAACAAAAGGGACGAGAACGAGAAAATCAAGGCGGGCGAAACGCCTGAAGAGTGGGAGGAAAAACCCCACAAGAAGCGCCAGAAGGACGTGGATGCGCGCTGGACGAAGAAGCACGGCAAGAGCTATTACGGCTACAAGAACCACATCAATGTCGACCGGCGGCACAAATTCATCCGCGCTTATGATGTCACCGATGCCGCCGTGCATGACAGCCAGGCGCTTGCCGGTCTGATTGATGCGAGCAACACCTCATCGGACCTGTGGGCCGACAGCGCCTATCGCTCGCAAAAGATCGAAAGCGAGCTGGAAGAGCGGGGGCTTCACAGCCATATCCATCACAAGGGCAGGCGCGGCAAGCCGCTTGGCGAGCGCCAGCAAAAGGCCAACCGGAGGCGCTCGAAAGTGCGGGTCCGGGTCGAGCATGTATTCGCTTTTCAGGAGCGCTCCATGGGCGGCAAGCTGATCCGCTCCATCGGCCTGAAGCGGGC
This sequence comes from Profundibacter sp., assembly GCF_965277155.1. Taxonomy (GTDB): domain Bacteria; phylum Pseudomonadota; class Alphaproteobacteria; order Rhodobacterales; family Rhodobacteraceae; genus Profundibacter. Next base: position 190,279 of record NZ_CBDIBV010000005.1, read on the forward strand.
GCGATTTCGCATCGGGATGATGAACCTGGTCTACAACATGAAGCGCTTCGTCCAGTTCGAATGCGGCCTGGCGGCGCCGGGATAAGGGTTCATGGGGTGAGGTGTGCCTGAAATACCCAAAACCGGCTTGAAACCGGTGAAAATGGGTTTATGATCCGAAGCAATCAGGCGGGACAGGCGAAAAACCGTCCACCCCGCCGCGAAGAAGGCGAAAACGGGAATTTACAGAGGTTCCCTTAAAAATGAATTATGCTCATCTAGAAGTTGCGAGGGTGGACTACTAAACTTTATTATAGTGCTGACAGCACCGATAATCGGATACTACGTAATTCAAGCTATCTTTCTGAACAGCCGTCTTTCAGAAAACAGCAAATAAACTTCAACAAATCCAAATAAATAATAGCCGCCCAATTGGCCCAACCGGACACCCCCACATGATCACCGTCAAACAAGCCCTGACCGAAGTCCTCGCCCTCGTCTCCCCGCTCCCCTCCGAAACCGTCCCCTTGCGCGAAGCCGCCGGTCGCACCCTTGCGGCCCCGGCCACAGCGCGGCGGGACCAGCCGCCGTTTGCCTCGTCTGCCATGGACGGATACGCCGTGATCGGGCTTGAGGTCGAGCCGGACGCGATGTTCAAGGTGATCGGCGAGGCCGCTGCGGGCCATGCCTTTGGCGGCGAAGTCAAAGCGGGACAGGCCGTGCGGATTTTCACCGGCGCACCAGCGCCCAAAGGCGCAACACGGGTGGTGATACAAGAGGACGTGATCCGCAAGGGCGATCTGATCACCCTGCGGCGCGATCTGGATCAGGCCACCTATATCCGGCCTGCTGGTGGCGATTTCAAATCCGGCGATCAACTCGCCGCGCCGCGCCTGCTTACCCCGTCGGACATCGCGCTGCTGGCCTCGATGAACATTGATCAGGTCACCGTCACCCGCCGCCCCGTCATCGCCCTGATGGCCACGGGCGATGAACTGGTGATGCCGGGCGAAAATCCGGTGCCGGACCAGATCATTGCCTCGAACAATTTCGGCCTTGCCGCGCTGGTGGAACAGCATGGCGGTGAAGCGCGGATGCTGCCGATTGCGCGGGACAACCGCGCGTCACTCGAGGCCGCTTTTGCCCTGTGCGAAGACGCCGATATGGTGGTGACGATCGGCGGAGCCTCGGTCGGCGATCATGATCTGGTGGCGCAAGTGGCCGGCGATCTGGGGCTGGAGCGCGCGTTCTACAAAATCGCCATGCGCCCGGGCAAGCCGCTGATGGCGGGCAAAATGATGGGCATCCCGATGCTGGGCCTTCCGGGAAACCCTGTGTCTTCAATGGTTTGCGGCCATGTTTACCTGCTGCCCGCAATCCGCGCCATGCTGGGTTTCCCGCCAGAACCCCGCCCCCGTTTGCAAGCCACGCTGACCTGCAACATGCCCGCCAATGGCCCGCGCGAACATTACATGCGGGCGCGGGTGGAAGCCGGGCAGATCACCCCGTTTGAACGTCAGGACAGCGCCCTGCTGACCGTTCTGGCCGACGCCAATGCACTGTTGATCCGGCCGGTGGATGCGCCAGCTATCAGCAATGGGGAAACGGTGGCGTATATCCCGCTTGGCCAAGCCCTATCCCCGCACTGATAACAACAGGTAAAACGCCGCAAAAACCCTCCCAATGTGGGGATGGCGCAAAGACAGTTACAACATATCTCTGCTTGGCGAGGGGATGGCGGGGCGTGATGGGGTGTGTCTGTGGCGGGCGGTCCCCGCTTGCGCGGGGATGACAGGGTTTGTGCGGATAGCATGGGTGCAGCCCATTGACACAAAACAGGAACATCTATAGAACGAAGGGGAACATGCGCGAGACGTGCGTGATATTGGGTGCCTTCGGGGAGTGTGGATATGTTAACACGCAAGCAACTGGAACTGCTGGATTTTATCAACAAACGCGTGGCGCGGGACGGGGTTCCGCCTTCGTTTGACGAAATGAAGGATGCGCTGTCGCTGCGCTCGAAATCGGGGATTCACCGGCTGATTACGGCACTGGAGGAACGCGGGTTCATCCGGCGGCTGGCGCACAGGACGCGGGCAATCGAGATTATCAAACTGCCCGAGGCGCTGGAAAAAGGCACTGTCGGCGGGTTCAAGCCGCAGGTGATCGAAGGCGACAAGGTGGCCCCGCCCCGAGATGCGATGCCGGTGGCGCTGGGTCATGCGGTGGAACTGCCCGTGATGGGGCGGATCGCGGCAGGCACCCCGATCGAGGCGATTAGCGAAGTGTCGCACAACGTATCTGTGCCCGGTGGCATGGTGGATGCGAACGCGCATCACTATGCGCTTGAAGTTAAAGGGGATTCGATGATTGACGCGGGGATTAACGATGGTGACGTCGTGGTGATCCGCGAAACCTCGGCCGCCGATAATGGCGATATTGTGGTGGCGCTGGTCGAAGGGCACGAGGCCACATTGAAACGCTACCGGCGCAAGGGCAATATGATTGCGCTCGAGGCTGCTAATCCGGCCTATGAAACCCGCATGTTGCCCGATGACAAGGTCAAGGTGCAGGGGCGTCTGGTCGGGTTGATCCGCACCTATTGATCCATTTGCCCCGTAGGGCGGGGTTTCACCCCGCCGCGCCGCATCGGTGAATTCCACAGCCGTTCACCGGCCATCTCTTTGGCTGTAACCACGCGCGGGCCTTCTGCATCCGCATAGATCGCAACGGCCCCCGTCTGTTTCAACGCATTCGCATCGAACATATGGCACCCCCCCTGCCCGTCATATTTCGCGGTGGTGACAATCCAGCGGCCGGAAACACATTCCGCCGCCAACCGCTCGCCCGCGCCTTTGCCAAACAGATGCACCCCCGCCTGCCCGCCAATCACAAACCGGCGGGTGCCTTTTGCGCCAGTGAACCCCGCGCGGGCAAAGGCTTGTGTCTGTGGCATCGGCCCTTCGCCATCATTTTCCAGCCAGTTGCGGGCCGCGAACCCGTCCCCGCGTGGTTTACTTAATGCGCGCCCCTGATCCCCGACCAATCCGACCAGCCCGCCGCTTTGCGAGATCAGCAACGCGGGGCGCTGGGTTTGCGACCACAGGAAAAACCCCGCCAGCATCACCGCGACTCCGGCAAACCGCATTGGCCCGCGCCACAGGAACAGCAACAGCCCGCCGAATGCAATCAGCGGCAACACGGCGGGGGCCGGTGTCACGACATGCGACAGCGCCCCCTCCAGCCCCGCGACCCATTTTGCCACCCCCAGGATCCACAAGATACCCCAGCGCATTGTCCCAAGCCCGATCCACGACAGGCCCAGCGGATACAGGAACGCCGCCAGCACTGCCGCCGGCATCACCAGCACCCCCATCAGTGGTACGGTCAACACATTGGCCAGCAAGCCGTAATGCGCAATCTGGTTGAAATGTGCGGCCGCCACGGGCGCGGTGGCCATGCCCTCCACAAAGGATGACAGCATCACGGTTAACACCGGACGCAGCGGGGCGGGCACGGACGAGCCATCCCAATGGCGCAGCATCCCGAACACAGCAACCAGCGCTGTGGTGGCGGCAAAGGACATCTGGAAACCGGGGCCGGTCAGGGCCTCGGGCCGGCGGACCAGCACAATAACGGCGGCCAGTGCCACTGCCCGCAAGGTCAACGCCCGCCGCCCCAGCATGACGGCTACCAGCATTACCGCCACCATGACAAAGGCGCGTTCGGTGGCGATGTTACCGCCCGACAGCAGCAGATAGGCCGCGGCGGCCAGCAGCGACAGACCCGCTGCAATTTTCTTGATCGGCCAGCGCAGGTTGATCACGGGGATCAGGGCAAGACCATAGCGCAGCGCGCCAAACACAAAGGCGGTCAACAGCCCCATATGCAGGCCTGAAATCGCCAACAGATGTGCAAGGTTCGAGGCGCGCAGTTCATCCAGCACCTGCCGGCGCATTCCGGACCTGTCGCCCGTCATGATGGCGGCCGCAAAGGCGCCGGCATCCCCGCCCAGCATATTCTGGATACCGGCAGAAATACGCATCCGTAGCCGGTGGATGAACAGGCCCGCCTTGCTTGCCTCGGCCCTTTCCAGCAACAACACCGGCGTTCGTGTGTAACCAACCGCGCCCAAGCCATCGAACCACGCTTTGCGCTGGAAATCGAACCCACCCGGTTCGACCGGCCCGTTGGGGGGCGACATGTGGGCGGTCAGGATCACCGTCTGGCTCGGTTCATAAGCGATAAAATCCCCCTTGCCATGCAGGGCGACGCGCAGTTTGGCGGGGGTGCGGGAGGGGTCCATGCGCTCCAGCACCACATTGTCCAGCGTCAGGCGCAGCTTATCCGATATCGAGCGGTCGATTTTCACGATCCGCCCCTGCACCGGCCCGTAATAGCGAAAATCCAGCACCGGCGCTTTGACCATATGCGCCCGCAGCCCCGCGACCATCACACCGGCAAGCACCAGCAAGATCGCCAGAAACATCGGTCGCCAACCCTCGCCCAGCCAGTGGGCCGCCGCCAGCAATACCAGCACAGACAGGCCAAGCACCGCATATGCCCCGCCCGCCGGCTCCACAGGCAAGGCAAAGTAGAGACCGATGCCAATCGCCAGACACACCGGCACCCAAGGGAACAAATACCCCCGCTGCCGCGCCAGAATTTCCAGCGGGTTGAACAACCGTAACAGGTCTGACACCCTTGTCCTTGCCTCCGCACAGGATTAATACATCCTTAACGCTATCCCCCTTATAGTTTCCAAAAGGTTAACGCATATGTCCGATCAACCGGTTGTCACCCGTTTTGCCCCCTCCCCGACAGGGTATCTTCATATCGGGGGCGCACGCACGGCCCTGTTCAACTGGCTGTTTGCCCGCCACCATGGCGGCCAGTTCCGCCTGCGGATCGAGGACACGGACCGCGCCCGTTCAACCGACGCCGCCACTGCCGCCATTTTGCGCGGCATGGACTGGCTGGGGCTGGACCACGATGGCGAAGTGGTCAGCCAGTTTGAACGTGCCGATCGCCACGCCGAAGTGGCGCGGCAAATGCTGGACAGTGGCCATGCCTATAAATGTTTCTCGACACAGGAGGAAATCGCCGCCTATCGCGAAACCGCCAGGGCTGAAGGCAAATCCACCCTGTTCCGCAGCCCCTGGCGCGATGTAGAAGCGGCCGACCACCCCGATGCGCCCTATGTGATCCGCATGAAGGCGCCGCGCGATGGCAAAACCGTGATCCGCGATCAGGTGCAGGGGGATGTGACATTTCGCAATGATCAACTGGACGACATGATTTGTTTACGTTCCGATGGTACGCCTACCTATATGCTGGCGGTGGTTGTGGATGATCATGATATGGGCGTGACCCATGTAATCAGGGGCGATGACCACCTGAACAATGCCGCCCGCCAGACGCTGGTCTATCAGGCGATGGGCTGGGATATTCCGGTCTGGGCGCATATCCCGCTAATCCACGGACCGGACGGCAAGAAACTGTCCAAACGCCACGGCGCGCTGGGGGTCGAGGAATATCAGGCGATGGGATATCCGGCGGGCGCCATGCGCAACTATCTGGCACGACTGGGCTGGAGCCACGGGGATGATGAATTCTTCACCACCCGGCAGGCGATCGAGTGGTTCGATCTGTCGGGAATCGGCAAATCCCCCTCTCGGTTCGATTTCAAAAAGCTGGATAATCTGTCGGGTCAGCATATCGCGGCGATGGAGGATGGCGATCTGATGCACGAGCTGACAGCGTTTTTGGCGGCTACGGATCAGCCCCCGTTAAGTGACGAACAAAATGACGTTATGTCACGAGCGATGTATTGCCTGAAAGAACGGGCCAAAAATTTTCCACAACTGCTTGAAAAAGCGGCATTTGCGCTGGCATCCCGCCCGATTGAACCGTACGAGAAGGCTGCGAAACTGCTAGACGATGTATCCCGTGGTATACTGAAACAATTGACGCCCAAGCTGCAAGATGTTAGCTGGACCCGAGACGCCCTTGAGGAAGTGGCAACCAAGGTTGCCGAGGCCAACGATGCCAAATTTGGCAAGATTGCCGGACCTCTGCGGGCTGCACTGGCTGGGCGCACCGCTACGCCAAGTGTTTTTGACATGATGCTGGTTCTGGGGCGCGAGGAAACCATCGCGCGCCTGAACGACGCAACAGGCTGAAGACCCCTTCAGGCCGCTGATTTACCGCAATTCCGCTGCGATCCGCGCAGGCAGGAAAATGAATAGGAAGAAATATGACCGGATCAAATAAGACAGCCACCCTGACCTTTGACGGAAAAACGCTTGAACTGCCAATGCTGTCCCCGACATTGGGGCCGGATGTGATTGACATTCGCAAACTCTACGGACAAGGTGGTGTGTTTACATATGATCCAGGCTTTACCTCGACTGCGGCCTGCGATTCATCAATCACCTATATTGACGGCGAAAAGGGCATTCTGCTGCATCGCGGCTACCCGATTGACCAGCTGACGGAAAAATCCCACTACCTCGAGGTTTGCTATTTGCTGCTTTATGGTGAACTGCCATCCGCCGCCGAGCTGGAAGATTTCGAAGACCGCGTCACCCATCACACCATGTTACACGAGCAAATGATGCACTTTTTTCGCGGCTTTCGCCGTGACGCACCGCCTATGGCGATTATGGTAGGTGTTGTCGGGGCGATGTCGGCTTTTTACCACGATTCCACTGACATAACCGACCCGCACCAACGCGAGGTTGCTTCGATCCGGATGGTCGCAAAAATGCCGACAATCGCGGCAATGGCGTTCAAATATTCGCAAGGACAGCCGTTTGTCTATCCGCGCAACGATCTGGACCATGCCTCGAATTTCTTGCGCATGTGTTTCTCGGTTCCGGCCGAAGAATACGAAGTGGACCCGATTTTGGCCCGCGCAATGGACCGTATTTTCACCCTGCACGCCGATCACGAACAAAACGCCTCGACCTCTACTGTGCGTCTGGCAGGATCATCGGGGGCCAACCCGTTCGCCTGTATCGCCGCCGGTATCGCCTGTCTGTGGGGGCCTGCGCATGGCGGTGCCAATCAGGCCTGTCTGGAAATGCTGGAAGAAATCGGCACGGTTGACCGCATCCCCGAATTCATCGCCCGCGCCAAGGACAAGAACGATTCATTCCGGCTGATGGGCTTTGGTCATCGCGTATACAAAAACTTTGACCCGCGCGCCAAGGTGCTGAAAGAAAGCGCCGACGAGGTGCTGGAACTGATGGGGATCGAGGACAATCCGAAACTGCAGGTCGCCAAGGAACTGGAAAAACAGGCACTGGAAGATCCGTATTTCAAAGAGAAAAAGCTGTTCCCGAATGTGGATTTCTATTCGGGCATCATCCTTGAAGCAATGGGATTCCCCACCTCTATGTTCACGCCGATCTTTGCGCTGTCGCGCACGGTGGGCTGGATTGCCCAGTGGAAGGAAATGCTGGACGATCCGAACCTGAAAATCGGTCGCCCGCGCCAGTTGTATCACGGGGCAACCATGCGTGATTATGTGGATGTCGAAAACCGCTAAGCTGCGGCAAACACATTAATAAACGGCCACCCCATTGCGGGTGGCCGTTTTCGTTTGATCCCGAAAACCTGTCTTCGGAGGACAAAATCACGAGGTCGAACATATTTGCACATAATTGTGCCACCAGCCGCCTACCACCGGAAAAGCAAGCAAGCAGCCACAAGCGCCGGAACTGTTTTGATGCAATAATTTCATCAGGATCCTGCGCCCGACTCTGATTGTGCCGTAAGGGAAAGTTCTTGTCATCTCCCCTAAAAGGGTAATTATTAACAAAAGGGGCGTGTGAATGAGTGGAAATTATGTGTCCGGCTTTCTTGAGGCCGGCGATTGTATCGGGATTGCAGAAATCTGGGCCAGTCAGGGTGCCATTGCCACATCCGAAATTACGGAAATGGCCGATGCACTGGACGGTTTGGTCAAAGATAGTATCATCGAGGGGGGATTGGTGCGCGATGGCAATAGCAAAGAGGTTTTGGTCTATGGCCTGAATGCCTTTGTGTCGGATGAAACCCGCAGCGCGGTTCATCAAAACCCCGAACCATTCCACAGCATCCGTTTCCTGCGCGATTATATCCAGACTGGCCGGAATGTGTTTTTAACGGTCGAAGAACAGGCGAAAGGCAATGCCGGTGAAGGGCTAAATGCCATATCGGTTGATTATTGGCAGAAAACCTTTGATATGACGGACCCGGAATTTTCCAAGGCGATGAATGCGTTTTTGCCCATTTTTCTGGATATGTTTAAAGGTTTCAACATCAAGACCGTAACCTTCGAAGCCGAAACCTCGCATGACCAGATCACCCGCGAGATCGGGTATACTGATCGCTTTGATCACCAGATAGGCACAAGGGCACATTATCTGGCAAACCGCGTTATAGATGGTGCGGCCTTTCACAACCAGATGATCCAGATGGCGATGATTTATCGCCAACCAAGGATGCGATTTTCCCTGTTTGAACAACGCGTTATGCGCATTGCCTTATCTGGCAGAACCGATCAGGAAATTGCGTCGATGCTGGGATGTTCGCGCGATGCTGTAAAACAATGCTGGCGCGGAATTTACGCCCATGCCACCGAAACCGTGCCCGGTTTTTTTAATCACACAGACACGGACCGCAGCCAACGCGGGCCGGAAAAGCGGCGTATTCTGTTGGCCCATATCCGCGAAAATATTCAGGAAATCCGCCCCTATTCCCTGCGACGGGATAAACGCGGTGTGGTCTAGCGCCCCTCGTAATTCGCGGGGCGTTTTTCCAGAAAGGCCAAAACACCTTCTTTGAAATCCCGTGTCTTGCCACATTCGCCTTGCAAACGGGCCTCAAGCGCCAGTTGGTCATCAAGCGAATTGTCGTATGAGCCGCGAATGGCCTCTTTTACATGGCGATAAGCGGCAGTTGGTCCCTGTGCCAGTTTGATGGCGCGCGACCACCAGTGTTCGGCGAATTCATCTTCCGGCACCGCCTCCCAGATCATGCCCCAATCGGCGGCCTGACGGGCCTTGATCGGTTCGGCAAACAGGGCGGCCCCCATTGCCCGCGCGGCGCCAATCTGACGGGGCAGCCAATAGGTGCCACCGGCATCCGGTATCAGTCCGATACGGGTAAAGGCCTGAAGGAACATCGCGGATTCCGAGGCAATCACCACATCCGTCGCCAGCGCCAGATTGGCCCCAGCCCCTGCCGCAGCCCCGTTCACAGCAGCAATGGTAGGGATCGGGCAGTCAAAGATGGCCTTTAGCATTGGCAGGTATTCGTCGCGCAGGGTGCGTTCCAGATCAATATCGGCAGCATTGGCACGGTCCCCCAGATCCTGACCCGAGCAAAACGCCCGCCCTGCCCCTGTGATCACCAGTACGCGGGCGGTTGTGCCGGCCTCTTTCACCGCATGGGCGATTTCGGCACGCATCTGGGTATTCAGCGCATTCATCACGTCAGGACGGTTCAGGGTCAGGATGGCGACATCATTTCGGACGGCCAATTTGATGGTGGTATAGTTCATATCGTGCGTCTCCCTCTGGCGTTGCCCATAGGGATACCGTTTTGAGCCGCAAATGAAAGTAAAACCGTGCGTTATTCGTTCAGGATTTCCGCAAGGCGCTGTTCTTCTTCCTTGGAAAGCGCGGCACCGGCAGGCGTTTGCGCCGTGGCACGGCCCCGCAGATAGAAGAAACCGGTGACCATGGCCAACAAAAGCAGGATAGGACCGGCTGTATAGAGGATTATATTCGCCCCTCCCCACGTCGGGCGCATCAGGACATATTCGCCATAGCGCGAAACAACAAAATCCAGTATTTCCTGATTGCTCTCGCCTTCTTTCAGACGTTTACGCACCAGAATACGCAAATCCCGTGCGATACCGGCGTTTGATTCGTCAATATTTTCGCCCTGACACACCACACAGCGCAATTCCTGCCCCAGCTCGCGCGCGCGGGCCTCGAGTACGGGATCATCCAGAATCTCGTCTGGTTGCACCGCCAAAGCGGGGCTGGCCAGAAAGGCAAGGATCAGGATCAGGTATCGCATATCGTTACTCCGCCGGTGACATGGCTGCAGGATGACGCGCCTTGCGCGCCCCTGCGGCAACGCGATAGCGCCGGTCTGTCAGGCTAAAGATGCCGCCAAGGGCCATCATGAGACACCCTAGCCAGATCCAGCTGGCAAAGGGTTTGATGTAGGTGCGCACGGCCCATCCGCCGCCGTCCTGTTCGTCTCCGATCACCAGATAGATGTCGCGGAACAACCCGTTATAGATCGCCGCCTCGGTGGTGGGCATGCCCTGCACCGGATAGACGCGTTTTTCGGGGAACAGGGTGGTGACCAGTTTGCCGTCGCGTTTTACGGTCATTTCGCCAATGGTGCTGATATAATTCGGCCCCTGTTCGCGGTGGACCTCGACCAGATTGATTTCATAATCACCCACGGTGAAAGGTTCGTTCAGATGGCCAACACGGATATCTTCTTCGGACCAGGCAGTCAGGCAAGCGATGCCAAGGATCGCAATGCCCAGTCCACCATGTGCCAGTGCTTTGCCCCAATCAGCGCGCGGCAAACGGAACATGCGTTTCAGACGCGCGCCAAACCCGTTGCGCCCTGTGCGTTTCCACAGGTCCAACATACTGCCGAATACCAGCCAAACCCCCAGCCCGATTCCGACAGGGCCAAGCGCGGAACGACCACTTTGCATCGCCCACGCCAGCAAAGCAGCAGCCAAGGCCAGAGCGAATATGCCCGACATGGTTTTCATCGCCCGCTGTAGTTTTGCCCGCTTCCATGCCAAGACGGCGCCAACCGGCAGGATCACCGCCAGCACCACCATGAAAGGTGTAAAGGCCATATTGAAGAACGGCGCACCAACCGACAGTTTTCGCCCGAACGCGATTTCAGCCACCAAAGGCCAGATCGTGCCGATGAACACCACAAATGCGGCCACAGCCAGCAGGATATTATTAACCACCAGCGCTGTTTCACGGCTGGCCATGGAAAAGACGCCTTTGGCCTCCATTGCTTGCGCGCGGATGGCATAAAGCACCAAGGCGCCGCCGGTAAAGAATGCCAGAATGAACAACACGAACACCCCACGGGACGGATCGGATGCAAAGGCATGCACCGATGTCAGCACGCCCGAGCGCACGATGAACGTGCCAATCAGCGAAAACCCGAAAGCAAGGATCGACAAAAGGATTGTCCAGCTTTTCAAGGATTCGCGTTTTTCAACCACGATTGCGGAATGCAGCAGTGCTGTTGCAATCAGCCAAGGCATGAACGAGGCATTTTCAACCGGATCCCAGAACCAGACCCCCCCCCAACCCAATTCGTAATAGGCCCACCACGACCCCATCGCGATACCGATGGTCAGGAAAATCCAAGCGGCCAATGTCCACGGGCGCACCCAACGCGCCCAGGCGGCATCAACCCGTCCTTCGATCAGCGCGGCCACAGCAAAGCTGAAGGCCATCGACAGGCCAACATAGCCCAGATAGAGAAACGGCGGATGAAAGGCGAGGCCCGGATCCTGCAACAGCGGGTTCATATCCTGCCCGTTGAACGGCGGAGTTTGCAGACGTAAAAACGGGTTCGAAGTAAACAGAATAAACCCAAAGAACGCCGCCGCGATGGATGATTGCACGGCCAGCACCCGCGCCCGCAGACCGGGGGGCAAATTGCCGCCAAACCATGCGGCACAGGCACCAAACAGCGTCAGGATCAGCACCCAAAGCAACATCGAGCCTTCGTGGTTACCCCAAACACCCGCGACTTTGTAAAGCATCGGTTTGGCGGTGTGTGAATTCAGCGTCACCAGCCGCACCGAAAAATCCGAGACCACAAAAGCGTATGTCAGCACGCCAAAGGCAAAAGCCGTCAGCAGGAACTGCGCATTGGCGGCCGGCACGGCAAAGGCCATCCAGCCCGGCCAGCGATTTTGCGCGCCAATAAGGGGAATGATCGCCTGCAGGATAGCAACGGCGAAGGCGAGGATCAGGGCAAAGTGGCCAAGTTCAATAATCATGCGCCCTTATTACGCGGTTCCGCCCGTTAGGCCAACGGTAAAACTGCAACACAAGGTGGGCGCATTGTCACAATCAGGTTAACTTTGTCGCAAAGTTGGGCTGTTCAGGATTTTGTGCGTTTCCAATCCTCGATTGCTGCATTTTTTACCTTCGTATCAGTCGTTTGATTTAAATTTTGCGCGGCCACCTTTGGGCTTAGCGCATTCAGGGTGCGAATATTTTCAACCACTTGCGGCACCCTCAGCATGGTTTCGGTAATGGATTGTTGGAATTCCTGCCCCTTGAACTGATGCCGTGCGCCGAAATAGAACGACACAATCGCGCCCAGCAGCCACCACAGCGGGTCCGGCACCAGCGCCAGCCCTTGCATGCGGCTGGAAAACCAGATCGGATCGACCATTGCCGCGATGAACAGGCCCAGAATACCGAAGGCCATCAGAGGACGCGGCAGACGGTTTACGCCATCCATAAACCGGTCAAACCCGCCCTTTTGCGGGCGGCTGAATTCGGCTCCGTGCTGGGTTATGGCCTGTGTCTGCAGGGCACTATTGCGCGCGGCCCCTGCCTCGGCGTTCTCGCGAAACACCTCGGCGGTTTCGCGCACCACATTGCGCCCGCCCCCGAAAACCAGTGTAAACAATCGTTCAATCAACCCCATGCGGCGACCCTCCTGCGGTGTTCTTCGTCTGTCTGATGATAGCGCGGCGAAATAAATTCCTCGGCCCGCCGTATCCATCCCCCTTTGCCGCCATCCTGTCGCCGCGCATATTTGCGGGACGCGGGGCGGGCATCGGCCAAGGCATAGTAATAATTGCGCCGTTCGATCCCGTAGGCATCGGCCAGATAGTCGGGGGCATCAATATAGGCGGCCTGTGCAGCGGCAATAGTTTGCGGGCCGATTGCCCCGTCCACCCCCACCGCATGGCCCATCTTTGCAAGCAATCGTTGCAGGATTTTCACCGCATTGGAGCCGGCGTTGACATACATGTCAAACACGCTTGCCTGCAGCACCTCGGGCAATTCGCCAATACGGGGGCGTTTGAAATAATGGGTGATGAAAATATCCACCGCCTGTGCGCGGGTCAGCGCCCGCACATCAGCCAGTGAAACCCGCCCGTCGCCGGTTAGATCCAGTCCCAGACGGCGCATGGTTTGGATGGTCACACCGTATTTCGTCGCCCCGCCCGGATCAGATGGGTCATTCACAAAGCCACCTTCACGGGCGACAATTTCACTGGCAATCTGATGAACCGTTTGCATAACACCCCCGCAGTTATCTCGCTGCGAGGGTGTGTAAAATTGGTTAAGTTAGCCCTTAACTACCGTTCGCCTCATCCTTTGGATCAACGTAGTAGCCTTGCTCTTTCAACGCATCCACAACCTCTTTGGGCATGTAGTTTTCGTCATGTTTGGCAAGAATTTCAGTAGCTTGGAACACCCCATCCACATAGCTGCCGGTAGCAACCGTACCCTGTCCCTCTTTAAACAGATCTGGCAACACACCTGCATAGCTGGCCTTGATCGTGGCACCGCCATCGGTGATATTAAAGGTAATCACTTCCCCCTGACCACGCTTCAATGACCCCTCCTCCACCAGCCCGCCAACGCGCAACACCTGTGTTGGCGGCGGCGTATCTTCAACGATCTGGCTCGGGCTTTTGAAAAAGTTGATCCCGTCGCGCATCGCATAGCCAATCAGCGCCGTGGATATCGCCAAAGCGACGAAAGCCACGATGATAACCTGTATCCGGCGTTTTTTCTTTAGTCCCTTCATGACACTCCTTTAAGGGAAAACCGGCGCGGCCATCAGACCGGCTGTTTCCACCTCTCCCAACATGATGTTTGCGTTTTGCAGCGCCTGACCGGATGACCCTTTGGTCAGATTGTCCAGCGCTGCGACGATAATTGTGCGTCCTTCGATGCGGTCCGCGACCACCCCGATATGACAGAAGTTCGAACCGCGAATATGGCGGGTTGACGGAGCCTCGCCAAATGGCAAGGTCAGGATGAATGGTTCGTCCCGATAGGCATCCTCCAAGGCGGCATGCACCTTTTGGGCCTCGCCCTTGACATAAACCGTGGCCAGAATACCGCGGTTGGCAGGGATCAGATGCGGGGTGAACTGCACCCGTATTTCCCGCCCTGCAACGCGCGAAAACTCCTGATCGAACTCGGCCAGATGCCGGTGCGTGCCACCAATAGCATAGGGGTGATACCCCTCGGACAATTCGGCGTGCAGCAGGTTTTCCTTCAGCGCCCTGCCCGCCCCCGACACGGCGGCCTTCAGATCAATCACGATATCATCCAGATCAATCAGCCCGCCCGCCATCAGCGGGCGCAGCGCATATTGGCCGGTCGCAGCATTACAGCCGGTGCCCGCCACCAGCCGTGCGGCGCGGATTTCATCGCGGTAAAATTCGGTCAGCCCGTAAACGGCTTCGGGTTGCAGATGCGGCGCGCCGTGGGGCTTGCCATACCATTTTTCATACTCATCCAGATCGCGCAGCCGGAAATCGGCGGACAGATCAACGATGCGCAGATCGGCAGGCAATTCACGGATCACGGCTTGTGATGTGGCATGTGGCAAGGCACAGAACGCCAGATCAACACCGGAAAAGTCGATTTCATCAATCTTTACCAGATCGGGCAGGTCCAGATGGCGCAGGTGCGGGAAGACATCGCGGTAGGCCATGCCGGCCTTGCGTTCGCCGGACAGGGCAACGATTTCCATATTGGGGTGGCCGGCAATCAGGCGCACCAGTTCAGCGCCTGTATAGCCGCTGGCACCAAGGATCGCGATTTTATGGGTCATGGGTGACCTCTTTCATGTTCATCAGGAATATAGGCAGGGTTGGGGCCGCCTGCAATCACGCAGACTGAAAGGTGATCTTTCGTCGCAGGAACTGCGTGGCCCGATCAGAAACCGAGGCCGGGTCACCTGTGGTCAGAAACAGCGATTTATTGCCCGGCCCTTGCATATTCGGGTGGCGGGTCAGGTAATCGGCCAGACTTTCAGCCACCAGATCGGCTTGGGAAAACACCTTCACATCCGGGCCCAAAGCCGCCTGAAAGGTGCTTTCCATCAGCGGATAATGGGTGCAGCCCAGAATCGCTGCCTGCGGCGCTGGCATTTTGCGCTTCAAGGCATCCACATGACTGCGCACCAGCGCTTCGGCCAAAATCTCGTCGCCATCCTCGATTGCGTCCACAACACCACCGCAGGCTTGCGCCTCGACATCGACACCGATCGCCCGAAACGCCAGTTCCCGCTGAAAGGCGCGGCTGGCGACGGTGGCAGGGGTGGCAAACAGCGCAACGTGTTTCACAGCCACTTCGCGCGGCGGGGAATTGTCGCCCCAATCGCGTTCTGTCAGCGCCTCGATCAGGGGCACGAACACGCCCAGCACCCGCTTGCCATCGGGCAACCCTTCCTCCTGCATCCGGCGCAGGGCGGCTGCGGAAGCGGTATTACAGGCCAGAATAACCAGATCGCAACCAGCGTCCCACAGACGGGCCACGGCGGCTTTGGTCAGGGTATAGACATCCTCGGCATCGCGCACGCCATAAGGGGCATGGGCGCTGTCGCCCAGATAGACAAAAGGCACATCGGGCAGGCGTTTGGTGACGGCATCCAGCACCGTCAGCCCGCCCAGACCTGAATCAAAAATTCCGACTGCCATGTTCCGCTCCGTTTCGCGTTCGGCTTGTAAATACGCAGGTTTTGGGTGGAAATCTATGGCTTATTCGGCAGCATCCACAATATCCGCCCCGCCCGCGCGAAAGGCCGCCAATAGCGCCTCGCGCCGTTTGGTGGCGGTGGTTTCATTGGCCATTTTCACAGGTCCAAAGCCACGGACAGACAGTGGCAATTCGGCCAGTTCCACCGCAATATCAAGGGTTTGCGGCGTGACATTTGGCAGGATTTCGGCCATGTCCGCCTCGTATTGTGCAATCAACGCCCGTTCCATTTTGCGTTCCCTAGTGCGCCCGAACAGATCAAACGCCGTGCCGCGCAGCCCCTTCAAACGCGCCAGCAGGCGATAAACTGGCATGATCCAGCCGCCAAATTCGCGTTTCTTTGGTCGCCCGTTGGCGTCCATACCAGACAGGATCGGAGGCGCCAGATGGAAGCGCATGGTGAAATCGCCGTCAAATTCCGCCTTGGCCATTTCCCGCACATCCAGCATCAGGCGGGCAACCTCGTATTCGTCCTTATAGGCCAGCAGTTTGTGATACCCCTTGGCCACGGCCTGTTTCAGCCGCGGATCCTGCACCTGATCGACCAGCGACAGATAGCGGGATTTCAGCGCCTCGTTCTGGTAATCCACCAGATAATCCGCACGATAGGCGATAATCTCCTCCAGCGATTTAGGCTTGCCCACCACCACCGGCGCTATGGCCTTGGCCGCATCCTCGGGGAATTCCACCGCCCAGCGACCAATTTCAAAAGCACGCTTGTTGCCCTCGACAGCCGCCTTGTTCAATTCAATCGCCGCCATGATCGCATCATAGGACAGTGGCAACAGCCCGCGCTGCCACGCCGCCCCGACGATCATCATGTTGGAAAAGATACTGTCGCCCAGCAAGGCCCGCGCCAGTTCCGAGGCATCGAATTCCACCAGATTTCCGGCCAAACGCGCCTCGAGCTGCAATTCCAGCCGGTCAAACGGCAGTTTGAATTCGGTGTCGCGGGTGAAATCGCCGGTGATTATCTGATGGCTGTTCACCACCGCCCCCGTGCGCCCCGTTTTCATCAACCCGATGGTTTTTGCCCCCGCAGTGGTGACCAGATCCCCCCCCAGAACCGCATCCGCCTCGCCCAAAGCCACGCGAATGGCGTCGATATCCTCGGGCGCGTTGGCCAGCCGCAGGTGGATATGCACCGCACCGCCCTTTTGCGCGAGGCCCGCCATTTCCATCATACCGGCCCCCTTGCCGTCGATATGCGCGGCCTGCGCAAGGATCGCGCCGATGGTGACAACGCCGGTGCCGCCAACGCCGGTGATCACCACGTTGTGGGTGCCGTCAATAGCGGGCACGGTTGGCTCGGGCAGGTCCGGCAGATCGATCTGCGCGGTCGCGGATTTTTTCGGGGTGGCGCCCTGTAGCGTCACAAAAGAGGGGCAAAAGCCGTTTATGCAACTAAAATCCTTGTTGCAGGACGACTGGTCAATCGCCCGTTTGCGCCCCAGTTCGGTTTCAACCGGCACGATCGACACACAGTTGGATTGCACACCGCAATCGCCGCAACCCTCGCAGACATCGGGGTTGATAAACACCCGCTTGTCAGGGTCGGGAAACAGCCCGCGCTTGCGGCGGCGGCGCTTTTCAGCGGCGCAGGTCTGGACATAAAGAATGACCGTCACACCTTTGATTTTACTGTATTTACGCTGAACATCCATCAGCTCGGCACGCTCGTACCACTCCAGCCCCGCTGGAAACGCACCACGGTCAATATCCTCTTTTTCGTCATAGACTACGGCAATGTGTTTCACCCCCATCGCCTGAACCTCGCGGGCAATGCGCGGGGCGTCCAGATCGCCTTCGTTCGCCTGTCCGCCGGTCATCGCCACCGCGTCATTGTACAGAATTTTGTAGGTCATCGTGGTGCCCGCCGCCACGGCCGAGCGGATCGCCATAATGCCCGAATGGTTATAGGTGCCATCGCCGATGTTCTGGAACACGTGATCCGTGTTGGAAAACAACGATTCACCGACCCAGTTTGCCCCCTCGCCACCCATCTGGGTAAAACCGATGGTGGAACGGTCCATCCATTGCACCATGTAATGGCAGCCAATCCCTGCATAGGCGCGGCTGCCTTCGGGCACTTTGGTCGAGGAATTATGCGGGCAACCCGAGCAGAAATAGGGTAAACGGGCCGCGATTTCTTCGGCGTTATCGGCTGTGCGGGCCTCGTCCAGCAGTTGCAGACCAGCCTTGATCCGGTCCGTGCCGCGTCCTTCGTCAATCAGGATGCCGCCGATCTTTTCGGCAATCATAATCGGGTCCAATGCCATGCGGGTGGGGAACAATTCATTACCCCGATCATCCCGCCAGCCGTAAACCCGCCGCCCGCGCCGGTCATCAAAGATCGCTTCCTTGATCTGCACCTCCAGCAGCTTGCGCTTTTCCTCGACCACCACAATCAGGTCCAGCCCCTCGGCCCAGTCGCGAAAACTGTCCATATCCAGCGGCCAGGTCTGGCCGATTTTGTAAGTGGTGATGCCCAGCCGATCGGCCTCATTGGCATCCATCCCCAGCAATTCCATCGCATGAGTCAGATCCAGCCAGTTTTTCCCAGCCGCCACAAAGCCGATTTTCGAACCCGCTTTTCCCCAAACCCGTTTGTCTATTTTATTCGCCTTTGCAAAGGCTTCTGCGGCGACCCTCTTGTAGTCGATCATCCGCGCTTCTTGCAAAACCGGCGTATCGATCAGGCGAATATTCAGTCCCCCTTGGGGCATCTCGAATTTTGGTTTGACAAACTGCATCCGGTCGGGATGGCCATCAACCACGCTTGTGACCTCGATGGTATCTTTCATCACTTTCAGACCGGTCCAGACACCGGCAAAGCGGCTTAGCGCCCAGCCATACAGCCCGTAATCCAGAATTTCCTGCACTCCGGCAGGTGATACGATCGGCATATAAGCGTCCACCATCGCCCAATCGGACTGGTGCAAGGTGGTCGAACTTTCGCCTGTATGATCATCGCCCATCGCCATCACCACCCCGCCATGCGGGCTGGTTCCGGCCATATTGGCGTGGCGCATTACATCACCCGAACGGTCCACACCGGGGCCTTTGCCATACCACAGCGAAAACACGCCATCATATTTGCCCTCGCCGCGCAGTTCAGCCTGTTGCGTGCCCCAGATCGCTGTGGCGGCCAGATCCTCGTTCATGCCGGGCTGAAAGGTGATGTTGGACGCCTCAAGCACCTTTTGCGCTCGCTGCATTTGCAGATCCACGGCTCCAAGAGGCGATCCGCGATAACCGGTGCAATAGCCCGCCGTATTCAGCCCCGCAGCCGCATCCCGCGCCTGCTGCATCAGCATCAGCCGAACCAGCGCCTGCGTGCCGTTTAACAGAACAGGCGACTTCTCAAGATCGAAACGATCATTCAGACTGATGTTTTGAGCGGTCATCGTGCGGCTTCTCCCCTTAGACGCAGTATAGCACAACAATAGGTCATAAACTTTGACCTACCAAGCAAAAAATAGTGATGGTTTGCACTTTCCTTTCCTGATGCTTCAGTGGATAATTCTGTTTCAAAATCTGGCATTATCAGTAATTGTTGGGGCGTTATGGACTGGGACAAGCTAAGAATATTTCACGCAGTGGCCGATGCGGGCAGCCTGACACGCGCTGGCGAGGTTCTGAATCTGTCGCAATCAGCCGTCAGCCGACAAATTCGCGCGCTTGAAGAAAGCCTGAACGCCACCCTGTTCCACCGCCATGCACGCGGGCTGATTCTAACGGAACAGGGCGAATTGCTGTTTGATGCCACCAAATCAATTGATCATCGGCTAGAAGCGGCGACCGCCCGCATCCGCGACAGCGCCGACGAGGTTTTCGGCGAATTGCGCGTCACCACCACGATGGGTTTCGGCCTGTTGTGGCTGGCCCCGCGCCTGTCACAACTATACGAAAACTATCCTGACCTGCGTATTGACCTGATCCTGAAGGAACGCGTGCTGGATCTGCCCATGCGCGAGGCCGACGTGGCCATCCGTATGAAAGAGCCGTCACAGGCCGACCTGATCCGCAAACGCCTGATGAATGTAAACATGCGCCTTTACGCAACCCGCAAATATCTGGACGAACACGGCACACCGGAAAAACCCGAAGATTTGCAAACGCACCGTTTGATTTGCCAAAGCACAACCGCCCAGCAGGTCAGCGCAAGTTCGATTTTCACACACAAACTGTTAAGCGGCGGTGTGCGCTCGCTGCTGACGGTGAACAACTACTTTGGTATTCTTCAAGCCATGCGAAGCCACCTTGGAATCGGGGCATTGCCGGATTATGTAACCGAAGATTTCCCCGATCTGGTGCGGGTATTGCCCGAGATGGAATCCAGTGACATCCCTGTTTTCCTTGCCTACCCCGAGGAATTGCGCCACTCCAAACGCATTGCTGCGTTTCGTGATTTCGTGACTGAAGAAATCATTGCACGCCGCAAAAGGATGCGCGCCGAGATTAAAAAATAAGCTATGCGTTGAATGCATAGCGGGTTTTCAACCATATCCCTTGAAAGCGCCGGTTGGCCAACCTAAATAACACTCATGAAGGCAGTAATCGAGGCAACTCTTGCTGGTTTCATACCTCCCTGTTGGACTTCGGCCGAGCTTTATAGCTCGGCCTTTTTTTTGGCAAATCGGCAGGTATTGATCTGCGGCTTTGAAGAAATGCACGGTCGGCTTCATTTTCTGTCAGGGTCAGTGCCTGTTCATAAGCCGCATGTGCCAATTCAACATGCCCGGCGCGCCGAAACATATCCGCCGTTGCGGCGTGGTAGGGTTGGTAATTTTCCAAACGCTGCGCCATCGGTTCCAGCATTTCCAGCGCCTGTTCCACCCCGTCCGAATAGGAAACCGCCACCGCCAGATTCAGTTGCACGATATCGCTGGGCAACATTTGCGCCAGCAACCGGTATAGGGCGGCAATCTGGGGCCAATCGGTATCTTTGGCGCTTGCCGCCTCGCAATGCAGGGCGGCGATAGCGGCCTGTAACTGATACGGTCCCACCTGCCCCCGTTTCATTGTCGCTTCCAGAACGCCCTGCCCTTCGGCAATCCGTTTCCCATCCCAAAGGGTTCGGTCCTGTTCGTCTAGCGGCACATAGGCCCCAGCCCGATAGCGCGCCTTTCGCCGGGCATGGGTCAGCAGGATCAGCGCCAGCAATCCCGCGGCCTCGGGCGCATCCGGGCATAGCTGCACCATCAGGCGTGCCAGAAAAATCGCCTCGTCACACAGGTCAACCCGGATCGGGGCATCCCCGCTGCTGGCGGCATAGCCTTCGTTAAAGATCAGATAGATCACCGACAAAACGGAATTGATCCGCTCCTCCAACGCCTCGCCATCCGGAATTTCGAATGGAATCCCCGCCTTGCTGATCTTGCTACGCGCGCGGGCCAGTCGCTGCCCCATCGTCGCGGGCTTATCCAGATAGGCGCGGGCGATTTCCTCGGTCGTCAAACCGCCAAGGGTGCGCAGGGTCAGGGCCACGCGGCTCTTTTCATCCAGCGCCGGGTGGCAACATGTGAATATCAACCGCAGACGATGATCAGGGATGTCGTGGGTCTCGGCGGGGGCGTCTGCCTCGGCCTGCTCCAGCACTGCAATTTGCGCGGATTTCTCTTTCAGCGCCTTGTCACGCCGGAACCGGTCCAGCGCCTTGCGCCGCGCCACCTGCAACAGCCAGCCACGGCGCGATTTCGGTATCCCGCTGTCGAGCCATTTCCAAAGCGGTTTCAATCGCATCCTGCAAACATTCCTCGGCCAGCTCGAAATCGCCAATTGCGGCCGTCAAAGCCGCAATCAGCCGCCCCCTGTCCTGACGCAGGGTATAGTCAATCGCCGTATGCACGACATCGGGGGCGGCTATCATATCAGTCGAATGTCATAACCGGACGGACCTCGACCGTGCCGTATTCGGCGGTCGGGATCATCTTGGCGTATTTGATCGGGTAGTGTCGCGAGTTTGGTGGAAATTCGAGGACGGCGTAATCTCCGGGTGCATCGAAGCCACCCAACCGGCGGCTAGAACCGCCAAGGAGATCACGCCATGACAAAGAATACAGCAACATCGACATCCGCGCTACTGGCCAATGAAGCAGGCTATGACCCGATTGAAGACCGGCTGCGCCAGAACATCCGCGCGACGATCGAGGCGGTTTTCGAAGAGGAGCTGGAGCAGTTTCTGGGCCGTTGCCGGTATGGCCGCAGCGGCGGGGCAAAGGCCGGATACCGCCACGGGCATCGCGAGCGGCAACTGGTCGGAACATTTGGAACCGAAACGGTGCGCGTGCCGCGTGCGCGGATCACAGGCGAGGCCGGCAAGGCCAGAGAATGGCGCTCGAAGGCATTGCCCCGCTACCAGCGGCTGACGAAGAAGGCCGAGGCGCTGATCGCTGCTGTCTACCTTTCGGGCACCAACACACGGCGGGTAAAACGCGCCCTGTTCGGCCTGTTTCAGGGGGCGGTCAGCAAGGATGTGGTGAGCCGCGCCTGGCGCAAGGTGAAGGTGGACTGGCAGGCGTGGTGCGCCCGCAGCCTTGCGGATGAAGACATCGTGCGGCTGATCCTGGACGGCACCGTGATCAAAACGCGGATTGACAGGAAGGCCACCAATATCTCGGTTCTGGCCGCGATTGGCGTGCGCCGGGATGGGCAGAAGGTCTTGTTATCACTGATGAACATGGGCGGCGAAAGCACCTCCGCCTGGCGTCAGTTCATCAACGATCTGGATGCGCGCGGGTTGAAACGGCCCGAATTTGTCATCGTGGACGGGGCACCGGGACTTGAGGTCGCTCTCATTGCCCTCTGGGGTGAAGATCTGCCGATCCAGAGGTGCACGGTGCACAAGCACCGCAACCTTCTGGCCAAGGCACCCAAGCGTATGCATGATGAGTTGACAGAAGATTACCGCGACATGATCTACGCCAAAACACCCGAGGAAATCGCCACCCGCCGCAAGGCATTTCTGCGAAAATGGCGGCTGAAATGCAAGGCCGTCGCTGACAGCTTGGAAGAAGCAGGAGATAAGCTTTTCACCTTCACGCGTCTGCCACAAGGCCAGTGGAAATCGGCCAGAACGACAAATGCGATCGAACGCCTGAACGAGGAATTCCGCCGCCGCATCAAGACCCAGACCGTGCTGCCATGCGCCGAGACCGTGCCGATGCTGCTTTGGGCTCTGATGGCCTCGGGGCAGATCGTCATGCGAAAGGTCGATGGCTGGGAAACGCTCGCTCAGCCCGTCGCCGACGCAACCCTTGACCAAGCCGCCTGACCGGCGCATAACTCAACCCGCTCGGAGGTGCCTGAAATCAATTTCCACCACTTTCGAGACACAACCGTTTGATCGCGTCATCCAGTGTGTCGCATTCAAACAGATAAAACCCGCCCAACTGTTCCTTGGTTTCAGCAAAAGGGCCGTCCATCAATTCGGCCTTGCCATCGCGGATGCGAATGCTGGTGGCGGTTTCGACCGGTTGCAGGGCCTCGCCTGCCAGCATCACACCATCCTCGGCATATTTCTTGCCGGCGGCTTGATACCCGCCCATCAACTGCCCGAATTCCGGTGTATTGGGTTGCGGGCCGGCATCCTGTGCAGAATAGATCAAAGCAAGATATTTCATAGCGTTTCCTTTACTATTAATAAGACCTCTGCATGAGGCCATGGCTTTCGGTTGAAGCAAGATTTCGGCCGCCCACCTTGCGCCCCTGCGGGTCCGGCGGACAGACGGGTGGCGGGGTTTGGGGCTATGCGATTGCGGGGGTTTGCGGGTTGAGGGTGATCCTGTTTGCGGCCTTGAGCAGGTTTTGCGCGATGGCGGCCATGACCATCTGGGCATGCACCCTGGCGCGCCCGAAATATCTCGCCCGCTGCAGGCCGAAGAGGCGTTTCATCGTGCCGAAAGTCTGCTCGATGCGGAAGCGGCGTTTCGAAATCAGCCGGTTGAAGCGTTTCTCCGATTGCCGCAGGGGGCGGCCGCGCGCTGCCTTGCGCAGGATGCCGTCGCGGTATTTGCCGCGCAGCATCTGGCGGTTGGCCTTGCTCGCATAGGCCTTGTCGGCCAGCACCCGCTGCGCCTTTGCGCCCGCGATCATGGTGGCGAATTCGGGGCTTTCGGCGGCATTGGCGGGCGTGGTGTGCACCTTGTCGATAAAGCCCTCTTCGTCGCAGCGGGCAAAGCCCTTGTAGCCGAGCGTGCTCTTGCGGCCCTTCTTGACCCAGCGGGCATCAGGGTCGGCGCTGAAATGCAGCTGTGCCCCGTCGGGTGAGACCTCGGGCGGATCATCCGGCGTCCCTTCCCTTGCCCCGTCCTCTGCCCGGTCCTGCGGGGCGTCGATATGGGTGCGCGGGCGCGCCGCCGCCGCGATCAGGGTCGCATCAATGATCGCCGCCTCAGCCTCTTTCAGCTTCAGCCCATGCGCCTCGATCTGGCGGCAGACCTCGGCCAGCAGCTCATCGTAAACGCCACCCCGGACCAGCGCATTGCGGAACCGGCAGTGGGTCGTCTCATCCGGCACCGACGCGTGCAGATCGAGCCCGCAGAACAGCATGAAATCCAGCCGCACCTTCAAGGCCCGCTCCAGCTTCGGGTCGCTCAGCCCGTGCCACTGGCCAACCAGAAGACACTTGAACAGAACCAGCGGATCATAGCCCTGAGGCCCGATCCCCGAGCGCCCCAGACCGCGCCGCAGGATCGGCAAAAACGAGTTCCAATCCATCAGCGCGTCGATCTTCGACAGAACGTCATCCGCGCCGATCCGTGCCGCCGCTTCGTGCAGGAAAAGGTCCATCTATTCACCCCAGAGATTTCCCGGCTAGCTTACCAAAACGGCCAACCCGGGGGAATCCCGATGTTATGCAGAGGTCTTTGTTAAGTCTTGTCGTAACCACGGCAGGCTGATAGCTGTTTTTCAATCCCGATGGTTTTGATCGGGTTTGAAAGGGAAACGGCACTTGGTACAGACACCTCCACGTCTTGAAATCAGGAATATCATCCGCAGCTATGATGGCCGGCGGGTGGTTGATGGTGTGTCCCTAAGGGTCGAGCCGGGGCAGGTGACCTGTCTGCTTGGCCCTTCGGGCTGCGGCAAATCCACCACCTTGCGCATCATTGCGGGCGTCGAAATGCAGGACAGCGGCGAAATATACGCCGATGGTGAACTGGTGTGTGACACCGTATTCCGCATCCCGCCCGAGGGGCGATCGATCGGGTTGATGTTTCAGGATTTCGCGCTGTTCCCGCATCTAAGCGTGGCGCAAAACGTGGGCTTTGGCCTGCCGCGCAAAGGCGCCGGGGTTGATGCGCGGATCATGGAACTGCTGGAACGGGTCGGGCTGGCGCATCACGCCCAAGATTACCCGCACCAACTGTCGGGCGGCGAACAACAGCGGGTGGCGCTGGCTCGCGCCTTGGCCCCGCGCCCGAAAATCATGCTAATGGACGAGCCGTTTTCCGGCCTTGATAACCGCTTGCGCGACGGCATCCGCGACGAAACACTGGACCTGTTGAAAGAAGAAGGCACTGCCGTTTTGCTGGTCACACACGAGCCGGACGAGGCCATGCGCATGGCCGATGAAATTGCCCTGATGCGTGATGGCAAGATCATCCAGCAGGGCGCACCCTATAACATCTACAACAGCCCGCGCGACAAAAAAGCGGCGGCATTTTTCTCGGATATCAATGTGATAGAGGGCACTGTTAAAGGGGCGCTGACGGAAACGCCCTTTGGCCAGTTCCTTGCCCCCGGCGTGCCCGATGGCACCAAAGTGGAAATCGTTTCCCGCCCGCAGCATATCCGCATTGATTTTGATCGCGGCGGACGTGGCCCAAACCCGACCGCCAGCGATGGCGTGGCGGCGCGGGCCAGCGTGATGCGAGCCCGGTTCATGGGGCGCGAGAGCCTTGTGGAATTCCGCATGGATGCCGACGGCTCGGTTCTGAAGGCGACCGTGCCGTCAGTGTTTCTGCCCGCCGAGGGAACCGTGATGTGGTTGACCCTGCCACGCGCGCGGTGTTTCGTGTTTCCCAAGACGGCGTAAACATAGAAAGCAACCGTGCTGATGGCTGAATACCTGCCCCTTGAAATTCCCGAAGACGGCAAGCTGGTGCATAACATCACCCGCTTTGCCCGTGCCTTGCGGGCCGCCGGTGTGCCGGTGGGGGCGGGGCGGCTGATCGGGGCGATCCATGCGGTGCAAGCCACGGGGTTTTCGGACCAGCGCGATTTCTACTGGTGTCTGCACGCCTGTTTCGTTTCCAAACCCGAACAGCGTGCGACCTTCCATCAGGTATTTCGCCTGTTCTGGCGCGATCCGCGCTATCTGGAACATATGATGGCAATGATGCTGCCTGCCGTGCGCGGGGTTCAGGAAGAACGCGCCGCCAAATCCGCCGAGAAACGCGCCGCCGAGGCCCTGCTGGATGGCGTCACCCGCGATGTGCCAGAGGTGGGCGAAGAAGGCGAAAGCGAGATCGAGATCGACGCCAGCCTGACCATGTCGCCCGAGGAACGGCTGCGCACGCTGGATTTCGAACAGATGAGCGTGGCGGAAATGGCACAGGCAAAACGGATGCTGGCGCGGCTGACCCTGCCGGTGAATCCGCTGCAATCGCGGCGCACACAGGCGGATGCGCGCGGGCGGGTGCTGGACTGGCGGCGCACGATGCGGGATGCGATGCGGCAGGGTGGCGAGGTGCAGGCGCTGGCGGTGAAAAAGCGCCGTGTGCGCTGGCCCAATCTGGTGGTGATCTGCGATATATCCGGGTCCATGTCGCACTATTCCCGCGCGGTGCTGCATTTTCTGCATGCTGTGGCCAATCAAAAGGGCGCGGGGTGGTCCAGGGTTTACGGGTTCACCTTTGGCACCCGCCTGACCAATATCACCCGCCATCTGGCCACGCGTGATGTGGATGCGGCACTGGCGGCGGCGGGGGCCGAGGCGCAGGACTGGGAAGGCGGCACGCGGATCGGGGCCTGTCTGCATACGTTTAACCGCGACTGGTCGCGGCGGGTGTTGGGGCAGGGGGCGGTGGTGCTGTTGATCACTGATGGGCTGGACCGCGACGATGCGGGGGCGCTGGGGCGTGAAATGGAGCGCCTGCACCTGTCTGCCCGCCGCCTGATCTGGCTAAACCCGCTGCTGCGCTGGGATGGCTTTGCCCCCAAGGCCCGCGGGATCGCGGCGATGCTGCCGCATGTGGACAGCTTTCGCGCGGGGCATAATATTGCGTCATTAGAGGCACTGGCGCAGGCGATTTCACGACCTGATGACATGGGCGAAAAATCCCGCCTCATGGCTGCGCTACAGGGTTAGGGCCGGCTGGTTGTTCTTGCGGTGCCGCCCCGCCATGTTGCGCGCCTTTTGGCCGCTCACCAACAGGCGTGCCGAGACCGGGCTTTCGATAAAATGATCCCACCCATTCCCGAAAATCAGACGTAATTCGGTGCGGGCTGCGGGCGTGATCGCATGCAGGGTCTGGGTGCCCAGATACAGGCTTTCTGCGGGCGCTCCTTCCGCAATCAGGATCTCGTGCTTGTCCATCAGGATATGATAATAGGTTATGTCACCAGTTATAGGTGCCACATCGATGCCTTCGATTGCGGTCAGGTCTTTTGCGGGGGCCAGAACCTCGGGCATGCCATACATCCGTTTGGCAATTTTAGAGCAAATCAGCAAACGGTGGTGAGCTATGCCCAAAAGTTGGTGACGCAGTAATCAGGCGGCATGTTTTTCCTGCTTGATCCCGTCCTTAAATTCAACCCCTTCGATGATTTCCGGCAATCGGAATGCGCCGTCGAGTTTACGCCATTTCTTCTTTGCCGACATCATCAGGCGGAAGGTCATTGCCAAGGCGGTCTTGCGCCCGAGGCAGCCTTTGGTCTTCTTCGTTCGGTGCCGCACGGTGGCAAATATGCTTTCGATGGGGTTGGATGTGCGGATGTGTTTCCAGTGCTCGGCAGGGAAGTCGTAGAAGGTCAGCAGCACGTCCCGGTCCTTGGTCAGCTTCCCCACGGCACGCTCGTATTTCACGCCATAGGCTTCGATGAAGAAATTGAACGCGGCCTCGGCGTCCCGTTTGTTCTCGGCCATCCAGATGTCCTGTAGATGGCCCTTGGCTTTGGCTTGCAGCGACTTCGGCATGGCATTCAGGACGTTGCCGGTTTTATGCACCCAGCAGCGCTGCTCCCGGGTCTCACCGAACACCTCCCGCAAGGCGTTCCAGAAGCCGAGCGCGCCATCACCAACGGCCAGATCAGGGGCTTTTCTGAGGCCACGACGTTGCAAGTCCAGCAGCAGTTCACGCCAGCTCTGGCTGCTTTCTCGATACCCGTCCACGAGGCCCAGAACATCCTTGTTACCCCACTCGTCCGCGCCGATGATCACCAGCATGCATTGCTTGTCAGCATCCGTGCGCGGCTTGAAATAAACCCCGTCGGCCCAGAAATACACATAGCGTTTGGCCGACAGGTCACGCCGGTTCCAACGCTCGTATTCTGCCCACCACTCCGCCTTCAGGCGCGAAATCGTGCTCGATGTCAAACCACCCGCATCAGGCCCCAGAAGGGCCGCCAGTGCTTCGCCGAAATCACCCGTGGAAATACCTTTGAGATAGAGCCAGGGCAACAACTCCTCGACCGACTTTGCCCGGCGCAGATACGGCGGCAGAAGCGTCGAGGTGAACCTGATCTTCTCCGCCCCCGTGCCACGATCACGCACCCGAGGCACATTCACCGGGACAGGGCCGATCCCCGTCATCACCTCGCGCTCCGGCAGGTATCCGTGGCGAACAAGGCGCTGGCGACCGGCCGAATCCCTCAAATGCGCGTGTTGCGCCATCAGATCACAAACCTCGGCCTCGACCGCCTGTGCCAACAGATCCCGCGCGCCTTTGCGCAAGATATCCGTCAGCGGATCAGGTGAAATTCCGGCTGGATCGGTAAACTCCAAAATAGTATCGTCTTCCATGTGGCATATCCTTTTCTCTCTGAGAATCGCGGCGCGTCAACACCGCCATGATATGCCACCCAATCACCCCATCACCAACTTTCGGGCATTACTCAAAGACTCATTGAAACCACCTTTCCAACCGCACGGGCAATACCATCGTTCGGAGCCTATTGGAGCCCGTCTTAATGCTTAAGATCGTCTGTTTATCGCTCCGTGTCCAGCCCGATTGAAGTCAGCCGTAATTTACGAGCCACTACAGACTTGAACTGTTTACTAATTGCGAAACAAGAGGTGGTCCCACTTTTTTGACCAGTCAGCAGCCAGTTTAAGATGGATCAGGGTTTCATTTAGGCTGCCAAACTCATTGGTTTTGTTTTTCTGTCATAGGCTTCATCCGGGGTCAATATTCCGTGGGTGGAATGCGGGCGCTCGGTGTTGTAGTAAGCCAACCATTTCCCGATCCCGGCGCGGGTCTGCGAACCCGTTTCAAATGCGTTGAGGTAAATGCATTCGTATTTCAAGGATCGCCAAAGCCGCTCGATCATCCGGTTATCGACCCAGCGACCTTTGCCATCCATCGAGATTTTCACGTCGGCTTCTTTCAGCGCCTGCGTCCATTCAAACCCGGTGAACTGGCTGCCCTGGTCGCTGTTCATGATATCGGGCTTGCCGTATTTGGCCATAGCCTCTTTCAGGGCTTCAACGCAAAAATCTGCCTCCATGCTGTTTGACAATCTCCAGCTCAAAACCTTGCGGCTGTGCCAGTCCATGATCGCGACCAAATAGAGGAACCCGCGCTGCATCGGAATGTAGGTGATATCTACGCACCACACATGGTTTGGACGATCAATCGTCAGGTCTCGCAGCAGATACGGGTAGATCTTATGCTGCGGATGTTTCTTGCTCGTGTTGGGCGTCTGGTAGATCGGAACCAACCGCATCAGCCGCATCAAACGGCGGACCCTGTGGCGACCACACTTGTAACCTTGGCGCTGCATGTGCCGGGCCATTTGCCGTGATCCATACCACGGCGTCTGCAAGAATTGCTTGTCGATTATTGTCATGAACCGCAAATTTTCAGCACTTTCGCCTTTTGGCTGGTAATACAGGTTCGAGCGCGCCAGAGAAAGTAGCCCGCATTGTCGTCGCACACTCAGATCATGCTCACGGCTCACCATTTTTTGCCTCGCTTCCCGAGCAACTGTTGCGAGGCGTTGGCTAAAAAATCCCGTTCCACGACCAGCTGACCAATCTTGGAGTGCAGCTTCTCAATCTGGGCTTCATCAACCCGATCAGGATCACGGCCCCGTCTGGAAAATGCCGTGGCCATGTTTTCAATCGCTGCTCGTTTCCATGTGCCAATCTGGGTTGGATGCACACCATACTTCTTCGACAGCTCCGCCATCGTCATTTCCTCGCGGATTGCTTCAAGCGCAACGCGGGCTTTGAATTCGGGAGAATGGTTCTTTCGTTTCGTCATTTTGAATCGTCTTTCTCATAAGTCGATCCACCTTAACAACTGGTCCGAATTTCCGCGACCACCTCTACACGACCAAATGTCTTATCGCCCGCAACCGACACACCCCAAGCGCCCCCCCCTCAACCCCGTTCATCCTTTGGCGACCCCATCACCACATAAGACGTGATCGAATTCACCTGCGGCACGGTTCCCAGAATATCGGTATGAAAGGTCTTGTAGCTGGCCAGATCCGGCACCTCGACCCGTAGCAGGTATTCGTACACCCCCGCCACATTGTGACACTCGCGCACCTGCGGGGCGAGGGCCATCGAGCGTTCAAACGCCTCTTGCGATTTCTTGGAATGGTCCGACAGCCCCACCGCCACATAGGCGGTGAACCCGTTGCCCAGTTTTTCACGGTCCACCACGGCGCGATAGCCCTTGATCACCCCGCGCCGCTCCAGCTCCTGCACCCGGCGCAGACAGGCCGAGGGCGACAGTGCCACCCGTTCGGCCAGATCAATATTGCTGATCCGACCGTCACGCTGAAGGATGCGCAATATTTCTTCGCTTTTTGCATCTATTTCGGGCATATATTGCTAAACTTTCTGATCATAAGGGATTTTAGACGCACTATTGCGCTGGTTTTTAAAACATAGTTGCCGAACGAATACAGCAAAGGCAACCCCGCAATGACACTCGACCTGATCCTCGCCCTGATCGCCTTTGCGCTGGTCAGCTCTATCACCCCGGGGCCGAACAACCTGATGCTGATGGCCTCGGGCGCCAATTTCGGCCTGAAACGCACCGTCCCGCATATGCTGGGGGTGTCGATCGGCTTTGTGTTTATGGTAGTGCTGGTGGGGGCCGGACTGGTGCAGGTGTTTGACGCCTATCCGGTCAGCTATACGGTGCTGAAAGTGGTCAGCGTGGCCTATCTGCTGTATCTGGCATGGAAAATCGGCTCCAACCGCAAACCGCCCAAGGGGGCCAAAACCGGCAGCAAACAGATGACCTTCCTGCAGGCGGCGGCGTTTCAATGGGTCAATCCAAAGGCGTGCCTGCGGCACACACTATTTTTGGCCCCTTCGGGGCGATGCGCGGGTCGGCGGGCGTTAGCCCGACGAAACCGGATCAAAACGGCACATCATCCGCCCGATCAGCCGGTACCACAAACCGCGCAACAATCTTTTTTGCGCCGGCGCGCTCAAACTCGATATCCAGCTTGTCGCCCTCGATCCCCATCACATAGCCATAACCGAATTTCTGATGGAACACCCGTTCCCCTTTGGAAAACTCCGCATTTGCCGTAATGTCGATCACCACTTTACTGGCCTCGCGCGATTGTCCCATGCCATGGCCCGCCTTGCGCGCCTGCATCCGTCGCCAACCCGGTGAATTATAGGCGTCCGCCCGCTGCGCCTTGTCCTCCATCGCCACACTGGGCGACGCCGCCCCATAGCCGCCGCCATAAAGGCCCGGCGGGGTCAGCACCTCGACATGTTCCTCGGGAAGCTCATCAATAAACCGCGAGGGCAGTTGCGATTGCCATTGCCCGTAAACTCGCCGGTTGGCGGCAAAGGAAATGGTGCACAATTCTTCGGCCCGGGTGATACCGACATAGGCCAGCCGCCGTTCTTCCTCCAGCCCTTTCAGCCCGCTTTCATCCATGCTGCGCTGGCTTGGGAACAGACCG
Organism: Profundibacter sp.; assembly: GCF_965277155.1. Classification (GTDB taxonomy): domain Bacteria; phylum Pseudomonadota; class Alphaproteobacteria; order Rhodobacterales; family Rhodobacteraceae; genus Profundibacter. The sequence continues at coordinate 222,162 of NZ_CBDIBV010000005.1, forward strand.
TCTTCCCACCCCGGCAGGAACACGGCGGGGAATTCCAGCCCCTTGGCCGCGTGCAGGGTCATAATGGTCAGTTTTTCCTCGGAATCCTCGGACGCATTGTCCATGATCAGCGCGATATGTTCCAGAAATCCTTGCAGGTTCTCGAACTGCTCCAGCGCCTTGACCAGTTCCTTCAGGTTTTCCAGCCTTCCTGCGGCTTCGGGCGATTTGTCCTTTAGCCACATATCGGTATAGCCGCTTTCCTCAAGGATCACCTCGGCCAGCTCCACATGGCTGGCACTTTCATCCGCAGCCACCCGCGCCCAACGCGCAAAACCACCGACCAGTGCCTGCAACGCGCCCTTGGCCTTGCCCTTGATCTCGCCGGCCTCAAGCAGCATCCGTGTGGCCATCAGCAAAGGCACACCATTGTCCCGCGCCGCCCGCTGGATAGTTTGCAACGCCTTGTCCCCCACCCCGCGCCGCGGCGTGTTGACGATGCGCTCGAACGCCAGATCATCCTCGGGGCTGACCGTGACGCGGAAATAGGCCATCGCGTCGCGGATCTCCACGCGTTCATAAAACCGTGGCCCACCGATCACGCGGTACGGCAGGCCGATGGTCAGAAACCGGTCCTCGAAGGCGCGCATCTGGTGACTGGCGCGCACAAGGATCGCCATATCGTCCAGTGACATCGGCGCCTGCCCGCGGGTGCCGCGCTGCATCGCCTCAACCTCGTCGCCGATCCAGCGCGCCTCTTCCTCGCCGTCCCAATGGCCGATCAGGCGCACCCTGTCGCCCTCGTTCTTCTCGGTCCACAGTGTCTTGCCCAAGCGCCCCTCATTGGCGGCGATCACGCCCGAGGCCGCGCCAAGGATGTGGTGGGTCGAGCGGTAATTCTGCTCCAGCTTCACCACCACCGCGCCGGGGAAATCCTGCTCGAACCGCAGGATATTGCCCACCTCGGCCCCGCGCCAGCCATAGATCGACTGGTCATCATCCCCCACACAGCAGATATTCTTGTGCCCGCCCGCCAGCAGCCGCAGCCACAGGTATTGGGCCACGTTGGTGTCCTGATATTCATCCACCAGAATGTATTTGAACCAGCGCTGGTATTGTTCCAGCACATCCGGCTGCGTTTGGAAAATCGTCACCACATGCAACAACAGATCCCCGAAATCCACCGCATTCAGGGTTTTCAGGCGGGTCTGATAAGCGGCATACAGCTCGCCCCCCATGTTGTTAAACGCACCGGCCTCGGCCGCAGGCACCTTTTCGGGCGTCCAGGCGCGGTTCTTCCAGCCGTCAATCACCGAGGCAAGCGCCCGGGCGGGCCAGCGTTTATCGTCGATATTCGCCGCCGCCAGAAGCTGTTTCAACAGGCGGATCTGGTCGTCTGTGTCCAGAATGGTGAAATTGCTTTTCAGCCCCACCAGTTCGGCATGACGGCGCAGCAGTTTGACGCAGATCGCATGGAAGGTGCCCAGCCACGGCATCCCCTCGACCGTTTCGCCCAGCATCTGCCCGACGCGGTCTTTCATTTCGCGCGCAGCCTTGTTGGTAAAGGTCACGGCCAGCACCTCGTTCGGGCGCGCGCGGCCGGTGTTCAGCAGATGCACAATCCGCGAGGTCAGCGCCTTGGTCTTGCCGGTGCCCGCGCCTGCCAGCATCAGGACCGGCCCGTCCATGGCTTCGACCGCGCGGCGCTGTTCGGGGTTCAGCCCGTCCAGATAGGGCGCAGGGCGCGCCGCCATCGCGCGTGCGGCAAGGCCGGTCGGGGCGGGGATATCGTCAGAAGGACTCATGCGGATGTGGGTAAACGAAATGGCGCGCGAGATAAAGGGGTGTTCATATTATGTTCTGGCCCATCAAATGCAATAAACTCAAGGGAACCTCTGTAAATTCCCGTTTTCGCCTTCTTCGCGGCGGGGTGGACGGTTTTTCGCCTGTCCCGCCTGATTGCTTCGGATCATAAACCCATTTTCACCGGTTTCAAGCCGGTTTTGGGTATTTCAGGCACACCTCACCCCATGAACCCTTATCCCGGCGCCGCCAGGCCGCATTCGAACTGGACGAAGCGCTTCATGTTGTAGACCAGGTTCATCATCCCGATGCGAAATCGCGCCCGCTTCAGGCCGATGGAGCGGATCAGCTTGCCGCCCATGGAGCGCTCCTGAAAAGCGAATACATGCTCGACCCGGACCCGCACTTTCGAGCGCCTCCGGTTGGCCTTTTGCTGGCGCTCGCCAAGCGGCTTGCCGCGCCTGCCCTTGTGATGGATATGGCTGTGAAGCCCCCGCTCTTCCAGCTCGCTTTCGATCTTTTGCGAGCGATAGGCGCTGTCGGCCCACAGGTCCGATGAGGTGTTGCTCGCATCAATCAGACCGGCAAGCGCCTGGCTGTCATGCACGGCGGCATCGGTGACATCATAAGCGCGGATGAATTTGTGCCGCCGGTCGACATTGATGTGGTTCTTGTAGCCGTAATAGCTCTTGCCGTGCTTCTTCGTCCAGCGCGCATCCACGTCCTTCTGGCGCTTCTTGTGGGGTTTTTCCTCCCACTCTTCAGGCGTTTCGCCCGCCTTGATTTTCTCGTTCTCGTCCCTTTTGTTGTGCTGGCGCGGCGCCGGAACGATGCTCGCATCAACAATCTGCCCGCCCATCGCCAGATAGCCCTTTTCGCGCAGAAAGGCATCGAACTTGTCAAACAGCTCCTTCATCTTCCCGGCCCCGGCCAGCCTTTCACGGTAGGCCCAGATGGTCTTGGCGTCAGGTACGCTGTCTTCAATGCCAAGGCCGAGAAACCGCATGAACGACAGGCGGTCGCGGATCTGATACTCGATCTGATCGTCAGAGAGGTTGTAGAGCTGCTGCAAAACCATCGTCTTGAATATCAGCACCTCATCCCAAGGCGGGCGGCCAGCGTTGGATTTGCGCTGTTCGGGCGGCGTGCGCCATATGGCCTTCAGCTCGTCCCGGTAATCCTCGAACGGCACCATGTCGTTGAGCAACACCAGCGGATCACCAGATTTGTCCAGTCCCGCGTATCGGCTGGAAAGATCAAAAAATCCCATCTGACCCATGACAAAACCCCGTCGGTCGAATCATTTTCATCCTGATGACGATTCTACCCCGTCAGGCCGGATTTTGGGGGATTTTTAGAGGTTCCCTCAAACTACTGAAATTTAGAAATTCCATTTCCATAGCTTGAAATACCTCACGTGCCACCTTAAGTTGCGATCATCGATTCAAATTCAGAGGTGGTCCCACTTTTTTGACCAGTCAGCAGCCAGTTTAAGATGGATCAGGGTTTCATTTAGGCTGCCAAACTCATTGGTTTTGTTTTTCTGTCATAGGCTTCATCCGGGGTCAATATTCCGTGGGTGGAATGCGGGCGCTCGGTGTTGTAGTAAGCCAACCATTTCCCGATCCCGGCGCGGGTCTGCGAACCCGTTTCAAATGCGTTGAGGTAAATGCATTCGTATTTCAAGGATCGCCAAAGCCGCTCGATCATCCGGTTATCGACCCAGCGACCTTTGCCATCCATCGAGATTTTCACGTCGGCTTCTTTCAGCGCCTGCGTCCATTCAAACCCGGTGAACTGGCTGCCCTGGTCGCTGTTCATGATATCGGGCTTGCCGTATTTGGCCATAGCCTCTTTCAGGGCTTCAACGCAAAAATCTGCCTCCATGCTGTTTGACAATCTCCAGCTCAAAACCTTGCGGCTGTGCCAGTCCATGATCGCGACCAAATAGAGGAACCCGCGCTGCATCGGAATGTAGGTGATATCTACGCACCACACATGGTTTGGACGATCAATCGTCAGGTCTCGCAGCAGATACGGGTAGATCTTATGCTGCGGATGTTTCTTGCTCGTGTTGGGCGTCTGGTAGATCGGAACCAACCGCATCAGCCGCATCAAACGGCGGACCCTGTGGCGACCACACTTGTAACCTTGGCGCTGCATGTGCCGGGCCATTTGCCGTGATCCATACCACGGCGTCTGCAAGAATTGCTTGTCGATTATTGTCATGAACCGCAAATTTTCAGCACTTTCGCCTTTTGGCTGGTAATACAGGTTCGAGCGCGCCAGAGAAAGTAGCCCGCATTGTCGTCGCACACTCAGATCATGCTCACGGCTCACCATTTTTTGCCTCGCTTCCCGAGCAACTGTTGCGAGGCGTTGGCTAAAAAATCCCGTTCCACGACCAGCTGACCAATCTTGGAGTGCAGCTTCTCAATCTGGGCTTCATCAACCCGATCAGGATCACGGCCCCGTCTGGAAAATGCCGTGGCCATGTTTTCAATCGCTGCTCGTTTCCATGTGCCAATCTGGGTTGGATGCACACCATACTTCTTCGACAGCTCCGCCATCGTCATTTCCTCGCGGATTGCTTCAAGCGCAACGCGGGCTTTGAATTCGGGAGAATGGTTCTTTCGTTTCGTCATTTTGAATCGTCTTTCTCATAAGTCGATCCACCTTAACAACTGGTCCGAATTTCCGCGACCACCTCTCACAAAGGCGGCCTCATTCATCATTCGGATCGCGGCGGGCAATATTTGTCCATTCGCTATACCGAGAGATTGGCCCTGGCGGGGATTGAGCCCTCTGTTGGCAGCGTTGGCGATTCCTATGACAACGCCTTGGCTGAAACCATAAATGGCCTCTACAAAGCAGAAGTCATCCACCGGCTTGGCCCATGGAAAACCATGGCCGCGGTCGAATGGGAAACACTCAAATGGGTCGATTGGTTCAACAATCGCCGCTTGCTTGAGCCCATCGGATACATCCCACCAGCAGAAGCAGAAGAGAGGTACTATGCACAGTTAAACACATTAGATATGGTCGCATGACATGAAGTAATCAGCCTCCGGTAAACAAGGGGCGGTTCATGGTGCCCGAAAGGTAGACAGCAGCGATCAGCGCCTCGGCCTTCTTCGTCAGCCGCTGGTAGCGGGGCAATGCCTTCGAGCGCCATTCTCTGGCCTTGCCGGCCTCGCCTGTGATCCGCGCACGCGGCACGCGCACCGTTTCGGTTCCAAATGTTCCGACCAGTTGCCGCTCGCGATGCCCGTGGCGGTATCCGGCCTTTGCCCCGCCGCTGCGGCCATACCGGCAACGGCCCAGAAACTGCTCCAGCTCCTCTTCGAAAACCGCCTCGATCGTCGCGCGGATGTTCTGGCGCAGCCGGTCTTCAATCGGGTCATAGCCTGCTTCATTGGCCAGTAGCGCGGATGTCGATGTTGCTGTATTCTTTGTCATGGCGTGATCTCCTTGGCGGTTCCAGCCGCCGGTTGGGTGGCTTCGATGCACCCGGAGATTACGCCGTCCTCGAATTTCCACCAAACTCGCGACACTACCGAAAATTATTGAATTGTCCTTAAGTGTTTTGAATATAGGGATTCGCCCACACCTTACAAAATGGCAAGCTAAGTTTCGTCGTTGGTATAAAGCGGAGTGCATTAAAGATATAGAAAGCTCCCCCCAAGAAATTCAACGAAAGTTCAAAGAGTATGATGCACTTGTTTCTGACATGTCGAAAATTAACAAAAACCTAATGGAATATCGAAAGAAAATGAAAGAGGTCATTTCCTAATTCATCTTCCCCATTTTGGGTCAACCCGCTAACACTCCCCCTATGGCCCTGCACAGCACTCACCCCTCCCTGACCGATCTGCGCCGCCGCGCGCGCAAGCGCATTCCGCATTTTGTGTGGGAGTATCTGGACAGCGCCACAGGCGACGAGGCGACCAAGCATCGCAACCGGGCAGCACTTGACGATATCCTGCTGAAACCCGGCATCCTGCATGGCGAATTCACGCCCGATCTGACCACCCCCCTGATGGGCCGCAGCTATCCCCTGCCCTTTGGTATTGCGCCGGTGGGCATGTCGGGGCTGATCTGGCCGGGGGCGGAACAGATGCTGGCCACACTGGCCGCGCAAACCGGCATTCCCTACACCCTGTCCACTGTCGCCAGCCAGCCGCCCGAGGCCGTGGCGGGCCGCATCGGCGATCAGGGCTGGTTCCAGCTTTACCCGCCGCGCGATCCGTTGATCCGCACCGACATCCTGAACCGCGCCAAAGCCGCCGGATTTCACACGCTGGTGCTGACCGTTGACGTGCCCGTGGCCAGCCGCCGCGAACGGCAGGTGCGCAGCGGGTTGACCAACCCGCCACGCCTGACACCCCGTCTGTTGGCTCAGATGGCGCGGTGCCCCGCATGGGCGCTTGGTACGCTGAAACACGGGATGCCGCGTTTGCGGCTGATGGAAAGCTATCAGAAATCCGCTGCCGCGCTGTCGTCCACCGAACATATCGGCTATCTGCTGCGCACCTCGCCCGATTGGGACTATCTGCGCGAATTGCGCAGCGAGTGGGACGGGCCGCTGGTGGTCAAGGGGGTGCTGAACCCCGAGGACGCCCAGCGCCTGCAAAACGAGGGTGTGGATGCCGTTTGGGTATCAAACCACTCCGGTCGCCAGTTTGCCGGAGCGCCTGCATCCGTCACCGCCCTGCCCCTGATCCGCGCCGATGTGGGGCCGGATTATCCGCTGATTTTCGATAGCGGCATCAACGGCGGGCTGGATATTCTGCGGGCCATCGCGCTGGGGGCTGATTTCGTGATGCTGGGGCGGGCGTTTCATTATGGCCTTGGGGCGTTTGGTGCCAAAGGGGCGGCGCATGTGGTGGATATTCTGCGGGCCGATCTGGAATCGAACATGGGCCAGATCGGGGCGCGGTGTCTGAAAGATGTGAAACAGCGCCTTTGGGTATAGCCGGAACGGTTCGGTTTCGTAGAAATGACGGGGAGAACAAGAAAACCGGCGTTTTTGTTGAGCCCTTTTTCCGCAATAAACAACACACTCTAGTCAAATCCTTTCACAAACCTTACAACCCCCTCGAACCCTGTCCTTCGTCAGGGGAGCAGCGACCAGACCCACAGGGAGGCCACATGCCGGAATTCAACAAAATCCTGATTGCCAATCGCGGCGAAATCGCCATCCGCATCATGCGGGCCGCAAACGAGATGGGCAAGAAAACCGTCGCCGGCTTTGCCGAAGAGGACAAGCTGGGCCTGCACCGTTTCAAAGCCGACGAAGCCTACCGCATTGGCGAAGGCATGGGACCGGTCGCCGCCTATCTATCCATCGAGGAAATCATCCGGGTTGCGAAAATGTCGGGCGCCGATGCGATCCACCCGGGCTATGGCCTGCTATCGGAAAACCCCGATTTCGTCGATGCCTGCACTGCGGCGGGCATCACATTCATCGGACCCAAGGCAAAAACCATGCGCCAGCTGGGCGACAAGGCCTCGGCCCGCGATGTGGCGATCGAGGCCGGTGTGCCGGTGATCCCCGCCACCGACGTTCTGGGCGATGATATGGACAAAATCCGCAAACAGGCGGCCGAAGTTGGCTATCCGCTGATGCTCAAGGCGTCATGGGGCGGTGGCGGGCGCGGCATGCGCGCCATCATGTCCGAGGACGAGTTGGAAGAGAAAGTTCTGGAAGGTCGCCGCGAGGCCGATGCCGCCTTTGGCAATGACGAGGGCTATCTGGAAAAAATGATCCAGCGCGCCCGCCATGTCGAGGTGCAGATACTGGGCGATCAGGCCGGCGAGATTTACCACCTGTATGAACGCGACTGTTCAGTGCAGCGCCGTAATCAAAAGGTGGTCGAACGCGCCCCCGCCCCTTACCTGAGTGACGAACAACGCGCCGAAATCTGCGACCTTGGCGTGCGTATCTGCAAACATGTCGGCTATGAATGTGCGGGCACGGTCGAATTCCTGATGGATATGGACAGTGGCACCTTCCATTTTATCGAGGTAAATCCCCGCGTGCAGGTGGAACACACCGTCACCGAAGAAGTCACCGGCATCGACATCGTGCAGGCCCAGATCAAAATTGCCGAAGGGAAATCCCTATCCGAGGCCACCGGCAAGGCATCCCAGAACGAGGTGCGCCTGAACGGCCATGCCCTGCAATGCCGCATCACCACCGAGGATCCGCAAAACAACTTCATCCCCGATTACGGCCGCATTACCGCCTATCGTTCCGCCACCGGCATGGGCATCCGTCTGGACGGCGGCACGGCCTATGCGGGCGGGGTGATCACCCGCTATTACGACAGCCTGCTGGTGAAAATCACCGCCCATGCCCAGACCCCCGAGGCCGCCATCCGGCGGATGGACCGCGCCCTTCGCGAATTCCGCGTGCGTGGTGTGTCGACCAACATCGCCTTTGTCGAAAACCTGTTGCGTCATCCGACCTTTCTGGACAACAGCTATACCACCAAATTCATCGACAACACGCCCGAGCTGTTCAAATTCAAAAAACGCCGCGACCGCGCCACGAAAATCCTGACCTATATCGCCGATATCACGGTGAATGGTCACCCCGAAACCGAAGGCCGCGCCGAGCCTTCCGCACAGGTGAAAACCCCGCATCCCCCTGCCCCCAAGCATGATCCGGCGGCAGGCACCCGCACTCTGCTGGAGCAAAAAGGCCCGCAGGCCGTGGCCGACTGGATGGCCGCGCAAAAACAACTGCTGCTGACCGACACCACCATGCGGGACGGGCACCAGTCCCTGCTGGCCACAAGGATGCGCAGCATCGACATGATCCGCGTTGCCCCCACCTATGCCGCCAACCTGCCGCAACTGTTTTCGGTGGAATGCTGGGGCGGGGCGACTTTCGATGTGGCCTACCGTTTCCTGCAGGAATGCCCGTGGCAACGACTGCGTGATCTGCGCAAGGCCCTGCCAAACGTAATGTCGCAAATGCTGCTGCGTGCCAGCAACGGCGTTGGCTATACCAATTACCCCGACAACGTGGTGCAAGCCTTTGTTGCGCAGGCCGCGGCCAGCGGTGTTGATGTGTTCCGGGTGTTCGACAGCCTGAACTGGGTGGAAAACATGCGCGTGGCGATGGATGCGGTGATTGCGACCGACAAGGTTTGCGAAGGCACCATCTGCTATACCGGCGACATCCTGAATCCGGACCGCGCCAAATACGATCTGAAATATTATGTCGAAATGGGCAAAGACCTGAAAGCGGCAGGCGCGCATATTCTGGGGCTAAAGGATATGGCCGGCCTGCTGAAACCGGCCTCGGCCACGGTGCTGGTCAAAGCGCTAAAAGAAGAGGTCGGCCTGCCGATCCATTTCCACACGCATGATACGTCCGGCATCGCAGGCGCAACCATCCTTGCAGCTTCGGACGCAGGGGTAGATGCGGTGGACGTGGCGATGGACGCCTTTTCCGGCGGCACCTCGCAGGCCTGCCTTGGCTCGATTGTCGAGGCCCTGCGCCACACCGACCGCGACACGGGGCTGGACATCGGCGCGGTGCGCGAGGTTTCCGATTACTGGGAAACCGTGCGCGCCCAGTATGTGGCGTTTGAATCAGGCCTTGCCGCGCCAGCCTCCGAGGTCTACCTGCACGAAATGCCCGGTGGCCAGTTCACCAACCTGAAGGCACAGGCGCGCTCGCTTGGGCTAGAGGATCGCTGGCACGAAGTGGCCCAAACCTATGCCGATGTGAACCGGATGTTCGGCGATATCGTCAAGGTTACGCCCTCCTCCAAGGTGGTCGGTGATATGGCGCTGATGATGGTCAGCCAGAACCTGACCCGCGAACAGGTCGAAGACCCCGATATCGACGTATCCTTCCCCGACAGCGTGATCGACATGATGCGCGGCAATCTGGGCCAGCCCCCCGGCGGCTTTCCCAAGGCGCTGATCAAAAAGGTGCTGAAAGGCGAAAAACCCGATACCTCCCGCCCCGGCGCCCACCTGCCGCCCGTCGATCTGGAACAGACCCGCGCCGATCTGTCCAAAGAACTGGAAGGGTTCGAGGTGGATGACGAGGATCTGAACGGATATCTGATGTATCCCAAGGTGTTTCTGGATTACATGGGCCGCCACCGCCAATACGGCCCCGTGCGCACCCTGCCCACCCGTGCCTTTTTCTACGGCATGGAACCGGGCGAGGAAATCACCGCCGAAATCGACCCCGGCAAAACGCTGGAAATCCGCCTTCAGGCCGTTGGCGAAACCAACGAGGACGGCGACGTGAAGGTATTCTTCGAACTGAACGGCCAACCCCGCACCATCCGCGTGCCCAACCGGCTGATCAAATCGCAAACTGCCCAGCGCCCAAAAGCCGAAGAAGGCAACCCCAACCACATCGGCGCCCCCATGCCCGGCGTGGTGGCCACGGTGGCGGTGACAACCGGCCAACAGGTGCACGAGGGTGACCTGCTGCTGACCATCGAGGCGATGAAAATGGAAACCGGCATCCACGCCGAACGCGACGCGGTGGTCAAGGCGCTGCATGTGCAGGCGGGTGGACAGATCGACGCCAAAGATTTGCTGGTCGAACTGGAATAGCCAGTCATACAGGGCACAAAGAAGCTGCTTTTGGCACGCATTTGCACGCAAATCACTACAGGGTCGACCTGTAGCCGATGGGATATTATAATAACCTGATTAAGCAATACCGTTTTTTATCGCTTTTCAGGGAGGCAAGCCATGTTGTTCAGGCTTCAACAACAAGCCATTGTCGTGTTTGTTTGGCTTATTGGGTTGATGGTTCCTGCATATGCCTGCCCGACTGCAGCGGATTTGGCAGCCACAGGAACCGTGCCGGGCGCCGCAATCCTGGCCGACTGTCTGGAACTTGCCCGTTTTGACATCCCCACTGGACGCGGTGTGGTGCAGGGTTCGATTTATGGCACACCTGAAACCGACCTGAACAATGTGCGCGAGATCGAAGAAGCCCTGGTCAGGTCAGGCAATACCTTGCAACGGTTTCTCGCTCTGGGAACGGAACCGATAGACGTCTTTGTTTCGGCAACACCGTATATTTCGGATGACACAGCAAGTGACACAGGCGCCACAGCGGCCCGTTCGGTTACAACTGGTCCTGACAATCCGCCAAAATGTGTGATTTCGGTATTTCCCCAGGCAGAATCGGCCCAGTACAAATACACCATTGCGCATGAATTTTTTCACTGCGTCCAGTTCAGCGATTTCAGCCATGCCGAAGGACAGCTTGGCACGGCATGGTGGGTCGAAGGCACTGCTGAATGGTTTGCCAGCATGGTTTATCAGGGCACCCCCTATTCGGATGATTGGGTCGCGGGTTTTGACAGTGATTCAGCAACAACCCCGATCACAGAGATGGAGTACGAAACCGTTGTCTTTTTCTGGTGGCTCAGCCAGACCTATGGACCCGACAGGGTGGTCGACCTGATGGAGGCCATGCCGCGTAGCAGAGGATCACAGGAGGATGCTCTGGCACGCGTGCTCAATGATTCAGAGTTCCTGAAGTTCGTTAAGGATTATCTGGAACGCAAGATCACCCAGCCCGGTGGCCGATCGTCGGTCTCTACCCCGCTAGAAGGCGAGCGGTACAAGATTGACAGTGAAACCGAGATGGTGCTGGAAGCCCCAAGATTTGTGACCTATCGGGCGCATCTGGAATTTGCATGCGGAGGCTGGACCACGAAAACCTATGATCTAAAAGGACAATACGCCACCATACGCCAGCCCGAGATCGAATGGAAGGAACTGCCGGTTGATTTCCGTTCCAATAGCGAAGGCGCGATCCGCTTTCTGGTTGCCGGTGCAGCCACCACTGAACCGGGGTTTCGCATTGGCCTACAGGCCAGAAAAACCCCGTGCATCCCCTGCCAGACCCCGGAATACAGCGACGGGCCACAGGCCTGCCTGATCGGCGAATGGCATCTGGCAAGCGGCGGTATGGGGGCAAAAATAGGGAAAATGCTGCAGGATTCACCAGCTTTGGGAATGGTGGATTACCCCGATCTGGATGGCTTGTTGATATTCAGACCGGACGGAACCTTTACGTTGCGCGCCGACGATAATGGCAGCATGGAAACCAAGACCCCAAGTGGCGGGATATTCAGCGCGGAAATATCGTTGCGGCTGGAAAAAGAAGGCACCTGGTCCGTGGAAGGTGATAAATTGATCCAGTGTTACATGCCAATCAAATCAATAGAGATTGAACAGACGGTAACAACTCCGGAAGGCCTTACAGAAAAGATTGAAGCCAACCGCTATCTGGGGCCACCCCTTTCCTATACGGAAAAACGCCAATTCACCTGCACAGACAACCGTCTGGATATCATCCAAAAGGCTTTTCTGGCTCCGACAATAGAATGGGGTTATGAAAAGTGATATTGGAGAGAAAGAGATCGTATTCACGGGACACGCCTGCCTTTTTCTTTTGACAGCATTCCAGTGACCGGCAAGACATGCAACCACAAACAGGACTACACCACCCCGCTTTATGCAGGTATGGGGCGCATCACGTTTTTGGCGGCAGCGGTGGCGGTGGTGGCGCATAGAATTGTTGCATTGTCCCGCCTTCTGATTGCCGAAAAGGGGTTCGCATCCGGACTTCGAGCTATGCCCAAAAGTTGGTGACGCAGTAATCAGGCGGCATGTTTTTCCTGCTTGATCCCGTCCTTAAATTCAACCCCTTCGATGATTTCCGGCAATCGGAATGCGCCGTCGAGTTTACGCCATTTCTTCTTTGCCGACATCATCAGGCGGAAGGTCATTGCCAAGGCGGTCTTGCGCCCGAGGCAGCCTTTGGTCTTCTTCGTTCGGTGCCGCACGGTGGCAAATATGCTTTCGATGGGGTTGGATGTGCGGATGTGTTTCCAGTGCTCGGCAGGGAAGTCGTAGAAGGTCAGCAGCACGTCCCGGTCCTTGGTCAGCTTCCCCACGGCACGCTCGTATTTCACGCCATAGGCTTCGATGAAGAAATTGAACGCGGCCTCGGCGTCCCGTTTGTTCTCGGCCATCCAGATGTCCTGTAGATGGCCCTTGGCTTTGGCTTGCAGCGACTTCGGCATGGCATTCAGGACGTTGCCGGTTTTATGCACCCAGCAGCGCTGCTCCCGGGTCTCACCGAACACCTCCCGCAAGGCGTTCCAGAAGCCGAGCGCGCCATCACCAACGGCCAGATCAGGGGCTTTTCTGAGGCCACGACGTTGCAAGTCCGCAGCAGTTCACGCCAGCTCTGGCTGCTTTCTCGATACCCGTCCACGAGGCCCAGAACATCCTTGTTACCCCACTCGTCCGCGCCGATGATCACCAGCATGCATTGCTTGTCAGCATCCGTGCGCGGCTTGAAATAAACCCCGTCGGCCCAGAAATACACATAGCGTTTGGCCGACAGGTCACGCCGGTTCCAACGCTCGTATTCTGCCCACCACTCCGCCTTCAGGCGCGAAATCGTGCTCGATGTCAAACCACCCGCATCAGGCCCCAGAAGGGCCGCCAGTGCTTCGCCGAAATCACCCGTGGAAATACCTTTGAGATAGAGCCAGGGCAACAACTCCTCGACCGACTTTGCCCGGCGCAGATACGGCGGCAGAAGCGTCGAGGTGAACCTGATCTTCTCCGCCCCCGTGCCACGATCACGCACCCGAGGCACATTCACCGGGACAGGGCCGATCCCCGTCATCACCTCGCGCTCCGGCAGGTATCCGTGGCGAACAAGGCGCTGGCGACCGGCCGAATCCCTCAAATGCGCGTGTTGCGCCATCAGATCACAAACCTCGGCCTCGACCGCCTGTGCCAACAGATCCCGCGCGCCTTTGCGCAAGATATCCGTCAGCGGATCAGGTGAAATTTCGGCTGGATCGGTAAACTCCAAAATAGTATCGTCTTCCATGTGGCATATCCTTTTCTCTCTGAGAATCGCGGCGCGTCAACACCGCCATGATATGCCACCCAATCACCCCATCACCAACTTTCGGGCATTACTCCCGGACTTCTGTGCCATTGTTTTCCGCCTGAACCTGCGCCTGACGCAGGGCCTCGGCGGTTTTTTGTGACCAAGGCAGACTATAAGCCCGTGGCGAATTGGTCTGCGGCAGGATCAGCCACAAATAGATGGCTTTGCCCTCAACATTCAACGATGCGACAACGACCACCTCGTCGCTGGCGCTCTCCAATAGGGCCAAGCGGGCCGGTTTGGGTTGGCCGAGCAATGCAGTTCCTGCCAGATAACTGGCGGCAAGTAGTCCGGCAGCGATGCCCAGCGCCAGAACTTTCATGCCGATATGGGTCGGCGCCTTGATGACCAGCGCGGCCAATGCCAGTATCGGCACCAGTATCAGCAGGAAATACAAAAACAGCTCCAGCATCCGTGCACCCCTTTTCTATCCCAAGTTCCGCAAGTGTCTTTGCAATTGATTCAGGCTGCCGGACACCAGCGCACCATGTGCATCAAGTCGAAACCGCTGAACCGTCACTTCCTCGCCCTCGCGGCGCAGTGTTACTTGTCGCGATGTGATTTTGGTCAGTGCGCCGGTGGCCGCATTACGTAAAGAAATAACCACACTCACGGTGATCGGCGGAGGGTCGTTTCCAAGCCTGAACAGATGCAGGTTGACGATATATTCCCCGGCCGGCGCCCCGTGGCTGAAGGCAAATTCATAATTCAGATTGGTCAGATCACGACTGAGACCCAGATCATCACGCAACAGATCAAACGCAACGCCGTTCTTGCGCGAATATCCCACCGGTCTGTCCCCCGGCCCCATGACCCACAGGTCGACATCGCTTTGCAGACCGTCGCCCCAGCGGGCCTCGACCACGACATTACCGGCTGGCCGCGCGCTTTCCTTTGCTGCAGGCGGGTTCAAATGCGGCAACAACAGCACGACAATGGTTACAAACCCCAGCAAGGTCAGCATCAATACGTCGCGAAAAACCGTGGCATCGCCTTCGCCGGTGGGGTCAAGATCGTTCATTGTCTTCTCCCAGCGCCACCAGACCATTGATCAGCCCGGCCGCCCCTGCCGCCAACATCCGGTAATTCGCAATCAGCCAGAGGTTCAGAATCGCACCTTCCAGTGTTGTATATAGCGCCACCGACATCCCCGAGATCAGCCTGGATACCATTGCGGAGGTTTCCGAAAGATTGGTCGCGCTTTGGGCCGACACACCGGACAGGGCAATGATAAAACCCAGCACCGTGCCGATAAGGCCAAGCAAAACAAGGCTGCTTGCTACATGAAAAACGGGCGAAATCCGCGACCCTATCTGGAACCGCAGTGTCGAGGCCGAAATCGCCCGGCTGCCTGCACTTCTGCCGCGAACATTCTCGATATACTCTGCTGCCAGCGTTCCCGAACAGGGGTTATGCGCACATACACAGTTGGTTTCGCAAGCAACTTTCCAGGTTTTGATAAAACTCATACCCAGACCGAACAGGAAAACGGTGGCAATGATATAGGTCAGGCCGGTTATATCCGAACTGAAGACAAGCTGTGCCCAGCCATGCACAAAAGCGACGGCAACCAGTGCTACAGCTGCCAGATTAAAAAGGGCCATCCACAAAACAGTTGTATAACCACTCGATGGCGGGCGGATATCTTGGATTTGTTTGGTCTCTCCGTTAAGCCCGAACGCGCCGGACTTGTTATCAAGCGGCAGAACATCAACTTTCATCTTCCGGCTCCTTGTATGGCGTCCTTTGTTAAACGTGGGGACGGGATTGGGCCGTGAAAATAGCTGTTCTTGCGAACGTGTATAACCGTGAGCACACGAAACTGTAACCCGGTCCGTGTCATTTCCGGTCTACATCGCAATTCAAACCGAATATCCTGACCGGGATAAAAAATTTTCGAAATCCCGTCATTTCCCCCTTGCGGCCCGACGCGTCCGCGCTATATATCGCCTCACGATTGGTTAGCGGGCGTAGCTCAGGGGTAGAGCATAACCTTGCCAAGGTTAGGGTCGTGAGTTCGAATCTCATCGCCCGCTCCAATTGGAAACAAAACGGCGTCACCTACGGGTGGCGCCGTTTGTTATTTACGCCCCGGCACTGATCACACCATCGTTAAAAGTGTTTGATTGCCGCCGCCCTGCCCCTATGCCACCAAAACAGCATGGAAAAAATGCCCAACTCTGTTTACCGCTACATCTTTCAAAAATCATTTTGGCAACAAGTCATCGTAATTTCGCTTACGCTGGTTTTGTTACCGCTGGCCCCGGTGCCACTGGAATTGCAGCGCCGGATTCTGGATGATGCGATTTTGCAAAAGGATACGGACCTGCTGTTCAAACTGGCAGGATTCTATCTGCTAGCAATGCTTGTCGCCGCCGGATTCAAATTCGCCATGCGCACCCAGCGTGAATTGATCTCGGCCCGAGTGGTGCGCTCTTTGCGCCAATCCGTGTTCTTTTGCATGTACACATTTGTGCCCAAACTGCACCCCGTAACCAAACCCGCCGATGTTGAACATGTTGACGAAGGGGCCGTGGTCTCGATGTTGTCGTCCGAAGTGGAAAAACTGGGCGGCTTTGCCGGGTCCGCCATTTCCGGCCCCCTGCTGGCGATTGGCACATTGGTGTCGGTTCTGGGCTATATGTTCTGGGTCGAACCCCTTGTCGCATCGATCGCGCTGGCGCTTTACTCACCGCAATTCATCATCGTGCCATTCTTTCAGGCCCGCATGAACCACCTGTCGCGTAAAAAGTCCCTGAAAATGCGCGAGTTGGGATCCTTTATCATGGAAAACCCCGAAGAAGACCTGCGCAACTCTGATCCGCCGCCCCTGTTCAACACATTGGTCGAGGATATTCTGGGCCTGCGCACCCGTTTTATCGTCAACAAGAACGTGATGAAAACCATCAACAACCTGCTGATTTCGCTTGGCCCCTTTGGTGTCATCACCTTTGGCGGCTATATGGCAATTCAGGGCAAGGTCGATGTCGGCGTGATCCTTGCGTTTATATCCGGTCTGGAACGTCTGGGCGGCCCGATCCGCGATATTGTCGGATCTTACAGCCAGATCACGGACGCACGGATGCGCTATGCCACCCTGCTGGATGCCTTCTCGGATGAACATATTGATAGCGCGGGGATGATGGGGGTGCGAGCCTAAGGCTGGCAGGAAAACCGCACCCGTCCCAAGAACCGCCGCACAATGCTTGGCATCGTCCCCCGCCGCGCTTATAGAGACGCGAACACTTTGTTTGGAGGCGACAATGCGCACAGCCAAAATCACCCGTAAAACGGCGGAAACGGATATTTCGGTTGAAATCAATCTGGACGGCACCGGCCAATACAGCAATGAAACCGGCGTCGGGTTCTTTGACCACATGCTGGACCAGCTGTCGCGCCATTCGTTGGTGGATATGACCGTGCGTGCCAAGGGCGATCTGCACATTGATGATCACCACACGGTCGAGGATGTGGGCATCGCGCTGGGGCAGGCTCTGGTCGCCGCTGTGGGTGATAAAAAGGGCATCCGGCGTTACGGCGAATGTCACTTGCCGATGGATGACGCACAGGTCGCCTGTGCGCTGGACCTGTCCGCGCGTCCGTTTCTGGTGTGGAATGTCGATATGCCCACGGCCAAGATCGGCACATTTGACACCGAACTGGTGCGCGAGTTTTTTCAGGCGCTGTCCACACACGGCGGCATCACCCTGCACATCGATATGATCCACGGTTTCAACAGCCACCACATCGCCGAGGCGGCGTTCAAGGCGGTCGCGCGTGCCCTGCGCATCGCGCTGGAAACCGATCCGCGCAAGGCTGATGCGGTGCCCTCGACCAAAGGGATGCTGTAGGTGCTGACGGTTCTGATTGACTACGAAAGCGGTAATCTGCACTCGGCCGAAAAGGCGTTTCAGCGGATGGCGGGCGAGGTTGATGCGGGCGAGGTGATTGTCACCTCGAACCCCGATGACGTGCTGCGCGCCGATCGCATCGTGCTGCCCGGTGACGGCGCCTTTCCGGCCTGTAAAAAGGCCCTGTTCGACCATTCCGGCCTGTTCGAGGCCACCCGCGAAATGGTGATCGACAAGGGGCGCCCGTTTCTGGGGATTTGCGTTGGCATGCAGATGATGGCCACCTGGGGCCGCGAATACGAGGATACCCAAGGCTTTGACTGGATCGGTGGCGAGATCGTGAAGATCGAGCCATCAGACCCTGCGCTGAAGGTGCCGCATATGGGCTGGAACGATCTGGTGATCGACAATCCGCACACTGCCCTTACCGGTGTTAACACCGGCGATCACGCCTATTTCGTGCACAGCTACAAATATGTGGTGGATGATCCGGCGCAACGTCTGGCGCATGTGGATTACGGTGGCGATATCACCGCGATCATCGGACGCGACAACATGCTGGGCATGCAATTCCACCCCGAGAAAAGCCAGAGCGCGGGGCTGCGGCTGATCTCGAATTTTCTGGCGTGGAAACCGTGAGGCAGGTAGTGTCGCGAGTTTGGTGGAAATTCGAGGACGGCGTAATCTCCGGGTGCATCGAAGCCACCCAACCGGCGGCTGGAACCGCCAAGGAGATCACGCCATGACAAAGAATACAGCAACATCGACATCCGCGCTACTGGCCAATGAAGCAGGCTATGACCCGATTGAAGACCGGCTGCGCCAGAACATCCGCGCGACGATCGAGGCGGTTTTCGAAGAGGAGCTGGAGCAGTTTCTGGGCCGTTGCCGGTATGGCCGCAGCGGCGGGGCAAAGGCCGGATACCGCCACGGGCATCGCGAGCGGCAACTGGTCGGAACATTTGGAACCGAAACGGTGCGCGTGCCGCGTGCGCGGATCACAGGCGAGGCCGGCAAGGCCAGAGAATGGCGCTCGAAGGCATTGCCCCGCTACCAGCGGCTGACGAAGAAGGCCGAGGCGCTGATCGCTGCTGTCTACCTTTCGGGCACCAACACACGGCGGGTAAAACGCGCCCTGTTCGGCCTGTTTCAGGGGGCGGTCAGCAAGGATGTGGTGAGCCGCGCCTGGCGCAAGGTGAAGGTGGACTGGCAGGCGTGGTGCGCCCGCAGCCTTGCGGATGAAGACATCGTGCGGCTGATCCTGGACGGCACCGTGATCAAAACGCGGATTGACAGGAAGGCCACCAATATCTCGGTTCTGGCCGCGATTGGCGTGCGCCGGGATGGGCAGAAGGTCTTGTTATCACTGATGAACATGGGCGGCGAAAGCACCTCCGCCTGGCGTCAGTTCATCAACGATCTGGATGCGCGCGGGTTGAAACGGCCCGAATTTGTCATCGTGGACGGGGCACCGGGACTTGAGGTCGCTCTCATTGCCCTCTGGGGTGAAGATCTGCCGATCCAGAGGTGCACGGTGCACAAGCACCGCAACCTTCTGGCCAAGGCACCCAAGCGTATGCATGATGAGTTGACAGAAGATTACCGCGACATGATCTACGCCAAAACACCCGAGGAAATCGCCACCCGCCGCAAGGCATTTCTGCGAAAATGGCGGCTGAAATGCAAGGCCGTCGCTGACAGCTTGGAAGAAGCAGGAGATAAGCTTTTCACCTTCACGCGTCTGCCACAAGGCCAGTGGAAATCGGCCAGAACGACAAATGCGATCGAACGCCTGAACGAGGAATTCCGCCGCCGCATCAAGACCCAGACCGTGCTGCCATGCGCCGAGACCGTGCCGATGCTGCTTTGGGCTCTGATGGCCTCGGGGCAGATCGTCATGCGAAAGGTCGATGGCTGGGAAACGCTCGCTCAGCCCGTCGCCGACGCAACCCTTGACCAAGCCGCCTGACCGGCGCATAACTCAACCCGCTCGGAGGTGCCTGAAATCAATTTCCACCACTTTCGAGACACAACCGGACGTCTATCGCGCGCTCGAGTTGTGGCCGTCGCTTCACAGGTTTTACTTGAAGCATTCTCACGGAAAATTTTGCCAACGCGGGCCGCGTTCAACGCGCAGATATGACGATCAAGGGATTGTCCGAGACTGGGTCTGACCTGCTTCCCAATAAATCCGCGTTCATAGGTTAGCTCTGTACAGGTTTAGGTCCATGATGGATCGTTAATATATTCCCATGGTGTTAATCCACCCAGGCTCGAATGCGGGCGGATCAGGTTGTAGTCGTGGCGCCATGCCGCAATCAAATGGCGGTCAGGCCGCCCCCCTACCACGGGCATCAAGGTGCAGAGATAATGCGCTTTCCGCACCAGGAAGGTTTGGCTGATTTGCCCCCTGAATGCGTTGCAATACCATGAACACCATTCCTGCGTGATTTCGCCTGTTCAGCGGACAAAGCAGTCAAACCGCGAGCGTGGGATAAATGGGTCCTGCTAAACTACAGGCTACCAGTTTCGGCAACGTGACACCGCCTTGGAAAAAAGTGCTTTCCCATCGATATGGATTGCCTGGGGATCATAACTTATGCGTTGCGTATTCTGCATCTGGTTAAAGTTAAAATGACCGGCGGCCATCATCGCTGTACCGAATGCAGTCAGTTCTCCGCCGGATTGAACGGTGATGGTCTTTTGCAGAACATCGGCAAGGAACTGGCAAAACCAGGGATTGTTCGACAGGCCCCCGTCTATGGATATAGTTTGCCCGACCGGGGTTAACTGTTGCATCGCGTCGATAACCTCGGCCGCGCGAAATGCGACGCCTTCTAGAATTGACTGCACCATATTAATCGCGGTGGTATCGAGCGACAGGCCAATCCACATACCTGCGGCAGACCCATCCCAGTGCGGGCACCCCAAACCCGTCAAAGCGGGCACAAATGCAAGGTTTCGTGAAATCGCAGGCGGTGCATCAAATGCGTTTATTTCGGCAAAGTTGTTAAATAGTCCCAGCGACCTGGCCCAGTTTAACGCAGATGCCGCGCTATAGACCCCACCATCCAGCGCGAAAACAGCTGGCTTTCCTGATTGCTGCCAGGCGACGGTGGGCAGCAACCCTTTCTCGGGGGCCCGCACAATTGCACTACCGGTTGTCGCAAGCGCAAAGGCACCGGTGCCAAAGGTAATTTTTTCGTCCCCCGTATTACGGCAACCATGCCCGAAAAGTGATGCCTGTTGATCCACGACACAGGCCGTCAACCGGATATGTCGCTCTCTGACATGAACAGTGCCAAAATCACTCATCGTTGGTTTGATCTCGGGCAGGATTTCAAGCGGAATTCCAAATAGATCACAAAGTTCACTATCCCACTGCCCCGTTTCAAGATTAACAAGCGATGTGCGAGATGCAGTTGTTATATCGGTTGTGTAATTTCCGGTTAGCCGGTCGATAAAAAAGGCATCGGTTGTTCCCAATCGCAATTTACCTTGCGCCAGAAGAATGCGCGCCTCTGGAATATTCTGGAGAATCCATGCCAATTTTGAAGCTGAAAAATAAGGATCCAGCGGAAGTCCGGCCTTTGCCAATGTAAGTTCTTCGGCCCCGTCACTTTTCAGTCGGGCGATGGTGCTTTCGGTACGGCGGTCCTGCCAGACAAGAACCGGAGATATCGCCTCGCCGGTTTCGGCATGCCATGCCAGACAACTTTCACCTTGGTTGGCTATCCCTATGGCATCAACCACTCCGGCAGCTTCGATACATTTCAACACATTGCCAAGCAATTCTTCGGGATCGTGTTCTACCCACCCTGTTTGCGGATAAATCTGCCGGTGTTTGCGGCTACAGACAATGCCCCCTGTTCCAGATTCATCCAGAACATATCCCCGGGTACTGGTGGTGCCCTGATCAATCGCCGCAAATCGTTTCATACCAACGGGTTCCCAAGATTGCTTTCTAAACAGTCACGAATCTAATGAATGAATAAACATCCGACTAATAGGTGTCAGCATATTGTTCCCGCAACACTTTTTTCTGCACTTTACCCATTGTATTGCGCGGCAGTTCGGAAACGATGAAAACCTGTTTTGGCTGTTTGAACCGCGCCAGCTTCCCACCAAGAAAGGTCTGGACCGTATCTGTGTCGATCTGCGCGCCATCATTGGTGACAATCACGGCTGTTACAGCCTCGCCAAAATCTGGATGCGGCACACCGATCACGGCAGATTCAATTACGTCGGGCATTTCATCAATGATTGATTCAACCTCTTTTGGATAGACATTATACCCTCCCGAGATTACCAAATCTTTTGCCCGCCCCACGATTGAAATGCGCCGGTTTTTGTCCATCTCGGCCATATCTCCGGTAATGAAATATCCGTCTGCGCGAAATTCTTCGGCGGTTTTTTCCGGCATCTGCCAGTAGCCGGCAAATACATTCGGGCCGGCAATTTCCAGAACGCCAACCTCGCCATAGGGCAGTTCGTTCCCGTTCTGATCTGCGATGCGTGCTTTGACACCGGGCAGCGCAAAGCCCACGCTACCTGCAATGCGTTCCCCGTCATATGGATTGGACGTGATCATGCCCGCTTCGGTCATACCGTAACGTTCAAGGATTTTGTGCCCTGTCAGGTTTTCGAATGCGTTGAAGCTCTCGGCTAACAAGGGGGCAGATCCGGAAATAAACAAACGGATATTACGACAGGTATGTCGATCAAAATCCGGTGTTTCCAGCAATCGGGTATAAAAGGTCGGAACACCCATCATAACGGTCACATGTGGTAAGGCTTTGATGATCTGATCTGTGTCAAATTTGTTATGGAAAACCACCTTCGAGGCATTTAACAACGCACAGTGAAGGGCCACAAACAGGCCATGAACATGAAAGATCGGCAGGGCATGAAGCAGCACATCACCGGGCACCCAGCCCCAGTAATCGTGTAGCACCAACGCATTGCTGGAAAGGTTGCCATGGGTCAGCATCGCCCCTTTTGAACGCCCTGTGGTTCCCGATGTATACAGAATGGCCGCCACATCATCTGCATTGTTATTTGCGATAGTGTGATCGGGCACCAATTTCAAAGCCCGATTGATAAAACTACCAGTGCCATCACCGGCCAACGTCAGGATCGTGATGGCAATTTCGTCTGTAAATGCTTTGACAAATTGCTCTTTCGAATTCGGATCGCACACGATTAATCGTGGCTTTGCATCTTCGACGAAATAGCGAACCTCGGTCAGAGTGTAGGCAGTGTTCAAGGGGATATACACCGCCCCTGCACGCAGACAGGCCAGATAAAGCAACACGGCTTCGGGTGATTTTTTCACCTGCACAACCACACGATCCCCTTTGTTGACACCGCATGATTTTAGAACAGCCGCATAACGCCCTGACAAAATTTCAAGGTCAGCATATGACAGCTCTCCACGGGCATGTTCCAGAAATACGTCGCTTGTATCTTTCGGGAACCGCGATTGGAAAAGCCCGAACAGGTTATGGCCGATATGTTTTGTCATGCGGGTATCCCCTCAGTGGGAACGGAAGCGGGTTTTGGTTCGATTGGACGCAAGTCCAGCCCGAGAGCTTCCTCCAACACCAATGCTGATGACAGCAATGCATGTTCCCCCCGTGGCCGCCCGACCATCTGCAATCCGACAGGCAACCCGTCGCGGGTAAATCCGCAAGGCAGCGACAGCGTTGGCAGCGATACCAAAGTGATGGCATAGGCGATCGCCAGCCAATCAATATAGGACTTAAACGTCTGGCCATTGCAGGACGTAACAAAGCGTTGCTCGACCGGATAAGGGCCGACTATGGTGGTGGGCACAAGCAACAGATCATAGGTTTCGAAAAATTCTAGAATTCGTTTTCGGATGACAGCCCTTGTTTTGGTTGCTTTGGCGATATCCTTGAAACTTTGCCGTCTGCCGATCTCAAGGTTTTCCGCCAGTTCCGGTTTCAGCTGGGCCATAATGCCATCTGGCATGTCGTTCATTGACAGGCTGAATTCATGGGCGCGTAGAGTGTGATAACATTCATGCACACCAGAAAAATCCGGAGATGCTTCCTCAACGGCCACACCCAATTCCACAAACCTCTGCGCGGCACTCTGACAAATCTCGGCTATTTCGGAATCGACAGGTGTGATCCCCAGATCGGCACTGAAGGCCACCTTTAACGGTTTCATTCGCGATTGCGCCGCCGTCAGATATGATATTTTTGGTGCCGGTACAGAAAGCGGGTCACGCATATCCTGCCCTGCCATAGCATCGAGAAACAAGGCTACATCTTCTACAGGGAACCTCTGTAAATTCCCGTTTTCGCCTTCTTCGCGGCGGGGTGGACGGTTTTTCGCCTGTCCCGCCTGATTGCTTCGGATCATAAACCCATTTTCACCGGTTTCAAGCCGGTTTTGGGTATTTCAGGCACACCTCACCCCATGAACCCTTATCCCGGCGCCGCCAGGCCGCATTCGAACTGGACGAAGCGCTTCATGTTGTAGACCAGGTTCATCATCCCGATGCGAAATCGCGCCCGCTTCAGGCCGATGGAGCGGATCAGCTTGCCGCCCATGGAGCGCTCCTGAAAAGCGAATACATGCTCGACCCGGACCCGCACTTTCGAGCGCCTCCGGTTGGCCTTTTGCTGGCGCTCGCCAAGCGGCTTGCCGCGCCTGCCCTTGTGATGGATATGGCTGTGAAGCCCCCGCTCTTCCAGCTCGCTTTCGATCTTTTGCGAGCGATAGGCGCTGTCGGCCCACAGGTCCGATGAGGTGTTGCTCGCATCAATCAGACCGGCAAGCGCCTGGCTGTCATGCACGGCGGCATCGGTGACATCATAAGCGCGGATGAATTTGTGCCGCCGGTCGACATTGATGTGGTTCTTGTAGCCGTAATAGCTCTTGCCGTGCTTCTTCGTCCAGCGCGCATCCACGTCCTTCTGGCGCTTCTTGTGGGGTTTTTCCTCCCACTCTTCAGGCGTTTCGCCCGCCTTGATTTTCTCGTTCTCGTCCCTTTTGTTGTGCTGGCGCGGCGCCGGAACGATGCTCGCATCAACAATCTGCCCGCCCATCGCCAGATAGCCCTTTTCGCGCAGAAAGGCATCGAACTTGTCAAACAGCTCCTTCATCTTCCCGGCCCCGGCCAGCCTTTCACGGTAGGCCCAGATGGTCTTGGCGTTAGGTACGCTGTCTTCAATGCCAAGGCCGAGAAACCGCATGAACGACAGGCGGTCGCGGATCTGATACTCGATCTGATCGTCAGAGAGGTTGTAGAGCTGCTGCAAAACCATCGTCTTGAATATCAGCACCTCATCCCAAGGCGGGCGGCCAGCGTTGGATTTGCGCTGTTCGGGCGGCGTGCGCCATATGGCCTTCAGCTCGTCCCGGTAATCCTCGAACGGCACCATGTCGTTGAGCAACACCAGCGGATCACCAGATTTGTCCAGTCCCGCGTATCGGCTGGAAAGATCAAAAAATCCCATCTGACCCATGACAAAACCCCGTCGGTCGAATCATTTTCATCCTGATGACGATTCTACCCCGTCAGGCCGGATTTTGGGGGATTTTTAGAGGTTCCCTAAAAACAATACCCACTATAACTGGTTAACGCGGTTAAGAACAGCGTCGCAAATTCCGTGTGTCACAGCAAACGCAGTTATTTTAGCTCGTTTACTTGATCCGCACCCAAGTGCCGCCATTACGGCAAATCCCGAATACACAGCCCTTGATGGTCAGCTTATTGCCGTTCATCGTCATCTTGGAACTATAGGTCTTGTCCCGATCCGGCGCCCAAACCTTGCCGCTGTCGTAATAGCCGTCGCCTTCGGGCACCATATTCCAGATGATCCGCTTGCCGATGTTTTCCGACGCCAGCGGCGCGCCATTACTATCGAAAGATTTGATTAAAACACCGCATACCTTGTCCCCGCACATCGAAATCTTGATGTGGCCAAAGTTGCCGTTGTCGTCTTTGGCGGTTTTCCAGATGCCTTCAACCGGATCAGCAAACCCGGGGGTTGCCAGTGCGATTACAAACGCAGAAATCAGTCCCAGTTTTTTCATTTTATATCCTCCCTTGGGTAATAACCTCTATCCTGCGCGGGACGCGTATCCATAGCAAGCCTTACGTTGGGACGCCGCAAGCGCTTTGCATTTCCTGCTGCTTCATGCAAAACAGCCCTGAAACATCTGCAAAGCAAGGTTTGACCCCATGATCCTTTACCCCGCGATTGACCTGAAAGACGGAAACTGTGTGCGCCTGATCCGTGGTGACATGGCGCAATCCACCGTGTTCAACAACAGCCCCGATGCGCAGGCCCGTGCCTTTCAGGATGCCGGCTGCGAATGGCTGCATCTGGTCGATCTGAACGGTGCTTTTGCGGGTGAACCAGTGAACGGTGCGGCGGTTCAGGCGATCCTTGCCGCAACCGATGTCCCTGCCCAACTGGGCGGCGGTATCCGCGATATGGCGACGATTGAAATGTGGGTGACAAAAGGGATTGCGCGGGTGATCCTTGGCACCGTGGCGGTGGAAAACCCCGATCTGGTGCGTGAGGCCGCCAAAGCGTTTCCCGGCAAGGTGGCCGTGGGGATCGATGCCCGCGACGGGCGCGTGGCCACCAAGGGCTGGGCCGAGGAAACCGACGTGATGGTCACCGATCTGGCGCGATCGTTCGAGGACGCTGGCGTGGCCGCGATCATCTACACCGACATCAACCGCGACGGCGCGATGCAGGGTCCGAACGTAGAGGCCACCGCGGCGCTGGCAAATGCGGTGGACATTCCGGTGATTGCCTCGGGCGGGGTCAGCTCGATGGCCGACCTTGAGGCCCTGCGCGATTGTGGTGCGCCGCTGAACGGGGCGATTTCGGGGCGGGCGCTTTATGACGGAGCGATTGACTTGGGGGCGGCACTGGCGCTGTTGAGGGGATAACACGTGTCGAAAGTTGTCAGGGCCAGTTTACCGCCGCAAAGTATGCTGCACGGGATCAAACAACCCGACGACTTTCTGGATTGCTATAGATGCGAAACCACGGTTGATGTGGATCAGGCAGCGAACCGCGCAATGGATTTCCCAATGTGGGTTACATGGCTTATGAAAATCCGTAACATTGTGGTCACGCCATTCGGGCTGCGAACCGATCTGGGCGAAGGCGAAACCATCGGCTTTTTCCCGATTGTGCAGCGCAATGACACTGAAATCATCCTGGGCTTTGACGACAAGCATCTAGATTTTCGCATCTCGATCCTGACCGATGGGCACCATGCTTACGGGGCCACATGGGTGCGGCGGCACAACCGGCTGGGGCGTATGTATCTAGCTGCGATAATACCGTTCCATGTAGTGATCATGCGCAATGCTATCGGGCGGATAGAATAATGGGCGCCGATTTCTCTGGGTTTGCCAGATGACCTCCCTCACCACCCTGTTCCTGCTGGCCTTTTCTGCCGCCACCCTGCTGCCCGGCGGATCCGAAGCGGCACTAGTGGCGATGGCGGCGCTGTCCGAACACACCACCCTGACGCTGCTGCTGGTGGCCAGTGCGGGCAATATCCTCGGCTCGGTGCTGAACTACGCCCTTGGCCGCCTTGCCCTGCATTATCAGAACCGCAAATGGTTCCCCGCCACCCCCGCAGCACTGGACAAGGCGCGGGGCTGGTTTACCCGTTGGGGGCAATGGGCGGTGCTGCTGGCATGGGTGCCCATTATTGGCGATCCGATCACCGTGGCGGCAGGTGTGATGCGGATGAACTTTGCGCTGTTTCTGATACTGGTCACAATCTCGAAAACCCTGCGTTATATGGTGGTGCTGGGGGTGGTCGGAGTGTTTTTCTAGCGGACTTGACCCGTCACGCATTCTGCAAAAGGCTGCCACATCAAAGGAGCGCCTGTATGGAGATGCAAGCAATACTTATGATTTTCGTGTATGTCGCGCCGATGGCGGGCCTGGTGATCTGGGCTTTTGCAACGATGCACCCCCGCTATTGCACAGAAAAAACCTTGTTCCTGCGTAACAGGGCCGTTGCGGTCGGAATCATAACGATGTGCCTTGTAGCGGTCATTGTTCTGATCACATGGCAGGCATTTGAACTGGGCTGGTGCAACAGCGGATTACTGTCACCCGTGGAATGCAGCGACCTGCCTGATGAAATCGGCAGATACCTGTTTATAATCTACTTTCCGGGCGCAGTATATCTGGTCGCTGTCTGCCTGCCTGCATTGCTTTTGTTTGCCATTGCCGAGTGGATAACCCGCCGCAAATTTCGCAATCACTTGGAAGAAAACGCGGCGGGGTAATCGGTTTACTCGGCCACAGCCTTGCCGGTCAGGGCGCCCAGCACCTTGGTCAGTTTCATCACGATCGGCGCATCTGCCGGAATGTCGTATGGGGCCAGCATATCGGCGGGGTTTTCATAGGCCAGCCAGACTTTGCCATCGGCGTCCTGATAGGCCAGCACACGGGCGGGCAGCACCAGACCGGCCAGCGGGTTCATCTGCATGGCGGGCGTGCCCACCTCGGGTTTGCCGAAAATCAGTAACGCTTCGGGCGCCAGTTCTTCGCCGATCATCTTCGCCCCTTTGGCGTGTTCCACACGGGCAAACACCTTGGCCCCCGCCCCTTCGACAACGCCTGTCAAACGGTCCAGCGATTCAGCCACCGAATAAGGGCTGGCAACTTTGATGATTTCGGCATTGGCAAGGGTGGCCGCCAGCGAAATAGCGGCAGCAAGGGCAAATTTAAACATTGGTAAACTCCGTATAAGGTTGTGTTGCGCGTGTCCGTGCGACCCTCGTCAATGCATCCGCTTCTGTCAAAACAGAATACATAACTTCCCCGTGATCACGCAAAAAACCGCCCATGATCAATGCAATAGCGTGACCCCTTGTCGATATTGACATCCCGCCATAATCCGTCATCATCCGCAAATTCATTATTGGAGTATTCATTGTGAAATTTTTCCCAGCTTTGATCCTGGCCCTGCTCCCCACCTTTGCCCATGCCGAGGCCACAGGCGGCTATGGCGGCAGCTATGAAGGTGATATCGGCGGCGCGATTCTGGTTGGCGTGCTTATTCTGGTGGCCATCATCGGCATTATCCGGATGACACGCAAAGGGCGCAAATAACCGCCGCCTGCAACAAAACCGGATCAGATGCAAACCCGCCATTGTCACGGGCGCGCGGGCCTTTTATGACAGGGGCATGTTGAAAACCCGTATCATACCCTGCCTGGACGTTGCCGAGGGCCGCGTTGTCAAAGGCGTGAATTTCGTCGATCTGGTGGATGCCGGCGATCCGGTGGATGCCGCTCGCGCCTATGACGCCGCCGGTGCGGACGAGCTGTGCTTTCTGGATATCAAGGCCACACATGAAAACCGCGGCACCATGTTTGATCTGGCCACCCGCACGGCGGAACAGTGTTTCATGCCGCTGACCATAGGCGGGGGCGTGCGTAACTCGGACGATGTGCGCAACCTGCTGCTGGCGGGGGCCGACAAGGTGTCGTTCAATTCCGCCGCCGTGGCCAACCCCGATGTGATTGCCGATGCGGCCAACCATTTCGGGTCGCAATGCATCGTCGTGGCGATTGACGCCAAAACCGTTTCGCCGGGAAAATGGGAAATATTCACCCACGGCGGGCGCAAAGCGACAGGCATCGACGCTGTGGAATTTGCCAAATTGGTCGTGTCCAAAGGGGCCGGAGAAATCCTGCTGACCAGCATGGACCGCGACGGCACCAAACAGGGCTTCAACCTGCCCCTGACCCGCGCCATATCAGACGCGGTGCCGGTGCCGGTGATTGCGTCGGGCGGGGTGGGCACTCTGGATCATCTGGTCGAAGGCGTGACGATCGGCGGCGCCTCGGCGGTGCTGGCCGCCAGCATCTTTCACTTTGGCACCTACACCATTGCCGAGGCCAAACAACACATGGCCGACGCAGGCATCCCGATGAGGCTGACATGAGCATTCTTGAACGACTGGCCGCCACGATTGACGCCCGCAAAGGCGCTGATCCCGACAGTTCCTGGACCGCAAAACTGCTGGCCAAGGGGCCGGAAAAATGCGCCGAGAAGTTCGGCGAAGAGGCGGTGGAAGCGATTATCGCAGCGGTTCGGGATGACAAGGCGAACCTGACGTATGAGGCGGCAGATGTGCTCTATCATCTGCTGGTGATGCTGGCAGCGCGGGACGTGGATTTGGCGGATGTTCTGGCCGAGTTGGAACGGCGCGAAGGGGTGTCGGGGATCGAGGAGAAGGCGGGGAGGTGAATATAGGGGCCCACCCTACACCTGCACATGCCAGCAGAAAGTCCTGTAAACCTTCAATATGAGCTTATGAAATATAACAAAGACAATACTCGAACGTTGTGTTGCAAGCAGGTAGTGTCGCGAGTTTGGTGGAAATTCGAGGACGGCGTAATCTCCGGGTGCATCGAAGCCACCCAACCGGCGGCTGGAACCGCCAAGGAGATCACGCCATGACAAAGAATACAGCAACATCGACATCCGCGCTACTGGCCAATGAAGCAGGCTATGACCCGATTGAAGACCGGCTGCGCCAGAACATCCGCGCGACGATCGAGGCGGTTTTCGAAGAGGAGCTGGAGCAGTTTCTGGGCCGTTGCCGGTATGGCCGCAGCGGCGGGGCAAAGGCCGGATACCGCCACGGGCATCGCGAGCGGCAACTGGTCGGAACATTTGGAACCGAAACGGTGCGCGTGCCGCGTGCGCGGATCACAGGCGAGGCCGGCAAGGCCAGAGAATGGCGCTCGAAGGCATTGCCCCGCTACCAGCGGCTGACGAAGAAGGCCGAGGCGCTGATCGCTGCTGTCTACCTTTCGGGCACCAACACACGGCGGGTAAAACGCGCCCTGTTCGGCCTGTTTCAGGGGGCGGTCAGCAAGGATGTGGTGAGCCGCGCCTGGCGCAAGGTGAAGGTGGACTGGCAGGCGTGGTGCGCCCGCAGCCTTGCGGATGAAGACATCGTGCGGCTGATCCTGGACGGCACCGTGATCAAAACGCGGATTGACAGGAAGGCCACCAATATCTCGGTTCTGGCCGCGATTGGCGTGCGCCGGGATGGGCAGAAGGTCTTGTTATCACTGATGAACATGGGCGGCGAAAGCACCTCCGCCTGGCGTCAGTTCATCAACGATCTGGATGCGCGCGGGTTGAAACGGCCCGAATTTGTCATCGTGGACGGGGCACCGGGACTTGAGGTCGCTCTCATTGCCCTCTGGGGTGAAGATCTGCCGATCCAGAGGTGCACGGTGCACAAGCACCGCAACCTTCTGGCCAAGGCACCCAAGCGTATGCATGATGAGTTGACAGAAGATTACCGCGACATGATCTACGCCAAAACACCCGAGGAAATCGCCACCCGCCGCAAGGCATTTCTGCGAAAATGGCGGCTGAAATGCAAGGCCGTCGCTGACAGCTTGGAAGAAGCAGGAGATAAGCTTTTCACCTTCACGCGTCTGCCACAAGGCCAGTGGAAATCGGCCAGAACGACAAATGCGATCGAACGCCTGAACGAGGAATTCCGCCGCCGCATCAAGACCCAGACCGTGCTGCCATGCGCCGAGACCGTGCCGATGCTGCTTTGGGCTCTGATGGCCTCGGGGCAGATCGTCATGCGAAAGGTCGATGGCTGGGAAACGCTCGCTCAGCCCGTCGCCGACGCAACCCTTGACCAAGCCGCCTGACCGGCGCATAACTCAACCCGCTCGGAGGTGCCTGAAATCAATTTCCACCACTTTCGAGACACAACCTGCAAGCACACCTTTGGTGTGACGTAGAGTATACCTAGCCAGTTTGTTGCGGATTGCAGCCAATGGGCCGCTAAGCCTAGCCCTTTCGCTCATTGGCTGCGTCAACACCTGCCTTTATCTTGCTGCGTTTCAACCAGAACGTCAGCACAATGCCCAAACCGCCTGCAATCATCCATATCGGGTCAATCTTTTCAAATGATCGCCCCATGTCAATTTTATCAAAATAGCCGGCGATCCCCATACCGATGAAGGCAATACCGCAAAGCATTCCGATGATGGCTGTAAAATTGAAAAGGGGATAAAATCGGATCAACAGACGATCGAACATGGTAAAACTCCTGAAATCTTTTGGAATTCCTAACACACGTGCCAGATTACACAATTATTTCGATGTGTGTGGCACACCTTGTGCGGATATCCGCCTCCTCACAACTTCGAGCTGATCACACCCGTATTAAACCCGCCCATCCGCAACTCTCCAAACAATCGCTGATATTCGATCTTAGGGCAGCGGTTCATCACCACCTGCACACCGCGATCCTCGGCCAATTTGGCGGCTTCCTCGTTCTCGACCCCGATCTGCATCCAGACGGTTTTCAGATCGGGAAAGGCATCCAGAGCAGCCTCGACAATCGGCGTTACGAACTCCGAGCGGCGGAAAATGTCGACCATATCCACAGGCCGGTCAATCGAGGCCAGATCAGGCACAATTTCCTGCCCGAACAGCATTTTGCCCGCGTGGCCCGGGTTCACGGGGATCACCGTAAAGCCCTTCATCGACAGGTAACGCGCCACGAAATAGCTGGGGCGCACAGGGTTCATGGACACGCCGACACAAGCAATCACCTTGGTGTCTTGCAGGATTTTCTTCAGATATTCATCGGTATAGGTCATGCCCCTCTTTACCAAGCAATCCATGCTAAAGAAAGGCGACAAAAAAGCGCCCGATCCTTGGGCAAGGACGGGCGCCAGTTACGGAACGAGGGACAGTGAAAGTGAGGCGTGCGCGTTCCGGGCGCTGTGCCTCTGCTTATAAAGATAGGGTGCAGTTACGTAGTTTCCAGAGGTGGTAATAAATTTGTGATCACAGCATTGCCCGGTATCACCGGGCAGCGCCCGACCCTCCCCACGGGAGGGCGCTTTTGCAACCTTCCCGATGGCAATAACTTGTGGCTTGTTCACTGACTTGTGCCAAACACCGTTTCAATGCCCATCCAGTGTCGGGCGCTGCCCTATGTCAGCGTCACTCGCGCGAGGCATAAAGCGCCACGGCGGCCGCGTTTGACACATTCAGCGAGCCGAACGCGCCCGCCGCATCAATTTTCACCAGTTGGTCACAAGTTTCACGGGTTTTCTGGCGCAACCCCGGCCCCTCGGCCCCCAGCACCAGCGCGATCGCGCGGTCCCGCCGGCCCTCGACCGCTTGTGCAACCGTCTGTTCCGCCTCGCCATCCAGACCCAGAACCAGATAGCCCATGGATTTCAACGTTTCCATCGCATCGGCCAGATTTTTGATCCGCAAATAGGGCTGCCGTTCCAGCGCCCCTGACGCCGTTTTCGCCAAAGCCCCCGTTTCGGGAGCGGAATGGCGATGCGGGGCAATTACGGCCCGCGCGCCGAACACCTCGGCCGAGCGCAGGATCGCCCCCACATTATGCGGATCGGTCACACGGTCCAGCAGCACCACACGGGGCACCTGCCCGTCTGCGGCCATGCATACCTCTTGCAAATCACCCCAATCCAGCGGCTTGACCTCAAGCGCCGCGCCTTGGTGCACCGATTGCGGGTCCAGCGGGGCGGGGAATTTGCGCGGGTCGGCCATTTCCGGCTCGATCCCGCTGACGACTATATCCTCGGCCAATTTGTCATAGGCGTTTTTGGTCACCAGCAGGCGCAATTTGGTGCGCGCCGGATTGCGCAGCGCATCGCGCACCGCATGCAGCCCGAACAACCACACAGTTGCCGCCGCCGACGCGCGCCGCCCCTGTTCTTTTTCAATCACCCATTTGGGTTTTTTCATCGCTAAAACACCTTGTAATTTGCGCCCGCCCGACAATGCGCCGCCCCGCGCCGCGATACAAGCCGAATTCATGCCGATTTGCGCTTGACGGGTCCGCATTGCCCGAGTATCCACCCCGAGTGTTGGGCGACAGGCCGCAAGGTGTGGCAGGGGACTGTAACTCCCTCGAGGCGACTCACGCCTGGTTCGATTCCAGGGTCGCCCACCATTTCTCGAAACAGTTACGGCATCAGGATATCCGGGTAGTGTCGCGAGTTTGGTGGAAATTCGAGGACGGCGTAATCTCCGGGTGCATCGAAGCCACCCAACCGGCGGCTGGAACCGCCAAGGAGATCACGCCATGACAAAGAATACAGCAACATCGACATCCGCGCTACTGGCCAATGAAGCAGGCTATGACCCGATTGAAGACCGGCTGCGCCAGAACATCCGCGCGACGATCGAGGCGGTTTTCGAAGAGGAGCTGGAGCAGTTTCTGGGCCGTTGCCGGTATGGCCGCAGCGGCGGGGCAAAGGCCGGATACCGCCACGGGCATCGCGAGCGGCAACTGGTCGGAACATTTGGAACCGAAACGGTGCGCGTGCCGCGTGCGCGGATCACAGGCGAGGCCGGCAAGGCCAGAGAATGGCGCTCGAAGGCATTGCCCCGCTACCAGCGGCTGACGAAGAAGGCCGAGGCGCTGATCGCTGCTGTCTACCTTTCGGGCACCAACACACGGCGGGTAAAACGCGCCCTGTTCGGCCTGTTTCAGGGGGCGGTCAGCAAGGATGTGGTGAGCCGCGCCTGGCGCAAGGTGAAGGTGGACTGGCAGGCGTGGTGCGCCCGCAGCCTTGCGGATGAAGACATCGTGCGGCTGATCCTGGACGGCACCGTGATCAAAACGCGGATTGACAGGAAGGCCACCAATATCTCGGTTCTGGCCGCGATTGGCGTGCGCCGGGATGGGCAGAAGGTCTTGTTATCACAGATGAACATGGGCGGCGAAAGCACCTCCGCCTGGCGTCAGTTCATCAACGATCTGGATGCGCGCGGGTTGAAACGGCCCGAATTTGTCATCGTGGACGGGGCACCGGGACTTGAGGTCGCTCTCATTGCCCTCTGGGGTGAAGATCTGCCGATCCAGAGGTGCACGGTGCACAAGCACCGCAACCTTCTGGCCAAGGCACCCAAGCGTATGCATGATGAGTTGACAGAAGATTACCGCGACATGATCTACGCCAAAACACCCGAGGAAATCGCCAGGTAGTGTCGCGGTGTCGGTGGTTCCGTCGTCATAGATGACTGTCACCGACAGGCTGTCAACGGACCCCGCATCAAGCGTCACAAACGGCATTTTTGTTTCCATTGTCAGCGCGTTGGGTTGCCCCGTATCCAGATGGCATTCCTCGAATTCCAGCGGCTGTTCCGCCGCCCCGTTCACCCCGTAGCTGACCTGATGCAAGCCGCAACGCCACGCCAGCAGGTTGGTGAAATACAAAAGGTCCTTACCGTTATAATCACGCACCGCCACCCAGTTGGGTTTGGTCATCGACAGGATCGGTTTGACTTCGGTTGCGGTGGTGAATTTGCCGGTCGGGGTCTGGTCCTCGGGCTGCCAGTCATCTTTTACGGCCTCCACCATGCTTTCAGCAGTGCCATCCAATAAGGCCCCGGCCCCGCTGCTGGTCCCCTCCAGCAAAGACAAGGTGGCGCCGTTCGCGCCGTCTTCTGTTTTAACTGCATACTTGCCGCTGGCCCCAAGACCGGCCCCGATTGCGATGGTGAAAATCAATACAAGGTGGAACATATACCTCTCCTTTTGATATCAATGATTGTTCTTTTTGCAATATCCTAAAGAAACCTGTTCATATTCCTAACCAAACCCGCGCTTTGAAACAATAACACCTTTTTACGGCCCGTATTTCGGCCTATAGTTTCACGAAACAATTACGGGCAAAGACACAGATGGCCAAAGCGCAGAACACCTCGCAGGATTTCAATATTGTTATTGTCGGCCAAAGCGGGCGACTGCAATACGAGGCGGTGATGTTCGCGGCCTCCCTGCGCCACAGCGACCCAGATTTCAAGGGCCGCCTGTTTGTTGCCGAGCCGCAGCCTGGGCCAAAATGGTCCAAAGACCCACGCATGACCGATGATGTGCGCGCGTTGCTCGAGCATTTGGGGGCGAAAATCCTGCCGTTTGAAAGTAGACATTTCGGGCAGGACTACCCCTATGGCAACAAGATCGAGGCACTGGCCGCCCTGCCCAAGGGCGAGCCGTTCGTGTTTTTTGACTCCGATACCCTGATCACCGGCCCGCTGTCCAAGGTGGCGTTCGACTTTGACCACCCTGCCGCCTCGATGCGGCGCGAAGGAACGTGGCCGGAACTGGAACTCTACGGGCCGGGATATAGCGAAACGTGGAAATCGCTGTATGACCGCTTCGGGCTGGATTTCGACAGCTCGCTGGACACCAGCCAGCCGGATGAATATTGGGAACGCTACCTCTATTTCAACGCCGGCTGGTTCTATTACCGCTGCCCGCATAAATTCGGCGCACGTTTTACCGAATACGCACTGGAAATCCGCGATAATGCACCCGAACCGCTGGTTTGTCAGGAACTGGACCCGTGGCTGGATCAGGTGGCGCTGCCGCTGGTGATCCATTCCCTTGGTGGCGGGCGGCCGGGGCCGGAACTGGACGGGCTGGATGGCGATATTACCTGCCATTACCGCGTGCAGAGGTGGTCGCGGAAATTCGGACCAGTTGTTAAGGTGGATCGACTTATGAGAAAGACGATTCAAAATGACGAAACGAAAGAACCATTCTCCCGAATTCAAAGCCCGCGTTGCGCTTGAAGCAATCCGCGAGGAAATGACGATGGCGGAGCTGTCGAAGAAGTATGGTGTGCATCCAACCCAGATTGGCACATGGAAACGAGCAGCGATTGAAAACATGGCCACGGCATTTTCCAGACGGGGCCGTGATCCTGATCGGGTTGATGAAGCCCAGATTGAGAAGCTGCACTCCAAGATTGGTCAGCTGGTCGTGGAACGGGATTTTTTAGCCAACGCCTCGCAACAGTTGCTCGGGAAGCGAGGCAAAAAATGGTGAGCCGTGAGCATGATCTGAGTGTGCGACGACAATGCGGGCTACTTTCTCTGGCGCGCTCGAACCTGTATTACCAGCCAAAAGGCGAAAGTGCTGAAAATTTGCGGTTCATGACAATAATCGACAAGCAATTCTTGCAGACGCCGTGGTATGGATCACGGCAAATGGCCCGGCACATGCAGCGCCAAGGTTACAAGTGTGGTCGCCACAGGGTCCGCCGTTTGATGCGGCTGATGCGGTTGGTTCCGATCTACCAGACGCCCAACACGAGCAAGAAACATCCGCAGCATAAGATCTACCCGTATCTGCTGCGAGACCTGACGATTGATCGTCCAAACCATGTGTGGTGCGTAGATATCACCTACATTCCGATGCAGCGCGGGTTCCTCTATTTGGTCGCGATCATGGACTGGCACAGCCGCAAGGTTTTGAGCTGGAGATTGTCAAACAGCATGGAGGCAGATTTTTGCGTTGAAGCCCTGAAAGAGGCTATGGCCAAATACGGCAAGCCCGATATCATGAACAGCGACCAGGGCAGCCAGTTCACCGGGTTTGAATGGACGCAGGCGCTGAAAGAAGCCGACGTGAAAATCTCGATGGATGGCAAAGGTCGCTGGGTCGATAACCGGATGATCGAGCGGCTTTGGCGATCCTTGAAATACGAATGCATTTACCTCAACGCATTTGAAACGGGTTCGCAGACCCGCGCCGGGATCGGGAAATGGTTGGCTTACTACAACACCGAGCGCCCGCATTCCACCCACGGAATATTGACCCCGGATGAAGCCTATGACAGAAAAACAAAACCAATGAGTTTGGCAGCCTAAATGAAACCCTGATCCATCTTAAACTGGCTGCTGACTGGTCAAAAAAGTGGGACCACCTCTAACGGGAGACCCAATCAAACGCAGACGGACGCGCGATTTTTGGTTGTCGGGTGGAGTGGATTTGGAGACCGTGAAGAGAAGTGAGAAGTATTGGTTGAACACTATTTTGGTAGATGGGGTAGAAGTAGAGGGTGGGTTTATCCGGCATATCCCAGATTCTCCCGATAAAAAAACATATGGGGCATTCCTTTTCCCAGACAATTACCGATCGCCACTGGGATTGCCCATAACGATATCCTGCCCGTGGAAAGTATGCTATATTGAATATCGCTTTACTGAACGAGTAATAATTCATTATAAAAAGACCTCTGCATGAGGCCATGGCTTTCGGTTGAAGCAAGATTTCGGCCGCCCACCTTGCGCCCCTGCGGGTCCGGCGGACAGACGGGTGGCGGGGTTTGGGGCTATGCGATTGCGGGGGTTTGCGGGTTGAGGGTGATCCTGTTTGCGGCCTTGAGCAGGTTTTGCGCGATGGCGGCCATGACCATCTGGGCATGCACCCTGGCGCGCCCGAAATATCTCGCCCGCTGCAGGCCGAAGAGGCGTTTCATCGTGCCGAAAGTCTGCTCGATGCGGAAGCGGCGTTTCGAAATCAGCCGGTTGAAGCGTTTCTCCGATTGCCGCAGGGGGCGGCCGCGCGCTGCCTTGCGCAGGATGCCGTCGCGGTATTTGCCGCGCAGCATCTGGCGGTTGGCCTTGCTCGCATAGGCCTTGTCGGCCAGCACCCGCTGCGCCTTTGCGCCCGCGATCATGGTGGCGAATTCGGGGCTTTCGGCGGCATTGGCGGGCGTGGTGTGCACCTTGTCGATAAAGCCCTCTTCGTCGCAGCGGGCAAAGCCCTTGTAGCCGAGCGTGCTCTTGCGGCCCTTCTTGACCCAGCGGGCATCAGGGTCGGCGCTGAAATGCAGCTGTGCCCCGTCGGGTGAGACCTCGGGCGGATCATCCGGCGTCCCTTCCCTTGCCCCGTCCTCTGCCCGGTCCTGCGGGGCGTCGATATGGGTGCGCGGGCGCGCCGCCGCCGCGATCAGGGTCGCATCAATGATCGCCGCCTCAGCCTCTTTCAGCTTCAGCCCATGCGCCTCGATCTGGCGGCAGACCTCGGCCAGCAGCTCATCGTAAACGCCACCCCGGACCAGCGCATTGCGGAACCGGCAGTGGGTCGTCTCATCCGGCACCGACGCGTGCAGATCGAGCCCGCAGAACAGCATGAAATCCAGCCGCACCTTCAAGGCCCGCTCCAGCTTCGGGTCGCTCAGCCCGTGCCACTGGCCAACCAGAAGACACTTGAACAGAACCAGCGGATCATAGCCCTGAGGCCCGATCCCCGAGCGCCCCAGACCGCGCCGCAGGATCGGCAAAAACGAGTTCCAATCCATCAGCGCGTCGATCTTCGACAGAACGTCATCCGCGCCGATCCGTGCCGCCGCTTCGTGCAGGAAAAGGTCCATCTATTCACCCCAGAGATTTCCCGGCTAGCTTACCAAAACGGCCAACCCGGGGGAATCCCGATGTTATGCAGAGGTCTTTATAAATTCTGGAATACAGAAGAATACAACCCTGACTGGATTGTTCTGGACCAAGCGGTGCGCGAAATTTTGAATGAATGGATTGTTGAGTAATAGGAGTACATATGGCTTTGTCAGGTCGTTATGCCGCGCCTTGACCATCCGTTCCATCCTATCCTGACCAGATATCTTCACCCAGACAACCTGCCACCCCACCTTCCAGACGCCGATCGCCCCCCCTCAAACCGGTTTCGCCTCGGGTGTCCGCACCCCTTCCAGTATCCGCAAGGGCCGTCGAACCGCCTCGCTCAACCCCGGGCGTTTGGGGGCCGGGATCTGTTTGCTGACCTCGACCAGCAGCACCCCGCCCGCCACCATGGTCGGAATACGCCGCCCCGCCTTTTCCCAGAAATTCCCCGTCCGCAGCCAGAACCGTTTTTGCGATGGCGGGGTATAGAGCGCGCCAACGTGGCGTTCGGGGATCAACCCGTGGCTTTTCAACTGCGCCTCGAGCTGGCCCAGACTGTAGGGGTGGCCGTAGCCAAACGGCGTGCGGTCGCTACGCGCCCAAAGGCCCACGCGGTTTGGCACGATGAACAGTCCACGCCCCCCCGGCCCCAGCACGCGGTAACATTCCTGTAGCAGCTCCCATGGGTGTTCGCTGGTTTCCAGCCCATGCATCACCACCAGTTTGTCCACCGATCCGGTTTCCAGCGGCCACATGGTTTCTTCGCTTAAAACGGCAACATTTTTCTCGCCAACGGGCCAGGCCATCACCCCTTGCGGCCCCGGCATCAATCCGGTCACGCGGCGGGCATCCTTTAGAAACGGGCGCAGCAGCGGCACGGCAAAGCCAAAACCGACAACGGTTTGCCCCTTGGCCTCGGGCCACAGTTCGACCACGCGGTCCCGCACCGCCCGCTGCGCCGCACGGCCCAATGCCGAGCGGTAATAAAAAGCCTTCAGGTCAAGCACATCAAGGTGCATATGCGGGAACTCGTGTTGGTGTTGTTGATCAGACCATAGCCGATTTACACGAAAATGCCACGGCTTATGCGACCAGCGCGGCCTCGGCCTTTAGCAGTTTCATCAACACCTTTAGCGAACGCTCGTAAATTTCGTCCTCGGCCAGTTTGCCGTTGGTGAACTGATCCTGCGCAGCGGCCACCATCACTTCGGGTCCCATCAACAGCCGTGGCCGGAACGGCGTCATCGCCAGCCGCAACGCATATTGCGCCCGCGCGCCCCCTGCCCGTCCGGCAGCGGCGGATATCAGCGCCACCGGCTTGCCTTTCCAAGGCGCCCCTTCGGTGCGGCTGACCCAATCCAGCGCATTTTTCAGCACGCCCGAGAAGGATTGGTTATATTCCGGTGTGGAAATCACAACAGCATCGGCGGCTGCGATCTGGTCGGCCAGCACCTGCACTTTGGCTGGAATGCCGTGGGTATCCTCGACATCCCCGTTATACAGCGGCAGGTCTATATCGGCTTCGGTTAATTTGGCGCCTTCCATCAATCGACCCGCCTCGCGGATCAAATGCCGGTTGAACGACCCTTGCCGCAAGGATCCCGATATTCCCAATAGGTTAAACTGTATCATGTCGCGTGCTTCCTTTTCCTGTGGCGCTCAGGATGTGGCAAAACAGGGATGCACACAAGGGCGGCTGTCGCACAGCATCTGTGCACTTTACGCTAGGCCGGTTTCTGCGCAACGATCACCAGATTGTTCGCGGGCAATTCGTGAACAGCGACAATAGACAGGCCTGCGGCACACAGCTCGGCCTCAACCCATTCCAGATCCTTATAGCCAATCAACGGGTTTTGCGCGGTCAGGCTGGCGTGGAATCTGGCATCCCCTTCGCTGCGAAAGGTGCCATCGGTGCGAAACGGCCCGTAGATAAAGAAATGCCCGCCTGTCGCAAGCGCCCCCGCCGCACCACGGATCACTGCCACGACGTCCTGTTGCGGGATCAGGTGGAACAGGTTGACCACATAGGCCAGTCGAAAATCGGGAAAATCCGGCCACGGTTTGCTGGCGTTCAGCAACACAGGGTCGCGCAGATTGTCTGCCCCCGTATGCGCCCGCCATGCGTTGATACTGTCCATCCGTTCATCAGACGCATCGCTGGGTTGCCACGCCACATCGGGATACATCCCGGCCAGCGCCGCGATATGTTGCCCCGTCCCACTAGCCAGTTCCAGTACCATGCCGTGATCGGGCACATACTCCGCCAGCCGTTCGAATATCGGGGCGGCGTTGCGCTCGGCGGACGGCGCCACCAATCGCCCATCGGGCAAAGCATGGCTGCTCGGCCCGCTATCCGGCAGTTTCAGCGGAGGCTGTGTCATTTTGCACCTGTCCTGTTTATAAGCCAATATTGCGCCCACCCGCGCAATCGGCAAGAGTGGTGCGAACACTTTACCAAAAGGACTCGCCATGTCTCTGCAAATCGCCACCATCCCTTGCCGCGAAGACAACTACGCCTTTCTGCTGCACGACAAGGACAGCGGCGAAACCGCGCTGGTCGATGCGCCTGAAGCCGCACCCATCATCGAGGTGCTGGAAAGCCGTGGCTGGACCCTGACACATATCCTGATCACCCATCACCACTATGACCATATCGACGGGGTGGAAGAACTGCGCACGAAATACGGGGCCAAGGTGGTTGGTGCCAAAGCCGACGCCGACCGCCTGCCTGCGCTGGATATTGCCGTTACCGAAGGCGATACCATCAAAATCGGTAAAAACGAGGGCACCGTGCTGGATGTGTCCGGCCATTGCCAAAATCACCTCGCCTTTCACTTCCCACGCAGCTTTGCCGTGTTCACCGGTGACAGCCTGATGGCGCTGGGATGCGGCCGCCTGTTCGAGGGCACGCCGGATCAAATGTGGGAGAGCCTGTCGAAAATCGCCGCCCTGCCGGAAATGACCATCGTCTATTCCGGCCATGAATACACCGCCGCCAATGCGACATTCGCCTACACGATCGAACTGGGAAATCCGGCGCTAAAAGACCGCATCCTGCAAATTATCGAGGCACGCGCGCAAAAGATGCCAACCGTGCCGTCGCTTTTGACCGACGAACTGGCCACAAACCCCTTTCTGCGCCCCCAAAGCGCCGAAATCCGGCAGCGTCTGGGGATGGAATCAGCGACCGATACCGAAGTATTTGCCGAAATCCGCCGCCGCAAAGACAATTTTAAAGGCTCCGAAATGCCCGATATCACAGAAGAACCATGTAATTGTGCCTATGAGTGATCAAAAAGCACTTGAAGTTGCGGCCAATCACACCGAACTTTAAGGATATCAGGTCATAGGTGGATCATCCGCCTGAACTGCAAAGGAACAAATCGCGTGCCGTCATTCTCAAATACCCTCGAACAGGCAATCCATTCCGCACTGGCCTTGGCCAATGCCCGCCGCCATGAACTGGCGACGCTGGAACATCTGTTGTTGTCCCTGATTGACGAACCGGACGCCGCCAAAGTGATGCAGGCCTGCAATGTCGATCTGGAAGCGTTGCGTAAATCCCTGATCGAATTCATTGACGATGATCTGGCCACGCTGGAAACCACCATCGAAGGGTCCGAAGCGGTGCCAACGGCCGCCTTCCAGCGGGTGATCCAGCGCGCAGCGATCCATGTGCAATCCTCGGGCCGGACCGAAGTGACGGGCGCCAATGTGCTGGTCGCCATCTTTGCCGAACGCGAATCCAATGCTGCGTTCTTTTTGCAAGAACAGGACATGACCCGCTATGACGCGGTGAATTTCATCGCCCACGGCGTGGCCAAGAACGAGGATTTCAGCGAATCCCGCCCCCTGACCGGTGCGGATGAATTCGGCGAAGAAGCGTTTGAAATCGATGGCGAAGGCGAAAAAGAAACCGCGCTGGCGAAATACTGCGTCGATCTGAACGAAAAATCCGCCAAGGGCGATATTGATCCGCTGATCGGCCGTAATCACGAGGTTGAGCGCTGCATTCAGGTGCTGTGCCGCCGTCGCAAGAACAACCCGCTGCTGGTGGGCGATCCCGGCGTTGGCAAAACCGCGATTGCCGAAGGGCTGGCGCGCAAGATCGTGCATGGCGAAACACCCGAGGTTCTGGCCCACACCACGATCTATTCGCTTGATATGGGCGCATTGCTGGCCGGCACCCGTTATCGTGGTGATTTCGAGGAACGGCTAAAGGCCGTGATGAACGAACTTGAAGAACACGACAATGCGGTGCTGTTCATCGACGAAATTCACACCATCATCGGTGCTGGTGCCACATCCGGCGGGGCGATGGATGCCTCCAACTTGCTAAAACCGGCCTTGCAAGGCGGCAAGCTGCGCTGCATGGGGTCGACCACCTACAAGGAATTCCGCCAGCATTTTGAAAAGGACCGCGCATTGTCACGCCGGTTCCAGAAGATCGACGTGAACGAGCCATCTGTCGAGGATACGATCAAAATCCTGAAAGGCGTGAAATCCTACTTCGAGGAACACCACGGCATCCGCTACACGATGGATGCGATCAAAACCGCGGTGGAGCTGTCGGCCCGCTATATGACCGACCGCAAGCTGCCCGACAAAGCCATCGATGTGATCGATGAGGCCGGTGCGGCGCAACATCTGGTGATCGAAAGCAAACGGCGCAAGACGATTGGCGTTAAAGAAATCGAAGCGGTTGTTTCAAAACTGGCGCGGATTCCGGCAAAAAACGTGTCCAAGGATGACACGGAAATCCTGCGCGATCTGGAAAAATCGCTAAAACGCGTTGTGTTCGGACAGGATCCGGCGATCGAGGCGCTGGCCTCGGCCATCAAACTGGCCCGTGCGGGTCTGCGTGAACCGGAAAAACCCATCGGTAACTATCTGTTTGCCGGCCCGACGGGTGTGGGCAAGACCGAGGTTGCCAAACAACTGGCCGATGTGCTGGGCGTGGAAATGCTGCGCTTTGATATGTCTGAATACATGGAAAAACACGCGGTTTCGCGCCTGATCGGCGCGCCTCCGGGTTATGTCGGGTTTGATCAGGGCGGTATGCTGACCGATGGTGTCGACCAACACCCCCATTGCGTTCTGCTATTGGACGAAATGGAAAAGGCGCATCCGGATGTCTACAACATCCTGTTGCAAGTGATGGATCATGGCAAACTGACCGACCATAACGGACGCACGGTGGATTTTCGCAATGTGATCCTGATCATGACAACCAACGCCGGTGCATCCGAAATGGCGAAAGAGGCGATCGGCTTTGGTCGCGAGCGTCGCGAGGGTGAAGATACCGCCGCGATTGAGCGCACCTTTACGCCGGAATTCCGCAACCGTCTGGACGCGGTCGTCAGCTTTGCCCCGCTGGGCAAGGATGTAATTGCGCAGGTGGTCGAGAAATTCGTGCTGCAACTGGAAGCGCAACTGATGGACCGCAATGTGTCGATCGAACTGACCAAAGCCGCCGCCGACTGGCTGGGCGACAAGGGCTATGACAACAAGATGGGCGCCCGCCCCTTGGCCCGTGTCATTCAGGAACACGTCAAGAAACCGCTGGCCGAGGAACTGTTGTTTGG
This sequence comes from Profundibacter sp., assembly GCF_965277155.1. GTDB lineage: Bacteria > Pseudomonadota > Alphaproteobacteria > Rhodobacterales > Rhodobacteraceae > Profundibacter. The sequence continues at coordinate 266,605 of NZ_CBDIBV010000005.1, forward strand.
CAAACTGGCCAAAGGTGGTCTGGTCAAGGTTGGCGTCAAGGGTGGTAAGCTGAATATCGAAATCCTGCCGATCCAGAAACCGCGCCTGTCCGGCAATAAACCCCCGTTGCTAACCGCCGAATAGGCCTACCTACAGCGCTTTGCGTTTCATTTGAGACAAGTACCGGCAGGACCACCGAGGCAGCGATTGCCAGAGCAATGGCGTTCGGTGGTCATGCCGATTCAGATCAAAAGCAAAGCGCTTTAGCGCTCGGTCAGTTTCAACTCGATCCGCCGGTTCTGGGCGCGGGCTTCGGGTGTATTGGCCGGATTGATCGGCTGATATTCCCCGAACCCGTTCGCGGCCAGACGGTTTGGCGGGAAATCCAATTGCTCCACCATGTAGCGCACCACGGACAGGGCGCGGCCCTGACTAAGTTCCCAGTTGTCATGGTAACGCCCCGTCCCTGACAGCGGCACATTATCGGTGTGCCCGTCGACACGAACGATCCAGTTAATTTCCGGCGGTATTTTATCGGCGACCTGACGCAATATGCCGGCAATCTTGGCAATCTGCGCCTTACCCTCGGCAGACAAGACAGCCGAAGCCGGTTCAAACAGAACCTCGGACGAGAACACAAAACGGTCCCCGACCACCCGCACGCCCTCTTGCGTGGCAAGCAAATCCCGCAGCCGGCCAAAGAATTCGGATTTGTAATGCTCCAGATCCTGTGCTTCGGCTGCCAGTCGCGCGCTTTCTTCTTCCAGCCGTTTACGCTCGGCCTCTTCCAACTCGCGACGGCGCTTTTCTTCTGATGCGACACGGGCCAAAGCGGTGTTCAACTGTGTCCCCAGCGTCTGGATCTGGATATTTGCCTGCACATCATTGGCCGCTGATTGATCCAGCAGGGATTGCAGCGATGTCAATTGCTTGCGCAACTCGGCAACCTGCGCATTCAACAAGGCCAGTTTGCGCTGTGCCTCGGCCGACTGTTCTTTTTGATCGGCCAAGGAATTTTGCGCCGACAGCAACAGAATTGCCCGCTCCTCGGCCACCGACATCTGTTCTTTGGCACGCTCTTCGGCAGCCAGTTTCTCGGCCAATGCCTTGGACAGCTTGGCCTGAATTTCCTCTTGTGTGCCCTCGACTTCGCTTGCAGCAAGAACCGCGGCGGCCAGTTTGGCATTCAAATCACTCTTCGCGGCTTTTGCCGCGGCCAACAAGGTCAGGGTTTCCTCGGCGCGCTTGCGCTCTTCTTCCAGCGCTAGTGTCATCGCTGTCAGTTCGGTATCGGCATTTTTCAACCTCTCGCGCAAAGCCTCGGCGGCGGCGGCATCCGCCAGCTTTGCCTTTTCCGCTTCGCTTAACTGTGCTTCCAACTCGCTTTGGCGGGCAGTTTGGGCTTCAAGTTGCGCCCGGGTCTGGGCAAGGGTTGCTTCCTGCCCTTCGTTTTTCGTGCGCAGGTCGGCGATCAATGCTTCCAGCGCCTCTTTGCGGGCTGCTGCCAGACGCGCAATTTCGGCCTGTGCATCCACTTCATCCCGTGCGGTGGCCAGCGCCAGATTCAAGGCTTCCTGATCCGAAACCAGCTTGGCCTGTTCTTCTTTGGCCGCCTCCAGTTCGGCAGTCAGCGCCGCGCCCTCATTGCGGGCGGCGTCGCGTTCGGCCAACAGGGTTGCCACTTGTGCCTCGAAACTGGTGATCGAGGCGCGCTGCTGTTCCAGTTCCGCCGCCTGCGCATCCCGCTGCGAGGTCAGGGTAGCAATCAGTGCCGATTGGCTATCGGCATCCTTACGGGCCTGTTCAAGCGTGCTGTCCAACCGCGCCACATCCTGTTCAAGCGCGGTTGCCCGCTGGCGTTCCAGCCCCAGTGAATCGGCCAGGCTGACGATTTGTGCGTTCAGGTCATCCAGTTCGGTGGCTTGACCGCTGATGGTTTCCCGCAGGAAAAACTGGATCACCATGAAAATGGTCAGCACGAACATCAGCACCAGCAAAAGCGCCGTCATCGCATCCACGAACCCCGGCCAGATCGAGGCCTGAAACCGCTGTCCTGATCGACGGCTAAGCGCCATTAGCCCTGCCTCCGCCCTTTGGGGGTGATATCGCGCAGCGCCTGCGTCAGGGCGGCCATTTCGCCACGCAATTCGGCGGTGACCTCTTGACGACCGGCTGACATTTCTTCGAGCACGCGCAGCAATTGCACATCAATCGAGCGCAGGCGCATCCGGCTTTCGGCATCAACGCTACTGGCACCTTCTTCGGCCTGTGTCGCCAGCAACTGAACTAGCGCATCCTGCCCCTCGGCCACCTTCAACAGTGAATCCGAAACATTGGCATCCTTGGCCATACGGTCGGTCAACCGTTCGACCGACACCGCCAATGCCCCCAGCTTTTCATCGACTGCGGCCCGGCCCGCGTCGCTTTGCATGAACAATTCGCGCATGGTTTCCATTTGCTCAGACATGTGGTCCAGCACACCGGCAACAACGCTTTGCTCGCCGCCTTCGCCATCGGAAAACCCGACGCGGGTGATCGTTGACAGCCATTCCTCAAGGTCGCGGTAAAACCGGTTCTGGCCGTGGCTGGCAAACAGTTCCAGCAGCCCCACCAGCAATGACCCCGCCAAACCCAGCAATGAAGACGAGAACGCCGTGCCCATACCGCCCAGCTGTTTTTCCAGCCCGGTCATCAAACGGGTAAAACCGCTGGCCGCGTCACCGGTGTTGTCGGTGGCCAGTGAACGGATGGTATCGACCAGTGCCGGAACGGTTGTGGCCAGCCCGTAAAATGTGCCCAGCAGGCCCAGAAAGATCAGTAGATTAACGATATAGCGGGTAATGTCGCGGGCTTCGTCAATCCGTGTGGCCACTGAATCAAGGATAGATCGCGATGATGAGGCCCCGATCTGCATCCGTGCACCCCGAGAGCGCAGCAAAGCAGCCAACGGGGCGAGCAGACGCGGTGCCTTGGGCATTTCGCTGTCGTCCTGTTGTAGCGCGAAACCTTCGATCCACTTCACCGAAGACACCAGTTGCAGCACCTGCCAGAAACAGGCCAACACACCAATGGCGAACACCGACAGGATAAGTCCGTTCAAAACGGGGTTGGCGTCATAGAACGCCTCGACCCGTGAAAATGTCATATAGGCCCCAAAACCCACCGCCCCAACAACGGCAAGCATCGTCAAAAACTGGCTTACCGGCTGGGTGAAATGTGCTTTGGCCTGTTGATCTGGCTGGTCCATCTGGACATTCCCTGACCTGATTGTTGTTTTCATGCACGATAGTGCGATGTGGCCCAGATGCCAACCTACAATTTATTGCTGTTCTGTCAGGGCTTTTACTCGCGCGGACAGCCAGTCCAGATCATCGTCGGAAATGCCCAGCTCGTGTAGGTGGCCGGCGGTGTTGTGCAGGTATTCATCATTCGGCCCGCGCCCGCCAACGGCTGTGGCGATAATCCCGGCTTGTTCTGCCAGTGGCAAGCCGCCGCAATACTGCACATGATCCGCATCCACCACATAGGTCACGGCCTGCACCTGCCGTCCGTCCCGCAGGGTGATGGGCAACACGGCCTCGACATAGGCCGAGGATATCAGCTCGCGTTCACGCAGATAGTTCAGCACGCTTTCGGCCTTACCTGCCGCCACCTTCAACGCCAGCCCGTCGCAACACGCCCCCTCCGCAGCATCCAGCGCCAGCACCAGACCCGGATGCGCATCTGTGCCGCGATGGTGGATCGAGCGCATACAGAACGAGCGGTGATAGCCCTCTAGCGTCGCGATCTGCCGGTCAAAATATTCAAACCCCGGATTCCACATCAACGATCCGTATCCGAACACCCACATCGGGGAATTTGCCATGTGTCTGATCCTTTTTGCCTCAGCCTTTATAAACACCAATACCGGACAGGAAAGAAAGGCCGAAATATGCGCAAACTGATCAGCCTGATTGTGGTGATGGCGGGGCTTTGGGGCGGTTACTGGTTTGTAGGGTCAAGCAAGCTGGAACAGGGGTTCAAGGACTATCTGGCACAGGAATTGGGGCCGGATGACCCCATCCGCCTGTCCTATTCCGACCTGACCGTGCAGGGGTTTCCCAACCGCTTTGACACCCGTATCACGGATGTGGACCTGACCAATACGATCAACGGCATCCGCTGGCAGGCCCCGTTTTTCCTGATTTACGCGCTTAGCTACAAACCCTATCACATCATCGCCGCCTTGGCGCCGCAGCAGGTTGTGACCCTGCCCAAACAGGAATTCACCATCCGCAGCGAGATGATAAGGGGCAGCGTGGTGTTCCTGCCAAAGCCCCTGTTCAGCGGCGATGTGATCATTGATCGCAGCAGCTTCGAGATGAAGAATGTGACCGCATCTTCGAACAAAGGCTGGGAAACGACGATCAAGGCAGGGAACGTGGCCCTGCGCCAGACCCCGACCAAACCGCTGTTTTACGATCTGGCCATTTCGGCACAGGGCATTGATCTGCCCGACCAGTTGCGCGCCCTGATTGACCCCGCGCACCAGCAATCGGCGCTGTTTGACAGTTTCAAGCTGGACAGCACACTGGGCCTGTCCCACCCGCTGGACCTGACCGCCGACCGTGGCGAACATCCCAAAGTCACCGAAATCGAGGTGAAAGACCTGACAATCCACTGGGACGACATCCGCTTTCTGGCCGAAGGCACCTTGCAGGTCGGCACGGATGGCTATCCGGTAGGCAAGCTGAACCTGACAGCGATCAACTGGCAGAAAATGTATGAACTGGCGGATCAAAGCGGCGCGGTTGACCCGGAATTCGCCCCGACCATCCAGAACGGGTTAAAGGTGCTGGCGGGCATGTCCGAGGGTGAGGACGTGATCAAAATTGCGTTGAATTTTGCCGATGGCCAGATGTCGCTGGGGCCGTTCCCGATAGGGCCTGCGCCGCGTTTGTATTGAGGGCGGACGGCGGGGTGAACCCCGCCCTACAATGCCGCATCCGTGCCCCGATACGAGATCACGGTTTTACCGGCCAGCCCCGAGGGACCACTCCCGTCAACATCATAGGCGATGGCGTAGAAACCGGCGGCTTGGGCTTCGCTTCCGAAAGTGTCAGAAACGTCTTGAATTCTTTTGCCAATTTTTGCGGCACCAATTTTGGTATCAACCGCGTCAGAAAGCTCAATACCAGTTCCATATCCCCGATTGTAGGAATCCATAGAAAGTATGGCTAAGAATAAGTCTTTTGAAATGGTCATTGCAATTTCCTCGCGATGAAGTCGCTGTCTGTCAATATTGTGGTGGTGCCATTAGGGTTTGGAATTCTCATGGGGAAAGTTGAACAATCTCCAACTGAACATCAGTAGGGAACCTCTAAAAATCCCCCAAAATCCGGCCTGACGGGGTAGAATCGTCATCAGGATGAAAATGATTCGACCGACGGGGTTTTGTCATGGGTCAGATGGGATTTTTTGATCTTTCCAGCCGATACGCGGGACTGGACAAATCTGGTGATCCGCTGGTGTTGCTCAACGACATGGTGCCGTTCGAGGATTACCGGGACGAGCTGAAGGCCATATGGCGCACGCCGCCCGAACAGCGCAAATCCAACGCTGGCCGCCCGCCTTGGGATGAGGTGCTGATATTCAAGACGATGGTTTTGCAGCAGCTCTACAACCTCTCTGACGATCAGATCGAGTATCAGATCCGCGACCGCCTGTCGTTCATGCGGTTTCTCGGCCTTGGCATTGAAGACAGCGTACCTGACGCCAAGACCATCTGGGCCTACCGTGAAAGGCTGGCCGGGGCCGGGAAGATGAAGGAGCTGTTTGACAAGTTCGATGCCTTTCTGCGCGAAAAGGGCTATCTGGCGATGGGCGGGCAGATTGTTGATGCGAGCATCGTTCCGGCGCCGCGCCAGCACAACAAAAGGGACGAGAACGAGAAAATCAAGGCGAGCGAAACGCCTGAAGAGTGGGAGGAAAAACCCCACAAGAAGCGCCAGAAGGACGTGGATGCGCGCTGGACGAAGAAGCACGGCAAGAGCTATTACGGCTACAAGAACCACATCAATGTCGACCGGCGGCACAAATTCATCCGCGCTTATGATGTCACCGATGCCGCCGTGCATGACAGCCAGGCGCTTGCCGGTCTGATTGATGCGAGCAACACCTCATCGGACCTGTGGGCCGACAGCGCCTATCGCTCGCAAAAGATCGAAAGCGAGCTGGAAGAGCGGGGGCTTCACAGCCATATCCATCACAAGGGCAGGCGCGGCAAGCCGCTTGGCGAGCGCCAGCAAAAGGCCAACCGGAGGCGCTCGAAAGTGCGGGTCCGAGTCGAGCATGTATTCGCTTTTCAGGAGCGCTCCATGGGCGGCAAGCTGATCCGCTCCATCGGCCTGAAGCGGGCGCGATTTCGCATCGGGATGATGAACCTGGTCTACAACATGAAGCGCTTCGTCCAGTTCGAATGCGGCCTGGCGGCGCCGGGATAAGGGTTCATGGGGTGAGGTGTGCCTGAAATACCCAAAACCGGCTTGAAACCGGTGAAAATGGGTTTATGATCCGAAGCAATCAGGCGGGACAGGCGAAAAACCGTCCACCCCGCCGCGAAGAAGGCGAAAACGGGAATTTACAGAGGTTCCCTGTAATCTTTGCGCTTCTCTTTAGGCCAAGTGAAATAATCAAACACCCCCTCAACCACACCCTCGGTGACCGGCTCGTCCGTCACCTCCAGCGTGATCTCGCGCAAGGCATAGCCCGCGCCAAACGTCGCCGCCAAATCCGCCGGATCAACCCGCTTCACCGAAGCCGGATCAGACAGATCGCCAAACGTCACCAGCAGCGGCGCGTCCGGTAGCGGCACAGGGGCCGCGCCGTCCAGCTGTTTCACTGCAAAGTGCAGCCTTTGATCTGCGGGTATCCGGTCTGCAAACGCCGCCCGCTCCAGCCCTTTGCGCCCGTTGAGCAGCGCAAACAGATAGCGCCCATCCCCCAGATCAACCACCGTCGCCTCGCCGCGCAGGCTGTGGGAAATGCTGCCCACATCCGCAAGACCAAAGGTCGGCTGTTTTCGGACAATATGCCTGGTAACCGAAGCGCCGCTGCGCACCCCGTCCGGCGTCTCGACCACCAGCGTCAGTTTCTGGTGCCAGCTGTAGGTCGGAAAGGTCAGCCTGAAGCAGCCATAGAGCATCAGGATGGGGAGCAGGATGACGAGGGCGAGGCGTTTCATTTCGTGTCACCGTAAAACTATTACATCTTTCGTTTTGGATGACAGGGTGCATGGTTTCCCGGACCGATTGCAATAGGCAAGGGTGGAAATATCGGGAATTGCGCTGTGTCGGATTAGCGGGTTGGTCCCCTAGGGTCAGGACCTATTAATCCTGTGCCACTGGTTTGACAGATTTTTGTGCTGACAAGGCACAATGACGCAGGAATAGTGGTTGTTCGCCGGGAAAACCTTCCCCCAGAAGGTTTTCTTTTCCGGCTCACTTCAAGGCATTGTAACGCAGCTCGGCGCGAAAATCCGTCAAATCCGAAGGACGCTGTTTTCCCTTCATCTCAGCGGCTCGCGCCGCTTGTGAACAGAACCACTGTTGACGGCGCGTCCCGAACCGCTGATATTTCGGGAAAACGGCGCCAGTGGCACAGGATTAATAGGTCCTGACCCTAGCTATCGGCAATAGGAACCGCTGCGATATCGCGCCGTGTCGAAATGGAAATGGTCCTGATGGTAGCGGTTGGCGTTTGGTCCCAGAACGGTGCCGAACGGGCCACAGGCAGCGCGGTGCATGCGTTTCAGAACCGGCCCTTGGCGACGGTCGCGCCAGCCATTCAATACAGTCAGCGAGGTGCCGTTCTTAAGGTTGATCGCGGCGATGTCCACCGCATGGCCATAGGCGTGTTCGGAAATCTTGGCGCCCGCATGACTGTTGCGGGTACGGCAGGCATAGCTGGCGACCACCCGCAACGATTTGATACCGCCACCCATCCGCCCGACCGCCGGTTTTGCGCCGCTATGAACCCAGCGTTTCAGCGCCTTGGCAGTGGTGCAGTCGATGGTTGCAGGGGTGGTCAGGAAAACGCCATCCACAGCCGTCACCTTGACCGGATTGGGAATACCGCAAGCCCCGCGTCCACGCACCGGCGCAATCGCCTGCCCGCGAATGGCACGATCACCGCAAACCGACCCACGACGCGGCCCGCGCACTTCACGGCCAACGCGGGCCGGTGTGACCATTTCGGGCGCCGTATTGGCCCGCGCGATAATCCGGCGCATATTGCGGGGGCGCGGCAGGGGGCGCAAGGATTTGGCAAGACCCGGCGGGCCGATAAAGATTGCGACATCGGGGCGCAAATCGGGGGCGACCATTGGTGATGCACTCTGCGTCGCATAGGGGCGTGGCACGGGGCGTATGCGGGCGTAATAATAAACCGGAACCGTTGTCGGACGCGGAATATAGCCCGTTGCCATGGGCCGCGCCATTGGCCGCAATGATCGCGAAGGCGCATTGGCCAGTGCCATTTGCGCCGATAAAACCAACGTCAGCAGGACTCCGAACAGCCGCAACATCAATTTTTTACCCGTCCGAAATCGGGCGCATCGGTATCCTGCCCTGCCTCGATAATACCGCGACGGATGGCGCGGGTGCGGGTGAAATAATCATACAGGTGATCCCCGTCACCGGTGCGGATGGCCCGTTGCAGGGCAAACAGTTCCTCGGTGAAGCGGCCCAGAATTTCCAATGTGGCGTCCTTGTTATTCAGGAACACATCACGCCACATGGTCGGGTCTGATGCGGCAATCCGGGTGAAATCACGAAAACCGGCTGCGGAGTAATTCACCACTTCGGTATCGGTCACCCGCCCCAGATCATCTGCCACGCCAACCATCGTATAGGCAATCAGATGTGGGGCATGACTGGTGACGGCCAGCACCAGATCGTGGTGGTCGGCCTCCATTTCATCGGTTCTGGCCCCCATACCCTGCCACAGGCTTTCCAGCCGGTCGATTGCAACGCGATCACTGCCATCAACCGGCACGATCAGGCACCAGCGGTCATCAAACAATTCGGCAAAGCCCGAGTGCGGCCCCGACTTCTCGGTCCCCGCCAGCGGGTGCGCCGGAATGAAATGCACCCCTTCGGGAATATGCGGCCCCACCGCCTCGATCACCGCCCGCTTGACCGAGCCGACATCGGACACCGTTACGCCCTTGTCCAGATGCGGGGCAATTTCGGCGGCAACAGCCCCCATTGCGCCAACCGGCACACACAGCACCACCAGATCGGCACCCTTAACGGCCTCGGCCGCGCTATCGCACACGCGATCCACCAGCCCGATTTCCGCCGCCACCTTGCGGGTTTCCCCGGAACGGGCGTAGCCCGTGATCTCGCCGGCCAACCCGTCGCGGCGCATGGCATGGGCCATGGAACCGGCAATCAGCCCCAACCCGATCAGGGCGACACGTTCGTAAATCTGCGTCATTACCGCGCCTCCTTGAAGCCTGCGACCGCATGGGCAACACGGCGGCACGACGCTTCGTCACCAACCGTGATACGCAGGCAGTTGGGCAATTTATACCCTTTCACCAGACGCACAATTAGGCCTTGGGATTTCAGATAGGCATCACAGGCCACGGCTTCTTCTTCGCTTGCGAAACGGGCCAGAATGAAGTTGGCGGTCGAGGTGTCCGAAGGCACACCCAGTTCGGCCAAGGCTTCGGCCAGCCACGCCCGCAAACGGGTGTTTTCCGCGCGGCATTTGGTGACGTATTCTTGATCGCGCACTGCCGCAATCGCCGCTGCCATCTGTGCCTGTGACAGGTTGAACGGCCCGCGCACGCGGTTCAGGATGTCGATCAATGGTTTGGGACCATAGCCCCAGCCAATCCGCAACCCACCCAACCCGTAGATTTTGGAAAAGGTGCGGGTCATCACCACATTATCACGGCTGTCCACCAACCCTGCGCCACCGTCAAACCCTTCGACATATTCGGCATAGGCCCCGTCCAGCACCAGCAGCGCCTTGGGCGGCAAGCCATCGGCAAGGCGGGCAATTTCATTGCCGCCGATCATGGTGCCGGTCGGATTGTTCGGGTTGGCGACAAACACCAGACGGGTTTTATCGGTGCAGGCATTCAGCAAGGCGTCAACGTCGGTGACACGCTCGCGTTCTTTGGCCTCGACCGGGATTGCCCCGGCTGCCAAGGCGGAAATGCGATACATGGAAAACCCGTGTTCGGTGAACAAAACCTCGTCGCCAACACCGGCAAAGGCCTGACACAGAAACGCGATGATTTCATCCGAACCCGCCCCGCAGATGATCCGGCCAGCATCCAGATTATGCACCTCGGCAATCGCCTGACGCAATTCGGCGTGGTCGGTTGACGGGTAGCGGTGCAATTCATGGGCCGCGCGCGCGAATGCCTCTTGTGCGGCCTCGGAGGGGCCAAAGGGGTTTTCGTTCGAGGACAGTTTCACCACATCCGACACGCCATCCACTGTGGCTTTGCCGCTTTGGTAAAGGTCTATCTGCATGATCCCGGGCTGCGGGGTAATATTGGCCGTCATAGCTACAACACTCCTGTTAAGAAGGGTTCTAACCGAGCAGATGGGGCAATGCCAGACGCATTAGTTGTGCATTTTGCAACCGTTGCGCTTATGCGGCGTAGCGGGCGACGGTTTCCTCGAAAGTGGCGGCCAGTTCATTCACGGATTCGATGATGTACTGCACGGTTTGATCCGTCATCAGATAGCCGAAATTCAGACGCACCCAGCCGGGTTTATGTACCTCGTTTCCGGTCAGGATTTCATGTCGGAGCTGGTCGGAATACTCGTGGTTGATGTTCAGCAAGCGGTGGCCGTAAGGGCCGGCGCAGGCACAGCCACCACGGGCCTGAATGCCGTAAATATCACTCAGCAGGCGGGTAAATACCTGCTCGGAAACCAGTTTACCGGCGCTGTCGCGCACCAGAAAGGAAAAGATCGGCAGACGATGGGCGGTCGGGTGACCCAGCAGGGTCAGACGCGGGTTGTTGGCCCAGCCACGGCGGGCCATTTGTACGAATTCGGCTTCGCGGGCGGCGATACGGTCTTCTCCGATGGCTTCCTTGATCAGGAATACCAGTGCTGCGCGGATGTCGCCGATGACGTTGGGCGTGCCCGCCTCTTCGCGTTCGGACAGGTTGCCGGTGTAGTCGTGGTTCCACGGCGAAACAAAACAGACGGTGCCGCCGCCAAGGGCTGTGGGCACATTGCGGTGCACCACGGATTTGCGCAGGATCAACACGCCCGAGGCCGCAGGGCCACCGGGGAATTTATGGGCCGAGACCACTACCGCGTCTTTTTCAACGTCCGTGCCGCTGCACATATCAATCGGAAGATACGGCCCGCCACCGGCATAATCCCAAACCGATAAGGCACCGTGTTTCTTTAACAGCCGCGTGACCGGATCAGGCGCCGTGATAATGCCGGTGACATTCGAGGCCGCCGAAAAGCTGCCGATCATCAGGTCTGCATCAGCGTGGTCTTGCAAGGCCTGCTCCAGAACGCCCAGATCAGGCCCGCCATTGGCGCTTTCGGGGATTTCAACCACTTCGGCCTTGCTCTCTCGCCACGGCAGCATGTTCGAGTGATGCTCGTAGGGGCCGATAAACACCACCGGATTTTGCGCCTCGTTCACCCCCAGCAGGGCCACCAGACGATTCAGCCCCGCCGTTGCGCCCGATCCCGTGTAAATCACCGCGCAATCTTCGCCTGCCTTGGTGACGCGGGCAATCTCGCCACGGGCCTGTTCGCGTAGACGGGTCATAAAGCCACCACAATAGGACGCTTCGGTGTGGCTGTTGGCATAATAGGGCAGCACCTGTTCGGAAATGAATTCCTCGACCTGCCGCAGGGCACGGCCCGAAGCGACGTAATCGGCATAAACCAGCGGCACGGGACCATCGGCACCGGGGATCATCGCGCCTTCACCGATCAATCCGGCACTTATGTCGGCAATCGGGGTTTCACTGGACAGCATGGATTTGAAAGCATTCAGAGGCATGGGATAATTCCTATTCTTTTCCCAATAATGCACCCGTTTGCTTGCAATTATCATCTTAGTTTACTTGTTTTTATCCTGATTTAGTTGTCATATGACCACATGAAACAAGGAATTGTAGATCATATAGACAGGCAGCTATTGAAACAGCTACAGGAAAACGCCGACCTGTCGCAACGCGAATTGGCCGACCGGATCGGCATTTCGCAAAACGCCTGTTGGCGGCGGTTGCAGGCGTTGACAGCGGCCGGCGTGTTGCGCGGAGCAACCGCACGGCTTGACCGGCAACAACTGGGTTTGGGGCTGGTGGTATTTGTGATGTTGCGCACGCGGCACCATTCGGCGGATTGGCTGGCGCAATTTCGTCGCCATGTACTGACCATCCCCGAGGTGGTGGATTTCCACCGGATCGGTGGTGATTACGACTATCAGCTAAAGGTCGTGACCGAAGACATGGCCAGTTATGACCGTGTTTACCAGCGGCTGATGAAAAGGTGGAACTGGATTCAGTCACATCCTATTTCGCGATGGAATCGATTGCCGAAGGACGGCCGCTGCCCCTGTAATACAGCCCAACAGCAAAAGGGCCGCGCAAACCGCACAGCCCTTTTGTAAATTCGGTTATTTCGGCCAAGATTAGTTCTTGGCGTAGAATTCCACCACCAGGTTCGGCTCCATCATCACAGGATAAGGCACATCGCCCAATGTCGGTGTGCGCAGGAACGTCGCGGTCATTTTCGAGTGGTCCACTTCGATGTATTCCGGCACATCGCGTTCGGCCAGTTGAGTGGCCTCAAGCAGAACAGCCATCTGTTTCGAGCGATCCCGCACTTCGATCACGTCGCCTTCTTTAACGCGGTAGGACGGGATGTTCACTTTCTTGCCGTTCACACGGACGTGGCCGTGGTTTACGAACTGGCGGGCAGCAAATACGGTTGCCACGAATTTGGCGCGGTAAACTACGGCGTCCAGACGACGCTCAAGCAGACCGATCAGGTTTTCACCTGTATCGCCTTTTACACGCTCGGCTTCACCATAGATGCGGCGGAACTGTTTTTCGGTCAGGTCGCCGTAGTACCCCTTCAGCTTTTGCTTGGCGCGCAGCTGGATGCCGAAATCCGACAGTTTCTGCTTACGGCGCTGACCGTGCTGGCCGGGGCCATATTCGCGACGGTTAACGGGGGATTTGGGGCGGCCCCAAATGTTTTCGCCCATGCGGCGATCTAGTTTGTGCTTGGCAGCTGTGCGTTTGGTCACGGCTGATCTCCTTCGGTCTGTGTGCGCCATAAGCGCGGGAAGGGCGTTGTCCTTTCCCTCCCCTAAAAACAGGTTCGGGCGACAGGCATCCTTTTGCAAGGGCCACCAACACCAAATGAATGCCCCAGCCGGTGAGGGCTGGGAACCTGGCGCTTTTAGGGGGCGGACACGCCAGAGTCAACAACGATTGGCGAATATCAGTGCCGATAATGACGCTTCGGATTTGTCGCACCCGAATCTGCCAGATTTCTATGCAACACCCCCCGAATATGCCAATAAAGGCTTGCATATGGCACAACATATTCCTAAATACGAATATGTTCTTCACCGGCACCTATGTGCCTGCTCAACCGAAAGGAATGAAATATGACTTCTGAACGCGCTGTGCTGGCCTTTGCCGGCTTTATGGTCATCCTGTCCGTGATCCTGACAAACTATGTTCACCCGGGCTTTATGTGGCTGACAATCTTTGTCGGGGCAAACCTGTTTCAATCTGCTTTCACCGGCTTTTGCCCAGCTGGCAAGATTTTCCAGAAACTGGGTTTCAAACCTTCCGAAGGCAGCTGCTGCTAATGATTGCTGGCGCACCCCCTGTTATCGGGGTGCGCCGCTAGCGCTTGCGAAACAGCGCCACAGATGATCGTGTTTGTTGCAACGCGGCCTCGGCTTGTTTGCCATACCCGTAGGTCTCGACAATCTCAAAACCGTCAATCCTGTTTTTCAAAGTTTCGAATTTTTCAGCGAACCCGTCAGCTTCGTAAAACTCGGCATTAATTCCCAAAGCGAACAATGCCCCTGATCGGGCAACCCGTAACAATTCGTCTATCGCCTCCGGTCCGACATGGCCGTGGGTAAAGGTGCCAACCGATATCACCCCCCCATAGACCGTGTCCGCGATTCCAACCTGTCCGGTTAAATCCGCATGAATGGTATTACGATAACATCCTTTGGACTGCGCAACGGCCAGCATATCAGGTGAAATGTCCAACGCATCTACGGGGGCTAATCCATGCGCGGTAAGTGCCTGACCTACCAGCCCCGTACCTGCCCCCACATCCAGAACAGGCGTATCCCTGTCGCACCGTTTTACGAACAGTTCGGCAATCAGTTGCGGGTTGCGGTAATCATTGGCTTTGGCAAAATCCTGATCATAGGTTTTCGCCCACTCCCGATACAACTCGATCGAATCCTCGGGCGTTTTCAGCGCATAGGCTGCATCACGATCCGGTTTTGAATCTGCCATACTTCCCCGATACCCTATACCGCATCATCCTCCAGATGCAGCTTCATATCCATTAGCACATGCTGTAGCGCCAGCGTTTCGCGCAACAAGCGCTTGGCCTCGTTAATGGTAATCACGCCATCCTCGATGGCCTGACCGTATTCCGTCATCAACATGGCAAACCGTTGCGACAGGGCGACCACATCCGCATTTACCCCGCCACCTTCCGGCATGTTTCGTTTTTCCACATGGAAGGAAATTGTAACACCTGCCAGATCCGCCAATGCCGAAGTAACATGCGGATAACCGGCTTCCTGCTCGAGCGCAGCAGCGGCATCAAGCGGCATAAAGCGATCAGCGTGTTCAACAGCATCGGAATAGTACCGCCCAAGCGTCGCCTTTGACTTGCCCGTCATCCGGCAGGCATTTTCGATACCTACATCTTTGACCAAGGCTTCGGTGTGCTTCTTTAGGTACTTCTTCACATCAACCATTTAAGACTCCTTACAGGATTCCCAATTTAGGGGGAAATGCCCTTTTCTTTTCCCATTAATCATTTCGAAAGACCTCTGCATAACATCGGGATTCCCCCGGGTTGGCCGTTTTGGTAAGCTAGCCGGGAAATCTCTGGGGTGAATAGATGGACCTTTTCCTGCACGAAGCGGCGGCACGGATCGGCGCGGATGACGTTCTGTCGAAGATCGACGCGCTGATGGATTGGAACTCGTTTTTGCCGATCCTGCGGCGCGGTCTGGGGCGCTCGGGGATCGGGCCTCAGGGCTATGATCCGCTGGTTCTGTTCAAGTGTCTTCTGGTTGGCCAGTGGCACGGGCTGAGCGACCCGAAGCTGGAGCGGGCCTTGAAGGTGCGGCTGGATTTCATGCTGTTCTGCGGGCTCGATCTGCACGCGTCGGTGCCGGATGAGACGACCCACTGCCGGTTCCGCAATGCGCTGGTCCGGGGTGGCGTTTACGATGAGCTGCTGGCCGAGGTCTGCCGCCAGATCGAGGCGCATGGGCTGAAGCTGAAAGAGGCTGAGGCGGCGATCATTGATGCGACCCTGATCGCGGCGGCGGCGCGCCCGCGCACCCATATCGACGCCCCGCAGGACCGGGCAGAGGACGGGGCAAGGGAAGGGACGCCGGATGATCCGCCCGAGGTCTCACCCGACGGGGCACAGCTGCATTTCAGCGCCGACCCTGATGCCCGCTGGGTCAAGAAGGGCCGCAAGAGCACGCTCGGCTACAAGGGCTTTGCCCGCTGCGACGAAGAGGGCTTTATCGACAAGGTGCACACCACGCCCGCCAATGCCGCCGAAAGCCCCGAATTCGCCACCATGATCGCGGGCGCAAAGGCGCAGCGGGTGCTGGCCGACAAGGCCTATGCGAGCAAGGCCAACCGCCAGATGCTGCGCGGCAAATACCGCGACGGCATCCTGCGCAAGGCAGCGCGCGGCCGCCCCCTGCGGCAATCGGAGAAACGCTTCAACCGGCTGATTTCGAAACGCCGCTTCCGCATCGAGCAGACTTTCGGCACGATGAAACGCCTCTTCGGCCTGCAGCGGGCGAGATATTTCGGGCGCGCCAGGGTGCATGCCCAGATGGTCATGGCCGCCATCGCGCAAAACCTGCTCAAGGCCGCAAACAGGATCACCCTCAACCCGCAAACCCCCGCAATCGCATAGCCCCAAACCCCGCCACCCGTCTGTCCGCCGGACCCGCAGGGGCGCAAGGTGGGCGGCCGATATCTTGCTTCAACCGAAAGCCATGGCCTCATGCAGAGGTCTTTTCGAACAGGTTTGTCATATAGAAATCCAGTCCCGCGTTTTGGGATTGCAGTGAGTGACTGGCGTACCCGGCGTCGGTATTGGGTGGGGTCTTCGTGTTTCTGTTGTGTGGGAGTGGCAGAGCCGGAGCAATCCGGCAGCGACGCGAAAACCCTTTTCTGTTTGTACAGGTGCAGAGGTCCGGTTCATCCCCAGGCGTGAGCCAGTTCCAGACCTCTTATTTCCCTGAACACCTTTATACATTGGCTTTTTGCCGACTTTTTCAACAGCTTTCCCTTTCAGAAACACTGTGAAACAAACCCGTCTTGCACATTTATTGCGGTTACGGCAAAACTGCGTTCATGGCTAAACTATATTTCCATTTCTCGACGATGAATGCCGGCAAATCTACGATTTTGCTACAGGCCTCATACAACTATCGCGAACGCGGAATGCAGACCTATCTTATTACGGCCCGTTTGGACAATCGGGCCGGTGAGGCAAAGATCGCTTCGCGAATCGGTATTGATGACGAGGCCGATACATTCGAGACAGGCGAAGATCTGTTTGCCAAGATCAAGGCGCGGCAGGAACAAGGCCCTTGCGCCTGCGTCTTTATCGACGAAGCACAATTCCTGACCAAAGAACAAGTCTGGCAACTGGCCCGTGCAGTGGATGATTTGAATGTTCCGGTGATGTGTTACGGCCTGCGTGTCGATTTTCAGGGCGAGCTGTTCCCCGGCTCTGCCGCCTTGCTGGCCTTGGCCGACGAGATGCGCGAGGCCCGCACGATCTGCCATTGCGGCAAGAAGGCAACGATGGTTGTGCGCATGGACGGGGATGGAAATGTGATCACCGACGGCGACCAGGTGCAGATCGGCGGCAACGAAAGTTATTTGTCGCTGTGCCGCAAACACTGGCGGGAAGCGACAGGAAATTAGCAATTTCCGACAGTTGCCCCTTGGCAACTGGCCCAAAGGTCGCTTTACTGCAAATCTGGAACGAAAAACCACAGGGGCAAACTTAACAACCTATTCCTGACCTGACCTTGTGAAATACGCGGACAAAACCACGAAACTATCTACGGGAGAGAGACATGAAATTTACCAAAGGCATCAAAGCCGCCCTTTTGGGTGCGGCACTTGTTGCGGGGGCTGCCACAATGGCCGCTGCACAAGATTTGAAATTCTTTACCATCGGCACAGGCGGCACCGCCTATACATATTATCCGGTTGGCGGCGTTATCGCCAACGCGATTTCCAAGCCCCCCGGATCACGCCCCTGCGAAGAAGGCGGCAGCTGTGGTGTGGACGGTCTGATTGCATCGGCAGTTTCGTCGCGCGGTTCGGTTGATAATATCAACGCAATCATTTCCGGCCTGCGCAACAGTGGGTTCGCACAATCCGACGTGGCATACTGGGCCTATACCGGCACCGGCACACGCGAAGGCAAACCGCCCGCAGAAGACCTGCGTGCCATCGCAGCCCTGTTCCCTGAGCACATCCATCTGGTTGCGCTGAAAGACAGCGGCATCAACTCGGTTGCCGATCTGAAAGGCAAGCGTGTTTCTCTGGATGAGCCGGGTTCGGGCACCTATGTGGATGCAAACCTTATCCTGGAATCTGCCGGCCTGAGCGCCGACGACGTTCAAGCCGAAGCCCTGAAGGGTGGCGCTGCATCGGAAGCGCTGCGTAACGGCAAAATCGACGCCTTCTTTGTTGTTGCCGGCTACCCGACAGGTTCACTGGTTGAACTGGCCTCGGCCGTACCGGTCAAGCTGGTCCCGATTGACGGCGCAGCCGCCAAGACCCTGACTGACAAATACGGCTTTTTTGCCAGCAGCGATATTCCGGCTGGCACTTACAAAGACGTTGACGCGGTTACCACCGTGGCTGTTGGCGCCCAATGGCTGACCAGCGCCAAGGAAGATGATGAACTGATTTACCAGATCACCAAAGCGCTGTGGAACGACAAAACCCGCAAGCTGCTGGATGTGGGCCATGCCAAAGGTAAAACCATCACGCTGGAAACCGCTCTGGACGGGATCGGCATTCCGCTGCACCCGGGCGCCGAGCGTTTCTACAAAGAAGCCGGGCTGATCAAATAAGCCTGCTTTAACCAAAATACCGGCCCGGGCGCAGCATTGTGTCCGGGCTTTTTACATATGCCGGAGCCGAATAATGTCCTCTGATAACATGCCCGAGCTAACACCCGAACAGCTTGCCGCAATCGAACGGGAATATGATCCCGAAATGGCCTTCCGCCAAACCGGCAAAGGCCTTGCCATGTTCATCACCACCGCGCTGGTGGCGATGTCGGTTTATCATTTCTATGCCGCAGGCTTTGGTCTGGTGCGTGAATTATTGCATCGCGGGATTCACCTGTCTTTTGTACTGGGGCTGGTTTTTCTGCTGTTTTCATGGCGTAAATCAGGTGCAAACAAACTTGCCGCGCCCGCATGGTACCGGATTGGCGGGGTGACAATCCTTGATATCATCCTGTCCGTTCTGGCCGTCGGAGCATCGCTATACCTGCCGTTGCTGCCGCCAGAGGTGGTGTCGGAACGGGTTGGCAACCCCTCGCAAGGGGATATCTTTATGGGCACCGCCCTGCTGGTTCTGGTGCTGGAGGCCGCACGCCGCTCTGTTGGCCCGACCCTGCCAATCATTGCCCTGATTTTTATTGCCTTCGCCGTCTTTGGCCCCTATGCGCCCGGCGCGCTGAAACATGGTGGCACCAGCTGGCTGGGTCTGATCAACCACCTGTATATGACCAATCAAGGCATCTATGGCGTCGCAATCGGCGTGATGGCGCAATATGTGTTTCTGTTCATCCTGTTCGGCGTGCTGGCCACGCGGATCGGACTTGGACAGTTGTTCATTGACATCGCGATGGTGATCGCCGGTCGCTATTCCGGCGGCCCTGCCAAGGTGGCGATCTTCTCGTCCGCCTTTATGGGCACCATATCAGGATCATCCATTGCCAACACCGTAACCACCGGCGCGCTGACTATTCCGGCGATGAAAAAGGTCGGCTACCCCGCCCATTTCGCCGGCGCTGTCGAGGCCACGTCCTCGACCGGTGGCCAGATCACCCCGCCGATTCTGGGGGCAGCGGCGTTTATCATGGTGGAATACCTTGAAATCCCGCTACGCGATGTTCTGGCGGCCGCATTGTTTCCTGCCTTGCTGCACTATTTCGGCATCTTCACTATGGTTCACCTTGAGGCCAAAAAACTGGGCCTGCGCGGTCTAAAGGCAGAAGAGCTTCCGAAAATGGGCATCGTGCTGAAACAGCACTGGCTGTCAATCATCCCGCTGGGCATTCTGGTTTATCTGATCATGTCCGGCCGCACGCCGGATTTTGCCGCAGTTTACGGTATCATTGCCTGCGTGGTTGTCGGCGTTCTTAATCCGGTCAACCGCCTGACAATCATGGATCTATGGAACACGCTGGCCGCAGGGGCCAAGAATACCCTAGCCGTCGGGGCCGCCGCAGCCTGCGTTGGCATCATCGTTGGGGTCGTCACCCTGACAGGGGTCGGTTTTCGTCTGGGCTATGTTGTGGTGCAAACCGCCACGGATATCGGCCAAAGCGTTAGCACGATCTACCCGTTCAGTTATTTCGAAGTCGGGCAATGGGCGCTGTTTGTGTCGCTGGTCCTGATCGCATTTTCCTGCATCATCATGGGGGCCGGCATCCCGACCACGGCGACCTATATCATCCTTGTGGCCGTTGCAGCCCCCGCGCTGGCGGTTTTGCAAGTGCAACCGTTGGTGTCGCATTTCTTTGTGTTCTACTACGGGGTTCTGGCGGATATTACCCCGCCTGTGGCATTGGCCGCCTATGCGGCGGCAGGGATTGCAGGGTCAAACCCGTTCAAGACAGGGAACACCGCGTTCCGGCTGGGGATTGCCAAGGCACTGGTGCCATTCGTGTTCGTTTATTCACCGTCTTTGTTGATGGTGGCGGACGGATTCACATGGCAGGCCTTCTTTGTCACATTGGTTGGTGCAATATTGGGGATCGGCAGCATGGGCACCGCCTTTGCGGGCTATTTCATCGCCCCGCTGACCAAGCTTGAGCGCTGGTGGATTGCCCTAACCTCCTTCCTGTTCATCGCGCCGGGTCTGGTGACAATGGGCGTTGGCCTTGTGCTGCTATTGCCAATCTTCCTGCTGCAAATCAAGCGCCGCAATACGCTGGCAATGGCCTAAAACAATAATGGCGCAGCGGGGAAACCTGCTGCGCCGTTGTCAAATTTCCGCAAAGAATGGCTTGCCTACAACAAAGCGGCCCGAAGAATACCAAAGCATCCGATCAGCAACAGCGCCCAATTACTAGCTGTAATATGCAGATACCATTTTCCAAGTATCGCCAAAATGATCCACATAACCGCCAATACCATCAACGTTCCACCAACCCCGCCCAACAAAAAGTAATTCAACATACTATCCGTGCCGTGCCCCAATAGATATTTGGGCAGCGCATTGCTAAAGCCGAAAAAGCCGGCCAGCCATAGGGTTGTTATTTTTGACGACATATCGAATTTCAAATGTGACATACTAAACCTTGTTTGATGGTTCGCTTCCTGCGAAAAATTCCCGCAGGTTTTCAACCACCATCATCCCCATATTCGCGCGCACCTCTTCGGCATTGGTGCCCAGATGTGGCAACAGCACCACGTTCTCAAGCGTCTTCAGTCCGTCGGGCACATGCGGTTCCTGCTCGTATACATCCAGCCCCGCACCGGCTATCCGCCGTTCCTGCAAGGTGGCAATCAGGGCCGCTTCGTCAATCACATCCCCGCGCGAGATGTTGACCAGATAGGCGTGCGGCTGCATCGCCTTTAGCGCAGCCGCGTCAATCAGGTGATGCGTTTCGGGGCTGCCCGGCACGGCCAGAACAACCACATCCGCCGTGGCCATCACATCGGCCAAAGATCCCAACTGTTCCGCAGGCACCCCCGCATCCGCCACTTTCGAGCGGTTATGAAACACCACCTTCATCCCGAACCCGTCATGGCAACGTTTTGCAATCGCCTTGCCAATCCGGCCCATGCCGATAATCCCGACGGTTTTACCGCCAATATGCATCCCCAGCATCTGCACCGGATGCCAGCCCGTCCATTGCCCCGAGCGCACCAGCCGTTCCCCTTCGCCCGCCCGCCGCGCAGCCATCAGGATCAGTGTCATGGCAATGTCAGCGGTAGCATCGGTCACGGCCCCCGGTGTGTTGGTCACGGTGATGCCCTTGGCTGTGGCCGCCCCCACATCAATGTGGTTATACCCCACCCCGAAATTCGCCAGTATCTTGCAGCGCGGTTCATCAACCCGCCCAATTGCATCTGCCGTAAACCCGTCCCCCAGCGTGGGCAACACCGCGTCATAACCCATCAGGGCAGCCGCTGCTTCATCCTCGCTCATCGGCTGCGTAGTGGGGCGCAGGGTCACGTCATACTCTGCCTGCAAAACCTGCATCACGGAATCAGGCAATGCGCGGGATACCAGCAAACGTTTCATCAGTGCATCCTTCCGCCATTTGGCACCACCTGATCCGGTGCCAAAAGCACAATCGCGCCATCAGCATCCGGCACACCCAGAACCAGAACCTCGGACATGAATTTACCGATCTGGCGCGGCGGGAAATTCACCACCGCCACCACCTGCCGCCCGATAAGGGTTTGTGGCGTGTAATGGTCGGTGATCTGTGCCGAGGTCTTGCGCTCGCCAATCTCGCCGCCAAAATCCACCCACAGCTTGATCGCCGGTTTGCGCGCCTCGGGATAGGGTTCGGCCCGCAGCACCGTGCCGACCCGGATATCCACCTTTAGGAAATCGTCAAAACTTAACTCATTGCTCATTTCGACAACTCCTTTGAACGGTCGGTTGACGCCGACACAGCGCGTTTCATCAAAGGGGTCAATCCGGTCTCGGGGTCCATCAGAACCTCCAGCGCGGCGGCTGTGGTACCCTGCGGGCTGGTCACATTCACCCGCAATTGCGCCGGGTCCTCCTCCGCCGTTTCGGCCAGTTGTCCCGCGCCCGAAACCGTCGCCTTGGCCAGTTGCATCGCCATATCTGCGGGCAATCCCTGTTCCACACCGGCCGCTGCCAGTGCCTCGATCATCAGGAACACATAAGCGGGGCCGGAACCGGAAACCCCCGTCACCGCATCAATCTGCGCCTCGTTCTCCAGCCGCACGGTCTGCCCCACGGCCTGCAACAGCGATTCCGCCAGCGCCAGTTCCGCATCGCCAGTATTGCCGTTGCCAACCAGCGCCGTGATCCCGCGTGAAATGGCCGCCGGAGTATTCGGCATGGCACGAATGACCGGGGTTTTATCGCCCAGCGCCTGTTCATAAAACGCCAGTGATTTGCCGGCAGCCACCGACATGAACTGCGTCTTGCCATTGCCCAGCGGGGTCAGCACCGGCAGGGCCTCCTCCATCATCTGCGGCTTGACGGCTATCAGAACAATCGCCGGATCATCAGGCAGATCCGTGTTCAGATGCAGCCCTTCCCCCGCCAGCCCCTGAACCCAGCCGTTTGGGTGCGGATCCAGAACCCAGGTTGATGCAGCAGGCAGCCCTTGCCCCAGCCAGCCCTGCAACATGGCCGATCCCATCTTGCCGCAGCCCAGCATCACCAGCCCGCGATTCTTTACGTCATTCATATCCATTAGGTTCGTCCCTGTTATCCAAGTTTGGAAAACAGGTTAGGCCCGACCGTAAGCCTCTGCAATGGCAACCTGCATCGCATCTTCAACCGATTGGTCGCCCCAGACGACCAGCTGGAACGCCGGATAGAACCGTTCGGCCGACAACACAGCGGCATTGATCAGGGTCGAAATCTGCTCGGCCCCTGCCATCTGCCCGCCCGAAAGCACCAGCCCGTAACGATACACCATCAGTCGCTGTTCCTGCCAATAAGTGAACGCCCCCGACCAGCAACGGTCATTCACCGCGTTCAAGGCCTCGTAAAGCCGTGGCAGTTTTTCATCGGGTGGCTCCATTTCAAAGGTGCAGATCAGGCGCAGGGCCTCGTCCGCAACCGACCACGCCAGCGTGATGGAATAGGTGCGCCACTGCCCCTCGACCGCCATAGCGATCTGGTCATCGGCCACGCGGTCAAAATCCCATGCATGGTGTTCAGCCAGCGTTTCGACGATATCGATCGGATGCAGATCATCTGCATCCAGAAACTGCTCGGATAGCGACATGTGCCTGACCTCTACTGCTTAAATTCCTGCGGGTGGCAGCCCACAACAATTAGGCCTCGATACCAGAACCGGTGGATGTTACCGCCTGTTCTTACTAGATATGGTGATGCATAGGGGCGACCCTGTAAAGATTTTTCTTCGGGTTATCCCCAGATTATTTCTGGTTGTACATGTTGAAAGCCGCCCGACCACCCCACATCTGTTCAGAACCAACTTGAACCCGAAAGCGCCCAATGCCCCCCAAAAACGATACCGAAATCCATAAAAACGGCAGCTATCACAACGCCCCGCCTTTTGCCCAACTGCGCAATCCGATGGGTCGCGCGGCGCAGATCAGGCAATTCCTGTTCAAACGCACCCCGAATGCTGTGCCCGATGGCAATATCCCGATTGTCGCAATGAATCGGTGCAATCTCGAGGCGCAGCGCCAGAATGACGAAATCCACCTTTACCGAATGGGCCATTCCACCGTGCTGCTAAAACTGGGGGCGGATTACTGGCTGACCGATCCGGTCTTTTCCAACCGCGTTTCGCCCAGCCAGTTTGCCGGACCAAAACGGTTTCACAACACACCGATTTCCATCGCCGATCTGCCCGATATCAAAGGTGTCATTGTCTCGCACAACCACTATGACCACCTGGACAAATCCGCGATCAAACAGTTGAGCGGCAAGGTTGAACATTTCATCACCACCCGTGGCACAGGTAAATACCTGAAACGCTGGGGCGTTGCGGAAACCCGCATCACCGAACTGGGCTGGTGGCAATCACACAGCCACGGCGACACCACCCTGACCGCCACCCCGTCGCAGCATTTCTCGGGGCGCGGGCTGTTTGATAACAACAAATCCCTTTGGGCGTCTTTCGTGCTGCAACACAACGGCAGACAAATCTTCTTTGGCTCGGATTCAGGTTATTTCGACGGGTTCAGGCAAATTGGCGAACATTTCGGCGGCTTTGATATCACCCTGATGGAAACCGGCGCCTACAGCGCGTTGTGGCCCTATGTGCATATGACCCCGGACCAGAGCTTTCAGGCCCACAAGGACCTGCGCGGCAAAACCCTGATGCCGATCCATAATTCCACCTTCAAACTGGCGTTTCATCCATGGAAGGAGCCACTGGACCGGATCACCGAACTGGCCGATCGGGAAAAAATCCCCCTGCTCACCCCGCAAATCGGTGAACGCGTCACACTGGGCCAAACCACATCCACAAATCGCTGGTGGCAATCGGTCTAGCCTGATCCTTCCAAATGGCCCAAATATCCCCGCCGGAGGCATCCGCCCCCGAACCATCCACCACACGACCAAATTGATAAACAGCCCCATCCGCTATCGCCTCCCCCTTCAGGGGGACCAGAGGGGGTTTTGCCAATATTAGAGCGTGGGCGTCAGCCCACTCCGCCGGATCAGGCCTTTTTCGTGCGGGCCGCAGGCTTTTTCTTTTTAGGGGTCGCCTTGGCCTCCAGCGCATCCAGCCGTGCCTTTAGCGCTTCGTTTTCCTCGCGCGCTTTCTGCGCCATCGCCCGCACCGCGTCGAACTCGTCACGCGATACGAAATCATGCTCGGCCATCCAGCGGTCAACCCAGCTTTTCATCGCTGTATTGACTTCGTCTTTGGCCCCCTGCGCCACCCCCATAGCGTTGGTGAACAGATGGGAAATATCATCAAGTACTTTGTTACGAGTTTGCATGGAGGTCTCCAAATTTTACTGTTAACGCATATATGAGGTGACAATCGGCAAATCACAAGGTTGACTTCGCCATAAAACAACAGGCAGGAAACAAACATGCAATTCGTCATCCCCTTCCCCGGCATCGGCAATGAAATCTTTTCCATCGACATCGGCGGTTTCGATTTTGCCCTGCGCTGGTATGCGCTGGCCTATATCGTCGGCATCATCATCGGCTATCGCATCGTGTTGCGCGCCGTGCGTGCGCCGCACCTGTGGCGCGATGAAACTCCGCCCACCACACCGGAATTGCTCGAAGCATTCCTGACTTGGGCGATCCTTGGCATCATCCTTGGCGGTCGCCTTGGTTTTGTGCTGTTTTACCAGCCCGCCTATTACCTGCAAAACCCTGCCGAAATTCTGCAAGTGTGGAATGGCGGCATGTCGTTCCATGGCGGATTTCTGGGCGTGGTGATTGCCGGTCTGATTTTCTGCAAAAAACACGGTATCAAAATGCTGTCCTTTGGTGATCTGATGGCAATGGCGGCCCCGATCGGTCTATTTTTGGGCCGTCTGGCCAATTTCAACAGCGCCGAATTATGGGGCCGCCCCTCAACCCTGCCTTGGGCCGTTATTTTCCCCGGGCGCGCCGCGCAAGATTGCCCCGGTGTGATCGGTGCCTGCGCCCGCCATCCCTCACAACTGTACGAGGCCACAATGGAAGGGCTGATCCTTGGCGCATTGGTGCTGTTCCTTGCATGGCGTCGCGACTGGCTGAAAAAGCCGGGCCAGTTGATGGGTCTGTTCATCGCCGGTTACGGTGTATCGCGATTTGTCGTTGAATTCTTCCGGCAGGCTGATGCACAATTCATCACCGCCACCAACCCGATGGGCTATGTCATGCAGTTTGGCGATTTCGGCCTGACCAAGGGCCAGCAATTGTCCCTGCCCATGATCGCCATTGGCCTGATATTCATCCTT
Source organism: Profundibacter sp. (assembly GCF_965277155.1). Classification (GTDB taxonomy): domain Bacteria; phylum Pseudomonadota; class Alphaproteobacteria; order Rhodobacterales; family Rhodobacteraceae; genus Profundibacter. The sequence goes on from NZ_CBDIBV010000005.1 coordinate 292,742, forward strand.
TATGCAAGGAAACGCACATGACGACGCCACTGGCAAAAATCCTGATTGACCGCATCACCAACACCGGCCCTATCAGCATTGCCGATTATATGGCCGAATGTCTGCTGCACCCGAAACACGGCTATTACACCACCCGCGATCCGTTCGGCGCGGATGGCGATTTCACCACGGCACCGGAAATCAGCCAGATGTTCGGCGAACTGCTGGGCCTGTGTCTGGCACAATCCTGGCTGGAACAGGGATCGCCCAAGGAATTCGTGCTGGCCGAACTTGGCCCGGGTCGCGGCACCTTGATGGCCGATGTTCTGCGCGCCACCCAAGGCGTGTCCGGCTTTCACACGGCGGCCAATATCACTCTGGTCGAGGCCTCCCCCGCCCTGACCGATATCCAGCGCGAAACACTGGACGGCTATGACGTGAACTGGGTGCAAACCAGCGGCAATATTCCCGATGGCCCGCTTTACCTGCTGGCCAATGAATTCTTTGACGCCTTGCCGATCCGCCAGTTTATCTTTGCAGGCGAGGCCGGCTGGCGCGAACGCCGTGTCGGGGTCAAGGAGGACGCATTGGTGTTCGGCGCGGGCGATGCTGCCGATGTCCCTGCCCTGACCCACCGCGTCAAGGATTGCCGCGAAGGCGATCTGGTCGAGGTCTGTGCAGCGGCCGGCGCCATTTCAGAAGACATTGCCAAACAGATTGCCCGTTTCGGCGGGGCTGCAATATTCATCGACTATGGCGACTGGCGGTCCTTGGGCGACACATTGCAAGCCCTGCGCGGCCACGCATTCGACAGCGTTCTTGCCCACCCCGGCGAGGCCGACATCACCGCGCATGTTGATTTCGAGGCCCTTGCCGTGGCCGCCGTTTCACACACCCCAGTCAGCAAACTGATCCCGCAGGGCGAATTGCTGGCCCGCCTTGGCATTGCCCAGCGCGCCGAGGTTCTGGCGCAAGGGTTAAGCGGTGAACAGCTTGAAACCCACATGAGCGCGTTGAAACGCTTGACCGACCCCACAGAAATGGGGACGCTGTTCAAGGCAATCGCCCTATACCCCAATGGGCATACACCTCCAGCCGGATTCAGCGCATGACCCTTGAAATCCTGACCGCCGACAGCCTGTCCGATACCCGCCACGGGTTTTTTACCCGCCGCGGCGGTGCGTCCAGCGGTATCTATCAGGGGCTGAACTGCGGCTTTGGCTCGACCGACCAGACCGAAGCCGTCACCCTGAACCGCACCCGCGTGGCCGAGGCGATGGAGATTGCACCGGACGATCTGGCCACGGTATTCCAGTATCATTCCGCCGAAGTATTAGCCCTGACCAAAGCCCCGCATGGGCAGCGCCCCAAGGCCGACGCGATGGTTACCGCAACCCCCGGACTGGCGCTGGGTATCCTGACCGCCGATTGCGCGCCCGTGCTGTTTGCCGATACCGATGCAGGTGTTGTCGGGGCGGCCCATGCCGGATGGAAGGGGGCCTTGGGTGGTGTGCTGGAGAACACGCTAGATGCAATGGAGGCCTTGGGAGCCGACCGCAGCAATACAGTGGCAGTGATTGGCCCTTGCATCAGTCAGGCCGCTTACGAAGTCGGGCCGGAATTCATGGATACCTTTATGGACCATAACCCCGATTATTCCCGTTTCTTCGCCGGTGGCAATGAGGATCGCGTGCAATTCGATCTGCCCCTTTTTGCCCTGCACCGCCTGCGCGAAGCGGGGATTGGCGATGCCGAATGGACCCGCTATTGCACATACTCGGATGCAGATCGTTTCTATTCCTATCGCCGCAGCGTACATCAAAAAGAGGCCGACTATGGCCGCCTGATTTCGGTAATCCGCATCTAGCCCCATTTTTTCATAATCTGCCGTAAACATGGCAGTTTTCGCCAAATTTTGGCCCAAATCTATGGTTTTCAATATATGGCAGGTGCACTCCCGACATTTAACCCTTAGTATTTACAGGATTTTTAGGATTTGATGCAGGTATAAAATAAAACTGCTAAATTTCGAGCCATACCCGATATTTCCTGCAATCAGCCATTCTGCTGCCCCAATACCCGTTCATATTATCAATAACGGTTCACCAAAGAGCCAAAGATCAAGAGATTAACAATTGAAAGTGTGCGACATGAAAAAGCAGAAAAGCCTGATTGGCAACATTATCGCCGAAACAGCCAAGAACGAAATCGCCCTGCCTTGGGCCCGCGGCGCACGCCGCGCCGAATGGATCGCCAAACGGGCCATGCAATCCATGTCGCCTAAATCTGCCAACGCATAAGGCAAAACCTGTCGAGAACAAAAACGGCCACCCATTGCGGGTGGCCTTTTTGTTTGTCTTGCCCGTTCGTTCAGGCGGATTTGTTCAGGCGCTTTTCCAGCACTTCAAACGGCACACCCGGCAGATCCTTGGCACAACGGATCACCAGCGATGTTTTCACACTGGCCACATTATCCGCCGATGTCAGATCTTCGGTCAGAAACCGCTGGAAGGTGGATAAATCGGGGGCCACACATTTCAGGATAAAATCCACCTCGCCATTCAGCATGTGACACTCGCGCACCAGTGGCCAGTCCTGACATTTGGCCTCGAATGCTGACAGGTCCACCTCGGCCTGGCTTTGCAAACCGACCATCGCGAATACCTGCACTTCGAACCCCAGTTGGCGGGCGTCCACGTCAGCATGATAGCCGCGAATAAATCCGTTTTCTTCAAGCGTGCGCACACGGCGCAGGCAGGGCGGAGCCGAAATGCCGACCCGCTTGGCCAATTCCACATTGGTCATCCGCCCGTCGGCCTGAAGTTCGGCCAAAATCATCCGGTCAATCGGATCCAGTTTCGAATTTGCCATCATATTCCTCTATCGGTATTTTCGCGGATTGTATGCGCGCTAACATTCAGGCGCAACAATATTTCACAAAAGCGTAATTTTCTTGCCAAACCGGCAATTCCCGCGTCATTTGCTCGCGATGGGTGTCACGGGGGGTTTTCCTGCCTGCCGCCTGCGCCTATATCTGGCCCAACCACAGTTTTTACAAGGGGGCAATCATGTCCGAGACACGCCATACCAAAGTTCTGATCATCGGCTCCGGCCCTGCCGGATACACCGCCGGAATCTATGCCAGCCGCGCCATGCTGGAACCTATTCTGGTGCAAGGGATCGAACCGGGCGGGCAGTTGACCACCACCACGGATGTTGAAAACTTCCCCGGTTTCACCGAGGTCCAGGGGCCCGACCTGATGATGAAAATGCAGGAACACGCGGCCGCAATGGGCACCGAGATCATTGCCGACATCATCACCGATCTGGACCTAGGCAAACGCCCCTTCACCGCTAAGGGTGATAGCGGCACCACCTACACTGCGGATGCCGTCATTCTGGCTACCGGCGCACGCGCCAAATGGCTTGGCCTGCCATCCGAAGATGAATTCAAGGGCTTTGGCGTTTCCGCCTGCGCCACCTGTGACGGCTTCTTTTATCGCGGCATGGAAATTGTCGTGGTTGGCGGTGGCAACACTGCCGTGGAAGAGGCGCTGTTCCTGACCAACTTTGCCAGCAAAGTGACCCTGATCCATCGCCGCGACGAATTGCGGGCAGAAAAGATCCTGATCAACCGACTGATGAAAAACGAAAAGATCGTGCCGCTGTGGGATAACGAGCTGGTCGAGGTCGTAGGCGACGAAGACCCCAAAGGCGTCACCGGCGTACGCGCCAAAAACGTCAAAACCGGCGAGATCACCGAGATTCCGGCCAAAGGCGTGTTCATCGCCATCGGCCATGCGCCTGCCAACGAGTTGGTCAAGGACACGCTGGAAACCCACATGGGCGGCTATGTTGTGACCAAACCCGACAGCACGGCCACCTCGGTCCCCGGTGTATTCGCGGCGGGTGACCTGACCGATTACAAATTCCGTCAGGCGGTCACATCGGCCGGTATGGGCTGCATGGCCGCGCTTGAGGCCGAGCATTTTCTAGCCGAACAGGAAGACTGACAACCATCGCCGAACAAACCCTTCCCGCAGATTCAGCGGGAAGGGGAATAATGTTCTGCCCCGCAACAAAATCGAAACTTTTTTGCCCGATTTCATGAATCTTTCAAGCCTTTGCTTGTATTTGGTCACAATCCGGCGCTATTTGCGCGAAAACCTTCCTGCCGTAGCGACCCAGTAACAGATCGAGAGTAATTTATATGGGGGCTGACCCAGATAACTACTTCAAGTAACGCTTAACCCATTGTCTTAGCTGCAATAACTGAGCTGAAGGGTCACTGTTGTTGAAACGCCACTCGCATTCCTTCAAATATAGCCCAAATTGGGCCTTGGGGACACCGTTAAATCGGCGCATGTGGCGCTTGGCTTGGTTCCAGAAATTCTCGATGCCATTGATGTGGTTGTGACGGTCTGCAAAGAGCTTGGAATGGTTGATGCGAAAGTGGTGGAAGTCTGACACATCCAGCACATTATAACCGCGCCAACAATCGGAATAGACGATGGAATCCGGCACGACTTTGCGCTCTATGATCGGGATCAGAGTGGCGGATTTGGCGTCCGGGATGATCTTGGTGTAAACCTTCCCACCCCTTTTTAATATACCAAAAACGGGAATTTTACCTGCCGCACCACGCCCGCGTTTACCTTTGCGTTTGCCGCCAAAGTAGCTTTCGTCCACTTCTATTTCTCCGCCGAACATAGCTTGGCTTTCCGCCTCCAGCTCATAGGCGATTATCTCGCGCAGGCGTAGAAAATAAAACGCTGCGGTCTTGCGGTTTACACCACACAAACTGGCTGCTGTTCGTGCTGTCGATCCCGAAACAAAATGCTCCGTAAGACGGTCTTGCTTGTAGTGGCTCAGGCGACTCTTTCTCATGCTTCCCATCATAACCTCTTTTTAGGTTATCTGGGTCAGCCCCTTTATATGTCCATGTCCATCCTCGCCCCCATCCCCGAGTTATATGTTTCCTATGAAAGCGCGCAGAAACTAAAGGTCGAGGCCGGTGATCTGCCATCCTGGGATCTGACCCCGCGCCAGATCTGCGATATCGAATTGCTGATGAACGGCGGTTTCAACCCGCTCAAGGGGTTTTTGGGCAAGGATGACTATGAGGGCGTTGTTGAAAACATGCGTCTGGCCGGTGGCACCCTATGGCCGATGCCGATCACACTGGATGTGGACGAAAAATTCGCTGAAGTGATTAAAGAAGGGCAGGACATTGCCCTGCGTGATCAGGAAGGTGTTATTCTGGCGATCATGTCGGTAACCGACAAATGGGAACCCAACAAATCGGTTGAGGCCGAAAAGGTTTTCGGCGCCGATGATACCGCCCACCCCGCTGTGAATTATCTGCATAACACCGCTGGCAAAATCTATCTGGGCGGCCCCGTTACTGGCATCCAGCCCCCCGTTCATTACGATTTCAAAGCCCGCCGCGATACTCCCAACGAATTGCGCGCCTATTTCCGCAAGCTGGGCTGGCGTAAAGTGGTGGCATTCCAAACCCGCAACCCGTTGCACCGTGCCCATCAGGAACTAACCTTCCGCGCCGCACGCGAAGCACAGGCCAACCTGCTGATCCACCCGATCGTCGGCATGACCAAACCGGGCGACATCGACCATTTCACCCGCGTGCGCTGTTACGAGGCAGTGCTGGACCAGTATCAGCAATCCACCACCACGATGAGCCTGCTGAACCTTGCCATGCGCATGGCTGGCCCCCGCGAAGCAGTGTGGCACGGCCTGATCCGTAAAAATCACGGCTGTACCCATTTCATCGTTGGCCGCGACCACGCGGGCCCCGGCAAAAACTCGGCGGGCGAGGATTTCTACGGCCCCTATGACGCGCAGGAACTGTTCCGCGCCCATCAGGACGAAATGGGCATCGAAATGGTGCCGTTCAAACATATGGTCTATGTGCAGGAACGCGCCCAATACGAACCCGCCGACGAAATCAAGGGTGACGTCACCATCCTGAACATTTCCGGTACGGAACTGCGCCGCCGCCTGTCCGAAGGGCTGGAAATACCGGAATGGTTTTCCTTCCCGGCCGTGGTCGAGGAACTGCGCAAAACCAAACCCGCCCGCCACAAACAGGGCTTTACCGTGTTTTTCACCGGCTTTTCCGGTTCAGGCAAATCCACCATTGCAAACGCGTTGATGGTGAAACTGATGGAAATGGGCGGCCGCCCTGTGACGCTGCTGGATGGTGATGTGGTGCGTAAAAACCTGTCGTCCGAACTGGGTTTCTCGAAAGAACACCGCGATCTGAACATCCGCCGGATTGGCTATGTCGCCTCTGAAATTACCAAAAACGGCGGCATCGCCATATGCGCCCCGATCGCCCCATACACCGCTACCCGTCGCGCCGTGCGTGAAGATGTCGAACAATTCGGCGCCTTCATCGAAGTTCACGTTGCCACCAGCATCGAAGAATGCGAACGCCGCGACCGCAAGGGCCTGTACAAACTGGCCCGCGAAGGCAAGATCAAGGAATTCACCGGTATTTCCGACCCCTACGAAGTGCCGGAAAGTCCTGAATTGCGGGTCGAAACCGAAAACGTCGAGGTCGATAACTGCGCCCATCAGGTGTTGTTGAAACTCGAAAGCATGGGGCTGATCAAAAGCTGATCGCGGGCGGGTATTCTCCTTGCAACAATGCGTAACGTCACCGGGGCAATGCTCTGGTGACACCTGCAATCCTGTGCTAGTCATTCCTTCTGTAACCGCCCGCAAATGGTCAGGAAATCCAGATGACAACGCCAGAAACAGCCTCGCAAACCACCCCCTATGACCTGTTCATTATTGGTGGCGGGATCAACGGTTGCGGCATTGCCCGCGATGCAGCCGGGCGCGGGATGTCGGTGGCGCTGGCGGAAATGAACGATCTGGCCTCGGCCACCTCATCGGCTTCAACCAAACTGTTTCACGGCGGCTTGCGCTATCTGGAATATTTCGAATTCCGGCTGGTGCGCGAAGCCCTGAAAGAACGCGAAGTTCTGCTGCGTGCCATGCCGCATATCTCGTGGCCCATGCGTTTCGTCTTGCCCTATCACAAGGACATGCGTTTCGAAAACGACACACCCACCTCAAAATTGCTGTCCTTTGTGATGCCGTGGATGAAGGGCCGCCGGCCCGCATGGCTGATCCGGCTGGGGCTGTTCATGTATGATCACATGGGCCATCGCAAAATCCTGCCCGGCACCCGCACGCTGGACCTGACCAAAGATCCGGCAGGCAAACCGTTAAAACCGAAGTTCCACAAGGCTTATGAATACTCTGACTGCTGGGTCGAGGATTCCCGCCTTGTCACCCTGAACGCTGTCGATGCCGCCAACCGCGGCGCGCAAATCATGACCCGCGCCAAGGTGATCAAGGCCGAGCGGGTGAATGATCTGTGGCAGATCACCACCGAAAACACCCAAACCGGCGAAACCCGAACCCACAGCGCCCGCGCCCTGATCAACGCCGGTGGCCCGTGGGTCAAAGACCTGCTGACCGGCCCTTTGCACCACCAGACCCGTCAAAGCATTCGCCTTGTGCGGGGCAGCCACATCGTTGTGCCGCGCCTGTTTGACCATGATCGCGCCTATTTCTTTCAGGGCACGGATGGGCGGATCATTTTCGCCATCCCTTACGAGACCGATTTCACCCTGATCGGCACAACAGACGCACCACATGATCACGCCGACGACCCTGCCGTTTGCACCCCACAGGAGCAGGAATATCTCTGTGCCTTTGCCTCGAACTATTTCAAACAACCCGTAACAACCGATCAGATCGTCTGGACCTACTCGGGCGTGCGCCCGCTTTATGATGACGGGGCCTCCTCGGCCACCGCCGCCACCCGTGATTACGTTATCACACTGGCTGACGATTCCCCCGTGGCACCACTGCTGAACATCTTTGGCGGCAAGATCACTACCTACCGCAAACTAGCCGAAACCTCGCTTGCCAAATTCACCCCCTTCTTCCCTGACATGCCCGGCAAATGGACCGAAGGCGTCCCCCTGCCCGGCGGTGATTTTCCGGTGGATGGCGTGGATGATCTACTGGCCGACATCCGAAAACGCTATCCGTTTCTGGATGAAAAATGGGCCAAACGCCTGTTGCGCGCCTATGGCACGGATGTGTTTGAAATGATGGGAGATGCCTCTTCTCCAAACAGCCTCGGACAACACTTCGGCTGGAACCTCTATGCCCGCGAAGTTGACTGGCTGCGGGATCGGGAATTTGCGAAATCAGCCGATGACATCCTGTGGCGCCGCTCCAAAATTGGCCTGCGCCTGAATGAACAGGAAACCAAAGCCCTTGCAGATTATCTTTCTGCCTAGGGTCAGGACCTATTAATCTGCTTGCGTTTCCGATGGTGTTCTGAATCAATGCTTTCCAAAACAGGGAGGGCAGCATGTCGGATCAGTTTTGGCTCAGCGAGGCACAGTTGGCGCGGATCAAGCCGTATTTCCCCTTGTCCCATGGCGTGCCTCGGGTGGACGATCGGAAAGTGACCAGCGGCATCATTCACGTGATCCGAAACGGGTTGCGCTGGCGGGATGCGCCCGTGGTCTACGGACCGCATAAAACGTTGTATAACAGGTTCATACGCTGGTCGAAGATGGGCATTTTCGACCATATTTTCACGGCGTTGGTCGAGGAAGAAGGTCCGCCTGACCGCCTGATGATTGACGCCACGCATCTCAAAGCCCACCGCACGGCGTGCAGTCTGCTAAAAGGGGGGCTGTTCCCCGGCGTATCGGCCGCACCAAGGGCGGCCTGAACTCCAAGCTGCATGCGGTTTGCGACGGCGAGGGGCGCCCGGTTCGGCTGTTGCTGACCGAGGGCCAGCAATCGGATCACAAGGGCGCGGCGACTTTGCTGCCTGATTTGCCGCCCGCCCGTGAGATGCTTGGCGACAAGGGCTATGACTGCGATGCCTTCCGAGCAGCTCTGCTTGAGCGCGGCATCACGCCATGCATCCCACCAAGGGCCAAACGCAAACACCCCGCAACCTACTGCAAAAACTTATACAAACAACGTCACAAGGTCGAAAACATGTTCGCCAAACTCAAGGACTGGCGACGCATCGCCATGCGCTTCGACCGCTGCGCTCATGCTTTCCACTCTGCCATACAAATCGCAGCAGTCGTCATCTTCTGGATCAATCAATGAGTCCTGACCCTAGCTTCTTCTTGCCTAAAATACCTGCGCCGCAGGCATCCCGAAGCCCCTTCATGGGGCCGAGATATAAAGCGGCCCGCAAGGGCCTCTGCTAAACTGAAATCTGGTGGAGCCGATCGGGATCGAACCGACGACCTCGTCATTGCGAACGACGCGCTCTCCCAACTGAGCTACGGCCCCGTGATGGGCAAAATTCACCCTCGCCCGAGTCGTGTCAAGACCAGGCCAACGGATAACGCGCCAATTCGTCATGCCGCGCCCCTTGCGGGTGCAGCGTGGATTGAAACAGCACAAAGGATGCGACCGAAAATGCTGGCGGGGCAAATCCTTCGTGCATCATTAGATATTCCCCCAAATGCGCCAACTCGCGCGCATCCACCGCACGATGAAACCGCGCCAAGGTGACATGAGGGTGATACTTGTCCTTTGGTGCAGGCAAGCCAGAGCGCCGGATCGCCGACACCACCTTGCGCTGCAATTCTGCCAGCGCCGGATTTACCGCAACACCCGCATACAGCAACGTCGGGCTGCTTTTGCCAAACGTCCCCAGCCCCGATAATTGCACATCAAACGCAGCCGCCTTTATCAGCGACAATTCTTCGTGCAGGGCTTCAACCTGTTCCTGCGGGTGATCCCCCGCAAAAGCCAATGTCAGATGTAATGTTTCGCGCTTTGAAGGCGCACCGGCGGGCAGCCCCGCCTGCAATGCTGTCAGTTGATCCAGCAACGGGTCGGGCAAATCGAGGGCAATGAATATACGCATTGCCCTCGCTATAGATCGTTTCAGATCGTCTGCCTAGCCCTCGTCGCTGTAGCTGTCCAGCGGCGGGCAGGTACAAACCAGATGCCGGTCGCCATAGACATTATCGACCCGTCCAACCGGCGGCCAGTATTTGTCAACGCGGAAGGATCCCGGCGGGAAACAGCCCTGTTCACGGCTATAGGGCCGGTCCCAATCGGCCACCAGATCGTTCACCGTATGTGGCGCGTGTTTCAGCGGGTTGTTTTCAGCGTCCATTTCACCGCTTTCAACCGCGGCAATCTCCTCGCGGATTGACAGCATCGCCTTGATAAAGCGGTCCAGCTCGGCCTTGGTTTCGCTTTCGGTCGGTTCCACCATCAGGGTGCCCGCCACCGGCCAGCTCATCGTCGGGGCGTGAAAACCGGAATCAATCAACCGCTTGGCAATATCGTCCACCGTGATATGGGCGCTTTCGTCAAACGGGCGGGTGTCCAGAATACATTCATGCGCAACACGCCCGCCTTTGCCCTTGAACAGCACGTCAAACGCGCCTTCCAGACGTTTGGCGATGTAGTTGGCGTTCAGGATGGCAACCTTTGTCGCCTGCGTCAGACCCGCGCCGCCCATCATCAGCACATAGGCCCAGCTGATCACCAGAACCGAGGCCGAGCCGAAATCCGCCCCCGAAACAGCGCCTTCACCGCCGACCGGATGGCCGGGTAAATGCGGGGCCAGATGCGCCTTAACACCAATCGGTCCCATGCCGGGACCACCGCCGCCGTGCGGGATGGCAAATGTTTTATGCAGGTTCAGGTGGCTGACATCGCCGCCCACATCGCCCGGTTTGGCCAAACCGACCATCGCATTCAGGTTCGCCCCGTCAATATAGACCTGCCCGCCAAATTCATGGGTGATGTCGCAAATCTCGCGCACGGTTTCCTCGAACACACCGTGGGTCGATGGATAGGTGATCATGCAGGCGGCCAGGTTTTCGCCCGCCGCTTCGGCCTTGGCGCGGAAATCCTCAACGTCAATATCGCCGTTTTCGGCCGATTTCACCACGACCACCTTCATCCCCGCCATATGCGCCGACGCCGGATTGGTGCCATGTGCCGACACGGGGATCAGACAGATATTGCGGTGTCCTTCGCCATTGGCGCGGTGATAGCCGTTGATGGTCAGCAGACCGGCATATTCGCCCTGCGCGCCGGAATTGGGTTGCATCGACATCGCGTCATAACCGGTGATCAGGCACAGCTTGTCCGACAGATCCTCGACCAGTTCGGTATAGCCCGCCACCTGATCGACAGGCGCCAACGGGTGGATGTTGGCAAATTCGGGCCATGACAGCGGCATCATTTCCGCCGCTGCGTTCAGCTTCATTGTGCAAGACCCCAGCGGGATCATCGCCCGGTCTAGCGCCAGATCACGGTCCGCCAGACGGCGCATATAACGCATCATTTCGGTTTCAGCGCGGTTCATGTGGAACACTGGATGGGTCAGGTAATCCGAAGTCCGCAACAATGTTTCGGGGATACGGTATTCCGGCGACAGGTCTTCGTCCGTGCGTTCAATCCCGAACGCCCGCCACAGCCGTTTCAACGTGTCCGAACGGGTGGTTTCATCCAGTGAAATGCCCAGCTTGGTCTTGCCAATTTTGCGCAGGTTGATCCGCTGGTCCGCCGCCGCTTTGAAAATTGCACCTTGCAGGGGGCCAACCTCGACGGTGATGGTATCAAAGAAATTTTGCGGCTCGATCACATAACCCGCATCCTCAAGCCCGCGCACCATACGCACGGTTTTACGGTGGATCCGTTGGGCAATTGCCTTTAGGCCCTTTGGCCCGTGGAACACCGCATAAAGCGAAGCCATAACGGCCAGCAAAGCTTGCGCGGTGCAGACGTTCGACGTGGCCTTTTCGCGGCGGATATGCTGTTCGCGGGTTTGCAGCGACAATCGGTAGGCAGGTTTGCCGTGGCTGTCGATCGACACGCCGATAATCCGGCCCGGCATTGAACGCTTCATCTTGTCCTTGCAGGCCATATAGGCGGCGTGCGGGCCACCATAGCCCAAAGGAATCCCGAACCGTTGGGTCGATCCAACAGCAATATCGGCCCCCATCGCGCCGGGTTCTTTCAGCAGAGTCAGGGCCATCGGGTCGGCAATGACGATGCCAATCGCCTTGGCTTCGTGCAGTGCGTCCATTTCGGCAGTGAAATCGCGCAGATGGCCATAGGTGCCGGGGTATTGGAACACCGCGCCAAACACCTGCGAGGCATCCAGATCGTCAGGCTTGCCCACGATCACCTCGATATCCAATGGCTGGGCGCGGGTTTTGATCACCGCGATGTTTTGCGGGTGACAGTTTTCATCGACGAAAAATGCCGTTGCCTTGGATTTGGCCACCCGCTGCGCCATGGTCATGGCTTCGGCGGCGGCGGTGGCTTCGTCCAGCAGAGATGCGTTGGCAATTTCAAGGCCGGTCAGATCGGAAACCATGGTCTGGAAGTTCAGCAACGCCTCAAGACGCCCCTGCGAAATCTCGGGCTGATAGGGGGTATAGGCGGTGTACCACGCCGGATTTTCCAGAATATTGCGCTGGATTGCCGGCGGGGTAATCGCCCCGTAATACCCCTGCCCGATCATGGTAGTGAATACTTTGTTTTTCTTTGCCACCTGCCGCACAAACCACAGCCATTCGCGCTCGGATTTGGGTTTGCCGAATTCCAGCGGCTCTTTGGTGCGGATGGATTTTGGCACGGTCTGGTCGATCAGCTCGTCCAGCGTCTCCACCCCCAGTACCTGCAACATCTCGGCCATTTCCTCGGGCGAGGGGCCAATATGGCGGCGGTTGGCAAAGTCATAGGGCAGGTAATCGGTCGGGGTGAAAGGCATGGTTCTTCTCCGAAATTGGGTCGGCAAATGTAAAAGCTCGGGTTACCCGATAAAGGCTTTGTAAGCGGCTTCATCCATCATATCGTCCAGTTGCGACAGATCGGCGGCTTTCATTTTAAAGAACCACGCATCCCCCTGCGGATCCTCGTTCACCTTGCCGGGATCATCCACTATTGCCTCGTTTACTTCGACGATTTCGCCGTCAATCGGCGCCAGAATGTCTGACGCGGCCTTGACCGATTCAATCACCACAACTTCGTCGTCCTTGACCACTTCGGTTTCGGTATCGGGCAGTTCGACAAACACCACGTCACCCAGTTGTTCGGCGGCGTGTTCGGTGATGCCCACGACCACAACATCCCCTTCGACGCGCAGCCATTCGTGTTCTTCTGTATACTTCATTATCATTTCTCCTGTTGATTAGCGTTTATAGGTCGAGGGCCGGAACGGCATATCCGCAATGGTGGCGGGCAGGCGTTTGCCGCGCACCTCGGCATAGATTTTAGTGCCGGTTTCGGCAAATTCTGTGGCGACATATCCCATCGACATGGGCCGTCCGATGGTGGGGCCAAAGGCGCCTGATGTGACTTCGCCCATCGGCTCGGCCGCGGTTTCATCCGCAAACAGCATGGTATGCGCGCGCATCGGCGCGCGGCCATCGGGTAGAATACCAACGCGGCGGCGTGATGTGCCGTTTTCCAGCTCGTTCAGGATACGGTCAGCACCTGGGAAGCCGCCCTCGCGTTCGCCCCCTTTGCGGCGAACCTTTTGCATCGCCCATTCCAGTGCGGCCTCGATGGGGGAGGTGGTTTCGTCGATGTCATTGCCATAAAGGCAAAGTCCTGCCTCTAGGCGCAAACTGTCGCGTGCGCCAAGGCCGATCGGCTCTACCCCGTCCGCCGCCAACAAAGCGCGGGCAAAGGCAACCGCCTGATCATCGGCGACGGAAATCTCGAACCCGTCCTCGCCGGTATAGCCCGAGCGCGACACCCAAAGGTCGCCAAATGCGGATGGCAAAACGGTCACATCCATGAATTTCATATCGGCCACAGGGGCAATGCTGTTCAGCGCGGCTTCGGCCAATGGCCCTTGCAACGCCAGCAATGCGCGATCGCCGATCACCTCGATTTCGCAACTGTCCGACAGGTTCGCCCGCATATGCGCGATGTCGGCGTCCTTGCAGGCCGCGTTCACCACAACGAACAGGTGATCGCCACGGTTGGCCACCATCAGGTCATCCATGATCCCGCCCGCATCATTGGTGAACATCGCGTACCGCTGACGCCCCTCTTTCAGCGCCAGCAGCGATACCGGCACAAGGGTTTCAAACGCCAGCGCCGCATCGGCCACATCGCCGGATTTGGGCCGCACCAGAACCTGCCCCATATGGCTGACATCGAACAGACCGGCATTCTCGCGGGTATGGATATGTTCCTTCATCACGCCCAGCGGATATTGCACGGGCATTTCATAGCCCGCAAAAGGCACCATTTTCGCGCCCAGTTCCAGATGCAGATCATAAAGACCGGTTCGTTTCAGATCAGACATGCGTCGCCCCCAATATATCGCCAACCGGATGGTAAATGCGTCCGGCATCAATTTAAGCGGTCAAATAACCACCCGTTGATGCCCCCTCTGTCCGTTTGCCTGAGATCGCTATCCCTTCGGCGGGCACCACGCGGCACCACTCTCCAGAGTCTTCACAGTCAACCGTCGGTCCATTGGGCCTGAGAGTTTAGCGGGGCGCATGCTCCTTCGGCACTGGTAACACCAGATTCTCCCGACGTTGACGGAAGGCACGTTAGACCAGCAAACCGACCTTCGCAAGGGGTTGTATTCAGGTGTATACAAATGCAAAACATTCCCTATGAAAGACCCGTTTTTCTTTGGCTACGGCTCATTGGTGAACCGCAAAACGCATGAGTACGAACAGGCCCATCCGGCACAGATTACCGGCTGGCGGCGGGCGTGGCGGCGCAGCCCCCTGCGTGATCTATGCTACCTGACGGCGGTACCGGATGCGGATTGCACCATCGACGGGCTGATTGCCGCAGTGCCGGATGGTGACTGGCAGGCGCTGGACATCCGTGAACGCGCCTATCTGCGGCAGGATGCCACCCATCAGGTCCACCACGAGGTAAACCACGACCCCGAGGTGGCGATCTACGCGATCGAGGCCAACGCCCACCAGCCCCCGACCACAAAAAACCCGATCCTGCTGTCCTATCTTGATGTTGTCGTTCAGGGCTATTTCAATGAATTCGGTGAAGAAGGCGTTGCACGGTTTTTTGACACCACCGATGGCTGGCACGCGCCAATTCTGGATGATCGGGACGCGCCCATTTACCCACGCGCGATTACGCCTGATAAAACCGAAATCGTGCGGGTCGCATGGCATCTTGCCAATCTTGATGTGTAAATCAGGTGTTCAAAACCGCTTTTACCGTTGCTGCATACGTACGGCTTACAGGTAAAGAACGCCCATCGCTTAATTCCAGCAACAGCTTGCCGTTGTCCCTTTTGGTGCGGCGCATGGCGTTGATTGCCGCCCAGTGCGAACGATGGATCTGCACACCACTTGCATCGGGCAATTCGGAAATCGCATCGCTCAACCGCATCAAGATCAGGGCTGATCCTTTTGTTGTTGTGGCCTCGACATAGTGATCCTGCATCGAAAGGGATATCAAATCCGTCCCCAATTCGAACGGAAGACGTTTGAAAAAATCCTGTGCCGGTGTTTGCGGCGCGGGGGTCGCGACGCCCAAACGGGACTGGATGCGCAAGCTGATAATCCCGCCAATCAGGGCGCAAACAAAGAAAACCCTGACAACAATCTGCGGGCCAAGGCCATTTCCGCGAATGAGCCATTCAATTTGAACGACCGTATAACTGATCGGAAGGGTTGCAGCCAAAACCGCCAGCCCGATCCTGATGAAACTGGGCCATTCATCCATGGCCGGATTGCGAACGAACAAGGTTAAAAAGGCCAAAACCAAGATCCACCCGATCCCGATATCCAGCCCCCAATAAAGAAGCCGCGTGCCAAAAGACATGTCCGATGTCGAAAACGGCCCCAAATATGCAAAGGCTAAAATGGTTAACCCCAATGCAATCAGCTGTTCGCGCCAGTGCCAGAAATTCAGCACACGAAAAACCGATGCCTTGAATGTGTTATTCACGAATAAATCCCTGTCGTTCACGCATCCACAATTCCTAACGTGATATTTCACTGCGAAAAGAATTCAAGTTGAAACTCGAACCTTTTTGCAGGAGAAAACCATGCTTTCAAATATTCTAAACGGCGCACCAGTCTGGGTTTGGCCATTGCTTGGGTAGTGTCGCGAGTTTGGTGGAAATTCGAGGACGGCGTAATCTCCGGGTGCATCGAAGCCACCCAACCGGCGGCTGGAACCGCCAAGGAGATCACGCCATGACAAAGAATACAGCAACATCGACATCCGCGCTACTGGCCAATGAAGCAGGCTATGACCCGATTGAAGACCGGCTGCGCCAGAACATCCGCGCGACGATCGAGGCGGTTTTCGAAGAGGAGCTGGAGCAGTTTCTGGGCCGTTGCCGGTATGGCCGCAGCGGCGGGGCAAAGGCCGGATACCGCCACGGGCATCGCGAGCGGCAACTGGTCGGAACATTTGGAACCGAAACGGTGCGCGTGCCGCGTGCGCGGATCACAGGCGAGGCCGGCAAGGCCAGAGAATGGCGCTCGAAGGCATTGCCCCGCTACCAGCGGCTGACGAAGAAGGCCGAGGCGCTGATCGCTGCTGTCTACCTTTCGGGCACCAACACACGGCGGGTAAAACGCGCCCTGTTCGGCCTGTTTCAGGGGGCGGTCAGCAAGGATGTGGTGAGCCGCGCCTGGCGCAAGGTGAAGGTGGACTGGCAGGCGTGGTGCGCCCGCAGCCTTGCGGATGAAGACATCGTGCGGCTGATCCTGGACGGCACCGTGATCAAAACGCGGATTGACAGGAAGGCCACCAATATCTCGGTTCTGGCCGCGATTGGCGTGCGCCGGGATGGGCAGAAGGTCTTGTTATCACTGATGAACATGGGCGGCGAAAGCACCTCCGCCTGGCGTCAGTTCATCAACGATCTGGATGCGCGCGGGTTGAAACGGCCCGAATTTGTCATCGTGGACGGGGCACCGGGACTTGAGGTCGCTCTCATTGCCCTCTGGGGTGAAGATCTGCCGATCCAGAGGTGCACGGTGCACAAGCACCGCAACCTTCTGGCCAAGGCACCCAAGCGTATGCATGATGAGTTGACAGAAGATTACCGCGACATGATCTACGCCAAAACACCCGAGGAAATCGCCACCCGCCGCAAGGCATTTCTGCGAAAATGGCGGCTGAAATGCAAGGCCGTCGCTGACAGCTTGGAAGAAGCAGGAGATAAGCTTTTCACCTTCACGCGTCTGCCACAAGGCCAGTGGAAATCGGCCAGAACGACAAATGCGATCGAACGCCTGAACGAGGAATTCCGCCGCCGCATCAAGACCCAGACCGTGCTGCCATGCGCCGAGACCGTGCCGATGCTGCTTTGGGCTCTGATGGCCTCGGGGCAGATCGTCATGCGAAAGGTCGATGGCTGGGAAACGCTCGCTCAGCCCGTCGCCGACGCAACCCTTGACCAAGCCGCCTGACCGGCGCATAACTCAACCCGCTCGGAGGTGCCTGAAATCAATTTCCACCACTTTCGAGACACAACCGATTTTATCTACTGAAAATACAACTGCTTGATATCGAACCGGCAATATGGCGTCGCTTTGTGGTGCCAGCCAGCATCACGCTGGATCGGCTGCACGATGTGATTCAGATTGTCATGGGCTGGACCGACAGTCACCTGCACGAATTTACCATTGGGAAAAAACGCTACACCGAATATCCGGAATCCAAAGAAGACGGGTTGGTATGTGGAAAATACCGGCTTGGAGATTTGATCAAACAGAAAGGCCGAACATTCAGTTATCTGTATGATTTCGGGGACAGCTGGGAACATGAACTTCTCTTGGAGGAGAACCGCTATTTCAATCCTGAATTGAGAACGGAGCTGGCCTGTCTTGAGGGTGAACGGGCTTGTCCACCTGAGGATGTGGGTGGTGTACCCGGTTACTTTGAATTCTGCAACGCCCTGAAGGATCCGAGCCATGAAGAGCACGAAAGCTATATGGAGTGGTCCGGAGGCGATTACGATAGTGAACAATTTGATTCCGACTCGGTAAATTGGGAATTGATGAAATACCTCAGAGGTGGTCGCGGAAATTCGGACCAGTTGTTAAGGTGGATCGACTTATGAGAAAGACGATTCAAAATGACGAAACGAAAGAACCATTCTCCCGAATTCAAAGCCCGCGTTGCGCTTGAAGCAATCCGCGAGGAAATGACGATGGCGGAGCTGTCGAAGAAGTATGGTGTGCATCCAACCCAGATTGGCACATGGAAACGAGCAGCGATTGAAAACATGGCCACGGCATTTTCCAGACGGGGCCGTGATCCTGATCGGGTTGATGAAGCCCAGATTGAGAAGCTGCACTCCAAGATTGGTCAGCTGGTCGTGGAACGGGATTTTTTAGCCAACGCCTCGCAACAGTTGCTCGGGAAGCGAGGCAAAAAATGGTGAGCCGTGAGCAT
This sequence comes from Profundibacter sp., assembly GCF_965277155.1. Classification (GTDB taxonomy): domain Bacteria; phylum Pseudomonadota; class Alphaproteobacteria; order Rhodobacterales; family Rhodobacteraceae; genus Profundibacter. The sequence continues at coordinate 311,192 of NZ_CBDIBV010000005.1, forward strand.
GATCTGAGTGTGCGACGACAATGCGGGCTACTTTCTCTGGCGCGCTCGAACCTGTATTACCAGCCAAAAGGCGAAAGTGCTGAAAATTTGCGGTTCATGACAATAATCGACAAGCAATTCTTGCAGACGCCGTGGTATGGATCACGGCAAATGGCCCGGCACATGCAGCGCCAAGGTTACAAGTGTGGTCGCCACAGGGTCCGCCGTTTGATGCGGCTGATGCGGTTGGTTCCGATCTACCAGACGCCCAACACGAGCAAGAAACATCCGCAGCATAAGATCTACCCGTATCTGCTGCGAGACCTGACGATTGATCGTCCAAACCATGTGTGGTGCGTAGATATCACCTACATTCCGATGCAGCGCGGGTTCCTCTATTTGGTCGCGATCATGGACTGGCACAGCCGCAAGGTTTTGAGCTGGAGATTGTCAAACAGCATGGAGGCAGATTTTTGCGTTGAAGCCCTGAAAGAGGCTATGGCCAAATACGGCAAGCCCGATATCATGAACAGCGACCAGGGCAGCCAGTTCACCGGGTTTGAATGGACGCAGGCGCTGAAAGAAGCCGACGTGAAAATCTCGATGGATGGCAAAGGTCGCTGGGTCGATAACCGGATGATCGAGCGGCTTTGGCGATCCTTGAAATACGAATGCATTTACCTCAACGCATTTGAAACGGGTTCGCAGACCCGCGCCGGGATCGGGAAATGGTTGGCTTACTACAACACCGAGCGCCCGCATTCCACCCACGGAATATTGACCCCGGATGAAGCCTATGACAGAAAAACAAAACCAATGAGTTTGGCAGCCTAAATGAAACCCTGATCCATCTTAAACTGGCTGCTGACTGGTCAAAAAAGTGGGACCACCTCTAATCGCCTATGAGCTGGAGGCGGAAAGCCAAGCTATGTTCGGCGGAGAAATAGAAGTGGACGAAAGCTACTTTGGCGGCAAACGCAAAGGTAAACGCGGGCGTGGTGCGGCAGGTAAAATTCCCGTTTTTGGTATATTAAAAAGGGGTGGGAAGGTTTACACCAAGATCATCCCGGACGCCAAATCCGCCACTCTGATCCCGATCATAGAGCGCAAAGTCGTGCCGGATTCCATCGTCTATTCCGATTGTTGGCGCGGTTATAATGTGCTGGATGTGTCAGACTTCCACCACTTTCGCATCAACCATTCCAAGCTCTTTGCAGACCGTCACAACCACATCAATGGCATCGAGAATTTCTGGAACCAAGCCAAGCGCCACATGCGCCGATTTAACGGTGTCCCCAAGGCCCAATTTGGGCTATAGGGAACCTCTAAAAATCCCCCAAAATCCGGCCTGACGGGGTAGAATCGTCATCAGGATGAAAATGATTCGACCGACGGGGTTTTGTCATGGGTCAGATGGGATTTTTTGATCTTTCCAGCCGATACGCGGGACTGGACAAATCTGGTGATCCGCTGGTGTTGCTCAACGACATGGTGCCGTTCGAGGATTACCGGGACGAGCTGAAGGCCATATGGCGCACGCCGCCCGAACAGCGCAAATCCAACGCTGGCCGCCCGCCTTGGGATGAGGTGCTGATATTCAAGACGATGGTTTTGCAGCAGCTCTACAACCTCTCTGACGATCAGATCGAGTATCAGATCCGCGACCGCCTGTCGTTCATGCGGTTTCTCGGCCTTGGCATTGAAGACAGCGTACCTGACGCCAAGACCATCTGGGCCTACCGTGAAAGGCTGGCCGGGGCCGGGAAGATGAAGGAGCTGTTTGACAAGTTCGATGCCTTTCTGCGCGAAAAGGGCTATCTGGCGATGGGCGGGCAGATTGTTGATGCGAGCATCGTTCCGGCGCCGCGCCAGCACAACAAAAGGGACGAGAACGAGAAAATCAAGGCGGGCGAAACGCCTGAAGAGTGGGAGGAAAAACCCCACAAGAAGCGCCAGAAGGACGTGGATGCGCGCTGGACGAAGAAGCACGGCAAGAGCTATTACGGCTACAAGAACCACATCAATGTCGACCGGCGGCACAAATTCATCCGCGCTTATGATGTCACCGATGCCGCCGTGCATGACAGCCAGGCGCTTGCCGGTCTGATTGATGCGAGCAACACCTCATCGGACCTGTGGGCCGACAGCGCCTATCGCTCGCAAAAGATCGAAAGCGAGCTGGAAGAGCGGGGGCTTCACAGCCATATCCATCACAAGGGCAGGCGCGGCAAGCCGCTTGGCGAGCGCCAGCAAAAGGCCAACCGGAGGCGCTCGAAAGTGCGGGTCCGGGTCGAGCATGTATTCGCTTTTCAGGAGCGCTCCATGGGCGGCAAGCTGATCCGCTCCATCGGCCTGAAGCGGGCGCGATTTCGCATCGGGATGATGAACCTGGTCTACAACATGAAGCGCTTCGTCCAGTTCGAATGCGGCCTGGCGGCGCCGGGATAAGGGTTCATGGGGTGAGGTGTGCCTGAAATACCCAAAACCGGCTTGAAACCGGTGAAAATGGGTTTATGATCCGAAGCAATCAGGCGGGACAGGCGAAAAACCGTCCACCCCGCCGCGAAGAAGGCGAAAACGGGAATTTACAGAGGTTCCCTATATTTGAAGGAATGCGAGTGGCGTTTCAACAACAGTGACCCTTCAGCTCAGTTATTGCAGCTAAGACAATGGGTTAAGCGTTACTTGAAGTAGTTATCTGGGTCAGCCCCATAAAATTTAATCTGCTTGCAGGCATTTGTTCCACCGATTGGCAAAGTCGGGAAACCCGTGTAAAAGGCCCTGAATTCCCCTGATTTATGGCACCCACACGATGACGCAACCGCACCGTTCCGAACTTCTTATGCCCGCAGGAAACCTGCGCAAACTGAAAATGGCAATCCTTTACGGGGCCGATGCCGTGTATCTGGGCACGCCGGATATGTCCCTGCGCACCAAATCGCAGTTTTCGCTCGAGGACGTGATCGAGGGGGTGGAGTTTTGCCATGCCCACGGTAAACGCGCCTATCTTACGCTAAACCTGTTTTCCCATAACAAGGATATCCCGAAACTGCACGAATACGTCGAAACTGTTCGAAAAGTGAAACCCGACGGCTTGATCATTGCCGACCCCGGTGTGTTCCAATTCGTCAAAACCCACGCGCCGGAATTGCCGCTACACATCTCGACCCAAAGCAATGTATCGTCATGGCTGTCGGTGAAATTCTGGCAGGATCTGGGGGCTGAACTGGTGGTTCTAGCCCGTGAAGTATCCTTCAGCGAACTCTGTGAAATCCGCAAAGAATGCCCTGATATCAAGCTGGAAGCCTTTGTTCATGGCGCCATGTGCATGACCTATTCGGGCCGCTGCCTGCTGTCCAACTTCATGTCCGAACGTGGCGCCAATCAGGGCAATTGCGCCAATTCCTGCCGCTGGAATTACAAATTCCACCTGCGTCTGAAAGACGGCACCGTGCAGGAATTGAATGTCACGGACGAAAACGCCGATATGTTCGAATTTCTATTGGAAGAAGGCTGCCGCCCCGGTGACCTTTTGCCAATCGAGGAGGACTCGCGCGGTTCCTACATCCTGAATTCCAAAGACCTGTGCATCATGCCCAAACTGGACGAATATCTGCGTATCGGCGTGGACAGCCTGAAGGTCGAGGGGCGCGGCAAGTCGGAATATTACGCCGCCATCGTCGCGCGGGCCTACCGGATGGCGATCGACGATTATTACGCAGATCCCGAAAACTGGAACCCCCTGCCCTATATGCGCGAGCTGGAATCGGTCGGCAACCGCGGCTACACACTGGCCTTCCACGATGGCCGCCTGACCAATTATGCGCACGACTATGAACACACCGCCGCCATGGCGCAGTGGGAATATGCCGGCGTGGTCTCGGAAGTGACCGAAGACGCCTTTCTGGTCGAAGTGAAAAACAAACTGGAAGCGGGCGAAGTGCTGGATTTCGTATCCCCCATTGCGCGGGAAACCGTGCTGCTGCGAATGTATGATTTCGAGGACGCCGCGACCGGCGAGAAAAAGGACGTGATCCACGGCGGCACCCGCACCACCGTCCGCATCCCGTTTTCCCTGTTTGACCACGAAGACCCCGAGGTGCTGCGCGCCCGCTTCCCGCAATATAGCGTGATGCGCAAGGAACGCGCCCTAACCGAAGAACAATGGGCCCGCATCCGGCTGGACAAGCTGACGCAAGGCTTGGAAATCAACGGCAAGGAAAACGAAAAGGCTTATAGCAAACGCCGTGATGAATTGGTTGAAAAGATTGAGGAAAACACCAACGACCGCCGTTTCAAAACCAACCGCATCGGGGTTGAAGGGTGCTGCGGCAAGGGCTGCAACGGCTGCATGATGTTCTGGCAGGATGACCAATACGCCCGCGCCCGCGAGGTCCTGATGAAACGCAAACAGGGCGAACAACTGACCCGTGCCGAAGCGGCAGAGTTTGTGTTGCCGGTGGAATAGGGGCAAACTCCCCAATTGACCCCCCCCGTCACATTGCCTATTTGGAACCAACCCAAGCGAAACCCGATCCGAGGCCATGATGACCGATCAACAAGCCAAACCACGCAGCTTTCAGGAAATCATCCTGCGCCTGCAGTCCTATTGGGCCTCCAAAGGCTGTGCCATGCTACAGCCTTACGACATGGAGGTGGGGGCCGGCACCTTCCACCCCGCCACCACCCTGCGCAGCCTTGGAACCAAACCCTGGGCCGCCGCCTATGTGCAACCCTCGCGTCGCCCCACCGACGGGCGCTATGGTGAAAATCCCAACCGGTTGCAGCATTATTACCAGTATCAGGTGCTGATCAAACCCTCGCCGCCCGACCTTCAGGCGCTCTATCTGGGCAGTCTTGAGGCCATCGGCATCGACATGGAGCTGCACGACATCCGCTTTGTCGAGGACGACTGGGAATCCCCCACGCTGGGCGCATGGGGTCTGGGCTGGGAAGTGTGGTGTGACGGCATGGAAGTTTCGCAATTCACCTATTTTCAGCAGGTTGGCGGGCATGATTGCCATCCGGTTTCCGGCGAACTGACCTACGGGCTGGAACGGCTGGCGATGTATGTTCTGGGCGTCGATCATGTGATGGACATGCCCTATAACGACCCCGACGCGCCAATCCCGCTGAAATACGGTGATGTGTTCAAACAGACCGAGCAGGAATATTCCCGCTGGAATTTCGACGTGGCCAATACCGACGTGTTGCTGAAACAGTTTGAAGAGGCCGAAGCCGCCTGCGCCGATATTCTGGACCACCCCTATGACGACCCCAAAACCGGCAAGCGCATCGTGATGGTGCATCCGGCCTATGATCAGGCGATCAAGGCCAGCCACCTGTTCAACCTGCTGGACGCGCGCGGGGTGATTTCGGTGACCGAGCGTCAGGCCTATATCGGCCGTGTGCGCGCGCTGACCAAAAAATGCGCCGATGCTTTTGTTGAAACCGAAGCAGGCGGGTGGGTGCAATGACAGGACGAATAGTAGGACTTGGTATCATGTTCATCGCATTAACCGCAGGCGCGGTTCTGTATTACCTTCAGGTTTACGCCTTTTATGACGAGGTCGCGGCCAAGGACGTCACCATCGAGTTGACCTCGGTTGTTACAAATGAACCCGAAGAAATCATCGCCGATAATTTTGAAGGCATCGACAGTCAATCCTCGCCCATCCGGTTTCGCGGCTGTTTCACCACGCCGATGTCGCAATCCATGCTGACCGAAACCTATGTCGCCTATGAACACGCCGAGCCACTGATCGGCCCCGGCTGGTTCACCTGCTATGACGCCAAAACCATTGGGGCAGATCTGGAAGCGGGCATCGCCCTGCCGTTTCTGGGGCAGAAAAATATCTCTGACGGTGTTGACCGCGTGGTCGCCATCTACCCCGACGGGCGCGCCTTTATCTGGCACCAACTTAATGAAAAATATGCGGAATAACCCATGCCCGACCTTCTGATCGAACTGTTTAGCGAAGAAATCCCCGCCCGTATGCAGGCCCGCGCGGCGGCTGATCTGAAACGTCTGGTCACCGACGGGCTGGTGGATGCGGGGCTGACCTATGCGTCCGCCGGTGCGTTTTCCACCCCGCGCCGTCTGGCGCTGTCGGTCGAGGGTGTGTTGAGCGAAAGCCCCACCATCCGCGAAGAACGCAAAGGCCCCCGCGTAGATGCGCCGGACAAGGCGATCGAAGGCTTCCTGCGCGGTGCCGGTGTATCGCGCGACGATCTGGAAGTGCGCGACGATAAAAAGGGGCAGGTCTACTTTGCCATCATCGAAAAGCCGGGCCGCCCCGCCGCTGACATCATCGCGCAAGTGCTGGAAACAACCATCCGCAATTTCCCCTGGCCCAAATCCATGCGCTGGGGCGCTGGCACCCTGCGCTGGGTGCGCCCGCTACATTCGATCCTGTGCATTCTAAGCGACGAGACCGGCGCAACTGTTGTGCCGCTGGACATCGACGGCATCAAATCCGGCGATAGCACCGAAGGCCACCGTTTCATGGCCCCTGCCCGTTTCAGTGTCACGTCCTTTGACGATTATTCCGCCAAACTGGCCAAGGCGCATGTTGTTTTGAGCGCACAGGAACGCGCCGATCACATCTGGAACGACGCTACAAATCAGGCTTTTGCCCAGGGGTTGGAAGTGGTCGAAGACAAAGGGCTTTTGTCCGAAGTCGCAGGGCTGGTTGAATGGCCCGTGGTGCTGATGGGCGACATTGCCGAGGATTTCATGGGCCTGCCGCCCGAAGTGCTGCAAACCTCGATGCGCGAACACCAGAAGTTTTTCAGCGTGCGGAACCCGAAAACCGACCGGATTGAAAAATTCGTCACCGTGGCCAACCGCGAAACCACGGATCACGGCAAAACCATCCTTGCGGGCAACCAGAAGGTGCTGTTTGCACGGCTGTCGGATGCGAAATTCTTCTGGGAAAACGACCTGCGCACGCCGCTGGCCGATATGGTTGCGAAACTGGAAAACGTCACCTTCCACAGCAAACTGGGCACACAGGCCGAACGGGTGGCACGCATCGCCGCCTTGGCCGCGGAAATCGCCCCGATGGTCGGGGCCGACCCCGCATTGGCCAAACAGGCCGCCGAGGTCTGCAAGGCCGATCTGTCCAGCGAAATGGTCTATGAGTTCCCCGAGCTGCAAGGGCTGATGGGCCGCTATTACGCACAGGCCGCCGGCCTGCCGCAAGAGGTGGCAAACGCCTGTCAGGCACATTACGCGCCGCTTGGTCCTTCGGACGACGTGCCCACCGAACCTGTTTCCGTCGCCGTGGCGCTGGCCGACAAGATCGACACGCTGACGGGGTTCTGGGCGATTGACGAGAAACCGACGGGGTCTAAAGATCCGTTTGCGTTGCGCCGTGCTGCGCTCGGGGTGATCCGGCTGGTGCAGGAGAATGGGGTGAGGTTAAATCTTCATCCCATATTTTCTCCTAGAATTGGTGCGCATTTAGGCAAAAGGAGCGGAGCAGAGCGCGGCAAACAAGCTAGTTCAGCAATTAAAGCACTTCATGCTCTTGGACTGGATGATGAAGCAAATTCAATAACTGAATTTGTTTCAGTTCCTGAACACGATTCCGTAGAGTTAAATACAAGAATTGCATTGTATCTTGCCAAAACCCTCCTCACCTTCTTCCACGACCGCCTGAAGGTTTACCTCAAAGACAAAGGCGTCACCCACGATGTGATCGACGCCTGCCTTGCTATGCCGAACAATGATGACCTGACCCTGCTGGTCAAACGGGCCGAGGCACTGCAAGCCTTCCTGAAAACCGATGATGGCGAAAACCTGTTGCAGGGTTATAAACGCGCCTCCAACATCCTGTCGGCCGAAGAAAAGAAAGACGGCGTGGAATATTCCTTTGGCGCCGACATCAAATTCGCCGAGACCGACGAGGAACGCGCGCTGTTCAAGGCGCTGGACGCCGCCGAAGCCGCCATCACGCCTGCGCTTAAGAAAGAGGATTTTGCCACCGCCATGTCCGAAATGGCCAAACTGCGCGCGCCCATTGATGCGTTTTTCGAGGCCGTTCAGGTCAACACCGACAATGCCACCCTGCGCCGCAACCGGCTGAACCTGCTGTCCCAAATCCGCAAAACCTGCACCTCGGTCGCCGACCTGACCAAAGTCGAAGGCTAACCCCTCTCATCTTTTTCCCATGGGCTATCGCCCGTTTTACGCCTGAAACGCTCCCCCGGAGCGTTTCCAAGACGGCTAAAACTCCGCGCCGCAGGCATAGAATCTCTTTTGCCTCGACTTTCACAAACGCTATGCTACCCATAGCGCAAGGAAAGGCGGCACCGTGCAACAGCAATCCAACATCCCCGGGTTCACCGAAATCACCCAGACCGCCCCGATCGCCAACAATACCCACGGCGGACGGGCGAAATGCCTGCAACGGCTGATCCGGCTGGACATGCCCGTGCCCAAAACCCTTGCCCTGTCATTTGACGCCGTGCACGCCATCGCCGCCGGTGATCCCGCCAACACCGACGCGATGATCGACAGTTTTGATGATGCGCTGGTCTCGGTGCGCCCCAGTTCAGAAGACCCCGACTGGGGCGGCCCCGGCGCGATCCTGAATATCGGCATGAACACCCGGCGCCATATGGAACTGGCTCAAGAACTGGGCGAACCAGCCGCCAACGCGCTTTACCTGCGCTTCATTCAGGCCTTTGCCGTCCACGTCGCCCGTCTGGACCCGGATATGTTCGAACTGCCGGACAACCCGACCAGTGACGCGTTGCAAGATATGTTGCACGCATATCAGGACGAAACCGACGCCGAATTCCCGCAAGACCCGGCAAAACAGCTGTCCGATGTGCTGCGATCCATGGCGCGGGCGTGGGAAGGCACCACCGCCCGCCTGCTGCGACAGGCCAAAGGCGCGCCCGCCGACGCGGGGCTGGGGCTGATCGTGCAGCAAATGGCATTGGGGGTGGGCAAGGGCGAATGTGGCTCGGGCGTGATCCAGTTTGCCGATGACATCACCGGATTGCCACGGATCAAAGGGCGCTACCTTAGCCAGAGCCAGGGACGCGATGCGCTGACACAGGAAAAGGGTGCGCTCTATCTGACCCATGACGAGCGCGGGCCATCGCTTGAGGATCTATGCCCCGATTGCTTTGCCAAACTCAAACAATACGGCGACATTTCCCGCCAGCGCCTGCGCGAGGAAATGCAGATCGAATTCACCATTTCCAAGAACTGCCTGAACATTCTGGACGCCGTGCGTATCCCCCGCCGTTCCCGCGCTGCGGTGCGCATTGCCGTGGCGCTGGCCAAGGACGGGATCATCAGCCGCGAAGAAGCCTTGATGCGGATCGAACCGCGTGCCTTAAGCGAATTGTTGCACCACCAGATTGACCCCGAAGGCCCGCGTGATGTGTTCCAGCAAGGCATCGCCGCCAGCCCCGGTGCCGCCAGCGGCCATATCGTGTTTTCCGCCAATGCCGCGCAGGCCAGTCAGGCCCGTGGCGAGGATTGCATCCTTGTGCGCCGCGAAACCACCCCCGAAGATGTGCGCGGCATGAACGCCGCCGTCGGGGTGCTGACGGCCAAGGGCGGCATGACCAGCCACGCCGCCGTGATTGCCCGTGGTTTGGGCCTGCCCTGCGTGGTTGGTGCCATGGGGATGGAGGTTGACCGCCGCGAAAAAACCATCACCGCCGAAGACGGGCGCATATTCAAGGAAGGCGACGTGATCACCATCGACGGCACTGCCGGTCAGGCGCTGGCGGGCGCGGCCAAAATGCTGGAACCCGCGCTGGATGGCGCGTTTCGCCAATTGATGGAGTGGGCCGATCAGGCCTGCGATATGGGCATTCGCGCCAACGCCGACACCCCCGCGGATGCCCGCATTGCCCGCAAATTCAACGCACAGGGCATCGGGCTGTGCCGCACCGAACATATGTTCTTTGAACAGGAACGCCTGACGGTAATGCGCGAAATGATCTTTGCCGACACATCGGAAGATCGGGCCGAGGCTTTGGATCAACTTCTGCCCATGCAACGCGCCGATTTTGTCGAACTGTTCGGCATCATGCAGGGTAAACCCGTCTGCATCCGCCTGCTGGACCCGCCCCTGCACGAATTTCTGCCAGCCCACCGCGAAGGCCAGCGCGAATTGGCCGAGGCGCTGGATTTACCTGTGTCCGATGTGACCCGCCGTGTGGATGCGCTGCGCGAATACAACCCGATGCTGGGCATGCGTGGCGTGCGGTTGGGGATCACCGTGCCGGAAATCTACGACATGCAGGCCCGCGCAATTTTCGAGGCCACGGTGATTGCCAGCAAAAACGGTGCCCCCGTGGTGCCGGAAATCATGCTTCCGCTGGTCAGCGCCACTCACGAGGTCGATCTGGTCAAAACCCGCGTTGATGCAGTCGCGGCCGCCGTTCGGGTCGAGCAGGGCCGCGATTTCGACTATCGCCTTGGTGTAATGGTCGAAACCCCGCGGGCCGCGTTGCGGGCGGGGGATATTGCGCAAAATGCTGCATTCCTTAGCTTTGGCACAAATGACCTGACCCAGATGGCTTACGGGATGTCACGCGATGACGCGGGGCGGTTCATGTCGAATTATGTGCAACAGGGCGTCTTCCCCGAAGACCCGTTCCACATGCTGGATACCGAGGGCGTAGGTGAACTGCTGACCATCGGCGCCGAACGTGGCCGCGCGGCGCGCAAGGACGTGGTTTTGTTGATTTGCGGTGAACATGGCGGCAACCCCGAATCTATCGCATTTTGTCGCAGTGCCGGGTTCGACTATGTTTCCTGCTCGCCTTATCGGGTGCCGGTCGCCCGTCTGGCTGCTGCGCAACTGGCAGTTGAGATTCCGAAACGATAGCTATCACGCTGATAATAATAACTAATTCGAATTCCATTCGTGTTGCTACATGACTTGGACCTAAATACAATCCCGACCACAACCCAGCATTGTTGCCAAATTACCACAAGGTATGGACTCGTATGTCCCGTTGGAGTATGACCTCTGACGATCGCGGCCTGGGGGCTGGATCCGACACGAACAGTATTGATTTGGGAATGTTATGCGGTCTTATATTAAATTTTTCCAGACTGCGGTCTGGGTCTTCGCCTTTGCTTTGGTAAATGCAGCAGGATCGGCCTACGCCGACATGCGGCTAAGCACATCCACTGACCCGGGCGCTGAACAAAAACCGGATTTAAACAATCAGCTAACCAATCTACTGGGACAGGAACATCAGGCCCTTCGCCAGATCAATATCGACCGCATGCGCGTCATCACAGCGGCGCCCAAGATCAGCCTGCGGCCGGTGAAACGTGGTGAAACCCCAAACATCCCGAAAATCAGCTATACTCGCGAATGGCTGAACAGTCAGCCGGTTGCCAGCGGTGGCGCCGAATGGGAATGCCTAACGCAAGCACTGTATTTTGAGGCCCGTGGCGAAAGCGTCCAAGGACAATTCGCTGTTGCCGAAGTCATCCTGAATCGTGTTGATTCCAACCGCTTCCCGAACACGGTTTGTGCCGTGGTCAATCAGGGCACCGGCAAACGCAACCAGTGCCAGTTTTCCTATACCTGCGATGGCAAGGCCGAAGTGGTGAACGAACCTGCCGCCTATAACAACGTCGGCAAAATCGCCCGCGCCCTTCTGGATGGTGCGCCGCGAAATCTGACCGTCGGGGCAACCTATTACCATAATCGCTCGGTCCGCCCGCGCTGGTCGCGTAAATTTACCCGAACAGCCAGTATCGACGGACACTTCTTTTACCGCTAGACAGGCAACGAAAACCGTTCCTGTTCTAGGATTTGCAGATGAGCAATGATACAGGTCTTGCCTTTGGTGCGCTGGAAATGCGTGCGCATGCGATGGCCGACCCCGACATCCCCGACCGCATTTCCCTGCGCGATCACCTGACCGAAGTCGAAATCGGTGCCTTTCAGGTGGAACGCGGCACCACCCAGCGGCTGCGTTTTGACGTGGTGGTCGAGGTCTCGCCTGCGCCCGAGCCGCTGGACGATGATGTGGATCGCATCCTGTCCTATGACACCCTGACCGAAGCGATTGCCCATGAACTGGCCGCAGAACGTCTGAACCTGCTGGAAACACTGGCCGAACGGGTGGCCGAACGTATCCTGCATGAACCCCAAGCGATGCGGGTTTTTGTACGAATCGAAAAACTGGATCGCGGCCCCGGCGCCCTGGGCGTTGAAATCGTGCGCAAACGGGCCGGTGATATTGACGTTTCCGATGACACCCCGCTGCACCCGCTGATCGCCTATCTGGACAATACCGCCCTGCACAGCGACACCCTGCGCGACTGGATCGATACACTCACCGCACAGGACACCCCCGCAATCATCTGCGTTGGCCTGCCCGACGATGCACCCCTGCAAACCGGCCACGGCCCGACCCAGCGACGGATTGATCTGCTGGAGATCGAGCAAAACGCATGGTTGCTGGCCAGCAAAGACGACCGCTGCGTGGTGATTGACAGCCGCACCGAACTGGACTGGGCGATGAAGCAAGGCAATCTGAGCGTCTGGGCGCCGTCCAAGATCGTGCTGGACGCGGTGGATGGTCCGCCCGCCGCTGCGGATGGTCTGGCGCTGGCGCATTGGCTGGCCGAACAGATGGACGCTGCCCGTCTGGTGGTGGTTGGCAAAGGCGGGTTTGATCCTTCAAAGCCCGAAGATAGAGGTGGTCGCGGAAATTCGGACCAGTTGTTAAGGTGGATCGACTTATGGGAACCTCTAAAAATCCCCCAAAATCCGGCCTGACGGGGTAGAATCGTCATCAGGATGAAAATGATTCGACCGACGGGGTTTTGTCATGGGTCAGATGGGATTTTTTGATCTTTCCAGCCGATACGCGGGACTGGACAAATCTGGTGATCCGCTGGTGTTGCTCAACGACATGGTGCCGTTCGAGGATTACCGGGACGAGCTGAAGGCCATATGGCGCACGCCGCCCGAACAGCGCAAATCCAACGCTGGCCGCCCGCCTTGGGATGAGGTGCTGATATTCAAGACGATGGTTTTGCAGCAGCTCTACAACCTCTCTGACGATCAGATCGAGTATCAGATCCGCGACCGCCTGTCGTTCATGCGGTTTCTCGGCCTTGGCATTGAAGACAGCGTACCTGACGCCAAGACCATCTGGGCCTACCGTGAAAGGCTGGCCGGGGCCGGGAAGATGAAGGAGCTGTTTGACAAGTTCGATGCCTTTCTGCGCGAAAAGGGCTATCTGGCGATGGGCGGGCAGATTGTTGATGCGAGCATCGTTCCGGCGCCGCGCCAGCACAACAAAAGGGACGAGAACGAGAAAATCAAGGCGGGCGAAACGCCTGAAGAGTGGGAGGAAAAACCCCACAAGAAGCGCCAGAAGGACGTGGATGCGCGCTGGACGAAGAAGCACGGCAAGAGCTATTACGGCTACAAGAACCACATCAATGTCGACCGGCGGCACAAATTCATCCGCGCTTATGATGTCACCGATGCCGCCGTGCATGACAGCCAGGCGCTTGCCGGTCTGATTGATGCGAGCAACACCTCATCGGACCTGTGGGCCGACAGCGCCTATCGCTCGCAAAAGATCGAAAGCGAGCTGGAAGAGCGGGGGCTTCACAGCCATATCCATCACAAGGGCAGGCGCGGCAAGCCGCTTGGCGAGCGCCAGCAAAAGGCCAACCGGAGGCGCTCGAAAGTGCGGGTCCGGGTCGAGCATGTATTCGCTTTTCAGGAGCGCTCCATGGGCGGCAAGCTGATCCGCTCCATCGGCCTGAAGCGGGCGCGATTTCGCATCGGGATGATGAACCTGGTCTACAACATGAAGCGCTTCGTCCAGTTCGAATGCGGCCTGGCGGCGCCGGGATAAGGGTTCATGGGGTGAGGTGTGCCTGAAATACCCAAAACCGGCTTGAAACCGGTGAAAATGGGTTTATGATCCGAAGCAATCAGGCGGGACAGGCGAAAAACCGTCCACCCCGCCGCGAAGAAGGCGAAAACGGGAATTTACAGAGGTTCCCTTATGAGAAAGACGATTCAAAATGACGAAACGAAAGAACCATTCTCCCGAATTCAAAGCCCGCGTTGCGCTTGAAGCAATCCGCGAGGAAATGACGATGGCGGAGCTGTCGAAGAAGTATGGTGTGCATCCAACCCAGATTGGCACATGGAAACGAGCAGCGATTGAAAACATGGCCACGGCATTTTCCAGACGGGGCCGTGATCCTGATCGGGTTGATGAAGCCCAGATTGAGAAGCTGCACTCCAAGATTGGTCAGCTGGTCGTGGAACGGGATTTTTTAGCCAACGCCTCGCAACAGTGCTCGGGAAGCGAGGCAAAAAATGGTGAGCCGTGAGCATGATCTGAGTGTGCGACGACAATGCGGGCTACTTTCTCTGGCGCGCTCGAACCTGTATTACCAGCCAAAAGGCGAAAGTGCTGAAAATTTGCGGTTCATGACAATAATCGACAAGCAATTCTTGCAGACGCCGTGGTATGGATCACGGCAAATGGCCCGGCACATGCAGCGCCAAGGTTACAAGTGTGGTCGCCACAGGGTCCGCCGTTTGATGCGGCTGATGCGGTTGGTTCCGATCTACCAGACGCCCAACACGAGCAAGAAACATCCGCAGCATAAGATCTACCCGTATCTGCTGCGAGACCTGACGATTGATCGTCCAAACCATGTGTGGTGCGTAGATATCACCTACATTCCGATGCAGCGCGGGTTCCTCTATTTGGTCGCGATCATGGACTGGCACAGCCGCAAGGTTTTGAGCTGGAGATTGTCAAACAGCATGGAGGCAGATTTTTGCGTTGAAGCCCTGAAAGAGGCTATGGCCAAATACGGCAAGCCCGATATCATGAACAGCGACCAGGGCAGCCAGTTCACTGGGTTTGAATGGACGCAGGCGCTGAAAGAAGCCGACGTGAAAATCTCGATGGATGGCAAAGGTCGCTGGGTCGATAACCGGATGATCGAGCGGCTTTGGCGATCCTTGAAATACGAATGCATTTACCTCAACGCATTTGAAACGGGTTCGCAGACCCGCGCCGGGATCGGGAAATGGTTGGCTTACTACAACACCGAGCGCCCGCATTCCACCCACGGAATATTGACCCCGGATGAAGCCTATGACAGAAAAACAAAACCAATGAGTTTGGCAGCCTAAATGAAACCCTGATCCATCTTAAACTGGCTGCTGACTGGTCAAAAAAGTGGGACCACCTCTGATTTCACATGACCGCCTATTTCCGCCCGATCCCGATGCAGGACGCCACCCGCCCTGCCAATGCCCGATCCATTGCCGGTGGCTGGTGCTGGTTCGACCGCGCCGAACGCATCACGCGGGATGGTGCTCGCGAACTGGTGGGGATAGCCGACATTCCCGCCGATGTGCTGGAGCGGATCACCGCCCCCCGCGCCCCGATGGCGGGGCTGACCTTTGATGCCCCGCGCATCATGGGCATCCTGAATGTGACGCCTGACAGTTTCTCGGACGGGGGCGATTTCACTGCACCGGACGCCGCCGTGGCCCATGCCCTTAAGATGGTTGAAGAAGGCGCTGATATGATTGACATCGGCGGCGAATCCACCCGCCCCGGTGCGGATTTTGTGCCGGTGGACGAGGAAATCCGCCGCACCGCCCCCGTTATCAAAGCCATTCGCGCCGCATTGACCACGCCCGTTTCCATCGACACACGCAAAGCCCCCGTGGCCAAGGCGGCGTTAGAGGCAGGCGCAAACCTGATCAACGATGTGGCGGCCTTCACCCATGATCCTGCGCTGGCCGATGTGGCAGCACAAAGCAACGCGCCCCTGTGCCTGATGCATGCACAGGGGGATCCGAAAACCATGCAGGACAATCCCGACTACAGCAACGCATTGCTGGACGTTTACGACTTCCTGTCCGAACGGATTGAAAACGCTGTAGCCGCCGGCATCCCGCGCAACCGTATCATGATTGACCCCGGCATCGGTTTTGGCAAAACCATGCAGCACAATCTGACCCTGCTACGTGACATCAGCCTGTTTCACGCGCTTGGCTGTCCGATCCTGCTGGGGGCCTCACGCAAAAAATTCATTGGTGTCATATCGGGCGCCCAATCGGCAAAAGACCGCGTATCGGGGTCGGTTTCCGTGGCGTTAGACGCAGTGGCGCAGGGTGTTCAGATGGTCAGGGTCCATGATATACAGGCCACAAAGCAGGCGCTCAGCCTGCAAACAGCAATACGGGGGCAGTGATAATGAGTGGCAAACTTTTTGGAACCGACGGGGTGCGCGGACGCGCCAACAGCTATCCGATGACCGCCGAAATTGCGCTAAAGCTGGGCGCGGCGGCGGGGCGGTATTTCCGCACGGACGGGCAAAACCGCCACCGCGTTGTGATCGGTAAAGATACCCGTCTGTCGGGCTATATGCTGGAAAACGCACTGACCGCAGGGCTGGCCAGCACGGGGATGAATGTGCTGCTGCTGGGACCGGTGCCCACCCCCGCCGTTGGCTTTTTGACCCGTAGCATGCGCGCTGATCTGGGCATCATGATTTCCGCAAGCCACAACCCGCATCAGGACAACGGCATCAAGTTTTTCGGCCCCGACGGCTTCAAACTGTCGGACGAGGCACAGGATGAAATCGAACACATTCTGGCCGGCACGATTGAGCCGACCCAGCCCCAGAATATCGGCCGTGCCAAACGGATTGATGACGCGCGCGGGCGCTATGTGGAATATGCCAAAACCACCTTTCCGGTGCTGGGCGGTCTGGCGGGGCTGAAGGTGGTTGTGGACTGCGCCAACGGTGCTGCCTACCGCGCTGCGCCCGAAGTTCTGTGGGAGCTGGGCGCCGAGGTGATCCCCGTGGGGGTGTCGCCGGACGGGTTCAATATCAATCAGGAATGTGGCTCGACCTACACGCAAACCGCCGCCGAAGCGGTGGTGCAGCATGGCGCCGATATGGGCATCTGTCTGGATGGTGACGCAGATCGCGTGATGATCATTGATGAAAACGGACAGGTGGCGGATGGTGACCAGATCATGGCACTGATGGCCAGTCGCTGGGCCGCCAATGATACGCTGAAGGGCGGTACTCTGGTGGCTACGGTGATGTCCAATCTGGGGCTGGAACGCTATCTGCAAGGTCAGGGTTTGAACCTGCACCGCACAGCGGTCGGCGACCGATATGTGGTCGAGGCGATGCGGGCAAACGGCTGGAATCTGGGCGGCGAGCAATCGGGCCATATCGTGATGACCGATTATGCCACCACCGGCGACGGGCTGATTGCCGGATTGCAGTTTCTGGCGGCGATGGTGGACACCGGCAAACCGGCCAGCGAACTGACACAAAGCTTTGAAACCGTGCCGCAAAAGCTGACCAATGTGCGCTATGCCGCCGGTCAGGAACCTTTAAGCACCGAGACCGTCAAGGCGGCGATTGCAGCGGGCGAGGAAAAGCTGAAGGCCAACGGTCGTTTGTTGATCCGCAAATCCGGCACCGAACCCCTGATCCGCGTGATGGGCGAATGCGAGGATCAGGCGCTGCTGGATGCCGTGATCGGCGACATCGTTACGGCTGTGGAACGGGCGGTCTAATAACCTGTCCCGCACTTGATGCGGGACCTCGTGGATAAGGCAAAACCGGCAAAAGGTCCCGGATCAGGTCCGGGACAACGCGCCGCGCCTTTTCCAACGCTGGCTGATGGCCAATCCTGTCAGGATCAGCCCCAAGGCTATGAATATGCGCGTCGGCAGGGTTTCCGACAGGAACAAAGCGCCGAATATCACGGACCAGACCGGCACCTGATAATTGACCAGAGACATGAACGACGGGCCTGCGCTGCGGATGACCGAGACCAGCAGAAGGTTGGCAAGGGCCGTTGGCACGATACCCAAATACAGCACCGCCATCAGCGAAACCGTTGGCCACTCTTGCGGGATTCCCTCAAGAACGATTGCAGTCGGCACGATGATCAGCGCCGCCAATGTTGTGGCCGTCGCGGCAAAGGCAAACGGGTCTACCCTTGGGGCCAGTTTGGTGATGATACTGCCAAAGGCATAACAGGCCGCCGCCCCGAAACAGGCCAGTCGCGCCAGCGGTTCCAGCCCCAAACCACTGCTTTTGAACGCATCCAGCCCGATCAGCACCACCACACCGGCAAATCCGATCAGAAAGCCGAAAACCTTGCGGTCGGTCATCTGTTCACCCCTGATCAGGAAATGCGCCAGCGGCAGCACCAGCAGGGGCACAGCGGCCATGGTAACCCCAGCAAAACCCGACGTCACATAGCCCTGCCCCCAGCTAAGCAAAAAGAACGGCAGCGCCATCGAGCAAATGCCAAACCCCAGCGCGGCCAGCCAGACCTTGCGCCCCTCGGGCCCGCGCATCGTGGGCAGTTTCACCCCCATCACACGGATCAGGATTTGCAGGATCACAGCCCCCAGCGCAATCCGCCCGGCAGCAACCGTAACAGGGCCAAACCCGCGAATGGCCACGGTGACGGCCATGAATGACGACCCCCAGATAATGCCAAGCGCGCAAAGGCGCAGCCAGTTGATCAGCCCTGCTTCCATCTTTGATCTATCCCTGAAAAAAAAGGCGCCCCAAGGTCGGGGCGCCTTTGGTAAGATATGGAAAAGACGCCTAGTTCTTGGCTTTGTCAACCATTTTACCGGCCGAAATCCACGGCATCATATCGCGCAGCTTTTCACCAATCTGTTCGATCTGGTGTTCGTCATTCAGACGGCGCGTTGCCTTGAACGACGGCTGGCCAACGGCGTTTTCCAGCATGAAATCACGCACGAATTTGCCGTTCTGGATATCGGTCAGAACCGCCTTCATCCGCGCCTTAGTTTCGTCATAGGGCAGGATGCGCGGACCGGAAACATATTCGCCGTATTCCGCCGTGTTACTGATGGAATAGTTCATGTTGGCGATGCCGCCTTCATAGATCAGATCGACGATCAGTTTCACTTCGTGAAGACACTCGAAATAGGCCATTTCCGGTGCGTAACCGGCCTCGACCAGTGTCTCAAAGCCCATGCGGATCAGTTCAACCAAACCGCCACACAGAACCGCCTGTTCGCCAAACAGATCGGTTTCGCATTCCTCGCGGAAGTTGGTTTCAATGATGCCCGAGCGCCCGCCACCAATGGCCGAGCAATAGGACAGGCCGATTTCCAGCGCCTTGCCGGAGGCGTCCTGATCAACCGCCACCAGACAGGGAACACCGCCGCCTTTGGTATATTCGCCGCGTACGGTGTGGCCGGGGCCTTTGGGGGCCATCATAATCACGTCAACGCCGGGTTTGGGCTCAATCAAGCCGAAATGCACGTTCAGACCATGGGCAAAAGCAATCGCTGCACCATCTTTCAGATTGTCATGGACGTATTTCTTGTAGGTGTCGGCCTGCAGTTCGTCGGGCATGGTGAACATGATCAGGTCGCACCAGGCCGCGGCTTCGGCAATGCCCATCACCTTCAGACCTTCGCCCTCGGCTTTGGCGGCACTGGGCGAGCCTTCGCGCAGTGCGACGACAACCTCTTTGGTGCCGGAATCACGCAGGTTCAGCGCATGGGCGTGGCCTTGGGAGCCATAACCCAGAATCGCCACTTTCATGCCCTTGATCAGGTTCACATCGCAATCGCGGTCATAATAAACGCGCATAAGTATCATCCTTTTGTTTGGAACGGGTTGGATTAAGGCTGTGATATGCGGGTTTTGGTGAATAAGGTGGTTTATTGTGATGTATTTTTCTGGTAACAAGGAATAATCATTCGCAGAACAATTAAATATACAAATTATCATGCTTGATGACACCGACCGCCGCATCCTGCGCCACATGCAGGCCGACCCCGCGTTGCCCACAGCCGAACTGGCGGTGCGGGCTGGCGTCAGTGCGGCTGTTTGCTGGCGGCGGCTGGAAAAGCTGCGGGCGGGCGGGGTGCTGTTGGGGCAACAGGCAGTGATCGACTGGCAGGCGTTGGGCTATGCGGTCGAGGTGTCGCTACGCTTTACCCTGGACAAAACCCAGCGCGGGGCGTTTGACGAATTCCTGACCGAGGCCCGCAAGGTGCCCGAGGTGATCGAGATACAGACATTTCTGGGCCGTGTTGACGTGCGTCTGAACGTGCTGGCCCGCGACATGGCGCATTATCAGGACCTGTACCGCACCCGCATCCTGACCCTGCCGCATATCGCGGATATCGAGGCATTGATGCATATCGCAACGATCAAATCGGGCGAGGTGCTGCCGGTATGATGTATGTTCAACCCTTTCGCCCGGCGGCACCGCCGGGCAGCGCCCGACCCTCCCCACGGGAGGGCGCTTTTTGCAACGCTGCACCCAATGAAATGCTTGCAATGATTTTCCCCGCCTCGCCTCATAAACCGTATGCGCGCCCACCCAGGGTCGGGCGCTGCCCTTATCTCTTTGACCGTGACGGAGGGTCTTAATGTCAATTTCTCTCGACGAAACTGACCGCAACCTGCTGCGCGCCCTTGCCAAAGACGCCACCACCAGCGCTGGTGCCTTGGGTCGCCGTTTTGACCTAAGCCAGCCCGCAACGTGGCGTCGGATCAAGCGACTGCAAGACACCGGCATCATAAAAGGTCGCCGCGTGGTGCTGAATGCCGAAGCCGTTGGCTTTGGCGTTACCGTGTTTCTGGGGGTGAAGCTGGCCACCAAGGGCCGCGTGTCGCTTGAGGATTTCGAGCGCGCGGTGACCGCCATTCCCGAGGTGCAACGGGTGCAGCATGTGCTGGGGATGTATGATTACCGCCTGCGGGTGGTGGCGCGCGATATTTCCGATTTTGAACGTGTGCTGCGCCGCCGGATCATGACATTGCCGGGGGTTGGCGATGTCGAGGCCAATGTGCTGCTAAGCGAAGAACGCAGGCCCGGCCCGCTGGGATAGAGCTATGCTGTCCCGCACTTGATGCGGGGCCTCTTGGTCGTTGCAGAAGGCCCCGCATCAAGTGCGGGACAGGCGCGCAAAGGGCAGATAGGTTTTGCCAAGCGTTCTTTGGCGCGATAACAAGTCCATAAACAACCAGAGGATACCCCATGACAGCCCTTTTGCCCGATGTAGACCCCGATGGCATGCTTGAATTTTCGGTCGTATTCACCGACCGCTCGCTAAACCACATGTCCGCTGCTTTTCAACAGGTGATGCGCGATATTTCGACCACGCTTCAGGATGTTTACAACGCCGGTCATGTGGTCGTTGTCCCCGGTGGCGGTACCTATGCGATGGAATCCGTGGCGCGGCAACTGGCGACTGGCAAAAAGACATTGGTTGTGCGCAACGGGTTCTTTTCCTTCCGCTGGTCGCAGATTTTCGAAATGGGTCAGATACCGGCATCCGAAACCGTGATGATGGCGCGACGGGTCGGCAATGCTTCTGACGCCCCCTTTGCCCCCGCCCCGATTGGCGATGTGGTTGCCAAGATCGCCGAGGAGCGCCCCGATGTGGTATTCGCCCCGCATGTGGAAACCGCCTCGGGCATCATCCTGCCGGATGATTATCTGAAGGCCGTCAGCAATGCTGTGCATGAATACGGCGGCTTGTTCGTGCTGGACTGCATCGCCTCTGGCTGTGCATGGGTAGATATGAAGGAAACCGGTGTCGATGTTCTGATTTCGGCACCGCAAAAGGGCTGGTCGGCGCAACCTTCGGCCGGTTTGGTGATGCTGAATGATGCGGCACACGCGCGGGTCAAGGAAACCCAATCCACCAGTTTTGCGCTGGATCTGGGCAAATGGCTAACCATCATGGAGGCCTATACAGGTGGCGGCCACGCCTAT
Organism: Profundibacter sp.; assembly: GCF_965277155.1. GTDB lineage: Bacteria > Pseudomonadota > Alphaproteobacteria > Rhodobacterales > Rhodobacteraceae > Profundibacter. The sequence continues at coordinate 332,980 of NZ_CBDIBV010000005.1, forward strand.
CACGCCACCATGCCCACGGATGCGCTAAAGGCGTTCCGCGACACCATGCTGGAAACCCGCGACTACGGCTTTGACAAATTGCGCGATGCGCAATGGGAACAGGGCAACCGCGTGCGGGCGTTGCTGGCCGATCGTGGCATCAAATCGGTCGCCGCCGAAGGGTTCGGCGCACCGGGGGTGGTTGTCAGCTATACCGATGATCCCGAGATACAGACCGGCAAGAAATTCGCCGCCCTTGGCGTGCAGATTGCCGCCGGTGTGCCGCTGATGTGTGACGAGGGGCCGGATTACAAATCCTTCCGGCTGGGCCTGTTCGGGCTGGACAAATTATATGATGTGGACGCCAGCGTGGCGCGGCTGACAGCGGCGCTGGATCAGGTGCTGAAATAAGCGAAAGGTTGCTGCAGGCAAGAAACATCTGCAACAGTTTCACAGAATACTATACCTGACCCTTTTGGGCCTGATGCCATTCATCCTAACCGGCGATATAAAAATGGCAGGGCTTCCTGAACAATTCTGCGCCCTTCGGCAATCGCTTCTGCTGCACGATTGAATTCTATCGTGCCAAATGGTCCAAGTTGCGGATCCAGCATAATATGCGGGGGTTCGCCAGCCAGTCGGCTTCGCATAATCTGGTCGGTCATGATGTCAATAGAGGACGACAGCACTGTCATATAACCCATGGGTTTTGTATTTGCCGTCAAAAATCCGGGGGTCATGGCTTTGATCCGCTCTTTGACTGCGACAGGAACTGTATCAAGCATCCGCCTCATAAGTTCTGTATGGGGCCCTTCCGAAGGGTCGGGTTTGGTTTTCTTGTCATTTCCTTCTTGTACATATTTCAGGATATCTGCATTGGGATTCACGGCAATTATAAAATCTGCCCCGAGAGCATGACAAGCCGAGACCGGAACCGGATTGGTCAAACCGCCATCGACCAACCATTTACCGTCCAGATTATACGGCCGCAAAAAACCGGGGATAGAAACCGAGGCCCTGACCGCATCAAAAATCGACCCCTCTCTCAGCCATACTTCCCGCCCTGTCGTCAGATTGCTGGCAATGGCCATATAAGGTTTTTCCAGATCCTCAATAAGAGCATCCCCTTTGAAGCCACGTAAAAACTCCATGACACGAGAGCCGTCAATCAAACCACCATTCAACAGGCTGATATCCAGCAGACGGACAATATCACTGCGGGTGATCGTAACAGCCCATTCTTCCAGTTCGTCCAGCCAGCCAGCGGCAAAAGCCGCCCCAACCAGCGCCCCCATGGAACATCCGGCTACGATATCCGGTTCAAACCCTTCATCTTTCAAGGCTTGTAAAACGCCGACATGTATCCAGCCCCGGGCACCACCGCTACCCAGAGCAATACCGATTTTCGGTTTTGGTTTTGGCATAGATTTCCTCTTTTGACAGGCACCACAGCTGCTTGGCGCAGTAACATCGAGAAATGAATACCGGTTGACCTGCGCGGTATTTGGCGCTTTCCGGCACCATAACAGTTATTGTATATCCTGCCTTGCCACAAATGGCTATTGATCCGCGCAAGGACGCCCTTGGATCGGGGCGTAAACACCGGCCACGGCCTGCAACCGGTCATTTATTAACCGTAGAAGAACAACGATCAACTGCAAATTCCCAAGGCATAGGTCCATGAACCCCACCGCCCGGGTATGCCAACCCCTTGTATATTCAGCCCAGTGTCAGCAGGACCATGATCACAAAGATCACAGGAACAGCGGCCACAGCGGGAACGATAAATCCGGCAAGACCGAATAACGCGCTGGACGTTGCCCAACCGCCAAGGATGGCAACGATCGCCGCATAGGTGATATTTGTTGCCCGTTTTTCGGCCACGTCATTCTTGGTTACAGTTTCAAAGGTATCGTCCGCTACCGCGGGGTGTTGGCTCATGTCCATCGGGATTCTCCTGTTTGCTCTCTGGCTGCGGTATATGATGCGGAAAGGGTAAAGATACGATGTGTATATTCGCGCAGTGCCAAATAGAGGTGGTCGCGGAAATTCGGACCAGTTGTTAAGGTGGATCGACTTATGAGAAAGACGATTCAAAATGACGAAACGAAAGAACCATTCTCCCGAATTCAAAGCCCGCGTTGCGCTTGAAGCAATCCGCGAGGAAATGACGATGGCGGAGCTGTCGAAGAAGTATGGTGTGCATCCAACCCAGATTGGCACATGGAAACGAGCAGCGATTGAAAACATGGCCACGGCATTTTCCAGACGGGGCCGTGATCCTGATCGGGTTGATGAAGCCCAGATTGAGAAGCTGCACTCCAAGATTGGTCAGCTGGTCGTGGAACGGGATTTTTTAGCCAACGCCTCGCAACAGTTGCTCGGGAAGCGAGGCAAAAAATGGTGAGCCGTGAGCATGATCTGAGTGTGCGACGACAATGCGGGCTACTTTCTCTGGCGCGCTCGAACCTGTATTACCAGCCAAAAGGCGAAAGTGCTGAAAATTTGCGGTTCATGACAATAATCGACAAGCAATTCTTGCAGACGCCGTGGTATGGATCACGGCAAATGGCCCGGCACATGCAGCGCCAAGGTTACAAGTGTGGTCGCCACAGGGTCCGCCGTTTGATGCGGCTGATGCGGTTGGTTCCGATCTACCAGACGCCCAACACGAGCAAGAAACATCCGCAGCATAAGATCTACCCGTATCTGCTGCGAGACCTGACGATTGATCGTCCAAACCATGTGTGGTGCGTAGATATCACCTACATTCCGATGCAGCGCGGGTTCCTCTATTTGGTCGCGATCATGGACTGGCACAGCCGCAAGGTTTTGAGCTGGAGATTGTCAAACAGCATGGAGGCAGATTTTTGCGTTGAAGCCCTGAAAGAGGCTATGGCCAAATACGGCAAGCCCGATATCATGAACAGCGACCAGGGCAGCCAGTTCACCGGGTTTGAATGGACGCAGGCGCTGAAAGAAGCCGACGTGAAAATCTCGATGGATGGCAAAGGTCGCTGGGTCGATAACCGGATGATCGAGCGGCTTTGGCGATCCTTGAAATACGAATGCATTTACCTCAACGCATTTGAAACGGGTTCGCAGACCCGCGCCGGGATCGGGAAATGGTTGGCTTACTACAACACCGAGCGCCCGCATTCCACCCACGTAATATTGACCCCGGATGAAGCCTATGACAGAAAAACAAAACCAATGAGTTTGGCAGCCTAAATGAAACCCTGATCCATCTTAAACTGGCTGCTGACTGGTCAAAAAAGTGGGACCACCTCTAAGTGACGCATCTAAAGCGTTTCGACTTTTCAGTGAAACACTTGTCATGCCCTGCCAGTGAGGCAGTGATTGCGCAGCAATGGCGTTCACTGGCAGGGCATGACCCAATATTAAGTCGGAACGCTTTATTTACGGAGAGTTTGAAGAAAACCTGCCAGATCGTTGGTATGGTGATGGATATGCGGGGCCGGTTCGGCCCTTTCGGGCGCGACATGGACGCATTGCATCCCCATCTCGTGCGGCACAGCCAGATTGCGGGTATCATCCTCGAACATCGCGCCGGTTTTCGGGTTCACCCCGTCTGTTGCAAACACTGTTTCAAACGCCGCACGGTCCGGTTTTGGATGAAACCCCGCGTGTTCGACCCCGTAAATCGCATCGAACACACCCGCCAGGCCGCGCGCCTCAAGCACCCGTTCCCCATAAGGGGCCGAGCCATTGGTATAGACGATCTTGCGCCCCGGCAGGGCACAGATTACGGCGGCAAGTGCGTCGTCCCGTTCCAGATGATCCAGCGAGATTTCATGCACATGGGTCAGGTAAGGCGTCGGATCAACATCATGTTCGCGCATCAGACCGGCCAGCGTGGTGCCGTAGGTATGCCAGTAATGGCGGCGCAGATGATCCGCCTTGGTGCGGTCCACATTCAGGGACTGCATCACATATTCGGTCATCTTCACCTCGATCTGGTCAAACAGACGGGCGCTGGGATGATACAGCGTGTTGTCCAGATCAAAGACCCAGTGGCGAACATGTGAAAAGCGTTTGGCAACCATAGTGCCATCCATAGGGCGCGGCGGACGATGTTTCAACGCATTTGCTTGATTGCAGGGGCGTCGCGGGATTAGGGTGCGGGCAATCAGTTTCGGAGACAAACAATGAGCGAGATTCGGCCCCAGAACAAAGACGCCTACGGGCTGATCCTGGAAGCGATTGATGTGGGGGTCTACAAACCCGGAAGCCGGCTGGTGGAAAGCGAACTGGCTGAACGGTTCGGCGTATCACGCACCCCGATCCGCGAGGCGCTACAAAGGCTGGAAACGCAAGCCTTGCTGATCCGCGACGGGCGCAGCCTGATTGTCGCGTCTCTGGACCATAACCAACTGGCCGAACTCTATGCGGTGCGATCCGAACTCGAAGGGCTGGCGGCGCGCCTGGCGGCACAACATGCGGCGCCCGAAGAGGTGCGCGTTTTGCGCAAGATGGTCGAGGATGATCGCAAGCTGGTGGACGATCCCGAAGCATTATCGCGGGCGAACCGGCGGTTTCACAAACAGATCCATCTGGCCTCGCATAACCGCTATCTGGTGCTGCAACTGGACCTTGTGCATCGCACGATGGCGCTGCTGGCTACCACATCGCTGGCGGTCGAGGGGCGTAGCGAAGGGTCACTGGCCGAACATGACGCGATTGTCAGTGCAATTGAAAACACAGATGGCGATGCGGCCTATGCTGCGTTGAAAACCCATATCTCCAAGGCGTTTGAAACCCGTCTGGAACTGGACGCGGGCCAGCCGGAATTCTCAGATAGGGGCTGACCCAGATAACTACTTCAAGTAACGCTTAACCCATTGTCTTAGCTGCAATAACTGAGCTGAAGGGTCACTGTTGTTGAAACGCCACTCGCATTCCTTCAAATATAGCCCAAATTGGGCCTTGGGGACACCGTTAAATCGGCGCATGTGGCGCTTGGAATGGTTGATGCGAAAGTGGTGGAAGTCTGACACAGGTTGTGTCTCGAAAGTGGTGGAAATTGATTTCAGGCACCTCCGAGCGGGTTGAGTTATGCGCCGGTCAGGCGGCTTGGTCAAGGGTTGCGTCGGCGACGGGCTGAGCGAGCGTTTCCCAGCCATCGACCTTTCGCATGACGATCTGCCCCGAGGCCATCAGAGCCCAAAGCAGCATCGGCACGGTCTCGGCGCATGGCAGCACGGTCTGGGTCTTGATGCGGCGGCGGAATTCCTCGTTCAGGCGTTCGATCGCATTTGTCGTTCTGGCCGATTTCCACTGGCCTTGTGGCAGACGCGTGAAGGTGAAAAGCTTATCTCCTGCTTCTTCCAAGCTGTCAGCGACGGCCTTGCATTTCAGCCGCCATTTTCGCAGAAATGCCTTGCGGCGGGTGGCGATTTCCTCGGGTGTTTTGGCGTAGATCATGTCGCGGTAATCTTCTGTCAACTCATCATGCATACGCTTGGGTGCCTTGGCCAGAAGGTTGCGGTGCTTGTGCACCGTGCACCTCTGGATCGGCAGATCTTCACCCCAGAGGGCAATGAGAGCGACCTCAAGTCCCGGTGCCCCGTCCACGATGACAAATTCGGGCCGTTTCAACCCGCGCGCATCCAGATCGTTGATGAACTGACGCCAGGCGGAGGTGCTTTCGCCGCCCATGTTCATCAGTGATAACAAGACCTTCTGCCCATCCCGGCGCACGCCAATCGCGGCCAGAACCGAGATATTGGTGGCCTTCCTGTCAATCCGCGTTTTGATCACGGTGCCGTCCAGGATCAGCCGCACGATGTCTTCATCCGCAAGGCTGCGGGCGCACCACGCCTGCCAGTCCACCTTCACCTTGCGCCAGGCGCGGCTCACCACATCCTTGCTGACCGCCCCCTGAAACAGGCCGAACAGGGCGCGTTTTACCCGCCGTGTGTTGGTGCCCGAAAGGTAGACAGCAGCGATCAGCGCCTCGGCCTTCTTCGTCAGCCGCTGGTAGCGGGGCAATGCCTTCGAGCGCCATTCTCTGGCCTTGCCGGCCTCGCCTGTGATCCGCGCACGCGGCACGCGCACCGTTTCGGTTCCAAATGTTCCGACCAGTTGCCGCTCGCGATGCCCGTGGCGGTATCCGGCCTTTGCCCCGCCGCTGCGGCCATACCGGCAACGGCCCAGAAACTGCTCCAGCTCCTCTTCGAAAACCGCCTCGATCGTCGCGCGGATGTTCTGGCGCAGCCGGTCTTCAATCGGGTCATAGCCTGCTTCATTGGCCAGTAGCGCGGATGTCGATGTTGCTGTATTCTTTGTCATGGCGTGATCTCCTTGGCGGTTCCAGCCGCCGGTTGGGTGGCTTCGATGCACCCGGAGATTACGCCGTCCTCGAATTTCCACCAAACTCGCGACACTACCCTGACACATCCAGCACATTATAACCGCGCCAACAATCGGAATAGACGATGGAATCCGGCACGACTTTGCGCTCTATGATCGGGATCAGAGTGGCGGATTTGGCGTCCGGGATGATCTTGGTGTAAACCTTCCCACCCCTTTTTAATATACCAAAAACGGGAATTTTACCTGCCGCACCACGCCCGCGTTTACCTTTGCATTTGCCGCCAAAGTAGCTTTCGTCCACTTCTATTTCTCCGCCGAACATAGCTTGGCTTTCCGCCTCCAGCTCATAGGCGATTATCTCGCGCAGGCGTAGAAAATAAAACGCTGCGGTCTTGCGGTTTACACCACACAAACTGGCTGCTGTTCGTGCTGTCGATCCCGAAACAAAATGCTCCGTAAGACGGTCTTGCTTGTAGTGGCTCAGGCGACTCTTTCTCATGCTTCCCATCATAACCTCTTTTTAGGTTATCTGGGTCAGCCCCCTCAGATATCCTGTAGCGTGGCCGTTTCCAACGCTTCGGTGCGTTTGAAAATACCATGGCTGGTTTTGTCCCAATAGAACGGGCGGGTCAGCAGTTCATAAAACGCCTTGTAGGCCGCCAAAGTGCCCAGCGGGTAATAGAAATGCAGCGTTGGCACCCAAGGGATCAGATAGCGGTGCTTCTTGTCTGACACCGCAAAGGCGCTGACGGATATGGTGATGGCCTCGGCCAGCAAAAAGGTTGCACCAAGGGTCATCAATGCGGGTGCGGGAACCACGGACAGCATCGGATGGCCCAGCCCCAGCGGGATCAGCCAGAATGACCACAGCAGCGGGGCCAGCAACGCCTGAAACCATGTGCCAAGGAACAGGATTTGCACGCCAAGGAATTTACGCGCACCCAGATCGCGGTATAATTTCAACGGGTTGCGCATATGCACGGCCCATGTCATCGCAAAGCCCTTTAACCAGCGCGACCGCTGCTTGATCCACGGGAACGCGCGACAGTTTGCCTCTTCTTCGGTCACCGTATGCACGATTTCGGTGCGATACCCGTGGCGCGCCAGACGGATGCCCAGATCGGCGTCTTCGGTCACGTTATGGGCGTCCCAACCGCCCAGTTTTTCCAGCGCATCGCGGCGGAAAAACAGTGTAGTGCCGCCCAGTGGAACGGCAAAGCCCAGCCGCTCCAGACCCGGCAGGAACATGCGAAACCATGTATTGTATTCCACCGTGAAACAGCGCGACAGCCAGTTGGTGCGCGGGTTATAGAAATCCAGCAGCCCTTGCAAACAGGCCACCTGCGACCCGCGTTCATGGAACCGGCGCACGATCTGGTGAATCTGGTCGGGGTGCGGGGCGTCTTCGGCGTCATAAACCCCGATGATCGAGCCACGGCAAAAATCCAGCGCGAAATTCATCGCCCGCGGTTTGGTGCGCACGGTGCCGGCGGGCACTTCGGTCACGCGCACCCAATGCGGCAGATGGGTGCGGCGCAGGGTTTCGCGGGTGGTGTCATCGTCGGCCTCGACCACCAGACAGATATCCAGCAGCTCTTTCGGGTAGTTCAGGCGTTTCAGGCGCGTGATCAGGCGGCTGGCGACCTCGCGCTCCCTGAACAGCGGCACCATGATTGACACGGTGGGCAAACGGAAACTTTCGGTGCGTGGTGGCAGGGGCGGGGTTTTGCTGTGGTGGCGGCGGATGAAGGGGTGGATCTGGCTGATGGATGTGGCCAGCTTCAGCCCCATATTGAACAGCAGGGTCAGGATCGCCACACCGCACAGGGCCGTGAAACTGGCGGTGGGCGCCAGCAAAACACAGGCCAGCAACACAAGGACAAAAGCAGCGGTATAGCGGGTCATTTTGCCCGCATCCCAAGTGCGGCAGCTTTCGGTTTCGGACACCAGCGTTTCGGCCTTGTCCACCAGTTGGGCGCGATGCAGATCACTTAGCGCCTGATCGATATCCTGCTCGGGCGCAATCGCCATCAGCACTTTGCCCAGTTCTGGCGGGAAGCCATCGCGCAAATGCTCGAACCGGTCCGGACGGGCGGTGGCGAATACAGTAGCGCCGCCAACATCCTGCCAAGGAACGATTTTTTCCTTCAGGGATAACGCGGGATCAATCACATCCTTCAGACGCGGATTCGGCGGGGTTTGCTGCAAATCCGCCAATCTAACCCCGAATTGCTGTGCCAGCGCACCATAGAGATCAGCCTCGGAAATCATGCCGTGACTGACCATAATTTGCCCCAGCAGCGCCTCTTCGCGGTTGCGCAGCGCTACGGCTTTTAACAGATCATCCTGCCGCAACGCACCGGACTGCACCAGCAACGATCCAATCGGCACCCGCTGTGCCTGCGCCGCCGGTTGGTCCTGCGGGCGGGGTTGCTGGCGCGGAAAGGCCAGAACGTTGGATGGGTGGATGGATTGCAGGTAGTGTCGCGAGTTTGGTGGAAATTCGAGGACGGCGTAATCTCCGGGTGCATCGAAGCCACCCAACCGGCGGCTGGAACCGCCAAGGAGATCACGCCATGACAAAGAATACAGCAACATCGACATCCGCGCTACTGGCCAATGAAGCAGGCTATGACCCGATTGAAGACCGGCTGCACCAGAACATCCGCGCGACGATCGAGGCGGTTTTCGAAGAGGAGCTGGAGCAGTTTCTGGGCCGTTGCCGGTATGGCCGCAGCGGCGGGGCAAAGGCCGGATACCGCCACGGGCATCGCGAGCGGCAACTGGTCGGAACATTTGGAACCGAAACGGTGCGCGTGCCGCGTGCGCGGATCACAGGCGAGGCCGGCAAGGCCAGAGAATGGCGCTCGAAGGCATTGCCCCGCTACCAGCGGCTGACGAAGAAGGCCGAGGCGCTGATCGCTGCTGTCTACCTTTCGGGTGTCAATGAGCATTTAAAACTGACCCGGTTTCGGCATTTAAATTTGCCCCCCCCTTTGTGGCGCAAAGCCCCCAGTCGGGCCGCCTTCATGTAGCGAGTCCGTCTGGGGGCTTTGCTTGCGGAACGGCTAGTTTTTTCTACGGCGTTTACTCTGGGCGAACCGGTATGAGGTATTGCCGGTTTCGATGATGTTGCAGTGATGAGTGACGCGATCCAGAAGGGCGGTTGTCATCTTGGCATCCCCGAAGACCGAGACCCATTCACCGAACTCAAGGTTGGTTGTGATGATGATGCTGGTCTTCTCGTAGAGCTTGCTGATCAGATGGAAGAGCAACGCGCCACCGGATTTGGGAAACGGGATGTAGCCCAGCTCGTCGATGATGACGCAGTCCAAAGCCGAGAGCTGCCGGATGATCTTCCCTGCATTGCCGTCGGCCTGTTCCTTGATCAGGGCGTTGATCAGATCGACGGCGTTGAAGAAGCGCGCCTTCTTGCCGTTGTTGATCAGCGTCGTTCCCAGCGCGATGGCGATGTGGGTTTTGCCCGTGCCGGTTCCGCCCACCAGGATGAGGTTATGGGCCTCCTCTGTGAACTGGCCGGTGCAGAATGGTTCGATCTGGGCCTGGGTGAGGGCGGCGGCGCTGTAATCGAAGGTTGCGAAGTCCTTGTGATGGGGGAACTTCGCAACCCTCATTTGATACTGGATGGAGCGCACCCGGCGCTCTACAGTCTCGGCGTCGATCAGTTGCCTTATCGCTGTGGTCAGACTTGGCGGCTTGCGCGCGGACAGCAGATCATGGGCGCAAGCTGCCATTCCATGCAACCTGAGGGCTGTCAGTTGGTCGATCAAGGCATTCATACGGCAACCTCCTCAGCCGAGCACAGGGTCTCATAGCGTTTGCAATCGGCTTCGGGCCGCAAGGTCAGCTGCGGATAAGCGCAGGCATCGCTGAGCGGTGTGATGACCGGTTCCACCAACTGGTTGATCAGATTGATGATGGCGGGCAGCCGCAGGGTGTTTTGTGCCACCGCCAGATTGCAGGCCGTCTCGACCACCTCGATCCCGTGATCCTGTGCCAGCAGGAGCAGGTCGACGAACTCCCGATCCCCGCCTTTACCAGCCATGTAATGTTCCCTGATCCGATGCATGGCCTCGGGCAGTTCCCAGCCCACAAAGGGGGCGCCATTGCGCAGGGCACCAGGCTTGCGGTCCAGCAGGGGAACGTAATGCCAGGGCTCGAAATAGCTGATATTGCGGGTAAAATGACGCCTGTGCTCGGCAATCACATCCTGACCGGAGACCACCACGATCCGGCCGGCATAGGCGCGTAGCGACACATGATGCCCGGCAAAGCGGGAGGGCACGCTGTAGCGATTGCTGGCATATTGAACCAGGCAGGTGGAGCGGACACGGACGGTCTTTTCCACGTAGCCGTCGAAGGCCCGACCCAGGGGGCGCAGTTCGGCGCGCTCGTCTTCGAACACTTCGGTAATCGTGCGATCCTGCTGCTCGGGATGGGGACGCTCTGCCAGATCTTCGCAACGCAGACGCAGCCACGCGTTCAGCGCCTCGAGATCATCAAAGGCCGGTTCGGGAACGAACAACCGGCCCCGCAAGAACTGGACCTGGTTCTCGACCTGTCCCTTCTCCCAGCCCGCAGCGGGCGTGCAGGCCACCGGCTCCATCACATAGTGGTTCATCAAGGCCAGGAACCGGGGATGGAATATCCGCTCCTTCGAGCGCGAAACGTAGGTCACCATGGTCTTGGGGTTGTCGATGATCACCCTGCGCGGAACGCCTCCGTAAAAGGACAGCGCCTGCACGAAAGCATCCAGCACCATCTCCTGGGCTTCACCGGGATAGGCAATCACGAAAGGCTTGCGGCTGTGACACAGGCGGAAATGAGCGACCTTCACCTTCTGCTCGACACCACCCAGTACGACCCGTTCTTCGCTCCAGTCAAATTGCAGCGCGTCACCCGCCGCAAAATGCAGCGGGATAAACGCATCTCCCGAACAGGCCCCGGCGCGCTTCAACTCACGAACAAAACGCTGAACCGGCGAATAGGACCCGGTATAGCCCTCTGCCACAAGCTGCTCGTATAGCTTCTGGGCCGTCCGCCGCTCCCGGCGTGGTCGCCTCGAGTCCTGATCAAACAGTTCCTGCAGCCGAAGATCAAACCCATTGCACAGTTTGTGCCGAACTGGCGGCGCATGGCGCTGGTAGCTCGGCGGATTCTCGTCCTTCAAATACTTCTTGATCGTGTTCCGCGACAGTCCCGTCGCCCGCGCCACAGACCGGATGCTGCGCCCTTCAACCAGCACCCAGCGCCGGATCTTCGATACGCTTTCCATCAATATCACCTGCTCTTTCCTCCGCACAATTTTGCGCGGATGTTAACGAAACAGGTGGGTCAATTTTACTCGCTCATAACCCACCCAAGTGGGTCAGTTTTGCACGCCGATTCACATGCTGGCCGACAAGGCCTATGCGAGCAAGGCCAACCGCCAGATGCTGCGCGGCAAATACCGCGACGGCATCCTGCGCAAGGCAGCGCGCGGCCGCCCCCTGCGGCAATCGGAGAAACGCTTCAACCGGCTGATTTCGAAACGCCGCTTCCGCATCGAGCAGACTTTCGGCACGATGAAACGCCTCTTCGGCCTGCAGCGGGCGAGATATTTCGGGCGCGCCAGGGTGCATGCCCAGATGGTCATGGCCGCCATCGCGCAAAACCTGCTCAAGGCCGCAAACAGGATCACCCTCAACCCGCAAACCCCCGCAATCGCATAGCCCCAAACCCCGCCACCCGTCTGTCCGCCGGACCCGCAGGGGCGCAAGGTGGGCGGCCGAAATCTTGCTTCAACCGAAAGCCATGGCCTCATGCAGAGGTCTTTATAAAGCTTTATTTAGCATAGCTTAACAGCCCTTGGCCCATCGGTCTATGGGCTTTTGAACGGAGAGGCCGAACACCGCAGGTCAAAAGAAACCCTGGTGCTGGCACTGTGCAACGGCCCCAGCCTCACCTGTTTGCGATGCTTTCTGGGTTAGTTTTCGTTGTCGCCAAGACCTTGCGCCACAAGCGCCAAAACGAAGCCCCGCAGCAATGCTGTTACAAGGTTCTCGCAGCCTTCCCCAAACACCCCTCCAAGAACCCCGCCGGTTCCTCGCCCAGCGCGTTCAGGATCACGAAGGTTTCCACCACGTCCAGACGCCGTTCGCCCAGTTCGCATTTCCCCACGAATGACGCCGGTTTCCCGAGCAGGTTGGCGAGGTCGGCCTGGGACAGGCCTTTGGCCTTCCGCAGGTCCACAAGGGCTGCAAGGAAATTCTGATAGGCCTCCGTTCTGACTGCTCCCGCCACTGCCGGTATCCCCTCTCTGATACCGGCTGTTACCCCTATTAAGGGTTTACCCCCAAAATGGGGGTGCTATTATGGGCGCAACGGGTAACTGATTGCCCTTAAAGGATTTTTGGAGGGATACATGAAAACAGCCAGAAAGCTGATTATTGGGATATTGAAACTTGTCGCAGCACTTTTGCTGTTGGTGGTGGTTCTGGGCTTTGCCAGCCTGATCAGCCACAAGGCCCTGATGATCACCGGCGGGATCATCGCCGCCTCAGCCTTCGCGGTGATCTTCAGCAAGGACGCTGCGGCGACCAAAACCAACAAGGCGATTGCAAGCGTTGTTTTCGTTCTGGCTGCCTTGATGGCCTTTGGCGGCTATGTTGAGGGTCAGAAGGAGCAGAAACGCATTGCCGCGCTGCGCGCAACCGACCCTGCCGCCTATCTTCTGGAGATCGAGGAAAGCGATCCCGACCTGTGGCTTGCCGAACTGGAGCAACTCGACCCGGAGGCCTATCAGGCCGAAATGGCCCGGCGCGCGCAGGAAGCCGCAGAGGCCGCCGCCCGGCAGCGGGAGCAGGAAGAACGGGAGCGCCGGGCAGAAGCCGCCAGACAGGAAGCCGAACGCCGGGCAGCCGAGGCAAAGCGCGAGGCTGACCGCCGGGCAGCAGAAGCAGCGGCGGCACTGGAGCGGGCACAGGCGCTCGCGCCCAGGCGTATCACCGGGGCTTATGTCGGCTGCATGACCAAGGCCGCGCTGGATGAATTCGTCACGGCCGCCAGCAACAACGACCTGCGCCAGATACAGGCGCTGACCAGCACGACCTGCACCTCTATCGAGGGGCTGGAATATTCCATCGTGGACCGGGGCTGGATGACCTCGCAGATACGGGTTTATGGCAACGGCACATCCGCCGTGCTCTGGACCGTCAGCGAAGCCCTCAAATCCGGCCAGTAAAGGAGCACGCCCATGCGAAACCTGATCCGCCTCGCCCTTCTGGCCGCAATCCTTCCTACTGCGCTGGCCGCCAATCCGGCCGATGATGCACGGGAAATTCTCGCCATGTGGGAACCCAAATCCGTGACGTTCCGCAAGGGCACCCTGACAATCATACTGCCCCAGCGCGCCATCACCCCGGACCTCTATTCGGGTGTGCTTGCGGCCGGGATTTGCCTCATGGGGAGTGGGTTGAGCAAGGATTTCTCGGCCGTGCGCGAGCTGGTGGTGCTGAACGAGTTTGCCCGTCAGGGCTATGTCAATGCGCATGGCGCGGCGGATTGTGACCGGATCAACGCGGCCCCTGCGGGCAGCGGCACGTGGCGCTCGATCATCTTCGGGGCGACGCACGGTTATTGATGTCAGACCTTCGCATGACCCCGGCCGATCTTTTGCGCCAGATTGAAAATCTGCCTCGTGACACGCCGCGCCACAAGGAACTGGAGCAGGCCTTGCAAATCGGCGTGGGCTTTGGCCGGGCGTGGTATGGCTCGCAAAAGGAGCACTGGCAGCGCTGGCTGGCGGAATATTCCGGCCCCGGAGCCTATGGCCGCGCACCACGGGGTGAGAGACCGGCCAGCTATGTCTATAACCACATCCGCTGCGCCCCCATGCTGTTCTGGCTGGCCGAGGCGGCCGCTGTGCCGGATGATCTGCTGGAACGGGGCTACAAGGCCGTGGTGCAGCACAAGTCCTCAGACGGCGGCACCCAATGCGCGGCCCTGCGCCGAGTGATCCCGTGGGCCGAAATATTGGCGACGCTCAAGGCCTGAAAGTTGCAACTGGTTGCAACGGGAATGGTGATCTTGCTCCAAGACCTGAAATTTCCCGCCAATAATGATACCTTTGCCTGAATTTATCCCCCTTATTTATAAGGGTTTCCCGGATTTAAACCCGCGATTTTGCAACGGGTTGCAATTTTCCAGTAAGCGGCATCCACTGACACGATCCGTTTCCGCCACGGCCTTTTGCAAACGGGGGTTCTCGTGCAACCCGTTGCAAAATCCGGTTGTGTGAAAGGCCCGCGCCTGGACTTTTTTAGAACGGCAAATCAAGTTGCATGGCAGGTTTCAAAAAAGCCGGGCGCGAGCGTTTTCAGGCCTCAACCCTTTTCCCGGTAGTGAGGGGATTTGCGAAAATACCCGGACAGAAGCCCCTTCGACGAACAGAGCCTCAATGTCATGTTAAATGCAGGCAACCAGCGGCACAGGGTGGATTGAGGGGTGGACAGGATTTCTCAAGATACGTATATCTGTTTGGTTTTATTTGTTTTTTATGATTTAAATGGTGCCCGGGGGCGGATTTGAACCACCGACACGAGGATTTTCAGTCCACTGCTCTACCCCTGAGCTACCCGGGCACGGGTGAACGAATTTCACGTTCGGGTCGCGGTGTTCTAGACGTGGCACCGGCGGGTGTCCAGAGGCTTTTCAAGAAAAATATCAATGCGGCGCAAGATTGGACTTTTCCATCTCGGCTGTGGCTTCATCCATGTCTTCGGGCGTATCGGCCGGAACCGCGTAAGCGCCATTAAACCAGCGCCCAAGGTCCACATCTGCACAGTGTTTCGAGCAGAACGGGCGGTATTTGATATCCGTTTTCTTATCGCATATAGGACATGACATAACGCTTTCTTGCATGTTCCTTGAAAATTTCCAAGCTGGAAAAGAAAGCACATAAAAACGAAGGGGAGGCGAGCGTGAATACTGGACAGAATAAAGCAATGTGGTCCGGTTGTGTCTCGAAAGTGGTGGAAATTGATTTCAGGCACCTCCGAGCGGGTTGAGTTATGCGCCGGTCAGGCGGCTTGGTCAAGGGTTGCGTCGGCGACGGGCTGAGCGAGCGTTTCCCAGCCATCGACCTTTCGCATGACGATCTGCCCCGAGGCCATCAGAGCCCAAAGCAGCATCGGCACGGTCTCGGCGCATGGCAGCACGGTCTGGGTCTTGATGCGGCGGCGGAATTCCTCGTTCAGGCGTTCGATCGCATTTGTCGTTCTGGCCGATTTCCACTGGCCTTGTGGCAGACGCGTGAAGGTGAAAAGCTTATCTCCTGCTTCTTCCAAGCTGTCAGCGACGGCCTTGCATTTCAGCCGCCATTTTCGCAGAAATGCCTTGCGGCGGGTGGCGATTTCCTCGGGTGTTTTGGCGTAGATCATGTCGCGGTAATCTTCTGTCAACTCATCATGCATACGCTTGGGTGCCTTGGCCAGAAGGTTGCGGTGCTTGTGCACCGTGCACCTCTGGATCGGCAGATCTTCACCCCAGAGGGCAATGAGAGCGACCTCAAGTCCCGGTGCCCCGTCCACGATGACAAATTCGGGCCGTTTCAACCCGCGCGCATCCAGATCGTTGATGAACTGACGCCAGGCGGAGGTGCTTTCGCCGCCCATGTTCATCAGTGATAACAAGACCTTCTGCCCATCCCGGCGCACGCCAATCGCGGCCAGAACCGAGATATTGGTGGCCTTCCTGTCAATCCGCGTTTTGATCACGGTGCCGTCCAGGATCAGCCGCACGATGTCTTCATCCGCAAGGCTGCGGGCGCACCACGCCTGCCAGTCCACCTTCACCTTGCGCCAGGCGCGGCTCACCACATCCTTGCTGACCGCCCCCTGAAACAGGCCGAACAGGGCGCGTTTTACCCGCCGTGTGTTGGTGCCCGAAAGGTAGACAGCAGCGATCAGCGCCTCGGCCTTCTTCGTCAGCCGCTGGTAGCGGGGCAATGCCTTCGAGCGCCATTCTCTGGCCTTGCCGGCCTCGCCTGTGATCCGCGCACGCGGCACGCGCACCGTTTCGGTTCCAAATGTTCCGACCAGTTGCCGCTCGCGATGCCCGTGGCGGTATCCGGCCTTTGCCCCGCCGCTGCGGCCATACCGGCAACGGCCCAGAAACTGCTCCAGCTCCTCTTCGAAAACCGCCTCGATCGTCGCGCGGATGTTCTGGCGCAGCCGGTCTTCAATCGGGTCATAGCCTGCTTCATTGGCCAGTAGCGCGGATGTCGATGTTGCTGTATTCTTTGTCATGGCGTGATCTCCTTGGCGGTTCCAGCCGCCGGTTGGGTGGCTTCGATGCACCCGGAGATTACGCCGTCCTCGAATTTCCACCAAACTCGCGACACTACCCTGTGGTCCCAATCCCCGGTAATCAGCCACGCCTTTCCTCTATGAACTATAGACGGGAAATTGACGGCCTGCGGGCAATCGCGGTTTTGCCGGTGATTTTATATCACGCGGGTTTTTCGGTGTTTCAGGGCGGCTATGTCGGGGTTGATGTATTTTTTGTGATCAGCGGCTTTCTGATCACCACAATCATCCTGAATGACCTGAAACAGGGCCGGTTTTCGATCCTGCGATTTTACGAACGGCGGGCGCGGCGTATTTTACCGGCGCTTTTCACCGTGGTCGCCGCCTGCCTGCCTTTTGCCTGGGTCTGGATGACACCTGTGCAGATGGATAAATTCTCGCAAAGCGTTCTGGCGACGTTCCTGTTCCTATCCAATATCTATTTCTGGCGTGACAGCGGCTATTTCGCCGCCGCTGCTGATGAAAAGCCGCTGATCCACACCTGGAGCCTGGCCGTGGAAGAACAGTTCTATCTGCTATTCCCGCTGCTTTTACTGTTACTGTGGAAAAGGGGCGGGCGCCCCGGAACATTCTGGATATCCGTACTGGCCGTGGCCAGTTTGCTGTTTTCGCAATGGGCAAGCGCGATTGATCCGGAAAAGAACTTCTTTTGGGGCTGACCCAGATAACCTAAAAAGAGGTTATGATGGGAAGCATGAGAAAGAGTCGCCTGAGCCACTACAAGCAAGACCGTCTTACGGAGCATTTTGTTTCGGGATCGACAGCACGAACAGCAGCCAGTTTGTGTGGTGTAAACCGCAAGACCGCAGCGTTTTATTTTCTACGCCTGCGCGAGATAATCGCCTATGAGCTGGAGGCGGAAAGCCAAGCTATGTTCGGCGGAGAAATAGAAGTGGACGAAAGCTACTTTGGCGGCAAACGCAAAGGTAAACGCGGGCGTGGTGCGGCAGGTAAAATTCCCGTTTTTGGTATATTAAAAAGGGGTGGGAAGGTTTACACCAAGATCATCCCGGACGCCAAATCCGCCACTCTGATCCCGATCATAGAGCGCAAAGTCGTGCCGGATTCCATCGTCTATTCCGATTGTTGGCGCGGTTATAATGTGCTGGATGTGTCAGACTTCCACCACTTTCGCATCAACCATTCCAAGCTCTTTGCAGACCGTCACAACCACATCAATGGCATCGAGAATTTCTGGAACCAAGCCAAGCGCCACATGCGCCGATTTAACGGTGTCCCCAAGGCCCAATTTGGGCTATATTTGAAGGAATGCGAGTGGCGTTTCAACAACAGTGACCCTTCAGCTCAGTTATTGCAGCTAAGACAATGGGTTAAGCGTTACTTGAAGTAGTTATCTGGGTCAGCCCCCTTCTTTTTCACAGGGTCACGCATCTGGGAATTGATGATCGGTTCGATTGCGGCCTGTATCATGGTGAAATGCCCCCCCGCCCCCAAAGACGGTATTGCGGCCCTCGGGTTTCTGATGATTGTCTTTGCAATTTTCGCTTATAACGATGCAACCCCCTTTCCATCGTTCTATACGCTGGTGCCGGTATTGGGCACGGCGTTTATCCTTGTTTTTGCTGACAAAAACACAATGACCGGGCGCCTGTTGTCGCTGCCATTCTTTGTCGGTATCGGGTTGATCAGTTACAGCGCGTATTTGTGGCACCAGCCTATTTTCGCCTTTGCCCGTATTTATAACATCACCCCGCCGCCGCAGATGTTGATGCTGGCACTGGCCTTGCTGTCCATTGTGCTTGCCTATCTGTCGTGGAGTTTTGTCGAGCAACCCTTCCGCCGCACAAAAACCGGCCCCCTGAAAAGCAGAAAAAGCGTGTTTCTGGCCTCGGGTATCGGCATGGCATTGTTTTTGGCGTTTGGCGTCTACGGGGACAAAAGCGATGGGATTCCAAACCGTTTGCCCGCCAATGTAGCATCGTTTTATGCAACCAATGAATGGGACAAAAGCTGTCTTTACCAACGCCGCGACGGGCAACCGGATTGGCCAAACGAGCGGTGCATTTTCAACAAAGGGGAGCCGTTAAAGATTGCCATATGGGGGGATTCCATTGCCGCATCTTTAACTCCGAGCATCACCCGTATTGTGCAAGAGAACAGTGTTGAAGTGCACCAACTCACATATGGTTCGTGCATGCCGGTTAAAGGGCTTCATCGTGCCGCTGTGGAGGGCCAAGACCCTTGCATAGAATTTGTAAAACGGGCCCATTCCTATATTCAGAAGGCTGGCTTTGACGCGGTTGTTATTGTCGCCAACTGGCCGACATATCTGGAATCTCCATCTTCAATGGAACCTGTCGGCATATCCCCGAAAGCTGAATTTACCGATAAAGACCTCTGCATAACATCGGGATTCCCCCGGGTTGGCCGTTTTGGTAAGCTAGCCGGGAAATCTCTGGGGTGAATAGATGGACCTTTTCCTGCACGAAGCGGCGGCACGGATCGGCGCGGATGACGTTCTGTCGAAGATCGACGCGCTGATGGA
Source organism: Profundibacter sp. (assembly GCF_965277155.1). Classification (GTDB taxonomy): domain Bacteria; phylum Pseudomonadota; class Alphaproteobacteria; order Rhodobacterales; family Rhodobacteraceae; genus Profundibacter. Next base: position 352,168 of record NZ_CBDIBV010000005.1, read on the forward strand.
TTGGAACTCGTTTTTGCCGATCCTGCGGCGCGGTCTGGGGCGCTCGGGGATCGGGCCTCAGGGCTATGATCCGCTGGTTCTGTTCAAGTGTCTTCTGGTTGGCCAGTGGCACGGGCTGAGCGACCCGAAGCTGGAGCGGGCCTTGAAGGTGCGGCTGGATTTCATGCTGTTCTGCGGGCTCGATCTGCACGCGTCGGTGCCGGATGAGACGACCCACTGCCGGTTCCGCAATGCGCTGGTCCGGGGTGGCGTTTACGATGAGCTGCTGGCCGAGGTCTGCCGCCAGATCGAGGCGCATGGGCTGAAGCTGAAAGAGGCTGAGGCGGCGATCATTGATGCGACCCTGATCGCGGCGGCGGCGCGCCCGCGCACCCATATCGACGCCCCGCAGGACCGGGCAGAGGACGGGGCAAGGGAAGGGACGCCGGATGATCCGCCCGAGGTCTCACCCGACGGGGCACAGCTGCATTTCAGCGCCGACCCTGATGCCCGCTGGGTCAAGAAGGGCCGCAAGAGCACGCTCGGCTACAAGGGCTTTGCCCGCTGCGACGAAGAGGGCTTTATCGACAAGGTGCACACCACGCCCGCCAATGCCGCCGAAAGCCCCGAATTCGCCACCATGATCGCGGGCGCAAAGGCGCAGCGGGTGCTGGCCGACAAGGCCTATGCGAGCAAGGCCAACCGCCAGATGCTGCGCGGCAAATACCGCGACGGCATCCTGCGCAAGGCAGCGCGCGGCCGCCCCCTGCGGCAATCGGAGAAACGCTTCAACCGGCTGATTTCGAAACGCCGCTTCCGCATCGAGCAGACTTTCGGCACGATGAAACGCCTCTTCGGCCTGCAGCGGGCGAGATATTTCGGGCGCGCCAGGGTGCATGCCCAGATGGTCATGGCCGCCATCGCGCAAAACCTGCTCAAGGCCGCAAACAGGATCACCCTCAACCCGCAAACCCCCGCAATCGCATAGCCCCAAACCCCGCCACCCGTCTGTCCGCCGGACCCGCAGGGGCGCAAGGTGGGCGGCCGAAATCTTGCTTCAACCGAAAGCCATGGCCTCATGCAGAGGTCTTCGATATTTTCAAACAAAGTATGGATCAGCTTGGCGTGCCCGTACTCTTGCTTTTGACCCATCCAAGCGCAAGATACGAGGTAGTCGACGCTGCGGGCAGGGTGTTATTGCACGACAATCAAGTGCCAAAACTGGGTATCTCGATTCAGGAATTTCACGATAGAACCCAACGCACCCGACCCGTTCTGGAAAAGGCCGCCAATGTTGCCGGTGTTCAGACACTTTCAATGGAGAATCTGTTCTGTAACACCTAGGTTGTGTCTCGAAAGTGGTGGAAATTGATTTCAGGCACCTCCGAGCGGGTTGAGTTATGCGCCGGTCAGGCGGCTTGGTCAAGGGTTGCGTCGGCGACGGGCTGAGCGAGCGTTTCCCAGCCATCGACCTTTCGCATGACGATCTGCCCCGAGGCCATCAGAGCCCAAAGCAGCATCGGCACGGTCTCGGCGCATGGCAGCACGGTCTGGGTCTTGATGCGGCGGCGGAATTCCTCGTTCAGGCGTTCGATCGCATTTGTCGTTCTGGCCGATTTCCACTGGCCTTGTGGCAGACGCGTGAAGGTGAAAAGCTTATCTCCTGCTTCTTCCAAGCTGTCAGCGACGGCCTTGCATTTCAGCCGCCATTTTCGCAGAAATGCCTTGCGGCGGGTGGCGATTTCCTCGGGTGTTTTGGCGTAGATCATGTCGCGGTAATCTTCTGTCAACTCATCATGCATACGCTTGGGTGCCTTGGCCAGAAGGTTGCGGTGCTTGTGCACCGTGCACCTCTGGATCGGCAGATCTTCACCCCAGAGGGCAATGAGAGCGACCTCAAGTCCCGGTGCCCCGTCCACGATGACAAATTCGGGCCGTTTCAACCCGCGCGCATCCAGATCGTTGATGAACTGACGCCAGGCGGAGGTGCTTTCGCCGCCCATGTTCATCAGTGATAACAAGACCTTCTGCCCATCCCGGCGCACGCCAATCGCGGCCAGAACCGAGATATTGGTGGCCTTCCTGTCAATCCGCGTTTTGATCACGGTGCCGTCCAGGATCAGCCGCACGATGTCTTCATCCGCAAGGCTGCGGGCGCACCACGCCTGCCAGTCCACCTTCACCTTGCGCCAGGCGCGGCTCACCACATCCTTGCTGACCGCCCCCTGAAACAGGCCGAACAGGGCGCGTTTTACCCGCCGTGTGTTGGTGCCCGAAAGGTAGACAGCAGCGATCAGCGCCTCGGCCTTCTTCGTCAGCCGCTGGTAGCGGGGCAATGCCTTCGAGCGCCATTCTCTGGCCTTGCCGGCCTCGCCTGTGATCCGCGCACGCGGCACGCGCACCGTTTCGGTTCCAAATGTTCCGACCAGTTGCCGCTCGCGATGCCCGTGGCGGTATCCGGCCTTTGCCCCGCCGCTGCGGCCATACCGGCAACGGCCCAGAAACTGCTCCAGCTCCTCTTCGAAAACCGCCTCGATCGTCGCGCGGATGTTCTGGCGCAGCCGGTCTTCAATCGGGTCATAGCCTGCTTCATTGGCCAGTAGCGCGGATGTCGATGTTGCTGTATTCTTTGTCATGGCGTGATCTCCTTGGCGGTTCCAGCCGCCGGTTGGGTGGCTTCGATGCACCCGGAGATTACGCCGTCCTCGAATTTCCACCAAACTCGCGACACTACCGCATAAACGGCTCATCGGATAATCACGTTGGGCCGTTTTTCCTTGTGTTTAATACTCCTGGGAACCTCTGTAAATTCCCGTTTTCGCCTTCTTCGCGGCGGGGTGGACGGTTTTTCGCCTGTCCCGCCTGATTGCTTCGGATCATAAACCCATTTTCACCGGTTTCAAGCCGGTTTTGGGTATTTCAGGCACACCTCACCCCATGAACCCTTATCCCGGCGCCGCCAGGCCGCATTCGAACTGGACGAAGCGCTTCATGTTGTAGACCAGGTTCATCATCCCGATGCGAAATCGCGCCCGCTTCAGGCCGATGGAGCGGATCAGCTTGCCGCCCATGGAGCGCTCCTGAAAAGCGAATACATGCTCGACCCGGACCCGCACTTTCGAGCGCCTCCGGTTGGCCTTTTGCTGGCGCTCGCCAAGCGGCTTGCCGCGCCTGCCCTTGTGATGGATATGGCTGTGAAGCCCCCGCTCTTCCAGCTCGCTTTCGATCTTTTGCGAGCGATAGGCGCTGTCGGCCCACAGGTCCGATGAGGTGTTGCTCGCATCAATCAGACCGGCAAGCGCCTGGCTGTCATGCACGGCGGCATCGGTGACATCATAAGCGCGGATGAATTTGTGCCGCCGGTCGACATTGATGTGGTTCTTGTAGCCGTAATAGCTCTTGCCGTGCTTCTTCGTCCAGCGCGCATCCACGTCCTTCTGGCGCTTCTTGTGGGGTTTTTCCTCCCACTCTTCAGGCGTTTCGCCCGCCTTGATTTTCTCGTTCTCGTCCCTTTTGTTGTGCTGGCGCGGCGCCGGAACGATGCTCGCATCAACAATCTGCCCGCCCATCGCCAGATAGCCCTTTTCGCGCAGAAAGGCATCGAACTTGTCAAACAGCTCCTTCATCTTCCCGGCCCCGGCCAGCCTTTCACGGTAGGCCCAGATGGTCTTGGCGTCAGGTACGCTGTCTTCAATGCCAAGGCCGAGAAACCGCATGAACGACAGGCGGTCGCGGATCTGATACTCGATCTGATCGTCAGAGAGGTTGTAGAGCTGCTGCAAAACCATCGTCTTGAATATCAGCACCTCATCCCAAGGCGGGCGGCCAGCGTTGGATTTGCGCTGTTCGGGCGGCGTGCGCCATATGGCCTTCAGCTCGTCCCGGTAATCCTCGAACGGCACCATGTCGTTGAGCAACACCAGCGGATCACCAGATTTGTCCAGTCCCGCGTATCGGCTGGAAAGATCAAAAAATCCCATCTGACCCATGACAAAACCCCGTCGGTCGAATCATTTTCATCCTGATGACGATTCTACCCCGTCAGGCCGGATTTTGGGGGATTTTTAGAGGTTCCCTATAGTTTTTTTGAGGGGCTGACCCAGATAACCTAAAAAGAGGTTATGATGGGAAGCATGAGAAAGAGTCGCCTGAGCCACTACAAGCAAGACCGTCTTACGGAGCATTTTGTTTCGGGATCGACAGCACGAACAGCAGCCAGTTTGTGTGGTGTAAACCGCAAGACCGCAGCGTTTTATTTTCTACGCCTGCGCGAGATAATCGCCTATGAGCTGGAGGCGGAAAGCCAAGCTATGTTCGGCGGAGAAATAGAAGTGGACGAAAGCTACTTTGGCGGCAAACGCAAAGGTAAACGCGGGCGTGGTGCGGCAGGTAAAATTCCCGTTTTTGGTATATTAAAAAGGGGTGGGAAGGTTTACACCAAGATCATCCCGGACGCCAAATCCGCCACTCTGATCCCGATCATAGAGCGCAAAGTCGTGCCGGATTCCATCGTCTATTCCGATTGTTGGCGCGGTTATAATGTGCTGGATGTGTCAGACTTCCACCACTTTCGCATCAACCATTCCAAGCTCTTTGCAGACCGTCACAACCACATCAATGGCATCGAGAATTTCTGGAACCAAGCCAAGCGCCACATGCGCCGATTTAACGGTGTCCCCAAGGCCCAATTTGGGCTATATTTGAAGGAATGCGAGTGGCGTTTCAACAACAGTGACCCTTCAGCTCAGTTATTGCAGCTAAGACAATGGGTTAAGCGTTACTTGAAGTAGTTATCTGGGTCAGCCCCTATGGTTATTATTAACCCATCGGCAGCATCACTTCAACTTCTTCGCCATCCCGCACCGCCGTGTAAAAACAGCTTCGCCGGTTGGTATGACAGGCCGGCCCTGTCTGGCGCACCACCACCAGCAGGCAATCACGGTCACAATCCACGCGCAGTTCCACCAGTTCCTGCACATGGCCCGATGTCTCGCCCTTGACCCAATACGCTTGCCGCGAGCGCGACCAATAGGTCACCTTGCCCGTTTCCAATGTGCGCGCCACCGCCTCGGCGTTCATCCATGCCATCATCAGCACTTCGCCGCTGTCATGGTCCTGTGCAATTGCCGGGATCAAGCCATTGTTATCAAAACGTAGTGTTGCAGGGTCGAATGACATATGGAATCCTTTGCATATCCGCTGTAGACGCCTATCTAGAATACCAGCAGCCAAAAGGGAAAGCCAATGAGCGATAATGCCGAGCTGATAAAACTTTATTCCGGCCAGATTCTGGCGCTGGCGGCCGATATTCCCCTGACCGACCGGCTGGACAATCCCCAAGCCACCGTAAAACGCCGCGCGCCCCTGTGCGGGTCCACCGTGACGGTCGATATTGTGCTGGAAGATGGCAAAATCGCACAGTTCGGTCAGGATGTAAAAGCCTGCGCATTGGGTCAGGCGGCGGCCTCGGTGGTGGCAAGCCGGATCATCGGGCGCACCGCGCCCGAAATCACCAAGGCCCGCGATCAACTCTCCGCCATGCTGCGCGACGGTGGCCCTGCCCCCGACGTGCCCTTTGACGGGCTAAAGGTGCTGGAACCCGCGCGCGAATTCAAGAACCGCCACGCCTCGATCCTGTTGGCGCTGGAAGCCACGGTCGAAGCTATCGAAACTGCCCAAAAAACCGCCTGCGCTTAACGTCACGGAAATGATTGGGCCTTAGCGTCCCTGTTTCATCCACAGGAGACGTTTATGATTCCCGCCGCCGATTTTACTGATTCCAGCCCCGCCAATGATCAGATGGACAGGCTTTCGCATATTGCGTCCCGGCTTAGTCTGGAATTGGTCGATATTGCCGGTGCGCTGGACCAGATCGATGACAGCACCAGCCAGCAATTACAGTCATTGGACCATGTGCGCAGAAATGCAGACAGGATGGTGCAGGGCAACACCAGCGTGCGCAAGGCGATTGATCTGATAAATGAAACCACCACCGAAACGCTCGAGGCGGTAATATCATCGGTTGAAAACATCCAGAGTGCGGGCAACCGCACCCAAAAGTTGGCCAACTGGGTGCGTTCGCTGGATGCGCGCATCACGGAAATCGAGGATACGATCGCCTCGGCGCGCTCCAATAATGACGATATTGCCTCGATTGCGGCGCAGGTGAATATACTTGCCATCAATGCCAAGATCGAAGCGGCGCGGGCCGGCGAAGCAGGGCGCGGCTTTGCCGTGGTTGCCGAAGCGATTAACGAATTGTCACGCAAAACCGCAGGGGCGGCCGAGGCGATCTCTGACAGCATCCTGACTCTGGGTGACTGGATCGATGCCTTGCGTGGCGAAGCCAGTGTCGCCGCCGAAGATGCCGAAGGGGTGCTGGCCGAAGCGGATGACACCGACATATCCTTGTCCGGCATCGCGGAACATGTGCGGATGATCAATTCCGAAGCCAAACAGATCAAAGAAAATGCCGGGAATGTCGGCACCGCTATTTCCGAATTTGGCGAAAGTTTTGATCGGATGGGCACCGCACTGGAAGGCACGGCCACCGGCATCCATCAGGTGCGTGACCGCGCCGATACTATGGTCGAGCAGGCCGAATGCCTGGTATAAAGCAGCGTATCCCTGGGGGGAGCCACTCAGGATTCCCGTTTTATTGACGAGGTGCAGGCACGGGCTTCGCTGATTTCGATGGCATTTGAAGAAGCTGTCGCAAACGGCACAATCACCCGCGATGATTTGTTCAAACCGACATATAAACCGATCCCCGGCAGTGACCCGCAACAGTTCTTGACCGCGTTCACCGATCTAACCGATACCATCTTACCCCCGATTCAGGAACCGGCGCTGGATTTCGATCCATCGGTGGTGTTTTGTGCTGCGATTGACCGCAATGGGTATATTCCGACCCATAACAACAAGTTCTCGCAACCGATGGGGGATGATCCGGTCTGGAACACGGCCAATTGTCGAAACCGGCGTATTTTTGACGACAAGGTCGGCCTGAAAGCGGGCAACAACAAGCAGCCCTTTCTGTTGCAGGTATACCGCCGCAATATGGGGGGCGGCGAATTTGTTACGATGAAGGATGTCTCGGCCCCGATCATTGTTGGCGGGCAATTGTGGGGCGGATTGCGGCTGGCCTATACATTATAAAAAACCGCCGCACTTCTGGGACAGAAGGCGGCGGCAAGTGGCCATGTCTGATGTGGTCCGGTTCCGCTTGGACGAGAAAGAGGCAATCTTCTCATATCTGGGATAGATGTGTCATCGTGCAGCTGTGGGGACATATTGCACGCGGATTTTCCGGCATAAGACGGCAGGCAAAGTCAGTAATTCTGTTCAGAACACCCCCGGCAGATAAAGAGCAGCGCCCAGCATAACGATCAGGGCAGCGGCGCCAGCAGCATCCTGAAGAAGGGTTGCGCCGGATCGGGCATAAACGGTTTTGATTTCAGCGAGCATTGTGTGGCTCCTTTGATGTTCACGTTCTGTCTGTTGCCCCTTTGTTCCTATATTTGCGTTAACTTGTAAAGAACTTTTTAAGAACATTTGCGAACAAAACGGCAGAAATATTGCTAACCCACTGATATTAATCGAATTGCCTTATCCTGTTCCATTAACCATAACAGCACCCGCGCCGCCTTGCCGCGTTCCCCGTCCAGCGTTGGATCCTCGGCCAGCAATTTGCGCGCATCACTTTGTGCCACCGCCATCAAGCCCGCCTGCCGTTCAAGATCGGCAATCCGGAACCTTGGCAGTCCGGATTGCGCTGTGCCAATCAAATCCCCTGCCCCGCGCATTGCCAAATCTTCTTCGGCAATGCGAAACCCGTCCTCGGTCTCGCGCAGAATTTCCAGCCGCCGCGCCGCCGTCTCGGAAAGGGGCGGCTGATACATCAATAAACATGTCGATTGCTCGCTCCCGCGCCCGACCCGCCCGCGCAACTGGTGCAACTGCGCCAACCCGAAACTTTCGGCCCGCTCAACCACCATGATCGTTGCGTTGGGCACATCCACGCCCACCTCGATCACCGTGGTGGCGACCAGAACTTTGGTTTCGCCCGCCTCGAACCGTTTCATCGCCGCGTCCTTATCGGCAGGCGGCATCTGCCCATGCACCAGTCCGACCACGCCTTCGCCAAGGGCGGCGCGCAACATTTTGAACCGTTCTTCCGCCGCAACCATATCAACGACTTCGCTTTCCTCGACCAGCGGACAAACCCAATAGGCCTGCCGCCCCTCGGCCAGCGCTTTGCGCAGATGATCAACCACCTCGTCCACCCGTCCGGTCGACACCATCGCCGTGCGGATCGGTTTTCGCCCGGGCGGTTTTTCATCCAGAACCGACACATCCATATCACCATATTGCGCCAGCGACAGCGAGCGCGGGATCGGCGTAGCCGTCATCACCAACACATCCGCATGCACCCCCTTTGCCGACAATTCCAGCCTTTGCCGCACCCCGAACCGGTGCTGTTCATCCACCACCGCCAGCCGCAAATCGGCAAATTCAACGTCCTTCTGGAACACCGCATGGGTGCCCACCAGTATCTGTATCTTGCCCGATTTCAGCGCCGCCAGTTTCGCCGCACGCTCGCCCCCCTTATCACGACCGGTCAGAATTTCCAGCACCACACCCGCGGCTTCGGCCAAGGGCTGTAACCCCGCCAGATGCTGACGCGCCAGAATTTCCGTCGGGGCCATCATCACCCCCTGCCCGCCCGCCTCGACCGCGATCAGCAAAGCCATCAGCGCCACAAGCGTTTTGCCCGCGCCCACATCGCCCTGCAACAACCGGTTCATCCGCTTGGGACCGGCCATATCGGCCTCGATTTCCTTGATCGCGCGGGCCTGTGCACCGGTTGGTTTGTAAGGTAGCGACGCCAGAACCTTTTCCCGCAACACCCCCGTTCCGATGGAAACCTGCCCCTTGCCCCGCCTCTCCACCGCACGGGCCAGCGCCAGAGTTAACTGGTGGGCGAACAATTCATCATAAGCCAGCCGTTCACGCGCTGGCGATTCAGCCGCCAGATCGGCATGGGTTTGGGGCGCATGCGCCGTCGTCAGGGCATCTCCCCAGTCCGGCCATTTCGCCTTTTTCTTTTGCCCCGCATCAATCCATTCCGCCACTACAGGCACCCGTGCCAAAGCCGAGTGCATAGCTTTGGTCATAAGCCGCTGGGTAATCCCCGAGGTCAGCGGATATACCGGTTCAAACGCAGGAATTTCATCAGCTTCATCAACCCGCAAAACGTGGTCGGGATGCACGATCTGCGCTATTCCGTCAAAGATTTCAACCTTGCCCGACACCACACGCCGCTGGCCTGTCGGCAGGATTTTCTGCAAATAATCCGGGTGCGCGTGGAAAAACACCAGTTGAAAAGTGGTTTTCGCATCCGTCATTTCCACCCGATAAGGCCGCCCCCGCGCCGAGGGCGGAATATGCCGCCCCACCACCCCTTCGACCGTCACCACCGCAGGCGCGGTCACATCGCGGACACTTTCGCGACGCTGGCGATCAATGCCGCTGTTGGGCAGCGTGAAAATCAGGTCACGCGGTTTTTCCACCCCCATCTGGGCAAAATGCGCCGCGGTTTTAGGGCCAACGCCGTCCAGCGTTTCCAAATCCGCAAATAGCGGAAACAGGATTTCTGGCCGCCCGCTCATAGATCACCGATCAGGGCCAACCAGTCGTCCTCGTTGATCATTTCCACACCCAGACTTTCGGCCTTTTTCGCCTTTGATCCCGCCCCAGGTCCGGCCACAACCAGATCGGTTTTCTTCGAGACCGAACCGGACACCTTGGCCCCCAAAGCCTCGGCACGGGCCTTGGCCTCGGCGCGGGTCATTTTCTCAAGGCTGCCGGTGAATACTATGGTTTTGCCAGCAACCGGGCTGTCGACAGGCGCCTGTATCACAGCGTCCTGTGGCTCAAGCTGGGCAACCAACCGGTCGATCGAAGCGCGTTCGTTTTCCTGATGAAAGGCGGTGATCAGTGATGTGGCCATCACCGCGCCCACACCATCAATCCCAATCAGATCGTCCCATTCCGGCCCGTCATTCAGGGTGGCGCGGGTGATGGCAGTTTCGAAATTTTTCCATGATCCATAGTGTTCGGCCAACAGCTTTGCCGCACTTTCACCCACATGGCGGATACCCAGCGAATAAATCAGCCGATCCAGCGGCATTTTGCGTTTTTCTTCAATCGCGCGAAACAGGTTTTGCGCCGATTTTTCACCCCAGCCTTCACGGTTCTTCAGCTTGGTCAGATTGGCTTCATCACGGGCCTGAAGGGTGAAAATATCGGCCGGTTCGCGGATCGGCAGTTGTTCGTCATGATAAAACATTTCGATCTGTTTTGCGCCCAGCCCATCAATGTCAAACGCACCGCGACTGACAAAATGTTTCAGTTTTTCAACGGCCTGCGCGGGGCAAATGATACCGCCCGTGCAACGGCGCACGGCATCACCTTCCTCGCGCACCGCGTCCGAGCCACACTCGGGGCATTTGACGGGAAATTCATAAGGTTTGGCATCCGCGGGGCGTTTGGCCAGATCGACATCGGCAATTTTCGGGATCACGTCACCGGCGCGATAGACCTGAACCCAGTCGCCGATGCGGATATCTTTACCGTCGCGGATCACGTTGCCTTTGGAATCCATCCCCTTGATGTAATCCTCGTTATGCAGGGTCGCGTTGGACACCACGACACCGCCAACCGTCACAGGGGTAAGGCGGGCAACAGGGGACAAGGCGCCGGTGCGACCGACCTGGATGTCGATGTCTTCCAACCACGTCCAGGCCTTTTCGGCGGGAAATTTATGGGCGATGGCCCAGCGGGGGGTGGTTGAGCGAAAGCCGAGCCGGTGTTGCAAGGCAAGATCGTTCACCTTGTAAACGACGCCATCAATGTCATAGCCAAGTGTGGCGCGCTGACTTTCAATGTTGCGGTAATGGGCGAGCATTTCTGCAGGGCCATTGCACAGACGGGTCAACGGGTTTGTTGAAAAGCCAAGACTGGCCAGTCGCTCAATCGCGTCCATCTGATTTTTTGCCAGCGGTTCTGAAAGTTCGCCCCAGGCATAGGCAAAGAATTTCAACGGGCGGGTTTTGGTTATGCTGGCGTCCAGTTGACGAAGCGATCCGGCAGCTGCATTGCGCGGATTGGCAAAGGGTTTTTCGCCCTTTTCAAGTTGGCGTTCATTCAGCGCTTCGAAATCGGCATGGGTCATATAAACCTCGCCGCGCACCTCCAGAATTTCGGGGGCGTTTGTCAGAGAATGGGGAATATCCTGAACCGTCATTGCATTGCGGGTCACGTTTTCCCCGACCTCGCCATCGCCACGTGTGGCAGCCTGTACCAGTTTGCCTTGCTCATATCGCAAGGAAAGCGACAGGCCATCAATTTTAGGCTCGGCCGTATAGGCCAGATCCGCATCTGCATCCAACCCCAGAAACTTGCGGATACGGGCGTCAAAATCATAGACATCTTCATCGGTAAAGGCATTACCCAGTGACAGCATCCGAACCGCATGGGTAACTTTGGAAAAGCCTTCGGCCGGCGCGGCGCCCACAACATCGCTGGGACTATCAGCCCTTTTCAGGTGGGGAAAGCGGGCTTCGATGGCCGCATTGCGCCGTTTCAGCGCATCATATTCGGCATCCGATATCTCGGGCGCATCCCGGGTGTGATAAGCCAGATTGGCACGGTTCAGGATATCGGCCAGCCGCGCCAGTTCGGCGCGGGCCTGATCCTCGTCCAGTTGATCAACTTCGATCTGCGATCCCATCCCGACCTCTTTGTGTTTCCCTTATTGATAAGTGGGCACCACAAAGAGGTCCAGAGGAAGAGTGGTGGTCTGCCGTATGATTTCGCACCGCGCGTTGGCGGAGCGAAACCGGTCAGGCCCCGACGGCCAATGCTTCGTCCATCTCGGCCGCCACAGGATCACGCAGCACATAGCCCCGGCCCCAGACGGTTTCGATATAGTTTTCGCCATCCGTGGCCTCGCACAGCTTTTTGCGCAATTTACAGATAAACACGTCGATAATTTTCAACTCGGGCTCATCCATGCCGCCATATAGGTGGTTCAGGAACATTTCCTTGGTCAGGGTCGTGCCCTTGCGCAAAGACAGCAGTTCCAGCATCTGGTATTCCTTGCCGGTCAGATGCACAGGTTTACTGTCCACCTCGACTGTTTTGGCATCCAGATTAATACCGATTTTTCCAGTGTGGATGATCGATTGCGAATGTCCCTTGGAACGGCGGATGATCGCATGGATCCGCGCCACAAGTTCCTCGCGATGGAACGGTTTGGTCAGATAGTCATCCGCACCAAATCCGAATGCCTTGATCTTGTTTTCGGTGTCATCCGAGCCTGTCAAAATCAGGATCGGTGTATCCACCCGCGCCAGCCGCAATTGGCGCAGCACCTCGTTGCCATTCATATCCGGCAAACCGAGATCCAAAAGGATCAAATCGTAATCATAAAGTTTGGCCAGATCGATGCCTTCTTCACCCAGATCGGTGCAGTAAACATTCAGGTTGGCATGAGTCAGCATCATTTCGATACTTTTGGAGGTCGTTGGATCGTCCTCAACCAGCAGTACACGCATTCTAGTTTTCTCCGCTTCTTTTACCCTTCAGCAATATGGTTAACCTGCCCCCAATTGGTTAACTACATGATGGGGTGGATGGCTCCACCCGCCGGCATCGCAATGTGCCATATTGGTGCTGTCGCAAACCAATAAGAGAAGGAGCCATCCACAATGGAGATTACAACACTCGGGATCGATCTGGCAAAGTCTGTTTTTCAGCTTCACGGCGTTGATGCTGCAGGACAGATTGTGCTGATGAAGAAATTGCGCCGCAATGCCGTTCTGGAGTTCATGAGCGCGTTGCCGCCTTGTCTTGTGGGAATAGAAGCTTGCGGTACCTCCCATTTCTGGGCGCGGGAGATTGCGGCGCTCGGCCATGATGTGCGGCTGATCCCGCCCGCCTATGTCAAACCCTATGTCAAACGGCAAAAGAACGACATGGCAGATGCCGAGGCGATCTGCGAGGCCGTAACACGCCCGAACATGCGCTTTGTACCGATCAAGACGCCTGGGCAACAGGGTGTCATGGTGCTGCACCGGACGCGAAAGTTGCTGATCCGGCAACGGACCATGATGCTCAATTCGTTTCGCAGCCATCTGGCCGAATTCGGCATCATTGCGCCACAGGGGCCGCAACATGTCGTAAGAATGGCGAAGGCCATGAAGGACGGAGAGCATGACGACCTGCCGGAGGTCGCGCGTACGGCGTTGCTGGGTTTTGCCCGTCAGCTTGAGACGCTCACCGTAGAAATCCGTTCGCTCGATAATCAGCTGCGTGCCTGGCATCGACAAAGTGCGGTGAGCCAGCGGTTACAGACGATCCCGGGCGTCGGGTTCATCACGGCAACCGCTATGGCCGCAAGCGTTCCGGACCCGGCTGCCTTCGCGTCGGGGCGCCAGTTCGCGGCCTTCCTCGGGCTCGTACCAAGGCAGAATTCGTCAGGAGGCAAGGACAGGCTCGGCCGAATATCCAAAATGGGCGATCCCTATCTGCGAACTCTGCTGGTAAATGGTGCCACATCGATCATTCGCAGAGTCGGACGCGACGACAGCGCCACCGGCATCTGGATCCGCAGATTGCTTGATAAAAAGCCCGCGCGTGTGGTCACGGTTGCCATTGCCAACAAAACAGCGCGCATCATCTGGGCCGTGCTGTTGCGCGGAGATGTTTATCGCCGCCCGGCAGTCAACTGACAGGAATCGCAGCGACCGGGATACGGGTTCGCCGCACCGAGTTGCGAGGGCAAAGATGAATGATGATGATCAACGAAAGCCGCCGCCGGGACACCCCGTATCGGTAGCCCGGGCATAAAAGCTCGTCTCCATGATTGGGACCCAGGCGACGCGGACTTCATCAGGGCCAGCGGTCAAACGTACCGCGCCAACAGGCCGAACACATGACCGCAACCGCAATGATCAAAACTTCAAATTAACCCTTGCAAAAAAGGAGCCATCCACACAAGTTACTATAGCGGAACATTTGTAGAATTCTTCCTAAAGTTGTCGATACTTTTGTAAAGATGTGGTTTTCAGGGCGTTCTCGCCATGATTTTCGATAGCAGAGCGCCAAGAATCGTATTCTTCCTGGCTAAGACCATAGAGTTTCAGGGCCTCTTTTAAGGGAATCAGGCCGAAAACCACCCCCTTGACCACCGCTGCCTTGCGGCTGGCCACCCATCGGCGTGTGCTGGCAGGCGGCAAATCGGCGCGGGTCATGATACTGCCGTCCGGCAGGGTAACGGCGCGCGGACCATCAACTTTCTTTAGATACATCACTTGTCCCTCTTGCTGGTTTCGCCCAATCTGCGACAACGTGATTAAAGAGGCGTGAAACGCGGCCTTGTTAATAGTTCGCATTTTCCTATATTCCGAAATACTCTGCTAACCCTTATGAACGGCCCTCTGATGACCCACCCAGTTAATTCGCTTGGTTTTACCAAGCCCCCCAAAGATACCCGCGTGGTTGTGGCCATGTCCGGCGGTGTTGACAGCTCGGTCGTGGCGGCCGAACTGGCGGCCGAAGGCTATGATGTGGTCGGGGTAACCTTGCAGTTGTATGATCACGGGGCGGCGCTGGCCAAAAAGGGGGCGTGTTGTGCCGGTATCGACATCCATGATGCCCGCCGCGTGGCCGAGGAAATGGGATTCCCGCATTACGTGCTGGATTACGAAAACATCTTCAAGGAAACGGTGATCGACGAGTTTGCCGACAGTTATCTGGCGGGGGCGACACCGGTGCCGTGTATCCGCTGCAACGAGCGGGTGAAATTCAAGGATCTGCTGGCCACAGCCCGTGATCTGGACGCCGATTGCATGGCGACGGGGCATTATATCCAGCGCAAGGGGGGCGTGAGTGGGGCCGAGCTACATATGGCGGCCGACCCGATGCGCGACCAGAGCTATTTCCTGTTTCCCACCACGCAAGAGCAGCTGGATTTCCTGCGCTTTCCTTTGGGACATCTGGAATCCAAAGCCGCAACGCGGGCCCTTGCGGTGAAACACGGGCTGGCGGTGGCGGATAAACCCGACAGTCAGGACATTTGTTTCGTGCCCGATGGCAATTACGCAGCCCTGATCGAAAAGCTGCGCCCCGAGGCGGCAAGCCCGGGCAAGATTGTGGATATGGAGGGCAACGTGCTGGGCGACCATCGCGGGGTGATCCATTATACCATTGGCCAGCGGCGCGGCCTTGGCATTGGCGGGTTGGAAGACCCGTTATATGTGGTGCGGCTGGATGCGGACTCGCGCGAGGTTGTGGTGGGGCCGAAAGAGGCGCTGACCACGCGGATCATTCCAGTGCGTGAAATCAACTGGCTGGGGGATGCGCCGTTTGACAGCCAGGACGAATGGCATCTGGCGGTCAAGGTGCGCTCGACCCGTCCGCCACGGGCGGCGATTGTGCGGCCATTGTCTGCGACCACGGCAGAGGTGGAATTGCTGGAGCCGGAAGAAGGCGTTTCGCCGGGTCAGGCTTGTGTATTTTACGAGGATGGGGGCAGCCGGATCTTTGGCGGGGGCTGGATCTGGCGGGGGGAATAGGCTGAGCGGGGCGTAAGAGATTCTGTGCCTCCGGCGGGGATATTTAGGGAACAGTAATGGCTAAAGGGTTTGCAATATCGCCCGGGCTGCGCGCAATCCTGGGGGTTCCCGATCGCGGCCAAGGCGTTCCATTGTCAGGCGCATTGCGTCTTGTTGGGCCTTCGGGTTGTTCAGCACTTTTAGCACTGCAGGCGCAATTTTATCCGGCACGCAGTTCCTGCCCAGAAATTCCGGCACCACGCGGGTTTCGGAAACCAGATTGACCAGCGTCACCGTGTCCACCTTCAACATCCGGCCAATCAGCAGGCGTGATATCCAGTTCATATCATAGGCGATCACCATCGGGGTATTGGCGGCGGCCAGTTCCAGCGACACCGTGCCCGACGCGGCTAGTGCCACATCGGCGGCGGCAAAAGCGACGCGTTTTTCGGGCAGGTCTGCGGCATCCAGAACCATTGGGGGGATTGACCAGTCCGCAGCCAATTCCCGCACCCGTTTGGCAACGGAAGGGGCAGCAGGCAGGGTAATGCGCAGGTCGGGGCGCTCATTGTGCAACTGGCGGATGGTTTCGCCAAAGATCGGCATCAAGCGTTCGACTTCGCCACGTCGCGACCCGGGTAATGCCAACAGCAGCGGCGCGTCGATCATGCCATGGCGTGTGCGAAAATCCTGCGCTTGTTCGGGCGTGGCCTGTGGTTCGGCCACTACTGGATGGCCAACAAAATCACAGCCCATGCCCGCAGCCTGCATCAGCGGGGGTTCAAATGGCAGCAGGGCCAGCACATGATCAATCTCGCGGGCCATTTTCGCAGCGCGCCCTTCGCGCCACGCCCAGACGGACGGGGCGACATAGTGGATGGTTTTCAGATTGCTTTGCGCCTTAACGATTTTGGCCACCCGCAGGCAGAAATCGGGGCTGTCGATGGTGATCAGCGCATCGGGTTTCTGCGCCAGTACCACATCGGCACATTCGCCAATGCGGCGTTTCAGAGCGCGGTATTTCGGCAGCACCTCGGCCAGCCCCATCACCGAGAGTTCATCCATCGGGAACTGGCTGGCCAGCCCCTGCGCCTGCATCAGCGGGCCACCGACACCGGAAAATTCCGCATCAGGCTGCAATTCTTTCAGCCCTGCCATCAGAGCCGCGCCCAAGGCATCGCCCGAAGGTTCGCCCGCGATCAGGTAGAACCGCATCAGCGTGCTTGCAGGAACAGGCCGGTTTCGGCCAGCGCCTGTTCCAGTTCATCACGCTGCAATACATTCACCCCGCCCGCCGGAATATAGATGCCTGCCAGACCGGCAGCGGCGGCGGCTCGGATGGTGTCGGGACCGATGGTCGGCACATCAAAGCGCATGTCCTGCCCGGGTTTCGGCCCCTTCACCAGTACCCCTTTGGCGCGGCGCAAATGGGTAGGGGTTTGGGCGACAAAGCCCAGCATGGCATCTGTGCCCTGAATAGTTTCGACCCCCAGCACCTGACCGCCCGCAACAACCGCCGCTTGGGACACATCCATCGGTGCAAGGGCGATCAGAATATCCAGCCCCTTTTGTGCATCCGCCACATCCTGTTTGTCGGGGATTGGCCCAATGCGGGTATTGGCGGGCAGCATCAGGGCGGGGGCAACCTCGTGTGCGGCTTTGAAGGCGAAACCGTCTTCGGTAAACACCGCGGCCACCTCGCGCAGCAGGGCGTCATCCCCCTGCCCCATCGCGGCCATCAGACGCGGCGCAAGGGCCATCATTTTTGCATCAAAATTTTCGGGATTCAGCGCAGGGCGGCTCATCGCGCCGGCAAAAACCACTTCGGTTACGCCGTGGCTGTGCAGATCCTCAAACAGGGTGCCCAGTTTATCAAAACTGGCCGGCTGATGGATCAGACTATCCGGCACCTCCACATCGACACCAGCAAATGTGACAAACACCGCCTGCGGATCGCCCGCCGCCAATATCTGCGGCAAGGCGCCGGTTCCGGCGAGTATGGCAAGGCGCGGTTCCATCTGCTATTTCGGCGTCAGAAACGAGCGGTCAGTGGCGCCCAGAATGAAGTCGGTGATTTCCTGCACATAAGCACTGTCGTTTTCCACTGCCAGACGGGCGGCACGTTCCTGAAAGGCCCCCTCGCCCTGGGCCAGCATCTGGTAAGCGGCCCGCAGGGCGGTAATGTCGGCACGATCCACCCCGCGCCGTTTCAGACCAACAAGGTTCAACCCGTCCAGCGCCCCGCGCGAAGATTGCACCAGCCCGTAAGGGATCACATCATTGGTGACCATGGTCACGGCGCCAATGATGGCCCCTTTGCCGATGCGCACAAACTGGTGAATACCCGAAAGCCCGCCGATGATCACATCGTCATCGATCACACAATGACCGGCGATGGCGACCTGATTGGCCATCACAACGTTGTTGCCAACCGTCGCGTCATGGGCCACATGGGCACCGGTCATGATCAGGCAATCATCGCCAACCCGCGTTACCCCACCGCCACCCTCGGTCCCGGTATTCAACGTCGCGCCTTCGCGGATGCGGTTGCGTTTGCCGATGATCAGGCGGGTTTCCTCACCTTTGAATTTCAGATCCTGCGGGATTTCCCCGACCGTGGCAAAAGGAAAGATCACAGTTTCCTCGCCCACTTCGGTGATGCCTGTAACGACCACATGGCTTTTCAAATGTACCTTTGGACCCAAAACCACCTTTGGACCAACACAGCAGAACGGGCCGATCTTGCAGCCTTCGCCTATCACCGCCCCGTCTTCTATGACAGCACTGACGTGGATCTTTGCTGTGGGGTGAACCGCCATTATTTATCCTCGAGAAGGTCGATCATCGCGACGATTTCGGCTTCGGCCGCAACTTCGCCGTCCACCTTGGCCACGCCACGGAATTTCCATATTTTCTTGGAACCGCGCAGCACCTCGACATGCAGTTCCAACACATCGCCCGGCACCACCTTGCGGCGGAATTTGCATTTGTCGATGCTCATGAAATAGACCAGCAAGGGCTTGTCGACCAGATCAAGCGTAATGCCAACCAGAATGGCCGAGGTCTGGGCGATAGCCTCGACCACCATCACACCGGGGAAAATCGGCGCACCCGGGAAATGGCCCTGAAACTGTGGCTCGTTAAAGGTGATATTCTTGATACCAACCGCGCTTTCGTTGGTCTTAATATCCACCACTTTGTCGATCAGCAAAAACGGATAGCGATGCGGAATAATCCGCTGAATGATATCCAGATCGGCTTCGGTCATCTGCTCGGCCATGTCCCTCGGTCCTATGAGTTATTTTGTTTCACTGCCTGATTAACAACTCCGCCACGCCCAGACAAGCAGCCAGTGCAACAATGCAAGACGATCTGATGGGAACCTCTAAAAATCCCCCAAAATCCGGCCTGACGGGGTAGAATCGTCATCAGGATGAAAATGATTCGACCGACGGGGTTTTGTCATGGGTCAGATGGGATTTTTTGATCTTTCCAGCCGATACGCGGGACTGGACAAATCTGGTGATCCGCTGGTGTTGCTCAACGACATGGTGCCGTTCGAGGATTACCGGGACGAGCTGAAGGCCATATGGCGCACGCCGCCCGAACAGCGCAAATCCAACGCTGGCCGCCCGCCTTGGGATGAGGTGCTGATATTCAAGACGATGGTTTTGCAGCAGCTCTACAACCTCTCTGACGATCAGATCGAGTATCAGATCCGCGACCGCCTGTCGTTCATGCGGTTTCTCGGCCTTGGCATTGAAGACAGCGTACCTGACGCCAAGACCATCTGGGCCTACCGTGAAAGGCTGGCCGGGGCCGGGAAGATGAAGGAGCTGTTTGACAAGTTCGATGCCTTTCTGCGCGAAAAGGGCTATCTGGCGATGGGCGGGCAGATTGTTGATGCGAGCATCGTTCCGGCGCCGCGCCAGCACAACAAAAGGGACGAGAACGAGAAAATCAAGGCGGGCGAAACGCCTGAAGAGTGGGAGGAAAAACCCCACAAGAAGCGCCAGAAGGACGTGGATGCGCGCTGGACGAAGAAGCACGGCAAGAGCTATTACGGCTACAAGAACCACATCAATGTCGACCGGCGGCACAAATTCATCCGCGCTTATGATGTCACCGATGCCGCCGTGCATGACAGCCAGGCGCTTGCCGGTCTGATTGATGCGAGCAACACCTCATCGGACCTGTGGGCCGACAGCGCCTATCGCTCGCAAAAGATCGAAAGCGAGCTGGAAGAGCGGGGGCTTCACAGCCATATCCATCACAAGGGCAGGCGCGGCAAGCCGCTTGGCGAGCGCCAGCAAAAGGCCAACCGGAGGCGCTCGAAAGTGCGGGTCCGGGTCGAGCATGTATTCGCTTTTCAGGAGCGCTCCATGGGCGGCAAGCTGATCCGCTCCATCGGCCTGAAGCGGGCGCGATTTCGCATCGGGATGATGAACCTGGTCTACAACATGAAGCGCTTCGTCCAGTTCGAATGCGGCCTGGCGGCGCCGGGATAAGGGTTCATGGGGTGAGGTGTGCCTGAAATACCCAAAACCGGCTTGAAACCGGTGAAAATGGGTTTATGATCCGAAGCAATCAGGCGGGACAGGCGAAAAACCGTCCACCCCGCCGCGAAGAAGGCGAAAACGGGAATTTACAGAGGTTCCCATTAGTTGTATGTGAATATATCCCAATATATCCCTCGGCCTATGGTTAACAAAGACGGCTAAAGACTATAATTGTTGGGGCTGACCCAGATAACCTAAAAAGAGGTTATGATGGGAAGCATGAGAAAGAGTCGCCTGAGCCACTACAAGCAAGACCGTCTTACGGAGCATTTTGTTTCGGGATCGACAGCACGAACAGCAGCCAGTTTGTGTGGTGTAAACCGCAAGACCGCAGCGTTTTATTTTCTACGCCTGCGCGAGATAATCGCCTATGAGCTGGAGGCGGAAAGCCAAGCTATGTTCGGCGGAGAAATAGAAGTGGACGAAAGCTACTTTGGCGGCAAACGCAAAGGTAAACGCGGGCGTGGTGCGGCAGGTAAAATTCCCGTTTTTGGTATATTAAAAAGGGGTGGGAAGGTTTACACCAAGATCATCCCGGACGCCAAATCCGCCACTCTGATCCCGATCATAGAGCGCAAAGTCGTGCCGGATTCCATCGTCTATTCCGATTGTTGGCGCGGTTATAATGTGCTGGATGTGTCAGACTTCCACCACTTTCGCATCAACCATTCCAAGCTCTTTGCAGACCGTCACAACCACATCAATGGCATCGAGAATTTCTGGAACCAAGCCAAGCGCCACATGCGCCGATTTAACGGTGTCCCCAAGGCCCAATTTGGGCTATATTTGAAGGAATGCGAGTGGCGTTTCAACAACAGTGACCCTTCAGCTCAGTTATTGCAGCTAAGACAATGGGTTAAGCGTTACTTGAAGTAGTTATCTGGGTCAGCCCCTAATTGTTTACATCCGGTGGGGGAAATTAGCCGTGCGTTGCAATCCGACGTAATGCTTTTCCGGCTGGACGGCAGCATTGGCTCAGAGCATGTGTACTGACCAGCATATGCGATAGGGCTGATGCCATAAACCGCTTTTGCGGGGCGGGAAGCCGAGTTAAATATTAGGTGTTTTTTACCCTACGGATACCTAATGACCCTTCATTGTGCTTCCCGCCAACCTTTTCGTCTATACAAGCGAATTGAATGATCTAATCCTATTGGTTTTTATTTCACCTTTTCATTTTATTTCCAGATATTTAGCCGATCTTTTCATTTATTAAGAAGTACAGCATCTGGTAGGGTTGGAATTCCCGAAGAATTTAACTATATTGATGCGGATCAGCACCGGGATTTTGAGTATGAATAAGATTATTGGGACAGCTGCCATCATATTGATAGGGATAACCGGACTGGCCGAGGCCAAGCCATTAAAACTGTCGACCAAATCCCGCGTGGGTCTGTTTCGCTCGCAAACTTCTGTGCTGGATGGACGTGCCGCCAGCCAATATTCAAACTCTGTACGCTTGCAGCCAAAACCAGTGATCACCCCAGGCAAAGGTGGCTCACTAAGTTATTCCGGCCGTTATAGCGGCCCATATCTGGATATGGCGCGTTCAGCGGCGCGGCGACACGGGGTTCCAGAAGATCTGTTCTTGCGCCTTATTCAGCAAGAATCCGGCTGGAACCACCGCGCCAAATCGCACAAGGGGGCCTTGGGGCTGGCGCAGTTGATGCCTGCCACTGCGCGGCGCCTGAATGTGAACCCGCGGGTGCCACGGGAAAATCTGGACGGCGGGGCACGGTATCTGCGCCAGCAATATGACCGGTTCCGCTCGTGGCGGCTAGCCCTTGCGGCCTATAATGCCGGTCCCGAGGCTGTGCAGAAATACGGTGGTATTCCACCCTATCGCGAGACCAAGAATTACGTTCGCAAAATCTGGGGCAGCTAAGGCGCTTGCGGTTTAAAACAAGCGCCCGAGTGTATTAAACTTCTGAAAGTTCTTTTTCGTGCATCCATGCCGCGTGGCGTGGGGCCTTTTTGGTGCGGTCCCATTCGTTCAGCATATCCCATTTCACCGCATCCAGTTTGGCCAGCATCGCGTCTTCTTCTGGGTCGGGGCAAGCCAGCTCCAGACGATGACCGCTGGGGTCAAAGAAATAGATCGAGTGAAAGATCGAGTGATCCGTCACGCCCAGAACCTCGACGCCGTTGGCCTCTAGGTGATCCTTGAATTTCAGTAGTTCTTCACGGTCCTTCACTTTGAAGGCCAGATGCTGGGTCCAGATCGGGGTATTCGGGTCGCGGCCCATTTCGGGCAGGGTGGGTAGTTCAAAGAAGGCCAGTACATTGCCGTTCCCGGCATCCATGAACACATGCATGTAAGGATCCGGATCATGGGTTGACGGGACATGGTCTTCGGCAATCGCCAGAACGAAATCCATGTTCAGCATTTTGCTATACCATTCAACGGTTTCCTTGGCGTTTTTACAACGATAGGCGACGTGGTGGATTTGTTCGATTTTCATCTTTGGTATCCTTTAATGGTCCTGATCGGGGCAGGGTATTTCACAATCGTTGCATATGCAACGAATATTTGAAGAGCCATTATGGTGGTATTGTGCCGCCTAACGGCGTCACCCAACGCGCCCCTTTGGGGCGCGCGGGCCTGCGGCGCAGGTATTTGGGAAAAGAAGAAGTTATAGCGTTTCGACTTGATATTGAATCATGCCCTGCCATTGAACGCCATTGCTGCGCAATCACTGCCGCACTGGCTGGGCATGGTAGTATTTCAACGAAAAGCCGAAACGCTTTAGCGTTCGCGCCTGAATGCTGACGGGGTTTGCCCTGTGTGATGCTGGAAGGCGCGGGTGAAATAGGCGGGCGAGGTGAAGCCCAGATCAGCCGCAACCTGCTGGATCGGGGTTTTGGTTTCGCGCAGCAGGCGGCGCGCCTCGAATATCACACGATCACTCAGTAGGGCCGAAGCAGGTCGACCACATGCCTGATTGCAGACACGCGATAGATGGGTGGGGGTAACGCCCAATGCCTCGGCATATTCGGCGATATTCATGCCGGATTTATATTCGGATTCAATCATTTCAGTGAATCGGGTGGTCAGGCGTTGGGCCGCATCGGGGGCTTTATTCTCCGCCTCGTGCAGCAAAATTTGCCGGCGCATCCAGACGGCCAGCAAGCCGGTGTGGTGGTGGATGGCGCGTACACGTTCTGGCTGGCTGCCTTCCAGTTCGCGTTGCAGATTGTCCAGAATGCCGGTGACTTCGGCTTGCGGAATCGCATCGCGGATGCGCAGGTGGGTGGGCATGACCGGCAAGGGAAAGCCCAGATCGCGCGGGATGAAGATGGCGGTGCCAAACACCTGTGTCGACACCTCGAACCCGTGCATCACGCCCGATGGTATGAACACTGCGTTATGAGCCCCGTATCCACGGGTGGTGCCGGCAACTGTAATACGCCCCTGACCGCGGGTGAACCACAGCAACAGGTTGGAGCTGTAGCTGCGCATTGCCTCGACGCGCCAACGCCCGCCTTGGGCCAGTCGCGGAATCGGAGTCATACGGACTTCGGGGAGTTTGTTTGCTATTTCTGTCATCACTTGCCTCGAACGATGGGCATTTTGCCCTTGTTTTCGGCCAGCCTACGCCGGTAAGCCGCCGTGTCCAAACAAAAAATGCACGTTTAGGCAGAACTGCGCGGATCGTGGCCTATGGGTTACGCCACGTCATGTGTTAGCCAGCCCTTCATGCGAGCGCGAAACCATGTGCGCTGGCGTTTGGCGTATTGGTGGCTGGCGGTGCAGGCGGCGTTACGGGCCTCTTCCAGCAACAATTCCCCGCGGATATGGGCAATCAGTTCCGGTGCGCCAATGGCTTTTGACGACAAATATGCGGGATTCCAGAGGGGTTCCATCGCGCGGGCCTCGTCCAGCGCGCCATTTTCAAGCATCAGGTCAAAGCGCCGGTTGATCCTGCCATTCAGCCAGTCACGATCTGTATTGATTACGATCGGGGTGACCTTGTTCAGCGACAACAACGGCGGCGGTGTGGCGTCCTGCCAGTCTGCAAGGGTGCGGCCGGTGGCATGCAGCACCTCCCATGCGCGCTGCACCCGCATCGGGTTTTGCATATCAATGCGGGTGCGGGTGGCATCGTCCAGTTCAGCCAGCAACGCAGGCAGGCCCCCGGTGGCCAGCAGGGCATCGGCTTGCGCGCGGATATCGGGTGGGATGCGCGGGATATCGGCCAGACCCTCGGTCAGGGCGCGAAAATACAGACCGGTGCCACCAACAATGATCGGGCGGGCAGGGGGATTGGTCAGAATTTCCCCCACCTGCCGCAACCAATGCCCGACAGAATAATCCGCATCAAACGGGACGTGGCCGTAGAGCAGATGCGGTGCGCGGGCCAGATCGGCATCATCGGGCCGCGCGGTCAGCACCCGCCAACCGTCAAACACCTGCAGGGCATCGGCATTGATGATCACCCCGCCGCTGTTTTGCGCGATCTGAAGCGCCAGAGCCGATTTACCCGAAGCCGTTGGCCCCGCGATCAGAACCGGCATATCCGCCGGTATGGAATTAATATCGTCCAAATGCCGCGCCTTTCACGGTTTGCCGTTGAACCCCCCCGCTTTTTGCGACATTTTAACCAAAACGCAAACACCAAGATTTTCGCGGGGGCAAATCATCATGAGCGATAGTGACAACAGCACAGAAACCGAAGGCGAAAAACCGGCCTTTAAACGGGTGATGCTAAAAATTTCCGGCGAGGCCTTGATGGGTGATCAGGGTTATGGCCTGCACCCGCCGACCGTCGAGCGCATCGCCCGCGAGGTCAAGTCGGTGCATGATATGGGTACCGAAATCTGCATGGTGATCGGTGGCGGCAACATTTTTCGCGGCCTGCAAGGGTCCGCACAAGGTATGGAGCGAACCACGGCAGACTATATGGGTATGCTGGCCACCGTGATGAACGCGCTGGCGATGCAGGCCGCGCTTGAGAGCCTTGGTGTGTTTACCCGGGTGATCAGTGCCATTCCGATGGATCAGGTCTGCGAGCCTTACATCCGCCGCCGCGCTGTGCGCCACCTTGAGAAAAAGCGTGTGGTGATCTTTGCAGCCGGCACCGGTAATCCTTATTTCACCACCGACACTGCCGCTACATTGCGCGCCAATGAAATGGCCTGCGAGGCGATCTTCAAGGGCACCAAAGTGGATGGCGTTTACGACAAGGATCCGGCGAAATTCGAGGATGCCAAACGGTATGATCGGGTGTCTTATGACGAGGTGCTGCAAAAACATTTGGGCGTGATGGACGCCAGCGCGATTGCGCTGGCCCGTGACAACAACCTGCCAATCATCGTGTTTTCATTGGACGAGCCGGGCGGCTTTCGCGGAATTCTGGCCGGGGAAGGCACCTATACAACGGTTCATAGTTAACCCTATATTAGCGATAACGCGCCACAAGCGGAACGAAGAAAAGAGTGAACAGCCATGTCAGATGAAATCGAAATCGACCTAGATGATCTTGAACGCCGGATGGAAGGGGCGCTTGCCTCGCTTCGAACTGAATTTGCCAGCTTGCGTACCGGTCGGGCCTCGGCCTCGATGCTTGAACCGGTGATGGTCGAGGCATACGGTCAGAAAACCCCGATCAATCAGGTGGGCACGGTGAACGTGCCGGAACCGCGCATGGTGACGATCAATGTCTGGGACAAATCCATGGTGCAGGCGGTGGAAAAGGCGATCCGCGAAAGTGGTCTCGGGATTAATCCGCAACTGAACGGCACCATCATTATGCTGCCGATCCCCGAGCTGAACGAAGAACGCCGCCGTGAACTATCCAAAGTGGCCGCGCAATACGCAGAACACGCCCGCGTGGCGGTGCGCAATGTGCGCCGTGACGGTATGGACCAGCTGAAAAAGGCGCTGAATGACGGCATGTCCGAAGACGACAACAAGATTTGGCACGACGAGGTGCAATCGCTGACCGACAAGGCGATTGCGGCAATTGATGCGGCGCTTGAGAACAAGCAAGAAGAGATTATGCAAGTATAGGTTCACGGTTTAATTGTGAGAGGTAACATATTGGCTGAAAAGGGAAAACCGGCAGGTGGCCCAGCCCATGTAGCAATCATCATGGACGGGAATGGCCGCTGGGCACAATCGCGCGGCAAGCCGCGCCTGTTCGGCCATCGCGCCGGTGCGCGCCGCGTGCGCCAGATTGTCGAGGCGTGTCCTGATCTGGGGGTGAAATACCTGACCATCTTTGCCTTTTCGACCGAGAACTGGAAGCGCACGCAGGCCGAGGTTTCCGGCCTGATGCTGCTGTTTCGCCGCTATATCCAGAAGGAAACGAAGACGCTGGTCGATAATGGCATCCGCGTGCGGTTTATCGGTGATCGGGTGAAGCTGGACAAGAAACTGGTCTGCCTGATGGACGAGCTGGAGCGCGTCACAGCGCATAACGAGTTGGTTAATATGACGGTTGCACTGAACTATGGTGGTCGTGACGAAGTGGCCCGTGCCACCAAACGGTTGGCCGAAGAGGTGGCTGCGGGGCGCCTGAACCCCGAAGATGTGGACGAAGAAACCCTGCCGCGATTTCTGGATACCTATGTATTACCCGACCCCGATCTGGTGATCCGCACTTCGGGCGAGGCGCGCGTATCCAACTTCCTGCTGTGGCAGTCGGCCTATTCGGAATATGAATTCATTGATACGCTATGGCCCGATTTCACACCGGAAATCTTTGCCGAGGTATTGAATAAATACGGTACCCGTGAACGCCGGTTTGGGGCCGTTCCAGCATGAGCAACAGCAAATGGGATGACCTGAAGCCGCGGGTGCTGTCGGCAATTGTTATGGCGCTGGTGGCAGGCGGTGCGGTCTGGGCCGGTGGGTATTGGTTCATTGCCCTGATCGCGATTTCCAGTGGTTTGATGTCATGGGAACTGGCGCGGATGCTGGTGCCCGATCAAGTGGAACGCCATCTTAGCTATGGGACAAACGCGGCCTTTGCGGTGGCACTGGCCGCTTTTGTGCCGCCCTATCTGGCGGTTATCGCGCTGTTTGCGCCGGTGTTATATGGCCTGATTGTGATCAAACAAAAACGCCTGATGTTCGGGTCCTATTCACTGCTGATCATGTTGGCCGGATACGGGTTTATCTATTTGCGTCAGGATCTTGGGCTGATCTGGATGATCTGGTTGCTGCTGGTGGTCGTGGCCAGCGACATCGGCGGCTATGTAGCCGGTCGTCTGCTGGGCGGGCCGAAATTCTGGCCGGCGATCAGCCCCAAGAAAACTTGGTCCGGCACCATTGCCGGATGGGTCGGGGCCGCTTTGGTCGGCTGGTATTTCAGCGCCTTTCAGGGATTGTGGGGCGGTCTGCCGCTGTTTTCGGTTCTGGTGGCCTTTGCCGCGCAGATGGGCGATATCGCCGAAAGCGCGATCAAACGCAAAACCGGCATCAAGGACAGTTCCAACCTGATCCCTGGTCACGGTGGGTTCATGGACCGGTTTGACGGGATGTTGGGGGCCTCGGTTGTGGTGCTGGTCGCGGTGGTTCTGACGGGCTTTCCTTTCGGGGCCGGATAGGGATATGCGCAGGGTCAGCATATTTGGCGCGACCGGCTCGATCGGGCAAAGCGCGATTGACCTGATTGCGCGGGACCCTGACAAATATCAGGTGGTGGCGCTGACGGGCGGGCGCAATATCGCGCAACTGGCCAAGGATGCGCGCATGTTGCGGGCCGAAGTGGCCGTCACCGCCTTTCCTGAATATCTGGGCGATTTACAGGCGGCGCTGTCCGGTAGTGGCATTGAGGCCACAGCGGGCGAGGCGGCCTTGATCGAGGCGGCGGATCGGCCTGCGGACTGGATTTTATCGGCGATTGTCGGTGCGGCGGGGTTGGCGCCGGGGTTGCGGGCCTTGCAACAGGGCACCACTTTGGCGCTGGCAAACAAGGAAAGTCTGGTCGCCGCAGGGCCGTTACTGATGCGCGAGGCGCGTAAACACGGCGCGACCATCCTGCCGGTGGATAGTGAACATTCGGCCATCTTTCAGGCATTGGTGGGCGAGGACATCACCAAGGTCGAGCGCATTATCATCACCGCATCCGGCGGTGCATTCCGCGACTGGCCACTGGAAAAACTGGCCACCGCCACCCTGAAACAGGCCCAGACCCATCCCAATTGGGATATGGGCCAGCGCATCACCATCGACAGTGCCAGCATGTTCAACAAAGCGCTTGAGGTGATTGAAACCAATGAGTATTTCGACGTAAGGCCCGATCAGATCGAGGTGATCGTCCACCCGCAATCCATGGTTCACGCCCTTGTCGGATTTATTGATGGCGGCCTGATGGCCCACGTTGGCCCCGCCGATATGCGCCATGCCATCGGTTACGCCCTGCATTGGCCTAAGCGCGGGCATGTTCCTGTGGAACGGCTGGACCTGGCCAAACTGGGCAAACTGGAATTCCGCGCCCCGGACGAGGTGCGCTGGCCTGCCCTGCGGCTGGCCCGTGAAGTGATCGAATCCGGCGGGCTGACGGGGGCCACATTCAACGCTGCCAAGGAGGTTGCGCTGGATGCCTTCATCGGCGGACAGATTGGATTTATGGACATGGCCGAAGTGGTGGAAGAGGTGTTAAATCGCACGTCAAACGACAATCGCCTTGATAATGCCGTGATCACCCTTGATATGGTGCGCAAGACAGACCATCTGGCACGACAGACCGCCAAAGATATCATTCGCCAGCGGCAGGCATAAAGGACACCACCTTGGATTTCGCAAGCATACTTCCGGTTTTCGGCAACTTTGCCTTTACGGTTGCGGCCTTTATTGTCGCCTTGTCGGTTATTGTCACAATCCACGAATACGGCCATTACATTGTTGGCCGCTGGTCCGGCATCCATGCCGAGGTGTTTTCACTGGGCTTTGGGCCGACCCTGTGGTCACGGGTCGATAAACGCGGCACCAAATGGCAAATCGCGGCACTGCCCTTTGGCGGCTATGTCAAGTTTCTGGGCGATGCGGACGCCGCCAGCGGCAAAGACGGCGAAACCATCAGCACCCTGTCGGACGAGGAAAAGCGCCACACCATGCACGGCGCCCCCCTTTGGGCGCGGTTCCTGACGGTTTTGGCGGGGCCGGTGTTCAACTTTATTCTGGCGATTGTCGTCTTTGCCGGATTGGCACTGGTGGATGGTATTTCCACTTATCCACCCAAAATTGCAACGGTATACGAATTGCCTGCAGGGCTGTCCGAGCTGGAGCCGGGGGATACACTGGTTGCGATCGAGGGCGTGCGGTTCCCCGATGAGGAAGGGTATGGCGCTTTCCTTGACGCGCTGCCCAGCAAGCCGAAATTGTCCTACACCGTTTTGCGCGATGGTAAAGAAGTTACTGTTGACGGCCCCCCGCTGTCCCCGACACGGGTCAATGCGGTAACGCCGGGCTGGGCGGCAGACAAGGCCGGTATCCAGGTGGATGATGTCATTCTGGAAATCGGTGGCACCAAGGTTTACGAATTTGGCCAGATGATCCCTTTGATCAATGACAGTGCGGGCAAGCCGACGGTGATCAAACTGTGGCGCGACGGTCAGGTTCTGGAATACACCATCGAGGCGCAGAAACGCGATTTGCCAATTGCCGATAACCAGTTCGAGACCCGTTACATTATGGGGATCAGCGGTAGCCTGTTTTTTGAATCCGCCCGTGAACGTCCCGGCGTTGGCGAGGCCTTGATGATCGGTGTCAAAGGCACTTGGGGAACAATCACCCAGTCGATTTCCGGCCTGACCCATATGATAGCCGGCAAAATCAGCAGCTGTAACCTGTCCGGCCCTGTTGGAATTGCCACGATTTCCGGTAAACTTGCACGGCAAGGTGTGCTGGCATTCCTGTATTTCATTGCCATGCTGTCCACGGCTGTTGGTTTGATGAATCTGTTCCCTGTACCGGTGCTGGATGGCGGGCATCTGGTGTTCTTCACTTACGAGGCCATTGCGGGCAAACCGCCCAGCGACAAGGCGTTGAATATTTTAATGACAGCGGGGTTCGCTCTGATCCTGATGTTGATGGGGTTTGCCTTGTATAATGACTTTATGTGCCCCTAAGGGGGCAGAAATTCCCGCCCTATTCTTGCCTTATTTCAATATTACAAAGACCTCTGCATAACATCGGGATTCCCCCGGGTTGGCCGTTTTGGTAAGCTAGCCGGGAAATCTCTGGGGTGAATAGATGGACCTTTTCCTGCACGAAGCGGCGGCACGGATCGGCGCGGATGACGTTCTGTCGAAGATCGACGCGCTGATGGATTGGAACTCGTTTTTGCCGATCCTGCGGCGCGGTCTGGGGCGCTCGGGGATCGGGCCTCAGGGCTATGATCCGCTGGTTCTGTTCAAGTGTCTTCTGGTTGGCCAGTGGCACGGGCTGAGCGACCCGAAGCTGGAGCGGGCCTTGAAGGTGCGGCTGGATTTCATGCTGTTCTGCGGGCTCGATCTGCACGCGTCGGTGCCGGATGAGACGACCCACTGCCGGTTCCGCAATGCGCTGGTCCGGGGTGGCGTTTACGATGAGCTGCTGGCCGAGGTCTGCCGCCAGATCGAGGCGCATGGGCTGAAGCTGAAAGAGGCTGAGGCGGCGATCATTGATGCGACCCTGATCGCGGCGGCGGCGCGCCCGCGCACCCATATCGACGCCCCGCAGGACCGGGCAGAGGACGGGGCAAGGGAAGGGACGCCGGATGATCCGCCCGAGGTCTCACCCGACGGGGCACAGCTGCATTTCAGCGCCGACCCTGATGCCCGCTGGGTCAAGAAGGGCCGCAAGAGCACGCTCGGCTACAAGGGCTTTGCCCGCTGCGACGAAGAGGGCTTTATCGACAAGGTGCACACCACGCCCGCCAATGCCGCCGAAAGCCCCGAATTCGCCACCATGATCGCGGGCGCAAAGGCGCAGCGGGTGCTGGCCGACAAGGCCTATGCGAGCAAGGCCAACCGCCAGATGCTGCGCGGCAAATACCGCGACGGCATCCTGCGCAAGGCAGCGCGCGGCCGCCCCCTGCGGCAATCGGAGAAACGCTTCAACCGGCTGATTTCGAAACGCCGCTTCCGCATCGAGCAGACTTTCGGCACGATGAAACGCCTCTTCGGCCTGCAGCGGGCGAGATATTTCGGGCGCGCCAGGGTGCATGCCCAGATGGTCATGGCCGCCATCGCGCAAAACCTGCTCAAGGCCGCAAACAGGATCACCCTCAACCCGCAAACCCCCGCAATCGCATAGCCCCAAACCCCGCCACCCGTCTGTCCGCCGGACCCGCAGGGGCGCAAGGTGGGCGGCCGAAATCTTGCTTCAACCGAAAGCCATGGCCTCATGCAGAGGTCTTTTACATTGAAGTTATCGTATGTTTGAGTCTGGGATTGGCCCTATGGAAATGATCCAAAACAGTTATCGCGGTTTGTCGCTTTTGATTGATATCAATTGGGATCGTTTGTTGTATCTGGCCACAATTATTGGTGCGTTGTGAGAGGTGGTCGCGGAAATTCGGACCAGTTGTTAAGGTGGATCGACTTATGAGAAAGACGATTCAAAATGACGAAACGAAAGAACCATTCTCCCGAATTCAAAGCCCGCGTTGCGCTTGAAGCAATCCGCGAGGAAATGACGATGGCGGAGCTGTCGAAGAAGTATGGTGTGCATCCAACCCAGATTGGCACATGGAAACGAGCAGCGATTGAAAACATGGCCACGGCATTTTCCAGACGGGGCCGTGATCCTGATCGGGTTGATGAAGCCCAGATTGAGAAGCTGCACTCCAAGATTGGTCAGCTGGTCGTGGAACGGGATTTTTTAGCCAACGCCTCGCAACAGTTGCTCGGGAAGCGAGGCAAAAAATGGTGAGCCGTGAGCATGATCTGAGTGTGCGACGACAATGCGGGCTACTTTCTCTGGCGCGCTCGAACCTGTATTACCAGCCAAAAGGCGAAAGTGCTGAAAATTTGCGGTTCATGACAATAATCGACAAGCAATTCTTGCAGACGCCGTGGTATGGATCACGGCAAATGGCCCGGCACATGCAGCGCCAAGGTTACAAGTGTGGTCGCCACAGGGTCCGCCGTTTGATGCGGCTGATGCGGTTGGTTCCGATCTACCAGACGCCCAACACGAGCAAGAAACATCCGCAGCATAAGATCTACCCGTATCTGCTGCGAGACCTGACGATTGATCGTCCAAACCATGTGTGGTGCGTAGATATCACCTACATTCCGATGCAGCGCGGGTTCCTCTATTTGGTCGCGATCATGGACTGGCACAGCCGCAAGGTTTTGAGCTGGAGATTGTCAAACAGCATGGAGGCAGATTTTTGCGTTGAAGCCCTGAAAGAGGCTATGGCCAAATACGGCAAGCCCGATATCATGAACAGCGACCAGGGCAGCCAGTTCACCGGGTTTGAATGGACGCAGGCGCTGAAAGAAGCCGACGTGAAAATCTCGATGGATGGCAAAGGTCGCTGGGTCGATAACCGGATGATCGAGCGGCTTTGGCGATCCTTGAAATACGAATGCATTTACCTCAACGCATTTGAAACGGGTTCGCAGACCCGCGCCGGGATCGGGAAATGGTTGGCTTACTACAACACCGAGCGCCCGCATTCCACCCACGGAATATTGACCCCGGATGAAGCCTATGACAGAAAAACAAAACCAATGAGTTTGGCAGCCTAAATGAAACCCTGATCCATCTTAAACTGGCTGCTGACTGGTCAAAAAAGTGGGACCACCTCTGTGGGGCGGTGCATTTTTCGGCTCTCTCGCGCTTAATTGACTTTTCCTACCCAAAACTGCATTTATGATAATCGAATGGTTTAGTTTATTCGGTTCAATGGTATTTGGCCTTTTGACAAGCCATTAGCGACCCGTTAGCTAGGTATCAGGGATATCTAAACGGATTGGGTTTCATGACCGATATAAAAGCCGGTAGAGCAGTGACATATAATGCAGTTAAAGCAGTGATTTGTCGTGTTTCACTAATATTATTTTTAGCATTATCAATGACATATGTTGCCTTGCCCAATGCGGCGCAAGCGCAATCATACCGATTTAACCAAGTCAAGATCGAGGGAAACCAGCGGATCGAACCCGCTACCATCCTGACTTATGCAGGAATCGCCCGCGGAGAAACGGTGTCGGCGGCGCAGTTGAACGACGCTTATCAGCGGATTTTGAACAGTGGATTGTTTGAATCCGTTTCGGTCGAGCCGCGTGGTGGCACACTGGTGATCACGGTGAAGGAATTCCCGACAATCAACAGGATCAGTTTTGAAGGCAACAAGCGGTTGAAAGATGCCGATCTGGCACAAATTGTCCAATCCCAGTCCCGCCATGTCTATAGCCCTTCGACGGCCGAGGCCGATGCGGCTGTACTGACCGAGGCATACAGCCAGCAGGGACGTTATTCGGCAACTGTAACGCCCAAGATTATCCGCCGATCGGAAAACCGGGTCGATCTGGTCTTTGAAATTGTCGAAGGCAAGGTTGTCGAGATCGAGCGCCTCAGCTTTGTTGGCAACCGCGCGTATTCGGATCGCCGTCTGCGGCGTGTTCTGGAAACCAAACAGGCCGGTATCTTCCGGGCTATTATCCAGAAAGATACATTCATTGCCGATCGTGTTGAATTCGACAAACAGGTCCTGCGCGATTTCTACTTGTCGCGCGGTTATTTTGATTTTCGCGTACTATCGGTAAATTCGGAAATTGCCCGTGAACGGAACGGCTTTTTCCTGACCTTTAATGTGCGCGAAGGGCAGCGTTTCAAATTCGGCGAAATATCAGCCGTTAGCGACCTTCCCGAGGTGGACGCAGAAGAATTCATGCGTGCGGTCAAGATCAAATCGGGCAAGACATATACACCGGTTGCCGTTGAAACCACGATTGCCCGGATGGAACGCCTTGCTATTCAGAAAGGGTTGAATTTCATTCGGGTCGAGCCGCGCGTGACCCGCAATGATCGCGATCTGACACTGGATATCGAATTCGTCATCAGCCGCGGCCCGCGCGTCTTTGTCGAGCGCATCGACATCGAGGGCAATGCAACAACACTGGACCGGGTTATTCGCCGCCAGTTCAAAGTGGTCGAGGGTGACCCCTTCAACCCGCGCCAGATCCGCGAAGCGGCAGAGCGCATCCGAAACCTCGGGTTCTTTAGTAAAGCGGATGTAAACGCCCGCGAGGGGACGGGGCCGGATCAGGTCATTGTGGATGTAAATGTTGCCGAACAACCGACGGGCAGCCTTGACCTTGGGGCGTCTTATGGCACCGATGGTGGACTCGGGTTTAACATTGGTTTTCAGGAAAGCAATTTTCTGGGCCGCGGGCAAAGCTTCGATTTTTCATTGAATACAGCAAGCGAAACAAACTCGGTTGGGTTCAGATTTGTTGAACCGGCGCTGTTGGGACGTAACGTGCGCCTAAGGTTTAGCGGCAACTACGCAACAACCCAAGGGTTCAATTCAACATTTGATACCCGCAAGGCCAGTTTCGGTATCGGGCTTGAATTCCCGATTAGTGAAAATGGCCGGCTTGAGCTGCGCTATAGAATTGGTACCGACAAGATTTTCAATCTGGCGACACCGGTTGCGCCCCTGATCATATCCCCAATTCTACAGGCCGAAGAAGCCGAAGGAACAGTCGTAACCAGCCAGTTGGGCTATGGATTTAGCTACGACACACGCCGCACGGGGTTGAACCCCAATGCCGGTATTGTACTGCGGTTTGGTCAGGACTTTGCCGGACTGGGTGGAGATTCCCAATTTATCAAGACGACAGCACTGGTTGGGGCAGAAACCAAGGTCTATAACGAAGAGGTGACTCTGCGGGCTGTATTTGAAGGTGGGGCGATTGCATCGCTATCCGGAACAAACAGCCGAGTAAACAATAGGTTCTTCTTGAACGGTGCAAAAATGCGCGGGTTTGAATCCCTTGGGATAGGACCGCGTAATGGCAATGACATCAATGGAAACGCCTTGGGTGGCAATATGTTTGCAGTGGCCCGGTTCGACGCCGAATTCCCGCTGGGTCTTCCCGAAGAATACGGCATCAAAGGCGGTTTGTTTTTGGATGTCGGATCGGTATGGGGGCTGGATAATACTTATGGGTCCGGCGTCGATGATACCTTGCACTGGCGCTCCTCTATCGGGTTCTCGATTCTGTGGACCACAGGTATTGGACCGTTGCGGTTCAATTTCTCTAAAGCATTGCAAAAAGAGGATTACGACCGCGACCGTTCGTTCGAGCTGACGATCCAGACCAAATTCTGATATGACGTTGCGCGGGTTCATTCTGGCGGTGCTGTTTGTGACAGGGCTGGGGCTGGGATGGTCCGGGCAGGGGGCTGCGCAGACGGTATCAGACTCTCCACAAGCGATCCTTACGATTGATCCAGAGCGCCTGTTTGCTGACTCGTTGTTTGGGGAAAGGGTCGTTGCCGAAATTGCGGCTGACACAGAAGCGCTGCAAAAAGAGTTCCAGCGGCTGGAAGCAGATTTGACCGCCGAGGAAAAAGACATCACCGAAAAACGGGCCACAATGGCGCCCGATGATTTCCGGATTTTAGCGGATGCTTTTGACGCGAAGGTTCAGGAAATCCGACGGGAACAAGACGCAAAAGCGCGTGAGCTTGAGAGCCGACTGGATCAGGAACGGGCGGCGTTTCTGAATCTGGTTCTGCCGATATTGGGCGAGTTGATGAATGAACGTGGCGCTGCGATAGTTCTGGATCACCGGATGGTTTTTGCGGTGGCCAGTGGTGTCGATATTACCGACGAGGCTTTGCAGCGGATCGACGCCACATTGGGCGATGGTAAAACGCAGGATACAACACCACAAGAATAGCATCAGGGAACCTCTGTAAATTCCCGTTTTCGCCTTCTTCGCGGCGGGGTGGACGGTTTTTCGCCTGTCCCGCCTGATTGCTTCGGATCATAAACCCATTTTCACCGGTTTCAAGCCGGTTTTGGGTATTTCAGGCACACCTCACCCCATGAACCCTTATCCCGGCGCCGCCAGGCCGCATTCGAACTGGACGAAGCGCTTCATGTTGTAGACCAGGTTCATCATCCCGATGCGAAATCGCGCCCGCTTCAGGCCGATGGAGCGGATCAGCTTGCCGCCCATGGAGCGCTCCTGAAAAGCGAATACATGCTCGACCCGGACCCGCACTTTCGAGCGCCTCCGGTTGGCCTTTTGCTGGCGCTCGCCAAGCGGCTTGCCGCGCCTGCCCTTGTGATGGATATGGCTGTGAAGCCCCCGCTCTTCCAGCTCGCTTTCGATCTTTTGCGAGCGATAGGCGCTGTCGGCCCACAGGTCCGATGAGGTGTTGCTCGCATCAATCAGACCGGCAAGCGCCTGGCTGTCATGCACGGCGGCATCGGTGACATCATAAGCGCGGATGAATTTGTGCCGCCGGTCGACATTGATGTGGTTCTTGTAGCCGTAATAGCTCTTGCCGTGCTTCTTCGTCCAGCGCGCATCCACGTCCTTCTGGCGCTTCTTGTGGGGTTTTTCCTCCCACTCTTCAGGCGTTTCGCCCGCCTTGATTTTCTCGTTCTCGTCCCTTTTGTTGTGCTGGCGCGGCGCCGGAACGATGCTCGCATCAACAATCTGCCCGCCCATCGCCAGATAGCCCTTTTCGCGCAGAAAGGCATCGAACTTGTCAAACAGCTCCTTCATCTTCCCGGCCTCGGCCAGCCTTTCACGGTAGGCCCAGATGGTCTTGGCGTCAGGTACGCTGTCTTCAATGCCAAGGCCGAGAAACCGCATGAACGACAGGCGGTCGCGGATCTGATACTCGATCTGATCGTCAGAGAGGTTGTAGAGCTGCTGCAAAACCATCGTCTTGAATATCAGCACCTCATCCCAAGGCGGGCGGCCAGCGTTGGATTTGCGCTGTTCGGGCGGCGTGCGCCATATGGCCTTCAGCTCGTCCCGGTAATCCTCGAACGGCACCATGTCGTTGAGCAACACCAGCGGATCACCAGATTTGTCCAGTCCCGCGTATCGGCTGGAAAGATCAAAAAATCCCATCTGACCCATGACAAAACCCCGTCGGTCGAATCATTTTCATCCTGATGACGATTCTACCCCGTCAGGCCGGATTTTGGGGGATTTTTAGAGGTTCCCTCCTAATGAGTAGCCCTTATTCATTATTAAATTGGGGCTGACCCAGATAACTACTTCAAGTAACGCTTAACCCATTGTCTTAGCTGCAATAACTGAGCTGAAGGGTCACTGTTGTTGAAACGCCACTCGCATTCCTTCAAATATAGCCCAAATTGGGCCTTGGGGACACCGTTAAATCGGCGCATGTGGCGCTTGGCTTGGTTCCAGAAATTCTCGATGCCATTGATGTGGTTGTGACGGTCTGCAAAGAGCTTGGAATGGTTGATGCGAAAGTGGTGGAAGTCTGACACATCCAGCACATTATAACCGCGCCAACAATCGGAATAGACGATGGAATCCGGCACGACTTTGCGCTCTATGATCGGGATCAGAGTGGCGGATTTGGCGTCCGGGATGATCTTGGTGTAAACCTTCCCACCCCTTTTTAATATACCAAAAACGGGAATTTTACCTGCCGCACCACGCCCGCGTTTACCTTTGCGTTTGCCGCCAAAGTAGCTTTCGTCCACTTCTATTTCTCCGCCGAACATAGCTTGGCTTTCCGCCTCCAGCTCATAGGCGATTATCTCGCGCAGGCGTAGAAAATAAAACGCTGCGGTCTTGCGGTTTACACCACACAAACTGGCTGCTGTTCGTGCTGTCGATCCCGAAACAAAATGCTCCGTAAGACGGTCTTGCTTGTAGTGGCTCAGGCGACTCTTTCTCATGCTTCCCATCATAACCTCTTTTTAGGTTATCTGGGTCAGCCCCATTAAATTTATTAAGGGATGTTTAGAATGAAAAAACTGGCAATTTTCACGACTGTGCTTTTTTCCTCGTCTCAAGTATTCGCTGGCAACCTTGTAGAACCGATGATGGAACCGGAGGTCGTCGAAGCGGCCACTGGCAGTTCCGGCGGGGCGATGCTTGTTCCGATCCTGCTGATTGTGCTGATGGCGGCTGTGATTGCAAGCGGGGGCGGTGATAATGCTCCACTGCCTGCGAATGGTGCTGTAAATTAATCTGGGTTGTGTCTCGAAAGTGGTGGAAATTGATTTCAGGCACCTCCGAGCGGGTTGAGTTATGCGCCGGTCAGGCGGCTTGGTCAAGGGTTGCGTCGGCGACGGGCTGAGCGAGCGTTTCCCAGCCATCGACCTTTCGCATGACGATCTGCCCCGAGGCCATCAGAGCCCAAAGCAGCATCGGCACGGTCTCGGCGCATGGCAGCACGGTCTGGGTCTTGATGCGGCGGCGGAATTCCTCGTTCAGGCGTTCGATCGCATTTGTCGTTCTGGCCGATTTCCACTGGCCTTGTGGCAGACGCGTGAAGGTGAAAAGCTTATCTCCTGCTTCTTCCAAGCTGTCAGCGACGGCCTTGCATTTCAGCCGCCATTTTCGCAGAAATGCCTTGCGGCGGGTGGCGATTTCCTCGGGTGTTTTGGCGTAGATCATGTCGCGGTAATCTTCTGTCAACTCATCATGCATACGCTTGGGTGCCTTGGCCAGAAGGTTGCGGTGCTTGTGCACCGTGCACCTCTGGATCGGCAGATCTTCACCCCAGAGGGCAATGAGAGCGACCTCAAGTCCCGGTGCCCCGTCCACGATGACAAATTCGGGCCGTTTCAACCCGCGCGCATCCAGATCGTTGATGAACTGACGCTAGGCGGAGGTGCTTTCGCCGCCCATGTTCATCAGTGATAACAAGACCTTCTGCCCATCCCGGCGCACGCCAATCGCGGCCAGAACCGAGATATTGGTGGCCTTCCTGTCAATCCGCGTTTTGATCACGGTGCCGTCCAGGATCAGCCGCACGATGTCTTCATCCGCAAGGCTGCGGGCGCACCACGCCTGCCAGTCCACCTTCACCTTGCGCCAGGCGCGGCTCACCACATCCTTGCTGACCGCCCCCTGAAACAGGCCGAACAGGGCGCGTTTTACCCGCCGTGTGTTGGTGCCCGAAAGGTAGACAGCAGCGATCAGCGCCTCGGCCTTCTTCGTCAGCCGCTGGTAGCGGGGCAATGCCTTCGAGCGCCATTCTCTGGCCTTGCCGGCCTCGCCTGTGATCCGCGCACGCGGCACGCGCACCGTTTCGGTTCCAAATGTTCCGACCAGTTGCCGCTCGCGATGCCCGTGGCGGTATCCGGCCTTTGCCCCGCCGCTGCGGCCATACCGGCAACGGCCCAGAAACTGCTCCAGCTCCTCTTCGAAAACCGCCTCGATCGTCGCGCGGATGTTCTGGCGCAGCCGGTCTTCAATCGGGTCATAGCCTGCTTCATTGGCCAGTAGCGCGGATGTCGATGTTGCTGTATTCTTTGTCATGGCGTGATCTCCTTGGCGGTTCCAGCCGCCGGTTGGGTGGCTTCGATGCACCCGGAGATTACGCCGTCCTCGAATTTCCACCAAACTCGCGACACTACCACCTTGTCGAACCAATGATGGAGCCTGAAGTTGTCGAAGCGGCCACCGGCAGTTCCGGTGGGGCGATGCTTGTTCCGATCCTGATGCTTGTGCTTATGGCAGCAGTTGTTGCCAGCGGCGGCGGTGGTGGTGGTGGCTACGTGCCCGGAGGGAATGATTTATAAGCAATCACAAATTAGAGCAACTAAATGTAACTGCACAAAGGCTCGGAGAAATTTTTCCGGGCCTTTGTTTAACCGCACAAAAAAAACGCCAGCGCGAAGCTGGCGTTAAGTTATTGAGGCAGGTTTCATACAGGCAAGAAACCTATCGAGCAGTGATTACTTTATACGCAATCTCTTGCCACCCGCCAAGCTAAAAGTTTGAATTGGTTGCATTTGCCCGTTACCATCAACCGTAACGAAACAAGGCGCGTGAAGGATTGTTGCCAAAATGAGATCAATAAATTTCGCGTGGCTAAGGCAAATTGCCTGCACCGCCAGCCTGATTCTGTCCGCAGGATTCGCGCAGGCCGAACCGCAGCATGGCATAGCTATGTATGGCTCCCCTGCTCTACCACATGATTTTGTGTCCCTACCCTACGCCAACCCGGATGCGCCCAAAGGCGGGCGGATTATTCTGGGCGAGGTCGGCAGCTTTGATTCCCTGAACCCCTTCATCCTGAAGGGCCGTGTACCATGGCAATTTCGCTATCTGGGATACGAGAGTTTGATGGGTCGAAATTGGGACGAACCCTTCTCGCTTTACGGTCTTTTGGCCGAATCGATTGATGTCGGGCCGAATCGCCAATGGGTCGAATTCACCCTGCGCCCCGAGGCAAAGTTCTCGGATGGCAGCCCAGTCACCATCGAGGATGTGATGTGGTCCTATGAAACACTCGGCACCAAAGGGCACCCGAAATATCTGGGGGCCTGGCAAAAGGTTGCAAAGATGGAGCAAACCGGCGAGCGCAAGATCCGCTTTACCTTCAACACCGATGACCGGGAGTTGGCGCTGATCATCGGCATGCGCCCGATCCTGAAAAAATCGCAATATGAAGACAAGGATTTTGCCGCATCGTCCCTTGAGGCGCCGATCGGCACCGGCCCCTATGTGGTGGATGATCTGGAACAGGGCCGCTATCTGGTTCTGAAACGCAATCCCGACTATTGGGGCAAGGATCTGCCATTTCGTCGCGGCACCCACAACTTCGACGAAATCCGCATGGAGTTTTTCACCGACGCCAACGTCCTTTTCGAGGCATTCAAAGCCGGTGAAATCGATGTCATGCGCGAAGGCAACGCCGGAAAATGGGAAACACTGTATGATTTTCCCGCCATGCGCGCGGGCGAAGTTGTCAAATCCGAAATCCCGCACCAGCGCCCTACCGGCCTGAAGGGGCTGGTGATGAATACCCGCAACCCGATCTTTGCCGACTTGCGTGTACGGCAAGCGATGATACAGGCGTTCAACTATGAATTCATCAGCCAGACGGTGAACGGCCGCGCCGCGCCGCGCATCAAATCCTATTTCGACAATTCAGAACTGGCGATGAAACCCGGCCCCGCCAAGGGCCACGTAGCAGAATTGCTGGCCCCATATGCCGAGCAACTTCCCCCCGACACGATTGAGGGCTACACCCTGCCCGTCTCGAATGGATCGGAACGCAATCGCAAGAACTTCCGCAAGGCCATGGCCCTGCTGGCGCAGGCCGGATGGGATGTTGAAAATGGCGTGATGCAAAACAGCGCGGGTCAGCCTTTTGCCTTTGAAATTGTGCTGAAACAGGGATCGTCCGAAGTTCGCAGCATTGTTGACCTCTATGTCGAGGCATTGAAACGGCTGGGAATGCAGCCCACTGTCACAGTGATCGACAAGGCCCAGTACAAGGAACGCACAAACGCCTATGATTTCGACATGGCGTTCTATGCCCGTGGCGCGTCGCTGTCACCGGGAAATGAGCAGATGCTTTATTGGGGCGCTGATGGTGTCACCCGCCCGGGCACCCGCAACTGGATGGGGATGAACTCACCCGCTGCCGAGGCGATGATCAACGCCATGCTGAACGCCCGGGATCGGGAAGAACTTGGCATCGCCGCCCATGCGCTGGACCGGATACTAACGGCGGGGCGCTATGTGATCCCGATCTGGGCCGACGGGCCATCGCGCATTGCACATAAAAGCTACTTGCATTATCCGGCGGAACATCTGCCGATCTATGGCGACTGGATCGGCTTTATGCCGGATGTCTGGTGGTCTGAAAAGGAAAACTGAACATGACAAAAACAATCTTGTTACTTGCAGTCCTAACTCTCGCAGCCTGTGCAACAGTCGAAGGATTGGGGCGTGATATCTCCGCTGGCGCACGCAAAGTTAACAATGCTCTGTAATACAGCGGCCGTTTCACATTTTGGTTTGCACATTAATGTGAATTGAAAATCG
Organism: Profundibacter sp.; assembly: GCF_965277155.1. Lineage (GTDB taxonomy): Bacteria > Pseudomonadota > Alphaproteobacteria > Rhodobacterales > Rhodobacteraceae > Profundibacter. The sequence goes on from NZ_CBDIBV010000005.1 coordinate 394,283, forward strand.
ATCGTAATAGTTTACCCAAGTTCCCTAAACGCCAAGCAATGCTTTGTGGTGTTGCAAATTATACGAGGGAGCCAAAATGATGTTACGAATTGTACTGATGGTTACTGCACTGGGTTTATCGGCTTGTTCTGCCCCCGGTTATACTGACGAAAATGGCGATCGAATTCACGGCATGTAGCAAACAGCTAAAAGCTGCCTATGAGACGTAGTTGTTGCAATTAAGCGGTTCATTTTGCGGTATGAATATAATTGCCCTTTGTACCGGAAATTCGGCGCGCTCGATTCTACTGGAAAGCATCCTGAACCACACAAGCGGCGGCCGCGTGATGGCCTATTCCACTAGATTGCATACAGGATTGTGAACAGGCGTTCAGGTCACTTATGATAGCCTGCCCCGACAGGCGGAGCGGGTTCTGGCGCTGCTGCTGGACGGGATGGGATAATACAGCTCTGCAATCGGCGCTGGATAAAATCGGGCGGGATTGAATGAAACAAAAATTGCTGGCGGAATTTATTGGCACCGCAATGTTGCTGATCGGCGTTGTCGGCTCGGGTATCATGGCCGAAAATATGTCGGGCGGAAATGACGGTATTGCCCTGCTGGCCAACGCGATTGCCACCGGCGCTATGCTCTATGGAGCTATGCCCAAAAGTTGGTGACGCAGTAATCAGGCGGCATGTTTTTCCTGCTTGATCCCGTCCTTAAATTCAACCCCTTCGATGATTTCCGGCAATCGGAATGCGCCGTCGAGTTTACGCCATTTCTTCTTTGCCGACATCATCAGGCGGAAGGTCATTGCCAAGGCGGTCTTGCGCCCGAGGCAGCCTTTGGTCTTCTTCGTTCGGTGCCGCACGGTGGCAAATATGCTTTCGATGGGGTTGGATGTGCGGATGTGTTTCCAGTGCTCGGCAGGGAAGTCGTAGAAGGTCAGCAGCACGTCCCGGTCCTTGGTCAGCTTCCCCACGGCACGCTCGTATTTCACGCCATAGGCTTCGATGAAGAAATTGAACGCGGCCTCGGCGTCCCGTTTGTTCTCGGCCATCCAGATGTCCTGTAGATGGCCCTTGGCTTTGGCTTGCAGCGACTTCGGCATGGCATTCAGGACGTTGCCGGTTTTATGCACCCAGCAGCGCTGCTCCCGGGTCTCACCGAACACCTCCCGCAAGGCGTTCCAGAAGCCGAGCGCGCCATCACCAACGGCCAGATCAGGGGCTTTTCTGAGGCCACGACGTTGCAAGTCCAGCAGCAGTTCACGCCAGCTCTGGCTGCTTTCTCGATACCCGTCCACGAGGCCCAGAACATCCTTGTTACCCCACTCGTCCGCGCCGATGATCACCAGCATGCATTGCTTGTCAGCATCCGTGCGCGGCTTGAAATAAACCCCGTCGGCCCAGAAATACACATAGCGTTTGGCCGACAGGTCACGCCGGTTCCAACGCTCGTATTCTGCCCACCACTCCGCCTTCAGGCGCGAAATCGTGCTCGATGTCAAACCACCCGCATCAGGCCCCAGAAGGGCCGCCAGTGCTTCGCCGAAATCACCCGTGGAAATACCTTTGAGATAGAGCCAGGGCAACAACTCCTCGACCGACTTTGCCCGGCGCAGATACGGCGGCAGAAGCGTCGAGGTGAACCTGATCTTCTCCGCCCCCGTGCCACGATCACGCACCCGAGGCACATTCACCGGGACAGGGCCGATCCCCGTCATCACCTCGCGCTCCGGCAGGTATCCGTGGCGAACAAGGCGCTGGCGACCGGCCGAATCCCTCAAATGCGCGTGTTGCGCCATCAGATCACAAACCTCGGCCTCGACCGCCTGTGCCAACAGATCCCGCGCGCCTTTGCGCAAGATATCCGTCAGCGGATCAGGTGAAATTCCGGCTGGATCGGTAAACTCCAAAATAGTATCGTCTTCCATGTGGCATATCCTTTTCTCTCTGAGAATCGCGGCGCGTCAACACCGCCATGATATGCCACCCAATCACCCCATCACCAACTTTCGGGCATTACTCTGCTCTATGTGCTGATCACCACCCTTGGCCCCGTCTCCGGCGCCCACTTCAACCCCGCCGTGACGCTCGCCTTCGCCCTGCGTCGCGAACATCCGCCCGGGCAAATCCTGCCCTATGTGGTGGTGCAAATCATCGGTGGCATCCTTGGCGTCTGGTTCACCCACATCATGTTCGACCTGCCAATCCTGCAAACCTCGACCCACGCCCGCACCGGCATCCCGCTCTGGAGCAGCGAAATTTTTGCCACTTTCGGCCTGCTGTTCGTAATATTCGGTGGCATCAAACACAAACCCGATACCGTCCCGACCCTTGTTGCGCTTTATATAACCGGTGCTTACTGGTTTACCTCGTCCACCAGTTTCGCCAACCCCGCCGTCACCATCGCCCGCAGCCATTCGGACACATTCGCAGGCATTTACCCCGCCCATATGCCGATGTTCATCGTGATGCAGCTGATCGGTGTCGCCGCCGCGTCCTTGATCCTGCCCCAACTGTTCAAAGACCAAACCTGAGCCCTTCTTCTTGCCTTAAATACCTGTCTTGCCAAAAACACACGCTGCCCCTAGCAAGGTGCGCATGACCTCGATCTTTGATAATGGCGCCCCCGCGCCCTGCCCCGCCCCCTTCAATCTGGCGCAATATGTGCTGTCGCTTGCCCCTGCTCTGGGCGACAAATGTGCCCTGTCGGTTTTACACGCCGACCACACCGACGACTGGACCTATGCCCGCTTTGAAGCCGCCGTGCGCGGCACCGCAACCGGCCTGTTACAACAGGGGTTAAAACCGGGTGATCGCATATTGATGCGGCTTGGCAATACCGTGGAATTCCCGATTCTGTTTCTGGCCGCCATCACCGCCGGACTGGTGCCCGTGCCCACGTCGTCACAACTGACCACGCCTGAAATCACCGCGATCAGCGCAGAAATCACCCCCGCCCTTATCGTGGCGGACAGTGGCATTGCCCTGCCCGATCCCCTGCTCTGCCCCGTGATCACCGCGCAGGATTTGCACAGCTTTCACCACCTGCCCCCCGCCTTTTTTGCCGAGGGCGATCCGAACCGCCTTTCCTATATCATCTACACCTCCGGCACCTCTGGCATCCCGCGCGCGGTGTGCCATGCCCATCGCGCGATCTGGGCACGGCGGATGATGTTCAAAGGCTGGTACGGGCTGACCGCGCATGACCGGATGATGCACGCGGGTGCCTTCAACTGGACCTATACGCTTGGCACCGGCCTGATGGATCCACTGTCGATCGGTGCAACCGCCCTGATCCCCGCCGCCGGAACAAAACCCGCCGATCTGCCCGCGCTGATCGCCCGCCACCGCGCCACCATCTTTGCCGCCGCCCCCGGTGTGTATCGTCAAATGCTGAAACACCCGCTGCCGCCCCTTCCCGACCTGCGCCACGGGTTGTCCGCCGGTGAAAAACTGCCCGAAACCATCCGCAATCGCTGGAATGACGCCACCGGCAAGATGTTGTTCGAGGCTTACGGCATGTCCGAATGTTCCACCTTCATTTCCGGCAGCCCCGACCACCCAGCGCCCCATGGTGCATCCGGTTTTCCGCAACAGGGCCGCCGCGTGGCAGTGCTGGATCAGGATGGCCAGCCGGTGCCTTTTGATAGCGCAGGCACTCTTGCCGTTCACCGTAATGACCCGGGCTTGATGCTGGGCTATCTGGATGCTGAAACAGAAACAAAGGATCGATACGTCGGTGACTGGTTCCTGACCGGCGACAGTTGCAGCATGGCTTCTGACGGGGCTATCACCTATCTGGGCCGCACGGACGACATGATGAACGCTGGCGGCTATCGTGTGTCCCCGCTGGAAGTGGAACACGCCCTTGCCACCCATCCAGCCATCGCTGAGGTCGCCGCTGTCGAGGTCACCGTCAAGGCCGACACCACGGTGATTGCCGCCTTTTATACCTCCGACACACCTCTGGACGACACCGTATTAATCGATTACGCCAAGGACAGACTGGCGCGTTACAAAACCCCCCGCATATATATCCGGGTTGCCTCGCTTCCCAAAGGGGCCAACGGCAAATTGCTGCGCCGCCAATTGCGCGAAACATACGAGAAACAGACATGATCAAGCTTGATATCATATCCGATCCGATTTGCCCGTGGTGCTATATCGGCAAGGCCAATCTGGACCGCGCGCTGGCCGCGCATCCGGATCATCCCTTTATGATCGAATGGCATCCGTTCCAGTTGAACCCCGATATGCCCCCGCAGGGCATGGACCGACGCGAATATCTGGAACTGAAATTCGGCGGCAAGGAAGCGGCCATCAAGGTCTACGCAGAAATCGCGCAAAAGGCCGAGGAAGCGGGGCTGGAAATCGACTTTGCCGCAATCAAACGCACACCGAACACCATCAACGCGCATCGCCTGATCCATTGGGCGGGGATCGAAGGCGTACAGACATTCGTGGTATCGGCCCTGTTTCGCGCCTATTTTGTCGAGGGGCGCGATATCGGATCAAACGATGTGTTGTGCAACATCGCCGATGCTTCGGGCATGGATGCCGACATGGTGGAACGCCTGCTGAAGTCAGATGCAGATGTCGAATACATCCGCAACAAAGATGCCGAGGCCCGCGAACGCGGTGTGCGTGGTGTGCCGACCTTTATTGTTGCCAATGAATCTGTGCTGACCGGTGCGCAACCGGCAGACCTGTGGGGACAGGTGATTGTCGAGATTAACGAACAACTTGAAAATGACAACCCGCCGGAATCTTGATCTGAAATGAACACCCCCACTCCCCCTTAAGCAAACGCGAGTTCATCGTCCTGATGGGCATGACCTCGGCCTCGATCGCCTTTTCAATTGACGCGATGCTGCCGTCCCTGCCGGAAATCGGTCAGGCGTTGACACCGGATGCGATCAACCGCGCGCAATTGGTTTTGACCAGCTTTGTGTTGGGCATGGGGATTGGTACATTTTTCACCGGCCCGTTGTCAGATGCGTTTGGACGGCGCCGCGTTCTGCTGGGCGGGTTTGCTCTCTATATGATTGGTACACTTTTGGGGATGCTGGCGGGATCACTGGAAATGCTGCTGGCGGCGCGTCTGATACAGGGGCTGGGGGCCGCCGGTCCGCGTGTGGTGGCGATGGCGGTGATCCGCGACCGGTTTTCAGGGCGGCAAATGGCACAGGTGATGTCATTCGTCATGATGGTGTTCACACTGGTGCCCGCCTTTGCCCCCAGCATGGGGGCGGGCATTATCCTGTTGGTTGGCTGGCGTGGCTTGTTCGGGGCCTTTGTGGTGTTCGCGATTATCAACAGCCTGTGGTTCGGCCTGCGCCAACCCGAAACATTGCTGCCGGAAAACCGGCGCGAATTTCGCCCAGCCAAGCTGTGGGAAGGTGTGAAAGAGGTTCTGGCCAACCACACCGTGCGCACCACGATCATGGTGCAGACGATGATCTTCGGCTCTTTGTTCGGGATGCTTTCCAGCACCCAGCAGGTGTTCGATATCACCTTTGGTCAGGGTGCGAATTTCCCGCTGTGGTTTGGCGGGATTGCTTTGTTTGCGGGGACAGCAAGTGTAGTGAACGCGACGTTTGTGGTGCGGCTGGGGATGAGACGGATTATCCGCGTGACCCTGATCGTGCAAATCCTGATATCGGGGGGCTTTGCGATATTGGTCTGGTCCGGTTTGATGCCTGCCACTCTGTACTTTCCGGCCTTTTTGCTGTGGATGACTTCGGTGTTCTTCATGGCGGGCATGACCATCGGCAATCTGAACGCCATCGCGATGGAGCCGATGGGGCATATGGCCGGTATGGCGGCGTCCGTCACCAGCGCGCTGTTCACCGTTTCGGCGGTAATGATCGCAGCCCCGATCGGGCTGGCTTTTGACGGCACCCCGCTGCCGCTGGCGGTAGGAGTGTTTAGCTGTGCTTCGGTCGCACTGGCCCTGATGCAAATGATCCGGCGGGAGCCTTAAGAACATTTATGCCTCCGGCGGGGATATTTGGGGAACAGTAATGAAGGCTATTTATCCTTTCTGGCCTTCTTTTCGTTCAACAGTTTTTGTGCCAGATCGCGGGCGATGGCATAAGCGCCCTTGATTTTATCCGCCGCTTTGGCCCAGTCGCGGCGCACCACGATTTTATTGTCGCGCACCTTGGCCAGCCCGCGCTGATCCTCGATGAATTCGACCAGCCCCGCAGGCGAGGCGAATTTGTCGTTGTGGAACTGGATCGTTGCCCCTTTTGGTCCCGCATCCAGCCGCGCAATACCGGCGCGTTTGCACATTGCCTTGATCCGCACCACCAGCAGCAGCGAGTTGACTTCTTTTGGCAAGGGGCCGAAACGGTCGATCAATTCGGCGGCGAACCCTTCCAGCTCGACCTTGGTATGCAAGCCGGACAGGCGGCGATAAAGGCCAAGGCGCACATCAAGATCGGGAACGTAAGCATCCGGAATCAATACAGGAACCCCCAGATTGATCACCGGTGCCCATTTGCCGCCATCGTCCGGCATACCGATTTCGCCTGATTTGATCTTGCCGATCGCCTCTTCCAGCATCTGTTGATACAACTCGTAGCCGACTTCGCGCATCTGGCCCGATTGTTCTTCACCCAGCAGGTTCCCCGCCCCGCGAATATCCAGATCTTGCGAGGCCAGCGTAAAGCCCGCCCCCAGACTATCCAGACTGGCCAGCACCCGCAGGCGTTTTTGCGCGGTTGGCGTGAGCGGCACGCGCGGTTTGGTGGTCATATAGGCATAAGCGCGGGTTTTACTGCGGCCCACCCTGCCCCTGATCTGGTAGAGCTGCGCCAGCCCGAACATATCTGCGCGATGCACGATCATGGTGTTGGCGGTGGGAATATCCAGACCTGACTCGACAATGGTGGTGGCCAGCAGCACATCGTATTTGCCGTCATAAAAGGCGTTCATGCGGTCATCCAGCTGACCCGCCGCCATCTGGCCGTGGGCAACGACATAGGAGACCTCGGGCACATGATCCTGCAAGAATGCCTCGATTTCCGGCAAATCCTTGATCCGTGGCACCACAAAGAAGGATTGCCCGCCGCGATAATGTTCGCGCAACAGCCCTTCGCGCAGGGTGACGCCGTCAAATTCGCTAACGTAGGTGCGGATCGCCAGACGGTCCACCGGCGGGGTGCCGATGATCGACAAATCGCGCACGCCCGATAGCGACATCTGCAAGGTGCGCGGGATCGGCGTGGCGGTCAGGGTCAACACATGCACATCACTGCGCATTTCCTTTAGCCGTTCCTTGTGGGACACACCAAAGCGCTGTTCCTCGTCGATCACCAGCAGGCCAAGGTTTTTGAAGCGCACGGATTTGGCCAGCAGGGCATGGGTGCCGATGACAATATCTACTGTGCCGCGCGATATGCCTTCGCGGGTGGCGTTGGCCTCTTTTGCATTAACAAAGCGGGATAACTGCCCGACCTGTATGGGAAATCCGCGAAAGCGTTCGGCAAAGGATTTATAATGCTGACGCGCCAACAATGTGGTCGGGGCAATCACTGCCACCTGTTGACCGCACATCGCGGCGACAAAGGCCGCACGCATGGCGACTTCGGTTTTGCCAAACCCCACATCGCCGCAGATCAGCCGGTCCATCGGCTGACCCGAGGCCATATCGTTCAGAACATCCTCGATCGCCGAAAGCTGATCATCGGTTTCCTGATAGGGGAAGCGGGCGGAAAAAGCCTCCCAGGCGTGGTGCTGAGGCTCCAGAACCGTGGCTTTGCGCAAGGCGCGTTCGGCAGCAAGGCGGATCAGTTTTTCCGCCACCTCGCGGATACGATCCTTCAGTTTGGCCTTTTTCGCTTGCCACGCGCCGCCGCCCAGCTTGTCCAGCAGGCCGGTTTCATGGCCGAATTTCGACAGCAATTCGATGTTTTCCACCGGCAGGAACAACCGGTCTCCGCCAGCGTATTCCAGCGCAATACATTCATGGGGCGCACCCATCGCAGTGATGGTTTCCAGCCCCTTGTAAACCCCGACCCCGTGGTCCACATGCACGATCAGATCACCGACCGACAATCCTTGCGTTTCGGTCAGGAAGTTTTCGGCGCGGCGTTTGCGGCGGGGCGCGCGTATCAGGCGGTCGCCCAGCACGTCCTGCTCGGAAATCACCGTTACATCATTGCCGGTGAACCCGTGTTCCAGTGCCCAGACCACAAGGTTGACACCCTCTTTGACCTCGCGAATATCGCGCACCTGTTGCAGGCCGATCTGGCCCTCGTCCTCAAGCAGGCCCGATAGTCGTTCCCGCGCCCCTTCGGAATAACTGGCGACAACCACGGGCCCTTTGGGTTTCTGTGCATCAATATGATCCGACAACGCCTTGAACAGATTGACATCCTGTTGTTGACGCTCGGACGAGAAATTACGCCCGATCCGCCCGCCAGCATCAAGAACCCCCGGTCCGGGGCTTTGCGGTAGCGGGTTTAACTGGATTACCCGATGACCGGCAATCGCCGCATCCCAATCGGTATCATTCAGATAAAGCAATTGCGGCGGGCAGGGTTTGTAAACCGAATCCATCCGGTTCTTTGCCGCCATTGCCGCTTTGCGGGTGTCGTATTGATCTTCGATCGCCTCCCAGCGGGCCAGACGGGCGGCGGTGATTTGATCATCCAGCATGATCGAGGCATCGGGCAGGTAATCGAACAGCGTTTCCAGCGTTTCGTGGAAAAACGGCAGCCAGTGTTCCGCGCCCTGATGTTTGCGACCCGCGCTGATGGCTTCATACAAAGGATCATCCAGCCCCGCTGCGCCAAATTCGATGCGATAGTTCTGGCGAAAGCGCATGACAGCGGCTTCGTCCAGAATGATCTCGGACACGGGTGCCAGTTCGATTTCGCTTAGTTTTTCGGTGGTGCGCTGGGTGGCCGGATCAAAGTGGCGCGCACCATCCAGCACATCGCCAAACAGGTCCAGCCGCACAGGGCCACCCTGCCCGCCTGCGGATAGCGGCGGATAAATGTCGATGATTCCCCCCCGCACGGCGTAATCGCCCGGCTCCATCACGGTCGGGGTTTGGGAAAACCCCATACGGGTTAAAAATGCACGCAGGGCCTTTTCATCAATCCGTTCGCCCACACGGGCGCGAAAGGCGGATTGTTTCAGCACCGAACGCGCCGGGACCCGCTGGGTCGCGGCGTTCAGCGTGGTTAGCAGGATAAAAGGTGCGGGCATGCCGTGGGCCAGACCGGCCAGCGTTGCCATGCGGGCGGCGGATACATCGGGGTTGGGGGATGTACGGTCATACGGCAGACAATCCCATGACGGAAAACTCAACACCACCGCATCGGGTGCATAGAACCGCAGCGCCGATTGCATTGCCACCAGCCGTTTGTCATCGCGTGCGATATGCACCACAGGACGCCCGGCACGCAACAATTCCTGTGCCAGAAGATGGGCATCAAACCCTTCGGGCGCCCCGCCAAGGGTTATGTGGTCAGGCTGTGCCATATTGGTCTGTCCAGTGGTTAAGGTTTACTGCCCCAAGGCCCCAAGTGACATATTTTGATACATCCCGTACATGGCAGTCACAAAAATCGAAAGCATTCCAATGCCTTGCGTAACTATCCTGTGTGATGCCAATCTTTTCTGCAGGGCTTCGCCACGGATCATATCATGGGAAATTTGGGACGCTGTATAAAAGGAAAGGCCGCCAACGATGCTCATAGGGAAGGCCAGCAAAAACAGCGCCTGGGCAATTTCGACATAGTAGTAAAACGCCATAACTCCTAAAGCTGCCAACACAAAACATGTAAATGCCAACAATACCGGCCCGGTCATCTTCAGGATATACAACAATCGGTTGGTGGTGATACGCACCATATCCTCGAGATCCTGTTGCGCCTGCCCACCTTGACGACGCGCCCGCAGCACCATGTCATATGGCACCCCCAGAACCCAGTGGCTGGTGGTGGACCAGACCACCGCAAGGGCAATCCAGTACCAGAGGTTCGAGAATGACCGCATGTCGATCACTTCGAATACCAATTCATACCAATACCGTTGCACGGTTTTTGTCCTCGCCTGTTATTCCTGTGCCGGACACTATAGCGGCCCTGCGCCAATTCCTACCCTTGAGGTGCCCGAAAATCCATGTAACCAATAAGGGACCAACACGAAAGAGTTATTAATGCGTCATAACCTCGCCCCCTTCCCCGCCACGCGCCTTCGGCGCACCCGCCGGTCCGCGTCTATTCGGGCGCTGTGTCAGGAAAACACCCTGTCGGTGAATGACCTGATCTGGCCGATGTTCGTTGTTGAAGGAAACGGTGTGCGTCAGCCCGTGGCTTCGATGCCTGGCGTCGAGAGACTGTCGATCAACTTGCTGGTTGAAGCCGCACGCGAGGCGGCCGATCTGGGCATTCCGTCGATCTGTATCTTTCCCAACACCGATCCGGCCCTGAAAACGGATTGCTGCCGCGAGGCCTGGAGCGCCGACAACCTGTCCAACCGCGCCATTGCCGCTGTTAAGGATGCCGTGCCGGAAGTGGCCGTAATGACCGACATTGCGCTGGACCCTTATAATGCGCAGGGGCATGACGGGATTGTCAGGGATGGCGTGATCCTGAATGACGAAACCGTTGATGCGCTGGTGAAAATGGCACTGGCGCAGGCCAACGCGGGCGCCGATATTCTGGGACCTAGCGATATGATGGATGGGCGCATTGGTGCGATGAGGGCTGCATTGGAAACCGAGGGGCACAAGGATGTGTCGATCCTGTCCTATTCCGCCAAATACGCCAGCGCCTTTTATGGCCCTTTTCGCGACGCGGTTGGTGCATCGGGTGCCCTAAAGGGTGATAAGAAAACCTATCAGATGAACCCTGCCAATTCGGACGAGGCCATGCGGCTGGTGGAACGTGACCTAACAGAAGGGGCTGACATGGTGATGGTCAAACCCGGCCTGCCCTATCTGGATATTTGCCGACGGGTAAAGACCGAATTCGGCGTGCCGACCTTTGCCTATCAGGTATCAGGTGAATACGCGATGATCATGGCCGCGGCCGATAATGGCTGGATCGATGGCGATGCGGTGATGCTGGAGAGCCTGATGGCGTTTCGTCGTGCGGGCTGCGACGGAGTGTTAACCTATTTTGCACCACGGGTTGCGCGGGCGCTGAACGGCTGAAATCTACGCAAAGACCTGCCGAAAGGCAAAACCAAAGGATGACACCCCCGCCATGATCCTTTATAGTTGCACAAGGATCGGCCAGATAAGGTCGGCATAGTCAGGCAGACACAGGCACAAACATAAGGGGTATAACCCATGAGCAGACTTTCCCGTCGACTTTTTGTAACCGGCGCATTGGCAAGCACAACGGCCGCGTGCGGCAACGGCATCGGCAGCAACGGCAGCGCCAAAATCGACGCGCGCGTCGATGCCATGTTGAATCAGATGCACAATCGCTATCCGGCAACACTGGAACTTGAGAACAAGGCCGTTGGCATGCTGGTCATGCCATTGATAACCAAAGCAGGCTTTGGTCTGGGAGGCGCTTACGGGCGCGGTGCGTTGCGGGTGAACGGTGTAACGGTTGATTACTATTCTTCGGCGGCTGCCAGCTTTGGCTTGCAGATCGGCGCACAGCAGTTTTCGCATGTGCTATACTTCATGACGGATGAAGCACTGGCCGATTTCCGCCGCTCGCCCGGTTGGGCTGCCGGTGGTGATCTGGAATATGCGCTGAATGATAATGGCGGTAATATCAGCACTGAAACCACCGTGGCACTTGCACCGGTTGTGGCTGTGATCTTTGGTCAGGCCGGTTTGATGGTCGGCGCCACGCTGGAAGGCACTAAGTATACGCGGATCATTCCATAAACAGCTTTGGCCCCGAAATACTCACATAATTCGAAAAGAACCGCTAAATTCGTTTGGCGGCTCTTTTTGTCTTAGGCGCCCTTTTTTAATGCTTTGGTAATTCGTCAGATCAAACGAAGCCCCTGAAAGGGTAAGGAGTTCCTGACTATAAATGATTGCAGGATATGCTATCCTGGGTTGTGTCTCGAAAGTGGTGGAAATTGATTTCAGGCACCTCCGAGCGGGTTGAGTTATGCGCCGGTCAGGCGGCTTGGTCAAGGGTTGCGTCGGCGACGGGCTGAGCGAGCGTTTCCCAGCCATCGACCTTTCGCATGACGATCTGCCCCGAGGCCATCAGAGCCCAAAGCAGCATCGGCACGGTCTCGGCGCATGGCAGCACGGTCTGGGTCTTGATGCGGCGGCGGAATTCCTCGTTCAGGCGTTCGATCGCATTTGTCGTTCTGGCCGATTTCCACTGGCCTTGTGGCAGACGCGTGAAGGTGAAAAGCTTATCTCCTGCTTCTTCCAAGCTGTCAGCGACGGCCTTGCATTTCAGCCGCCATTTTCGCAGAAATGCCTTGCGGCGGGTGGCGATTTCCTCGGGTGTTTTGGCGTAGATCATGTCGCGGTAATCTTCTGTCAACTCATCATGCATACGCTTGGGTGCCTTGGCCAGAAGGTTGCGGTGCTTGTGCACCGTGCACCTCTGGATCGGCAGATCTTCACCCCAGAGGGCAATGAGAGCGACCTCAAGTCCCGGTGCCCCGTCCACGATGACAAATTCGGGCCGTTTCAACCCGCGCGCATCCAGATCGTTGATGAACTGACGCCAGGCGGAGGTGCTTTCGCCGCCCATGTTCATCAGTGATAACAAGACCTTCTGCCCATCCCGGCGCACGCCAATCGCGGCCAGAACCGAGATATTGGTGGCCTTCCTGTCAATCCGCGTTTTGATCACGGTGCCGTCCAGGATCAGCCGCACGATGTCTTCATCCGCAAGGCTGCGGGCGCACCACGCCTGCCAGTCCACCTTCACCTTGCGCCAGGCGCGGCTCACCACATCCTTGCTGACCGCCCCCTGAAACAGGCCGAACAGGGCGCGTTTTACCCGCCGTGTGTTGGTGCCCGAAAGGTAGACAGCAGCGATCAGCGCCTCGGCCTTCTTCGTCAGCCGCTGGTAGCGGGGCAATGCCTTCGAGCGCCATTCTCTGGCCTTGCCGGCCTCGCCTGTGATCCGCGCACGCGGCACGCGCACCGTTTCGGTTCCAAATGTTCCGACCAGTTGCCGCTCGCGATGCCCGTGGCGGTATCCGGCCTTTGCCCCGCCGCTGCGGCCATACCGGCAACGGCCCAGAAACTGCTCCAGCTCCTCTTCGAAAACCGCCTCGATCGTCGCGCGGATGTTCTGGCGCAGCCGGTCTTCAATCGGGTCATAGCCTGCTTCATTGGCCAGTAGCGCGGATGTCGATGTTGCTGTATTCTTTGTCATGGCGTGATCTCCTTGGCGGTTCCAGCCGCCGGTTGGGTGGCTTCGATGCACCCGGAGATTACGCCGTCCTCGAATTTCCACCAAACTCGCGACACTACCGACCTCTTCGTCGTTCATCAGTTCTTCGTACATTTTCTCGCCGGGTTTGGCGCCGATTTCAGTGATCTTTACCGGATTGTCGCCACTTAATGCCTGCACCATATGAGTTGCGATATCTTTAATCCGGGCAACGGGCATTTTGGTCACAAACACCTCGCCTCCGGTGGCCATAAAGGCCGATCGCAAGACAAGTTCGACCGCCTCTTCCAGTGTCATGATGAAACGGGTCATGCTGGGATCGATCAGGGTGACTGGCCCGCCGGCCTCGATCTGGCGTTTGAACAGGGGCACGACAGAACCGCGCGATCCAAGCACAGGTCCGCCGGACATGGGAAACAGGTGATTTCTTTGTCGTACTGCCTGCACTGGCTGGCGATTACGAAGAGCTATATCCAATCTCGGTCGGACGTCAAAAGGCAGACAGGCCTTATAATTCATCGGTGGAACCGGCAATGACAGCCGATAATCTGGCTAAATATTTCACTGAAAAGAAAATTCTTTGATGCCTGCAATTATACAGCACCAAATTATAAGGGGGGAGGAAATATAGAATGAGAAAAAAGCTTATGTACCTATTACTCCTATTTATCGTGTTTCTACCTTCAAAACTAAAAGTGTGGGAGAGGTGGTCCCACTTTTTTGACCAGTCAGCAGCCAGTTTAAGATGGATCAGGGTTTCATTTAGGCTGCCAAACTCATTGGTTTTGTTTTTCTGTCATAGGCTTCATCCGGGGTCAATATTCCGTGGGTGGAATGCGGGCGCTCGGTGTTGTAGTAAGCCAACCATTTCCCGATCCCGGCGCGGGTCTGCGAACCCGTTTCAAATGCGTTGAGGTAAATGCATTCGTATTTCAAGGATCGCCAAAGCCGCTCGATCATCCGGTTATCGACCCAGCGACCTTTGCCATCCATCGAGATTTTCACGTCGGCTTCTTTCAGCGCCTGCGTCCATTCAAACCCGGTGAACTGGCTGCCCTGGTCGCTGTTCATGATATCGGGCTTGCCGTATTTGGCCATAGCCTCTTTCAGGGCTTCAACGCAAAAATCTGCCTCCATGCTGTTTGACAATCTCCAGCTCAAAACCTTGCGGCTGTGCCAGTCCATGATCGCGACCAAATAGAGGAACCCGCGCTGCATCGGAATGTAGGTGATATCTACGCACCACACATGGTTTGGACGATCAATCGTCAGGTCTCGCAGCAGATACGGGTAGATCTTATGCTGCGGATGTTTCTTGCTCGTGTTGGGCGTCTGGTAGATCGGAACCAACCGCATCAGCCGCATCAAACGGCGGACCCTGTGGCGACCACACTTGTAACCTTGGCGCTGCATGTGCCGGGCCATTTGCCGTGATCCATACCACGGCGTCTGCAAGAATTGCTTGTCGATTATTGTCATGAACCGCAAATTTTCAGCACTTTCGCCTTTTGGCTGGTAATACAGGTTCGAGCGCGCCAGAGAAAGTAGCCCGCATTGTCGTCGCACACTCAGATCATGCTCACGGCTCACCATTTTTTGCCTCGCTTCCCGAGCAACTGTTGCGAGGCGTTGGCTAAAAAATCCCGTTCCACGACCAGCTGACCAATCTTGGAGTGCAGCTTCTCAATCTGGGCTTCATCAACCCGATCAGGATCACGGCCCCGTCTGGAAAATGCCGTGGCCATGTTTTCAATCGCTGCTCGTTTCCATGTGTCAATCTGGGTTGGATGCACACCATACTTCTTCGACAGCTCCGCCATCGTCATTTCCTCGCGGATTGCTTCAAGCGCAACGCGGGCTTTGAATTCGGGAGAATGGTTCTTTCGTTTCGTCATTTTGAATCGTCTTTCTCATAAGTCGATCCACCTTAACAACTGGTCCGAATTTCCGCGACCACCTCTGTGTAGAAAAAATCACTATGGAACGTGATACTTATATCGGTTTTGGAAATGCGGTAGTGTCGCGAGTTTGGTGGAAATTCGAGGACGGCGTAATCTCCGGGTGCATCGAAGCCACCCAACCGGCGGCTGGAACCGCCAAGGAGATCACGCCATGACAAAGAATACAGCAACATCGACATCCGCGCTACTGGCCAATGAAGCAGGCTATGACCCGATTGAAGACCGGCTGCGCCAGAACATCCGCGCGACGATCGAGGCGGTTTTCGAAGAGGAGCTGGAGCAGTTTCTGGGCCGTTGCCGGTATGGCCGCAGCGGCGGGGCAAAGGCCGGATACCGCCACGGGCATCGCGAGCGGCAACTGGTCGGAACATTTGGAACCGAAACGGTGCGCGTGCCGCGTGCGCGGATCACAGGCGAGGCCGGCAAGGCCAGAGAATGGCGCTCGAAGGCATTGCCCCGCTACCAGCGGCTGACGAAGAAGGCCGAGGCGCTGATCGCTGCTGTCTACCTTTCGGGCACCAACACACGGCGGGTAAAACGCGCCCTGTTCGGCCTGTTTCAGGGGGCGGTCAGCAAGGATGTGGTGAGCCGCGCCTGGCGCAAGGTGAAGGTGGACTGGCAGGCGTGGTGCGCCCGCAGCCTTGCGGATGAAGACATCGTGCGGCTGATCCTGGACGGCACCGTGATCAAAACGCGGATTGACAGGAAGGCCACCAATATCTCGGTTCTGGCCGCGATTGGCGTGCGCCGGGATGGGCAGAAGGTCTTGTTATCACTGATGAACATGGGCGGCGAAAGCACCTCCGCCTGGCGTCAGTTCATCAACGATCTGGATGCGCACGGGTTGAAACGGCCCGAATTTGTCATCGTGGACGGGGCACCGGGACTTGAGGTCGCTCTCATTGCCCTCTGGGGTGAAGATCTGCCGATCCAGAGGTGCACGGTGCACAAGCACCGCAACCTTCTGGCCAAGGCACCCAAGCGTATGCATGATGAGTTGACAGAAGATTACCGCGACATGATCTACGCCAAAACACCCGAGGAAATCGCCACCCGCCGCAAGGCATTTCTGCGAAAATGGCGGCTGAAATGCAAGGCCGTCGCTGACAGCTTGGAAGAAGCAGGAGATAAG
>NZ_CBDIBV010000006.1:0-31792 GCF_965277155.1 Profundibacter sp.
TACTGCCCGCCCGGTTTCAGATCGACGAAATAGGGGGTCTCGCGGAAGATGTCGCAAACGTCGGTCAGATCAAAATCAATCCCAGCTTCGTGCGCAATGGCGGGCAGGTGCAGACCGGCATTGGTCGAGCCACCTGTGCAGGCCACCACCCGCGCCGCATTGATCAGCGCCTCGCGGGTCACGATGTCACGCGCGCGGATATTTTTCTCAAGCAGGTTCATCACCGCCACGCCTGACGCCTCGGCATACTGGTCACGGCTCTCGTAAGGGGCGGGGGCACCGGCGGAATTGGGCAGGGCAAGGCCGATCGCCTCGGATACACAAGCCATGGTGTTGGCGGTGAACTGGCCACCACAGGCACCGGCCGAGGGGCAGGCAACCGATTCCAGCATTTCCAGCTCGGCGTCGGTCATATTGCCCGCCTGATGCTGGCCCACGGCCTCGAATACGTCCTGAACGGTCACATCGCGGCCATCCAGACGAGCCGGCAGGATCGAGCCGCCATAGATGAACACTGAGGGCACGTTCAGACGCACCATCGCCATCATCATGCCGGGCAGGGATTTATCACAACCGGCCAGCCCCACCAGCGCGTCATAACAATGACCGCGCATGGTCAGTTCAACGGAATCCGCAATCGCCTCGCGGCTGGCAAGGGATGAACGCATCCCCTCGTGCCCCATGGCAATGCCGTCGGTGACGGTGATGGTGGTAAATTCGCGCGGGGTGCCTTCGGCGGCTTTCACGCCCATCTTGACCACCTGCGCCTGACGGTTCAGGGCGATGTTACAGGGGGCGGCCTCGTTCCAGCAGGTGGCCACACCGACCAGCGGCTGGTGGATTTCAGCCTCGCTCAGGCCCATCGCATAAAGGTATGAGCGATGCGGCGCCCGTTCCGGCCCTTCGGTGACGTGACGGCTGGGAAGTCTGGATTTGTCGAATTTGGTATTTTTCATGATGGACCCCTGAATAAAGCTTGGAATTTGAATAGGGGATGGGGGCGGGTTCATCAAGTGGGGATGATGGGGGAGGACAATCCGTGGGTTGGGGTTGGTAAGTCATCCACTTTCGTATGAACTGCCCATCTATCTTCTGAAAAGTTCAGAAAATGCTTCAACACTGATCTTTTAGTGAGGCCAGCAGCCTGTTAGTCTTACCTCAACATATCATGCAAATATGAAAGAGAATCTTTGCCACCTAAAAGATTACATAGATACACATCGTTTTCATCGCTGATGAATATGTTGTTAGAGAAGAAAATTACTTTGCTCGATCCTTCGGGATGGGATGATCGGAACGATGCGTATTTTCTTGATGCATACCGAAAGAAAGTAAGTGCGAAACACGTTTATGCTCTGTGCTTTACTGAGGCGCAGCAAAAATATCATCATTGGAGCGTATTCGCTTCTGGAACTGATGGTGTTTGCATTTCATTCAACAAATAGAGGTGGTCCCACTTTTTTGACCAGTCAGCAGCCAGTTTAAGATGGATCAGGGTTTCATTTAGGCTGCCAAACTCATTGGTTTTGTTTTTCTGTCATAGGCTTCATCCGGGGTCAATATTCCGTGGGTGGAATGCGGGCGCTCGGTGTTGTAGTAAGCCAACCATTTCCCGATCCCGGCGCGGGTCTGCGAACCCGTTTCAAATGCGTTGAGGTAAATGCATTCGTATTTCAAGGATCGCCAAAGCCGCTCGATCATCCGGTTATCGACCCAGCGACCTTTGCCATCCATCGAGATTTTCACGTCGGCTTCTTTCAGCGCCTGCGTCCATTCAAACCCGGTGAACTGGCTGCCCTGGTCGCTGTTCATGATATCGGGCTTGCCGTATTTGGCCATAGCCTCTTTCAGGGCTTCAACGCAAAAATCTGCCTCCATGCTGTTTGACAATCTCCAGCTCAAAACCTTGCGGCTGTGCCAGTCCATGATCGCGACCAAATAGAGGAACCCGCGCTGCATCGGAATGTAGGTGATATCTACGCACCACACATGGTTTGGACGATCAATCGTCAGGTCTCGCAGCAGATACGGGTAGATCTTATGCTGCGGATGTTTCTTGCTCGTGTTGGGCGTCTGGTAGATCGGAACCAACCGCATCAGCCGCATCAAACGGCGGACCCTGTGGCGACCACACTTGTAACCTTGGCGCTGCATGTGCCGGGCCATTTGCCGTGATCCATACCACGGCGTCTGCAAGAATTGCTTGTCGATTATTGTCATGAACCGCAAATTTTCAGCACTTTCGCCTTTTGGCTGGTAATACAGGTTCGAGCGCGCCAGAGAAAGTAGCCCGCATTGTCGTCGCACACTCAGATCATGCTCACGGCTCACCATTTTTTGCCTCGCTTCCCGAGCAACTGTTGCGAGGCGTTGGCTAAAAAATCCCGTTCCACGACCAGCTGACCAATCTTGGAGTGCAGCTTCTCAATCTGGGCTTCATCAACCCGATCAGGATCACGGCCCCGTCTGGAAAATGCCGTGGCCATGTTTTCAATCGCTGCTCGTTTCCATGTGCCAATCTGGGTTGGATGCACACCATACTTCTTCGACAGCTCCGCCATCGTCATTTCCTCGCGGATTGCTTCAAGCGCAACGCGGGCTTTGAATTCGGGAGAATGGTTCTTTCGTTTCGTCATTTTGAATCGTCTTTCTCATAAGTCGATCCACCTTAACAACTGGTCCGAATTTCCGCGACCACCTCTAATTAAAGCTTATTCGGTCGGTTAAGGACGCAGGATCGTTCGAGTTTAAACAGGTGAAATATATGAGCGCAACAAAAGCCGAGCGAGAATTGCCATTCACCAATGGCGACTTAAAATTCACAAAACACTTAAGATATTCAGATGAAAAGGAGTGGAGGCTTCTATACACCGACTATAATGGCGTGACGTCAAACCCGACCATACCGTTCACTTTTGAATCTAGGGAACCTCTGTAAATTCCCGTTTTCGCCTTCTTCGCGGCGGGGTGGACGGTTTTTCGCCTGTCCCGCCTGATTGCTTCGGATCATAAACCCATTTTCACCGGTTTCAAGCCGGTTTTGGGTATTTCAGGCACACCTCACCCCATGAACCCTTATCCCGGCGCCGCCAGGCCGCATTCGAACTGGACGAAGCGCTTCATGTTGTAGACCAGGTTCATCATCCCGATGCGAAATCGCGCCCGCTTCAGGCCGATGGAGCGGATCAGCTTGCCGCCCATGGAGCGCTCCTGAAAAGCGAATACATGCTCGACCCGGACCCGCACTTTCGAGCGCCTCCGGTTGGCCTTTTGCTGGCGCTCGCCAAGCGGCTTGCCGCGCCTGCCCTTGTGATGGATATGGCTGTGAAGCCCCCGCTCTTCCAGCTCGCTTTCGATCTTTTGCGAGCGATAGGCGCTGTCGGCCCACAGGTCCGATGAGGTGTTGCTCGCATCAATCAGACCGGCAAGCGCCTGGCTGTCATGCACGGCGGCATCGGTGACATCATAAGCGCGGATGAATTTGTGCCGCCGGTCGACATTGATGTGGTTCTTGTAGCCGTAATAGCTCTTGCCGTGCTTCTTCGTCCAGCGCGCATCCACGTCCTTCTGGCGCTTCTTGTGGGGTTTTTCCTCCCACTCTTCAGGCGTTTCGCCCGCCTTGATTTTCTCGTTCTCGTCCCTTTTGTTGTGCTGGCGCGGCGCCGGAACGATGCTCGCATCAACAATCTGCCCGCCCATCGCCAGATAGCCCTTTTCGCGCAGAAAGGCATCGAACTTGTCAAACAGCTCCTTCATCTTCCCGGCCCCGGCCAGCCTTTCACGGTAGGCCCAGATGGTCTTGGCGTCAGGTACGCTGTCTTCAATGCCAAGGCCGAGAAACCGCATGAACGACAGGCGGTCGCGGATCTGATACTCGATCTGATCGTCAGAGAGGTTGTAGAGCTGCTGCAAAACCATCGTCTTGAATATCAGCACCTCATCCCAAGGCGGGCGGCCAGCGTTGGATTTGCGCTGTTCGGGCGGCGTGCGCCATATGGCCTTCAGCTCGTCCCGGTAATCCTCGAACGGCACCATGTCGTTGAGCAACACCAGCGGATCACCAGATTTGTCCAGTCCCGCGTATCGGCTGGAAAGATCAAAAAATCCCATCTGACCCATGACAAAACCCCGTCGGTCGAATCATTTTCATCCTGATGACGATTCTACCCCGTCAGGCCGGATTTTGGGGGATTTTTAGAGGTTCCCTAAAGGCCAAACCTGAAACGAGGCGCGCGATGACCCTGATGAAACCCACCCGACGTGATTTGCTGAAACTGGCGGCGATGGCCCCGGCGATGGCGTTCCCGCTAAGTGCGCGGGCCGAACTGGGGCCGCCGACGGGGGATAACCCTGCGCATTTCCGCTTTTCGATTGGCGATGCACGGCTGACGATCATTTCGGACGGCTATTTTCAGACACCGGTCAGCGGCATTGGTGTGAATGCCGATCCGGCCGAAGTTCAGGCCTTTATGGCGGCGCATTTTCTGCCGACGGACAAGGCCTATGCCCATACCAACCATCTGTATATCGAGATCGGCGATGCCAAGGTGCTGGTCGATGTTGGCTCGGGCAGCCGGTTCTTTGATACCACGGGCCGTCTGATGGCGAATATGGAGGCGGCGGGGATTGATCCGCAAGGGGTGACCCATGTGGTGATGACCCACGCGCACCCCGACCACATTCTGGGCATCCGCGATGATTTTGACGAGGCGATCATTCCCGAGGCCGCCTATACTATTGGCCAGATCGAGCATGATTACTGGATGCAGGATGATCTGGTTAATCAGGTGCCCGAGGAACGCCAACAATTCGTTCTGGCGGCGGTGAATTCAATCAATGCGGACGGGGTGGAATGGATCATGGCGCAGGACGGGCACGAAGTGGTGCCGGGCGTAACGATGATGCACACGCCGGGACATACGCCGGGGCATATGTCGATCCGGCTGGAAAGTGGTGGCAAGACGCTGATTGCGCTGGGCGATTGTCTGACCAATGCGAATGCCAGTTTTGCACGGCCTGACTGGTATCTGGCGCGGGATCAGGAACAGCCGATGGCGGCGGATACGCGCAAGAAGGTGCTGGGCATGGCGGCGGATGAACGGATCGCGGTGCTGGGATATCACTTCCCGTTCCCCGGGGTTGGGCATGTAATGCGGGACGGGGATGCATTTAGGTTTGTGCCGGCGTTGTGGCGGTTTTAACGGGTTTAGGAGTTGAACACCCCTTTGCCCGGTGGCACCGCCGGGCAGCGCCCGACCCTCCCCACGGGAGGGCGCTTTTACAATGTTTCAACAAGTACAGCAGGTGTGGGAAAATTCACCGTCTGGAATAGCAAACCGTCCTTACGCCCACCCAGGGTCGGGCGCTGCCCTGCGCCCTAGCGCGGCACCACCCGAAAATCGGCAAAATAAGTTACCGCATCGGCTTTGGTCCACAGGCCAACCCCGCCTGCTTTGGTAAAGGTACCATCGTTGTGGTTCAGCAGCGGCTGACCATCCAGCGTCCCCTGAAAATGGCCGCCGGTCTGGGTGATGGTCATTTCATGCCAGCCCGCGGTTAGGGCAATGCTGGCGCTGGCCAATTTGCGTCGGTGGCCGTTTTTGACGGTGTAAAAGCGGAAATTGTCCTCGAGCGGGTTAAAGCGGGCGATGTAATAGTTTTCATCATCCTGAACCCGCCACATGATGCCGCCACCTTGGTCCGAGTTGCCGGAAACAGCCTTGAACCGGACCGATATACTGCCATCCAAAAAGCGGATGTTCTGGTTGGTAATTGCATTGAAGCCGCTGCCAAAAAGCCCGAACAGGCCGGAATCCGATTGGCTGGTCATGGCCAGAACGGGGGTGCCATAGTCATTTATGACTTGCCAGTCTGATGCATCCTCGCCTTCGCCAGTGATTTGCCAGCCTTGGGGAAGGGCGCCAACCTGCAAGGACCAATGGTTGGACTGGGCCAATGCAGGGCCAGACACGAATGCCAACAAAAGACCTCTGCATAACATCGGGATTCCCCCGGGTTGGCCGTTTTGGTAAGCTAGCCGGGAAATCTCTGGGGTGAATAGATGGACCTTTTCCTGCACGAAGCGGCGGCACGGATCGGCGCGGATGACGTTCTGTCGAAGATCGACGCGCTGATGGATTGGAACTCGTTTTTGCCGATCCTGCGGCGCGGTCTGGGGCGCTCGGGGATCGGGCCTCAGGGCTATGATCCGCTGGTTCTGTTCAAGTGTCTTCTGGTTGGCCAGTGGCACGGGCTGAGCGACCCGAAGCTGGAGCGGGCCTTGAAGGTGCGGCTGGATTTCATGCTGTTCTGCGGGCTCGATCTGCACGCGTCGGTGCCGGATGAGACGACCCACTGCCGGTTCCGCAATGCGCTGGTCCGGGGTGGCGTTTACGATGAGCTGCTGGCCGAGGTCTGCCGCCAGATCGAGGCGCATGGGCTGAAGCTGAAAGAGGCTGAGGCGGCGATCATTGATGCGACCCTGATCGCGGCGGCGGCGCGCCCGCGCACCCATATCGACGCCCCGCAGGACCGGGCAGAGGACCGGGCAGAGGACGGGGCAAGGGAAGGGACGCCGGATGATCCGCCCGAGGTCTCACCCGACGGGGCACAGCTGCATTTCAGCGCCGACCCTGATGCCCGCTGGGTCAAGAAGGGCCGCAAGAGCACGCTCGGCTACAAGGGCTTTGCCCGCTGCGACGAAGAGGGCTTTATCGACAAGGTGCACACCACGCCCGCCAATGCCGCCGAAAGCCCCGAATTCGCCACCATGATCGCGGGCGCAAAGGCGCAGCGGGTGCTGGCCGACAAGGCCTATGCGAGCAAGGCCAACCGCCAGATGCTGCGCGGCAAATACCGCGACGGCATCCTGCGCAAGGCAGCGCGCGGCCGCCCCCTGCGGCAATCGGAGAAACGCTTCAACCGGCTGATTTCGAAACGCCGCTTCCGCATCGAGCAGACTTTCGGCACGATGAAACGCCTCTTCGGCCTGCAGCGGGCGAGATATTTCGGGCGCGCCAGGGTGCATGCCCAGATGGTCATGGCCGCCATCGCGCAAAACCTGCTCAAGGCCGCAAACAGGATCACCCTCAACCCGCAAACCCCCGCAATCGCATAGCCCCAAACCCCGCCACCCGTCTGTCCGCCGGACCCGCAGGGGCGCAAGGTGGGCGGCCGAAATCTTGCTTCAACCGAAAGCCATGGCCTCATGCAGAGGTCTTAACAAGGTAACAAGAACAAGGCGGAGCATCGGGGTAATCCTTATAATAATTACACGCCGTAGCGTTCGGAAAATTGGCTGTTCTTGTCAAGCCGATAACAAAAAGGGCGCCCGTGTCAGGCGCCCTTCGGTGTTGAGTTCAGGGTCTGGATCAATCGGTCCAGCTAACCCCCGTCAAATCATTCGCTTGCGTCGGTGAATTTTCCCACAACCCCTGAATTTTTGCATTGGCAACGCCGGTTTTGGCCAGTTGGAACAGGAAGCCGTTGACGTAATCCTTTGCGATCATGGTTTGCGCTTCGCCAAGGATGGCTTTGCGCGCTTCGGGATCGGTTGTCAGGTTCAGCTTGTCCATCAACGCCTGAAAATCCGGGTTGTCATACTGGAAGTAGTAATCAGGGCGCGCATAGATATTGATGTCCATCGGCTCGGTGTGGCTGACGATGGTCAGATCGAAATCCTTGCCTTTGAACACCTGTTCAATCCACTGCGCCCATTCCAGATTGGAAATCTCGGTCTCGATGCCGACGGCCCGCAGTTGCGAGGCGATGATTTCACCGCCGCGCCGTGCGTATGTCGGCGGGGGTAGCATCAGGCGCAGTTTCAGGCCCTCTTGACCGGCTTCGGCCAGCAGTTTCTTTGACAGCTCGGGATCATAGGCGGACAGGCCTGTCAGATCCACATAGGCCGGATTATGCGGCGCAAAGTGGGTGCCGATGGGCGTGCCGTAACCGAACATCGCACCATCAATGATTTCCTGACGGTTGATGGCGTGGGCGATGGCCTCGCGCACCTTTACGTTATCCAGCGGGCTGGATTTGTTGTTCATCGCCAGAATGGTTTCCCCCTCGGTCGAGCCGACGATCACTTTGAAACGCGGGTCCGATTTGAACTGTTCCAGCGTTTCGGGGGCGGGGAAGTTCGGGAAGGCATCGACATCGCCGGCCATCATCGCCGCGAAGGCTGCGTTCGGGTCCGCGATGAATTTGAACGTGGCCGAGGCAAGTGCCGGGGCATCGCCCCAATAGTTAGGGTTGCGCACCAGTTCGACGCGGTCGCCCTGCACCCAGTTGGCAAATTTGAACGGGCCGGTGCCGACAGGGTTTGTGGCAGCGTCGGCAATGCTTTCCTCGCCTACGATCACCGCATCCCCCCATGCCATGTTGAACGGGAAGCTACCGTTCGGTGCCGATAGTTTGACTTCGACAGTCAGCGGATCAACGGCGGTGACGCTTTCGATACCGGCAAACAGCGCTTTTTGCGCATTGGTCGAATCCTCGGCCCGGGCGCGGTTCAGGGAAAACACCACGTCATCGGCGTTCATATCGGTGCCGTCATGGAATTTTACACCATCATGCAGATGGAACGTATATGTCAGGCCATCCTCGGAAATGTCCCAGCTTTCGGCCAGCGCCGGATTGACCGAGCCATCGGGGCCAAAACGGGTCAGGCCCTCGAACACATTGGCGTAAACCACTTCGTCGATAGCGGCGGCTGCACCGGCTGTCGGGTCAAGGTTTGGTGGCTCAAGCACCATACCGACAGTGATCGAATCCTGCGCTGCAAAGGCGGTGCCGGCACTTAGCGCAAGTGCTGCGACGGTTATTTTCAGGCGGTTAAACATATGATTCTCCCTATGTAATTATCGTTAGCTTAGTGCGGTAATAGCAGCTCTGCCAAGGCCAAAGCCATGACCTGTCCGCTATCGATCATATCCTGCACGCCGACCCATTCGTCCGGCTGGTGCGCAAGGTCCAGAATGCCGGGGCCATAAGCGATGCAGTTCTTCAGTTTTCCGATGCGGTCAATGTGTTTTTGGTCGTAGGTGCCCGGCGACACGACGTATTCGGGGCGTTTGTCCATCACGGTTTCAATCGCCTTTGCAACAGTTGTCACCACGGGGGCGTCTTCGGCGGTCATGGTGGGCTGGACCTCGAACAAATCACGGATGTCGTATTCGAATTCGGGGCGTTCGGCTTTGATTTTCTCCAGCATCTGCGCCACTTCGCCTTTGACCACGTCAATGTCTTCTTCGATCAGGAAACGCCGGTCAATGATGATACGGCAACGGTCAGGCACGCAAGGGGTGGGCAGGCCTGTGTATTCGTCGGGCTGTTCCGGTGCGCCGCCGTGGATTGAATTGATGTTCAGGGTCGATTGCTTTGCCCCGTCCGGCACCACGGGCATGTCGGTGTGTTTGCTGGCCAAAAGAGGGAAGAGGTAAGTTTCCATTTCTTCCAGCACCGCGCCCATGTGCCGGACGGCACAATCCCCAAGGAACGGCATCGAGCCATGCGCGATACGTCCCTTGGTTTCGATTTCCGCCCACCAGACGCCACGATGGCCAAGGCAGATGCGGTCTTTGTTCAATGGTTCCGGAATTATGACATGTTGCACGCGATCGGGGTTGAAATATCCCTTTTGGGCCAGATAGGCGACACCGCCATAGCCACCGGATTCCTCGTCTGCTGTGGCGCTGATTTCGATGGTGCCGGCGAAATCGGGGCAGGTGGCGATAAACGCCTCGGCGGCGATGATCGAGGTCGCCAGACCGCCTTTCATATCGCAGGAGCCACGGCCATAGATTTTGCCATCCTCCAATTCGCCGCCAAAGGGGTCACGGGTCCAGCCGTGGCCGACCTCGACCACGTCGTGGTGGCTGTTGAAATGCACGCAATCGCCTGCGCGGGTGCCTTTGCGCCGCGCGACCATGTTCCAGCGGGGGTATTCGTCACTGTCGGCAAGCGCCCCTTCGGCGCGGATCAGTTCAATTTCGAACCCGTTTTCACCCAGACGTTCGGCCAGAAATGTGCAGATTTCGCGGTACTTTTGCCCCGGCGGATTCAGCGTGGGGATTCGGATCAACTGTTGGGTCAATTCGATCAGCGCCTCGCGCCGATCCTCGACCGCGGCTAGCAATTTATCCGAAATTGATGGGTTATCCGTCATTTTGATGCTGTCCCCTGATATCAGGACTGGTGCGTCCGATGATAATAAGAGTATCAATTAAAAGGACGAATTCACACAATACGGTAAAAACACGGTAATGGCGCAAACACTGGACGACTTATCCCTGCTGGCCTTTGACAGCGCACCGATGGGGTTGGTGCTGACCGAGGATCGGGTGATCCGCACCTGCAACGACACATTCTGCCGGATGGTGGGCTATGACAAAAAGGCGCTGCTGGGGCAGTCGTTTAGGATGCTGTATCAAAGCGATGGCGAGTTTCGGCAGATCAGGAATATCGGGCTGGCGCATCTGAAAGAATCCGGTTGCTATTCGGATGAACGGCTGGTGCGCCATCGGGATGGTCGCCAGCTCTGGTGCCGGTTTCGCGCCGTGACACTGACGCCGGATGACCCGCTGGCCCGCACGGTCCTGAGTTTCGCGCATATTCCCGAGCAAATGCCGGACACCGCCCTGACCAAACGCGAGCGCCAGGTTGTCGGGTTTTTAAGTCAGGGTTTGACCAGCAAAGAGATCGCCCGCCGCCTGTCGCTGTCCCCGCGCACGATTGAAGACTACCGCACCAACCTGCGAAAGAAGTTCGGCGCGCGCAACACCAATGAATTACTGGCCTATCTGGTGCGTCTGGAGGCTTGATAAATAACGGGTTTTTATAGATAACAGTGGGGAAATTGAATATGGCCGCTTTGAAAAACGGTTTAATACACCCCATATATGGCACAATCCATTCATCCATAAGGAGCAAAGATGGCCGATTTTGACGCCCAGATTAAAGAGTCCCAAGAACAAGTCGCAGCTGCACAAAGCAAGATTTCAGAAATCACCAGCCGAATTGAAGCGGCGCGTAGCAAGCTGGACGAAGGTATCAACATTGATGTTGAAAACGCCACGCTTGAGGATGTGCATGCCCATACCGAGTTGATGAACGCCAATATCGCCGATCTGATCATGGGTCTGGACGATGTCACAGCCGGATTTTCCAAAGATTTCGACGAAATGCGTAACAAGACGGGGATGGAGACCTTTATCGGCATTTTCTCCAAGGCAAAGGCGGATTCGATGCGTCAGGAACGGATCAGAGCCGCGTCGGTAGACGAAAAAGTGCAGGATCTGATTTCAAAGTCCGACGTCATTGTGAAGCTGCTGGAAGGGCAGTTGGCAGAACTGAACGTGCAAAAGGAGAAGGTTTCGGCAAACCTGTCCGAAACGCTGGATGATCGTGAATTGACGGTGGGTGAACTGGAAACGCTGCGGGTCGAAATTTTGGCGATGGACCCGAAGATTATTGAACTCGAGAATAAAATTTCGGTGGAACAGGACGCAGCGGCGCGGACCAAACTGGAAACCGAGCTGGCCGAACTGAATTCCCGATATAACGAGATGGTGCAGGACGAGCAGGTCAAGCTGGCCAAAAGCCAAACTCTGGAGCGGTATATCGAAACCGGCAAGACGTGGATTGATTCATTGCAGAACCAGGCAGCAACGCAGATGGTTCTGATCAACAAGCTGCAAACAGACACCAAGCAACGGGTTGTGCTGTATGATGCGCTGACCAAATCGCTGAAAACCGCGCAGCAGCAGGATGTGGCGCACCGGATCAACGAAATCGGCGTTGAAACCGATCAGGAAGCACAGGCTGCGATGGCGGCGATTGGTTCGGCCACCAATCAGCGGATGGCCGACATGATGGAAGCGCACGAGGACCACATGGTGTTTGCCCGCAAGGTGCTGGAACAAAAAGCCAAGGTGGACGAGCGGTTCGCGCGACGGTTCGAGAAGATCGTCGAGAAGCATGACAAGAACCTGTATGGCGGTTAGATGCCCAAGGTGGACCTGACCCAAGATCACGCCAGCCTTGACGACGCTCTGACAGCGCGGCGGTATTTTGCCAAGTTTGACGCGATCACCGCCCATCTGGCGCGGGTGGCGGGGGCGATGGAGTCCGAGGGCAAGTTAAGCAAGGCGGATGTGGCGATCCTTGGGCGGTATATTCTGGGGATTTCCCGCACCTTCAGTGCGCTTTCCAACAAATACCTGCTGACGGGCCGGATCAGCGGGCCGATGGCCGGGGTTCTGGATTTTGATCGGGTCGAGAGCGGCTTTCCGGTGGCGCAAGAACTGATGACCATGGCCAATGACGCCCATCAGGCCGAACGCCATCTGCGCAATATGCCCTCCAAATCCGAGATCAAGGACGATATGATCCGCAAGATCGTGGGCGATCTGGAAATCCCGACCAAGCTGCAATTCGCAATGTCACAGCGGCTCTATTACGAAGAGCTGCAAAAGGGCGAATTGTTCTGGCCACAGAATGATCCCGAAGCCTTGTGGATGGGCAATGACGGCGATAGCAGGCGGCGGTATCTGGTGCATTGGGCGGTTTATGACAGTCAGGTGAACCTGCCGGTGATCTATCTGATGGAGGTCGAGGATACCGGATCAACCGCCCTGCCCAAGGACCAGCGCCGCTGGCCCGAAGCCCAGGCGCATCTGATGGCGCAATCGCTGGACGGGCTGAAGCTGGTGACGGTTGCCAAAGGGTTTGATCAGGATTTCGATGATCTGCACCCCAAACGGTTGCGCCGGTTCCATGTGGGGCCGATGTATTCATCCGCCTTTACCCGCCAGACGGGGCCACTGCGTGAAGTTCTGGAAGAGGCCGATGGCGGCGTGGGCGAGGATTGGGCGCTTGCCTGGACGATGGAAGAACTGGAAAGCGAGCGGGTGATCGAGGAGAAATCCGGCTGGTTTTCCACGGTCGAGCGCGAGATTTTCGCGCTGGATCCGTTTTCCGGCCACGGGGCGGATACGGGGGCAACGCGGACCGAGCGGGCGATTATCCTGCCGCAAAAGCCCTATCAGGTGCTGGAAGAGAAAAAGCCGCGCGGGTTTCGCAGTGTGCGCAAATTTGTGGTCAGCCCGCAGGGGCGGGTTTTGAGTTATCGGTGATGTGAAAATCCATGATTTTCGCATCAGGCGGGATAGAGCGGGTTTTCAGGGAAAACCTGCGGAGTTCCGCGGGGTGAAGTTGAAGTGCCTCCGCGCGGGGCATATTTGGGCCATTTGGAAGATAAGGGAATAGTTGATGAATATGCCGAATGATCAGATGGAACTGCCCGAGGCGGATATCCGCAAGCATTATAATGCGGCCTCGGCGATGTTGACGGGGTTTGATCATACGCCGCGGATCGCCAAGGCCCGCGATGTCGAGGTGAAGGAAAAATCGGCCGGTCTGGGTACGCGGCGGCGGTTCCGGTCCACCACGCCCGGGTTGGTGACGCGTTCCACCGCGCGGCCCGAAGGGGTGCAGTTGCTGGCGCGGATCGAGGCGGCGGATGATGGCGACGTGATCATTTCGCCGGTGCAGGCCAATGTGATGTCGGGTTTGCGCCGCGCGTTGGCGATTGCGCTGGCGGTGGGCGAAGGCTTTGCCGAGGTCACGGGGCTGGTGGCGCTGAAGAAGGACAATCTGCAAGGGTCATTGGCGGCGGGCAAGAAGGAAGAGTTTGCCGAGTTGCTGGCTGCCGAGGCATTGGCAACGCTGTATACCTTTGCCAATGCGACATCGTTTTTTCTGGCCCCGCAAGCGGGCGAGGTAATGGTTGCGATTGGCGATGTCGAGGAAATTCTGACCGACAACGCCTTGCTGGCCCTGCACGGGGCACTGTGGGAGCTGGATCAGGATCTGGCGATTTTTGCGGATGAGGAACCCAAGCTGATTGCGACGGTTCTGGCCTTTGCCGAACAGGTGATGGAGAAGGTGGCCTTGCGGGCGCAGAATGCGCCACGCCTGAACGCGTTTACAGGGGCGTCTTACAAGGTCGAGGCCGATGATCTGACCATTGCCGGTTTCACACCTGCCCGCGCCGCCAAGGGCAGCAAGCTGACCATGACGTTCAAGAAACCGAACGAAGTGGTGGGCAATCATATCGCCAAATATCAGGCTGTGAAGCTGTCGAAAATGCTGATGGCCTATGATTTTGAACGCAAGCTGAATCCGTTTGCCGAACTGGGCGGGTTTATCTTTACCTTTATGGGGGATGGCGCGCCCGGGACGGGGAAAACCACGCTGATCCAGATGATGGCGGGGCTGATTTCCGGCTATTGCGAGGTGGCGGGCTATCCGTTCCGGTTCCAGAACCTGTCGACCGACAGTATCGACAGCTATCAGGGGAAATCGGGGCAAAACGCCAAGGCATTTATCAACAATGTGGTGGACCCGAATGTGATCGGTTTTGGCACGATTGACGATATTGACCAGTTGGCCGGCAAGCGGGGCGACCGGCAGTCCAGTGCGGGGCAGTTGGAGATCACGGCGGTTTTGATGGAGAGTTTCGCGGGCGCCAATACGGTGGTGCGCGGGAATTGCACATTCGGGATGTTCAGTAACTACCCCGAAAACGTGGACGACGCCTTGCGCCAGCGGGCCGGTGCGCGGTTTCTGGTGGACGGGCCGCAAACCCGTGAGGATTACATCGATATCCTGCATCTGCTGATGGGCAAGAACCATTCGATCCCTGTCGGGGACCATGAATTGTTCGCCGCGCAGGAAATCAAGAAGGCCGTTGCGGCGAGTTTTGAATCACATTCGAAGCCCCATGAAGAGGGTCTGCAGAAGGTGTTCGAACGGGTGCACAGCGAGATCGGCGATCTGGATACGATTGCCAAGCTGGGCACTTACCTTAAGGGCATTCAGGAGGCCGACCCGCGGTTCACGGGCCGCGCAATCAAGAACATCACCGATGCGGTCAAGGTGCGGGCGATGGATTTCGAACTGCCGGACGAATGGATGGAGGAACCGGAGCTGTTCCTGTTCAAACCCTATGACGAAAAGCTGGGGATGATCCGCGAGATGACCCAGCCGATTACCGTGGAAATGGTGATACAGGAAATCAACCGCTATGCGGACAGTGAATTCCGCTACGCCGACAAATCCGACGAAATCGCGATTGAAAACGCGGTGCGAGATATGCGGCGGATGGAAGAAGCCAAGCGGCGGTATTTGGAGGGGAAGGGGTGAGTTGTCCTTCGTATAGCATTGCAATATTAATGGCTTACCTTGTTTCTGCCTTGGTGATCCAGTTCATTGCAAAACGGACTGCGGAATGGTTTGCCCCCCCGACGTTTCTGTCCGTCGTAATAGGGCTGTTGATTGTTTGGGCTGTATTGGTGTTTTCGGTCTTTGTGCCTGGAATGTTGGTGATGATGTATGATTCACCAGATGCCCAACCTATCTGTTCGTATTATGCAGATGGTATGATGTTGCAGGGTTTTTACCTGTTATTCCCGTTTTATATCGGGTTTGTTTTCTTTTTCTATTTGAAGATTATCAGAACTGGAAAGCCTATAAATGACCCCGATTAACGTCCTCTCGCACTGGTCCTCGATGATCCTGCCGGCGGTGCTGATTGCTGCGCTGGCGGTTTTCCTACCGTTGTGGCTGGCGAAAAAGCTGCCCGAGAATATGGCGGGGCTGGGGGCGAACCTGTTGGCCTCTAGCGGGGTGTTGTTGTTTGTCAGTGTGCTGTATTTTACATGGTTCTATCTGGATCAGGACGTGCGCATGATGGGGATGATGTATGAACATTTCGGCGAAATGCTGCGGCACCTGACGCGGTTGGGGATGTTGTCGGCCATTCTGTGGGGGCCGATTTTGCTGGCCGTGCTGGCAATGCAGCCTAGTAAATGGAGGCCGGAGCTATGAAACGCCTGATCGAGCGCGGGTTGATGTTTGGCAATCTGATCCGCATATCCTCGCCTGCCCTTGTGGAGCGCTATAACCGTGCGCTGAAACAGTTGACGGGGAAAAAGACGCGGCTGAAATCCTTCCATGTCGATATATCCGGTTATTCTCCCGAGGTGGGCGACAGTCTGGGTGATCATCTTTACCTGAACGAAGGCGGGTGTAACCGGCAGTTCATCCTGCTGACGACCGAGCAGAAAACGGCGCCGTTGCTGAACGCGCAGTTTTCCACATCACGCGGAATTCTGCGCCAGTTTATCGAGGAAAACGAGGCGCAACTGTTTGCCCTGACCGCCAAGGATGCGGTGTCGGGCGAATTGCTGAACTCTGTCTATTCGGTTGAGGAACCGGCCAAACTATTTGACATAAGGCAGGTGACAATCGAGGCGGACACGACCGAGGCGCATGTGAAATCGGCCGAGGAACTGGCAGACAAGATTGACCGCTTCAAGCGCGAGGAAGATGCGTGGTGGGATGATGTTCTGATTGCGGAAATGATCGGACTGGCCAAGAAAACCGGCGATGTGACGCGGGCGCCTTTGAAGCTGAAGAAGATGACATTCCGGCAGGACAATTTCTGGACAAAGCATTTTGGCGGTATGTATGTTTTCCGCGATATGGAAAATCCGGCGGCGATTTGCGCGGGGGACAAGGACGAGCTGGGCAAGCTGCCGATCAAATATGTGTTCGATTTTACGGACCGCAACGAGATCGCGATTTTTCTGGAGCTGAATGATCTGGTCGAACCGATTGTAAAAGCACGCGGTGTGGATGCGGCGGCAATTCTGCAGCAGAAGATGGATTTCATTGTCGTCGATGTGGCCGCTGAAAAAGGCGAAAAGCTGGACCATGCCACGCGGCGGGATATTCGCGCGTTGACACGGCGCTATGCAGCGGATCTGCCCGAGGAGTTTCACGGGTTGGCGGCACTGCTGCGCTGGGCGCAGGGCGGGGGAAAATGGCCGCGCATAACATCGGACCATCCGGCGTATTTCTATACCCTGCGGGCCAAGCCGCATAAGGACCGCGATCTGGTGAATATGCTGCTGGCGGCGCTGACGCCCAAGGATATCCGGCAATTGTTCATTTGCCATAAAGAGCGGTTTTACCATTCCTATGCCGGATGGTCGGACGCCAAGAAAACCTATGTCGCCGAGTTTCTGGAGCGCGAGTATCAGGTGGACAAGGCAGGTGCGCGCAAGGCATTGTTCGGGTCGAAAGAGTCAATGCAAGAGCCTGACTCGGCCCCTGAACCGGCGCCCAAGCCAGAAGAATTAATAGAACTGGTCGGCCCCTGGGGTGCGGTTAGAAGGAGGAAATAGCATGGGATTTATCCGCCTGGTGGTGCTGGGATTTATTGCGATGACGGTGGTCTATTTCGCGATCTCGATCTATTCGCGATCAATCCGGCGCGAGAAGCTGGAGGATGCCTGGGATGCGGATCACCCCGAGGGGGGTGATGAAGCGGCGCGGGATGCTTATATTGAAAACGGAATGACAGAATACGAAAACGGATTTCGCAAAAAGCTGATCTGGCTGGTTTATGTTATTCCGACGATCGCGGTGGTTGTCACCCTGATTGTGATGAACACGAATTAGGGGTGCATTATGCGTAAATTCAAGATCACGTTGAAGGTTCTGCTGCTGCTGATTATCGGTGGCTTCTTCCATTATGTGTTGCCACAGCACGATATTGTGCGTGTAACTTCGACCGAGGTGATCCGCGCAGATTTTGAATGGTATAACCGGCTGTTCTATGCGCAGGCGGATAGCGGCAATGCTGATCTACCAACCCGGGATATTCGTCTGATCTATACGGAAAAGAAAAAGACATTTCTGTTAGGGTTCATTCCGCGCGACAGCACTGAAATCATGGTTTACCGCAACGAGGATACCGGCTGGATCTGGCCACCATACTTTAAATTCGACAGTTCCGATCTTCAGGCCGAGGCTGCTGCTCTAGCTTCGAAAAACGAAGAGACATGGGCAGTGATCACCCATTACGGCTGGCGGATAAAATTCCTTTCGGTCTATCCGAATGCGGTGGCTATTCGTCAGGTCGAAAGCCCAGATGTGACGATTATTCCGTGGTTCAACATCTTCTTCTTCGTCTTTCTGTTTGTTGCGTGGCGGTTCATCGTTGCAATGTGGCGGCAGTTCCGTGAACGCTCGGTTGATCCGCTGCTGGAAGATGCAGGCGAGGTTTGGGACAAGGTGGATGACCATGCAGATGCAGCCAGCGAAAAGGCGCGGGGTATCTGGGGACGGTTCATGGCGTGGCTGGCGACGTGGCGCAAGAAGTAGGATTCCATGCGCTGCGCGCGGCAGGTATTTAAGGTTAGGCCGGTTTGGTTCGGCTTCGCCACAGGGTGAACAAACCTGCCAGAACAACCACAGCCCCCCCAAGGGCCACGTTCCAGCGCAAGGTTTCATTGAAGAAAAAGATGCCGATAGAGGATGCAAACACCAGTTGCAGATAGGCAAAGGGTTGCACCGCGCTGGCCTCGGCCACCTCGTAGCATTTGATTAACAGCCAGTGACCCAGCACCGCCAGCAGGCAGAGCGCGCCCATCCAGATCCAGTCCGGCCCGCTCATCGGTTCCCAGAACCACATTCCGATAGCCGTGATGGCGATTGCCCCCACCGTGCCGGTCCAGAAGAAGCTGGTGGCGGTGCTGTCGTATCTGGCGGCATAGCGGGTCAGCAACCCGTATAGGGCGAAGATGAAGGCGGCGATCAGCGGGATGATGGCGGTGGGTTGAAACACCGTGACGCCCGGTTGCAGGATGATCAGCACCCCGACAAAACCGATGGCAACTGCTGCCCATCTGCGCCAGCCAACCGTTTCGCCAAGGATCGGGCCGGAAAGGGCGGCGATCAGCAGCGGGTAGCTGATGAATATGGAGTAATGCCCGAAAGTTGGTGATGGGGTGATTGGGTGGCATATCATGGCGGTGTTGACGCGCCGCGATTCTCAGAGAGAAAAGGATATGCCACATGGAAGACGATACTATTTTGGAGTTTACCGATCCAGCCGGAATTTCACCTGATCCGCTGACGGATATCTTGCGCAAAGGCGCGCGGGATCTGTTGGCACAGGCGGTCGAGGCCGAGGTTTGTGATCTGATGGCGCAACACGCGCATTTGAGGGATTCGGCCGGTCGCCAGCGCCTTGTTCGCCACGGATACCTGCCGGAGCGCGAGGTGATGACGGGGATCGGCCCTGTCCCGGTGAATGTGCCTCGGGTGCGTGATCGTGGCACGGGGGCGGAGAAGATCAGGTTCACCTCGACGCTTCTGCCGCCGTATCTGCGCCGGGCAAAGTCGGTCGAGGAGTTGTTGCCCTGGCTCTATCTCAAAGGTATTTCCACGGGTGATTTCGGCGAAGCACTGGCGGCCCTTCTGGGGCCTGATGCGGGTGGTTTGACATCGAGCACGATTTCGCGCCTGAAGGCGGAGTGGTGGGCAGAATACGAGCGTTGGAACCGGCGTGACCTGTCGGCCAAACGCTATGTGTATTTCTGGGCCGACGGGGTTTATTTCAAGCCGCGCACGGATGCTGACAAGCAATGCATGCTGGTGATCATCGGCGCGGACGAGTGGGGTAACAAGGATGTTCTGGGCCTCGTGGACGGGTATCGAGAAAGCAGCCAGAGCTGGCGTGAACTGCTGCTGGACTTGCAACGTCGTGGCCTCAGAAAAGCCCCTGATCTGGCCGTTGGTGATGGCGCGCTCGGCTTCTGGAACGCCTTGCGGGAGGTGTTCGGTGAGACCCGGGAGCAGCGCTGCTGGGTGCATAAAACCGGCAACGTCCTGAATGCCATGCCGAAGTCGCTGCAAGCCAAAGCCAAGGGCCATCTACAGGACATCTGGATGGCCGAGAACAAACGGGACGCCGAGGCCGCGTTCAATTTCTTCATCGAAGCCTATGGCGTGAAATACGAGCGTGCCGTGGGGAAGCTGACCAAGGACCGGGACGTGCTGCTGACCTTCTACGACTTCCCTGCCGAGCACTGGAAACACATCCGCACATCCAACCCCATCGAAAGCATATTTGCCACCGTGCGGCACCGAACGAAGAAGACCAAAGGCTGCCTCGGGCGCAAGACCGCCTTGGCAATGACCTTCCGCCTGATGATGTCGGCAAAGAAGAAATGGCGTAAACTCGACGGCGCATTCCGATTGCCGGAAATCATCGAAGGGGTTGAATTTAAGGACGGGATCAAGCAGGAAAAACATGCCGCCTGATTACTGCGTCACCAACTTTTGGGCATAGCTCATGAATATGGCATGGGTTTCAGTCAGCCCCAGCAGCACGAAAGATTGCACTGTGACGCAGATTTCCGCCACCAGCAGCAGGGCGCGAAACGCTTGCAGCAGGGGTTTGCGGCTGCGGATGGCATTGCGCAATCCACCGGGGTTGCGCGCCGCGATGGCGATCACGAAGGCGGCAAAGAACCAGTAGCGGATCATCACCACCATATAGGTGTTGTACTGCCCCGCCAGATGGCGCGAAACGCCATCCTGTACTGAAAAGACAAAGGTGGTGGTGACCATCAGCCAGATGCCAAGGCGGATGTTTTGCGCGCTCATGGCAGGGTGGCCGTTGTCATGTGTCGTTTGCGCCCGAAACCTGCGGTGCGCGTGACGGTGAACCCCGCGGCTGCCAGATTTCGGCGCACGAAACCGGCGGCGGTGTAAGTGGCCAGCGTACCGCCCTTGGTGGTGTGTCGGGCGACTTCGGCCATCAGATATTGTTCCCAGAGTTCGGGGTTCTTGGCAGGGGAAAATCCGTCAAGGAACCATGCGTCTGCCATGCCTTCCCATGCGGGCAGGGTGGTGCGGGCGTCACCGATGATGATGTCCGCGATCAGGTCTTTGGTTTCGATACGGCGCGCACCCTTGGCCCATTCGGTCAGGAACGGGTCGGTGATGGCATGGGCTTCGGGGAAAGCGGCAAGGGCTTTGTCCATTTCATCCGCCGACATCGGGAAGGCTTCGAAACTGGTGAAGCGTAGCGGGGTTGTGAACCCTGCATGACGCCATTCCAGCAGGGCCGCAAACATGTTCAGCCCCGTGCCAAAGCCCAATTCGGCGATGCGAAACCCATCTGTAAACCGCACGGGCAGGTTGTTGCCTGCCAAAAACACATGCCGCGTTTCGGCCAGCCCGTTTTCAAGCGAGAAATATGGATCATCAAAGCGGGTGCTGACCGGCAGGGTGTCGTTGCGCCATGTCAGTTCTGCCGTCTGGTTTTGTGCGGATGTATGGGTCATAACGCCTTTGACAATGAACAGAAGGCGTTAGGTTTGGCAATGGTTGATGTGACGGTGATCGGGGCAGGGATTTTTGGGCTGTCGGTGGGGTATGCCTGTGCCAGACGCGGGGCCAAAGTGCGCCTGTATGATGATACCGGCGTCGGCGCCGGGTCTAGCGGCGGTTTGGTCGGGGCGCTGGCCCCGCATGTGCCCGAACGCTGGGACGAGAAGAAAGAATTCCAGTTTCAGAGCCTTGTGATGGCCAAGGAGCATTGGTGCGAGGTGGACCGGTTGTCGGGGCTGACGTCGGGCTATGGGCGGGTCGGGCGGTTGTCGCCGATCGTGTCGGAGCGGGTTCTGGAGCTGTCTTATGAGCGGCAGGAAGACGCGCGCGAATTGTGGCACGGGGTGGCGGAATGGCGGGTTGTGGAGCGGTCGCAATACGGAGCTTGGGCGCCCGATAGCCCGACGGGCTATCTGGTGCATGATACGTTAAGCGCACGGATGCAGCCGCGCGGGGCAGCAGGCAGTCTGGCGGGGGCGATTCAGGCGCTGGGTGGCGAAATTGTGGTAGATGACCCTGTGTTTAAGGGCGCGGTGGTCTGGGCCACGGGGTATCGCGGATTGCTGGCGTTGTCGGATGAATTCGAGGTCGAGGTTGGCAACGGTGTAAAGGGGCAATCGGCCTTGTTGCGCTATGATGCAGGGGACGTGCCGCAGCTGTTCGATGACGGGATTTATGTGGTGCCGCATCAGGACGGGACCGTGGCGGTCGGATCCACCAGCGAGCGATATTTTGATGATCCGTTGGCAGTGGACGGGTTGCTTGACGATGTGTTGCAACGGGTGTTCGGGGCCTTTCCGGTGTTGCAAGGGGCCGAGGTTCTGGAGCGCTGGGCCGGTGTGCGCCCACGGGGCCGGAAACTGGCGCCGATATTGGGGGCCTATCCGGGGCGGGACGGACATTTCATTGCCAATGGCGGTTTCAAGATCGGCTTTAGCATGGCCCCGAAGGTGGGCGAGGTGATGGCCGATCTGGTTCTGGATGGCAATGCGGGCGGGATACCTGACGGGTTCCTGGTCGAAGCTAACCTGCCGTAGCCTCCATACATAACCGTTCGTCCGACCCACGCACCCACAGGGATTGACCGTTCAGGCACAGGTCGGCCGTTTCGTGCTGAATCAGCGGGGCGGTGGCGCGGAAGGTGAAGGTGTTTAGCGGTCCAAGATGGCGTTCGGCCATCAGCATTAGCAGTTGCGCCAGAAGCGGGCCATGGGTGACAAGGCCCGCGTAACCCTCGACGTTACGTGCATAGGGTTCATCGTAATGGATGCGGTGGCCATTCATGGTCAGCGCGGAATAGCGAAACAGCAGGGTGGTGGAAAAGCTGTGTTGCTCGCAGATGGTTTCATCGGTTCGGGCGGTCGGGGCGACGGGTTTGGCGGCGTTCGGGTCAGGGTCGTTGCGGTAAACAAGGTCTTGGTGCTCGGTGACACACAGGGTGCCGCATTGGGTGATCTCGTGGCGCAGGGTGACAAAGGCAAGCGGGCCGGTGCGGCCTTGTTTTCGGATGATGGCCTCGATCGTGGTGGTCTTGCTGGCGGGGGTGCCGCTGCGCAAGGGTGCGTGAAACTGCAACCGGCCACCGGCCCACATACGGCGCGGCAGGCCAAGGTCGGGAATGAAATCGCCGGTTTTCGGATGGCCATCGCGGCCAAGGTTTTCAGGCGGTTGGCTATCCCAGAAATGGATCTGGTGCCAGAACGGCGGCAGGGCATCGCCGGGTTTTGGCGCTGGATCAGGCAGGGCAAGTGTGGCGTGCAGCGCTATGGCGCGGGCCGGGTCCATTGCACAGGATGTGGTTTGCGATTTGCCGATGAACTGTTGCATGATGGCAGGGTATCGATGTGGATCGGAGAAGGAAAGATGAAGTTAAGCGGGCTGGATCATCTGGTTTTGACGGTGGCCGATATTGACGCGACCGTGCGGTTCTATTGCGATGTTCTGGGGATGGAAGCGCAGCGGTTTACGCCTGTGGACGGCACAACCCGATGGGCGCTGAAATTCGGGGTGCAGAAGATCAATCTGCATCAGGTCGGGCGCGAATTTGAACCCAAGGCGAAACGGGCCACGGCGGGCTCGGCGGACTTGTGTTTTCTAAGCGATATGCCGGTTGCGGATTGGCAGGCCCATTTGACGGATCACGGGGTTGAAGTGATTGAAGGACCCGTGAAACGGACCGGCGCGCAGGGGCCGATAAGGTCGGTCTATCTGCATGATCCGGATGGCAATCTGATCGAGGTTTCAAACCGTCTGTAAGGGGGCATCATGCCGGAGCCAACACTGCGGGTGCGCGGGTTTCAGATATACAAGGGGTTGCTGGATGCGCCCGCGCAGGCCGCGATGATTGCGGATTTGCGCGAGGTGATGCGCCTTGCCCCGCCGTTTTCACCTGATACGCCCTATGGCAAGCCGATGTCGGTGCGGATGACCTCGGCGGGGGAATACGGCTGGTATTCCGATGCGACGGGTTATCGCTATGAAAAGCGGCACCCGTCCGGGGCAAAGTGGCCGCCGATCCCCGAAAGCGCCCTGAAGGTCTGGCAACAGGTGGCGGGGGTGGTGCGGGTGCCGGAAAGCTGTTTGATCAATTTTTATGGCGAAGGTGCGAAAATGGGGATGCACCGCGATATGGACGAGGCCGATATGCGCTGGCCAGTGGTTTCCGTATCGCTGGGTGATGACGGGTTGTTCCGGATGGGAGGGCTGACACGCAAGGGGGCAACCGATACGGTCTGGCTGAACTCGGGCGATGTGGTGGTGATTGGCGGCACGGCGCGTGCGGCCTATCACGGGGTTGACAGGGTACGTTTTGGCTCCAGCGGGTTACTGCCGCGTGGCGGGCGGGTGAATGTGACGTTACGGGTGGTTTATGGGTCTACGCCCTAGGGCTTTAGCAGATGATCCAGCAGGGCAGGCAGGTCGCTGGCCGGGTTTGCCAAATCGTGATGCGATAGCTGGTGCAGGCCGATCAGCGCGGCATAGAGGATGGTGGCACGTTGTTTGCTTTGCTGCGGGTTGAACCCGAGGGCGCAAAACTGGGTTTCGACGAATTTCAGCCGTTGGACATCGATGGCCTTGACGGCATTGGCGGCGGCGGTGTCGTAACGCGCCCAGTCGCGGATGGCGGCTTCGGCCAGATCGCCGCCATAAGCATCATTGGGTAGAGCGGTCGAGATATGCATCAGCAGTTGCAGGCGGGCTTTGGCATCAGAGGCGCCGGATTCGACCAGATCAATCACATCCTGCGTGGCGACCTGTTGCCAATGGTCCAGCATCGTCTGTTTCAGCGCAGGCACATCTTTGAAGTGCCAATAGAATGATCCTTTGCTGACCTTCAGCGCCCGCGCGATGCTTTCAGCGCGGATGGCCTGCGGGCCGCCAGTGGTCAGGGCGCGAAAGGCGGCCTGTATCCAGTCTGTGGGGGAAAGGCGATGTTTCATATTGGCACCATACGAAGACGTATTGACTTGGGCAAGGGGATGCATAACATACGATAGCGTATGGAATCGAAAAGGATGCGTGATGACACTGGTTGCGGCATTGATATTTGTGGTTTTGACGATGACGGCCCTGTTACATATCGCGTGGGCGTTCGGGGTGACATGGCCCGCAAAGGATGAACAGGCGCTGGTGAATGCGGTTCTGGGGGTGGAAGGGGCCAGCAAATTACCACCGCTGGGTCTGACGTTGGTTGTAGCGGGTGGAATGATTGCCGCGGGGATCATTGCGCTGTGGGGTGCGGGGGTAGTTTCCATGCCGTTTCCCGACTGGATTCGCTCCGCAGGGCTGGCAGTGTTGGCTGCTATCTTTTTGCTGCGCGGGGTAGTTACTTATTTGCCGTTTCCCATGCCCGCATCCCAGCCCTTTTACCGGCTGAACCGCCTGTTTTCGTCATTTTGAATCGTCTTTCTCATAAGTCGATCCACCTTAACAACTGGTCCGAATTTCCGCGACCACCTCTATTATTCGCCGCTGATATTGGCGATCGGGACCGGGTATCTGGCCCTTCTAAAATGCGTTTTTAGGGCATACGCGCTAAATTGAATTCATCGACCGGACCGAACGCGTTCGCTACCGAGAATGCTGCCTCGGTCCGGTCGATGAATGCTCGAACCCAATCAGGCGCGACACGCCTTAGTTGATTGAACAGCAGCCCGTATAATACTGGTTGCCAGATTGCCCCGAGATAATAAGGTCAATGGCAAAGCCGTAAACGCTCTCGCTCATCCCGTCGCTGCATCGGTTGCGGCTGATAATGGCTGTGATGTCTTCGTTGTTCCCCTGCATTTTAATGGCGTAAGACACCGCCTGCATGCCGATGGGTATATCTTCCCAGATCGGCGTGAAGGTGAGTGCGGGATTTCCCGCGATTTCAAACAGGGCCGTTTGGTTGCCGATGCTTAATCCCCAAAACGGTTCGTTTCCGCTACAGTTCAGCGGTTTTGGCAGGTATTGCGGGTTTTGATCCGGTTGGCGCGCCAGATAACGCATCGAAACCCAGCCACTGCCGCCGGGAAAGCTGACCAGACCCCAGCGTCCGTCATCGCTGACATTGACGATTTCGATATTGCGCTGGTTCGGGGCAAGGGTGTTGATAATCGGGGTCGAGGCAGATTGCCCCTCACGAACATTCAACACATCATCCGAGGCAACGCCCGTTACGTCATAGAGAGCGGGATAATCCACCCATCCGGCAAATGCCGAATTGGTATTCAGAACAGAAATAGCGAGAACGAGGAGGTATTTTAACATGGCTGTTACTTTCCTGCTGACCAACTGAGTGAAGCATGTTTGCGGGTGTAAAATTCGCCCATCAATCCGATCATCAACAACACTACAGACAATATAAGCGGGTATGAGTAATTGGTATAATGCGGATTATAGTTCAGGAAAGTATAGCCGCGCGCCTGATCAATAGCATGGAACAGCGGGTTCCAGTCAAACATCGACCTGCGGCTGGCCGGCAGCGAATTTGCAAGGAACATCTTCCCGGAGGCAATCATGTTGGCCCGTGAGTAAACTGTTGTGACAATGCCGATAAGCGCGGGCGCCCACGGTTTTGCGGCAAGCAATACTGTGCCAATTGCAACCCCCGAAAACCACGCAACAAGCAGCATACCCAACGCCGGGATCGGCTCGTAAACCACCACGGGGGTAAATGCAACATGATAGATAAACAAAACCACCGACAATGATAGCAATTGGATGTATAAGGATCCTAGTGCGGCAGCCGAGATTGCAACCAGAGTGTTCATCGGGGCGTGCTTCATCATTGCCTATGTCGGCCCTTCTGAACCAGAAACTGCGGACAATGTTTTTGTATGGGTCATGAAAAGGAAAATACCCGACATGATATACAACAAGAAGTCGCCACGCACAGACGCACCTCGCAGTCCCAAAACCGAGAACATTACATAAAACGCCATTACAAAAATGATCGTC
Organism: Profundibacter sp.; assembly: GCF_965277155.1. Classification (GTDB taxonomy): domain Bacteria; phylum Pseudomonadota; class Alphaproteobacteria; order Rhodobacterales; family Rhodobacteraceae; genus Profundibacter. The sequence goes on from NZ_CBDIBV010000006.1 coordinate 26,695, forward strand.
TGCATAATGTTGGTAATGAGCGCAAAAATAGCATTGCCATGGCTTTTGCGCACGCTGCGGACGGTGGCGTGATAGATCAGGTCCAGTAATCTTGCGCCTGAATGAAGGCCACTGGTTGTTGTTTGCCGCTGGAACATGATTGAAACTTATCCGGTTGTGTCTCGAAAGTGGTGGAAATTGATTTCAGGCACCTCCGAGCGGGTTGAGTTATGCGCCGGTCAGGCGGCTTGGTCAAGGGTTGCGTCGGCGACGGGCTGAGCGAGCGTTTCCCAGCCATCGACCTTTCGCATGACGATCTGCCCCGAGGCCATCAGAGCCCAAAGCAGCATCGGCACGGTCTCGGCGCATGGCAGCACGGTCTGGGTCTTGATGCGGCGGCGGAATTCCTCGTTCAGGCGTTCGATCGCATTTGTCGTTCTGGCCGATTTCCACTGGCCTTGTGGCAGACGCGTGAAGGTGAAAAGCTTATCTCCTGCTTCTTCCAAGCTGTCAGCGACGGCCTTGCATTTCAGCCGCCATTTTCGCAGAAATGCCTTGCGGCGGGTGGCGATTTCCTCGGGTGTTTTGGCGTAGATCATGTCGCGGTAATCTTCTGTCAACTCATCATGCATACGCTTGGGTGCCTTGGCCAGAAGGTTGCGGTGCTTGTGCACCGTGCACCTCTGGATCGGCAGATCTTCACCCCAGAGGGCAATGAGAGCGACCTCAAGTCCCGGTGCCCCGTCCACGATGACAAATTCGGGCCGTTTCAACCCGCGCGCATCCAGATCGTTGATGAACTGACGCCAGGCGGAGGTGCTTTCGCCGCCCATGTTCATCAGTGATAACAAGACCTTCTGCCCATCCCGGCGCACGCCAATCGCGGCCAGAACCGAGATATTGGTGGCCTTCCTGTCAATCCGCGTTTTGATCACGGTGCCGTCCAGGATCAGCCGCACGATGTCTTCATCCGCAAGGCTGCGGGCGCACCACGCCTGCCAGTCCACCTTCACCTTGCGCCAGGCGCGGCTCACCACATCCTTGCTGACCGCCCCCTGAAACAGGCCGAACAGGGCGCGTTTTACCCGCCGTGTGTTGGTGCCCGAAAGGTAGACAGCAGCGATCAGCGCCTCGGCCTTCTTCGTCAGCCGCTGGTAGCGGGGCAATGCCTTCGAGCGCCATTCTCTGGCCTTGCCGGCCTCGCCTGTGATCCGCGCACGCGGCACGCGCACCGTTTCGGTTCCAAATGTTCCGACCAGTTGCCGCTCGCGATGCCCGTGGCGGTATCCGGCCTTTGCCCCGCCGCTGCGGCCATACCGGCAACGGCCCAGAAACTGCTCCAGCTCCTCTTCGAAAACCGCCTCGATCGTCGCGCGGATGTTCTGGCGCAGCCGGTCTTCAATCGGGTCATAGCCTGCTTCATTGGCCAGTAGCGCGGATGTCGATGTTGCTGTATTCTTTGTCATGGCGTGATCTCCTTGGCGGTTCCAGCCGCCGGTTGGGTGGCTTCGATGCACCCGGAGATTACGCCGTCCTCGAATTTCCACCAAACTCGCGACACTACCACTTATCCGCTTTTGACTGCCATTGCATTAATGTTGCATGGAATTCTTGCCGTTCCTTTACCCTGCCAACATAAAAGGCCTAAATAGGATTGGCAATAACACCCGGTATTTCGGGCAACCCAAGGAGAGAACATTGGATTTTGACAGGATGAGCACTCTTTTCCGTCGTCTGGCGCTAGAGGCCGGAGACAAAATCATGGAGATTTATGGCCGTGATGATTTTCAGGTGAAAACAAAATCTGACGATAGCCCCGTGACAGTTGCCGACGAGGCCGCCGACGAAATCATTTCGGCAGGATTGCAAGAGGCTTTCCCCGACATTGTTCTAATCACCGAGGAACAGGCGGATTCGCACAGTGCAAAAGCGGATAAATTCATTATCGTTGACCCGCTGGACGGCACCAAGGAATTCATCAAACGGCGCGGCGATTTTACTGTTAATATTGCCTATGTCGAAAACGGCATACCGATCAGAGGTGTGGTTTACGCACCGGCCCGCGGGCGGCTGTTCTATACCGATGCCAGTGGCCAATCGGTTGAAGAAACCGGTGATTTCTCCAAGGATAGTTCGGGTCCGGTTGCCCCCATTTTCGTTTCGATGCCGGATAATGAGGCGCTGATGGTCGTTGCGTCGAAATCTCATAGGGATCAGGCGACAGATGATTACATCGGTAAATATAAAGTGAAGGATTCCAAAAGTGCGGGATCGTCGTTGAAATTCTGCCTTGTGGCCACCGGCGAGGCCGATCTTTACCCCCGTGTCGGGCGCACGATGGAGTGGGACACAGCGGCCGGTCACGCCGTGCTGGCGGGTGCGGGCGGGCAGGTAGTGCGCTTTGATGACCATAGCCCGCTGCTTTATGGAAAAGAGGGCTATGCCAACCCGTTCTTTATTGCTTACGCGCCTGGCGTAGATTTGAAGCCCGCATAGCGAGGGGCGGTAAGTTGTATTGCAACCTTGAAGGGGGAAATTGGCAGAAATAGCAACAATTGATGCAGCTTTCCCCCTGATCAACAATTTGTTTAGTTGCTATTCTTGGGTAATTAACGCTTTGGGCGTAATCAGAAACAATGCTATCTCTTGTCAGCAAGAGACCAGAAAACGAGTGCGATACATGAAGCGTAAAGTTACTAAGGCCATTTTCCCTGTTGCCGGTTTGGGAACAAGATTCCTTCCGGCCACGAAATCTGTGCCAAAAGAAATCATGACTTTGGTTGACCAGCCATTGATCCAATACGCGATTGACGAGGCGCGCGTGGCCGGGATCAAGGAATTCATTTTTGTAACCTCGCGCGGCAAAGGCGCACTTGAGGATTACTTTGACATCGCCCCGACACTGGAAGCCAGCCTTCGCAAGGCTGGCAAGACAGAGCTGCTTGAAACGCTGAAGAGCACCAATATGGAAAGCGGTGCGATTGCCTATATTCGCCAGCACAAGGCCCTTGGGCTGGGCCATGCCGTGTGGTGTGCCCGGCGCCTGATCTCGAACGAGCCTTTTGCCGTTATTCTGCCGGATGATGTTATTGCCGCCGAAAAACCCTGTTTGCAGCAAATGGTCGAAGCCTACGAGGAAACCGGTGGTTGCATGGTCGCTGCGATGGAAGTGCCCAAGGAAAAGGCCTCGGCCTACGGGGTTCTGGACATCAAGGAAGATATGGGGGCCATGGTTGCCGTAAACGGGATGGTTGAAAAACCCAAAGCCGAGGACGCGCCATCAAATCTGGCGGTGATCGGGCGATATATTCTGACGCCGCATGTGTTGCGAAATCTGAACAAGATCAAGCTGGTCGCGGGTGGCGAGGTCCAGTTGACCGATGCCATCGCGCGGGAAATTGTGCAGGGTCGCAAGGTCTATGGTTACCGGTTCCGCGGGCAACGGTTTGATTGTGGCTCCAAGGCCGGTTTTTTGCAGGCCACGGTTGCCTTTGGTCTGGCACGCGAAGAATTGCGGGATGAATTTTCGCAGTATTTGACAGAAATGGTGTCGCTGCAAAAAGCGGCGCAATAAGATACCGGGCGGTGTAATTTGACGCATGTATTGGTCACTGGCGGGGCGGGTTACATCGGCTCGCATGCCTGCAAGGCGTTAAAGGCGGCAGGTTATGTGCCTGTCACGGTGGATAATCTGGTTACCGGCTGGGCCGACGCGGTGAAATTCGGCCCGTTCGAGCAGGGCGACTTACTGGACGGTACCTTTCTGGATCAGGTTTTTGAAAAATACCAACCAGTTGCCGTGATGCATTTCGCGGCGCTTTCGCTGGTGGGCGAAAGCATGGAATTGCCCGGTAAATACTGGCGCAACAATGTGAAAGACCTCTGCATAACATCGGGATTCCCCCGGGTTGGCCGTTTTGGTAAGCTAGCCGGGAAATCTCTGGGGTGAATAGATGGACCTTTTCCTGCACGAAGCGGCGGCACGGATCGGCGCGGATGACGTTCTGTCGAAGATCGACGCGCTGATGGATTGGAACTCGTTTTTGCCGATCCTGCGGCGCGGTCTGGGGCGCTCGGGGATCGGGCCTCAGGGCTATGATCCGCTTGTTCTGTTCAAGTGTCTTCTGGTTGGCCAGTGGCACGGGCTGAGCGACCCGAAGCTGGAGCGGGCCTTGAAGGTGCGGCTGGATTTCATGCTGTTCTGCGGGCTCGATCTGCACGCGTCGGTGCCGGATGAGACGACCCACTGCCGGTTCCGCAATGCGCTGGTCCGGGGTGGCGTTTACGATGAGCTGCTGGCCGAGGTCTGCCGCCAGATCGAGGCGCATGGGCTGAAGCTGAAAGAGGCTGAGGCGGCGATCATTGATGCGACCCTGATCGCGGCGGCGGCGCGCCCGCGCACCCATATCGACGCCCCGCAGGACCGGGCAGAGGACGGGGCAAGGGAAGGGACGCCGGATGATCCGCCCGAGGTCTCACCCGACGGGGCACAGCTGCATTTCAGCGCCGACCCTGATGCCCGCTGGGTCAAGAAGGGCCGCAAGAGCACGCTCGGCTACAAGGGCTTTGCCCGCTGCGACGAAGAGGGCTTTATCGACAAGGTGCACACCACGCCCGCCAATGCCGCCGAAAGCCCCGAATTCGCCACCATGATCGCGGGCGCAAAGGCGCAGCGGGTGCTGGCCGACAAGGCCTATGCGAGCAAGGCCAACCGCCAGATGCTGCGCGGCAAATACCGCGACGGCATCCTGCGCAAGGCAGCGCGCGGCCGCCCCCTGCGGCAATCGGAGAAACGCTTCAACCGGCTGATTTCGAAACGCCGCTTCCGCATCGAGCAGACTTTCGGCACGATGAAACGCCTCTTCGGCCTGCAGCGGGCGAGATATTTCGGGCGCGCCAGGGTGCATGCCCAGATGGTCATGGCCGCCATCGCGCAAAACCTGCTCAAGGCCGCAAACAGGATCACCCTCAACCCGCAAACCCCCGCAATCGCATAGCCCCAAACCCCGCCACCCGTCTGTCCGCCGGACCCGCAGGGGCGCAAGGTGGGCGGCCGATATCTTGCTTCAACCGAAAGCCATGGCCTCATGCAGAGGTCTTAGGACGCGTTTTTCCAAGC
>NZ_CBDIBV010000007.1:0-165510 GCF_965277155.1 Profundibacter sp.
CCATCAGCGCGTCGATCTTCGACAGAACGTCATCCGCGCCGATCCGTGCCGCCGCTTCGTGCAGGAAAAGGTCCATCTATTCACCCCAGAGATTTCCCGGCTAGCTTACCAAAACGGCCAACCCGGGGGAATCCCGATGTTATGCAGAGGTCTTGTGTATAAAAAGGGAGACTAGTTTGTATTAGTATAAAGGCATATCACAGTTTTGGTCGCACCCATTATAAGTAGGCGCTCCGAGGATACCGAGTGCAATAACGAAAAATTTGAAGGGAGGATTAATGATGTTTGGATTGCGATCAATCGGAAAAACAATATTACCCGTTGGGGCTGTTGCGCTGATGGCATTGGCTTTAAGCGGTGCAGCAAATGCACAAGAAAACAAGACTGTCACTCTTAAATCTGTGGGCGGTGAATTGAAACTGATTGGTGAATTGGATGAATTCACCGACGGAACATATTTCATCACTGTTAAAGGGATGGGCAATATAGAGATCAATGCGAATGACGTGACTTGTGAAGGTGCTGCATGTCCGGTGATCAAGCAATATGAGCCATATTTCGGCATTTACGGTTCAAGAACCGTTGGAACAAATCTGATACCCAATCTGATGCGAGGTTATGCCAAGCATGTCGGCGCGACATATGAAATCGCGGCAACCGATAAGGCGGCTGAACGGAAAATCCGCCTGACGAACCCTGATGGCACCCTTCGGTTGGAGGTCGATCTTCAATCGCGCGGCTCGGGCACAGCCTTTCCTGCGCTGGCGGACGGGTCTGCCATGATCGGGGTGGCTGACCGCCGGATGAAGGATAGCGATCTTGCCAAATTACAAGCGGCTGGGATTGGCGAACTGCGTGATACCGACAATGAAATTGTCATCGGTGTCGACGGGATTGTGGTTATCCTTAATCCGGATGGTAGTGTCGCGAGTTTGGTGGAAATTCGAGGACGGCGTAATCTCCGGGTGCATCGAAGCCACCCAACCGGCGGCTGGAACCGCCAAGGAGATCACGCCATGACAAAGAATACAGCAACATCGACATCCGCGCTACTGGCCAATGAAGCAGGCTATGACCCGATTGAAGACCGGCTGCGCCAGAACATCCGCGCGACGATCGAGGCGGTTTTCGAAGAGGAGCTGGAGCAGTTTCTGGGCCGTTGCCGGTATGGCCGCAGCGGCGGGGCAAAGGCCGGATACCGCCACGGGCATCGCGAGCGGCAACTGGTCGGAACATTTGGAACCGAAACGGTGCGCGTGCCGCGTGCGCGGATCACAGGCGAGGCCGGCAAGGCCAGAGAATGGCGCTCGAAGGCATTGCCCCGCTACCAGCGGCTGACGAAGAAGGCCGAGGCGCTGATCGCTGCTGTCTACCTTTCGGGCACCAACACACGGCGGGTAAAACGCGCCCTGTTCGGCCTGTTTCAGGGGGCGGTCAGCAAGGATGTGGTGAGCCGCGCCTGGCGCAAGGTGAAGGTGGACTGGCAGGCGTGGTGCGCCCGCAGCCTTGCGGATGAAGACATCGTGCGGCTGATCCTGGACGGCACCGTGATCAAAACGCGGATTGACAGGAAGGCCACCAATATCTCGGTTCTGGCCGCGATTGGCGTGCGCCGGGATGGGCAGAAGGTCTTGTTATCACTGATGAACATGGGCGGCGAAAGCACCTCCGCCTGGCGTCAGTTCATCAACGATCTGGATGCGCGCGGGTTGAAACGGCCCGAATTTGTCATCGTGGACGGGGCACCGGGACTTGAGGTCGCTCTCATTGCCCTCTGGGGTGAAGATCTGCCGATCCAGAGGTGCACGGTGCACAAGCACCGCAACCTTCTGGCCAAGGCACCCAAGCGTATGCATGATGAGTTGACAGAAGATTACCGCGACATGATCTACGCCAAAACACCCGAGGAAATCGCCACCCGCCGCAAGGCATTTCTGCGAAAATGGCGGCTGAAATGCAAGGCCGTCGCTGACAGCTTGGAAGAAGCAGGAGATAAGCTTTTCACCTTCACGCGTCTGCCACAAGGCCAGTGGAAATCGGCCAGAACGACAAATGCGATCGAACGCCTGAACGAGGAATTCCGCCGCCGCATCAAGACCCAGACCGTGCTGCCATGCGCCGAGACCGTGCCGATGCTGCTTTGGGCTCTGATGGCCTCGGGGCAGATCGTCATGCGAAAGGTCGATGGCTGGGAAACGCTCGCTCAGCCCGTCGCCGACGCAACCCTTGACCAAGCCGCCTGACCGGCGCATAACTCAACCCGCTCGGAGGTGCCTGAAATCAATTTCCACCACTTTCGAGACACAACCGCAAAGTCGGCCATCTGGCCAGTGCCGCGTTCGAAACCTGCGATCGCTGTCTGTGCACTCGGATTGCGTGCGTTGTCATGGCGCTCCCGTGGAAAACCTGTCCCGTAATGCTTCCTTCTGATGATTGCACCATCATTACCAGGGACTAAATACCTAGCGTTTGCGCTCCATCATATCCCTTTTTATTTCGGAGGAATTGAATAGGTCATCCCTGCCCGTGCCACCGGCGCCCCCTGCCCGTCGGAATAGATCAGCACATCCCCCACCGCCAACACACGGCCCAGTTTCAGGATCTGCGCCTTGCCGATCAGATCCTTGCCTGCCGCCGGTTTACGCATGAAATCAATCGAACAATTCGTGGTCACCGCCAGCGCCAGCGGCCCGATCATCGCCATCAGCGCCAGATAGAATGTCACATCCGCCAGCGCAAACATGGTCGGCCCGTTTACCGTGCCACCCGCCCGCAGGTTGCGTTCACTCACAGGCAGGCGCAGGGTGGCGCGGTTCTCGGATACGCCTTCGACAATGAATTCTTCGGTCATATGCGGGAAATGCTCGGCCAGAAAGGCCTGCAACTGTTCCACATTCATCTTCATGCCCACTTCCCCTTTTGCATATCTCTGCGTAAACTTCGCGCGAAACCTATGAAAGAGCAAGCATGACCGACATTCTATTGCGCAACGATGCGGATGGCATCGCCACCCTGACCCTGAATTCCCCCCAGAGCCTGAATGCATTGTCCGATGCAATGCTCGCCGCCCTGCAAGCGCAGTTCGATGCACTGGCCACCGATATGGACACCAAGGTGGTGATCCTCGAAGGCGCGGGCAAAGTGTTCTGCGCCGGTCATGACCTAAAGGAAATGACACAGGGGCGACAGGCCGAAGACGGCGGGCGGGCCTATTTCCACGATCTGTTCACCCGTTGCAGCCGCGTGATGCAGTCGATCACCCGCCTGCCCCAACCGGTGATTGCCAAACCCCACGGCATCGCCACTGCTGCCGGTTGCCAGTTGGTCGCCACCTGTGATCTGGCTGTGGCAGCACATGGCACACGGTTCGGCGTGAATGGCGTTAACCTTGGCCTGTTCTGTTCCACCCCGATGGTGGCGCTAACCCGCAACATCCCGCGCAAACAGGCGTTTGAAATGCTGACCACAGGGTCCTTCATCAACACCACCCGGGCCGAAGAACTGGGCCTGATCAACCGCGCCGTGGATCATGACAATCTGGATGCCGCAACGCTGGAAATGGCGCAGGTGCTGGCCAGCAAGATGAAGGGTGTGCTGGGTATTGGCAAAGAGGCGTTTTACAAACAGATCACCATGCCGCTTAAGCAGGCCTATGAATACACCGGCGAGGTGATCACCGCCAATATGATGATGCGCGATACCGAAGAAGGCATCGCGGCATTTCTGGAAAAACGCGCGCCGGACTGGGAAAGGTAAACCTTTTCTCAACAAAAAATTGGGGCTGACCCAGATAACCTAAAAAGAGGTTATGATGGGAAGCATGAGAAAGAGTCGCCTGAGCCACTACAAGCAAGACCGTCTTACGGAGCATTTTGTTTCGGGATCGACAGCACGAACAGCAGCCAGTTTGTGTGGTGTAAACCGCAAGACCGCAGCGTTTTATTTTCTACGCCTGCGCGAGATAATCGCCTATGAGCTGGAGGCGGAAAGCCAAGCTATGTTCGGCGGAGAAATAGAAGTGGACGAAAGCTACTTTGGCGGCAAACGCAAAGGTAAACGCGGGCGTGGTGCGGCAGGTAAAATTCCCGTTTTTGGTATATTAAAAAGGGGTGGGAAGGTTTACACCAAGATCATCCCGGACGCCAAATCCGCCACTCTGATCCCGATCATAGAGCGCAAAGTCGTGCCGGATTCCATCGTCTATTCCGATTGTTGGCGCGGTTATAATGTGCTGGATGTGTCAGACTTCCACCACTTTCGCATCAACCATTCCAAGCTCTTTGCAGACCGTCACAACCACATCAATGGCATCGAGAATTTCTGGAACCAAGCCAAGCGCCACATGCGCCGATTTAACGGTGTCCCCAAGGCCCAATTTGGGCTATATTTGAAGGAATGCGAGTGGCGTTTCAACAACAGTGACCCTTCAGCTCAGTTATTGCAGCTAAGACAATGGGTTAAGCGTTACTTGAAGTAGTTATCTGGGTCAGCCCCCAAAAATTTTGTGAGGGATTAAACCCATGCCTTACGGTGTATTTCCAGTAAGGGGTCGCAACGGCACGCCTGTTTAGTTTCATACCGGAGTTCACAGATGACACTTCCAATCAAACATTCGATAGTAACGGCCCTTTTGCTTTCTGCAATCATCCTTGGCGGTTTTGCCACGGCGGCAAAGGCCAATATGGTGCAAGATCATATGAACCATATCACCGAAAGCTGGACCGACACGCCCGAGGAAAAGGGTTTGCTGCCGATTGCAATTGCCGAAGCGGAAATAGCGGTACTTCACGCACGGGTAGCCGCCAACCAGACACATGATCTGGTGTGGATGCAAAAACATACCAGACATGTGCTTCATGCGATTGATCCAAGTGTTGTTGATGATGGGCCTGGCTATGGATACGGAGTATTACGCGCGGCACAGGGTATTGCAAAGCAAATTACCCTTGCAGCCCAGCAGGACGATGCAAGTGAAAATGTAAAAACACACGCCGTCCATGTGGCGACATCAGCCAACAACACGATTGCGCGCGTTGCCCGGATCAAAGTGCTGATCAATCAGATTCTGGCCGCCGACAATGCCGAACAAGCCGCCCCTGTCGTCATCGAATTGGAAGAGGCCACCCATCAGTTGCTGGACGGTTTTGATGCCAATGGCGACGGCGAAATCACTTGGGAAGCTGGCGAAGGCGGGTTGAACGAATGCGCCAAACATATGGCTATTATGCGTGCCGGCGAAGGGGTGTAGGGCGGGGTTCACCCCGCCGCTTGCGAGCCATAAAAAGCAAAGGCGGGGTGAACCCCGCCCTACAGCAGCCCTGCATTTGATAGATGGTGCAGGGCTTTTTGCGTGGCACCGCCGTGTTGCGTCAGAAAATCCGTGATCTGTTTACCCGTGGCGCCGTTCTCGCGGCTCCAGTGTTCAAATAATTGATCCGGCGTTTCCAGTTTTACCAGCACTCCTGCCTCCAGCGCTTCGAGCGCCGGATATTCAATGCCCCAGATGCTGGGGCCAACCACCACGGGTTTGCCAAGGCTGAGCGGCTCGATGATATTGTGCGACCCTTCATCATTGAAACTGTCGCCAATGAACACGCGGTCGGACAGGGCAAAGTAGAAGTTGATTTCCCCCAGTGAATCCCCGAACAGCCCGTCCAGATTCTCAGCCAAGGGGGCTTTGGGCGACAATGCATCGTCCAGATCAGTCGAGCGTTGTAGCATGTTTACCCCCGCCGCCTGCAAACGCGCGCCCGTGGCCACAAAATCTTTGGGGTGGCGCGGGACATAGACGATGAAGGGGCGCGGTTTACCGGCCTGATTGGCTTCGTCCAACAATTTGCGCAGCACGGGGATCAGCAGCGCATCCTCGTCCGGCGCGGTGCTGGCAAGGCAGAACACTTGGCGCTCCGGTGCGATTTGTGCCCGCAGGGTTTTGGCGGCTTGCAAATGGTCGGGCGGGATTGGCTGTTCAAACCGCAATTCGCCCATCACCTGCACATTCTGCGCCCCAAGCTGGCGAAACCGTTCGGCATGGCGTTCGGATTTCGCCATGATCAGATCAAACGCCCGCACAACATGCGCCCTGATCTGCAAGCCTTTGGTATCACGCGCAAAACTCTTGTTCGGATATTGCGCCTGCGCCTGCACCAGCGGCAGACCTTTGGCGTGGCAAGTGGCAATCAGACGGGGCCAAAGCTCGATCTCCATGATCATGCCGAAACGGGGTTTGTGTTTGTCCAGAAACCGGCGGATGGCCCATGCATATTCCGCCGGACACCAGCGCACATGAAGTTGACCCTGCTTAATCGCATCGGCAAACAGTTTCAGGGTTTCGGCACGGCCTGCGGCGGTGATGTTGGTGATCAACACCTGTTCGCCCCGCTTAAGCAGCGCCTCAATCAGCGGCCTTGCCGCCCGCATCTCGCCCAGCGAAACCCCGTGAATCCAGATCGCCCCCGCTGGCACAGCCGCGCCGCCGCCAAAGCGTTCCGCCATATGCTGGCGATAAAGCGGCTCTTTGCGCCCGCGATGCCACAGATACAGCAACACCAGCGGCAGCCCCGCGTGCCACGCAATATCCCACAGCAGCAGCGCCAGCCGGTCAATCAGCCGTGCGGGGTATCGTTTCATGCCGCCCACCCCCGCTGTTGCGCAAACATCCGCGCCATGGCGATGGTCGGCAGATAGCTGTGACTGGACAAATGATCCGGCATCACCGAGGCATCGCAGATCGACAGCCCCTGCAACCCGTGCACCACAAAATCAGGCCCCACCACGCCGCTGCCTGCGTCCTGCGACATGCGGTTGCTGCCAATCAAGTGATAGCCGGAGTAGACGCCGCCACGCAAAACTTCCTCGTCCGGCGCAACCACTGGATCCGCCTCGAACCCCATTTCCGCCATCAACGCGCGGGCCTGCGCCATGCCGCGCAAGGAGGTTGCCACATCCGCCGGATCGGTCAAGAACCCCGGATCAATCTGCGCGCCTTCTTTGGTAATCCGCACCGACCCTTCGGATTTCGGCCACAGCGCATAGATTCCCAGCGATGCCTTTTGCGCCTGCTCGAACACGATACCCTTGTCGGACACCTGCGAGCGGTCCTGCGTGAAATGCACCAGTTGGATGCGGTAGGCATCACGAAAAATATCGCCATCGGCAAAATTCGCCCCGGCCGAGGCCCCCGGCCCCCTAAGGATGCTGTCCTTGCGCCCCAGTACGTATTTCACCCCTTCCCACAACGCCCGCACCCCGCGGGTTTTCTGGTTCAGCGTGTTGTAACCGGGGCAGGAAAATTGCAGGCGCAGGTTGGCGTGATCCTTCAAATGTTGCCCGACATGGGGCAGATCATGCAGTACGGGTAAGCCCGCCGCGTGCAACATTTCCGCCGCGCCTATGCCGCTGCGCATCAGCAACAGCGGCGAGGATATGGCACCAGCGCTTAACACCACTTCGCCCGCATAGATTTCGCCGCCTTCATAGGCTACACAGGTGGCGCGTTTGCCATCCAGTATGATCCGTTCCACCGGCGCGCGGATAATGCGGATATTTTGCGGCGCGGCATTGGCGCGGAAGGCTTCAAGATGGTTGTGGCGCAATCCATGCTTGGTGTTCACATGCAGCACCGAAGCGCCCGTGAATTCACCAGCAATATCAGGATCATCCACACGCGGCGCACCCAGTTTGGCAGCGGCCGTCAGGAATTTCTCCGACAAGCCATCGGCCCAACTGTGCGGGCGCGGTACATTAATATCGCCATGTAGCGCATTTAATACATTGGTATAATCATGATTAAGGCCCTCAAACACATGCCGATACCGCTCTTGTGGTCCCGCATAGGCCACATTGCCATTCACCCGCGATGAACCACCCAGCCCCCGCCCCGTCAGCACCGGCAATTTCCGGTTGCCAGCAGCCACTTGCGGGGCCGAATCCTGAGCATCGACAAACCGGCGATTGCCGATGATCTTGCCCACCATCAGCGGGATACGCTGGAACAAATGCCGCCCGTTTGGCGCGCCCTGTTCAAACAGCACCACTGCCAGCCCTTGGCGGGACGCCATCCGCGCCAGCTCCAGCCCGGCGGCACCGGCACCGATGATGATAATATCAGCGGCGCGGGCGGACAAATTCATACCCCTGCGCCTGCAGCCAGTCGTGCTGTGCCTCGGCCATGGCCCAATCGTGCGGCGTGTCGATATCAACGCCCGTTGGCATGGTCAGCGTGTGGTAACGGGTATCGGCGGGCAGAAAACTGTCGTGCTCGCGCAGGGTCTGCACCCGTCCCGCGTAATAGCTGCCGTCAACAAAGCGGTATTCGGTCGCCCGATCCTGCCGGCGGGCGGACTTAGGCGCGGCAATAGCGGGGGTTCCGTGTTCGCCATCCAGCACGATCAGGTCTTCGGGATGTTCACACGGGTTGGTGCAGGACACCATGGTTTCATGCGCCTGCGTTTCCGTCACCAAAGCCCGCAAATCCGCCACCAGCCGCAAGGGCGATGTCGGCTGCAACAGCACATAGCGGCTGGCCCCGAACCGTTTGCACACATCCAGTACCACCCCCGCCATGCCCGCATTATCATCGGCCAGATTGGCGGCGCGGTCGTGAATCAACACCTGATCCGCATAGTTCACCTGAACCAGCGCGCCAATGGCGGCGTCATCCGTAGTGCAGACCACTGGCGCGCCCAGATCGCAGGCAATCGCCAGCCCTGCGGCAAAGCTCCACTCGACCAGCGGCGCGCCGCGAAAATCTTTGGTATTCTTGCCCGGCACCCCCTTGGAGCCTTGGCGGGCAGGCACAATGACCAGCATCGGCTAACCCGTCAGCCCGTTCAGGGCCACCGCAAGTTCGGTAAATTCATCCACCGATTTGCCCAGCATCACCGGAATGGCAATTTGGCGTTCCAACAGCGCCAGCGTGTCCAGTTGTGCTTGCGTTTTGGTGTCAAACCCCATGTGATCCCAGAACACCGAACAATGCCAGTTCATCGCGTCCGGCAGGTTCTTGGTGCCAAAGCCCATGTCGCCCAGCAACTGGATCGCATGCTCCCTGATCTGCGCATCCGCCACTTCGACGATATAGGTGTCATAGGCCGGTTCCGCCCTCTCCGGCACCGCGCGTTTCTTGTAAACGCCTGATGTGATGCCCTGATCCAGCGCCTTATACCGCTTGCCGGATTCCGCGACGATATAGTCCAGCTTTTTCAACTGCGCCTGCCCCACCACGGCGCTTAACTCGCTCATCCGGTAGTTAAATCCGACCACCCCAGCCCGATCCAGCCCGCGCGGGATGTCGGGCAGGTTCATATGCCCATGATCGTGGTATTGCCGCGCGGTCACGGCCATATCGGCAACGTTCAGAATGACCAAACCGCCCTCGCCCGTGGTGATCGCCTTGCCATAGTCGAAACTGAACACGCCCGCCGCCCCCAAGGTGCCCGCGTAACGGCCGTTATACTTCGCACCGATCGCCTCGCAGGCGTCCTCGATCACGGGGATGTTGTGGCGGGCGGCGATTGCGAATATTTCATCCAGCCGCGCGGGCACGCCCAGCATATGCACCGGCATAATCGCCTTGGTTTTATCGGTGATCAGGCCCTCAAGCTGCTTTGGATCCATGTTCAGCGTATCATCCGATCCGGCCACCACGGGGGTAGCGCCGCAATCTATGATCGCCTCGAAATCGGCAATGAAATTAAAGCCTTGGGTGATCACTTCATCCCCAAAGCCAACCCCCAATGCTTTTAACGCCACCTTGATTGCCGCCGTGCCCGAGGATACGCAAAGCGCATCATGACAGGACAGGAATTCGCGAAATTCCGTCTCCAGTTCGCGCACGTGATACCGCTTGCGTTTGGCATCGAAACCGTGGGCAAAGAACACGCCGCCCTCGTCCATCAACGCGTTCAATGCGTCGCGTTCTTCCTGTCCGATCAACTCAAAGCCTGGCATGGTGCTGTCCCCTGTAATGCTTGGCAAATTTTTCGCACATCACAGGGGGCGCTTCAAGCGCTGTTCGGCGGGTAGGAGTTAAACCCCGTAAATGGCGCCGAATTTCGCTTCAAGATAATCCAGCAAGGGGGCCTCGGACGGAGCAAAGCCGCAGGCCTTTTCGATCAGTTCTTTGGGCCGGTACAACCCGCCGTATTGCTGCACATTTTCCCGCAACCATTCAGTTGCTGGTGCTGTGTTGCCTGCTACCAGTTCGGTATCCAGATCAGGCAGCGCATCGCGCATCGCCTTGTTCAGGCAACCGGCGTACACATTACCCAGACTGTAGGTCGGAAAATAGCCAAACAGCCCGACCGACCAGTGCACATCCTGCAAACAGCCGTTTGACGGCTTGTCCACCACGACACCGAAATCATCCTTAAACCGTTTGTTCCATGCGTCCGGCAGATCATCCACGTCCAGATCACCGGCGATCATCGCCCGTTCCAGATCAAACCGCAGCAGCACATGCAGGTTATAATGCACCTCGTCCGCCTCGGTGCGGATATAGCCGGAATTCACGCGGTTGACGGTGGCATAGAAGGCATCCGCATCCGCCACCCCGAAATCGCCAAACACTTCGTTCATTTGACCAAACAGCCAGCGGGTAAACGCCTGTCCGCGCCCGATCTGGTTTTCATAGATCCGGCTCTGGCTTTCATGCACCCCCATGGAAACGCCCTGCCCCAGCGGGGTCAACAGATAGGCATCATTGATGTTTTGCTCGTAACAGCCATGCCCCGTCTCGTGGATAGTGGAATAGAAACAGTTGAACGGATCATAGGGGTTGGTGCGGGTGGTGATGCGCACGTCGTGGCCCGAGCCCGAGGAAAACGGATGCACAGCCTTGTCGATCCGCCCGTGGGTCAGGTCATAGCCGAAGGTGACCGCCAGCTTGCGGGTCAGTTCCAGTTGCAGCGCCTCGTCAAATTTGTGCGACAGCGCGGCGGGCTGGTTTTCCGCCCCCAGCACCCGTTCCCGCAGTGCCACCAGACGCGGGCGCAGGGCGCCAAACATCGCTTCCAGCTCGGACGCCTTGGCGCACGGCTCGTAATCATCCAGCAGCGCATCATACAGATCACCGCCATCCGCCAGCGCCGCCGCCTCTTCGCGCTTCAGTTTCAGAACCTGCTTTAGCGTCGGGGCGAATGCTGTGAAATCCTCGGCCGCGCGGGCCTGTGCCCAGATGCCTTGCGCCATGGAATGCAGCTTGGCCTGCTCGCTCGCCAGCCGTGCCGGTATCCGCATCGTACGAGTATAGCCGCGCCGGATGTGGCGCATGTTGGCCTGCCCGACCGCGTCCAGCGTGGTGTCATCAATCGCGGCCAGCCAATCGCCCACCTTCGGGTCGGTGCGCCGCGCGTGCAAAACGGATGACATCGCCGCCATTTCCTCGCTGCGCTGCGTGGCCGCGCCACGGGGCATCATGGTTTCCTGATCCCAGCCCAAACGGCCCGAAACCTGCGCCAGCGCCTGCGTGTCGCGCTCATGCGCAATCAGATCATCATATGCTTTCATTGCCTTAGCCCCTTACACTCTGGGCTACAGGATAGCCCGCCAGAAAACGTGACCGCAGGATCATCACCCACAGCAGAATTGCACCAAACTGATGGGTCAGCGCCACATGCGATTGCGCCGCCATCATCACCGTTGTGATGCCCAGCACCACCTGCACCAGCACCATCGCCATCAGCATGTTGAACGCCGCCTTGGTCTTGCGATTGCCACAGGCGCGCGAGCGCCGCCAGACCACGATGGCAAAGGCCAGCACCAGATAACCGACCAACCGGTGAATAAATTGCACAAGGGCCGGGTTTTCAAAGAAATTGCTCCACCAGGGCTCAAAATCGAATATTTCATCCGGGATCACCTGCCCGCCCATCAGGGGCCAGTCGATATAGCCGCGACCGGCATCAATGCCCGCCACCAAGGCCCCCAGCAGGATTTGCAGAAAGACCAGATGCAGCAGGCCGGTAGAGATGGAAAACAGCTTGCCTTCCCTGCCCCGCCGCGCCTGCATGATCTCGGCCTCTGGTCGTGACAGCAGGAAAATATACCACGCCGAAAGGCCCAGAATGATAAACGCCAATCCTAGATGCGTCGCCAACCGGTACGAGGCCACATCGACCATCCGCCCCGTCAACCCGCTCGAGACCATCCACCAGCCGATCGCGCCCTGCAATCCGCCCAGAACCCCAAGGCCCAGCAAACGGGAAGTCCAGCCCGCCGGTATCTTTTTCGTCAGCCAAAAGAACAAAAATCCGATGGCCCAGACCACACCGATAAACCGGCCCAATTGCCGATGTCCCCATTCCCACCAGTAGATGGATTTGAATTCGGCCACCGTCATCTTGCTGTTTTGCAACTGGAATTCGGGGCTGGCTTGATATTTGGCAAATTCACTGGCCCAATCCGCATCATTCATCGGCGGGATTGCCCCCGTAACGGGCTTCCATTCGGTGATCGACAGGCCGGAATCGGTTAGCCGCGTGGCCCCGCCGACCAGAACCATCAAAGCGACCAAAGCAAAGATCAGCATCAGCCAGCCACGAATGGCCCGCCGCGCGCCTTTGGGGGCTTTGTCGATCACGCCGGTTTTGGGCGCAATTTCCTCCGGCTTCACATCAGCCCCGACCTCTTCAAAAATACTGCGCTTCTTGCTCATGCTCGCACCCTTCCTGTTTCCTGCTAAATTAGGCTGCGACTTTATCAAGGGCAAGCGCCAACTGCCCCATTATCGTTCCATAAATATCCGCGCCGCAGGCATAGAATCTCTTATTCCCCGCGATCTTTCCAGCGCACCAACTGGCGCAGCATCCCATGCAACGTCTGCACATCCGCCCGCGTCAGCGGCAATCGCGCCCACATGTTGCGCAGAGCCAGCTGCATCCGATCCGCCTTGGCCTCGGGAAAAAAGAACCCCGCCTCGGCCAAACGCTCCTCGAAATGGTCGCCCAGCTTTTCAATCTCCAGCCCCCCGGCGAATTCGGTTTTCACCATTTCCATCACCTCGGGCGCGGCCTGTTCCACCTGCCGGCGCCACTCATAGGCGGTCAGCAATACCGACTGCCCCAGATTAAGCGATGAAAACGCCGGATTGACCGGCACCGAGATAATCGCATTGGCCCGCGCCACATCGTCGTTTTCCAGTCCCGCGCGCTCGGGGCCAAACAGGATGCCCACCTTTTGCCCCTGATCCAGCAGGCCGCGGGTGTACTGCATCGCCCGTTCCGGTGTCATAACCGGTTTGGTCAACCCGCGGTGTCGTGCGGTGGTGGCAAATACATAGTTGCAATCGGCAATCGCATCTGCCGTGCTGTCAAACAGCCCCGCCTGATCCAGCAGCCGCCCCGCGCCCGAGGCCATTGCCACAGCACGTTCATTCGGCCAACCGTCGCGCGGCGCTACAATGCGCATCCGGTCCAGCCCGAAATTCCACATCGCCCGCGCCGCCGCGCCAATGTTTTCGCCCATCTGCGGGCGCACAAGGATCATCGCGGGCTGTGGTCCAGCCCATTCATCTTCTGCCATTTCACACTTGTTTATCCATCCCCGCCCTGATAGGGTGCAACTGCCCCGTGGTCAAACCGCAAAACCTGCGTTATATCCGGCAGCAACAGCCAGCCAAGGATAGTGATGATGAGCGAAGATTTTCCCGAAAAAGAACAGGCCCAGCTATACCTGATCACCCCGCCCGCCTTTGAACTGGCCAGCTTTGCCGATACCTTCCAGCGGGTGCTGGATGTTGCCCCCGTGGCTTGCGTGCGCCTTGCCATAGCCACCAAGGACGAAGACCAGATCGCCCGCGCTGGCGATGCCTTGCGCGAAATCTGCCATGGGCGCGACATCCCGCTGGTGATTGAAAGCCATCTGATCATGGTTGAGCGCCTAGGGTTAAAACCCAATCAACCTGTTGATTTTGCGATATGTGTCTGATTCACTGCGGGAAAACGAGCCGGAGGTGGATGATGACGGAAGGGTTTTGGCTCTCGGATCAAGCGTGGGCGGCGATCAAACCGCTGTTGCCGCACAATCAACCGGGCGCGCGCAGGAAAGATGACCGACGGGTGATCAGCGGGATCATCCATGTTCTGAAGTCGGGCTGTCGCTGGAAGGACTGCCCGCGCGAATACGGCCCGCCGACGACCATCTACAACCGGTTCAACCGCTGGAGCCGGCGTGGACTGTGGCAGAAGATTTTCGCGGAGTTGGTCGGACAGGCGGAAATCCCACACGAACTGAGTATCGATTCCACTGCCGTTCGGGCGCATCGCTCGGCGCATGGCGGAAAAGGGGGGCGAAGATTCACTGCATCGGGCGCTCGCGTGGCGGGCCCACGACGAAAATACACGCGTTGACAGATGGTTACGGGCGCATTGCCGCGTTCAGTCTGACCCCCGGAAACATTGCCGACATCTCGGCTGCCCCTGCTCTGCTGGCAACCATGCCCGCACCACGCCGCCTGCTCGGCGACCGGGGCTATGATGCAAACAGCCTGCGCGCAACTCTTGCGCGGGCCGGAACAGAGGCCGTCATCCCCTCCACCCGATCCCGAAAACGCCCCATCCCCCATGATGTGCAGGCTTATCGCGCTCGCAACCTGATCGAACGCGCCTTCTGCCGCCTCAAGGATTTCCGCCGCATTGCCACCCGCTATGACAAACTGGCTCAAAACTTCCTGTCAGCCGTCGCTATCGCTGCCTTTATCCTGTGGTGGACTTGATTGAGTCTCGACCCTAGGCCTTGACGGGGTGCATCTGACCGATGGTGCGCGTTCCGTGCGCTATGCCCGAGGTGAGCTGTCGGACGAAGCCATCATCGGCAGCTATTGCGGCACCTCGCGCCATGACGGGTTGAACGCAGGCGAGGCCAGCGCCGATTATGTCAGTTTCGGCCCTTGTGGTGAAAGCGCACTTGGTGACGGCTCAACCGCCCCGCTGGACCTGTTCCAGTGGTGGAGCGATGTTGTCGAAGTTCCGGTCGTGGCCGAAGGTGCGTTGACGGTCGATCTGATCAAAACCCTGTCCCCGTTTACCGATTTCTTTGCGATTGGCGAGGAAATCTGGAACGCCGATGATCCAGCCGATGCCTTCAAAACACTGGCACAGGCCATCGTATAATATTGGGCGGGGCGACAAACCGGTCGCTTTATCCCCATTCCTGAGTTAAATTGTCCCATCTACACAGGTTATGGGCGGCTGTGCATTTGTGCGGCTTGATAAACTATACTAATCGGTTTAGTTGTGCCGGACATCCGCACCGGATTCGATTTACCACTCAAATATATACGAGGGCATACCATGCGATACGGGACGTTCTTATTGGCCCTGACAAGTTCGGTGATCTTGTCTATGGCCCCGGCCCTTGCCCAACGGGCCTTGCCGGTCGAAACCGTGCAAATCCAGCCCGAACTGGGGTTGGAAACCCTGACCTTGACCGGCCAAATCATTGCGCGTGACGAAGTGGGCCTGTCTTTCCCGATGGGTGGGCGGATCATGTCGATCCTGGTGCGCGAAGGCGATCATGTGCAAAAGGGCCAGGAACTGGCCCGCCTTGAATCGGTGCAGCAGGAACAGGCTATGCGCGGCGCCGAAGCGGCGCTGAATGCAGCGCAGGCGGATCTGTTTCAGGCCAGAGAAGAATTCGAACGGCAAGATGTGTTCCTGCAACGCGGCGCCACAACCCGCATCCGCCGCGACGAGGCCGAGCGCCGTTTCCGCATCGCCGAGGCCAGCGTGGAACAGGCCCAAGCAGACCTGAACCGTGCTCGTAAAGCCTATGAAGATACCTTCCTGCGCGCCAGTGCCGACGGGGTCATCACGGCCCGTCTTGCCGATCCGGGCGAAGTTATTGCCGGTGCCCACCCGGTGCTAAAGCTGGCCCTGGGAACAGCGATGGACGCAGTTTTCGGTTGTGTCTCGAAAGTGGTGGAAATTGATTTCAGGCACCTCCGAGCGGGTTGAGTTATGCGCCGGTCAGGCGGCTTGGTCAAGGGTTGCGTCGGCGACGGGCTGAGCGAGCGTTTCCCAGCCATCGACCTTTCGCATGACGATCTGCCCCGAGGCCATCAGAGCCCAAAGCAGCATCGGCACGGTCTCGGCGCATGGCAGCACGGTCTGGGTCTTGATGCGGCGGCGGAATTCCTCGTTCAGGCGTTCGATCGCATTTGTCGTTCTGGCCGATTTCCACTGGCCTTGTGGCAGACGCGTGAAGGTGAAAAGCTTATCTCCTGCTTCTTCCAAGCTGTCAGCGACGGCCTTGCATTTCAGCCGCCATTTTCGCAGAAATGCCTTGCGGCGGGTGGCGATTTCCTCGGGTGTTTTGGCGTAGATCATGTCGCGGTAATCTTCTGTCAACTCATCATGCATACGCTTGGGTGCCTTGGCCAGAAGGTTGCGGTGCTTGTGCACCGTGCACCTCTGGATCGGCAGATCTTCACCCCAGAGGGCAATGAGAGCGACCTCAAGTCCCGGTGCCCCGTCCACGATGACAAATTCGGGCCGTTTCAACCCGCGCGCATCCAGATCGTTGATGAACTGACGCCAGGCGGAGGTGCTTTCGCCGCCCATGTTCATCAGTGATAACAAGACCTTCTGCCCATCCCGGCGCACGCCAATCGCGGCCAGAACCGAGATATTGGTGGCCTTCCTGTCAATCCGCGTTTTGATCACGGTGCCGTCCAGGATCAGCCGCACGATGTCTTCATCCGCAAGGCTGCGGGCGCACCACGCCTGCCAGTCCACCTTCACCTTGCGCCAGGCGCGGCTCACCACATCCTTGCTGACCGCCCCCTGAAACAGGCCGAACAGGGCGCGTTTTACCCGCCGTGTGTTGGTGCCCGAAAGGTAGACAGCAGCGATCAGCGCCTCGGCCTTCTTCGTCAGCCGCTGGTAGCGGGGCAATGCCTTCGAGCGCCATTCTCTGGCCTTGCCGGCCTCGCCTGTGATCCGCGCACGCGGCACGCGCACCGTTTCGGTTCCAAATGTTCCGACCAGTTGCCGCTCGCGATGCCCGTGGCGGTATCCGGCCTTTGCCCCGCCGCTGCGGCCATACCGGCAACGGCCCAGAAACTGCTCCAGCTCCTCTTCGAAAACCGCCTCGATCGTCGCGCGGATGTTCTGGCGCAGCCGGTCTTCAATCGGGTCATAGCCTGCTTCATTGGCCAGTAGCGCGGATGTCGATGTTGCTGTATTCTTTGTCATGGCGTGATCTCCTTGGCGGTTCCAGCCGCCGGTTGGGTGGCTTCGATGCACCCGGAGATTACGCCGTCCTCGAATTTCCACCAAACTCGCGACACTACCCAGTTTTTCGACACGCCCGAGGATCTGCCCACCCGCACCCCCAAGGATCTGACCATTGAATTATCCCTGCTCGACAATCCCGAAGTGCGTTTTCAGGGCCGCGTCCGCAAGGTTTCCCCTCTGGTTGATCCGCGTCGCGGCACTATCGAGGTCAGCGTCGGTGTCGACACCCCCCCCAGGCAAGTCACTTACGGTGCGGCTGTAAAAGCCAGCATCACAATCCCGCACCCCGACCAGATTATCGTCCCCTATAGCGCCCTGTCCGCCATCGAAAGCACCCCTGCGGTCTGGGTGGTGAACCCTGACACGATGCGCGCCACCCTGACCCCTATCGGCATCGCCCGTTATTCGGACGGCACGATCATGATCAGCGACGGTCTTGAAACCGGCGATATTGTCGTCACCAGTGGCGCCCAATTGTTGTACCCCGGGCGCCTTGTCCGCCTGAACGGAGGCAAGTGATGCAAATACGGTCCCTGTTCCTGATTGCCGCATTGGTCTTGCCAATGGTCCACCCTGTTATTGCACAGGAAACACCCCGTCCGGTGGTTTCCGAGATTATCGGTGAAGGCCCGGAAACGGCACGTGATTTCATCGGCACCGTTTCAGCCAGAATCGAGGTTGATCTGGGCTTTCCGGCCTCGGGTACCATCGCCAGCCGTCCTGTTTCCCTTGGGGATACGGTGAAAGAAGGCGATGTGCTGGCCCAACTGGACCCCGAAGCTCTTGAGGCCGGTGCATGGGCGGCGCGTGCGGGTGTGGTGATTGCTACGCAGGGATTGAAATCGGCACAGGACGCACTGGATCGCGAGAAGATACTGGTTGAGCGGGGTGTCGAAAGCCAAACGCGACTGGAGGACGCAGAGCGCCAGTTTGCCGCCGCCAAAGCGCGACTGGAACAGGCCAAAGCAGCCCTGATCCGCGCCGAGGATATTCTTGATTCTGCCGTTTTGCGCGCGCCCCATGACGGGGTTATCACACGGGTTTTTGCCGAACCCGGCGCCTCGGTTTCTGCCGGTCAGCCGGTGATCCGTCTGGCCGCCACCAACGAGCGCGAAGTGGTGATTGACCTGACGGAATCCGAACTTGCGATTTTACCCGAACAGGCCCTGTTTGACGCCACTCTGCTGGCTGTCAGCACTGTGCACGCACAAATCCGCTTGCGATCCGTCGATCCGGTGGCCGACACCCGTACCCGCACCCGTCGTGGCCATTTCACCCTTCTGAACGCGCCCGAGGAATTCCGTATCGGCGCGCTGGTCAAGGCAAAACCACAGCTTGAAGATATCAAGGTGATGACCATCCCCACCGGCGCGATATTGCGTGAAGACGGCAAACCCTTCGTCTGGGTTATTTCGCGCCCCGATGGCATTGCCCGTAAAACGGCGATCACCCTTGGTCATGCCGTTGCTGCGCGCAGCATTGTGACCTCGGGCTTGCAGATCAATCAGGAAATCCTGACCAAGGGCATCCACTCAATCAAGGACGGGCAGATCGTTGGCCCGCGCGTAGGCAAATGAGCGAACGTTTCAACCTGTCCGACTGGGCGCTTAACCATAAGGGAACCTCTGTAAATTCCCGTTTTCGCCTTCTTCGCGGCGGGGTGGACGGTTTTTCGCCTGTCCCGCCTGATTGCTTCGGATCATAAACCCATTTTCACCGGTTTCAAGCCGGTTTTGGGTATTTCAGGCACACCTCACCCCATGAACCCTTATCCCGGCGCCGCCAGGCCGCATTCGAACTGGACGAAGCGCTTCATGTTGTAGACCAGGTTCATCATCCCGATGCGAAATCGCGCCCGCTTCAGGCCGATGGAGCGGATCAGCTTGCCGCCCATGGAGCGCTCCTGAAAAGCGAATACATGCTCGACCCGGACCCGCACTTTCGAGCGCCTCCGGTTGGCCTTTTGCTGGCGCTCGCCAAGCGGCTTGCCGCGCCTGCCCTTGTGATGGATATGGCTGTGAAGCCCCCGCTCTTCCAGCTCGCTTTCGATCTTTTGCGAGCGATAGGCGCTGTCGGCCCACAGGTCCGATGAGGTGTTGCTCGCATCAATCAGACCGGCAAGCGCCTGGCTGTCATGCACGGCGGCATCGGTGACATCATAAGCGCGGATGAATTTGTGCCGCCGGTCGACATTGATGTGGTTCTTGTAGCCGTAATAGCTCTTGCCGTGCTTCTTCGTCCAGCGCGCATCCACGTCCTTCTGGCGCTTCTTGTGGGGTTTTTCCTCCCACTCTTCAGGCGTTTCGCCCGCCTTGATTTTCTCGTTCTCGTCCCTTTTGTTGTGCTGGCGCGGCGCCGGAACGATGCTCGCATCAACAATCTGCCCGCCCATCGCCAGATAGCCCTTTTCGCGCAGAAAGGCATCGAACTTGTCAAACAGCTCCTTCATCTTCCCGGCCCCGGCCAGCCTTTCACGGTAGGCCCAGATGGTCTTGGCGTCAGGTACGCTGTCTTCAATGCCAAGGCCGAGAAACCGCATGAACGACAGGCGGTCGCGGATCTGATACTCGATCTGATCGTCAGAGAGGTTGTAGAGCTGCTGCAAAACCATCGTCTTGAATATCAGCACCTCATCCCAAGGCGGGCGGCCAGCGTTGGATTTGCGCTGTTCGGGCGGCGTGCGCCATATGGCCTTCAGCTCGTCCCGGTAATCCTCGAACGGCACCATGTCGTTGAGCAACACCAGCGGATCACCAGATTTGTCCAGTCCCGCGTATCGGCTGGAAAGATCAAAAAATCCCATCTGACCCATGACAAAACCCCGTCGGTCGAATCATTTTCATCCTGATGACGATTCTACCCCGTCAGGCCGGATTTTGGGGGATTTTTAGAGGTTCCCAAAGGTATATCCCATTGCCGGTCTTGGAAAATAGGCCCGCCACATCGACAGCGCCACATCGCGCGGATCACGTTGCAGCCAGACAAACCGGGCCTGCGGCAAGGCGCTCGCCAGAAACCCGACATAACGGTAATTGGCAGGCATCTTGTCAACAAAGGCGCTGGCGGTTTCCGGAAGATCAGGCAGGGACTGAATATAGTCCGCAGCAAAACCCTCCGGATCAAACCCTTGCCCGCCTTGCAACACAGATTCGACCAAACGCCCCGCTGTAGCCAGTTCCCCAAAACCGGCAACCTCGGGGTGCAAGGTTAAGATTTGTTCCGTCAGGGTGGTGCCGGATCGGGGCTGGCCGATCACGAAGACAGGTGTCGGGCCATCCGCGGACCTGGAGATTGCTGGCGGGGACCCAATTGGAAACAGCGCCAGTATATCCGCCATCTCTTGCGTCTCGCGCGCCATATCGAACGGATGCTGGCGGGCGTATTGCCCGTTCGCGGCCTTTAACGCCCGCGCGGCGGCAACTATGTCACCGGCCTGCCAGTGGATCACCGAAAGGGCAAAGTTCAACGCAACCCGGTCCGGTGCGTTGTTCGGCATTTTTGCCAACGCCTTTTCGATCAACGGCAACAAGGCGGCATTTTCTTCTGCCGTCTGTATCTGGGCCAGCTGATGCATGGCATCGCCCTGCGCGGGATAGGCTGCCGATAATGTATGCAACGCCGCCTTTGCCTCCTCCTTGCGCCCCAATTCGTTCAACTGGGATGCATATCGCTGCATTGATGCCAGATGTGACGGGTTGATCCGCAAGGCCCGCTCAAGCGCGGTCAAGCCTTCTTCTTCGCGGTTCAACCGCGACAATGGCAGGCTGAGATTGGCAAGGGTTTCCGGATTGTCAGGGGCAATGGCCAATGAGGCCTCATAGTCCGCCACCGCATCCGCATCACGGCCCATTTCGCTGTAAATGATACCCCGCAGGTTATGCGCCTTGGCGTGGGACGGGTTTGCCTCCAATGCCTTAACCAAAGAATCTAATGCCATATCCCCATTACCGGATCGCATCTGCGACATGGCCAGTTGGTAATACAGATCGGACGTATCCGCCCGTTTGGCCAACAGCTTGCCAATCAGCGCCTGAGCCTTTTCATGCTGCCCCGACATCACCAGCGCCTGCACCAGATTGTTCTGGTAATTCTGATCTTTAGGCGCCATGCGCAGCGCCTTGTTGAAAAACAGGGCCGCCTCGCGTTCGTTCCCCGCTTGCGCCAGCGCCATACCGGCTAGATTGGCGAAATACGGCTCTTTGGGGAATTTCTTGTGCGCGGTTTTAGTGCCTTTGACAGCGCGAGCGAAATCACCAGCCTGCATTTGCGCCATTATCTTGTCTGCCAAAGCTTTAGCATTGGTCGCCATGTTCTGCCCTGCCCGTGTTTATTATCCCTGCAATATAGGTGCAGGCCCAACTTAGGTCCAGTTCACATCGGCCCCGCCGGGCAAGGCCTGCCGCGCCCGCATCAGGGTTTCATATGGCAGCCCCTCGCCATCGCAATAGGCCATCACCCAGGCATCATCCATCATCACAAAATCCAGAACCGAGCCAAGAAACTCTGATTCTCCGGCCCGCGCGCGCAGATCGGATTCGCTGGCACCGGTGGCCCCCAGAAATACCGGTAGCAACTCTTCGTTGCCAACCAGCCAGATCAACACACTTAATGCGCGAACTTCCGCTTGTTTATTGTCCATTTCACACTCTGTTACTGCTTTGGAAACTATTTGTTAACCTATCTGACCCAAAAACTAAATCAGAACAGGAAACTATTTAACAAGTGAGAGTGAAATGGCGGGACGTATCCTGATTGCAGACGACGTTGCAACAAATCGCATCGTCATGAAAGTGAACCTTATGGAGGCCTGTTACGAGGTCTCGCAGGCCTCGTGCGGGGCCGAGACCATTGCGCGTGCCCGCAAAGATTTACCTGACCTGATCCTGCTTGACCTGTTGATGCCCGATATGGACGGGATCGAAGTTTGCAAGGTCTTGAAAAGCGACCCTCTCACCGCAGGGATTCCGATCATCGTGGTAACAGCCAAGCATGACAGCCCCTCGCGGCTGGAAGCCTTGCGTGCCGGGGCCGACGATTTCATGACAAAGCCGCTGGATGAACAAATCCTGCTTGCCCGTGTACGCAGCCTGTTGCGTGCCCGTGATACGACTGAAGAATTGCGTCTGCGTGATAACACGCGCCAAGCATTAGGATTTGCCGAAGACGCCGAAAATTTTGATCAGCCGGCAACCATAGCCATCATTGCCGGCCAGTTTAACAAAGCGTTGAAGTGGAAAAACGCCCTTTCCCAGAAACTCGCCGATCAATTTGTGGTCTTCACCAAGGAAACAGCCTTGCTCAGCAGCCATGGCACCCATGCGCCGGATGTCTATGTGATTGCCTGTGATTTAAACAAACCCGACGAAGGGCTGCGTCTGATGTCGGAATTGCGCAGCCGCCCGAACACGCGCCATAGCGCCATCCTGATGGTGATCCCCAAGGACGCGCCCCACAAGGCGTCGACTGCACTGGACCTTGGCGCAAATGATCTGATGGTCGATGGATTCGACCCCGATGAAATGGCCCTGCGACTGAAAACCCAGATCCGGCGCAAACGTCAGTCCGACCGTTTGCGTAAAACCGTACATGACGGGTTGCGCATGGCGGTGATTGACCCGCTGACGGGGCTATACAACCGCCGCTATGCCGAACCGCATCTGTTACGGATTGCCCAGCGGGCCAAAGAAACCGGACGTCCTTTCGCGGTGATGGTACTGGATCTGGACCGGTTCAAGAATATCAACGACACCTACGGCCACAGCGCCGGCGATGTGGTTTTGAAAGAGATCGCCAACCGGATCAAGGACAACCTGCGCGGCGTCGATATGGTGGCCCGTATCGGCGGCGAGGAATTTTTGGTGGCGATGCCTGACACTCAGCTGGATCAGGCCCGCCATGCCGCCGAACGGCTGTGCCGCATTGTCGATGAAACACCGGTGCAGATGGATGACGGCAACACCGTTATACCGGTTTCCATGTCAATCGGGGTTGCTATGGGCGGGCTGCATGATGACGTCCGCAGCGTCGAGCATTTGCTCGAACTGGCTGACCGTGCGCTTTATGCCGCCAAATCGGACGGGCGCAATCAGGTCACGATCAGCCTGTCTGCAGCCTAAGGCGTGTCGACTTTTTGTTGTAATTCTTATCATGGCCTACCAGAGAGGCCGTGATTGCATAGCCATGGCGATTACTGGCAGGGCATGATCAAAAGGGATCCCATAGGCCGGTTTTCATTCAAGCCTGCTGACCTGCCCCACATGCACCACCCCGATCCGGCGCGCGCTCTCCCCCAGTAAAACCACCGCATAATTCACCCCTGACGGCGGCGAAAGCCATGCAGGCGGTGGGTCCTCGCCCAACAGCGCCAACACCCCCACAGCAACCGTCGCCCCGATCTACGAGAGGCGATGTAATACGCCATCGCCCGTCCCGTCATTTTGTTTAAGGGCGCGCCCCACCCAACCGCAAAAACAGGCTTTCCTCGTCATCATTGCGGAAAAACGGCACTGTGTCAGGTGTTTCCCCGTTGCGGATCAGGTTTGTCACTTCGGCCATAACCACCTGTGTGATAAACGGCAGATCAAAGTGACGCACATCGTCCAGTTTAATCCATTGCAGATGCGATAGCTCGTCACAGGCGTGGGTGAAGTCGTCCACATCGCCACAAACCTGCCGGTCCGCGTCTACCATAAAGAACCGCGCGTCAAACCGGCGCGGGCGCCCCGGCGGGGTGATGGCACGAAACACAAAGGTCAGGCCAGCGGCCGAAGGCAGATAACCGGCAGCCGCAAAACTGGCCCAATCCTTGGGCGGGGGCGTTGGCCATGTGCCGGATTCACCCAGTATCAGACCGGTTTCCTCCCAAACCTCGCGGATGGCGGCTGTGGCCAGCGCGGGGTCGGTTTCGTGCGACAGTTGCGCGATACAGCGATCCTGCAACGGGGTGGCCAGCGGGATGTCGGCATCACCAGCATCCACCGCCCCGCCGGGAAAAACGAATTTGTTGGGCATAAAGGCGGCTTTGGACCCGCGTTGTCCCATCAGGATACGCGGATCCGTTTGCGCATCCCGCACCATGATCACGGTTGCCGCATTGCGAATTGCTGTCTTGTCCATTGGCCGCCCTTTGTCTTGTCTTTGGTCGGGCGTATGACGGGTCAGGCAGTGTCTTCGCCAAACCCGTGCATGCGTTTGGCCCATTGGATGGCCACGATCACGCCCTTCAGTCTGGGCAGAAGGTAAAGCGAAAGCGCCACACAGCCAACCGTGAATATTGTCGCCAGCACGATTGGCGCGGGGCGGTATTTAACGAAGGCAATCAGGATCAGCGGCGCCATCAGGTGACCGACAAACAGGATGGTCAGATAGGCCGGCCCGTCATCGGCGCGATGGTGGTGCAGCGGTTCATCGCAAACCGCACAGGTATCGCGCACTTTCAAATAGCCAGAAAGCATCGGGCCTGACCCGCAATTGGGGCATTTGCGGCGCCAGCCACGAAACATCGCGGGGCGCATGGGGTGGTCTTGTCCGCCATCGGTGGTGGTGGTCATTTATTCTGCCTTTCCTGTTCGCCTGCTCTGTTTAGCGCAAATTCAAAACGCGTGCAGCATTTCTTTGCCCATGCGCGACGGAAAACCGCAACAGGTGCGTTTAACCTTGTAATGACGGTTAAATAAAAGGACGACAACATGACCAAAACATATTGGATTGCGGGCCTTGTAGCGGCCGGTTTGGGGATCGCGGGCATTGCCCAGGCCAACCCCGGCGGCATCGGGCGGATCAGTTTCGAGCAACTGGACACAAATGGCGATGGCCGCCTGACCAAGGATGAAATGGCCACCCGCGGGCAGGCCCGATTTGCCAAGGCTGACGCCAATGGCGACGGGATGCTGACAGCGGACGAGATGATGGCACAGGGTCGTGCAAGGATGGAACAGCGCATCAACCGGATGATTGAAAAACGCGATGCCAACGGCGACGGTATGCTCAGCATGGAAGAAATGCGCGCCAACAATGTGGGGGATCGCCTGTTTGCGCGGGTTGATACCGATGGCGATGGCGCTGTAACGGCCGAAGAATTCGCCGCCGCCAAGGCCAAGTGGCGCATGCACCGCGCGGGCAAACCGGCGACCGAGTAACCGCGATATTGCCGCAAGCAGGGTAACACGTTAGGCAACAGGACAATGACCATGCCCTTTGACGCCATGAACGATGTGCCGGATGATGCCCTGCTTGTGCTCTATGCAAACGGGGACGCGGATGCGGCGCGGGCGCTGACCATGCGCCTGACGCCGATGGTTCTGGGCTATGCCGCGCGACTGTTGAACGACGCGAGCGAGGCCGAGGATGTGGCGCAAGAGGCCATGTTACGCCTGTGGAAAATCGCACCAGACTGGCGACAGGGCGAGGCCAAGGTCACAACCTGGCTTTATCGTGTGGTCAGCAACCTGTGCACGGATCGCATGCGCAAGAAACGCGGTGTGGCGCTCGAGGCCGTACCCGAGCCTGTGGACGAACGGCCCTCGGCATCCGAAACAATGATCGAGGCCGAGCGGGCAGCGGCCCTGCAAGCGGCATTGGCCACCCTGCCCGAACGCCAGCGGCAAGCGGTGGTGCTGCGCCATATCGAGGGGGCAACAAACCCCGAAATCGCGCAGATATTGGAAATCAGCGTCGAGGCGGTCGAAAGTCTGACCGCCCGGGGCAAACGCGCATTGGCCGCCGCTTTGGCCGGACGACGCGCAGAACTGGGGTATCAGGATGACGGATAAACATGACGAATTCGGGCTGGACGCCTATTTCGATGCAGGACGCAAGGTAACAAAGATACCTTCGGGCGATCTGATGGCGCGTGTGCTGGCCGATGCCGAGGCGCAGCAATTGGCGCATGTTCCCGCCCCTGCCACGCAACCCGGGCTGTTTGCCAGCCTATGGGCCGCGATTGGCGGCTGGCCGACTGCCGCGGGCATGGTCACAGCAACGCTGGTGGGGATCTGGATCGGCATCAGCCCGCCTGCCCCGCTGGAACAAATCACCGCCGAGGTTCTGGGCAGCACTGATGATGCCTATCTGGTTGATCTTCTGCCCGCCTTTGGCGATGATTTCGTGGAAGGATAAGACATGGGCGACAACATGGGCGACGTGAAAACCAAAGTATCGACCGGCCGCTGGGTCAAGGTTTTGCTGGCGGTCTCGCTGGGGCTGAATATGCTGATTCTGGGCGCGGTCGGGGCGATGGTTTACACCCACCGCGGGGACGCACAGCAACCGCGCGACCTGCGCGACGCCAGCTATGGCCCCTATTCCCGCGCCCTCAGCCCGCAAGACCGCAAGATCATCGGCGAAGCCCTGCGGCGCGAGGCGGGATCGCTGCGACAAAACCTGCCAAAGATAAAGGAAACCTTTCAGGCCCTGATCCTTGCCTTGCAGGCCGAAGAGTACGACCGCGATGCGGTGCACGGATTGATCGCCGAACAACAGGCGCTGGGATTGAAACGCCAGCAGATTGGGCAACGGTTGTTACTGGAACGGCTGGATTCCATGACTGTTGAAGAACGCCGCGCCTTTGCCGAACGCCTGCAACTCACCCTTCGCCGCCGCCGCACCCCGTAGGGCAGGGTTCACCCCGCCGCACCGGTTATATCGCCAGCACCAGCAGCAGGATCGACACCAGCAGGATCACAATACCTGCCACCTCGCGCCATGTGCTGCGTTCCTTGAAATAGAAATAGGACGCCAGCGCCCCGAACAACAGTTCCACCTGCCCCAGCCCTTTGACATAGGCCACCGTTTGCAGGGCAAAGGCGGTGAACCAGCACAGGCTGCCAATCATCGACATGATCCCCATCAGCCCCGCCACGCGCCACGATGCCAACACCTGTGTGATTTGTCCGCGTTCGCGCGCCAGCAGCCAGACCGCCAGCACAACGCTTTGAAACGCCGTCACCACTGCCAATGTCAGGTTGGCCCGCAGGAAAGTATCCCCCTCGCCCAAGGCCAGCACCCCGCCGCGATAGGCCACGGCGGAAACGGCAAAAGACAGGCCCGACAACAGGCCCAGACCGGCGGCAGGGTTGAAGATACGGCGCAACAGGGGGCCGCTGTTGCCGGGCGCATCCGACAACAGGATCAACCCGACGAAACCGATCACAATCGCCAGCACGCCCCACAGCGATAGCCCCTCGCCCAGCACGATAAACCCGACCAGCGCCGACAGGATCACTTCGGTATTCTTGAAGGTCAGCCCGACTGCGAAATTGCGCTGCGAAAACAGCGCCACAACACACATCGTGCGGATGATCTGCCCCATGCCGCCAATCACCACATAGGCCCAGAACACCGGCTGAACCGGCGGCAGGTCGAACCCGCGCAACTGCATGTAGACCACCACAATCAACGCCACCAGCGGCGCGGAATAAAGGAAACGCGCAAATGTCGCCCCCGCCACCGACAGGCGTGTCGATTTCAGGTGCTTTTGCAGCATGAACCGCAGGTTCTGCGAAAAGGCCGCAGCAATGGTGATCGGTATCCAGAGTTCCATGCCCGCTTAGTGGCAGGCTCGCGCGGCCATGTCGAGGGAGCAGTGTCGAGGGTGCAGTGTCAAGGGTCAGGCGCCCTTGCGCCCCCAGCCAATCCGCGCCCACAGACGCTCGTAACCGATATAGGTCATCAATCCGACCGCCGCGTTGGCCATTGCCATCACCCCGCCAACCCGCATGGATCCGGTAAAGCCATAGCCAACCGCCGACATGGTGACCAAGCCCAGCAACTGCCAGCAAAGCGCCTTGACCCATGTGCGTTTCGGTGTGTCCATTTCGGTGATATTCCCTTCACAACAGGTCTATCCCGAACGCGGTTTTTTGTGTAT
Organism: Profundibacter sp.; assembly: GCF_965277155.1. Classification (GTDB taxonomy): domain Bacteria; phylum Pseudomonadota; class Alphaproteobacteria; order Rhodobacterales; family Rhodobacteraceae; genus Profundibacter. The sequence continues at coordinate 28,102 of NZ_CBDIBV010000007.1, forward strand.
TCAGCGTATGAAAAACATTTATACCCCATTGCAGGATTAATCCACCAATGCAGAATAAAACCGACAAACGTGATCGCGCCGCCCTGTTTCGCACCCGTCTTACGCAAGCATTAGAGCATAGCGGAATGTCCCGCAGCGCCCTGTCGCGGGCGGTGGGGGTGGATCGTTCGACCATCTCGCAATTGCTAAAGGGGCAAGGCACCCGCCTGCCAAATGCGCAGGTGGTGGGCGAATGCGCCGCCGCACTGGGGGTGTCGGCAGACTGGTTGCTGGGTTTGGCGGAACATCCGGAAATGGCGGTCGATCTGCTGGCCTCGGCGATGAGCATAACGCCCGCCTCGCGCGCACTGGTGGACGCGGAGATCTTCAACTGGCATCAGGAAGCCGCCGGTTACAAAATCCGCCACGTTCCGGCCACCCTGCCCGATATGCTGAAAACACCCGACTTGCTGGCATGGGAATACGAACCACAACTGGGCCGATCACCCGAACAGGCCACTGGTGCTGCCACCGATCTGCTGGACTGGATGCGCAACACATCGTCCGATTATGAAATCGCCCTGCCCCTGCACGAACTTAACTCATTTGCCCGTGGCGAGGGGTATTACACCAGCCTGCCCGCAAATGTCCGCCGCGCCCAGATCGACCGGATGCTGGAATTGCACGACCAGCTATACCCGTCCTTGCGGTTATTCCTGTTTGACGCACGACGCCTGTTTTCCGCCCCAATCAGCATCTTCGGCCCACTGCTGGCGGTGATCTATCTGGGCCGCAACTATCTGGCGTTTCGCGACAAGGAACGGGTGCAGGGGCTGATCGGCCATTTCGACTGGCTGGTCCGCGAAAGCGTGGTATCGCCGCGCGATGTGCCGGAGTATTTGCGCAAACTCAGGGCGGATATCCGTTAGGGGGTTCCTATAGCCATACCCGCCCCGTCCGGCCGATCCAACGCCGCGTGAGCTGTCGCAATCTCGCCCAATCGCGCAATAATTTGATCTGCCGGAACCGAGGCCCGGCGGGTGTCCAGACTGACATGGATCAGCATGTGCTCCCCCGTGGCCAGCAACCGGTCCCCCTCATACATCCGGTGAAACAGCTGCATTTTTTTACCCTCGCCCAGCAGGCATTGGGTTTCGATCCGTATCCGCGCGCCTGCGTGGACTTCGTCCAGGTGGCGGATGTGGGTTTCCACGGTGAAATAGCTACCGCCTGACGCGATATATTCGGCGTCACAACCGATGATTTCCATAAAGCGGTCGGTGGCGTCACCAAAGGCCTGTAAATAGCGTGCCTCGTTCATGTGGCCGTTATAATCGGTCCAGTCCAGCGGCACGGTGCGGGTCACAGTCGGGAGCGGCTGTTTGATGTCCAGCATCGGTTCCGCCTGCGCCGCGTCAAAGCGGTTCAGCACCGCCCCTGCCCCCGCATCCTGTGCCTTGAGCGCGCGCAACATGATGGGGTGGATGGCTCCACCCGCCGGCATCGCAATGTGCCATATTGGTGCTGTCGCAAACCAATAAGAGAAGGAGCCATCCACAATGGAGATTACAACACTCGGGATCGATCTGGCAAAGTCTGTTTTTCAGCTTCACGGCGTTGATGCTGCAGGACAGATTGTGCTGATGAAGAAATTGCGCCGCAATGCCGTTCTGGAGTTCATGAGCGCGTTGCCGCCTTGTCTTGTGGGAATAGAAGCTTGCGGTACCTCCCATTTCTGGGCGCGGGAGATTGCGGCGCTCGGCCATGATGTGCGGCTGATCCCGCCCGCCTATGTCAAACCCTATGTCAAACGGCAAAAGAACGACATGGCAGATGCCGAGGCGATCTGCGAGGCCGTAACACGCCCGAACATGCGCTTTGTACCGATCAAGACGCCTGGGCAACAGGGTGTCATGGTGCTGCACCGGACGCGAAAGTTGCTGATCCGGCAACGGACCATGATGCTCAATTCGTTTCGCAGCCATCTGGCCGAATTCGGCATCATTGCGCCACAGGGGCCGCAACATGTCGTAAGAATGGCGAAGGCCATGAAGGACGGAGAGCATGACGACCTGCCGGAGGTCGCGCGTACGGCGTTGCTGGGTTTTGCCCGTCAGCTTGAGACGCTCACCGTAGAAATCCGTTCGCTCGATAATCAGCTGCGTGCCTGGCATCGACAAAGTGCGGTGAGCCAGCGGTTACAGACGATCCCGGGCGTCGGGTTCATCACGGCAACCGCTATGGCCGCAAGCGTTCCGGACCCGGCTGCCTTCGCGTCGGGGCGCCAGTTCGCGGCCTTCCTCGGGCTCGTACCAAGGCAGAATTCGTCAGGAGGCAAGGACAGGCTCGGCCGAATATCCAAAATGGGCGATCCCTATCTGCGAACTCTGCTGGTAAATGGTGCCACATCGATCATTCGCAGAGTCGGACGCGACGACAGCGCCACCGGCATCTGGATCCGCAGATTGCTTGATAAAAAGCCCGCGCGTGTGGTCACGGTTGCCATTGCCAACAAAACAGCGCGCATCATCTGGGCCGTGCTGTTGCGCGGAGATGTTTATCGCCGCCCGGCAGTCAACTGACAGGAATCGCAGCGACCGGGATACGGGTTCGCCGCACCGAGTTGCGAGGGCAAAGATGAATGATGATGATCAACGAAAGCCGCCGCCGGGACACCCCGTATCGGTAGCCCGGGCATAAAAGCTCGTCTCCATGATTGGGACCCAGGCGACGCGGACTTCATCAGGGCCAGCGGTCAAACGTACCGCGCCAACAGGCCGAACACATGACCGCAACCGCAATGATCAAAACTTCAAATTAACCCTTGCAAAAAAGGAGCCATCCACACATGGCCACCATTGCCGCGTCCTGCGGCATATCCAGCCCTGACATCGCCCAGCACAGCCCCAGCCCGTTGCGCAATACCTCTGCGATCCCCTCCGCTGTAATCGCACCGTCGCTGATCAACCGGTCAGACTCGGCTTGCATCGCAGTTTGCAACGCCACCGAAACCGGCCCTTCGCCCTGTTGTTCCACTGATGGCGTGGATGGCCCCTGCTTCCGTCAACTCACTATGGCAAAGTGAGGGCCGTAGAAGTGCTTCACAAGGAGAGGATCATGAACAAGAAACTACAAGCAGAGGCTATCGTCACCGTCGGCCTCGACATTGCCAAGAATGTTTTTCAGGTGCACGGCATTGATATACAAGGGCAAGTGATTGTCCGACGCCAGTTGCGCCGCAGCCAGGTTCTTTCATTCTTTAGGCTGCTGAATTCCTGTCTGATTGGCATTGAGGCCTGCGCCGGAGCCCACTTCTGGGCGCGTGAGCTGACACGTCTGGGCCATAATGTGCGTCTGATGCCACCTTCTTATGTCAAGCCCTACATCAAGCGTCAAAAGACGGATGCCGCAGATGCGGAAGCAATATGCGAGGCTGTAACCCGGCCGACCATGCGCTTTGTGCCAGCCAAGACCGAAGAACACCAAGCCATCTTGATGCAACACCGCACCCGCGATATTCTGGTCCGGCAGGTCACAGAGGTGGTCCCACTTTTTTGACCAGTCAGCAGCCAGTTTAAGATGGATCAGGGTTTCATTTAGGCTGCCAAACTCATTGGTTTTGTTTTTCTGTCATAGGCTTCATCCGGGGTCAATATTCCGTGGGTGGAATGCGGGCGCTCGGTGTTGTAGTAAGCCAACCATTTCCCGATCCCGGCGCGGGTCTGCGAACCCGTTTCAAATGCGTTGAGGTAAATGCATTCGTATTTCAAGGATCGCCAAAGCCGCTCGATCATCCGGTTATCGACCCAGCGACCTTTGCCATCCATCGAGATTTTCACGTCGGCTTCTTTCAGCGCCTGCGTCCATTCAAACCCGGTGAACTGGCTGCCCTGGTCGCTGTTCATGATATCGGGCTTGCCGTATTTGGCCATAGCCTCTTTCAGGGCTTCAACGCAAAAATCTGCCTCCATGCTGTTTGACAATCTCCAGCTCAAAACCTTGCGGCTGTGCCAGTCCATGATCGCGACCAAATAGAGGAACCCGCGCTGCATCGGAATGTAGGTGATATCTACGCACCACACATGGTTTGGACGATCAATCGTCAGGTCTCGCAGCAGATACGGGTAGATCTTATGCTGCGGATGTTTCTTGCTCGTGTTGGGCGTCTGGTAGATCGGAACCAACCGCATCAGCCGCATCAAACGGCGGACCCTGTGGCGACCACACTTGTAACCTTGGCGCTGCATGTGCCGGGCCATTTGCCGTGATCCATACCACGGCGTCTGCAAGAATTGCTTGTCGATTATTGTCATGAACCGCAAATTTTCAGCACTTTCGCCTTTTGGCTGGTAATACAGGTTCGAGCGCGCCAGAGAAAGTAGCCCGCATTGTCGTCGCACACTCAGATCATGCTCACGGCTCACCATTTTTTGCCTCGCTTCCCGAGCAACTGTTGCGAGGCGTTGGCTAAAAAATCCCGTTCCACGACCAGCTGACCAATCTTGGAGTGCAGCTTCTCAATCTGGGCTTCATCAACCCGATCAGGATCACGGCCCCGTCTGGAAAATGCCGTGGCCATGTTTTCAATCGCTGCTCGTTTCCATGTGCCAATCTGGGTTGGATGCACACCATACTTCTTCGACAGCTCCGCCATCGTCATTTCCTCGCGGATTGCTTCAAGCGCAACGCGGGCTTTGAATTCGGGAGAATGGTTCTTTCGTTTCGTCATTTTGAATCGTCTTTCTCATAAGTCGATCCACCTTAACAACTGGTCCGAATTTCCGCGACCACCTCTCACCACACAAACTGGCTGCTGTTCGTGCTGTCGATCCCGAAACAAAATGCTCCGTAAGACGGTCTTGCTTGTAGTGGCTCAGGCGACTCTTTCTCATGCTTCCCATCATAACCTCTTTTTAGGTTATCTGGGTCAGCCCCAAGCACAAATATCCACCAATCCGCGCGGTTTTACCTTTTATGCGCTAGATGTTTTCCGCAACCTCGGGCTGCCTGCAATCCCTGACAGTATCCTGCTGGTCTATGACGCTGACAGCCCGCAGATCAGGGTGGTATTCGGCAATGGTTACACGCCGGTACAGCAGCACAGAATCCGGGCGGCCATGAAGCAGGCTGCCCTTCCCCTGCTGCGCAAATTCAATGCAAAGAACGCCCATATCTATGCGTTAACGGCCCTGTTGAACGAATTGCCGGATAAGCTGGCAGGTAAATCAGAACCCAAGTTTCCCCCCGCAGACCGGTCACCGGAAACCGCCACCCCGCCTTACTACACATGGGGGGCCGGGGTGCTGATTATGTTGATCCTAGGGGGTGGTATCACCTGGAATTACCGCAAATCCACCGCATCGCGCCGTGCGCGGGCGGCGCGGATATCGACCTATAAACAACGGTGGTGGAACAAGTCATAAGGGCTTGCCAAAGCCGCACCCGCATGGCCCTATCATGGTCATGAATCATGATGAACTGAACCACTGGTCAAAACGTGCCGCCGATTGGGCGCGGGACTATCACAAAACCCTGCGCGACCAACCGGTGCGCCCGCAACTGACCCCCGGTGACGTGGCCGCGAAACTGCCCGCGCAAGCGCCCGAGCAGGCCGAACCGATGGAACAGATCTTTGCCGATTTTGAAACCATCGTCCCCGGTGCGACAACCCATTGGCAGCACCCGCGTTTCTTTGCCTATTTCCCCGCCAATGCCTCGCCCGCCTCGATGCTGGCGGAACAGCTGGCCAACGCGATTGCAGGTCAGGCCATGCTCTGGCAAACGGCGCCTGCCGCCAATGAAATCGAAGCGGTGATGATCAACTGGTTGCGCGATGCCATGGGCCTGCCCGATGCATTCACCGGCACCATCCACGACAGCGCCACCACCGCCACGCTGGCCGCCATCCTGACCATGCGCGAACGAGCGCTGGACTGGCAAGGCAACAAAGCGGGCCTCTCTGCCCTGCCCCGCCTGCGCCTCTATGCGTCCGGCGAAACCCATTCCAGCATCGACAAAGGTGCACGAATTGCCGGGATCGGGCAGGACAATCTGGTGAAAATCCCCACAACTGAGGGTTTCGCGATGGATACAGATGCACTGGATGCGGCCATCCACGCCGATCTGGACGCAGGGTTCCTGCCCGCCGGCGTGATCGCCTGCACCGGCGGCACTTCGATCGGGGCCTGTGACGATATCCGCGCCACCATTGCCGTGGCCAAGGCGCATAACCTCTATACCCACGTGGATGCCGCATGGGCCGGATCCGCAATGATCTGTCCCGAGTTCCGTTTCCTGTGGGACGGGATTGAAGGCGTCGACAGCATCGTTTTCAACCCGCATAAATGGTTGGGCGCACAGTTTGATTGTGCTGTTCAGTTCCTGCGCGATCCCGCGCCACAGATCAACACGCTGGGCCTGCGGCCGGAATATCTGAACACGCTGGGGCAGGATGAAATCACCAATTACAATGAATGGACCGTGCCGCTGGGTCGCCGGTTCCGCGCGCTGAAACTGTGGTTCACCCTGCGCGCCTATGGGCTGGAAGGGTTGCGCAACCGCATCCGAAACCACATCAACTTATCACAGGAATGCCTTGAAACTATTGCGCAAATACCGAATTTCAAAATTGCTACCCCACGTTCTTTTTCCCTGTTCACCTTCCGCTACAATGACAGTGATAGCGAAACCGAAGCCCTGCTGTCCCGCATCAATGATGATGGCCGCATCTACCTGACCCAGACGCGGCACAGGGGGCAATTCGTGATCCGTGTGCAGGTCGGCCAGTTTGACTGCACCCGTGATGATGTGATGATGATACCCACAGTCTTAAAGGATTTAACCTAGGAGGCCCGAATGGCCCGTATTTTAGCATTTTTATTCATTTTACTCCCGACATTCACTTACGCCCAAAACTACCCCGATTTTGAAACTGCCTATGTGAACGATTACGCCGATATCATTGACGAGCAGACGGAAAAGCGTCTGACGGATCAATTGATGGCCTTGCGACAGGATCACGATGTCGAGGCCACGGTGCTAACCATCGACAGCCGAAAAACCTATGGCGACAGCCCCAGTCTGGAATATTTCGCCACTGGTCTGTTCAATAAATGGGGCATTGGCAATGCCAAGCGCAACGACGGCATTCTGATCCTTGTGATCCGCAATGACCGCGAAATGCAGGTGGAGCTGGGCAGCGGGTACGGCACCGGCTTTAACCGCGCCGCACAGGAAACCATCGATGATTATTTCCTGCCCTCGTTTCGCAATGACAAATACGCCCAGGGGATCGAACGCGGCACCACCGAAATCATCCGCCGCATTGCCCTGCCCTTTGCGCAAGGGCGTCCCGAGCCGGCAGATTCCGAACCTTCGGGTAAATCAGATGGGCCCATAGCCATTTTCATCGCAATGGCCGGCTTTGTGTTGTTTTCCCTTCGGCGCAAGATTGGCGATCTGCTGCTCAGGTTCAAAAAATGCCCCAATTGCGGCCGCAACGGCCTGCGTCGCAAACGCGAGACCCTGTATTCCGCCACCAGCACCACTGCCGGACAAGGCAAAAGCACCACGACCTGCGACTATTGCGATTACTACAAAACCGACACATATATTATCCCCCGTCTCGCAACCTCCTCGACGTCTTCCAGTGGCGGGTTTGGCGGTGGCTCGTCATCTGGTGGTGGTGCATCGGGGCGTTGGTAGGATGGAATTGAAAAACTGAACGCGTGGGACTTTTCCGAACAATCACTGGACAGATGGGCGCAACTTCCCTTAACTGAACGTATGTTCATTTAACCGGAGGTCCCCATGGAAATTGACCAGACAGCAGCCATCATCACCGGCGGGGCCTCGGGCCTTGGCGAAGCGACCGCACGCAGCTTGCGCAATGCAGGTGCCCAAGTGGTGATCTTTGACCGTGATACCGAACGTGGTGCCGATGTGGCCGACGAAATCGGCGCGGGCTTTGCCAAGGTAGATGTAACGGATGAAGACAGCGTTGCAGCGGGGATCAAAGCCGCAGTGTCACATATGGGCAGGATCAATGCCTGTGTGAACTGTGCAGGCATTGCCAGCGGCGAAAAAACCGTAGGCCGTGACGGGCCGCACCGGCTGGACAGCTTCAAGCGCACCATCGATATCAATCTGGTGGGCACCTTCAATGTGCTGCGGCTGGCGGCGGCAGAAATGTCGAACAATGAACCGGATCAGGACGGCGCGCGCGGTGTGATCGTCAACACGGCCTCTATCGCAGCCTTTGACGGACAAATGGGCCAAGCGTCCTATGCGGCGTCCAAAGCGGGCATCGCAGGGCTGTCACTGCCCGTGGCACGCGATCTGGCCCGCAACGGCATCCGCGTAATGGCGATTGCACCGGGGATATTCCTGACGCCGATGCTAGAAGGGCTGGGGCCGGAAATTATCGACGGGTTGGCTGTGGATGTGACCTTTCCAAAGCGGTTGGGCAAGCCTTCGGAATATGCCGCGCTGGTGAAATTCATCATTGAAAACGGATATTTGAACGGCGAAGTGATCCGGATCGACGGGGCGCTAAGGATGCGTTAACTCGACGCTTTTTCCTCAAGCATCATCCATTCTTCCTCGGCCGCGTCCAGCATTGCCTGACGTTCCACCAGCGCATCTGTGCCCTTTTGGAATTTCATCGGCTCCTTGGTGAACATATCGGGGTCCGACAGGAAATCGGCCAGTTTGTTGATCTCGGCCTCCAGCCGTTCGATCACGGCTGGCAATTCCTCTAGCCGGTGTTGTTCCACAAAGGACAATCCGGTTTCGGCGGGTTTATCTGCCGATATGGATTTGGTTTGCTTTTTCTTCTTTTCCGGTTTGTCGCCACCCGTCACAGCACCGCGTTGCGACTGGTAATCGGACCAGCCACCGGCATAGACCGTGGCCTTGCCGTCGCCCTCCATCGCGATGGTGGTGCGCACCACGCGGTCCAGAAAATCACGATCGTGGCTGACCAGCAAAACCGTGCCTTTATAATCGGTTAGCAGTTCCTGCAACAAATCGAGCGTTTCCACGTCCAGATCGTTGGTGGGTTCATCCAGCACCAGCAGATTGCTTTCCCGCGCCATGATTTTCGCCAGCAGCAACCGCGCCTTTTCCCCGCCCGAAAGCGAGCGAACAGGCGCACGCATCTGGGCCTCGTCAAACAGGAAATCCTTCAGATATCCGACCACATGGCGCGGATTGCCCCGCACCATCACCTGATCGGCCTTGCCCGAAACGCGCAGATCCATATCACCGGTCATGGATTCCCACAGGCTGACGTCCGGATCCAGTTGCGCGCGGTTCTGGTCAAACAGCGCGATATCCAGATTGGTGCCAAGCGACACGGTGCCGCTATCGGGTTCAAGGCGGCCAATCAGCATGTTCAGCAGCGTGGTTTTCCCCACCCCGTTGGGGCCGACAAAGCCGATGCAATCGCCGCGCTGGATTTTCAGGGAAAAATTGGAAACGATTGTTTTTCCATCATATTTCTTGGAAATATCAATCGCCTCGATCACCTTTTTGCCGGATTTCTGTCCAGCCTCAAGCACCATCTCCGCCGTGCCTTGGCGTTTGATCTGGGCCGATCGCGTTGCGCGCAATTCCTGCAAGGCGCGCACGCGGCCCTGATTGCGTTTGCGGCGGGCGGAAATGCCTTCAACCGCCCAGCGTGCCTCGGCCTTGATCTTGCGGTTCAGCTTGTGGCGGGCGTCGTCCTCTTCTTCCCACATCTTGTCGCGCCAGGCTTCGAATGCGGCAAACCCTTTTTCCTGGCGGCGCACCATTCCCCTGTCAATCCAAAGGGTTGCGCGAGTTAATGCATTCAGAAATGCACGGTCATGCGAGATAATGACATAGGCGGTGCGTGTGGTTTTCAGATAATCCTCGAGCCAGCCGATGGCCTGAATATCCAGATGGTTCGTTGGCTCGTCCAGCAGCATGAGTTCCGGCGCTTCGGCCAGCAGTTTTGCCAATGCCGCGCGGCGCCGTTCGCCGCCAGAAGCGGTGGAAACCGCGCCGGCAGGATCAAACTTCAGCCCCTCGGCCACGCGCTCGACCAGATAATCCTCGCCCTCCATCAACCCGCTGGAGGCATAGTCGCCAAGCGTTGTAAACCCAGCAAAATCAGGGTCTTGTTCCATATAGCCGACCTTGACGCCGGGCGATGTAACCACCGCGCCGCTGTCGGCCTCGACCAGTCCGGCCATCACCTTCATCAGGGTGGATTTGCCCGAGCCGTTGCGCCCGACCAGCGCCACACGGTCGCCGGGTTGCACGACCAGCGACAGGCCGGAAAACACCGGATCCCCGCCAAAGGTTAATGATATGTCGGTCAGTTGTAATAAAGGTGCTCTTGCCATGTGGGTTGGCTATGCGGTGGATTGAAAAAGGTCAATGGCTGTTATCCGGCAACCGCGCGCAACAGGCGTTTTCGGGTCTCGGGGATGGCGCTGATTTCAACACCGGTGAACACATGCAGGGTGTTCATTTGCCGATCTATCACCGCGTGGTCCGACACCCAGCCGCCCATCGCCAGATAGGTGCGCAGCAAGGGCGGGATGTGGCGGATAGCGTCCGGTGGAACGGGGGCATCCGGCAGTGGCACCACCTCGTCGGCTTTAACGCCAATGCGCCACGGGTCCGGTGCCAGATGGCGGGCGTTCAGCAGGGCAAAGGCATCCCTGTGGGCGCTGGCATCCGTGCCGCCGAACGACGAGCAGCCAAACAGCAGCCGCACCCCTTGCCCATCCACGATCCGCGTCATCGCCCCCCATGCGACACGGAGAATTTCGGGGTCGTGGTGGTCAGGGTGTGTGCAGAAGCGGCCCAGTTCCAGCAGCGGGGATTTGAACGCTTTTAACGCGGACAGATCATAGAATTGCGCGGAATAGCTTTGGTCAATCGCCACCCCGTCGGGCAGCAGCATCAGCCGGTAACAGGCCACCAGCGCCCCGCTGTCCTGATCACGCACCAGAATATGGTCGCAACGACTGTCGAACCCGTCCGCGTCCAACCCGCACTCATCCCCTGCGAACGCCAGCCCGCGCAGGCGTTGGGCCTGCGTGACCTCGTCCGGCGATTCCGCACGACTGGCGCGATAGCGCCCGCGGTTCAGGATGTCCATGTTCAACCCCTTGTGATGGCTCTTGCCTTTCATCACGTCTGCCTGAATATGGACATGGAAGTCGCGAAAGAACAGGGGAAAACATGGCGAAAATCAGCAAAACCGATGCAGAGTGGCGCGAACAGCTGTCCGACCTTGCCTATAACGTGACACGCAAGCACGGAACCGAACGGGCGGGCAGTCACGAGGAATTTCCAAAGGGGGCTGGTGTGTTTCATTGCGTCTGCTGTGGTGCGCCCCTGTTTGACCAATCGACAAAATATGAATCCGGCAGCGGTTGGCCCAGTTTTTATGCACCAATGGACGGTGCGGTGGGCGAATCCGAGGATCGCAAACTGTTCATGCGCCGCACCGAGGTGCATTGCGCAGCTTGCGAGGCGCATCTGGGGCATGTGTTTCATGACGGGCCACAGCCAACGGGGTTGCGGTATTGCATGAACGGCGTTGCCTTGCGATTCGAGCCCGAAGAATAAAAGATTCCATGCCTGCGGCGCGGATATTTGGGCCATTTGGAAAGGGCGGTTACGGGCCTGCTTTTTCCACTTTGACCGCTGAAAACTTGAACTCGGGGATTTTGCCGTAAGGGTCCAGTGCCGGATTGGTCAGGATGTTGGCCGCCGCCTCGACATAGGCAAAGGGCAGGAACACCATGTCGGTCGCCACCGCCCTGTCGGCCCGTGCCATGATTTCAACCGAGCCGCGCCGCGTGGTCAGGCGGATCATTTCGCCCGGTTCAACCCCCAGCTCCCGCAGGGTGCGCGGGTTGAGCGAACAATTGGCCTCGGGCTCAAGCGCGTCCAGCACGGTTGCGCGGCGCGTCATCGCCCCCGTGTGCCAGTGCTCCAGTTGTCGCCCCGTGGTCAGAATCATCGGATAATCGGCATCCGGTGCCTCGTCCGGTGCAATCACGTTGGCAGGGGTGAACAGGGCGCGTTTGTCGTCGCGCGGGAAACCGTCGCCAAATACGATCGCCTGCCCCGGATCATCAGGACCAAGCGATGGGTAGGTCACAGCACCTTCGGCTTGCAGCCGCTCCCATGTGATGTTGTTCAGGCTTTTCATATTCAGCGCCATTTCGGCGAAAACTTCGCGCGGGTGGGTGTAGGTCCAGTCCAGCCCCAGCCGTTTGGCCATTTCCGTTTCAATCCACCAATCTGTGCGGGCCTCGCCCGGCGGGTCCAGCGCCGCGCGGCCCATTTGCACCTGACGGTTGGTGTTGGTGACTGTGCCGTGTTTTTCCGCAAACGCACTGGCGGGCAGGATCACATCGGCATAATTGGCGGTTTCGGTCAGGAAGATATCCTGCACCACAAGGTGATCGAGTTTCGCCAGGGCTTCGCGGGCGTGGGTCACGTCGGGGTCGGACATGGCGGGATTTTCGCCCAGAATATACATGCCGTTGATCTGCCCGGCATGGACGGCCCCCAGAATTTCGGTGACGGTCAGGCCCGTCTGATCGCTGAAATCGCCCGACTTCCAAACCTCGGTAAACGCGCTGCGAACCCCGTCATCGGACACCGACTGATAATCCGGCAGAAACATCGGGATCAGCCCTGCGTCCGACGCCCCTTGCACGTTGTTTTGCCCGCGCAACGGGTGCAGCCCCGCGCCGGGTTTGCCGACATTGCCGGTCATCAGGGCAAGGCTGATCAGGCAGCGCGAATTATCGGTGCCGTGGATGTGCTGACTGACCCCCATGCCCCAGAAAATCATCCCCGCCTTGCCTGCAGCAAAGGTGCGGGCGGCGGCACGGATCTCGTCGGTAGCAATACCACAGATACCGGCCATTTTTTCGGGGCTGAAATCGGCCAGGTGGTCCTTTTCTGCCTGCCAGTTTTCGGTGTATTTGGCAATATAGGCGTCGTCCTGCAGCCCTTCTTCGACAATCACATGCATCATCGCATTCAGCAGCGACACATCCGCACCGGGCCTAAATTGCAGCATATGCGTCGCATAGCGTTTTAGCGCCTGCCCGCGTGGGTCCAGCACGATCAGCTTGCCGCCGCGTTTGGTGAACTGTTTGAAATAGGTGGCGGCGACGGGGTGGTTTTCGGTCGGGTTACAGCCGATCACGATTGCCACATCAGAGTTGTTAATTTCGTTAAAGGTGGCGGTCACAGCGCCCGAGCCGACATTTTCCAGCAGCGCCGCCACGCTGGAGGCATGACACAACCGCGTGCAGTGATCGACATTGTTGTGGCCAAAACCCTGACGGATCAGTTTCTGGAAAAGATAGGCTTCTTCATTGGTGCATTTGGCCGAACCGAAACCGGCCACTTTGGTGCCGCCCAGACCGGACAGCCCTTTGGCGGCGAACTCCAATGCCTCGTCCCAAGTTGCCTCGCGGAAATGGGTCAACGGGTTGGCGGGATCGACATTCAGCCCCTTGGCGGGTGCATCCTTGCGCCGGATCAGCGGTTTTGTTAAACGGTGGGCGTGGTGGATATAATCAAAGCCAAAGCGGCCTTTGACGCACAGACGCCCCTCGTTGGCAGGACCATCCAGCCCCTCGACATATTTCACCTTGCCGTCCTTGACCTTTAGCGAAATCTGGCAGCCGACACCGCAGAAGGGGCAGACGCTGGCGACCTCGCGGTCAAAATCGGCACTGTCCCCCTGCCCTGTTTTATCCAGCACGGTGGCAGGCATCAGCGCGCCGGTCGGACAGGCCTGCACACATTCGCCACAGGCCACGCAGGTGCTGGCGCCCATCGGATCATCCATGTCGAACACCGGATAAGCGTCATGGCCACGGCCCGCCATGCCGATCACGTCATTCACCTGCACTTCGCGACAGGCGCGCACGCACAACCCGCATTGGATACAGGCATCCAGATTGACCCGCATCGCCACATGGCTGGCATCAAGCAGCGGCACACGGGCGGAATCAACTGCGGGAAAACGGCTGTCTGTCACGCCGGTTTGCGCGGCCACATCCCACAGGTGGGCGGATTTATCGTGCGCCTTGTCCTGTTCGGGCTGATCGGCCAGCAGCAGTTCCACCACCATCCTGCGCGCGGTTTTTGCACGGGCGGAATTGGTGGTGACCTTCATCCCCTCAGACGGGGTGCGGATGCAGGAGGCGGCCAATGTACGCTCGCCCTCGATCTCCACCATACAGGCGCGACAATTGCCGTCGGGGCGGTATCCTTTGGCCGGTTTATGGCACAGATGCGGGATTTTCAGACCGCGCCCGTTGGCCACTTCCCAGATGGTTTCGCCCTCTTGCGCGATGGCCTCTTTGCCATCCAGAATGAAACGGATTTCCTTGGCCATCACCCTACCTCGCCCTTGAAATGTTTCATGGTCAGCCGGATCGCGTTCGGCGCAGCCTGCCCCAGCCCGCAAATGCTGGCATCCGCCATCGCCTGACACAGCTCTTCCAGCAGCGGCATGTCCCAGTGATCGGCCTGCATCAGTTTCACCGCCTTTTCGCACCCCACCCGGCAGGGGGTGCATTGGCCGCAGCTTTCATCCTCGAAAAACCGCAGCATGTTCAGGGCGGCGGCCCGCGCGCTGTCCTGATCGGACAGGATCACCACGGCGGCCGAGCCGATGAAGGAGCCATGTGGCTGCAGCGTGTCGAAATCCAGCGGGATATCGTCCATGCTGGCGGGCAACAGGCCCGAAGACGGCCCGCCCGGCTGATAGGCCATGAAACTGTGACCCTCCAGCATTCCTCCTGCCGCCGCTATAATATCGGTGATGGTGGATCCGGTCGGCAGCAGATACACACCTGGCCGGTTCACCCGCCCTGACACGGAATAGCTGCGCAGCCCTTTGCGGCCGTTCTTCTCGACCGAATTCAGCACCTCCGGCCCCTCGCGACACACCCGCGCCACCCAATGCAGGGTCTCGACGTTATGCACCAGCGTGGGGCAGCCAAACAGGCCGACTTCGGCAACAAACGGCGGACGGTGCCGGGGCAAACCGCGCTTGCCCTCGACGCTCTCGATCATCGCGCTTTCCTCGCCGCAGATATAGGCGCCCGCGCCGCGCCGCAGCTCGATAAAGCCTTTTGGAACAATAGCTTTGCCTTCCAGCGCCTTGATTTCACGACGCAATATCTCAATCACTGCCGGATATTCATCGCGCATGTAAATATAGCAACGCTCGGCCTCAACCGCCCAGGCGGCAATCAGCATCCCCTCCAGCATCAGATGGGGGGTGCGTTCCAGATAGTAACGGTCCTTGAAGGTGCCCGGCTCGCCCTCGTCCCCGTTCACGGCCAGATAGCGCGGGCCAGCGTTACCCCGCACGAACCCCCATTTGGTGCCGGAGGGAAACCCTGCGCCGCCAAGCCCGCGCTGGCCGGACGTCAGGATTTTCTCCTGCACCCGCTCCCAGTCCCCGCTATCACGCAGGCGCTGCAATTCAACGTACCCGCCATCGGCCATATAGGCCGCCAAATTCTGATAGTCAGGGATATGCACATGGGTATCCCCAGCCGCAACCGCCGCCTGAACCGTTTCAACCGTCGCGTGGTCAATATGGTTATGTCCCAGTTCCACCACCGGCGCGGTGTCACAACGGCCCATGCAAGGTGCGCGAACCACCCGCACTTCACCCGCGTCCAGCCCGCTTTCCAAAGCCGCCTGCAACTGCGCCGCCCCCGCCATTTCACAGGACAGGCTATCGCAAACCCGAATAGTTAACGCAGGTGGCGGGGTCTCGCCCTCTTTCACCACATCAAAATGGGCGTAAAAACTGGCGACCTCGTAAACCTCGGCCTGACTGATGCGCATTTCTTCGGCCAGAGCGCGAAGATGGGGGGCGGACAGATGGCCATAGGTATCCTGCAAAATATGCAGGTTCTCAATCAGCATATCACGGGCCATCCGGTCGGACGTAATCAGCCCCCGAACCTCGTTCCACGCGCTGTCATCCAGTTGCCGCCCCTTGGGAACATGCCGCCCCTTGCCACGCCCCGATTTCCAGATGCCGGATGTATCGTCCTTGGCCATGTCCTTGCCCCGCTGCAAAACAATCTCGATTGTGAGTCTCTGCCCCTAAGGGGCACAGTTCAAGATTTAATTACACCTAATGGGACGATCATCATATGTAATCCGCGACATTGGTGTGGTGATTGGCGACATGGGGTTGTGCCGCCTGACGGCGTCACCCAGCGCGCGTCACCCCTGCCGGGGCGCGCGCTTTTGCCTCCGGCGGAGGTATTTTCAGCAAGAAGAAGCCCATCGCCTTTCTTCTTGCCACAAATACCTCCCGAGCGGAGCGGGAATCGCCCCGAAGGGGCCAAAAACAGAGCGCGCCGCAAGGCGCACCGCTGAATCAGCGCAACGCGGCTTCGATATTGCCGCCGTCCACCGTCATCACATGCGCCGTGGTGCGTTCGGACATCGCCAGCGCCACGAAAGCATCGGCCACATGGCGGGCCTCGACCTCGCGGCGGATCAGGTTGCCGGCCATATAGGTGCCCTCGTCAATGCCGCGGGCCTTTGCGCGTTCCTTGATGAAATCATCATCCAGCAGGCCCGAGCGGATACGATCGGCGTTGATGCCGTTCACCCGCACGCCCATAGGTCCCAGCTCCAGTGCGAACTGGCGTAGCAAGAAGAACGTCGCGGCCTTGGGCAGGCCATAGGCGCCGAACCCCTTGCCCGGGTTCACCGCCTGTTTCGAGACGTTATAGAGCAACTGCCCGCCGCGCCCCTGTGTCTGGAACACCTTCGCGGCAGCCTTGGAGAATGTCTGATGGGCAAAGAAGTTCAACTCGAAGCTTTTGCGTAAGCTTGCGTCATCCAGATCGATCATTTCACCCGTCCAGGCCGCGCCCGCGTTGGAGACCAGAATATCCACCCCGCCAAAGCGCGCCACGCAGGCATCAATCGCCTTTTGCGCCGCCCCACCGGCCGTGATGTCCAGCGCAATGCCGTCGTGGTCCGGCCCCAGTTGTTCCAGCCCCTTGTCCAGCGCCTCGTCAAACAGATCGACCAGCAGGATATTGGCGCCCAGATCGGCAAAGGCCTGTGCGGTGGCCAGCCCGATTGCCCCGCCGCCACCGGTAACGATCACCGTATGGCCGGCAAAACGCGGGTAGTTGCGCGAGGGCAGTTTGGCCTGTTCCAGCGACCAGTATTCCATGTCGAACAGATCTTCTTCGCCCACAGGGTGGAATCCGCCGCAATCCTCGCCCATGCTCATGGCGGCAATGTTCTGTTCCGCCAGATCGGCGGCGATACGGGCCTCGCCTGCGTTTGCGCCCATGCCGATGATGCCGATCCCTTCGATCCAGGCCATATCCGGCACAGGGTTCAGCATGATCTTGCCGCCGCCAACGCGGGCGTTGTTGCGTTCGAAATAGGCCTTGTAATCCGCGATATAGGCGTCAACAGCGGAGGCAATCGCATCGGCGCCACCGGCCAGTATTTGCGTGGTCAGAACCAGTGGGAAATTCTTGGTGCGGATCACATGATCGGGCGTTGCCACCCCGCGTTTGGCCAGGTCCTGCCAATCCGCGCGGGCCAGAAATTCCTGCACATTGTCGCCTGCCCGCAGATCCATCACCGGCATGAAAGTATCGCGATTGCCCAGAAATTCGGCGCGCCGCGCGCCAAGAATACCGCGCAGAACCGGCATCACCTGAACCGCTTTGGCCTTGGTTGCCGCATCCGCCGGGCCGGACAGTTTCAACTTGCGTCCCATCTTCTGCGCCACCCAGTCCTCGACCATGTTCACATGGGTGATCATCCGGTCATAAGCCAGCTTTGCGCTGTCGCCAAAGGTGAAATGCCCGTGGTTCAGCAAAAGCAAACCCTCGACTTCGGGATTGGCCTCGTAAACTGCGGCCGCCGCCTTGCCCAGATCAAACCCCGGCATGTGGAAGGGCACAACGGCCACCTTGCCGCCGAAAATCTCGTCCACCACCGCAGCCGCATTCGGCAGATCGGCAATCGCCAGCATCGTGGTGGCGTGGGTGTGGTCGATAAAACCGTGCGGCAGATAGGCGTGCAGCAGGATTTCAACCGACGGATTCGGCCCGCTGGCGTCCAGCATGTTGCAACGCACGGTGTTCACCATGTCCTCGTCACTTAGGCCATCCAGTGCGCGCAGGGCCAGCAGCGGCTCCAGCCGCACCGCCGGCATCCCAGCCGGGGTGATCTGCGCCAGATCATGGCCGCTGCCCTTCACATGCAGCACCTTCACATCATTGCCGAACAAATCCTTGCGCACCACCTTGCAGGATGTATTGCCGCCGCCGTGCTGCACCAGCGCCATACCGGCCCCCAACAGCCGCGAGGCATAAGCCTGAACCGCCAGATCCTGATCGGCCGGATCACCCCCCGCCTCTGCCGCAATCTTTTTTGCCTCGATGTCGTCCCAACGGTTTGCAACCATGATGCACCTGTGTAATTTCTGATCCATGCCTCGCCAAACGGGGCTTTTTGACAATTGTCAGTATATAGTGTCAAATATAAATAAGGAATAGAAATGGCAACAGTCACGCGCAGACGAAACACCGGGCAGGTCACGGGCGAAAGCATCGTGATCGAGGCGGCGTGGCTGTATTACCATGATGGCATGAACCAGACCGAAATTGCCAGCCATCTGGGCGTTTCGCGCGCCACAGTGGTCAACTACCTGCAAGAGGCCAAGGAACGCGGGTATATCCGCATATCGCTGGCGCCCAAGGCATTCACCACCCACCGGCTGGCCGAGGAAATGCGCGAACGCTTTGGCTTGGCGGCGGTTTATGTGGTGCCCGACGGCACCGGTACCGAGGAAGACGCACTGTTGCGGGTGGCGCGCGGGGCGGCGGAATGGCTGCCATCCTTGCTGGAACCGGGTGACAAGCTGGGCGTGTCCTGGGGGCGCACGGTTTACGAGATGGCCGAGGCCATGCCGCAGGTGCAGACCGATCATATCACCGTGTCGCAACTGGTGGGGTCGATGGCCACGCCCTACGGGTTTACCGCCGAAATCTGTTCCGCCCATCTGGCACAGCGGCTGGGCGCCAAATTGATCAACCTGCACGCCCCGGCGGTTCTGAGCGATCCCGAACTGGCGGCCCGCCTGCGGGCCGAGCCGATTATACGAGATCAAATAGACGCGTTAAGCCACTGTAACAAAGCGATATTTGCCGCTGGCTCATGTGACCACAGCAGCCATATCGTCAGCAGCGGCTTGGCCAGCCATTCCGATCTGGACTGGTATATTAAACGTGGAGCTACCGGCGTGTTATGCGGCCGGTTCATTGACGCTGCCGGGCAGTTCATTCCGGGCGAACTGGATGACCGGATGATCGGGGTGGAGCTGGACAAATTGCAAGGGCTGGACATGGGCCTGCTGGTTTCGGTCGGGGCCGACAAGGTGGCCCCGATGCTGGCGGCAATCGCCGGTGGCTATGTGACCCATGTGGTGACCAGCGTGGCCACCGCCAAGGGGATGCTGACGGCAAGCTGATAGCTGCTATTCCAAGGATTGTTCGAGCGGTAGATTGCTGTGCGGCCATTGCCGCTAACAAATCTGTCTAGATAAATCATCTGTCAGAAAAAAGCCCCGCCTGATCTCTGGTTACGATAAATAACATATAACAGGCGGGGCTGATCCGTGAGTGGATCTCTAGTTCTGCACCCTGTCAGGGAACATCGCGGCCAACCCTTCTGGCGAGGCTTCGCAAACGCCGCGTTCGGTGATCAGGCCGGTGACCAGACGCCGTGGTGTGACGTCGAATGCCGGGTTGCCCCCCGGCGTGCCATCGGGGCTGATCTGCACTTCGGTCACGGTTCCGTCGGCCAGTTTTCCCTGCACATGGGTGACTTCGGTATCGGTGCGTTCCTCGATCGGGATTTCGGCAACGCCGTCCTTGACTGTCCAGTCGATCGTGGGGGATGGCAGCGCCACATAGAAGGGCACGTTGTTGTCCTTGGCCGCTAGCGCCTTCAGGTAGGTGCCGATCTTGTTGCAGACATCGCCATGCGCCGTGGTGCGGTCGGTGCCAACGATGCAAAGGTCAACCTGCCCGTGCTGCATAAGGTGTCCACCTGCGTTATCGACGATCAGGTGATGCGGAATGCCGTGGCTGTTCATTTCCCATGCAGTCAGCAAAGCGCCCTGATTGCGCGGGCGGGTTTCATCGACCCAAACTTGGATCGGGATGCCGTCCTGCACCGCATGATACATCGGGCTGGTGGCGGTGCCCCAATCGACCGTGGCCAACCAGCCTGCGTTACAGTGGGTCAGGATATTCACCACCTCGCCCGGCTTTTTCTTGGCAGCGATTTCGCGAATGATCTCAAGGCCATGCACGCCGATCATGCGGTTGCATTCCACGTCTTCATCGGCAATTTCATGCGCCCGTTTCATCGCAGCCGCCGCGCGTTCACCTTCAGGCAGCGGTTTTAGCAGCGCGGTCATTTCGTCCAGCGCCCAACGCAGGTTGATCGCGGTGGGGCGGGTTTCGTGCAGGATGTTCCATGTTAAAACCAGCGATTTGTCGGACGGGTCTAACGCCATCTGCACGGCCACACCATAGGCGGCGGTGGCGCCGATCAATGGGGCGCCCCGCACCCACATATCGCGGATCGCCACCACGAAATCATCGCGGGTTTTTAGGTCAACCACGCGGAATTCATGCGGCAGCCAGCGCTGGTCAATGATCTGCACCTGCCCGCTTGGCTGATCGAACCAGATCGAACGGTAATGTTTATCGCCTACTTTCATGACTCTTTCCTTTGTCCAATCATACGCGCCTGTGAAATCACGTTGTCCAAATCTGCAAATGCCGCCCTGTTCACGGCCAGCGAGCGGCCCAAGCGCAGGCCCCTGCCCTCGCACTCGGCGCGCATCGCTTCATCCTCGATCAAATCGTTTTCGGCGATATGGGCCAGGCTAAGTGTGCGGCGGATCATTTCCACACCGGCAAAGCCCAGTGTGTCCTCGAAAATATGCTTGAGCCGCGCCGCAAGCGCCTGTTCCGACGCCAGATTGTCGCCCTGATCTTCGAACAGGCTGGCCTGATACAGGATGCCGTTGCGCTCGGTCCGCCACAGGTGCGAGAATTCATCGCAGAACCCGTGCCAGATTTCGCTGATCACGCCCAGAATCCATTCCTGATAGTCCGCCCGCGCCCCTTCGGATTCGGCGTGACCGGGTTGGGCGTAATAGGCCATAAAGAAGTTGGCCAGCAACATGCCGATGTCAAAGCCCATCGGGCCATAGGTGACAAATTCGGGATCAATCACCATGGTATCGGTGTCTGTCACCATGATCGAGCCGGTGTGCAGATCGCCATGCAGCATGGTTTCGGCGTTGTTGGCGAATTTCGCCTTCATGTCCTGCGCAGCGACCTTCAGGTCAATGTCGGCCCGCAGCCGTTTTACCAGATCATCCAGACCCGGCGTGTGGTGGTTCAGCTCGGCCTCAAAGTAAGGGTCGGAAAACACAAGGTTTTCGGTGATGTCACATAGTTCGGCATTGTCGGCAAACAGTGCCAGATCGGCCTTGCGTTTGGCGGTGTCCATCGACAGGTCCGAGCCACGGAACATGGTCTTGCCCAGATAATCCCCCATCACAGCGGCAAGCCCGTCATGTTTTTTGCCGGCCATCAGCGAATGGCGCAGGATGATGTGCGGCGTTAAGAACTCCATCACGATCAGCGCCTGATCCTCGTCGAAATGATAGATTTCCGGCACCAGACCCGGCGCGCGTTCCTCTTGGCGGATCAAGGCGTGATATTCAAAGAACGCCCGTTTCAGCGGCAAGGGCCAACTGTCACCGACCAGCCGCACGTAAGGCAGCGCTTGTTTAACGATCACGGCGCCCTTGGGGCTTTTGACGATGAACACAAGGTTCAGGTTGCCATCCCCCACTTCATCCGCAACCCATGCGGATGTATCCTCTCCCAAGCGTTCCGTAACAGCCGAAATCCCGCCCAACCGCGCGGGAATCGTTTCTACCGTTAAGGGTTCGTAACCGGAGCTTTGTTCTGACATGGTCCCCTCCATCCTTGGGATCGGCCCCGTTTAACCCTATATTTCAAAGGGTTTCGGACAGATCCGCTTTATCGCCCCGTCCTTGAGAAACGCGGCTTGTTAGACATAGCATTGTAAACAGATCGTCATTTGTCAATGGCCATTGACATTTGATCACAACGCCATAAGATTGCTTGATATCGGGGGAAGGATAAGCATGTCCAAGGCTGCTGTTGAAATTCAGGGACTGACAAAAGCGTTCGGCACAAACCGTGTGCTGCGTGGTATTGATCTGGAACTGAATTCTGGCGAAGTGACCGTGTTGATGGGCGCCAATGGCGCTGGAAAATCAACGCTGGTCAAGGTGATCTGCGGCGTTCACCCTGCTGACACCGGCACAATCCGTCTGCACGGGGAAGAGTTGAAAACCACCACCCCGTCCGAGGCAATCCGCGCCGGTATCGTCACCGTTCACCAGAATATCAATGACGGGGTGATTCCCGATCTGGATGTGGCCTCGAACCTGATGCTGGACACGTTGGCCGAACCCAAAAGCGGGTTTTTCCTGAAACGCCGCGAGATCCGGCAAAAGGCACGCGAACTGGCCGGGTCCATGGGGCTGGATGTGGACGTAAACCAGCCGGTTAACGAGTTGGCGCTGGCCGACCGCCAGTTGGTCGCCATTGCCCGCGCGATGGCACATGAACCCAAACTGATGATTCTGGACGAACCCACCTCGTCCCTGTCTGCAACCGAGGCCGCGCGGCTGTTCACCCTGCTGGACCGTTTGCGCGATGCGGGTGTGGCCATTCTGTATATCTCGCACCGGACCAGCGACATCCACCGCATCGCCGACCGGATTGTCAGCATGCGTGACGGCGAAATTGTTGGCACATTCGAGCAAAAGCCGCTGGATTACGAGGCCGCTGTAAACGCCATGCTGGGCCACAAAATGTCCGAGGTTGATCTGGACATCAAATCCGCTGGCCAGCCGGTGCTGGAACTGAAAGACCTGCAAATTCGCGAAGGCACAGCCAAAATAAACCTGACCGTCCACGCAGACGAGGTTCTGGCGATTACCGGTCTGGTCGGATCGGGCAAATCCGAACTGGCGGCCATTCTGTATGGGCTGAAGAAACCCGCAGGCGGCAGCATGTCCCTGCTGGGAAAACCCTATAATCCGAAATCCCCGCGCCATGCGATTGATACCGGTGTGTTCATGTGCGCCAAGGATCGCGGCACCAATGGTGTTTTGCAGGATCACAACCTGACCAAAAACATCACTGCCCCGTTTCTGGCGCGGTTTTCCACCCTGTCCTTTGTCAACCGCCGGCGCGAGGCCCGCGCAACCCGAAATATGATTTCGGACCTGGGCATTGTCTGCCAGTCCGAGCAGGACGATATCGGCACCCTGTCGGGCGGAAACCAGCAAAAGGTGGTGATCGGCCGCTGGTTAAGCCAGCCATCCGATTTGTTGATACTGGACGAGCCGTTTCAAGGCGTCGACATCAAGGCCCGCCGCGACATCGGTGCAAAAATCCGCGAAACGGCCAAGGGGCGGGCGACCATCGTTCTGGCCGCGGAAATGGACGAGGTTCTGGAAATCGCCGACCGGATCATTGTGCTGGCGGATCATGCCATCGTTGGCGAGCACCGCAACATCGATCTGGACGTAAAACAGGTGGTGGCCGAAGTTGCAGGCATGACAAACGGCACCAATGGACAAACCAATACTCAAGTGAACGGATAACCGAAAATGCAGGACGGCACGAATACGCACAAAGACATGGCGCCAAAGAAAACGCTGGTGGATTATGCCATCCGTTACGGGTTTCTGACCCTTCTTGCGGGGCTGCTGATCTTTTTCTCGGTGGCAACCGACGGCTTCCTTAGCCCCTATAGCGCGGTGTTCATTTTCCAGTCGGTCGCGATCACCGGTATTCTGGCGCTGGGTGTCACATTCACACTGGTGGTGGACGGGTTCGACCTGTCGATCGGATCGACCGCCACCTCGGCGCTGATGCTATCGGCCTATATGATGGTGGTGCTGGGCACCGGCGTGGTGCCTGCGGTGCTGGCCTGTCTGGTAATGGGCGCGCTGATCGGGCTGGTGAACGGGCTGCTGATCGTAAAGATGAAGGTGCCCGACCTGTTGGCGACATTGGGTATGATGTTCCTGCTGATCGGTTTGCAACGGATCCCGACCGAAGGACGGTCCATCGCCACCGGTATGAAACTGCCCGATGGCAGCACCGCGAATGGCACGTTTTCACCTGAATTCCTGTGGCTGGGCCGTCACCGGTTCGATTTTTTCATTGATAACCTGATCCCGGTTTCGGTGGTCATTCTGGTGATCGTGGCCATCCTGTGCTGGGTGTTTTTGGAACTGACCCGCCATGGTCGGCTGATGTATGCCATCGGATCGAACCAGCGGGCAGCGGCACTGGCGGGAACCAATGTGAATCGCTATAAAATTCTGGCCTATATGATTTCCGGCGTGCTGGCCTCGGTCGGGGGTATCCTGCTGGCGGCGCGTCTGGGGCGGGGTGATATCGCCTCGGGCAATAACCTGCTGCTGGATTCCGTGGCCGCCGCATTGATCGGTTATGCGGTGATGGGTGCGGCCAAACCGAACGCCTTTGGCACAGCCATCGGGGCGCTGTTTGTCGGCATCCTGCTGCAAGGGCTGACGATGATGAACGCCCCTTACTATACACAGGATTTCGTTAAGGGGGCGGTGCTTGTGATTGCCCTCGTCTTTACCTTCGTGCTGACGGGTCGGCGCGGCGGATCAACCCACTAGACTGCACTACAAATTAAAAAAGGGAGAACCATAATATGAAACTTACACGACGTATCGTTCTGGGTATGGCAGGCGGGAT
The DNA here is from genome assembly GCF_965277155.1 of Profundibacter sp. GTDB lineage: Bacteria > Pseudomonadota > Alphaproteobacteria > Rhodobacterales > Rhodobacteraceae > Profundibacter. Next base: position 53,028 of record NZ_CBDIBV010000007.1, read on the forward strand.
TGCAGCACTTGCAACCGGCTTTGCCAGCCCGACATTCGCAGGCGACATGCCGGCACCTTTCGACAATGCAGGGGATGTGAAAATTGCACTGGTGCGCTATCTGTCCACCGGCGATTTCTTTCAGGCCTATCTGTCGGGTGTTGAAGCACAATCCGCTGCCCTTGGTGTTGACCTGCGGGTATTCGACAGCCGCCAGGACGCCGCATTGCAGGCCGACATGGTGGACCAGGCCATCGCCCTTGGGGTTGATGGCATCATCATCCAGCACGGTCTGACCGAATCCATGCAAGAGGCCGCACAACGTGCCATTGATGCCGGGATCAAGGTTGTGGCGTTTGACGTGAACGTCAAAAATGACGCGATCCCGCAAGTCGAACAATCCGACCGTGATCTGGCCCGTCTGGCGCTGGAACAAGCGATCAAGGACAATGGCACATCATTCAAGGCCGGTTACGTTTACGTTGCCGGTATTGCCCCGCTGGATCGTCGCGACGAAACATGGGTCAAGGTAAAAGAAGCCAACCCGGGCATCGAAGAAGTCGCCCAGTTCGGCACGCTGGACAACCCGATTGCCAACTCTGTTGCCAATCAGGCCCGTTCGGTTCTGCAGGCCCATCCCGACATTCAGGTGATGTTCGCCCCCTACGACGAATTCGCCAAAGGTGTCAAAATCGCTGTGGACGAAGCCGGCCTGAACGAGCAGATCAAGATTTATTCGGCCGACGTGTCCACCGCCGACATTTCCGCCATGCGCGAACCTAACAGCGCATGGGCCGCAACTGCCGCCACCAACCCTGCTGTTGTGGGCGAAGTTTCGGTGCGGGCATTGGCAATGTTGCTGGCTGGCGAAGACCCAGGCCACAACGTGATCATTCCGCCCACCCTGATCACTCAGGCCATGCTGCAAGACAAAGACATCAAGAATATGGAAGAACTGTCGGCCAAACTGCCCCAGTTCGCCCACGCCGATGTTGCCGTGCCAGCATGGATGCCCCTGCCCCCGCGCTAAGGGTCAGGTGACGTGATAACAACGGGGGCTGCGGCAAAACTGGTCGCGGCCCCCATTTACGGTAAAGGAGCAGATGATGCTGATCGGAATAGACGCCAATATGACGCCTGATTTGCTGGATTGCCTGATGCGCATGGGGCATGGCGATGAAATCGTTGTTGCCGATGCCAATTTCCCTGCCACCTCGACCGCCGCCCATACCCAATGGGGCGACGTGATCCCCCTGCCCGCCATGATGGCCCCCGATGCGATCAAACTGATCACCGGCGTGATGCCTCTGGACGGGTTCGCCGATGCTTGCGCCCTGCGCATGCAGATTGACAATACGCCCGACGAAATGGGCGAGGTGCATAGACAAGCCTTTGACATTCTATCCGCCGCCATGCCCGAAGGTGCCGCCCTTGGCAGCCTGGAGCGACAGGAATTCTATCAGCGCGCCCGTGATGCCTTTGGGGTAGTTGCCACCACCGACATGCGGCCCTATGGCTGCTTTATCTTGCGCAAAGGTGTGATCTTTTAGGAACGACATGATGAGCATCGACGATCTGAAATCCCGCGCCAAAGGCATCAGCCTTGGCCTGTTTGCCGCCGATCTGGGAAACCTGCGCCGCGCGGCGCAAAACGTGGCCGAGTGGGGTTGCAACATCCTGCATTTCGACATCATGGACGGCGTGTTCGTGCCACAGATGATCGGTGGCCCCGGCTTTGTCGCCGCGATGGACCTTGGCCTGCTGCGCGATGTGCATCTGATGGTGCAAAACCCCGCCGCCCATGTGGAAAGCTATATCAAGGCCGGTGCCGATATGATCACCGTTCACGCTGAATCCGATAACGCAACCGAAGCGATCAAAATCATTCAGGCATCCAACCGCCCCGTCATGGCCGGTCTGGCCCTGATGCCCGGCACCACGCTGGAGGATGCAGCCCCCCTGCTGGCGCTGAACCCCGATATGATCCTTGTGCTGTCACTGGACCCGCGTGGCACCCGAGCCGACATCACCGCCGCCTGCACCCGCCTGACCGAGCTGCGCGAAACCGCCCCCAATGCGGTGCTTGCCTTTGATGGCGGTGTCACGCTGGACAGCATTACAGAAATAGCTGCCTGCGCGCCCGATATGGTGGTCAGCGGCAGCGCCGTTCTGGGCGCCAAGAAACCCAAACGTGCCTTTGCCGCAATGGTCAAGGCGCTTGAAACCGCTAACACTTAAACCCGAAAAGACAGGAACACGACATGGCAGATATTGATGACATCAAGGACGGCAAAGACTTTGGCCTGAACACCCCGCAGGACAAACAGGGCTTTTTCCTGAAGGGCCTTGCCAATTACGACTGGGGCATCAAAAATAAGATGAGCCGCATCTTTAACCCGAAAACCGGCCGCACCGTTATGCTGGCCTTTGACCACGGCTATTTCCAGGGGCCGACAAAGGGTCTGGAACGGATCGACCTGAACATCCTGCCACTGGCCGAACATGCCGATGTGTTGATGTGTACCCGTGGCGTTCTTCGCTCGATGATCCCGCCAACCCTGACCAAACCGATTGTGATGCGCGCCTCTGGTGGTAACTCGATCCTGTCGGAACTGTCGAACGAAACCATTGCGGTTGCGATGGATGATGCGGTTCGCATGGGCGTTTGCGCGATGGCCGCACAGGTCTATATCGGGGCGGAATACGAACATAAGTCCATCACCAACGTGATCCGCCTGATTGACGAAGGCATGCGCGTGGGCATCCCGACACTGGCCGTCTCCGGCGTTGGCAAAGACATGGCCCGCGATGCGCGCTACTTTGGTCTGGCCACCCGGATCGCTGCCGAAATCGGCTCGCATTACGTCAAAAGCTACTTCATCGAGGAAGGCTTTGAAAAAGTCGTTGCCGGTTGCCCTGTGCCGATCGTGATTGCAGGTGGTAAAAAGCTGCCCGAACTGGACGCGCTGGACATGGCGTTCCGCGCTGTTGATCAGGGCGCTGCCGGTGTCGATATGGGTCGCAACATCTTCCAATCGGACGCCCCTGTTGCAATGATCAAAGCGGTTTCCAAGGTTGTGCATGAACTGATGCCCGCCAAGCAGGCCTATGAACTGTATAACGATCTGAAATCCGAAGGCTGATAGAGCCTTCAGGCGAAACAGGTTTAAGGGCGGCCTTTCGGGGCTGCCCTTTTTCATACCGGACATAAAAAAACCGCGGCCGTTTTACCGGTCGCGGTTTTGTTTTTCAAAAGGTTATGACCCTAACGCAATTTGTCCTGGTTCGAGCCACGGATCCATACTTCGACCCGACGGTTCAACTGGCGTCCGTCCAGCGTTTCGTTACACCCAACCGGCGCAACCGGACCAAACCCGAAAGTTTTGACGTTTGCGGCGTCCAGAATACCGATAGTGCTGTTCAGAATATCGGCCTTGGCGCGTTCGGCACGGGCCTTGGACAGGGCGATGTTGTTGTTGAACACACCTACCGTATCACTAAAGCCAACCAACAGGATGTCGTTGCCGTCAACCAGTCCGTTGCGAACCAGTTCGGAAATCCGGCGAACATCGCGCAGGGCGCGCTCGTCCAGCTGGGCCGACCCGGATACAAACCGCAATGTTGTCGACAAACGGTCTGCTGTCGAAACCTCGGCCAGATAATCGCGATAGGCATTGATACCGGCGCGGTCAATTGACGAGGCAAGCATCGCGGACAACAGACGTTCGCCCTGCTCGCTCATCGGTTGCTTGTCAATTGCCAGACCAACCAGACCGGCCTCCTGTGCAGCGGCCTGTCCTTCGTTCGAGGACAGGTATTCTGCCAAGCTCTTGGAAAGATCGGGCACATCCTGACCCTGAAGGGTATACAGGTGCCAGCCCATGGTCAGCGGATATTCTTCGGTTTGCAGCGAAAAGGAATTCGCGCTTGAGAAGATGTTACATGCATTGCGGGTTGTCGGAATGCTGTTGCCTTTGTTTTGTGAACGATAAGATACCGCAAACGCCATCGGATCATCGGCAATCGCTTTGTTCAACTCGTCCAGTGTTTCATGGACCATCACATTCGCAGCCAACCGCAAACCGCGCGGTGCCAGAATATCGCGCTTGATCACCCGTGCCAAATTGCTATCTGCATTCAACACATGCAACTGGATCGCACCATCATCGCCGCCAACATCTTTCCAGTTGGTAACCCGCCCGGACAGAACATCCCCCATCTGTTTAAGTGACATGGAACGCACGCGGTTTGCAGGGTTCATGGTTGCTGTCAAAGCATCAAGCGCAATTGTCTGGGCATTCAGACGCGCGGCCACATCACTGGCCCGCATGTTAACGATCCCTGCAATCTCTTGTGTGGTGAAATCTTCGCGGGTCAGGGCAAAAGCCGCGTCACCCGAAAACAGCGCCTTGAGGGATGCAATATCATCAGTCGGTGTGACCGTGATACTGGCCACCAGTTCACCTGTATTATTCCCCAGCAGATAGTTCATTTGGGTTCCGTCATAAGAAATCGAACGCGTCACATTCAGGGATTTTTCATTGGCAAACCGGTTCAGTGCTTTGCCGATAAACTGCTCGCCAACACCAGCCGGGGATGCGACCTTGAATTCGGCCACAACTGGGCCAAGATCGGGGCAGACATCGCCCACACATGTCACAAATTCACTGCGGACTGTCAGAACACCCTGTTCGCTTTCAATCACATAGTTTGTGCCATCATATTCTTGCAGAGTACCGGTAAAGCGTGTGCCGTCCCCCGAAATCAGGCTAACCGTTCTGTCCACTTGCTCTTCGGCCTTTTCGCTTGGGCAAGAGGCCCCCTCGCAGCTTACGAATTCGCTACGGATGGTCAGAACACCCACAACGGTTTTCAACGTATGGGAACCTCTGTAAATTCCCGTTTTCGCCTTCTTCGCGGCGGGGTGGACGGTTTTTCGCCTGTCCCGCCTGATTGCTTCGGATCATAAACCCATTTTCACCGGTTTCAAGCCGGTTTTGGGTATTTCAGGCACACCTCACCCCATGAACCCTTATCCCGGCGCCGCCAGGCCGCATTCGAACTGGACGAAGCGCTTCATGTTGTAGACCAGGTTCATCATCCCGATGCGAAATCGCGCCCGCTTCAGGCCGATGGAGCGGATCAGCTTGCCGCCCATGGAGCGCTCCTGAAAAGCGAATACATGCTCGACCCGGACCCGCACTTTCGAGCGCCTCCGGTTGGCCTTTTGCTGGCGCTCGCCAAGCGGCTTGCCGCGCCTGCCCTTGTGATGGATATGGCTGTGAAGCCCCCGCTCTTCCAGCTCGCTTTCGATCTTTTGCGAGCGATAGGCGCTGTCGGCCCACAGGTCCGATGAGGTGTTGCTCGCATCAATCAGACCGGCAAGCGCCTGGCTGTCATGCACGGCGGCATCGGTGACATCATAAGCGCGGATGAATTTGTGCCGCCGGTCGACATTGATGTGGTTCTTGTAGCCGTAATAGCTCTTGCCGTGCTTCTTCGTCCAGCGCGCATCCACGTCCTTCTGGCGCTTCTTGTGGGGTTTTTCCTCCCACTCTTCAGGCGTTTCGCCCGCCTTGATTTTCTCGTTCTCGTCCCTTTTGTTGTGCTGGCGCGGCGCCGGAACGATGCTCGCATCAACAATCTGCCCGCCCATCGCCAGATAGCCCTTTTCGCGCAGAAAGGCATCGAACTTGTCAAACAGCTCCTTCATCTTCCCGGCCCCGGCCAGCCTTTCACGGTAGGCCCAGATGGTCTTGGCGTCAGGTACGCTGTCTTCAATGCCAAGGCCGAGAAACCGCATGAACGACAGGCGGTCGCGGATCTGATACTCGATCTGATCGTCAGAGAGGTTGTAGAGCTGCTGCAAAACCATCGTCTTGAATATCAGCACCTCATCCCAAGGCGGGCGGCCAGCGTTGGATTTGCGCTGTTCGGGCGGCGTGCGCCATATGGCCTTCAGCTCGTCCCGGTAATCCTCGAACGGCACCATGTCGTTGAGCAACACCAGCGGATCACCAGATTTGTCCAGTCCCGCGTATCGGCTGGAAAGATCAAAAAATCCCATCTGACCCATGACAAAACCCCGTCGGTCGAATCATTTTCATCCTGATGACGATTCTACCCCGTCAGGCCGGATTTTGGGGGATTTTTAGAGGTTCCCCTCAGGTTGCATGGAATGGCAGCTTGCGCCCATGATCTGCTGTCCGCGCGCAAGCCGCCAAGTCTGACCACAGCGATAAGGCAACTGATCGACGCCGAGACTGTAGAGCGCCGGGTGCGCTCCATCCAGTATCAAATGAGGGTTGCGAAGTTCCCCCATCACAAGGACTTCGCCACCTTCGATTACAGCGCCGCCGCCCTCACCCAGGCCCAGATCGAACCATTCTGCACCGGCCAGTTCACAGAGGAGGCCCATAACCTCATCCTGGTGGGCGGAACCGGCACGGGCAAAACCCACATCGCCATCGCGCTGGGAACGACGCTGATCAACAACGGCAAGAAGGCGCGCTTCTTCAACGCCGTCGATCTGATCAACGCCCTGATCAAGGAACAGGCCGACGGCAATGCAGGGAAGATCATCCGGCAGCTCTCGGCTTTGGACTGCGTCATCATCGACGAGCTGGGCTACATCCCGTTTCCCAAATCCGGTGGCGCGTTGCTCTTCCATCTGATCAGCAAGCTCTACGAGAAGACCAGCATCATCATCACAACCAACCTTGAGTTCGGTGAATGGGTCTCGGTCTTCGGGGATGCCAAGATGACAACCGCCCTTCTGGATCGCGTCACTCATCACTGCAACATCATCGAAACCGGCAATACCTCATACCGGTTCGCCCAGAGTAAACGCCGTAGAAAAAACTAGCCGTTCCGCAAGCAAAGCCCCCAGACGGACTCGCTACATGAAGGCGGCCCGACTGGGGGCTTTGCGCCACAAAGGGGGGGGCAAATTTAAATGCCGAAACCGGGTCAGTTTTAAATGCTCATTGACAGGCAGTTGCCTCTGTGGCAAAGTTCAGATTATTGCATCGGGGCGTCCATACTGGGTTGGAATCTGTTACTGCCTTGATTGCCGCAAATTCCATGGCACACTTTTTCACGCTTCTGCAGTGTTTCCGCAGGACGCTGTGACGATAAAAGGTGAAACACACGACTTTGAGGGGCGGTTTTCCTGCCCCCACTGTGGCTCATCCGTATTCTCCCGCAGCGATGACGAAATCGAGGTTAACCTTGGATCACTGGATGCTCCTGATCAGCTGATACCAACTTACGAACTCTGGACCATCCGTCGTGAATCCTGGTTGCCACCGTTTCCGCAGGCAAGGCAATACGAGCGTAACCGTGACACCGACAGCCGCTTTGGGGGTTAAGATAAGATCCACAATTCAGCCCGCCCACTGCGCCAGGCTTCGCCTCTTTGGCGGGGCAAGCTGTTCGGTCTAACATCTTGTTTTCTTTTAAAGAAAACAGCCGAAATCTTTTAAAGATTCCGGCCCCCCTTCAGCCGCCTCCACCATTCTGTAGGCTTTAACCGCGCCCGCATCCCTTTACGCGCATGCCACTTGCGCGCCAAGGCCCGCCCCCGCGCGCCATGGTCCAACGCCAGACGGCGCCAGAACTCATCCGCCTTGCCGCCGCGCCGGTTAAACGGGCATACCCGCATGCAGATGGCGCAATCGGTCTTGATCTTGGCCCAGTAGCCAAAGCATTTCTCGCAATCGGCCGACCATTTCTTCACGCCCTTTACGGTTGACACACTGTCCGACCCAACCTTGGCCGCATCAAACGGCAATGCCTTTGGCGGGCAGGCATCTGCGCAAACTGTGCATTCATTACAATAAGTTGCCATGCCAAGCTGACGTGGATAATCCGCCAGAAGTGGCAGATTGGTAAAGATTTTCGAGAACCGCACCCGTGGCCCGAATTCCGGCGTCAGCACCATCTGGTTGCGCCCGTATTCCCCCAGCCCCGCCTTGATTGCATAGGGGATCACCAGCGCGGTATCGTTCATCGAGGCCACCGCCTGATACCCCAGATTTCGGATATAGGCCGCCAACTGGATCGAGATCGCCGCCTCGTGACTGTATTCCAGCCCTGTCGAGGCCCCCGCCAATGCGCTGGGATAGGTTTCCACCAGATCAAAATCCATCGCGTGGCCCATGACGATCACATGGCTGATGCCTTCGGGCAGTTCATTGGCCACAGGCGTCATATCGCGCACATCGGGGCGGTGGGTGTAATGCCAGCGCTCGTCGATTTCCGTGATCCCGACCAGATCGGCCCCGAACATTTTCGCCAGTGCCTTGATCTCGGCGGTTTCATCGGCGGGATCGCCCAGATCGGCCCGCATCGGCGCCACCGGCGTATCATGGGCAATCGCGCCCTGAAACCCCTCGCGCAGGCCTGTCGCCGCAGCGCGGTCGGAAATGATGTCCGAAATCGCCCAGGCCGCGTTGCGCAGGGCGAAATCCTTTTGGCTGAACCCGCCTGCCCCGCGCGGTGCTGCCTCCATCCGGTAGCTGGCAAAAAACGCATCGGTATCGTCGGTCCTGACCAGAGGATCCCAGAACGCCCGCGTAAACATGTCGTTCATCTGGCTGAACGGCACAAAATCGCGCGTCACCTCGAACCCCGCCTCGGCGTCACTGTCGGCAAAACGGCGCTGCCAGTCGTCCCATTGTTCATCGGAAACGGCTTCGGGGGAATTCGAGGGCCAGACCATTAGAGCGTTTCGCGCCCGATTGGATACAAGCATTCACCGTCAGGACCGAGGCAGCGTTCGCAATAGCGAATGCGTTCGGTCCGGTCGGTGAATTCAATTTGGTGCGACATGCTCTATTCTTCCAGTTCGGCATCCCAATACAGAAAGTCGATCCAGCTTTCATGCATCAGGTTCGGGGGGAATCTGCGCCCCATATTGCGCAATTGTTCGGCCTGCGGCTGACGCGGCGGTTTGGTCAGTTGCAGACCCGACGCTCGCAAGGATTTCGATCCCTTGCGCAGATTGCACGGGCTACAGGCGGCCACCACATTCTGCCAGCTTGTAATCCCGCCCGCCGCACGCGGCACCACATGGTCAAAGGTCAGATCGCCCTTTGATCCACAATACTGACAGCGAAACCCGTCGCGCAGGAACAGGTTGAAACGGGTAAAGGCGACTTTGGCCTGCGGCTGAACATAATCACGCAACACCACCACGCTGGGAATACGGATTTCCATCGTCGGGCTGTGCACCACCTGATCGTATTCCGCCAGAATATCCACCCGGTCCAGATAGGCCGCCTTGATCGCTTCTTGCCAGGGCCACAGTGACAAAGGGTAGTAGGATAAAGGCCGGTAATCCGCGTTCAGCACCAATGCCGGATGGTGCCGCAACCCGCTGGGTTCCCTGACAAATTCGGTCCTGAAATCACCTGACATATCTTCTTCACCCCTGCAGCGCGTGCAAAGATGGATCGGACGTCCGATACCGGCACGCTCAAGGGCGACTATATATCCTGTGGGGCGCATGACAACCCCCACTATATGTAGCTGATTTCAGGCCCTAAACAGCCTTAGGCAATGCCCAGTTTTTCCCGCATGAACGCCGCCGCCACACTTAACCCGTCCGGCGCGATTCCGTGGGCGGTGCCCTTCATCACATGGGCGTAAACCTCGAACCCCGCCGCCGTCAGCGCGTCTGCCGCTTCGGGCAGGCTGGCCGGTGGCACAACATCGTCCTGATCCCCGTGCACCAGCAGCACAGGCGGCTTCACAACCGCTTCATCTGCCAACAATTCCGGCGACATCAGGCGGCCGGAAAAGCCGACCACACCGGCCACCGCTTGCGCGCGGCGCGGGGCGACATAGAGCGCCATCATCGTGCCTTGGGAAAAACCGAAAAGGATGGTTTTATCGGCGCTTATGCCTTCTTCTTGCATCACCGTATCCAGATAGGCATTCAGATCCCCCACTGCACGCTCCATACCGGCGGCAGAGTCTTCTTCACTACTGCCGTCAATCCACGGGATCGGAAACCATTGAAACCCCATCGGGCTTCCGGCGCAGTGTTCGGGCGCATCCGGTGCAACAAAAACCGTATCGGGCATGTGCTGTGCCAGAGGATCGGCCAGCCCCAGCAAATCCTGCGCATTGGCCCCGTACCCATGCAGGAACACCACCAGTGACGTCCCCTTGCCCGACGCCGCCGCGCGTCGTTCGCTGTTTAAAATCCGTGTCATCCCTCGATCCCCAGTTTTTCCCGCAAAAACCCCGTTGCCACGCTTAACCCGTCGCTGGCAATCCCGTGTGCGGCGTTTTCCATCACAAAGGCGTAGACCTCGAACCCCAGCGCATCAAGCGCGAATTCCGCCTTGTTCAGCGCCTCGGGCGGCACCACCTCGTCCTTGTCGCCGTGCAACAACATCACCGGCGGTTTTGAAACCACTTCATCGCGCAAATCATCCGGCAACATCAGGCTACCGGAAAAACCGACAACCGCCGCCACTGGTTTTTTGCGCCGCGGGGCAACCTGTAGCGCCATCATTGTGCCTTGGGAAAAGCCGAACAGCACGATCTGGTCCTCGCTTACACCCTCGTCCACCATCACCTTGTCCAGAAAGGCGTCCAGATCACCGGCGGCGCGTTTCATCCCTGCCACCGCGTCTTCTTCGCTGGAATTGTCAATCCACGGCACCGAAAACCATTGCAGCCCCTGCGGATTGCCCACGCATTCCTCGGGCGCATCAGGGGCCAGAAAAACCGTGTCGGGCAGATAGGGGGCCAAAGTGTTCGCAAGCCCCATCAGATCGTCGCCATTGGCGCCATATCCGTGCAGAAACACCAGAACGGATTTCGTGTTGCCCGATTTGGCGCCGCGCCGCAGGGTTTTCAAGTCTCGTGTCATTTACCGGATGCCTTCGCGTTGTTTCACCACGCGGTAATAGGACCATAGGCAGCGCGCCGCAACCGCCCGCCACGGCGACCATGCTGCGGCCATTTGTCGGAACTCGCGCTCGCTCGGGCGTTTGTCCAGATCGAACAGCACACGCGCCGCTTCTTGCAGGGCCAGATCGCCGGGCGGAAACACATCCGCATGGCCCAGCGAAAACATCGCGTATATTTCCGCCGTCCACGGGCCGATGCCGGGCACTTTGACCAGGGTCGCGATCACCTCGTCGCTGGGTGTGTCGCGCAGGGCGTTGTAATCGATCCGCGCCTCGGCCAGCGCGCGGGCATAGCGGATTTTCTGGCTGCTGAGCCCGCAAGCGCGCAGATCATCGTCGCTGGCCCACTTGATCTTGCGCGGGCCGGTCAGTCTGGCGGTTTTCATCCTGCCCCAGATCGCGCTGGCGGCCGCTACCGAAATCTGCTGGCTGACAATCGCGTCCAGCAGCGCAGTAAAGCCGTCCTTGCGCAGCCGCAGGGGCAGCGGGCCGGTTTCCTGCAACGCCGCGGCAAAGCGTGGCTCCATTTTCGCCAGTGCCACCGCCCCTTCGGCAACACAGGCATCCGAGGTGATGATCCTCACAACAGCCCCCTGACCCAGTCCAGCGCCGTTTTGTCCGTTTCCACCCGATTGCAGGGCAGCAGCGGCGGGCGGTTGATCAGCAGCACGGGAATTTTCAACTGCCGTGCCGCCACCAGCTTGGTGCGGCTTAACATCCCGCCTGCATTTTTCACCACCAGCCAATCGACCTTGCGCCGCGTGAACAGCTCCACTTCTTCTTCCACCGAAAACGGCGGTCGCCCGATCAGATATTCCCCGCCTTCATACGGGAATTCCCCCTCGGAAGTTTCAATCTGTCGGCAAATGATCTGCCGTCCGGTCAGGTTGTCAAACCGGTGCAGTGTCTGGCGTCCCGTGGCCAAGAACACCGTATCCCCTTGCGGGATATGCTGCGCGGCCTCGCTTTCATCATCAATGAAAGTCCACAAATCCCTCGGTTCCGGCTCCCACGCCGGGCGCAGGATTTGTAAGTGCGGGATGTCCAGCTCCTGCGCCACCTCGAAACAGCGTTTGCTAATGATCTGCGCAAACGGATGGGTGCCATCAATCACCGCATCAAACCCTTGATCTTGCAAGTATTTCCGAAACGCATCACGCCCGCCAAACCCGCCCGAACGCATCGGCACCGGCAGGTCCAGCGGCTCGCGCGTCACACCGGCAAGCGAGGCGATCACGTCTATTTCCGGTATTTCGGCCAAAGCCCCCGCCAAACGGCGTGCTTCGCTTGTGCCCGCCAATAATAACAGCTTCATTCACCCGCCCTTGCAATGATGTTTCCAGCGCGGTCAATAATCACGATATCCACATTGGTATCCGTATCCCGCAATATATCCTGAACAGCCAGCAGCGCCTGTGTGGCTACTTTGTCAGCCATCTTTTTACCAGCTATTTCATAGGCTTCCAGTGCGGAATTCACTTTTGCCAGCCGATCATCCCCCGCCATCCCCGCCAGCGCCGCGAAATCCACCTGCGAGCGCCCCGAATGCAGATCAACCGCCCCCTGCGCCAGCTTGGTGATCTTGCCGATACCCCCGCCAATGGTCAGCCGCGCCACCGGATGCCGCCGGATATATTTCAGCAGGCCGCCCGCGAAATCGCCCATATCCAGCATTGCGTGATCGGGCAGATCATAAAGCGCCTGCACCGTGGCTTCGCTGGTCGCGCCGGTGCAGCCCGCCACATGGGGCTGTCCCGTGGCCCGCGCCACATCCACCCCGCGGTGGATCGAGGCAATCCACGCCGCACAGGAGAACGGTCGCACCACGCCGGTGGTGCCCAAAACCGACAGGCCCCCTTTGATGCCAAGGCGTGGGTTCCATGTTTTCAGGGCCAGCGCCGCCCCGTTTACAATTGAAACCGTTAGGGTAATATCCGTTCTTTTCCCGTATGTTGTGGCCATTTCCTCAACCACGCCAAGCATCATTTCGCGCGGTTTCGGGTTGATCGCAGGCTCGCCCACCGGCACCGGCAATCCGGGCTTGGTGACAATCCCCACACCATCGCCCGCCGCAAACACCACGCCGCCTGTGCTAGCCGAAACCCGCACCCGCACCTCGGCCCCGTGGGTCACATCGGGATCATCGCCCGCGTCCTTGATGATCCCTGCCTCGGCCCAGCCCTTGCCTGCGCGCGTATTCACCACCGTGAAATCCGGTGTCTCGCCTTTGGGCAGGGTGATCGACACATGTTCGGGAAATCCCTCGCCCCACAGCGCCATCAACGCCGCCTTGGTGGCAGCGGTGGCACAGGCGCCAGTGGTCCAGCCACGGCGCAGGGTTTTGGCGGGGTCCTGTTTCATGGGGGGACTATAATGTCCGAAGTCACAGCGGCAAGGGTGAAGGAATTGTTTTCTTTAAAAGAAAACAGCCGAAATCTTTGAAAGATTTCGGGGGCGCAGAGAACCGTAAGGGGAGCTTTTCATTGCATTTACGCAATCCCTTGAATAAGCTTCCCACAATCTATCAAAGACCTCTGCATGAGGCCATGGCTTTCGGTTGAAGCAAGATTTCGGCCGCCCACCTTGCGCCCCTGCGGGTCCGGCGGACAGACGGGTGGCGGGGTTTGGGGCTATGCGATTGCGGGGGTTTGCGGGTTGAGGGTGATCCTGTTTGCGGCCTTGAGCAGGTTTTGCGCGATGGCGGCCATGACCATCTGGGCATGCACCCTGGCGCGCCCGAAATATCTCGCCCGCTGCAGGCCGAAGAGGCGTTTCATCGTGCCGAAAGTCTGCTCGATGCGGAAGCGGCGTTTCGAAATCAGCCGGTTGAAGCGTTTCTCCGATTGCCGCAGGGGGCGGCCGCGCGCTGCCTTGCGCAGGATGCCGTCGCGGTATTTGCCGCGCAGCATCTGGCGGTTGGCCTTGCTCGCATAGGCCTTGTCGGCCAGCACCCGCTGCGCCTTTGCGCCCGCGATCATGGTGGCGAATTCGGGGCTTTCGGCGGCATTGGCGGGCGTGGTGTGCACCTTGTCGATAAAGCCCTCTTCGTCGCAGCGGGCAAAGCCCTTGTAGCCGAGCGTGCTCTTGCGGCCCTTCTTGACCCAGCGGGCATCAGGGTCGGCGCTGAAATGCAGCTGTGCCCCGTCGGGTGAGACCTCGGGCGGATCATCCGGCGTCCCTTCCCTTGCCCCGTCCTCTGCCCGGTCCTGCGGGGCGTCGATATGGGTGCGCGGGCGCGCCGCCGCCGCGATCAGGGTCGCATCAATGATCGCCGCCTCAGCCTCTTTCAGCTTCAGCCCATGCGCCTCGATCTGGCGGCAGACCTCGGCCAGCAGCTCATCGTAAACGCCACCCCGGACCAGCGCATTGCGGAACCGGCAGTGGGTCGTCTCATCCGGCACCGACGCGTGCAGATCGAGCCCGCAGAACAGCATGAAATCCAGCCGCACCTTCAAGGCCCGCTCCAGCTTCGGGTCGCTCAGCCCGTGCCACTGGCCAACCAGAAGACACTTGAACAGAACCAGCGGATCATAGCCCTGAGGCCCGATCCCCGAGCGCCCCAGACCGCGCCGCAGGATCGGCAAAAACGAGTTCCAATCCATCAGCGCGTCGATCTTCGACAGAACGTCATCCGCGCCGATCCGTGCCGCCGCTTCGTGCAGGAAAAGGTCCATCTATTCACCCCAGAGATTTCCCGGCTAGCTTACCAAAACGGCCAACCCGGGGGAATCCCGATGTTATGCAGAGGTCTTTATCATTGTGAATGCGTGACGAATGCCAACACTTCTCAAATACCGCCAACCCCTGCCGACTACCCTATTAACGGCTGGCATTGTCGCCTTTACTGTCTGGGTCTTGGCCAACTACATCACCGGAACCGATTACCTGTGGTTTCGGGTAACAAGTGTATTTGCGCTTGTACTGCTTACCCCCGCCGTGCTCGAACCCGTTGCCGTTGCCATTACCAATTCTCCGGAAGATCGCAATTTGCGGCTATTGTATGGGGCCTTGGCAGCATATATATTCTGCCTTTTCCCGATTATCGCCTTCTTTGGCTATATCCAGTATTCCTCGTCTTTCAGCAAACTGCTGCTGGTTACCGTTGCATTGGGAGTCGGCCTCTACGCAGGTCGCAAAACACCTGACATCCCCACGGACATCGTTGAAATCTATAAACCTGTTAAAAGCGAGGACCGGAACGGATTTTTTTGGTTCTACTTTCACTACATCTTTCCGCTTCTCTTGATTTTTGAGGTATATAATTCATTGATTACACCAACCTTGACTGATGAATCGGCAACAAGAGGCACCGATTTAGCAACTTTGCCGCTCATGTTGGTGATAATTCTCGTGGGTCTATTTCCACTGGATACCACACGTCCCAGGAAAAAGGTTTATCTTAGAGGCAAATATATTACCCGCAACGAGGACATCTCTGTTCTCATTGCCACACTAATCGTATTGGCCAATACGATTTCACGGCTCCTGTTAAAGGCCTACTCATGATCGACCTGCTCCGCTATCGCCAACCTATCCCCGTCACCCTTGCGCTGACCTTGATGATGGCGGCAATGGTCTGGGCCGTCGCCACACTCGTCACCGGAACCGATGCCCTGTGGTTCAGGATGGTGTACAGCGCCGCGCTTATCGCGATTACCCCTTACGCCCTTGAGCCGCTCTCGGTTGCTTTGGCACTGGACCCCGACAATCACTGGCGCAGGGTGGTCTATGGTGTTTTCAACGTATTTCTGGTGGTTCTGCTGGATGCGGCTGCGGGGTTTCCCTATGTTCAAACGGCGCCTGCAACCGTCAAGCTGGCGGTGCTGCTGGTTGCCATCGCTTTCGGTGTGATGGCCACAATACGCATCCCGCAACCCCCTGACTATATTGTGCAGGATTATGACAGGAACAAGTTGCGCACAGACTGGCTTTCCATATTTTTCGTTCCCCTGTTCATGTTCGTGCTAACCTATATCTTGTTGTCGGCCGACTTTGTTTCCGCCAAGCACCAGTCCAACAGAGGCGACCAGATCATCTTTATAGTGTCTGCAGTCATATTTATTAACGGCGGGCAGAATTCAGTAAAACGCTTTGCGGGCAAATCCGTCCATAACAAACCGGTTTTGTTGCTGGCCAAAGCCGCCATTATCTGTGCCGTTTTGTTCCTTTTACACAGCTAACCCTTCCCGCCCCGCATCTGTTTCGCCATAACAGGACCATGAGCGAATCTGTCCCCCTTCCCGATTTTCCCGCCGGCCATGTATGGCTGTGTGGTGCCGGTCCCGGTGATGCGGGGCTGTTGACGCTGCATGCAGTGAACGCGCTGAAACAGGCCGATGTGATCGTGCATGACGCATTGATCGGGGCGGATATACTGGCGCTGGGCAATTCGGCGGCTGAACGGGTTTACGTAGGCAAACGCGGCGGGCAGTCGGCCACGCAGGCGCAGATTTCGAAAACTCTGGTGGAACTGGCACAGGATGGCAAGCGGGTGTTGCGGCTAAAGGGGGGCGATCCCTTTATGTTCGGCCGCGGCGGGGAAGAGGCGCAAGTGCTGGCCACCGCGAACGTCCCATACCGTGTTATTCCCGGAGTCACGGCCGGAATTGGCGGGCTGGCGATGGCGGGTATTCCCGTCACCCACCGCGATGTCAATCAGGCGGTGATTTTCGCCACCGGCCATGATCCGGCCACCGACTGGGCCGCGATTACCCGCGCGGCACCGGTGATCGTGATCTATATGGGGCTGAAACGGATTAGCGCGATTGCGGATGCGTTGATGACGGCAGGTCGCGGCGCAGATGAACCCGTGGCGATTGTCACGGATGCCAGCCTGCCGACACAAAAGATATTGCAAACCACACTGGGCCGCATCACCGATGATCTGGCCATCCACCCCATGTCCCCCCCGCCGTTATTTGCATTGGCGGCACCGTGGATATTTTGGAGAGCACCAATGGGTAATGGCCTGATCCTGTCCGCCCCCAATTCGGGCGCTGGCAAAACCACCATCACGCTGGGCATCCTGCGGGCCTTGGCCAAACGCGGGGTCATGGTGCGCGGTGCGAAATCCGGCCCCGATTACATTGATCCGCGCTTTCACGAGGCCGCATGTGGCATCCCCTGCCCTAATCTGGACGCCTGGGCGATGACGCCCGATCGTATCCGGTCACTGGCCGCCGGTGACGGTTTGCTGATGGTAGAGGGCGCAATGGGTCTGTTTGACGGCGCGCCCCCTGTTGGCAAAGGCGCCACCGCCGATCTGGCGCGACTGCTGGACCTGCCCGTGGTGTTGATCGTGGATGCCGCCAAGACTGCGCAATCGGTCGCCCCGCTGGTGGCCGGATTTGCGGGCCATGACAAAGACGTGCGGATCGCGGGCATCATCCTGAACAACGTCGGCTCGCCGCGCCATGAATCCATGCTGGCCCGCGCCCTTGCCCCGCTGGGCATCCCGGTTCTGGGCGAGGTGTACCGCCAAAGCGGGCTGGAGCATCCCTCGCGCCATCTGGGGCTGGTGCAGGCTGGCGAGCATCCCGATCTGGCGGCCTATCTGGATCGCGCCGCCGAAGCTGTGGAAAAGGCTCTGGATCTGGACGCCTTGATGAAACTTGCAGCACCCCTGCCCAAAGCCAGCACGCCAAAGCGCCTGAAACCACCGGCCCAAAGCATCGCCATCGCGCAGGACCGCGCCTTTGCTTTTGCCTATCCGCATATCCTGCAGGACTGGCGGGAAAACGGGGCGCAATTGCAGTTCTTTTCGCCATTGGCAGACGAACCTACACCAAAAGCTGACATGATATTTCTGCCGGGTGGCTATCCCGAATTGCATGCAGCACAACTGGCGGCAGCCACCGCATTTCGAACCTCGATGCAACTGGCACAGGTGAACGGCACGCTGATCTATGGCGAATGCGGCGGCTATATGGCCCTTGGCAACGGGTTGACCGATGCCGATGGCACCCGCCATGAAATGCTGGGCCTGTTGCCGCTGGAAACCTCGTTTGCCAAACGCAAACTGCACCTTGGCTATCGCAACGTGGCCGCCACCGAAGGGCTGTTCACCGGCCTTTATGCCGCGCATGAATTCCATTACGCCAGTACGATCCGCGCCGAGGGCACGCCGCTGTTCATGGCAGAAGACGCCGAAGGCAAAGACCTGGGACCAATGGGCCTGATCCACAACAATGTCAGCGGATCCTTTATCCATCTGATCGAAAAGCTGTAGGGCAATTCGCGTTGAACCCTGTAGCGATACAATTTCGGGGCTTTTCCTGCGCCGCCTTCCCCGCTAGGGATGGGACATGATTGCTGACGTTTCCATATCAACCGCCAAACGCAATGTGGCCATTCTGGTGATGGCGCAGGCCCTTTTGGGTGCGCAAATGCCGATCATCTTTATTCTGGGCGGTCTGGCGGGCCTTAGCCTTGCCAGTAATCCGTGTTTTGCCACCCTGCCGATATCGGTGATCATTCTGGGGTCGGTCCTTGCCGCAACACCGCTGTCGGCCTTCATGCAGAAATACGGCCGGCGCGCGGGGTTTATGCTGGGCACCGCCTTTGGCGCACTCGGCGCATCTATCAGCGCCTATGGTCTGTTTATCCAGTCGTTTCCGGTGTTCATCGCCGGATCCCTGTTCACCGGTGTTTATATGTCGGGTCAAGGATTCTACCGTTTCGCCGCCGCCGATACCTCGACCGAGGATTTTCGCCCCAAAGCGATTTCCTATGTGCTGGCGGGTGGATTGGCCGCCGCCGTGATCGGGCCGCAACTGGTGAAACTGACAGCGGACGCAATGGTGATCCCGTTTCTGGGCAGCTATCTGACGGTGATTGTGATTAACCTTGTCGGGTCAATGATGTTCCTGTTCCTGAATATCCCCACACCCCCTGCACCGGTCGAGGGCGCACCGGCAGGACGCAGCCGGATGGAACTGCTGAAAACCCCGAAAATCGCAGTGGCCATCATCTGTGCCATGGTGTCCTACGCGCTGATGAACCTGATCATGACATCCACTCCGCTGGCCGTTGTCGGTTGCGGCTTCCAGCGCAATACCGCCGCCGATATCGTATCATCCCACGTTCTGGCCATGTATATCCCGTCGTTTTTCACCGGTCACCTGATCGCCCGCTTTGGCCCCGTCAAGATCATCTCGATCGGGCTGGCCATTCTGGCATCGGCCGGATTGGTGGCGCTGACGGGGGTGGAACTGGACAAGTTCTTTATCGCGCTGATCCTGCTGGGCGTTGGTTGGAACTTTGGCTATATCGGCGCCACATCCATGCTGGCGGCGTCATACGAGCCAGAAGAACGCGGCCGGATCCAGGGGCTGAACGATATGCTGGTGTTTGGCGGCGTGACGCTGGCATCATTAGCCTCTGGCGGGTTGATGAACTGCTCGGGCGGGAATGCACAGGCGGGATGGCAGGCCGTGAACATGGCAATGATCCCGTTCCTGACGCTGGCCGAGGCTGCGTTGATCTGGCTGGTGTTGAGGCCTAGCCCAGAAGGCCAATAACCAGCAGCGACAGCTTGCGCCGGAAAGCCGAGGTCTGCAAACGGCCCTGCAACACCCTTTCGGGCTGTTTCACCACCCGCTTCAATACCCGCGCGCTATCCCAGCCGGACCGCAAGGCAGGCCCGGCGCAAACGGGTTTTGCCTTGGCCACCTGTGCCAGCCTGTCCAATCCGTCCTGAGCAAGCGCGGCCAGTGCTTCGGGGCTTTCATCGGGCAAAGGGTGGCGTCCGCGCGGCTTAAGTTCCGGCACCGCGATCAGGAAATTCGCCAACCCCACAGCCGTTCCGTAATTGCGGATCGCATCATAATGACGAGAGCTATGCCCAAAAGTTGGTGACGCAGTAATCAGGCGGCATGTTTTTCCTGCTTGATCCCGTCCTTAAATTCAACCCCTTCGATGATTTCCGGCAATCGGAATGCGCCGTCGAGTTTACGCCATTTCTTCTTTGCCGACATCATCAGGCGGAAGGTCATTGCCAAGGCGGTCTTGCGCCCGAGGCAGCCTTTGGTCTTCTTCGTTCGGTGCCGCACGGTGGCAAATATGCTTTCGATGGGGTTGGATGTGCGGATGTGTTTCCAGTGCTCGGCAGGGAAGTCGTAGAAGGTCAGCAGCACGTCCCGGTCCTTGGTCAGCTTCCCCACGGCACGCTCGTATTTCACGCCATAGGCTTCGATGAAGAAATTGAACGCGGCCTCGGCGTCCCGTTTGTTCTCGGCCATCCAGATGTCCTGTAGATGGCCCTTGGCTTTGGCTTGCAGCGACTTCGGCATGGCATTCAGGACGTTGCCGGTTTTATGCACCCAGCAGCGCTGCTCCCGGGTCTCACCGAACACCTCCCGCAAGGCGTTCCAGAAGCCGAGCGCGCCATCACCAACGGCCAGATCAGGGGCTTTTCTGAGGCCACGACGTTGCAAGTCCAGCAGCAGTTCACGCCAGCTCTGGCTGCTTTCTCGATACCCGTCCACGAGGCCCAGAACATCCTTGTTACCCCACTCGTCCGCGCCGATGATCACCAGCATGCATTGCTTGTCAGCATCCGTGCGCGGCTTGAAATAAACCCCGTCGGCCCAGAAATACACATAGCGTTTGGCCGACAGGTCACGCCGGTTCCAACGCTCGTATTCTGCCCACCACTCCGCCTTCAGGCGCGAAATCGTGCTCGATGTCAAACCACCCGCATCAGGCCCCAGAAGGGCCGCCAGTGCTTCGCCGAAATCACCCGTGGAAATACCTTTGAGATAGAGCCAGGGCAACAACTCCTCGACCGACTTTGCCCGGCGCAGATACGGCGGCAGAAGCGTCGAGGTGAACCTGATCTTCTCCGCCCCCGTGCCACGATCACGCACCCGAGGCACATTCACCGGGACAGGGCCGATCCCCGTCATCACCTCGCGCTCCGGCAGGTATCCGTGGCGAACAAGGCGCTGGCGACCGGCCGAATCCCTCAAATGCGCGTGTTGCGCCATCAGATCACAAACCTCGGCCTCGACCGCCTGTGCCAACAGATCCCGCGCGCCTTTGCGCAAGATATCCGTCAGCGGATCAGGTGAAATTCCGGCTGGATCGGTAAACTCCAAAATAGTATCGTCTTCCATGTGGCATATCCTTTTCTCTCTGAGAATCGCGGCGCGTCAACACCGCCATGATATGCCACCCAATCACCCCATCACCAACTTTCGGGCATTACTCGCACCAATTCCGCCAACCCCTGCAGTTTTACCTACAGACATCCTGCGACGATCCTCGATATTCCGGCTTCCTCGACGTCCCTGCCACTTCATAGCACTCTCCACATACAGTTTCTCCGCCAGAATAACGGATGATTTACGCCTCGCAATAGCAGATATGCTTGACCTCGCGGCCCTGTCATGGTGGATGGACTGAAAACGGGCACAAAAACAATGATCAGGCGACTATACAACTGGACTTTGGCACTGGCCGACAGCCCCTATGCGCTGTGGGCGCTGGCGTTCGTGGCGTTTCTGGAAAGCTCGGTCTTTCCGATCCCGCCCGATATTATCATGATCCCGATGATCCTTGCCCGCCCCAGCCGCGCCTTTCTGATTGCCGGTGTGGCGCTGGTGGCCTCGGTGACTGGAGCCTTGCTGGGCTATTATATCGGTGCCAGCCTGTTTGACGTGGTCGGCAAACCGATGCTTGAATTTTATGGCAAAACGGACGCGGCCGAACAATTTAACCAGCGTTTCCAAGATTGGGGCGCATGGGCGGTGCTGATCGCGGGTGTAACGCCATTTCCATTCAAGGTGATCACCATCATGTCCGGCTGGACGGGGCTGAACCTTGGGGTTTTCATCGTCTCGTCCATCATCGCACGGGGCTTGCGGTTCTTTATTGTCGCGGCCCTTTTATGGAAATTCGGCGCACCAATTCGTGACTTTATCGAAAAACGGCTTGGCCTTATGTTCACGTTGTTTATCCTGCTGCTGTTGGGCGGCTTCTATCTGGTGAAATACATATGACACGCAATAATCTGATTATCGTCGCCGCTGGCGGCTCTCTGGCCCTGTTACTCGGGGCCTTTGCCTTTCAATATATCGGTGGCATGGCGCCCTGCAAACTGTGCATCTGGCAACGCTGGCCGCACGGGGTGGCGGTTGCGGCTGGCCTGCTGGCGCTGATGATGCGCGGCAAGTTCTGGCCATTGGTCGGGATGCTGGGCGCGGCAACCACAGGGGCAATTGGCATCTACCATACAGGGGTAGAGCGTAACTGGTGGGAAGGACCGACGTCCTGCACGTCCTCTGGCACATCGGGCATGTCTGCCGACGATCTGCTGGAACAGATTATGGCCGCCCCCCTGATCCGCTGTGACGAAGTGCCGTGGGAAATGTTCACCCTGTCGATGGCCACATGGAACGCGATTATTTCCTTCGGTTTGGCCGCGATCTGGCTGATGGCATGGAAACGCAGCTAGGCGCAAACCTCTATTAAATATCACTAATCTGCCTTGGCTGCGGTTCAATCAACATATCCATTAAACCGGTTTAATGGATATGTTAGCATTGCATTATTCCACCGAAATCACCGGCACCGGATCACCCTCCCAAGTGAACCTGTATGTCGGTCCTTTGCGCACATTCCCCACCATCGCGGGGCGGAAACAGGCGATACAATCGCCCTTCGTGCGCACCGATGGATACAACACCCCCGCCGACCCATCTGCCAGTAGATGTTCCGCCAGGGTTTGCGAGGCCACATAGCTGTCCGCTCTCAGGCAATCGGCAAAATCACCCTGCCTGCGAATATCGTGAAAATCCCCGCCGAAATCGGCCAGATAATCGTCATAGGTGACGCTTTGCTGCCACCAGTTCACCTCAGCCAGTTCCAGCGCCTTGTGAAATGCCACTTCGGCTTGCGAGGTCTCAACCTCGAACCCCGCATACCACGCGCCACGATCCGGCTCGTTGAACCGCGCGCCGGTGGGGGCCGCATGGCAAAAGGCGGCATTCACCATCCGGTAATGCGGCACCCCGAACACCAGTTCGTCAATGCCGATGCCGGGCAGCAAATTATTCTCTGCCATCAAACGATCGTTTGTTGCGTGGTCCAGATCGAAAATATCGGCCAGATGCCCGTCATCATCGGCAATCCGCGCCAGCACGCTATCGCCCCCCTCGCTATACTTCGAGGGCACAAGATGATGCGTGTCCAGCTGGCGCAGGGTGGTCAGCGGCGGCAGCTTCACCGCCCGCCCCGCCGGGCATCCAGCAGGCGGCGTACGGTTTGAAACGCAGGCTGGCCACCGCGCAGCATGTAATCAAGCGGTGCTTTGCCCCCGAAAATCCGGTTGCTGTTGGGCAGGGTGATCCACCTGTCGGCAAGATCTTGATCATAAAGGACATTAAGCGCCTTGAAGATGCCGACCAGATAGGAAATCCGCCTGATCCGGTCCTCGTCCAGCCGTTTGCCGCTACCTTTTTTCAGCGTATAGAACGCCCCGTTCGACATGCCGCCCAACAGCGCCTTGGCCTGCGTATCATTGATTTTCCAGGCCTCCATGATGTTGAAAAATGCCCGCACCGCACCATCCGACAGCCGCTCGCGCGTGTCGCGATCCGTCAAGTCGATCAGCGGGGCGTCTGTGTATTTGGGTTCTGGGGCGACAAGGGTCAGTGCCATTTGCGATACTCCTGTATTGAAGTATATATAACTCCATATCTGTAGTATTTCAACCCTTCCCTCCGCGCGTGGACAACAGCAGGTTGGTTTCACTGCGCATCACCCCGTCAATCCGGCGGATAGCGAATAGCACCTTGTCCAGCTCCTCAAGCGTGTCGGTGCCGATTTCAGCGATCAAATCCCATTTGCCATTGGTTGAATGAACCGCCTGCACCGCCGCGATCCCCAGCAGGCGGTGCATGATCTTTTCCGCCCCGCGCCCCTCGATCCCCAGCATCATCATGCCACGCACGGGGGCATGGGCAATGTCGCTTTTCAGACGCAGGGTGAACCCCAGAATTTCACCCCGCTTGATCAGGCGTTCAATCCGGCTGCGCACAGTGGTGCGCGACAGGCCCAGTTCCGCTGCCAGACTGGACAGCGGCGCGCGGGAATCGCGGCGCAGGGTGGCAATCAGCTTTTGATCAGTATCATCCATATCGGAACCTTTAGCATCCATATTGACCATTCTTCCTCCGATATAGCCGTTTTGCCTCCTTTGAGCCAGCCTATTTATCAAATTACACATAGGAACAGCGACAGAACAGGTTTTACAACATGCGAAATATCACCCTGATCGGGGCGCCCGTGGACAGCGGCAAGCGCCGCCGCGGCTGCCTGATGGGACCGGATGCCATGCGCACCGCCGGTCTGGAACAGGCCATCACCGGCCTTGGCCACAGTGTCACCGACATCGGCAATCTAACCCCTGCCCCCGTGGACATTCCCGAGGATGGCAAAAGCCACGCCCTGGCCGAAACCGTGGGCTGGACCCAAACCCTGATGCAGGCCGCGCAGGCGGCCATGCGCGACAGTCTCCCGATCTTCCTTGGCGGCGATCATGCGCTGGCACTTGGCACGGTGGCCGGTGTCGCCGCCTATGCTGCCGAAGTGAATCGCCCGCAGTTTGTGCTGTGGCTGGATGCCCACAGCGATTTCCACACGCCACAAACCACCGCCAGCGGCAATCTGCATGGCACGCCCTTGGGCTATGTCACCGGCTTGCCGGATTTTGACGCCTTCCCCCCGCTACCTGCTGTGGTGCCGATGAACAACCTCTGCCTTATCGGCCTGCGCTCGGTCGATCCGGCAGAACAGGCAGCGCTGGTGGAAAACAACATCCGCAGTGTCGATATGCGTGCCATTGACGAGGGCGGCATCAAACGCCCGCTCGAAGCGTTTCTGGACGATGTTTCCCGCGCCAACGGATTGCTGCATGTGTCTTTGGACGTAGACTTCCTTGATCCAGCCATCGCGCCCGCCGTTGGCACCACCGTTCCGGGCGGCGCCACCTTTCGCGAGGCCCATCTGGTGATGGAAATGCTGCACGACAGCGGGCTGGTGACATCGCTGGACCTTGTTGAACTGAACCCCTTTCTGGACGATCGCGGCAAAACCGCAAAACTGATGGTGGACCTGACGGCCTCCCTGCTTGGCCGCCGCGTCTTTGACCGCCCCACACGGAGTTACTGAACATGACCATTCCCGCCCCCTCGAAACTGGCCTATGTGCCGTTTGTATCGGTCGACAACATGATGAAGCTGGTGCATCACATCGGCATTGAACAGGTGCTGGCCGATCTGGCACGCTATATTCAGGATGATTTCGCCCGCTGGGAATTGTTCGACAAAACCCCGCGCGTGGCGTCCCATTCGACCGAAGGCGTGATCGAACTGATGCCCACCTCGGATGGGCAGGTTTACGGGTTCAAATACGTTAACGGCCACCCCTCCAACATGAAGAAAGGCCTGCAAACCGTTACTGCGTTTGGGCTTTTGGCGGATGTGGCCAGTGGTTATCCGGTGATGCTATCGGAAATGACCATCCTGACGGCGCTGCGCACAGCGGCGACATCGGCGATGGTGGCGAAACATCTGGCGCCCAAGGGCGCGAAAACCCTTGCGATGATCGGCAACGGCGCGCAAAGCGAATTTCAGGCGCTGGCGATGAAAACCGTCTGCGGCATCGAAAACCTGCGACTGTACGATATAGATCCCGCCGCCACCGCCAAATGCAAGGCCAATCTGGCCGATAGCGGGCTGAATATCACCGCCTGCCCCAGCCCCGAAGCGGCAATTGAAGGCGCGCAGATCATCACCACCTGCACCGCCGACAAACAATACGCCACCATCCTGACCGACAATATGGTCGGGGCCGGTGTGCATATCAACGCGATTGGCGGCGATTGCCCCGGCAAAACCGAACTGCACCGCGATATCCTGCTACGCAGCGATATATTTGTCGAAGGGGCTGACCCAGATAACTACTTCAAGTAACGCTTAACCCATTGTCTTAGCTGCAATAACTGAGCTGAAGGGTCACTGTTGTTGAAACGCCACTCGCATTCCTTCAAATATAGCCCAAATTGGGCCTTGGGGACACCGTTAAATCGGCGCATGTGGCGCTTGGCTTGGTTCCAGAAATTCTCGATGCCATTGATGTGGTTGTGACGGTCTGCAAAGAGCTTGGAATGGTTGATGCGAAAGTGGTGGAAGTCTGACACATCCAGCACATTATAACCGCGCCAACAATCGGAATAGACGATGGAATCCGGCACGACTTTGCGCTCTATGATCGGGATCAGAGTGGCGGATTTGGCGTCCGGGATGATCTTGGTGTAAACCTTCCCACCCCTTTTTAATATACCAAAAACGGGAATTTTACCTGCCGCACCACGCCCGCGTTTACCTTTGCGTTTGCCGCCAAAGTAGCTTTCGTCCACTTCTATTTCTCCGCCGAACATAGCTTGGCTTTCCGCCTCCAGCTCATAGGCGATTATCTCGCGCAGGCGTAGAAAATAAAACGCTGCGGTCTTGCGGTTTACACCACACAAACTGGCTGCTGTTCGTGCTGTCGATCCCGAAACAAAATGCTCCGTAAGACGGTCTTGCTTGTAGTGGCTCAGGCGACTCTTTCTCATGCTTCCCATCATAACCTCTTTTTAGGTTATCTGGGTCAGCCCCTTGTCGAATTCCCCGAACAAACCCGGATCGAGGGCGAAATCCAGCAGTTGGACCCCGATCACCCCGTGACCGAGATCTGGCAAGTGATCAACGGCACCGCCAAGGGCCGCACGTCTGATCGGCAAATCACCCTGTTTGACGGCGTCGGTTTCGCGATCGAGGATTTTTCCGCCCTGCGCTATGTGCACGACCAGTTGCAGGATGGTAATTTCTATCAGGATCTGGATATGGTCGCCGATCCCGATGATCCGCGTGATCTGTTCGGCATGTTGCAGCGGGCCAAAAGGTAAACCGCCGCTCATCAGCCCTTGCGGGCTTCTTCGCTGCCCAGCGAAGAAAGCCGTCAGGCTTGATGAGCGGCCATTTTCAGCGAAAAAATCCGCATCCCCATTGCACACAACATGTGCCATCCTGTATAGTCAAAGCAACAAAATACAGCTTCAGGCGAACAGGCGGAAATCCACGTGAACGACACTCCGGAAACACCAGAAAACGAAGAAGAAAACCAGAATCCGGCATATGTATATGACGGCCCTTCGATCTCGATTACCTCCGAGATGAAAACATCCTACCTCGACTACGCGATGAGCGTGATCGTTTCACGCGCGATTCCCGACCTGCGAGACGGGTTGAAACCGGTGCACCGGCGTATTCTTTATGCGATGTACGAGGGCGGAAATACCGCCGATAAACCCTACCGCAAATCGGCCCGTGCGGTCGGCGATGTGATGGGTAAATACCACCCGCACGGCGATAGCGCGATCTATGACGCGCTGGTGCGGATGGCGCAGGATTTCTCGATGTCGCTGCCGCTTTTGGACGGTCAGGGCAACTTTGGCTCGATGGATGGCGATAACGCCGCCGCGATGCGTTATACCGAGGTTCGGCTGGACAAACCCTCGGCCTTTCTGACCGCCGACATTGAAAAAGACACGGTCGATTTTCAGGACAATTACGACGGCAAGGATCAGGAACCCACCGTCCTGCCCGCCCGTTATCCCAATATGCTGGTCAACGGCGCTGGCGGTATTGCTGTGGGCATGGCCACCAACATCCCGCCGCACAATCTGGGCGAGGTGATCGAGGCCACTTTGGCGCTGATCGAAAACCCCGATCTGACCACGGAAGAGCTGATTGAATACGTCCCCGGCCCGGATTTCCCCACTGGCGGCATTATGCTGGGCCGAGCAGGTGC
Organism: Profundibacter sp.; assembly: GCF_965277155.1. Classification (GTDB taxonomy): domain Bacteria; phylum Pseudomonadota; class Alphaproteobacteria; order Rhodobacterales; family Rhodobacteraceae; genus Profundibacter. Next base: position 80,789 of record NZ_CBDIBV010000007.1, read on the forward strand.
GCGCAAAGCCTATCTGGAAGGGCGTGGCAGCGTTATAATCCGCTCCAAAACCCGCACCGAGGAAATCCGCAAGGACCGTTACGCCATCGTCATCGACGAAATCCCCTATCAGGTGAACAAGGCGTCTATGATCGAAAAGATCGCCGAACAGGTGCGCGAAAAACGGATTGAGGGTGTCAGCCACGTTCAGGATGAATCCGACCGCAACGGTGTGCGCGTGGTGGTCGAGCTGAAACGCGACGCCACCCCCGAAGTGGTGCTGAACCAGCTGTTCCGTTTCACCCCGATGCAGACCAGTTTCGGCTGTAACATGCTGGCGCTGAATGGCGGGCGGCCCGAAACCCTGACCCTGCGCCGCTTCCTGACTTCTTTCATCAGTTTCCGCGAAGAAGTAGTCGCGCGCCGCACCGCCTTTGAATTGCGCAAAGCCCGCGAACGCAGTCACGTTCTGTGCGGTCTGGCCGTGGCTGTATCCAACGTGGATGAAATCGTCGCCACCATCCGCTCCTCTGCCGATCCTGCCGAGGCCCGCGAAAAGCTGATGACGCGCCGCTGGCCGGCGGGCGATATTCTGGAATATATCGCGCTGATTGACGATCCGACCCACAAGGCCAATGATGACGGCACCTACAACCTGTCCGAAACACAGGCCCGCGCCATTCTGGAATTGCGCCTACAACGGCTGACCGCGATGGGCGTCAAAGAAGTTACGGACGAATTGCAAACGCTGGCCGCCGCCATCCGCGAATACCTTGATATTCTACGTTCCCGCGACCGGATCATGGCGATCATTTCCGATGAATTGCGCGAGGTGAAGGAAAAATTCGCCGTGGACCGGCGCACCACCATCGTCGACTGGTCCGGCGACATGGAAGACGAAGACCTGATCGAACGCGAGGACATGGTCGTTACTGTCACCTCAGGCGGCTACATCAAACGCACCCCGCTGGCCGATTTCCGCGCCCAGAAACGCGGCGGCAAGGGGCTGGCCGGAATGCAGACCAAAGAAGAGGACGTGATCACCAACCTGTTCGTCGCCAACACCCACACGCAGCTGTTGTTCTTCACCACCGAAGGCATGGTTTACAAGCTGAAAACATGGCGCTTGCCACAGGGCGGACGCACCGCCAAGGGCAAGGCGATCGTCAACATCCTGCCGATCCCCACGGGCGTTTCCGTGGCCGCGATCATGCCGGTCGATGCGGATGAAAAGGACTGGGGCGATCTGCAGATATTCTTTGCCACCGATGCCGGTGACGTGCGCCGCAATGCGCTGTCCGATTTCACTAACGTGCGCGCCAACGGCAAAATCGCGATGAAACTGCCCGAGGGCGTGGAGCTGGTCAACGCGCGCATCTGCACCGAAGACGACGATGTGATGCTGTTCACTGCCGGTGGCCGTGCCATCCGCTTCCCCACCACCGCCGTGCGGGTGTTCAAGGGCCGCGACAGCACCGGCGTGCGCGGGATCAGGCTGAAAGACGGCGAAAAGGTCGTCTCGATGTCGATCATCCGCCATTTCGAGGCAACATCCGAAGAACGCATCGCTTACTTGAAAATGCGCCGTGCGCTGGCGGGTGCCGATGATACCGAGGTCGAAGCCGAAGAAGAAGGCGAAGGCGCCATCACACAGGAACGCTTCGAGGAAATGCAGGCCGTTGAGAACCTGATCCTGACCATCACCTCGGGCGGCTCGGGCAAACTGTCCTCCAGCCACGACTACCCCGTGCGCGGTCGCGGCGGCATGGGCGTTGCGGCGATGGACAAGGCAATGCGCGGCGGCGATCTTGTGGCCTCCTTTGCGGTCGAAATGGAAGACCAGATCATGCTGGCCACCTCCAAGGGCCAATCCATCCGCTGTCCGGTCAACGGCATCTCGTTCCGCTCACGCTCGGCTGGCGGGGTCAAGGTGTTTGACACAGCCAAAGGCGAAGTTGTGGTCTCGGTTGCGTGGATCGCTGAACGCGACGAGGACGATGCGGAAGAATCCGAAGAATAGACTCTTTCATTATCGTTCCCTAAATATCCCGGGGGTGCGGGGGCTGGCCCCCGCTTCTGCCCGACACAAAAGGCATAGATATGACCGATACACTCCACATCATCGGCGGTGGCATGGCCGGCGCCGAAGCCGCATGGCAAGCCGCGCAAATGGGCGTGCCTGTGGTGATCCACGAAATGCGGCCTAAGGTAAAAACCTTTGCCCACCGCACCGGCAATCTGGGGGAAATGGTTTGCTCCAATTCTTTCCGCTCGGACGATGACGAGGCAAACGCGGTCGGCCTGCTGCATTGGGAAATGCGCACAGCGGATGGCATCATCATCACCAGCGCCGATCAACACGCCCTGCCCGCCGGCTCTGCCCTTGCGGTGGACCGCGACCCGTTCAGCGAAACCATCACCAAACGCCTGCTGGACCATCCGCTGATCACCCTTGATGGCAACGAGATCACCGAACTGCCGATCGATGGCAACTGGATCATCGCCACCGGCCCGCTGACCTCATCCGCCCTTGGCCAATCCATCGCCGCCCACACCGGCGCTGATGCGCTGGCATTTTTTGACGCCATTGCGCCGATTGTCTATGCCGAAAGCATCGATATGGACACCTGCTGGATGCAGTCGCGTTACGACAAAGGCGACACCGAGGAAGAGCGCAAAGCCTATCTGAACTGCCCGATGGACAAACCCCAGTACGAGGCCTTTATCGACGCACTACTGGCCGCTGACAAAACCGAATTCCACGAAGGCGAAGCTGGTTCCTCCCCCAACCCCACCCCCTACTTTGACGGTTGTCTGCCGATCGAGGTGATGGCCGAACGCGGCCGCGAGACCCTGCGCTTTGGCCCGATGAAACCCGTCGGCCTGACCAACCCGCACCGTCCCGATGACAAACCCTATGCCGTGGTGCAATTGCGCCGCGATAACGCCTTGGGAACGTTGTATAATATCGTCGGATTCCAGACCAAAATGAAATACGGCGCCCAGACCGAGGTGTTCAAAATGATCCCCGGTCTGGAAAACGCCAGCTTCGCGCGTCTGGGCGGCATCCACCGCAATACATTTATCAATTCGCCCACCCTGCTGGATCATCAGTTGCGCCTGAAATCCCGCCCCAATGTCCGGTTTGCGGGGCAAATCACCGGAGTAGAGGGCTACGTTGAATCCGCCGCAATGGGCCTGCTGGCGGGCCGGATGGCGGCAGGGGAAATACTGGGCCGCCCCGTGGAAACCCCGCCGCTGGATACCGCGATGGGCGCTTTGGTCAACCACATCACCGGTGGCGCTGCGGCCAAGACGTTCCAGCCGATGAACGTCAACTTTGGCCTGTTCCAACCGATTGACGCCAAACACGGACGCAAGAACCGCAAAACCCGTTACAAGGCCTACACCGACCGCGCCAAAGCGGCGTGGCAGCAATGGCTGGACGCGCAAAACGCTTCCACCTAACGTGACGCCCATGCGCACCCGATTTGCCCCTTCCCCGACCGGCCCGCTGCATCTGGGCCACGCCTATTCCGCAATGCTGGCCTATGACATGACCACCAAGGCGGGCGGTGAATTCCTGCTGCGAATCGAGGACATCGACCAAAGCCGCGCCCGCCCAAAGTGGGAGGCGCAGATTTATGACAATCTGCACTGGCTGGGGCTGGAGTGGCCGGAACCGGTGATGCGCCAATCAGACCGGATGCCCGCCTATCATAATGCCCTTGCGAAACTGGAGGGCATGGGCCTTCTGTATCGCTGCACCTGCAAGCGCCGCGATATCGAAACCGCCGTTTCCGCCCCGCAAGAAGGGGTTGAACCCGCCTATGGGCCGGACGGGTTGATCTATCCTGGCACATGCCGAAATGCGGGCCACAGGGATAGAAACGCCGCCCTGCGTCTGAATATGGCCAAAGCCTGTGACATGCTGGGAAATCCGGTGCTGGAGTTTAGCGAAACCGGCCCCGCGCATAAAGGCATCCACCGGATTACCCCTGATGGTCTGATCCACCGCGTTGGCGACATCGTTCTGGCGCGCCGCGATATGGGAACCTCTTATCATTTGTCCGTGGTGCTGGATGACGCAGCGCAGAAAATCACCAATGTAATTCGGGGTGAGGACCTGTTTAACGCCACCAAAATCCACGTCCTGCTGCAAACCCTATTAGGCCTGCCCACCCCCACCTATCATCACCACCGCCTGATCCGTGATAACACCGGCAAACGCCTTGCCAAACGCGACGATGCCCGCGCTATCGCAAAATATCGAGGCGATGGAGCATGCCCTGCGGACATCCGCAAAATGGTCAGTTTGCAAGCCTAGTCCAGCGACCGCCAGGGTTTCGGCAAGAGCACCCAGTGATTATTCACAAAAACCAGCCCGTCAAAGGCCAACCCGCTGGTTTCGCCCTTTTTCACAAACTTGAACCGCACAATTGGTACATCGGTTTTGAAATACTGCACCACTTTTCGATAGCCACCAGGAAATTCATCCATAGCCGGATCGCCCGCCGCCAGCTTACCGGTGGTGGTATAGACCATATACAGATCATCATGCTCGGGCTTGGGACCAAATTTGATGCCCGGTTTCAAAGCAGCAGCATAGGTTTCAATCATTTTCGAGGCCAGCGGATCACTGTAAACCGCACGCACATCTTCGGGCCTGGGCAACAATTCCGCCGTCAGTGCCACAAGATCTTCGTTCGGATCAAAAAACCGCATCAACAGCGCCCGTGCCTCGGCTTCGCTTCCCGAGGCGGCTTTTCCTGTCTCACCCGAGGCTTTGTCACCTCCGACAAGATCCAGCAGGCTTGCAGTCTGATCCTTGACGCACCGTTTTCCTAGATTACGGATAACTGCGTTCAGATTATCCCGGCTCACCGGTCGCACCGCCGATTCCGAGGCTGCAAGATAACCGAATATCCACGCTCCGACCTGATCCAGCGTTGCCTCGTCCGCATTGCCGATAATCAGGCTACAGGGTTGGCGCGGATCAAAGCCCTGACCACTGGCAGGTATTGCAGACGCTAACGAAAGGCTTGCGGAAATGGCAAATATAGGGAACCTCTGTAAATTCCCGTTTTCGCCTTCTTCGCGGCGGGGTGGACGGTTTTTCGCCTGTCCCGCCTGATTGCTTCGGATCATAAACCCATTTTCACCGGTTTCAAGCCGGTTTTGGGTATTTCAGGCACACCTCACCCCATGAACCCTTATCCCGGCGCCGCCAGGCCGCATTCGAACTGGACGAAGCGCTTCATGTTGTAGACCAGGTTCATCATCCCGATGCGAAATCGCGCCCGCTTCAGGCCGATGGAGCGGATCAGCTTGCCGCCCATGGAGCGCTCCTGAAAAGCGAATACATGCTCGACCCGGACCCGCACTTTCGAGCGCCTCCGGTTGGCCTTTTGCTGGCGCTCGCCAAGCGGCTTGCCGCGCCTGCCCTTGTGATGGATATGGCTGTGAAGCCCCCGCTCTTCCAGCTCGCTTTCGATCTTTTGCGAGCGATAGGCGCTGTCGGCCCACAGGTCCGATGAGGTGTTGCTCGCATCAATCAGACCGGCAAGCGCCTGGCTGTCATGCACGGCGGCATCGGTGACATCATAAGCGCGGATGAATTTGTGCCGCCGGTCGACATTGATGTGGTTCTTGTAGCCGTAATAGCTCTTGCCGTGCTTCTTCGTCCAGCGCGCATCCACGTCCTTCTGGCGCTTCTTGTGGGGTTTTTCCTCCCACTCTTCAGGCGTTTCGCCCGCCTTGATTTTCTCGTTCTCGTCCCTTTTGTTGTGCTGGCGCGGCGCCGGAACGATGCTCGCATCAACAATCTGCCCGCCCATCGCCAGATAGCCCTTTTCGCGCAGAAAGGCATCGAACTTGTCAAACAGCTCCTTCATCTTCCCGGCCCCGGCCAGCCTTTCACGGTAGGCCCAGATGGTCTTGGCGTCAGGTACGCTGTCTTCAATGCCAAGGCCGAGAAACCGCATGAACGACAGGCGGTCGCGGATCTGATACTCGATCTGATCGTCAGAGAGGTTGTAGAGCTGCTGCAAAACCATCGTCTTGAATATCAGCACCTCATCCCAAGGCGGGCGGCCAGCGTTGGATTTGCGCTGTTCGGGCGGCGTGCGCCATATGGCCTTCAGCTCGTCCCGGTAATCCTCGAACGGCACCATGTCGTTGAGCAACACCAGCGGATCACCAGATTTGTCCAGTCCCGCGTATCGGCTGGAAAGATCAAAAAATCCCATCTGACCCATGACAAAACCCCGTCGGTCGAATCATTTTCATCCTGATGACGATTCTACCCCGTCAGGCCGGATTTTGGGGGATTTTTAGAGGTTCCCTAATGATATACGATCACACACAAGTATCTGCATATACCTTTGGTTTATGGGTGAAATCCCCCTACAATACATAAAGTTTGCCCCAAGAATGGTGATATTTACCTTTCCTTCATTCGCACGGGGTGATGTAACCCTAGAAACAATTTGAATAAGATTCGACGAAAGCAAGGGAGATCACGCATGGCGGGTTCGGTTAACAAGGTAATATTGATAGGCAATCTGGGCGCTGATCCCGAGGTGCGCACATTCCAGAATGGCGGCAAGGTTTGCAATCTGCGGATTGCAACATCCGAGACATGGAAAGACAAAAACACCGGCGAGCGCCGCGAGAAAACAGAATGGCACACAGTGGCCATCTTCTCGGAAGGGCTGGTGCGGGTCTGTGAGCAATATCTGAAAAAAGGCTCGAAGGTTTATATCGAGGGCGCATTGCAAACGCGCAAATGGCAGGATCAGTCGGGCAATGACCGGTATTCGACAGAAGTGGTTCTGTCCGGGTTCAACGGCACATTGGTTATGCTGGACGGCCGTAGTGGCGGCGGATCCGGTGGTGGCGGCTATGGCGGCGGTGATCAGGGCGGTTATGGCGGCGGATCATCCGGTGGCGGCTATGACAGCGGCCCACAGCAAGGTGGCGGTGGCAGCAATATCGACGACGAAATCCCGTTCTAGAAAACGGAAAAGGATTTTTTTACAAAGGCCCTGATGAAAATCGGGGCCTTTTTTTTGTTTTCAGGGTTTGCGCCGCCTGACGGCGTCGCCCCGCGCGCCCTGTCGGGCGCGTTTGCCTCCGGCGGAGGTATTTCAGGCAAGAAGAAGATTAGCGAGCGGCCAGAGCCTGCTCCAGAACGGCCCGTACCACGGCTTTATCCACATCGGATGTAACAAAAGCCTGCCCGATCCCGCGCACCATGATATAATGGATCGCACCATCAATCACCTTTTTGTCCTGCCCCATCAGGGCAATCAGCGCATCGGCATCCGGCAGATCCCCCTCAATATCCGACAGGTCGACCTTCATCCCCATATTGCGCAGATGGGCGCGCACACGGCTGGGGTCTTCCTGACTGCACAGGCCCAGACGGGCCGAGACCTCGAAGGCCAGCGCACAACCGATTGCCACACCTTCCCCGTGCAACAGACGGTCGGAATAGCCGGTCGCGGATTCAAGCGCATGACAGAAGGTGTGCCCGAGGTTCAACAGCGCACGGTCCCCCTGCTCGGTTTCGTCCCGCGCCACGATGTCGGCCTTGGCCTGACAGGACCGGCGCACGGCCTCGGCCCGTAGGGCCATGTCACCGGCGGCCAATGCAGGGCCGTTGATCTCCAGCCATTCAAAGAAATCCAGATCCCCCAGCATCCCGTATTTCACCACCTCGCCATAGCCGGCCAGAAAGTCGCGCGGGGTTAGCGTGCCCAGAACGCCAATATCAGCCAGCACCAGGGACGGTTGATGAAAGGCGCCGATCAGGTTTTTGCCCTGCGGCGCATTAATGCCGGTTTTGCCGCCGACCGAGCTGTCCACTTGCGCCAGCAGGGATGTCGGGATTTGCACGAAGTGCACCCCGCGCCGCAGCACAGAGGCGGCAAAGCCGACCAGATCACCAATCACCCCGCCACCAAAGGCCACCACCACATCGCGGCGCTCGATCTTTTGATCCAGCAGCCATTCCACCGTGCGGGTGAATTGTGGCCATGCCTTGGTCGCCTCGCCTGCAGGCAGCACCAGTGACACCATGTCGATGCCAGCATCTGCCAGACCGGCGCGCAGGGTCTCCAGATGCAACGCGGCGACGTTTTCATCCGACACCACCGCCACACGGGGACGCGCCAGCAAGGGGGCGATTTCGGCGCCAGCCTGTTTGATCAGCCCGTCACCTATCCGGATATCATAGGCGCGATCGCCCAGTTCCACACGCAGGGTTTCAACCATCTAATCTGCCTCCAGCACATCGGGGCGGGATTTCAGCGCATCCAGCACCGATGACGCCATATCGTTGATCGAATATTCCGCCCGCCCCTGCACGGCCAGATCGGCCTTTGCGTAAAGCGGCTCGCGGGCCTTGCACAATTCGCGCAGGGTTTCACGCGGGTTATCCGTGCGCAAAAGGGGACGTGTGTTTTTGTGGCGCACCCGTGCCCATAACAAATCCAAATCCGCCCGCAACCAGACCGCAATGCCCTTGTCAGCGATGACATTGCGGTTCCGTTCGGTCAAAAATGCCCCGCCACCAGTGGATAAAATGCCTGTCTTTTCTTCAAGAAGTCGCGTGATCACCTCGGTTTCGCGGGCCCGAAAGAAGACCTCGCCATCGCGTTCAAACACTTCAGCAATCGACATATTGGCGGCCTTGACGATCTCGTCGTCGGAATCCAGAAACGGCACCGAAAGGCGTTCGGCCAGGGCCTTGCCGACGGCGGTTTTGCCCGCCCCCATCATGCCCACCAGCACAACCGTCTTTTTCAACACATATGACAAACCGGCAGTCACCCGCTTAATTCCTAATTATTTACATTCAATGGCGTGAAATTTCATAAAAGGCCATATATAAATCGGGCAAACTGCGTCATAATGCAGGCAAAACAAAAAGGCAGACGATAATGGGGCGATTGCTAAAGGCACTTATTTTCCAAGACCTCTGCATGAGGCCATGGCTTTCGGTTGAAGCAAGATTTCGGCCGCCCACCTTGCGCCCCTGCGGGTCCGGCGGACAGACGGGTGGCGGGGTTTGGGGCTATGCGATTGCGGGGGTTTGCGGGTTGAGGGTGATCCTGTTTGCGGCCTTGAGCAGGTTTTGCGCGATGGCGGCCATGACCATCTGGGCATGCACCCTGGCGCGCCCGAAATATCTCGCCCGCTGCAGGCCGAAGAGGCGTTTCATCGTGCCGAAAGTCTACTCGATGCGGAAGCGGCGTTTCGAAATCAGCCGGTTGAAGCGTTTCTCCGATTGCCGCAGGGGGCGGCCGCGCGCTGCCTTGCGCAGGATGCCGTCGCGGTATTTGCCGCGCAGCATCTGGCGGTTGGCCTTGCTCGCATAGGCCTTGTCGGCCAGCACCCGCTGCGCCTTTGCGCCCGCGATCATGGTGGCGAATTCGGGGCTTTCGGCGGCATTGGCGGGCGTGGTGTGCACCTTGTCGATAAAGCCCTCTTCGTCGCAGCGGGCAAAGCCCTTGTAGCCGAGCGTGCTCTTGCGGCCCTTCTTGACCCAGCGGGCATCAGGGTCGGCGCTGAAATGCAGCTGTGCCCCGTCGGGTGAGACCTCGGGCGGATCATCCGGCGTCCCTTCCCTTGCCCCGTCCTCTGCCCGGTCCTGCGGGGCGTCGATATGGGTGCGCGGGCGCGCCGCCGCCGCGATCAGGGTCGCATCAATGATCGCCGCCTCAGCCTCTTTCAGCTTCAGCCCATGCGCCTCGATCTGGCGGCAGACCTCGGCCAGCAGCTCATCGTAAACGCCACCCCGGACCAGCGCATTGCGGAACCGGCAGTGGGTCGTCTCATCCGGCACCGACGCGTGCAGATCGAGCCCGCAGAACAGCATGAAATCCAGCCGCACCTTCAAGGCCCGCTCCAGCTTCGGGTCGCTCAGCCCGTGCCACTGGCCAACCAGAAGACACTTGAACAGAACCAGCGGATCATAGCCCTGAGGCCCGATCCCCGAGCGCCCCAGACCGCGCCGCAGGATCGGCAAAAACGAGTTCCAATCCATCAGCGCGTCGATCTTCGACAGAACGTCATCCGCGCCGATCCGTGCCGCCGCTTCGTGCAGGAAAAGGTCCATCTATTCACCCCAGAGATTTCCCGGCTAGCTTACCAAAACGGCCAACCCGGGGGAATCCCGATGTTATGCAGAGGTCTTTTTCCTTCTTTTGCTGGGCTTTGTCGCCCTGACGGGCTATGCCTATCTGGGGGATATGACCCCCGAGGTAAAAGAGGTTAACCAGCCGGTTACACTGGATGTCGAGTAAAAGGTTTTTCATTTTCACAGCCCTTGTTCTGGGCAATGCCGCGATTGCGCTGGCAGATGCGCCGCTTTCGGCGATTGACTGGCTGTCCGATACGGTGGCCACACCGGTTGTGATGCAACCGCCCACGGCCACGGATGTTACCCGCGATGCCTCGGTCGAGGATATCACCGTCACAACGCTGGATGGGCCAACGCCGGATGCGGTGGGGTTGTTGCCAGTGTCGGTTACCGGGTTGCCGCGCAACTTCTGGGGCGCCACTCCCAGCGAGGAGTTGGCCAATCAGGTGCGGCGTCAACCGGTTCAAAGCCTGCCCGCACTAGAGGATCTGCTGAAAATGATCCTGCTGGCCGAACTGGATGCGCCACTGGATGCCGATGGCTCCGGCGCGCTGTTTTTGGCGCGGATCGACAAATTGCTGGATATGGGATCACTGGATCAGGCGCAGGCCCTGCTGGAACGCGCGGGGCCGGACACGCCTGACCTGTTTCGCCGCTGGTTCGATGTGGCCCTGCTGACCGGCACCGAGCATGCCGCCTGTGCCAAGCTGAAAGACAAGGCCGATATCGCCCCCACCTATCCGGCGCGGGTGTTTTGTCTGGCCCGCAACGGGGATTGGAACGCCGCCGCTGTGACTTTGGAAACCGCCAAGGTGCTGGGCTATATCACCAAAGAGGAAGACGCCCTTTTGGCGCGTTTTCTGGACCCCGAATTATTCGAAGGCCTACCGCCCCTGCCCGTTCCCAAACATGTCACGCCGCTGATTTTCCGCATGCGCGAAGCGATTGGCGAGCCGATCCCGACAGCCAACCTGCCGCTGGCCTTTGCCAATGCGGACCTGCGCAGCAACACCGGTTGGAAAACCCAGATCGAGGCCGCCGAACGGCTGGCCCGCACCGGCGCGATTGATCCGAACCGCCTGTTGGGAATTTATACCGAACGCCTGCCTGCTGCTTCGGGCGGTATATGGGAACGCATCGAGGCCGTGCAGCAATTTGATACCGCCATGTCCACCAACGACCCGGGGGCCGTGGCCACGGCCCTGCCCGCCGTCTGGCAAGAAATGCAGCACGCGCATCTCGAAGTGCCCTTTGCCACGTTATACGGCGAGCGACTGGAACGGTTACCATTGCAAGATGAAGCGGCAGAACTGGCGTTTCATATCGGCTTGCTGTCTGCGGATTACGAAAAGGTGGCGGACCATTACAAACCGGTCACGGTGATGGACAAATTTCTGGTGGCGATCGCGCAAGGGGACGTGAGTGGCGTGGCTTCGCCCGATGCCAAGGGCAATGTGGTGAAGCCCGCGTTTCAGGCCAACACGGCGCCGGTCGAATTTGCCCCGCTTCTGGCGGACAACCAGTTGGGCAAGGCGATATTGCAAGCCATCACCCTGTTTGCCCAAGGGGCGGATGGGGATCTGAAAGATGTGCGCAAGGCCTTGTTATTGCTGCGTTCTGTCGGATTAGAGGACACGGCGCGGCGGGCGGCGATACAATTGATGCTGCTGGAACGGCGCGGCTAGGCCGATGGACGCCCGCCACTGGATCAGCACCTATCTGGACGCCCAAGCCGCCGAAATGGACGCGGCCGCCAACACCCAGTCCGCCTATGCCCGCGACCTGATGGATTTTGCCGATTGGCTGTCTGGCAAGGGGCCGGATTTTGCCAGCGCCACCCGCGCCGATGTCGAGGGCTATCTGATCCATTGCGAGGCGCAAGGATTGGCCCAAGCCACCCGCGCACGGCGGCTGTCGTCGATCAAGGGGCTGTACCGGTTTGCATTCGAGGAAGGCTGGCGCGACGACAATCCCGCAATCCAGATCAAAGGGCCGGGGCGGGCCAAAAGCCTGCCCAAAACCCTGAGCATTGACGAGGTCGAAGCCCTGCTGACCGCCGCCCGCAGCCATGGGCGCAATACTTCGGACCGGCTGCGCAATACCTGCCTGATGGAACTGCTCTATGCCACGGGGATGCGGGTAACCGAACTGGTGTCGCTGCCGGTGTCTGCCGTGCGGGGTGATCCACGGATGATACTGGTGCGCGGCAAGGGCGGCAAGGAGCGCATGGTGCCGCTGTCCCCCCCTGCCCGTGCGGCATTGGTGGCATGGATCAAACTGCGCGACGAACAGGATGATGCGGCCCGCGCCAAAGGGGCTGCACCCTCGAAATTCCTGTTCCCGTCGCGCAGCAAGCTGGGCTATATGACCCGCAACCGGTTTTATCTGCTGATCAAGGAGTTGGCGGTGCATGGCGGCGTTTCCCCCGCCAAAGTCACCCCACACACCCTGCGCCATGCCTTTGCCACGCACCTGTTGGCCAACGGGGCCGATCTGCGGTCGATCCAGACGTTGCTGGGCCATGCCGATATTTCCACCACCGAGATTTACACACATGTGCTTGAGGAGCGGCTAAAGGAACTGGTGCTGGAGCATCATCCGCTGGCCAAGGACAATTAACCCAACCAAAGGCGGGGTGAACCCCGCCCTACGGACAGCCACTTGAACCGGCGCGCAACAAGCCCCATAAAGGCAGATAACCCCTTTTAGATGTGAGAGAAATGCCCGAAACCGCCCCTTTCCTTGATACTGCCTTCTGGATCACCTCGGGCTTTATCGCCCTGTTGTTGCTGTTATCGGCGTTCTTTTCCGGCTCGGAAACCGCATTGACGGCGGCATCACGCGGCAAATTGCGCGCACAGGCCGACAAGGGCAACAAAGGCGCCAAACAGGCGCTGGATGTGACCGAAGACACCGAACGGCTGATCGGCGCGGTGCTGCTGGGTAACAATCTTGTAAATATCCTTGCGGCCTCATTGGCCACCGCCCTGTTCACCCGCCTGTTTGGCGAAAGCGGCGTGGCGTTGGCCACTTTGCTGATGACCTTCCTTGTGCTGGTTTTCGCCGAGGTGCTGCCCAAAACCTATGCCATCACAAACCCCGAAACCGCCGCCGCCCGCGTGTCGCCGGTTATCCGGCTGGTTGTCAGCGTTTTTTCCCCCATTGTCAGCGCAATCCGCTGGTTCGTGCGCCTGATGCTGCGGCTGTTCGGAGTCAAGGTGGATCCGGACGGCCAGATGCTGGCTGTGCGCGAGGAAATCGCAGGGGCCATTTCGCTGGGCCATTCCGAAGGCGTGGTTGAAAAAGAGGACCGCGACCGCATTCTGGGCGCGCTTGATCTGGGCGAGCGCACGGTCGAGGAAATCATGTTGCACCGCTCGAAGATCGAGATGATCGACGTTGCGGATGATCCGCAAGATGTTTTGGCGCAATGCCTGAATTCCGCCCATACCCGTCTGCCGCTATTCCGCGATGATCCGGAAAACATCATCGGGGTGATCCATGCCAAAGACCTGCTGCGTGCCATGCACAAGTTGATGGTGCAAAAAGAGGCGTCTTTCGAAGCCCTGAATGATTTTGACGTTTTGAAAGTGGCCAAGAAACCCTACTTCGTACCGGAAACCACCACGCTGGACGACCAGATGCGCCAGTTCCTAAGGCGTCACGCGCATTTTGCGCTGGTGGTGGATGAATATGGATCGTTGCAGGGGCTGATCACGCTCGAGGATATTCTGGAAGAGATCGTCGGCGAAATCACCGACGAGTTCGACAAGGACGACGAGCCAACGATCGGTAAATCCGACGACGGGGGATTCGTGGTCGAAGGCGCAATGACCATCCGCGATCTGAATCGTGCCACAGACTGGAACCTGCCGGATGAAGAGGCCATCACGGTTGCCGGGTTGGTCATCCACGAGGCCCAGATGATCCCGTCAGAAGGCCAGGTGTTTTCCTTCCACGGGTTTCGCTTTGAAGTGCTGGAGCGGCAGGCCAACCGGATTATGAAGCTGAAAATCCGGCCTTTATGATCACAGGCAGCTACTGTTGCTTCATGCGGTTTCTTAGGAAGAGCACCATGACCACAAGTCCAAGGCAAACCAGCAGCAGCGTGATCCAGACAAGCCCTGCCTGCTCGACATAGACCATGCCCGTTTGCGGATCATAACAACGCCCCAACTCGTTGAAACAATCGCGCCACCGGTAATAGCGATCAAAATAGGCAAAGCCGAACAATGCGGCCATGCCCAGCAAGACCGCCAAGATAAGGTTGAAAACCACGGTCACGATGAACGGAATTGAAAGGTGATCAATCAGCGCCCCTTGAACAAGGTGCCGAATATCCCGCGCACTATCCGGCGACCCGTGGTGCCCTTCAGCTCTTTCAACACAACCGAACTGATCGCATCACCCCAGCTTGCCTCTTTGCGGGTTTTGCGCGAGGTTGACCGCCCCACACGCGCGCCTGAATAGCGGCGACCGGCCTTGTATTCGCGCAAGGCCATGTCGGCCTCTTCCTCGGCCTTTTCCGCCTCTTCCGCGGCTTTGGCCGCATCCTCGGCGCGTTTTTTCAGCATTTCATAGGCCGACTGTCGATCCAGCTTTGCCTCGTATTTACCGGCCAAGGGGGATCCGGCAATCACCGCGCGACGCTCGGCATCGGTGATCGGCCCCAGTTGCGAGGATGGCGGGCGGATCAAGGTGCGTTCGACCATGCCCGGCACGCCCTTTTTCTGCAGGAATGATGTGACGGCTTCGCCCACGCCCACCTCGCGGATGGCCTGGGCGGTATCGAAACGCGGATTGTCGCGATAGGTTTCGGCCGCCAACCGCAACTGTGTGCGATCCCGCGCGGTAAAGGCGCGCAGGGCGTGTTGCACGCGGTTGCCCAACTGGCCCAAAATATCCTCGGGAATATCGCCGGGATTTTGCGTTACGAAATACACACCCACCCCTTTTGAACGGATCAGGCGCGCGACCTGTTCGATCTTGTCGATCATCGGCTTGGGGGCACCGTCAAACAGCAGGTGGGCCTCGTCAAAGAACAGCACCAGCTTGGGTTTGTCGGGGTCGCCCACCTCGGGCAGTTCCTCGAACAATTCGCTGAGCAACCAGATCAGGAAGGTGGCATAAAGTTTTGGCGCCGCCATCAGCGCATCCGAGGCCAGAATGTTGATCCGCCCGCGTCCGTCAGGATCGACCATCATCATATCGGCCAGTTCCAGCGCCGGTTCGCCAAATAGGTTTATCCCGCCCTGATTTTCCAGCACCAGCAAGCGGCGTTGGATGGTTCCGACCGAAGATGGGGATACATTGCCATAGCGCAGCGACAAATCCTTGCCATTCTGCCCGACCCAGACCAGCAGCGATTGCAAATCCTTCAGGTCCAGCAATGGCAGCCCCTGTTCGTCGGCGACACGGAAGGCAATGTTCAAAACACCCTCTTGTGCTTCTGACAGTTCAAGCAGACGCGAGATCAGCAGCGGTCCCATTTCCGCCACCGTGGTGCGGATCGGGTGGCCGGATTTACCGAACAGATCCCAGAAGGTAACGGGGAAACTGTCGTAGGTGTAATCGTCAAACCCGATCTTTTGTGCCCTACTCATGAAAGCATCGTGCAGTTTGAAGCTTTCGGACCCCGCCACGGCCAGCCCCGACAGATCACCCTTTACGTCCGACATGAACACCGGCACACCCGCCGCCGACAATTCTTCGGCCAGAATTTGCAAGGTTACGGTTTTCCCCGTCCCTGTCGCCCCGGCAATCAACCCGTGGCGGTTGGCATATTTCAGCAGCATATCTTGCGGTACGGCATAATTTTCGCCGCCACCCCCTACAAAAATCCGGTCTTTGCTCACTGCGACTTCCCCCGCTTTGATTTTGTTTTCATCTCATTCTTGCACATGAAAATACAATGTTAATCATGTTAATCATATTGTGCCAGTGTAGTTTTACATCTCGGGTGTTTGTCCTCTTTCGTCCGGATGTATTTCCTCCCTGTTAGACTGGCCGCGCGTAAAATGCGCGGCCTTTTTTCGTGAAATATCAGCGCATCCTCTTGAAAAACATAACCGTTGACCCATGCGTCAAAACGCCGTAGGTTGTGTTTAATAAAAGTCGGCCAGTCCGATGGGGAGCACAGATATAGGAAAAGGGTCCGATACGCGGACCCTTTTTCTTTTCGGCCCCCCGTAATGGCAAAAAATTGCCCGCAGACATTGATTACACAGAAAACTGACCTGACACTTCTGTTTAGTCATGATAGATGGCGGGTGACGTGACATAGATAATATGGAAAAACACATGCCCGATTTTCTGAGACTCATTACGCTTACCGCCGCAATTGCAATTGGCAGCAGCGCTTTTGCCCAAGAGACGACAACCCCGAAACCTGAAGGGGAAACAGCCGCACCAACGACCGAAACGGCCCCGGCAACTGAAACGACCGATACTGGAACACCGGCAAATGGCGAAACAACGACTGATAATCAGGTGCCATTAAACATGGGCCAGGAAGTTGTCGATGAGCGCGGGCCCGGGACCACTTATGTAAAAGAACGATTCGAGGCATGGGAATTGCGTTGTGTACGGGTCGAGGATGGCCAGAAAGAACCCTGCCATCTGTTCCAGTTGATGAAAGATGACAAAGGCGTTCCGATTGCCGAGATGAACATTATTGCATTGCCCAAAGGTCAACAGGCCGCTGCCGGTGCAACAATTGTCACCCCGCTTGAAACCCTGCTGACGAAACAGCTGACCCTCGAGATCGATGGCGGCGCCAAGAAACGCTATCCTTTCACCTGGTGTGGCAATGTCGGATGCTATTCCCGCGTTGGCTTTACCAATGGTGATATTGCCGCCTTTAAACGCGGCGCCAAAGCAACACTGACCATCGTGCCTGTGTTTGCACCGGATGAAACAATTTCAGTGACACTTTCACTTGCGGGTTTCACCGCAGGCTATAAGGCGCTGCAAGAGACCCTGCACTAATAGGTCTTAAGCATTGGAAGTAATGGAAACGCCACCCGCATCATGGGGTGGCGTTTTTTCATTTTGTAACCTAACTGGAATACCCGTTATTCTTTGTCGTTTTTCGCAAGCATTGCTTTCAGTTCAGCCACCTGTTTTGCAAGCCTTGGCAGGCGGCGCAGGGCCTTTTGCATATCCATATGGGTTTCCATTTTCACGGCTGGTGATCCCAGCAATATCCTTCCAGCCGGGGCGTTGGTGAAAATTTTGGTGGCGCCGCCGGCCACCACATCATCACCAACGAAAATATTGTCCGAAACCCCGCATTGCCCCGCCATCACTACACGGTTGCCGATGCGCGATGACCCTGCAATGCCAACCTGACCGCACAGCAGGCAATCCTCGCCCACCTGCACGTTGTGGCCGATGTGCACCTGATTATCCAGCTTGGTACCGCGCCCGATGGTGGTGGCGCGAATGGTGCCTCGATCAATCGTCACATTGGCACCGGTTTCCACATCATCACCGATTTCAACCGTGCCCAGCGAATGGATACGGGTCCAGCTTTGGGCGCTGGCCTGAACATCCTTGCCCAGTTTTTCGCGGGCCTGTTCCACCGTGGATTTTTCCGGCGTGACAAATGAAAATCCGTCCGATCCGATCACACCGCCCGGCTGCGCAATAAAGCGATCGCCGATCACCACTCGCGCACCTATCTTCACACCTTGCAACAACAGCGCATCATCACCAATCCGCGCGCCCTCGGCCACGCTGACATGGCTTGCAATCCGTGCGCGGGCGCCAATCACCGCCCCGCGCCCGATTACCACGAACGGGCCAATCGCAGCCCCGTCTCCAATCACCGCTTCTGGATGGATCACCGCAGTTGCATGAATACCGGCCTCGATTTCCGGCCCCGCATCCAGCAGCGCCGTCAACCCCGACATCGCATATCGTGGGCGGGGTACGAAAATGGCGGCCTTAAGTCCCAACGCCTGCCAGTTCGCCCCGTCCCAAAGAACAGCGGCCAAAGCCTGTCCCTGAGCAAGCCCGTCTGCATATTTCGGATCCATCGCCAGAGCCAGATCCCCTGCCCCTGCCGTTGCCGGCTCAGAGGCACCATTGATCACAACGTCAACAGCGCCAACGGCTTTCGCCCCCAGCGCTGTTGCAATTTCTGAAACTGTATAGCCCATCTGCAGCCCCCAACGGTTATGTCGGGAACAGATTTAACCCCGAACCGCGCGCAGCACCACCCCGGCTTTGCTAAGGGCATTGAAAATCTTGGCGTCCCGTCCGTAAACGTCCCGACGATATTCCATTCCCCCCTTTGGCTTGGTGATGGCTGTGCGGTAAATCAGGTGCACAGGTACAGGTGTTTTCAGATCAACCTTTGTCTCGCGTCCGGTTTTCAGGATTGCCTGAAAATATTCCTGCGGGTTGGACATCTGTTTTGCCAGCAATGCATAGGCAAAATCAAACGGCTGTTGCAACCGGATGCACCCGTGGCTGAACGCCCGCACATTGCGGTTGAACAGGTTTTTCGACGGGGTGTCATGCAGGTAAATGTTGTACCGGTTCGGAAACATGAACTTGACCAGCCCCAACGCATTCCCGCGGCTGGGCGGCTGTTTCAGGTTAAACGGAAAGGTTTTCTCATTGTATTGCGAGAAATCGACCGCGCTACGGTTTACAGTGCGCCCACGTGAATCCACCAAACGCAAGTGCCCCACCGCATTCGGGTTGCGTTTCAACAGCGGCAGATATTCCTTGATCGCGATAGACCGCGGCACATTCCATGTTGGATTGATGATCATGAATTCCATCACATCCGAAAATTCCGGTGTGCGACGGTCGCCTTCATTTTTCCCGACAACCGAACGGGTTACGAAAGTCACTTTGTTATTGTCGATGATTTTCGCAGTGAAATCGGTCAGGTTAACCAGAATATGACGCTTGCCGCGCGGCTGGTTGAACCAACGCTCGCGTTCCAGGGCGACGATAATCGACCGCAGCCGGTATTCGGCCGGTTTATTGATTTCGGCCATCGTGGCCTTGCCGGCAACACCATCTGTCGGCAACCCGTGATCCCGCTGAAACAGCTGAATCGCCTTTTGCATTTTGGCATCATAGGTTTGCGATGAGGACCGCTTCAGATACCCCATTGCCATCAAACGGTTCCGCAACGCAACGACACTTGCGCCGGTCGCACCCGGTTTTAGGGATGCAGCGCCGACTTTGGGTCCGAAACCACCCCGCCCCAGCAGTTTTTCCAGCTTGCGCTTTTCTTTCATCAGGCGCAGATATTCGGGCGTTTTAGGGGGCAGTTTTTTCAGAAACCCCGCCGGAGAACTTTTGGCAAAAGCCTGTAGAGTTTGCAGCCGATCATAATGAAGAACCTGACGCACCATGCCACTGTCGATTTTGCGCGGATTCACCACACCAGACCGAATATCTTCGGCGTATTGCAAAAACAGCCGGCTCATCTCGACTTCCATGCGGCCACGATCACGGCCGGTTCTGGCCGCCTTCAGCCGTGCCCGCAGGCCATCAACATCATAGCGTTTAACGGGCAACCCGTGGTCCCCGGCCTTGGCCAACACCGAAAGAAACGCTTTGCGTCGCTGCCCGTCTTTGCCAATACGGCCTGTCCATATTGATTTGTAATTTCTGGATTTATAGAATTCAGCCAAAGCCGCATCATTGGCAGCAGCCGTCGCAACAGCCTGTTTATATGCGGTAACCTGCGCATTCGCGGATCCGCTTGATATTAACAATGACAAAACAACGGCCAAAGCCGCGACAAATCTATACCCAAAACGCATTTGAAATAGCGCTCTATACATTCCGAACCCCTAAACAGTTTTTTCCATAGTTTCCAATGACGCAGACAATCGTTAATAATCCGGGCCAAGTCCATTCACATTCGCATCATTTTGCCACAAACAATCAGGGCGACGCAATAATGCATCCAAGATTCATCTAAAATACAACAGATTCCAGATTTCAGCAGATTATTGCCGATTTTACTGGTTTTAAACAAAATTGAGCAAAGATCGCTTGGCGGTTGATTCGAGATGTGTAATAAGTGGCAAACATCTGGGGATGTATAAGCAATAGTTTGTTTTTAAAAGCAAACGGTAGCTGTGGGACAGGCGATAAGACAATGACAGACAAGACGACTTCGGGCACGACCAAATCCTTAATCACGCGACGCGGTGTTTTGCGGGCTTTTGCCGCAACAACACTCGTGGCCGCGCCAACTTACGCCAATGCTGCGGGTTTCCTGCGCGGAGCTGGCGATGTTCGCCGCCTGCGCATGTATTCCGGCCGCACGGGCGAGCATCTGGATACGATCTACTGGATCGAAGGCAAGTATATCAAAGACGCCATCAAGGAAATCAACTATTTCATGCGCGACTGGCGTGAAGACGCTGTCAAAAGCATGGACATACGGAATTTCGATATTATTACAGCAGCACATAATCTGCTGGACACAACCGAGCCATATCTGTTGCTATCGGGATATCGCACCCCCAAAACCAACGCGATGCTACGCTCGCGCTCACGCGGGGTCGCCAAGAACTCTCTTCATATGAAGGGGCAGGCCAACGATGTGCGTTTGAAATCGCGTACAGTCAGCCAGATTTACAAAGCGGGCAGAGCATGTGGCGCTGGCGGTGTTGGCAAATATTCTCGCTCCAATTTTGTGCACATGGACTGCGGCGCAGTTCGCACATGGGGCAGCTGACGACCGCCTTCCTGTCAGGAAATCTGCCCCTACATAATTCCCTAGACTCAAAGCACGTTTTGGGACGGTGAGGCGTTATGTAACCACCTTGGATATTCAATAGTATCAGGTCAGTAACGACCCGGGTCCTTATCCGAGCAAAACACTGTAATCGTTGTTGTATTTTGCCTTTTTTACTTGCATTACTCTAGGCACAAGCAGATGAAGACAGCGTATGTATTTAACGAGGGACAGCAGTAGCTGGTATGCAATACAGGCGGGAAATCGACGGCTTGCGCGCGATTGCGGTTTTACCCGTCATTATGTTCCACGCCGGGATCACCTCCTTTCGCGGCGGCTATGTTGGCGTTGATATCTTCTTTGTCATTTCCGGCTATCTGATAACCGGTATTATCCTCGAGGATCTACAACAAGGCCGCTTTTCAATACTGCGATTTTATGAACGGCGGGCGCGGCGCATTCTACCCGCGCTTTTCCTGATCGTCCTTGTTTGTATCCCTTTTGCCTGGATGTGGATGCCCCCCCAACACTACAAGGATTTTTCGCAAAGTGTGGTTGCGGTATCCGTATTTGGTTGTGTCTCGAAAGTGGTGGAAATTGATTTCAGGCACCTCCGAGCGGGTTGAGTTATGCGCCGGTCAGGCGGCTTGGTCAAGGGTTGCGTCGGCGACGGGCTGAGCGAGCGTTTCCCAGCCATCGACCTTTCGCATGACGATCTGCCCCGAGGCCATCAGAGCCCAAAGCAGCATCGGCACGGTCTCGGCGCATGGCAGCACGGTCTGGGTCTTGATGCGGCGGCGGAATTCCTCGTTCAGGCGTTCGATCGCATTTGTCGTTCTGGCCGATTTCCACTGGCCTTGTGGCAGACGCGTGAAGGTGAAAAGCTTATCTCCTGCTTCTTCCAAGCTGTCAGCGACGGCCTTGCATTTCAGCCGCCATTTTCGCAGAAATGCCTTGCGGCGGGTGGCGATTTCCTCGGGTGTTTTGGCGTAGATCATGTCGCGGTAATCTTCTGTCAACTCATCATGCATACGCTTGGGTGCCTTGGCCAGAAGGTTGCGGTGCTTGTGCACCGTGCACCTCTGGATCGGCAGATCTTCACCCCAGAGGGCAATGAGAGCGACCTCAAGTCCCGGTGCCCCGTCCACGATGACAAATTCGGGCCGTTTCAACCCGCGCGCATCCAGATCGTTGATGAACTGACGCCAGGCGGAGGTGCTTTCGCCGCCCATGTTCATCAGTGATAACAAGACCTTCTGCCCATCCCGGCGCACGCCAATCGCGGCCAGAACCGAGATATTGGTGGCCTTCCTGTCAATCCGCGTTTTGATCACGGTGCCGTCCAGGATCAGCCGCACGATGTCTTCATCCGCAAGGCTGCGGGCGCACCACGCCTGCCAGTCCACCTTCACCTTGCGCCAGGCGCGGCTCACCACATCCTTGCTGACCGCCCCCTGAAACAGGCCGAACAGGGCGCGTTTTACCCGCCGTGTGTTGGTGCCCGAAAGGTAGACAGCAGCGATCAGCGCCTCGGCCTTCTTCGTCAGCCGCTGGTAGCGGGGCAATGCCTTCGAGCGCCATTCTCTGGCCTTGCCGGCCTCGCCTGTGATCCGCGCACGCGGCACGCGCACCGTTTCGGTTCCAAATGTTCCGACCAGTTGCCGCTCGCGATGCCCGTGGCGGTATCCGGCCTTTGCCCCGCCGCTGCGGCCATACCGGCAACGGCCCAGAAACTGCTCCAGCTCCTCTTCGAAAACCGCCTCGATCGTCGCGCGGATGTTCTGGCGCAGCCGGTCTTCAATCGGGTCATAGCCTGCTTCATTGGCCAGTAGCGCGGATGTCGATGTTGCTGTATTCTTTGTCATGGCGTGATCTCCTTGGCGGTTCCAGCCGCCGGTTGGGTGGCTTCGATGCACCCGGAGATTACGCCGTCCTCGAATTTCCACCAAACTCGCGACACTACCACCGTTTCCCCTGCGGTCAGGATTACGGACTGGTCTGCTTTGTCGGCGGTGACCGAAAGATCGGTGCCGTGACGGAAAGATATATCGAAATCATCCACAGCCCGGATACACCGCGTCCCAGCACGCTCAGGTTTCACAACCCGGATGTTCCGCAGCCGTGGTTGAAGAAAGTGGAGAGTAACCATGAGCATTAAGAAATACGCCAATGCCGAACACATCCTCCCGAGAGAGCTGCTCAAGGAGGTACAGAAGTATCATTCTGGCATTCTTTGGATTCCAGCGCCGGGCAGTTTTTACAAGGAACGCAGACAGCTGGTTATCGCCCTGAAAAGTCAGGGAATCGAAACCGATGAAATCGCCAGCCTCGCCGGTATCACACGTCGCCGGGTCAATCAGATCCTCGCGGACCACAGAAAAGAAACCGATGCCCGACAGGTTGAGGACCCTTCCGGTATGTAAGGCTTGAGGTGCGGGAAAACGGGCTAAATCCGCCTTCCGCCCCGAACCCCGACTTAGCAAAACGAAAATGAAGAACCGGAGATAAACCTTGGCGATATCTAAAACAGACAAAAGCAGCTTAGACCGATGGCATCGGAATGAGGGTAAAGCCGAACACTCCGAGGCCATGAAAAACAAGGTGGAAGTCATGCAGGGCAACCTTCAAACCCTCAAGCATGGCATCTTTGCTGACCGCTGTCTGACTCCGGAAGAAAAGGTCATGTTCGACAGCATCATTGAAAAGCTGCACGAGGATTTTCAGTTCAACAAATCCAGCGACTTCCTGCAGGTCGAGCTGGTGGGCATCTACTCGGTGAAGCTGGTCCGGGCTCAGGTTGAAGGAAACACACAGGCCGCCGAGAGTCTCGACCGGATGATCCGCTGTCATATGAAGGATCTCAAGACTACCAAGATTGCCCGCGAGGGTGAAGAGCCGAAAGGTTCGCAGACTTCACCGGCCGAATGGGCCTCCGCTCTTCTTGAAAAAGTGAGTGAGGCCGCCGCACAGAAGACCGCTGCCGTGAAAAAGAGGTGGTCCCACTTTTTTGACCAGTCAGCAGCCAGTTTAAGATGGATCAGGGTTTCATTTAGGCTGCCAAACTCATTGGTTTTGTTTTTCTGTCATAGGCTTCATCCGGGGTCAATATTCCGTGGGTGGAATGCGGGCGCTCGGTGTTGTAGTAAGCCAACCATTTCCCGATCCCGGCGCGGGTCTGCGAACCCGTTTCAAATGCGTTGAGGTAAATGCATTCGTATTTCAAGGATCGCCAAAGCCGCTCGATCATCCGGTTATCGACCCAGCGACCTTTGCCATCCATCGAGATTTTCACGTCGGCTTCTTTCAGCGCCTGCGTCCATTCAAACCCGGTGAACTGGCTGCCCTGGTCGCTGTTCATGATATCGGGCTTGCCGTATTTGGCCATAGCCTCTTTCAGGGCTTCAACGCAAAAATCTGCCTCCATGCTGTTTGACAATCTCCAGCTCAAAACCTTGCGGCTGTGCCAGTCCATGATCGCGACCAAATAGAGGAACCCGCGCTGCATCGGAATGTAGGTGATATCTACGCACCACACATGGTTTGGACGATCAATCGTCAGGTCTCGCAGCAGATACGGGTAGATCTTATGCTGCGGATGTTTCTTGCTCGTGTTGGGCGTCTGGTAGATCGGAACCAACCGCATCAGCCGCATCAAACGGCGGACCCTGTGGCGACCACACTTGTAACCTTGGCGCTGCATGTGCCGGGCCATTTGCCGTGATCCATACCACGGCGTCTGCAAGAATTGCTTGTCGATTATTGTCATGAACCGCAAATTTTCAGCACTTTCGCCTTTTGGCTGGTAATACAGGTTCGAGCGCGCCAGAGAAAGTAGCCCGCATTGTCGTCGCACACTCAGATCATGCTCACGGCTCACCATTTTTTGCCTCGCTTCCCGAGCAACTGTTGCGAGGCGTTGGCTAAAAAATCCCGTTCCACGACCAGCTGACCAATCTTGGAGTGCAGCTTCTCAATCTGGGCTTCATCAACCCGATCAGGATCACGGCCCCGTCTGGAAAATGCCGTGGCCATGTTTTCAATCGCTGCTCGTTTCCATGTGCCAATCTGGGTTGGATGCACACCATACTTCTTCGACAGCTCCGCCATCGTCATTTCCTCGCGGATTGCTTCAAGCGCAACGCGGGCTTTGAATTCGGGAGAATGGTTCTTTCGTTTCGTCATTTTGAATCGTCTTTCTCATAAGTCGATCCACCTTAACAACTGGTCCGAATTTCCGCGACCACCTCTTTCAATTCATCATACGCGGCTCTCTATTATCCGTGGCTTGAGATCAGCGATCCCATCACCGCCCGCAAGAAATATATCCCTCCCTGTAGCGCTGTAGCCGGGTGCTGTGCCCGAAGCGACCAGAAGACTTACGTCTGGTGGGCTCCGGCTGGAATCGATCGTGGCCGCATCTTCAACGCGGTATCGGTCGCTGTGAATCGGCGTGCAAAACTGACCCACTTGGGTGGGTTATGAGCGAGTAAAATTGACCCACCTGTTTCGTTAACATCCGCGCAAAATTGTGCGGAGGAAAGAGCAGGTGATATTGATGGAAAGCGTATCGAAGATCCGGCGCTGGGTGCTGGTTGAAGGGCGCAGCATCCGGTCTGTGGCGCGGGCGACGGGACTGTCGCGGAACACGATCAAGAAGTATTTGAAGGACGAGAATCCGCCGAGCTACCAGCGCCATGCGCCGCCAGTTCGGCACAAACTGTGCAATGGGTTTGATCTTCGGCTGCAGGAACTGTTTGATCAGGACTCGAGGCGACCACGCCGGGAGCGGCGGACGGCCCAGAAGCTATACGAGCAGCTTGTGGCAGAGGGCTATACCGGGTCCTATTCGCCGGTTCAGCGTTTTGTTCGTGAGTTGAAGCGCGCCGGGGCCTGTTCGGGAGATGCGTTTATCCCGCTGCATTTTGCGGCGGGTGACGCGCTGCAATTTGACTGGAGCGAAGAACGGGTCGTACTGGGTGGTGTCGAGCAGAAGGTGAAGGTCGCTCATTTCCGCCTGTGTCACAGCCGCAAGCCTTTCGTGATTGCCTATCCCGGTGAAGCCCAGGAGATGGTGCTGGATGCTTTCGTGCAGGCGCTGTCCTTTTACGGAGGCGTTCCGCGCAGGGTGATCATCGACAACCCCAAGACCATGGTGACCTACGTTTCGCGCTCGAAGGAGCGGATATTCCATCCCCGGTTCCTGGCCTTGATGAACCACTATGTGATGGAGCCGGTGGCCTGCACGCCCGCTGCGGGCTGGGAGAAGGGACAGGTCGAGAACCAGGTCCAGTTCTTGCGGGGCCGGTTGTTCGTTCCCGAACCGGCCTTTGATGATCTCGAGGCGCTGAACGCGTGGCTGCGTCTGCGTTGCGAAGATCTGGCAGAGCGTCCCCATCCCGAGCAGCAGGATCGCACGATTACCGAAGTGTTCGAAGACGAGCGCGCCGAACTGCGCCCCCTGGGTCGGGCCTTCGACGGCTACGTGGAAAAGACCGTCCGTGTCCGCTCCACCTGCCTGGTTCAATATGCCAGCAATCGCTACAGCGTGCCCTCCCGCTTTGCCGGGCATCATGTGTCGCTACGCGCCTATGCCGGCCGGATCGTGGTGGTCTCCGGTCAGGATGTGATTGCCGAGCACAGGCGTCATTTTACCCGCAATATCAGCTATTTCGAGCCCTGGCATTACGTTCCCCTGCTGGACCGCAAGCCTGGTGCCCTGCGCAATGGCGCCCCCTTTGTGGGCTGGGAACTGCCCGAGGCCATGCATCGGATCAGGGAACATTACATGGCTGGTAAAGGCGGGGATCGGGAGTTCGTCGACCTGCTCCTGCTGGCACAGGATCACGGGATCGAGGTGGTCGAGACGGCCTGCAATCTGGCGGTGGCACAAAACACCCTGCGGCTGCCCGCCATCATCAATCTGATCAACCAGTTGGTGGAACCGGTCATCACACCGCTCAGCGATGCCTGCGCTTATCCGCAGCTGACCTTGCGGCCCGAAGCCGATTGCAAACGCTATGAGACCCTGTGCTCGGCTGAGGAGGTTGCCGTATGAATGCCTTGATCGACCAACTGACAGCCCTCAGGTTGCATGGAATGGCAGCTTGCGCCCATGATCTGCTGTCCGCGCGCAAGCCGCCAAGTCTGACCACAGCGATAAGGCAACTGATCGACGCCGAGACTGTAGAGCGCCGGGTGCGCTCCATCCAGTATCAAATGAGGGTTGCGAAGTTCCCCCATCACAAGGACTTCGCCACCTTCGATTACAGCGCCGCCGCCCTCACCCAGGCCCAGATCGAACCATTCTGCACCGGCCAGTTCACAGAGGAGGCCCATAACCTCATCCTGGTGGGCGGAACCGGCACGGGCAAAACCCACATCGCCATCGCGCTGGGAACGACGCTGATCAACAACGGCAAGAAGGCGCGCTTCTTCAACGCCGTCGATCTGATCAACGCCCTGATCAAGGAACAGGCCGACGGCAATGCAGGGAAGATCATCCGGCAGCTCTCGGCTTTGGACTGCGTCATCATCGACGAGCTGGGCTACATCCCGTTTCCCAAATCCGGTGGCGCGTTGCTCTTCCATCTGATCAGCAAGCTCTACGAGAAGACCAGCATCATCATCACAACCAACCTTGAGTTCGGTGAATGGGTCTCGGTCTTCGGGGATGCCAAGATGACAACCGCCCTTCTGGATCGCGTCACTCATCACTGCAACATCATCGAAACCGGCAATACCTCATACCGGTTCGCCCAGAGTAAACGCCGTAGAAAAAACTAGCCGTTCCGCAAGCAAAGCCCCCAGACGGACTCGCTACATGAAGGCGGCCCGACTGGGGGCTTTGCGCCACAAAGGGGGGGGCAAATTTAAATGCCGAAACCGGGTCAGTTTTAAATGCTCATTGACACCCGGCGGCACCGTCATCAATAAAAACAGCTTTAAAGGCATGGATGACTTTGAAGTGGTCAGCTACCTGATCCTTTTGGGTGAGGAGGCGGACGATGAATAAGGCCATTGAAAATATCTGGAATGCCATCTCCTTTCCGGAGGCGGCTCTACTGGGCAAACGGGTTCCTAAAAAGCAGTTTCTTGAAAGTGGTGAACTTGTCGCCAGCGATAAAAAGCTGTTTCGGGAAAACGTAAAGAACGTGTATTGGGAATACACCCTGAAGCCCTCAACCTGCCCGGTTCTTCCCTACAGGGACAATGAGCGGGAATACCTTGAGGTGGCGGTTTTGCAGGTCGAAATGAATTCTCAGAAAGGCCACAAACGAATCGCAGAAATTATCCACTGGGTCATCCCGTATCCATTGATGCTGGGCTTCTATACCGAAAGCGGAGATATAGCCCTGAGCATCGCTCCCAAGCGGTTTAGTCAGGCAGAACATGGAGCTTTTGTTGCCGAGCGTTTCTATACCACCGGCTGGATAAACAGTGAGACATTGAACGATCAAGAATCTGCCTTTGTCGCATCACTGGCATGGGGCAGTATGCCGCTTCAGACCTACGGTACTTTATACAATGCCTGGACGGATCGCTTCACGGGATACGAATGTTCGGTGTTGTCCGGGACCTTTACGATCGGCAAAGCGGTTGACCGGCTGGAAGGGTTAACAAGGTGCCGGGAAATTGAATCAAGAATATCGGAGCTGCGCGGGCAGCTGAAGAAAGCGGCTTTTAACCGGCAGGTGGGAGTAATGCCCGAAAGTTGGTGATGGGGTGATTGGGTGGCATATCATGGCGGTGTTGACGCGCCGCGATTCTCAGAGAGAAAAGGATATGCCACATGGAAGACGATACTATTTTGGAGTTTACCGATCCAGCCGGAATTTCACCTGATCCGCTGACGGATATCTTGCGCAAAGGCGCGCGAGATCTGTTGGCACAGGCGGTCGAGGCCGAGGTTTGTGATCTGATGGCGCAACACGCGCATTTGAGGGATTCGGCCGGTCGCCAGCGCCTTGTTCGCCACGGATACCTGCCGGAGCGCGAGGTGATGACGGGGATCGGCCCTGTCCCGGTGAATGTGCCTCGGGTGCGTGATCGTGGCACGGGGGCGGAGAAGATCAGGTTCACCTCGACGCTTCTGCCGCCGTATCTGCGCCGGGCAAAGTCGGTCGAGGAGTTGTTGCCCTGGCTCTATCTCAAAGGTATTTCCACGGGTGATTTCGGCGAAGCACTGGCGGCCCTTCTGGGGCCTGATGCGGGTGGTTTGACATCGAGCACGATTTCGCGCCTGAAGGCGGAGTGGTGGGCAGAATACGAGCGTTGGAACCGGCGTGACCTGTCGGCCAAACGCTATGTGTATTTCTGGGCCGACGGGGTTTATTTCAAGCCGCGCACGGATGCTGACAAGCAATGCATGCTGGTGATCATCGGCGCGGACGAGTGGGGTAACAAGGATGTTCTGGGCCTCGTGGACGGGTATCGAGAAAGCAGCCAGAGCTGGCGTGAACTGCTGCTGGACTTGCAACGTCGTGGCCTCAGAAAAGCCCCTGATCTGGCCGTTGGTGATGGCGCGCTCGGCTTCTGGAACGCCTTGCGGGAGGTGTTCGGTGAGACCCGGGAGCAGCGCTGCTGGGTGCATAAAACCGGCAACGTCCTGAATGCCATGCCGAAGTCGCTGCAAGCCAAAGCCAAGGGCCATCTACAGGACATCTGGATGGCCGAGAACAAACGGGACGCCGAGGCCGCGTTCAATTTCTTCATCGAAGCCTATGGCGTGAAATACGAGCGTGCCGTGGGGAAGCTGACCAAGGACCGGGACGTGCTGCTGACCTTCTACGACTTCCCTGCCGAGCACTGGAAACACATCCGCACATCCAACCCCATCGAAAGCATATTTGCCACCGTGCGGCACCGAACGAAGAAGACCAAAGGCTGCCTCGGGCGCAAGACCGCCTTGGCAATGACCTTCCGCCTGATGATGTCGGCAAAGAAGAAATGGCGTAAACTCGACGGCGCATTCCGATTGCCGGAAATCATCGAAGGGGTTGAATTTAAGGACGGGATCAAGCAGGAAAAACATGCCGCCTGATTACTGCGTCACCAACTTTTGGGCATAGCTCGGTCTGATGGCCTATGTCACTATCGGTCGCCAGGAAGACCCGGATTTCACCATCAAAACCATGGTGATCACCGCCGCATTGCCCGGGGCAACGGTGCAGGAAACGCTTGATCAGGTCACCGACCGGATCGAAAAGAAACTGCTGGAAGTGGACGAGCTGGACTTCACCAAATCCGTCACATGGCCCGGTGTGTCGATCGTTTATGTAAACCTGCTGCCCACCACCCGTGGCCCGAAAATCCCGCCGATCTGGCAGGAAATCCGCAATATGATGGGTGATATTCGCGGTGAATTCCCGCACGAATTCGCCGGTTTCAAGTTCAACGACCGCTTTGGCGATGTATACGGCAATATCTATGCCTTTACTTCGGATGGTTTCACCCCGCGCGAAGTGCGCGACATGATCGAGGACATCCGCCGCGAGGTGCAGCAACTGGATGATGCAGGCGATGTGGTGATCTTTGGCGACCGCGAAGAAGCGATTTACCTCGATTTCTCGCCCGAGAAAATGGCGGCGCTGGGTGTTAATCAGGAACAGGTGCAGGCCACGCTGGCCGCACAAAATGCGATTGTGCCATCCGGCGTGATCGAGGCCGGACCCGAGCGGGTCTTGGTCCGGGTCAGTGGTAAATTCCTGAATGCCCAAAGTCTTGAGGATGTGAACCTGCGTGTCGGGGACCGGTTTTTCCGGCTGACCGATGTGGCTACGGTGCGGCGAGGCTATAAAGATCCCGCATCAGAATTTTTCCGTTTCAACGGAGAAGAGGCGATTGGCCTTGGCGTCGGGATGCGCAAAGGGGCCAATATTCTTGAGTTCGGTGAAAAACTGGATGCGGTTATCGAACGGGCAAAGGCAGATCTGCCAATCGGGGTGGAAATCCACAAGGTATCTGACCAGCCAAAAATTGTGGACGAAGCTGTGGGACATTTCACCCGTGCCTTGACCGAAGCCGTCATAATTGTGATGGCCGTTAGTGTGCTGGCCGTCGGCCTTCGGGCGGGTATGGTGGTGGCACTGGCTGTGCCTTTGACGCTGGGTATTACTTTTGTTGTACTGGACTACACCGGCTTTACCCTGCAACGGATTTCACTGGGAGCGTTGATTATCGCCCTTGGTCTTCTGGTTGATGATGCGATGATTGCTGTGGAATCCATGATTTACAGGCTGGAAAAAGGCGATAGCCGCCACGATTCGGCATCCTATGCCTGGCGCACCATTGCTTTTCCTATGCTTTCGGGCACGCTGATCACTGTAGCGGGCTTCATTCCCATCGGGTTGAACAGTTCAAACGCGGGTGAATTCACATTTTCATTGTTTGTAGTAATTGCTGTTTCACTTTTGGTCAGCTGGATTGTAGCCGTATTGTTCAGCCCGTTACTGGGGGTGACATTCCTGCCCAAAAACCTGGCTCACAAACACAAAGGCCCCGGGCTGGTCATGCGGCTGTTCATGGCGACCCTCAAGGGTGCCATGCGCGCGCGCTGGTTGGTGCTACTGGTCATTGTCGCGGCTTTTGCCGCCTCGATTTACAGTATGCGTTTTGTTGAACAACAATTCTTCCCCAATTCCGACCGCACCGAATTGTTGGTCAATATGACCTTGCCACAAAATGCCTCGATCGAGGAAACCTCGAACCAGATAAAACAGATGGAAACCCACCTGCAAGATCATGACGGGGTGGCTTATTGGTCCAGCTATGTTGGCCGATCCGCTCTGCGGTTTTTGCTGACCAGCGAACCGGCCACGCCTTCGGCCAATTTTGGCCAGATCGTGATCCAGACAACGGGACTTGAGGCCCGCGATAAGCTGCGTGACGAGCTGCGCAAGGTTGCAACCGAAGAATTCCCCGGCACCGATGTTCTGGTGAAACTGCTGGCCATTGGCCCACCGGTGGGTCGCCCCGTGCAATACCGCCTGTCCGGCCCCGACATCGCCAAGGTTCGCGATCTGGGGCGTGAACTGACCGCGATTGTCGCCAGTGATGATCGGCTGGAAAGCATCGCAATGGACTGGAACGCCCCGGCCCGCGTGATCAAGGTGGATATCCTGCAAGACAAGGCGCGCCAGTTGAACCTGACCGCCCGTGATATATCCATTGCCCTAAATACCATTTACAACGGCAAAGGCGTGACCAACCTGCGCGACCAGACCTATCTGATCGACATCATTGCCCGCGGGGACAGGACGACATCTGAATCCATCGACACGCTGTTCAACCTGCAACTCAGCACAGCGGATGGCGGCACCATACCGCTGTCCAGCGTGGCCGATTTCAGGTTTGAAACCGAACAGCCGGTGGTTATTCAGCGCAACCGGATGCCCACAGTGACGGTCGAGGCGGCATTGGCCACCAAGGATCAACCCGCAACCATCGTCAAAGCCCTGAAACAGCAGATCGAGGAATTCGACAGCGCCCTGCCCGCTGGATATCATGTCGAGGTTGGTGGATCAGTCGAGAAAAGCGCTGAATCGCAAGGGCCTATTGCGGCGGTGGCGCCGGTGATGATCCTGATCATCATCACGCTGGTGATGGTGCAGATGCAGAGCTTCCGGCTGGCATTCATCGTGCTTTCGGTGGCTCCGCTGGGCCTGATCGGTGTTGTAATTGCCCTGATCACAGAAAAGGCTCCGATGGGCTTTGTCGCCATTCTGGGCATTCTGGCCCTTAGCGGTATCCTGATCCGGAACTCGATCATTCTGGTGGACCGGATCGAAGCGCTGCGCAAACAGGGCATGGCAGCATGGGATGCGGTGTTCGAGGCCACAGTCACCCGCGCACGCCCCATTGTGTTGACAGCGGCAGCGGCCAGTCTGGCCCTGATCCCGATTTCACGGCAGGTGTTCTGGGGTCCGATGGCCTATGCGCTGATGGGCGGGATTATCGTTGGCACGGTGATCACCCTGATCTTTGTGCCGGCGCAATATCTGATCGTGTTCCGTATCAAACGGGGCACAAAATAAAAGGCCATCCCGTTATCGGGATGGCCTATTCCACGTTATGCCTGACTTAGCTTTTCAAACAGCCGCGCCACCGCTTCGGCGCCCGGGTCATTATGGCCGCTTAGCCGGTCTTCGGAAATATAACTGGCGCGGCCTGCCTTGGCCTTGACGATCTGCGCGGTGTGATCAGCCCCTTTGCGGGCAGCAGTGGCGGCAGCGGCAAAGCCTTTTGGCAGCGCGTCCAGCGCGGGGGCAAGGGCATCGATCATGGTGCGATCCCCCAGATGGGCCCCGCCCACTTCCTGAACCCGTTCAAGGCCTGCTTCCAGCGCCTCGACGTGGTTCTTGCCGCTGGACGCGGCATCGCCGGCCGCCGAGAAGAAGATCGCCAGCAGCACGCCGGATGACCCGCCCATCGTCTGGCTTAGCTCCAGCGCAATAGCGCGATACAACTGGGTGGAATCCGCCAGCGGCAGTTGGTCCAGCACGCCTTTTAGCGCCCGTGCCGCGCCTGCAAGGGTCGAGCCGGTATCGCCATCGCCCGATTGCGCGTCCAGCGCGTTCAGATCGTCCTCGGCCTCTAGAAACACATCACAACAACGGGTGATAAAGGCCCCCATTTGCGCATCTGCAGACGGGATCGGTTTGATCGGTGTCAGGCCATCGGGAATGGGCAGCACCTCCGGTGCGTTCAGCGCGCAGCAACAGGGCCAGTCGCGCATGTCGACCGGCTCCTGCAACAGCGCCAGTTCCTGATCATTCACCGGCAGCACCGACACCGAAAACCCGCGCATATCCAGAGAGGTCATCATCGCCGCCGGTCCAACCAGATAGCGAATATCGTCGATAGTATCGGATTTGGCCATTTCCTCGGCCAGCACAGCCATTTCCAGCGGGGTTGCCCCGCCCAGATTGTTCAGCATCGCCACTTTGGGGCCATCACCGGCAAAGGGTTTCAGACGTTCCAGCACAATGGCAATCGCATTGGCGGCTGTGCTGAAATCAACCAGTTCGACACCGGATTCGCCATGGATGCCAAGACCCAACTCGGCCTTGCCCTCGGCAATACGTGCTTATTTGGGCGACCCCGGAACGGTGCAGGTATCCAGCGACATACCAAGGCTGGCCACATTGCCGATCACCCGTTTGGCAGCGGCGGTAACCGTGTCCAGATCCGCCCCCGCTTCGGCCAGTGCACCGGCGATTTTATGTACGAACAAGGTACCTGCCACACCGCGCGCCTGTGGCAGATCGGGCAGTGCAATATCATCGTCCACGATCACCATCGACACCTTGATGCCATAGGCCCGCGCCCGTTCCGCCGCCAGCCCGAAATTCAGCCGATCACCGGTATAGTTTTTCACAATCAGCAAACATCCCGCCGGACCAGATACAGCAAGAATACCCGCCAACACCGCATCGACAGAGGGCGAGGCGAACACATCGCCACAGACCGCCGCCGTCAGCATCCCTGCCCCGACAAACCCCACATGCGTCGGTTCATGGCCCGAGCCACCGCCCGATACCAGTGCCACCTTGGTTTTGTCGATGTCATTGCGCACCACGACCTTTATATGCGGGTAGCCGTCCAGCCGTGACAGCCGCCCCTTGGCGGTGCGCAACACGCCGTCGATGGCCTCGGTTACAAGGGTTTCTTTGCTGTTGATAAACTGGGCCATAAGAATTCTCCTTACTTCAAGCGGTCGCCGCTGGCGTTAAAATACAGGGGGTTTTCGGGGGTGATGGCGATGCTGTCGCCTTTGTTAAATGTGGTGTGGGCCTCGGTCAGGGTGATCAGGGGGGTGCCGGCAATATCCAGATGCAGGCGGGTCTGATCGCCCAGATGCTCCACCCGAACCACCGTGGCCTTTACCCCTGCCCCGATATGGATGTGTTCCGGCCGCAAGCCGATGTTCACAGCCCCCGCAGGGGCATCGGGGAACAGGTCAGCGGGCAGAATGTTGATTTTCGGCGAGCCAAGCCGGCTGGCGACATAGATGCTGACCGGATCCTCGTAAACCTGACGCGGGGTGCCGAATTGAACCAGCCTTCCCTGATCCAGCACGCCGACATGGGTGGCCATGGTCATCGCCTCGATCTGGTCATGGGTGACATAGAGCAGGGTCGCGCCCAGACTGGCCTGAATACGTTTCAGTTCGATCCGCAAATCCGAACGCAGCTTGGCATCCAGCGAACTAAGCGGTTCGTCCATCAGGTAAATCTGCGGGTCGCGCACCAAGGCGCGGCCTATCGACACCCGCTGCATCTCGCCGCCGGATAATTCCGTCGCCTTGTTGTCCAGTTTGTGGGTGATTTGTAAAACGGCGGCCACCTCGTCCACCTTACGAATGATTTCATCCGGAGGCGTGCGCAACACGGGGGATTTCAACGGAAAGGCCAAATTATCGCGTACCGAAAGATGCGGATAGAGCGAATATTGCTGGAACACCATCGCCACATCGCGTTGCGCGGGCGACAGGTTGGCCACATCTACGCCGTCGATCAAAATCTGCCCGCTGTCGGGCCAGTCCAGCCCCGAAATTAGCCGCAACGTGGTGGTTTTACCGGCACCTGTCGGCCCCAATAGCACGACGAACGATCCGTCAGGCACCGTCATTGTCACATTGTCCAATGCCACCTGTTTGCCAAAGGATTTGGATATGTTTTTCAAGCTGACTTCAGCCATGATCCAGCACTCCTTTGTT
The DNA here is from genome assembly GCF_965277155.1 of Profundibacter sp. Taxonomy (GTDB): domain Bacteria; phylum Pseudomonadota; class Alphaproteobacteria; order Rhodobacterales; family Rhodobacteraceae; genus Profundibacter. Next base: position 116,348 of record NZ_CBDIBV010000007.1, read on the forward strand.
GCCTTGGGACAGCAGCGCCTTGCCTGTGCCCTTGTCAAACAGCGTCACATTGCGCGGGTTAAAGTTTAATCCCACCGCATCCCCCGCCTTGACGGGCCTGTCTGAAGGAATCCGCGCCTTTATGGTGCCGTTCGGGGTATCGAGTGTGACAATCTGGGTTGTGCCCAGATATTCGCTTGCCACCACCTGCCCCCGATAGGGCGCGCTGTCGCTGAAACTTACGTTTTCGGGCCGAATGCCGAACACCAGATCACCGGAGGCGCCTTGCAATTGTTCCGGCACATAAAAACTGTGGCCGTCCAGATGAACCGTGCTATCGCCTTTTTCAACGTCCCCCTGAAAATGCAGGAAATTCATGCTGGGGGAGCCAATAAAATCAGCTACAAACATGGTTGCAGGCCAGTCGTATATTTCCTGCGGCACACCGAATTGTTCCACAACACCGTGGTTCATCACCACGATCTTGTCGCCCATCTGCATTGCTTCCAATTGATCGTGGGTAACGTAAACCGTGGTGGCCCCCATGCGGTCGTGCAGGGCGCGCAACTCCTCGGCCATATGCTCTCGGAATTCGGCGTCCAGCGCGCCCAGTGGTTCATCCATCAGGAACGCCTTGGGGTCACGCACAATCGCCCGTCCCAGTGCCACACGCTGACGGTCACCACCGGACAGGCCACCGACCGGTTTGTTCAAAATATCCTCGATCCCCAGAATACGTGCAACTTCGGCCACCTTCTGTTTGATCTGCGCCCGGGGCATGCCCTGACTTTTCAACGGGTAGCTGATATTGTTGCGCACATTCATATGAGGATAGAGCGCGAACATTTGAAAAACAAAGGCAATATCGCGTTCGCGCGCCGGTTTCTGGCTGACCTCTTTACCGTCAATGAACACCTCGCCCGAGGTGGGCAATTCCAGCCCTGCGATCATGCGCAAAGTGGTGGTTTTACCGCAACCGGACGGGCCAAGCAGCATAAAGAATTCGCCATCCTCGATGGTGAAACTGGAGTCCTGTACGGCGGTGAAATCGCCGAAATCCTTACGAAGGTTTTTGATAATTATCTGCGCCATGATCTATTCCGGAAAATGGCTGACGATGATGAACATCACCGTGCCGACCAATGTGACAAGGAATGAATAGGTGAATGCAACCATCCAGAAGGATTGCATCATCATAAACACCCCCAAAGCAATCAGAACCGAGGCCAGCATTTCCCATGCGCCGCGACGGAATCTCAGTAACCCTTTGAAAAACCCGCTCATTTGCGCACCGCCCCGAATGTGATCCCGCGCAGCAGATGTTTGCGCAGCAGGATGGTAAAAATCATAACCGGCATCAGGAAGATCGTGGCGCCAGCCGCCACCGCCGGCCAGTCCTGCCCGCCGACCCCGATGATGGTGGGAATGAACGGCGGCGCGGTTTGCGCCGTGCCCGAGGTCAGCAACACCGCAAAGGCATATTCGTTCCAGGCAAAAATCAGGCAGAAGATCGCGGTCGAGGCAATGCCCGTCGCCGCCTGTGGCAGCACAACCTTATAGAAGGCCTGAAAACGGGTGTAGCCATCGATCAGCGCCGCTTCCTCGTATTCCAGCGGGATTTCGTCGATAAACCCTTTCAACAGCCAGACCGACAGCGACAGGTTCACGGCGGTATAGAGCAGGATCATGCCCAGATGCGTGTCCGACAGGCCCAACTGGCGAAACATCAGAAAGATCGGGATCGCTACCGCGATGGGCGGCATCATCCGTGTGGACAGGATGAAAAACAGCAGATCATCCTTGATCGGCACCTTGAAGCGGGAAAAGGCGTAAGCTGCTAACGTGCCCAGAAACACCGAAAAGAAAGTCGAGCCAAAGCCGATGATCACCGAATTCAGGAACCGCTGGCCAAAACGTGACGGCCCTGCGATCACCATGCCCTTGTCGCGCACGATTTCCTCGTACCAGGTGGTTGGCGGCTGCAATTTGTCCTGCATATCCGGCGTGATCCGGGTTTGCGTGGTGAACAGGTTCACATAGCCCTCAAGTGTGGGTTGGAACACCACCTTTGGCGGGTAAGCAATTGAATCCGATGGGGATTTAAAGCCGGTGGCGATGATCCACAGCAGCGGCATGATGGTGATCAGCGCATAGGCGACGACCAGTATGCCGGCGATCCATTTCATCCGGTTTGACGGTTCGGTGATGGAAAACCCGCTCATCTTTCTTTTACCTTGTTCAGGGCTTTGACGTAAATCGAAGCCAGTCCGAAGATCGTAACGAACAGGATCACCGCATAGGCCGAAGCATATCCGGTGCGCCACTTCTCGAACGCCTCGCGTTTCAGATTGATCGAGGTGACCTCGGTGGCCGACCCCGGCCCGCCGCCGGTCAGTTGCACCACCAGATCGAACATCTTGAAGTTTTCAATGCCGCGAAACAGCACCGCCATCATCAGGAACGGCAGCACCATCGGGATGGTGATGGTCCAGAACTGGCGCCATTTGCTGGCGCGGTCACATTCGGCGGCCTCGTAGATGGATCCGGGAATGGATCGCAACCCGGCAAGGCAGATCAACATCACAAAGGGTGTCCACATCCATGTATCCACGATCACAATCGCCCAAGGCGCCAGACTGACCGAACCGATCATCGAAAACGACGCCGGATCAACGCCGGAAAAGAAGCTGACCACATAGTTGAACAGCCCGATTTGCGGCTGGTACAGGAAGGTCCAGAAGTTGCCGACCACCGCAGGGGACAGCATCATCGGCAATACGATAATGGTGGTCCACATATCGTTGCCGCGAAATTTCTTGTTGATCAGATAGGCGAGCGTAAAGCCGATCAGCACCTGGAAAAAGATCGTCCAGATCAGGAAATGCGCTGTGGCCTGCATGGTTTGCCAGATGTCAGGATCGCTCAGGATGCGTTCATAATTGCGCAGCCCCACCCATTTTACATCGGCATTCATACGGTTGACGCGGAAATTGGTAAAACTTAACCGGATCGTCCAGATCAGCGGGAAAATATTGACCGCCAGCAGCAGGAATATCGACGGGGCGACGAATATCCACGCAATTGTCCTGTCGGACAGGCCTCTGACACGTTTGGCTATGCCTGGCGGGGTCGCCTTGGCAATACGGTCCATCGCTTTGTCGGCCATGGGAATTCCTTGGATTTCAGGTGGTTATTCTGGCAGAGCAGGCATGATGCTTGCTCTGCCGATGTGTCATGGCCCCGCCCGTTTGTCGGGCGGGGCAGTTTGGCAGGATTAAATCTTGCCTTCGTCCTCGAACACTTCGGTCCAGTCCTTGACCAAGCCGTCCAGCGCCTCTTTGGCTGTGCCCTGACCGGCGACCACATATTTGTGAACGCGGTCCTGCATCGCCAGAAGCAAAGACGCATAGGATGGCTCGGCCCAGAAATCCTTAACAATGGCCATCGATTCAAGGAACGCCTTGTTATAGGGCTGGGCATCCGGAAATGCCGGATCCTCGACCACCGCACGCATCGCCGATGCACCACCCATTTCGGTCCAGCGGGCCTGAATTTCAGGCTGTGCGAACCATTTGATATACTCAAGGGCTGCGTCCTTGTGCTCGGTGTTGGCAACAACCGAAATCCCCTGCCCGCCCAACTGTGCATAATGCCCAGCCGGACCCGGCGGGTTGGCAAAGTAACCGGTGCGGTCCCCACCAACGTTCGGGTCGGCATTTACGCCAGGCCAGATAAAGGCAAAGTTCATCTGCAGCGCGACCTGACCCGATTTATAGGCGTCGATGTCTTCGGACATATACCAGTCCGACGATCCCGGAGGGGTGCAGCAATCATACAGTGATTTGTAATATTCCAGACCGGCAATTGCGCCTTCGGAATTCACATAGCCATCCAGTTCTGCATAGGGGTTTTCCGGATTGCCATATTCAAAGCCGTAGTTATACAGCGCGTTGGTCACACCCATCGTGATCCCTTCCGAGCCACGCTCGGTATAGATCGCGGCACCGTAAACGGTTTTTCCGTCAATATCGCGCCCCTGAAAGAATTCAGCGATATCTTTTAGCTGTGACAGATCGGCAGGAACGCCCAGATCATAGCCATACTTGCCTTTGAATTCCTCTTGCAGTTCCGGCCGCGAAAACCAGTCCTTGCGATAGGTCCAGCCCACCACATCGGCATAGGCCGGCAGCGCCCAGTAATTCGGCGTGCCCTTGGGCCATTCGGCGTAACCGGTCACGGTTGCGGGCAGGAAATCGTCCATCGAAATGCCGTTGGCATCAAAGAATTCGTTCAGCTTCAGGTACTGGCCATTTTCAGCCGCGCCACCGATCCACTGGCTGTCGCCGATCATCAGGTCACACAGTTTGCCACCCGAGTTCAGCTCGTTCAGCATACGGTCGGCAAAATTGGGCCACGGAACAAATTCGAATTCCATGTTCACGCCGGTTTTGCTCTCGTAATCCTTGGACAGTTCGACCAATGCGTTTGCCGGATCCCACGCGGCCCAGCACAGTGTCATGGATTCAGCCGAAGCGCCCGTCGCGGCAAAAGCCGAGATTGTCGCCATAGCGGTTGCCATCATTAGATTGGATGTTTTCATTATATTCTCCCTAGAAATAAAAGCGGGCCAGCAGCCCCCCTTTGCGCCACTTTATTGCCAAAGCGTAGGTGATGTGCGCACCTCAAGTCAATTGATTTTTGAGGTGCGTGCCTCATTACGCGTCAAATCAATGGGTTGGCATATTTTCATGGCTCTGCAAGGGATCGCAACAGGTCTATTCGGGCATATTTTCCCGCAAAGTGATCTCGATCCGAATCCGTTCCTGCGAAGCAATCGTGCCCACCTGCTCGGCCTTGGCCCGCAAAATCCGGATAGAGCTGCGCACCAGATGGCCGACATCCTGCGTGATCACCGCATCCAGCGTGCCATCAATCAGCCGCGCGCGTGTATCGGGGGTTAGTTCGTGACCTATGATCACCATCTCGTCCGCCCCGCCTTCAGCTTCGATCGCCCGCATGGTTTCGCCAATGTCGTGGTGCATCAGATAGATGCCGACAACGGGTTCCCCGCCCTGTAGGGCCGTGTGGATAATCCGGGCTGTGCGCTGTGGATCGCCATAGGTTTCCATTGTCGGGCGCACTGTCAGGCGGTCAGCGTATTTCGCAATGATCGCATCAAATCCCAGACGTCGTTCCTGACTGTCACGCGACTGGATGGTTTCGGTGAGAACCAGCACAACACCGGTCTGCGCAGCGGTAAACCGCGCCATCAACTGCCCCACGGTACGCCCTGCGGCCTCGTTGTTTACCCCGACAAATAAGGCATTATCGGCGTTTGGCTGGTTGGAAACAAAGGCGACAACCGCAATTCCCCGACTGTCCAGCCGTGAAATGGCATCCCGCACCTGCGGGCTTTCGGGGGCCATGATGGCGACGCCATCCACTCCATCCGCCGACAGTTCATCCAGTCGGGCGGCAATACGGTGCGGATCATTGGCCGGCACCCTGATAACCGTTGCACTTGTGCGTTCGCTGTGCAGCGCATGATTGGCCTCGTTGATTGAATCGCGGATCAGATCAATGAATTCGTCATCATGGTCCGGTAGTAAAAACACCATCCGGTATTCTTTGCCCCGCGCCAGATTGGCCGCTGACATATCCCGCACAAATCCGATATCGGCAATCGCGCGGGTCACACGTTCGACCGTCACCTTACGCACCCCGCTACGACGGTTCAACACCCGGTCAACGGTTGCCAGACTGACGCCCGCGGCTTTTGCAAGGTCTTTGGTTGTCGGTCTTGCCATGGGGTCTCCGCTTGGGCAATCAGGGTGCGCCACAATGAGGCACGTCAATCATTTATATATGCCCTGCAGCTTCAAGTAAACGTCGGCAAGCAAAATCCAACAAGCTTGTTTGTGCTGCATTGCAAGCATTTGGACCTGAGAACAAGTAAACTGAATACCCGTCAAAGACACCTTTGAACTTACGGTAACAACCTGTGACATATTCACGGTTCTTGATCGACAACATTGCGCAGCCCCCCCAGCCCAACCCATTTATAGGGTAAGACGATATTAATCCGTTACCATAAGGGGGTGCCCGATATGAGTACTGATAATCGCAACATCATCTGGTTCGAAGAATTGTCCCGCACGGATGTGGGTCTGGTCGGGGGCAAGAATTCCTCGCTTGGGGAAATGGTCAGCAACCTGTCACAGGCGGGGATCAAAGTGCCCGCCGGTTTTGCCACCACCGCCGACGCCTATCGGGCCTATATGACCTACAATCATCTGGATGATCTGATCGCAACGACCCTGAGCCAAGAGGCCGACGGCAAGATTTCATTGCAAGAAGCCGGTGAAACCATCCGCGCGGCCATCATCAAAGGGGATTGGCCACAAGATATCCGCGACAGCCTGATAGAAAGCTATCGTGAACTGGGCAAGCGTAGCGGGAATGATGAACTGCCCGTCGCTGTGCGTTCCAGCGCCACGGCCGAGGATCTGCCGGACGCAAGTTTCGCAGGTCAGCAGGAAACCTTTCTGAATGTGCGCGGGGAAAAGGCGCTGCTGAACACCTGTCGGCGCTGCTATGCCTCGCTGTTTACCGATCGGGCGATTTCGTATCGCAAAATCAAGGGGTTCGATCATCAGAAAATTGCATTGTCGGTCGGTGTGCAGCGGATGGTGCGCTCGGATATTGGCGGATCAGGGGTGATGTTTTCTATCGACACGGAATCCGGTTTTGACAAGGTTGTCCTGATCAATGCCGCTTGGGGATTGGGTGAAAACGTGGTTCAGGGCGCGGTGAACCCCGATGAATACGAGGTTTACAAGCCTTTGTTGCCCAATCCCGATTTCACCCCGATCCTTGAAAAGAAACTGGGCGCCAAAGAAAAGAAAATGATCTATGCGGACAGCAGCGGCGGCGAAACCCGCAATGTGCCCACATCCAAGGCCGAGCGCGCGGCGTTTGTGCTGACGGACGACGATATTCTTGACCTTGCCCGACTGGCCTGCGCGATCGAGGATCATTATGGCCAGCCAATGGATATGGAATGGGCCAAGGACGGGATCACGGGCGAATTGTTCATCGTTCAGGCCCGCCCTGAAACCGTGCAATCGCGTATTGGTCAAGGGGTGCAGAAAACCTATCGGGTGCGCAATGCCGGCAAGAAACTATTAAGCGGTCTTAGCGTCGGATCTGCCGCCATTTCCGGCCGTGTTTACCTGATCGAAAACGCCAAGGACATTGACCGTTTTGTCGATGGGTCGATCCTTGTCACTTCGACCACCGACCCCGATTGGGTGCCCATCATGAAACGCGCGGCAGCGATTGTGACGGATCACGGCGGGCGCACCTCGCATGCCGCGATTGTCAGTCGTGAACTGGGGCTTCCGGCGATTGTCGGCACCTCGCTGGCCACGCATATCCTGCATGATGAACAGGATATCACCGTGTCCTGCGCCGAAGGCGACGAGGGCTTTGTTTACGAAGGGTACGCCGAAATCGAGGTGCAGGAAATCCAGACCGGTGATGTGCCCGAGACCAAAACCCGTGTGATGCTGAACCTTGCCAACCCTTCCGCCGCGTTTCGCTGGTGGCGGTTGCCCGCAGACGGTGTCGGACTGGCGCGGATGGAGTTTGTTATCAACAATGCCGTGCGGGTTCACCCGATGGCACTGGTTCACTTCGAGAGCCTGAAGGACGAAGCCGCATGCGAGGAAATCGCAGAACTGACACAGGGTTACTCCGATAAGCGTAACTATTTCGTTGACCATCTGGCCATGGGTTTATCGCGCATTGCAGCAGTTATGTATCCCAGGCCGGTGATCATCCGGATGAGCGATTTCAAAACCAATGAATACGCCGATCTATTGGGTGGCAAACAGTTTGAACCCAAAGAAGAAAACCCGATGATCGGATTTCGCGGTGCCTCGCGGTACTACTCGGACTGTTACCGCGACGGGTTCGCGCTGGAATGTCGGGCCATCAGAAAACTGCGTATGGAAATGGGCTTTGACAATGTGATCGTGATGATCCCCTTCTGCCGCTCGCCGGACGAGGCGGATCGCGTGATGGCGGTGATGGCCGAAAACGGGCTGGAGCGGGGCAAGGACGGCTTGCAGGTTTATGTCATGTGCGAAATCCCGTCAAATGTGATCCTGGCCGAGGAATTTGCCAAACGGTTTGACGGCTTCTCGATCGGCTCGAACGACCTAACGCAGCTGACACTGGGCGTTGACCGCGATTCCGAGGATCTGTCGGACCTGTTTCTGGAAAGCGATCCGGCGGTTTTGTGGATGATTAAAACGGTGATCGAAAAGGCGCACAAAGCGGGGTCCAAAGTGGGGCTGTGTGGTCAGGCGCCCAGCAACAATCCCGAATTTGCCCGCAAACTGGTGGAATACGGTATTGATTCAATCTCGGTCACACCGGACGCCTATCTGGCGGTGAAACAGAACGTGGCCAAGGCCGAGTAATCTTCCAGCGGCATATCCTCGGCCTCGGCATGCAGATATTCAACGCTGCCGCCGCCGCGTGTGCGGGCCACATCCAGCATACCGGCGCTGGCATCCGCAACAATCACCTTGCGGGCCGGATCGGCCGCTTTCACACCAAAGGCAATGTCGCCCGTGCCCCCCGCCAAATCGATCAGCGGGCCATTCATCCCCTGAAGCCGCTTTAGCGCCACCCGCACCGTGGCGCGTTTCCACAGGCGATGCAGACCAAAGCTCATCAGATCGTTCATCAGGTCATAACGCGGCGCGATCCGGTCAAACAACGCCCGCACAGCACCGCGCCGTTCGTCCTGCGCGACCCGCTCTGCGCCGAAAGTTTCGCGCAGACTGTCCAGTTCCTTGACCCGTTCTTGTGACGCTACCATTGCCTCGTCCTTCTTGCTTGCCCAGCATAAAGAGGGCTGGGTTCGTCCTGTCACCAAGCTAAATAATGGCAGCAAGGATTCTTCCATTGGGCAGATTGTCCCGCTCAAGAATTCCCTGCGAATTGGTTCCCAAGCCGAACAGCCTTTCCATCAGCTAACAAAAGCTGGCTTGAACTGCGGTTCGCAAAAGTTGTGTTTTTGGCTTGCGGCGGTGCTGTCATATAACTGTTACATGGCTGTTACATAGTGGGTTTTCTGCATTTTTCAGTCACTTACCGCGTGTTTATTTAACCTTACAAGGACCCTAGGGAACCTCTAAAAATCCCCCAAAATCCGGCCTGACGGGGTAGAATCGTCATCAGGATGAAAATGATTCGACCGACGGGGTTTTGTCATGGGTCAGATGGGATTTTTTGATCTTTCCAGCCGATACGCGGGACTGGACAAATCTGGTGATCCGCTGGTGTTGCTCAACGACATGGTGCCGTTCGAGGATTACCGGGACGAGCTGAAGGCCATATGGCGCACGCCGCCCGAACAGCGCAAATCCAACGCTGGCCGCCCGCCTTGGGATGAGGTGCTGATATTCAAGACGATGGTTTTGCAGCAGCTCTACAACCTCTCTGACGATCAGATCGAGTATCAGATCCGCGACCGCCTGTCGTTCATGCGGTTTCTCGGCCTTGGCATTGAAGACAGCGTACCTGACGCCAAGACCATCTGGGCCTACCGTGAAAGGCTGGCCGGGGCCGGGAAGATGAAGGAGCTGTTTGACAAGTTCGATGCCTTTCTGCGCGAAAAGGGCTATCTGGCGATGGGCGGGCAGATTGTTGATGCGAGCATCGTTCCGGCGCCGCGCCAGCACAACAAAAGGGACGAGAACGAGAAAATCAAGGCGGGCGAAACGCCTGAAGAGTGGGAGGAAAAACCCCACAAGAAGCGCCAGAAGGACGTGGATGCGCGCTGGACGAAGAAGCACGGCAAGAGCTATTACGGCTACAAGAACCACATCAATGTCGACCGGCGGCACAAATTCATCCGCGCTTATGATGTCACCGATGCCGCCGTGCATGACAGCCAGGCGCTTGCCGGTCTGATTGATGCGAGCAACACCTCATCGGACCTGTGGGCCGACAGCGCCTATCGCTCGCAAAAGATCGAAAGCGAGCTGGAAGAGCGGGGGCTTCACAGCCATATCCATCACAAGGGCAGGCGCGGCAAGCCGCTTGGCGAGCGCCAGCAAAAGGCCAACCGGAGGCGCTCGAAAGTGCGGGTCCGGGTCGAGCATGTATTCGCTTTTCAGGAGCGCTCCATGGGCGGCAAGCTGATCCGCTCCATCGGCCTGAAGCGGGCGCGATTTCGCATCGGGATGATGAACCTGGTCTACAACATGAAGCGCTTCGTCCAGTTCGAATGCGGCCTGGCGGCGCCGGGATAAGGGTTCATGGGGTGAGGTGTGCCTGAAATACCCAAAACCGGCTTGAAACCGGTGAAAATGGGTTTATGATCCGAAGCAATCAGGCGGGACAGGCGAAAAACCGTCCACCCCGCCGCGAAGAAGGCGAAAACGGGAATTTACAGAGGTTCCCCCTATGCTACCAAATACGCTTGCAAACAGGGCATCCTTTGCCTAGTTAGGCGCACCCATCCAAGGCGAACGAGGCAGCAGTGCTTACATTTATATTAAGGGGCTGACCCAGATAACCTAAAAAGAGGTTATGATGGGAAGCATGAGAAAGAGTCGCCTGAGCCACTACAAGCAAGACCGTCTTACGGAGCATTTTGTTTCGGGATCGACAGCACGAACAGCAGCCAGTTTGTGTGGTGTAAACCGCAAGACCGCAGCGTTTTATTTTCTACGCCTGCGCGAGATAATCGCCTATGAGCTGGAGGCGGAAAGCCAAGCTATGTTCGGCGGAGAAATAGAAGTGGACGAAAGCTACTTTGGCGGCAAACGCAAAGGTAAACGCGGGCGTGGTGCGGCAGGTAAAATTCCCGCTTTTGCTGTTGATCGGTGTCGCGATGTTCCTGAAAGGACAACAGCCCAAGGTCCGCCAGACGGGCCGTATCCTGATTGGGCTTGCGCTGGTGCTGGTGTCGCTGGATATGATCCGCATGGCCACCGAGCCGATCCGCGACAGTGCCGCGATTGCACCTTTTGCAGGCTATCTGGCCAAAGATGTGTTTTCCGCCTTTATCGTCGGTGCTTTGCTGGCCTGGGCGATGCATTCCAGCGTTGCCTCGGTGTTGATGTTCGTAACCTTTGCTGCCCAGGGGCTATTGCCCGCCACGGCTGCTATGGCGATGGTGCTGGGTGCCAATCTGGGCGGATCCTTCATCCCCTTCACCCTGACCCTTGGCGCACCGGCCAATGCACGGATTATCGTGATCGGCAATTTGCTGCTGCGTGGTGGCGGCGCCATCATTGCCCTGTTAATGCTGCATTTTTCTGTATTCCCACTGGATATTCTGGGCGGTTCGGCCCAACGTCAGACAATCAACCTGCATCTGGCCTACAACCTGATTGTGGTGCTGCTGTCATTGCCGTTAATCACCCCCCTCACCCGTTTTCTGGACCGGATACTGGCCGATCCGATTTCCGCTGATGCCGTCAAAATCGATCGCATCAGCGCTCTGGATGAAACCGCGCTTGATGACCCCGATCGCGCCCTGATCGGTGCCTCTCGCGAGGTGTTGCATATCGGCGAACGGATCGAGGCTATGCTATCTCCTGTTTTGGGCCTGTATGAAACATGGGACGAAGCCACGGCCAAGGCCATTCGCGACAATGAATCCGAAGTGAATGCGATGTATTTTGACACAAAACTGTATCTGGCCAAGCTGCACCAGAAACAGATTCCGGAAAAAATTGCCCATCGCAGTATGGAGCTTTCTTCGGTTGCGATTAACCTTGAAGCGGCGGGGGATGTGATCTCGAAAAACCTGCTGGGGATGGCGCATAAGGTACATGACAAGGGGCTGAAATTTTCACCCCAAGGGTGGCAGGAATTGTGCGATTTTCATGATCGGGTGCTGTCTAATGTGCAACTGTCGTTGAATGTTCTGATGACCAACAGCGTTGATGCCGCACGTCAATTGGTCGAGGAAAAAGAAGCAGTGCGTGATGTAGAACAGGAATTACAACGCCGCCACCTGGAACGCCTGCGCAAAGGCACCACCGAAAGTATCGAAACCAGCAACATCCATCAGGAAACCCTGCGGGCGCTAAAACAGATCAATACGGCGGTGTCGATGGTTGCCTATTCCATTCTGCGCGATACTGGCGAATTGCTGCACAGCCGACTGGCCGACAATAACGAAGAACACGGCTGATCGGGCAAGGATTCCCTGCCCGATCGATATATCAAGCCGCTATTGCAGGATGCGAAACATTACGTCGCAACAGACTTAGGCCGATGATAAACAGCGTTGCGTTGAACATGGGAAACCCTGATTGTTCAAGTGAAACAACGCCCGTACCTGTGTAAAACAGACCCGCCGCAAGGTCGATTACCTGAATGGCAATCATTCCATCAGCCCAGATCCGGTAGCGCACCGGATCACTGGCAATCACGAACATCCCGACGCCATAAACCAGAAACCGCCCGGCCAGCATCGCCAGTGGGTAATTGATGTCCTGACCGATCTGGCTTAACCCCTGCCACGCAACAAAGAACTGCGGGGCAAACAGGTAAAGCGCGCCCAGCACCAGCTGGACCACACCGATGAAATAACAGAGAGCCTTGAAGTAAGTCATATCTTGTGCCTTTTTGCTTGATTCAAACTACAAAGGCAGACATATTTCCATAACTTCCTTATGGGAAGTAGTTACCTAAATGAAAGTGACTATCCGATATGGACGCTATGAAACCCGGTGTTGATTGCACCCCCGATTGCCCCGTCAAACTGTCCGCCGATATCTTGTCGGGCAAATGGACCACACTGATCATCCGCGAATTGCTGGCAGGCACGCGGCGTTATTCGCAACTGCAATATGCACTGTTGGGGGTCAGCCCGAAAATCCTTGCTGCGCGCTTGCGGATGCTTCAATCCGAAGGTCTGGTAACACGCAAGGTTTACCCGACCGTGCCACCGAAAACCGAATATACATTGACCGATCTGGGTCGGGAAGCGGAACGTGTGATACGCGCCATGGCCGATTTCGGCAATTTGCTGGCGGCGCGGGAAAGCCCCACACCATGACCATCCCGATCCTGATCCTTGCCGCCGGTGCCTCGACCCGCATGCAGGGCCGTGACAAGCTGTTGGAAGATATCCACGGCCGCCCCCTGCTGCGCCATGTCACCCGCCGCGCGGTGGCAACGGGCTGTCCGGTGATGGTCGCATTGCCCGCTGGCAACCAGACCCGCCGCAAACTGCTTGAGGGGTTGGATGTCACCATTCTGGAGGTCACGGATGCCGATAGCGGCATGGCCGCGTCCCTTCGGGCGGGTCTGGGTGTATTGCCCGAAGAGGCCAGTGGATTGCTCGTGGCGCTGGCCGATATGCCTGACATAACCACTGACGATTACCTGAACCTTATCAAAGCCTTCCTGAATGATCTTGAAGCCAACATCCACCGTGCAGCCAGTGTGGATGGCATCGCTGGAAATCCCGTTCTGCTACCCCACTGGGCGCTGAATGACCCAAGCGTTTTCACCGGAGATGCTGGCGCTCGCCACCTGTTGCGCCAACACGCCGAACGGGTGCGATTGGTGCCCCTGCCCGGCGCCCATGCCACCACCGATCTGGATACACCGCAGGATTGGGCAAAATGGCGAAAACGGTGCTAAGCGGTTTCTTTGTTGATCACCGCCAGCGGCATCTGGCAAAACCCCTGCGCCGGAATATCCAGTGCGGCATTGTATTTGCTCGACATGTTCTGGAACGCGATCAGACCGCATAACTCGGCCAAGGCATCCTCATTGAAATGCGCCTTTAGCTGCTCCATCAACCCCGCCGTAACATCCTGATCCGTATAGGTTATTGCCTCGGTCAGCTCCAGCGCCAGACGTTCACGTTCCACGAACAGGTCGCTATCCTTCCAGCCCGCCAGATGCGCCACCTTTTCCTCGCTCACGCCGCGTTTCATCAGGGTCGTGGCGTTGATATCGACACAAAATTCGCAATGGTTGATCTGCGACACCCGCACCGTCACCAAGGATCGCAACGCCGGATCAATCCGCCCCTTGCGCCGGTTCAGCGCGCCATACAGCAGCGCCACCCCGACAAACACCGAAGGCGTGCGCGCCCAGAGCATCCCCGGCTCAAGCACCTTGCCGTATGTCTTTTTCTGCTTCCAGAAAAACAGCCGGATATACCACGGGTAATCGGAAACGGGTTTGGGCGGGATGAACATATTTCACACCTTGATATTGTTGGGCCGCGCGCCCTTTATCCGCCCTGTTTTTTTCAGCACAGGACAGATAGGTCAACGGGACAAATTGGCCCGCTGAATAGTTGCAATAACAATGGCTTACAGGGTGACCAGATGATCCTTCAACTTCTGTGCAATTTCAACAAAGCGCTGTGCCTCGGGTCCATCGGGCATTGCCCGCACAATCGGCGTGCCGCTGTCGGAGGTTTCGCGCAACACCCGCGTCAACGGCAGCGCCCCCAGAAACGGGATACCTTGCGCCTTGGCCTCGGCCTCGCCGCCGCCGTGGCCGAACACGTCGTCCTCGTTGCCGCAGGATGTGCAGATATGGGTCGACATGTTTTCTATCAGCCCCAGAACCGGTGTTTCGGTCTGATGAAACATGTCTATCGCGCGACGGGCGTCGATCAGGGCGACATCCTGCGGTGTGGTGACGATTACCGCACCGGTGATCGGGGTTTTCTGGGTCAGGGTGATCTGCACATCCCCTGTGCCCGGCGGCAGATCGACGATCAGCACATCCAGCGGCGCCCATGCCACTTCATGCAACATTTGTTGCAAAGCCCCCGCAAGGATCGGCCCGCGCCAGACCAGCGCGCGGTTTTCCTCCATCAGGAACCCCACCGACATCACCTTGACCCCGTGCGCGGCAATCGGGATCAGGCGTTCGTTCATCGCCACGGGCCGCCCGTTGCTACCCATCAATTTTGGCTGTGACGGCCCGTAGATATCGGCGTCCAGTATCCCCACCTTCAGCCCCAGATCGGCCAGCGTCAGCGCCAGATTGGCCGTCACCGTCGATTTCCCGACTCCGCCCTTGTCCGAGCCAACGGCGATGATGTGTTTCACCCCCTCCACCTGTTCGAGCGGCGGCGGGGTTCGCCCTGCAGACAGGTCAGGCGGCGCATCGCCTTTGCGCTCGGCGGTCAACAGCACAGATACGTTTTCCACCCCTTCCAATGCCCCAATCGCCGCCTCTACCTGATCGCGCACCGGCAGCATGGCTTGCGCATCCTGCGCCAGAACGTCCAGCACCAGTTGCACATGGCCCCCGTCCACTTTCAGCGCCCGCACAACATCCTCGGCGATTAGATCCTGTCCGGTACGCGGGTGGTTTATCCCGGCCAGAAGACCCTTGATTTCGGCAGTGGTAACGGACATGCGGCATCCCCTTTGAACCAGTAAACAATCGTTTCCCCTATCAAATCCTTCCCGCACCAATCGTCAACCGTCGGGTTTTGCCCAAAATGGGTGCGACAACCTGCCGCACCCGCCATTTCTGCCAACACCCTGCCATTTTGTCAGCCTGAACAATCCCTGAAATTCCGCACCGCGCGACGGATTGCAGAATGGCACCGGACATTCTGTCAGGTCGAAACCCCGCGAAAAACCACCTAACGCCTTATTATCATTAATTTATTTTATTTTTTACTGCGGCAATATGGTAATCAAAGAGTCGAAACGGGGGGCAACCGGATCAGACAGCAGATAAACCGGCTGAACGATCACAGCCTGCCCCGTGCATTAAAAAATGGGGGAAATATGCAGCATCGTACTCTCTTTTTGGCATTGGTAATCGCCGGACAGATGGCAACAGCACTTCCTGCTACAGCCCAGTTCATTGCCGGGGTCAACCCATCACAGCGCCCCGAAGGCGCACCCGTCATCTCCGAATTCAAAAAGGATGGCGCATGGTATGCGCGGGCCCTAACCGGAGTGATCCCGCCCTACCCGGCCAGCCTACGGTTTCTCGAGGATCAGGGGGCGTGGTTCAACCCGTTCCTCTACCCCGGAATGCCCGGCCCTTATGACATTCGCGGTTGGTATGAGCAGGAATGAGCCTTGCTGTTTTCCACCCACACACCAGTTTCCGGGACACCCCGGGGAGGCGGCGCACACTGGCGGTAATCCAACCGCAGTATGGGCGCCAATTATCTAAAGAGGAGCTTAAAGTATGACAAAAACGGTAAAATCAACTTTGGCAGCCATCTTGTGTTCGGGGTCTCTTATTGCGGGCGCAGCTGTTGCTGACACGCAAACAGGGATGTCGGGCATGGATGGCATGTCCGGAATGAATGGCATGTCGGGCATGAACGGTATGTCAGGCATGAATGGTATGTCCGGCATGAACGGTATGTCGGGGATGTCCGGCAATGGCGGCTCTAACTGGGTTTGCACCCAATGGAGCTTTGGCGGAATGTCCGGCATGAGCGGCATGTCTGGGATGTCCGGTATGGGTGGCATGTCTGGGATGAACGGTATGTCCGGAATGAACGGTATGTCGGGCATGGATGGAATGTCAGGCATGAGTGGCATGGACGGGATGTCAGGCATGAGCGGTATGTCCGGAATGGGCGGCATGAATGGCATGTCGGGCATGGGTGGCATGTCGGGAATGTCCGGCAACTGGACGCCTCCTTCCAACTAACCAAACCGATAAATCAGGAAACGGCGGGCAACCGCCGTTTCCACAACCTGCCAGTTCACAGCCAATTGGGGACACTGCAAAATGAAAAAGATTGAATCGCTGTTAGGGTATTTGTCCCTTGTCGGGTTATTGGGCACGGCAGGGTTGGCAATTTTCGTCATCGGGAACCTTATCTTCCAAGGCAGCCCCGAAACTGCAACTGCCGCAGTGTCAGAATCCGCAACGCAAGCCACTGTAGAAACAGTGACGAAAACAGAAGAAACCGCACCTGCCACGACAGCAGAAACGCCCGTTTCTGCTCCAAAGCCCGCAGTTACCCCCGAGCCTGTAAAGGTGGCCGATGCCGGCCCGATCATCAGCGCCGAGGCTGGTGAAAAGTTTTTAAGAAATGCAAGGCCTGCCACACCATTGATGAAGGTGGCGGTAAGAAGGTCGGTCCCAATCTGTGGGGCATTGTAGGACGCGATGTTGCAACCAGCGAAGGCTTCAAATATTCCGACGGCATGAAAGCAACACTGTCCGGCCAAAGCTGGGACGCGGCGATGCTGGATGAATTCCTGACCAAGCCCAAAGCCTATGTCAAAGGCACCGCGATGAGCTTTTCCGGTCTGAAGAAGGAAGCTGATCGTCACAATCTGATCGCCTATCTGGCGCAGCAATCCGGCACCCCGCTTTCGGTGGCCGATCTGGGGTTCGCCACCGCTGCCGCAACACCTGCCGCAGCAACCGAAACCGCAACAACCGAAGCCCTTGCCGAAGAACCCGCAGTGGAAGAGGCCAACACCTTTGTTGACAGCTACACCAATCCGCCGGCCCGCACAGCTGATGAACAGGCGGCAATAGACGCAAAAGTAGCAGCCCTAACGGCCGAAGTGGAAGGCATGGATTACGAACGCGCACGCTATTTCCCGATCCACTTCCCGCCACAAATCAATGAGGCCAGCAACGAGGAATGTCTGGTTTGCCACAGTGAAATCCTGACACATAAACCGCGGGATGCCTCGCCTGCCGGTGTGCCTGCCAGCGATACAATCGCCTGGTATCAGACCCTCGCCACCTATGACGGCCCGCAACAGACATTCCACTATCGCCACCTGCAAAGCGACTACGCCAAATCGGTGATGAACCTGCAATGTATTTCCTGCCACAAAGGCAACGACCCGCGCGAGGAAAGCCCTGACATGATATATGGCCGTGCCGCATTCAGTGCCGGTAAGGTTCCAGAATTCACCCTGCGCAAGATGGTCAACCCGTCAACAACCTGTCTGCGCTGCCACGGGGCCTTTCCTTATGAGCATATGGACGGGGTTGATGCCAACTGGCCCCAGGCCCGCCTTGATTTCGAGGATGAAGAAACCCCGAATGGCTGTCTGACCTGTCATGGCGAATACGGGTTCCGCACCAACCGCCACAACGTCACATATCTGAACGCCCACAACATCGAGGATTTGGCGACCGCCAGTTCCGATACTTGTTACGGCTGTCACGGTGGTCGTCAGTGGTACCGCATTTCCTACCCCTACCCGCGCCACCCATGGCCCGACATGGACGAGGAAACACCCGACTGGGCGCTGGAACGTCCCACCGCTTCCGATCCCGAATATCAACGGCCCGAACCCACACGGTCTGAGTAACAGGAGAAAAGACAATGAAATTCCTGACAAATCCGGCAAAACTGGCCAAGATTTTCACCCAGACCCGGCGCGATTTCCTGAAATCCACCGCCGCGACCGCAACGGTCGGACTGGTCGGCGGCAGCATGGCGGGCAAAGAGGTCAAAGCCTTTGCCTACGAGCCCTACCCGCTGGACGATGATCTGGAAACGGTCGTCACCTCCTGCGCCCACAACTGCGGGTCACGCCACATGCTGGTGGCGCATAAAAAGGGCGACGTGATTGTGCGTCTGTCCACCGATGACGGCACCCACCAAGGCGATGACGCCTATGGCACCGACACCGAGGAAAAGCCGCAGTTGCGCGCCTGTCTGCGGGGCCGATCCTACCGCTCGCGCCTCTATTCGCCTGAACGGCTGCTCTATCCGATGAAACGGGTCGGCAAGCGCGGCGAAGGCAAGTTCAAACGCGTCAGCTGGGACGAGGCCCTGACCGACATCGCCAAAAGCATGACTCATCTGAAAGAAACCTACGGCCCGACCGCCATTCTGGATCAAAGCTATGCGGGGGCGTCTTATGGCGTGCTGCATAAATCGGATCAGATCGAAGGGCTGCTTGGCCGCTTCCTTGGCATGTTCGGCTGCCGCACCAACAGCTGGTCGGTGCCGTCCTATCAGGGCAACACATTCGCCAGCCGCATGTCCTATGGCACCATTCAGGACGGCAACGAAGACGATGCCTTTATGCATTCGAAACTGATCGTGATGTGGGGCTGGAACCCGGCCTATACATTCCACGGCGGCAACACGTTCTACTACATGCGCAAGGCCAAACAGCGCGGCTGCAAATTCGTGGTGATTGATCCGCAATACACCGACAGCGCCTCGGCCTATGACGCATGGTGGATCCCGATCCGCCCCAACACCGATGCCGCGATGATGGCGGGTATGGCGCATTACATATTCGACAACAACCTGCAGGATCAGGAGTTCATCGACAAATTCGTTCAAGGCATGGACGAAGGCACGATGCCCGACTGGGCCAAGGGGCAAGATAACTTCAAAGACTATATCATGGGCGTTAGCGACGGCATTCCCAAGACACCGGAATGGGCTGCCGACATCTGCGGGGTTTCCACCGAGGACATCATCAAGCTGGCCGATATGTATGCCACCACCAAACCGGCCGCGCTAAAGGCAAGCTGGTCACCGGGGCGAAACGCCTATGGTGAACAATACGCCCGCATGGCCAACGCGCTTCAGGCCATGACCGGCAATGTCGGCAAGCTGGGCGGCTGCGCCGAAGGTGTTGGCAAGGGCTGGCATGCCGAAGGCGTGGCCTATCCTTACGACCAATTCGCCAATGTCTGGTTCGCGGCGATCAAATCGGACCGCTGGGCGCATTGTGTGATCAACTACCCGAATGTGAAACGCGAGGAAATCGGCATCTGGCCACGTGGCGACAATACCGATGGTCAAATCCCCAACATCCGCGGGATTTTTTGGCAGGGGTCGGACTGGTTCAACCAGCTGACCAACATCAACAAGGAAATCGAGGCGATTGATAAGCTGAACTCATACGGCGAAGGCGAAAGCCTGCTGGTATGCATGGACAGCACCATCACCCCGACCGGCATCTGGGCCGATTATCTGCTGCCGATTGCAACCCACTTTGAGCGTCACGATGTGGCCTTGCCGTGGTACAAAGGGCATTACTACATACACCGTCCAAAAGTGATCAACCCGATGGGTGAAAGCAAATCGGATTTTCAGGTGTTCACCGAGCTGGCCTATCGTCTTGGCTTTGGCCCCGGCTGTGAATCGGCGTGCAAAACTGACCCACTTGGGTGGGTTATGAGCGAGTAAAATTGACCCACCTGTTTCGTTAACATCCGCGCAAAATTGTGCGGAGGAAAGAGCAGGTGATATTGATGGAAAGCGTATCGAAGATCCGGCGCTGGGTGCTGGTTGAAGGGCGCAGCATCCGGTCTGTGGCGCGGGCGACGGGACTGTCGCGGAACACGATCAAGAAGTATTTGAAGGACGAGAATCCGCCGAGCTACCAGCGCCATGCGCCGCCAGTTCGGCACAAACTGTGCAATGGGTTTGATCTTCGGCTGCAGGAACTGTTTGATCAGGACTCGAGGCGACCACGCCGGGAGCGGCGGACGGCCCAGAAGCTATACGAGCAGCTTGTGGCAGAGGGCTATACCGGGTCCTATTCGCCGGTTCAGCGTTTTGTTCGTGAGTTGAAGCGCGCCGGGGCCTGTTCGGGAGATGCGTTTATCCCGCTGCATTTTGCGGCGGGTGACGCGCTGCAATTTGACTGGAGCGAAGAACGGGTCGTACTGGGTGGTGTCGAGCAGAAGGTGAAGGTCGCTCATTTCCGCCTGTGTCACAGCCGCAAGCCTTTCGTGATTGCCTATCCCGGTGAAGCCCAGGAGATGGTGCTGGATGCTTTCGTGCAGGCGCTGTCCTTTTACGGAGGCGTTCCGCGCAGGGTGATCATCGACAACCCCAAGACCATGGTGACCTACGTTTCGCGCTCGAAGGAGCGGATATTCCATCCCCGGTTCCTGGCCTTGATGAACCACTATGTGATGGAGCCGGTGGCCTGCACGCCCGCTGCGGGCTGGGAGAAGGGACAGGTCGAGAACCAGGTCCAGTTCTTGCGGGGCCGGTTGTTCGTTCCCGAACCGGCCTTTGATGATCTCGAGGCGCTGAACGCGTGGCTGCGTCTGCGTTGCGAAGATCTGGCAGAGCGTCCCCATCCCGAGCAGCAGGATCGCACGATTACCGAAGTGTTCGAAGACGAGCGCGCCGAACTGCGCCCCCTGGGTCGGGCCTTCGACGGCTACGTGGAAAAGACCGTCCGTGTCCGCTCCACCTGCCTGGTTCAATATGCCAGCAATCGCTACAGCGTGCCCTCCCGCTTTGCCGGGCATCATGTGTCGCTACGCGCCTATGCCGGCCGGATCGTGGTGGTCTCCGGTCAGGATGTGATTGCCGAGCACAGGCGTCATTTTACCCGCAATATCAGCTATTTCGAGCCCTGGCATTACGTTCCCCTGCTGGACCGCAAGCCTGGTGCCCTGCGCAATGGCGCCCCCTTTGTGGGCTGGGAACTGCCCGAGGCCATGCATCGGATCAGGGAACATTACATGGCTGGTAAAGGCGGGGATCGGGAGTTCGTCGACCTGCTCCTGCTGGCACAGGATCACGGGATCGAGGTGGTCGAGACGGCCTGCAATCTGGCGGTGGCACAAAACACCCTGCGGCTGCCCGCCATCATCAATCTGATCAACCAGTTGGTGGAACCGGTCATCACACCGCTCAGCGATGCCTGCGCTTATCCGCAGCTGACCTTGCGGCCCGAAGCCGATTGCAAACGCTATGAGACCCTGTGCTCGGCTGAGGAGGTTGCCGTATGAATGCCTTGATCGACCAACTGACAGCCCTCAGGTTGCATGGAATGGCAGCTTGCGCCCATGATCTGCTGTCCGCGCGCAAGCCGCCAAGTCTGACCACAGCGATAAGGCAACTGATCGACGCCGAGACTGTAGAGCGCCGGGTGCGCTCCATCCAGTATCAAATGAGGGTTGCGAAGTTCCCCCATCACAAGGACTTCGCCACCTTCGATTACAGCGCCGCCGCCCTCACCCAGGCCCAGATCGAACCATTCTGCACCGGCCAGTTCACAGAGGAGGCCCATAACCTCATCCTGGTGGGCGGAACCGGCACGGGCAAAACCCACATCGCCATCGCGCTGGGAACGACGCTGATCAACAACGGCAAGAAGGCGCGCTTCTTCAACGCCGTCGATCTGATCAACGCCCTGATCAAGGAACAGGCCGACGGCAATGCAGGGAAGATCATCCGGCAGCTCTCGGCTTTGGACTGCGTCATCATCGACGAGCTGGGCTACATCCCGTTTCCCAAATCCGGTGGCGCGTTGCTCTTCCATCTGATCAGCAAGCTCTACGAGAAGACCAGCATCATCATCACAACCAACCTTGAGTTCGGTGAATGGGTCTCGGTCTTCGGGGATGCCAAGATGACAACCGCCCTTCTGGATCGCGTCACTCATCACTGCAACATCATCGAAACCGGCAATACCTCATACCGGTTCGCCCAGAGTAAACGCCGTAGAAAAAACTAGCCGTTCCGCAAGCAAAGCCCCCAGACGGACTCGCTACATGAAGGCGGCCCGACTGGGGGCTTTGCGCCACAAAGGGGGGGGCAAATTTAAATGCCGAAACCGGGTCAGTTTTAAATGCTCATTGACAATCTGGTGGGCGAAAGCCCTGAAATGGCCGAGGTGCGGCGGTTGGTTTCCATTTTCGCCGCCGCCGATACGCCCGTGCTGATTTGCGGCGAAAGCGGGGTTGGCAAAGGGTCTATTGCAGCATCATTGCACGCCCAAAGCACACGCGCCAACGGGCGGTTTATTACCGTGGATTGTGATGATTCTTTGAACGAATCTGATCTGTTTGGACAGGATGCAAATGGCAAAGAACGCTGCGAAGGGCTGATTGCGGCCGCCGATGGCGGGACAATATTTCTTAATGATATCGATAAGTTATCCGATGCTATGCAATCAAAATTGCTGCGCGTTATCGAAACAGGAACCTATCGTCCACTGATGGCGTGGATGGCCCCTGCTTCCGTCAACTCACTATGGCAAAGTGAGGGCCGTAGAAGTGCTTCACAAGGAGAGGATCATGAACAAGAAACTACAAGCAGAGGCTATCGTCACCGTCGGCCTCGACATTGCCAAGAATGTTTTTCAGGTGCACGGCATTGATATACAAGGGCAAGTGATTGTCCGACGCCAGTTGCGCCGCAGCCAGGTTCTTTCATTCTTTAGGCTGCTGAATTCCTGTCTGATTGGCATTGAGGCCTGCGCCGGAGCCCACTTCTGGGCGCGTGAGCTGACACGTCTGGGCCATAATGTGCGTCTGATGCCACCTTCTTATGTCAAGCCCTACATCAAGCGTCAAAAGACGGATGCCGCAGATGCGGAAGCAATATGCGAGGCTGTAACCCGGCCGACCATGCGCTTTGTGCCAGCCAAGACCGAAGAACACCAAGCCATCTTGATGCAACACCGCACCCGCGATATTCTGGTCCGGCAGGTCACGCAGATCGTCAATGCCATCCGCTCGCATCTGGCTGAATTCGGAATTGTTGCGCCTGTTGGCGTACAAAATGTCGACCGTCTGCTTGAGGCAGCCGCAGAGCTTCCAGAACAAGCTGGCGTTGCATTCGATCTCCTTTCCCGGCAGTTCCATGAGACCCGTGATCGGGTTGCCGAAATCACCCGCCAAATTGAGATTTCCCAACGGCAAGACCCAACTGCACGTCGCCTGACCACGATCCCCGGTGTCGGGGTGCTGACTTCCAGCGCGATTACCGCGACAACGCCGGATGTGTCGCAGTTCCGCTCAGCACGCGACTATGCGGCATGGATCGGCCTTACCCCCAAACAGAATTCAAGCGGCGGTCGGGAACGGATGGGTGGCATATCGAAAATGGGTGACCGGTATATTCGACGGTTACTTTATCTTGGCGCTCTGGCGCGTATCCGCACACGACGCCGGCGTGGGGAAGGCGATGATTGGATCTGGCAATTGCTGAAGAGAAAGCCGGTGAAGGTGGTGGCGATTGCCATTGCGAACAAAATGGCCCGAACGATCTGGGCGTTGTTGAAATCCGGCCAAAGCTACCGGCCCGCATAAATTGACCAAAACACAATAGCCGGGCCCGCCCGGCTTCCGAGACGGCAAGGCGCAAAGTGAGGTGATGGCAAAAGGCAATAAACGTATCAGGACACCCCGTGTGGCCCCAAGCGATACGATCGCGTTCCACTGATTGGACCTGATACATGCGGACTTCATCAAGGCGCGCAGAAATACATCTGCAAACAGACGCCGAATACATGGCCGCGAAACGCCAGTTGCAGTACCAATTTTGTACTTGCCCAGCAGGGGCCATCCATACATGGGGGCCACTGCCGCGGTGCCCTCAACCGCGCGCTTTCTTGCGGCTACGGGTGTTGATCTGGAGGAAATGGCCTTGATGAGTCATTTCAAAAGTGAATTGTTCTAGGGGCTGACCCAGATAACCTAAAAAGAGGTTATGATGGGAAGCATGAGAAAGAGTCGCCTGAGCCACTACAAGCAAGACCGTCTTACGGAGCATTTTGTTTCGGGATCGACAGCACGAACAGCAGCCAGTTTGTGTGGTGTAAACCGCAAGACCGCAGCGTTTTATTTTCTACGCCTGCGCGAGATAATCGCCTATGAGAGAGGTGGTCGCGGAAATTCGGACCAGTTGTTAAGGTGGATCGACTTATGAGAAAGACGATTCAAAATGACGAAACGAAAGAACCATTCTCCCGAATTCAAAGCCCGCGTTGCGCTTGAAGCAATCCGCGAGGAAATGACGATGGCGGAGCTGTCGAAGAAGTATGGTGTGCATCCAACCCAGATTGGCACATGGAAACGAGCAGCGATTGAAAACATGGCCACGGCATTTTCCAGACGGGGCCGTGATCCTGATCGGGTTGATGAAGCCCAGATTGAGAAGCTGCACTCCAAGATTGGTCAGCTGGTCGTGGAACGGGATTTTTTAGCCAACGCCTCGCAACAGTTGCTCGGGAAGCGAGGCAAAAAATGGTGAGCCGTGAGCATGATCTGAGTGTGCGACGACAATGCGGGCTACTTTCTCTGGCGCGCTCGAACCTGTATTACCAGCCAAAAGGCGAAAGTGCTGAAAATTTGCGGTTCATGACAATAATCGACAAGCAATTCTTGCAGACGCCGTGGTATGGATCACGGCAAATGGCCCGGCACATGCAGCGCCAAGGTTACAAGTGTGGTCGCCACAGGGTCCGCCGTTTGATGCGGCTGATGCGGTTGGTTCCGATCTACCAGACGCCCAACACGAGCAAGAAACATCCGCAGCATAAGATCTACCCGTATCTGCTGCGAGACCTGACGATTGATCGTCCAAACCATGTGTGGTGCGTAGATATCACCTACATTCCGATGCAGCGCGGGTTCCTCTATTTGGTCGCGATCATGGACTGGCACAGCCGCAAGGTTTTGAGCTGGAGATTGTCAAACAGCATGGAGGCAGATTTTTGCGTTGAAGCCCTGAAAGAGGCTATGGCCAAATACGGCAAGCCCGATATCATGAACAGCGACCAGGGCAGCCAGTTCACCGGGTTTGAATGGACGCAGGCGCTGAAAGAAGCCGACGTGAAAATCTCGATGGATGGCAAAGGTCGCTGGGTCGATAACCGGATGATCGAGCGGCTTTGGCGATCCTTGAAATACGAATGCATTTACCTCAACGCATTTGAAACGGGTTCGCAGACCCGCGCCGGGATCGGGAAATGGTTGGCTTACTACAACACCGAGCGCCCGCATTCCACCCACGGAATATTGACCCCGGATGAAGCCTATGACAGAAAAACAAAACCAATGAGTTTGGCAGCCTAAATGAAACCCTGATCCATCTTAAACTGGCTGCTGACTGGTCAAAAAAGTGGGACCACCTCTGAGCTGGAGGCGGAAAGCCAAGCTATGTTCGGCGGAGAAATAGAAGTGGACGAAAGCTACTTTGGCGGCAAACGCAAAGGTAAACGCGGGCGTGGTGCGGCAGGTAAAATTCCCGTTTTTGGTATATTAAAAAGGGGTGGGAAGGTTTACACCAAGATCATCCCGGACGCCAAATCCGCCACTCTGATCCCGATCATAGAGCGCAAAGTCGTGCCGGATTCCATCGTCTATTCCGATTGTTGGCGCGGTTATAATGTGCTGGATGTGTCAGACTTCCACCACTTTCGCATCAACCATTCCAAGCTCTTTGCAGACCGTCACAACCACATCAATGGCATCGAGAATTTCTGGAACCAAGCCAAGCGCCACATGCGCCGATTTAACGGTGTCCCCAAGGCCCAATTTGGGCTATATTTGAAGGAATGCGAGTGGCGTTTCAACAACAGTGACCCTTCAGCTCAGTTATTGCAGCTAAGACAATGGGTTAAGCGTTACTTGAAGTAGTTATCTGGGTCAGCCCCTTGTTCTATTTGCTGTCCTCGCTGAAAATTCAGGTCTTGCCCCTGCGGGCGCGCAAATCCGATGTGATGCCACTGGCCAAACATTTCCTGCAAGGGCGAAATTTCCACCGCGGGATCGACAAATCCTTTGCCCCCGAAACGATCGAATCCCTGACAGAATATGACTGGCCCGGCAATGTGCGCGAATTGCGAAATGCGATTGAACGCGGGGTGATCATGTCGGCGGGGGCAGATACCGTGTTGCCCGAGCACATTGCCCTGCCCAGCCAATCCTCGGGCCTGCCATCAAATGCCACAGAAAGCGGCGTCAACTTGCGGTTTGACCATCAGCCCACACTGGACGAAATCCGCGACACCTATTTGCGGCTGTTGCTGGACAAATACGCCGGCAATCGCAAACAGGTAGCCGAAGCCTTGGGCGTTAGCGAACGCAACACCTACCGGATGCTTAAAAAGCTGGACGGGAAATAGAAAACGGCGCCCGGCTCTCACTGGGCGTCGTTAAGTCGTCAGGGTAATTTATTCCCCGAAACCATAGGTTTCCGCGACAAAATCAATGTCCTTGTCACCCCGTCCAGACAGGTTGATCAGGATGGATTTGCCCATGTGGTTTTTGGCCTCGCGCAGCGCAAAAGCCAGTGCGTGTGCCGATTCCAGCGCCGGAATGATGCCCTCATACCGCGACAAATCATAGAACGCTTGTAGCGATTCCTTATCGTCAGCCACGGTGTAATTCACCCGTCCGGTTTTTTGCAAATGCGCGTGCTCTGGTCCGACACCGGGGTAATCCAGACCCGAGGCCAGCGTGTTCACCGGTGCCGGTTCGCCCGCGTCATCGACCAGCATTTTAGTGCGGAAACCGTGGATATCGCCATCAACACCATAGGTCAGCGTCGCGGCGTGATCCCCCAGTTTCGAGGATGTGCCACCCGGTTCAACCCCGAACAGTTCAATCCCTTCATCATCGATAAAGCCGGAAAACAGCCCCATCGCGTTTGAGCCACCACCAACGCAAGCGGCCACGACATCTGGTAATTCCCCAGTCATTTCAATGAATTGCTCGCGCGCCTCAATCCCTACTACCTTTTGGAAATCACGCACCATCATCGGGAACGGATGCGGCCCTACGACCGAGCCAATGCCAAACAGCGCCTTGTCGGCCTGCTCCATATAGCTGCCGAATGCGCTGTCCACAGCCTCTTTCAGGGTTTTTGCGCCAAAGGTGACAGGCACCACGGTTGCCCCCAGCAATTTCATACGAACCACATTGGGGGCTTCTTTGGCCATATCGACCTCGCCCATATGGATTTCACATTCCATGCCGAAATAGGCCGCCGCAGTGGCCAGCGCCACACCGTGCTGTCCCGCACCGGTTTCGGCGATCAGTTTGGTTTTACCCATGTATTTGGCCAGCAAACCTTCGGCCATACAGTGGTTCAGCTTATGTGCGCCGGTGTGGTTCAAATCCTCGCGCTTGGCATAGATTTGTGCACCACCGGCCATGTCCGACAGGTTTTTCAGATAAGAAATAGGCGTCGGACGGCCCTGAAAATGTTTGCGGATATAACGCAGGTCATTCATATACTCGGCGGATTTTGACAGCTTGTCATAGGCGGCCGCGATTTCCTCGAAATGGGGCACCAGCGGGGGTGGCAACATTGCGCCGCCATATTCGCCAAAGAATCCTTCGCGGGTCGGGGTGGTTTTCAAATACGGTTTCATGACTATCCCTATTACAGGGAACCTCTGTAAATTCCCGTTTTCGCCTTCTTCGCGGCGGGGTGGACGGTTTTTCGCCTGTCCCGCCTGATTGCTTCGGATCATAAACCCATTTTCACCGGTTTCAAGCCGGTTTTGGGTATTTCAGGCACACCTCACCCCATGAACCCTTATCCCGGCGCCGCCAGGCCGCATTCGAACTGGACGAAGCGCTTCATGTTGTAGACCAGGTTCATCATCCCGATGCGAAATCGCGCCCGCTTCAGGCCGATGGAGCGGATCAGCTTGCCGCCCATGGAGCGCTCCTGAAAAGCGAATACATGCTCGACCCGGACCCGCACTTTCGAGCGCCTCCGGTTGGCCTTTTGCTGGCGCTCGCCAAGCGGCTTGCCGCGCCTGCCCTTGTGATGGATATGGCTGTGAAGCTCCCGCTCTTCCAGCTCGCTTTCGATCTTTTGCGAGCGATAGGCGCTGTCGGCCCACAGGTCCGATGAGGTGTTGCTCGCATCAATCAGACCGGCAAGCGCCTGGCTGTCATGCACGGCGGCATCGGTGACATCATAAGCGCGGATGAATTTGTGCCGCCGGTCGACATTGATGTGGTTCTTGTAGCCGTAATAGCTCTTGCCGTGCTTCTTCGTCCAGCGCGCATCCACGTCCTTCTGGCGCTTCTTGTGGGGTTTTTCCTCCCACTCTTCAGGCGTTTCGCCCGCCTTGATTTTCTCGTTCTCGTCCCTTTTGTTGTGCTGGCGCGGCGCCGGAACGATGCTCGCATCAACAATCTGCCCGCCCATCGCCAGATAGCCCTTTTCGCGCAGAAAGGCATCGAACTTGTCAAACAGCTCCTTCATCTTCCCGGCCCCGGCCAGCCTTTCACGGTAGGCCCAGATGGTCTTGGCGTCAGGTACGCTGTCTTCAATGCCAAGGCCGAGAAACCGCATGAACGACAGGCGGTCGCGGATCTGATACTCGATCTGATCGTCAGAGAGGTTGTAGAGCTGCTGCAAAACCATCGTCTTGAATATCAGCACCTCATCCCAAGGCGGGCGGCCAGCGTTGGATTTGCGCTGTTCGGGCGGCGTGCGCCATATGGCCTTCAGCTCGTCCCGGTAATCCTCGAACGGCACCATGTCGTTGAGCAACACCAGCGGATCACCAGATTTGTCCAGTCCCGCGTATCGGCTGGAAAGATCAAAAAATCCCATCTGACCCATGACAAAACCCCGTCGGTCGAATCATTTTCATCCTGATGACGATTCTACCCCGTCAGGCCGGATTTTGGGGGATTTTTAGAGGTTCCCTACAGTTTGTTTCCGCGACAGGGTTCAACGTCCAGCAAAGCATTGCAATAAAAAGATCGGGAAATGGTGTCCCATTCCCCGATCTTTTGTCATTCAGGCCCTTAGACCATTAGTTTGCCCGCTTATTAACGAACCAAAAGCCGCGCTTCGTGTGCTTTCAGTGTTTTGCGTGCGGATTGATAGGAATTGATCCCGTCCCGAGTTGCCAGTTCAGGGAACAGTTCCATAATTTCATTCCGCTGGGCATTCCCAACCGACTTCAACGCCATATCACCGGGCTGGAAGCTTTCGGTCCACGCCCCGTCCGACAAGACCACTTCGTGGTTGTCGAACATAAAGTACAGATACGCGGTGTTCATAACCTCTTTCTGGATGATATCGCGGTTGTTGACCAGATGTTTGGCCGCCGCCAGAACTTCGCGTTCCTCAAAATAAAGCGATGTTTTGTCATTGGCCACCAACATGCGGTGGTTTGGAGACACCAGCATGTCGCGTTCTGGCAAATCGTTGCCCAACGCACCCTTTTTGATCAGGATCGGCATCAGATGCGGGTTGGTGGCAAGGTCTTGCCAATGCAGCTTCTTCTCGCCCACCCAGCGGATTTCCTGAATGCCGTTGTCACGGGTGATGATCTTGTCACCCACGGACAGATCCTCGACCAGGCGTTCGCCTTTGGGGGTGGCGATCAGGGTTCCGGGTGTGAAGCACGGCACCACGTTTTCGAT
Source organism: Profundibacter sp. (assembly GCF_965277155.1). Classification (GTDB taxonomy): domain Bacteria; phylum Pseudomonadota; class Alphaproteobacteria; order Rhodobacterales; family Rhodobacteraceae; genus Profundibacter. Next base: position 146,465 of record NZ_CBDIBV010000007.1, read on the forward strand.
GTCGTGGAATTCCATTGTGCCAATGACATTGCCATCCGCATCGCGGAAATCGACATGACCGTTTTCCGGGTTGCCAGCGTCATGGAACACGCGGATGCTGCCCCCGTCAGGGCGTGAACCGGTCAGATCCAGCGTATCGTAATCATCGCCACCTTCGCCGCCCTCGACCACATCACCGGCAGTGATATTGGTAAAGGTATCGCGGTCATCGCCACCTGACATGACATCGACACCCGATCCACCGGAAATACTATCATTACCGGTCCCGCCGGAAATAATGTCATCCCCTTGTCCACCAATCAGCGTGTCATCGCCGGAACCGCAACTGATGGTATCGTCATCAATACCACCATCGATATAATCGTCACCTGCGTCGCCGAACAATGTATCATCGTCGTCAGCACCATAGATGGTGTCGTTACCTTCGCCACCATGGATAACATCCATACCGTTGTTGGGCACCAGATCAGGGCCATATGGTCCAGAGCCGTCATCCGGAATATTGATGGCATCCGGAAATGATGGATCAAGGCCGCCATAGATAGTGTCATCGCCAGCACCGCCATCGATGATGTCCGAGCCTTCGCCGCCGATGATCACATCGTCACCGTCGCCCCCGTCGATTGTATCGGCATCAATACCGCCATCAATGGTATCATCACCTGTGCCGCCGAAGATAATATCGGCATCGTCGCCGGTGGTTATGGTGTCATTGCCAGCACCGCCATAGATGACATCCTTGTCGTCATCCGGGTCGGTGTCTGCCGGATACAGTCCGGGATATCCTAAATCAGGCTTTGCATCAGTGCCGGCCGAATTCGGGCCGGATGTATCGATTACATCGTCGCCTTCGCCACCAAATACAGTGTCGGAACCGGCACCGCCGGTGATGGTGTCATTGCCAACACCGCCATAGATCGTATCGTCACCTTCGCCGCCATCCAGAACATCATCACCGCCATCGGCCAGATAATCAAAGTCCTGATCATCAATGTTGCCAAAGCCGAAACCCGAATTGATACCACGAGTGCCCAAGGTGAATGTGATAGAACTGGTCGTGCCAAACAGCGTAGATATCTGGCTGTCCAAATCCGAAGGGTCCGTATTGTTTTCTGTTCCCGAGGCGATCAGCGTTGAACCGTCGTAATTAACATCCAGAGAGCTGTCCGAAGGCACCCCGACATTGACCAGTGCCGGATCATTGATGGTCAGGGTTTCGGTCCCGTGGTTCGTATCCAGATCATGGAATACAACTCCGGGATTCAATTCAACCGGTTCACCTGTTGCGTGATCAAAAAACTCTACTCGGAAGGTGGCTGTTTCACCTTCCATATCCGCATCGTTGGTTCCGTTCAGAAGGATTTCGTAATCATTGTCCGAGGCCAGATCGACAGTCAGATCGTCGTTGGATGTTTCCACCAGAACCAAACGGGCATCCACGATTGTTCCGTCAGCCAGAACAGCAACATGTTCATAAACGACACTGTCACCGGCTTCTGCTGTATTCGGATCACTGGCGGTTTCGGACTCGGCCGCAACATTGTCAAAACTAAGCGTTACAGGGTCAACACCGCCCCCGTCAACGCCGCCGGTAACCGGACCATCGCCATAGATTACATCATCGCCTTTACCACCGGTGATGGTATCATCACCCGCGCCGCCATAGGCAGTATCATTGCCCGAGCCGCCGTTGATATCGTCGTTTCCTGTGCCGCCATAGATAACATCATCGCCGCCACCACCCTTAATGGTATCGGCACCGTCATTCCCGAACAGCACATCATTGCCCGAGCCACCGCCCAATGTGTCGTCGCCGTCGTTGCCGTACAGGGTATCGTCCCCGCTGCCACCATAAACCGAGTCATTCCCGGCACCGCCAGAGGCAACATCATCACCAGCGTCACCTTTGACGATGTCGTCCCCGTCACCGCCAAACAGCAGATCGTCGTCGTTCATGCCTTCCAGCAGATCGTCGCCTTCGCCGCCATAAATGGTGTCGTCACCATCCTGCCCGCACAGCTGATCATCCCCGTCTTCGCCATGCAATGTATCGTCGCCGTCACCACCCATGACCAAATCATTGCCCTCACCGGCAAAAACCGTATCATTGCCAGCGCCTGCAAGGATCGTATCGTCATTGTCGCCTGCATCCGGCAGGTAATCGCCATTCGGATCATCCAGAACGGCATCATGGTTATCTACACGGTCGCCGTCCGGATCACCGGTATAGGCAACATCGATCAGATCATCACCTGCCGTGCCCTCAACAATCCCGTCCGAGGTCACAACCGGAACCGCATCAAATGTCATTTCCGTGATACCAACAACACCGCTGTTATCGGCGGATTCGCCGTTATCCATAACAATTTCAATGCTGACAACCGGTCCCGGAATAGTCACGGTTACCGAGTCAACCGCACCCGACCCGTCAACGCCGGAATTTTCATTATCCCCCGCATTGACAGTATTGCCATCAACGGTGTGGTGCCAGGCTAGATCCGAATAGGACACAGGTACGATATTGCCATCCGCGTCCCGGGCGATAATGGTGACCTTGTCATCCCAACCAGCGCCTTGATCAACGTCCAGCAATTCAAAGCTGACATTTTCGACCGGCGCATCGAATGTGACAAATGTCGTAATTTCGTTTTCAACGCCGGATCCGTACATGATCCCGCCGTTCATTGTCCAACTGTCGCTATCGTCATTGCAAGGTGTGGACACAGTGACAGAAATATCATCCGAACCCGATGCAGAAGTAATTGTTGTCGATCCGTCAGAACCCGTATCGTTCCAATCAAGAAGATAATCAGCCATATAAATATTCCCCACAAATTAACCGGAAATCCGATCCTTCCACCAAATCCCCGTTTGAGTATTTGTCAGACTGCAAATAGCACCCCGACACACACACACATCAAATGCAAAGGATAATCCAGACCAAAGGCGGTAGTGTCGCGAGTTTGGTGGAAATTCGAGGACGGCGTAATCTCCGGGTGCATCGAAGCCACCCAACCGGCGGCTGGAACCGCCAAGGAGATCACGCCATGACAAAGAATACAGCAACATCGACATCCGCGCTACTGGCCAATGAAGCAGGCTATGACCCGATTGAAGACCGGCTGCGCCAGAACATCCGCGCGACGATCGAGGCGGTTTTCGAAGAGGAGCTGGAGCAGTTTCTGGGCCGTTGCCGGTATGGCCGCAGCGGCGGGGCAAAGGCCGGATACCGCCACGGGCATCGCGAGCGGCAACTGGTCGGAACATTTGGAACCGAAACGGTGCGCGTGCCGCGTGCGCGGATCACAGGCGAGGCCGGCAAGGCCAGAGAATGGCGCTCGAAGGCATTGCCCCGCTACCAGCGGCTGACGAAGAAGGCCGAGGCGCTGATCGCTGCTGTCTACCTTTCGGGCACCAACACACGGCGGGTAAAACGCGCCCTGTTCGGCCTGTTTCAGGGGGCGGTCAGCAAGGATGTGGTGAGCCGCGCCTGGCGCAAGGTGAAGGTGGACTGGCAGGCGTGGTGCGCCCGCAGCCTTGCGGATGAAGACATCGTGCGGCTGATCCTGGACGGCACCGTGATCAAAACGCGGATTGACAGGAAGGCCACCAATATCTCGGTTCTGGCCGCGATTGGCGTGCGCCGGGATGGGCAGAAGGTCTTGTTATCACTGATGAACATGGGCGGCGAAAGCACCTCCGCCTGGCGTCAGTTCATCAACGATCTGGATGCGCGCGGGTTGAAACGGCCCGAATTTGTCATCGTGGACGGGGCACCGGGACTTGAGGTCGCTCTCATTGCCCTCTGGGGTGAAGATCTGCCGATCCAGAGGTGCACGGTGCACAAGCACCGCAACCTTCTGGCCAAGGCACCCAAGCGTATGCATGATGAGTTGACAGAAGATTACCGCGACATGATCTACGCCAAAACACCCGAGGAAATCGCCACCCGCCGCAAGGCATTTCTGCGAAAATGGCGGCTGAAATGCAAGGCCGTCGCTGACAGCTTGGAAGAAGCAGGAGATAAGCTTTTCACCTTCACGCGTCTGCCACAAGGCCAGTGGAAATCGGCCAGAACGACAAATGCGATCGAACGCCTGAACGAGGAATTCCGCCGCCGCATCAAGACCCAGACCGTGCTGCCATGCGCCGAGACCGTGCCGATGCTGCTTTGGGCTCTGATGGCCTCGGGGCAGATCGTCATGCGAAAGGTCGATGGCTGGGAAACGCTCGCTCAGCCCGTCGCCGACGCAACCCTTGACCAAGCCGCCTGACCGGCGCATAACTCAACCCGCTCGGAGGTGCCTGAAATCAATTTCCACCACTTTCGAGACACAACCCCAAAGGCAACCTTTACATTCACTCATCTTTTCCCGGCACTATTTCCGCTTGGGGTGTCATCGTAAAACAGCAGATACTTTACGTTCCCAATGCATCAATAGTTTAGGTCTACTTGTCTTATACCTTGAAATGATGGGGGAAAAACGAAAAACGGCAAGAATGAGGCAAATTCCGGGCGTACTGCCTACATTTTAATGACCCTTTCAAAAGCTCTGCACAACCGCGAGGAGTCTCGACTGGTTGATTGTCTGAAATACAGCAACAATAGATTTTCAGGTTGTGTCTCGAAAGTGGTGGAAATTGATTTCAGGCACCTCCGAGCGGGTTGAGTTATGCGCCGGTCAGGCGGCTTGGTCAAGGGTTGCGTCGGCGACGGGCTGAGCGAGCGTTTCCCAGCCATCGACCTTTCGCATGACGATCTGCCCCGAGGCCATCAGAGCCCAAAGCAGCATCGGCACGGTCTCGGCGCATGGCAGCACGGTCTGGGTCTTGATGCGGCGGCGGAATTCCTCGTTCAGGCGTTCGATCGCATTTGTCGTTCTGGCCGATTTCCACTGGCCTTGTGGCAGACGCGTGAAGGTGAAAAGCTTATCTCCTGCTTCTTCCAAGCTGTCAGCGACGGCCTTGCATTTCAGCCGCCATTTTCGCAGAAATGCCTTGCGGCGGGTGGCGATTTCCTCGGGTGTTTTGGCGTAGATCATGTCGCGGTAATCTTCTGTCAACTCATCATGCATACGCTTGGGTGCCTTGGCCAGAAGGTTGCGGTGCTTGTGCACCGTGCACCTCTGGATCGGCAGATCTTCACCCCAGAGGGCAATGAGAGCGACCTCAAGTCCCGGTGCCCCGTCCACGATGACAAATTCGGGCCGTTTCAACCCGCGCGCATCCAGATCGTTGATGAACTGACGCCAGGCGGAGGTGCTTTCGCCGCCCATGTTCATCAGTGATAACAAGACCTTCTGCCCATCCCGGCGCACGCCAATCGCGGCCAGAACCGAGATATTGGTGGCCTTCCTGTCAATCCGCGTTTTGATCACGGTGCCGTCCAGGATCAGCCGCACGATGTCTTCATCCGCAAGGCTGCGGGCGCACCACGCCTGCCAGTCCACCTTCACCTTGCGCCAGGCGCGGCTCACCACATCCTTGCTGACCGCCCCCTGAAACAGGCCGAACAGGGCGCGTTTTACCCGCCGTGTGTTGGTGCCCGAAAGGTAGACAGCAGCGATCAGCGCCTCGGCCTTCTTCGTCAGCCGCTGGTAGCGGGGCAATGCCTTCGAGCGCCATTCTCTGGCCTTGCCGGCCTCGCCTGTGATCCGCGCACGCGGCACGCGCACCGTTTCGGTTCCAAATGTTCCGACCAGTTGCCGCTCGCGATGCCCGTGGCGGTATCCGGCCTTTGCCCCGCCGCTGCGGCCATACCGGCAACGGCCCAGAAACTGCTCCAGCTCCTCTTCGAAAACCGCCTCGATCGTCGCGCGGATGTTCTGGCGCAGCCGGTCTTCAATCGGGTCATAGCCTGCTTCATTGGCCAGTAGCGCGGATGTCGATGTTGCTGTATTCTTTGTCATGGCGTGATCTCCTTGGCGGTTCCAGCCGCCGGTTGGGTGGCTTCGATGCACCCGGAGATTACGCCGTCCTCGAATTTCCACCAAACTCGCGACACTACCGATTTTCATACCCAATAAGAAGTGTACTGTGAAAATCATCGAATTCGCCATTCGATTGCCTATACGTTAAGACAGGTTATCTATTATTTTGGGGGCTGACCCAGATAACTACTTCAAGTAACGCTTAACCCATTGTCTTAGCTGCAATAACTGAGCTGAAGGGTCACTGTTGTTGAAACGCCACTCGCATTCCTTCAAATATAGCCCAAATTGGGCCTTGGGGACACCGTTAAATCGGCGCATGTGGCGCTTGGCTTGGTTCCAGAAATTCTCGATGCCATTGATGTGGTTGTGACGGTCTGCAAAGAGCTTGGAATGGTTGATGCGAAAGTGGTGGAAGTCTGACACATCCAGCACATTATAACCGCGCCAACAATCGGAATAGACGATGGAATCCGGCACGACTTTGCGCTCTATGATCGGGATCAGAGTGGCGGATTTGGCGTCCGGGATGATCTTGGTGTAAACCTTCCCACCCCTTTTTAATATACCAAAAACGGGAATTTTACCTGCCGCACCACGCCCGCGTTTACCTTTGCGTTTGCCGCCAAAGTAGCTTTCGTCCACTTCTATTTCTCCGCCGAACATAGCTTGGCTTTCCGCCTCCAGCTCATAGGCGATTATCTCGCGCAGGCGTAGAAAATAAAACGCTGCGGTCTTGCGGTTTACACCACACAAACTGGCTGCTGTTCGTGCTGTCGATCCCGAAACAAAATGCTCCGTAAGACGGTCTTGCTTGTAGTGGCTCAGGCGACTCTTTCTCATGCTTCCCATCATAACCTCTTTTTAGGTTATCTGGGTCAGCCCCTTATTTTGAATACGAATACCCAACTCGGATTGTAGACATCAGCGAACCAACCCAATTACGACCAACAACCGTAAGGCGAGAAAGCCAAACTCACAAATCGAGCATGAATTGTTTCCATTTTGGCATGTATTTATGACATATTCTTCAAGCTTTTTGACTATTGGAAACAGTTTAAATGAAAAATCCTGCGAATCATTCCGTTAGGTAAGAGGTGGTCCCACTTTTTTGACCAGTCAGCAGCCAGTTTAAGATGGATCAGGGTTTCATTTAGGCTGCCAAACTCATTGGTTTTGTTTTTCTGTCATAGGCTTCATCCGGGGTCAATATTCCGTGGGTGGAATGCGGGCGCTCGGTGTTGTAGTAAGCCAACCATTTCCCGATCCCGGCGCGGGTCTGCGAACCCGTTTCAAATGCGTTGAGGTAAATGCATTCGTATTTCAAGGATCGCCAAAGCCGCTCGATCATCCGGTTATCGACCCAGCGACCTTTGCCATCCATCGAGATTTTCACGTCGGCTTCTTTCAGCGCCTGCGTCCATTCAAACCCGGTGAACTGGCTGCCCTGGTCGCTGTTCATGATATCGGGCTTGCCGTATTTGGCCATAGCCTCTTTCAGGGCTTCAACGCAAAAATCTGCCTCCATGCTGTTTGACAATCTCCAGCTCAAAACCTTGCGGCTGTGCCAGTCCATGATCGCGACCAAATAGAGGAACCCGCGCTGCATCGGAATGTAGGTGATATCTACGCACCACACATGGTTTGGACGATCAATCGTCAGGTCTCGCAGCAGATACGGGTAGATCTTATGCTGCGGATGTTTCTTGCTCGTGTTGGGCGTCTGGTAGATCGGAACCAACCGCATCAGCCGCATCAAACGGCGGACCCTGTGGCGACCACACTTGTAACCTTGGCGCTGCATGTGCCGGGCCATTTGCCGTGATCCATACCACGGCGTCTGCAAGAATTGCTTGTCGATTATTGTCATGAACCGCAAATTTTCAGCACTTTCGCCTTTTGGCTGGTAATACAGGTTCGAGCGCGCCAGAGAAAGTAGCCCGCATTGTCGTCGCACACTCAGATCATGCTCACGGCTCACCATTTTTTGCCTCGCTTCCCGAGCAACTGTTGCGAGGCGTTGGCTAAAAAATCCCGTTCCACGACCAGCTGACCAATCTTGGAGTGCAGCTTCTCAATCTGGGCTTCATCAACCCGATCAGGATCACGGCCCCGTCTGGAAAATGCCGTGGCCATGTTTTCAATCGCTGCTCGTTTCCATGTGCCAATCTGGGTTGGATGCACACCATACTTCTTCGACAGCTCCGCCATCGTCATTTCCTCGCGGATTGCTTCAAGCGCAACGCGGGCTTTGAATTCGGGAGAATGGTTCTTTCGTTTTGTCATTTTGAATCGTCTTTCTCATAAGTCGATCCACCTTAACAACTGGTCCGAATTTCCGCGACCACCTCTGTAAGCTGCCATTCCAGACCAGTAAGCGGTCAAATAATGCATATTTCGTTTATGCTCACCCAGAGATGCATTCCAACAGTCAAATCGGCCAATTCACAGTTGGTTTTCTGTTTCGACACAACGATGCGCCATCCGTCCCCCTGAAGGACCAAACGGCATGCATTGTCTGATGCGGGAATGATTTCAATCAGTGTTGTGGGCAGGCACACAGCCGCCGTACTGCCCCCCGGATTATCCGTGCTCAACATCACGCCGGCCTCGTTGAAACGAAGCACTCCGCTATGATCCGTGGTATCAGATACCGGCAGGCGGGTTTCCTGCTCCGAAATACATAGAACAGGGCCACGATCCGTTTGACGCACTTCATAAGGCAAGGATGTCTCGCATGTGACGGGGGCCTGCAATTGACCATCCATGATCTGCATGATCTGCCCCGCCATCATCGAGGTTTCTCGCCGCTCGTGACTGACATAGATCGCCGGACAGCCCGACGCCTGCACCGCCCGCGCAATATAAGGCAGGATTTCGTTGCGCCGAGCCCGATCCAGCCCCGTCATGGGTTCGTCCATCAACAACAATTGCGGATCCATCGCCAGGGCACGCCCGATCGCCACGCGCTGTTTTTCCCCGCCCGACAGCGCCCCGACACGCCGCGTTAGCATATCCGACAGGTCCAGCGCCGCAATCACACGTTCCAGCACTTCGGGCGCGGCCCTTGCCCGCCTGTGGCCATAAGCAAGGTTCTGGCCCACATCCATATGTTTGAACAGCCGCGCGTCCTGAAACACATAGCCAATTCGGCGCGCCTGTGGCGGCAGGAACACCCCGTCGCCCTGCCAGACCACATCACCAAACCGGATCATGCCCTTTGCGCTTGGCTCCAGCCCCGCGATGCTGCGCAGCAGGGTTGTTTTGCCGCTGCCACTGGCCCCTTCCAGCGCGGTGATCCCGGTTAACGGAATGTCGCCTTTGGCGGTCAGCGAATAATCCCCGAGGGTCAGCGTAATATCCAGATGCAGCATATCGCTCATTCCGCCCCCCGTCGTTTGCTGCGGTCCTTGCCGTTCATCAGGTAGACAAAGATCAGCACCAGAAAGGAAAACACCAGCAGCCCTGCAGACAACAAATGCGCAGTGGCATAATCCAGCGTTTCAACCGCGTTGAACACCTCGATTGAAATCACCCGCGTTTTGCCCGGGATGTTGCCACCCACCATCAGAACCACACCGAATTCCCCCAATGTGTGTGCAAAACTAAGAACCATCGCCGTCAGGAACCCGCGCCGCGACAGCGGGATCACCACACTGCGAAAGGCATCCCACGGGCCTGCACCCAATGTTGTCGCGGCCTCGAGCACACCTTTGCCAACCGACTGGAACGCGGTTTGCAAGGGTTGCACCGCGAAAGGCAGCGAATAGATCACCGATGCCATCAACAAACCGGCAAAGGAAAACGCCAGCGTGTCACCGGTCAACCGCAGCCACAGCGCGCCAAGCGCCATGTCGGGGCTCATCAACACCAGAAGGTAAAACCCCAGCACCGTGGGCGGCAGCACCAGCGGCAGGGCCACCAGCGCCTCGATCAGCGGACGCACGGGGTTGCGGGTGCGGGTCAGCCACCAGGCCAGCGGTGTGGCAATCACCAGCAGGATCAGCATGGTCAGGCTGGCCAGTTGCACCGACAGCCAGATCGCGGGCCAGATGTTCATTCCGGCACCCCGTAGCCTGATTTCACCAGCACCGCGAGGGCGGCGTCACCGGACAGATAGTCGTAAAATTCGCGCGCCGCATCGTTGCCCCTGGCATGCAGCAACAGCCCCGCCCCCTGCACAATCGGCGCATAGGTTTCGGACGGTATATCCAGCCATTCGCCACCAACGGCCATTGCCTGCGACAAGGCCACAAAGCCGATTTGGGCATTGCCCGTTTTCACAAAGCCGAAGGTCTGGCCGATATTGGCGCCAATCACCGCCTTTTGCGCGACCACATCCCCCAGATCCAGCGATTGCAGCACCTGACTTGCGGCCAGCCCGTAAGGGGCGGTCAAAGGATCAGCCATCGCAAAATGGCGCAAATCATCGCGCAACAGGCTGCTTGGGATGTCATCGGCCAAAATCCCCTTGTCGCGGGCATAAAGCACCAACGCGCCAAGAGCATAGGGTTTGCCCTCCCCGTCCAGCAACTTGCCCGCCTCTGCCAGCTTTGTTACCCGCGCCATATCGGCCGACAGGAACACATCATAAGGCGCGCCTTTGCTGATCTGGGCGAACAGGGTGCCGGTCGAACCATTGACGATATTCAGGATATGGCCGGTTTCCTGACTAAACTGCGCCCCTATTTCCTGCATCGCGGGCAGGAAATTCGACGCCACGGCCACCGTCACTTCGCCTGCCAGAACCGCCCCCGAAAACAGCCCCGCAAAAAGGGCGGCAATAACGGTTTTCAAAAGGCGCGCAAAACAAACCATAGCCCCTAACAACCCGTTATAGCGCCCTTTTGCAAGCCAATATCATTGCAGGAACACTCTGTCGCAGGCCCGCAATTGCGGCGCGATATCAAGCGCATCACAGCAATAACACTCACACCGCCAACAGGTTTTCAGGGTAGTGGTGCCCGAGGCGAGACTTGAACTCGCACGATATTGCTATCGGGGGATTTTGAATCCCCTGCGTCTACCATTCCGCCACTCGGGCCACTAAGGCCGTTTCCTAGCGCCAGCACGCGCCCGCGTCTACAGGAAAATGCACGCGCGCGGCAATTCTTTGAACAGCCGCGCCAAAGCCGTCAGAACATCACCCCGACCAGCCACAGTGTGATCCCCGGGAACATCACCAGCACCACCACCCGCAGCAGATCGGACATCACGAATGGGAACACCCCCTGATAGGTTTTCGACATCGGAATGTCCTTGGCCATGGAATTGATGATGAACAGGTTCATCCCCACTGGCGGTGTGATCAACCCCACCTCGACCACGATCAGCGCAAGGATGCCAAACCAGATCGCGGTGTCTTCGGCGTTCATGCCGAAATCCAGCACCTCGATGATCGGGATGAAAATCGGGATGGTCAGCAGGATCATCGACAGGCTGTCCATGATGCAGCCGAACACCAGATAAAACAGCAGCATGATGGTCAGCACCAGATAGGGGCCATAGCCCTGTGCCAAGATCCATTCGGCCAGCTGTTGCGGCGCCTGTGTGGTGGCAAGGAAGGAATTGAACACCTGCGCGCCCAGAATGATCAAGAATATCATCGCGCTGGCATTGGCCGCCCCCAGAACGGAATCCAGAAACCCGCGCCAGTTCAAACCACCCGTCATCACGCCATAAAGGCCCGTGGCCACAGCGCCAACCGCCGCCCCTTCGGTCGGGGAAAACAACGCCTGAATACCGGGTTGCGACCAGTTCCAGTCACCGGCGATCCCGCCGATCACAAGACCGAAGATCACCACCACCGGCCAGACCCGCACAAGGGTTCTGAACCGCTTTTTGTAAGGCACCCGCGGGGCGGTGCCGGCCGCATCAGGGCGAACCCGCACATAAATAGCCACAGTCAGCATATAGCCAAGTGCGGCCAGAATACCCGGCACCATCGCCGCCATGAACAGTTTGACGATGTTTTGTTCCGCCAGCATCGCATAGATCACCAGAATGACCGAAGGCGGGATCAGGATGCCCAATGTGCCCCCCGCGGCCAAAACGCCGGTCGACAACGCATCGGAATAGCCCCGCTTGCGCATTTCCGGCAGGGCCACCTGCCCCATCGTGCTGGCCGTGGCCAAGGACGATCCGCAGACCGCACCAAAGCCCGCGCAACCGCCGACAGCCGCCATGGCAATACCGCCCTTGCGGTGGCCCAGCCAGTCGCTTGCGGCCTCGAACAGGGCCGAGGACATGCCGGATTTGGTGGCAAACTGCCCCATCAGCAAGAACAGCGGCACGATCGACAGCGAGTAGCTGGAAAAAGTGTCATAGGCCAGTGTTTTCAGCAGCCCCAGCGTGGGCGTGGTTTTACCCAAAAAGGCCCATTGCCCTAAAAATCCCGCCATGCCCATCGCAATCGCAATCGGCACGCGCACGAAAATGGCCAGCAGCATCAGCACAAAGGCGATGATAGCAATCTCTAACCCGGTCATGGCTGGTACTCCCGTCCCTCAAGTGTCCAGTTCAGGCTGCGCCAGACGGTGAACAGGCTGACTACAAAGAACAGCACCGCACCGATAAAGGCGAAAGAATAAGGGATCCAGATTGGCACGCTCAGTTCATAAGTGGTTTCCGCAAAGAACGGCTTGTAACCCATTGAAAAGAAGTTTCTTACCGCCTCGGACCCATAGGGTACCTTTTCCCCCAGCCCCAGCCAGAACCGCCAGACGATCACACCTGCGGCCAAGGCGATCAACACATCCCCCATGAACCCCAGAAAGGATTGCACCCGCTGCGACAAGCGCAGGGTAAAGATGTCGACAACCACATGGGCGCGTTTGTATTGGGCAAAGGGCATGAAGGCAAAAATCGCGATTGCGCTGCCCATTTCGACGATTTCATAATCGCCCTTGATCGGGCCAAGCCCTGCGAACAAAAAGAACCGCCCGATGATTGACGCCACCGTCACCAGCGCGATGGCCGCCAGCACAACCCCGCCCGCATAGGCGAATGTGCGCGATATTCGTTCCAGCCATCTGCCCACCCGCAGTTCGGCCGATTTTGCCAATAGCATTGTCGTTTTCCCGTTTCCTGTTCCCTATACCGCGATGATCGCGGGGCGTTTGTTCAATTCCTCGATTGTCATACCCGTGACAGCCTTATAGCGGTCGGCAAAGGCCTGACGTTCGCTAAGCGGCATGACCGTTTCAATATCGTCAAACCCGTCTGGCGCACGCTCGGCCACGATGTCCAGAATCTTGTCCGGTCCGTCGCCGCGATTGGCCAGCACCACCGCATTCACCGCCTTGCTGCGGATATCGTCATAGGATTGTAACGCACCCTGCCCCACGCCATGATCGCGCAATTCGCGGGCCAGAACGCGGGCGTCAATGATGCCTTGCGAGGCCCCGTTTGATCCAATCGGATACATTGCATGGGCCGCATCGCCCAGCAGGGTGACAGGCCCGAAACTCCATTGTGGCAATGGATTGCGATCCACCATCGGGAATTCCCAGATGCCGTCTGCCTTAGCTATGATTTTCGGGATGTCGATCCAGTCAAAAGACCAGCTATCAAACCTGTGCGCAAAATCGGCGCGATTGTCGGTGCGATTCCAGTCCTGCGACAGCCAGTCGTAATCGGCAGGCAGTTCCAGATCGGCGATCCAGTTGATCAGACTGCCCCCGTCATCCGTATCACCAATCGGGTAGCAGACGAATTTGCAGGCCTTGTTGCCCACCATCGCCATGCTGCGGCCCGTCAGGAACTTCGGCCCGCGCGTCACGCCGCGCCACATCATCGTGCCGCCCCAAACTGCCGGTCCCTCATCCGGGTAGAACCCCGCGCGAAGCACCGAATTGATCCCGTCCGCCGCAATCAGCACATCACCGATGGCGGTGCCGATCACCGTGTCTGTCTTGCGGTTGGTGAGGGTTACCTCGACCCCGCTATCCACATCGCGCCAACCCGTCACAGCCGCCCCCATGGTCAACACATCCGGCCCTGCCCGTTCAATCAGCGCCTCCAGCAGCGCCATTTGCAAACCACCGCGATGGATCGAATATTGCGGCCATGTGTTGCCCGCGAAAGTGCCGCGTGGCTCGCGCCAGATTTCCTGACCTTGTGCAGTGAAATAACCAACCTCGCGGGTGCGCAAACCCACTTCGTCCAACGCATCCTCTAATCCCAATTCAAACAATTCGCGCGTGGCCAGCGATTGCAGATTGATACCAACCCCCAGCGGGCGAATATCCTCGACCGCTTCATAAATATGAAACGGGATGCCCACCTGATGCAAGCTCAACCCCAATGTCAGACCGGCAATACCGGCCCCTGCGATCAATACGGTCATATCATTCCCCTGATAAAAAGAAGGCCAGACCTGTTGCTGTCTGGCCTTCCTGTTCTTCGATTGCGCGATTTACTCGTCAGAGTATTTGGCAACCAGTGCCTGTGCATCGGCGACCATGGCTGCGCCGTCCAGACCTTTGGAGGTTACTTCGGCAATCCAGTCTGCTGTCAGCTTGTCACCGATGGCACGCAGTTCTGCCACAACACCGTCGTCCAGTGTCACGATCTTGTTGCCGCGCTCGCGCACAACCTTTTCGCCCAGATCATCGCCATCATCCATCGCCTTGCCAGCCCAACCGGATGTTTCCACACCCGAATTGTTATCGATGATCGCCTTCAGATCATCGGGCAGCGCATCATAGGCATCCTTGTTCATCGCCCAGATGAAATAGGTATTGTAAAGCGCACGGTCCCCGCCGATTTGCGTGTGGCTGTCGGCCAGTTCATGCACCTTCATTGGCGGAACAATTTCCCACGGGATCACGCCACCATCAACGATGCCTTTGGACAATGCCTCGGGAAAGGCTGGAACCGGCATGCCGACAGGTGTTGCGCCCACGGCCTCAAGCAGTTTGTTAGCCTGACGCGAGGGGCCACGCAGTTTTAGACCGTTGAAATCGGCAATCGAGGTGATCGGATCACCCTTTTTGTGGATAACGCCGGGGCCATGCACATGCACCGCGATCAGATGCACATCACCAAACCGCTCGCCCATGTATTTCGCCGTATAATCCCACGCAGCCTTGCTTGAGGCTTCGGCGGACATAGATGTCATGAACGGCAATTCAAACGCCTCGGCTTCGGGGAAACGGCCCGGCGTGTAGGCCGGAATGGCCCAGCCACCATCAATCACGCCATCGCGGATCTGGTCATAAAGTGCGGGCGGCTTGCCACCCAGTTGCATCGCCGGATAAATCTCGATCTTCAAACGCCCGCCGGATTCTTCCAAAATCTTGTCAGCCCAGGGCTGCATAAAAAATTTCGGCACCGAGCCTTTAGGCGAAATAAAGTGTTGAAAACGCAAGGTCACCTCTTGCGACATGGCCGCCCCGGCCGATATCCCAAGGGCCATAACCCCGATCATTGCGGATTTAAGTGTGAATTTCATTGGTATCCTCCCTGTTCACGATTCGCATCCTAGCACATTGGCGCAGGAGTTTTGATTCGTTGCAACTGCAATGATCCAGATCAAATGCGCCTTAGCAAGTATAATCGACCGCACAGTCGGTTTTGCAAGGAGATTCCTTACTTTTGCTAGAGGGAACCTCTGTAAATTCCCGTTTTCGCCTTCTTCGCGGCGGGGTGGACGGTTTTTCGCCTGTCCCGCCTGATTGCTTCGGATCATAAACCCATTTTCACCGGTTTCAAGCCGGTTTTGGGTATTTCAGGCACACCTCACCCCATGAACCCTTATCCCGGCGCCGCCAGGCCGCATTCGAACTGGACGAAGCGCTTCATGTTGTAGACCAGGTTCATCATCCCGATGCGAAATCGCGCCCGCTTCAGGCCGATGGAGCGGATCAGCTTGCCGCCCATGGAGCGCTCCTGAAAAGCGAATACATGCTCGACCCGGACCCGCACTTTCGAGCGCCTCCGGTTGGCCTTTTGCTGGCGCTCGCCAAGCGGCTTGCCGCGCCTGCCCTTGTGATGGATATGGCTGTGAAGCCCCCGCTCTTCCAGCTCGCTTTCGATCTTTTGCGAGCGATAGGCGCTGTCGGCCCACAGGTCCGATGAGGTGTTGCTCGCATCAATCAGACCGGCAAGCGCCTGGCTGTCATGCACGGCGGCATCGGTGACATCATAAGCGCGGATGAATTTGTGCCGCCGGTCGACATTGATGTGGTTCTTGTAGCCGTAATAGCTCTTGCCGTGCTTCTTCGTCCAGCGCGCATCCACGTCCTTCTGGCGCTTCTTGTGGGGTTTTTCCTCCCACTCTTCAGGCGTTTCGCCCGCCTTGATTTTCTCGTTCTCGTCCCTTTTGTTGTGCTGGCGCGGCGCCGGAACGATGCTCGCATCAACAATCTGCCCGCCCATCGCCAGATAGCCCTTTTCGCGCAGAAAGGCATCGAACTTGTCAAACAGCTCCTTCATCTTCCCGGCCCCGGCCAGCCTTTCACGGTAGGCCCAGATGGTCTTGGCGTCAGGTACGCTGTCTTCAATGCCAAGGCCGAGAAACCGCATGAACGACAGGCGGTCGCGGATCTGATACTCGATCTGATCGTCAGAGAGGTTGTAGAGCTGCTGCAAAACCATCGTCTTGAATATCAGCACCTCATCCCAAGGCGGGCGGCCAGCGTTGGATTTGCGCTGTTCGGGCGGCGTGCGCCATATGGCCTTCAGCTCGTCCCGGTAATCCTCGAACGGCACCATGTCGTTGAGCAACACCAGCGGATCACCAGATTTGTCCAGTCCCGCGTATCGGCTGGAAAGATCAAAAAATCCCATCTGACCCATGACAAAACCCCGTCGGTCGAATCATTTTCATCCTGATGACGATTCTACCCCGTCAGGCCGGATTTTGGGGGATTTTTAGAGGTTCCCTAGAGATTATCCGTCCCGAACGTATCGCAGGTTGCCAGCTCACCGCTTTCGTAGCCGGTATAGAACCAGCGTTGACGCTGTTCCGAGGTGCCATGGGTAAAGGTGTGCGGCATCACCCGCCGGCCGGCGTTGCGCTGTAATGTATCATCCCCGATCTGTTTGGCGGCGTTCATAGCCTCGGCAATGTCCCCGCGCTCAACCGAGCCGAACTGCTCCTTGGCATGGCGCGCCCAGATGCCGGAATAACAATCCGCCTGCAATTCGATACGAACGGAAATGGCGTTGCTTTGTTCTTTGCTGACCTGCTGGCGGATGCGGTTGGCTTTGCCCAGAATTCCCAATTCATCCTGGACATGGTGCGCAACCTCGTGCGCCACCACATAGGCAGATGCAAAATCACCCTTGGCCCCCATTTGCCGCGAAAGAGTGGTGAAGAATGCGGTGTCCAGAAATACCTTTTTGTCACCCGGACAATAAAACGGCCCGGTCGCCCCGTTGGCCCCGCCACAAGCCGATTGCGTGGCGCCCTTGAACAAAACCAAAGTAACCGGATGATACGGTTGGCCGACCTGTTCACGGAAAATGTTGCTCCAGACATCTTCGGTATCGGCCAGAACCACAGAAACAAATTCCCCTGCCCGTTTGTCAGCCTCGGTCAGTTCACCGCCCCCACCGTTCTGTATCTGACCACCGGACATAGCAGGGTTATTCAATAGGCTACTGACATCCACCCCCATAAAGGCCCCGATCAACACAATGATCAGTGCACCAATTGAGCTATGCCCAAAAGTTGGTGACGCAGTAATCAGGCGGCATGTTTTTCCTGCTTGATCCCGTCCTTAAATTCAACCCCTTCGATGATTTCCGGCAATCGGAATGCGCCGTCGAGTTTACGCCATTTCTTCTTTGCCGACATCATCAGGCGGAAGGTCATTGCCAAGGCGGTCTTGCGCCCGAGGCAGCCTTTGGTCTTCTTCGTTCGGTGCCGCACGGTGGCAAATATGCTTTCGATGGGGTTGGATGTGCGGATGTGTTTCCAGTGCTCGGCAGGGAAGTCGTAGAAGGTCAGCAGCACGTCCCGGTCCTTGGTCAGCTTCCCCACGGCACGCTCGTATTTCACGCCATAGGCTTCGATGAAGAAATTGAACGCGGCCTCGGCGTCCCGTTTGTTCTCGGCCATCCAGATGTCCTGTAGATGGCCCTTGGCTTTGGCTTGCAGCGACTTCGGCATGGCATTCAGGACGTTGCCGGTTTTATGCACCCAGCAGCGCTGCTCCCGGGTCTCACCGAACACCTCCCGCAAGGCGTTCCAGAAGCCGAGCGCGCCATCACCAACGGCCAGATCAGGGGCTTTTCTGAGGCCACGACGTTGCAAGTCCAGCAGCAGTTCACGCCAGCTCTGGCTGCTTTCTCGATACCCGTCCACGAGGCCCAGAACATCCTTGTTACCCCACTCGTCCGCGCCGATGATCACCAGCATGCATTGCTTGTCAGCATCCGTGCGCGGCTTGAAATAAACCCCGTCGGCCCAGAAATACACATAGCGTTTGGCCGACAGGTCACGCCGGTTCCAACGCTCGTATTCTGCCCACCACTCCGCCTTCAGGCGCGAAATCGTGCTCGATGTCAAACCACCCGCATCAGGCCCCAGAAGGGCCGCCAGTGCTTCGCCGAAATCACCCGTGGAAATACCTTTGAGATAGAGCCAGGGCAACAACTCCTCGACCGACTTTGCCCGGCGCAGATACGGCGGCAGAAGCGTCGAGGTGAACCTGATCTTCTCCGCCCCCGTGCCACGATCACGCACCCGAGGCACATTCACCGGGACAGGGCCGATCCCCGTCATCACCTCGCGCTCCGGCAGGTATCCGTGGCGAACAAGGCGCTGGCGACCGGCCGAATCCCTCAAATGCGCGTGTTGCGCCATCAGATCACAAACCTCGGCCTCGACCGCCTGTGCCAACAGATCCCGCGCGCCTTTGCGCAAGATATCCGTCAGCGGATCAGGTGAAATTCCGGCTGGATCGGTAAACTCCAAAATAGTATCGTCTTCCATGTGGCATATCCTTTTCTCTCTGAGAATCGCGGCGCGTCAACACCGCCATGATATGCCACCCAATCACCCCATCACCAACTTTCGGGCATTACTCTAATGACGATCCGGCGTCCCGCTAAGACGCGCGGCCATTTCCGTGATCAGCCCTGTCGTGTGTTCCAGATACTGCAACA
>NZ_CBDIBV010000008.1:0-20148 GCF_965277155.1 Profundibacter sp.
TAAAATTGCGTGGCGAGCTACAGTGGCTTGCATTTTGTTCACCTATTGTTCATGATTGCAGCATGATATCCAGCCTTCAACCCGGCCAACTTCTGGCGCGCGGCACTTGCCGCCATCTGCGCGATCTGGGCTATGCCTGCGTAACCGAACTGGTGCCTGTGCGGGGCCTTAGGGTGGATGTGATGGCGCTGGGGCCAAAAGGGGAAATCTGGGTGGTTGAGTGCAAATCATCCCGTGCCGATTTTCAGACGGATCGCAAATGGCAGGGCTATCTGGAATGGTGTGACCGGTATTTCTGGGCTGTGGATCAGGAGTTTGACACCGATCTGTTACCATCCGAAACCGGCCTGATCATTGCCGATGCTTTTGATGCCGAAATCATCCGCAATGGTCCGCAGACCAAACTGCCCGCCGCGCGGCGCAGCGCCCTGACACGCAAATTCGCCCGCCATGCCGCCACCCGTCTACAGCGGTTGATGGACCCCGATGCGGGCGCTATTTTCCACCCATGACAGTTTTCGCCGCCGCGGTCAGTTCCTCGGCGATTTCCAGCGCCTCTTCCGGCGAGAAATCCATCGGCAGGTCGATCCCCTCGGCCTCGATATAGATGCGGACCATGCCCAGCGAGGTGGGGCCGATCTGGATATTTGCGGTGATATCGCTTTCACTGTCGATGCTCATATTCGGGTCTCCGGTTGAATGAATGACAGCGATACGCAGATTCATCCTCTTTTTCAAGCATGGCCTCTTGCAAAGCACATCATCGGGCGCTAATTGGGCACCGTGTGCCGGCGTAGCTCAGTTGGTTAGAGCGCTTGATTGTGGATCAAGAGGTCCCCCGTTCAATTCGGGGCGCTGGTACCATCCAAACCGATTTCCCGCAAATCCCCGTCAACCATGACCAAAGACAAGCTGTTGCCTTTGGTGTAACAACCCCCTATCTGGGCCGCTTGCGCCCTGCCGCCCCTATTTTGAAAGACCAAAACGCCGTGACCGACCTATCCGACCTGATAACCCCGCTGGCCCGTGCGCTCACGCGCAAAGGCTATGAAACACTGACCCCTGTGCAACAGGCGATGTCGGACCCAGATCTGGTGGGGCGCGATGCATTGGTATCGGCGCAGACCGGCTCGGGGAAAACCGTGGCCTTCGGGATTGCGATGGCCTCTACGCTGCTGGACGGCGACGAAAACTTTGGCCGCGCCGGTGCCCCCAAGGCGCTGATCATCGCGCCAACGCGCGAGTTGGCGTTGCAGGTGATGCGCGAATTGCAGTGGCTCTATGCCGAAACCGGCGCACGATTCGGCTCTTGTGTGGGCGGCATGGATGCGCGCACCGAACGGCGCACGCTGGATCGTGGTGTTCACATTGTTGTCGGCACGCCGGGCCGCTTGCGCGACCACCTGACACGCGGCGCGCTGGATCTGTCCGATTGCGCCTGTGTGGTGCTGGACGAGGCCGACGAAATGCTTGATCTGGGCTTTCGCGAAGATCTGGAGTTCATTCTGGACGAAGCGCCCAAGGACCGCCGCACCCTGCTGTTTTCTGCTACGGTGTCACGTCCGATTGCGGTGTTGGCCAAAACCTATCAGCACGATGCGGTGCGGATCGAGACCAAGGGCGAGACCAAGCAACACAGCGATATCGAATACCGCGCTTTGGTCGTAAAACCGGCGGACAAGGAAAACGCGATCATCAATCTGCTGCGTTATTACGAGGCACAAAATGCGCTGGTGTTTTGCGCCACCCGCGCCGCCGTGAACCATATGACCGCGAAATTCAACAATCGTGGCATGTCGGTTGTAGCGCTGTCGGGCGAGCTGAGCCAGAACGAACGCACCCACGCGCTACAATCCATGCGCGACGGGCGTGCGCGGGTTTGTATTGCCACCGATGTTGCCGCACGCGGGATTGACCTGCCAGGGCTTGATCTGGTGATCCACGCGGACCTGCCGCAAAACAAAGAGGCGCTGTTGCACCGCTCGGGCCGGACCGGTCGGGCGGGGTCCAAAGGGGTTTCGGCCCTGATCGTGCCAATGAGCCAGCGCAAAAAGGCCGAACGTCTGTTGGGCTGGGCCAAGGTTACCGCAAAATGGGACACACCGCCCACCGCCAAACAGGTCGAGGAACGCGATAACGAACGCCTGCTGGAAGGTTTCAAGGTCAGCGACGAAGTGGATCAGGAATTCGTGGCAAAACTGCTGGCGGCCCATACGCCGGAACAGATTGCAGCGGCCTATATCACACAATATCGCGATCAGCGCTCTGCACCGGAGGAACTGCAAACCGTTTCAGTCACAGGGCCGGACGTGCGCAGCCCGCGTGACGAATTCGCCGAAAGCACATGGGTATCGCTGACCATCGGTCGCAACCAAAAGGCCGAGCCGCGCTGGCTGTTGCCGATGCTGTGCCGCGCCGGTGACATCACCAAACGCGATATCGGTGCGATCCGGATGCAACCGGACGAAACATTCGTGCAGTTGAACGCGCAGATTGCCAGTGATTTCATGAAGGCACTGGGCGGCAAGAAAGAACTGGAAGAAGGCATCAAGGTGACGGTGCTGGACACCCCGCCGGACCTTGGCCCACAACCACGCGGCAAACCCCAAGGCGGCAAGAAACGCCCCTATAAACGCCGCGAAGGCGAGGATGACCGGCCTGCTTACAAGGGCAAGAAAAAGTGGGACAGAGACCGCGACGGTGGCAAGCCCGCTTATAAGGGCAAGGGTGATCGGGACGGTGGAAAGCCGGCCTATAAAGGCAGGGATGACCGCGATGGTGGCAAACCGGCCTATAAAGGCAAAAAGAAATGGGACAGCGCCGATGGTGACAGCCCCCGCACGCCTTACAAGGGCAAATCCAAATGGGATACGGACGGGGATAAACCGGCCGCCAAAGGCAAGCCCAAGTCGGCCACGAAATACGACAGCAAACCGCGCCACAAAGAGGCGCCCAAGTCTGATTTCGCACCAAAATTCGGTGGCGAAGCAGATGCGATGCCCAAACGCAAAGGTGGCAAGCCACGGCCCAAGAACCTAGGGGCCAATGATCGGGGCGGTGCACGCAAACCGCGCCACAAAGACAGCGGCAAGGGCAAGTTCGCCAAACCTTCGGGTAAGAAGAAGACATCCAAGCCGATGGGCAAGAAACGGACCTAGCCACGAGTAAAGAAAAAAAGGGCGCGTCTGTCTGGACGCGTCCTTTGTCGTTTCAAGCGCTAATACACCTAGCCCAGCGGATCAGGCCCATAGCTGTTTTCGCCGGTCGTGCCTTTCAGGAACCCCAGTTCGATCAAGGCCCATATGCCGACCACAAACGAGATCAGGCCAACCACCATCGCAATTGATCCCGGAACAAGCATTTCAAATTCACCCATTCCAAACATGGATCGCATCCGGCCAAATCCCATCATACCAGAAGTTTCCATGACTTCTTTCATATCCACAACGGTGTAGTCTATCCTGAATGCCTTCATCAGATTTGAAACAATGCCGGGCAGAAAGAAGATCAGCAGCCACGGCATTGCCGGTTTGTTGCGGTCATGCAGGCGCTTTACGGTGATGGCCGCTGCGGGGAAAAGCAGGATAATGGTTATAATCAACGGGGCCAATCGTGGGATGCTGCCTGTTCTGGCTATAAACGAACCAAGTATAAAAACAGATATAAACGAGATCAGTATCAGCCCGAGAATTCCCAGCCAGAAGGAACTGCGGGAAATCCGTCCGTCAAATGAAGTAAAAAGTTCCATTGGTCGCTCCTGATAATTGCTTGATAATTTTTGGTTACTTAAAGTTGTAGCGCCCATTAGGAGAAAATCAAATATATTCGAACAGCGATCGTTAGTACTCAATTCTGACTGTCTGCTGCAATTCCCCGCTATCCGCGTCATAGATTAAAATTTCGTCCCTGTCCGTGACCACGGCATACCACCCTTTTCCCGTCGTAAATGCCGTCGCGCGCGTGCCGTCGGGCAAAGTGATGCTTGCAGGCAGATCAAGGCCCGTGGCCACCGGCGCGGGTTTGCCATTAATCCGCATGACAAGCAGGCCAATGATCACTACAACGCCCACAATCATTGTGCCGGTCAGGGTTGTCACCAACCGGCGCAGGAATTTCAGGTTGGCCGGCTCTTCCGGCTCAAGCGGGGCGTCATTCATGGCTGAAACATCCTCTGATACAGTAACGGTGGTGATCGGGCCAAACCCGTTCCCGCGTCTTGATAAGGCGTTATCAAAGGATGTGCCAGAGGGCGCGAACCTTAGCCGCTCGCGTCTGACCAAGCTGATCGCCGCCGGCATGGTGCGCCTGAACGGGGTGGTCGAGGTGAACCAGAAGGCTAAAGTGGCCGAAGGGGATGTGGTTGAAATCACTGTTCCGGTTGCCAGCGAAAGCCATATCGAGGCCGAGGATATTCCCCTGACCGTGGTGTTCGAGGACGACGATCTGATCGTCATCAACAAGCCCGCCGGAATGGTGGTGCATCCGGCCCCGGGCACGCCAAACGGCACTTTGGTCAACGCCCTGATGCATTATTGCGGCGACCGGCTGTCCGGCGTTGGCGGCGTGGCGCGGCCCGGAATTGTGCACCGGATCGACAAGGATACCTCTGGCCTGCTGGTGGTCGCCAAATCGGATGTGGCGCATCAGGGGCTGGCGGCGCAGTTTGAAAAGCACACGGTTGAACGGCGCTATCTGGCGGTGGTATACGGCGCGCCGGATGCGTCCGATCCACGGGTGCGCGGGGTGAAGGGCGTGAATTTCGAGGCCGGGAACATCATGCGCATCACCACGCAACTGGCCCGCCACAAAACGGATCGACAACGGCAGGCGGTGCTGTTCGGGTCTGGTCGCCATGCGGTCACGCGGTCGCGCATTATCCAGACCTTCGGGGAGCCGGTGGTGGCGTCATTGATCGAATGTTGGCTGGAAACCGGCCGCACCCATCAAATCCGCGTGCATATGGCCCATGCCGGTCACAGCCTGATTGGCGATCCCACCTATGGCGGGCGGCGCAAGCTGTCGCTCAAGGCGGTGGGCGAGGCAGGACAGGCCGCCGCGCGGGCCTTTCCACGGCAAGCGCTGCATGCGGCGACATTGGGGTTCAAACACCCTGTCAGCGGCGAGGCTATGCGCTTTCAGGCAGAAATGCCCGAAGATATGGCGCAATTAATTGCCAATCTGACACGCAAAAGCACATCAACGTGAGCTTTTGTCACAAAGATGGACGTTTTTTCATGTTATATTCATATGGAGTTAACATAGAAAGACCTCTGCATGAGGCCATGGCTTTCGGTTGAAGCAAGATTTCGGCCGCCCACCTTGCGCCCCTGCGGGTCCGGCGGACAGACGGGTGGCGGGGTTTGGGGCTATGCGATTGCGGGGGTTTGCGGGTTGAGGGTGATCCTGTTTGCGGCCTTGAGCAGGTTTTGCGCGATGGCGGCCATGACCATCTGGGCATGCACCCTGGCGCGCCCGAAATATCTCGCCCGCTGCAGGCCGAAGAGGCGTTTCATCGTGCCGAAAGTCTGCTCGATGCGGAAGCGGCGTTTCGAAATCAGCCGGTTGAAGCGTTTCTCCGATTGCCGCAGGGGGCGGCCGCGCGCTGCCTTGCGCAGGATGCCGTCGCGGTATTTGCCGCGCAGCATCTGGCGGTTGGCCTTGCTCGCATAGGCCTTGTCGGCCAGCACCCGCTGCGCCTTTGCGCCCGCGATCATGGTGGCGAATTCGGGGCTTTCGGCGGCATTGGCGGGCGTGGTGTGCACCTTGTCGATAAAGCCCTCTTCGTCGCAGCGGGCAAAGCCCTTGTAGCCGAGCGTGCTCTTGCGGCCCTTCTTGACCCAGCGGGCATCAGGGTCGGCGCTGAAATGCAGCTGTGCCCCGTCGGGTGAGACCTCGGGCGGATCATCCGGCGTCCCTTCCCTTGCCCCGTCCTCTGCCCGGTCCTGCGGGGCGTCGATATGGGTGCGCGGGCGCGCCGCCGCCGCGATCAGGGTCGCATCAATGATCGCCGCCTCAGCCTCTTTCAGCTTCAGCCCATGCGCCTCGATCTGGCGGCAGACCTCGGCCAGCAGCTCATCGTAAACGCCACCCCGGACCAGCGCATTGCGGAACCGGCAGTGGGTCGTCTCATCCGGCACCGACGCGTGCAGATCGAGCCCGCAGAACAGCATGAAATCCAGCCGCACCTTCAAGGCCCGCTCCAGCTTCGGGTCGCTCAGCCCGTGCCACTGGCCAACCAGAAGACACTTGAACAGAACCAGCGGATCATAGCCCTGAGGCCCGATCCCCGAGCGCCCCAGACCGCGCCGCAGGATCGGCAAAAACGAGTTCCAATCCATCAGCGCGTCGATCTTCGACAGAACGTCATCCGCGCCGATCCGTGCCGCCGCTTCGTGCAGGAAAAGGTCCATCTATTCACCCCAGAGATTTCCCGGCTAGCTTACCAAAACGGCCAACCCGGGGGAATCCCGATGTTATGCAGAGGTCTTATAGACTGAATATTGACAAAACGCAGGAAGAAACTTGAAGTCTGCGAAATCGTGACTACCTGAATGTTAACGCAATAAACATAACTGCGAAGAGGGCACTGAACTTGGGTAATTATACAAATCTCCCGGCACCTACCCCTGAAGGGGGGTTGAACCGCTATTTGCAGGAAATCCGCAAATTCCCGATGCTGGAGCCGGAAGAGGAATACATGCTGGCCAAACGCTGGGCCGAAACCGAGGATTCGGAAGCGGCGCACAAGCTAGTGACGTCGCACCTGCGGCTGGCAGCGAAAATCGCCATGGGCTATCGCGGCTATGGCCTGCCCACAGCCGAGGTGATTTCCGAGGCCAACGTCGGTCTGATGCAGGCGGTGAAACGGTTTGATCCGGAAAAAGGCTTTCGTCTGGCGACCTATGCGATGTGGTGGATTCGCGCCAGCATTCAGGAATATGTGCTGCGGTCGTGGTCCTTGGTGAAACTGGGCACCACCAGCGCGCAGAAAAAACTGTTCTTCAACCTGCGCAAGGCCAAGGCGCGCATCGGTGCGCTGGAAGAAGGGGACATGCACCCCGATAATGTCAAGCGCATTGCCACTGATCTGGGGGTCACTGAAAAAGAGGTGATCTCGATGAACCAGCGGATGGCGGGCTCTGATGCCTCGCTGAACGCGGTGGTCGGCTCTGAAGGCGAAGGCACCATGCAGTGGCAGGACTGGCTTGAGGATGAAAACGCCGATCAGGCGGGCGATTACGAAAAGAAAGACGAATTGGACGTGCGTCGTGAACTGCTGGTGCAGGCGATGGAGGTTCTGAATGACCGCGAAAAGGACATTCTGGAACAGCGCCGCCTGCGCGACAAGCCGGTGACACTGGAAGAACTGTCCGGCCAGTACGATGTATCGCGCGAACGTATCCGCCAGATCGAGGTGCGGGCGTTCGAAAAAATCCAGAAACGGATGCGCGAGTTGGCCAAGGAAAAAGGCCTGCTGGAACCCGCATAGGCCGTCAGGGCTAGGCCCATAAATCCCGCGCGACGGGTTAATCGGACAAAGGCGGCGATTATGCCGCCTTTTTGATGTCTTGCGGTCGGGCAGCCCTTGTATGCGCGCCCCCTGCCCCCTAGGTTAAGCAGTGGCGGGTTCTGCCTTTCTCGTAAACGGGGTTCAATTCCGGTGGCCTTACTCAACCGAAAGGGAGCTGGCTCTGTCTGGATCCTGGTCCATTTACCCGGCACCCACCTGTACATACAGGTTCTCGGGAATTTACGCACCCCACGGCCTGCGCGGGCCCGCCACTTTTGGATTCCTAAAAAAATGCCGCTGGTTATTAGGCTGGTTATTAGGTTGTGGGTCTGGCTTACGGAGTTTGAACAAAGCTACTGTATGGCGACTAAAGTCGTGTCTATATTTATTGATGCTTCTGAGAGAAAATCCAAAAGATCGCTGACGGAATTTACAGTTCGTCTCTTGGCTTGATTTAACTTTGAGGTCATTCTCGGCGTTGATAATATAACACTTTGAAAACTCGAGACCTGCCTGTGAACGTCACCCAGTGTCGACTGCATGGTCTCAAGTTCTTTAACAAGGTTTTTGACATCATCTGCACTGCTCATGGTTGTGTCTCGAAAGTGGTGGAAATTGATTTCAGGCACCTCCGAGCGGGTTGAGTTATGCGCCGGTCAGGCGGCTTGGTCAAGGGTTGCGTCGGCGACGGGCTGAGCGAGCGTTTCCCAGCCATCGACCTTTCGCATGACGATCTGCCCCGAGGCCATCAGAGCCCAAAGCAGCATCGGCACGGTCTCGGCGCATGGCAGCACGGTCTGGGTCTTGATGCGGCGGCGGAATTCCTCGTTCAGGCGTTCGATCGCATTTGTCGTTCTGGCCGATTTCCACTGGCCTTGTGGCAGACGCGTGAAGGTGAAAAGCTTATCTCCTGCTTCTTCCAAGCTGTCAGCGACGGCCTTGCATTTCAGCCGCCATTTTCGCAGAAATGCCTTGCGGCGGGTGGCGATTTCCTCGGGTGTTTTGGCGTAGATCATGTCGCGGTAATCTTCTGTCAACTCATCATGCATACGCTTGGGTGCCTTGGCCAGAAGGTTGCGGTGCTTGTGCACCGTGCACCTCTGGATCGGCAGATCTTCACCCCAGAGGGCAATGAGAGCGACCTCAAGTCCCGGTGCCCCGTCCACGATGACAAATTCGGGCCGTTTCAACCCGCGCGCATCCAGATCGTTGATGAACTGACGCCAGGCGGAGGTGCTTTCGCCGCCCATGTTCATCAGTGATAACAAGACCTTCTGCCCATCCCGGCGCACGCCAATCGCGGCCAGAACCGAGATATTGGTGGCCTTCCTGTCAATCCGCGTTTTGATCACGGTGCCGTCCAGGATCAGCCGCACGATGTCTTCATCCGCAAGGCTGCGGGCGCACCACGCCTGCCAGTCCACCTTCACCTTGCGCCAGGCGCGGCTCACCACATCCTTGCTGACCGCCCCCTGAAACAGGCCGAACAGGGCGCGTTTTACCCGCCGTGTGTTGGTGCCCGAAAGGTAGACAGCAGCGATCAGCGCCTCGGCCTTCTTCGTCAGCCGCTGGTAGCGGGGCAATGCCTTCGAGCGCCATTCTCTGGCCTTGCCGGCCTCGCCTGTGATCCGCGCACGCGGCACGCGCACCGTTTCGGTTCCAAATGTTCCGACCAGTTGCCGCTCGCGATGCCCGTGGCGGTATCCGGCCTTTGCCCCGCCGCTGCGGCCATACCGGCAACGGCCCAGAAACTGCTCCAGCTCCTCTTCGAAAACCGCCTCGATCGTCGCGCGGATGTTCTGGCGCAGCCGGTCTTCAATCGGGTCATAGCCTGCTTCATTGGCCAGTAGCGCGGATGTCGATGTTGCTGTATTCTTTGTCATGGCGTGATCTCCTTGGCGGTTCCAGCCGCCGGTTGGGTGGCTTCGATGCACCCGGAGATTACGCCGTCCTCGAATTTCCACCAAACTCGCGACACTACCTTCTACCCGCATCCCGAAACTGGCAAACTCTGGGGCGCAAATCAGTCTTTAAATACATATGGGAACCTCTAAAAATCCCCCAAAATCCGGCCTGACGGGGTAGAATCGTCATCAGGATGAAAATGATTCGACCGACGGGGTTTTGTCATGGGTCAGATGGGATTTTTTGATCTTTCCAGCCGATACGCGGGACTGGACAAATCTGGTGATCCGCTGGTGTTGCTCAACGACATGGTGCCGTTCGAGGATTACCGGGACGAGCTGAAGGCCATATGGCGCACGCCGCCCGAACAGCGCAAATCCAACGCTGGCCGCCCGCCTTGGGATGAGGTGCTGATATTCAAGACGATGGTTTTGCAGCAGCTCTACAACCTCTCTGACGATCAGATCGAGTATCAGATCCGCGACCGCCTGTCGTTCATGCGGTTTCTCGGCCTTGGCATTGAAGACAGCGTACCTGACGCCAAGACCATCTGGGCCTACCGTGAAAGGCTGGCCGGGGCCGGGAAGATGAAGGAGCTGTTTGACAAGTTCGATGCCTTTCTGCGCGAAAAGGGCTATCTGGCGATGGGCGGGCAGATTGTTGATGCGAGCATCGTTCCGGCGCCGCGCCAGCACAACAAAAGGGACGAGAACGAGAAAATCAAGGCGGGCGAAACGCCTGAAGAGTGGGAGGAAAAACCCCACAAGAAGCGCCAGAAGGACGTGGATGCGCGCTGGACGAAGAAGCACGGCAAGAGCTATTACGGCTACAAGAACCACATCAATGTCGACCGGCGGCACAAATTCATCCGCGCTTATGATGTCACCGATGCCGCCGTGCATGACAGCCAGGCGCTTGCCGGTCTGATTGATGCGAGCAACACCTCATCGGACCTGTGGGCCGACAGCGCCTATCGCTCGCAAAAGATCGAAAGCGAGCTGGAAGAGCGGGGGCTTCACAGCCATATCCATCACAAGGGCAGGCGCGGCAAGCCGCTTGGCGAGCGCCAGCAAAAGGCCAACCGGAGGCGCTCGAAAGTGCGGGTCCGGGTCGAGCATGTATTCGCTTTTCAGGAGCGCTCCATGGGCGGCAAGCTGATCCGCTCCATCGGCCTGAAGCGGGCGCGATTTCGCATCGGGATGATGAACCTGGTCTACAACATGAAGCGCTTCGTCCAGTTCGAATGCGGCCTGGCGGCGCCGGGATAAGGGTTCATGGGGTGAGGTGTGCCTGAAATACCCAAAACCGGCTTGAAACCGGTGAAAATGGGTTTATGATCCGAAGCAATCAGGCGGGACAGGCGAAAAACCGTCCACCCCGCCGCGAAGAAGGCGAAAACGGGAATTTACAGAGGTTCCCATATGTTTTTCTAAACCGGACGTCGGCGCACTTTGATTAAAGCTTTGATTGGTCCCTCATTGCGGAACTATGCCAGATATTCACTACCCGGCCAGTATCAATTAACCCCTACCGGCGGCGCCCCTGTCCCTCGTCCACCGGAATCGCAATCGGTTGCAGTTCCACAATCAGAGCGTCACGCTTGCCGCCTTTGGGCTCGTCGTCTTTTTCCATCCGCATGATCACGATGGCGAATTGCACACCGGCGAACACGATGCCGTTGAACATGAACAGCATCAGCGCCGCCACCCAGCCCATGCTGGAGGTGCTGACCAGATGCCACATATTCGCGATGTTCAGATACAGCATTGTGCCGACAAAAACGCCGGACAGGGCAAAGCCGAACAGGACGTTGCGGATATACAGGCTGATCAGTTTGGGCATTGGTTACAATCCTAAGCTAGATGGGTTACAATCCTAAGCTAGATGCGCTACGGGCAGTTTAGCAAAGGCTGGAATGATTCCAAGGGGTTTCTTGTCGCATTGGGCAAAAGCCGCCTAGAACGCTTCCGGCCTGGCCTCGCGCGCCATGTGGTCCAGCACGGCGTTGACGAATTTGGGTTCGCGGCCATCGGGAAAGAACGCCTTGGCGACATCCACATATTCGTTGATCACCACCTTGGGCGGCGTGTCCATGCGCAGCAGTTCGGCACCGGCGGCGCGAAACAGCGCGCGCAGGGTCGGGTCAATGCGTTTCAGAGGCCATTTTGCCACCAGCGCACGGTCGGTCATCTGGTCGATCGGCGCCTGCGCCTCGACTGCGTTTTCCAGCAGGCCGCGGAACAGGTTGACGTTGCCTTCGGCCATTTCGTCACCGTCATAGGTGGCGCCGAAACGGTGGTCTTCGAATTCCTGACGCACGGCGTCGATGGTCTGGGCGGAATGCTCCATCTGAAACAGCGCCTGCACTGCATAAAGGCGGGCGGCAGATTTCATTTGGCGTTTGTCGGTCATGCTGTGTCGGGTCCAATATCGGGGCCGCTATCGGCCATCAGGAATTCTTCGGAGGCGGGCATAAACCCGATCTCTTTCGTCTTGCGGCCCCATTTGCGCGACAATGCCACCAGATGCAAGGCCACAATTGCAGCACCGCCCCCTTTGTTCTGGTCAGAGGGGTCGGCGCGCACGTCCGCTTGTTTGCGGTTTTCGACCGTCAGGATGCCGTTGCCGATGCAAATCCCGCGCAAACCCATTTGTGAAAGGGCGCGGCTGCTGTCGTTGCAGACGGTATCGTAATGGGTGGTTTCGCCACGGATCACACAGCCCAGCGCGACAAAACCGTCAAAATTGCTGGTGGCATCGGCAATGGCGATGGCGGTGGGAATTTCCAGCGCGCCGGGCACCTCGACCAGATCATATGTGGCCCCGGCCTCTTTGATCGCCGCCCTGGCACCGGCCACCAGATTGTCGGCGATGTCCTTGTAGTAAGGCGCAACCACGATCAGCAGCTTCACGGGCTTGTCAAAGCTGGGCAGCGGCGGGGTGTAGTGCTGTTCATTGGCAGCCATCAGATCATCTCCTTCGGAATGGCGCGGGTGCCCTCGATGGACAGCCCGTAAGCCTCAAGGCCAACGACCTTGGGCAAAGGTGAATTGGTGGCCAGCACCAGACGTTTCAAGCCAAGCGCCGATAATATCTGCGCGCCAAGGCCGTATTGCTTCAGGGTGCGCGGGGCCTCTTCATCCTCGTCCGACAATTTCATTTCGGTATCGCGCAGCAGCACGATCAGCCCGCGTCCCTCGTCCGCGATCATCTTCATCGCGGCGGGCAGTTCGCAGGCGGGACTGGGGCCAAGGCCCAGAACATCCTCGAGCGGGTTCAGGGCGTGCATCCGCACCAGCACAGGGTCGTCACCTATGATATCGCCCTTGGACAGCACGATATGTTCGGCCCCTTGCGTTTCATCGGTGAATATCCGCATCATCCAGTCACCGCCGAATTCGCTGGTCACGGCCCGCACGGCGGTTTCATTCACCAGATGGTCATGGCGGCGGCGATAGGCGATCAGATCGGAAATGGTGCCGATCTTCAGGTCATGGGTTTTGGCAAATTCGATCAGGTCAGGCAGACGGGCCATGCTGCCGTCCTCGTTCATAATCTCGCAGATCACGCCCGAGGGGTTCAGACCGGCCAGACGGCTGACGTCCACGGCGGCTTCGGTGTGCCCAGCGCGCACCAGCACCCCGCCTTCACGGGCGCGCAGAGGAAAGATATGGCCGGGGATGGCGATGTCGGCGGCGGTTTTGTTTTGGTCGATGGCCACGGCCACGGTGCGGGCGCGGTCGTGGGCGGAAATGCCGGTGGTCACGCCTTCGCGGGCCTCGATCGACACGGTGAATGGCGTGTCATAGCGGCTGGAATTGCCCGACGCCATTTGCGGCAAGCCCAGCGCGTCGATACGCTCGCCGGTCAGGGTCAGACAGACCAGTCCGCGGCCGTGTTTGGCCATAAAGTTGATCGCCTCGGGCGTGGCCATCTGTGCGGGGATCACCAGATCACCTTCGTTCTCGCGGTCCTCGTGATCCACCAGAATGAACATGTGGCCGTTGCGGGCGTCCTCGATGATGTCTTCGATCGGGGAAATGGCTGAGGAAGTATCGGTCATTGATGTGTCCTGTTCAGGCGCCGAAAAAGGTTTCGGCAGTTAGGTATCCGGCCAGACGGCCAGCGGCACACCAGTCGCGTTCCAGGGCGGTGTCGCCAATGGCCACCACGCGGTCAGCGGGCAGGCTTTGCGGGGCAAGGGCGGTCAGCAGAATGGCGCGGGTTTCGCCCCATGTATGGTGCAGGCCAGGTGCGGTGATGATGGTGTCCAGCGGGATGTCTGCCTTGGCGGCCGCGCGCTGCATGTCCTGCGGGGTTAGCGGTGATTGCACGGCGACCAGACGGCCACAGCGTTGCAACGCGGCCAGTTTTTCGCTCCGGCCCACAGGCATCCCGCCGTTTGCCTTCAGCAGACGCAGCGCGTTTGAGGAAAACAGGAACGCCACCACATCATGGCCGCTGGTGGCACGGATCGAGGCATAGGATTTGTAATCCAGTCCCAATTCGGCAGCCCGTTTCACGCGGCGGCGGATTACTTCAATCGGCAGTTTGGGCAGCAGGTCGGCGCGCGCCTTGCTCCAGCAATATTTGCGAAAGCCGGTGCCGGTGGCCATTGTCGGGCCGTTGTTGTGGCCAAGGGTCATTGTCCCCACTCCCGCAATCGCGCCACATAGCGGGCCAGTGTGTCGATCTCCAGATTGACCATATCCCCGACCGCCGCGTCGCCCCATGTGGTGGCCGCTTTGGTGTGGGGGATGAAATTGATGCCAAAATCGGTGTCCTTTACTTCGTTCACCGTCAGCGACGTGCCGTTCAGCGCGACCGAGCCTTTGGGGGCGATGAAACCAGCCAGCGCATCGGGTGCGCGCAGGGTAACGCGGGTGCTGTCGCCTTCGTCCTGCATGGCGATGATTTCGGCCAGCCCGTCCACATGGCCCGACACGATATGTCCGCCCAATTCATCCCCGACCTTCAGCGCGCGTTCCAGATTGATACGTTTGCCTCTGGCCCATTTGCCAAGGTTAGTTTTATCCAGCGTTTCCGCCGAAATCTGCACGTCAAACCAGTTCTGCGGATCCGTGCCCAGCGCCACTACCGTCAGGCAAACACCATCACAGGCGATGGACGCGCCAATGTCGATGCCCGCCACGTCATAGCCGGTGCCGATCCGCGCCTGCATATCGCCCCGCATCTCGACCGCCAGAACCTGACCGATATCCGTGATAATCCCCGTGAACATTGCCGCACTCCTGTTTGTCGGACAGACCTAGCCTTTGCCGCCCTGACTCGCAATACCGCGAAAGAAACGAAATGCCGCAGGGATTGTTCCCAGAATAACCCCAATGAAAGGGAAAACGCCACACAATCGGGGGAACCCGCGACAATTAGCGAAAATTGCGTGACACAGCATGCGGTTTTGCTAGAACCATTGGCATAGTAACAATTTGTAGGGCGTTATGGGTAATATAACCGGCGCGGATCGCTGTTTTCTGTTCCTTCAGGGGCCGCATGGACCCTTTTTCAACCGGCTGGGCAAAATGCTGCATACAGCGGGGGCGCAGGTGTGGCGGGTCGGGTTCAACGCCGGGGACCGCGCGTTCTGGTCTGATAAAAGCAGCTTTATTTCCTTTGAAGAACCGCAGGAAAAATGGCCGAACAGGTTTGCCGCAATTGTCGCTGAAAAAGGCGTGACCGACATCGTTCTATATGGCGACACCCGTTTTATCCACGCAAAGGCGGTGAAGCACGCCAAAGCCGCCGGACTGACGGTGCATGTGTTCGAAGAGGGCTATTTGCGCCCCTACTGGGTGACTTATGAACGCGGCGGCAGCAACGGCCATTCCCGCCTGATGGATATGTCTGTCGATGATATGCGCAAGGTTCTGGCCGGCACCGAACTGACCAGCCCCGAGGCACCGGCCCATTGGGGCGACATGCGCCAGCATGTGTTTTATGGCGCGCTTTACCATTGGTTCGTGATGTTTAGAAACGGCGCCTACCGCCATTTCAAACCGCACCGAGATCTGGGGGTGGTGGCCGAATTCCGGCTGTATCTGCGCCGCTTGCTGATGATGCCTGCCCATTGGGTCAGCCGAAGGGTGGCGACACGGCGGATCATGCGCGGGGGGTATCCTTACCATCTGGCCCTGCTGCAACTGGAACATGACAGCAGCTTTCAGGCGCACAGCCCGTTTGCGTCGATGGCCGAGTTTCTGGAGCTGGTGATTACAGGTTTTGCCAAAGGCGCGCCAACCCATCATCACCTTGTTTTCAAAGCGCACCCGCTGGAAAATGGCCGCCTTGCCTTGCGGCGTCTCGTGGCGCATCTGGCCGAAAAACACGGGGTTGCCGATCGGGTGCACTATGTGCCGGGCGGCAAGCTGGCGCAATTGCTGGACCACGCCAGAAGTGCTGTTACGGTAAATTCCACCGCTGCCCTACAGGTGCTGCGGCGCGGAATTCCGCTGAAGGTGTTCGGGGTCGCCGTATTTGACAAGCCGGAACTGGTTTCCACCCTGCCACTGGACGAATTCTTTGACAAACCCGAC
Source organism: Profundibacter sp. (assembly GCF_965277155.1). GTDB lineage: Bacteria > Pseudomonadota > Alphaproteobacteria > Rhodobacterales > Rhodobacteraceae > Profundibacter. The sequence goes on from NZ_CBDIBV010000008.1 coordinate 15,967, forward strand.
CGCCCCGATATCCGCGCCTACAAAGAATATCGCCAGTATTTGCTGGAAACAGAGGTGGTCCCACTTTTTTGACCAGTCAGCAGCCAGTTTAAGATGGATCAGGGTTTCATTTAGGCTGCCAAACTCATTGGTTTTGTTTTTCTGTCATAGGCTTCATCCGGGGTCAATATTCCGTGGGTGGAATGCGGGCGCTCGGTGTTGTAGTAAGCCAACCATTTCCCGATCCCGGCGCGGGTCTGCGAACCCGTTTCAAATGCGTTGAGGTAAATGCATTCGTATTTCAAGGATCGCCAAAGCCGCTCGATCATCCGGTTATCGACCCAGCGACCTTTGCCATCCATCGAGATTTTCACGTCGGCTTCTTTCAGCGCCTGCGTCCATTCAAACCCGGTGAACTGGCTGCCCTGGTCGCTGTTCATGATATCGGGCTTGCCGTATTTGGCCATAGCCTCTTTCAGGGCTTCAACGCAAAAATCTGCCTCCATGCTGTTTGACAATCTCCAGCTCAAAACCTTGCGGCTGTGCCAGTCCATGATCGCGACCAAATAGAGGAACCCGCGCTGCATCGGAATGTAGGTGATATCTACGCACCACACATGGTTTGGACGATCAATCGTCAGGTCTCGCAGCAGATACGGGTAGATCTTATGCTGCGGATGTTTCTTGCTCGTGTTGGGCGTCTGGTAGATCGGAACCAACCGCATCAGCCGCATCAAACGGCGGACCCTGTGGCGACCACACTTGTAACCTTGGCGCTGCATGTGCCGGGCCATTTGCCGTGATCCATACCACGGCGTCTGCAAGAATTGCTTGTCGATTATTGTCATGAACCGCAAATTTTCAGCACTTTCGCCTTTTGGCTGGTAATACAGGTTCGAGCGCGCCAGAGAAAGTAGCCCGCATTGTCGTCGCACACTCAGATCATGCTCACGGCTCACCATTTTTTGCCTCGCTTCCCGAGCAACTGTTGCGAGGCGTTGGCTAAAAAATCCCGTTCCACGACCAGCTGACCAATCTTGGAGTGCAGCTTCTCAATCTGGGCTTCATCAACCCGATCAGGATCACGGCCCCGTCTGGAAAATGCCGTGGCCATGTTTTCAATCGCTGCTCGTTTCCATGTGCCAATCTGGGTTGGATGCACACCATACTTCTTCGACAGCTCCGCCATCGTCATTTCCTCGCGGATTGCTTCAAGCGCAACGCGGGCTTTGAATTCGGGAGAATGGTTCTTTCGTTTCGTCATTTTGAATCGTCTTTCTCATAAGTCGATCCACCTTAACAACTGGTCCGAATTTCCGCGACCACCTCTAACATCACAAATTCCGGGCGGGTTTTATTCGGCACGCGGGCGGGATCAGTTGATGCGACTGGCGGTTGATTTGGTGCTGGCCCCACAAGACCCATACGATGCGCTTAAGGCAGGAAACGCGGCACCAAGGCAACAGTTGCACATCGTTAACTAGTCACACCGCAATCAGGGACTGGATTAAATAACCTGTTTCCCGTAACTTGCCACCCAATCTTGAGGCTGATAATAATAATGTAAAGGGAACCTCTAAAAATCCCCCAAAATCCGGCCTGACGGGGTAGAATCGTCATCAGGATGAAAATGATTCGACCGACGGGGTTTTGTCATGGGTCAGATGGGATTTTTTGATCTTTCCAGCCGATACGCGGGACTGGACAAATCTGGTGATCCGCTGGTGTTGCTCAACGACATGGTGCCGTTCGAGGATTACCGGGACGAGCTGAAGGCCATATGGCGCACGCCGCCCGAACAGCGCAAATCCAACGCTGGCCGCCCGCCTTGGGATGAGGTGCTGATATTCAAGACGATGGTTTTGCAGCAGCTCTACAACCTCTCTGACGATCAGATCGAGTATCAGATCCGCGACCGCCTGTCGTTCATGCGGTTTCTCGGCCTTGGCATTGAAGACAGCGTACCTGACGCCAAGACCATCTGGGCCTACCGTGAAAGGCTGGCCGGGGCCGGGAAGATGAAGGAGCTGTTTGACAAGTTCGATGCCTTTCTGCGCGAAAAGGGCTATCTGGCGATGGGCGGGCAGATTGTTGATGCGAGCATCGTTCCGGCGCCGCGCCAGCACAACAAAAGGGACGAGAACGAGAAAATCAAGGCGGGCGAAACGCCTGAAGAGTGGGAGGAAAAACCCCACAAGAAGCGCCAGAAGGACGTGGATGCGCGCTGGACGAAGAAGCACGGCAAGAGCTATTACGGCTACAAGAACCACATCAATGTCGACCGGCGGCACAAATTCATCCGCGCTTATGATGTCACCGATGCCGCCGTGCATGACAGCCAGGCGCTTGCCGGTCTGATTGATGCGAGCAACACCTCATCGGACCTGTGGGCCGACAGCGCCTATCGCTCGCAAAAGATCGAAAGCGAGCTGGAAGAGCGGGGGCTTCACAGCCATATCCATCACAAGGGCAGGCGCGGCAAGCCGCTTGGCGAGCGCCAGCAAAAGGCCAACCGGAGGCGCTCGAAAGTGCGGGTCCGGGTCGAGCATGTATTCGCTTTTCAGGAGCGCTCCATGGGCGGCAAGCTGATCCGCTCCATCGGCCTGAAGCGGGCGCGATTTCGCATCGGGATGATGAACCTGGTCTACAACATGAAGCGCTTCGTCCAGTTCGAATGCGGCCTGGCGGCGCCGGGATAAGGGTTCATGGGGTGAGGTGTGCCTGAAATACCCAAAACCGGCTTGAAACCGGTGAAAATGGGTTTATGATCCGAAGCAATCAGGCGGGACAGGCGAAAAACCGTCCACCCCGCCGCGAAGAAGGCGAAAACGGGAATTTACAGAGGTTCCCTAAAGGAGACCCGGCGTAATGTTTACGGGTTCAAAACTGGCCAAAGCAGTGGCCCTGACCGCGGCTGTTGCCGTGGTTTCTTCGTGCGGGTTGCCCCGTTCCGGCCCAACCAAACGCGAAATCATTTCGGGTTCGGTTGAAAAAGATGGCAATGCATTTGTCGTAACGGTAAACGACCACGTCGCACGCGTAACCAATGTAATTCCGGCGCTCGGGTTTTCCAAAGCCTTTATCAATGCCGGTGTTGTTGGATCTGACACCATCCATGCAGGGGATGTTCTTGGACTGACCATCTGGGAAAATGTTGATGATCCTTTGCTTGGCGCGCCGGGTACCAGTGCCACGCCTTTGCAGGAAGTACAGGTAGATGGTGCCGGATTTATCTTTATCCCCTATGCCGGTCGCATCCGCGCAGCGGGCAATACGCCCGAAGCATTACGGCGGGTTATCACCCAGAAGCTGGACAAACAAACGCCAGACCCGCAGGTTCTGGTCAGCCGTCTGGCCGGGGACGGCGCAACGGTTTCGATTGTGGGCGGCGTTGGCGGCCAAGGGGTTTACCCGATCGAGCGGCCCACGCGCACGCTGGGGTCAATGCTGGCCAAAGCCGGCGGTATATCTGTTGAGCCGGAAGTAACGCAAATCACCGTGATCCGCGGCAACAAGCAAGGTAAAATCTGGTTCGAGGATCTGTACAAGCATCCGGAACTGGACATCCCCCTGCGGGGCGGCGACCGTATCCTGATCGAACAGGACACACGTGACTTTACCGCCCTTGGCGCAACGGGTGCACAAAGCCGGGTGAAATTCACCTCGCAACATCTGTCTGCGATGGAAGCAATTGCGCAGGTCGGCGGGCTAAGCTCGAACTTTGCAGACCCCAAAGGTGTATTCGTATTGCGTGAAGAACCGGCAAAAATTGCCAATGCCGTTCTAAATCGCAAGGATTTGCAGGGGGAACAGCGCATGATCTATGTGCTGGACCTGACCAAACCGAACGGTATTTTCGTGGCCCGGGATTTCATGATCCGCGATGGCGATACCATCTATATCACCGAAGCGCCATTCGTGCAGTGGAGCAAAACACTGTCCGCATGGATGGGCACGCTGAATTCGGCCAATACGATAAACACATTGGCGGGCAACTAGGGATTGATGCCTTTGCGTGATGAAACACAGGCCGCCGACGGGGAAACCCGCCGGCGGCTTTTTGTTTATAACGGCGGTTTTCTGACCCAAAGCCGCATCCGGCGGATTTTGCAACTGGCAGGTTACGACATCAAGCTGGGCAAGCCATCGGACGGGGATATGGTCGGGGTCTGGGGCAAAAGCCCGACATCCCCACGGGGCGAA
>NZ_CBDIBV010000009.1:0-111775 GCF_965277155.1 Profundibacter sp.
CAGTGCTTCGCCGAAATCACCCGTGGAAATACCTTTGAGATAGAGCCAGGGCAACAACTCCTCGACCGACTTTGCCCGGCGCAGATACGGCGGCAGAAGCGTCGAGGTGAACCTGATCTTCTCCGCCCCCGTGCCACGATCACGCACCCGAGGCACATTCACCGGGACAGGGCCGATCCCCGTCATCACCTCGCGCTCCGGCAGGTATCCGTGGCGAACAAGGCGCTGGCGACCGGCCGAATCCCTCAAATGCGCGTGTTGCGCCATCAGATCACAAACCTCGGCCTCGACCGCCTGTGCCAACAGATCCCGCGCGCCTTTGCGCAAGATATCCGTCAGCGGATCAGGTGAAATTCCGGCTGGATCGGTAAACTCCAAAATAGTATCGTCTTCCATGTGGCATATCCTTTTCTCTCTGAGAATCGCGGCGCGTCAACACCGCCATGATATGCCACCCAATCACCCCATCACCAACTTTCGGGCATTACTCCCGAAAAAGACACACTTGCCGGTTGCCCTGCCGTTTTCTGAATATTAGCCGCAAATGGGGCCTTGAGGTTGGACACTGGCCCCTCCGGACCGGTTTCACGAAAAGTGGTGTAAGCCTTCAGAACAGCCTCTTCCACCTGCGCCATTTTGCTGGTTTCCACTTGCCCGCGCAGGACCAGAAACCGGTTAGCCCGGGAATTGGGCCGCCGCATATTTGGGCACTTGTTCCGACTTCCATTTAGCCATTTTCGCAAATGGACGGTTGGTGAAACCATTGCCAGAGTCAGCGAGACTGATGCCATTCGGTCTTTTCTTGTCGGTTCAACCACCGGTATTTTCCTCGATCTCATCTTTGTAGTGATATATCTGGGGGTGCTGATGGCTCTGTCGGTACCGCTGGCGATGATTGTTCTTATCGCTTTGCCTATTCAGCTGCTGATTTACATGGGATTTGGTCCATTCTTGCGCCGCCGCCTTCGCTTACAGTTTGATGCAGGCGCAGCCCACCAGACGCAGATGGTTGAAAATATTTCAGGAATTGCAGCAGTCAAAGCTCTGAGTGCCGAACAAAAAATGCTGGAGCGTTTGGATCTGACGCTGAATGAAAGTCTCAAAACTGGATACCGCGTTGGATTATTAAGGATTTGGAATGACAAGCTACTACTGATTGTCGACAGAACCATCACGATCAGCATCATATATTTTGGGGCACAAATGGTTTTTGCAGGTCAGATAACGCTCGGTGAATTGATCGCTTTTCATCTTGTTGCCGAAAAGATTACAGGTCCGATACAGAATTTTTCACGCTTATGGGAAAGTTGGCAGAACATCCGTGTTTCTCGGCAACGCCTTGGTGACATTGTAAACACGCCGATGGAACCGTTCGACAAACGCCCAAATCTGCCGAATGACATCATGGCGCAATTGCAGTTTCACGGGGTGGATTTTTCATACTCTCCGGGCAAACTCGTCCTGAAGCAATTCAACTTTGTCGCCAAACCCAATACACTGACGCTTATTGTGGGCCCGTCAGGCGTCGGGAAATCCACGTTTGGGCGGCTGGCTTCGGGAATTGAAGCCCCCGACAAAGGGCACATCACTATCGGCGGATGCAATATTTCCGAATATGATCCCAACAATGTCCGCACGAACATCGCATATGTTCCGCAGGAACAGAGGTGGTCCCACTTTTTTGACCAGTCAGCAGCCAGTTTAAGATGGATCAGGGTTTCATTTAGGCTGCCAAACTCATTGGTTTTGTTTTTCTGTCATAGGCTTCATCCGGGGCCAATATTCCGTGGGTGGAATGCGGGCGCTCGGTGTTGTAGTAAGCCAACCATTTCCCGATCCCGGCGCGGGTCTGCGAACCCGTTTCAAATGCGTTGAGGTAAATGCATTCGTATTTCAAGGATCGCCAAAGCCGCTCGATCATCCGGTTATCGACCCAGCGACCTTTGCCATCCATCGAGATTTTCACGTCGGCTTCTTTCAGCGCCTGCGTCCATTCAAACCCGGTGAACTGGCTGCCCTGGTCGCTGTTCATGATATCGGGCTTGCCGTATTTGGCCATAGCCTCTTTCAGGGCTTCAACGCAAAAATCTGCCTCCATGCTGTTTGACAATCTCCAGCTCAAAACCTTGCGGCTGTGCCAGTCCATGATCGCGACCAAATAGAGGAACCCGCGCTGCATCGGAATGTAGGTGATATCTACGCACCACACATGGTTTGGACGATCAATCGTCAGGTCTCGCAGCAGATACGGGTAGATCTTATGCTGCGGATGTTTCTTGCTCGTGTTGGGCGTCTGGTAGATCGGAACCAACCGCATCAGCCGCATCAAACGGCGGACCCTGTGGCGACCACACTTGTAACCTTGGCGCTGCATGTGCCGGGCCATTTGCCGTGATCCATACCACGGCGTCTGCAAGAATTGCTTGTCGATTATTGTCATGAACCGCAAATTTTCAGCACTTTCGCCTTTTGGCTGGTAATACAGGTTCGAGCGCGCCAGAGAAAGTAGCCCGCATTGTCGTCGCACACTCAGATCATGCTCACGGCTCACCATTTTTTGCCTCGCTTCCCGAGCAACTGTTGCGAGGCGTTGGCTAAAAAATCCCGTTCCACGACCAGCTGACCAATCTTGGAGTGCAGCTTCTCAATCTGGGCTTCATCAACCCGATCAGGATCACGGCCCCGTCTGGAAAATGCCGTGGCCATGTTTTCAATCGCTGCTCGTTTCCATGTGCCAATCTGGGTTGGATGCACACCATACTTCTTCGACAGCTCCGCCATCGTCATTTCCTCGCGGATTGCTTCAAGCGCAACGCGGGCTTTGAATTCGGGAGAATGGTTCTTTCGTTTCGTCATTTTGAATCGTCTTTCTCATAAGTCGATCCACCTTAACAACTGGTCCGAATTTCCGCGACCACCTCTGCCGTCGCCTACAAAGATTTTCTCCGGAAAGGGGCGTCCGGAATGAAAGAGACGCCCTGAAATCTGTTCCGGATAAAAGTGATAGAACCTATCGTCCCACTCATGCTTCAGAATATCCTGGCGCTTTAACAAGCGGTGCTTATCCATAAACGGCTCTATGGATTCACTGTATTCTTTCTTATAGCTGGCCCAGCCTCCTTTTATGCCAAGCGATTTGGCAATGAAATTCAGTGCCGTCACCTGTCCGATTTTTTCAACATCACGGCCTTCGTCACGCGCAAAATCTGCGGATTGCTTAAGACTGTCGGGATCAAGGTCGGTGATTTCTGCAAAATGCAGCTTTTTAAATGGCAAGTAAGAAACGGTCATGTTTTCATCTCCAGTTCACGCGCAGTCTGCATGCGACGATCAGGAATGGAAACATTATAACCAGTATCTGGTTCTGCATTTTGTTGCAGTTTGCATCTTTTGTTTGTCAGTACAGACCTTGTGTCGACAACCGCGGGTGATGCGCTCCTTCGATCCATTTAAGCGAGGCATTTGAAAAAAACAAGAGGCTGCCGGTATTTTTGTTCGCAAAAATGATGGGATAGATAATTTCGCTGCTTGTTTTATGAGATGCTACTATAATCTACATCCTCGGGCCTGCTCCCGCATCACGGCATAGTCGCTTAGCATCTCCATAATCGCCGACCCTTCCGGCAGCGCCTGCACTTCTGCCGCCGCCCTCGCCTGAAACCCGTCATCATATTCCAACACCGGTGGGCACACACCTGTGGCCCGCTCAGAACCTACCGTCGCGCAAGCGCTGAGCAAGCTCGTTGTGATCATGAGGGCGGCGAGCCGCGGCCTCGAGCATTTGACGCTGGATTTCATTGGCTTTCTCCGCGTTTTCAAGCCGTTCCGCCAGCCGTCCGGCACGCTCGGCAGCGCGGCGCAGGGAGAGGAGGAACAGGGTTATTGTGAGGGCGATGGCGGCCCATTTCCCGACGGTTAAGGCAAACCGGCTGCCGGTGAACCATGTGATCAGCGCCCCCATCAGCGCCGCCCTTTGCGCCAGTCGTCCCAGCGGGCGTAAATGGTGGTTCCGATGCCGATCAGGGCCACGGTGATGAACAGCCAGCGGATTGTGTCGAGATAGGGGATCAGCGGTTGCAGGGCGGACTGGGTGTCGGTGACGGCCTGTTGCACCACCTCGACACCGGCCGCCCCGATGGTGGCCACACCGGCGGCGCCGCCGCCTTTCATGGTGCGGCTTTCGGTCAGGGTTTCGCGCAGGCGTGGCGGTTCAGGGGCGAACTGGGTAGTGCGCGGCGGGAACGGATCACCCCACTGGCGGGCGCGGCCGATGTCGATGTGCATGAAGTGTTGGCGGGGATAGAAGCCGAAGCCGGTGAAGCCAACCGCCCGGGCGGCTGCTTCAAAACTCTCCGGATCATGGTTGGCCATGGAGATATCGAAGGCTGCGCCCTGCAGGTGCATGGAGTGTTTCGCCCCGCCAACCTGCCGGTTATAGGCGGGGCTGCGATAGGCGGAGTGAACGATCAGCGGCACGCCGAGGTTGTCGCGCAAGGCCTGCAGCTTGTCGAGGGCGGGCTCGTTGATACGGATGGTGCCATCGCCGCGACAGGCGATCTCCTCCGGGCTGAATTCGGGCCAGCGCCAGAGTTTTTCCGGCACGTCGCGCCAGTCGGCGTAATAATGGGTGATAGCATCACTCGCTTTGGTCATGGTTTCCTCCGGAAATGAAAAACCCGCCGATTGGCGGGTGTGTGGTCAGAATGGTTGGGGTAGCTTCAGCCGAACAGTTTCAGCTTCACGGCAATGCCCGCGATCAGGGCCAGCAGCAGGCCGGTGGTGCGACCACTGCGAGTGGTGATCAGGCGCACGATGGTCTGCCAGGCGGTGCGCCGCGCCATGCGCAGGCTATCGAGCAGCGTGCGCAGGTCGTGGATGTCGATGGCGGCTTCGGGACCGTCGAGGCCCACATCCGCCAGGGCACGGCGTGCACCCTGTTCGGCGGCGCGGGCCAGCGTTCGCCGGGGAAAAGGTCCCCCGGACCTTTTCCTGATCCGGCTCACCCTCGAATTCATCCTCGGGCATGCGTTTGATGCCCGCTTCAAGTTTGGGCGGGGTCATGTTCTCTCCCATGTTGTTCGGGGGGTCAGACTTCGCGCCATTTCGGGAAGACCATCTGGTAGACCCAGTTGTTGGTCGAGGTCATGGTACTGACGGGGTTGGTCGTCCAGCTGGCAGGCAGCCCGCCGGTGATCTCGGCATTGCTGCTGTTTTCATAGAGATAGACCTGCGGGGCGACGACGCGGGGATAGGCGCTGGTGCCGCTGCTGTGGGGATAATACCGGGTCAGGCCCGGCGTCATCCAGCGACCATATCGGGCGTAGGCACCGGCTCCGCTTACCCCCATGGTAGTGACATACCAGCCTTTGCTCAGGGTCTGCGGCGTGGCCAGATCGAAGATTTTGTGCCCCGCCACGTCCGCCGGCAGCGTCCCGAAATCCGCCACCCGCGCACCGATATCCCAATTGTCACCATTGGGCGCGCCAAGCCGGTAGATGCCACAGCGCAGCAATGCCCCTGCGGTGGTCGAGGCGGTATGCTGGGCGACAAACGCGCCAAGCAGCTGGATCGGGCGATCGATAAAAAATGCCATGAAATACATCCGGTTTTGCGACAGGGCCTGCTGCGAGCCGGTGCTGTAACTCAACGTGAACGGATCGACCGGCCCCCACCAGTCGGTGCCGCCGCCCTTGGTCAGGCCGCCAATGCTGCGGCGCTCGGGATCCATGCCGTTCGGAAAGCTGGCCGCGCCGGTACGTCTGCCTTCATCGCCTCAAAAAACGTACTGCCGTCGGCACTGACCTTGATCGCGAAATCGTCACTGCCCGCCGTGCCCATCTCGGCGCGCCCAGACCAGTTGGTCTGAAACAAAAGGCTGGCGGTGTCAGCGGATGCGGCCTTGTTGATCTTGAGCTGGTGGCCGTTGCCGGCGTGATTGAGCAGGGTTGCGGTGGCGGAAACCGCCAGCCTGTTGGTGGCGTCCGATGAGGTGCCGATGCCGACACCCGCGAGGTTTTGCAGGTTCGGCACAAAGGAAACCCACGCGCTGCCGTTCCAGACCAGCAACTCGCTGGCCGAAACATCCCACGCCATCCAGCCCACCTGCGGGATCAGGCGCAACCATGCACCACCGGAAAACAGAGCGATGCTGTTGTCCCAGCCGGACCATGCACCGGTTGCGCTGCTGCCGATAATGTGGCGATCCCCCTCGGCCGGTGTGGCGGGCGGAGATGTTGCACCAACGGCAACAACTGCCATCTGGGCCAGCGCATCGATCAGGCTCAGCGCCTCGTTGACCGTAACGTGCTTCTGCGCCTGGGCGGCGGCGAGATAGGGCAATGACAGGTTCGGGGTGTTGGTCATAGGCTTTCCTTGATGGCGAGGGTTTCAAAATGCGGAACACCCCGACCGAGCGCGCCGATCTGGTAAAGGCGGACGGACAGGCTGGTGACAGGCCCGCCGAAATCAGCGGTCTGCATTGCGGCGGTGTAGGTGAACGTGGGGCTGGCAACGGTCAAGGATCGCTTGACAGTTGCCCCGTCCAAAAATTCCAGATCATAGGCTTCGCTGGCTTCCGACATCGGCACATCGGTCAGCACCCAGCTATCGGCCGAGAGTGAGCGGTCGCACCGCAGCCAGCGCAGGGTCAGATCACCGTTTGCTTCCCGCCGCATCCGCACCTGTTCCGGAGCGAAAGGCATCAGCCCGCGCCCGTTCGAGGTGAAACTCTGCGCTTGCATGATGGCATCAGACGGGGCCGCGCTGGCCGGACCGATGCGCCAGTTCCATGGCAGACCCAGATCGGCCTCGGCAATGGAGAGCGGTTGGAGGCCGGACCCCAGCACCACCATCCGCGCGCCGGTGGGTGTGGGATTGCCCATGGCATCAAAGGTGCCACGCTGGCCGCGTAGCAGGTGCATCAGGCGATAACGGCCCGAAGAAACCAGCTCCGCATTTCCGAATTGGATGATCTCCCAATTGCCAGTCGCGCTTTCCACCGCCAGCGCATTGGCTCCGGCAAACAACTCGGTATCGGTGACGCTGGTCAGCGTGCCGGAGGAAACATCCAGCAGCAGTTCATTGCCATGATCGAACCGGTCGAGAGGACCGGCCGGAAGATCCGCAACCAGCGTGCCAAACTGCGCCGCCTGACCAATGGTATCCAGCAAGGCAAAGCCCGAAGTGTCGGCACTGCGCCAGACGGCCGCCGTGCCATACCACGGCTTGGCGAACACCGCTGCATAGGGCCGGTGCGCCGGAACGGCATCAGAAATTTGCGGCAGGTCCATCAGGGCAATTTCCGCCGGACCATAAACGGTGGCTCCGGGCAGACTCGCGGGTCGGTATTGCCCGGGTGGCAGGTCGTAAATCGTGGCGTCGGTGCGGATCGCCTCGATGGCCCGCGCGCCGGCGTCACCGATGCGGGTGATGCGATAATCGATCAGGCGACCGTCATTGGCGAGACTGACGACATCACCGGGATCGAGAGACAGGTTTGAGGGTGGAAATTTGGCCGTCAGGGTCTCGCGTCCTATCCACGCTTCCATCAATGCGCGGCGACAGCGTCGGTCGGCCTCTTCCAGCGATACGGCCAGCGGGAAGCTCTCCGAGGTCACGCGGGCAGCTTCCACCGTGACACGGCGGGCCTCGACCGTGGCGGCGTCGTATTCCTCGTCGGGGCGCACCAGTTGCCATTTGAGCGCTTGCGGCAGCTCGGTTTCCTGCCCGCGGGTCAATTCCATCACGTCGCCTTGTGCAGCCACCATGTTATCAGGTGCAATGAAAGCTACGGCCCGCTGGCCACGCGTCATAAACCGGATCACCCCGCCGCTTTCCACCGCATCAAATCCGAAATGCCGCGCCAACGTCGAGATCGAGGCGCGCGGGCTTTCCAGCGCGGAAATCACAAACCCCGGCACCGTGTCGGAAAGCGCGCTGACGTCGATCAGGACATCATCCAGCCCCGCGCGGCGGCAAAGCTCCCGCACCAGCGCGCCGAGCCCGACCGCACCAAGCCGACCGTTCAGCCAATGCCCCAATCGCCAGTTCGGCGCATCGGCCCAGACATCGTCGCGAGCGGGGAAATCCGGATAGGGCCGCGCGTCCCATGTCCACACAGCCGCCTCGCCCATATCGATCATCGGCGCGGCATAAACGCTGCTGGTCGGGTTGTTGGCCGGATCACCCCAGTATCCCAGCATCGCCTCGATATAGCGCCGCTGGATGGCTTCGTCCTGCCAGCCCCGCGAAAAGTGCGGCAGTGCACTCTCGGACGACTTCGGGTCATAAAACACGTTCGGCTGGTTGGTGCCGCGATCGATGGCCGGACAGCCAAGCTCGGTGAAGCGGACGGGTTTGGATTGCGAGATCCAACCGGTCGGCGTTACGCTTTCAACCCCGCCCGGGCGGTCATAATGCGCATTGCCCCACCACGCGCGCATATCCTTGGGGCGGAAAACCCACGGCTTGTTGTAGGCTCCGTCGGTGATGGGGGTGCGGATCTGGGCGATGCGGTCGGCATCGGAGGCATAGAACCAGTCAAACCCTTCGCCGCCCTCGATATTGCTGCGCAGATAGTCGAGGTCACGGATAGAACCCCATCCCGCCTGCGCATCCGCATGATCAAACCCGTCGCGCCAGTCGGACAGCGGCAGGTAATTGTCGATGCCGATGAAGTGGACGTTCGGATCAGACCACAATGGGTCGAGATGATAGAACAGATCGCCGGAGCCATCCTGCGGCTGGTGCCCGAAATATTCCGACCAGTCGGCGGCATAGCTGATGGCGGTGCTGGCTCCCGGAATATTGGCAACATCAGCGACCAGTTGCTTCAGGGCGGTTACAACCGGATAGGTGGTTGCCCCGTCGCGGATTGTGGTCAGCCCGCGCAATTCCGATCCGATCAGAAACGTATCCACCCCGCCAGCCGCCGCGCAAAGATGGGCATAATGCAGGATCATACGCCGATAGCCCCAATCGGGGCCGCCGGTCCAGGAGACGGTCTCGCCGCTGACGCTGAAATCCGAGGCCTGCGCATTGCCCATAAACGCAGACACCTGCGTGGCGGCAGCTGCGGTCTTGTCAACGGTTCCGGCATAGCCTGCCGCCGGAGAACAGGTGATCCGGCCGCGCCAGGGATAGGTGCTTTGTCCAACCGTGGCCGCATTGTCTGAATATGGATCGGGCAGCGTATTACCCACCGGAATATCCATCAGCAGAAAGGGATAGAAAGTGACCCGCAGCCCGCGTGCCTTGAGTTCCTGGATCGCCTGCACCACGGCGAAATCGGCCGGCGTGCCGCCAAAGGCCGTGCGGCCGGTTGCATCGAGGCTGATCACATGGGCCGCCGTGCGTGTGACGCCGTTCACGGCCCAGCTTTTCGGAGTGGTCGCCTTCGTGGTGTTTTCCACACCGGGCACAATCTGGCAGTTTCCGGCCCGCAGGTCGGTTCCAAACCAGCTGACCACGAGGCTGATGCTTTCGATGTTCGGGGCGGCCGCCTGCAACTGATCAAGCGCGGCCACGATATCCGGCACGGCATTGGTGGTGTGCACATTCTCGGAGGCGGTATTTCCGCCGGATCCGCGAGATACCGGCTCGGTGGCATAGACGAACTCGCCGGTGCCGGGGATCAGGGTGACGGAGCGGATCATGCCCTCGGCGGTATCGGGCTCGATGACGGGGCGGAAAACCTCGAAAGACAGCTGCGGGATACGATTGCCGAATTGCTCCAGCGGCAATTCCTCGAACATCACATAGGCGGTGCCGCGATAGGCGGGGGCATTTCCGACCCCCATTTTGGTCTCAACGAACGGGTCCGGTTGCTGGGTCTCGTCGCCCGCATACAGACGCCATGTCACGTTTGAGAGATCGAGCGGCTTGCCATCGGCCCAGATGCGCCCGATGCCCGAGATTGGCCCCTCGCACAGCGCCACGGCAAAGGAGGCGGAATAGAGGTAGGCCGTGGTGGTCACCTTCGGCCCGCCACCCTTGCCGCCACCCTGCGTGGTCGTGTTGACCGTTTCGGTGAAATCCGTGGCCCAGATGATGTTGCCGCCAATCCGCATGCGGCCATAGATGCGCGGGATAATCGCCCCCTCGGTCGAGGTGGTGAGGGTCAGGTCGTCCAGCCGCTGGCCTTCGATGCGCTGCCCGGGGGCAAGTGACGATACAATCCAGCTGTCGATCATCGAGCCCGCGAAGGAGCCGATCGCACCGCCAATGGTGGCGGCCGACACGCCAAGGATCGCCCCGCCGATGCTGCCGCCAATGGCCGCGCCAGCCGAGGCGAGAAGAATGGAAGCCATGGTTTACCTCACAGGAAAACGAAAAGCGAAGGCGATCCGGCGCTGCCAGGCAGGCGACAGATGTTCCTCGATTACGCCTGTGCGCTCATAGGCGTGAATAAAGTGCGAGCGCGCACTGCGGGCGGTGCCAGACAGAATACCGACATGCTTGGCAATCGCGCCCGCACGCATGCGAAACAGGATAACATCGCCGGTGCGGGCCTCCACAACGTCCAGCTCCTGCATTGCCGCCCGTGCGGCCTCGGCCAACACCTCGACCGGTCCCGTTTCGCCCCAGTCGCGGGAATAAGGCGGCACGGGCATCGGTTCGGGACCAATCACATCCCGCCAGACGCCGCGTAAAAGCCCGAGGCAGTCGCACCCGACACCGCGCACCGAGGCCTGATCGTGATACGGCGTGCCAATCCAGCGGCGGGCGGCTTTAACGATGCGGGCCGGGGCGGTCTGCGATGTTTCTTCCATTATCAGTCTGCTTTCATTACTTAGCCGTTGGTGCGTATTTTTTGTGCCACCAAAGATCGGCAAGAGATATCGGCAAGCACTTGCCTTTATGGGCTCTAATGCTCTATATTCAGGGGATAATTTCCCTGCGATAGATCGGCAAAGTATATGATAGAAACACCGGCCAGAATTGAACCCTGCCTTTTCGAGGACAGGATTCCGGCCGATCTCGCCGATCTTGTGGTCGAGATCCAGCAAGCTGCGGATGGCCTGGGGCGCGATCTTCATCCGGAAAGCGCGGCGGAACTGGCCGAGCTCGTGCGGATCATGAATTGCTATTACTCAAACCTGATTGAGGGCCATAATACCCGCCCCCGGGACATCGAGCGCGCTCTTGCCGGTGCCGAGCTGGAAGAGGAAACCCGCCCCCTGGCGCTGGAGGCGCGTGCCCACGTTATTGTGCAGCGGAAAATCGATGAAGACTTTCGAACAGGGACACTCGCCCAGCCGACATCTCCGGAATTTATATCCTGGGTTCACAGGGCCTTTTACGAGGAAATGCCCGGGGAGTTTCGTTATGTCGAGCATCCCGACGGAACAAGGGAGGAAATAATCCCTGGCCGGATGCGTCAGGAGGCAGATACCGAAGTTGCGGTTGGCCGCCATCTTCCACCCTCGTCCGACAGGGTTCCTGCCTTCATGGCGTATTTTGAAAAGCGCTTCGGGATGGCGGAAAAATCCGCCAGCAACCGGATAATTGCCATTGCTTCGGCGCATCACCGCCTGAACTATATTCATCCTTTTCCGGACGGGAATGGTCGGGTCAGCCGGTTGATGTCTCACGCCATGGCGCTGAGGGCCGGTATTGGTGGCCAGGGGCTTTGGTCTGTGTCGCGTGGCCTTGCGCGTGGTTTGGAAGACCGGGGGGAATACAAGCGGATGATGGATTATGCCGATACGCCACGACAGGGGGATCGCGACGGTCGTGGCAACCTGTCCGAGGCTGCACTCCATTCTTTTTGCCTGTGAATCGGCGTGCAAAACTGACCCACTTGGGTGGGTTATGAGCGAGTAAAATTGACCCACCTGTTTCGTTAACATCCGCGCAAAATTGTGCGGAGGAAAGAGCAGGTGATATTGATGGAAAGCGTATCGAAGATCCGGCGCTGGGTGCTGGTTGAAGGGCGCAGCATCCGGTCTGTGGCGCGGGCGACGGGACTGTCGCGGAACACGATCAAGAAGTATTTGAAGGACGAGAATCCGCCGAGCTACCAGCGCCATGCGCCGCCAGTTCGGCACAAACTGTGCAATGGGTTTGATCTTCGGCTGCAGGAACTGTTTGATCAGGACTCGAGGCGACCACGCCGGGAGCGGCGGACGGCCCAGAAGCTATACGAGCAGCTTGTGGCAGAGGGCTATACCGGGTCCTATTCGCCGGTTCAGCGTTTTGTTCGTGAGTTGAAGCGCGCCGGGGCCTGTTCGGGAGATGCGTTTATCCCGCTGCATTTTGCGGCGGGTGACGCGCTGCAATTTGACTGGAGCGAAGAACGGGTCGTACTGGGTGGTGTCGAGCAGAAGGTGAAGGTCGCTCATTTCCGCCTGTGTCACAGCCGCAAGCCTTTCGTGATTGCCTATCCCGGTGAAGCCCAGGAGATGGTGCTGGATGCTTTCGTGCAGGCGCTGTCCTTTTACGGAGGCGTTCCGCGCAGGGTGATCATCGACAACCCCAAGACCATGGTGACCTACGTTTCGCGCTCGAAGGAGCGGATATTCCATCCCCGGTTCCTGGCCTTGATGAACCACTATGTGATGGAGCCGGTGGCCTGCACGCCCGCTGCGGGCTGGGAGAAGGGACAGGTCGAGAACCAGGTCCAGTTCTTGCGGGGCCGGTTGTTCGTTCCCGAACCGGCCTTTGATGATCTCGAGGCGCTGAACGCGTGGCTGCGTCTGCGTTGCGAAGATCTGGCAGAGCGTCCCCATCCCGAGCAGCAGGATCGCACGATTACCGAAGTGTTCGAAGACGAGCGCGCCGAACTGCGCCCCCTGGGTCGGGCCTTCGACGGCTACGTGGAAAAGACCGTCCGTGTCCGCTCCACCTGCCTGGTTCAATATGCCAGCAATCGCTACAGCGTGCCCTCCCGCTTTGCCGGGCATCATGTGTCGCTACGCGCCTATGCCGGCCGGATCGTGGTGGTCTCCGGTCAGGATGTGATTGCCGAGCACAGGCGTCATTTTACCCGCAATATCAGCTATTTCGAGCCCTGGCATTACGTTCCCCTGCTGGACCGCAAGCCTGGTGCCCTGCGCAATGGCGCCCCCTTTGTGGGCTGGGAACTGCCCGAGGCCATGCATCGGATCAGGGAACATTACATGGCTGGTAAAGGCGGGGATCGGGAGTTCGTCGACCTGCTCCTGCTGGCACAGGATCACGGGATCGAGGTGGTCGAGACGGCCTGCAATCTGGCGGTGGCACAAAACACCCTGCGGCTGCCCGCCATCATCAATCTGATCAACCAGTTGGTGGAACCGGTCATCACACCGCTCAGCGATGCCTGCGCTTATCCGCAGCTGACCTTGCGGCCCGAAGCCGATTGCAAACGCTATGAGACCCTGTGCTCGGCTGAGGAGGTTGCCGTATGAATGCCTTGATCGACCAACTGACAGCCCTCAGGTTGCATGGAATGGCAGCTTGCGCCCATGATCTGCTGTCCGCGCGCAAGCCGCCAAGTCTGACCACAGCGATAAGGCAACTGATCGACGCCGAGACTGTAGAGCGCCGGGTGCGCTCCATCCAGTATCAAATGAGGGTTGCGAAGTTCCCCCATCACAAGGACTTCGCCACCTTCGATTACAGCGCCGCCGCCCTCACCCAGGCCCAGATCGAACCATTCTGCACCGGCCAGTTCACAGAGGAGGCCCATAACCTCATCCTGGTGGGCGGAACCGGCACGGGCAAAACCCACATCGCCATCGCGCTGGGAACGACGCTGATCAACAACGGCAAGAAGGCGCGCTTCTTCAACGCCGTCGATCTGATCAACGCCCTGATCAAGGAACAGGCCGACGGCAATGCAGGGAAGATCATCCGGCAGCTCTCGGCTTTGGACTGCGTCATCATCGACGAGCTGGGCTACATCCCGTTTCCCAAATCCGGTGGCGCGTTGCTCTTCCATCTGATCAGCAAGCTCTACGAGAAGACCAGCATCATCATCACAACCAACCTTGAGTTCGGTGAATGGGTCTCGGTCTTCGGGGATGCCAAGATGACAACCGCCCTTCTGGATCGCGTCACTCATCACTGCAACATCATCGAAACCGGCAATACCTCATACCGATTCGCCCAGAGTAAACGCCGTAGAAAAAACTAGCCGTTCCGCAAGCAAAGCCCCCAGACGGACTCGCTACATGAAGGCGGCCCGACTGGGGGCTTTGCGCCACAAAGGGGGGGGCAAATTTAAATGCCGAAACCGGGTCAGTTTTAAATGCTCATTGACATTTTTGCCGCTGGTTTTTACAGGTGATGCTGGACCAGATCACCTTTTCCGCCCGTTTATTCGATTTGGGCGGATTGGAGGAGCGGTATCGTCGGCTGGTGCGGGATGTCCTGCCGGACAAGCGGGCGGAGGATCTGCTTTCGGCCGTATTGCGGTACGGTTCGCTGGAGCGGGGAGATGCAGCCCTGGTTCTGAAGGTTTCCGAACGCTCGGCGCGCAATACGATGTCCGCATTGACGAAGGCCGGTTTTCTTAAATCGGCATCGCCGAAAACACCGGTACGCCTTGCATTCCCGCTGGAATATCGCGAGCGATTATTTCCCAACCTGTTTGCCGACGGGGAATTGAATCTCTGAGGGTGGTTCACAATACCGACCCCGCATTGGCATCACCCTTGGCCGCGTAGCGGATGATGGTGTCTTGCCCCGGGATATGGGGAAAACCCCGGAAATTGGCGGCGTTAGCGAACCTGGCTTGACAGGTTTCGAACCGCTTGTCGCAACCGGCGAAGATGTCGAAGGTGTTGCCAATCTCTGTTGGCCGCACAGGAGCCTCGAGCAATTTGATGATCACGTCCGCGCCCATGATGGCATGGCTCAGCACCTCGGCCTTGCGTCCGGTATTGGCACCGGTCAGCCATTGCAGGGTTCCAAGCGCAAACCAGCCTTCGGCAAAACCCGAGAGGCTGGAGACCGCAAAGCCGCGATCGCCCGACAGCGAAACCACCGTGCCCGATGCCTTGAAGGCCGGATCGTTCAGATCAACGCCGCAGCGTGCATCCCCCAAGGCGGCATCGCAACTTGCCTGAAACGTCCGCCCGATAGTCTGGCCCAGCACATGCGCCAGCGAGCGCATCTCGGCGACAAAATGTAACCGTCCGCGCCGGACCTGACCGATCGCGCCCCGACGCAGCAGAGCACGGCTGGTGGTGTCGGCCCAGTTGACGCGCCAGATTTCCACGGTGGCGTTGTCCCAGCGGCCATCGAGGATATCGGTCTCGGTGATGGTGGTGGAGGTCAGCACACCCTCGGCCTCCTGCGCATCGACAGACAGGTCGGAACCGGCGCGGATTTCCGAGGCGGTGAAACCGGACTCGGGCTCGAAAATCGTGCTGTCAAAACTCAGCGGCCGGTCATGATCGGTGAAGCCGAACACCGCGCCGTCATTGCGGGTGAGACGCCAGCACCAGGCGAGTGTGGTCGTGCCGGACTCAAAGTGGGTTTGCAGGGACTGGGAAAATTGCTTCATCGCCGGACCTCGATCAGGGGAATGGATGTGATGGAGCCGAGCCGCTCCAGATCATGGGTGACGTCGAGTTGGTCGGTATCGAAACGCACCGGAACATCGAATTCAAAACCGGCGGTGACAATGACGCCGCCGGCCGGAGCTGTGGTGAAGGTGATCTGGCCGGTGGTCGTGTTCACGGACCAGCCTGCAGCCTGCGAAACTCCATCCAGAGCCACCGAGACAGAACCTGCCACCGGTTTCGTGATCGCGCGGGTCCATGTTTGCGCGCCGGATGAATAGGCTTTCACCAGCTGAAACACGGTGGCGGTGCCATCACCAATGCCAATAGCCTGATCGGTTGCCTCCGGTACTCCCGACGGCAAGCACGATTTGTAATCACCCCAATCCTTCCAGCGAAACCCGTAGAGCCGTCCGTTGCGCGCCTCGAAAAACGCCACCACGGCGGCCAGATCGTCGGCGCGGCGGATGCCGTAGGCGGCATCATAGCGGCGACGCGAGTTAGCCCAGCTGGCATTACGCTCCTCGTCGCCGGAGGCCAGCTCGACAATCTGCGTGCGCCGCTCGGGGCCGCCACGCGCGCCCCGGCTGATATTGTCGGGGAAACGGATTTCGTGAAACGCCATTAAGATTTTCCTTGTTCATGCTTCTTGTCCGAAAACCGGTTCCCACTTTTCGGGAAGCCCTCACATGCCCCTCCGGCCCATGGCGACGGCGCGGGCAATATCGGCCGAGACTTGCGTGCGGGATTGCCGGAAGCTTTCCGCATCGCGGGTCTGGATATTGATGGTGATGTTTTGGGAGCCGCCCGTGCCGTATTGGGAAGCCTCGCGCCGCGACAATACCCGTTCGCCCTTTTGCAGGATGGCGGGAACTTCGTTAGGCTTGAGGCCTGCCCACCCGCCGGAATGCATGCGGGGCGCATTTGCAAAAGCCATGGCCGGCACCATCCTTTGCGGCGCGGCACCGCCAACCATACCACCCGCGTGCAGCACCGGTGCAAATATCTTTCCAAGACCTCCAAGTGCCCCCGACAGGGCATTGGCCAGCGGCCTGAGGATGAACTTGCGCGCCGACAGCTTGGCGAGATCGGCCAGCATCGAGGTCACCAGCGAGCTGAAATCCAGCTTGCCGGTTTTGACGAACTCGCCAATGGCGTTCTCCGCGCTGGTGAAGGCCCCGACCAGCGCATCGCCGATCCTCTTGCCGACATTGGCGGCCTTGCTGGCGTAATCCTTGAGCGAATCGGCCGCCAATTCCCATGCGGTTTTGGCGACCTCGGCCGCTGCGCGCGCCGCACCACCGGCACCGGTGACCGCCCGGGACAGAGTTTCCGCAGCGGTAGTCGTGCCCGCAAGGCCGCTTTCGCCGTCCTCGGTGCTGGCTTTCATCGCATCACGCAGAGCCTGCATGGAAGTTAGCGGCGCGGTTGCGGCCTGGGCCATTTCGCGGGAGGACGTCACCAGCCCGTCAGCAGCATTCCTTGCGTCCTCGGCGGTGGCGGCCATTTCGTAATAGGCTGATCCGGCCATGATTGCCGCATTGCCGATGGCCAGCATGGCGCTGTCCATGCCCGGGATATTCGAGATCCCGCGCGTCATCGCATGCAGGAAATCCGTCCATGTCTTCTGGATATTGGCCAGCATCGTCAGCCAGCCGGCCTTGATCCGCGCCCAGACCGACGAGAGCGCCGCGCCGAGGGATTTTCCGCCGAGCTTGATGCGCTCCCAGACCTCTATGGCGACATTCTTCAGCAAGCGCATGGCCTCGCCAAAGCCGCCAGCGCCTTTGACGAGGCGGCTGAACCAGTAGATCAATTCGCCCGCGCCGATGATCAGCGCACCGCGCAGGGCCACCAGTGAAATCGACACGCCTTTGATCCCCAGTGCGGCGCTGGCCAGCGCGATCACCAGCCGACCGCCCAGCACGGCGGCGAAGGTGGCGGCAATGGTGGCGATCTCGCCGATATGGTTAAACAGACCCTTGATGGCGCGCCCGAGCGGGCCGGTAGTCTTGCCGATCACGGCCATGGCGTTGGCGATCGATTCCAGCGCCGGAGCCGCCGCCACTGCCAGCTGGTTGGCAATGCCGCGCCAGAGCAAACCCATGCGGGACAACGCATCATTGGTGCGCTGGATTTGCGCCGCATCGCTCTCGGACACCGCCACCCCGAAATCCTCTACGTCCTGCGTGGCCTGGTGCAGGGTGGCGCTGTCGATGCGGGTGAAAATCAGACCGGCGCGGGAACCAAAAATCTGTGAGGCCACAGCCGCTTGCTGGGCTGTCGGGATGAACTTCGCAATCGCATCCTGAATGGCAGCCATCTTTTCATCGATCGGCAGCTTGGCGAGATCGGCGGCAGACAGATTCAAGGTATCCAGAGCTTTTACAGCAGGGCCTGTTCCCTGCGCCGCCTGGCTCAGGCTCTTGGTCATCATGATCGTGGCTTGTTCAACCTCGCCCTGCGACACCCCAGCCAGATCAGCCGCGCGCGCCAGCACCTGCATGCTTGCCGTCGTGGTGCGCAGGGATGCCGCCAGTTTGGCCTGCTCGTCGATGGTCTGCAGGCTGGAGCGCACCATGGCAATGCCGGCCGCCACCGCAGCCGCCGCCATGATACCGGCGGCGATCTTGGCGCGGCGGGCAAAGCGGGCGAGACGCGCATTCGCAATCTCGGCCTCTTTCGAGACTTTGCCAATCCCGCGCTTGCCAGCCTCGCCGATGCCTTCAAACTCGGCTTTGACCTGTTTGCCGCCCACGGCCGCGAGGCGGACAGAAACCCTTTTCTCGGCCATCTTACTTGTCCATCTGTTCGTTGAGTTTGCGCACCATCACCGCCTCGATTGCGGGGAGGATTTCGGCGGTAGCTATCGGACAGACACCAAGAGCCAAGGCCAATGCCAAAGCCGTGCCCATGTCCCAGCCGATCACGCCACCGCTCGGGGCAACGCGCAACTGGCCACCAAGACGGGCAACCAGATCCCAGACCTGCCAGCCCTCACAGGTTTGCGGCCGGTTCAGGATTTGCGGGCAGTCCGGGCAAGTTTTTGAACAGGCTTGGCAATACCCGTCGCCCCCGCCGAAGACCCATTCGGCAAGGGCGCAGAGGCGTTTTTTTCCGCATCCAGCACCAGACCCTTGGCGACGTATTTGGTCTGGAAAGCTTCGAAGAGCGGCCAGACATCCAGCAGGGCATCGATCCCTTCGGGGCTGACAGGAATGGTGGCACCATCGGCACCCCCGACACCTTCCCAATCCAGCACCGCGTTGCGGGCCAGCGCCTTGGCAAAGACCAGTGCGCTGGCCTCGTCCGTTGCGTTTTCGTCCAGAGCGGTAACAGCCGGATCATTGCGCGAGGCCACCATCATGGCGGTGGTCAGGGGGTGCAGATGCAAGCGAACCCCGTGGCCAAGGTCCAGCCACGCGGGTTCGTTTTTAAGATCAAGATGGATCATGTTGTTCCTCAGTAGGTTGCGATGTCGTTGACAAGGGTGATGGTGCACATCTGCCCGGCGGTGGCGTCATAGGCCGCCTGCCAGTCAAAGCTGGCCTGCACCCCCTGCGGCCCCTGAATTTCGATGCGCGGGCGCGGCAGATAAACGGCATGGGCGGTGATGCTCAGGCTGACTTTGGCGGAAATCGAATAGGCAAATTCCAGACTGGCCGCCGTGCCGTTCAACGCCTGATCCATCAGAGTGGTGTCGGCAAAGCGCACATCCATTTTGCCGGTCAGCGCGGCTATGGACGGATCAGCCCCGTCTATGCGCCCGTCCGAACGGATGGTCTCGATCCGGTCGAGATTGTTGGCATATTGAATATCGGCCGAAACGATATTGCCGAGAGCCGTGCCATTGCGTTTAATCGACCCGTTGAAATGCCCGAACCTTTGCAAGGTCCAGCCGGTCGGTGTTCCGGCGGCCGATGATGTGGCAATCGCCTCGCCCTGCGCGATCAGCTTTGCGGTTGCGGTCAAAAGCCCCGAGCGCTGCATTTGCCAGGAAAGCTGGTCGAGCACACAGCCGGAATACATCGCATAACGCGGGACCTCTGGCATGGCGGTCTCGATCGACAGGCTCGGCAGGATCCAATTGCCAGACACAAAAGTATGAGTATACGGCCCGGTGCCGGTGGTGACCGGATCGCCGAACGCAGCCTTTAGCCAGAAGCCAAATGCTTCGGCATCGATCGGCACCACCACGTCGCCATCCGCCGTCACCGCATCCTTGATCGGGGTCAGCGGATCGCGGCCATAGCCCAGCAGTTCCGATCCCAGCAAGGGTTGCTCCGCCCCCAGCGAAGTGCTGGCGAAGGGCATCTGCATGTAACCGCTCAGCGGCGGGGTGCCATATGTTGTCTCGAACGCAGCCGCCATCAGCGACCGCGCGCCTTGTGCGCGTGCCATAGTGTTTTCCTTTGTTTTGTGGTGTCAGCCGGTGGAGCTCATCCCGCGGGGATCAGCCCATGGGGGTCATCCCAATGGGTCGGCCGTGGTGTAGGTCAAAATGGCAGGGACGACGGCCGCCTTCAGTGCCTCGGCCCCCTCAACCGGTAGATCGACCGGTTGCGGCGCTTCGCCCTCGACCCAGTCACATAGCCCGCCAAGGGTTCGGTCGAGCGCGATAGCGACTCCGAGGGATTGCAGTAGCGTATCAAATGCAGCATCGCGAGCGGCCGGTGTCTTGTCTTGAACGATCACCTCGACCTCGGCGCGATGTTCGAAATGATATTGTAGCGGCGACAGCGTCACCTCCGGTGTGCCGGGGTCACCGTCGCGCAGGATTAGCAGGCCGCCAACAGGGATGCGCTCGGGTAGGATCGCGCCACGTAGCACGGTTGCACCGGACACGCTTTGCAGCGCCGCAAACAGAGCTTGCAGGATGGTTTCTCGGGGGGTCATGAGATTTCACCATCAATCCATTTTTCAACAATCAGCCCCGGCACAGCTCCCGCCACCCTTTCCGCATCACGGGCCAGATCAATCCGTTTGCGCAGTTTGACCTGCGGCACCAGCATGAAGATTGGCGCACTAACCTGTCCCCTCCCGGTCTTGGAACGCGACGCCACCGCTGTTCCCCGCGTGTTGATCCGTGCCTTTTCGGCCACCAGCAAGCTCGGTCCGTTCCGACGGTAGATGAACCGCAACCGCATGCCGCGACGGCGTTCCCATTCGCCGGGCGTCAAACGTGCACCGCCACGACCTTTGCCAGCGGCCTCGGTCGGGATGGCCAGATAGAACCCGTTTTTCGAGCGGATCAGCACGCCCTTGTCATGGGCATGGATGATTTTCGGGGCCTTGGACCAGATGAAGGCGGCGGCATCAAGGCTCTCACCGCGCTCCGGATAGGTCTTGTTGCGGATGCTGCGCGCCAGCCGCTGCCCGAGCCCTGCACCCGCAATCTGTCCCCGCCAGTCGGCCTTGAGATCACTGCCCGCCTGACGCATGGCGGCCGTGACAGCCTTTTCACCTGCCAGAACCTCAGCCTGCATCATCGCGGCGAGATCCGGATCGATGTCGAGTTTCAATCTCATGCCGGATGCACGTCGATGGTCCAGATCAGCCGTTCCGCGTCACGCACCGGCTCACCCTGAATGAGAAACGCCTCGCCATAGATTTCCAGCCGGTCGCCGGGGCGCGGGTTTGCCACCTCGCTCACCCGCAAATCGAACCGCTGGGTTTCGGACCAGAGTTTGGCTTCGCCAAATCCGGTGATACTATCGGCACGGCGCGCCACAACACGGACGAGGACAGGCGAACCGCCCTCTGCCGTATAGATGGCGTCAACGGCAATATTGTCGTCCGCGAACAGCGCGTCCATGCCAATGGCAAAGGCGTTCATCGCAGTGTTTCCAGTTTGCAATACATCAGGGTGTCATTTGGCCCGCAGAGGCAGCCTTTGTTTATATGGGCGCTCAAAGGGCCAAATGATTCCGCGTTAACTGGAAACACCTTAGGTCCGCCGTGCACTGCGCAGCACCTGCGGGCGGGTGCAGATCGGCAGCGGGTTGGACTCAATCTCGAAGCGCACCCATTCATCGCGATCCCGATCCGGGATGGAGCGGGCGTAGAGTGGCAAGCCCAAGGTATTGACGGTCTCGAAGGTATCCGCCGGGGCGTAGTAGATTTCGAACAGGCCCTCGACGCCCTCGGGATAGAAGAACGCCTTGTCGACGGGCACCCCGAAGGCGGCATTGCCCCGGTAGCGACGGAAGTTGATGCCGCCAAAGCTGACCTCGTCGGAGACGCGCGAACGCAGGTCGGCAGCGGCGGCGGTGTTGAGATAGGTCTCGCGCACTTCTTTGTGGGCAACCAGATCGGCGAAGAAGGCCGAGCCGCATTCGGCGCGCAATTGCACGGCACCGGTGGACAATCCGCCGAGGCTATCCTCGACACTTTCGATCAGCGCCTGACAGCGCTTGCGCAGCACGCCGGAGCCGGGATTGGTGGCGGCAAGATCGAAGTTGACCTCCGCCGCCGGCGTAATCGCGAACTCGGTGAAGTAGTCGATCACGGTGGCCCCGTCCTTGGGGTCGAGCACCTTGCCCTGAATGCCGTTCAGCAGGTGATACTCAAAAGTCGCCTCGGCATCGGTGCGCAACCGGCGCAAACGCCGGGCCACTTCGGCCTGAATTTGCTGGGTCTCGCTGTCGGTGCCAAAGGCGCGGATGCCCTGGATTTCAGAGGCCCAGAGCACGTCCTGTTTCTTGAACTGGCGACAAACGAATGCCCGCACATCGCGGCGCTCCGGCACCTGTTGATCGTATGCCGAGCCGCGTTCCGAGAACGGGATCAGCGACAGGGTGCCGTCGCGGGACTCAATGACGACGGTGCGGCTTCGCACCCCGCGATCGGAGAACAGGCCGGAGCCCGAGAGGGTGGCGGGCTTGAAGGGGATGTTCTCCAGCGCGCGGGTGAGTTCGATGACCGAAAACGCATCGGTCTCGAAGATATCCATGGTGGCCATGTGTGGATGGCTCCTTTTTTGCAAGGGTTAATTTGAAGTTTTGATCATTGCGGTTGCGGTCATGTGTTCGGCCTGTTGGCGCGGTACGTTTGACCGCTGGCCCTGATGAAGTCCGCGTCGCCTGGGTCCCAATCATGGAGACGAGCTACTATGCCCGGGCTACCGATACGGGGTGTCCCGGCGGCGGTTTTCGTTGATCATCATCATTCATCTTTGCCCTCGCAACTCGGTGCGGCGAACCCGTATCCCGGTCGCTGCGATTCCTGTCAGTTGACTGCCGGGCGGCGATAAACGTCTCCGCGCAACAGCACGGCCCAGATGATGCGCGCTGTTTTGTTGGCAATGGCAACCGTGACCACACGCGCGGGCTTTTTATCAAGCAATCTGCGGATCCAGATGCCGGTGGCGCTGTCGTCGCGTCCGTCTCTGCGAATGATCGATGTGGCACCATTTACCAGCAGAGTTCGCAGATAGGGATCGCCCATTTTGGATATTCGGCCGAGCCTGTCCTTGCCTCCTGACGAATTCTGCCTTGGTACGAGCCCGAGGAAGGCCGCGAACTGGCGCCCCGACGCGAAGGCAGCCGGGTCCGGAACGCTTGCGGCCATAGCGGTTGCCGTGATGAACCCGACGCCCGGGATCGTCTGTAACCGCTGGCTCACCGCACTTTGTCGATGCCAGGCACGCAGCTGATTATCGAGCGAACGGATTTCTACGGTGAGCGTCTCAAGCTGACGGGCAAAACCCAGCAACGCCGTACGCGCGACCTCCGGCAGGTCGTCATGCTCTCCGTCCTTCATGGCCTTCGCCATTCTTACGACATGTTGCGGCCCCTGTGGCGCAATGATGCCGAATTCGGCCAGATGGCTGCGAAACGAATTGAGCATCATGGTCCGTTGCCGGATCAGCAACTTTCGCGTCCGGTGCAGCACCATGACACCCTGTTGCCCAGGCGTCTTGATCGGTACAAAGCGCATGTTCGGGCGTGTTACGGCCTCGCAGATCGCCTCGGCATCTGCCATGTCGTTCTTTTGCCGTTTGACATAGGGTTTGACATAGGCGGGCGGGATCAGCCGCACATCATGGCCGAGCGCCGCAATCTCCCGCGCCCAGAAATGGGAGGTACCGCAAGCTTCTATTCCCACAAGACAAGGCGGCAACGCGCTCATGAACTCCAGAACGGCATTGCGGCGCAATTTCTTCATCAGCACAATCTGTCCTGCAGCATCAACGCCGTGAAGCTGAAAAACAGACTTTGCCAGATCGATCCCGAGTGTTGTAATCTCCATTGTGGATGGCTCCTTCTCTTATTGGTTTGCGACAGCACCAATATGGCACATTGCGATGCCGGCGGGTGGAGCCATCCACCCCATCATGAGCGGCCTCCTTTCAAAACAGAATTAGCGGGTAAGAATGCCGACGGCGGCGAGCGCCGTATGGGCAGCGGCGATTTCCAGCGCTGTGGGCGTGCCGGCGAACACCAGATCATTGCCGTTGACGATGGCGGGGCCACGCAGCAGCACAACTGCATCCACATCGACAGCGGCCGGATCATGGGCGGCGTATTTGCCGGAGGCGGTGATTTTGCCGAGCACCGTGCCGGGCTCCAGAACCGGGGTTGCGCCGCCGGTGGCGATGGTGACGACCTCGCGGGTGTAATCGCGGAAGGCCTCCCAGACGAGGAACCCGCCAGGATGAGTGGTTTCGGTCAGAGTTGTCATTTTTTATCCTTTGCGTTTGAAGGTGCGGGCAATCACGTCGCCCCAGGGTTTGGCCTGAGGCGCGGGCCCCGGTTGCGGGTGGGAGGAGGAGATGTCGGGATCATCGGCAGCGCGGGCGTCGATCAAAGCCTTGCGGATATCCTCGAGGCTGGTCTCGGCGGACAGGAATCCCGCCGCCATTTGTGGTTGGCCGGCAAGGCGGCAGAGATCGACCACGGTCTTGGCATAGGCCATGGCCTCGTTGCGGATGGTTGCGGGGTCAGGCTCGGGGGTGGTTTTGCCCACGGGGGAAGGGTCCGGTTCAGGTTCGGGTTCCACCGAGACGGATTCATTCTTTGCCTTTACCGCCTCGATGATTTCCGGTGGCGTGTTTTGGAACCGGCTCACATCAAAGCTGGCGGCCATTTTGACCGGTTCTGCCATGGTATCGGCAAAGCCCATATCCAGTGCTTCGGCAGCATCCAGCCAGGTTTCCTTGGCCATCAGTTTCGCGATGTCTTTCTCTGCCTTGCCGGATTTCGCCGCGTAACCTCGCAGCAGGCTGGCTCCGATCTTGTCGAGGGCCTCGGCCATGGATCGCATATCAGATGCCGTGCCCATCACCATGCCCGAAGGATCATGGATCATCAGGAAGGCATTCTCCGGCATGATGATCTCATCCCCCGCCATGGCGATGTAGGAGGCGGCCGAGGCGGCAATGCCGTCGATGCTCACGGTGACATTGCCTGCGTGGCGCGTGAGCGCATTGTAGATCGCCACAGCATCAAAGACCGAGCCGCCCGGGCTGTTGAGCCGCAATGTCAGCGGGGTCTTGTCCGGCAGCTTGCCGAAGTCGGCCAGAAACGCCTTGGCCGAAACGCCGTAAGCGCCGATTTCGTCATAGATCGAGATTTCCGCGCCCTCATCGAGGGCGCAGATCGAATACCAGTTGTTCATGGTGGTTCCTTTGCTACTTTTGCTGTTCTTCGGGGTCGGCCGGTTTCATGGGCGTTGCCCGCGCGCCCTGCGTCTCGCCGGGGCTGGTGCTGTAATGAAGTCCCAAAGCGGCGGCGCGCTCGGCGTCCGCTGCATTCTCGCGGTCGATTTCCTCGATGTCATAGCCGGTGGCCTCGACCGCCTTACGCCGCGACATCAACCCGGCTTCGATCCCCAGGAGTTGCGCTTGAATGTCCTTCAGCGGATCGACCCAATCCCAGCGTGGCGGGATCCAGTGCACCGGTTTGGCCTTGGCCATGTCCGGCAGATCAAACGCACCCGACAGGGCTGCCGCCTCCAGCCAGCGCGTCCAGACCGGTCGGCAGAACTGGTGCGCCATGACACCGTGCTGCAACTGCCCGATGCGGCGGCGGAACTCGACCAGTTCGGCCCGCAGGCTGGAATAATTGGCCTGGCGCACATCGCCGGTGACCAGATGATACGGCAAGCCAAGCGAGGCCGAGATTGCCAGCAAGGTGCGATATTGAAACGCCTCGTAACCGCCGCCCACATCAGCGGGGCTGGAGAACTTGATGTCTTCGCCGGGAAGCAGGACCTGCAGGGTGCCCGGCTCGAGGCTGGCAATGCCAATGCCCTCGCCGGTATCTTCCACCTCCCCCATTAGCGCTTCTTCCGGCGCATTCTTGGTGATGAAGCCCGCGAACATCGCAGCGGTTTTCTTGCGGTCGAGCTCGGCGTCGTCATATTGATCGAGCAGAAACAGCCGCACCATCGCTGGCGCGACATGCGGCAGGCCCCTGATTTGCCCCGCATCAATGGGGCGGTAGATGTGCAGAACGTCCTCGGCGGGCACCCTTGTCGTCTCTGGGAAATCCGCACTCCGGTCCGTGCTGTCACCGGGGTGACGGCGGCGGAAATGATAGGCGACGCGCCGCCCGATCAGGTCGAACTCGATCCCGCAGCGGATGCGGTTGCCGCTCGGCGCGGTCTCGGTTTTCTCGAAGGGCAGCATTTCCGATTGCAGAAGCTGCAACTGCATCGGGACCAGCAGCCCGTCCTCGGCCCGGCGTGGCCGGATACGCACGAAACACTCCCCCGCCACGAACATCTCGCGGGCAATCATCGCCTGCAGCCCATAGAAATCGGTCAGCCCGTCGGCATCCGCCTGATCGGTCCAGGCCAGCCACAGGCGTTGGACGCGATCGCGCAACTCCCCGTCCTCGATCAGCGACGAGGGCTTGATCCCGTCGCCGACCAGATTGGCGGCGTAAGCCTCGCAAGCATTGGCGGCGTAGCCATTGGTGACGACCAGTTCGCGCGAGCGTGCCAGCAGGCGCGGCCCGCCGGAGGCCACCAGCGAGTTGATGTTTTCCAAAGGCGGTTGCCAGCCGCGAAGGCGGCGACGCGACATCGCGCCTTCAAGACGGGCGCGCACACCGCTTGGGCCGCCGGTAGGTTGGCGGCGAAGCATGTCAAACAGGCCCATTACAATCCCTTGGTCGTGGTCACGCGCACCTGCCGGATGACGCTGCGACCCTCGAGTGTGGCGATTTCCCGGTCCAGCACATCGATGGCGCGGTCGATTTCCGCGAGGCTGCGGTATTCCACCGTCTTGCCGTCATAGCTGACGCGGGCCACACCGCTCGCGCGCGCGGTCGCCAGCGCTTCGCGGCGGGTTTGCAGTTCTGCCAGTGTGGCCACATTCACCTCATGTAGTTAGAGCGCACGGAACGGCGCTGGTGTGCGGAGTGGGTGTGTCGCACAGTTTTTACCGAGCCTGTGCCTGCCTCGGCATCAGATACCGCAACCTGCCGCGCCAATTCATCCCATTGCTTGTTCGACCAACGATCCGCCCCGAGGATCCACGCCGCAGCACGGGCATAGACCCGGCAATCGAGCGCCTCGTTGCGTTCGCGCAGCTTCTGCCACTCCAGCCGGGCGAACCCGCGCTTGTTGCGCACCGTCACTAGTTGCTCGGCGACCAGTTGTTTTAGCCATTCGCTGTCGATCCAGCCCGGCAGGTGCAGGGTTCCGGGCGGATAATCCGTTCCCGCCACCAGTTCCTCGGGCGTTGGCCGCTCGAGCCGCAAAAACCGGTAGGTCTCGGACTTGAACGTCGACACCGCCACTGTCCAGAGCCGCGCCCCGCGGCGCAGGCGTTTGCCCGCAATGGTGGCATCGACAAAGGTTGGCCCCGACACCGGACTGGCGCGATTGAACCCTTCCACGCCCTTGACTGGCGCAACCTGCCCAAAACCAACCTTGCGGGCCCAGCCATAAACGGCGGGGGTTTCGTAGCCGGTGTCGATTGCCAGCCGCGCGATAGTAATCTGCGTTCCGTTGGCATGGCTCCATGTCCGGCCCAGCAATTCGGTCAACCCATTCCAGCAGGCCTCCGATCCCGGGCCACCTTCGATGACGACGTGATCGATCAACCAGCTTTCCAGCCCACGCCCCCAGGCCCAGACATCAACTTCGATCCGGTCTTTTTGCACATCCGCACCCGCCGTCAGGAACAGGGCGTTCGCGGGTACGGTGCCCGGTTTCCAGTCTTCCTTGCGATCCAGCAGCCGCTGCCATTCTGGCGCTTCGCCGCTCTCCACCCAGGTTTCCCCGAGGATGGTGTTCTTGAAGGCGCGAATGGCATCATCGGACCCCTGCGCCGCCTCCCAGCTGCGCGCGATCCGCTCCCAGCTCAGCCAGCCAACCGGCGAATAAAGTGCCGAAAGGTGATAGCCAACCGTGGTCGGGTCAGCACTTTTCGCTGTTGCCCGCCATTCGCCTGCTTCCAGCATCGCCGTCTTGTGATGCTCGGCAATCGGTTGTTTGCAGGCTTCACAATGATAGGCCGCTGTTTCAGGCTGGCCTTTCTCCCAGCGCAGCCGCTCGAACTTCAACCATTGCCACGCGCCGCAATGCGGACACGGCACGAAATACCGCCTCTGGTCCGAGGCCTCGAATTCTCGTTCGATCCGGCTCACTCCTTTTACGGTTGGCGTTGACACCAGAAACACCTTGCGCCGATGCGCGAAGGTCAGGGACCGCGCCTCGGCCAGGCTGACCGGATCGCCTTCCTCGTCGGCCGAGGCCGGATAGGCATCGACCTCGTCGAGAAAAATGTAGCGTGCAGGCGTCGAGCGCAGCCCCACGGCCGAGTTCGCGCCGGTCATAATCAGAATGCCGCCCGCGAATTCTTTCGAAAGCATAGTGTTGCCCGCATCGCGTGAACGTGAAGGACGGACCTTGTTTCGCAACACCGCGCTTTCCTCGATCAGCGGATCGATGCGTTGGCGCGAGTTTCTCTTTGCCAGTTCCACGGTCGGCTGCACCGCCAGCATCGGCCCCGGCGCGTGGGCGATCACGAAGCCGATCATGTTATTGCCCGCTTCCGTCGCACCGACCTGGGCTGCCTTCATGAACACCACCCGCTGGGCCGAATGACTGGGCGAGAGCGCATCCATGATCTCGCGCATGTAGGGCGTGCGAGTGGTACGGTAGCGCCCGGGCTCGGCCGAGGCGCGCGAGGCCAGCATCCGGTATTGATCCGCCCATTGTGATACCGTCAGATCAGCGTCGGGTTGCAGCCCTTCTGCCCAGGCGCGTAATAAATCATTACCGCCGTCAAAATCCCCGATGCCTGATGCAATGTCAGGTGATGTCAAACCGGACATGCCCACTGAGTTCTTCCAGCTGGGCACGCACATGGGTCTCGAGAATCTTCTGCATCAGGCCTGTCTCCAATGTTATGTCCTGCCCGTTTTCCGACAGCGCCGCCGACAATTCCGCCGCCATCAACGCCGCCGCCCGCGCGGGCCAGTTGATCCAGGCATCGCGTTCCTCGCGCGCCAACCGAAACACCAGCGCCTTGGCGCGGGCCTTGTCGACCAACTCGCCCTTCATCTTTTGCAGCTTCAACCGTCGCTCCTGGGTCTTCAAAACCTCATTGGCGGTCTTGGCCTGCAGGAATGTGGTGTTGCCGCCGGTGGCCGGAGCCCGCATGCCCTGTTCGCGCAGGGTTTGGCCCACGGCCGAAAGGGCGGCATCGGGCACTGGTTTCAGTTTTGCCTTTGCGGTGCCGCGCTGTTTTGACGGATCCGTCATCGCCGCGCGTTTCCGGTCCGAGGCCGCCGCATCGATCGAGCCGTCAGCATGCAAAACCAGCCGCCCTGCCGCCTTGGCCTTCTGGATCGCCCCGCGCGACAGACCCGCATGGGCGGCGTATTTCCGTTCGCTCAGGCCTTGCATATACAATCAAACCTTTCCGGATAAAGCACATGGTGTGATTGCGGCGGTTGCTCTGCAACGGCAGGCCGGATCAAGTATTCTGGCTGTACTGACACTATCATAAGGAACACACCAATGAAGTTTTTTGCTGGATTAGACGTCTCATTGAAAGAGATCGCCATTTGCGTAGTTGACGAAGCGGGCGAAGTTGTCGCGCGCGGGAGCGTATTGACCTGCCCCGAGGCCGTTGCTGCCTGGTTTGAAAAGCAGTCCATTTCGCCTGACCGGGTTATTCATGAAAGTGGACAATTATCGATCTGGTTGCAACGCGGGTTTATGAAGCTGGGCCTTTCCGCGTACTGCGTTGATGCGCGCAAGGCCCATAAGAGTCTGTCGGCCCGGCCAAACAAATCCGATGCCTCCGATGCCGAAGGCCTGGCGCAGCTTGCCCGTACGGGCTGGTTTACACCGATCCATATCCGCAGCGAGGAAGCTGACAGGCTGCGGACCCTTATCGGTGCGCGCGAAAGACTGATCAGGCTTAGAAAAGACCTTGAAGGTCATATTCGCGGTGTGCTGAAAACCTTTGGCATCCGCATGCATGGTGTTGCCAAGGGCCGGTTGCGTCAAGGTTTTCGTGATGGGCTGATCGCGGCAGGTGAGACAGACCCTGTTTTGGCCGCCATCGCGGACGGCTTTGTCCTGGCGCACGAGACTTTGTGCAGGGCTGCCGACGATATCAACCGTGCCCTGACAAAACGCGCCCGGTCCAGTGACGTCGCGCGGCGCTTGATGACGGTTCCGGGAGTGGGACCGATTGTTGCCCTCAACTTCATGGCCCTGATAGATGACCCAAACCGGTTCCGGCGCACGGCAAATGTCGGTGCCTTTCTTGGCTTGACGCCCAGGCGGTACCAATCCGGAGAAATGGACTGGTCGGGAAGAATATCGAAAAGCGGTGACAGCACAATGCGAAGTCTTCTGTTCGAGGCCGCCTCCAGTCTGATCCGCAGAGTGCGCCGGTTTTCTCCCCTAAAATCCTGGGCTGTCCGGCTGTCCGGTCGAAGAGGTGTTCGCAAAGCCGCTGTCGCCTCAGCCCGCAAGATCGCAGTGTTGATGTTGACATTGTGGAAAAACGGAACCGACTTTCAATGGACAAAGGAGGCTGCCTCTTAAACAAGTTTCCGCTGCCTGACAGGCGGAATGCGAAGTCCCTCGGGACGGAGGCTGATTGATCTCGCAATAACAGTTGGGATGTAGCCACAAACTGCTCACCCCGCAAAGCACATTCAGAGACGATCTGTCACCGAACGCCATTATGAGGCGCGGGAAACCAACGACCTCGGAGAGAACCATGACCCCGGACGGACACGAAATTTTTGCTTTACATGGCCGCAATCAGAGAACTGTTATTGCTTCGATTATCGTTGATTAGACAAGCGATAAGAGCGATTCTGATGACAACGAAAAGGAGCCAGACCATGACAACCAAAACAAACTAAGCCGCCCCCGCCGACCTGATGACCGGCATTGCCAAAAAGCACCTCTTCATCGAGACGCTGGAAGAGCGTAAAAGCGACAGCCTCGATTTCCACGAGGTTTCGGTCTGGGGCGTCCAAGCCGCCCTTGAAGCCGCCTACGCCGCAGGGCTGGCCGCCGCACGGGAGGCAAAATGATGACCCGCAGCAATGACAAGGCATTCGCCGCCTTCCTGACCCGCAAGGCCGAGATCGACACCATGCTTGCCCGCCTGCAGGCCCTGAGCGACGAGCATTTCCAGGCCAACCCTGACGAGGTCCACTGATGGCGTGGATGGCCCCTGCTTCCGTCAACTCACTATGGCAAAGTGAGGGCCGTAGAAGTGCTTCACAAGGAGAGGATCATGAACAAGAAACTACAAGCAGAGGCTATCGTCACCGTCGGCCTCGACATTGCCAAGAATGTTTTTCAGGTGCACGGCATTGATATACAAGGGCAAGTGATTGTCCGACGCCAGTTGCGCCGCAGCCAGGTTCTTTCATTCTTTAGGCTGCTGAATTCCTGTCTGATTGGCATTGAGGCCTGCGCCGGAGCCCACTTCTGGGCGCGTGAGCTGACACGTCTGGGCCATAATGTGCGTCTGATGCCACCTTCTTATGTCAAGCCCTACATCAAGCGTCAAAAGACGGATGCCGCAGATGCGGAAGCAATATGCGAGGCTGTAACCCGGCCGACCATGCGCTTTGTGCCAGCCAAGACCGAAGAACACCAAGCCATCTTGATGCAACACCGCACCCGCGATATTCTGGTCCGGCAGGTCACGCAGATCGTCAATGCCATCCGCTCGCATCTGGCTGAATTCGGAATTGTTGCGCCTGTTGGCGTACAAAATGTCGACCGTCTGCTTGAGGCAGCCGCAGAGCTTCCAGAACAAGCTGGCGTTGCATTCGATCTCCTTTCCCGGCAGTTCCATGAGACCCGTGATCGGGTTGCCGAAATCACCCGCCAAATTGAGATTTCCCAACGGCAAGACCCAACTGCACGTCGCCTGACCACGATCCCCGGTGTCGGGGTGCTGACTTCCAGCGCGATTACCGCGACAACGCCGGATGTGTCGCAGTTCCGCTCAGCACGCGACTATGCGGCATGGATCGGCCTTACCCCCAAACAGAATTCAAGCGGCGGTCGGGAACGGATGGGTGGCATATCGAAAATGGGTGACCGGTATATTCGACGGTTACTTTATCTTGGCGCTCTGGCGCGTATCCGCACACGACGCCGGCGTGGGGAAGGCGATGATTGGATCTGGCAATTGCTGAAGAGAAAGCCGGTGAAGGTGGTGGCGATTGCCATTGCGAACAAAATGGCCCGAACGATCTGGGCGTTGTTGAAATCCGGCCAAAGCTACCGGCCCGCATAAATTGACCAAAACACAATAGCCGGGCCCGCCCGGCTTCCGAGACGGCAAGGCGCAAAGTGAGGTGATGGCAAAAGGCAATAAACGTATCAGGACACCCCGTGTGGCCCCAAGCGATACGATCGCGTTCCACTGATTGGACCTGATACATGCGGACTTCATCAAGGCGCGCAGAAATACATCTGCAAACAGACGCCGAATACATGGCCGCGAAACGCCAGTTGCAGTACCAATTTTGTACTTGCCCAGCAGGGGCCATCCATACATGGGGCCATGTTGGCGATCTGGCCAGACATGTCAAAGAACCTGCGCGAGATTTTGACCGCGCCTTTCAGGAGGGCGAATACGCCGAATAACTCACGGCCTTTCCTGCCCGCCCCGCCATGCGCGGGGCTTCAGGCGGTAGTAGGGCTGCGATGGTTGCCGCCCAAAACACGGAGACGAACGATGTTTTACCAGAAACTCCTTCATGAACTTGCGCCCGACCTGAACCCCGCCGGAGTCGAGGCCTCCATGCGCCTGCAATACGGCACCCTCAACCATCTGCCCCGCGAGGTTTTCGCGGAGGAAGCCAAACTGGCTGCCGACTGCGAGCGCCAATCGCCCGGATTTCTGCGCCGCACCGCCGAAAGCTTCGGCATGGCGGATGAATTCACCGCATGGGAGGTCAAGGCATGAGCAAGCTGACCGAAACCCAGACCCTCATCCTGTCGCGTGCGTCGCAACAGGCTGATCGTATTGCCCTGCCGCTGCCGGACCGGCTGCGGGGCGGGGCCGCCAACAAGGTGATCGTACCGCTGATCAAACGCGGCCTCTTGGACGAAGTCGAGGCCGACATTCGCAAGGGCGAACCGACATGGCGCAAGACTGGTGATGGCCACGGCACCACGCTGGTCATTACCGATGCGGGGCTGGCGGCCATTGGAGTCGAGACGGAAACTCCGCAACCTGATCCGGCACCGGCCAAGCCGAAACCCCGCTCCAGCACCAAACAGGCCATGCTGATCGAAATGCTCGAAGCCCCCGACGGTGCAACGATCGCCGAGATTACCGCAGCCACCGGATGGCAACCGCATACGGTTCGCGGAGCCATATCGGGTGCGCTGAAAAAACGCCTTGGGCTGACCATCAGCTCCGAGAAAGTCGAGGGGCGCGGGCGAACTTACAAAATCGCATCCTGACCCATGCCATTCATTGTCGCCGCCGCTCCATCGGGGCGGCGGTGTTCCGTTTTCCCATACGAACCCGAAGCGCTTCGAAAACCCGCCGCAGCGTGAACGATCTGGCGATACTCACCACGGTGAAGACCAAACCAAGTTTCAGGTTCTGGGTCAGCGTCGTGTGCAAACCAAACACCGGAAACACCAGCATCTGGGTGATCACGGCCACCCCGTAGCCCACCACGACATTGGCGATGGCTTCCACCAACGACATGGTGCGTGATTGTTTCATTGCGCCGCCTCGTCAGCCATCATTACTGAACCGAGCCGCAAGAATTCTGAACGCATGTGCTGCAACCAGGGGGACCACGCCGTTGCCGCAAAGGCGAAGCCGGTCCACCCTGTGGGCCAGCCCATCAGCGCCTCGACGAACAGAGGGTTCAAGCTGCGGCGCTGATCCGAGGTAGTCTCGCCATCCCCCGAGATCGTCAGGGCCTGGCGGGAATACACGGCGAAATTCGCCAGCTGGTCCATGTGATTGCGCGCCGGGGGCTGCTGTTTCACATGCTCGGGGCTGTTCGTTCCCTTCCAGTCCCGCGCCAGCGGTGTCGGCCACAGCGGGTGGTGCGACCACATACCCGCCACATGGGTCAGATCGGCGGAGCGGCGGTTGCCGCCGCTGGGCTTGCAGCCATCGCTCGCCATCGGGGTCGGCCAGTCCCGCGCCATGCGGTCCAGCCCCTTTTCGTTCTTGCGCGCTCCACTCCGCGTGCGGAAACTGTCGGTCTGGGGCGTGGGCCACATCGCCGCCTTGGTCGCCAGATTCATCCCGTGCTTGCCGGCCAGTTGCGACGGCGTCGGTCTGGTCTGCCGGTTTTCGTTCGCGCTGGCGCGTGGTGTCGGCCAGTTGGTTTCGCCGAGCGAGGATGAACAGCCGCTGGCGCTTGTGCGGCGCGCCGACTTCTGCCGCTGTAAACAATCCTTCCGTAACGTCGTAGCCCAGGCCTTCCAGCTCGCCTCTGACCTCGCGATAACCGAGGTTGAGATGATTGGCGACGTTTTCCAGAAACACCCATTCGGGGTGGCATTCCGCGATGATCCGCGCGAAATGTGGCCATAAATGGCGGGGATCCTCCGCGCCTTGGCGCTTCCCCGCGACGCTGAAAGGTTGACATGGATAGCCTCCAGTGAGGATATCCACCGTGCCACGCCAAGGGCGGCCATCGAAGGTGGTAATGTCGTCCCAGCACCTGTGTTCCAGATGTCAACTGACTTTGGTACGCCACGGTCGGTTCTCCCTGACTAGGGCGTTCAGGATTGTGACGAGCTTGCGTAGAACGGCGACAAGCGCGACTTTGGCAGGTTTTCCGTTTTCGACCAATCGTTGGTAAAACGATTTTAGCGGGCCATTGACCCTGATCGCTGACAGTGCAGACATGTAGAGAATTTTGCGTAATGCCGTACGCCCCCCTCTAATTGCCGGGTTTCCACGCAGAGTGCCGCTTTCACGATTGAATGGCGCAACCCCGATCAGACTGGCTGCCTGCTTCGGAGAGCACATTCCCAGCTCGGGCATGCTGGCGATGAGGGAAATAGCCGTCAGATCCCCTACACTCGGCACGGACTTGAGGATCGTGAAGCGGGCAGCCAAGGCGGGATCTGCTTCGATGATACCCCGCATGGCTGTATCAATCTCTTCATTTTGTCGTTTCAGCAGAGCAAGTTTCTCTAAACCCTGACGACGCAAATCCTTTTCGACCTGGACGGAGTTCTGGTTAGAGATCATGGTTTGAAGGCGGGTATTCTGATTGCGAGCGACCATCAGATCCTCAAGTCTTTGAAGATGCTCGGGTTTTGGCTGCGTTGTCAGCGCGTGGCCTTCGGAACCAAAGAACGCGAGTGTGCGGGCATCAATGCTGTCTGTCTTGGCCAGCTGGCCTTTGAACGCCGCGAATTGATGGGCACGGAAAGGGTTCACAACAGCGACGGGAAGGCCCCGGGCATGGAGCGCGCGCGCACAGGCGCGGTGATACCGGCCCGTGGCTTCCAGGATGATCTGACGCGGATCAAGAGAAACCAGCTTTCGTGCGAGTTTCTTATGGCCGCTCTTGTCATTGCGAACTTGAAGGCTTGTTCCGGTCGGATGGACGTAAACATCCAAATGATTCTTGCTAACATCTATGCCCACATAGATTGCCTTGTCGGGGTTTGTCATTGGTCTTCTCCTACTCTTATGGATTCGGGATTGAGTCCCGGTCACCTGTTCAGGACGGCAGACCAAAACGGCGGGCGATCATGCTGGGACCCGGCTCTCAAAACCAAGACAGGATGTCGATCCGCCCGCCGCTGCCGACGCATGTGGGTTAATGGACAAGGCTACACCTTTGCCCATAATCCCACATGTACATCAGCAACCTCAATTCTCCGAATTCTTGTCAATGACAAACATATAAGACAGGTGCTTTATCCAGGGCCTTGTCTTCCATCCGCGCCACGAGGGTGGCCGCAGCATAGCTTTCCCGCTCGACGTAACACACAGTTCGATACCCGGGGCATGCCAGGCGCAAGCCGAGGTCGATCCCGCCAGCTCCGGCGCAGAGCGACAGGCCAAAGAACAGGTCTGCGGCTCCGGAAGTGTCTCCGGAGGGATGAAAAGCCAGCTCATTCGGCAATTCCAAAACTCTCTGACAAACCGATCCGCTCCAAGGCAGTCCGGAAACTTGCGGTATTGAATTCGCGGTTCAGTGAACCGCTTTGCAAGTAGCTTTCGCCTGGGACACGCAGAGCAATTGTTTGATTTGGGCAATCCTTGGCGGGCAAATACGCGATGGCCTGACGATCCAGTGCGACCAGCGCATACATATCAAAGGCATTTTTCGGGTAACGCCGGTTTCCCCCCTTTCCGGCTCTGCGCAGTTGGAAAAAATACCCCGGTGTGACCCGTGTTTTGGGATCGTGGTTTTTAGGTTTGCGTGTCGCCTTGACCTGAACCCGCAGAAACCGGCCCCCGATATCAACGAGAATATCGTAGGCCAGCCCCTGGTCGCTGAGAAATGCACGGTAGCCGCTCAGGATCAGATCAGCGCAGACCAGATGTTCAGCCGCCTTGCCGATTTCGAGGTCATCACTGCACTCCGAAGTTTCGCGGATGCGTCGACCGTTATCGGGGGCGAGCCCGAGATGTTCAAAC
The DNA here is from genome assembly GCF_965277155.1 of Profundibacter sp. Taxonomy (GTDB): domain Bacteria; phylum Pseudomonadota; class Alphaproteobacteria; order Rhodobacterales; family Rhodobacteraceae; genus Profundibacter. The sequence continues at coordinate 36,577 of NZ_CBDIBV010000009.1, forward strand.
AGCGATTTCTGCATCATCGCTGTTTTTCTGATTTTGGATTTCGGAATAGGTCATTTTTGCCTCGGCATGCATGGCCTCAAGACCTGTCAGCCGTTGCCAACGTTCGACAATCACATCGACATATTTTGGATCAAGCTCCAGCAACGCGGCCTTGCGCCCCGTGTTTTCAGCCGCAATCAGGGTCGTGCCGCTGCCGCCGAACGGGTCAAACACAAGGTCACCCTTGCGGCTGGAATTTTGAATGGCGCGTTCCACAAGGCTGACTGGCTTCATGGTCGGGTGCAGGTCATTCTTGGTCGGGCGATTGATGTTCCACACATCGCCCTGATCGCGCGCCCCGCACCAGCGGCGTTTCACACCTTCGGGCCAGCCATAAAGGATTGGCTCGTATTGGCGCTGGTAATCGGACCGGCCAAGCGTGAACCGGTTCTTGGCCCAGATCACAAAGGTAGACCAATGCCCGCCTGCTTTGGTGAAGGCGGCTTGCAACGTGTGCAATTCGCTCGAGGACATGCAGATGTAAACCGCACCATTTGTATGGGTGTTGATCAGCACGCAGGCGTCATAAAGGAACTGGCCAAACGCATCGCCAAGCGCATCGTTCTTGATCCGACGCCCCTTGCCAGCCTGTTCCGCCCCTGCGCCTCCGGCGTAATCGACGTTATAGGGCGGGTCGCAAAAACAGAGATTTGCCTTGGCACCATCCAGCACCCGTTCCACATCCGTGGCCACCGTAGCATCCCCGCAAAGCAGGCGGTGATTGCCCAGCACCCAGAGATCGCCCGGTCGGCTGACCGGCTCCTCGGGTGCTTCGGGAATGTCATCCTCGCCCTCTGTGTCGGTTTCGCCCTCAAGGCCGGACAGCAGGCCGTTCAATTCCTCGTCGGTAAAACCGGTCAACTCCAGATCATAATCCGCGTCCAGCAGATCGCTCAATTCAAGGTTCAGCAGATCTTCCATCCACTCGGCGTTTTCCGCCGAGCGGTTGTCCATGATCCGGAACGCCTGTGCCTGCGTTTCGCTCAGCCCCTTGGCGATATGCACCGGCGCTGTTTTCAGGCCCAACTGCTGCGCCGCCGCAAGCCGGGTGTGACCGGCCAGAATGATCATGTTCTCGTCAACCACGATCGGCTGCCGCCAGCCAAACTCGGCGATCGAGGCGGCAACCGTGGCGATGGCTTTTTCGTTCTGGCGCGGGTTGCGCGCATAGGGAATGATCTGCCCGAGAGGCAGTTCGATCACGTCCATCATATTTCCTTGGGTTGATGCGCCGAAGCGAAACGTCTCGGCGTGTGTGTGAATCGGCGTGCAAAACTGACCCACTTGGGTGGGTTATGAGCGAGTAAAATTGACCCACCTGTTTCGTTAACATCCGCGCAAAATTGTGCGGAGGAAAGAGCAGGTCTTATTGATGGAAAGCGTATCGAAGATCCGGCGCTGGGTGCTGGTTGAAGGGCGCAGCATCCGGTCTGTGGCGCGGGCGACGGGACTGTCGCGGAACACGATCAAGAAGTATTTGAAGGACGAGAATCCGCCGAGCTACCAGCGCCATGCGCCGCCAGTTCGGCACAAACTGTGCAATGGGTTTGATCTTCGGCTGCAGGAACTGTTTGATCAGGACTCGAGGCGACCACGCCGGGAGCGGCGGACGGCCCAGAAGCTATACGAGCAGCTTGTGGCAGAGGGCTATACCGGGTCCTATTCGCCGGTTCAGCGTTTTGTTCGTGAGTTGAAGCGCGCCGGGGCCTGTTCGGGAGATGCGTTTATCCCGCTGCATTTTGCGGCGGGTGACGCGCTGCAATTTGACTGGAGCGAAGAACGGGTCGTACTGGGTGGTGTCGAGCAGAAGGTGAAGGTCGCTCATTTCCGCCTGTGTCACAGCCGCAAGCCTTTCGTGATTGCCTATCCCGGTGAAGCCCAGGAGATGGTGCTGGATGCTTTCGTGCAGGCGCTGTCCTTTTACGGAGGCGTTCCGCGCAGGGTGATCATCGACAACCCCAAGACCATGGTGACCTACGTTTCGCGCTCGAAGGAGCGGATATTCCATCCCCGGTTCCTGGCCTTGATGAACCACTATGTGATGGAGCCGGTGGCCTGCACGCCCGCTGCGGGCTGGGAGAAGGGACAGGTCGAGAACCAGGTCCAGTTCTTGCGGGGCCGGTTGTTCGTTCCCGAACCGGCCTTTGATGATCTCGAGGCGCTGAACGCGTGGCTGCGTCTGCGTTGCGAAGATCTGGCAGAGCGTCCCCATCCCGAGCAGCAGGATCGCACGATTACCGAAGTGTTCGAAGACGAGCGCGCCGAACTGCGCCCCCTGGGTCGGGCCTTCGACGGCTACGTGGAAAAGACCGTCCGTGTCCGCTCCACCTGCCTGGTTCAATATGCCAGCAATCGCTACAGCGTGCCCTCCCGCTTTGCCGGGCATCATGTGTCGCTACGCGCCTATGCCGGCCGGATCGTGGTGGTCTCCGGTCAGGATGTGATTGCCGAGCACAGGCGTCATTTTACCCGCAATATCAGCTATTTCGAGCCCTGGCATTACGTTCCCCTGCTGGACCGCAAGCCTGGTGCCCTGCGCAATGGCGCCCCCTTTGTGGGCTGGGAACTGCCCGAGGCCATGCATCGGATCAGGGAACATTACATGGCTGGTAAAGGCGGGGATCGGGAGTTCGTCGACCTGCTCCTGCTGGCACAGGATCACGGGATCGAGGTGGTCGAGACGTGTCCGTCGTCATATAAAATGGGACATCAGAGCGGTTTGAGATTTGGAGGCTCTGGTTCGTTTGTGTGATTGATTATGCAGCTTGTTTTTGATGTTGCAAGCGGCGTTGTTGGATTGTCTGTTTCTTGATCTTTTCCCTTTCTCTGATGATGGTTTTGTCACGCCCAAAATAGACGTCGGCGGGCGTGACGTTGTTTAGGCTCTCGTGGTACCGTTCGTTATTGTAGAATTCGACGAAGGCCTCAATCTGGCGTTCCAGATCGCCGGGCAGGTAGTAGTTTTCCAGTAAGACCCGGTTCTTCATGGTCTGGTGCCAGCGCTCGATTTTGCCTTGAGTTTGTGGATGGAACGGGGCTCCGCGAACGTGACCCATTTTATGATCATCCAGCCAGTCGGCCAGATCACCCGAGATGTAACAGGACCCATTGTCACTGAGCAGGCGTGGCATGTGCCGCACAACCGCCTGGTCGCATCCTGACGCTGCCAGAGCCAGCTCAATCGTATCAGTCACATCCTCGGCCCGCATGTTGGTGCAGAGCTTCCACGAGATGATATAGCGGCTGTAATCATCCAGGATCGTGCTGAGATAATACCAGCCCCAACCGATGATCTTGAAGTAGGTGAAGTCGGTCTGCCACATCTCATTGATGGCGGTGGTTTTGTCCGTGAACTCGTCAGCGGCCTTGATTACCACATAGTCTGGTGCAGTGATCAGATCAGCAGCCTTCAGAATGCGGTAAGCCGATGATTCAGAGATAAAATATCGCTTCTCATCGGTGTATTTGACAGCCAATTCCCGTGTCGTAAGCGCCTCATGTTCCAGTGCGAACTCGATCAGGTCATCACGCCTGTCTTGAGGGATGCGGTTCCAGACAGACTTGGGCCGGGGTGAGCGATCCGCCAACGCATCAAGACCACCTTCGACATAAGCATCATACCAACGGTAAAATGTGGTGCGCGCAATACCCAGCATGTCGAGGGTTTGCTTCACAGGCAGATGTGATTTTTCAACGGTGTCGATAATCGACAATTTCTCAGATGCAGGATATCTCATTCCTCGTACCCCCCAGCCCCTGTCATGCTTTTTTTGAGCAGGCGGTTTTCAATGGTCAGATCGGCTACGCATTCTTTCAGGGCCATAGATTCCGAACGCAACTCTTTGACTTCTGGTGATGTCGCCTGACGAGCAGTGTCGCCAGAAAGTCGCCGCTTGCCTGCTTCGAGGAATTCTTTGGACCAGCTATAATACAGGCTTTCCGCAATGCCCTCACGACGGCACAGCGCGGATATGCTTTCCTCTCCTCGAAGGCCCGCTAAGACAATGCGGATCTTCTCCTCGGCAGAATAGGTTTGTCTGGGTTTGCGGCGGATATTCTTTACCAGCTTATCTGCCGCTGCTTTACTCGTTCCGGATTTCTTGTTCATCTTCACTCCTTGACGGTTACGATGAACCAGAAATCCTCCGTTAGCTAAACCTTAAATCTGTCCCACGAGTGCTGACGTCAGACAAACCAACCTTGAGTTCGGTGAATGGGTCTCGGTCTTCGGGGATGCCAAGATGACAACCGCCCTTCTGGATCGCGTCACTCATCACTGCAACATCATCGAAACCGGCAATACCTCATACCGGTTCGCCCAGAGTAAACGCCGTAGAAAAAACTAGCCGTTCCGCAAGCAAAGCCCCCAGACGGACTCGCTACATGAAGGCGGCCCGACTGGGGGCTTTGCGCCACAAAGGGGGGGGCAAATTTAAATGCCGAAACCGGGTCAGTTTTAAATGCTCATTGACACGCTTGCGCACGAATTCGGGCATTACATGCTGCACAGGCCTCAGCTGTCCAAACTCGACTATAAGGACGGTCAGCTTATTCGCGAGTGCGATTTCGAATGTCAGCCCATGCAGATGAACACTTGGAAAAGCGCTGAGAAAGTCAGGGAGGAGGAGGCCGACACCTTCGCGTCGTTTCTGTTGATGCCGCTTGATGACTATCGCGAGCAGGTGGGGCGCCAGGAAATGACACGCGATCTTCTGGGGCACATTACAGATCGGTACGGCGTTTCGCTGATGGCCGCGATCCGAAAATGGATCGAGTTCACCGATACACGTGCCGCCATGGTGGTCACAACGGATGGTTTTGCCCTCTGGGGACGAGCCAGTAAGGCAGCCTACAAGAGCGGTGTTTTCATCAGATCCGGTATGCCGATTCCAGAAGCTGCTATAGCGGGGAAAGGGCCCAGCGGCATCGCATCAGATCAGGACAAGGCCATTTGCCTTCCGGCTGGGGTCTGGAATTTCAGCCGAGGGAGCGAGCCCGTACGCGAGTTGGCGTTCTTTTCCCAACGCCTCGGGATCTGCATTTCGCTACTTTTGTTTGATGGCGACCCCTATGCGGCCAATTTCGAGGAAGAAGAACCCGCCGATACCTTTGACCATTTCGGCAATGGCAACCGCCTTTGGAGAGCTTGAAGTATGGGAACCTCTGTAAATTCCCGTTTTCGCCTTCTTCGCGGCGGGGTGGACGGTTTTTCGCCTGTCCCGCCTGATTGCTTCGGATCATAAACCCATTTTCACCGGTTTCAAGCCGGTTTTGGGTATTTCAGGCACACCTCACCCCATGAACCCTTATCCCGGCGCCGCCAGGCCGCATTCGAACTGGACGAAGCGCTTCATGTTGTAGACCAGGTTCATCATCCCGATGCGAAATCGCGCCCGCTTCAGGCCGATGGAGCGGATCAGCTTGCCGCCCATGGAGCGCTCCTGAAAAGCGAATACATGCTCGACCCGGACCCGCACTTTCGAGCGCCTCCGGTTGGCCTTTTGCTGGCGCTCGCCAAGCGGCTTGCCGCGCCTGCCCTTGTGATGGATATGGCTGTGAAGCCCCCGCTCTTCCAGCTCGCTTTCGATCTTTTGCGAGCGATAGGCGCTGTCGGCCCACAGGTCCGATGAGGTGTTGCTCGCATCAATCAGACCGGCAAGCGCCTGGCTGTCATGCACGGCGGCATCGGTGACATCATAAGCGCGGATGAATTTGTGCCGCCGGTCGACATTGATGTGGTTCTTGTAGCCGTAATAGCTCTTGCCGTGCTTCTTCGTCCAGCGCGCATCCACGTCCTTCTGGCGCTTCTTGTGGGGTTTTTCCTCCCACTCTTCAGGCGTTTCGCCCGCCTTGATTTTCTCGTTCTCGTCCCTTTTGTTGTGCTGGCGCGGCGCCGGAACGATGCTCGCATCAACAATCTGCCCGCCCATCGCCAGATAGCCCTTTTCGCGCAGAAAGGCATCGAACTTGTCAAACAGCTCCTTCATCTTCCCGGCCCCGGCCAGCCTTTCACGGTAGGCCCAGATGGTCTTGGCGTCAGGTACGCTGTCTTCAATGCCAAGGCCGAGAAACCGCATGAACGACAGGCGGTCGCGGATCTGATACTCGATCTGATCGTCAGAGAGGTTGTAGAGCTGCTGCAAAACCATCGTCTTGAATATCAGCACCTCATCCCAAGGCGGGCGGCCAGCGTTGGATTTGCGCTGTTCGGGCGGCGTGCGCCATATGGCCTTCAGCTCGTCCCGGTAATCCTCGAACGGCACCATGTCGTTGAGCAACACCAGCGGATCACCAGATTTGTCCAGTCCCGCGTATCGGCTGGAAAGATCAAAAAATCCCATCTGACCCATGACAAAACCCCGTCGGTCGAATCATTTTCATCCTGATGACGATTCTACCCCGTCAGGCCGGATTTTGGGGGATTTTTAGAGGTTCCCGTATGACAATACCGCAAGGCGTGAGATATTAATGGAATGCACCGTTCGTGGATGGACGAAAACCAATTTTAGAGGACGATAGATGGCAATTAGTCAACAGAACCAGGTTCAAATCGAAAATGTCGCCGGCGAAGCCCTGGATACCTTTGCCAAGGTGGCCGAGGCGGCTCAGTCGGAGCTGGATTCTTCCACGCAAGGTGTCACCCCGACGAATGTCGCTGTCAACAACACCTTCACCGGGACAGAGGCCGTAAAAACACAATCAAACATTTCGAGTAACACCCGCGACGGTTATCACCTCCTGTGCAAAGAGCCAGCCATTGCCCGTGTGGTTGTAGAGGATGAAGATGGCGTCCGGCAAACTTATTACATCTGCAGGAAATCAACGGTTTCGCTAGATAATCACGAGATCAAACTGGCAAGCTATCGTTCACCGGTCGGTCGTCTTGCCTCAATGCCCGTTGGCGATGGTCTGACGTTACCTCGGGGCGGTGAAACCGTTGAAGTCGAAATCATTGAAGTTGCTCGCTTCCATCCAGAATTTTCAAGCGCAGAATGGGATGCCCGCAATTCATCGTTTCACGGGGAATCATACGGGCCAATCACGGTCGAATCTCTTCGCGCGTTACTGAAAAAATCAGCTGGGGATGACATCGATGAAAGCCTGCTCGACAGCCTTCTGAGCGAAGAAACCGATGAAGGGCTGATCGTCGAGGGGCTGCGCCGCAATGTCATCAAGAAAATGGGCCTGCGCGACCAACCCATTCTCGACCAGTATCAGGATGAAATCTTCCGATTGCCACTCGACAGCCAACTTCTGATCCTCGGCGCGCCCGGTACAGGAAAAACCACGACATTAATCCGGCGTCTCGGGCAGAAGCTTGATATTGATTTCCTTGACGAGAACGAAAAGCGCCTTGTCCAGGCTGACAATCCCACCGGGCGGCAGCGTCATTCCGAAAGCTGGATCATGTTCACGCCGACAGAGCTCCTGAAGCTTTATGTCAAGGAAGCATTTGCCAAGGAGGGCGTCGCGGCACCAGATGATAGAATTCGCACCTGGACGTCGTTCAGGGATAATCTGGCTCGAAACCAGTTCAAAATCTTGCGCTCCGCGACCAGCAATAGTGGCTTCAGAATGAACCCGTCGAGGCCAGCAGAAACCCTCGCACCGGACACCATAATTCGCCAAACTGTCTTTTTCGAGGATTTCGACAATTGGCAAAGAGAGGCCTTCCTACAGGAAATGAATGATGCCGCTCGAAAACTTGGTAAGCATTCTTCACCCGAAATCTCGAATTTTGGTGACCGTGCCATCCGCTTCATCGAGAAATCCGGAACGTCGCCGCGCCCGAGTCTTTTCGCGGATTTGCTTGGACTATCAGGAGAAATCCAAACCACGCTCGGTCGCCTGAAAGAAGAGTCCGATAAGCTAATTCGAAGCACGCTCAACCTTCTGGTCAACAAGGATCGGCAGTTTTTGGATGATCTGGCGAAATTTCTTGAAAGCCTTGCCGAGTCTGACGAAGAGCCCGATGATCAGGAAGCGGACGATGAGGATAGCGAAAACACACCCAGGTTTGGCCGCCAGGCTGCTTTCACCCGGTATTTCCAAGCTGTACGTGCTGTATCCAGATCCAAGGCTGGCAAGCGAAAAATCTCGCCAAAAAGCAACACTGGGAAAATCCTTGATTGGATCGGGGACAGATTACCACAGGATTCCGATCTGCTTACTATCGGCGAGAGTCTGGTCGTCCAATCCGCCCTCAGATGGTTCGTCAATCCGGTGAGGAGATATGTCGATGGCACACCGGGTCGGTATCGGCAGTTCCGCCGCCTGCGCCAGGCGGAAAATCGCTGGTTCAGCCAAAAGGATTTCAGCCGCTCCGACCTGCACCCCATTGAAGTCGACGCGATTTTGCTGGCCATGCTGCAAATCTCGGACGAGATCGTCACTGGCCCCCGTATCCTGAGCGATTCCGAAGGTCCTGTCCAAGCCATCGTGGAAAGAATGGAAGACCTGTATCAAACACAGGTTCTCGTCGACGAGGTCACAGATTTTTCACCTTTGCAGCAGGCCTGCATGGCAAAGTTGGCTCGCCCCGGCATTCGTTCGTTTTTCGCCTGCGGTGATTTCAATCAACGCGTAACGAGTTGGGGGACCCGAACACAAACGGATATGGATTGGGCACTTCCGAAAATCCAAACTCGCGAAATCACTGTCGCATACCGCCAAACTCGCAATCTCCATGATTTCGCCCGGAAAATCGTCGAGGTGTCCGGCGAGTCATCTGCTGAAGCCGTTCTCCCCAAATATGCTGAAAATGAAGGGGTGCCCCCGCTTTTGGCTGTCGGCATGGATGATTTGGAGCGTAAGTCCAGATGGCTGGAAGAGCGGATCAAGGAAATCGAGCGATCCCTGCACGAACTACCTTCCATCGCAATTCTGGTAAATTCGGAAGACGAGGTTTTGCCAGTCGCCGAAGGCCTTGGTGACACCTTGTCCGATTTGAACATTCGGGTTGTTCCATGTCCCAATGGGCAAGTAAGGGGAAATGAAAGTGAAGTCAGGGTATTCTCTGTCGAGCACATCAAGGTGCTCGAGTTCGAGGCGGTTTTCTTCGTCGGTCTGGATCGCCTCGCCGAGCAACATCCGGATCTATTCGATAAGTACCTGTATGTCGGCGCGACACGCGCAGCGACATATCTCGGGTTGACGTGCGAAACTGATCTTCCGGAACCCATGAAGGGTCTGGCAGATCTGTTCGGCGAAAGCTGGGCGTAAGCGCTCAGAGACCAAGAATAGAATCATACGAACACATTGGATCCGGAAATCCGAGTGAGCCTCGGCAATCCCTTTCTAATGTTTTCGCCCCACCACGCACGGTTACGTCAACTCATTGATATTACTTGATATACTCTCACACATCCCTTTCATACGACAAAACCAACTCACTCTCTGGAGGTCGTTATGGAAGAACAAATCGTGGGGCCGGACCCTTTTCCGGTGGACAGGATGAATGCGGAGGAGCGGCTGGCCGATCTGGGCCGCATCCTGGCGGCGGGCATCCGGCGGATGCGCGGGGCAGAGCCGGAAACTGGCGAACCCAAACCTGATACGCCCCGCTATGTCGAGGTGGTCGGCAAGAGCCGCCGCGGGCGGCGCACCAGGATCCGGATCGGGGGTGGCAAATGACGTCCGCCCCTGCATCCCCGCCCAAACCGGGCGAACACCCCGCCACCGACCAAACCGTTCTCTCCCGCCTCGCGGCCCTGAAAACCATGAGCGTGAACGAGCTGAAGGAAGAATGGGAACGGCTTTTTGCTTCTGGCGCGCCCAACAACAGCCGGTCCTACCTGGAAATCCGCATTGCCTACCGCATTCAGGAACTGACCCATGGCGGGCTGTCCAAGAAAAGCCGCCAGATGCTGAAGGCACTGTCCGCCGAGATGCACGGCAAGCGGCTGGGCGGCCAGCCCAAAATGCTGGACGATCGCAAACCCATCCCCGGCACCCGCCTGATCCGTGAATGGCAGGGCGTCACTCATGTGGTCACCGTTCAGCCCGACGGCTTCGATTATGGCGGCCAGCGCTACAAATCGCTTTCCAAGGTGGCCAACACCATCACCGGCAAGCACTGGAACGGGTTCGCATTTTTCGGCCTTGGTCGTGCGCGGAAAGGCGGTGCCTGATGGATGGATCATTGCAAGCCACCCGCAAACTGCGCTGCGCCATTTACACCCGCAAATCCACCGAGGACGGGCTGGAGCAGGAATTCAACACGCTGCATGCCCAACGCGAGGCCTGCGAGGCCTATATCACCAGCCAGCGGTCCGAAGGCTGGGTCGCGGTGCGCGAACATTACGACGATGGCGGGTTCTCCGGCGGCACGCTGGAGCGCCCCGCGCTGCGCCAGATGTTGGCCGACATCGAGGACGGGCTGGTCGATGTGATCGTGGTCTACAAGATCGACCGACTCAGCCGCTCGCTAATGGATTTCGCCAGGCTGGTGGAGATTTTCGACCGCAATCAGGTGACATTCGTCTCGGTCACGCAATCCTTCAACACCACCACGTCGATGGGGCGGCTGACGCTCAATATCCTGCTGAGCTTTGCCCAGTTCGAGCGTGAGGTCACCGGCGAGCGCATCCGCGATAAGATTGCCGCCTCGCGCCGGAAGGGCATGTGGATGGGTGGCAGCGTGCCGTTCGGCTATGTGCTCCAGGACCGGAAATTGGTGCCCCATGATATTGAGGCCCCGATCGTGAAGGCAGCGTTCGAGCGCTATATCGACCTTGGCTCCAGCACCTTGCTGGCGCGGGAACTGCAGGCCAAGGGCGTGACCACCAAGGCGGGCAATCCACCGAATTCCCAATTCGTCATCCGCATGCTGCAAAATCCGGTCTATGCGGGCATGGCGCGCCACAAGGAAAAGAGCTTTCAGGGCGAGCATGAGGCCATCGTCGATCAGGCCACATGGGACCGCGTGCAGGAGCGGCTCAAAGCTAACGGTCGCAAGCACCGGCGCGGGCGGCGGCCGAAAAACCCCGCCTATCTGCGCGGGTTGATTTTCCATGAGAACGGCGCAGCCATGACCCCGCATCACACCGGCAAGAAGAACAAGGAATACTGCTATTACGTTTCGACCGACTATCTGAAAATCCGCCACACCGAGCCCTCCGCCGCACCGCAACGCCTCGCCGCCGGCATGGTCGAAGGCGCGGTGGTGCGCGAATTGCGCCGTGTATTGCGTTCCCCCGAAATTGCCGCGCGCACGGCGGCGGAACTGTGCAGCAACGCTGAAACCAGCGAGGTTGCCGCTGCACTACAGGATTTCGACAGCCTCTGGGCCCAGCTTTTCCACAATGAGCGCGCCCGCATCGTCCAACTACTGGTGCAGCGCGTGACCGTCACCGGCGAGGGATTGGCGATCGACCTGCGGGCCGACGGGCTGAAGGGGTTGGCAACCGAATTGATGACTGGGCAGGAGGCAAGCATATGAACACCCCCGACACCATCCGCATATTCGTGCCGCTGGAATACCGCCGCCGCAACGGTCGCACCCAGATCCTGCCGCCCGAGAACCGGCTCGATGCCGAAGACCGCCAACAGGACCCCCACATCCTGCGCGCCCTGGCCCGCGCATGGGAATGGCGGCGGAAACTGGGGAGGCGAACACGATCAGCGATCTCGCGGCCGATGCAGAGCTGGCTGATCGGCATGTCAGTCGCCAAATCCGCCTCGCCTACCTTGCGCCCGCAGTCATCGAGCGCATGATCGTGGAACAGGAAATTCCGGCCGTCAGGATCATTGATCTGATCGATGCCGTATCATTGCCTTGGGCCGAGCAAGAGGCCGCGGTGTTTGAAACTGGATGATAAAGACCTCTGCATAACATCGGGATTCCCCCGGGTTGGCCGTTTTGGTAAGCTAGCCGGGAAATCTCTGGGGTGAATAGATGGACCTTTTCCTGCACGAAGCGGCGGCACGGATCGGCGCGGATGACGTTCTGTCGAAGATCGACGCGCTGATGGATTGGAACTCGTTTTTGCCGATCCTGCGGCGCGGTCTGGGGCGCTCGGGGATCGGGCCTCAGGGCTATGATCCGCTGGTTCTGTTCAAGTGTCTTCTGGTTGGCCAGTGGCACGGGCTGAGCGACCCGAAGCTGGAGCGGGCCTTGAAGGTGCGGCTGGATTTCATGCTGTTCTGCGGGCTCGATCTGCACGCGTCGGTGCCGGATGAGACGACCCACTGCCGGTTCCGCAATGCGCTGGTCCGGGGTGGCGTTTACGATGAGCTGCTGGCCGAGGTCTGCCGCCAGATCGAGGCGCATGGGCTGAAGCTGAAAGAGGCTGAGGCGGCGATCATTGATGCGACCCTGATCGCGGCGGCGGCGCGCCCGCGCACCCATATCGACGCCCCGCAGGACCGGGCAGAGGACGGGGCAAGGGAAGGGACGCCGGATGATCCGCCCGAGGTCTCACCCGACGGGGCACAGCTGCATTTCAGCGCCGACCCTGATGCCCGCTGGGTCAAGAAGGGCCGCAAGAGCACGCTCGGCTACAAGGGCTTTGCCCGCTGCGACGAAGAGGGCTTTATCGACAAGGTGCACACCACGCCCGCCAATGCCGCCGAAAGCCCCGAATTCGCCACCATGATCGCGGGCGCAAAGGCGCAGCGGGTGCTGGCCGACAAGGCCTATGCGAGCAAGGCCAACCGCCAGATGCTGCGCGGCAAATACCGCGACGGCATCCTGCGCAAGGCAGCGCGCGGCCGCCCCCTGCGGCAATCGGAGAAACGCTTCAACCGGCTGATTTCGAAACGCCGCTTCCGCATCGAGCAGACTTTCGGCACGATGAAACGCCTCTTCGGCCTGCAGCGGGCGAGATATTTCGGGCGCGCCAGGGTGCATGCCCAGATGGTCATGGCCGCCATCGCGCAAAACCTGCTCAAGGCCGCAAACAGGATCACCCTCAACCCGCAAACCCCCGCAATCGCATAGCCCCAAACCCCGCCACCCGTCTGTCCGCCGGACCCGCAGGGGCGCAAGGTGGGCGGCCGAAATCTTGCTTCAACCGAAAGCCATGGCCTCATGCAGAGGTCTTTAATATTCAATCCCCGTGGCGCTTGATCTTTTCCAATGTCAGCCGATCATCCCCGTCCATACCATATGACATAAGCGGACCATCTTTGCCGGCGGAATAATCAAGACACAGAGCGTTCGGGGCTTGCAACACCGGCTGCCCGGTCAGCCAGTAATGGCCGAAGAACACCGGCTTGGCCGTTTCGGGGTAGACCATTGCCGATACATCCGCAGGCAGCCCACCCTTGGGTAAATCATCCGGTTCGGGCACTGACATGGCAATGTCGGCCCAGCTTTGTCCCTCCCCATTCCACCATTTTACCCGCACCTCGGTGCGCTGGTTGCCATCCTTGTCAGCAAAGCTGTGCCCATTCGGCAAGATAACCTCGGGGCCTTTGGTAATAGTTTCCACGAGATCATTGAGCGGATCGGCCGGATCGGCGGCCATGATGAGTTTTTCTTCCGATAGCACGCCCGAGGCCGTTTCCGTCTCCAGCCGAGCAATAAGCCCCTCGTCCCAGCAGGCATGCACGGCGCGAAACCCGTCAAGTTTCAGATAGAGCGGAAGGCTGCGCATCCAGCCGATGACATCACGCGTGGCGGTGCTTTCCGGCGGGAATTCATCCAGAAAGCTCTGGTGCTGACGCAGGTTTCTAGGGGACCACGGGCGCAAAGGCACGCCGGTTTCGGGATGCTTGGTATGGAAATGGATCGCGTTCAGTTCGTGATTGCCCATCACCGCCAGCGCTGTTCCGGCATCCAGCATCCCGCGCACCAGAGCGATGACATCCTCGTTTCGCGGGCCACGATCGATGAAATCGCCCAGAAAAACGCAAATGCGCCCGGGGTCCGAGTGCCGCCACGCTCCGTTTCGCCTTGCATACCCCAGTGAGGTCAGAGCGTGCTCCAGCTTTTCAAACTGGCCGTGAATGTCGGGAATGATATCGTACAAACTGTCCTCCAATTTCCAGATTGTATCTGGTTATCACAGGAAAAGGCAGCGCCATTCTCGTGGCCCCTGTTCAATGCATCCACCGAAGTCACCCCCGCACTGCCCTGCGGCTTTTCGCGCCAAAACGCCCCCTTCGGGTTTCTCTCGTCGAGTGAGAGGATTTGACATCGTTGCAACCGGTCGGGCACGAAATTCACGAAAAATCCTTGTTTTATTGGAGTTTTCGTGACCGACCTTAAACGCCCCGAAGGTCGGTCGAATAGAGAGAAACGGGGATTAGAGAGCGTAATGAGGTGATCGGGCATTCTCGCGGGTTCGGTCACCAGGCCTAAACCCCTTTGAAACATAAGGAAAATCACCCCCGCGTCGGGGCATATCCGCGTTTTAATGAAGGCAAGTGGCGGTGGACACGACATAGAAAAAGTTTGTCTCGCGTGCGGGGGCGCATGGTGGCAATATTCGCGATAAATGCGCGTAGTTTCAGTCTCTTATTCATGTATCAGCGCGGGAATTTTCGATTGTCGTCGAGTGGTTTGGAAGCGCCGCGCATGCCATGGTGTCATTGCGCCCGTTTCATATCATCATGTTCGAACGCGCTGGCCATGCGGATGATTTCGGTCTTGCGGGCACTCCGGTCACGGGCAAAATCCCGCCGGTTCCGGACGGCGGCCGCACATATGCGGGAAAGCACGTCCGTGCCCGATCAGCACACGAAGAATCCATGCTAGCTGCCCCGCCCGTCCTGGTTGACGATGCCGTGCTGTCCCGTGGTGATGCGACAAAATGTGTACCGCGGCATGAGATCTGTTTCCCAGATTTTTCGGCTGGACCTGAACGCTTAACTGATTGTTTTTGCGTGAAAAGCCGCATATTTTTTACCAAATATAGCTATATTGACAAAAAACCGTTTTTTATTGCAATATGGTTTTTTGGTGATAGGGTGTTTTTTGGTGATAGGGTAATGTGCAAGGTGGACAAGATACCCGCAAAGGGACGTCACCATCATTTTTGCCTGGGAGGAGCAAATGAAAGCATCTGTATATTTCGGCCCCAAGGATATTCGCGCAATAGATGTGCCGGATGCCAAAATAAAAAATGATCATGAAATGCTGGTCGAGGTTTCAGCCACGTCGATTTGCGGGTCGGACCTGCATCTTTATCGGGGTGCCCTTGACGGGATCATGGAAAAGGGGCGCTCGCAGACCGGGCATGAGTTGATCGGCATTGTGCGCGAAACCGGCAAGGGTGTCGGCAACTTTCGCCCCGGTGACCGGGTGACCATGGCCTATTCCTGTTCCTGCGGGGAATGCTATACCTGCCAGGTCGGGCAAACCGCCCATTGCGAGACCACGGGCAAGGCCGTCTACGGGTTTGGCGTGGCATTCGGCGACCTCAACGGCACCCACGCCGAAGCGCTGGTTTTGCCCCATGCCGATGCCCATGCCCTTAAGGTGCCAGACACGATCGCCGACAACGCGGCGCTGACATTGTCGTGCAACCTGCCCTCGGCGGTGATTGCCAACCGGCTGGCCGCGATTGAGCCGGGCGAGAATGTGGCGCTGATCGGCCTTGGCCCGACCGGATTGATGAGCCTCGATATCGCCTTGCAGCGGGCACCGGGCAAGGTTCTGGCGCTGGATCCGGTTGTGCATCGGCGCAAGGCGGCAGCCGAGAAAGGTGTTACGGTGCTTGATCCCGGCAGCGAGGGCTGGAAGGAAACCGCGCTCGAAATGGTCGAGGGGCGCGGGTTCGACAAGGTAATCGAGGTGGTTGGCACGCCGGAATCCCTGCAGATGTCACTGGACCTGATCCGCCCTGGCGGCACCATTGCTGCCATTGGCGTGTTTACCGATACGGAATTCAATCTGGTTCCGATGGATGTATTCCTGCGCGATATCACCCTGCATATGAACGGGTTCGCCAATGTGCAGCCCTTCATGTGGGACGCCCTGCGCCTGATGGAACGGGGCGTGATTGACCCGTCACAATACTTCACCCACGAGTTTTCGCTCGCGGATATCGACAAGAGCTATGCGGCTTTCTTTGGCAAGGAAGACGGAATCAACAAGGTGCTGATACGCCCCTGACATCCGGATCAGGATGCAGAAACAACGCAACAGTGGAGGAGCTGAAAATGCTTGAACGTGAAGAATGGTATGATCTGACAAGGGCGACCAACTGGACACCGAAATACGTCACCGAGGACGAACTGTTCCCCGAAGACAAAAGCGGTGCCCGCGGCATCTCAATGGACGCGTGGGATTCTTATGACGAGCCCTACAAGGTGACATATCCCGAATATGTGTCTGTGCAGCGCGAAAAGGACAGCGGGGCCTATTCGGTCAAGGCGGCCCTGGAGCGGGCAAATTACGTGGATACCGCCGATCCCGGCTGGGTCTCCATCCTCAAGGCGCATTACGGCGGCATCGCGCTGGCTGAATATGCCGCGGCTTCGGCCGAGGCGCGGATGATGCGTTTTTCCAAGGCGCCAGGCAATCGCAACATGGCGACGTTCGGCATGATGGACGAATTGCGCCACGGCCAGATCCAAGTCTATTTCCCGCATGAACATACTAAGCGGGACCGTCAGTGGGACTGGGGCTGGAAGGCGCTGCATTCCAACGAATGGGCCGCCATCGCCGCGCGATCGTATTTCGACGACATCATGCTGACGCGCGATTCTACCGAAGTGGCGCTGATGCTGACTTTCGCCTTCGAGACCGGCTTTACCAACATGCAGTTCCTCGGCCTTGCCGCCGATGCGGCCGAAGCGGGCGACCATACCTTCGCCAGCCTGATCTCCAGCATCCAGACAGACGAAGCGCGCCACGCCCAGCAGGGCGGCCCGACGCTGAAACTGCTGATCGAGAACGGCAAGAAGGACGAAGCCCAGCAGATGATTGACGTCGCCTTCTGGCGTTCGTGGAAGCTGTTTTCGATTCTCACCGGCCCGATGATGGACTATTACACGCCGTTGGAGCATCGTAACCAGTCCTTCAAGGAATTCATGCAGGAATGGATTGTCGGTCAGTTCGAGCGCCAGTTGGTGGACCTTGGGCTTGATACGCCCTGGTATTGGGACCAGTTCCTTCACGATCTGGATACCACCCATCACGGCATGCATATGGGGGTCTGGTACTGGCGCCCGACGGCCTGGTGGAACCCGGCCGCCGGTGTAACCCCGGCTGATCGCGAATGGCTGGAAGAGAAGTACCCCGGCTGGAACGACACATGGGGCGAGGCCTGGGATGTGGTCATCGACAACCTGGTCGAAGGCAGGCCGGAACTGACCGGCCCGGCCACCCTGCCGATGATCTGCAACATGTCCAATATTCCGATCGTCGGGGTCCCCGGCCAGAAATGGGAGGTCAGAGATTTCGCGCACGAGCATGAGGGCCGCCTGTATCACTTTGGTTCGGATGTGGACCGCTGGTGCTTCAAGGTCGATCCCGATCGCTACAAGAACCACCTGAGCTTTATCGACCGTTTCCTGTCGGGCAAGATTCAGCCGATGGATCTGGCCGGTGGCCTTGAATACATGAACCTCGCCCCCGGTGAAATGGGCGACGATGCCCATAATTACGAGTGGGTCAAACACTACATGCCCAAAGCGGCTGAATAAGGGAGAAAAACAATGGCTTTATTTCCACTAAGCTCGAATTTCGAGCGTGATTTCGTGCTCCAACTGTTGCCGGTCGATACCGAGAACACCATGGACGAGGTTGCCGCTGCCGCTGCCGAGCATTCGATCAACCGTCGGGTGCGGCCACAGCCGGACAAGGTCTTGCGCGTGCGCCGGCACAGCAATGGCGAGATGTTCCCACGGGACATGAAGGTCAGCGAGGCAAACCTGATGCCAACCGAAACCGTCGATATCATCTTTGCAGACGCGTAACAGCCGGAATGGACGGATCCGAAACAATGAAGTTTGAGAAAATTTGCACCCTTGACGATGTCTGGGAAGGTGAGATGGATGCGTTCGAGACCAGCGATGGTCAAACCATTCTGATCGTTGCCCTCGAAGGCGGGGTGTTCAAAGCCTATCAGGGGATGTGCCCGCATCAGGATATCGAGCTGGCAGAAGGTGAGTTCGAAAAGGGAGTCATCACCTGTCGCGCCCATCTCTGGCAGTTCGACAGCGCATCCGGCCAGGGCGTCAATCCCAAAGACTGCCAACTGGCTGAATACCCGGTCAGGGTCGACGGGGACGACATCTATGTCAGCACCGAAGGCATCACGCCGTTCAAATCTCATTCGTAATTGAAAAAACAGCAAGCCGCCGTTCTGCAGGTCGGCTCGCCTCAACAGGGAAAGGTGCGCAAAGCGTGCCGCAAGGAGGAAAGAAATGAGTACCTCAAGAGACATGCTTAACAACAACATGGTTGGTCCGGTTATTCGGGCCGGTGATGTTGCCCGCGCCGTGGCCGAGGCCGCCGAGATCGACAATCCCGACAAGGAAATTGTCGTCTCGGACCGGCTGGCCTATCTACGCATTCAGGCCGAAGAGGAGATGGTTCTCAGACAGGAAACCATCGAGGAAATGCTGGGGCGTCCGTTCAAGATGAAGGATCTGGAAATCAACCTCAGTTCCTTTGCCGGGCAAATCCGCATGAGCGACGATCATGTCCGTTTTTATCTCAACATCACTGTCTGAAGCCATTCCGGCGCATTGCGGTACGATGGTCTCGCCGCGCGCCAGAAGGATCTGACACAGGAAAGGAAACATCATGGCTGAAGAAGCTGTAGCCCCAACCCCTTTGAAGCCGCTGAAAACCTGGTCGCATCTGGCCGGCAACCGCAAGCGGCCCAGCGAATACGACGTTGTGAGCGTGCGCATGCACTATCGTAACTCCAACACCGAAGCTACTTATGAACAAAGCCCGGATTCACCGTGGAACCAGTGGTACGAGCAATATTGCTATGGAGGGGCGCTCAAGCACGATGACTGGGACACCTTTCGCGACCCCGACGAGTTCATCTATCGCACCTATAACATCATCCAGGATGGTCAGGAGGTGCACGTCAACTCGATGTTCGACCAGTTCGCCGAGCGCGAACATGATCAGGCACTGGAAAAGGACTGGGTAGATACGCTGGCGAAACTCTATACGCCGTCGCGCTATCCATTCCACGCGCTGCAAATGGCCTCGGCCTATATCATGCAAATGGCACCCGCCAGCACCATCACCAACTGCGCCATTTTCCAGACGGCCGACAGCCTGCGTTGGTTGACCCACACCGCCTATCGCACACGCGAGTTGGCCAACAATCACCCCGGGGCGGGCTTTGGCGAGAACGAGCGCGCGATCTGGGAAAATGATCCGGCCTGGCAGGGCTTTCGCGAGTTGCTGGAAAAGGCGCTGATTGCCTGGGACTGGGGCGAGGCCTTTGTGGCGATCAATCTGGTCGCCAAACCGGCCATCGAAGAAGCGTTGCTGGTGCAGCTTGGCAAGGCGGGCCGCGAAAACGGCGACACTCTGCTTGGCTTGCTGACCCAGGCCCAGATGCTGGATGCTCAACGTCACCGCCGCTGGGCCACCGCCCTTGTGGAAATGGCTCTGACCCAGGATGGCAACAAAGAGGTGCTGGAAGGCTGGATTGCCAAATGGCAACCGCTTGCCGACAAGGCCGTCGAGGCCTATTGCGCCGCCACCCCTGACCGTCCGGATGCCGCGCACGATGCCAAAGCCGCTGCCGCAACGTTCCGCAAGTCGCTCGGCTTGGGCTGATACAATCGCAATAAATGCGGGTGGCAGAGCGGCGTTACCGTTCTGCCACCCGCTGTTCCCTGGATCTACAATTTCACAAAAACCGCGCGGGAAAATGATATGACCAGCTACCGGATTAAATCGGATGCCACCGGAGACGTGTTTGAGTGCGACAGCGGCGATACCGTGCTGCGCTCGGCCCTGCGTGCCGGTGTGAATTTCAGCTATGAATGCAATTCTGGGGGCTGTGGTGCCTGCAAGTTCGAGGCGATTGAAGGAACATTCACCACGCTGTGGCCCGATGCGCCGGGGCTGAGCCGGCGTGACATCCGCAAAGGGCGGATGCTTGGCTGTCAATGTGTTCCCGATGGCGATGCGGTGATCCGTTTCAACCCCGACCCGGAAGCCGAACCTGACAGGGTGGCACGCCCGCAAAGGGGCAGCCTGACCCTGCGCGAGGTCAATATGCTGACTGCGGACATGGCCGAATTTGTCTTTGAGGGTGACGGGGCCGAGCGTTTCCTACCCGGCCAGATCGCGATGTTCGATCTGCCCGGCATTACCGGTGCGCGCGCCTATTCCATGTCCAACCTGCCCA
The DNA here is from genome assembly GCF_965277155.1 of Profundibacter sp. Classification (GTDB taxonomy): domain Bacteria; phylum Pseudomonadota; class Alphaproteobacteria; order Rhodobacterales; family Rhodobacteraceae; genus Profundibacter. Next base: position 56,895 of record NZ_CBDIBV010000009.1, read on the forward strand.
ATGATTCCCGGCAATGGCGCTTTATCATCAAGCACGTTCCCGGTGGGGCCGGCACCGGCTATCTGTTCGACACCCTGCAACTCGGTGACGTGTTGCCCATAGATGCGCCATACGGGAAATCCTATTTCCGCCCCGAGAATGGCCGCGATATCGTCTGCATCGCGGGTGGCTCGGGGCTTTCGCCCGTGATGTCGATTGCCCGCGCCGCAACCCGTGATCCGGCAATGGCGGGGCGGCGGGTGCTGATGTTCTATGGCGGGCGCAGCCCCGAGGATATCTGCACGCCGGGTCTGGTTTCCGAACTGAACGGCCCTGGTGCCGAAATCACCTGTTTCAACGCCATTTCCGATGAAACCCGTGCCGGCGAATGGGACGGCGATTGTTGCTTCATTCACGAATTGGCCGAACGCACGCTGGGGGATGAGATGGCGGCATATGACTATTACTTCTGTGGCCCGCCGCCAATGACCGATGCGGTGCAGCGGATGTTGATGATCGAACACAAGGTCCTGTTCGACCAGCTTTATTTCGACCGATTTTTCTGAGATCAGGAAAACTGCAAGACATCCATCGGCAGCACCGCGTAGTTGGTCGAGCGATGCAGGCGCTTGCCCCGCGCCCCTTCCCCACCGGCACCAAGGGCAAATAACAGCGGCAGGATATGGTCGTCGGTCGGGTGGTTTTCACGGCCCCCGGGCCAGCTGTCGATGCCGTTCAGAAGAACCTCCGGATCGGGGGCCTTGCAACGCTCGGTGATCCAGTCGGCAAAACCGCGCGCAAAGGCGGCTTCGGGGGCATCCAGCCGGTGCACCGCACCAAAGAACCGGCCAAGGTTGTGGCTGATCGCACCCGAGCCGATCAGCAAGATGCCTTCATGGCGCAAAGGAGCCAGCGCGCGGCCCAGTTCATGGTGAAAACGCAGATCCCGCGACGGGGTGATCGACAGCGGCAGAACCGGAACATCGGCCTTGGGCCAGGCCAGCATCAGCGGGTTCCAGATGCCGTGGTCCAGCCCCCGCTCAGGGTCGATCCCGGCATTAATTCCCGCCGCTTTCAGGCGCGCTGCGATATCGGCGGCCAGCACCGGATCACCGAGGGCGGGATAGGTCATCTGATAGAGAGCATCGGGAAAGCCGCCGAAATCATGCACGGTTTCGGGGCGTTCGGCACCGCCGATGCGCGCACCTGCCGCCTCGTAATGGGCCGAGCAGACCACGATGGCGCGCGGGCGGGGCATTGCCGCCCCGAGGCCGGCCAGAAAGTGGCGGGCGGGGCAATCCTCCAGCACCAGAGACGGCGCGCCGTGGGACAGGAACAGGCTGGGCAAAACCGGATATGTCATGGCACCTATCCGGCCAGAAAGTCACTCAGCAACGCATTGAAACGGTCGCGTTTCTCGATCTGGGTCCAGTGGCCACAATTGCGGAACAGGTGCAGTTCTGAATTGGGCATCAACTCGAACAAGCGCTGTGCGTTTTCCGGTGGAATAACCTTGTCTTCGCGCCCGTGTACCACCAGCGTTGGTGCGGTAATGGCGGCAATATCGGCTTCATCGCTGGCCATGGCATCGACCCATTGCTGGCGCGGCGCGGGGAACATGGCGCTGAAGGCTTCCATCACCCCCGGTCGGGCCGAGGCCCGATAGCGCAGCTCGGCCAGATCATCGCTGACCAGCCCCTGATCAAAGGCGAATATTCCCAGCAGGCGCTTCATGTTTCCAACCGAATTCTGATAGCCCCAGACCGCATCGAGCCCTTCTGTCAGGTCGAATTTCAGCCCGACGGCCCCCATCAGGACCAAGCGGTTCACATCCTCGGGATAACGAATGGCATAGGCCAGCGCCAGCGCCCCGCCAAAGGAATTGCCAAGGATCGAGACAGGCCCCAGGTCAAGTGCCTCGACCAGACCGCGCAGATGCGCGACCCAGTTTTCCATGGAGTATTCGAAGCCCTCGGGGGCGGCAGTATAGCCGAACCCGACCATATCCGGCGCAATGCAACGAAATTTCTGCCCCAGCACCGGCATGTTCAGCCGCCAGTTTGCCCAGGCGGACACGCCCGGCCCCGAGCCGTGAATGAACAGCACCGGATCCCCGGTTCCAATGTCGTGATAGTTGGTCTGGACAGCCGCAACCCCGATGGTTTTTCCGATTTCCGCGTTTTCCGTCATGGGGCTCTCCGATTCGATCTGCAAAGGCTGGCTTTGGCCGGTTCTCTGGTGGTTATACGGGCCAACATAATCGTACAAATCCAAAAAACAATGGATGTTTGGCGTAAAAACATCTGGTAGTCAAAAATATCGTTTTTAAGTTGACTTAACGCTTTTATTGCGCAACCTTGTATTTTAAGATCACAATCTACGCTTTCTGATCCTGGGGAGGATTGCCCGCACATGCCTGACCAGTCCGTATCGGGCCGGAAAAACTGGGGAAATGTGTTGGCATTGGAGAGGCACTGTTAACTGCGGAGGAGCAAATTCATGACCTGCAATGAAACCGAAGAAACCGAAGCCAAAACATGCTGTGGAGGGTGCGGTGGCTGTGGCCGCTATGCCCGGGCCGATACGGCAGAAGGCACCGATACCGACGAAACGGCAGGCCAGGGCTGCAGTTCGAACGCCGATGCCTATGATTTCCTGGAAACCTTGAGCTGATATACTTCGGAAGGCCTGATATGTTAAGCAAGAAACTACCCGACGTCGTATTTCACACCCGCGTGCGCGATGAATCCATTGGCGGGGACAACCCTTTTCGCTGGCAGGATGTGACAACGGGCGACCTGTTTGCGGGCAAGCGCGTTGTTCTGTTCTCGCTGCCGGGCGCCTTCACGCCGACCTGTTCGACCTTTCAGTTGCCCGACTTTGAAAAGCTGTACGACCAGTTTGTGGCAAAGGGGATCGACGAAATTTACTGCCTGTCGGTCAATGATTCCTTTGTCATGAATGCCTGGGGAAAATCACAAAATCTGCAGAAGGTTAAGCTGATCCCGGATGGCTCGGGCGAGTTTACCCGAAAAATGGGCATGCTGGTCATCAAGGACAACCTGGGCTTTGGCATGCGTTCATGGCGTTACGGCGCAGTGGTAAATGACGGCGAGATCGAGGCCTGGTTCGAAGAGCCGGGATTTGCCGACAATGCAGGGGATGATCCCTACGGGGAATCCTCGCCGCAAAACATCCTGAAGGCATTGTGATGCCCGCGCTTCGCTTCGTCAATCTTAAGGACCCTGAATTGGGGTTTCGCTATGGAAACCCGCAGCGGAAGGAACTGCATATGAGTAACGGTGACAAGACTTTTAGTCCGGACAACAGATACGTGCGTATAACCGGCATTCGAAACAACCATCTGATCGAGTTCGACTTTTCCATCGGCGAGCCGGAAATGTATATCGAGCTGGTGCTGCCATTTGAGGCTTTTCAGACTTTTTGCGCCCATAACAAGGTGCAGTATCTCACCCCGGAGGAAGCTGAGCGGGTGGATTATGACCGGTTGAAATGGCGCTACGGTGAACCGAGCGTAAAGATTTAACAAATTCGCCAACACTGAGCAACCAGGAGGAAAACCCAGATGCAAATTGATATCAAGGCCAAGGTGATCAAGCCGGTCCGGCACACCTATACCCATGTGGCGAAACGGCTTGGTGGTGACAAGCCGGCAAGCCGTTATCAGGAAGCGGTGTTCGACATTCAGGCGACCGAGCATTTCCACTACCGCCCGACATGGCAGCCGGAAAAAGAGCTGTATGACGCCACCCGCACCGCGCTGGTGATGGAGGACTGGTACAAGTTTCTGGATCCGCGCCAGTATTACTATGGCAATTACTGCATGACGCGCGCCCAACAGCAGGACTCGGCCGATCGCAATTTCAAGATCGCCGAAAAGCGCGGCCTTATCGCCGCCATGCCCTACAAGGTGCGTCAGGAAATCCTGGATGTCATCGTGCCGCTGCGCCATTTCGAATGGGGCGCCAACATGAACAACACCCAGATTTGCGCCATGGGCTATGGTGCGGCGATCACCTCGACGGCAATATTGAACGCCGCCGACCGGCTGGGCAACGCGCAATACATTACCCGCATTGCCCTGTTGCTGGCCGACAACGACCCGGCCGTTCTGGACGCAGCCAAGGCGACCTGGACCGACAATGCCGAATGGCAGGGCCTGCGCCGCGTGGTGGAAAACACCCTAGTGGTCGAGGATTGGTTCGAGCTGTTCGTGGCGCAGAATCTGGTGCTTGACGGGCTGGTTCATGCGATCTTCTTTGATGCGTTTGACAAGAAAGTCACGGCAGACGGCGGCTCGGCCTATTCGTTGCTGACCGAATTCATCTTTGACTGGAACGTGGAAACCAGCCGTTGGGTTGATAAGCAGATCAAAGTGGCCACCGATGAAAGCGCCGAAAACAAGGCACTGGTCAGCGGATGGTTCAACAGCTGGCTCGGCCAGGCCGAAGAGGCCCTCGCCCCGCTGGTGAATGCTGCCTTCGACAACGGTGCCGAAGTTCTGGAAAATGCCAAGCAGGCGCTGATTGCACGCGCAGGCAAGAATGGCGTGGATGTATAAGGGAGACAGGTATGAGCAAGGTATTTCTGGCGCTTCAGGACAATGACGAAGCCCGCCCGATCGTCGAGGCGATTGTCAGGGACAATCCGGCAGCAGTGGTCGACCAGCAACCGGCCATGGTGCGCATCACCGCCGAAGGCAAGTTGGTGATCAACCGTGACACAGTTCGCGAAATCAAGGACGACCCTGATTGGGAACCCCAGGATGTGCAACTGGTGCTGATTTCATTCGGGGGGCACCTCGATGAAGAGGATGACCACTTCACTATTTACTGGAATGACTAATTTGTCGGGAGGAACACGACATGGCTAAAAAGCTGAATATGCGCGATCGCTACAAGGCAATGACCCGTTTGGGTTGGGAGCCGAGCTATCAATCCAAAGAAAAGATTTTCCCTTACGACAAATACGAGGGGATCAAGATCCATGACTGGGACGCGTGGGAAGACCCGTTCCGCATGACCATGGACGCCTATTGGAAATATCAGGGCGAGAAAGAGAAAAAGCTCTATGCAATCATAGATGCATTCGCCCAGAATAACGGGCAGCTGAACCTGACGGACGGGCGCTATGTCAACGCGTTGAAACTGTTCCTGCAGGGCGTGTCGCCGCTGGAATATCAGGCCCACCGTGGCTTTGCCCGCCAGGGCCGCCATTTCGAGGGTGAAGGTGCCCGCGTGGCCTGCCAGATGCAGTCACTGGACGAGTTGCGCCACGTGCAGACCCAGGTTCACACGATGAGCCATTACAACAAGCACTTTGACGGACTGCACAATTTCCGCGAATGGCATGACCGGGTCTGGTATCTGTCGGTGCCCAAATCGTTCTTTGACGATGCCAACACGGCGGGCCCGTTCGAATTCATGGTCGCGGTCGGCTTTTCCTTCGAATATGTGCTGACCAACCTGTTGTTCGTGCCGTTCATGTCGGGTGCTGCCTTCAACGGCGACATGTCCACCGTCACCTTCGGCTTTTCGGCGCAATCGGACGAAGCCCGCCACATGACGCTTGGCCTTGAGGCCATCAAGTTCATGCTCGAGCAGGACGAGGCCAACGTACCGATCGTTCAAAAATGGATCGATAAATGGTTGTGGCGCGGCTACAAAGTGCTGTCTCTGGTTTCGGCAATGATGGATTACATGCTGCCCGAAAGCCCGATGTCCTGGAAAGAAGCCTGGGAGATCTATTTCGAGGAAAACGGCGGTGCGTTGTTCAAGGATCTGGCCCGCTACGGCATCAAGGTGCCCAGCTACGCCGAGCTTTGCGCCAAAGAGAAAGAGCATCTGAGCCATCAGGTTTGGGGCATCCTTTACAACCACACTGCCGCCGCGGCGATTCATACATGGATGCCGGACGAAAAGAAGATGGACTGGCTCAGCGCCAAATACCCGGACACGTTCGACAAATACTACCGTCCGCGGTTCGAACACTGGAAAGAGCAGGAGGCCAAGGGCGAGCGTTATTACAGCCAGACCCTGCCGTGTATTTGTCAGACCTGCCAGATACCCATGGGCTTTACCGACATGGAAAATGACCCGACGCAGGTTGTCTATCGCTCAAGTGAATACAAGGGTGACAAGTACCACTTCTGCTCGGACATGTGCAAAACCATCTTTGATGACGAGCCCGAGAAATACGTGCAGTCGTGGCTGCCTCCACAGCAGATCTTCCAGGGAAATTGTGGCGGCGAAGGGCTGGAGAACGTGCTGAAATGGTACGGGTTCGAATTGGGAGCGGACAATATGGACTATGTCGGCTCGCCGGATGAAAAACGCTGGAACGAATGGCACGGGATTCAAGACACCAAGCCGACCGCAGCGGAATAACGGAAAAGGAGACGCATTATGTCTGTTACTGCAATCGGAGACTATCCGGCGATCGTCAAGGACGGTATCGAGAACTTCCATGGCAATACCATGGTCATCATCGGCTGGGATCAGCATGTTATGGTCAGCTCGCCCATGGCTTTCCCCCTGCCTGTCGGCATGCCCTTCGGGGCGCTGGTGGCCGAGGTGATCCCGGCGGCCTATGGGCCAGACCCGGACTTTGCCAAAATCGAATGGGGCAAGGTCGAGTGGATGCTCGATAATGCCCCGCTCACGCCGGACATGGACAAGAGCTTGGATGAAAACGGCATCGGCCACAAGTCGGTGCTGCGCTTCAAGACCCCGGGGCTCAACAGCCTCGGACCACGGTAAGCATCGGAGCGCCAATGAGCTACGAAGTAACCGTGGAACCCCTCGGGGTCACGATCGAGGTCGAGGAGGGGCAAACCCTCCTCGACGCGGCCCTGCGCGAAGGTGTTTACCTTCCCCATGCCTGCGGGCACGGGCTGTGCGCCACCTGCAAGGTCGATATTCTGGAAGGCGAAGTCGAACACGGCGACGCCTCGCCATTTGCCTTGATGGACATGGAGCGCGACGAGGGCAAGTGCCTTGCCTGCACCGCCACGCCGACGAGCGACATGGTCATCGAGGCCGATATCGAAGAAGACCCGGATGCGCGCTCAATTCCCGTGCGCGACTTTTCCGCGACCGTCAGCGCAATCACCAGATTTTCCGACCGCATTGTCGGCATCACCTTGAAGCTGAAGGACGGTCCGATCGATTTTCAGGCTGGCCAGTACATCAACCTGCATGTGCCTGCCGCCGGGGATCGCCCGCGCGCCTTCTCGATCGCTTCGCCGCCCTCAAAGGCTGACGAGATCGAACTGAACGTGTGCAAGGTCAGGGGCGGCGCAGCCACGACCTGGCTGTACGACGATTTGACCGAGGGCACCGCGTTGAAAGTGACCGGCCCTTACGGGCGGTTCTTCGTGCGCAAATCCAGGCCCGAGCCAATGATCTTTCTGGCCGGTGGCTCTGGCCTGTCCAGCCCCAAATCAATGATACTGGAATTGCTGGAAACCGGCGAAGACCGTCAGATCACCCTGATCTATGGCGCGCGCGATCAGGCAGACCTGTATTACTATGACCTGTTCAGCGAACTGGCCGAAAAACACGCCAACTTCACCTATATTCCGGTGCTGTCAAACGAGCCGGAAGATAGCAACTGGCAGGGCGAGCGCGGCTTTGTCCATGAAGCGGCCGAGCGTGCCTTTGATGGTCGGTTCAAGGGCCACGTCGCCTATCTCTGTGGCCCGCCACCGATGATCGACGCCTGCATCACCACCCTGATGCAGGGGCGTTTGTTTGAAAAGGAAATGTATTTGGAACATTTCTACGACGAATCCAGCCGCGACGACAGCAAGGCCAAAAGCCCGCTGTTCAAACATATCTGATCCGGTTTTTCCGGTTTCTCCTGGTGACGGTGCTTCCCTGCAGGCACCGTTTCCCTGTCTGCTTACCTGTTTACTCCAGTCGCCGGCCGGTCGGAAATACCGACAGGCCAAAGCGTGCTTTCAGCCCGCCCCAGACACCGCGCTTGTCAAACAGCATCACCGCGATGGCAATGCCCCCCATCATGATCAGATACCACGTTCCCCAATCCGCCGCGATCTCGCGCAGGGCAAAAAAGATCACCACCCCGACAATTGGCCCCTCGATGGTACCAATCCCGCCGATCACCACGATGAAGATCACGAAAGCGGTCCATTCATTGACGCTGAAGGCCGCGTCGGGCGTGATGCGCAGCTTTTGCAAAAAGATGAACCCGCCGGTCAGCGCCGTAATGAAGGCGGTAAAGATATAGATCAGGAACTTGACCCGCCTTGTGTCGACCCCGACGCTCTCGGCTGCGTCCTCGCTGTCGCGGAGTGCTGTCAGCGCCATGCCCCAGCGCGAGCGCAGCAAGGTCCAGACCCCGATGACCGATATCACGGCGATGGCAAAAGCGATGTAATACATCACCTGATCGCGGCCAGCCCGTGTCGTGGCCAGTGATTTTGCCACCGCGATCGGCAGCGAAATCCCCGAACCACCGCCCAAGGTGCTGATCTGCGCGGCGATCAGGCGAAAGGATTCGGCAATCACCCATGTGCCAATGGCAAAATACGTCCCCTGCAGGCGAAAGGCGATCCAGCCGGTGGGAATGGCAATGATTGCGGTGGCCACGGCCGCCGCCGGGATGGCCACCAGCACCGGCAGGCCGGTAAACATTGCCAGCGCGAAAAACAGATAGCCCCCCAGCCCGACAAAAGCTTGCTGCCCGACCGAAATCAGCCCCGAATATCCGGCCAACAGGTTCCAGATTTGCGCCAGGGCCAGAAAGCTGAACGCCTCCATCAACAGGCGCAGGTCGGCGCGGCCCGCCCAAAAGGGCGCAAAGGCCAAGGCCACGCCAGCCAGAATCAACAGGGCGCCGCGCAGGCCCCTGTTCACGTTCGGCAATGATGCAGCGGTGTTGTCCATGAGATCAGCCTTTCATCCGAGGAAACAGCCCCCTGGGCCGCAGCATCAGTACCGCCAGAAAGACCAGATGCCCCGCCAGAATTTGCGAGCCCGCATCGATTTGCGCCCCCAGCGTTTGCGCGACACCCAGCACGATGCCCCCCCAGCAGAGTGGCCCAGATATTGCCCATCCCGCCGATAATCACCGCCTCGAAGCCGAACAATAGCCGCACCGGCCCTGCGGAAGGGTCGAAATTGGCCTTCATCGCCAGAAAAATACCGGCCACGGCAACGACAAAACTGGCCAGCATGGTTGCCAGCGCAAAGATATGGGCGTTATTGCCCCCCATCAGCGGCACCATTTCCGGGTCATCCGAAGTGGCACGCAGCAGCCGCCCGATGGCGGTGCGGTAAAAGATGAACTGCAAGATTCCAATCGCGGCCACCGCAGCCAGAAACATCATCAGCGGCAATACACCAATTGCCAGGTTCTGGCCGAGTGGAACCGAGGCGGTCTCGAGCCAACCGGTCGAAATTTTCTGGCTGTCAGCGGAAAAAACCTCAAGCAACGCGTTCTGGATGATGATCGACATGCCAAAGGTTACCAGCACTGGCGGCAGAACATCCTTGCCCAACACCCGGTTCAGCAGCAGCCGCTGGTTCAGATACCCCGCCACCCCCAGCAGCCCCACCACCAGCACCACGCCAATCGCCGGATGCAGCCCCCATGTCACCACAAAGGTCAGCATCATATAGGCGGCGATCACGATGAAATCGCCATGTGCCATGTTGATGAAACGCATCACCCCGAACATCAGGCTCAGCCCGGCTGCGAGCAGGGCATATAGCCCACCCAGCAATATGCCCTGCACGATTGCATTGATCCAGTCCATCAGGCGGCCTCTCCGTTTTTCATGCCGAAATAGGCGTCGGCAATCTGCTTGCGGCTCAGGTCTTTGGGGGGGGCGGTCAGGGTGACGCGGCCCTCCATGAAGCAATAGATATGGTCGGATACCGCCATGGCCTGGCTGACATCCTGCTCAACCACCAGAATTGCGGTGCCCTGCTGGCGGATTTGCGGTAGGGCCTGATAGATGTTCTTGATGATCTTCGGGGCAAGGCCAAGGCTGATCTCGTCACATAACAACAATTTGGGGTTGGACATCAGCGCACGTCCGATCGCCACCATCTGTTGTTGACCGCCCGAAAGAGCATGGCCGGGATTGGCCCGCTTGGCGACGAGATCGGGGAAAAGGTCATAGATCGCCTTCAGGTTCCACGGCCCATTGCGCCCGCCCGAAGCACCGATCAGCAGGTTTTCCTCGACGCTCAGCGAGGGAAACAACCGTCGCCCCTCGGGCACCATGGCCAGCCCCAGCTTGTGAATCCGGTCGGCGGGCAGTCCGGCAATGGATTGCCCGTCAAATGTCACCTGCTGCCCCTTGGTGGAGCGCAGGCCGGTAAGGGCGCGCAGAAAGGTCGATTTGCCGGCCCCGTTGGCGCCAATGATCGCCAGTGCCTCACCGGCGTTCAGAGTCAGATCAATGCCGAACAGCGCCTGAAAATCGCCGTAAAAGGCCGTCAGGTTTCGGGTTTCAAGCAGCGTGGTCATCTATTTCGATCCCCATGTAAATCTCTTGCACGAGCGGGGTTGCCATGACCTCGGCGGGTGCGCCCTGCGCGATGATGATGATCTTGCCAAAATCAATAACGATCAGCCGTTCAACCACGGCCACCAGTGCATGCACGATATGTTCGATCCAGATGATGGAGACGCCGCTGTCGCGGATATCACAGATGGTCCGGACCAGCGCCTGACATTCACCCTCGGTCAGGCCACCGGCAATTTCGTCCAGCAACAGCAGCTTTGGCTGCGTGGCCAGCGCGCGGGCCAGTTCCAGCCGTTTACGTTCCAGCAGCGAAAGCGTGCCGACCTGGACATTGGCCTTGTCCAGCAAACCGGTGCGCGTCAGAATATCACGGGCCTGATCCGTCTTGCCGCCGCCAAACGAGGCAGCAACCAGCAGGTTTTCATAAACGCTCATGCCGGTAAACGGGTGCGGAATCTGGAACGAGCGGGCAATCCCCTGACGGCAACGCTGGTTGGCCCTCTGGCGGGTGATGTCCTGCCCGTCAAAGCGGATCTCTCCCGATGACACAGGCAAGGCCCCGCCGATCAGGTTGAACAGGGTTGATTTCCCCGCCCCGTTCGGGCCGATGATCCCCAGCGCCTGCCCACGGGGCAGATCAAGGCTGATATTGTCAGCCACCTGCAATGCGCCAAAGCTTTTGTTGACGCCTACCAGCGATAGAATTGGCTGCATGCCCCCCCGTTTTCGGCGTAAGCGGCGGCATTGTGCCGCCGCTTTTGTTCGTATCAGGCCTGTCCGACTAGCCGATCGGGCGCATACTGGCCGAGGTCGGAATATCGGGATGATCCCCGTTCTCGACGAGCTGCAGATCCAGCACCCCGCCGTCCAGCTTCCACTGACCACCAACCAGCGGCGTCTTGGCGATATTGGGCACAGGGCCTTTGGAGAAGTCGATAGTGCCCACCACCGAATCATAAGACGTGGCTTTGATCGCAGCGGCAATGCTTTCCGGGCTGGTCGGATCTTCGGTGCGCCTGAGCGCGTCGACAGCGACCTCCAGCAGCGCGTGTTTGAAGCCCAGCGGCATCGTCCAGGGGTTGCCGGTGGCGGCGGTGTATTCGGCGGCCAGCTCGGCAGAGGTCTGGCCGGTAAAGCCCGACGAGAACGGATGCTGGGGCGACCACCAGACCTCGACCGACAGCCCGTCGGCGCGTTCGCCCAGCCCGGCGATGGCATGCGGAAATTCGGTCGCCTTGGCGGCATTCACCACCTTGGGGTGGAAATCCTGCTGGGCAGCCTGGGTCCAGAAGGTGGTGAAATCCGGTGGAATGACCACACCGGTCACAATTTCCACACCGGCTTTCTTGAAGGCGGAAATCTGCGCGCTGAAATCGTCGCTCATATTCTGATAGCGGCCGGTAGCAACCAGTTCATACCCCCGCTCGGCCATCACTGGTGGGAAGCCATGGGTCGGATCGGCCCAGCCGTTGCCGTCAGGGTCATTGGGCCAGAGCGCCCCAACAACCTTGTTGGTTTCCACCTGATCCCACATCGCCATATAGACCGAGATGATGTCCTCAAGCCCCCAGAAGAAGTGATAGGTATAGTCAAAACCCACAGCCGGATCGCCCTGACGGCCAAAGAAATGTGGCTGCCACGGGGTGTCATTGGTGATGCAGGGTACGCCGTTCAGCTCGGCCTGATCGGCCACCGGATTGGTGGTATCAGGGGTGGACGCGGCCATGATCAGGTCCACCTCGTCTCCCAGAATCAGCTCCTGCGCCACCGAAGAGGCACGGTTGGAGTTGGATTGGCTGTCCTTGACGATGAATTCAACCGCGTGGTTGGCTCCGTTGATGTTCAATCCGCCTTCGAGTTGCTTCTTGAACTGGTTGAGCGTGAAATCATCCGGCTCGGTAAAAATTGCCAGCGGTCCGGTTGTCGGTGTGACATAGCCGATCCTGATTGTCTTGGAGGCAGCGATTGCCGGGCTGGCAAGGCTACTGGATGAAACAAGGAGGCCCATGCCGGTGGCACCTTTGACAAAGCCGCGCCGCGTCAGTCCTGATAATGGTTTCTTCATGATGTTCTCTCCCTGTGTAGCATTTGGATGTCAGTTGCGAACGATATGTGATCCTCGCGGCGCACTGCCTTTTGGTACGCATTTCTCGACCGCGCGCAGCAGGTTTTTGATGTCAGGCAGTTGGTGCGGGGTGGAATAGATGCCGCTTAACCCGATGGTGCCGTCATTGCGAATCCAGAAGTGGGCCGGTTCGGCAAAAACTGGCGGCTCATCAAGATCGGCCGTCCCTTGTGACAACAGCACCCCCCAGCGTTCTTGTGCATGCGTCGGATCCAGAGAATGGGCAATCGGCAGGCGGGCAATCTGCATTTCGGCGGCCATCGCCTGAAGGTTGTCGGCGCTGTCGGCGCTGGCCGCCAGCAACATGACCCCGCGTATCGCGAAATCACCGATCATGTCGTCAAGAGCCTTGAGGTGAAACCGGCTCACCTTGCATTGGGCATGGGGAAAGAACGTGACCAGCGTACCGTTAGCGGCCGGTTTTGCCGCCGGATTAATGGTACCATGCCCAATGGTTTCAAACGCCATGTCCGGCGCTGGGCTGGAAGGAATGCACGCCATGACTCACGCCTCGCCAAAACTGCTTGCAAACTTTCCACCAGGAATTCGCTCCGCCAGCACACCGATGGATTTTCCGATATGCTCGCGCAACAGTTTTTCCGCCAAAACCTTGTCCCGTCCAATTGCCGCATCGAAAATCGCCTGATGCTCGGCGCGCACATCTCGTGGGACGGAGCGCGAACTGATGGAAATGCGCAGATATCGCACCGACTGGTTATAAAGAATATTGCGAAATTTTTGCAGCCAGCGGTTGTGGCAGGCCGCATAGAGCGCATCGTGGAAGTCGCGATTGCGAAACTCCCAATCCCGCACGTTTTCGTCCGAAACCTCGTCCGCTTTACTCGCCAGGATCGCTTTCTCGATTTTTGCCAGACGGTGATGCGCGGCCACAAGGTTGCCTTCCCACTCATCATCGCCGTTTTCCATCGATTCCAGCAGCGCCGCTGATTCCAGCAAGGCGCGCATTTTGACGATCTCTTCGAAATCCGCCATCGAAACCGGCGCTACGCGAAATCCTTTTTGACCTTGCGTGGTTACGAGATTCTCGACCAGCAAACGCGAAAGGGCTTCGCGCACGGTGGACGATCCGACACCATAGCGCAGTCGCAGATTTTCAATTCGCAGGCGGCTTTCCGGCTCTATCTCGCCGTTAAGGATGGCCTGCATCAACGACGAATACACCACACCGATCGCGGTCTTGCCCCCGCCAACCTTTTCTTCCTGAATATCGCCATTGGTAACTTGCAAACCGTTCTCCTGAATTTCCGCATTTTTTTAGCCGAGTCGGCGCTAGCTGACAAGAAAAACCTATGAAATGATATTAGAACCCGAAATTGCGAAAAAAACGACTTTTAAAAACGATATTCCATTTGACAAACGATTTTGTCACATTCAAACTGCACTCAACGTGGCGACACAAAGGAAGCGAAGCAGAGCGGTTTTCGCGCAGCAGCTATGGGGGAACAATGCCTACAGTAAGACTCGAAGGTGAAACTGCCGGGCGCCCGATCCGTGACGGCGAAGTCGTGCTGGGCGCGCTTGAGCGCACCGGGGCCACTTCGGTGCGGGTCGGCTGTCGCAAGGGCGGCTGCGGGGCGTGCCGGGTCAAGGTGCTTTCGGGAGAATATACCACACTGAAAATGAGTCGCGCACATGTCACCGAACAAGAAGAGCGCGAGGGATTCGCGCTATCCTGCCGGCTGCTCGCCAAGACGGACCTGATACTCAGCCCCGCTTTCAGAGCGCCGAAACGGCCCGGATAATTACGAAGTCAACTTCACAAAAGGGAGAAGAAAATGTCACAAGAAGGATTGATGAGACCGGGGTTTGCACAGCTCCGGGTGCTGGATATGGATGAGGCGATCGAACATTACGTCGAACGCCTGGGCCTTGATTTGGTCTCGAAAGAGGATGACGGCCGGGTCTACCTCAAATGCTTTGACGAATTCGGCCGCCACTCCATCGTGCTGCGTGAGACCGATCAGGCTGGCATCGACGTCTTCGCTTTCAAGGCTGAAAACGACGACGCCATGGACGGTTTCCGCAAGCGGATCGAGGATTGGGGCCTTGAGGTCGACGAGGTGCCCGCGGGCGAAATGCCCGGGACTGGTCGCCGCATCGGCTTTACCATCCCCTCGGGTCACCGGATTGAGATTTTCGGGGAAATGGAGCTTTCGGACATGGCACCGGAAACCGTCAACCCGCATATCTGGAAGGGTGAGCCGCCACGCGGCATGAAGGCACAGCGGCTCGACCATTGCCTGCTTTATGGCCCAAATCTGGCAGAAACCCAACAATTCCTGATCGAGGCGCTTGATTTCCACGTGCCTGAACTGGTCAAGCTGCCCGACGGAGAGCCGTTTGCCATTTGGGCCACCGTGTCCAACAAGGCGCATGACATCGCCTTTGTGGCCCATGAAGAGCCTGGCAAACTGCACCATATCGCCTTTTTCCTGCAGGACTGGGCCGAAATTGGCCACGCGGCCGACATCATCACCCAATACAATCTTTCGCTGGATCTGGGGCCAACGCGGCACGGTATCACCCGTGGGCAGACGATCTATTTCTTTGATCCGTCCGGCAACCGCAACGAGGTGTTTTCCGGTGGTTACACCGCCTACAAGGACCACCCGCAGCGGACTTGGGACATGGAAAACGTCGGGCGCGGCATTTTCTACTACGAGCGCAAGCTCAATGATGCCTTCCTGTCTGTCGTTTCGTGATGTCTGCGACGACCAAAACGCTTCGGCTTACCGCCGAAGCCGCCCTGAGCGCCGTTCACGCGGCGGTCAGGCATGGCCGGAGCCTTGGGGTTTCGGTCAATGCCTGCGTCGTCGATGCCGGTGCCAACCAGATTGCCTTTCTGCGTGACGACGGGGCTTTCCTGCCCTCGGGCGACATTGCCCGCGACAAGGCGCGCACTTCGGTCGGGTTCGGCTTGCCCAGCGGCAAGCTCTACGAGGTGCTGAAAGGTGAGCCGGACGTGCTGGCCGGCATTGTCAACCGGCCCGGCGTGGCAGCCTTTCCCGGTGGATTACCGATTATGGCTGGCGATCATCTGATCGGCGCAATCGGGGTTTCCGGTGCGTCCGCCGAACAGGATGATGCCTGCGCCGCAGCCGGAATTTCGACTCTAGATCTATCATAGCTAATCAGGAATGCCAAAATGACCGATGCGCTTCATTTTATCAATGGCGAGTTCACAAGTGGCAAAAGTGGCCAGAACTTTGACAATTTCAACCCGGCAACAGGGGAAAAAATCGGCGTTGTCCACGAGGCGCTGAAGCCCGAGGTTGATGCTGCCGTTGCCGCTGCCCGCGCAGCCCTAAAAGGGCCATGGGGCAAAATGAGCATGGTTGCGCGCACCGATCTTCTCCATGCGGTGGCCGATGAAATCAACAACCGTTTTGACGATTTCCTTGAGGCCGAGATACTGGATACCGGCAAGCCGCGTGGCCTTGCCAGCCATATCGACATTCCGCGCGGGGCTGCCAACTTCAAGGTCTTTGCCGACACGGTCAAGAACGTGCCGACCGAGAGCTTCATGCTCGATACACCGGACGCTACCGGTGCGCTGAATTACGCTGTTCGCAAACCCAAGGGCGTGATCGCGGTGATCAGTCCGTGGAACCTGCCGCTGCTGCTGATGACGTGGAAGGTTGGCCCGGCGCTGGCTTGTGGCAATACGGTTGTGGTCAAACCCTCCGAGGAAACCCCGCTCACCACCACCCTGCTGGGCGAGGTGATGAACAAAGTCGGCATGCCTGCGGGTGTGTTCAACGTGGTGCACGGCTTTGGCCCCGATAGCGCCGGTGCCTTCCTGACCGAGCATCCGGACGTGGACGCCATCACCTTTACCGGCGAGACCCGCACTGGCGAGATCATCACCCGGGCTGCAGCCAAGGGATTGCGTCAGGTAAGCATGGAATGTGGCGGCAAGAATGCCGGCATTGTCTTTGCCGATTGTGATATGGAAAAGGCGATCGAGGGCAGCCTGCGCTCGGCCTTCGCCAATTGCGGGCAGGTCTGCCTTGGCACCGAACGGATTTACGTGGAGCGACCAATTTTTGACGAATTCGTCGCCCGTATGAAGGAAGGTGCCGAAAGCCTGAAATTGGGGAATCCGAATGACCCCGAAACCAATATGGGCCCGCTGATTTCAAAAGAGCACGAAGAGAAGGTGCTGTCTTATATGGCGTTGGCCGAAGAAGAGGGCGCAACCGTTGTGACCGGTGGCGGCAAGGCCGAGATGCCCGCGGAATTCGCAGGCGGCTGCTGGGTGCGCCCCACCATCTGGACCGGCCTGCCCGAGAATGCACGGGTGATTCGCGAAGAGATTTTCGGCCCCGTCTGCCATATCACCCCGTTCGACACCGAAGACGAGGCCGTGCGGCTAGCCAATGACACCGATTATGGCCTTGCCACGGCAATCTGGACCGAGAACCTTTCCAGGGCGCACCGCGTTGCCGCGCAAATCGATGTCGGCATTGCCTGGGTCAATTCGTGGTTCCTGCGCGACCTGCGCACGGCTTTTGGCGGGTCCAAGCAATCCGGGATCGGCCGCGAAGGCGGGGTGCATGGGCTGGAATTCTATAGCGAACTTAAAAATATATGCGTAAAGCTCTGAAGGAGCCACTCAATGACAGACACAAATATTCAACAGGCTGCCGACCGTATCTGGCAGGCTTGGGAAACCGGTGAGCCGGTGGCTCCTGTGCGCGATCTTCTGGGCGACAGCGATGTAGAAGCCGCCTACAAGGCGCAGGAAATCAACACGAAGCGCTGGCTGGCCAGCGAAGAGCGCAAGCTTTCCGGCCGCAAGATCGGCCTGACCGCCAAGGCGGTGCAGGCGCAATTGGGCGTGGACCAGCCCGATTACGGTATGCTGTTTGCCGATATGGAAGTGCCCGATGGCGAGGACATTCCGCTGTCGCGCGTGCAGCAACCCAAGGTCGAAGCCGAGGTTGCCTTTGTGATTGCCGCGCCGCTGACCGGCCCGCATATCACCATGGTCGACGTCATGGCCTCGATTGGTTATGCGGTGCCAGCCATCGAGGTGGTCGGCTCGCGGGTGGCCAACTGGGACATTCGCATCACCGATACCATTGCCGATAACGGTTCCGCCGGGCTTTATGTGCTGGGCCAGCAACCCAAGCGGCTGGGCGAGTTCAACCCGCGCCTATGCGGCATGGTCATGTTCAAGAATAACGAGCCGGTTTCCGTAGGGGCCGGTGCCGCCTGTCTGGGCAGCCCGCTGAACGCCACCCTCTGGCTGGCACGCACCATGGCCCGCGCCGGGCAACCGCTTGGCCCGGGTGATCTGGTCTTGTCGGGCGCGCTTGGCCCGATGGTAGCCGCTGAACCCGGTGATGTGTTCGAGGCCCGGATCAACGGGCTTGGCTCGGTTCGTGCCGCATTTGCAAAGGAATAGGACCATGACAAAAATCAAATGTGCCATCATCGGTTCGGGCAATATCGGCACCGACCTGATGATCAAGATCATGCGCATGTCCGATGTGCTGGAAATGGGCGCGATGGTGGGGATCGACCCGGCAAGCGACGGCCTGGCCCGGGCCGCGCGCATGGGCGTTGCCACCACCCACGAGGGCATCGAAGGGCTGACCAAGCTGCCCGAATACAAGGATATCCGCATCGTCTTTGACGCCACCTCTGCCGGTGCCCACAAACACCACGATGCGGTTTTGCAAGCCGATGGCAAGCAGGTGATCGACCTGACCCCGGCAGCGATCGGCCCCTATACCATCCCCTCGGTCAATATCGACGCCAATCTGGACGAGGGCAATGTGAACATGGTCACCTGCGGCGGGCAGGCCACGATTCCCATGGTTGCTGCGGTCAACCGTGTCGCCAAGGTGCATTACGGCGAGATCGTCGCCTCGATCGCCTCGAAATCCGCAGGCCCGGGCACACGCGCCAATATTGATGAGTTCACCGAAACCACAGCCGAGGCCATCGAAAAGGTCGGTGGAGCCACGCGCGGCAAGGCGATTATCGTCCTCAATCCGGCCGAGCCGCCGCTGATCATGCGCGACACGGTGTTCTGCCTGTGTGACGAGGCCGATCAGGACAAGATCCGCGAATCCATCCTTGAAATGGAGCGCGAGGTGCAAAGCTACGTGCCCGGCTACCGGTTGAAGCAGGAGGTGCAGTTCGAGCATATCGGCTCCAACGACCCGCTGCACATCCCTGAAATGGGTGGCGATTTCACCGGCCTGAAAGTATCGATTTTCATCGAAGTAGAAGGTGCGGCGCATTACCTGCCCAAATACGCCGGTAATCTCGACATCATGACCTCGGCGGCGATGAAAACCGCCGAACGCCTGTCGGTGCAACGCAAATGGGTAGAGGCCGCCTGACATGACCAAACTTTATATTCAAGACGTAACTCTGCGCGACGGCATGCATGCGGTTCGCCACAAATATGATCTGGGCCATGTACGCGCCATTGCGCAAGCATTGGACGAGGCCGGCGTGGACGCCATCGAGGTTGCCCATGGCGACGGGCTGACCGGCTCGACCTTCAATTACGGCTTCGGGGCCTTCACCGACAGTGACTGGATTCTCGAGGCCGCCAAGGTCATCAAGAACGCCAAGCTGACCACCCTGCTGTTGCCGGGGATAGGCACCATCGAGGATCTGAAAAAGGCCCGCGATAACGGCGTGCAATCGGTGCGTATCGCCACCCATTGCACCGAGGCGGATGTCTCGGCGCAGCATATCGCGGCGGCTTGCGAAATGGGGCTGGACGTGTCCGGCTTCCTGATGATGTCGCACATGACCGATGCGGATAATCTGGCAGCCGAGGCCGCCAAGATGGAAAGCTATGGCGCGGCCTGCGTCTATGTCACCGACAGCGGCGGGCGCCTGACCATGGCCGGCGTCCAGGACCGTTTCAATGCCTATAAGGCCGCGCTGAAACCCGAAACCCAGCTGGGCGCGCATATGCATGAAAACCTGTCGCTGTCCGTGGCCAACTCGGTTGTGGCGGTGGAAAACGGCGCCTACCGTGTTGATGCCTCGCTGGCCGGTATGGGGGCCGGAGCGGGCAACACACCGATCGAGGCATTCGTGGCGGTGGCCGATCTTTACGGCTGGGAACATGGCTGTGACCTGTTCAAACTGCAGGATGCCGCCGAAGAACTGGTGCGCCCCTTGCAGGAACGCCCGGTGCGGGTGGACCGCGAAACCATGACGCTTGGCTATGCCGGGGTCTATTCGTCCTTCCTGCGCCATGCAGAGCGGGCGGCCGAACTTTATGGTTTGGATACCCGTGAAATTCTGGTCGAAGTCGGCAAACGCAAGATGGTTGGTGGACAGGAAGACATGATTGTCGATGTCGCCCTCGATATGGTCAAGAACAAGGAAAAATCAGCATGAGTGACCTCGCAAGAATAGCCGAAATCGCCGACGAAGCAGCGCGCACCGGCACCGCCATCCCGCAATTCTCTGACGAGGCCCAGCTGACCATGGAGCAGGCCTACGCCATTCAGGCCCTGTCCATGCAGCGCCGCTATGCGCGCGGCGAACGCCGGGTCGGCATCAAGATGGGTTTTACCAGCCGCGCCAAGCAGGTGCAGATGGGGCTGGATGACCTGATCTGGGGCCGCCTGACCAGCGGCATGCAGGAAGAAGAGGGCGGCATCATCAATTTTTCCCGCTATGTGCATCCGCGCGTAGAGCCGGAAATCGCTTATCTGATCAAGCACGAGCTTTCGGGTAACGTCACACCGATACAGGCACTGGCGGCGGTCGAAGCCGTGGCACCGGCGATGGAAATCATTGATAGCCGCTATGACAATTTCAAGTTCGACCTTGGCGATGTGGTGGCCGACAATTCCTCGTCCTCGGGCTTTGTTCTGGGCAACTGGTTTCCCAAGGACACCGATGTAACCAATCTGGGGCTTGTGCTATCCATCGACGGGCGCGCCCAGCAAATCGGCTCGACCGCAGCGATTCTCGGCAATCCGATACGCGCGCTGGTGGCTGCGGCGCGGGTCGCGGCCTCGGCTGGCGAAGTGCTGGCGCCGGGTGATATCGTGCTTGCTGGCGGTGCCACAGCAGCGGTGGCGCTGGCACCGGGCATGGCGGTCGAAACGACATTCGAGACCCTCGGAACCGTCGCCTTTAACGTAGGAGAATAACCATGCCCCTCGTCGAAGTAACCCTGATCGAAGGCCGCTCCAACGAAAAAAAGGCGGCCCTGATCGCCAAGGTTACCGATGCGGTGGTCGAGGCCATCGACGCGCCAATCGAATCGGTCCGGGTCGTTATCCGCGAAGTGCCCCCGCAACATTGGGGCGTGGCCGGCAAGCCCAAGGGATAGCCCCGGCCCTTCCTTCTCCGCCCATCAGCGCCGCCCCTTTCGCCAGTCGTCCCAGCGGGCGTAAATGGTGGTTCCGACGCCGATCAGGGCCACAGCGATGAACAGCCAGCGGATGGTATCGAGATAGGGGATCAGCGGTTGTAGGGCGGACTGGGTGTCGGTGACGGCCTGTTGCACCACCTCTACACCCGCCGCGCCGATGGTGGCAATGCCCGCTGCGCCGCCGCCTTTCATGGTGCGGCTTTCCGTCAGGCTTTCACGCAGACGTGGCGGCTCATCGGCAAACCGTGTGGTGCGACCACCGCGGGTGGCACGCGGCGGGAACGGGTCGCCCCATTGGCGGGCGCGGCCGATGTCGATGTGCATGAAATTTTGCCTCGGATAGAAGCCGAAACCCGTAAACCCGATGGCCCGTGCCGCCGCTTCAAAACCTTCCGGATCATGGTTGGCCATGGAGATATCGAACGCCGCACCCTGCAGGTGCATGGAATGTTTGGCCCCGCCAACCTGCCGGTTATAGGCAGGGCTGCGATAGGCGGAATGGGCGATCAGCGGCACGCCGAGGTTGTCGCGCAAGGCCTGCAGCTTGTCGAGCGCCGGCTCGTTGATACGGATGGTGCCATCGCCACGACAGGCGATCTCCTCCGGGCTGAAGTCGGGCCAGCGCCAGAGCTTTTCCGGCACGTCGCGCCAGTCGGCGTAGTAATGAGTGGTCATGGTTTCCTCCAAAAGAAAACCCGCCGATTGGCGGGTGTGGTCGGGATAAATTGTGTCGAGGTTGCTTCAGCCGAACAGTTTCAGCTTCACGGCAATGCCCGCGATCAGGGCGAGCAGCAGGCCGGTGGTGCGACCACTGCGAGTGGTGATCAGGCGCACGATGGTCTGCCAGGCGGTGCGCCGCGCAATACGCAGGCTATCGAGCAGAGTGCGCAGATCGTGGATGTCGATGGCGGCTTCGGGACCGTCGAGGCCAACGTCGGCCAAGGCACGGCGTGCGCCCTGTTCAGCGGCGCGGGCCAGCATGGCTTCGAATTCATCCTCGGGCATGCGCACGAAGCCCGCTTCAAGTTTGGGCGGGGTCATTTGAACTCCTGTTTTGATGGGTGGATCAGACTTCGCGCCATTTCGGGAAAACCATCTGGTAGACCCAGTTGTTGGTCGAGGTCATGGTACTGACGGGGTTTCCTGTCCAGCTGGCAGGCAACCCACCTGTGATCTCGGCATTGCTGCTGTTCTCGTAAAGATAGACCTGCGGGGCGACGACACGGGGATAGGCGCTGGTGCCGCTGCTGTGGGGATAATACCGGGTCAGGCCCAGCGTCATCCAGCGACCATATCGGGCGTAGGCACCGGCTCCGCTTACCCCCATGGTAGTGACATACCAGCCTTTGCTCAGGGTCTGCTGCGAGCCGGTGCTGTAACTCAACGTGAACGGATCGACCGGCCCCCACCAGTCGGTGCCGCCGCCCTTGGTCAGGCCGCCAATGCTGCGGCGCTCGGGATCCATGCCGTTCGGAAAGCTGGCCGCGCCGGTATTGCCGTCCGCCCGCAATGCCTCAAAAAATGTGCTGCCGTCGGCGCTGACCTTGAGGACGAAATCGTCACTGCCCGCCGTGCCCATCTCGGCGCGCCCCGACCAGTTGGTCTGGAACAAAAGGCTGGCGGTGTCATCGGCTGCGGCCTTGTTGATCTTGAGATGATGACCGTTGCCCGCGTGATTGAGCAGGGTTGCAGCAGCGGAGACCGCCAGCCTGTTGGTGGCATCCGAAGATGTGCCGATGCCGACACCGGAAAGATTTTGCAGGTTCGGCACGAAGGAAGCCCACGCGGACCCGTTCCAGACCAGCAACTCGCTTGCCGTGACGTCCCACGCCATCCAGCCCGTCTGGGGGATCAGGCGCAGCCATGCGCCACCGGAAAACAGCACCAGATCGCCATCCCAACCGGCCCAGGCACCTGTTGCCCCGGCCGCGACAAGGTAACGATCGCCCTCAGTGGGGCTGCCCGGCGGAGATGCAAGATCCCGATCCAGAACCGAGAGTTGCACCAGTCCATCCAGTTGGGAAAGCGCCTCGTTGACGGTCACATGTTTTTGCGCCTGCGCGGCCGCCAGATACGGCAAGGCCAGGTTCGGGGTGTTGGTCATAGGCTTTCCTTGATGGTGATGGTCTCAAAATGCGGCGCACCCCGACCGAGCGCGCCGATCTGGTAAAGGCGGACGGACAGGCTGGTGACAGGCCCGCCGAAATCAGCGGTCTGCATTGCGGCGGTGTAGGTGAACGTGGGGCTGGCAACGGTCAAGGATCGCTTGACAGTTGCCCCGTCCAAAAATTCCAGATCATAGGCTTCGCTGGCTTCCGACATCGGCACATCGGTCAGCACCCAGCTATCGGCCGAGAGTGAGCGGTCGCACCGCAGCCAGCGCAGGGTCAGATCACCGTTTGCTTCCCGCCGCATCCGCACCTGTTCCGGAGCGAAAGGCATCAGCCCGCGCCCGTTCGAGGTGAAACTCTGCGCTTGCATGATGGCATCAGACGGGGCCGCGCTGGCCGGACCGATGCGCCAGTTCCATGGCAGGCCCAGATCGGCCTCGGCAATGGAGAGCGGTTGGAGGCCGGACCCCAGCACCACCATCCGCGCGCCGGTGGGTGTGGGATTGCCCATGGCATCAAAGGTGCCACGCTGGCCGCGTAGCAGGTGCATCAGGCGATAACGGCCCGAAGAAACCAGCTCCGCATTTCCGAATTGGATGATCTCCCAATTGCCAGTCGCGCTTTCCACCGCCAGCGCATTGGCTCCGGCAAACAACTCGGTATCGGTGACGCTGGTCAGCGTGCCGGAGGAAACATCCAGCAGCAGTTCATTGCCATGATCGAACCGGTCGAGAGGACCGGCCGGAAGATCCGCAACCAGCGTGCCAAACTGCGCCGCCTGACCAATGGTATCCAGCAAGGCAAAGCCCGAAGTGTCGGCACTGCGCCAGACGGCCGCCGTGCCATACCACGGCTTGGCGAACACCGCTGCATAGGGCCGGTGCGCCGGAACGGCATCAGAAATTTGCGGCAGGTCCATCAGGGCAATTTCCGCCGGACCATAAACGGTGGGGAACCTCTGTAAATTCCCGTTTTCGCCTTCTTCGCGGCGGGGTGGACGGTTTTTCGCCTGTCCCGCCTGATTGCTTCGGATCATAAACCCATTTTCACCGGTTTCAAGCCGGTTTTGGGTATTTCAGGCACACCTCACCCCATGAACCCTTATCCCGGCGCCGCCAGGCCGCATTCGAACTGGACGAAGCGCTTCATGTTGTAGACCAGGTTCATCATCCCGATGCGAAATCGCGCCCGCTTCAGGCCGATGGAGCGGATCAGCTTGCCGCCCATGGAGCGCTCCTGAAAAGCGAATACATGCTCGACCCGGACCCGCACTTTCGAGCGCCTCCGGTTGGCCTTTTGCTGGCGCTCGCCAAGCGGCTTGCCGCGCCTGCCCTTGTGATGGATATGGCTGTGAAGCCCCCGCTCTTCCAGCTCGCTTTCGATCTTTTGCGAGCGATAGGCGCTGTCGGCCCACAGGTCCGATGAGGTGTTGCTCGCATCAATCAGACCGGCAAGCGCCTGGCTGTCATGCACGGCGGCATCGGTGACATCATAAGCGCGGATGAATTTGTGCCGCCGGTCGACATTGATGTGGTTCTTGTAGCCGTAATAGCTCTTGCCGTGCTTCTTCGTCCAGCGCGCATCCACGTCCTTCTGGCGCTTCTTGTGGGGTTTTTCCTCCCACTCTTCAGGCGTTTCGCCCGCCTTGATTTTCTCGTTCTCGTCCCTTTTGTTGTGCTGGCGCGGCGCCGGAACGATGCTCGCATCAACAATCTGCCCGCCCATCGCCAGATAGCCCTTTTCGCGCAGAAAGGCATCGAACTTGTCAAACAGCTCCTTCATCTTCCCGGCCCCGGCCAGCCTTTCACGGTAGGCCCAGATGGTCTTGGCGTCAGGTACGCTGTCTTCAATGCCAAGGCCGAGAAACCGCATGAACGACAGGCGGTCGCGGATCTGATACTCGATCTGATCGTCAGAGAGGTTGTAGAGCTGCTGCAAAACCATCGTCTTGAATATCAGCACCTCATCCCAAGGCGGGCGGCCAGCGTTGGATTTGCGCTGTTCGGGCGGCGTGCGCCATATGGCCTTCAGCTCGTCCCGGTAATCCTCGAACGGCACCATGTCGTTGAGCAACACCAGCGGATCACCAGATTTGTCCAGTCCCGCGTATCGGCTGGAAAGATCAAAAAATCCCATCTGACCCATGACAAAACCCCGTCGGTCGAATCATTTTCATCCTGATGACGATTCTACCCCGTCAGGCCGGATTTTGGGGGATTTTTAGAGGTTCCCGGTGGCTCCGGGCAGACTCGCGGGTCGGTATTGCCCGGGTGGCAGGTCGTAAATCGTGGCGTCGGTGCGGATCGCCTCGATGGCCCGCGCGCCGGCGTCACCGATGCGGGTGATGCGATAATCGATCAGGCGACCGTCATTGGCGAGACTGACGACATCACCGGGATCGAGAGACAGGTTTGAGGGTGGAAATTTGGCCGTCAGGGTCTCGCGTCCTATCCACGCTTCCATCAATGCGCGGCGACAGCGTCGGTCGGCCTCTTCCAGCGATACGGCCAGCGGGAAGCTCTCCGAGGTCACGCGGGCAGCTTCCACCGTGACACGGCGGGCCTCGACCGTGGCGGCGTCGTATTCCTCGTCGGGGCGCACCAGTTGCCATTTGAGCGCTTGCGGCAGCTCGGTTTCCTGCCCGCGGGTCAATTCCATCACGTCGCCGGATGCAACCACCAAATCATCGGGTTTTATGGTGGCGTTGGCCCGCTGGCCGCGCGTCACAAACTGGATCACCCCGCCGCTCTCCACCGCATCAAATCCGAAATGCCGCGCCAGCGTCGAGATCGAGGCGCGCGGGCTTTCCAGCGCGGAAATCACAAACCCCGGCACGGTGTCGGAAAGCGCGCTGACGTCGATCAGGACATCATCCAGCCCCGCGCGGCGGCAAAGCTCGCGCACCAGCGCGCCAAGCCCGACCGCACCAAGCCGACCGTTCAGCCAATGCCCCAATCGCCAGTTCGGCGCATCGGCCCAGACATCGTCGCGGGCAGGGAAATCCGGATAGGGCCGCGCGTCCCATGTCCAGACAGCCGCCTCGCCCATATCGATCATCGGGGCGGTGTAAACGCTGCTGCTCGGGTTGTTGGCCGGATCACCCCAATAGCCCAGCATCGCCTCGATATAGCGCCGCTGGATTGCCTCGTCCTGCCAGCCCCGCGAAAAGTATGGCAAGGCGCTTTCGGCCGATTTCGGGTCATAAAACACATTCGGCTGGTTGGTGCCGCGATCGATAGCCGGGCAACCGAGCTCCGTAAAGCGGATGGGCTTGGATTGCGAGATCCAACCGGTCGGCGTTACGCTTTCAACCCCGCCCGGGCGGTCATAATGCGCATTGCCCCACCACGCGCGCATATCCTTGGGGCGGAAAACCCACGGCTTGTTGTAGGCTCCGTCGGTGATGGGGGTGCGGATCTGGGCGATGCGGTCGGCATCGGAGGCATAGAACCAGTCAAACCCTTCGCCGCCCTCGATATTGCTGCGCAGATAGTCGAGGTCACGGATAGAACCCCATCCCGCCTGCGCATCCGCATGATCAAACCCGTCGCGCCAGTCGGACAGCGGCAGGTAATTGTCGATGCCGATGAAGTGGACGTTCGGATCAGACCACAATGGGTCGAGATGATAGAACAGATCGCCGGAGCCATCCTGCGGCTGGTGCCCGAAATATTCCGACCAGTCGGCGGCATAGCTGATGGCGGTGCTGGCTCCCGGAATATTGGCAACATCAGCGACCAGTTGCTTCAGGGCGGTTACAACCGGATAGGTGGTTGCCCCGTCGCGGATTGTGGTCAGCCCGCGCAATTCCGATCCGATCAGAAACGTATCCACCCCGCCAGCCGCCGCGCAAAGATGGGCATAATGCAGGATCATACGCCGATAGCCCCAATCGGGGCCGCCGGTCCAGGAGACGGTCTCGCCGCTGACGCTGAAATCCGAGGCCTGCGCATTGCCCATAAACGCAGACACCTGCGTGGCGGCAGCTGCGGTCTTGTCAACGGTTCCGGCATAGCCTGCCGCCGGAGAACAGGTGATCCGGCCGCGCCAGGGATAGGTGCTTTGTCCAACCGTGGCCGCATTGTCTGAATATGGATCGGGCAGCGTATTACCCACCGGAATATCCATCAGCAGAAAGGGATAGAAAGTGACCCGCAGCCCGCGTGCCTTGAGTTCCTGGATCGCCTGCACCACGGCGAAATCGGCCGGCGTGCCGCCAAAGGCCGTGCGGCCGGTTGCATCGAGGCTGATCACATGGGCCGCCGTGCGTGTGACGCCGTTCACGGCCCAGCTTTTCGGAGTGGTCGCCTTCGTGGTGTTTTCCACACCGGGCACAATCTGGCAGTTTCCGGCCCGCAGGTCGGTTCCAAACCAGCTGACCACGAGGCTGATGCTTTCGATGTTCGGGGCGGCCGCCTGCAACTGATCAAGCGCGGCCACGATATCCGGCACGGCATTGGTGGTGTGCACATTCTCGGAGGCGGTATTTCCGCCGGATCCGCGAGATACCGGCTCGGTGGCATAGACGAACTCGCCGGTGCCGGGGATCAGGGTGACGGAGCGGATCATGCCCTCGGCGGTATCGGGCTCGATGACGGGGCGGAAAACCTCGAAAGACAGCTGCGGGATACGATTGCCGAATTGCTCCAGCGGCAATTCCTCGAACATCACATAGGCGGTGCCGCGATAGGCGGGGGCATTTCCGACCCCCATTTTGGTCTCAACGAACGGGTCCGGTTGCTGGGTCTCGTCGCCCGCATACAGACGCCATGTCACGTTTGAGAGATCGAGCGGCTTGCCATCGGCCCAGATGCGCCCGATGCCCGAGATTGGCCCCTCGCACAGCGCCACGGCAAAGGAGGCGGAATAGAGGTAGGCCGTGGTGGTCACCTTCGGCCCGCCACCCTTGCCGCCACCCTGCGTGGTCGTGTTGACCGTTTCGGTGAAATCCGTGGCCCAGATGATGTTGCCGCCAATCCGCATGCGGCCATAGATGCGCGGGATAATCGCCCCCTCGGTCGAGGTGGTGAGGGTCAGGTCGTCCAGCCGCTGGCCTTCGATGCGCTGCCCGGGGGCAAGTGACGATACAATCCAGCTGTCGATCATCGAGCCCGCGAAGGAGCCGATCGCACCGCCAATGGTGGCGGCCGACACGCCAAGGATCGCCCCGCCGATGCTGCCGCCAATGGCCGCGCCAGCCGAGGCGAGAAGAATGGAAGCCATGGTTTACCTCACAGGAAAACGAAAAGCGAAGGCGATCCGGCGCTGCCAGGCAGGCGACAGATGTTCCTCGATTACGCCTGTGCGCTCATAGGCGTGAATAAAGTGCGAGCGCGCACTGCGGGCGGTGCCAGACAGAATACCGACATGCTTGGCAATCGCGCCCGCACGCATGCGAAACAGGATAACATCGCCGGTGCGGGCCTCCACAACGTCCAGCTCCTGCATTGCCGCCCGTGCGGCCTCGGCCAACACCTCGACCGGTCCCGTTTCGCCCCAGTCGCGGGAATAAGGCGGCACGGGCATCGGTTCGGGACCAATCACATCCCGCCAGACGCCGCGTAAAAGCCCGAGGCAGTCGCACCCGACACCGCGCACCGAGGCCTGATCGTGATACGGCGTGCCAATCCAGCGGCGGGTGGCCTTGACGATGCGTGCCGGGGCGGTTCGTGAGCGGTTCACAACACCGACCCCGCATTGGCATCGCCCTTGGCCGCATAGCGGATAATGGTGTCCTGTCCGGGGATATGGGGGAAACCCCGGAAATTGGCCGCGTTGGTGAACTTGCTCTGACAGGTTTCGAACCGCTTGTCGCAACCGGCGAAGATGTCGAAGGTGTTGCCGACCTCTGCTGGCCGCACAGGAGCCTCTAGCAATTTGATGATCACGTCCGCGCCCACGATGGCATGACTCAACACCTCGGCCTTGCGTCCCGTATTGGCACCGGTCAGCCATTGCAGGGTTCCAAGCGCAAACCAGCCTTCGGCAAAACCCGAGAGGCTGGAGACCGCAAAGCCGCGATCGCCCGACAGCGAAACCACCGTGCCCGATGCCTTGAAGGCCGGATCGTTCAGATCAACGCCGCAGCGTGCATCCCCCAAGGCGGCATCGCAACTTGCCTGAAACGTCCGCCCGATAGTCTGGCCCAGCACATGCGCCAGCGAGCGCATCTCGGCGACAAAATGTAACCGTCCGCGCCGGACCTGACCGATCGCGCCCCGACGCAGCAGAGCACGGCTGGTGGTGTCGGCCCAGTTGACGCGCCAGATTTCCACGGTGGCGTTGTCCCAGCGGCCATCGAGGATATCGGTCTCGGTGATGGTGGTGGAGGTCAGCACACCCTCGGCCTCCTGCGCATCGACAGACAGGTCGGAACCGGCGCGGATTTCCGAGGCGGTGAAACCGGATTCCGGTTGATAGGTGGTGCCGTCAAACGTCAGCGGCCGATCGTGGTCAGTAAAGCCGAACACCGCCCCGTCACTGCGGGTGAGACGCCAGCACCAGGCGAGCGTGGTCGTGCCGGACTCGAGGTGGGTTTGCAGGGATTGAGGGAATTGTTTTGCCATTATGCGGCCTCTTGATTTGTGTATCTATTGTCTTTACATTACAAGCATCACATATTCCGGAGAAACCAATGCCCGTACCTCAAACTGCCAGCCCGGCGGCGCACAAATCGTTGATCAACCTGCGCGTCACCCGACGCGACCGGGATCTGATCGATCGTGCGGCGGATGCTCTGGGTAAGAACAGCACCGAATTTATGCTCGAGGCAACGCGCCGCGCGGCGGAAGATGCGTTGCTTGACCGCAGCCTGTTCCGGTTGAATCCCGAGCGTTTCGATGCATTTCAGGCCGCACTTGATGCGCCTGCCAAACCGTCTGAAGCCCTTCGAAAACTGCTGGCAACCAAGGCCCCGTGGGAGGAATGAGTGCGCTGAAAGCGCCCCTGCGGGCACCGGAACTTCTCGATGAAACCCACGAACTTGATACGTTTGACTGTGGCGCGCCAAGCCTTGACCAGTGGCTGAAACGCCGCGCGCGAGGCAATCAGGCTTCCGGTGCCTCGCGGGTTTATGTTGTTTGTCGCAGTAACACCGTGGTCGGCTATTACGCCTTGGCCGCCGGTGCGGTAGAGCGGGACGAAGCCCCGAGCAAGGTCCGCCGCAACATGCCGTCCCCCGTTCCCGTCATCATTCTCGGCCGTTTGGCGGTGGACAACCGTGAACAGGGCAACGGGATTGGCACGGCGCTGCTCAGGGATGCTTTGCTGCGCGTTCTGAATGCATCGCAGGAAATCGGCGCGGCGGCGGTACTGGTACATGCCCTGAATGATCGGGCCAAGGCGTTCTATCTGGAGCACGGATTTGTGGAAAGCCCGATCGAGCCGCTGGTTTTGATGCTGCGCATCAAGGATATTGCCACAGCACTTGGCGAGGGGTGAGGCGGACCCTTCATCGCCGCAACTCGATCAGGGGAATGGATGTGATGGAGCCGAGCCGCTCCAGATCATGGGTGACATCGAGTCGGTCGGTATCGAAACGCACTGGCACGTCGAATTCGAAACCGACAGAAACAATGACGCCGCTGGCTGGAGCCGCGGTGAAGGTAACGAGACCGGTTGCGGTATCCACGGACCAACCGGAGGCCTGAACGATCCCGTCCAGCGCCACCGTAACGGTGCCGGTCACCGGTTTGGTGATAGTTCGTGTCCAGGTATGCGCGC
Organism: Profundibacter sp.; assembly: GCF_965277155.1. Classification (GTDB taxonomy): domain Bacteria; phylum Pseudomonadota; class Alphaproteobacteria; order Rhodobacterales; family Rhodobacteraceae; genus Profundibacter. The sequence goes on from NZ_CBDIBV010000009.1 coordinate 87,737, forward strand.
CGGATGAATAGGCTTTTACCAGTTGGAATGCGGTCGTGGTGCCGTCGCCAATGCCAATCGCCTGATTGGTTGCCGTCGGCACACCCGACGGCAAACAGGATTTTTAATCGCCCCAATCCTTCCAGCGAAACCCGTAGAGCCGCCCGTTGCGCGCCTCGAAAAATGCCACCACGGCGGCCAGATCGTCGGCACGGCGGATGCCATAGGCCGCGTCATAGCGGCGCCGAGAATTGGCCCAACTGGCATTCCTTTCCTCGTCGCCCGAGGCCAGCTCGACAATCTGGGTGCGCCGTTCCGGCCCGCCGCGCGCACCCCGGCTGATATTGTCCGGAAAACGGATTTCGTGAAACGCCATTTACATACCCCTCCGGCCCATGGCGACGGCACGGGCAATGTCAGCCGAGACCTGGGTGCGCGATTGCCGGAAGCTCTCGGCGTCGCGGGTCTGGATGTTGATTGTGACGTTTTGGGAACTGGCTGTTCCGTATTGCGCGGCCTCACGCCGGTTCAGCACCCGCTCGCCTTTTTGCAGGATGGCGGGAACTTCATCCGGTTTGAGACCTACCCAACCACCGCCATGCATGCGGGGCGCATTTGCAAAAGCCATGGCAGGTACCATCCTTTGCGGCGCGGCTCCGCCCACTGTCAATGAGCATTTAAAACTGACCCGGTTTCGGCATTTAAATTTGCCCCCCCCTTTGTGGCGCAAAGCCCCCAGTCGGGCCGCCTTCATGTAGCGAGTCCGTCTGGGGGCTTTGCTTGCGGAACGGCTAGTTTTTTCTACGGCGTTTACTCTGGGCGAACCGGTATGAGGTATTGCCGGTTTCGATGATGTTGCAGTGATGAGTGACGCGATCCAGAAGGGCGGTTGTCATCTTGGCATCCCCGAAGACCGAGACCCATTCACCGAACTCAAGGTTGGTTGTGATGATGATGCTGGTCTTCTCGTAGAGCTTGCTGATCAGATGGAAGAGCAACGCGCCACCGGATTTGGGAAACGGGATGTAGCCCAGCTCGTCGATGATGACGCAGTCCAAAGCCGAGAGCTGCCGGATGATCTTCCCTGCATTGCCGTCGGCCTGTTCCTTGATCAGGGCGTTGATCAGATCGACGGCGTTGAAGAAGCGCGCCTTCTTGCCGTTGTTGATCAGCGTCGTTCCCAGCGCGATGGCGATGTGGGTTTTGCCCGTGCCGGTTCCGCCCACCAGGATGAGGTTATGGGCCTCCTCTGTGAACTGGCCGGTGCAGAATGGTTCGATCTGGGCCTGGGTGAGGGCGGCGGCGCTGTAATCGAAGGTTGCGAAGTCCTTGTGATGGGGGAACTTCGCAACCCTCATTTGATACTGGATGGAGCGCACCCGGCGCTCTACAGTCTCGGCGTCGATCAGTTGCCTTATCGCTGTGGTCAGACTTGGCGGCTTGCGCGCGGACAGCAGATCATGGGCGCAAGCTGCCATTCCATGCAACCTGAGGGCTGTCAGTTGGTCGATCAAGGCATTCATACGGCAACCTCCTCAGCCGAGCACAGGGTCTCATAGCGTTTGCAATCGGCTTCGGGCCGCAAGGTCAGCTGCGGATAAGCGCAGGCATCGCTGAGCGGTGTGATGACCGGTTCCACCAACTGGTTGATCAGATTGATGATGGCGGGCAGCCGCAGGGTGTTTTGTGCCACCGCCAGATTGCAGGCCGTCTCGACCACCTCGATCCCGTGATCCTGTGCCAGCAGGAGCAGGTCGACGAACTCCCGATCCCCGCCTTTACCAGCCATGTAATGTTCCCTGATCCGATGCATGGCCTCGGGCAGTTCCCAGCCCACAAAGGGGGCGCCATTGCGCAGGGCACCAGGCTTGCGGTCCAGCAGGGGAACGTAATGCCAGGGCTCGAAATAGCTGATATTGCGGGTAAAATGACGCCTGTGCTCGGCAATCACATCCTGACCGGAGACCACCACGATCCGGCCGGCATAGGCGCGTAGCGACACATGATGCCCGGCAAAGCGGGAGGGCACGCTGTAGCGATTGCTGGCATATTGAACCAGGCAGGTGGAGCGGACACGGACGGTCTTTTCCACGTAGCCGTCGAAGGCCCGACCCAGGGGGCGCAGTTCGGCGCGCTCGTCTTCGAACACTTCGGTAATCGTGCGATCCTGCTGCTCGGGATGGGGACGCTCTGCCAGATCTTCGCAACGCAGACGCAGCCACGCGTTCAGCGCCTCGAGATCATCAAAGGCCGGTTCGGGAACGAACAACCGGCCCCGCAAGAACTGGACCTGGTTCTCGACCTGTCCCTTCTCCCAGCCCGCAGCGGGCGTGCAGGCCACCGGCTCCATCACATAGTGGTTCATCAAGGCCAGGAACCGGGGATGGAATATCCGCTCCTTCGAGCGCGAAACGTAGGTCACCATGGTCTTGGGGTTGTCGATGATCACCCTGCGCGGAACGCCTCCGTAAAAGGACAGCGCCTGCACGAAAGCATCCAGCACCATCTCCTGGGCTTCACCGGGATAGGCAATCACGAAAGGCTTGCGGCTGTGACACAGGCGGAAATGAGCGACCTTCACCTTCTGCTCGACACCACCCAGTACGACCCGTTCTTCGCTCCAGTCAAATTGCAGCGCGTCACCCGCCGCAAAATGCAGCGGGATAAACGCATCTCCCGAACAGGCCCCGGCGCGCTTCAACTCACGAACAAAACGCTGAACCGGCGAATAGGACCCGGTATAGCCCTCTGCCACAAGCTGCTCGTATAGCTTCTGGGCCGTCCGCCGCTCCCGGCGTGGTCGCCTCGAGTCCTGATCAAACAGTTCCTGCAGCCGAAGATCAAACCCATTGCACAGTTTGTGCCGAACTGGCGGCGCATGGCGCTGGTAGCTCGGCGGATTCTCGTCCTTCAAATACTTCTTGATCGTGTTCCGCGACAGTCCCGTCGCCCGCGCCACAGACCGGATGCTGCGCCCTTCAACCAGCACCCAGCGCCGGATCTTCGATACGCTTTCCATCAATATCACCTGCTCTTTCCTCCGCACAATTTTGCGCGGATGTTAACGAAACAGGTGGGTCAATTTTACTCGCTCATAACCCACCCAAGTGGGTCAGTTTTGCACGCCGATTCACATCGTAAGAATGGCGAAGGCCATGAAGGACGGAGAGCATGACGACCTGCCGGAGGTCGCGCGTACGGCGTTGCTGGGTTTTGCCCGTCAGCTTGAGACGCTCACCGTAGAAATCCGTTCGCTCGATAATCAGCTGCGTGCCTGGCATCGACAAAGTGCGGTGAGCCAGCGGTTACAGACGATCCCGGGCGTCGGGTTCATCACGGCAACCGCTATGGCCGCAAGCGTTCCGGACCCGGCTGCCTTCGCGTCGGGGCGCCAGTTCGCGGCCTTCCTCGGGCTCGTACCAAGGCAGAATTCGTCAGGAGGCAAGGACAGGCTCGGCCGAATATCCAAAATGGGCGATCCCTATCTGCGAACTCTGCTGGTAAATGGTGCCACATCGATCATTCGCAGAGTCGGACGCGACGACAGCGCCACCGGCATCTGGATCCGCAGATTGCTTGATAAAAAGCCCGCGCGTGTGGTCACGGTTGCCATTGCCAACAAAACAGCGCGCATCATCTGGGCCGTGCTGTTGCGCGGAGATGTTTATCGCCGCCCGGCAGTCAACTGACAGGAATCGCAGCGACCGGGATACGGGTTCGCCGCACCGAGTTGCGAGGGCAAAGATGAATGATGATGATCAACGAAAGCCGCCGCCGGGACACCCCGTATCGGTAGCCCGGGCATAAAAGCTCGTCTCCATGATTGGGACCCAGGCGACGCGGACTTCATCAGGGCCAGCGGTCAAACGTACCGCGCCAACAGGCCGAACACATGACCGCAACCGCAATGATCAAAACTTCAAATTAACCCTTGCAAAAAAGGAGCCATCCACACATGGCTACCTTGAGCGATAGTTTTCGACTCCAGTGCCCAAGGCGAACCTCGACTTCAAGAACTTTGGCCTGGTGGATTTCAAACCCGTCAATACGCGGCACCGGTAAAATCAAGGAACTGCGGAAACGCCCCAGATCATATCGCTTCCAAGTCAGCGGTTTTTGCGAGACATCATGGTTCAGTGCCACCTCGGCAAAAGCCCCGCTAACCTGCTGCCTCACGGCGGGGCTGTCCGCACATATTTCTATCTGCCGTTTCGCTGGGGTGTAGATCAGCGTTGCCTCGTTCGGCGGCCGAAAATATATCGTCCCCAGCCCACCGTCATCACGGTGATTACGGACGCTCGAAAGCGGTCCCCCATGTCGGACAATCAACATGACTGATTCCGGGTGTGCGTCAGTTGCCGGCAAATCCATCGCGGTGACCGTGCATTTGGTTTTCAACTCGAGAACTTCGGTGATCTTCGTGGCGAGTGCGGCCTTGTCCAACGAAGTTGCATCGAAATCGGTGGTATTGCCCAACTCGACTTCGAAAGCATCATACATCTTTCCGTGGTCGCGGTACTGGCGGGCAAAATAAAAGCTTTCCGCATCCTCGAATGCATGCCGTGCATTGAGGAAAGTCCAGATGCTCCGACACAGCGGATCAAGCTGATTTTCGTATTCGATAAATTCTTCATTGGACAGGCGTTTTTTGGCAATCGTATCGAGAGACGCAACCCCCTTGCCTTCGGCCAGGTTTCGCACCCGCCCACACCGCCGTTCCACCGGCGTTAGGTCGTCCTGGTCAAACTGACCGAGGGTTTCGAGAATGCGGTCCCGTGCTGCCCCTCCGGTGTCATTCTCCAAAACCTCCGTCAACCCGAAATCCGGCTCGTTGTCGGTATCCGGACCCCGAGCTTTGAAAATACCAAGAATCAAGTCGACCGGTGCATCTTCGATCAAACCAAGGGCAAAACGCCCAACAGGAGAAGCTTTTCTCGCCATATCAATACCTCAACAAATAATGTTCGCGTTTTGTTTTGAATATACAGCCCTGGAGAGAGTTGCGAAACCCCATATACGGCAAGCTCTTGTATCGCAACCCAAGCTGATCCGCGAATGGCAGGGGATTGAGCAGACGGTGACGGTTTTGGCTGATGGCTATGAGTGGCAAGGCCGATCCTACCGATCGCTCTCGGCAGTGGCTCGCGCCATTACCGGCACCCGCTGGAACGGCTGGATCTTCTTTGGCCTGAAATCACGACGGGGGACAGCATGAGCAAGGATATCAAGCGCAAGCTGCGCTGCGCAGTTTACACCCGCAAATCATCGGAGGAGGGGCTGGAGCAGGAATTCAATTCGCTCCACGCCCAGCGGGAGGCCTGCGAGGCCTATATCGCCAGCCAGCGCTCCGAGGGCTGGGCGTTGATCCGCGAGCATTACGACGATGGCGGGGTATCGGGCGGTACGCTGGAGCGGCCCGGTTTGAAACTGCTGCTGGCGGATATCGAAGAGGGTCTGATCGACGTGGTCGTGGTTTACAAGATCGACCGGTTGTCGCGCTCCCTGATGGATTTTTCAAAGCTGGTCGAGGTGTTTGATCAGAACAACGTGACCTTTGTTTCCGTCACCCAGTGGTTGTGTCTCGAAAGTGGTGGAAATTGATTTCAGGCACCTCCGAGCGGGTTGAGTTATGCGCCGGTCAGGCGGCTTGGTCAAGGGTTGCGTCGGCGACGGGCTGAGCGAGCGTTTCCCAGCCATCGACCTTTCGCATGACGATCTGCCCCGAGGCCATCAGAGCCCAAAGCAGCATCGGCACGGTCTCGGCGCATGGCAGCACGGTCTGGGTCTTGATGCGGCGGCGGAATTCCTCGTTTAGGCGTTCGATCGCATTTGTCGTTCTGGCCGATTTCCACTGGCCTTGTGGCAGACGCGTGAAGGTGAAAAGCTTATCTCCTGCTTCTTCCAAGCTGTCAGCGACGGCCTTGCATTTCAGCCGCCATTTTCGCAGAAATGCCTTGCGGCGGGTGGCGATTTCCTCGGGTGTTTTGGCGTAGATCATGTCGCGGTAATCTTCTGTCAACTCATCATGCATACGCTTGGGTGCCTTGGCCAGAAGGTTGCGGTGCTTGTGCACCGTGCACGCGGCACGCGCACCGTTTCGGTTCCAAATGTTCCGACCAGTTGCCGCTCGCGATGCCCGTGGCGGTATCCGGCCTTTGCCCCGCCGCTGCGGCCATACCGGCAACGGCCCAGAAACTGCTCCAGCTCCTCTTCGAAAACCGCCTCGATCGTCGCGCGGATGTTCTGGCGCAGCCGGTCTTCAATCGGGTCATAGCCTGCTTCATTGGCCAGTAGCGCGGATGTCGATGTTGCTGTATTCTTTGTCATGGCGTGATCTCCTTGGCGGTTCCAGCCGCCGGTTGGGTGGCTTCGATGCACCCGGAGATTACGCCGTCCTCGAATTTCCACCAAACTCGCGACACTACCCAAGACCGTCTTACGGAGCATTTTGTTTCGGGATCGACAGCACGAACAGCAGCCAGTTTGTGTGGTGTAAACCGCAAGACCGCAGCGTTTTATTTTCTACGCCTGCGCGAGATAATCGCCTATGAGCTGGAGGCGGAAAGCCAAGCTATGTTCGGCGGAGAAATAGAAGTGGACGAAAGCTACTTTGGCGGCAAACGCAAAGGTAAACGCGGGCGTGGTGCGGCAGGTAAAATTCCCGTTTTTGGTATATTAAAAAGGGGTGGGAAGGTTTACACCAAGATCATCCCGGACGCCAAATCCGCCACTCTGATCCCGATCATAGAGCGCAAAGTCGTGCCGGATTCCATCGTCTATTCCGATTGTTGGCGCGGTTATAATGTGCTGGATGTGTCAGACTTCCACCACTTTCGCATCAACCATTCCAAGCTCTTTGCAGGGTAGTGTCGCGAGTTTGGTGGAAATTCGAGGACGGCGTAATCTCCGGGTGCATCGAAGCCACCCAACCGGCGGCTGGAACCGCCAAGGAGATCACGCCATGACAAAGAATACAGCAACATCGACATCCGCGCTACTGGCCAATGAAGCAGGCTATGACCCGATTGAAGACCGGCTGCGCCAGAACATCCGCGCGACGATCGAGGCGGTTTTCGAAGAGGAGCTGGAGCAGTTTCTGGGCCGTTGCCGGTATGGCCGCAGCGGCGGGGCAAAGGCCGGATACCGCCACGGGCATCGCGAGCGGCAACTGGTCGGAACATTTGGAACCGAAACGGTGCGCGTGCCGCGTGCGCGGATCACAGGCGAGGCCGGCAAGGCCAGAGAATGGCGCTCGAAGGCATTGCCCCGCTACCAGCGGCTGACGAAGAAGGCCGAGGCGCTGATCGCTGCTGTCTACCTTTCGGGCACCAACACACGGCGGGTAAAACGCGCCCTGTTCGGCCTGTTTCAGGGGGCGGTCAGCAAGGATGTGGTGAGCCGCGCCTGGCGCAAGGTGAAGGTGGACTGGCAGGCGTGGTGCGCCCGCAGCCTTGCGGATGAAGACATCGTGCGGCTGATCCTGGACGGCACCGTGATCAAAACGCGGATTGACAGGAAGGCCACCAATATCTCGGTTCTGGCCGCGATTGGCGTGCGCCGGGATGGGCAGAAGGTCTTGTTATCACTGATGAACATGGGCGGCGAAAGCACCTCCGCCTGGCGTCAGTTCATCAACGATCTGGATGCGCGCGGGTTGAAACGGCCCGAATTTGTCATCGTGGACGGGGCACCGGGACTTGAGGTCGCTCTCATTGCCCTCTGGGGTGAAGATCTGCCGATCCAGAGGTGCACGGTGCACAAGCACCGCAACCTTCTGGCCAAGGCACCCAAGCGTATGCATGATGAGTTGACAGAAGATTACCGCGACATGATCTACGCCAAAACACCCGAGGAAATCGCCACCCGCCGCAAGGCATTTCTGCGAAAATGGCGGCTGAAATGCAAGGCCGTCGCTGACAGCTTGGAAGAAGCAGGAGATAAGCTTTTCACCTTCACGCGTCTGCCACAAGGCCAGTGGAAATCGGCCAGAACGACAAATGCGATCGAACGCCTGAACGAGGAATTCCGCCGCCGCATCAAGACCCAGACCGTGCTGCCATGCGCCGAGACCGTGCCGATGCTGCTTTGGGCTCTGATGGCCTCGGGGCAGATCGTCATGCGAAAGGTCGATGGCTGGGAAACGCTCGCTCAGCCCGTCGCCGACGCAACCCTTGACCAAGCCGCCTGACCGGCGCATAACTCAACCCGCTCGGAGGTGCCTGAAATCAATTTCCACCACTTTCGAGACACAACCGCTTTGCAGACCGTCACAACCACATCAATGGCATCGAGAATTTCTGGAACCAAGCCAAGCGCCACATGCGCCGATTTAACGGTGTCCCCAAGGCCCAATTTGGGCTATAGGGAACCTCTAAAAATCCCCCAAAATCCGGCCTGACGGGGTAGAATCGTCATCAGGATGAAAATGATTCGACCGACGGGGTTTTGTCATGGGTCAGATGGGATTTTTTGATCTTTCCAGCCGATACGCGGGACTGGACAAATCTGGTGATCCGCTGGTGTTGCTCAACGACATGGTGCCGTTCGAGGATTACCGGGACGAGCTGAAGGCCATATGGCGCACGCCGCCCGAACAGCGCAAATCCAACGCTGGCCGCCCGCCTTGGGATGAGGTGCTGATATTCAAGACGATGGTTTTGCAGCAGCTCTACAACCTCTCTGACGATCAGATCGAGTATCAGATCCGCGACCGCCTGTCGTTCATGCGGTTTCTCGGCCTTGGCATTGAAGACAGCGTACCTGACGCCAAGACCATCTGGGCCTACCGTGAAAGGCTGGCCGGGGCCGGGAAGATGAAGGAGCTGTTTGACAAGTTCGATGCCTTTCTGCGCGAAAAGGGCTATCTGGCGATGGGCGGGCAGATTGTTGATGCGAGCATCGTTCCGGCGCCGCGCCAGCACAACAAAAGGGACGAGAACGAGAAAATCAAGGCGGGCGAAACGCCTGAAGAGTGGGAGGAAAAACCCCACAAGAAGCGCCAGAAGGACGTGGATGCGCGCTGGACGAAGAAGCACGGCAAGAGCTATTACGGCTACAAGAACCACATCAATGTCGACCGGCGGCACAAATTCATCCGCGCTTATGATGTCACCGATGCCGCCGTGCATGACAGCCAGGCGCTTGCCGGTCTGATTGATGCGAGCAACACCTCATCGGACCTGTGGGCCGACAGCGCCTATCGCTCGCAAAAGATCGAAAGCGAGCTGGAAGAGCGGGGGCTTCACAGCCATATCCATCACAAGGGCAGGCGCGGCAAGCCGCTTGGCGAGCGCCAGCAAAAGGCCAACCGGAGGCGCTCGAAAGTGCGGGTCCGGGTCGAGCATGTATTCGCTTTTCAGGAGCGCTCCATGGGCGGCAAGCTGATCCGCTCCATCGGCCTGAAGCGGGCGCGATTTCGCATCGGGATGATGAACCTGGTCTACAACATGAAGCGCTTCGTCCAGTTCGAATGCGGCCTGGCGGCGCCGGGATAAGGGTTCATGGGGTGAGGTGTGCCTGAAATACCCAAAACCGGCTTGAAACCGGTGAAAATGGGTTTATGATCCGAAGCAATCAGGCGGGACAGGCGAAAAACCGTCCACCCCGCCGCGAAGAAGGCGAAAACGGGAATTTACAGAGGTTCCCTATATTTGAAGGAATGCGAGTGGCGTTTCAACAACAGTGACCCTTCAGCTCAGTTATTGCAGCTAAGACAATGGGTTAAGCGTTACTTGAAGTAGTTATCTGGGTCAGCCCCTAGATATTTTACAACATGTTACAAAACTGAACCAAAACCCCTTTAGGCAACAGCTTTGGAGAATATCGGGGGGTAGAGAACCATTTCCGCCAAAACTGCCAGAAGGGCACTCAACAGCCCACCACCTATAACCTTTGAAAACAACAAGAAAATCCGGCTGGGGCCGCAAACGGAGAACGGGTTCTCCGAGGATAGTGGCGGTGGACACGACATACCAACGACTTTTTCTCGAAAAGCCGGTCAAAATACCGCGAAAACCCGCAATTAACCGAGCGTTTTCATTCTCTTAGTTCGGTATTGGTGCGTGTAAATGCGGGCCCGAAGGCAATGGAGCGGCGAAGCCCGAAACCTATCGGTCCAATACCTCCACTCGTGCAGCACTGAAATGATTCCAAAGTCGTCATTGCTTGGCCTTTATGGCGAATGATGCGCTTCGAAGCGTACTTCGGCCGGGCCAGTCCACGCCAAACCCTATCATGACAGGATTGGACTGGCTTGCCCTGCTTTCATCTGCTATTTAAAGTGAAAGCAATAATTTGGAGTCGCAGATTATGGCCTCGCCAGATCAGGCAATGACCGTTCGTGATGTAGCTGGCTACCTGAACGTTGATGAAAAGACAGTTTATCGGCTTGCCAAGCGCGGTGAGTTACCAGGTTTCAAGGTCGCAGGAGCTTGGCGTTTCAAGCGTGCAGACCTTGAGGACTGGATTGATAACCAGAAGAAGGCTGCAACGAACAATGTAGCGGATGAGGGCGGAACTTGAGCAACCTGAATATCAGCAATTTCATATGGAACGTGGCGGACGATGTCCTTCGGGACATCTACGTCCGCGGCAAATATCGGGATGTCATTCTGCCAATGACTGTGATCCGCCGTCTCGATGCCGTGCTTGAACCGACCAAGGAAGCGGTCCTTGCCATGAAGGCCCAGCTTGACAAGGCCGGGGTGGCCAACCAACACGCCGCGCTCTGTCAAGCATCCGGCGAGGCCTTCTACAACACCTCGCCATATCGCCTTCGGGACCTGACCTCCCGGGCTCGGCGCCAGCAACTCAAGGCTGACTTCGAGGCTTATCTCGATGGGTTCTCGCCAAATGTTCAGGAGGTGCTGGACAAGTTCAAATTCCGCAACCAGATCGACACTCTTGTCGAAGCCGATATTCTCGGCTTCCTGATTGAGAAATTCCTCGACCCATCCATCAATTTAAGCCCTCGGCCGGTACTGCATGCCGACGGCTCGGTTCGCCTGCCCGGTCTCGACAACCATTCCATGGGAACAGTGTTCGAGGAACTCATCCGCCGGTTCAACGAAGACAATAATGAAGAAGCCGGAGAGCATTTCACGCCCCGTGACGTTGTTGAGCTCATGGCCCACCTGATCTTCGAGCCCATCGCAGACCAGATCCGTTCGGGAACCTATCTCGTTTATGACGGGGCGTGCGGCACTGGCGGCATGCTGACCGTTGCGGAAGACACATTGGTCAAACTGGGATCTGACCAAGGGAAAGAGGTGTCGGTGCATCTCTACGGCCAGGAGTCCCAACCGGAAACATATGCCATCAGCAAGGCTGACCTGATCTTGAAGGGCGAAGGTATCGAGGCTGAAAACATGCAGTTTGGCTCAACCCTTTCCAGCGATGCCTTCCCGTCGCGCGAATTCGATTTCATGTTGTCCAACCCACCCTACGGCAAATCATGGAAGACGGACCTGGAACGCATGGGCGGCAAGAAGGACATGAACGACGCCCGTTTCAAGATCGAGCATGGCGGCAATCCGGATTACAGCCTGATCACCCGCTCGAGCGACGGGCAAATGCTGTTCCTTGCCAATTTGCTGAGCAAGATGAAGCAGGATACACCATTGGGCAGTCGCATCGCCGAGGTGCACAACGGCTCGGCCCTGTTCACGGGGGATGCAGGCTCGGGAGAAAGCAATGTGCGCCGCTGGGTGATCGAGAATGACTGGCTCGAAGCCATCATCGCCCTGCCACTCAACATCTTCTATAACACCGGTATTGCCACTTACATCTGGGTGCTGAGTAACCGGAAATCCAAGGCTCGCCAAGGCAGGGTGCAACTGATTGATGGTACTGAATGGTTCAAGCCCCTGCGCAAGAACCTGGGCAAGAAAAACTGCAAGCTTACGCAAGAAGATGTCCGGCGAATCTGCGACGCCTTCCTGAATCTGGAAGAAAGTGAATATTCCAAGGTCTTCCCCAATGCCGCCTTCGGTTACTGGAAAATCACCGTGGATCGCCCCCTGCGGCTACGCGCCCAGTTCACCCGCCAGGCCGTCGATGCCCTGCGATACGCCACCGGTGACGAGGAATTGCGCAAGGCGATCTATTCCGAATTCGGTGCGCGCCTGTATGAAGAATTCCACAAGATCAGGAAAGAAATCGAGGCATGGCTAACTGGCGACGATGACGAGGAAGAGGCGGTTGAAGGCGAAACCAAGCGCCCCTCTATCCCTGAAAAACGGCGCAAGAAACTGCTTGATCCGGCCACCTGGGCGCGAGATCGCAAGCTTCTCGAGGCGGCCCGCGCTCTGTGGAAGGTGATGGGCGATGAGGAATTCCCTGATTTCAACATCTTCCGTCGTGAATTTGATACAGCGGCCAAGGAACACGGGATCAAATTGACAGCGGCAGAAAAGAAACTGATCCAGCTTCGCCTCAGCTGGCGTGACCCGGAGGCACCCGAGGTGATCAAGAAGACCGTCAAGGCCAAGCCCGAGGATATCGAGGCCACCGCAGCAGGTGCGCTACATGGCAGATTCCTTGGCAAGGTGGATGGCCGTGATGTGGTCATCACCTATGAACCCGATACCGAGCTGCGCGATACCGAGCAGGTGCCGTTTCTTGAGGATGGCGGGATCGAGGCATTCTTCCGCCGCGAAGTCCTGCCCCATGCCCCCGATGCCTGGATCGACCCCGGCAAGACCGTGATCGGGTATGAAATCTCGTTCACCAAACATTTCTACAAGCCCGAACCACTCAGAACGCTGGAAGAGATCAAAGCCGATATCCGCGCGCTGGAACAGGAATCCGAAGGCTTGCTTGAGAACATTTTTGTGGGAGGCCAATCATGACAGAAAGAACCGATCTTCTTGCTTCGATAGCCGCCACCACAGCTGATTATCGTGAAGGCGATCTGGCTGCACCAACACCAGATCACGTAGACCGTTGGGTCAGGCAATTCGATGAAGATGTCCAAATACCGATTCTGCGTGAGATGAACCATGTGGTGAAGCAGACATATTTCTCGAAAGAATGGGTTTCTGGGTTCTTTGCCAACCAAATCAAGCACGATAAGCTAACCGGATCCAATCCGGCGAGTTTTTGGAAGTCCGCCCATTTCTTGGACATACAGCAGAACGGAAACAGCCAAAGTGAAATTGGGCAGCTGTTTGGAAAAGCACTTCTTGATCAACTTGGCCTTGAAATTGAATCCTGCGGAAACGCAGGTGGAGCCTATATTTATCTCGACGACGTGATTTTCACTGGTGGAAGGGTTAAAAATGACCTTACCGCATGGATAAGAGACGAAGCGCCGGCAAAGGCAGTCGTGCACATTTTGGTAATAGCTACCCACAGGCTTGGCGAATGGCAATGCACTGAGAGTCTGAAAAAGGTCGCAACTGAAGTAGGTAAGAAGGTTAACATTCACGTATGGGCCGCCGCACGTTTTGAGAACAGGAAGGCGTACCGAAATAGGTCTGACGTCCTTTGGCCCGCGACTGTAACAGATGATCCTGCACTGGCTGCCTATCTGGAGCAACAAGGAAGGTTCCCCTTGGAATCGCGCCAACCAGGCGGCGAACCGGATCTTAATATTTTCTCATCAGAAGACGGTCGCCAACTACTCGAACGCGAATTCTTGATGGCTGGTGTTAATATCCGTGGGTTTTGCCAAAACCCCAATGCCATCATGCGCCCTCTTGGTTTCAGTGGCTTCGGCGTAGGCTTCGGGTCAACCATCGTTACTTATCGCAATTGCCCGAACAACGCTCCTCTGGCACTATGGTGGGGCGATCCGGATGCGCCAACCAACCACCCATTCAGCAGGTGGTATCCGCTGTTCCAACGAAAGACTTATGAAAGAGAGGTCGATTTTGATGACTTCGACCTCTGAAACGCCACGGAACAACCAATTTCGGACCTACAACCGAGAGAGTAGCATCGTGTTCCTTAAGACCAAGGAACGGTTCGGTGGTCTCTCGAACATGGCACCAGGGTTTCCGCTTCGGGTAAACGGCGTTCGCATCCGCACTTCGGAAGCTCTCTATCAGGCCTGTCGCTTCCCACACATGCCGGAAGTGCAACGTCTGATCATCAACCAGCGCAGCCCGATGACAGCAAAGATGCGCTCCAAGCCATACCGAAAGGTCTCGCGGACGGACTGGAACGCCGTGCGCGTAAAGATCATGCGTTGGAGCCTGCGGGTAAAATTGGCACAGAATTGGAGTGAATTCGGCAGGCTTCTGCTCGCAACTGGAGACCGCCCCATAGTCGAGCAGTCACGCAAGGACGACTTCTGGGGTGCGAAGGTCGCCGAGAATGGCGCTCTCGTCGGCATGAATGTTCTTGGCCGCCTTCTCATGGAATTGCGCGAATTGTTGAAAAGCGGAGAGCCAGATCAATTGCACACAGTGGAAACGCTCGAAATTCCCGAGTTTCTACTATTCGAGCAACCAATCCAGTCGATAGGCCATGCGGACGAATTCATTCAGCCTGACAGCGATGCTGTCCGTGAGGACTACCCAGACCATGCAGTGCAACCATCTCTTTTCGACCAACAGGAGGCAACCAACGGCTTAGAAAGCATCCAAGGCAATCACCCTGAACGATTGGCTGGCAGGAAGGTTATCAAGCCATATCCAGCCTATCGCGACAGCGGGCTACCCTGGCTTGGCGAGGTTCCAGAGCATTGGGATGTGCGACGAAACGGCAGATTGTTTGCCCAGCGCAATGAAACCGGATTTGACGAGTTGCCAATTCTTGAGGTTTCACTTCGCACCGGCGTGGGTGTGCGGGATTTCGAGAATGGATCGCGCAAGCAGCAAATGACCGACCGGAGCAAATACAAGCGCGCCGCCATGGGCGACATTGCCTACAACATGATGCGCATGTGGCAAGGGGCTGTCGGCGTTGCGCCCGAAGATGGCCTGATCAGCCCGGCCTATGTGGTTGCGCGGCCGTTCCCCGAAGTCGAACCAAGATATTACGCTTATCTGTTCCGCACCAAGGCCTACATGCGCGAGGTCAACAAATTTTCGCGCGGGATCGTTTCGGACCGCAACAGGCTGTATTGGGATGACTTCAAGCAAATGCCATCCCCTTTCCCGCCAACTAGGGAACAGACGCATATAGCCGACTTTCTGGATACTCACGGGAGTCACACCGCCCGCCTGATCCGCAACAAGCGGCGGTTGATTGCGTTGTTGAACGAGCAGAAGCAGGGCATCATCAACCGGGCCGTTACGCGCGGACTTGACCCCGCCGTGCCAATGAAACCCACCGGCATCGACTGGATGCCCGAGGTTCCTGCGCATTGGGAAATCCGAAAAATCAAACAAGTCGCAACCTTCAATCCATCCCGCGCAGAGCGCACAGCAAAATTTAGTGAAGATGAAGAAGTAGTCTTTCTGCCCATGGAGAATGTATCTGTGAGCGGAGATATTGATTGCGGAATGCGTGGCAAGGTTCGAAATCTTCGGACCGGGTACACATACTTCAAACGCCACGATGTTGTAGTCGCGAAAATCACTCCGTGCTTCGAGAACGGTAAAGGAGCCTATCTTGGCAATCTCGAAACAGAAATTGGCTTCGGAACTACCGAATTCATAGTTCTTAGAGCCAATCAGGAAATAAACCCACAGTACTTGTACGAAGTATCTATGCTGCATGTATTCCGGCGTGATGGCAAAATGGCAATGACGGGAGCAGCAGGCCAGCAACGGGTACCGTTGAGCTTCATGCGCGAGTTTCTGTTCGGTCTCCCGAAGCCCCACGAACAGCGTGAAATCTTAGACTACATCCAAGCGGTATCAAACCAATTTAATCAGAAGATCAAGAAGGCAAAGTCTGAAATCTCACTG
Source organism: Profundibacter sp. (assembly GCF_965277155.1). Lineage (GTDB taxonomy): Bacteria > Pseudomonadota > Alphaproteobacteria > Rhodobacterales > Rhodobacteraceae > Profundibacter. The sequence continues at coordinate 103,573 of NZ_CBDIBV010000009.1, forward strand.
ACCCTCGAGTACCGCGAACGGCTCATCGCCGATGTCGTTACCGGCAAGCTGGATGTGCGTGGGGTAGATCTTCCCGAGCTGGATGCCGATGCGGCCACGCCGGATATATCCCATGATGCGGCACACCAACCGGCGGAGGTGGATGCCTGACCATGCCCCAGCCCGCTGCGCCCAAAATTTATCATATCGTCCATGTGGACCGGCTGCCCTCGATCATCGCCGATGGTCAGCTGTGGTGCGACGAACAGATCATTGCGCGCAAGCCCCCAGGCACGGTGATCGGCATGAACAACATCAAGCAGCGGCGGCTGACCCAACTGAAGCTCACCAGCCACCCCGACCTGTTTGTCGGGCAATGCGTGCCGTTCTATTTCTGCCCGCGCTCGATCATGCTCTACCTGATCCATTGTGCCAACCACGCAGAGATGACCTATCGTGGCGGGCAAGGCCCCATCGTGCATCTGGAATGCGACCTGCACCAGACAGTTGCCTGGGCCAACCAGAACAACCGCCGCTGGGCTTTCACCCTGTCGAATGCGGGAGCTTTTTATTTCGAGGATCGCAACGACCTGGCCCGGCTGGACGAGATCAACTGGCCTGCGGTGCAAACCAACCGCTGGTCCGGCAACGGTATCTCGCGCTCGGTCAAGGAGGGCAAGCAGGCCGAATTCCTGATGGAGTATTCGTTCCCGTGGGAACTGGTCGAGCGAGTTGGCGTTCGCTCGCAAGCGGTCTATGGTCAGGCCAGCGCAGCAATTAGGGCTGCGGTGCACAGGCCACATATCGAAATTAAACCAACTTGGTATTATTAGTTTTAAGAGGGAGGCAAAGATGTTTGAATATAAAACCGGCGACATTCTGGCAGAAGATGCCGACGCTCTGGTCAACACCGTGAATTGTGTGGGTGTGATGGGGCGCGGAATTGCGTTGCAGTTCAAGAATGCGTTTCCGGATAATTTCAAGGCCTATGCGGCCGCCTGCAAGCGCGAAGAGGTGCAGCCGGGGCGCATGTTCGTGTCCGAAACCGGCCAGCTGACCAATCCACGCTATATCATCAACTTCCCCACCAAACGACACTGGCGCGGCAAGAGCCGGATGGAAGATATCGACGCCGGACTGGTCGATCTGATCGAGGTCATTCGCAAGTACAAGATCAGCTCGATTGCCATCCCCCCGCTTGGCAGCGGTCTGGGAGGCCTGAACTGGAACGACGTGCGCCCCCGGATTGAGGAAGCCCTGCACGGGTTCAACGACCTTCGCATCATTATCTTCCAGCCCAACGGTGCCCCCGAGCCGGGAAAAATCGCCCGCAAGAAGAAAGCGCCGAACATGACACCGGGCCGGGCCGCACTGGTGGGGCTGATGGATCGGTATCTGAGCGGTCTTCTTGACCCTTTCGTGACCCTGCTGGAAGTGCACAAGCTGATGTATTTCATGAAGGTGAGCGGCGAGCCATCGATGGAACGGTTGCGCGTGGTCAAGGGCCCCTACGGGCCATATTCCGAGAATCTGACCCATGTGTTACGCGAGATCGAGGGATATTTCATCTCGGGCTACGCCGACGGCGGCGACGCCCCCAACAAGCAACTGGAACTGGTTCCCGGTGCGGTTGGAGATGCCAGCGAATTTCTGAAACAACACGCCGACACACAGGAACGCTTTGGCAAGGTATCCGAACTGGTGGCCGGGTTTGAAACACCGTTCGGTCTTGAATTGCTGTCCACGGTGCACTGGACCATCGCGAGGGAATCCGCCGGTTCTATGAACGAGGTGGTGTCGAAGATATATGGCTGGAATGAACGCAAGAAACGCTTCTCGCCCCGCCAGATCGCTTTGGCGGCTGACGTGCTGGCAGACAAGGGATGGATTGAACCCGATGCATTGCAGGCCAGCTGATGACGACAGACACCAGCGAAAAAGGCCTAGAAACCCTGATCGTCCGATCCCTGATTGAGGAAGCCGGCTATGTTGCCGGTGATTCCAAGAATTTTGACACGGAACATGCCGTTGACCTCTCCAAACTTGTCGAATTCCTGAACACCACCCAGCCGGACACGGCAGAAGTCCTTTGCCTGAACGAGGACGGTCCGCAACGCCTGAAGTTTCTGCACAGATTGCAGGGCGAAATTGCCAGGCGGGGTGTTATCGATGTGCTTCGCAATGGCGTCAAGCATGGGCCACTCTCGATCGAGCTGTTTTACGGCACGCCCTCCCCGGGCAACCTGAAATCACAGGAGTTGTTCGCCGCCAACATATTCAGTGTGACCAGGCAATTGCACTATTCCAGGGATGCAACAAAGCTATCGCTGGATATGGCCATATTTATCAATGGACTGCCGGTCGCCACGTTTGAACTCAAGAACAGTCTGACCAAGCAGACCGTCGAGGACGCAGTCGAGCAATACAAGCGCGACCGCAATCCGAAGGATTTGTTGTTCCAGTTCGGCCGGTGCGTTGTGCATTTTGCGGTGGACGATCACGAGGTGCGTATGTGCACCCACCTGAAGGGAAAGGCCTCCTGGTTCCTGCCCTTCAACAAGGGATGGAACGATGGCGCAGGAAACCCGCCGAACCCGGACGGTTTGAAAACTGATTATCTCTGGAAGGAAATCCTGGCGAAGCAGAACCTGACCGATATTCTGGAAAACTACGCGCAGGTGGTCGAAGAGAAAGACGACAAGGGCAAGAAAAAGCCGCCAAAACAGATATTTCCACGGTTTCACCAACTCGATGTCGTGCGCAAGCTACTGGCGGACGCCGAGGCGCGCGGTGCGGGCAAGCGTTATCTGATCCAGCACTCTGCGGGCTCTGGCAAGAGCAATTCAATCGCTTGGCTCAGCCACCAGCTGATCGGACTGGAAAAAGGCGACAAGCCGACCTTTGACACCGTCATTGTGGTGACCGACCGGCGGGTGCTCGACAAGCAGATTCGCGATACCATCAAGCAATTCGCACAGGTGTCGTCGGTCGTAGGAGCCGTCACGGAAGGATCGCAACAACTGCAGACATTTCTGCAGCAGGGCAAAAAGATCATCATTACCACGGTACAAAAATTCCCTTTCATTCTGGGTGAAATCGGCGACGAGCATCGCGGCCGAACATTTGCCATCATCATCGATGAAGCGCATTCCAGCCAGGGAGGCCGAACTTCGGCAAAAATGAACATCGCGCTGGCAGCGAATGGTGCCGAGGAAGAAGAGGAAACCGTCGAGGACACCATCAACCGGCTGATGGAGGCACGAAAGGTGCTGCCGAACGCCAGCTATTTCGCATTCACCGCAACGCCAAAGAATAAAACTCTGGAAATTTTTGGAACTTCAGTACCAGAAGGCGGCAAGGTCAGGCATCTCCCGTTTCACAGCTACACGATGAAGCAGGCCATTCAGGAGGGCTTCATCCTCGATGTTCTGAAGCAATATACTCCAGTCGAGAGCTACTACCGATTGATGAAAACCGTTGAGGACGATCCTCATTTCGATACCAAACGGGCCCAAAAGAAACTTCGGCGTTATGTCGAATCCCATGATCATGCTATCCGCCAGAAAGCGGAGATCATGGTTGATCACTTTCATGAGCAAGTCATCGGACACAGAAAGATTGGCGGTGAAGCCAGGGCAATGGTGGTCACGAGCGGCATTCACCGCGCCATCCAGTATTATCATGCATTCGGGGCATATCTGAAGGAACGCAAGAGCCCGTATCAAGCCATCGTCGCATTCTCCGGTGAGCATGAATATGGTGGGCAGAAGGTCACCGAAACATCGCTGAACGGTTTTCCGAGCAACAGGATCGAGGAGATGATCCAGAAAGACCCATACCGGTTTCTGATCGTCGCCGACAAGTTCCAGACTGGCTATGATGAGCCATTGTTGCACACAATGTATGTGGACAAGACACTTTCCGGCATCAAGGCGGTAGTGTCGCGAGTTTGGTGGAAATTCGAGGACGGCGTAATCTCCGGGTGCATCGAAGCCACCCAACCGGCGGCTGGAACCGCCAAGGAGATCACGCCATGACAAAGAATACAGCAACATCGACATCCGCGCTACTGGCCAATGAAGCAGGCTATGACCCGATTGAAGACCGGCTGCGCCAGAACATCCGCGCGACGATCGAGGCGGTTTTCGAAGAGGAGCTGGAGCAGTTTCTGGGCCGTTGCCGGTATGGCCGCAGCGGCGGGGCAAAGGCCGGATACCGCCACGGGCATCGCGAGCGGCAACTGGTCGGAACATTTGGAACCGAAACGGTGCGCGTGCCGCGTGCGCGGATCACAGGCGAGGCCGGCAAGGCCAGAGAATGGCGCTCGAAGGCATTGCCCCGCTACCAGCGGCTGACGAAGAAGGCCGAGGCGCTGATCGCTGCTGTCTACCTTTCGGGCACCAACACACGGCGGGTAAAACGCGCCCTGTTCGGCCTGTTTCAGGGGGCGGTCAGCAAGGATGTGGTGAGCCGCGCCTGGCGCAAGGTGAAGGTGGACTGGCAGGCGTGGTGCGCCCGCAGCCTTGCGGATGAAGACATCGTGCGGCTGATCCTGGACGGCACCGTGATCAAAACGCGGATTGACAGGAAGGCCACCAATATCTCGGTTCTGGCCGCGATTGGCGTGCGCCGGGATGGGCAGAAGGTCTTGTTATCACTGATGAACATGGGCGGCGAAAGCACCTCCGCCTGGCGTCAGTTCATCAACGATCTGGATGCGCGCGGGTTGAAACGGCCCGAATTTGTCATCGTGGACGGGGCACCGGGACTTGAGGTCGCTCTCATTGCCCTCTGGGGTGAAGATCTGCCGATCCAGAGGTGCACGGTGCACAAGCACCGCAACCTTCTGGCCAAGGCACCCAAGCGTATGCATGATGAGTTGACAGAAGATTACCGCGACATGATCTACGCCAAAACACCCGAGGAAATCGCCACCCGCCGCAAGGCATTTCTGCGAAAATGGCGGCTGAAATGCAAGGCCGTCGCTGACAGCTTGGAAGAAGCAGGAGATAAGCTTTTCACCTTCACGCGTCTGCCACAAGGCCAGTGGAAATCGGCCAGAACGACAAATGCGATCGAACGCCTGAACGAGGAATTCCGCCGCCGCATCAAGACCCAGACCGTGCTGCCATGCGCCGAGACCGTGCCGATGCTGCTTTGGGCTCTGATGGCCTCGGGGCAGATCGTCATGCGAAAGGTCGATGGCTGGGAAACGCTCGCTCAGCCCGTCGCCGACGCAACCCTTGACCAAGCCGCCTGACCGGCGCATAACTCAACCCGCTCGGAGGTGCCTGAAATCAATTTCCACCACTTTCGAGACACAACCTAATTCAATGTAGTGTGATAGATACGCAATAGTGCCCTGGATTTTCAGCTGTAATAATCAATTCAACACTATCAAGTTTACCCCGTCGGCGAGTAATGCCCGAAAGTTGGTGATGGGGTGATTGGGTGGCATATCATGGCGGTGTTGACGCGCCGCGATTCTCAGAGAGAAAAGGATATGCCACATGGAAGACGATACTATTTTGGAGTTTACCGATCCAGCCGGAATTTCACCTGATCCGCTGACGGATATCTTGCGCAAAGGCGCGCGGGATCTGTTGGCACAGGCGGTCGAGGCCGAGGTTTGTGATCTGATGGCGCAACACGCGCATTTGAGGGATTCGGCCGGTCGCCAGCGCCTTGTTCGCCACGGATACCTGCCGGAGCGCGAGGTGATGACGGGGATCGGCCCTGTCCCGGTGAATGTGCCTCGGGTGCGTGATCGTGGCACGGGGGCGGAGAAGATCAGGTTCACCTCGACGCTTCTGCCGCCGTATCTGCGCCGGGCAAAGTCGGTCGAGGAGTTGTTGCCCTGGCTCTATCTCAAAGGTATTTCCACGGGTGATTTCGGCGAAGCACTGGCGGCCCTTCTGGGGCCTGATGCGGGTGGTTTGACATCGAGCACGATTTCGCGCCTGAAGGCGGAGTGGTGGGCAGAATACGAGCGTTGGAACCGGCGTGACCTGTCGGCCAAACGCTATGTGTATTTCTGGGCCGACGGGGTTTATTTCAAGCCGCGCACGGATGCTGACAAGCAATGCATGCTGGTGATCATCGGCGCGGACGAGTGGGGTAACAAGGATGTTCTGGGCCTCGTGGACGGGTATCGAGAAAGCAGCCAGAGCTGGCGTGAACTGCTGCTGGACTTGCAACGTCGTGGCCTCAGAAAAGCCCCTGATCTGGCCGTTGGTGATGGCGCGCTCGGCTTCTGGAACGCCTTGCGGGAGGTGTTCGGTGAGACCCGGGAGCAGCGCTGCTGGGTGCATAAAACCGGCAACGTCCTGAATGCCATGCCGAAGTCGCTGCAAGCCAAAGCCAAGGGCCATCTACAGGACATCTGGATGGCCGAGAACAAACGGGACGCCGAGGCCGCGTTCAATTTCTTCATCGAAGCCTATGGCGTGAAATACGAGCGTGCCGTGGGGAAGCTGACCAAGGACCGGGACGTGCTGCTGACCTTCTACGACTTCCCTGCCGAGCACTGGAAACACATCCGCACATCCAACCCCATCGAAAGCATATTTGCCACCGTGCGGCACCGAACGAAGAAGACCAAAGGCTGCCTCGGGCGCAAGACCGCCTTGGCAATGACCTTCCGCCTGATGATGTCGGCAAAGAAGAAATGGCGTAAACTCGACGGCGCATTCCGATTGCCGGAAATCATCGAAGGGGTTGAATTTAAGGACGGGATCAAGCAGGAAAAACATGCCGCCTGATTACTGCGTCACCAACTTTTGGGCATAGCTCAGCGCCCGATACGATCATCCACTATGCCGAACAGCCTTCGGCCCCCTATTCGATGCGCGGCTTCCCCGAGGCGCGCCGCACCTTCAAGAACAATCTGGATGTTACGTTCAACTGTATTTGGGCCATGCTGGAACACGCCCCCAAGGCACATCTGGTCAAGCTGGGAACGATGGGCGAATACGGCACGCCGAATATCGACATCGAAGAAGGCTGGATCGACATTGACCACAAGGGGCGCACGGGCCGCTTTTTGTTCCCCCGCGCCGCCGGATCACTTTACCACACCACCAAGGTGCTGGATACCGATCTGCTGTGGTTCTATGTGCGCACATACGGTCTGCGCGTGACGGACCTTATGCAGGGGCCCGGTTTACGGGGCTGTCCACCGATCAGGCCGATCTGGACCCGGCCCTAAGCCCGAATTTCCACTACGACGACATTTTCGGAACCGTGGTAAACCGTTTTCTGGTTCAGGCCGTGGCGGATATTCCTCTGACCGTTTATGGCGGTGGCGGGCAAACCCGTGGCTACCTGAACCTGCGCGACACCCTGCAATGCGTGCGTCTTGCCGCGGAAAATCCCGCCGATGAAGGCGAGTTAAAGATTTTCAACCAGCTAACCGAAACCTTCACCGTTAATGAACTGGCCGACAAGGTGAAAAAAGTGGGGGATGGCATGGGCCTGAATGTCCAGATCAAATCCATCCCCAACCCGCGCAAGGAGCTGGAAGAGCATTACTATAACCCCGTCCATTCGGGTCTGATCGAAATGGGACTGGAGCCACATTATATGACCGATGATGTTGTTGCCTCGATGCTGAAACGTATCATTGCAGCAAAAGACAGGATCGACACCAACCGTATTATGCCAAGGGTAAGCTGGAAATGAGTATTCGTGAAAACTTCAAGGGGCGCAGCGTCCTGATCACCGGTGCCTGCGGAACTGTTGGCGCCGAACTGACCCGTCAGGTTCTAGAAGCGGGCGCCGAACGGATTGTCTGTGTCGACAACAATGAAACCGAACTTTTCTTTTTGCAGGAGAAATACAAAGCCGGCGGGGCCGTCAGATGCTATCTGGCGGACATTCGTGACCGCGAGGCCCTGACGCAACGGATGCAGGGGGTCGAAATTGTTCTGCACGCTGCCGCGTTGAAACATGTCGGCCTGTGCGAAGACAGCCCGGCACAAGCCATCCGCACAAATATCGAAGGCACACAGAACGTCATTGATGCGGCTCTTACCAACCGGGTTGAGCGGGTGATTTTCACCTCGTCCGATAAGGCGGTGAACCCGACCAACGTTATGGGCACATCCAAATTGATGGGCGAACGCCTGATGACGGCGGCCAGCCTGAACAATCGCAATTGCGAAACTGTTTTTGCCTCGACCCGTTTTGGCAATGTGCTTGGGTTGTGTCTCGAAAGTGGTGGAAA
>NZ_CBDIBV010000010.1:0-896514 GCF_965277155.1 Profundibacter sp.
GAACGCGGCCTCGGCGTCCCGTTTGTTCTCGGCCATCCAGATGTCCTGTAGATGGCCCTTGGCTTTGGCTTGCAGCGACTTCGGCATGGCATTCAGGACGTTGCCGGTTTTATGCACCCAGCAGCGCTGCTCCCGGGTCTCACCGAACACCTCCCGCAAGGCGTTCCAGAAGCCGAGCGCGCCATCACCAACGGCCAGATCAGGGGCTTTTCTGAGGCCACGACGTTGCAAGTCCAGCAGCAGTTCACGCCAGCTCTGGCTGCTTTCTCGATACCCGTCCACGAGGCCCAGAACATCCTTGTTACCCCACTCGTCCGCGCCGATGATCACCAGCATGCATTGCTTGTCAGCATCCGTGCGCGGCTTGAAATAAACCCCGTCGGCCCAGAAATACACATAGCGTTTGGCCGACAGGTCACGCCGGTTCCAACGCTCGTATTCTGCCCACCACTCCGCCTTCAGGCGCGAAATCGTGCTCGATGTCAAACCACCCGCATCAGGCCCCAGAAGGGCCGCCAGTGCTTCGCCGAAATCACCCGTGGAAATACCTTTGAGATAGAGCCAGGGCAACAACTCCTCGACCGACTTTGCCCGGCGCAGATACGGCGGCAGAAGCGTCGAGGTGAACCTGATCTTCTCCGCCCCCGTGCCACGATCACGCACCCGAGGCACATTCACCGGGACAGGGCCGATCCCCGTCATCACCTCGCGCTCCGGCAGGTATCCGTGGCGAACAAGGCGCTGGCGACCGGCCGAATCCCTCAAATGCGCGTGTTGCGCCATCAGATCACAAACCTCGGCCTCGACCGCCTGTGCCAACAGATCCCGCGCGCCTTTGCGCAAGATATCCGTCAGCGGATCAGGTGAAATTCCGGCTGGATCGGTAAACTCCAAAATAGTATCGTCTTCCATGTGGCATATCCTTTTCTCTCTGAGAATCGCGGCGCGTCAACACCGCCATGATATGCCACCCAATCACCCCATCACCAACTTTCGGGCATTACTCCTAGTATCCACTTTATAGGTCACTCCGAGAATTCGATAGTCGGGTAGTTCTGCATCATTTGGATAGCCTTCCGATTCAAAACGAACCCACTCAGCAAGTGGATCACTCCCTAAGCGCGAAGCAAGGAAGCGCAATTTCAACATTTCAAGGTTGTGTCTCGAAAGTGGTGGAAATTGATTTCAGGCACCTCCGAGCGGGTTGAGTTATGCGCCGGTCAGGCGGCTTGGTCAAGGGTTGCGTCGGCGACGGGCTGAGCGAGCGTTTCCCAGCCATCGACCTTTCGCATGACGATCTGCCCCGAGGCCATCAGAGCCCAAAGCAGCATCGGCACGGTCTCGGCGCATGGCAGCACGGTCTGGGTCTTGATGCGGCGGCGGAATTCCTCGTTCAGGCGTTCGATCGCATTTGTCGTTCTGGCCGATTTCCACTGGCCTTGTGGCAGACGCGTGAAGGTGAAAAGCTTATCTCCTGCTTCTTCCAAGCTGTCAGCGACGGCCTTGCATTTCAGCCGCCATTTTCGCAGAAATGCCTTGCGGCGGGTGGCGATTTCCTCGGGTGTTTTGGCGTAGATCATGTCGCGGTAATCTTCTGTCAACTCATCATGCATACGCTTGGGTGCCTTGGCCAGAAGGTTGCGGTGCTTGTGCACCGTGCACCTCTGGATCGGCAGATCTTCACCCCAGAGGGCAATGAGAGCGACCTCAAGTCCCGGTGCCCCGTCCACGATGACAAATTCGGGCCGTTTCAACCCGCGCGCATCCAGATCGTTGATGAACTGACGCCAGGCGGAGGTGCTTTCGCCGCCCATGTTCATCAGTGATAACAAGACCTTCTGCCCATCCCGGCGCACGCCAATCGCGGCCAGAACCGAGATATTGGTGGCCTTCCTGTCAATCCGCGTTTTGATCACGGTGCCGTCCAGGATCAGCCGCACGATGTCTTCATCCGCAAGGCTGCGGGCGCACCACGCCTGCCAGTCCACCTTCACCTTGCGCCAGGCGCGGCTCACCACATCCTTGCTGACCGCCCCCTGAAACAGGCCGAACAGGGCGCGTTTTACCCGCCGTGTGTTGGTGCCCGAAAGGTAGACAGCAGCGATCAGCGCCTCGGCCTTCTTCGTCAGCCGCTGGTAGCGGGGCAATGCCTTCGAGCGCCATTCTCTGGCCTTGCCGGCCTCGCCTGTGATCCGCGCACGCGGCACGCGCACCGTTTCGGTTCCAAATGTTCCGACCAGTTGCCGCTCGCGATGCCCGTGGCGGTATCCGGCCTTTGCCCCGCCGCTGCGGCCATACCGGCAACGGCCCAGAAACTGCTCCAGCTCCTCTTCGAAAACCGCCTCGATCGTCGCGCGGATGTTCTGGCGCAGCCGGTCTTCAATCGGGTCATAGCCTGCTTCATTGGCCAGTAGCGCGGATGTCGATGTTGCTGTATTCTTTGTCATGGCGTGATCTCCTTGGCGGTTCCAGCCGCCGGTTGGGTGGCTTCGATGCACCCGGAGATTACGCCGTCCTCGAATTTCCACCAAACTCGCGACACTACCTCGGGGTGGAACTGTTATCGAAAATATTCGAGCCATCCGGTGAACGTTGAATCGAAAATCCGTCGTTGTCGGTGCCGAAATCCTCGCCCGCACCGACGCGTGTGGCCGTGCCGGAAAAGCCGGCGTAAGTGGCCGTTGGATCATCCAGAGCATCGCCGTTGAATGTTGCCTGAATGAATTCGTCGTTGGCGGGATCATAAACGACGATATTATCACCGCCATTATTGATCAAAGCAGAACCGCGCCCGGCATCAAAAAACAAATCATCCGGCCCGCCTGTTGGCAAGCTGCCGCCGGCCTGAACACCGGAAATGACCATTGCATGACCGCCAGGCTGCAGGACGGTGCCAGGGGGGAAGGTAAACCAGTTCCCGACGCCCTGATCCCACAATTGCAAACCGGAAATATCAATCGCGGCATTCGAGGTATTGACAAGTTCGATGTATTCATCAGTCGCAGAGGCAGTTCCGTTGCCGTCGGTATCAAAATTGTTTGCACCGTTCGGGTCTACCAGGACCTCGTTTATAACAATGCCGCCTAGCAACTGATCTGCCATAGTTTCCACTCACAATAAACTGTGCATCAAGACGTCTTGATCACTATTTTATACTAAATTTACCCCGACGGGATATTTCCCTAGTCAATTTGAAGGGTTATCAGATTTGGGCAATCAGCTCAAGCTGGCTCGTTGCTTTGGAACTTCTATGTCTGTTAGGCGTGTTCTCTGCACAAATATTCCGCTTGTAAACCATGGATTGCGGTGAATTGGCGCGGTTGAGAGAATTCTTTTCCTTTTTATTGACAACCGTCAATGCAAGGCGCATATCGCCCACCGTAAGACATTCAATATCTTGAATACGTCAAACTGTGAAAAGGATAAATCATGCTTATGGACTGGAAAATAGGAGGGGTGGCGCTGGGCATTGTGTTCTTTCTGGCCGTACTCCTTGTTAAACCGATCGGGGTTTCAACGCAGTTCGTGATCCTGGACGGGATTGCCTGGAATGCTGTTGACAGCTCGGTCATCACACAGACCGAGGATGGCAAATATACCTCGACCAACCCTTATCTGGCAAAATCCCACGGTAAATATGCCAAACACGCCGCAAACCCGCTGAACTACAGCTTCGTCTTTGTAATTGCGATGGTTCTGGGGGCTGCTGCTTCGGCCCTGTCGCGCGGACGTGAAAGCGCCGAGGAACGCAGCGTGCCGCAAATCTGGCGCGCGAATTTCGGCGACAGCAAGGCCAAGCGCTATGCCGCGGCCTTTGTTGGCGGCTTTATCGTGCTTTACGGCGCGCGTCTGGCCGGTGGTTGTACATCGGGCCATATGATGAGCGGCCTGATGCAGACATCGCTATCTGGCTATCTGTTCACGCTGGGCGCATTCGGGGCCGCGATCCCGACTGCCATGATCATGTATAAAAGGAGCTAAGCCATGACTGTTTTTCTTGCACTTGTTATCGGCGGGCTGTTTGGCTTTGTTCTGGACCGGATCGGGGCGACGAACCCGAACTGGATCATCAAAATGCTGAATCTGTCCAACCTGCACCTGATGAAAACCATTCTGTTGGCCATCGGTGTTGGCTCGGTGTTGATGTTTGCCGGCCAGATGGTCGGTTTCGTTGATGTTGGCCACATGTCGGTCAAAACCGCCGAGGTAGGCGTTTTCGTTGGCGGCCTGCTGCTGGGCTTTGGCTGGGCGTTCTCGGGCTTTTGCCCCGGCACCGGCGTCGCTGCTGCTGCTTCCGGTCGTAAGGATGCGCTGTTCTTTATCGCTGGTGGCCTGTTGGGCGCTGCGGCCTATATGGCGACTTATGGTTCGATCATGAGCACCTTCCTGTTCGACAAAATCGGTGGCGGCAAGGTGACTTTGGGCACCGTTCCCGGCTCGAAATTCGAAGGGCTGACAGGCATCCCCGGCGATCTGCTTGGCATTGCGCTGGGCGTTGCGTTCATTGTTGTTGCTTTTGCCCTGCCAAACAAACTGGTTGGTGGTGACGCCCCTTCGGACGCTGTTCCGGCTGAATAAATAAGCCCAAAACCCACTCACGGGGTGAACGGCCGCAGGGGAAACCTTGTGGCCGTTTTCGTTTTTGCACAACATTCGGGTCGTCCGAACGGGCAGAAAGGGGCAGCATGGCAAGGCAACTTGTGAAAGGAACCCCCGATGCAACTGACCTATCTACCCTATGATCCCGATTGGGTGGCGCAATTGCGCGCTGGTGGCACGGATGCTTATGGCTTGCCTGCTGAACGCGTGATTTCGGATGGCGGCGGCAACCCCTGCCGCCATTGCCTGACCGACATCCCCAAGGGGGCCGAAATGCTGATTTGTGCCGCCCGCCCGTTTCCCGACCCGCAGCCCTATGCCGAAACCGGCCCGATCTTTTTATGTGCTGATTGCTTGCCCTATACGGGCGATGGTCTGCCGCCGGTCCTGGTAAGCCGCAAGGAATGTCTGCTGAAAGCCTATGGCGCGGACAACCGGATTGTCTATGGCACAGGGCAGATCACCCCGACCGCTGAAATCGAGGATTACGCAGGGGTCTTGTTATCGGACCCGAAGGTTGCCTATGTTGATGCAAGATCGGCCACCAACAACTGCTTCACCCTAAGGATCATCCGAACCCCATGAGCCAGAATTTCGACAACATCCCCGAAACCGCCCTTGACTGGCACCGCGCCGGTCGCGGGGCGGCACTGGCCACTGTGGTGGAAACATGGGGCTCGGCCCCGCGCCCCGTCGGTAGCCAACTGGCGATTGCGGGGGATACGGAAATTGCCGGCTCGGTTTCGGGGGGCTGTGTCGAGGGCGCCGTGATTATCGAGGCGATGGATGCGCTTGAGGACGGCAAACCGCGGATGATGGAATTTGGCGTGTCCGACGATCAGGCCTTTGCCGTCGGACTGGCCTGTGGCGGCAAGATCAGGGTGATGATCGAGCCGATAGGCCCGGTGTTGCCCGAAGATATGCTAACCGAACTGGTGGCCGCGCGCGCCGGTCGTGTGCCGGTGGCTTATGTTGTCAATCCTGATGCGCAAACCCGCAGGCTGGCGACAAAGGACGGTTTCCCCGACCGGTTTCGCAGTGACAAATCCGGTTTCGAGGGCGACGAATTCGTTGCCATCCACAACCCGCCGCTGAAAATGATCATGGTGGGGGCGGTGCATATCACCCAGCCTTTGCTGGTGATGGCACGGCTGGCCGGTTATGATCCGGTGCTGGTCGATCCGCGCGCGGCATTCGGGTCCAAGGCGCGGTTTCCGAACGAGGAAATCATAGACGACTGGCCGGACGAAGCATTGCAAGCGCAAGGGCTGGATGTGCGCACGGCGGTTGTCACCCTGTCGCATGATCCGAAAATCGACGATCCCGCCCTGACCGTCGCCCTGCGATCGGATGCATTTTATATCGGCAGCCTAGGATCGACTCGCACCCACGCCAAACGGGTGAACCGGTTAAAGGCGGCAGGCTTCGCGGATGATGAAATCGCCCGAATTCATGCGCCGGTGGGCCTAGATATCGGGTCTAAATCCCCCGCCGAAATTGCCCTGTCGATCATGGCACAGATCACCCAAACCCTGCGCAAATCGGGCTAACATCAACCCGCCGTGCAAGATTCATTTTGCCAAACCGTCGCCCCCGTGTTTTACTCGCCTCTAATTAGAACATAAGGGAGGACGACCATGACACAGGTCACCATGACCGTGAACGGCAAAGCTGTAAGCGGTGAAGCAGAAGGGCGCACACTGCTTTCACAATTCTTGCGCGACGGGCTGGGGCTGACGGGAACACACGTTGGCTGTGACACTTCGCAATGCGGCGCTTGCAGCGTGCATGTCAATGGAAAGCTTGTGAAATCCTGCACCATGTTCGCAATCGAGGCCGACGGGGCCGAGGTATCGACTGTTGAAGGCGAAGCGGACGAGGACGGCACATTGTCGACCATCCAGCAGGCCTTTCAGGACCACCACGGGCTGCAATGCGGTTTCTGCACACCGGGTATGGTGATGGCCACCAAATCCTTGCTGGCCGAGAACCCCAAACCGACCGAGGCCGAAATTCGCGCCTATCTGTCCGGCAATATCTGCCGCTGCACGGGGTATCACAACATTGTCAAGGCAATCATGGCCGCATCCGGTCAGGACATAAGCGCCATCGCCGCAGAATAAGCGGTAGGGCGGGGTTTACCCCGCCGTCACGGAATATCAGGGAGGAATAATCATGCCAGCAGACGGAGGCATCGGCGCCAGCACCAAACGGCGCGAGGACGTCCGGTTTTTAACCGGAAACGGAAATTATACAGACGATATTAACGCAAATGGACAGGCCTATGTCTATTTCCTGCGCTCGGAAATGGCGCATGCGAAAATCAACAGCATCGACACGTCGGACGCCGAAAAGATGGACGGTGTGATCCGCATCTTCACCGGCGAGGATTTTGTCGAAGTGGGCGGTGTGCCTTGTGGTTGGGAAGTGACTGACCGGTTTGGCAACGCCATGCAGGAACCCAAACACCCCATTCTGGCGCACGGAAAGGCGCGCCATGTAGGGGATCCAATGTGTGCGGTTGTGGCGGAAACGCTGGAGCAGGCCCGCGACGCTGCCGAGGCGATCGAGCTGGATCTGGAAGAACTGCCCGCTGTGATCGACATGAAATCCGCGCTGGCCGAAGACAGCCCCAAGGTGCACGACGAACTGGAGTCAAACCTGTGTTACGACTGGGGCTTTGTCGAGGAAAACCGCGAGGCCGTGGATGAGGCAATCAAGAACGCCCACCACGTCACCACGCTGGAACTGCGCAACAACCGGCTGATCGCCAACCCGATGGAGCCACGCGTGGCGATCGGCATGTTTGACCGCACCACGGATGAACATACGCTTTATACCACGTCGCAAAATCCGCATGTGATCCGCCTGTTGATGGGGGCGTTTGTGCTGGGAATTCCCGAACACAAACTGCGGGTGATCTCGCCCGATGTGGGCGGTGGTTTTGGCACCAAAATCTTCCACTATGCCGAAGAAGCGTTCTGCACCTTCGCCGCCAAGGCAGTGAACCGTCCGGTGAAATGGACCTGTAGCCGCTCCGAGGCTTTTGTGTCGGATGCCCATGGGCGTGACCATGTAACCAAGATCGAGCTGGCAATGGACAAGGACGGAAATTTCCTTGCCCTGCGCACAGATACCCACGCCAACATGGGCGCTTATCTGTCGACCTTTGCGCCCAGCGTGCCCACATGGCTACACGGCACATTGATGGCAGGGAACTACAAAACCCCGCTGATCTATGTGAACGTCAAGGCGGTGTTCACCAACACCGTGCCGGTTGACGCCTATCGCGGGGCCGGTCGCCCTGAAGCATCGTTCCAGTTGGAGCGGGTGATCGACAAGGCCGCTTATGAAATCGGCAAAGACCCGATTGAATTGCGCCGCCAGAACTTTATCACCGAATTCCCCTATGCCACCCCTGTAGCGGTGGAATATGACACCGGTGATTACAATGCAACGATGGACAAGATGATCGAGATTGCCGATCTGGCCGGTTTCGAGGCACGTGCCGCCGAAAGCGCCGACAACGGCAAACTACGCGGCCTTGGCGTGAATTGTTATATCGAGGCTTGCGGCATTGCGCCTTCCAACCTTGTAGGCCAATTGGGCGCCCGCGCGGGGCTATATGAAAGCGCCACGGTGCGGGTGAACGCCACGGGATCAATCAGCGTGATGACCGGTTCGCATTCACACGGGCAGGGGCATGAAACCGCCTTTCCGCAGGTGATTGCCGAGATGATCGGCATTGATGCATCGCAAGTGGACATCGTGCATGGCGATACATCCAAAGTGCCGATGGGCATGGGCACCTATGGCTCGCGTTCGTTGGCTGTTGGCGGCAGTGCGATGGTGCGCGCCACCGAAAAAATCATCAACAAGGCCAAGAAAATTGCGGCCCACCTTATGGAAGCCTCGGAAGGGGATATCGAGCTGAAAGACGGACAGTTCACCGTTGCGGGCACCGATAAATCGGTTGCCTGGGGCGATGTGACACTGGCTGCCTATGTGCCGCATAACTATCCGCTTGAAGACCTTGAACCTGGACTGGAGGAAACCGCATTCTATGATCCGGCCAACTTTACCTATCCATCAGGTGCCTATGCCTGCGAGGTCGAAGTGGACCCCGAAACCGGCAAGGTGACGATTGAACGCTTCAGCGCCGCCGATGATTTTGGCAATATCGTCAACCCGATGATCGTTGACGGTCAGGTGCATGGTGGCATCGGGCAGGGCATTGGTCAGGCGCTGCTGGAACACGCGGTCTATGACGAGGACGGGCAGCTGATTTCCGGCTCCTACATGGATTATGCCATGCCGCGTGCCGATGATGTGCCGTTCTATACGGTTGATCATTCCTGCCAGACCCCCTGCACCCACAACCCGCTGGGCGTGAAGGGCTGTGGCGAGGCCGGCGCGATCGGATCCCCCCCCGCGGTGGTCAATGCCGTTGTCGATGCCTTGCGACGGGCCGGTCAGGATATCACCCATATCGACATGCCGCTGACGCCCTCGCGCGTTTGGCAAGCAATGCAATCCTGAAGGAGGAATGAGAGATGTATGCATTTGATGTAGAGACCCCTTCAAGCGTTGCAGAGGCAGTCGCCGCGCTGAAGGACAAAGAGGCAACCGCGCTGGGCGGTGGCCAAACCCTGATCCCGACGCTGAAACAGCGCCTTGCCGCGCCGGAAAAACTGGTCAGTCTGTCGGGTATTGCCGAGATGAAGGGCATATCTGCTGATGGCGGTGTTCTGACCATCGGCGGGGCAACACCCCATGTCGAAGTGGCCGCGCAGGGGGATTACCCCGCGCTGGCGGCTCTGGCGGGCAATATCGGTGATCCGGCGGTGCGCAATCGTGGCACCATTGGCGGATCACTGGCCAACAATGACCCGTCGGCCTGTTACCCGGCGGCGGTGCTGGGCACGGGCGCAACCATTGTCACCAACACGCGCGAAATCGCGGCGGATGACTATTTTCAGGGCATGTTCACCACAGCGCTTGAGGATGGCGAGATTATCACCGCGGTGAGGTTCCCCATCCCCGAGGTTGCATCTTACCAGAAGTTCGACCAGCCCGCCTCGCGCTTTGCGCTGGTCGGGGTGTTCGTAGCCAAAACCGCCGATGGCGTGCGGGTGGCGGTGACGGGCGCATCCGAAGACGGTGTGTTCCGCTGGACCGAGGCCGAAACGGCGCTGAACAAAGAGTTCCGCAGTGATGCGCTGATGGATTTGAACATCAACGCGATGAACATGATCGGCGATTTGCACGGCACCAAGGAATACCGCGCCCATCTGGTCAAGGTGATGACACGCCGCGCGATCAACGCGATCGGGTAAATGGGCTGTGGCCCCGCATAGGATGCGGGGCCTGCCCGTGAGAACAAACAGCAAGGCCCCGGATCAGGTCCGGGGCTTGCGCATTTTTAGATAGGGTGATCCATCAGACTGATAACAGATATATGGCACAGCTTTCGATCCCTGCCAACTTGGGTGCAAATCTGGGTCGCTCTAATCCTTGTGCCTGTCAATATGATGTCTCTGCTATTTCTAAACGAGCCCAAAGGTATTCTGATTGCCGCACTGGCGGTAGGTGGCATGATGCCGAATATTGCGATCATGCTGGCCGAGCGGGGTCTGTCGAAAATGATGGCCCTGCCGCACCTGCTGATCTGGATTCCGCTGCTTTTGATTCTCTGGCCACTTCTGGGCGCCGTTACAGGTGGCTATCAGAAATATCTGTGGCTGCTGTTTGCCGTGGACGGGCTGTCGCTGGCTTTTGACATTCCGGATGCGTGGAAGTGGTGGAGAGGGGATCGTGCTGTGGCAGGGGCGCAATAAAAAGCCCCCGCAAAATGCGAGGGCTTTTCTATAAACTGTAAAGCGTTGCCTACTTTGGAAGTTGGCCGATCATCATGATCATCTGGCGACCTTCCATCCGAGGCATGCTTTCAACCTTGCCGTGGTCTTTGACATCCTCGGCCACCCGTTCCAGCAATTCGCGGCCCAGATTAAGGTGCGCCATTTCGCGGCCACGAAAACGCAGGCTGATCTTTACCTTGTCGCCGTTTTCCAGAAACTTGAACACATTGCGCATTTTCACATCGTAATCATGCGTATCGGTGTTCGGGCGGAATTTGACTTCCTTGACCTCGATGGTCTTTTGTTTCTTGCGTGCCTCGGATTCACGTTTCTGCTGTTCATACTTGAACTTGCCGAAATCCATGATTTTGCACACAGGCGGGTTGGCGTTTGGCGAAATTTCCACCAGATCCAGTCCGGCCTCGTCTGCCATATCCATGGCGCGCGCAGGGGTAACAACCCCGACGTTTTCACCGTCGGCACCAATAAGCCGGATTTCCTTGGATGTGATGCGTTCATTTACGCGGGGGCCAGTGTCGCGCTGTGGCGGGGCATTGTGTGGTCTGCGGGCTATGACTTTGATCCTTTGATTGTGAAGCCTTGTCTTATGCGGAAAATAGACGGGCGCGCGCGCGCTTACAAGGTGTTATTCGCCCTGAAATGAGCAATAATGTGCTATATTCCCCCTTGCTTGCTTTTCACATGGCTGTGCATCTGTCATAGCACACAGATGTCCGGATGCTTTTGCCGGAAAGTTAACTAGGGGTTTAAAGATGAACAAATCATTACTTATTGCTGCAGCTTTGATTGCTGCGGGGGCTGGTATCTATTTTTATTCGCAAGGGAATAACAGCACTGGCGAGGTGATGGAGCAGGCCACAGATGCGGCCACAAAAGCTGCTGACGATGCTGCCGCGTCGGCCAAAGCCGCAGAAGAAGCCGCAACCAAGGCGGCAGAAGAAGCTGCAGCGAAGTTAGCCGAAGAAGCTGCTGCTGCAGAGGAAGCCGCGAAAGCTGCCGCCGCAGAAGCCGAGGCCGCTGCTGCCAAAGCGGCAGAAGAAGCTGCCGCCGCAGAAGAAGCTGCCAAAGCTGCCGCAGCTGAGGCCGAAGCCGCCGCAGCCAAAGCCGCCGAGGAAGCCGAAGCGAAAGCAGCTGAAGAAGCTGCTGCGGCAGAAGAAGCCGCCAAAGCCGCTGCCGCCGAGGCTGAAGCTGCCGCAGCCAAAGCTGCTGAAGAGGCTGCAGCCGCAGCAGCCGAAGGAACCGAAGCCGCTACCGACGCTGCAAGCAGCACTGAAAACGCAATCACCAACGCCCTTTCCGGTGCTGTTGATGCCGCGTCAACGCCCGCCGAAGGCACAAGCAATATGGCAGCAGATTCTGCATCAGCAGATATGTCCGAAGATCCGGCGCCAACCGAGCAGGAAACATTGCTGACAG
Source organism: Profundibacter sp. (assembly GCF_965277155.1). Lineage (GTDB taxonomy): Bacteria > Pseudomonadota > Alphaproteobacteria > Rhodobacterales > Rhodobacteraceae > Profundibacter. Next base: position 11,895 of record NZ_CBDIBV010000010.1, read on the forward strand.
CCGATGGTTTTGATGCTGCCAAAGTTGGGGAGATGATTGACGGTTCCGATCTGGACCCAATGAAAAAGACATTGCTGAAAGCCGCTATCGACAAGGCTGGCGAAAATCCGGAAATGGTTAAAGCCGTGATTGAACAGGTGAAAACTGCCTTGGGCATGTAACCCTTTTCAAATCTGATAGATCAAACACCGCGCGAAAAAATTTCTTTTCGCGCGGTGTTTTTGTGTCTGGCAGGTGAAATGGGCCATTCCCCGCCGATACTGGGCAATAACGCGCCGCTTATCGTTACCGGGGTATTTTCTCTGGTTTGGGCAAATCTTGCGGGTCAGTATTTAGGAACGTCTGGAAATTGCACAGTCGCTGCAAAACACATTTGCGCAGGCCGGCATCACCCTGAACCTGAGCGTTGGCACAGGCAAACAGGTCCTGACAAAATATCGTGCCCGTGAACTGGACATGTATATCGGTGCATGGGGTCCGGATTATCCTGATCCGCACACCAACGCCGGCACCTTCGCCTATAACCCCGACAATTCGGACGAAGCGCAGGCAACCGGCCTTTTGGCATGGCGTAATGCGTGGGATACAGACGGGCTGACCGAAAAGGTGGCTGCGGCTGTTGTTGAAGGCGACCGCGACGTGCGCAAAGGCATGTACGAGGAAATCCAGCGTGAATTCCTGCAAAAAGCCCCGTTCGCCATTCTGTTCCAGAAGGTCGAACAGACAGGTCGCCGTGAAAACGTGCAGAACCTGAATCTGGGCGGCGCGATTACCGCTGTGTCCTACTGGCCGGTCACCAAGTAAATGGCGGTCGTTGAAAATAACGGAAACGGGCGGCGCAAGTCGCCCTTTTCCTCGTCCGTTTATGCCACAATCCTGAAAACAATTGGGTCTGTGATTATCACTATGCTGGGGCTGACATTTGTCACCTTTATCATTGGCCGCGTGATGCCAATTGACCCTGTGATTTCGATTGTGGGCGAACGGGCCTCCAAAGAAACCTATGATGCTGCCTATCATGCCATGGGTCTGGATAAACCAATCCTTAAGACCTCTGCATAACATCGGGATTCCCCCGGGTTGGCCGTTTTGGTAAGCTAGCCGGGAAATCTCTGGGGTGAATAGATGGACCTTTTCCTGCACGAAGCGGCGGCACGGATCGGCGCGGATGACGTTCTGTCGAAGATCGACGCGCTGATGGATTGGAACTCGTTTTTGCCGATCCTGCGGCGCGGTCTGGGGCGCTCGGGGATCGGGCCTCAGGGCTATGATCCGCTGGTTCTGTTCAAGTGTCTTCTGGTTGGCCAGTGGCACGGGCTGAGCGACCCGAAGCTGGAGCGGGCCTTGAAGGTGCGGCTGGATTTCATGCTGTTCTGCGGGCTCGATCTGCACGCGTCGGTGCCGGATGAGACGACCCACTGCCGGTTCCGCAATGCGCTGGTCCGGGGTGGCGTTTACGATGAGCTGCTGGCCGAGGTCTGCCGCCAGATCGAGGCGCATGGGCTGAAGCTGAAAGAGGCTGAGGCGGCGATCATTGATGCGACCCTGATCGCGGCGGCGGCGCGCCCGCGCACCCATATCGACGCCCCGCAGGACCGGGCAGAGGACGGGGCAAGGGAAGGGACGCCGGATGATCCGCCCGAGGTCTCACCCGACGGGGCACAGCTGCATTTCAGCGCCGACCCTGATGCCCGCTGGGTCAAGAAGGGCCGCAAGAGCACGCTCGGCTACAAGGGCTTTGCCCGCTGCGACGAAGAGGGCTTTATCGACAAGGTGCACACCACGCCCGCCAATGCCGCCGAAAGCCCCGAATTCGCCACCATGATCGCGGGCGCAAAGGCGCAGCGGGTGCTGGCCGACAAGGCCTATGCGAGCAAGGCCAACCGCCAGATGCTGCGCGGCAAATACCGCGACGGCATCCTGCGCAAGGCAGCGCGCGGCCGCCCCCTGCGGCAATCGGAGAAACGCTTCAACCGGCTGATTTCGAAACGCCGCTTCCGCATCGAGCAGACTTTCGGCACGATGAAACGCCTCTTCGGCCTGCAGCGGGCGAGATATTTCGGGCGCGCCAGGGTGCATGCCCAGATGGTCATGGCCGCCATCGCGCAAAACCTGCTCAAGGCCGCAAACAGGATCACCCTCAACCCGCAAACCCCCGCAATCGCATAGCCCCAAACCCCGCCACCCGTCTGTCCGCCGGACCCGCAGGGGCGCAAGGTGGGCGGCCGAAATCTTGCTTCAACCGAAAGCCATGGCCTCATGCAGAGGTCTTTTAATGGTGGGAGTGTCCCCCCGTTGAAGTCAATTTGCAATCTTTTAGGCCAGATACGAATAAACGATCCCGACCACGCAGATCACCAGCGCGAATAACGATCCGGTATTTCCCATGATGCGCAGCGGATGCTTGGGCGCATTGGCCTTCAGGCCAAAAGGGTGCAATGCCCGCGACACCACCAGCAATATACCGGCAATATGCAGCCACATGCCCCCCACCCCGCGCAGTTCCGCCAGCAGCATCATCAACAGCACAAACGGCACCCATTCGATGAAATTACCGTGCCTGCGGATTTTCTCGTGCAATGCGACATCGCCCGCATCACCGATTGATATGCCATTTGCGGCGCGGGTTTTGGTCACGTTCACCCAAAGCATCAGCATCAGAACCGCCAGCGGCACGGCGTATATCGGGGTAATCTCTAGTGTCATTTGTCTGTCCCTTTCCTTGTTGGTTACGGAATAAAGACGAACGAGGTGGCGGCATTTCGACATAGACGGCAAAATAATTTGAAAAACCGCATTCCCCTACGCCCCGCCATGCCCTAAAAGGCGCCCAACAGCTGCCTTGGGGGATTTGGATGCAAGAGCCGCAGATTACCGACGAGTTGATTTCCAGCCACGGGTTGAGCAAGGATGAATATGCCTTGGTCCTCGAAATTATCGGACGCGAACCGAGCTATACCGAACTTGGTATTTTCTCGGCCATGTGGAACGAGCATTGTTCCTACAAATCCTCGAAAAAATGGCTGCGCACCCTGCCGACCAAAGGCCCGCAGGTCATATGCGGCCCCGGTGAAAATGCCGGCATCGTCGATATTGGTGACGGGCAATGTGTGGTGTTCAAGATGGAAAGCCACAACCACCCGTCCTACATCGAACCCTATCAGGGTGCTGCCACCGGCGTTGGCGGTATCCTGCGCGACGTGTTCACCATGGGTGCCCGCCCGATTGCGGCGATGAATTCGCTGTCCTTCGGTGAACCGGCACATCCCAAAACACGCCAGCTGGTGCATGGTGTGGTCGAAGGTGTGGGCGGATATGGCAACTGTTTTGGCGTGCCCACCGTTGGCGGCGAGGTGCGCTTCCATCCGGCCTATAACGGCAACTGTCTGGTCAACGCCTTTGCCGCCGGTCTGGCCGACACCGACAAGATTTTCTATTCCGCGGCTTCCGGAGTCGGTATGCCGGTTGTCTATCTGGGGGCCAAAACCGGCCGAGATGGCGTTGGCGGCGCGACAATGGCCTCGGCCGAATTTGACGACACCATCGAGGAAAAGCGCCCCACCGTTCAGGTGGGTGATCCGTTCACTGAAAAACGCCTGATGGAGGCCACGCTGGAACTGATGGCCACCGGTGCCGTGATCTCGATTCAGGACATGGGCGCGGCGGGTCTGACCTGTTCCGCCGTTGAAATGGGCGATAAGGGTGACCTTGGCGTGCGGCTGGATCTGGACCGCGTGCCGGTGCGCGAGGAAAATATGACCGCCTATGAAATGATGCTGTCGGAAAGCCAGGAACGCATGTTGATGGTGCTGAACCCGGAACTAGAAGACGTGGCCAAGGCCGTGTTTGAAAAATGGGATCTGGATTTTGCCATCGTCGGCGAAACCATCGCCGAGGACCGCTTTGTCATCATGCATGGCAATGAGTTAAAGGCCGATCTGCCGCTGAAGGCCCTGTCTGGCAACGCGCCGGAATATGATCGCCCCTGGGTCGAAACACCCCCTGCCGAACCACTGGCCGAGGTGCCGGAAATCGACGCAATCGACGGGTTGCGCGCGCTGATCTCCTCGCCCAACTATGCTGCGAAACAGTGGGTTTACGAACAATACGACACCATGGTCATGGCCGATTCCGCCGTTCTGCCCGGCATCGGTGCAGGCGTGGTGCGGGTGCATGGCACTGACAAGGCGCTGGCGTTCACCTCGGATGTGACGCCGCGCTATGTGATGGCCAACCCGTTCGAGGGCGGCAAACAGGCGGTGGCCGAGGCCTATCGCAACCTGTGTGCCGTTGGCGCCAAACCGCTGGCGACCACCGACAATATGAACTTCGGCAATCCCGAAAAGCCCGAAATCATGGGCCAGTTCGTCGGCGCGATCAAAGGCATTTCCGAAGCGGTTTCCGCGCTGGATATGCCGATCGTGTCGGGCAACGTATCGCTATATAATGAAACCGACGGCACCGGCATCTTGCCCACCCCCACCATCGGCGCGGTCGGCCTGATTGAAAACATCGACGATCTGATTTCCGGCCTGGCCCGCGAAGGCCATGTTGCCCTGTTGGTCGGGGAAACCACCGGCCACCTTGGCCAATCCGCCCTGCTGGCCGAGGTATTCAACCGGCAAGACGGCGACGCGCCGCATGTGGACCTGGAGGCCGAACGTCGCGCCGGTGAATTCATCCGCGCCAATGGCGAATTGATCAAGGCAGTGACCGACCTGTCCGATGGCGGGCTGGCGCTGGCCGCCTTTGAAATGGCTGAAAATGCGGGCGTTGGCGTCACGCTGGACGCTGCCGACACCCCCACCCTGTTTGGCGAGGATCAGGCGCGTTACCTGATTGCCTGCAATTTCGATCAGGCCGAAGCGCTGATGATTGCCGCTTCCGAAGCCGGCGTGCCGATTGCGACGGTGGGGCGGTTTGGCGGCGATGCGGTGACATTTGGTGAAGTTTCCGCGCCTCTGTCGGAGTTGTCCGACATCTATCGCAGCAGCTTTGAAGCAACTGTAACCTGATCCGTTGTCACAAAGAAATTTGGGGAACAATGACGCAGGCACGGGTTGCCCCTCTTGCGCGGGTGCCATTCCCGACTTAAATAGTAAGCAACATAAATTCGGAAGGATATCACCCATGGCCATGCAAGCCCACGAAGTAGAAGAGCTGATCCGCGCCTCTTTTCCAAACGCCAAGATCACAATCGCAGGCGATGACGGGGTGCATTTTTCGGCCATGGTGGTGGACGAAAGTTTCCGCGATATGAACCGCGTACAACAACAACGTGCTGTTTTTGCGGCCCTGAAGGGCAAGATGGATGGCCCGAACGGCGAACTGCATGCGCTGGCGCTGACCACCAAGGCACCGGAATAGGCGATGGGGCTGTGGCAAAGCATCCTCTTGGGTATTGCCGCCCTGATTGCTATTGCGATCCTGATTGAAATGATCCTGAAGCGTAACAAGCCGCGACCACCACTGGCAAAACAGTTTCTGGAGAACGAGGTTTATAGTGACGACGAAGGCAAACCGGAACTGGGCATGGAAGCCGTCGATATGGATGTAATCCGGGCCTCGGAAGGGGCCAACCGTTCGGCGGCGGCCCTTGGGGCGCGTGATATGTAGTTCTGGACAAGACTTACAAGAAAGCGGCACCGCCGTAAAACAAACACACCGCCAACGCGGAAAAACGGAGATAAAACATGACCGACGCAACAACCCAGATCAAAGACACAGTCACCAGCAACGACGTGGTTCTGTTCATGAAAGGCACCAAAGATGCGCCACAGTGCGGGTTTTCATCCCGCGTTACCGGTGTGCTGAATTTCATGGGTGTGGAATTTGCCGATGTGAACGTGCTGGCTGACGAGGGCATCCGCCAAGGCATCAAGGACTATTCCGACTGGCCCACCATCCCGCAGCTGTATGTCAAAGGCGAATTTGTGGGCGGTTGCGACATCGTCACCGAAATGACCCTGTCGGGCGAGCTGGACCAGTTGTTCGACAAAGAAGGCGTTGCTTACAACAAAGAAGCCGCCGACAAAATTCGCGAGGCCAACGGTTAAGCCGCCGATTCACGACTTTCAGATTTGATAGGGGGACGGTGCATTGGCCCGTCCCCTTTCGACATCAGGGCATCCGCATTGCGCTGGATGGACAGGCTCAAATCCTCGATCCGTTCCAATTGATCATCAACATTGGTCTGGAACCCCGCCAGCTGGGTGATCACATAGTTCAGGCTTTCGCCGCCCTTGGACAAGCGCGCACTTTCGATATTGCACATCACACGGGTCGAACTTAGCCCAAGGGTGAAGCGCCGCATAACAGCCACCGCGCGCGAGATCCGCAAAGCGACTTCGGAAACCTCGTTCAGCCCCTCCATCGCTTTTCGGGTCGAAATAGTGGCGAGATTTACCATCTGTTGTTGCTCTGCCTTCAGATCGCAACCGCCGAGCGCACGCCGCTCCAGGGAAAAATTGGTCGACATTTCCCGCAACATCCGCGCCGTGCCCAACAGGAACCGGCATTCGGCAAGCGTGTCACACATGGTGGCGAAATCGCTATCCGAATTGGTGACATAGCGCCGGAACCATTGCGCCATTTCCTCGGACATGGACCAGTAATTTTGCGACAAGGCGCTGACCGCCCCGCCCGAAGGTTCCAGCCGCGAGGCAATGATGCGCATATTGGTCGGCACGGTGCTGACCGCGTGAAATCCGTCCGATAGCGAAATGGTTTCGGCTTTCAGGGCAGTGGCCGCTTCGGCCATTTCACTAAATTTTTCAATTTCAAAGACCTCTGCATAACATCGGGATTCCCCCGGGTTGGCCGTTTTGGTAAGCTAGCCGGGAAATCTCTGGGGTGAATAGATGGACCTTTTCCTGCACGAAGCGGCGGCACGGATCGGCGCGGATGACGTTCTGTCGAAGATCGACGCGCTGATGGATTGGAACTCGTTTTTGCCGATCCTGCGGCGCGGTCTGGGGCGCTCGGGGATCGGGCCTCAGGGCTATGATCCGCTGGTTCTGTTCAAGTGTCTTCTGGTTGGCCAGTGGCACGGGCTGAGCGACCCGAAGCTGGAGCGGGCCTTGAAGGTGCGGCTGGATTTCATGCTGTTCTGCGGGCTCGATCTGCACGCGTCGGTGCCGGATGAGACGACCCACTGCCGGTTCCGCAATGCGCTGGTCCGGGGTGGCGTTTACGATGAGCTGCTGGCCGAGGTCTGCCGCCAGATCGAGGCGCATGGGCTGAAGCTGAAAGAGGCTGAGGCGGCGATCATTGATGCGACCCTGATCGCGGCGGCGGCGCGCCCGCGCACCCATATCGACGCCCCGCAGGACCGGGCAGAGGACGGGGCAAGGGAAGGGACGCCGGATGATCCGCCCGAGGTCTCACCCGACGGGGCACAGCTGCATTTCAGCGCCGACCCTGATGCCCGCTGGGTCAAGAAGGGCCGCAAGAGCACGCTCGGCTACAAGGGCTTTGCCCGCTGCGACGAAGAGGGCTTTATCGACAAGGTGCACACCACGCCCGCCAATGCCGCCGAAAGCCCCGAATTCGCCACCATGATCGCGGGCGCAAAGGCGCAGCGGGTGCTGGCCGACAAGGCCTATGCGAGCAAGGCCAACCGCCAGATGCTGCGCGGCAAATACCGCGACGGCATCCTGCGCAAGGCAGCGCGCGGCCGCCCCCTGCGGCAATCGGAGAAACGCTTCAACCGGCTGATTTCGAAACGCCGCTTCCGCATCGAGCAGACTTTCGGCACGATGAAACGCCTCTTCGGCCTGCAGCGGGCGAGATATTTCGGGCGCGCCAGGGTGCATGCCCAGATGGTCATGGCCGCCATCGCGCAAAACCTGCTCAAGGCCGCAAACAGGATCACCCTCAACCCGCAAACCCCCGCAATCGCATAGCCCCAAACCCCGCCACCCGTCTGTCCGCCGGACCCGCAGGGGCGCAAGGTGGGCGGCCGAAATCTTGCTTCAACCGAAAGCCATGGCCTCATGCAGAGGTCTTTTTCAGGGTCAGTCTTGGTGTTGACCATGCTATCGCGCGCAGCCAATTCGCGCGTCAGGGCATCACTTTCAAAGGATCGATAGTCGGAATATCCCAGTTCGCCGATCCGTTGCACCAGTCGTGCCGCGCTTTCCTCGGGTGTCAGCCCCTGTTTTTCCTCGGCCTCGCGCAGCGTTTCATATTCCTGTCTGATCGTTTCAAACAGATCACTGGCAGGTTTGATCCGGATTGACAGGAACCCGCCCTGAAACGGCATCGCCACCGCATAGACCCAATAATGCAACCCGTCCCGCGCCCTGTTCTTGACGTAGGCACCGATCGGTTCACCTGCCTTAAGCGTTTCCCAGAACAGCCAGAACACGCCTTTGGGCATATCGGGATGGCGGATGCGTTTATGGGGGGCGCCAATCAATTCGTCCCAGCCATAATCGGAAACCCGTTTGAATACATAGTTCCCGCATTCAATCACCCCGCGATGATCTGTGCGCGAGAAGAAGATTTCATCAAACCCGAAGGGGGCTTCGCCCGTGGCGGGGCGATACACATTTCTTTTTTCAACGAATCCCAACGATCAAACCCTTTGTATTCCGCCCCAACTGTTAGGGGCAAAGGGTTGCCGTCGGGTTAATCCGTTACCCCGCCTTCAATTTCTCCTCGACCTTGTCGGCCAAAGCCTCGGTGCGGGCGGCAATTTCGGCCATGGTGTCGGTGACCATCGGCGGGATCACTGCGACCTCGACCCGTTCGGGTTCGGGGGCCGGTTTTTCGCGCATTTCTTCCAGCAGGGCCTCTTGGGCGCCCAGTTTTCCTTCGGCATCGCGCAGCTTTTCTTCCAGACCGGCGGTTTTATCGGCCAGCATCAGACCGGCCATCAGCAACATGCGGGGCTCGGGAATGCGGCCGATTTGTTCGGTCAGAACGGTGGCCTCGTTGTCCAGCAGTTTGGCGGCAGCGTGCAGGAAATGTTCCTCGCCCTCCTGACAGGCAACGGTGAATTTGCGTCCGCCAATGGTGATTGTTGTCTCGGCCATTATGCGCCCTCCCCGATCAGCGGTTTTAGTTCGGTCATAATCGTTTCCAATTCGGCCAGATCGGCCTTGCGGGCGGTTTGCAACGCCTCGAGTTCGGTTTGCAGGGTCTTGTTGACCAGTTCCGCGTCCTTGTCGCCAGACGTGGCTTGCTGGGCCTCGGTGGCCTCGCGCAGCTCATTGTTCAGGGCGATCAGGGTTTTGGCATCTTCTTCCTGACGCGCCACGGTGGCGGTCAGATCGGAAATCTGTTTTTCCAGATCCTTGATCAGGGTTTCCTGTTTATCCTTGATCGCCGCAACGCGTTCTTCCAACTGGGCGTTTGCGGCCTTTTCGGCCTCCAGCGCCTCTTGCAACGCGGCGGTATCGCCGGTGCTTTCGCCAGCCCCGCCTTGCCCCAAGGTATCCACACCGGCATCAATACGCGCCAGCGCATCCGTGATCCGGCGTTCAAGTTCTGTTATCTCGCTCACTTTGCCTGTCTCCTCACTCGCCTATTCCCACCCTGCGCGAATCGCAAATCCTCGCGCTTATGGGGTGAGTTTACCCAATCAGCAGCGGAAATGCCCGCCCTTTTCCCCGATCCACCCCCTGCCCGCTTGATCTTATCTGTGGCGCTGCTATCACCACGGGGTAAGTTTAGCCCCAGATAAGGACAAACCGCCGTGGATATTCAGACTTTGCGTAAAAACCACCCCGATCACTGGATGAAGGCCGCCGCCATCCGCACGCTGACACTGGACGCGATTGCAGCGGCAAATTCCGGCCACTCGGGGATGCCGATGGGCATGGCAGATGTCGCTACAGTGCTGTTCGAAAAGCACCTGAAGTTTGACGCAAAAGCCCCGCATTGGCCCGATCGCGACCGGTTTATCCTGTCGGCTGGTCATGGCTCGATGCTGATCTATTCGCTGCTGTATCTGACGGGGTGCGAGCAGGTCACGCTGGACGAGATCAAGAATTTCCGCCAGTGGGGCGCACGCACGGCGGGCCATCCGGAATACGGCCATGTAGAAGGGGTTGAAACCACCACCGGCCCGCTGGGTCAGGGCATCGCCAATTCGGTCGGCTTTGCCATTGCCGAGGAAATCCAGCGCGCGCGTTACGGCAAGAAAGTTGTCAATCACCACACCTATGTGATTGCCGGTGACGGTTGCCTGATGGAGGGCATTTCCCAAGAGGCCATCGGTCTGGCCGGGCGTCACGAATTGGGCAGGTTGATCGTGTTGTGGGACAACAACGATATCACCATTGATGGCAAGGTATCCCTGTCGGACCGCACGGACCAGATGATGCGGTTCCGCGCCTCGGGCTGGTCGGTGTTCGAAATTGACGGCCACGATCCGGTGGCAATTGACGAAGCCCTGACGGCCGCCAAGAAAACCAAGAAGCCGTCATTGATTGCCTGCAAGACGCATATCGCCCTTGGCTCTAGCGCGCAGGATACATCCAAAGGCCACGGTGCCCTGACCGATCCGAAACTGATCGAGGACACCAAGAAAGCATACGGCTGGACGTCGCCCGCCTTTACCATCCCCAAGGACATCAAGGCCGAGTGGGAAGCCATCGGCGCACGCGGCAAGGCCGAGCGCGTTGCATGGGAAGAACGCTTTCTGACCATCCCCGGCAACAAGCAGCGTGAATTCCAGCGCGCCTATGCGCTGGATCCGCACAAGAAACTGTCAGCTACCATCAAGGCGCTGAAAAAACAGATTTCCGAGGAAGCACCTAAGGTTGCCACCCGTAAATCCAGCGAAATGGTGCTGGAAGTGGTCAATCCGTTCATGATTGAAACTGTGGGTGGCTCGGCCGATCTGACCGGATCAAACAACACCAAATCCGGCGATATGGGCACATTCGACATTGATAACCGCGGCGGGCGCTACATCTACTACGGTATCCGCGAACATGGTATGGCGGCGGCGATGAACGGTATGGTGCTGCATGGCGGTGTCCGCCCCTATGGCGGCACCTTCATGTGTTTCACCGATTACGCCCGTGGCGCGATGCGCCTGTCCGCGCTGATGCGGGTGCCGACGGTTTATGTGATGACACACGATTCCATCGGTCTGGGCGAAGATGGCCCGACCCACCAGCCGGTTGAGCATCTGGCCATTTCCCGCGCCACGCCAAACACCTATGTGTTCCGCCCCGCCGACACCGTGGAAACCGCCGAGGCTTGGGAGATCGCACTGACCAGCAAGGAAACCCCGTCCGTTCTGGCCCTGTCCCGTCAGGGGCTGCCCACCGTGCGTCTGGAACACAAGACCAAGAACATGACCGCACAGGGCGCCTATGTGCTGCAAGATGCCGAAGGCAAACGCCAAGCCATCATCATGGCCACTGGCTCCGAAGTGGAAATTGCCCTTGCCGCGCGTGATATCCTGCAAGCGGAAGGCATCGGCACCCGCGTGGTCTCCATGCCCTGCATGGAGCTGTTTGCCGAGCAGGACGAACGCTATCGCAAACGTATCCTGCCCGGTGGTCCGGTGCGCGTGGCGGTCGAGGCTGCTGTGCAAATGGGCTGGGACCGCTGGCTGACCGGCGAACGTGGCAAATCCACCAAGGCGGGCTTTGTCGGTATGCATGGCTTTGGCGCTTCGGCCCCGGCAGATGTGCTCTATGAAAAGTTCGGTATCACCGCACAGGCCGTGGCCGACAAGGTGAAATCCCTCCTGTAAGACACAGTCGATTGAAACACCTGCGGGGGGCTTTGTGGCCCCCCGTTTTTGTTGTTCTTGAATGTTACCGATAACACCGATAAGTCGTTTGCGCTAACACCATATGTTTACGCTAACACCCTATCAATAAACGCTTTTCCAGAATCATTTACCCCCCTATACGCATCGCCAACGGCGGCTGGTCCGCGTGCGAACACAGGGAACGCAAAACATGCCAATCACACTGGGAATCAACGGCTTTGGCCGCATCGGTCGCTGCACCTTGGCCCATATCGCCGAGGCCGCCCGCAATGACGTGCGCGTGGTCAAAATCAACGCCACCGGCCCGATTGAAACCAACGCCCACTTGCTGCGGTATGACAGCGTGCATGGCCGGTTCGGCAATGATGTGGTGGTAGATGGTGATACGCTGGATCTGGGCCGTGGACCGATCAAGGTGTTCTCCACCTATGACCCGCAAGAACTGGACTGGGACGGGGTGGATGTGGTGCTGGAATGCACCGGCAAATTCAACGACGGTGTCAAATCCTCGGTCCATCTGGAACGCGGCGCGAAAAAGGTGCTGATCTCGGCCCCTGCCAGCAATGTGGACCGCACAATCGTTTACGGCGTAAACCACCGCGATCTGCTGGAAACCGACCGGTTGGTGTCAAACGGATCCTGCACCACCAATTGCCTTGCCCCGCTGGCCAAGGTGCTGAACGATGCCATCGGTATTGAGCGCGGCATCATGACCACAATCCACAGCTACACGGGCGATCAACCCACGCTGGACCGTCGCCACAAGGATCTGTACCGCGCCCGCGCTGCCGCCATGGCGATGATCCCCACCTCCACAGGTGCCGCCAAGGCGCTGGGGCTGGTGCTGCCGGAACTGGCGGGCAAACTGGATGGCACCGCCCTACGCGTGCCCACCCCCAATGTTTCCGCCGTTGACCTGACATTCGAGGCCAAACGGGATGTCACCGTGGCCGACGTGAACGAAATCATGGCCGAGGCCGCCGCCGGCCATATGGGTGCGGTTCTGGCCTATGATGCCGAACCCAAGGTCTCGATCGATTTCAACCACACGCCGCAATCCTCGATCTTTGCCCCTGACCAAACCAAAGTCGTGGGTGGACGCACGGTGCGGGTGCTGGCATGGTATGACAACGAATGGGGCTTTTCCTGTCGCATGGCCGATGTCGCGGCCACGATGGGGCGCTTTTTGCACTAACGTGGGGGAATAGACCCCTGATAAGGCGGGTCATGACCAATACGCTGGCAGTCATCTTTGCAGTTCTGATCATCGGTATTTTTACCGCCGATTATTTCTACTTTCACTGGGATCTGTGGCTGATCATCGGCCGGCGGCTGGGGCAAATGATTGAATATATCGCTTTTTGGCGGTGATCGGGCATTGTTCGGTTGACCTTGGACGCCATTAGGTCATGTTAACGGTAACCGCCCACGGGTGACGGTTTTCGTATGATCAATAAGGAGTCCTCCCATGACTGTAAAAGTAGCCATCAACGGCTTTGGCCGCATCGGCCGCAACATCCTGCGTGCTATCGTTGAATCCGGTCGCACCGATATCGAAGTCGTTGCGATCAACGATCTGGGACCGGTCGAAACCAATGCCCACCTGCTGCAATTCGATTCCGTGCATGGGCGTTTTCCGGTGGATGTGAAAACCACCAAGGACACGATTGATGCGGGCCGTGGACCGATAGCCGTAACCGCCATCCGCAACCCCGCTGACCTGCCCTGGTCGCATATTGATATCGTCATGGAATGCACAGGTATATTTACGGCCAAGGAAAAGGCAAAGGTGCATCTGGAAAACGGCGCAAGCCGCGTGCTGGTCTCCGCCCCTTCGGCAGGTGCCGATAAAACCATTGTTTACGGGGTAAACCACGACACCCTGACAGGCGATGATCTGATCGTCTCCAACGCATCCTGCACCACCAACTGCCTGTCACCTGTGGTCAAAACCCTGAATGACGCCATTGGCATCAACCACGGCTTTATGACCACGATCCACAGCTATACGGGTGACCAGCCCACACTGGACACCATGCACAAAGACCTCTACCGCGCCCGCGCGGCGGCGATGAGCATGATCCCCACCTCGACCGGTGCCGCCAAGGCCGTCGGTCTGGTGCTGCCCGAACTGGCCGGCAAGCTGGACGGCGTGGCGATCCGCGTGCCCACCCCGAATGTTTCCGTCGTTGACCTGACGTTTGAATCCAGCCGCGATACCACGGTTGAAGAAGTCAACGCCGCGATCAAAGCCGCCGCAGATGGCCCGCTAAAGGGTGTGCTGGGCTATACCGAGGTGCCGAATGTGTCGATCGACTTCAACCACAACCCGCATTCGTCGATCTTCCACATGGATCAAACCAAGGTCACCGCAGGCAATATGGTCCGCATTCTGACGTGGTATGACAATGAGTGGGGGTTCAGCAACCGCATGTCCGATACCGCCATCGAAATGGCCAAATATATCTAAGCTCCAACGACCGCCCGCGCCTAAATCCGGTGCGCGGGCGGGGTTTATCAGGCGAATTTCGCTTTCAGCGCCTTTTCCACATCCGGCGTGACAAATTTGGAAATATCCCCGCCCAATCGTGCAATTTCCTTTACCAGCTTGCTTGCAATCGCCTGATGCTTGGCATCCGCCATCAGGAACACGGTTTCAATACTATTGTCCATCGCACGATTCATCCCGACCATCTGGTATTCATATTCGAAATCCGCCACCGCCCGCAGGCCGCGAATGATGATCTGCGCGCCAACATCGCGGGCACAATCAATCAGCAGGTTTTCAAACGGATGCACCACAATCTGGCAGCCGGTTTCCTTTGACAGTCTGGTACATTCGGCTTCAACCATCGCAACGCGTTCTTCCAGTGTGAACATCGGTCCCTTGTCGCGGTTGATGGCAACGCCAATTACCAGCCGGTCCACCAATGCGGCTCCACGGCGAATAATATCAACATGGCCCATCGTGATCGGATCAAAGGTCCCCGGATAAAGTGCAATGCGCATGGTCTGCCCCCTTAGCTTTGGCCGCACGCAACAATATTGCGCGGCCGATTGCAAGCAGAATACCACCCGCCCCTTCTTCTTTTTCTAAATACCTGCGCCGCAGGCATCAGGCGAGCCCCGAAAGGGGCGAGCCTTGGGCGACGCGCATCAGCGCGGCGCAACCATCTCAATGCCCCATAATCATCCCTTCAAGCGCCTTCTTCTCCATCGAAAGCTCGCTCAAACGCGCCTTGACCACGTCGCCAATGGTAATAAGCCCCACCATTTCACCATCGCGGATCACCGGCATATGGCGGAACCGCCCTTCGGTCATCTTCTTCAAAACATCATCAGCCCGCTCGTTGCAATTACAAGTGACAAGGTTTCGGGTCATCATATCATCAACATTGTCGGACAAACAAACCGCCCCCCGTTTGCCCAACTCGCGCACAATATCACGCTCGGACAAGATCCCTTCTGCCGTTTTCCCCGTCGCCGACACCACAACCGAGCCAATCCGGTTATTCGACAATACCGAAGCCGCATCCGCCACGCTGGTGCCCGGTTTGATGGTAATAACCCCCTCGGTTGCCTTGGATTTCAGGATTTGTTGAACTAGCATCGGCGTCTCCTTCATAGGTTTCATGATGCCTGTAGGGTCCTCTGCCTGCGACAATCTGTCAAGTCGCGCGTTTTGCCTGCCCTTCCAGCAGCGCAACTTCCCGCCGAACACCTGTGATAAAACTCTCGGCAAAGCGGTTCAGGCGTTCGACCCGTTTGTCATCAAGATGCCGCACCAGATAAAAGGTTCGCGTCAGAGAAACCATGTCAGGCAACACACGCCGGATGTCGGGCAGCGTTGGCATACAAAAATCATGCACAATCGCCAGCCCCGCCCCCTGCCGCACCCAGTTCACCTGCACCGCCACCGAATTTGATGCCAGTGATACGTGGTCAACTCCGGTCTCCGCCAGATAATCCACTTCTTTGTCGAAAATCATATCGGGGATATAGCCGATGATCCGGTGCCCCTTCAGATCCTTCAGCTTACGAATGGGCGCATGACTGTCCAGATAACCCTGTGTCGCCGCCAGATGCAGTTTATAATCGGTAATTTTCTGCGCCATCAACCGCCCTGCCGTGGGGCGTGACAGGGTGATCGCCATATCGGCCTCGCGTTTGGACAGGTTGAACACGCGGGGCAAGGCGACGATCTGCACCTCCAGCCCCGGGTTTTCATCGCAAATCGCCGCGCACACTTGCGGCAGCAGATAGTTGGCCGACCCATCCGGCGCCCCGATCCGCACCACACCACTTAACTGCCCCGCTTGTCCGTGCAATTCCTCGGCCCCCTGCGCCAGCGCGGTTTCGGCGCGTGTGGCATGGACCAACAACCGCTCGCCCTCGCCATTCAGAACATAGCCCTGCACCGATTTGGCAAACAGCGCCGCGCCCAGCTTATCCTCGAGCCGGGCAATCCGCCGCCCCACGGTGGCGGGGTCCAGTTTCAGCGCCTTTCCGGCTTTGTACAGACTCTCGGCCCGCGCCACCGCCAGAAACACCCGCATATCATCCCAGTCAAACGCCATATCCATACCTGTATTGTTGCAAAGCCCCTTTGGGAAACTGCCCCTTTTCATGGCATTTTTGCAAGGCTAAACTGCCTCCAACCAAAAACCCATAATACCTCGGAGGATTCGAATATGGATATCGGACATTTTATCAACGGCAAGATGGTCAAAGGCACATCGGGCCAGCAAGGCGACATCATGAACCCCGCGACCGGCGAAGTTCAGTATAAAGTCGATCTTGCTTCGGCTGCCGAAATGAATGCCGCGATCGAAGCTGCGGCGGCGGCTCAACCGGCATGGGGTGCCAAGAACCCGCAGGTGCGCGGCCGTGTGATGATGGCTATGGTTGGTCTGCTGAACCGCGATATGGATAAATTGGCCGAGGCACTGTCCCGCGAACACGGTAAAACCATTCCAGATGCCAAAGGCGACGTTCAGCGTGGTCTGGAAGTTGTGGAATATTGCATTGGTGCCGCCGAGCTGCTGAAAGGCGAATACACCGTTGGGGCCGGCACCGGCATTGATATGTATTCCATGCGTCAGCCGCTGGGTGTTGTTGGCTCGATCATGCCGTTCAACTTTCCGGCCATGATGCCGCTTTGGCATATTGCCCCTGCTCTGGCCTGCGGTAACTCGGTTGTGCTGAAACCCTCCGAGCGTGACCCGTCGGTTCCGATGATGCTGGCCGCCCTGTTTGTAGAAGCGGGCCTTCCCGAAGGTGTTTTCCAGGTTGTGAACGGCAAAAACGAAGCCGTTGATGCGCTGCTGGACAATGACATTGTTCAAGGTATTTCCTTTGTAGGATCAACCCCTGTCGCGAAATACATCTACAGCCGCGCCACAGCCAACGGCAAACGCGCACAATGCTTTGGTGGCGCGAAAAACCACATGGTCATTATGCCGGACGCCGACATGGATCAGGCTGCCGACGCCATTGTCGGGGCTGGTTTCGGCGCCGCGGGCGAGCGCTGCATGGCGATTTCGGTTGCTGTGCCTGTGGGTGAAGGCACGGCTGACCGCCTGCTGGAAAAACTGGTGCCACGGGTGGAAAAGCTGCGCGTTGCCCCCTACACCGACGGTGATGATGTAGATTATGGCCCGGTTGTTTCGGCCGAAGCCAAAGAACGTATTCTGGGTCTGATCCAGAGCGGCGTTGATCAGGGCTCGACCCTTGTGGTGGATAACCGCGATTTCAAATTGCAGGGCTATGAAAACGGCTTTTTCGTTGGCCCGCATCTGTTTGACAATGTCACAACGGATATGGACATCTACAAGACCGAAATCTTTGGCCCTGTTGTCTGCACCGTGCGCGCCGAAACCTATGACGATGCGCTGAAAATGGTGATGGACCACGAATACGGCAACGGCACCGCTATCTTTACCCGTGACGGCGACACCGCCCGCGATTTCACATCCCGTGTGAATATCGGTATGGTTGGCGTCAATGTGCCTGTGCCGGTTCCGCTGGCCTATCACACCTTTGGCGGCTGGAAAAAATCCATGTTTGGCGATCTGAACCAGCACGGACCGGATTCGTTCAAATTCTACAGCCGGACAAAAACCGTCACATCGCGCTGGCCATCGGGCATCAAGGAAGGCGGCGAATTCCACTTCAAGGCAATCGACGATTAATCGACGGCCATCTAGAGACTGTCGCTAATGCGATTTGATGCGACATGTTCTAATGTAAAAACAATGACAGCCCTGCCGGTTTGGCGGGGCTGTTAATTAGCGGCCCTTCCCTTTCTGTTTCGCTTTCTTATTGTGCCTGGCTTTTTTGCCCGTTAGAAATATATGACCGGATCGGACCTGCTCTTGTGCGATAAAACCGATACCAAAACTATGGTGTGCACCTTTGGCTTCTTACTTTCGCATAATCCCTGAACATAACCTTGTTTATGTACGATATAGTGACACAGTGACGATCGATGACTATTTGGCGGTTGTCGAAGGTGTGCAGGATCATCCTGATTTCCAGGTTCAGTTCAAACATCTGATCGACCTGACACACCTGACAGATATCAAGCGCGAATACGTCAAGGTCATGATGGCTCAGGCGCGGATTGCGGAACTGGTGGCCAGCTCGACCTCTGACATCCTCAGCGTGGTCGTTGCGCCTACACCCATCGCGATGGAAGCCGCCTCATTGGTCATTCGGTCCTGGGACAAGCTGGACACGCCTGTTGTGCGCCGGATCGTTTCGGATATGTCCGAAGCCGAAGCCCTGCTGGGATGCAAGCAAGGCACCCTGCCTGAATTGCTAAAGCAACTCAGCTAACCCTTGCCATAATCCAAAACCCCTGCAATCCTGCCCTTACAAGAACAAAGGGGAGGATGCCATGCCGTTTCAAGAGCCGCCTTTCACCATAGGGGTCGAGGAAGAATACCTTCTGGTTGACGCCCAAACACTGGAACTGGCCCGCGCCCCGCAGGCCTTGATGGACAGTTGCATGGCCGAAATGGACGGTCAGGTCAGTCCCGAATTCCTGCAATGCCAGATCGAGGTCGGAACCAAAGTGTGCCAGACCATTGATGAGGCCCGCGAAGATCTGAAACGCCTGCGCGCCTGTATTTCCAACCACGCCGCCGATCACGGGTTGGTGCCGATCGCGGCCTCGTGCCATCCCTTTGCCGACTGGAAGGATCAACACCACACCGACAAGGATCGCTATAACGCTCTGCGTGATGATCTGGCAGGCGTGGTGCGGCGGATGCTGATTTGCGGCATGCATGTGCATGTAGGCATCGGTCAAAAAGACCTGCGCATCGACCTGATGAACCAGCTGACCTATTTCCTGCCGCACCTGCTGGCGCTGTCCACCTCGTCGCCCTTCTGGCAGGGCGATGATACCGGTCTGGCCAGTTACCGGCTGACAGTATTCGACAACCTGCCCCGCACCGGCCTGCCGCCACAACTGCGCAGCTGGGGCGAGTTTGAGCGATCGGTTCAGGCGCTGGTCGGGTTGGGCGTGATAGAGGACAGCAGCAAAATCTGGTGGGATTTGCGCCCTTCATCACGGTTTCCCACCATTGAATCAAGGATTTGCGACGTCTCCCCACGTCTGGAACATGCCCTTTCCCTTGCCGCCCTGACCCAGTGTTTAACGCGGATGCTGTGGCGGCTGGCCAAGAAAAACCAGCGCTGGCGGCTGTATGACAACTTCCTTGTGTCAGAAAACCGCTGGCGGGCGCAGCGCTATGGCACGACCGGCGGGCTGATTGATTTTGGCCGCCATGAAATTGTGCCGATGGGCGAACTGGTGCAGGAAATGGTCGATTTGCTGGCCGGAGATGCCGAGGCGTTGAACTGCACCGCCGAAATTGAAAACGCCCTTCAGATCACCAAGAACGGCAGCAGTTCCGAGCGCCAGCGCGCCACCTATCAGACGGCTATCGAGGCCGGAAAATCAACGGATGACGCCCTGCGCGATGTGGTGCGCCACCTGATCGAGGAATATCACGCCGATCTATAGGGTTCTGCTTGCAAAACTCCTGTAAGAATTGGAAATTAAACAGGCGTTCAATTCATCTGCTGCGGGGAAAACCATGGATTTTGCACTAACCGAAGAACAAACCCTGATTTTCGACATGGCCAAGGCGTTTGGCGAAGAACATATCGCCCCCTTTGCCCAGGAATGGGAAAAATCCGGCGACATCCCCAAGGACCTGTGGCCAAAACTGGCCGAACTGGGCTTTGGCGGCTTGTATGTATCCGAGGAAAACGGCGGCTCCGGCCTGACCCGTCTGGACGCAACACTGGTGTTCGAGGCGCTGTCGATGTCTTGCCCATCCGTCGCGGCCTTCCTGTCGATCCATAATATGTGTGCCGCGATGCTGGATAAATTCGCATCCCCCGAATTGCGCGAAAAATACCTGCCCCGCGCCATCGCGATGGAGTGCTTTTTCTCCTACTGCCTGACCGAACCTGCCAGCGGCTCGGACGCGGCGGCACTCAAAACCAAAGCGGTTGAAAACGACGCGGGTTATGCCCTGACCGGCACCAAGGCCTTCATTTCCGGCGGCGGTTATTCGGACGCCTATATTGTCATGGCCCGCAGCGGTGGCGACGGTCCCAAAGGCATTTCCGCCTTTGTGATTGATGATGGCACCGAGGGACTGAGTTTTGGTGGATTAGAGGAAAAGATGGGCTGGCGCAGTCAACCCACCCGTCAGGTGCAGCTGGACAATTGCCAGATACCGGCGGGCAACCTGCTGGGGGAGCTTGGCAAAGGTTTCACCTATGCAATGAAGGGTCTGGACGGGGGGCGTTTGAATATTTCCGCCTGCTCATTAGGGGGCGCACAGGCTGCGCTGACCAAAACGCTGGACTATATGGGTGAGCGCAAGGCGTTTGGTCGCCCGATTGACCAGTTTCAGGCGCTGCAATTCCGGCTGGCAGATATGGAAATCGAACTGGCCGCCGCACGGGTGTTTCTGCATCAGGCGGCATGGAAACTGGATCAGGGCGCACCGGACGCCACGAAATACTGCGCCATGGCCAAGAAATTCGTCACCGAGGCCGGCAGCCGTATCGTAAACCAGTGCCTGCAACTGCATGGCGGTTACGGCTATCTGGCGGATTACGGCATCGAAAAGCTGGTGCGTGATTTGCGGGTGCATGAAATCCTTGAGGGCACCAATGAAATAATGCGCATGATCACGGCGCGGCAAATGCTGGCAGGGCGCGGGTAGATGGCCGAAATCGACATTCGCAAAGACGGCAGGTTGGGGCGGATCACCCTGAACCGGCCCGAGGCGCTGAATGCGCTGACCTACGAAATGTGCCTTGAGATTGAAAAGGCGCTGGATGCGTGGCGCGAGGATGACGACGTTAAAATGCTGCTGATTGATGCGGCCGGTGATCGGGCGTTTTGCGCGGGCGGCGACATTGCCGAAATGTATGCCAGCGGCAAACGCGGCGATTATGAATACGGGCGCAGGTTCTGGCGCGATGAATACCGGATGAACGCCAAACTGTTCGAATTCCCCAAACCCGTGGCCAGCCTGATGCAGGGCTTTACCATGGGCGGCGGCGTCGGCGTGGGCTGTCACGGCAGCCATCGGATTGTCGGCGAAAGCAGCCAAATTGCCATGCCGGAATGTGGCATTGGTCTGGTGCCGGATGTGGGCGGCTCGCTGATACTGGCCCGCGCGCCCGGACGGCTGGGCGAATATATCGGCACCACCGGCGCACGGCTGGGGGCGGATGATGCGATTTATGCGGGCTTTGCCGATTACTATATCCCCGAATCCGACTGGCCCGCATTAACCGCGGTGCTGGTGGAAAGCGGAGATTGGACCCTGATTGATCAGGCCGCCCAAACCGCAGTCGAGGGGCGCCTGAAAGGGCAAGAGGCCGAGATCAACAAACATTTTGGCGGCGAATCGCTGGGCGACATTCTGCGCTCCCTTCAGTCCGAGGACACCGATTTCACCTCAGCCGCGCTGCGCTCATTAGGGCGCAACGCGCCTTTGTCGATGGGCTGTACGGTGGAAATGGTGCACCGTTTGCGCGGCACCGACGACATCCGCCGCGCGCTGGATCTGGAATACCGCTATACCTTCCGGTCAATGGAGCACGCCGATTTCATCGAGGGCATCCGCGCCGCGATCATTGACAAGGATCGCAAGCCGGAATGGAAACACAAATTGGGTGACCCGATTGATGCGGACGTCACGAAAATGCTACTGCCGCTAGGGGCGGATGCGCTGAAACTTTAAGGGAGAAACGAAATGAAAGTCGGATTTATTGGCCTTGGCAACATGGGCGCCCCGATGGCGGAAAACCTGGCCAAGGCAGGCCATGATGTCACGGGGTTTGATGTGCAGGCCCCCTGCCCCGATGGTGTTAGCAAAGCCGCGAGTGCCGCCGAGGCCGCCAAAGGGCAGGACGTGGTGATCACCATGTTGCCCAACGGCGCGATTCTGCGATCCGTCGCGGATGAGATCATCCCTGCAATGGACAAGGGTGCGGTGTTTCTGGACTGCTCGACCGTAGACGTGGAAAGTGCCCGCGCGGTGGCCGAACAGGCCCAAGCCGCCGGCGTTATGGCGGTGGATGCGCCGGTTTCCGGTGGTGTTGGCGGGGCGGCCGGTGGCACGCTGACCTTTATGGCCGGTGGCAGTGAAGAAGCCTTTGCCAAGGTGAACCCGCTGTTTGATGTGATGGGCCAAAAGGCTGTGCATTGCGGCGATTCCGGTGCGGGCCAATCGGCAAAAATCTGTAACAACATGATCCTTGGCGTCACCATGATCGCCACCTGCGAAGCCTTTGCACTGGCCGACAAGCTGGGGCTGGACCGTCAGAAAATGTTCGACGTGGTCAGCACCTCGTCCGGTTATAGCTGGACCATGAACGCCTATTGCCCCGCCCCCGGTGTCGGCCCCGCATCCCCAGCCGATAATGACTATCAGCCGGGTTTTGCCGCCGAACTGATGCTGAAAGATCTGCGCCTGAGCCAACAGGCTGCCGAAGCAGTGGACGCGGACACGCCGATGGGGCATTCTGCAACGGATCTGTATGAACAGTTCGTTGAACAGGAAGGCGGAAAAGGAATGGACTTTAGCGCAATGCTCCCCCGTTTTGAAAAACGCCATCGCGGGTGATGGGCTGGGTGAATGAGGCGCCGGACCTTGCCGGTCTGGACGCCCAAACCACGACCCGTCTGAATACGCTAACGCCAATGGATGTCCCCAAAGGGGCCATCCTGTTTTCGCCCGGCGAATCCGTCAAAGGCTATGTTGTGGTGCTTTCAGGCAAGGTCAATGTATCGCTGACCGGCGCGACGGGGCGCGAAATTCTGCTTTACGAAGTCGCGCCGGGTAGTGTCGCGAGTTTGGTGGAAATTCGAGGACGGCGTAATCTCCGGGTGCATCGAAGCCACCCAACCGGCGGCTGGAACCGCCAAGGAGATCACGCCATGACAAAGAATACAGCAACATCGACATCCGCGCTACTGGCCAATGAAGCAGGCTATGACCCGATTGAAGACCGGCTGCGCCAGAACATCCGCGCGACGATCGAGGCGGTTTTCGAAGAGGAGCTGGAGCAGTTTCTGGGCCGTTGCCGGTATGGCCGCAGCGGCGGGGCAAAGGCCGGATACCGCCACGGGCATCGCGAGCGGCAACTGGTCGGAACATTTGGAACCGAAACGGTGCGCGTGCCGCGTGCGCGGATCACAGGCGAGGCCGGCAAGGCCAGAGAATGGCGCTCGAAGGCATTGCCCCGCTACCAGCGGCTGACGAAGAAGGCCGAGGCGCTGATCGCTGCTGTCTACCTTTCGGGCACCAACACACGGCGGGTAAAACGCGCCCTGTTCGGCCTGTTTCAGGGGGCGGTCAGCAAGGATGTGGTGAGCCGCGCCTGGCGCAAGGTGAAGGTGGACTGGCAGGCGTGGTGCGCCCGCAGCCTTGCGGATGAAGACATCGTGCGGCTGATCCTGGACGGCACCGTGATCAAAACGCGGATTGACAGGAAGGCCACCAATATCTCGGTTCTGGCCGCGATTGGCGTGCGCCGGGATGGGCAGAAGGTCTTGTTATCACTGATGAACATGGGCGGCGAAAGCACCTCCGCCTGGCGTCAGTTCATCAACGATCTGGATGCGCGCGGGTTGAAACGGCCCGAATTTGTCATCGTGGACGGGGCACCGGGACTTGAGGTCGCTCTCATTGCCCTCTGGGGTGAAGATCTGCCGATCCAGAGGTGCACGGTGCACAAGCACCGCAACCTTCTGGCCAAGGCACCCAAGCGTATGCATGATGAGTTGACAGAAGATTACCGCGACATGATCTACGCCAAAACACCCGAGGAAATCGCCACCCGCCGCAAGGCATTTCTGCGAAAATGGCGGCTGAAATGCAAGGCCGTCGCTGACAGCTTGGAAGAAGCAGGAGATAAGCTTTTCACCTTCACGCGTCTGCCACAAGGCCAGTGGAAATCGGCCAGAACGACAAATGCGATCGAACGCCTGAACGAGGAATTCCGCCGCCGCATCAAGACCCAGACCGTGCTGCCATGCGCCGAGACCGTGCCGATGCTGCTTTGGGCTCTGATGGCCTCGGGGCAGATCGTCATGCGAAAGGTCGATGGCTGGGAAACGCTCGCTCAGCCCGTCGCCGACGCAACCCTTGACCAAGCCGCCTGACCGGCGCATAACTCAACCCGCTCGGAGGTGCCTGAAATCAATTTCCACCACTTTCGAGACACAACCAGTCGGGATCAACCAAGGAGACTTCCCATGCTTAAGAAAAACGTAGGCAATATTGACCGTATCATCCGCTTTGTCGTGGGCGCTGCCCTGATCATCGCTTATTTTGTGATGGACAACGCCAGCCCCTGGCTGCTGATCGGGATCATCCCGCTGGCCATTAGCCTGATGTCCAGCTGCCCCGCTTATACCCTGCTGGGCCTAAATACCTGTCCGCTGAAAGACAGAAGCGAAAGCTGACGAATATGCTGCCCCGGACCTGATCCGGGGCCTCATGCGTTTAACAGAAGGCCCCGGATCAGGTCCGGGGCAGCGCCTTTACAGCATCTTTTTCAGATACTGGCCGGTGTAGCTGCGTTCAACCATTGCCACGTCCTCGGGTGTGCCAACGGCAATGATCTCACCGCCCCCGTCCCCGCCTTCGGGGCCAATGTCGATGATCCAGTCGGCGGTTTTCACCACGTCCAGATTGTGTTCGATCACCACCACCGTATTGCCCTGATCCACCAGTTCGTGCAGCACTTCCAGCAATTTGCGTACATCTTCGAAATGCAGCCCCGTGGTAGGTTCGTCCAGAATATAGAGCGTACGACCAGTCGAGCGTTTGGCCAACTCTTTGGACAGTTTCACCCGCTGGGCCTCGCCACCTGACAGCGTGGTCGCCTGCTGTCCGACCTTAATATATCCCAGCCCCACCCGCATCAGCGCATCCATCTTTTCGCGAATGCTGGGCACGGCTTTGAAAAAATCCTGTGCCTCTTCGACCGTCATATCCAGCACATCGGCAATGCTTTTGCCCTTGAAACGGATTTCCAGCGTTTCGCGGTTATACCGTTTGCCCTGACAGGTTTCGCATTGCACATAAACATCGGGCAAAAAGTGCATCTCGATCTTGATCAGCCCGTCACCCTTGCAGGCCTCGCAGCGCCCGCCCTTGACGTTGAAGGAAAACCGCCCGGGTTTATAGCCGCGGGTTTTGGATTCCGGCAGGCCGGCAAACCAGTCGCGGATCGGGGTGAAGGCGCCGGTATAGGTGGCGGGGTTGCTGCGCGGGGTGCGGCCGATGGGACGCTGGTCGATGTCGATCACCTTGTCCAGATGCTCCAGCCCTTTGATGGTTTCACAGGGCGCAGGCGTTTGCCGTGCCCCGTTCAGGCGCATGGAGGCGGTTTTGAACAGGGTTTCGATGGTCAGGGTGGATTTACCCCCACCTGAAACGCCCGTCACACAGGTGAATTTCGCCAGCGGAAATTCGGCGGTGACGGCTTTCAGGTTGTTGCCGGTTGCCTTGACCACCTTGATTTTCTTCTTGTTCCCTTTGCGCCGCAGCTTTGGCACCGCAATTTCACGCGCGCCGGTCAGGTATTGGCCGGTCAGCGAGGCCGGATCATTCGCCACCTGATCAGGCGTGCCTTGCGATACGATCTGGCCGCCATGCACACCGGCACCGGGGCCGATATCAAACACATAATCGGCAGAGCGGATCGCCTCTTCGTCGTGTTCCACCACGATCACCGTATTGCCCTGATCGCGCAGGTTTTTCAGGGTCTGGAGCAAGCGGCCATTGTCGCGCTGGTGCAAGCCGATGGATGGTTCATCCAGCACATATAAAACACCGGTCAAGCCCGAGCCAATCTGGCTGGCCAGCCGAATCCGCTGACTTTCCCCGCCCGACAGGGTGCCGGAATTGCGGCTGAGGGTCAGGTAATCCAGCCCGACATTGTTCAGAAACCCCAACCGCTCGATAATCTCTTTCAGAATGGCGCGGGCGATTTCGTTCTTTTGTGCCGACAGGTGATTGGGCACGTCCGAAAACCAGTCCAGCGCCTCTTTGATTGACATCTGCACCACCTGCCCCGCGTGCAAGCCGTTTATTTTAACGGCCAATGCCTCGGGTCGCAACCGGTACCCCTCGCAGGTCGCACAAGGGCGGTTGTTCTGGTAACGCTCGAATTCCTCGCGAATCCAGTTGGAATCGGTTTCGCGATAGCGGCGTTCCATGTTCGGGATCACGCCTTCGAACGCGCGGTTGACCTCGTAAATGCGCCCGCCTTCGTCGTAGCGGAATTTGATCTGCTCATCGCCCGAGCCATAGAGGAATACCTGCTGGATGTGTTTCGGCAGATCCTTCCAGGGGGTGTTTTTGTCAAATTCGTAGTGCCGCGCGATGGATTCGATGGTTTGCAGGAAATAAGGCGATTTTCCCTTGCGCCACGGGGCCAGCGCGCCGTTATAGAGCGTCAGGGTTTTGTCCGGCACCACAAGCTGTTCGTCGAAAAACAGCTCCACCCCCAGCCCGTCGCAATCGGGACAGGCACCAAAGGGGGCGTTGAAGGAAAACAGGCGCGGCTCGATTTCGGGGATGGTGAAACCTGATACAGGGCAGGCGAATTTTTCGCTAAAAACGTGGCGCTCGGGTTCATCGCTGGCGGTTTCCAGAATGGCGATGCCATCGGCCAGATCAAGGGCGGTGCGTAAGGAATCGGCCAGCCGCGTTTCCATGCCCTCGCGGATCACGATACGGTCGACCACCACGTCGATGTCATGGCGAAATTTCTTGTCCAGCGTGGGTGGTTCGTCCAGCTCGTAGAACGTGCCGTCCACCTTGACACGCTGAAAGCCGGCTTTGCGCAACTCGATGAATTCCTTGCGGTATTCGCCTTTGCGGTCGCGCACGATCGGGGCCAGAAGATAGGCGCGCGTGCCCTCCTCCATCGCCATGATGCGGTCGACCATATCCTGCACCTGCTGGGCCTCGATCGGCTTGCCGGTGGCGGGGCTGTAGGGGGTGCCAACGCGGGCGAACAGCAGGCGCAGATAGTCGTAAATCTCGGTCACGGTGCCGACGGTGGAACGGGGGTTTTTGCTGGTGGTTTTCTGTTCAATCGAAATCGCGGGCGACAGGCCGGAAATATGGTCCACATCCGGTTTTTCCATCATATCCAGAAACTGGCGCGCATAGGCCGACAGCGATTCAACATAGCGGCGCTGGCCCTCGGCATAAATCGTATCAAAGGCCAGGGACGATTTGCCAGACCCCGACAGGCCGGTGATCACCACCAGTTCATAGCGCGGAATATCCACGTCAATGTTCTTCAGATTATGCTCGCGCGCTCCGCGCACTTCGATGTTTTTCTGCTCGGCCATGACTCACCCGTTCACCAATTGTTAAGGGTTAGAGCAAAATGCACAGAAGGCCAATGAAAAAGCAAGAACAAAGACGGAACAACGCCGAAGGAATGGAATTCCATACTACCTTTACCTTGGGTAATCTGATTACCATCGGGTCAAAGATCAAATTCACAGTGGAATCACACCATGCTCAAGCATATTTTTGCCGCCCTTCTTTGCCTTCTTCCCTTTTTCGCCCAAGCACAGGAAAATCCCCGTGCCATTCTGGTGCTGGATGCGTCCGGTTCAATGTGGGGACAAATTGACGGTAAGGCAAAGATTACCATTGCGCAGGATGTGATCGGCAAATTGCTGGCCACCCTGCCCGAGGATCAGGAACTTGGCCTGACGGTATACGGCCACCGCCGCAAGGGTGATTGCAGCGATATCGAAACCGTGATCCAGCCCGGAACCGGCACCCGCGATGCGATCGCCGCTGCTGTGAACGCGATCAAGCCCAAGGGCAAAACGCCGCTGTCCGCCGCTGTGATTCAGGCCGCCGAGGCGCTGAAATACACCGAGGAAAAAGCCACCGTCATTCTGATATCGGATGGCCGCGAGACCTGCGAATTGAACCCCTGCGAAGTGGGCCGCAAGCTGGAAGAAGCGGGCATTGATTTCACCGCGCATGTGATCGGGTTTGATGTTTCCAACCCGCAAGACAAGGCCGAATTACAGTGCCTTGCCGAAGAAACCGGCGGCACATTCCGCACCGCCAGCAACGCGGCTGAACTGGCCGATGCGTTGCAGGTCGTGGCCGAACCCAAACCCGTTGGCATCGGTTTTGGTGTTGTGGAAAAGGGCACTGACAAGATTATTCAGGACCAGTTGATCTGGACCCTGACCTATGAGGGCCAGACCCTTATCGACACACAGCCGCATGAAAATTCATTCGGGATGGAATTTCTGCCCGGCAAGGGCCACGTCGAGGTCTTGCGCCCCGAGGACGAAGCCTATGCAGAACTGGATTTCACCGTCGCGGACAAGGCACAGAAAGTCTATCTGGAATTGCCCAAACTGCTGCCGCAAGCCTCGATTGACGCGCCGGACAAGGCCACCGCCGGTAGCGAGATCACCGTGAACTGGAGCGGCCCCAACAAATCCGGCGATGTGATTGCGCTTGCCAATCCACAGGATGGCACAGCCGAAGGCGTCGCGAACGTAAACATCTATTTCTATGTTGACCAGAATGCCAACAACACCGCGCAGATGCGGCTTCCGACCACCCCCGGTATTTACGAGCTACGCTATCAGACCTCGACAGGGAACGGCGATATCCTGGCGCGCAAGACGATCAAGGTCACCGAATTTACCTTTGACATAACTGCCCCTGACAAAGTGTCGGTCGGGACCGCTTTCGATGTGGAATGGAAATCGCCCACCAACAAGGGCTATATCATTACGATGGCCAAACCCGGCGACAGTTCGAACGATCACGTCGCCTATCTTTACGCCGACCAATACCCCGACACCAAGGCAACAATGACCGCCTCCACCAAACCCGGCACCTATGAGGTACGGCTTCAGGACGCCCTTGTGCACGCCAATATTCTGGCCCGTCACAGCATTGAGGTTAGCGAAGTCGAAGCCAGCCTGATTGCCAAAGACCAAGTCGAAGTGGGTGAAACCTTCAAGGTTGTCTGGAAAGGCCCGAACAAACAGATCAGCGGCGGCGGTGATTATATCGCGATTTCCGAAGTCGGCAGCAAGGCCAGTTCGGAAATCACATATGCCTACACCAAGGACAGCGAAAACATGACGGTTGAACTGGTTGCACCGGTCCACCCCGGCACCTACGAGGTGCGTTATGTGCTGAACGGCGATAACAACCGCGTGCTTGCTAAACAGGAACTGGTGGTGACACCGGTGACGGCCACAGTCAATTTCCAAGGCCCCGCCACGGCTGGCGGCACGCTGGATGTTTCCTGGACAGGACCGGACAGACAGATCAGCGGCGGCGGTGATTACATCGCGCTCTCTAAACCGGGTAGCAAGGGGAACGAGGAAATCACCTATACCTATACCAAGAACAGCGAAGGCAATGTTGCCACAATCGAGGTTCCCACCACACCGGGAACCTATGAAATCCGTTACATCCTGAATGGCAGCGACAACATTATTCTGGCCACGAAAGAGGTGCAGGTTGTGCCGGTCATGGCCACGCTGACCTTTGCCAGCCCTGCCCCTGCCGGTGGCACGCTGACTGTGAAATGGGACGGGCCCGGCGGTGACGACTACCTTGCAATCGCCCAACCCGGTATGAAGGTAAGCGAGGAAGTCACCTATGCCTATCTTAGCAACAGCGATGGGGACGCCTTGGACATCAAAATCCCCACCACCCCCGGCACCTATGAAGTGCGCTACATCCAGAAGGGCAACGAGAAGAAAATCCTTGCCGCCGAACAGTTGGTGGTCGAACCGGTTAGCGCGACACTGGAATTCACCAGCCCTGCTCCTGCCGGTGGCAAGCTGGCTGTCACATGGGATGGGCCCGGTGGTGACGATTACCTTGCCATCGCCCAACCCGGTATGAAGGTGGGCGAGGAAGTGACCTATGCCTATGTCAACAACAGCGATGGCAATGTGCTAGAGGTGGACATCCCCACAACGCCAGGCACCTACGAATTGCGCTATATCCAGAAAGGCAACGAGAAGAAAATCCTTGCCGCCGAACAGTTGGTGGTCGAACCGGTCAAGGCCACGCTGGAATTCGCCAGCCCTGCCCCTGCCGGCAGCAAGCTGGTGGTCACATGGGATGGGCCCGGTGATGACGATTACCTTGCCATCGCCCAACCCGGTATGAAGGTGGGCGAAGAAGTCACATACGCTTATCTGAGCAATGGTGATGGGAACACTCTGGAAATCGACACCCCCACCACACCCGGCACTTACGAGTTGCGCTATATCCAGAAGGGTAATGAGCGTAAAATCCTTGCGGTTCAGGAACTGGTGGTCGAACCGGTCAAGGCCACGCTGGAATTCGCCAGCCCAGCCCCTGCCGGTGGCAAATTGTTGGTGACATGGGATGGTCCCGGTGGCGATGATTATATCGCGATTGCGCTTGCGGCCATGGGCGTGAACGAAGAAGAAACCTATGCCTATCTTAGCAATAGTGACGCCAACACCATCGAGATCGACATCCCGGCAGCCCCCGGCCCTTACGAGTTGCGTTATATCCAAAAGGACAATGAGCGTAAAATCCTTGCGGCCGCGCCCTTGGATGTGGTGCCTATGACCGCCAGCCTTCAGGCTGCCGATACAGCCGCCCGCGGTGATACGGTTCAGGTCACATGGGAGGGGCCGGCCCATCGCCGTGATACTATCATCATTGCCAAACCGGGGTCCGACAGCGCCGAGGCCTTTGCCAGTGTCGCCGGTGGCTCGCCTGCCACGTTATATGCGCCGATGGTCGCAGGGGATTACGAGATCCGCTATATCTATGGCCCGCTGAACAAGGTGCTGGCCACCATCCCGCTGAAGGTGGAGTAGAGAAATAAAACAAGGGGTGATGTAATAAATTGCCGGGGCTGACCCAGATAACTACTTCAAGTAACGCTTAACCCATTGTCTTAGCTGCAATAACTGAGCTGAAGGGTCACTGTTGTTGAAACGCCACTCGCATTCCTTCAAATATAGCCCAAATTGGGCCTTGGGGACACCGTTAAATCGGCGCATGTGGCGCTTGGCTTGGTTCCAGAAATTCTCGATGCCATTGATGTGGTTGTGACGGTCTGCAAAGAGCTTGGAATGGTTGATGCGAAAGTGGTGGAAGTCTGACACATCCAGCACATTATAACCGCGCCAACAATCGGAATAGACGATGGAATCCGGCACGACTTTGCGCTCTATGATCGGGATCAGAGTGGCGGATTTGGCGTCCGGGATGATCTTGGTGTAAACCTTCCCACCCCTTTTTAATATACCAAAAACGGGAATTTTACCTGCCGCACCACGCCCGCGTTTACCTTTGCGTTTGCCGCCAAAGTAGCTTTCGTCCACTTCTATTTCTCCGCCGAACATAGCTTGGCTTTCCGCCTCCAGCTCATAGGCGATTATCTCGCGCAGGCGTAGAAAATAAAACGCTGCGGTCTTGCGGTTTACACCACACAAACTGGCTGCTGTTCGTGCTGTCGATCCCGAAACAAAATGCTCCGTAAGACGGTCTTGCTTGTAGTGGCTCAGGCGACTCTTTCTCATGCTTCCCATCATAACCTCTTTTTAGGTTATCTGGGTCAGCCCCTAATTGCCCCTTGTTATATTCCGTTTGCTGAATATATATAGCGGCCAACAGTAATTCCATTCCAAACGGGACAGGACAAACCATGTTTAACCTTTTCAACCACGCCGCCGGGCCGCAGCTTTCGATGACCGATGCGATTCAGCAGGTGGCTGACGGGGAAATGATACTGTTTGATGTGCGTGACGCAAACGAGTTGGCCCAGACCGGCAAGGCCGAAGGGGCGATCCACCTGCCGCTGGTTTCGTTCCAGATGAAAACCGATCCGCGCAGCCCCGAAGTGCTGCCGGAACTGGATGTAAACAAGCCAGTCGGCATCTATTGCGCCACCGGCGCACGCTCGGGCATGGCTGTGCGTGCAATGCAGCAAATGGGCTATCAGACCGTGCATAATCTGGGTGGCCTGGGCAATTGGGCCAACGCAGGCGGCAAAATCGTTCGCGCCTGATTTCGCCCTGAATATACCGTGAAATAGGCGGCCCTTTGGGGCTGCCTTTGTTACATGTGGATCACACGCCCGTAGGCATCCAGCACGCTTTCGTGCATCATTTCGCTTAGGGTCGGGTGCGGAAATACGGTGCGGATCAAGTCTTCTTCGGTGGTTTCCAGCTGCCGTCCGATTACATACCCTTGGATAAGTTCCGTCACCTCGGCCCCGACCATATGCGCCCCCAGCAATTCGCCGGTTTTGGCATCAAAGACGGTTTTAACCATCCCCTCGGCCTCGCCCAGGGCAATCGCCTTGCCGTTGCCGATATAGGGAAAACGCCCGACCTTGATGTCATACCCCAGCTCTTTGGCCTTGGCCTCGGTATAGCCCACAGATGCCACTTGCGGCGTGCAATATGTGCAACCGGCAATGCTTTCGGGACGCACCGCATGCGGTTTTTGACCCGCAATCAGTTCCGCCACCATCACCCCTTCATGGCTGGCCTTATGCGCCAACCAGGGCGGGGCAGCGATGTCGCCAATCGCGAACAGACCATCCACACCGGTGCGGCAATATTCATCCACCACCACATGGCTGCGGTCCAGTTTCACACCCAGCGCTTCCAGCCCCAGATTTTCGACATTGCCGACAATCCCGACCGCGGAAATCACCGTGTCAAAGTCATGCTTTTCAATCTTGCCGCCGACCTCGATATGCGCGGTCACCTTGCCCTTGGCACGATCCAGCTTCTTGACCATGGCTTTTTCCATGATCTTCATGCCCTGTTTCACAAACTGCTTTTTCGCAAATTTGGAAATCTCGGCATCCTCGACCGGCAACACGCGGTCCATCACCTCGACCACGGTGGTTTCCGCGCCCAGAGTGTTATAGAAACTGGCAAATTCGATGCCAATCGCACCCGATCCGATCACCAGCAGCTTTTTGGGCATATGCGGCGGGTTCAGCGCGTGTTTATAGGTCCAGACCTGCTTGCCATCCGCCTCAAGCCCCGGCAATTCCCGCGCCCGCGCACCGGTGGCCAGAATGATGTTTTTCGCTGCCAGTTCCTGCACACCCTTGTCGGTTTTCACCGAAACGCGGCCCTTGGCCGGCAGGGTGGCGGTGCCCATCACCACGGTGATCTTGTTCTTTTTCATCAGATGACCAATGCCCGAGGACAACTGCCCCGCCACATCGCGCGAGCGTTTCACCACCGCCTTCAGGTCAAAGCCGGTCTTTTGCGCCGACAGCCCGAATTCTCCGGCCCGCTGCATCAGGTGATAAACCTCGCTGGAGCGCAACAGCGCCTTGGTGGGGATACAGCCCCAGTTCAGGCAGATACCGCCCAGATGCTCGCGTTCGACAATGGCCACCTTTTGCCCCAACTGCGCTGCCCTAATGGCGGCGACATAGCCCCCCGGCCCTGCGCCAACAACAATCACATCATAGGTTTCCGATTTCGCATTTGCGGGCATCTGCATCTCTCCGGCTGATAAACTAGTTTGATATTAAACTATCCAGAACACAGCATCAATGCGCAGCTTTTGAAACCCCCTGAAAAGGGTCCAAGTAATTGCAATTAATGGAAATTATATCAGGTTTGAATAGCCTGGATCACTGTACCATAGCCGCCCTGATCCAGAAATGCCACCTCGGGTGCGGTATCACGGCGGTCCAGAACTTCGTTACGGTAAGGGAATCGCCCGAACCGGCGGATCACTTCGCGATGTGCTTTGGCATGCCGCAAGTTGGATTCCCCGCTATCCGGCATCCGCGTTTTCATCAGGCGCACACAGCGTTCCTGATCGGCCAGACATTCGGAATGCATCAAGGGCAGATAAAAGAACTGCCGTTCAGGCTCGTTCACCTTCATATCCCATTTGCTATCAATCGCCTTTTTCGCTGCACAGCGTGCCATTTTATCGATGGCAAACGCCTGCCCCGAACCACGAAACATATTGCGCGGGAACTGGTCCAGCAGGATCAGATAAGACAATAATGTTGCGGGGCGCAGTTTCCAGTCGGCATAAGCACCATCGCGGGCAGCTTCCCATGCCCCCTGAAAACGACTGCGGATTTTGGTATCCAGCGCCTCGTCCATCATATACCAACCTTTTGGCCCAACCTCGTTAAGCCAGAAATCAGTCACTTCATTGGGGCTAAGCATAGGGACACTCCTATAACACATGCTTACCGGATGAATCGGACCGTTACAAAAGTTTCGCAGTTTGGCAACATTCTTTTTCATTCTTGCGCCGAATTGTTGCTCTCTTCCTCCAGTGCCGTGTCGATAAACACCTCTTGCGCCAATTCGACAGCCACGGGCGAGGCCGACGGCAGGATTGGTGAATAGCTGCCCGTGTCTTCGACCGAGGGGGCCGCGCGCTGGGTCGTCCGGTAAGCCCCGTATAACGCCAGCGAAATCAGCAAACAGGCCAGAAATACAAAAAACCCACCCGGCCCGATCATCCCCATCAACCAACCGGTGATCAGCGGGCCGGTGATCGCCCCCAGCCCGTTGATAAACACCAGCCCGCCAGCAGCGGCAGCCATGTCGTCGTGTTCCAGAAAATCATTGGTATAGGCAATCAGCAGCGCATAGAGCGGGTTGGCCATACCGCCGACGATAAAGGACGTGACCAGCAGCAAGGCAAACTGGCTTTGAAACAGATACGCCAACACCGCCGCCACACCGCCAACAACGGAAATCCCTATGATCAGAACGCGGCGATCCATCCGGTCCGAGACCCAACCTATCGGGAACTGCCACAGCAACGCGCCAATTGTCATTGCAGAAATGAACATCGAAATCTGCCCCAGCGTAAACCCCGCCAAGGATCCGTAAACTGATGCCATGCCGAATTGCGCCGAAAATACCCCGCCCAGCATGAACATGCCCACACAGCTAAGGGGCGACAGGTGGTATAATTCCCGCAGGCTCATTGGTTTGGTGGTGTCAAAGGCCGGTGTCGGGCTGATCGACAGCAGGATCGGCGCGAATGAAACCGACACCAGAACCGAGGAAATAATGAACAGTATATAGCCTGACGGATCGCCCAGCACGAACAACCCCTGCGCCGTCACCACCCCCGCCATCTGCACGATCATATAAAGCGACAGCGCCTGCCCGCGGGTTTCGTTGCTGGCCGAATGGTTCAGCCAGCTTTCAGCCGTCACATACACGCCGGAAAAGCAAAACCCGATCACCACCCGTCCCAGCGCCCAGGCCACCGGATGGGCAATGGCCGGGTACAGGATCAGCACCGCCGATATAAACGACGCAAGCGCCGCAAACACCCGCACATGCCCGACCCGCCGGATCATCATCGGTGTCATGCGCGAGCCGCCCAGAAAGCCAAGGAAATAGGCCGACATCACAATCGACATGGTGACAGTCGAAAACCCCTCGAGGTTTCCGCGCACCCCCAGCAATGTGCCTTGCAACCCGTTGCCGATCATCAGCAACAGAATACCCAGCAGCAACGCCCACGAGCTTTTCAGCACCTGTAACATAAGACTTCTCCGCGTGTTTCTTAATGTCCGAGCGTGGCGGTTCTGAAATGGATTCGCTGTGCCCGTGGCGACCCTTTAACGTCGGGTTTTACCTTTGGGAAACAAAATCGACGAATCCCCATAAGAAAAGAAGCGATAGCCGCTTTGGATTGCGTGCTGATAGATGTCCTTGATCCGCTGAGTGCCCATCAATGCCGAAACCAGCATCATCAGGGTGGATTTGGGCAAATGGAAATTGGTCATCAAGGCATCGGCCACCCGAAACCTGTAACCGGGCCGGATGAAAATATCGGTGCTGCCGCGCCATGCATTCAACTGACCACTTTCATCCGCCGCACTTTCGATCAGCCGCAGCGCCGTGGTGCCCACAGGGATCACCCGCCCGCCGCTGGCATGTGTCGCGTTCACCTCGTCCGCCGCTTGCTGGCTGACGTGCCCCCATTCCGAATGCATCTTGTGCTGGCTGACATCATCCACCTTGACTGGCAGAAAGGTGCCCGCACCAACATGAAGCGTGACATGAGTGAAATCCACCCCCTTGGCGGCAATCCGCGCCAGCAGATCATCGTCGAAATGCAAGGACGCGGTGGGGGCCGCCACAGCACCCTTGTGGCGGGCAAACACCGTCTGGTAATCCTGTTTGTCCTGGGCATCAGCCGGACGTTTGGCGGCAATGTAGGGGGGCAGTGGCATCGCCCCCGCTTCGGCCAAGGCCGCGTCAAAATCATCACCCGTCAGGTTGAAGCCTAAAATCGCCGTGCCTTCGGGCTTGTCGAACAAAGTGGCGGACAGGGCATCCGAAAACACCACAACCTCGCCAACCTTCAGCTTTTTCAACGGCTTGACCAGTGCCATCCAGTCGCCACCGGCCTGTGGCTCCAGCAAAGTCACCTCGATTTTCGCAGAAACCTTCCCTTGTGCGGACTCGCGATGCCGCAATCCGAACAGGCGCGCCGGAATGACCTTGGTATCGTTCAGAACCAGCCGGTCCCCCGCGCGCAACAGATCCGGCAGATCGGCCACCGTCCTGTCCTGCATCTCATCGCCATGCACAACCAGCATCCGCGCGGATGTGCGCGGACGGGCCGGACGGGTGGCAATCAGATTGTCAGGCAGATCAAAAT
The DNA here is from genome assembly GCF_965277155.1 of Profundibacter sp. Taxonomy (GTDB): domain Bacteria; phylum Pseudomonadota; class Alphaproteobacteria; order Rhodobacterales; family Rhodobacteraceae; genus Profundibacter. Next base: position 48,876 of record NZ_CBDIBV010000010.1, read on the forward strand.
CGAAATCGGACAGCTTCATTATTGGGCAACTTTCGGGGGCCGGCGTTTGAACAATTCGCGGAACATGCCGGGCGTCAGGATCGACAGCGGGTTCACCTTGATTTTAGGATCAGACGCCTTGCCAACCATGCGGTAGTTAAAGCCGAACAACCCTTCGCCCTTGCGGGTGAAAATCCGGCCAATGCCATTGACAAAATAGATCGGCGAAATCACCCCCTGCATGTCCAGCGTGTCAGGCCCAAGGTTGTAATACCCGTCCATCGACACCCCCATCGAGGCCCCGACCGCGCTGCTGGAAATGATGATCACCTGCGTTGGTGTCAACCGGAACCGCGCCTGATAGTCGGTGAAAAAGATGCCGTTGCCATTCAACTGCTCAAGTAACCCAACCCCGCTGATTGCCCCCAGCAAATCGGCCATCGCCGGTGCGCCGCGTATCTTGATGGATTTGCCTTCCAGACGACCGTTATATTGCCCTTCATATCCTTTGCGCGGCACCAGCGTCAGATCCATCGTGCCCTCGCGCACAGTTTCCAACACCCCCGCCGCCTTGAACACCGCGCCTGCATTTTTGGATTTGATCCGGAACGCGCTACCGCCTTTGGACGGCGCCACAATTCCCGAGATCGGCGCCTTACCGTTGACCCGCGCGGTAAAGTCGCCGCTAAAGCCGTTGCGGCGGGTGAATGTGCCGCGAAATCCGGTCAGGGTGATGCCTTCGGACACGATCAACCGGTCCAGTGCCACAGTCAATGATCCCCCCGCCCCTGTCGGGGCCGATCCACCACCGCTGCCAAAGGCCGCCTTACGCGTATCCACCACCCCGCCAGTCAAGCGCACCGATGGCGTTGCCCCCCGCCCGCGTCCGATCAATTCCACCGGCGCATCCAGCCATCCGGCCAGCTTTACCCGCGAGAATTTGGCAATTTCCAGATCCCCGGCCGCGGTCAGTTTCACGCTGCCTTCGGCCCGCAAGCCCGCACCTTCGATCAACAGTTTGCTGATGCGCGGTGGTGTGCCCAGAGTGCCGACGACCTCAAGCTTGCCTGTACGGTTTTTCGACAGCACCCAGCCCAGATCTCTGATCCGCATACCGACATTTTTCAAATCCGACACCAGCCGGAATTTCGAGGCTTCGCCCCGCCGAAGATCAATCGTTATCTGCCCACGACCAGCCCCTGTCACGCTGCCTTTGGGCAGGCCAATACCGAATTCGTCAATGAAACGCTGCGACAATTCAACTGTGCCTTCCAACCGCGATTGGCCGGCAAATTCCTTACCCAGTTTCTGATGCCAGGCGCCCTGCACCGGTAATTTCCCCAACAGGCCAGCACCGGAAATCTCAACATCATCAGGGTTGGCGACCAAGGATAATTCCTTGGCCGTCAGTACCCGCCCCGAAACCAGCTTGTCGCTGCGCACATTGGTCAGGGTGGCAGTGACATCATAATCCACATCCTCGACCTCGATCTTTTTGACCAGCCGCAAATGGATTTCCGCCTCCAGCGCAATCCGGCCTGTGGCCAGATCAACCGGCTGATTTGCCTTGGACATGATGTTGAACGGTTTTTGATCCAGCAGCGACATTGCGGCATGGATCGGCCCCTTTGCCTTTAGATAAATCACGGCGGGGGGGCCTTTGATGTCAATGTCGGGGATCTGGAAAACCGTGCCCGTGGCATCCATCACTCCGCCCTCGGGCGCGGTCACATCGCCACGGTCCACCACAACCGTCAGCACATTGTCGGCAATGGTTCCGTGGCCTGCACCGTTTTCCACCACCGGCAGATGGTCCATGTAACGCACATTTGCATTTTGAAATTCGAACCCCATGCCGAACACCGGTTTTTCGCCCGAGTTCACCCGTACAGCCCCGTTAACATTGAAGATTTCGGCGGAATTCACGTTCTCGTCGATCCATTCGCGCGTATTTGGCACCACCTTAAGCGGCCACAATCCCACCAGCCGTTTTGGTTCAATCGCATCCACACTGGCATCCATCGCCAGATGCCAGCCCGCGTTGTCCGCTGTCACCAGCCCATTAACCAGATAGCTGTTGTCCCCATCCCGCAGCACCGCCTGACCAATGTCCAGTTTGAATGGATCAATCCGCAAACGCATGTCCAGCGCCCCGCCGGCAAAGGCCACAGGGGCAGCAAAAACACCTTCGGGATTGACCGACAATTCCTGAATTTGAAACTGCCCCAGCATCACAGCAGGCACACCGTTCACCATATCGCGCAGATACCCCTGCCCCTCGACAACCAGTTTGCCTGCCCCGGTCTGCACAGACAATTCGTCAAACCGGATACGCTGTGTCTTTGGGTCATAGCCGAAATAGGCACGCCCGGATTCAAAGGCGATGGCGCGGGCCTCTTCAATAGGTTGCAGGGATCCCTGGCCGATTTCCAGCGTGCCATCCATTTGCCCCAGCAAGCCATCTTCGCCAATCTTGGCCCGCATGGCCCCGGAAATGGGGGCATCCAACACCCCCAGCCAGGCCAGCGCAGGCAGCTGGCTGGCCAGATCACGGGCGGCGACCTGATCAACCTTGATACCGAAACCGGCCACCGCCGATCCTTTTTGGGTGTCGAAATTCAGGGCGATAGTCGCCGGTTGCGCCGCCCCGTAATTCAGCGAAAATCCAACGCTGATCGCAACCTTTTCGGCGTCCTGCTGCATCTGCATACGCCCCTCGGTCAGCAACCAGCCACGACGCGCCCGCGCATCCGAAAAATTCAGGATAAGATGGGTCAGTTCAACCGTTTCGATTGTTCCCAGAACTGGCGTTTCAAAAACCTTGTCCACCCCGTCCAGCAATTGCCCCAGTGTTTTGGTTTCCGTGGTATTCGCATCCGGACTTCCCCCCGTTACGTCAACGCCAAACCCCAGATCGAATTGCCCGTTCCTTGCCCGCTGCAATGTCACCGAAGCCTGATCCAATCGCAAATCCGTTGGCCTGATTTCACCCTGGATCAGCGCCTTGGGGGACAACGAAGCGCTGGCCATTGCAACCCGCGCGATCACCGCATCCTTGGCATTACGCAGAACAAGGCCCTTTACGGTGATAGTGGGCTTTAGTCCTTTTTCAAAATGCAAACCGATGGCTTCAAACGCTACGTCCCCGTCCGAGACAACCGCATTCAGCTGGTTCAGAATTCGCACTTGCATCCACTCCGGGGCACGAATGGATTTCCCCGACATTGCAAAAATGATCAAACCCACAGCAACCAGCAAGATCAGTAGCTTGGCCGATCCCCACAGCCAATACCCAACCCGCCGCCTGCGACGTTTGCGGCGCTCTGCTTTGCCAGCCTTTACATCCAAGGCCTGCGTATCTGTGGCTTGCTCTTCGCTCATCTAACCGTTTCGTGCCCTCTTGGTGGCAGGTATTATCCCCCACCGTCCCCCGTCCCCTTTCTAAGCCGTTAACCGGGTAAAACTGAACCACAAATATGCAATGCAAATTATCAGGCTGCTAATAACCGCCGATGACGCCCCTGATAATGCCAGGATCGCCCCAAAATTATAGCTGAAAACGTCCTACAACCAGCCATTACCCAATATGCCCAAATATTATCACAATTCTTTCGCAATCATGACAGCATTTGTCGATCTTAGGGCGACTGCGAAATACATTCACAGTATTGAATGTGTAGTGAGTAAGGAAACTCAATTATGAATAAACTACTGGCGGGTCATCTTATGGCAGCAATTGTGACGACCTTATTTGGTGGGGCGCTACAGGCATCAGCACAAGATGTGCGCATTACAAACGAAATCATGAAAGTGGAGTACGGCTTTAACGGAAACACATATGCTATCAGCCGGGACCAGGATCCGAATGCAAGAATACCGGATGCCTACGCATTAACATCCCGTCCCTGCCCCGAGTTTTGCGTTCAGCCCATAACCATCCATGAGGGCGTCAATACATACGGCGAGCTGGAATTGTTGTCCTTTCTGCAGGAAAAGGTCAACCAGGGACATGGTTTTCTGATCGATTCCCGCACAAGCGACTGGTATGCCAAAGGCACTATTCCCGGTGCCGTAAACCTACCATTCAATGCTTTTGTGCCCGGCCCGGACAATGCATTTTTCGACTCCCTGATGGTTATGCTTAGCGGAAAACAGTCTGCGGATGGCAATTGGGAATTCTCTGATCCCAAAGATTTGCTGTTGTTTTGTAATGGTCCCTGGTGTGGTCAATCGCCAACTGCCATTCGCAATTTGCTCGCCATCAACTACCCAGCGGAAAAGCTCCACTATTACCGTGGTGGCATGCAAAGCTGGGTAAGCATGGGCTTTACTGTCGAAGTTCCTAATTAAGATTGGGGCTGACCCAGATAACCTAAAAAGAGGTTATGATGGGAAGCATGAGAAAGAGTCGCCTGAGCCACTACAAGCAAGACCGTCTTACGGAGCATTTTGTTTCGGGATCGACAGCACGAACAGCAGCCAGTTTGTGTGGTGTAAACCGCAAGACCGCAGCGTTTTATTTTCTACGCCTGCGCGAGATAATCGCCTATGAGCTGGAGGCGGAAAGCCAAGCTATGTTCGGCGGAGAAATAGAAGTGGACGAAAGCTACTTTGGCGGCAAACGCAAAGGTAAACGCGGGCGTGGTGCGGCAGGTAAAATTCCCGTTTTTGGTATATTAAAAAGGGGTGGGAAGGTTTACACCAAGATCATCCCGGACGCCAAATCCGCCACTCTGATCCCGATCATAGAGCGCAAAGTCGTGCCGGATTCCATCGTCTATTCCGATTGTTGGCGCGGTTATAATGTGCTGGATGTGTCAGACTTCCACCACTTTCGCATCAACCATTCCAAGCTCTTTGCAGACCGTCACAACCACATCAATGGCATCGAGAATTTCTGGAACCAAGCCAAGCGCTACATGCGCCGATTTAACGGTGTCCCCAAGGCCCAATTTGGGCTATATTTGAAGGAATGCGAGTGGCGTTTCAACAACAGTGAGGTAGTGTCGCGAGTTTGGTGGAAATTCGAGGACGGCGTAATCTCCGGGTGCATCGAAGCCACCCAACCGGCGGCTGGAACCGCCAAGGAGATCACGCCATGACAAAGAATACAGCAACATCGACATCCGCGCTACTGGCCAATGAAGCAGGCTATGACCCGATTGAAGACCGGCTGCGCCAGAACATCCGCGCGACGATCGAGGCGGTTTTCGAAGAGGAGCTGGAGCAGTTTCTGGGCCGTTGCCGGTATGGCCGCAGCGGCGGGGCAAAGGCCGGATACCGCCACGGGCATCGCGAGCGGCAACTGGTCGGAACATTTGGAACCGAAACGGTGCGCGTGCCGCGTGCGCGGATCACAGGCGAGGCCGGCAAGGCCAGAGAATGGCGCTCGAAGGCATTGCCCCGCTACCAGCGGCTGACGAAGAAGGCCGAGGCGCTGATCGCTGCTGTCTACCTTTCGGGCACCAACACACGGCGGGTAAAACGCGCCCTGTTCGGCCTGTTTCAGGGGGCGGTCAGCAAGGATGTGGTGAGCCGCGCCTGGCGCAAGGTGAAGGTGGACTGGCAGGCGTGGTGCGCCCGCAGCCTTGCGGATGAAGACATCGTGCGGCTGATCCTGGACGGCACCGTGATCAAAACGCGGATTGACAGGAAGGCCACCAATATCTCGGTTCTGGCCGCGATTGGCGTGCGCCGGGATGGGCAGAAGGTCTTGTTATCACTGATGAACATGGGCGGCGAAAGCACCTCCGCCTGGCGTCAGTTCATCAACGATCTGGATGCGCGCGGGTTGAAACGGCCCGAATTTGTCATCGTGGACGGGGCACCGGGACTTGAGGTCGCTCTCATTGCCCTCTGGGGTGAAGATCTGCCGATCCAGAGGTGCACGGTGCACAAGCACCGCAACCTTCTGGCCAAGGCACCCAAGCGTATGCATGATGAGTTGACAGAAGATTACCGCGACATGATCTACGCCAAAACACCCGAGGAAATCGCCACCCGCCGCAAGGCATTTCTGCGAAAATGGCGGCTGAAATGCAAGGCCGTCGCTGACAGCTTGGAAGAAGCAGGAGATAAGCTTTTCACCTTCACGCGTCTGCCACAAGGCCAGTGGAAATCGGCCAGAACGACAAATGCGATCGAACGCCTGAACGAGGAATTCCGCCGCCGCATCAAGACCCAGACCGTGCTGCCATGCGCCGAGACCGTGCCGATGCTGCTTTGGGCTCTGATGGCCTCGGGGCAGATCGTCATGCGAAAGGTCGATGGCTGGGAAACGCTCGCTCAGCCCGTCGCCGACGCAACCCTTGACCAAGCCGCCTGACCGGCGCATAACTCAACCCGCTCGGAGGTGCCTGAAATCAATTTCCACCACTTTCGAGACACAACCACTGGTTTAATCTGCGCAATGCTTTGCTCGTCACTTCTCCACTCTCCCCCATCGACCTCTGACAAAAAGGCTTTGCCCGCAGCATCAAGGAGGGTACTTGCGTCATCAACCATTTCCCTTGAAAGCCACTCTCGGAAACCGGGGATGGGAGAGAGTGTCGAGAACGTGTTGATGTTTGGTAATTCTTTTTGGATTTCCGCCACGACTTGCTTGATAAGGAAGTCGCCAAACGAAATCCCTCTAAGACCAATCTGGCAATCATTAATCGAATAAAAGATGGCCGTGTCTTGTTGTTCACCTGGATTGATTGCCGCTTCTTTATCCAGAATACCAGCAACCGAACCTGCCAAACCCTGAACCAGGGCAACTTCGACGAAAATCAGCGGCTCATCCGGCAAAGCGGGGTGAAAGAAAGCATAGCACCGCCTGTCATCGGCCAACCGACGGCGTAGATCATTCCACCCATACATTTTGTGCACAGCTTCATACCGCATGATCTTTTCAAGAATGGTTGCAGGCGAATGCCAGTCAATACGGGAAACACGCAGAAAGCCACGATTGAACCATGAGGACAACAAATGTCTCAGGTCCAGATCAATGCGTTTCCAGTCCGAATTGTCCTGCAACCGGGCAAGCAACCGCCCCCTGAAATCGACCAGCATTGCTGTGCCATTTCTGGCTTGGTTTATGCGCCTAAACAAATCCTGACGCCGCGCCTCTGACGCCAACATCAGCGCTCTCAGGTTTTCCGGAGTTCGGGAGTCTCTATAAGCTTTGGTGGCCTTGATCAGCAGGTCCGGGTCAAGATCGAACTCGGATAAAAGAAAATCGAAAAACGGGCCTAAATCCTTGGTGTTTTCACTTTCATAAATCTGGACAATATCATGGGCAAGCGCAGCGCTACTTGCTTCGCCTTTGACGTTTAGCAGGTTTAAACACAATGCATTCAAGTCTTTGTCGTTGCCTGCAATGTCAACTTTATCAGAGGTGGTCCCACTTTTTTGACCAGTCAGCAGCCAGTTTAAGATGGATCAGGGTTTCATTTAGGCTGCCAAACTCATTGGTTTTGTTTTTCTGTCATAGGCTTCATCCGGGGTCAATATTCCGTGGGTGGAATGCGGGCGCTCGGTGTTGTAGTAAGCCAACCATTTCCCGATCCCGGCGCGGGTCTGCGAACCCGTTTCAAATGCGTTGAGGTAAATGCATTCGTATTTCAAGGATCGCCAAAGCCGCTCGATCATCCGGTTATCGACCCAGCGACCTTTGCCATCCATCGAGATTTTCACGTCGGCTTCTTTCAGCGCCTGCGTCCATTCAAACCCGGTGAACTGGCTGCCCTGGTCGCTGTTCATGATATCGGGCTTGCCGTATTTGGCCATAGCCTCTTTCAGGGCTTCAACGCAAAAATCTGCCTCCATGCTGTTTGACAATCTCCAGCTCAAAACCTTGCGGCTGTGCCAGTCCATGATCGCGACCAAATAGAGGAACCCGCGCTGCATCGGAATGTAGGTGATATCTACGCACCACACATGGTTTGGACGATCAATCGTCAGGTCTCGCAGCAGATACGGGTAGATCTTATGCTGCGGATGTTTCTTGCTCGTGTTGGGCGTCTGGTAGATCGGAACCAACCGCATCAGCCGCATCAAACGGCGGACCCTGTGGCGACCACACTTGTAACCTTGGCGCTGCATGTGCCGGGCCATTTGCCGTGATCCATACCACGGCGTCTGCAAGAATTGCTTGTCGATTATTGTCATGAACCGCAAATTTTCAGCACTTTCGCCTTTTGGCTGGTAATACAGGTTCGAGCGCGCCAGAGAAAGTAGCCCGCATTGTCGTCGCACACTCAGATCATGCTCACGGCTCACCATTTTTTGCCTCGCTTCCCGAGCAACTGTTGCGAGGCGTTGGCTAAAAAATCCCGTTCCACGACCAGCTGACCAATCTTGGAGTGCAGCTTCTCAATCTGGGCTTCATCAACCCGATCAGGATCACGGCCCCGTCTGGAAAATGCCGTGGCCATGTTTTCAATCGCTGCTCGTTTCCATGTGCCAATCTGGGTTGGATGCACACCATACTTCTTCGACAGCTCCGCCATCGTCATTTCCTCGCGGATTGCTTCAAGCGCAACGCGGGCTTTGAATTCGGGAGAATAGAGGTGGTCCCACTTTTTTGACCAGTCAGCAGCCAGTTTAAGATGGATCAGGGTTTCATTTAGGCTGCCAAACTCATTGGTTTTGTTTTTCTGTCATAGGCTTCATCCGGGGTCAATATTCCGTGGGTGGAATGCGGGCGCTCGGTGTTGTAGTAAGCCAACCATTTCCCGATCCCGGCGCGGGTCTGCGAACCCGTTTCAAATGCGTTGAGGTAAATGCATTCGTATTTCAAGGATCGCCAAAGCCGCTCGATCATCCGGTTATCGACCCAGCGACCTTTGCCATCCATCGAGATTTTCACGTCGGCTTCTTTCAGCGCCTGCGTCCATTCAAACCCGGTGAACTGGCTGCCCTGGTCGCTGTTCATGATATCGGGCTTGCCGTATTTGGCCATAGCCTCTTTCAGGGCTTCAACGCAAAAATCTGCCTCCATGCTGTTTGACAATCTCCAGCTCAAAACCTTGCGGCTGTGCCAGTCCATGATCGCGACCAAATAGAGGAACCCGCGCTGCATCGGAATGTAGGTGATATCTACGCACCACACATGGTTTGGACGATCAATCGTCAGGTCTCGCAGCAGATACGGGTAGATCTTATGCTGCGGATGTTTCTTGCTCGTGTTGGGCGTCTGGTAGATCGGAACCAACCGCATCAGCCGCATCAAACGGCGGACCCTGTGGCGACCACACTTGTAACCTTGGCGCTGCATGTGCCGGGCCATTTGCCGTGATCCATACCACGGCGTCTGCAAGAATTGCTTGTCGATTATTGTCATGAACCGCAAATTTTCAGCACTTTCGCCTTTTGGCTGGTAATACAGGTTCGAGCGCGCCAGAGAAAGTAGCCCGCATTGTCGTCGCACACTCAGATCATGCTCACGGCTCACCATTTTTTGCCTCGCTTCCCGAGCAACTGTTGCGAGGCGTTGGCTAAAAAATCCCGTTCCACGACCAGCTGACCAATCTTGGAGTGCAGCTTCTCAATCTGGGCTTCATCAACCCGATCAGGATCACGGCCCCGTCTGGAAAATGCCGTGGCCATGTTTTCAATCGCTGCTCGTTTCCATGTGCCAATCTGGGTTGGATGCACACCATACTTCTTCGACAGCTCCGCCATCGTCATTTCCTCGCGGATTGCTTCAAGCGCAACGCGGGCTTTGAATTCGGGAGAATGGTTCTTTCGTTTCGTCATTTTGAATCGTCTTTCTCATAAGTCGATCCACCTTAACAACTGGTCCGAATTTCCGCGACCACCTCTATTGTCTGTCCGTTTGAATCATATATCGGTGCGGCAATGTTGATATCAGCAGTAATAAGTTCTTGATCGGTAATGCAAAACCCCTTTTCTATGACAGTTGATATCTCGTGCATGATCGGTTGTGTCTCGAAAGTGGTGGAAATTGATTTCAGGCACCTCCGAGCGGGTTGAGTTATGCGCCGGTCAGGCGGCTTGGTCAAGGGTTGCGTCGGCGACGGGCTGAGCGAGCGTTTCCCAGCCATCGACCTTTCGCATGACGATCTGCCCCGAGGCCATCAGAGCCCAAAGCAGCATCGGCACGGTCTCGGCGCATGGCAGCACGGTCTGGGTCTTGATGCGGCGGCGGAATTCCTCGTTCAGGCGTTCGATCGCATTTGTCGTTCTGGCCGATTTCCACTGGCCTTGTGGCAGACGCGTGAAGGTGAAAAGCTTATCTCCTGCTTCTTCCAAGCTGTCAGCGACGGCCTTGCATTTCAGCCGCCATTTTCGCAGGAATGCCTTGCGGCGGGTGGCGATTTCCTCGGGTGTTTTGGCGTAGATCATGTCGCGGTAATCTTCTGTCAACTCATCATGCATACGCTTGGGTGCCTTGGCCAGAAGGTTGCGGTGCTTGTGCACCGTGCACCTCTGGATCGGCAGATCTTCACCCCAGAGGGCAATGAGAGCGACCTCAAGTCCCGGTGCCCCGTCCACGATGACAAATTCGGGCCGTTTCAACCCGCGCGCATCCAGATCGTTGATGAACTGACGCCAGGCGGAGGTGCTTTCGCCGCCCATGTTCATCAGTGATAACAAGACCTTCTGCCCATCCCGGCGCACGCCAATCGCGGCCAGAACCGAGATATTGGTGGCCTTCCTGTCAATCCGCGTTTTGATCACGGTGCCGTCCAGGATCAGCCGCACGATGTCTTCATCCGCAAGGCTGCGGGCGCACCACGCCTGCCAGTCCACCTTCACCTTGCGCCAGGCGCGGCTCACCACATCCTTGCTGACCGCCCCCTGAAACAGGCCGAACAGGGCGCGTTTTACCCGCCGTGTGTTGGTGCCCGAAAGGTAGACAGCAGCGATCAGCGCCTCGGCCTTCTTCGTCAGCCGCTGGTAGCGGGGCAATGCCTTCGAGCGCCATTCTCTGGCCTTGCCGGCCTCGCCTGTGATCCGCGCACGCGGCACGCGCACCGTTTCGGTTCCAAATGTTCCGACCAGTTGCCGCTCGCGATGCCCGTGGCGGTATCCGGCCTTTGCCCCGCCGCTGCGGCCATACCGGCAACGGCCCAGAAACTGCTCCAGCTCCTCTTCGAAAACCGCCTCGATCGTCGCGCGGATGTTCTGGCGCAGCCGGTCTTCAATCGGGTCATAGCCTGCTTCATTGGCCAGTAGCGCGGATGTCGATGTTGCTGTATTCTTTGTCATGGCGTGATCTCCTTGGCGGTTCCAGCCGCCGGTTGGGTGGCTTCGATGCACCCGGAGATTACGCCGTCCTCGAATTTCCACCAAACTCGCGACACTACCGCATGATCAAATCTACATCAGTAATTGTAAACGGTGTATGCTTTTGGCGATCGCTATTTTCAATGATGTCTTTTGCCTCTTCCTTAGGACAAAACGCCAGTAAGACACGCCCGGTGGACGTACAATAGAGCGGCACTGTGAAACCCGGATGGGCCGTTCGGAAGGCAGTTTTATTGCTTTGTAATGGAATAAGGTACATCGCGTTTTGCCCATACTGTCAATGAGCATTTAAAACTGACCCGGTTTCGGCATTTAAATTTGCCCCCCCCTTTGTGGCGCAAAGCCCCCAGTCGGGCCGCCTTCATGTAGCGAGTCCGTCTGGGGGCTTTGCTTGCGGAACGGCTAGTTTTTTCTACGGCGTTTACTCTGGGCGAACCGGTATGAGGTATTGCCGGTTTCGATGATGTTGCAGTGATGAGTGACGCGATCCAGAAGGGCGGTTGTCATCTTGGCATCCCCGAAGACCGAGACCCATTCACCGAACTCAAGGTTGGTTGTGATGATGATGCTGGTCTTCTCGTAGAGCTTGCTGATCAGATGGAAGAGCAACGCGCCACCGGATTTGGGAAACGGGATGTAGCCCAGCTCGTCGATGATGACGCAGTCCAAAGCCGAGAGCTGCCGGATGATCTTCCCTGCATTGCCGTCGGCCTGTTCCTTGATCAGGGCGTTGATCAGATCGACGGCGTTGAAGAAGCGCGCCTTCTTGCCGTTGTTGATCAGCGTCGTTCCCAGCGCGATGGCGATGTGGGTTTTGCCCGTGCCGGTTCCGCCCACCAGGATGAGGTTATGGGCCTCCTCTGTGAACTGGCCGGTGCAGAATGGTTCGATCTGGGCCTGGGTGAGGGCGGCGGCGCTGTAATCGAAGGTGGCGAAGTCCTTGTGATGGGGGAACTTCGCAACCCTCATTTGATACTGGATGGAGCGCACCCGGCGCTCTACAGTCTCGGCGTCGATCAGTTGCCTTATCGCTGTGGTCAGACTTGGCGGCTTGCGCGCGGACAGCAGATCATGGGCGCAAGCTGCCATTCCATGCAACCTGAGGGCTGTCAGTTGGTCGATCAAGGCATTCATACGGCAACCTCCTCAGCCGAGCACAGGGTCTCATAGCGTTTGCAATCGGCTTCGGGCCGCAAGGTCAGCTGCGGATAAGCGCAGGCATCGCTGAGCGGTGTGATGACCGGTTCCACCAACTGGTTGATCAGATTGATGATGGCGGGCAGCCGCAGGGTGTTTTGTGCCACCGCCAGATTGCAGGCCGTCTCGACCACCTCGATCCCGTGATCCTGTGCCAGCAGGAGCAGGTCGACGAACTCCCGATCCCCGCCTTTACCAGCCATGTAATGTTCCCTGATCCGATGCATGGCCTCGGGCAGTTCCCAGCCCACAAAGGGGGCGCCATTGCGCAGGGCACCAGGCTTGCGGTCCAGCAGGGGAACGTAATGCCAGGGCTCGAAATAGCTGATATTGCGGGTAAAATGACGCCTGTGCTCGGCAATCACATCCTGACCGGAGACCACCACGATCCGGCCGGCATAGGCGCGTAGCGACACATGATGCCCGGCAAAGCGGGAGGGCACGCTGTAGCGATTGCTGGCATATTGAACCAGGCAGGTGGAGCGGACACGGACGGTCTTTTCCACGTAGCCGTCGAAGGCCCGACCCAGGGGGCGCAGTTCGGCGCGCTCGTCTTCGAACACTTCGGTAATCGTGCGATCCTGCTGCTCGGGATGGGGACGCTCTGCCAGATCTTCGCAACGCAGACGCAGCCACGCGTTCAGCGCCTCGAGATCATCAAAGGCCGGTTCGGGAACGAACAACCGGCCCCGCAAGAACTGGACCTGGTTCTCGACCTGTCCCTTCTCCCAGCCCGCAGCGGGCGTGCAGGCCACCGGCTCCATCACATAGTGGTTCATCAAGGCCAGGAACCGGGGATGGAATATCCGCTCCTTCGAGCGCGAAACGTAGGTCACCATGGTCTTGGGGTTGTCGATGATCACCCTGCGCGGAACGCCTCCGTAAAAGGACAGCGCCTGCACGAAAGCATCCAGCACCATCTCCTGGGCTTCACCGGGATAGGCAATCACGAAAGGCTTGCGGCTGTGACACAGGCGGAAATGAGCGACCTTCACCTTCTGCTCGACACCACCCAGTACGACCCGTTCTTCGCTCCAGTCAAATTGCAGCGCGTCACCCGCCGCAAAATGCAGCGGGATAAACGCATCTCCCGAACAGGCCCCGGCGCGCTTCAACTCACGAACAAAACGCTGAACCGGCGAATAGGACCCGGTATAGCCCTCTGCCACAAGCTGCTCGTATAGCTTCTGGGCCGTCCGCCGCTCCCGGCGTGGTCGCCTCGAGTCCTGATCAAACAGTTCCTGCAGCCGAAGATCAAACCCATTGCACAGTTTGTGCCGAACTGGCGGCGCATGGCGCTGGTAGCTCGGCGGATTCTCGTCCTTCAAATACTTCTTGATCGTGTTCCGCGACAGTCCCGTCGCCCGCGCCACAGACCGGATGCTGCGCCCTTCAACCAGCACCCAGCGCCGGATCTTCGATACGCTTTCCATCAATATCACCTGCTCTTTCCTCCGCACAATTTTGCGCGGATGTTAACGAAACAGGTGGGTCAATTTTACTCGCTCATAACCCACCCAAGTGGGTCAGTTTTGCACGCCGATTCACACCCATACAGACAGCCCATCCCCACACGCATGTTTAACTGGCGGCGTAGATCAATGATGTGCGGTGTTGCCTTGTTGACCAACGGGTCCAAAAGAGGTGGTCGCGGAAATTCGGACCAGTTGTTAAGGTGGATCGACTTATGAGAAAGACGATTCAAAATGACGAAACGAAAGAACCATTCTCCCGAATTCAAAGCCCGCGTTGCGCTTGAAGCAATCCGCGAGGAAATGACGATGGCGGAGCTGTCGAAGAAGTATGGTGTGCATCCAACCCAGATTGGCACATGGAAACGAGCAGCGATTGAAAACATGGCCACGGCATTTTCCAGACGGGGCCGTGATCCTGATCGGGTTGATGAAGCCCAGATTGAGAAGCTGCACTCCAAGATTGGTCAGCTGGTCGTGGAACGGGATTTTTTAGCCAACGCCTCGCAACAGTTGCTCGGGAAGCGAGGCAAAAAATGGTGAGCCGTGAGCATGATCTGAGTGTGCGACGACAATGCGGGCTACTTTCTCTGGCGCGCTCGAACCTGTATTACCAGCCAAAAGGCGAAAGTGCTGAAAATTTGCGGTTCATGACAATAATCGACAAGCAATTCTTGCAGACGCCGTGGTATGGATCACGGCAAATGGCCCGGCACATGCAGCGCCAAGGTTACAAGTGTGGTCGCCACAGGGTCCGCCGTTTGATGCGGCTGATGCGGTTGGTTCCGATCTACCAGACGCCCAACACGAGCAAGAAACATCCGCAGCATAAGATCTACCCGTATCTGCTGCGAGACCTGACGATTGATCGTCCAAACCATGTGTGGTGCGTAGATATCACCTACATTCCGATGCAGCGCGGGTTCCTCTATTTGGTCGCGATCATGGACTGGCACAGCCGCAAGGTTTTGAGCTGGAGATTGTCAAACAGCATGGAGGCAGATTTTTGCGTTGAAGCCCTGAAAGAGGCTATGGCCAAATACGGCAAGCCCGATATCATGAACAGCGACCAGGGCAGCCAGTTCACCGGGTTTGAATGGACGCAGGCGCTGAAAGAAGCCGACGTGAAAATCTCGATGGATGGCAAAGGTCGCTGGGTCGATAACCGGATGATCGAGCGGCTTTGGCGATCCTTGAAATACGAATGCATTTACCTCAACGCATTTGAAACGGGTTCGCAGACCCGCGCCGGGATCGGGAAATGGTTGGCTTACTACAACACCGAGCGCCCGCATTCCACCCACGGAATATTGACCCCGGATGAAGCCTATGACAGAAAAACAAAACCAATGAGTTTGGCAGCCTAAATGAAACCCTGATCCATCTTAAACTGGCTGCTGACTGGTCAAAAAAGTGGGACCACCTCTGTTGTGCTGGCGCGGCGCCGGAACGATGCTCGCATCAACAATCTGCCCGCCCATCGCCAGATAGCCCTTTTCGCGCAGAAAGGCATCGAACTTGTCAAACAGCTCCTTCATCTTCCCGGCCCCGGCCAGCCTTTCACGGTAGGCCCAGATGGTCTTGGCGTCAGGTACGCTGTCTTCAATGCCAAGGCCGAGAAACCGCATGAACGACAGGCGGTCGCGGATCTGATACTCGATCTGATCGTCAGAGAGGTTGTAGAGCTGCTGCAAAACCATCGTCTTGAATATCAGCACCTCATCCCAAGGCGGGCGGCCAGCGTTGGATTTGCGCTGTTCGGGCGGCGTGCGCCATATGGCCTTCAGCTCGTCCCGGTAATCCTCGAACGGCACCATGTCGTTGAGCAACACCAGCGGATCACCAGATTTGTCCAGTCCCGCGTATCGGCTGGAAAGATCAAAAAATCCCATCTGACCCATGACAAAACCCCGTCGGTCGAATCATTTTCATCCTGATGACGATTCTACCCCGTCAGGCCGGATTTTGGGGGATTTTTAGAGGTTCCCTCTATATATCCCCCAATCGCGCAGGCATATCCTAAAACCCGTTCTCCCTCAGCCACTTCAACACATGCGCTGCGTATTTCTCCCGGTTCTTGTCCAGCATCACGCAATGGCCCGCATCCGGATATATCACGGCCTTAACCCCGTGCTTTTTCGCCGTGGCCCGCACCATATTTGCAGACACCGCCGGATCGCCCTGCGCGCCCATCACCAGCACCGGTTTGCCGTGTTTACCGATGCCAGAGCGCGGAAACAGCATGTCGATGAATGACCGGAACGATTCATCGCACAGCATATCGTAAAATCGCATCTTCTCGGCCTTGGGCATCCCGCCTGCGAAAAACATATCGGGCGTCACATCGGGGTTCTTCAGGAACGGCCGCAGGTTGGCTGTCAGATTGCATTTCAGCATCAACAAAGGGTGTTTCATCGCCAAACGCAGAATTGTCGGAAGAAAACCGGCAGGCGGCACCGAGGCCAGAGTGACCAGCGCCGCCACCTCCTGATCCCGCGCCACGATTTGGGACAGCAACCCACCCATGGAGTGGCCAATCAGGATCGGGGGCTGCCCAATCTGATCAATCGCTTGCTTGATATCCTTCACATAGGCAGAAATCGGCACCCAGCGCACCTTGGAATTGTCCCCACTGCCACCGTGATACCGCAGTGACACGGAATGGGTTTCAAAGCCCTGTGCATTGAAATAGGGGGCGAAATATTCCTCGAACCCCCATGCCGCAAATGACATACCGTGGACAAACAGGATCGGAGTTGATCTGGCTTTGCCTTGCGGTTTTCGGGTGATGATTTCAAGGTCCATCGATTTTCCTTTAAAGATTTAAGAAATTGCTGTCACAGTCTGTCGCAATGTGTCGGGTTGGTCAAATCTTGGCCGGAATGAAATCTTGCCAATGCATGTTGATATGCAACCTAACGGTCGGCATCTCATCGCACCTAATGCGATCTAATATGCGGCAGATCAATGCATGTGGGTGTAGAGCCTGTTAGACCATCAAACAATAAAGCTGCTGAATATCTGCATTTCATTGGGTGGGGTTGGCGATATATGTGATAGTTTACAGTGGGCACTCGCAGCACTTGGCTTGGTTCGACAGGACCGGGGCTGTAACTTTTCAATAAGGAAATCTGTAATGAAAACCAGAAGAACATGGATTCTAATTGCCGACGGCGCATCTGCACGCATTCTAGAAAATACTGGCCCGGGAACTGGTCTGAATGAGCTGGCTGGCAAGGTCTGGCATGCGCAACAAAAAGACGCTTATGAAAGCCCGCAGGGTATGACCAACAACAGAGTAATGCCCGAAAGTTGGTGATGGGGTGATTGGGTGGCATATCATGGCGGTGTTGACGCGCCGCGATTCTCAGAGAGAAAAGGATATGCCACATGGAAGACGATACTATTTTGGAGTTTACCGATCCAGCCGGAATTTCACCTGATCCGCTGACGGATATCTTGCGCAAAGGCGCGCGGGATCTGTTGGCACAGGCGGTCGAGGCCGAGGTTTGTGATCTGATGGCGCAACACGCGCATTTGAGGGATTCGGCCGGTCGCCAGCGCCTTGTTCGCCACGGATACCTGCCGGAGCGCGAGGTGATGACGGGGATCGGCCCTGTCCCGGTGAATGTGCCTCGGGTGCGTGATCGTGGCACGGGGGCGGAGAAGATCAGGTTCACCTCGACGCTTCTGCCGCCGTATCTGCGCCGGGCAAAGTCGGTCGAGGAGTTGTTGCCCTGGCTCTATCTCAAAGGTATTTCCACGGGTGATTTCGGCGAAGCACTGGCGGCCCTTCTGGGGCCTGATGCGGGTGGTTTGACATCGAGCACGATTTCGCGCCTGAAGGCGGAGTGGTGGGCAGAATACGAGCGTTGGAACCGGCGTGACCTGTCGGCCAAACGCTATGTGTATTTCTGGGCCGACGGGGTTTATTTCAAGCCGCGCACGGATGCTGACAAGCAATGCATGCTGGTGATCATCGGCGCGGACGAGTGGGGTAACAAGGATGTTCTGGGCCTCGTGGACGGGTATCGAGAAAGCAGCCAGAGCTGGCGTGAACTGCTGCTGGACTTGCAACGTCGTGGCCTCAGAAAAGCCCCTGATCTGGCCGTTGGTGATGGCGCGCTCGGCTTCTGGAACGCCTTGCGGGAGGTGTTCGGTGAGACCCGGGAGCAGCGCTGCTGGGTGCATAAAACCGGCAACGTCCTGAATGCCATGCCGAAGTCGCTGCAAGCCAAAGCCAAGGGCCATCTACAGGACATCTGGATGGCCGAGAACAAACGGGACGCCGAGGCCGCGTTCAATTTCTTCATCGAAGCCTATGGCGTGAAATACGAGCGTGCCGTGGGGAAGCTGACCAAGGACCGGGACGTGCTGCTGACCTTCTACGACTTCCCTGCCGAGCACTGGAAACACATCCGCACATCCAACCCCATCGAAAGCATATTTGCCACCGTGCGGCACCGAACGAAGAAGACCAAAGGCTGCCTCGGGCGCAAGACCGCCTTGGCAATGACCTTCCGCCTGATGATGTCGGCAAAGAAGAAATGGCGTAAACTCGACGGCGCATTCCGATTGCCGGAAATCATCGAAGGGGTTGAATTTAAGGACGGGATCAAGCAGGAAAAACATGCCGCCTGATTACTGCGTCACCAACTTTTGGGCATAGCTCCCAACAACAGCATCGGGCGCTCTATGCATCGGATGGCCCCGCATAGTGCATCTAACAAAGAAGAAACCGCCTTTGCCGAGGACATAGCGAAGCGGCTATCAAAGGCGCATGCGGCTGGAGAATTTGACGATCTGGTCTTGGCGGCGGCCCCCGGAATGCTGGGCCTTTTGCGTCCTCATCTGGATGAAAAATTGCAGGCGTCGGTGATTGCAGAGCTGCCAAAGGATTTGGTGAAAACCCCTGAAATTGACCTGAAAAAGCATTTTACGGATGTGTTGACACTCTAGGTGGGACCAAGCAATCCATGGGGTATGTGATATCGCGCATCATTTCTCGGACGCGCCCGTCACATTCCCAACCTCTCCCGCGTCTCCTTCGCCAGCCCCCGAACCGCTTGCGCATACAGCGATACATCCGCCGCTAGTCCCAGAAACGTCACTCCAAAGTCCCGCATTTCAACAAAATCCCCGCCACCGATAATCCCGACCGCTTTTCCCGCTGCCCGTATCCGTTCCACCGCGTGTTTGACAGCGGCCTTCACTTCCGGCGCGCCAGCATTGCCGATGAACCCCATATCCGCTGACAGGTCCGAGGGGCCGATGAATACCACATCTACCCCCTCGACCGCCGCGATGGTGTCAATGTTCTCTATCGCCCGCGCACTTTCGACCTGCACGATCAGGCAGATTTCATCATTCGCCGTAGTGGCATAATCAGGGATCGCGTTATAGTCCGAGGCCCGCACCATCGAGGCCGCCAGCCCGCGTGCACCGTCAGGCGGATAGCGCACGGCGCGTACACAAGCCTCAGCATCCTCGGCCGTTTCCACCATCGGCACCATCACTGTCTGCGCGCCGATATCCAGCACCTGTTTCAGCACCCAGTCCTGACCAATCGGCACCCGCACCACGGGCGATGCTCCTGCCCCGTTCATCGCCTGCAATTGCGCAAGGATCGTCGGGATGTCGTTGGGCGCATGTTCGCCATCTATCAAACACCAGTCATAACCCGCTGTGGCCCCGATTTCGGCCATCAAGGGTTGCCCCGTGGCCAGCCACAGGCCGATTTGCATTTCCCCCTTGGCAAGGGCGGCTTTCAGTTTGTTTTTGGGTGCTGGCATGTCCGGTCTCCTATTTCAGGGCCACCTTCACCTGTCCTTACTGTCCGGTCAACAATTTTGCTGGACAACGCAGGTGGGCAGGCTACCTTACCCCGAGATAAAAACATCTGGGAGAGAAACTTATGAAACATATATTAGGCCGAGTGGCCGTTGCCGCCATCGCCGTTGCCTTTGCATCCGAGGCCATGGCGACCGAATGGAACGTATCCCTTTGGGGCAAACGCCGCGCCTTTACCGAGCACGTCGAAAAGCTGGCCGAGCTGGTTAGCGAAAAAACCAACGGCGAATTCACCCTGAACATTTCCTATGGCGGTCTGTCCAAGAACAAGGAAAACCTGGACGGGATTTCGATTGGCGCCTTTGAAATGGCCCAGTTCTGTGCCGGCTACCACCGCGACAAAAACCCTACCATCACGGTTCTGGAACTGCCCTTCCTGGGGGTTGCCAACCTGCAGGAAGAAGTCGCTGTGTCTAACGCGGTTTACGCCCACCCTGCAGTGCAGGCCGATCTGGCGCGCTGGAACGCCAAACTGCTGATGACTTCGCCGATGCCGCAATACAACATCGTCGGCACAGGCGAGCCGCGCAGCACATTGGACAGCATGAAGGGCATGCGCGTTCGGGCCACAGGCGGCGTGGGCAAGGCCTTTGCCGCGATTGGTGCCGTTCCAACATCGGTGACCGCCACCGAAGCCTATAATGCGATGGAAAGCGGCGTGGTCGACACCGTGGCCTTTGCTCCGCACGCCCATCTGGCATTCCGCACCATCGACATCGCCGACTGGTGGACCGAGAACCTGAACCCCGGCACAGTGAACTGCCCTGTTGTGGTGAACACCGACGCCTATAACGCGCTGACAGATGCCGAACGCGAAGCGCTGGATTCATCGGTTGACGAAGCGATTGCGCATTACATCGACAACTACGAACAACTGCTGGTCAAATGGGACGGTATTCTGGAAGAAAAGGGCGTGAAACGCGTTCACATTTCAGACGACGATCTGGCCGCCTTCCGCGCCGCTGCGGCTGATCCGATCCGCGAGCAGTGGATCAAGGACATGGAAGCCCAGGGCCTGCCCGGTCAGGAGTTGTATGACCTGGTGATGGAAACGCTGAAGAAAGAACGCATGTAAGCGACAGCTTGCGACGTTAGAAGAATTGGGCCTGCCGCGGATGATCTGGGGCGGGCATTGCAACACTTAGACATAAACGTGCCTGAATGCCTTTCTTGAAAGTCTAAACTGGGCGCAAGGATAAAGGCATATTTTTGTTCTATCTTCATATTGGTGTTGAATATGAATGACCCATTTCTCGCTTGCATTATGTGTCCTCATGCCCTCTCTGATGTTCAATCGGTGAAGTTTATATGTCGAACACAAGATGGATGGACCGCTGCCTGTACTGAACAATGTTTAGATGAAAACACGGCAGAAACACTTGGTATGGCTCATCTTGGCCATCTAGAGAACATCTCAGAAATTCCAAAGGACTATTATTCGCTTCCCATTAATTTTTGGTAGTGTCGCGAGTTTGGTGGAAATTCGAGGACGGCGTAATCTCCGGGTGCATCGAAGCCACCCAACCGGCGGCTGGAACCGCCAAGGAGATCACGCCATGACAAAGAATACAGCAACATCGACATCCGCGCTACTGGCCAATGAAGCAGGCTATGACCCGATTGAAGACCGGCTGCGCCAGAACATCCGCGCGACGATCGAGGCGGTTTTCGAAGAGGAGCTGGAGCAGTTTCTGGGCCGTTGCCGGTATGGCCGCAGCGGCGGGGCAAAGGCCGGATACCGCCACGGGCATCGCGAGCGGCAACTGGTCGGAACATTTGGAACCGAAACGGTGCGCGTGCCGCGTGCGCGGATCACAGGCGAGGCCGGCAAGGCCAGAGAATGGCGCTCGAAGGCATTGCCCCGCTACCAGCGGCTGACGAAGAAGAGAGGTGGTCCCACTTTTTTGACCAGTCAGCAGCCAGTTTAAGATGGATCAGGGTTTCATTTAGGCTGCCAAACTCATTGGTTTTGTTTTTCTGTCATAGGCTTCATCCGGGGTCAATATTCCGTGGGTGGAATGCGGGCGCTCGGTGTTGTAGTAAGCCAACCATTTCCCGATCCCGGCGCGGGTCTGCGAACCCGTTTCAAATGCGTTGAGGTAAATGCATTCGTATTTCAAGGATCGCCAAAGCCGCTCGATCATCCGGTTATCGACCCAGCGACCTTTGCCATCCATCGAGATTTTCACGTCGGCTTCTTTCAGCGCCTGCGTCCATTCAAACCCGGTGAACTGGCTGCCCTGGTCGCTGTTCATGATATCGGGCTTGCCGTATTTGGCCATAGCCTCTTTCAGGGCTTCAACGCAAAAATCTGCCTCCATGCTGTTTGACAATCTCCAGCTCAAAACCTTGCGGCTGTGCCAGTCCATGATCGCGACCAAATAGAGGAACCCGCGCTGCATCGGAATGTAGGTGATATCTACGCACCACACATGGTTTGGACGATCAATCGTCAGGTCTCGCAGCAGATACGGGTAGATCTTATGCTGCGGATGTTTCTTGCTCGTGTTGGGCGTCTGGTAGATCGGAACCAACCGCATCAGCCGCATCAAACGGCGGACCCTGTGGCGACCACACTTGTAACCTTGGCGCTGCATGTGCCGGGCCATTTGCCGTGATCCATACCACGGCGTCTGCAAGAATTGCTTGTCGATTATTGTCATGAACCGCAAATTTTCAGCACTTTCGCCTTTTGGCTGGTAATACAGGTTCGAGCGCGCCAGAGAAAGTAGCCCGCATTGTCGTCGCACACTCAGATCATGCTCACGGCTCACCATTTTTTGCCTCGCTTCCCGAGCAACTGTTGCGAGGCGTTGGCTAAAAAATCCCGTTCCACGACCAGCTGACCAATCTTGGAGTGCAGCTTCTCAATCTGGGCTTCATCAACCCGATCAGGATCACGGCCCCGTCTGGAAAATGCCGTGGCCATGTTTTCAATCGCTGCTCGTTTCCATGTGCCAATCTGGGTTGGATGCACACCATACTTCTTCGACAGCTCCGCCATCGTCATTTCCTCGCGGATTGCTTCAAGCGCAACGCGGGCTTTGAATTCGGGAGAATGGTTCTTTCGTTTCGTCATTTTGAATCGTCTTTCTCATAAGTCGATCCACCTTAACAACTGGTCCGAATTTCCGCGACCACCTCTCACGCAGATCGTCAATGCCATCCGCTCGCATCTGGCTGAATTCGGAATTGTTGCGCCTGTTGGCGTACAAAATGTCGACCGTCTGCTTGAGGCAGCCGCAGAGCTTCCAGAACAAGCTGGCGTTGCATTCGATCTCCTTTCCCGGCAGTTCCATGAGACCCGTGATCGGGTTGCCGAAATCACCCGCCAAATTGAGATTTCCCAACGGCAAGACCCAACTGCACGTCGCCTGACCACGATCCCCGGTGTCGGGGTGCTGACTTCCAGCGCGATTACCGCGACAACGCCGGATGTGTCGCAGTTCCGCTCAGCACGCGACTATGCGGCATGGATCGGCCTTACCCCCAAACAGAATTCAAGCGGCGGTCGGGAACGGATGGGTGGCATATCGAAAATGGGTGACCGGTATATTCGACGGTTACTTTATCTTGGCGCTCTGGCGCGTATCCGCACACGACGCCGGCGTGGGGAAGGCGATGATTGGATCTGGCAATTGCTGAAGAGAAAGCCGGTGAAGGTGGTGGCGATTGCCATTGCGAACAAAATGGCCCGAACGATCTGGGCGTTGTTGAAATCCGGCCAAAGCTACCGGCCCGCATAAATTGACCAAAACACAATAGCCGGGCCCGCCCGGCTTCCGAGACGGCAAGGCGCAAAGTGAGGTGATGGCAAAAGGCAATAAACGTATCAGGACACCCCGTGTGGCCCCAAGCGATACGATCGCGTTCCACTGATTGGACCTGATACATGCGGACTTCATCAAGGCGCGCAGAAATACATCTGCAAACAGACGCCGAATACATGGCCGCGAAACGCCAGTTGCAGTACCAATTTTGTACTTGCCCAGCAGGGGCCATCCATACAAGGGGCCATGCCGATGCCCTGCAACACCTCTTTGGCGCGTGTCTTTACCTCTGGCGGGGTGGTATCATTCACGGCCAATTCCACCAATGGCAACAGGGAACCTCTAAAAATCCCCCAAAATCCGGCCTGACAGGGTAGAATCGTCATCAGGATGAAAATGATTCGACCGACGGGGTTTTGTCATGGGTCAGATGGGATTTTTTGATCTTTCCAGCCGATACGCGGGACTGGACAAATCTGGTGATCCGCTGGTGTTGCTCAACGACATGGTGCCGTTCGAGGATTACCGGGACGAGCTGAAGGCCATATGGCGCACGCCGCCCGAACAGCGCAAATCCAACGCTGGCCGCCCGCCTTGGGATGAGGTGCTGATATTCAAGACGATGGTTTTGCAGCAGCTCTACAACCTCTCTGACGATCAGATCGAGTATCAGATCCGCGACCGCCTGTCGTTCATGCGGTTTCTCGGCCTTGGCATTGAAGACAGCGTACCTGACGCCAAGACCATCTGGGCCTACCGTGAAAGGCTGGCCGGGGCCGGGAAGATGAAGGAGCTGTTTGACAAGTTCGATGCCTTTCTGCGCGAAAAGGGCTATCTGGCGATGGGCGGGCAGATTGTTGATGCGAGCATCGTTCCGGCGCCGCGCCAGCACAACAAAAGGGACGAGAACGAGAAAATCAAGGCGGGCGAAACGCCTGAAGAGTGGGAGGAAAAACCCCACAAGAAGCGCCAGAAGGACGTGGATGCGCGCTGGACGAAGAAGCACGGCAAGAGCTATTACGGCTACAAGAACCACATCAATGTCGACCGGCGGCACAAATTCATCCGCGCTTATGATGTCACCGATGCCGCCGTGCATGACAGCCAGGCGCTTGCCGGTCTGATTGATGCGAGCAACACCTCATCGGACCTGTGGGCCGACAGCGCCTATCGCTCGCAAAAGATCGAAAGCGAGCTGGAAGAGCGGGGGCTTCACAGCCATATCCATCACAAGGGCAGGCGCGGCAAGCCGCTTGGCGAGCGCCAGCAAAAGGCCAACCGGAGGCGCTCGAAAGTGCGGGTCCGGGTCGAGCATGTATTCGCTTTTCAGGAGCGCTCCATGGGCGGCAAGCTGATCCGCTCCATCGGCCTGAAGCGGGCGCGATTTCGCATCGGGATGATGAACCTGGTCTACAACATGAAGCGCTTCGTCCAGTTCGAATGCGGCCTGGCGGCGCCGGGATAAGGGTTCATGGGGTGAGGTGTGCCTGAAATACCCAAAACCGGCTTGAAACCGGTGAAAATGGGTTTATGATCCGAAGCAATCAGGCGGGACAGGCGAAAAACCGTCCACCCCGCCGCGAAGAAGGCGAAAACGGGAATTTACAGAGGTTCCCAACAGATAGACAGGGGCAAGCGCATGGGTGCCGATGATCTGCTCGGGCCGCGTGGCGCATCCTTGCAACTCGGCCAGCGTAAAGGTGCCCGAGGACGAGGCAATCACCGCCGCCTTATTGCAATGCTCCTGTATCTTCTGGAAAACCTTGCGCTTTAGCTCCAGCCGTTCGGGCAGACATTCCTGAATCCAGTCCACGCCTTTCACCGCCTCGGAAATAGTCTGGCAAAACACCATATCGCCCATTTCGGGCAGGTCTACATCCGAGAGCCCGGGCAATCCCCGCCGCGCCTGTTGCAGCACCGCCCCGATCAACCCCCGCGCCATATCGTCGGGATCAAACAGACGCACGTTCCAGCCCATCACCCTGAACCGCGCGGCCCAGCCCGCGCCGGTTTCACCTGCGCCGATGATGGCCACGGTCTGTTTCATATCAATCCCCGCAGCGGATGAATTTTACCGGCTCGCCCGCCCCGAACCAGATATACAAAACATCCGCGCCGTCCATCATCAGCACTTTGTGGTCGGTATAGGTTTCACCCTCGGCGGAACATTGCATGATCAGCCGGTAATAGGCGAATTCGTCATTACCCTTGACGGATTTGATTTCACATGAATTTTCGTACCCCTCCATTTCCGTCGCGGTCAGCCGGATCGGGGCGGGTGTGATGCTGCCGATGCGGTCGGCGTTCTTGCACCATTCATAATCGCCGGTCCAGACACCCACCCAGTTCGGCTCGCCTGCAATAACGGGGCTGGCCATCAATACACCGGCACAAATCGCTATCAAATCCTTCATTTTCAAATCTCCTTTACGGTTTCAAAATAAGGCGGGTCAAATCATACCCGTTCCAGTCCAGAATTTCGCGCGCCGCCTGCATCCGGTCCGGCGGAATATGCCGATCCCGGTTCAATACCATAGCAAAACTGCCATCCACCGAACCAATCACCGCGGTGCGATAGGTCTGGTCCACCCACATCACCCAATGTTCGCGCCCTTTGTGCGCCCCGCCATCGGGCGTAAACCGTCCCGGTCCGGTGACGGGGGCAAGGCTGTGGCTTTCATCCCCGTTGCAGTTGCGCTCAACCCAGTCAAACCCTATCGGTGTTATGTCGGCCCGCACCCCGCACAGCGCCGGATCATAGGTGGCGACCACCACCCAGTCCCCCGCAAACAGGGCCGGATCAAACAATGCAACAGAAGTGATCCGCGCCGAAGCATCGCGATACCCGATAACAGGTGCACAGGCCGAGACGATAAAAAAGAGGGCAATTATCAGTCGATACAAATCTCGACCACCTTGCCATCATCCTCGACCATGCTGAAACAGCCGAACATCGGAGTCACGGCCGAACAGGTGTGGGTATCGCCAAAGCATATCCCCTCGCAATCCTTGCCCGTTTTGCAGGATTTCCCCGCATCTTGGGTTTTCATGATACAGGATTTGCCAAACATCCCCGCCCGCTGGTAACTCCCGCCCTTGGCGTCGCATTCCTTTTGCTCGGCACGTATTCCGGCGCGGGTTTTGCCCATCATTTCGGGGTCTTCCTGACAGGCAGACAGGGCCAGCAGGCCAACGAATAAAATCAGACTTTTCATAATAACCTCATTCCTTATGGAATGTCCGCGCGGGGTCAGTGAACACCTATTTACGCCGCCAATCAATAGGGCATTGGGTGCGCCTTGTGGGCTGCGTTGATTTCCGCCAATACCTCGTCACTTAGCGTTACATCCGACGCCCCCAGCGCCACTTGCAACTGTTCCAGCGAGGTCGCACCAAAGATCACCGAAGTCATAAAGGGCCGCGTTGCACACCATGCCAGCGCCATCTGCGCAATGTTCAGCCCGTGGCGCTTGGCAATATCCTCGTAGGCGTCAATCGCCCCCCAGACACGGTCTGTGATGCGCCCGCTAAGGGTTGTGTTGATGGTGCGGCGCGATCCTTTCGGGGTGACATCGGCTTTGTATTTTCCCGTCAGCAAACCGGTTGCCAGCGGCGAAAAGGCCAGCAGGCCGACATCTTCGTTCAAACTGGCCTCGGCCAGATCGGTATCAAACAGGCGGCACAGCAGGGAATATTCGTTCTGGATCGACACCATGCGCGGCCCCGCACCGGCATCACTGGCACAAATCCATTGCGCCAACCCCCATGCGCTTTCGTTCGACAGACCGACATGGCGGATTTTGCCAGCGTCCACCTGCCGCTGTAATTCCCCCAAAACATCGTGGATATGGGCAATGGTTTCCTCGCGGTTCTGGCCCGAGGGATCATACTCCCAATGCTTGCGGAACTGGTAGGATCCGCGATTTGGCCAATGCAACTGGTACAGGTCGATGTAATCCGTCTGCAACCGCTTCAGCGATCCGTCCAGCGCCCGCACAATCGCGCCCGAGGAAATATCCTCGCCATCGCGCACAATACCGCCGTTGCTGCCGGTGATTTTACTGGCCAGCACCACGTCGCCACGCCGCCCTGTGCGGGCGAACCATTCGCCAATGATGCTTTCGGTTTTTCCAACGTGATCAGCGCTGACCGGATTGACCGGATACATTTCCGCCGTATCGACAAAATTGATGCCGTGATCCAGCGCCATGTCGATCTGGGCATGACCCTCGTCCATGGTGTTCTGTGTGCCCCATGTCATCGAGCCAAGGCAATATTCACTAACCTTCAGGCCGATGCGACCTAGTTCATTCATGCGCATGTTCTGTTCCCCGTTATGTCAGGGAACAGAACCTAGTCTGTGGGGTCAGAATGGCAACCCCCTATGGGCGCACATCAGGGCCGCACATAGGCATAACCCTGTTCCTGCAACTCGATCAGCCGCACAACGCCCGATGGCACGACCGTCGCCTCGCTCATCAACGGCACAGGCCCGCCGGTTTTCTCGATCATTTTGCGATGGGTGTTGCCGCAGGCGGAAAACGACAGGTTTTCCAGTTGCAGGGACAAAACCGAAATCCGATCCGCCACGGGGCTTTTGCCCTGAACAAACATGTTCAGGCCCGGACCATAGGCCACCAGTTCAATTTCGACAGTATCGCCTTTGGACTCGTAATACTTGGTAACATTCACGGCGTTGTTCAGCGCCATATTCATCACTTTGGGATCATTCTGATCCACATGAATGGCGACGAAATGCTTGACCCCTTCGGCAATTGCTGCGCCATTTATGGTCAAGATTAGTAATATTGCTGTGAGTATTGTCTTCATAGTCTTCCTCCTGTTTGCCCAAACAGCTTAACATGAGAAACACATTTGGCGAGGGGACACGCCGAATATATCACCAAATCTTCATCCCCGTGCTTTGGCACGCCGGAAAGGAAACGCCATGTCCCGATTAATTCTCAGCCTTGTTTTTCTGATTTCAACCATGCTTGCCGCACATGCAAAACCGGTTCGCTACATGCTGGAATCCACCAAATCCTCGGTCGGATTTGTCTATCATTTCAACGGCAATCCGACAAAAGGCACCATGCCGGTGGCCAAAGCCGATCTGACGATTGATTTTGCGGCCCTGCATAAATCAACTGTGCAAATCTCGCTTAATGTCAGAAAAGCGCGGGCCGGTTTTATTTTCGCCACCGAAGCCCTGCGCGAAAAATCCGTGCTGGATGTCGCCAATCATCCGCATATCCTGTTTTCCAGT
Organism: Profundibacter sp.; assembly: GCF_965277155.1. Classification (GTDB taxonomy): domain Bacteria; phylum Pseudomonadota; class Alphaproteobacteria; order Rhodobacterales; family Rhodobacteraceae; genus Profundibacter. Next base: position 77,666 of record NZ_CBDIBV010000010.1, read on the forward strand.
ACCAAAGTATCGCGAACAAACACCGGAGCACGGGTTGTAGGCATGGTCACCATCCGAGGGGTGACAAAACCCCTGACCCTGAACGCTGTGTTTTACCGTCAAAAAGGCAGCGCACCCAAGGATCTGTCAAAACTGTCGATCCTGCTGACCGGATCGATCTCGCGGGCGGCATTCGGGGCAACGGGGTATCCCAAACTGGTTGGCGACCGGATTAACCTGCGGATACTGGCGCGGATACGTCAGGTGGAATAGGCCCAAAAACGACCCCATCACGTCGATTTCGGGCATGACCTGCCTTGGCGGCTTTGCCATCTTCAGCAGATCGAACAACGCGAACACCCATTCCCATGCGCCTGCTGATTTCATTTGCCGCCCTGTTTCTGTCTGTCATCCTGTTGCAGCTGTCCTCGGGCGGTGTGGGGCCGCTGGATGCCATTTCGGGGCTAAAGCTTGGATTTACCACCGCTCAGGTCGGCTTCCTTGGCTCGGCGCATTTCTTTGGCTTTTTCATCGGGTGTTGGTGGGCGCCACGATTGATGGGCAACATCGGCCATTCCCGCGCCTTTGCCGCCTTTACAGCGACGGGTGCAATCGGGTTGCTTGCGCATATGCTGATCATCGACCCGATGGCATGGGCCATCATGCGGATCGCCACCGGTCTGTGCGTGGCCGGTAGCTATACGGTGATCGAAAGCTGGATGCAGGCCAAGGTGACAAATGAAATCCGCGGTCAGACGATGGGCGGCTACCGGATGGTCGACATGGGCGGATCATTGGCCGCGCAGTTGATGATCGGGGTGCTGGAGCCTGCCAGCTATGTATCCTACAACCTGCTGGCATTGCTGTGTTGCGCCGCAATCCTGCCATTGACCCTGACCAAAGCCAGCCCGCCGCAAACCCCCGCGGCCCCGCGCCTGCGCCCCAAACTGGCCTTTGCCAAATCACCGCTGGCCGCCGCCGGTGTTGTGGTCGCCGGCCTGACCAGCGCGGCCTTTCGCATGGTCGGCCCGATTTACGGCCAAGAGGTTGGCTTGCAATTGAACCAGATCGGCCTGTTTCTGGCGGCTTTCGTTTTGGGCGGGGCGCTGGCACAATACCCGATTGGCTGGCTTGCCGATAAATTCGACCGCCGCTGGATCCTGATCTGGCTGTCCGTTGCCGCCATCGGCAGTTGCGCCGTGACAGTCAGCGTATCCGGATCCGGCACCGGCATGGTGATGGCCACCGCCGTGTTATTCGGCTTTACCACCTTCCCGATTTTTTCGGTCGCCGCCGCCCATGCCCATGATTTTGCCAGCACCGAGGAACGGTTCGAACTATCCGCTGCATTGATGTTTTTCTATGCCATCGGAGCCATCGCCAGCCCGCTGATTGCCTCCACCCTGATCTACGCCTATGGCCCCGCATCGCTGTTCATCTTTCTGGCCGCTGGCCACGGGGTGCTGATCATATTCGGCCTAAGCCGGATGAGCGTGCGGCGGACCCGCAAACGGCGCACCCCTTACGTTTACGCCCCGCGCACATCCTTCCTGATTGGCCGCCTGCTGCGCAAACAGCGGGATAAACGCTAGAGGTTACCTTGGACGGCGAAGCCGGACAGCGCCCGACCCTCCCCACGGGAAAGACCTCTGCATGAGGCCATGGCTTTCGGTTGAAGCAAGATTTCGGCCGCCCACCTTGCGCCCCTGCGGGTCCGGCGGACAGACGGGTGGCGGGGTTTGGGGCTATGCGATTGCGGGGGTTTGCGGGTTGAGGGTGATCCTGTTTGCGGCCTTGAGCAGGTTTTGCGCGATGGCGGCCATGACCATCTGGGCATGCACCCTGGCGCGCCCGAAATATCTCGCCCGCTGCAGGCCGAAGAGGCGTTTCATCGTGCCGAAAGTCTGCTCGATGCGGAAGCGGCGTTTCGAAATCAGCCGGTTGAAGCGTTTCTCCGATTGCCGCAGGGGGCGGCCGCGCGCTGCCTTGCGCAGGATGCCGTCGCGGTATTTGCCGCGCAGCATCTGGCGGTTGGCCTTGCTCGCATAGGCCTTGTCGGCCAGCACCCGCTGCGCCTTTGCGCCCGCGATCATGGTGGCGAATTCGGGGCTTTCGGCGGCATTGGCGGGCGTGGTGTGCACCTTGTCGATAAAGCCCTCTTCGTCGCAGCGGGCAAAGCCCTTGTAGCCGAGCGTGCTCTTGCGGCCCTTCTTGACCCAGCGGGCATCAGGGTCGGCGCTGAAATGCAGCTGTGCCCCGTCGGGTGAGACCTCGGGCGGATCATCCGGCGTCCCTTCCCTTGCCCCGTCCTCTGCCCGGTCCTGCGGGGCGTCGATATGGGTGCGCGGGCGCGCCGCCGCCGCGATCAGGGTCGCATCAATGATCGCCGCCTCAGCCTCTTTCAGCTTCAGCCCATGCGCCTCGATCTGGCGGCAGACCTCGGCCAGCAGCTCATCGTAAACGCCACCCCGGACCAGCGCATTGCGGAACCGGCAGTGGGTCGTCTCATCCGGCACCGACGCGTGCAGATCGAGCCCGCAGAACAGCATGAAATCCAGCCGCACCTTCAAGGCCCGCTCCAGCTTCGGGTCGCTCAGCCCGTGCCACTGGCCAACCAGAAGACACTTGAACAGAACCAGCGGATCATAGCCCTGAGGCCCGATCCCCGAGCGCCCCAGACCGCGCCGCAGGATCGGCAAAAACGAGTTCCAATCCATCAGCGCGTCGATCTTCGACAGAACGTCATCCGCGCCGATCCGTGCCGCCGCTTCGTGCAGGAAAAGGTCCATCTATTCACCCCAGAGATTTCCCGGCTAGCTTACCAAAACGGCCAACCCGGGGGAATCCCGATGTTATGCAGAGGTCTTCGGGAGGGCGCTTTTGCAACGGAGCACATTGAGAATAGGCTAATGTGTTTCCAAAACATTCGCCATATCCAACCCGTTGAATGCGCCCACCCAGGGTCGGGCGCTGTCCTCATTTCTTTGCCACAGCCCCTACTTAACGAACTTGTATCGCAGCAGCCGCAAGGCATTGATCGTCACCAGAACCGTCGCGCCGGTATCGGCCAGAATGGCCATCCACAGTGATGTAACCCCCAGCAATGTCGTCACCAAAAACACCGCCTTCAGGCCCAGCGCGATGCTGATATTCTGGTGGATATTGGCCATTGTCGCCCGCGACAGGGCAATCAGCGCCGGCACATCACGCACACGTTCGTGCAACAGCGCCGCATCGGCTGTTTCCAGCGCCACATCGGTGCCGCCACCCATCGCAATGCCCACGTCCGAGCGCGCCAAGGCGGGCGCATCGTTGATCCCGTCCCCGACCATGGCAATATTGCCTTGCGCCTTAAGCGCCTCGATCTGGTCCAGCTTGTCTTGCGGCAGCAGTTCGGATTTCACCTCGATCCCCAGCTGTTTGGCCAGCGCGGCCCCCGTGCGGGCGTTATCGCCGGTTAGCATCACTGTGCGCACATCCATCACCGCCAGTTCCTGCATCGCTTTACGCGCATCCTGGCGCAACTCATCCCGCAGGGCGAACAGGCCCAGCAAGCTGTTATCGACAATCACCACAGCAACGGTTTTGCCATCCCCTTCCAGCGCGGCGATCTCGTCCTCTTGCTCTTTGGTAAATTCGGCAATGTCCTGCCCGTAGCGCGGCGAGGCAATCGTCACCAGTTTACCCCCCACTTTGGCCTGCACCCCACGCCCGCTTAAGGCCTCGGATGCCGTGGCTTTCTTCAATGTCACCCCACGCGCCGCAACCTCGTCAACGATGGCCACCGCCAGCGGATGGCTTGACCCTGCCTCGACCGATCCTGCCAAACCCAGCATCTGGTCCTCGTCCCCTGAAAACACGCGGATATCCGTCACCGCCGGTTTGCCGCGCGTCAGCGTGCCGGTTTTGTCAAACGCCACCTGCGCAACCTTGCCGATGGCCTCAAGCACCGCACCGCCCTTGACCAGAAGGCCCTGTCTGGCCCCCGATGAAATACCCGAAGTAATCGCCGCAGGCGTGGAAAGCACCAGCGCACAGGGGCAACCGATCAGCAAAATCGCCAACCCTTTATATATCCAGGCATCCCAATCCGCGCCAAAAGCAAGCGGCGGGATGATGGCAATCAATGCCGCCACCACGATCACCCCGGGGGTGTAATAGCGGCTGAAATCGTCGATGAACCGCGCCGTTGGGGCTTTGCTGGCCTCGGCATCCTCGACCATCTGCAAAATCCGCGCGATCATGTTGTTTTCCGCGCCCTTTTCCACCGTGACACGGATCACCCCGTCGGCATTGATCGATCCGGCGTAAACCCCGTCGCCAACGCCCTTGCGCTTGGGCATGGATTCGCCCGTCACAGCTGCCTCGTCGATCGAGGTCTGACCCTCGGCAATCACCCCGTCCGCAGGCACCCGCCCGCCGGGGCGTACCTCGATCACATCACCAACTTTCAGACTGTCTGCCGCCACCTCTCGTGTACCATCGCCAACCACCAGAAAGGCGTATTTGGGCACCAGATCGGCCAGCCCCTGAACCGAGCTGCGCGCCTTGGCCGCTGCCATCATCTCCAGCAATTCACCGATCAGGAACAGGAACACCACCACGGCCGCTTCGGGGGCCTCGTTAATCGCAATCGCCCCGATCACCGCGATGGTCACCAGTGTTTCAATGGTAAAGGGTTGCCCTGCAACCGCACCCATCACCGCCTTTTTCGCCAATGGTGCCAGCGCCACCAGCGCGGCAAAGGCGTAAACGTAATCGGCATAATCCGGCAGAACCAGCGACAACACCACCGCCAACGCCAGCATCGCGCCCGAGAAGATCACCAACCGCCCCTTGCCGGTCTGCCACCAGCGCGTCACAGTCTGCGGCGCATCGGCTTGCGGCTGCACCACCTTATAGCCCAGCTTTTCAATCGCTGTGACCACATGGTCCGCCCCGTCAGCACCGTCGCCTAAATCAAACTTCAGTTTCTGGTTGGTGTAATTCAGGGAAACATTCTCGACCCCCGGCAGCTTGCACACCACGCCTTCGATCTTGTTCACGCAGCTTGCGCAATCCATGCCGTCAATCACCAGTTCGGTCTTTTTCGCCTCGGTCGCCATATCCTGTCCTTGCAAAATGGAATCACGTTCCAGTCTTACATACGACCTCTAGCGACTAGAGGTTCAAGCCCTTACTGCCAATAATTACCCCTCCAGCGATTCAATATAGGCAATGCGCAAAATCCGCAGGGTCTGCTGATCACCAATCCCGCCGAAAAACCCGAACAATGCGGATTCAAAAACCGGACTGGCACCCTTAACCCGCGAAAACAGCGTGATCGAGGAATGGAACTTCAACGCATCCACCCCGCCGAACACCGCTTCAGCCCCGTCGGCGCGATGTTTGATCGCCAGTTTGGTGCACTGGATCAGCCGCTTGCCCAGAACGGGGTGCGCCAGATAGGCCGTGGCCTCGTCCCGATCCGCGATCCCGTAAAATTGCGAGGTCTGGCTGTGCCCCAGCCCTTCCAGTTGCGGGAAAATATACCACATCCAGTGGCTTGCCTTGCGGCCCTTTTCCAACTCGGCCAGCACGTTTTCGTAAACAGCGTCCTGCGCCGAAACAAATCGGTCAAAATCATAATGCGTTTCCATAGGGTCGGGGCTAGCACAAAACCGCCCCTATGGAAACGCGCCGATGCGCGCACCCCTAGCCTTGCCCGCCACCTTGCGCTAAAGAACTGCCAACACAAACAAAGGCATCCTGAAATGGCACGTATCCTCATCACCTCCGCTCTGCCCTATATCAACGGCATCAAGCATCTGGGCAATCTGGTCGGCAGCCAGCTGCCCGCCGATCTGTTCGCCCGTTACAATCGCGGACGCGGCAACGAAGTGATGTTCATCTGTGCCACGGACGAACACGGCACACCGGCCGAACTGGCCGCCGCCAAGGCCGGTCAGCCGGTGGCGGAATACTGCGCCGAACTGCATGACGTGCAGGCCGATATTGCCAAACGGTTCGGGTTGTCATTCGATTATTTCGGCCGCTCCTCCAGCCCGCAAAACCACCGGCTGACCCAGCATTTCGCCGGCAAACTGGCCGATAACGATCTGATCGAGGAAGTCAGCGAAAAGCAGGTCTATTCGATCGACGATGGCCGCTTTCTGCCGGATCGCTATATCGAGGGCACCTGCCCCAACTGCGGCCATGAAGGCGCGCGGGGCGATCAGTGTGACGAATGCACCAAACAGCTGTCTCCGACCGATCTGATTGATCCATATTCGACCATTTCCGGCTCGAAAAACCTTGAAGTGCGCGAGACAAAGCACCTGTTCCTGCGCCAATCCAAACTGCGCGACACGCTGGATGAATGGATTTCCAGCAAAACCGACTGGCCCGTCCTGACCACCTCGATTGCCAAGAAATGGCTGCATGACGGTGACGGATTGCGTGACCGCGGCATCACCCGCGATCTGGACTGGGGCGTGCCGGTGAAACGTGGCGACAAACCGTGGCCGGGGATGGAGGGCAAAGTGTTCTATGTCTGGTTTGACGCCCCGATCGAATACATCGGCGCCACGGCAGAATGGGCCGAAGCAAATGGTCTGGACAATAGCGCGTGGGAGCGCTGGTGGCGCACCGACAAAGGCGCCGACGATGTGCGCTATGTGCAGTTCATGGGCAAGGACAACGTGCCGTTCCACACACTTAGCTTCCCCGCCACGATCATCGGCTCGGGCGAGCCGTGGAAGCTGGTCGATTACATCAAATCGTTTAACTATCTGAACTATGACGGCGGCCAGTTTTCCACCAGCAAGGGGCGCGGCGTGTTCATGGATCAGGCGCTGTCGATCCTGCCATCCGACTACTGGCGCTGGTGGCTTTTGTCCCACGCACCGGAAAATTCCGATGCCGAATTCACATGGGAAAACTTCCAGGCCAGCGTCAACAAGGACCTGGCCGATGTGCTGGGCAACTTCGCCTCGCGCGTCACCAAATTCTGCCGCTCCAAGTTCGGTGAAGTGGTGCCCGAAGGCAGCACATACGGCCCCGAGGAACAGGCGCTGATCAACACGCTGGACAAACGCATCAAAGCCTACAACACCCATATGGACGATATGGAAGTGCGCAAGGCCGCGTCAGAACTGCGCGCCATCTGGGTGGCGGGCAACGAATACCTGCAAACCGCCGCCCCCTGGGCCAAATTCAAGGAAGACCCGGACGCCGCCGCCGCCGTGATCCGCCTGTCGCTGAACCTGATCCGGCTTTATGCGGTGCTGTCGGCCCCCTTCATCCCCGATGCTTCCGCCACGCTGCTAAAGGCGATGAACACCGATGATGACAGCTGGCCCGATGACGTGGCGCAGGCGCTGCAAACCCTGCCCGCCGGTCACGCATTCACTGTACCCGAGGTGACATTCGCCAAAATTACCGACGCCCAGCGTGAAGAATGGCAAGAAAAATTCGCAGGCAAACGGGAATAAACAGACCATTAGTAACTCTTGACCAGAAACAACAAAGGATTTCCATTGCGCCGCCTTCTTCCGTTGATCCTTGTGCTCCTGCTACCCCTTTCCGCCTTCGCTGAAGCAACATCGCACAAGACCGCCCTGCGCGTCCTGACCCCACCACAGGGTAAACTGCTGGCCGGCACCTATACCGGCGGGCGCACAGGCGAGGAAGACGACATCCGCCCCTCCGACCTTAAGGCCTATATCCGCACCACCCACCATAGGCCCGCATGGGTCTATTTCTCGAACAACTGGTACCGCTCGCGCGCCTTTCCCACCGCCACCGCCAAATGGATCCGCGCCAGCGGCGCCACCCCTTTTGTGCGCCTGATGCTGCGCAGCGACCCCGAACAAGACCACCGCGATCCGCTGTTCACCACCCGCGCTATCACCAGCGGCAAATTCGACGCCAACCTTGCCAAATGGGCACGCGGGGCCGCCGCCTTCAAAACCCCGATCCTTGCCGAATGGGGCACCGAAATGAACGGCGAATGGTTCCAGTGGAATGCCAAATGGAATGGCCGCAGCAAAGGCGCCCAACGATTTTCCGCCGCCTATCGCCATATCATCGACATTGCCCGCGCCAATGGTGCCACAAACATCGTCTGGGTGTTCCACGTCAACTGGGCCGACGGCCCGCCGCGCCCATGGAACCGGATGGAAAAATACTACCCCGGTGACGATTACATCGACTGGCTGGGCATCTCGCTCTATTCCATGCAGGCCCCTGATGAAACCGAGCCGACCGCCTTTGCCGAAATCGGCGAAACCATGCGCCGCCTGCACAAAATGGCCCCGTCAAAACCGGTGATCATCGCCGAATTCGGCACCGATGTGCACAACCCGCGTGAACCAGCCGCCGCATGGGCCACCGCCGCCCTGAAACAAATTCTGTCAAACCGCTGGCCACAACTGATCGGCTTTAGCTGGTGGAACGAAACATGGCCCAACGGCGATGATCCGAAAAACGCCCCCGATACCCGTATCCAATCCGACCCGGCCCTGATCCGGGTCTTCCGCAGCGCCCTGAAACACCCGCGCATTGCCCGCTGATCTTCTTCTTGCCGAAAATACCTGCGCCGCAGGCATCCCGAGGGCCATTTGGCCCGAGACATAAAGCGTTGCGCAGCAACTCCGCTTAGCAACAGGACGTATGGGTCAACCGGCAGGCACAAGACGCCTTGATCGGTGCATCCGCCCGCGCATTGGCCAGATCCAGCCTCGGCTTGATCAGCGCCGCCTCTTCCACCTTGCCCAGCCTCTCCAGACATTCATGAAACCCGTGCAGGGACCACACGTTTTCCGGATGCCGCGCCGCCCGGCTCAGGGTATCGTCAAACCCCAGATCGGCCCGATACACCGCCTCGGCTTCTTCAACCCGCCCCTGTTCCAGCAACAGTGCCCCCAGCGCATGCCGCGTGGGCTGCATCCAGCCCCAAGGCTCCTCGTAAGGCAGCGCATCATCGCGGGCCACGGATTCGCGCAGATGGGCAAAAGCCACGTCATAATCGCCCTTGCGATAGGCCAACTCGCCCTCCAGCATCTCTTCGGCCACCGCCAGAATGCTTTCGCAGGTGTTGTTGAACAACAACCGTGTTTCCGGCACCCGCGCCTTGGCGGCATAAAACAGCCTGCGCTCGGCCTCGGCCTTCTTCACCTCGCCGGTTGCCGCAAAGGCCACGGTGCGCGAATAATGCACCAGTGCCGTGGTGAAACAGTATAACTCCTGATCCTCGGGCGGCTTGGTGGTCTTTAAAACCTCCCACTGGCCAAAACGTATCAACACATGCGCCCGCATGCCGTAATAACTCTCCAGCCAATCCGCTGACGGCTCCACCACCTCGGGCGTCAGGATCGCCTCCAACGCCTCGACCGCCGCCAGCGCTGGCCCCATCTGGCCCAGAAACATCGCCCCATACAGCCGGAAATGCAGATCGTGGCAAATATAGGTGGTGTAGAAATTCATCACCCCTTCACGCGCCATAAACACCTTGTCCGCAACATAAGCCTTCTCGTTACGCCGCACCACGTTTTCATAGCCACCGCACAGCACATCCACATGGGTCGGCATATGCTGCAAATGCCCCGCATCCGGCACCAGATCGACCAAAGCATCCCCCATCCGCAACGCCTTTTCCGGTGTGGGCGACATCTCCATGATGTGGATATACAGATGCAAAATGCCGGGGTGTTGCCACGCGCCCTCGACCTGCGCAAACGCCCGTTCCAGCGCCGCTTGCGCCTCAAGCACATCCGATCCCTCCGCAGGCACGCCCGCCTTCAGATCCCACAACTGCCACGGGGTTCGGCACATCATCGCCTCGACCGCCAGCGTGATCACTTTCAGATCATCTGGGTGACGCGCCAAAATCTTTCGCATTGCATCGGTATAGGCGTCATGGGTCGGCGCAATATCCTCGACCCCGGCATTGGCCGGAAAGCGCAGCTTTAGCGCCGCCACCAGTTCCGCCGCCAACCCGTCCGCGCATTTTTCCGCCGCCGCCAGACTGGCCGCAACCACTTCCAGACACTCTTCTTTCACTTCGGGTGTGAAATGATCCCAGCGGTAATTATAATTCGGGCCCTTGGCATAAGCGATCCCCCAATGGGCCATCGCACAATCAGGATCAGCCGCAATTGCCCTTTCAAAACAGACGATTGCCTCGTTATGGTTATAACCAAAAACCCAGTTCAACCCGCGATCAAACCACGTTTGCGCCACATCATTTGCAGACACACCAGCGCGGGAATATGTGCCAAGATCGTAATAATCATCCATTATCAAACGGGCCTTTTCGCTAAATCCACCAATTCCGCACCAGCCTAACAGCCCGCCCCGACAGGTCAAAGAAAACCTGTGCTAGATTGAGCCAAGCTGCCAATCCGGCACAATCCCCGAGGCTGTGATAAACGGGGCCACATCCTGCCCCGCAAACAACCCGTGATCCGTCACCAGAACCGTTTTCCATCTTTGTGCCGCCTCGCCCAGAATGTCTGTTGTGCAATGTGTCCCCCACCATCACAACCCGCTCTGATACCTCAACCGGCACCCGCTCAAACGCGCCTTTTGCGTCCATATCTGGTGGCCCTTCCCGTAATAACCCGTGTATATACCCAACCACGCCGCAATCCCTTGCACAATCCCCATTGCCCCGACTTGCCCACCTGCATTAGAATGACCGGTAACAAAACCAATAAAGAGCAGCCAAATGCCCGCAGACGACCTCCTTTCCGGCAACGAGCCGGAGAAAAATTACGACGCCTCCTCGATCGAAGTGCTCGAGGGGCTGGAACCCGTGCGCAAACGGCCCGGCATGTATATCGGCGGCACCGACAGCCGCGCGCTGCACCACCTGGTGGCCGAGGTTCTGGACAATTCGATGGACGAAGCCGTCGCCGGACACGCGAACCGCATCGAGGTCGAGCTGCACGAGGATTACTCCGTCACCATCCGCGACAACGGCCGTGGCATCCCCGTTGATCCACACCCCAAATTCCCCGACAAATCCGCGCTCGAGGTGATCCTCTGCACCCTGCACGCAGGCGGCAAATTCTCGGGCGAAAACTATGCAACATCCGGCGGTCTGAACGGTGTTGGCTCCTCGGTTGTGAATGCCCTGTCCGACTCCATGGTGGTCGAGGTTGCCCGAAACCGCACCCTGTATCGTCAGGAATTTTCACGCGGACTTCCCTTAGCCCCCTTGGCCGAAATCGGCGCAGCCCCCAACCGGCGCGGCACCACAGTCACCTTCCACCCCGACCCCGAAATTTTCGGAAAACTCCACTTCAAACCCGCCCGCCTGCATGAATTGGTGCAATCCAAGGCCTTCCTGTTTTCCGGCGTCGAAATCCGCTGGAAATCGGCCATTGCCGATGGCGACATGCCGCAAGAAGCAACATTCCACTACCCCGGCGGGCTGGCGGAATATCTGGGCGAAGTTCTGGGCAGCGCTGCCACCTATGCCGACGCCCCCTTTGCCGGCAAAGTCGATTTTCGCGAAAAATTCGGTGAACCCGGCTCGGTCGAATGGGCCATCAACTGGACCCCGTCACGCGACGGTTTCATCAACAGCTATTGCAACACGGTCCCCACCCGCGAGGGCGGCACCCACGAGGGCGGTTTCTGGTCCGCCCTGTTGAAAGGCATCCGCGCCTATGGCGAACTGGTGGGCAACAAAAAGGCCAGCAACATCAACCGCGATGACCTGACCACAGGCGGCTGTGCGCTGGTGTCGATATTCATTGCCGAACCCTCCTTTGTGGGCCAGACCAAAGACCGGCTGTCTAACGAAACCGCGCAGAAAATGGTTGAAAACGCGGTGCGCGACCATTTCGACCACTGGCTGGCCTCCGACACCAAATCCGCCGGTGCGATCCTCGACTACCTTGTGCTGCGGGCCGAAGAACGGCTGAAACGCCGCGCCGAAAAGGAAACGCAGCGTAAATCGGCCACCAAAAAGCTGCGCCTGCCCGGCAAGCTGACCGATTGTTCCAACAACTCGCGCGAAGGCACCGAACTGTTCATCGTGGAAGGGGATTCTGCGGGTGGTTCCGCCAAAATGGCCCGCAATCGTAAAACCCAAGCCCTGCTGCCCCTGCGTGGTAAAATCCTGAACGTGCTGGGTGCTGCGTCCAGCAAAATAGGCACCAACGCCGAAATCAACGATCTGGCACAGGCGCTTGGGGTTGGCCTTGGCAGCCGGTTCAACCTTGACGATCTGCGTTATGAAAAAGTGATCATCATGACCGATGCGGACGTGGACGGCGCCCATATCGCCGCCCTGTTGATGACGTTCTTTTTCACCCAGATGCGCCCGATGATTGACGCGGGCCACCTGTATCTGGCCTGCCCGCCGCTGTACCGGCTGACCCAGGGGGCCAAGCGCATCTATGTGGCCGATGACACCGAAAAGGACCGGATGCTGGAACAAGGTCTGGGCGGCAAAGGCAAAATCGATTTGCAACGCTTCAAGGGCTTGGGCGAAATGGATGCCAAAGACCTGAAAGACACCACCATGAACCCCGAAAGCCGCAAACTGATCCTTGTGACAGTGGAAGAAGACCTGCCCGGCCAAACCGCAGATCTGGTGGAACGCCTGATGGGCAAAAAGCCCGAGATGCGGTTCCAGTATATTCAGGAGAACGCGCAGTTTGTGGAGGAGTTGGATGTTTGAGGCATTTTGCAAAAATGGCAGCGCCCGACCTGGTGGGCGCAGGATGCCCTGAGTTTTGCATTCTGCTCCCTATCATCCGCCTAATCCTACCCTCTAGACGCAACATAGCAAAAGCGCCCTCCATGGGGAGGTCGGGCGCTGTCATTTTTGCAAAATGACAGGTTCTATGTGATAGAGCTTTGGATTCTAATTTCCATCAGAAAGCCCCCCAATGTTCCTAACCGGTATCCCAATCGCAGCCCTGATCGCCCTTCTCACCGGCCTGATCTGCCGCGCAATCGGTATGGACGCCCGCGCCGCCAAACCGGTGATCCTGTTGTCAGCCCTTGGCGGATTCCTGATGGGCGCGACCATCCCCTATGTGCTGCCCCATCTGCTGACCCCGTAACGGCCCGTTGCGCGTAAACGGTTGGCCCGACAATTCACGCAGCAGCTTTTTGATAATCGCCTGTTGGTAGTCCTGAAAATCCGCCGCTTTTTCCACAAAACTGCCCGCCCCAGTGATCAAATTTGCCTCGTACCACAGATGCAACCCGGCGATGTCGGTTTCAATCGCCAACCCGTTGACCGTGATCCCCTTGGCCGTCGCCAGCGCCCGCGCCTGTGGCAATTCCACCGCCCCTTTGACCCAGGGTTTGGATTCCGGCCCGTCCCCCGAAACGTCAATCACCAAACGGCTGGCAGGCACGGGATTATCGCCTAACATATTGATTGCATAGAGTAATCCATCGCCAATGTTGGTTCCGCCGCCACCAATCGCGGGCACACCGGGGGCCGATATTGTGAATTTCTCGATCTCGGTTGCGAAGGCTTCGAACGATCCCTCCGGCCACAGCTCGAACCACGCGGTCGGGTATTTCGGATAGGCCGCATCCGACCAGATCAGCACCGCCGCCAGCACCCTGCCCTTCGGCCCTGCCCGCACGGCCCTTTGCACGTTTTGGTCACGCATCGCATTCACAATTCCGCCGATTTGCAGGCGAAATTCGGTTGGATCAACCGACCCCGACGCATCCACAGAAATCACGATTTTTACATCGACTTCGACGGGTTGGGCAGCGGTGATTTGGCCAAAAAACAGGCAAATCAGGGCAAGGGCAGCCCTCACACCAGCACCCCGTTCTCCATCCGCACGACCCGATCCATCCGCGCTGCCAGCTCCATATTATGTGTGGCGATCAGCGCCGACAGGCCGGTGTCCCGCGCCAATCCCATCAGGGCGGCGAACACCTGATCCGAGGTCGCGGGGTCAAGGTTCCCCGTTGGCTCGTCCGCCAGCAGAACCAGCGGTTCGTTGGCCAGCGCACGGCAAAACGCCACCCGCTGTTGCTCGCCGCCCGACATTGCCGCCGGCCGGTGATCCGCCCGTTCCGCCACACCGACATTTCCCAGCAACTCCAACGCCCTACCTTCGGCCTGCTTTTGCGAAACGCCGTTGGCCAGTTGCGGCAAAACGATGTTTTCCAGCGCCGAGAATTCCGGCAGCAGGTGGTGGAATTGATAGATAAAGCCAACCTCGTCACGGCGCACGGCGGTGCGTTTGCGATCCGATTTGCCGCTCATGTCCTGCCCGTTGATCAGCACCTGCCCCTGATCGGGCGTATCCAGCAGACCGGCGATGTGCAGCAGGGTGGATTTACCAGCGCCCGAAGGGGCCACCAGCGCCACCACTTCGCCCTGATCCACCGTTAGATCAGCACCCCGCAGAACGTTGATTTCATTTGGTTTACCGTGATTATAGGTTTTCACAATCCCGCGCAGGTCCAGCATTGGCTTACTCATAACGTAAGGCCTCCACCGGGTTCATCCGTGCGGCGCGCCGCGCCGGGAAAATGGTGACGATAAACGACAGGCCCAATGATAGCGCGATGGCCGACATCACATCCTTGAACTGTAACAACGCGGGCAGCTTATAGATGCCCCGCACCGAAGCATCCCAGACCTGCCCGCCCGAGGCCCCGCTGACAAAGGCCAGTATTGGGTCGAAATACAGCGCGAACAGGCAGCCCAGGATCACACCGAACAGCGTGCCCAGCAATCCGGTCAGCGCACCGCAGATGAAAAACACCCGCAGAACCGAGCCTTCGGTCAGGCCCATGGTGCGCAAAATTCCGATATCGCGGCCCTTGTTTTTCACCAGCATCACAAGGCCGGAAATGATGTTCATCGCGGCGATCAGCACCAGCACCGACATCAGCACGAACATCACGTTATCCTCGACCGTCAGTGCCCGCAGGAAGGCGCCGGATGCGTCGCGCCATGTCCATAGTACCGTGCGGTCTCCGCCAGCGCGCAACAGGTCCAGCGCCATGTCGTCCACTTTTTCAGGCTCCTTAACCATCACTTCCAATTCATCCGCCACGCCTTCGCGATTAAAGAAACTCTGTGCCTCGGAAAACGGCATGTAGATGCGGATGCCATCGATGTCGTAACGACCAACCGAGAATATATAGACGACCCTGTAAACCTTTACACGGGGGCTGACCCCGAACGCGGTTTTGGTGCCGTTGGGGGAAATCAGTTTGATCTTATCGCCGACCCCAAGGCCCAGCGTGTTGGCGATCCCCTTGCCGATGGCGACAGTTTCGCCTTTGAATTGTTCAATGTCACCAATCTGGTCTTTGCCCGAGGCAATCCGCGGAATTCCCTTTAAGTCCTCAAGGCTGATGCCGAACACTTGCGCACCGGTGTTATATTGCCGGTTGTTCGCCATCACCTGCCCCTTGATCAGCGGGGCAACGCGGGTGACGCCGGGGATCTGGCGGATGCGTTCAGCCTTTTCCTTGTAATCCGCCATCACGCGGCTGGTGTGGCCGGTGTCATCCACTGCGATCGAATTGAACACCGTCACATGGGCGTTGGCACCCAGAATAGTATCGACAAATTCGGCCCGAAAACCGGCCCGCACGGCCAATGTGATAATCTGCGCGGCCACGGCCAGCGTGATGCCGATCAGGGAAATCCATGTCATTATGCTCACGCCGCCTTCGGCGCGTTTGGCGCGCAGGTAGCGCCAGGCGATCATCCATTCGAATTTTGAAAACGGGGCGGTTTTTCCGGCCAAGGTCTCTGCTCGCTTCTTATGTTGCTTTGGCGCGGAGTCTGGGGGGATGCGCGCGGATGGTCAAGCGGGGAATGGGCAAATGGGCGTGATTATGCGGGGATAAGGCGGCGCGTGAACCGCCGCAAGCCACCGAACAGCAGACCAAGCCCCAGCCAACCGGCCAGAAAGCCGATGCCGGCGGCGATAAACCCGTCAGTGGTGACCGGCACGGCGGGCTTGAAATCGTCCCAGGTGCGTTGTGCCAGATCGGTATCGGAAAAGCGATAGAACTGCCCCAGCCGTTCCAGTGGGGTTGCATTACGCAGGGCGGTCAGGTTGCTTGACAGACGCTCGTAACGCCTGATCGAGGTTTCAATCGTATCGCGCAGCCCCTCCTGAAAATCGTCGCCCTGCATCCGGTTCAGCGCCTCTTGACGGGTCAGCCCGCTGGCGGTGGCGGTCAGATCGAATGCCACCACCACCCCGCGCAATTCGTCCACCGCGCCGGACATGCGCTGCATGTATTGCTGCGAGAATTCGGGAAATTGCGACAGCGCCACCGCGCCTGCGATGCCGCCCACCATGGTCAGCGTTCGTATCATTTTGCCTGCCTACTGCTTTTTGTTTTGCGGGCAGTATAGCAGGAAATGGCAGGGGCGAAAAGCATCTGCCATTTTCCGCAGCGGTGGCGGGGTGAACCCCGCCCTACAGGGTGGCGTAAATCTCGACCACTTTGGCAACCGCCTGTTCCGGCGGCATTTCCACGCTTTCGCCGGTTTTGCGGCTGGTCAGTTCCACCACACCGTTTTTCAACCCGCGCGGGCCAACAGTGATGCGCCATGGCAGGCCGATCAGGTCCATGGTGGCAAATTTGCCGCCTGCCCGTTCATTCCGATCGTCATATAGCGGCTCAAGCCCGGCAGTGGTCAGCGCGGAATAGAGGCTTTCACAAGCCGCATCCGCGGCCACGTCCCCTTGGCGCAGGTTGACGATACCACAATGGAACGGCGTCACCCCTTCGGGCCAGATGATACCCTTGTCGTCGTGCGATGCCTCGATAATCGCGCCCAGCAGGCGGGACACGCCAATGCCGTGGCTGCCCATATGCACCGGCACATGGTCGCCCTGATCATTTACCACGGTCGCGCCCATTTTGTCGGAATAGGTGGTGCCGAAATAGAAGATTTGCCCAACCTCGATGCCACGGGCCACGCGGCGGCGATCCTCGGGCACCTCGTTGAACTCGGCTTCGACATGGGTTTCGTCGGTGCGGGCGTAAAGGGATGTGAATTCATCCATCACCGCCTGACATTGCGCCACATTATCAAAATCAATGTCGCGTTTGCCCAGCGAAATATCGGTGACTTTGCTGTCATAAAACACCTCGCTTTCGCCGGTTTCGGCCAGCACCAGGAATTCATGGGTGTAATCGCCACCAATCGGGCCGGAATCCGCCCGCATCGGAATGGCTTGCAGGCCCATCCGCTCGTAAGTGCGCAGATAGCTGACCAGATGGCGGTTATAGGCGTGCAACGCGTCCTCTTTGGTCAGATCGAAATTGTAGCCGTCCTTCATGAAAAATTCGCGGCCCCGCATCACCCCGAAACGGGGGCGGATTTCATCGCGGAATTTCCACTGGATCTGGTAAAGGGTCAGCGGCAGGTCCTTGTAGCTTTTCACATAGGAGCGGAACACATCGGTGAACATTTCCTCGGCTGTAGGGCTATAGAGCATATCGCGCCCGTGCCGGTCCTTCATACGCAGCATTTCTTCGCCATAGCCATCATAGCGCCCGCTTTCGCGCCACAGGTCGGCCGATTGCAGGGTGGGCATCAGCATCGGGATGTGACCCGCGCGCTGCTGTTCCTCGTGCACGATGTTCTCGATCTTTTTCAGCACCTTGAACCCCATCGGCAGCCAGGAATAGATCCCGGCGCTGGCCTGTTTGATCATACCGGCGCGCAGCATATAGCGGTGCGAGACGATCTGCGCCTCGGCAGGGGTTTCTTTCAGAACGGATAGAAAATAGCGCGACAATCGCATTTGGTCACCTTTGGGCATAGGAATTCGGGTTGCCAAGGGGTTTAGGATAGCAGCGCGCAACAGACAAGAGCCGTTTCAACGCCCCTTGAAACCTGCGCCCGCATGGGCGATGTGTTAGGGAACCGTATTGTTAGGGACATTTCATGGCGCTACCCGCACAGCAACAAACAAAATACTGGAGCATCGCCGCAGCGGTGTTTCTGGTCGTGCTGTGGTATCTGGGCGATGTGATCCTGCCCTTCGTGCTGGGCGGGGCGATTGCCTATTTCCTTGATCCGGTTGCTGACCGGCTGGAAAAGATGGGCCTTTCACGGGTTCTGGCCACTGTCGTCATTACTTTTTTCGGGGTGATCATATTCACCCTGCTTGCGCTGTTGATCATACCGCTGCTGGTGGAACAAACCATCGCGCTGATCAATTCCGCCCCCGAGATTTTCTCGAAACTAAAGAATTTCCTGACCGAACGCTTTCCGTCCCTAATGGATGCCGATTCCACCCTGCGCCATTCGCTTGAAGGGCTGGGCGAGACTATACAGGCCAAGGGGGGGCAATTGGTGAACGGAATTCTGTCTTCGGCAATGAGCCTGATCAATATCATCGTCTTGATGGTGATCGTGCCTGTCGTGGCGTTTTACATGCTGATGGACTGGGACAGAATGGTTGCCAAGATCGACGCCCTGCTGCCACGGGACCATGCGCCGGTAATCCGCAAACTGGCCCGCGAGATTGACCAGACGCTGGCCTCTTTCATTCGCGGCCAAGGCACGGTTTGCCTGACGATGGGAACATTTTATGCCATCGGTCTAATGGGAACCTCTAAAAATCCCCCAAAATCCGGCCTGACGGGGTAGAATCGTCATCAGGATGAAAATGATTCGACCGACGGGGTTTTGTCATGGGTCAGATGGGATTTTTTGATCTTTCCAGCCGATACGCGGGACTGGACAAATCTGGTGATCCGCTGGTGTTGCTCAACGACATGGTGCCGTTCGAGGATTACCGGGACGAGCTGAAGGCCATATGGCGCACGCCGCCCGAACAGCGCAAATCCAACGCTGGCCGCCCGCCTTGGGATGAGGTGCTGATATTCAAGACGATGGTTTTGCAGCAGCTCTACAACCTCTCTGACGATCAGATCGAGTATCAGATCCGCGACCGCCTGTCGTTCATGCGGTTTCTCGGCCTTGGCATTGAAGACAGCGTACCTGACGCCAAGACCATCTGGGCCTACCGTGAAAGGCTGGCCGGGGCCGGGAAGATGAAGGAGCTGTTTGACAAGTTCGATGCCTTTCTGCGCGAAAAGGGCTATCTGGCGATGGGCGGGCAGATTGTTGATGCGAGCATCGTTCCGGCGCCGCGCCAGCACAACAAAAGGGACGAGAACGAGAAAATCAAGGCGGGCGAAACGCCTGAAGAGTGGGAGGAAAAACCCCACAAGAAGCGCCAGAAGGACGTGGATGCGCGCTGGACGAAGAAGCACGGCAAGAGCTATTACGGCTACAAGAACCACATCAATGTCGACCGGCGGCACAAATTCATCCGCGCTTATGATGTCACCGATGCCGCCGTGCATGACAGCCAGGCGCTTGCCGGTCTGATTGATGCGAGCAACACCTCATCGGACCTGTGGGCCGACAGCGCCTATCGCTCGCAAAAGATCGAAAGCGAGCTGGAAGAGCGGGGGCTTCACAGCCATATCCATCACAAGGGCAGGCGCGGCAAGCCGCTTGGCGAGCGCCAGCAAAAGGCCAACCGGAGGCGCTCGAAAGTGCGGGTCCGGGTCGAGCATGTATTCGCTTTTCAGGAGCGCTCCATGGGCGGCAAGCTGATCCGCTCCATCGGCCTGAAGCGGGCGCGATTTCGCATCGGGATGATGAACCTGGTCTACAACATGAAGCGCTTCGTCCAGTTCGAATGCGGCCTGGCGGCGCCGGGATAAGGGTTCATGGGGTGAGGTGTGCCTGAAATACCCAAAACCGGCTTGAAACCGGTGAAAATGGGTTTATGATCCGAAGCAATCAGGCGGGACAGGCGAAAAACCGTCCACCCCGCCGCGAAGAAGGCGAAAACGGGAATTTACAGAGGTTCCCTAATGTTAGTAGGATTGCAGTTCGGCCTGTTGGTGGGGGCCTTTGCCGGCTTGATCACCTTTATCCCCTATGTCGGGGCGCTGATCGGCGGGGCGCTGGCGATCGGGCTGGGTCTGTTCCAGTTCTGGGGCGACTGGGTTTCGCTGGGGCTGGTGGCGGGCGTGTTCATGCTGGGTCAGGCACTGGAAGGCAACGTGATCACCCCGAAACTGGTGGGCAACAGTGTAGGCCTGCATCCCGTCTGGCTGATGTTCGCATTGTCTGTCTTCGGCTCCCTGTTCGGCTTTGTCGGGATGCTGGTGGCCGTGCCGGTGGCGGCCAGCATCGGCGTGATCGTCCGCTTTGCAATCGAGCAGTACAAACAGGGGCGGCTGTATCAGGGAATTGCAGGTCAGGCCGAGGGCGAACCTGCTATCGGCGAGTTGCCAAAGACCGAAGAAACCTGACCCATGGCCGAACAGATGACATTCGACCTGCCCGCCAAAACGGCGCTGGGGCGTGACGATTTCTTTGTCTCGCCCGTCAATGCGCTGGCGGTGCAGATGCTGGAAAACTGGCCCGCGTGGCCCAACCACAAACTGGCGCTGATCGGCCCCAAGGGGGCGGGTAAAACCCATCTGGTGCAGGTCTGGGCCACGGATACCCGCGCAACGGTTCTGCCCGCGCGGGCGCTGCCCGATGCCGACATCCCCGCGCTGGTTGACGCCCCGATTGCCATTGAGGACATCCGCGAAATTGCCACCGACATGCCCGCCCAGGAGGCGCTGTTCCATCTACACAATCTGGCGCAGACCCACGGCACCCCGCTGTTGCTGACCGCCGATACTGCCCCGAACCACTGGGGTCTGACCCTGCCCGATCTGCAAAGCCGGATGAGCGCAACCACCATCACCACCCTGCCCGCACCGGATGATGCACTGTTGTCTGCGGTGCTGGTGAAACTGTTTTCGGATCGCCAGATTGCGGTGCAACCGGACCTGATCGCCTATCTGATCAAACGCATGGACCGCTCGTTCGATGCCGCTGGACAGCTGGTTGCCGCATTGGATAAATCCGCCTTAAGCAAAGGCAAGCCCATCACCCGCAAACTGGCGGCAACGGTGCTGGACAATTCCCCCTGAAATACGCCATACTGGGGCCAGTATACTCCCTTACATTCTGGCCCAGATATGACCCATGCTGATTTCCTGAAAGCACCCTTTGACGCCGCCAAAACCCTGCCCGCCGATGACTGGGCCGGACCCAAACGGTTCTTTAACCGCGAATTGTCATGGCTGGCGTTCAACTGGCGTGTGCTGGAAGAGGCCGAGAACCCCCGCGTGCCATTGCTGGAACGGCTGCGGTTCCTGTCAATCTCGGCCACCAATCTGGACGAATTTTTTACCGTCCGCGTGGCGGGCCTGCAGGAACTGGCCGACGCGGGCAATACCACGCCTGCCGCCGACGGGTTAAGCCCTGCCCAGCAACTGGTGTTGATCAATGCCGATGCCCGTGAATTGCTGCAGGAACAACAGCGCGTCTGGAACGAATTGCGCATCCTGATGGAACGCGAAGATATCCTGCTGCTGGACGCCGAAACCTTGAGCGAAGCAGACAAGAAATTCGCCGGGGATTTCTTTCTGACACAGGTGTTCCCCGTCCTGTCGCCGCTGGCGATTGACCCTGCACACCCCTTCCCCTTCATTCCGAACGAAGGTTTCGCGCTGGCCCTGAAACTGGAGAGCCTGACCAGCAAACGCCCCCTTCAGGCGCTTTTGCCGATCCCGCACCAGATTGATCGTTTCATTGCCCTGCCATCCGATGGCACCACACTGCGTTATCTGCCACTGGAAGAACTGCTATTGCTGCACCTTGGCGCGCTGTTCCCCGGGTATCAAACCAAAGGCCACTGTGCCTTCCGTGTGCTGCGCAACAGCGACCTGGAAGTCGAGGACGAGGCCGAAGATCTGGTGCGCGAATTCGAGGTGGCGTTAAAACGCCGCCGCCGTGGCGATGTGGTGCGCATGAAACTGTCCACCAATGCCCCGCCGGGCCTGCGGCGCCTGATCACCCGCGAATTGCACGTCGAGGATGACGAGGTGGTCGAGATCGACGGCATGCTGGGCCTGACCGATCTGTCCGAACTTGTCACCGATGCCCGCCCCGACCTGCTGTGGCCCAACTTCACCCCGCGGGTCCCCGAACGGGTGCTGGATTTTGACGGTGATATGTTTGCCGCGATCCGGCAAAAGGATATGCTGCTGCACCACCCTTATGAAACCTTCGACATGGTGGTGCGGTTCCTTGAACAGGCCGCGCGTGATCCCGATGTAGTGGCGATCAAACAGACGTTTTACCGCACCTCGCGCGACTCTCCCATCGTCGCCGCCCTGTGCGAAGCCGCCGAAGCTGGCAAATCCGTGACCGCACTGGTCGAGCTGAAGGCCCGCTTTGACGAAGCCGCCAACATCCGCCAGTCGCGCCGTCTGGAACGCGCCGGTGCGCATGTGGTTTACGGGTTTATCAACTACAAAACCCACGCCAAAATCAGCGTCGTTGTGCGCCGCGAGGGGGATAAACTGGTCACCTACAGCCACTTTGGCACCGGCAATTACCACCCGATCACCGCGCGGATCTACACCGACCTGTCGCTGTTCACCTGCAACGCCGCCCTTGGGCGGGACGCAACCAAAGTGTTCAACTATCTGTCCGGTTACGCCCAGCCCGACGGGCTGGAAAACCTTGCCATTTCCCCGCTGAACCTGAAGGAAACCCTGATCGACAGCATCAATCGCGAAGCGGAATTCGCCGCCGAAGGCAAGCCTGCCGAAATCTGGGCCAAGATGAATTCTCTGGTTGATCCCGACGTGATCGACGCGCTTTATGCCGCCTCGCAGGCCGGTGTAAAAATCAGCCTTGTTATTCGTGGCATCTGTTGCCTGCGCCCCGGCATCAAAGGGCTGTCCGACAATATCCGCGTCAAATCCATCGTTGGCCGTTTTCTGGAACATTCGCGCATTGTCTGCTTTGGCAACGGCCATGGCCTGCCCGCCAAAAAGGCCCGTGTTTATATTTCTTCAGCCGACTGGATGGGCCGCAACCTGAAACGCCGCGTTGAAACGCTGGTCGAGGCCACGAACGCCACGGTCAAGGCCCAGATCATGAGCCAGATCATGGCCGCCAATCTGGCAGACGAGGCCCAGAGCTGGGTTCTGGGGCCCGATGGCCGCTACCTGCGCCCAAAAACCGCACCCAACGCGCATCCGTTCAATTGCCACCGTTTCTTTATGGAAAACCCGTCTTTGTCTGGGCGTGGCAAGGCCGGTGCAGCCGATGTGCCGGAACTGACCCACACCAAAGATTGACGCCCCCTCCTGCCCGCTGCAAACTGCGGATGAACAACGGGGGGATGAATCAGTGGACTACGCAACCGAAGACTGGGGCCCCTTTGGTCGTCCGCTGTTTGACGACCCGTCCACCCGCGCCCTATCGCGGGTCGGGGTGGTTGATGTGGGGTCAAACTCGGTCCGGTTGGTGGTATTTGACGGTGCCGCCCGAAGCCCCGCCTATTTTTACAACGAAAAGATCATGTGTGCCCTTGGCGCAGGCCTGCCCGAAGCCGGCCACCTGAACCCCAAGGGGCGCGAACGGGCGCTGGCCGCGATCCGGCGCTTTCAATTGCTGGCCGTGGGTATGAACATCCCGCCACTAACCGCTGTCGCCACCGCTGCGGTGCGCGAGGCCAGTGATGGCGCGGATTTCTGCGAAGAAGTGCTGCGTGAAACGGGCCTGAACATCTATGTGATTGATGGCGAGGAAGAAGCACGCCTGTCGGCCCAGGGTGTGCTGTTGGGCTGGCCCACGGCGCATGGGCTGGTTTGCGACATTGGGGGTTCGTCCATGGAACTGGCCGAAGTCGCCGAGGGGCGCGTGGGGCGGCGGCTAACCTCGCCACTAGGTCCGCTGAAACTGTCCAATGTCAAGGGCGGCAAGAAGGGGCTGAAAAATCATATCAGCGGTATTCTGGACGATCTGCACAGCCAGATACCGGTCGAGGGCAAGCGGCTGTTTCTGGTTGGCGGCTCATGGCGGGCGATTGCGCGGATCGACATGTTGCGCCGTGGATACCCGCTGACCGTGCTGCACGAATACCGGATGACACCAAAATCGGTGATGGAAACGGTAAAATGGATCAATGACCACGATCTGGACGAATTGCGCGCCCTGACCGGCACGTCACAGGCGCGGATGGTTCTGGTGCCGGTTGCTTGCGAAGTGCTCAAACGTGTGGTGCGCAAATTCAAGCCCAAGGAAATCGCCATCTCCAGCTACGGCATCCGCGAAGGCATGTTGTATGAGCAAATGCCGCAAAAACTGCGCGACCGCGACCCGCTGATCGAGGCCTGCCGCTTTGCCGAAAGCAAAGACGCCCGCTGGCCCGGTTTTGGCAAACAGTTGTATGATTTCATCCTGCCACTGTTCAAATCCGCACCCGGTGAGCGCAAACGCCTGATCCTTGCCGCCTGCCTGCTGCATGATGTGACATGGCGCGCCCACCCCGATTACCGCGCCGAGGTCTGTTTTGACAACGCCACCCGCGCCAATCTGGGCGGTCTGCGCCACCGCGAACGGGTGTTTCTGGGGCTGGCCCTGCTGCACCGTTACAAAAACAGCCGTGAAGGCACGCGGTTTGAACCGATGGTGGAATTGCTGACGCAAAAGGACGCGGTGGATGCCGAGGTGGTGGGCAAAGCCATGCGGTTCGGGGCGATGCTGACAGTGGACAATCTGGATGAAATGGCAAACCTGCGCTATTTCCCCAAGAAAAAGCTGCTGGAATTGCGCCTTGATGAAACCGGTCGCGGGCTGTTTGGCGAAGTGGCCGAGGCGCGTTTCATGTCACTGGCCGCAGCCCTTGGGGCCAAGGTCGAGATCAAGAAACTGCGGTGAATACAACCCTCATAATCCTTGCCATTATCGCAATCACTGTTCTGCTGTTCGGCTTTGCCGTGCGTTATGGATTCCGTGCGCCCCGCATCAAAGAAACCGGTGACCCCGCCGATTACGGACTGAATTTCCGGACTGTCAATATCCCCGGCAAGAACGGTGCGAACCTGTTTGGCTGGCATATTCTGGCCTCTGACAAACCGGCCACCCCCACCATCCTGATCATGCACGGCTGGGGTGTGAATGCCGAGGTGATCCTGCCCGTCGCCGTGCCCCTGTGCAGGGCCGGTTACAACGCCTTGCTGCTGGATGCCCGCAATCACGGCTCCAGCGACAGCGGTGGGCCATCCTCCATGCCCACCTTTGCCGAGGACATCGAAAGCGGGTTGGACTGGCTGAAACAGCAACCCGAAACTGGCAAAATTGCACTGCTGGGGCATTCCGTTGGGGCGGCGGCCACATTGCTGGTGGCGTCAAGGCGGCACGATATGGACGCGGTGATCTCGATTGCCAGCTTTGCCCATCCCGAATGGCTGATGCAGCGCTATTTGCAAAGCCTGCACCTGCCCAAATGGCTGATCGCATTGGTTTTACGTTATGTGGAGCGGATCATTGGGCACCGCTTTGACGACATCGCCCCGATCAACACCCGATGCAAAATAACCTGCCCGGTGCTGTTGGTGCACGGGGAGGCGGATAGAACCATTCCGGTAAAGGATTTGCAGGCAATTGCCGACAACTGCAAGGACCACAAGGCCGAAATCCTGCTGATCCCTGATGGCGATCATGATTCAGTGGAGAAGATCGAGCAACACAGCGCTGAATTACTGTCCTTTCTGGATCACGCAATGCCCCGAAATCTTTGAAAGATTTCATCCTGTTTTCTTTAAAAAGAAAACAGCCGCCCCTACAGTTCGATCTCGCCTTCTTCCAGCGGTTTCTCGATCTCTAGCGGAGTCTTGCGGCGGATGATGATATCGCCATTGGGCAGCACCTCGGGCGCGTGGTAATTGGTGAAATCCCCGATCAGCCCCTGAAGCTCGGCCAAACCCGGCCCCATTTCCTCGGCCAACCCTTTCAGGTCTTTCAATGCCGGTTCCATCTCGGTTGCCAGGCCGCGCAAAAGCATCCTGGCGCCCTGTTCCATCAGGCTCAGGCCTTCATCCATCCCGCCCTCGTCAGAGTTTTCCGCATAAGCGGGCGACAGGGCCAGACAGGCAGCGATTGTTATGGCAGCTATCTGTTTCATACCTCATATATAAGGCATCCGGCGCATTTTTGTAAGGTCACAGGTCAATATCAATCGTCACCGGAAAATGGTCCGAGGCCGTCAACAGGGCCTCGCGCAATTCCGGCATGTGGTAACATTCGGGATCCTCGAACGGATGCCATATGCGCCAACGGGGCTGTTTGGCGTTCAGATCAGCCGATACCATGATGTAATCCAGCAGCACTGACAGATAGCGATTTTCATGTTTGATATAAAACCGCGATGTCGCCGGTTTCGCCCCCAGTTTGCGCGACAGGATCATTTCAGCATGCGGATCGAACAGCGATTCATGCCCGTCCTCGCCCAGCACGATTTCCACGCTGGATCGGCCAAACAGCTTTTCATATTCATCCAGACCGGGGCCATCGTTGAAATCGCCCAGCACCATCACGGATTCACCGGCGTCCAGATGTTCCTCGACCCGCTGGCGTAACCAGATACATTGCGCCATCTGCTTGCGACGGTTTTCAATCGCCTTGCGCATCACCTCGACAGCCCCGCGTGCGCCATGGGGGGCTTTGGATTTGATATGCACGCCGATCATGCGAAACCGGTTGCCCGATTTTGTTTTCGCGGCCACCTCTAGTGGCGGTTTGGAAAAAGTGATCAGTTCCGGCGTGGCATCCACATCCAGATCGCGGCGAAACACACTGTCAAAACGCGGTGAATTGAACGAGCCTTTCTTGCCCGTCTGTTCGCCCTTCGGGTCATGCCGTGCAGACATCACGTCAGGATCATAGAGCAGTGCTATTTCCTGCTGGGTATCATTCTGGAACCCGATCAGCGCCTTGCGGGTGCGCAGCCCGAAATGCTTGGCGAAATTCTCCAACGCCCGCACGCCATCGCGCCGATGGCTGCCGTCAGGGGCTTCGATCACCATCACCGCATCCGCATCCATCGCGGTAAACACCTTGGCTACGGCTTCCAGTTGCTGCACCCTTGTCACATCATGCCTGCGTGACCATTCCCCGTCCAGCAAGGGCTGGCCATCCTTGCCAAACAGCGAATCAAACCATTCCACATTATAGGTGGCAATACGCATCACACCGGTGCTTTCTGGATTTCTTCCCATGCATTGTTGATCTGACGTAATCGGGCCTCGGCCAGTTTCACAGCCTCGCAGGGCACACCGCGGGCCTTCATGCGGTCAGGGTGGGTTTCGCGCACCAGCCGCTTATAGGCGGCGTGGATTTCCTCAAAAGAGGCCTCGGGCGAGACATCTAAGACCGCATAAGGGTCGGGCAAGGCATCAGCAACAAACATCGCCCGCATGGTGCGGAATTCGCGTTCCTCGATGCCAAAAATCCGGCGCACGCGGTCCAGAAAATCATCCTCTTTCGGGTGATATTCACCATCAGCCATCGCAATG
This sequence comes from Profundibacter sp., assembly GCF_965277155.1. Classification (GTDB taxonomy): domain Bacteria; phylum Pseudomonadota; class Alphaproteobacteria; order Rhodobacterales; family Rhodobacteraceae; genus Profundibacter. The sequence continues at coordinate 105,059 of NZ_CBDIBV010000010.1, forward strand.
AAAAACAGCCCCTCCATCAGATCGCGCAGCGGCTCGCACCGATCTCCGAACATGCGCTTGATCCGGCGGGCGTATTCCTCGAACCCCGCCACATCCTGCCGTGCCAGATTGAAAATCCGTGCGGCGTTCTTTTCCTCTTGCGGCGGAATGGTGAAAACCTTGCGAAAGGCCGTGACCTCGTCGCGCGTCACCTGCCCGTCGGCCTTGGCCATCTTCGCGCCCAGCGCGATTACGGCGATGGTGAAACCCACGGTTTGCTCAGGCGGGGTGCGCAGGCGCTCGAATACCTCGGACAGCCCTTCGCCACTGGCGAGGGCGGACAGGGCATCGGCTATGCGGGTCCATAATGACATATTGGCAGGATAGCGGGTATTTTCGGGACTGTCAGGTCATGTATTTCATAGTTTGGTGTAAAAGAATGACGCGGGACTATTCCAAAACCCGAATTCCGTGCGGTGTTTCGATTTCTGCGCGGTATGCCACGCACGCCCCTTCTGTAATCGCCACCCTTGTGTCGGCAAGCCCGCCCAACGCCTGCTGCAATACATCGGCCTTAGGATGCGCCACCTCGAGCTTGCGCAACCGACACCCGGCATCAGGCAGCAAATCCGCCGGATGCAGCGCCCCTTGCCACTGAATCAACGCCGGATAGGCATTGTCAAACGGCAGCTTCCCGTCCGCCGGAACCGCCATCCGCCAGCGCAGATCCCCGCGCGACAGGGCCACCGGCACCCCCACCCCGTCGGGGCTGGCGGCAATCGCCGCTTCCAGATTATCACAGCGGCAAATCCAGTTGGTCAGATGCGGTGCGCCGGTGAAATGGTCCAGATCAAACCAGCGCGGATGATCCGGCGCAGGCGCGTCAGGATTGATCGAGATCACCTCGAGATACACATCCCCCAGTCCCAACAGCCGGTTATGCGTGCCCATCAACGGGTGTTCCCCGCCGCCCGACAGGGACACGCCCAAGGCCTGTTCGACCGCCGCAACACCCTCGTCCAGCGTATCGGCCGCAACCGCGATATGGTCCAGTTCAAACATTTCCGCCCTTTCTTTGAAATCCACCGGAACACCATCATAAATTCGCAATTGCGTCTATTGAAAAGCGGGTAGCAACGCCTATCTATTTTCAAACCTGACTATTTTTCTTATATAAGGACCACCATGCCCCTTCTTCGTGCTTTCGACCGCTTCTTCAAACATGACGCAGCGGGGGGCATATTACTGATGCTGTCGGCTGTAATGGCGATGGTCGTCGCCAATTCCGCTTTCGGGCCGTATTACGAGGCCGCGCTGGGATCTTACCTGAAAATCACCCTGAATGATGTCGGGCTATCCAAGCCGTTGATCCTGTGGATCAATGACGGGTTGATGGCGGTGTTTTTCTTTCTGATCGGGCTGGAACTGAAACGCGAGCTGCTGGAAGGCAAGCTGAAAAACCCGCGCGATGTGCTGTTGCCGGGGGTTGCCGCACTGGGGGGCATTGCTATTCCGGCGCTGATTTACGCCGGACTGAACTGGGGTCAACCCGATACCATCGGTGGCTGGGCCATTCCGGCAGCCACAGATATTGCCTTTGCACTGGGAATTCTGGCGATGGTCGGTAAACGCGCGCCTGCGTCGCTGAAGATTTTCCTGCTGACGCTGGCCATTCTGGACGATCTGGCCGCGATCCTGATCATCGCGCTGTTCTACACCGCAGAGCTGAAGATCGACTATCTACTGATGGCACTGATCCCACTGGCCGCAATGTTCTGGCTGAACCGGCAGGGCACCCACCGCGTAGCACCGATGCTGTTGCTGGGCGTGATCCTGTGGGTTCTGGTGCTGAAATCCGGCGTTCATGCGACTGTGGCGGGGGTTCTGACCGCCTTTTTCATCCCGATGAAAGACAAATTTGGCAAATCCCCCCTGCACGCGCTGGAACACGGGCTGGCCCCCTATGTGCTGTATCTGATCGTGCCGATCTTTGCCTTTGCCAATGCGGGTGTTGTGTTGCAAGGGCTGACACCTGCCGACTTGTTGGCACCGTTGCCGCTGGGCATCTCGCTGGGGCTGTTTCTGGGCAAACAGGCGGGTGTTCTGGGCGCAGTGTATCTGATGGTGAAGTTCGGCTTTGCCCGACTGCCCAGCGGGGCAAACTGGGGCCATATCTACGGCGTGGCCTGTCTGGCAGGGATCGGGTTCACCATGTCGCTGTTTATCGGCTCGCTCAGTTTTAGCGATCCGGCGCTGATGAACCAGGTGCGCCTTGGGGTGCTGGCCGGATCATTGGTATCGGCTGTGCTGGGCTATAGCGTGCTGCGGTTTATGCGGGCACCGAAAGAGGCACCCGCACAAAGCTAACCCTTTGCTTCACGCAAAATCTGCAGGATGTCCTGCGCGGCCTCGGGGATGTTTGTCCCGGGGCCAAAGATCGCCTTGACGCCGGCGTCATACAGGAACTGGTAATCCTGCTGCGGAATAACCCCGCCACAGATGACGATGATGTCGTCGGCACCGGCATCTTTGAGCGCCTGCACCAGCTTGGGCGCCAGCGTTTTATGCCCCGCCGCCTGTGACGAAATCCCGACCACATGCACGTCATTATCGACCGCATCCTGCGCCGCCTCTTCCGGGGTCTGGAACAGCGGGCCAACATCCACGTCAAAGCCGATGTCGGCGAATGCCGTGGCAATCACCTTGGCCCCGCGGTCGTGTCCGTCCTGCCCCATCTTGACCACCAGCATACGCGGGCGGCGACCCTCAGCCTCGGCAAATTCCTCGACCGATTTCTGGATCAACGCAAAGCCTTCGTCACCCTCGTAAGCCGCGCCATAGACACCGGCCAGTGTTTTCACCTCGGCGCGGTGCCGTCCGAATGTTTTTTCCATCGCCATGCTGATTTCCCCCACTGTTGCCCGCGCCCGTGCCGCGTCAATCGCAATTTCCAGCAGGTTGCCCTGCCCCGATGCTGCGGCCTGCTCCAGCGCCAAAAGCGCGGCATCACAGGCCGCCTGATCGCGCGTGCTGCGGATTTGTTTCAGGCGTTCCACCTGGCTTTCGCGCACCGCCACGTTGTCGACATCCAGAATGTCGATCGGATCTTCTTTGTCCAGACGGAATTTGTTCACACCGACAATCACCTCGTCACCACGATCCACCGCCGCTTGCCTGCGCGCCGCCGCTTCCTCGATCCGCAATTTGGGCATGCCCGAGGCCACCGCCTTGGTCATGCCGCCCATCGCATCGACCTCTTCAATGATTTTCCAGGCTTCATCCGCCAGATCGGCGGTCAGTTTTTCAACGTAGTAAGACCCTGCCAACGGGTCGACCACCTTGGTCACGCCGGTTTCGTTTTGCAGGATCAACTGGGTATTGCGGGCAATGCGGGATGAAAAATCCGTTGGCAAAGCAATGGCTTCATCAAAGGAGTTCGTATGCAGTGACTGAGTGCCGCCCAGCACCGCGCTCATCGCCTCGTAAGCGGTGCGCACGATATTGTTGTAGGGGTCCTGTTCCTGCAACGAAACGCCAGATGTCTGGCAATGGGTGCGCAACATCAGGGATTTTTCGCTCTTCGGATTGAATTCCGACATGATCTTGTGCCACAGGAAGCGCGCGGCGCGCAGCTTGGCGGCTTCCATGAAAAAGTTCATACCGATGGCGAAAAAGAACGACAAGCGCCCCGCGAAGGCATCCACATCCATGCCACGATCCAGTGCCGCGCGGACATATTCGCGCCCGTCGGCCAGTGTAAACGCCAGCTCCTGCACAAGGTTCGCGCCTGCCTCTTGCATGTGGTAGCCGGAAATCGAGATCGAATTGAAACGCGGCATGTTGTTCGAGGTGTATTCAATAATGTCAGAAACGATCCGCATGCTGGGTTCGGGCGGATAGATATAGGTGTTGCGCACCATGAATTCTTTTAGAACATCGTTCTGGATGGTGCCCGACAAGGCCGCGCGGTCCACGCCCTGTTCTTCGCCCGCCACAATGAAAGACGCCAGCACAGGGATCACCGCGCCGTTCATGGTCATCGAAACCGAAACCTTGTCCAGCGGGATGCCGTCAAACAGGATTTTCATATCCTCGACACTATCAATTGCCACACCGGCCTTGCCCACATCCCCCACCACGCGCGGGTGATCGGAATCATATCCGCGGTGCGTGGCCAGATCAAAGGCAACCGAAACCCCCTGTTGCCCCGCATCCAACGCCTTGCGGTAAAACGCATTGCTTTCCTCGGCGGTGGAAAATCCGGCGTATTGCCGGATGGTCCAGGGGCGCCCGGTATACATGGTGGAGCGTGGCCCACGGGTGAACGGCACCTCGCCGGGCATGCTGCCCATATGGTCCAGCCCGGCTGTGTCGTCCTCGGTATAGACCGGCTCCACATCAATGCCTTCGGGCGTGTGCCACGTCAGATCCTCCAGCGGCCGCCCGCGCAGCTCTTTTTGGGCGCGCTTAGCCCATGCTTCTTTCTTGTTGGTCATTGGAATGTCCTCTTTCCATTTCCCACGGCCGCAGATGTATCCCTGCTGGTCCGCTGTCTGTATTTTCCACATATGTCGCCAGCCCGTCCGCGCCCCCGCGCAGCCAGGCAATATCTTCGTCATACTGGGCCTGAAACGCCGCGATATGGTCCGCGTTAAACGGCTGCCAGCGTGAATAGTCATCCGGCAATTGATCCGCCGCCGTGCTGTTCCCACGATCCAGAAACACCTTGCGGATTTTGGCACAGCTAGGCGAAGCGTTATGCCAGTCCCGCCGCCCGCGCATCATCACCGGCACGCGTCCATTGTTGATCATCGCCAATTGCTGATCGGACTGACCCACAAACCCCTCGAACGGCCAGACCACCAGTTCCGCCGCCGGAAACACCGCCGCCACATCGCGGATCACATTCTGCCAGCGGCGCGACTGAGTGACCAGCCGGTCCAACAGCCCGTCATCCGGCACCTTCCAGCCCCTTTGTACCATAAATGCCAGCACCGAGGCCCAGTATTTATCATAAGAACGGATCGAGATCGCCACCCGTTTGCAGTGAAACCCGAAACCCGAGGCAAACCGGTCCAGCCGCGCCTGCGCATCCCCGTATAGCCGTGCAACCGACAGGTTATCCCACATCGAGCCGATCATATTTTCCTCGCTCACCACCAGCGAGGTCAATCCGACTTGATCCAGCCGGTCCAGCTCCATCCGGATCAACCCGTTCGCGCGCGCACCCCGCCGCCGCGCATCGCGGTTTACTTTGTCCGGATGTTTCACCAGCCCGGAAAACAGGCCCGCGCGCGTGCGGTTCGGCCCCCAGAATTCGGTGCCGATGTCGTTCAGATGATCCCGATTTTCCTCAAGATAGGTCTGAAACGTGGTGGTGCCGGTGCGGTGGGCACCGATATGCAGGATAACATCCATAAGCCGCGAAACTCCGCCAATAAAGTGCAGTCTGTTTCCCGACCATAGGCCCAAAGGCATGATTATTGCCTTAACAGAGGCCAATTTAGCCTTTTGCGCGCATTGCCCCTTCGCATTTGCCCCCGCCCCCCCTATATCGGATAGGACAGGAGGGTCCATGAAACAGCTTTTTGCCTTTGTTATTATGGCACTATTACCATTTGCCGGTTTTGCACAAACAGCCACCGAAGACCCCGAGCCACTGATCATCACGGCAACGGACGAGGTGACGCTGGACGATTTCATGTGGGTTGCCCGCCCGTTGGTCATCTTTGCCGATTCCCCGAAAGACCCGCGTTTCAAACAGCAAATGGCCTTTATCGAGGACCGTCTGGACGATCTGCGCATCCGTGATGTGGTGGTGATCACCGATACCAATCCAGCCGGTAAAAGCCCGATCCGCGAACGGTTGCGTCCGCGGGGCTTCGGGCTGGTTCTGGTGGCCAAGGATGGCACGATCCTGTTGCGCAAGCCCAAGCCCTGGACGGTGCGCGAAATCAGCCGCTCGATCGACAAACTGCCCGCCCGACAGGAAGAGGTCCGCGAGCGGCGCGATACCGAGGCACAGTAAGCCGTTTGTTTTATCGGGCCGTAACTCATTCGAACCCCTCGTCATATTCAAAATGTGTTCCAGCCGGCAGGGTTGGCACCCATTGATGCAGCGCCTCGACAAGTCGCGGAATATATTCGGGTGATGTGGCAAAAAAGGCCACTTCCGTCCCCGAGACAAAGCCCCAGTCCTCGTCGGTTACAAAGGCTCCAACACGTATCCAGTTCTTGCCAATGGCCTCTTGCATCCATTTCTGGTAAACCATTGCAAACTGGACATCATGCCGTTCTGCCATCGGCCCGCCCCACCCCGGTTCCGATAATGTGGTGCGGAATTTCAGGGCCTCGGTTGAACCAAGCCCGTACAGGTCCAGAACATAATTCGGATTCCCCCAGGCCACCCATCCTAAATCATTCACAGCTACCGGTGTTTTCATATAGAGAGGTGGTCCCACTTTTTTGACCAGTCAGCAGCCAGTTTAAGATGGATCAGGGTTTCATTTAGGCTGCCAAACTCATTGGTTTTGTTTTTCTGTCATAGGCTTCATCCGGGGTCAATATTCCGTGGGTGGAATGCGGGCGCTCGGTGTTGTAGTAAGCCAACCATTTCCCGATCCCGGCGCGGGTCTGCGAACCCGTTTCAAATGCGTTGAGGTAAATGCATTCGTATTTCAAGGATCGCCAAAGCCGCTCGATCATCCGGTTATCGACCCAGCGACCTTTGCCATCCATCGAGATTTTCACGTCGGCTTCTTTCAGCGCCTGCGTCCATTCAAACCCGGTGAACTGGCTGCCCTGGTCGCTGTTCATGATATCGGGCTTGCCGTATTTGGCCATAGCCTCTTTCAGGGCTTCAACGCAAAAATCTGCCTCCATGCTGTTTGACAATCTCCAGCTCAAAACCTTGCGGCTGTGCCAGTCCATGATCGCGACCAAATAGAGGAACCCGCGCTGCATCGGAATGTAGGTGATATCTACGCACCACACATGGTTTGGACGATCAATCGTCAGGTCTCGCAGCAGATACGGGTAGATCTTATGCTGCGGATGTTTCTTGCTCGTGTTGGGCGTCTGGTAGATCGGAACCAACCGCATCAGCCGCATCAAACGGCGGACCCTGTGGCGACCACACTTGTAACCTTGGCGCTGCATGTGCCGGGCCATTTGCCGTGATCCATACCACGGCGTCTGCAAGAATTGCTTGTCGATTATTGTCATGAACCGCAAATTTTCAGCACTTTCGCCTTTTGGCTGGTAATACAGGTTCGAGCGCGCCAGAGAAAGTAGCCCGCATTGTCGTCGCACACTCAGATCATGCTCACGGCTCACCATTTTTTGCCTCGCTTCCCGAGCAACTGTTGCGAGGCGTTGGCTAAAAAATCCCGTTCCACGACCAGCTGACCAATCTTGGAGTGCAGCTTCTCAATCTGGGCTTCATCAACCCGATCAGGATCACGGCCCCGTCTGGAAAATGCCGTGGCCATGTTTTCAATCGCTGCTCGTTTCCATGTGCCAATCTGGGTTGGATGCACACCATACTTCTTCGACAGCTCCGCCATCGTCATTTCCTCGCGGATTGCTTCAAGCGCAACGCGGGCTTTGAATTCGGGAGAATGGTTCTTTCGTTTCGTCATTTTGAATCGTCTTTCTCATAAGTCGATCCACCTTAACAACTGGTCCGAATTTCCGCGACCACCTCTCCAGATCAACCCGGGTGGCCGTCCATTTTACCTTGCCGCTGCTGCGGTCGCGGCCCTCGAACAGGTCGGTCGAGCCTTCGGACGGCACCCATTCGGTGCCCATATCCAGCAGATTGACAAAGAAATCATTACCCAGCCTGCCCGGTTTGCCGGTGAATACCCCATGCTGCGAGCCATCGTAATTTGCCCCCAGCATCCGCATTCCGCCGAAAAGCACCGTCATTTCCGGCGCGCTCAGTTTCAGCAACTGAGCCTTGTCCAGCAACAGTTCCTCGGCCGAAATCGCGCAGGTTTTTTTCAGGTAATTCCGGAACCCGTCGGCAAAGGGTTCCAGCACGGCAATCGAGTCAACATCGGTCTGCGCCTGCGTGGCATCCGTGCGCCCCGGGGCAAAGGGCACCTCAATATCATGTCCGCCCGCCTTTGCCGCCTGTTCAATAGCCGCATTGCCCGCCAGCACGATCAGATCGGCCAGCGAAACCCTTTTGCCGCCCTTTTGGGAGGCATTGAAATCGGCCTGAATGCCCTCAAGCACGTTCAGCACCCTTGCCAGTTGTTCGGGGTTGTTCACCTCCCAGCCCTTTTGCGGCTCAAGCCGGATGCGCGCGCCATTCGCGCCACCCCGCATGTCGGACCCACGAAAAGTCGAGGCCGAAGCCCAGGCGGTGCCAACCAGTTCCGCCGTAGTCAGACCCGAGGCCAGAATTTTACCTTTCAGATCGGCGGCATCGGCAGCATCAATCAAGTCATGATCAACCGCAGGCACCGGATCCTGCCAGATCAGCTCCTCGTCCGGCACCTCGTCCCCCAGATAGCGGGCACGCGGGCCCATGTCGCGGTGGGTCAGCTTGAACCAGGCGCGGGCAAAGGCATCGGCAAATTCCTCGGGGTTTTCATGGAACCGTCTGGAAATCGGCCCATAGATCGGGTCCATCCGCATCGCCATATCCGCAGTCGTCATGATGGTGGTCACCTTGGGCCCCTTGCCATCCACGGTCGGGGCCTTGTCATCCTCGGTCACGCCGACCGGCACCCATTGCCAGGCTCCCGCCGGGCTTTTCACCAGATCCCAGTCATAGCCGAACAGCAGATCGAAATAGCCGTTGTCCCATGTGGTCGGTCTGGCCGTCCAGGCGCCTTCGATACCGCTGGAAATCGTATCCGGCCCATGCCCCGTGCCATAGCTGCTTTTCCAGCCCAGACCCTGTTGTTCGATCGGGGCGGCTTCGGGTTCGGGGCCGACCAGCGCCGCGTCCCCTGCCCCGTGGCATTTGCCAAAGGTGTGCCCACCGGCCACCAGCGCCACGGTTTCCTCGTCATCCATTGCCATGCGGGCGAATGTTTCGCGGATGTCCAGCCCCGAGGCCAGCACGCTGGGCTGCCCGTTCGGCCCCTCAGGGTTTACATAGATCAGCCCCATCTGCACCGCGGCCAGCGGGTTGTCCAACTCGCGTTCACCGGTATAGCGGTTGTCGGCCAGCCATTCGTTTTCATCACCCCAATAGATATCCTCTTCGGGTTCCCAGATGTCCTCGCGTCCACCGGCAAAGCCGAAGGTCTTGAACCCCATCGATTCCAGCGCGCAATTGCCCGCCAGGATGATCAGATCAGCCCAGGAAATGCTGTTGCCGTATTTCTGTTTGACCGGCCACAGCAGGCGGCGCGCCTTGTCCAGACTTACATTGTCAGGCCAACTGTTGATTGGTGCAAACCGCTGGTTGCCGGTACCGGCTCCGCCGCGCCCGTCGCCAGTGCGATAGGTGCCCGCACTGTGCCAGGCCATGCGGTTAAAGAACGGGCCGTAATGGCCGTAATCGGCGGGCCACCAGTCCTGGCTGTCCTCCATCAATGCGAAAATATCTTTTTTGACAGCCTTCAGATCCAGTTTCCTGAACGCGTCGGCGTAATCGAAATTCTTACCCAAGGGGTTTCCCGCATCGGGGTTCTGGTGCAGGATTTTCAGGTTCAACTGGTTCGGCCACCAGTCCTTGTTCGATCTGTCCCCCAGTTTCGTCGCCCCGTGTGCTACCGGGCAGCGGCCCATTTGACCCATATTATTTCCGTCCATGTGATCCTCCTTGGTGATGGCAGTTTCGCGATCTGCCAGTCCAAAGACAGGCCGCGTAAAGACGGGGTCAGGATAACAGAGCGTAGTAATTATTTGAATTTATATATTTATATTATTGTTATAGCTTTTTCTTATCACTCTTAGCCTCAAACCGGCAGTTGCCCCCAAGCGGGCAGGCAAACTATAATGGCAGGCCCGAAAGGAAAGCCGATGCCCCTGACCATCCCCTTTGACAATTCCTATGCCCGCCTGCCGGATCAATTCTATGCCCGCATCGGCCCTGCCCCCGTGGCCCGCCCGAAACTGGTGGCCCTAAATGAATCGCTGGCGCAGGAGCTGGGAATAGATGCAGATGAATTGCGCTCGCCTGCCGGTGTGGCCGTGCTGTCGGGCAGCGCTATCCCTGACGGAGCCGATCCGCTGGCGCAGGCCTATGCCGGCCACCAGTTCGGTGGCTGGTCCCCGCAACTGGGCGACGGGCGCGCGATGCTGCTGGGCGAGGTGCAGGACGTAAACGGCGCCCGTCAGGACATCCAGCTGAAGGGATCGGGCCGCACCCCCTTTTCGCGCGGCGGTGACGGGCGGGCATGGCTTGGCCCCGTGCTGCGCGAATATGTGGTGAGCGAGGCGATGGCGGCGCTGAACATCCCCACCACCCGCGCGCTGGCGGCTGTCACCACCGGCGAAGACGTGATGCGCGAAACCGCCCTGCCCGGCGCAGTGCTGACCCGTGTTGCCAGCAGCCACATCCGCGTTGGCACCTTCCAGTATTTCGCCGCGCGGCAAGATACCGAGGCGTTGCAGGCCCTGACCGATTACACGCTGAAACGCCACTACCCCGATGCCGAAACCCCGCTGGAGCTGCTGCAATCGGTGATCACTGCACAGGCCCGCCTGATTGCCCGCTGGATGGGCATCGGCTTTATCCACGGGGTGATGAACACCGACAACACCCATATCGGCGGCATTACCATTGATTACGGGCCATGTGCGTTCATGGATACCTACCACCCCGCCCGTGTCTATTCCTCGATTGACCACGCGGGGCGCTATGCGTTCAATCAACAGCCGGAAATCATCGTCTGGAACCTGGCGCAACTGGCCACCAGCCTGCTGCCCCTGATGGGGGATAAGGACACCGCGGTGAAACAAGCCACCGAGGCCCTGCACGGATTCCGCGACCAGTTCCTTGCGTTCTGGATCACCGAACACCGCGCCAAACTGGGGCTAAAGCGCCCCATGGCAGGGGATGATGCGCTGGTGATTGACCTGATGGACCGGATGGCACAGGGACAGGCCGATTTCACCAACACCTTCTGCGCGCTGGCCGATGGCATTGCCCGCGACCAGTTCCTTGATCCGGCGCTCTATGACGGTTGGCACAGCCGCTGGCAGGCCCGTCTGACGCAGGAGGGAACGGATTGGAACCAGCAACAAACCCTGATCCGCGCCACCTCCCCCGCTTTGATCCCGCGCAACCACCGGATAGAACAGATGATCGAAGCCGCCGTGGCAGGGGATTACACCCCGTTTGAACGACTGATGTCAGCGATGGCGCAGCCCTTTGAGGATGTGGCGGAGTATTCGGATTTGCGGCGGCCACCGACTGAGGACGAAGAGGTAAAGCAGACGTTTTGCGGGACGTGATACCAGAAGCATCAAATTCTGCACCAGCGGCATATCTCAACCCTCCCCTTTCTCCATCTTTGCCCGCTTGAACACTTCGCCTCTGATCTGCACCTCTTCATGCTGCACCACCTTGAAACCCACCGCGGCAAAGGCAGGTTGGGCCATTAGGCTGGCGTGGGTGGTAAGATGTGTGATGCCACATTCCTGCGCATGGGTCTCGATTCCGGTATATAGATTGCGAAACAGGCCCATGCCCTGAGCGGCAGGGCGAACATAGGCAAAATCAATATATCCAAGTGGTGTCAGACTGATAAACCCTGTGATCTGCCTGCCGTCTTCGTACACAAGGATATCTTGCCCAGCCAACCGCGTGTGCCAGTCGGCCCCGTCACGCGGGAGCGGCACCCATGCCTGCCGCTGAGCCTCGGAGTAAGCGCTGGAACCGTGGCGCACTGCATCATACATCACCTTGCCCAATTCGGCGTAATCCGCTGGTGTTGCCCATCGCATCGCCATACCCCCTACCTCTTCCTGCGCCGAAACAACCGCCGATTCTTGGATACAAACTCGCGGATCATCCCCGCCAGCCCGCTTTTGTCGTGCCCCTGCAAAAACCCGTATCCGGCCCAGGCCCCGATAAAAGCGCCGATCACATCGACGATCAGGTCCCACATGGTATCGACCAGGCCAGATTTCTGCATGCTCAAGCCAAATATCTGGTCCATGGCGAACTCAAAAACCTCCCACATCACCCCGATGCTGACGGCAATCGCGAATGCCATAAAGGACAGCGCCCAGGGCGGGGCGGCGTAGCGGTCGCCCTCGAACAGGATGAACACAAAGATAAACCCGATCAGCCCGAACCCCAGTGCCGAGCCGCCGTGCAACAGCACATCCCACCACCAGTATTTTTCATAGAAATCAAAGGCCTCGCCCAGATAAACTGTACCGAAAATGAACAGCACAATTCCGGCGAAAAAGCGCACCGGCAGGCGGATGTGGAAGCGGTCGGCAAAGATCATCGGGGCCAGTGACAGCGATAGGGTGGCCAAGGCTATGAACGCCAGCGAATAGCGCCCTTCGAACATTGATACCACAAATTCCAGCGCCAGAACGGCCCAGATCAGGTAGACGACATAGCTTTGGTTGCCCAGTTTCATATCTTGATGATATGTCGCGCAGCCCTTGGCTTCAATGATTGTGAAAACGGGTTATATAACGGGTATGACACAAGAGTTCCGCATTGCTTCCTATAATCTGCGCAAATGCGTTGGCCTTGACCGCCGGCGCACCCCGTCGCGCAGTCTGGAGGTGATCAACAGCATCGGCGCCGATATCATCGCCCTGCAAGAGGCCGACCGCCGTCTGGGCAAACGCCCTGCCGCCCTGCCCGCCGATATGGTGCGGGCCTATAGCGATTTTGTACCGCTATCGCTGGATGATACCGGTGTGTCGCTGGGCTGGCATGGCAATGCGGTGCTGGTGCGTGAAGGGTTTGAGGTTGGCGCGATCCATCGGTTGTCCCTGCCCGGGCTTGAGCCACGCGGCGCGGTTGTGGCCGATATTGGCCCGCTGCGCCTGGTGGCGGTGCATCTGGGGCTGATCCGGCGTTACCGGCTGGATCAGATGACGGCGATACTGGCGGCGTTGGCGCCCCTGCCCCCACGGCCCACAGTGATCACCGGTGATTTCAACGAATGGTCGCCGGCCAAAGGGATGGAGCCGCTGAAGGGTCAATTCACCGTCCATGCCCCCGGCTTGTCGTTCCACGCTGCCCGCCCCGTGGCCGCGCTTGACAGGTTTGCGATTGATAGCGGCGTGCATCTGAAAACCGCAGGCGTGGTGCAAACGCCGCTGTCACGGCGGGCGTCGGACCATCTGCCCGTTTGGGCGGATGTGGTGGTTGATTAGGATACGGCTTGTGCTGCCCGCACCCATCACCGCACCGGCCTGTTCACCAGCAATATCCCCCCGGCCACCAGAACCAGCGACAGGATCAGCGAGGGGCTGAGTGTTTCGCCCAGCAGCAGCCAACCCATGAACACCCCGAAAATCGGCGTTAGAAAGCTGAACGAAGCGACCGAGGACGCCGGATAGATCGACAAAAGCCACAGCCAGAAAATAAACCCAGCCGACACCACCACCACGATCTGGAACCCCAACCCCCACAGGTGAATTGGCTCAAGATCCCGCACCAGCGGCCCGAACAGCGGCGCCACCGCCAACAGGATCGGGGCCGAGACCAGAACCTGCCAGAACACCTGCATTTCCGCCCGCACCTCGGACAGGCGGGTTGCGCGGGCAACCAGTGTGATCCCCGCCCAGCCAAACGCGGCACCCAAGGCGAACAGATCACCCGTCAGGCTACCTTCGCCCCCTGATCCGCGCGAAATGATGGCCCAGGATACGCCCGCAAACGCCATCAGCAGGCCCGCCGCCTTAACCGGTGTGATCCGTTCCCCCGGCAACAGGAAATGTGCTGCAATCGCCAGCCAGACGGGCATGGAGTAAAAAATCACTGTGGTGCGGGTAACGCTGGTCAGGTCCAGCGCCATGAACAGGCAGATAAATTCAAACGCAAACACCACGCCCATCAGGATGCCCGCGCGGATGGTTCCGGGTTTGAAATCCAGCTTGCCCCCCCGCAGGCGGATCCACAGCCAGACGCAAAAAATCACCCCGAGCGAGCGTAACCCGGCAAAGAAAACTGGCTGCAAGCCGCCATTCACCACCTTGATCACAACCTGATTGAACCCCAGCAGCACCGAAAACCCGATCAGGGAAATCGCGCCGAACATGTCAATATTTGGCTTGCGTTGCATCAACCCTCCGGCTTTTTCGTCAACAGCGCACGGTTGGGCCGATCTTGCAAGTTCCATTTTGCTGGGCGGGTGTGATAGGAAGCAGGGGAACAGGACTAGGGACAGGCCAAATGACACTTCTGCAAATTGCTTCACTACTGATCGTGCTGGCCGGAGCATTCGGGGCGTTCAACTATCTGTTCCTGAAACTGCCCCCTTCCATCGGCATCCTGATTGTGGCCTTTCAGGCGTCTTTGGCCGTGATGGGGGTGGATTACGCCCTGCCCGAATGGGGCATGGCCGACAAGGTGCGCGGCATTGTCGAGGAAATCGAGTTTTCCTCATCCCTGCTGGAAGGCATGTTGGGCTTGTTGCTGTTCGCAGGTGCACTGCATGTCAAGATGAGCGATTTTAGGCGGGAATGGGCATTGGTGGCCCTGATGGCAACTGTGGGCGTGGGCCTGTCCACCGCCGTCATTGGTGTTGGCTTTAGCTGGCTGACAGGGATGCCTTTGATCGTGGCGCTGGTGTTTGGCGCGCTTGCCTCGCCCACCGATCCGGTGGCGGTGCTGGGGGTGCTGCGCTCGGCCAACCTGAAGAAATCCATGGAAACCAAGATTGCTGGCGAAAGCCTGTTTAACGATGGTGTGGCCTATGTGGTATTTTTGGTGCTGGTGGGCATGGCGTTCCCATCCGGCGGCGAGGCCCATGCATCAGGTTTGGTAAGCGCATTGAAACTGTTTGGCCAAGAGGCCATCGGCGGCGCGGTGCTGGGCGGAGTTCTGGGCTGGCTAACCTTCCGCGTAATGCGGTTGATCGACGATTATTCGCTAGAGGTGCTGATCACGCTGGGGCTGGCGTTCGGCGGCTATGAACTGGCAGTTTACCTGCATATGTCCGCCCCGATCATGGCTGTTGTGGCGGGGCTGTTCATTGGCGATGTCGGCATGAAACACGGCATGTCCAAGGAAACCCGCAAATACGTCAACGCCTTTTGGAAACTGATCGACGAAATCCTGAACGCGGTGCTGTTTTTGATGATCGGATTCGAGGTGTTCGCGGTGGCCTTTAACGCCGATGCGATCACCGCAGGGGTTGGGGCAATCGGCCTGTCGCTGGTGGGTCGTCTGGTGGCCGTGGTGGTGCCGATCCTGATGCTCAAACCATTTCGCGGGTTTTCCAGAGGGGTGATCCCGATCATGACCTGGGGCGGGCTGAAGGGCGGTATTTCGGTTGCGCTGGCCCTGTCCCTGCCCGCCAGCGAATGGAAACCGCTGATTCTGGCGGCAACCTATATTCTGGTGATGTTCTCGATCATCGTGCAGGGGCTGACGGTGGGACCACTGGCAACACGGGTCGGTCGGGAACCGGAACTGGTGTAACGCCTGATAACAAAAAGCCCCAGAGATGATCCGGGGCCTGTTTGTATCTGTAGAAGGTCCCGCATCAAGTGCGGGACAGGCATCAGGTGCGGGACAGCGGGGCGATCAATACCCGCCCTTGCGGCGGCTTTCCGGCAGACCGGCAATGCGCCCGCCCTGTTTGGAGGGGTCCAGCGGGAACAGTTTATACAAATCCCCCTGTTTGATCTTTTCACCCCAGGCCGCCGACATCGCCTTGATGATCGTGCGGGTGTTGGGCTGCACCTGACCGTTGTCAAAATATTCCTCGCGCAGGTAATTCATCACATCCCAATGGCGGTCGGTCAGTTCAATATTTTCCATCTCGGCCATGTGTTTGGCCATGTCTTCGGACCAGTCTTCCTGATTGGTCAGATAACCGTTGTCGTCGGTTTCGATTGTTTTGCCGTCAAATTCAAATGACATTGTGCACTCCCTGTTTCGTCGCGCTGGTTGGTTTTGATTACATTCAATTATCATAATGTGTGACATCCATCAAGCGTTTGACGCCCCCAAGCTGACCTTTGGTCAGGAAATTTCCCCTAAAGGGTTTGATAATTTTGTGTCATAAAGGGTGCGAAACGTATCAGTAACCTGGGAGAATACCATGAGTCTTATGAAAACACTGGCCAAAGTCGCCATCGGTGTCGCTGTCGCCAAAGGCGTTGGCGCAATGGCAAGCAAAGGGCGCACCAGCCAAGCAAGCAGCGGCGGCGGTGGTCTGCTGGATGCATTGACCGGTGGCGGTGGAGCCTCTCAGGCACAAGCAGGTGGCGGGTTGCAGGATATGCTTGGATCACTTCTGGGTGGCGGGCAACAACAGGCGGGGCCGTCGGCTGGTGGTCTGGGCGGCCTGTTGGAAGGGCTGAGCGATGCCAGCCAGCCCCATGGTGGTGTAAAATCCAGCCGGGGGGCTGCCAGCGGCGGGTTGAATGATCTGCTTGCCGGAATGGGCGGAGAAAGCGGTGGCCTTGGCGGGCTGCTGGGCGGTCTGACCAAAGGCGGCGGTGGCGATCTGGGTGGATTAATGGGCGGCGCAGCGGCGACGGCAGCCCCCAAAGCAAAATCAACCGGCAAAGACAAATCCGCCAACAAGCAAAGAAGCTTTGGTGACAAGTTGAACCAGTCCCTTCTGGTTGGCGACGAACCGGACGAAGCCCCGACCGCGGAAGAAGAATTCGCCGCAGGTCTGATGCTGAAAGCGATGATCCAGGCTGCCAAATCGGACGGCAAGATCGACGATTCCGAGCGTGAGAAACTGCTGGGCCAGTTGGGTGATATTTCCCCGCAGGAACGTGATTTCGTCAACGCCGAACTGGCCGCACCGATTGACGTGAACGGGCTGGCCGATCAGGTGCCAAATGGCATGGAAGCGCAGGTTTATGCGATGTCTGTCATGGGCATTGACTTGGACAACCGCAACGAGGCGCAATATCTACACGATTTTGCCACCGCGCTGGGTCTGGACAAACGCGGTGTGAACAACATCCACGCGCAATTGGGTGTGCCGTCGATCTACGGCTAAACTGTAAAATCCAAGGAACCGCCCTGCGTAAACCTTGCGCGGGGCGGTTTTCTTATGCGTGCACTTAAATATCGGGCTAGAGCCTTGCGGATTTTTCCCTTATCCTGCCAGAAAACCGATCAGGACAACCGCAATGCCAGAAACCATCATCGCCAAATGCGAACGCAGCGGGCTGCGTATGACCGAACAGCGCCGCGTGATTGCCAATGTTTTGGAAGACGCCCGCGACCACCCCGATGTCGAGGCATTATATACCCGCGCCAGCGCGATTGACCCGCGCATTTCCATCGCCACTGTCTATCGCACCGTCAAACTGTTCGAGGAAGCGGGCATTCTGGACAAACACGAATTCGGCGATGGCCGTGCCCGTTATGAATCGGCGGATCGTGATCACCATGATCATCTGATCGACATGAACTCGGGTCAGGTGATCGAATTTTGCGACCCCGAAATCGAAGCCCTGCAGGAAAAGATCGCCCAAAAGCTGGGATACAGGCTGAAAGGTCACCGTCTGGAACTCTACGGCGTGCCGATCAAAAAGTGACCCACGCCAAAGCCAACCTGCGCGGCATTGCCCTGATGATTGCGGCAATGGCGGGTTTCACCCTGACCGACAGTTTTATCAAAGCCGCCTCGCAGGATTTGCCGGTCGGGCAACTGCTGGCGCTGGCCGGTCTGTTGGGCGGCAGCGTCTTTGCCCTGATGACCCGCGCACAAGGGCATGCGGTGATCACGCGTGAATTTCTGCTGTGGCCGGTGATGCTGCGCAATTTTAAAGACCTCTGCATGAGGCCATGGCTTTCGGTTGAAGCAAGATTTCGGCCGCCCACCTTGCGCCCCTGCGGGTCCGGCGGACAGACGGGTGGCGGGGTTTGGGGCTATGCGATTGCGGGGGTTTGCGGGTTGAGGGTGATCCTGTTTGCGGCCTTGAGCAGGTTTTGCGCGATGGCGGCCATGACCATCTGGGCATGCACCCTGGCGCGCCCGAAATATCTCGCCCGCTGCAGGCCGAAGAGGCGTTTCATCGTGCCGAAAGTCTGCTCGATGCGGAAGCGGCGTTTCGAAATCAGCCGGTTGAAGCGTTTCTCCGATTGCCGCAGGGGGCGGCCGCGCGCTGCCTTGCGCAGGATGCCGTCGCGGTATTTGCCGCGCAGCATCTGGCGGTTGGCCTTGCTCGCATAGGCCTTGTCGGCCAGCACCCGCTGCGCCTTTGCGCCCGCGATCATGGTGGCGAATTCGGGGCTTTCGGCGGCATTGGCGGGCGTGGTGTGCACCTTGTCGATAAAGCCCTCTTCGTCGCAGCGGGCAAAGCCCTTGTAGCCGAGCGTGCTCTTGCGGCCCTTCTTGACCCAGCGGGCATCAGGGTCGGCGCTGAAATGCAGCTGTGCCCCGTCGGGTGAGACCTCGGGCGGATCATCCGGCGTCCCTTCCCTTGCCCCGTCCTCTGCCCGGTCCTGCGGGGCGTCGATATGGGTGCGCGGGCGCGCCGCCGCCGCGATCAGGGTCGCATCAATGATCGCCGCCTCAGCCTCTTTCAGCTTCAGCCCATGCGCCTCGATCTGGCGGCAGACCTCGGCCAGCAGCTCATCGTAAACGCCACCCCGGACCAGCGCATTGCGGAACCGGCAGTGGGTCGTCTCATCCGGCACCGACGCGTGCAGATCGAGCCCGCAGAACAGCATGAAATCCAGCCGCACCTTCAAGGCCCGCTCCAGCTTCGGGTCGCTCAGCCCGTGCCACTGGCCAACCAGAAGACACTTGAACAGAACCAGCGGATCATAGCCCTGAGGCCCGATCCCCGAGCGCCCCAGACCGCGCCGCAGGATCGGCAAAAACGAGTTCCAATCCATCAGCGCGTCGATCTTCGACAGAACGTCATCCGCGCCGATCCGTGCCGCCGCTTCGTGCAGGAAAAGGTCCATCTATTCACCCCAGAGATTTCCCGGCTAGCTTACCAAAACGGCCAACCCGGGGGAATCCCGATGTTATGCAGAGGTCTTTTTTAGCGAAATCATCGGCACCATCTGTTATGTCACAGCCTTGTCGAAAATTGATCTGTCCGTGGCCTCGGCGATCATTCAGGCCACCCCGCTGGCCGTGACCCTTATGGCGGTGGTGTTGCTGGGCGAAACCGTCCATTGGCGGCGCTGGACAGCGATTATTATCGGGTTTTCCGGTGTGCTGATCATCCTGCGACCCGGCGGGATTACCTTTGATTACAACATGCTCTGGGCTGTAGCAGGATTGTTTGCACTGGCAATGCGCGATGTCGCGACACGGATGGTGCCAAAAGACATGCCCACCCTGCGGGTTTCGACCTATGGCATGTCGATGCTGCTGCCCGCCGGGTTGTTTCTGATGATGCTTGGCCAAACCCCGCTGCCGATGAGCCTGCTAAACTGGGGGCAAGTGGCCGGTTTTGTGCTTGTCGGCGTCGCGGGCTATTGGGCGATCACGGCGGCGATGCGGCTGGGGGATGTTTCCGTCGTGGCCCCTTTCCGCTATTCACGCATCATTTTCGCCCTGATCATCGGTGCCATCGTGTTTGGGGAGCGGCCCGATTTCTGGACCCTGTTTGGCGCAGCCGTCACCATCGCTGCCGGTATTTACGCCTTTATGCGGGAACGGCGCCTAAACCGTAGCCGTTAGCGCTATCAGCCCCTGTTTACTTTTGTCCGTTTACTGTTATAGCTACCGCGAAACCGACAGCAGCAAGGACACCCCCGAAATGAACACCATCATCGACATTTTCGCCCGCGAAATTCTGGACAGCCGGGGCAACCCGACCGTCGAAGTGGATGTTATTCTGGAAGACGGCACAATCGGCCGCGCGGCGGTGCCTTCGGGCGCGTCTACCGGTGCCTATGAAGCGGTGGAAAAACGCGATGGCGATGCCAGTCGTTATGGCGGCAAGGGCGTACTGGGGGCTGTTGCCTCGGTCAACGGTGAAATCGCCGAGGAGCTGGTCGGCATGGATGCCAGCGAACAGGAAAACATCGATGCGATGATGATTGAACTGGACGGCACCCCGAACAAATCCCGTCTGGGGGCAAATGCCATTCTGGGCGTGTCGCTGGCCGTGGCCAAAGCCGCCGCCGATGATGCAGCCCAACCGCTGTTTCGCTATGTCGGCGGCACCGCCGCACGTGTTCTACCGGTGCCGATGATGAACATCATCAACGGTGGCGAACATGCGGACAATCCGATCGACATTCAGGAATTCATGATCATGCCGGTCGCCGCCGAAAACATCCGCGATGCCATCCGCATGGGCGCCGAAGTGTTTCACACCCTGAAAAAGGAACTGTCAGCGGCCGGTTTCAACACGGGCATTGGCGATGAGGGCGGTTTTGCCCCTGCCCTGTCATCCACCCGTGACGCGCTGGATTTCATCCTGAAAGCGATTGAAAAGGCAGGATACAAGCCGGGTCAGGATATATATCTGGCACTTGATTGCGCCGCATCCGAATATTACGTCGATGGCAAATACGAAATGAAGGGCGAAGGCAAATCCCTGACCGCCGCCGAAAACGTCGCCTATCTGGAAGCGCTGGTGGCGGATTACCCGATTGTCAGCATCGAGGACGGCATGTCCGAGGACGACTGGGACGGCTGGGTCGCCCTGAACGCCGCCCTTGGTGACAAAATCCAGTTGGTCGGCGATGACCTGTTCGTCACCAACCCCGAGCGCATCGCCACAGGAATCAAGAAGAAAGCCGCCAATTCCCTACTGGTAAAAGTCAATCAGATCGGCACCTTGTCGGAAACTCTTCAAGCTGTGGAAATGGCCCACCGCGCCGGTATGACCTGCGTCATGAGCCACCGTTCCGGCGAAACCGAGGACGCCACCATCGCCGATCTGGCGGTGGCCACCAACTGCGGCCAGATCAAAACTGGCTCGCTGTCACGCTCGGACCGGCTGGCGAAATACAACCAGTTGATCCGGATCGAGGAAATGCTGGGCGAAAGCGCCGAATATGCAGGGCGTTCGGTTTTGAAGTAGAAACATGATGGTGTAAACGGACAAGCACGGTTTGCACCATCATTTGCGCCTTGGATAAGTGGATTACGATGGCGTTATCTTGCCGACCTATCTTATTGCGCAGCTTGTAACACACCTTTAAATGCGGCAGTATCCCGTTTTGATCATTCAGCTTCCTGACATTTTAAGGAGCCTTCAGTTGCACAAATCCCTGCTTGTCCTTGCCTTGCTCACCTCGGCTTGTGTTGTCCCGATCTCGGAAACACAGGAAATGAAAGACGCCCGTGTTCCGGTGGTTCCGGCAAACCCCTGCGAAAGCAAAAGCACCGGCAAGTGCAACTACATCAATGCACCTGTAGTCCTGCAGTCCAAACCGATCCGGCTTAAGGACCGACCCTTGCCGTTCTTTAGGACTGCCCGTGAAATCGAATTTGTCGATGCCCGCCCGAACAAATGGATCGCCCCACGCAATACGCTGACGGACGGGGCTTCGATTCCGAAAATGTTTTTCAAAATGATCGGGGCACCGCGCAGCAAGGAATTTATCAACGCCGCCACCCTGCATGATGCCTATTGCGGGGTCGGCAATGAAAATCTGCCACAATATCATTCAGACATCTGGCAAAACGTCCACCGCATGTTCTATGACGCCCTGCGGGTTGACGGCACACCGGCGACCAAAGCCAAAATCATGTATGCGGCCGTCTATCTGGCCGGTCCCCGCTGGAACATGCCTGGCACAGCGCCAAAAGTCCGGGCCGTTCCGGGGCTTATGGTCGTTACAGCCCCGCTCACCAAAGGCCCGCCCAACACTCCGCTGCCAAATCTTATCCCGGAAGATATGCTGATCAAAGCGATGCAGGAAGCAATCCTGTTCATTAACAAAACCAATCCGTCGCTGAGACGGCTGGAAGCCTATCTTCGCAAAAGCGAACAGGGCATGCTGGCACAGGTCAGCAAGGGAGCTGCGGACGGCAACCAGACCAGCGGCCCATCGGAATCCGCGGCCTATTAGGATCACCCCATGCCAAAGACCGCCGATCGTATCATCCAACAGCAAAACCTGTCCCCCCATCCCGAGGGCGGGTATTACCGGCAAACATGGATTGCCGATGCCAAAGAGGGCACCCGCCCCGCCGGCACCGCGATCCTGTTTCTGCTGAAAGCAGGCGAGGTCAGCCGTTGGCACCGGATCGATGCGGTTGAAATCTGGCACTTTTACGCAGGCGCACCACTGATCCTCAGCATGGCCGCTACCGAAGCCGGCCCTGCCCGCGATTACACCCTCGGGCCGGATGTCCTGAACGGCGAAACTCCGCAACTGATCGTCCCCACCCACCACTGGCAGGCCGCCCGCAGCACAGGCGACTATACTTTGGTCGGCTGCACCGTTTCGCCCGCATTCCGGTTTGAAGGTTTCGAGATGGCGGAAGAGGGTTTCGAAATTTCGAAATAGGTCAGTAAAACAGACTGTTTCCCGTGTAACCCCTTAAAATTGCACCTTTTCACCCCCATATACCGGGTATGAACAGTCAATTTGGCATATGGATCAAAGTACATATCCTTGGAAACCTCCCCTCTGGTTGTGTCTCGAAAGTGGTGGAAATTGATTTCAGGCACCTCCGAGCGGGTTGAGTTATGCGCCGGTCAGGCGGCTTGGTCAAGGGTTGCGTCGGCGACGGGCTGAGCGAGCGTTTCCCAGCCATCGACCTTTCGCATGACGATCTGCCCCGAGGCCATCAGAGCCCAAAGCAGCATCGGCACGGTCTCGGCGCATGGCAGCACGGTCTGGGTCTTGATGCGGCGGCGGAATTCCTCGTTCAGGCGTTCGATCGCATTTGTCGTTCTGGCCGATTTCCACTGGCCTTGTGGCAGACGCGTGAAGGTGAAAAGCTTATCTCCTGCTTCTTCCAAGCTGTCAGCGACGGCCTTGCATTTCAGCCGCCATTTTCGCAGAAATGCCTTGCGGCGGGTGGCGATTTCCTCGGGTGTTTTGGCGTAGATCATGTCGCGGTAATCTTCTGTCAACTCATCATGCATACGCTTGGGTGCCTTGGCCAGAAGGTTGCGGTGCTTGTGCACCGTGCACCTCTGGATCGGCAGATCTTCACCCCAGAGGGCAATGAGAGCGACCTCAAGTCCCGGTGCCCCGTCCACGATGACAAATTCGGGCCGTTTCAACCCGCGCGCATCCAGATCGTTGATGAACTGACGCCAGGCGGAGGTGCTTTCGCCGCCCATGTTCATCAGTGATAACAAGACCTTCTGCCCATCCCGGCGCACGCCAATCGCGGCCAGAACCGAGATATTGGTGGCCTTCCTGTCAATCCGCGTTTTGATCACGGTGCCGTCCAGGATCAGCCGCACGATGTCTTCATCCGCAAGGCTGCGGGCGCACCACGCCTGCCAGTCCACCTTCACCTTGCGCCAGGCGCGGCTCACCACATCCTTGCTGACCGCCCCCTGAAACAGGCCGAACAGGGCGCGTTTTACCCGCCGTGTGTTGGTGCCCGAAAGGTAGACAGCAGCGATCAGCGCCTCGGCCTTCTTCGTCAGCCGCTGGTAGCGGGGCAATGCCTTCGAGCGCCATTCTCTGGCCTTGCCGGCCTCGCCTGTGATCCGCGCACGCGGCACGCGCACCGTTTCGGTTCCAAATGTTCCGACCAGTTGCCGCTCGCGATGCCCGTGGCGGTATCCGGCCTTTGCCCCGCCGCTGCGGCCATACCGGCAACGGCCCAGAAACTGCTCCAGCTCCTCTTCGAAAACCGCCTCGATCGTCGCGCGGATGTTCTGGCGCAGCCGGTCTTCAATCGGGTCATAGCCTGCTTCATTGGCCAGTAGCGCGGATGTCGATGTTGCTGTATTCTTTGTCATGGCGTGATCTCCTTGGCGGTTCCAGCCGCCGGTTGGGTGGCTTCGATGCACCCGGAGATTACGCCGTCCTCGAATTTCCACCAAACTCGCGACACTACCCCCCTCTTCCAAGGATATTCTGATGTTGTTTGCCGTGTTGGGTTTTGTTGCATTCAAAGGTCTGAAATACCTGCAAGCACCTGAAAATCTGGGATAACTGGATGCTGAAATAGCAGCCGTTGAAATTGAAAAAGGGATCGGGATGCGCGGGTATGATTATACCGTCAACCTATCGGATGGCATGCAGGTGCATATAAGAAATTCCGATTGGCGACCTGACCGCGAAGTTGGTGGCAAAGTATGCTTGCGCCACATCCGTGACCCGATCCATAACAGGGAATGGTATGAATTCGGGATGTATTATCACTGTTCGCCAAACAAGGGTTGGCTGTGGTCGGGCTGGGTCTAAGACAAACCCGCCAAATCACGGATAACTGATCCTGCCGCCGCCAACCGCCGCCACCACACCGGTTGTCATCGGCGCCGAGGTCGGCAAACCCCGCAGCACACGCACCGCCAGATAGGCGAACGCCTGTGCCTCCAGCATATCACCGTCCAGCCCCACGTCCTCGACCGGCAGGACCGGACATTTCAATACCCCTGCCAGCAGCGCCATCAGCACCGGATTGCGCCGCCCGCCACCACAGACCAGCACCCGTTTAGGCGGCACGGGGCAATGTTCCATCCCCTTGCCCACTGACGCCACAGCAATCGCTGTCAGCATGGCCACCGCATCGGCATCCGAATGGCCGGACACCTGTTGCAGCAGATCGTCAAATTCGTTCCGGTCCAGCGATTTTGGCGGAACCCGATGAAAATATCCCCCCTTCAAAAACGCCCGCACCAGCGCCATATCCACCCTGCCCTTTGCCGCCAGTTCCCCGTCACGATCACAGTCCTGCCCCAACCGCTGCGCCACCAGATCATTGATCGGCGCATTTGCGGGGCCGGTATCAAACGCCAGCAGGGCACCGTCCTCCTCTGGTGCAGTTTTGGCAGGGTCTACCCATGTCACATTGCCCACACCGCCAAGGTTCAAAAACACCAGCGGCGCATCGGCCTTGATCCATTTGGCGCAGGCAAAATGGAAAAACGGCGCCAGCGGTGCGCCCTGCCCGCCCATTTCCACATCGCTGCTGCGAAAATCCCAGACCACCGGCTTGTTCAGCAATTCCGCCAGCCGCTGGCCATCCCCCGCCTGATGCGTGCCCCGCCCGCCTGGATCATGCGCCAAAGTCTGGCCATGGAACCCTACCAGTTCGGCCTTTTTGAAACCGGACAGAACCTCGGCGTGGCTGGCCTCGACCAATTCGGCTGCCGCATCGACACCCGTTTCACCGGGCCATTTGCCAAAAGCTGCCGATATCACCTGCCGGTCTTTGCCCGAATAGGGTTGATAGGCATTCTCGCCAAACTCGAAAATTACCTCGCCATCGGTTCGCAGCATCGCCGCATCCACCCCGTCAAGCGAGGTGCCCGACATCGCGCCAAGCGCCCAGACCGGTCCTGTTTTCAACATCCTCTTTCCCTTCGCCGCTGTCCCCGATATATCAGGGCGCAACGCACATGAGAACGGATATTTGATACCATGACCTACCACGCCAAATCAGAGTTTATGCGGGTGATGCTGGAACGCGGCTTTGTTGCCGATTGCACCGATTACCAGGCATTGGATGACGCCCTGATAAACGGGGTGGTTCCGGCCTATATCGGCTTTGACGCCACAGCCAAATCGCTGCATGTGGGCAGCCTGATCCAGATCATGATGCTGCGCTGGTTGCAGAAAACCGGCCACAAACCGATCGTTCTGATGGGCGGCGGCACCACCAAGGTGGGCGACCCAAGTTTCCGTGCCGATGAGCGCCCGCTGCTGACCGAGGATCAGATCAACGCCAATATCGCCGGCATCAAACAGGTGTTTTCCGGCTATGTCAGCTTTGGCGATGGCGAGACGGACGCGAAAATGGTCAATAACGCCGAATGGCTGGATGATCTGAATTACCTGTCGTTCCTGCGTGACATCGGGCGGCATTTTTCGGTCAACCGGATGCTGGCGTTTGAATCGGTCAAATCGCGACTGGACCGCGAACAGTCGCTGTCGTTCCTTGAATTCAACTATATGATCCTGCAAGCCTATGATTTTCTTGAACTTAACCGCCGCTATGGCTGTTTGCTGCAAATGGGTGGCTCGGACCAATGGGGCAATATTGTCAACGGGATCGATTTGACCCGCCGCGTGCTGGACAACCAGATTTTCGGCCTGACCACCCCGCTGCTGGAAACCTCGGACGGCAAAAAGATGGGCAAATCGCAGGACGGCGCGGTTTGGCTGAATGCCGATATGCGTTCCCCTTACGAATTCTGGCAATTCTGGCGCAACACCACGGATGCGGATGTTGGCCGCTTCCTGAAGCTATACACAGAACTGCCGGTCGAGGAATGTGAACGCCTTGGCGCATTGGAAGGGGCCGAGATCAACGCGGCCAAAATCCGCCTTGCCAACGAGGTCACCACATTGGCCCACGGCGCCGAGGCCGCTAAAACAGCCGAAGCCACCGCGCGCGAAGTGTTTGAAAAGGGCGGCGTGGGCGATGACCTGCCCACCTTGTCGCTAACAGCGGATGATATTGGCGATGGCATTTCCATCGTGCAACTGTTCGTAAAATCCGGTCTGGCCAAATCCGGCAAGGACGCCAAACGCCTGATCGCCGAGAACGGCGCCAAGATGAATGACGAACCTGTCACCAGCGCCGGACAGATGATCACCCCTGCCGATCTGGACACAGCGATCAAACTGTCAGCGGGCAAAAAGCGTCATGCACTGATCACCCTCGCTTCATAGTTTCTCTTTTGCGAAAATATCCCCGCCGGAGGCTCCTCACCCCAACACCATACAACCGCCTTCGGTGACAAACAAACATTCCCCCCATCGCCTCCCCCTTCAGGGGGACCGAGGGGGTCTTGCCAAGCATAGAGCGGGCGAAGCCCTCATTTTGGCAACATCCACTTCCCGCGCGGGAAAAACGCATGAAACGCAAAGGCGAACATCACGTCATGCGGTACATTGCGCCCCTTGGTGTCGCGTACCCGTACCGTGCCAACATCCTTGCCCTTGCCGATCTGTCGCGTGTCCAGCGCCGAAGCCTGCCCCGACGCCCAGCTGATCACCAACCCCGCCTCGCGCACTTCACCCTCGGAACTTAAACGGCTCATCGGCCAGGCCCGCTTGCCGACCCTCACCACCCGCATCAGCGGCGGGATGCCATGCGGCGGCATTTCGCCGTTGAACAGGAACGGACGCGCAGAGCTGTCATAGCTGACGTACGGGTTCTGCCCATAGCTGCGGCTCCAGTCGGGT
Source organism: Profundibacter sp. (assembly GCF_965277155.1). Lineage (GTDB taxonomy): Bacteria > Pseudomonadota > Alphaproteobacteria > Rhodobacterales > Rhodobacteraceae > Profundibacter. The sequence continues at coordinate 132,420 of NZ_CBDIBV010000010.1, forward strand.
TCATCCATTACCAGAGCATCGGGATTGCGGGTTTTGAATTCACCCCAGCTTTCCATCCAGCTGGGCAGTTGTTTCAGAACCTTGCCTTTGTTCGCACCGACAATGCCGGTGCCGATCGCCTGTTGCCACCAGCTTTCGGTTTGTTTGTCATACATCACCATATCCGAATTGCGCAACTTGCCGGACACGCCAAACTCCAGCACCTTGCCCCCGACGCGCCGGTCAAACACCATGCCCGAATTGCACAGCGGGCAGAAGGTGACCGCCACGGGCACCCCGCCCACCACATCGTTTACAATTTCATGCCAAAGCAGATAGCGGATCGGATAGGCCCGCGGTGTCTGCCCTTTGATTTCAACGGTGATCACTGGCTCGCGTGCGCCAATCCGTTTTTCGCTCGCGACCTTGCGAAACTTCGGACTGCTGATTGCCGGTATCCCGTCCTTGGGCGGGCCGCCGGACAGGATTTCGCTCCAGTCACGCACGCTGCTGCGGGAAAAATCGGTGTTGGGCCATTCTGATTTCCACAGGTCCGGATTGGCACTGGCCGTGGTGGCAAGGGCTGTTACAACGGCGGCAATCAACGGGAATATGCGTAAATGGCGGCGCATGGGGCATCCTCCTGGTTAGGTTGGATTCAGGATGCCAGAGCGGCAGGCGCAAGGATAGGCCTGCTCACGGTGGTTTGAAGGGGCGTGCGTCAGGCCCGCCCCCCCGGGTATTTATTCGTCAACCACGGTGACTTTGGCCATATAGTCGGGGTCCGTGACCAGACCGTTCATCGCCTTGTCGCCCAACTTGATATCATTAAGCGTTTCCAATCCGTCTATCAGACGGCCAACAACTGTATATTGACCGTTCAGATTTTTGGCCGGGCCAAACATGATAAAGAACTGGCTGTTGGCCGAATCCGGATTGTTGGACCGGGCCATCCCGACAGTGCCCAGTTTGAACGGGATGTTGGAAAACTCGGCCTTCAGGTCCGGCATATCCGAAGCACCTCGCCCTGCTTCAGCAATATCCCCGCCATGCTTGCCGTATTGCACATCCCCCGTCTGGGCCATGAATTCGTCAATCACACGGTGGAACACAACACCGTCATAGGCACCGGATTTAGCCAGTGCAATGATACGTTCAACATGGGCTGGTGCAACATGGGGCAGCAGGTCAATCACCAGCGTGCCTTTGGGGGTGCCATCACTGGCCGCAACCTCGATCACCAGATTGGGGCCGGGGGTGTCCTCGGCCAATGCTTTGCCGTTGGCACCATCATAGAGGAAAAACGCCCCCCAGATAGCCGCCCCAAGCGCCAGCATGGCAATCGGAAATCCAAAGCCCTTAAACATCGGCGGCCACCTTCATGCTGATGATGCGATCGGGGTTCATCGGCGGCTCGCCCCGGGCGATTTTATCGACAAGGTCCATGCCATCGGTTACCTGACCGTAAACGGTGTATTGACCGTTCAGGAAATCATTGGCCCCAAAGTTGATGAAAAACTGGCTGTTGGCGGAATCTGGATTTTGCGAACGCGCAGCCCCGATGCTGCCACGCGCGTGGGGCACTTTGGAAAACTCGGCCGGCACATTCGGCATGTCCGAGCCACCGGTGCCAGCGGCGCGCAGGTTGAAATCCTTTTCCATGTTGCCGTTGGCCACATCGCCCGTCTGGGCCATAAAACCGTCAATCACACGGTGGAAACAGACGTTGTCATAGGCACCGGAGCGGGCCAGCGTTTTCATCCGCTCAACGTGTTTGGGGGCAACATCGGGCAGCAGTTCAATGGTGACTGTGCCATCTTTGAGTTCCATCAGAATGGTGTTTTCGGGGTCTTTGATCTCGGCCATATCGGGCGCTCCTTTGATAGGGTGTTCATTCGCAGGGAACCTATGCGGGATGACGCGGTTTTTAAAGGGGCAATACACTGTGCCACATTGACCCTGCATCTGTGATAGGGTTCTGTGGGCACGAAACGGCGCAAATCCCAATGGAGGTCTGGCATGGGCTGGAAAACACTCGACGATATCAATCTGGATGGAAAAACGGTTCTGGTGCGGGTGGATATCAACGTGCCCGTCAAGGATGGCGTGGTCACCGATGCAACGCGGATCAAGCGCATCGTGCCCACGATCAAGGATATCCAGGCCGCCGGTGGCAAGCCGGTTCTGATGGCCCATTTCGGCCGCCCCAAGGGTAAGGTCGTGCCGGAACTGTCGCTGAAAGTCACCCTGCCCGCATTGGAAGAGGCCTTTGACCAGCCGGTGATTTTCGCTGACGAAAGCGAGGGCAAGCGCGCTGGATCATGGATCAACGAAATGAACCCCGGCGATATTGTGCTGTTGGAAAACCTGCGGTTCCATCCCGGAGAAGAGGCCAATGACCCCGGCTTTGCCGCCGAACTGGCCAGCCTTGGCGATGTATATTGCAACGATGCCTTTTCCGTTTCCCACCGCGCCCATGCCTCGACCGAAGCTATTGCCCATCTTCTGCCTGCTTGTGCCGGTCGTTTGATGCAAGCCGAACTAAGTGCACTTGAAGCTGCTCTGGGCAACCCCGAACATCCCGTTTGCGCCGTGGTGGGTGGGGCCAAGGTTTCGACCAAACTGGATTTGCTGGGCAATCTGGTGTCAAAGGTCGATTACCTGATTATCGGTGGTGGCATGGCCAACACATTTCTGGCCGCGCAAGGCGTGGGCGTTGGCAAATCACTGGCCGAACACGAAATGAAGGATACCGCGCTGGATATTCTGACAAAGGCCAAGGATGAAGGATGCGAAGTTATCTTGCCGACCGACATCGTTGTCGCGCGCGAATTCAAGGAAAACGCCGAATACGAGGTTCTGCCTTTTGACGCCTGCCCGCCGGATGCGATGATTTTGGATGCCGGGCCCAAAACGGTCGAGCGGATTACAACCGTAAGGGAACCTCTGTAAATTCCCGTTTTCGCCTTCTTCGCGGCGGGGTGGACGGTTTTTCGCCTGTCCCGCCTGATTGCTTCGGATCATAAACCCATTTTCACCGGTTTCAAGCCGGTTTTGGGTATTTCAGGCACACCTCACCCCATGAACCCTTATCCCGGCGCCGCCAGGCCGCATTCGAACTGGACGAAGCGCTTCATGTTGTAGACCAGGTTCATCATCCCGATGCGAAATCGCGCCCGCTTCAGGCCGATGGAGCGGATCAGCTTGCCGCCCATGGAGCGCTCCTGAAAAGCGAATACATGCTCGACCCGGACCCGCACTTTCGAGCGCCTCCGGTTGGCCTTTTGCTGGCGCTCGCCAAGCGGCTTGCCGCGCCTGCCCTTGTGATGGATATGGCTGTGAAGCCCCCGCTCTTCCAGCTCGCTTTCGATCTTTTGCGAGCGATAGGCGCTGTCGGCCCACAGGTCCGATGAGGTGTTGCTCGCATCAATCAGACCGGCAAGCGCCTGGCTGTCATGCACGGCGGCATCGGTGACATCATAAGCGCGGATGAATTTGTGCCGCCGGTCGACATTGATGTGGTTCTTGTAGCCGTAATAGCTCTTGCCGTGCTTCTTCGTCCAGCGCGCATCCACGTCCTTCTGGCGCTTCTTGTGGGGTTTTTCCTCCCACTCTTCAGGCGTTTCGCCCGCCTTGATTTTCTCGTTCTCGTCCCTTTTGTTGTGCTGGCGCGGCGCCGGAACGATGCTCGCATCAACAATCTGCCCGCCCATCGCCAGATAGCCCTTTTCGCGCAGAAAGGCATCGAACTTGTCAAACAGCTCCTTCATCTTCCCGGCCCCGGCCAGCCTTTCACGGTAGGCCCAGATGGTCTTGGCGTCAGGTACGCTGTCTTCAATGCCAAGGCCGAGAAACCGCATGAACGACAGGCGGTCGCGGATCTGATACTCGATCTGATCGTCAGAGAGGTTGTAGAGCTGCTGCAAAACCATCGTCTTGAATATCAGCACCTCATCCCAAGGCGGGCGGCCAGCGTTGGATTTGCGCTGTTCGGGCGGCGTGCGCCATATGGCCTTCAGCTCGTCCCGGTAATCCTCGAACGGCACCATGTCGTTGAGCAACACCAGCGGATCACCAGATTTGTCCAGTCCCGCGTATCGGCTGGAAAGATCAAAAAATCCCATCTGACCCATGACAAAACCCCGTCGGTCGAATCATTTTCATCCTGATGACGATTCTACCCCGTCAGGCCGGATTTTGGGGGATTTTTAGAGGTTCCCGTAATCGAATCCAGCAAAACCCTGATCATGAACGGCCCGCTTGGCGTGTTCGAAATGCCGCCGTTTCACGCTGCGACATTTGCCATGCTGTTCGATATTTCCAAACAGACCAAAGCAGGTGCGCTGGTTTCAATTGCAGGGGGCGGCGATACCGTGGCAGCGATCAACGCGGCAGGGTATGCGAATGATTTCACCTATATCTCGACCGCAGGCGGCGCGTTTCTGGAATGGATGGAAGGCAAAACATTGCCCGGGGTTGCCGCACTGGAAGGGGCATAAGTTTTTAGCGACTGATAGCGCCAACAGCATTGCACACCACCGTATACCTTTATAGAGCAGTAGAAAATCTGCTGCTCTTGAAAGGAATTTGCGATGAAAGCGACACGGATTGTCCAGAAAATTCTATCGAATTACGAGGCCGACTGCCCGGGTGTAAAAGCCAACCTCTGCCGTATCCTGATGAACGGCAAACTGGGCGGCACCGGCAAGATGATCATCCTTCCTGTTGATCAGGGGTTCGAACATGGCGCCGCACGTTCCTTTGCACCCAACCCGGCTGCCTATGATCCGCATTACCACTACCAGCTGGCAATTGACGCTGGTCTGAACGCCTATGCCGCGCCTTTGGGGATGCTGGAAGCGGGCGCCGACACCTTCGCAGGCCAAATTCCGACCATTCTGAAAGCCAACTCGGCCAACTCGCTGATACCTTCTGAATCGGCCAAAGATCAAGCCATCACAGCTTGTGTGGACGACGCCTTGCGCATCGGGGCCTCGGCCATCGGCTTTACCATTTACCCCGGATCTTCCCAAGGGCTGGAAATGTTCGAGGAAATCTCGGCCATGCGCGAAGAGGCCGCAGCCAAGGGCATTGCCACCGTGATCTGGTCCTACCCGCGCGGCGAGGCACTGGACAAAGATGGTGAAACCGCGATTGATGTGGCCGCCTATGCCGCACAAATTGCAGCCCTGCTGGGCGCACATATCATCAAAATTAAACTCTCCACCGATCATTTGTTCCTGCCCGAAGCCAAAAAGGTCTATGAGGATGAAAAGATCGACATCGCAACCCAAGCCGCCCGTGTGAAACATTGTATGGATGCCAGCTTTGCAGGTCGTCGCATCGTGGTGTTTTCCGGTGGCTCGAAAAAAGGGGCCGACAGCGTTTATGACGATGCCCGCGCCATTCGGGACGGTGGCGGCAATGGCTCGATCATCGGGCGCAACACCTTCCAGCGCAGCCGCGAAGATGCGCTGTCGATGCTGGCCAAACTGGTCGATATCTACAAAGGCAAGGCCTGACCGGCAGTGGGCTCGCCTGTGCCACACAGACCAAGAAAACAGCAACCCTCTGGCCCCGCCAGAGGGTTTCCTTTTATCAACAGAGTCCAATAAGTCACAGGTATCGCGGAAAAATGCCTATTCCCCCCATGACAGGGGATTCACAAATCTGTTGGCATGTGCCATTGTAGCCAAAGCCGCATCAAGACGGCATTTCGAGGCAAGGCATAATGACTATTCAACGCAAACGTCCGGCAATCGGTGGAGTCCTTTATTTCGGCTTTGCCTTTGCGCTCGGCCTCTATTTCGCCTTTGCCGCCATTCAAGGCGACTACGGGTTGTTTCGCCGAATCCAGATCGACGCCGAAGCCGATGCCCTGAGCAGCGAATTGGCGAACCTTAGCGAGCATGTGCAGCGGATGGAAAACAAAACCCACCGCCTGTCTGACGACTATCTGGACCTTGATCTGCTGGACGAACAGGCCCGCAGCGTATTGGGCATGCTGCGCGCCGACGAAATCGTCATCCGCTAAAATCTTTTCTCGCACTTTCTGCCGGTTTGCTATAGAATATAGTTTAACACTAAACTACTTAGCAAAACGCGAGGGCCTCCCCCTATGGCAGCCAAGAAACCTTCAAAGAAATCAAATGTTTCCAAGGATGAACTGTTAAAGTTCTATCGCGAGATGCTGTTGATCCGTCGATTCGAGGAAAAGGCGGGCCAGCTGTACGGCATGGGATTGATCGGCGGGTTCTGCCATCTATACATCGGCCAGGAGGCCGTTGTTGTCGGACTTGAGGCCACCACCAAAGAGGGCGACAATCGCCTGACATCCTACCGCGACCACGGCCATATGCTGGCTTGCGGCATGGACCCCAAAGGCGTGATGGCCGAACTGACCGGCCGCGAGGGTGGCTATTCCAAAGGCAAGGGCGGCTCGATGCATATGTTCTCGAAAGAGGCGCATTTTTATGGTGGTCACGGCATTGTCGGCGCGCAGGTTCCAATCGGCGCGGGACTGGCCTTTGCCGATAAATACAAGGGCAATGACAACGTCACCTTCACTTATTTCGGTGATGGTGCCTCGAATCAGGGGCAGGTTTACGAAACCTTCAATATGGCGTCACTATGGAAACTGCCGGTGATTTTCGTGATTGAAAACAACCACTACGCGATGGGCACCTCGCTTGAGCGCGGCTCCTCCACCCCGCAGCTTTACACCCGCGGTCAGGCCTTTGGCATTCCCGGTGAATCAGTTGACGGTATGGATGTGCTGGCTGTGAAGGCAGCGGGCGAAAAGGCGGTTGCGCATTGTCGCGCCGGCAATGGCCCCTACATTCTGGAAATGGTCACCTACCGATATCGCGGCCATTCCATGTCGGATCCCGCCAAATACCGGTCCCGCGAAGAAGTGCAGAAAATGCGCGAGGAACATGATGCAATCGATCATATCCGCCAGATGCTGTTGCAGGGCAAACATGCCTCCGAAGACGATCTGAAAGCGATTGATAAAGAGATCAAGGCGGTGGTGAATGACTCTGCCGATTTTGCCCGCGAAAGCCCCGAACCGGCGCTAAGCGAACTATGGACAGACATTTACGCTGACGCGTAACCATCGGATAAGACGGAAAAATAATACATGGCAACCGAAATTCTAATGCCCGCGCTTTCCCCGACGATGGAAGAAGGCACATTGGCGAAATGGCTGGTGAAAGAAGGTGATGCGGTCGAGGCCGGCATGGTGATTGCCGAAATCGAGACCGACAAGGCAACGATGGAATTCGAGGCCGTGGACGAAGGCATCATGGGAAAAATCCTGATCCCCGAAGGCACCGAAGGCGTCGCGGTCAACACACCGATTGCCGTTTTGATCGAAGAGGGCGAGGATGCAGATGCCATCCCCGAGCCCGCCGCCGCACCGACTGCAACCCCTGCCCCCACACCCGAGGCTGCCCCCGCACAAGCCGCCGCTCCTGTAGAAGTAATCGCGCCGCTTGACCCCGAAATCCCCGCCGGAACGGAAATGAAACCAACCACCGTGCGTGAAGCCCTGCGCGATGCGATGGCCGAGGAAATGCGCCGTGACGAAACGGTTTACCTGATGGGCGAGGAAGTCGCACAATATCAGGGGGCCTATAAGGTATCGCAAGGATTGCTGGACGAATTCGGCGAAAAGCGGGTGATCGACACCCCTATTACCGAACACGGCTTTACCGGCATCGCCGTTGGCGCCTCTTTCGGCGGGTTGAAACCGATTGTCGAATATATGACCTTCAACTTTGCCATGCAGGCGATGGACCAGATCGTCAATTCCGCCGCCAAGACCCTATATATGTCCGGCGGCCAGATGGGCGCGCATATCGTGTTTCGCGGGGCCAATGGCGCCGCATCCCGCGTTGGCGCACAACACAGTCAGGATTACGCCGCGTGGTATGCGCAAATTCCGGGGCTGAAGGTGGTGATGCCCTATTCCGCCGCCGACGCCAAAGGCCTGCTGAAAACCGCGATCCGCGATCCCAATCCGGTGATTTTTCTGGAAAACGAAATCCTGTACGGCCAGACCTTCGATGTGCCGGTGATGGATGATTTCACCGTGCCCTTCGGTGTTGCCAAAATCTGGCGTGAAGGCACGGATGTGACCATCGTCAGTTTCGGCATCGGGATGAAATACGCACTGGAAGCAGCCGACAGGCTTGCCGAAGAAGGCATCTCGGCCGAGGTAATCGACCTGCGCACCCTGCGCCCGATGGACACCGCAACGGTGATAAAATCTGTCATGAAAACAAACCGTTGCGTGACTGTCGAAGAGGGCTGGCCCGTAGGGTCGATCGGCAATCACATCTCTGCCGTGCTGATGCAAGAGGCGTTCGATTATCTCGATGCCCCCGTGATCAACTGCACCGGCAAGGACGTCCCGATGCCCTATGCCGCCAATCTTGAAAAACTGGCACTGGTCACAACCGACGAGGTTGTTGAAGCCGTCCACCAAGTCACCTATCGTTAAGGGAGCCGCCAAATGCCGACAGAAATCCTGATGCCCGCACTCTCCCCCACGATGGAGGAAGGCGCGCTTGCAAAATGGCTGGTGAAAGAGGGCGATACGGTCCAGTCCGGCGACCTGATCGCCGAAATCGAAACCGACAAGGCGACGATGGAATTCGAAGCCGTGGACGAAGGTGTGATTGGCAAACTGCTGGTGCCCGAGGGCACTGAAGGGGTCAAGGTCAACACCCCGATTGCCGTGCTGCTGGAAGATGGCGAAACAGCGGATGACATCGCCGCAACAGCGACAAAACCCGCCACTGCCCCGGCCCCCGCGCCGGGGCCTGCTGCGGTAAAATCCGAAAAAACAGCGCCCGTCCCTGCTCCGAAAACAGACGGCAAACGCATCTTCGCCTCGCCTCTGGCCCGTAGGATTGCAGCGGAAAAGGGCATTGATCTGACCCAAATCACCGGCTCCGGCCCGCACGGACGCATCGTCAAAGCCGATGTTCTGGGGCAACCAACTGCACTTGCAGTTACATCCCCCGCATCCGCAGCGAAGCCCGCCGGTCCTGCCACCGATGTCCTAAGCAAAATCTATGCCGATCGGGACTATCAGGAAATCCCCCTGAACGGCATGCGCAAAACCATCGCCGCCCGCCTGACCGAAGCCAAACAGTCGATCCCGCATTTCTACCTGCGCCGCGACATCCGCATCGACGCATTGCTTCAGGGCCGCGCCCTGATCAACAAGCAACTGGAAGCCAGGGGGCTGAAAATCTCGGTTAACGATTTCATCATCAAGGCTTGCGCCATGGCCCTGCAATCGGTGCCAAAGGCCAATGCGATATGGGCCAATGACCGGCTATTCCAACTGAAACCCTCGGACGTGGCTGTGGCCGTGGCCGTGGATGACGGGCTGTTCACGCCTGTGATCAAGGACGCCGAAACCAAGACCCTGTCCCAGCTTTCGGTCGAGATGAAGGATCTGGCCACCCGCGCCCGCGAAGGCAAACTGGCCCCGAGCGAATACCTTGGCGGCAGCTTTGCGATTTCCAATCTGGGCATGTTTGGAATTGATAATTTCGACGCTGTAATCAACCCGCCGCACGGCGCCATTCTGGCGGTTGGCGCCGGCGTGAAGAAACCCGTGGTTGGCAAGGATGGCGACTTGTCCGTGGCCACCGTGATGTCGGTCACCCTGTCGGTTGATCACCGCGTGATTGACGGGGCATTGGGGGCAACCCTGCTGAATGCCATCGTCGACAATCTTGAAAATCCGGTCTCGATGCTGGCCTAGAAACAAACCTGATAATGGCGCGATAAAATCACCTTTATCTCGCCATTTTCATATTTAATATCAGTCGGTTCCACCCAAAAGCTGATCCATCGTCACCGAGGGCTGCTCACAACCGGAATCGCCGATAATCTTGGCCGGAACCCCCGCCACCGTTTTGCGGGCGGGCACGTCATGCAGCACCACCGAGCCGGCAGCAATGCGCGAACAGTCCCCCACCTCGATATTGCCCAGCACCTTGGCACCAGCACCGATCAGCACGCCGTTGCCGATCTTCGGGTGCCGGTCGCCGTCCTCTTTGCCGGTGCCGCCCAGTGTTACGGAATGCAGCATCGATACGTTGTTCCCGACCACCGCTGTTTCACCAATCACAATCGAATGGGCATGGTCAATCATCAGCCCCTGCCCGATCCGGGCAGCGGGATGAATATCGATCCCGAACATTTCCGACACCCGCATCTGAAAGAAAAACGCCATGTCATGCCGCCCGTTCTGCCACAGCCAGTGCCCGATACGATAGGCCTGCACCGCCTGAAATCCCTTGAAGAACAGCAGCGGCTGCAACAGCCGGTGACATGCCGGATCGCGTTCATTGATCGCAACCAGATCGGCCCGCGCGGCCTGCCCCAGCTCGGGCGAAGCGGCATAGGCCTCGTCCGAAATCTCGCGCAAAATCTGCTCTGACATCTCGCCCGAGGCCAGTTTCAGCGATACCCGATAAGCCAGTGCGCGCTCCAGAGTCGGGTGGTGCAGCACCGACGAATGCGCCAGCCCCCCCAACAACGGCTCGTTTGCAACAACGCCGGTTGCCTCTTTGCAGATTTGTTCCCAGACCGGATCCACCTCGGCCAGTTTTGTGCGCGCGTTTGTCATCATGGTTTCCTTGCTGCCTGTGCTGCACTATAGCAGATAGGCCGCGCAGGCAAAATTGAAAACCCTGATCACAGGTATTTGCATCATGAATGACACCGATCTGGCGCATTTCCGCACCCTGTTGCTGACGCTTCAGGACGAATTGACAAATCAGGGCGACACCACCAAAGACGCCCGCAAAACCGTGGTGCTGGACCAGCAATCGGTTGGCCGCCTGTCGCGCATGGACGCCATGCAGCAACAGGCAATGGCCAAGGCCACCCAGACCCGCCGCGATCAACAGGCCCTACGTATCAAAACCGCGCTGGGGCGGATGGATCAGGGTGAATACGGCTATTGCGTTGAATGCGGCGAGGAAATTCCTCTCAAACGGCTACAGCTTGATCCGACCGTGCCGACCTGCATTTCCTGCGCCTCCGGCTGAACACGGCCCGCTCGGCCCGCCACTCCAGCAGCGTGGAAAATGCCGCGATCAAACAGCGGCAATAATCGGGATCATCCAGAAACGGCTCCCCCGCCCGTTCCCGCCGCATCGCCACCGCCATCAGGCTGCCGTTGCCCCATTCGGGGTGCCCCTTGCCCAAACGCTTGCGATACAGGTCCGCAGCCGCCGCCTGTTCCAGCATGTCACGCATAACTTCAGGACACGCCGAAACCGGCACCCGCAGCAGCACCAGCGCCGCGGCCACCACATCCCCATGCAGAACCGGCCGCATTCCTAGGCCGTGATCTCGACAGATTCAAACGGCCCGGGGCCGAAACTGTCGGAAATCTGCGCCACCTCGATGGTAAAGGGCAAACTTACCCCGTCTGCCGCCTGATCCGCTGCAAAATAGGTCCAGTCCGGCACGCTGCGGAAAACCTCGCGCAGGATCGTGCTGCCGGTTTTGACCCGCAGCAAATACCGCTCGACTGTTTCGCCCAAAGGCACCTCGACCCCTTCCCAACTGTCGCCATCCACCCGCGTGCGCCGGATCCAGCGGACAGCGATATCGCTGCCCGCCGCCCCTCTGCTGCGCAAATGGCAGGGCGCATAAGGACGCAACCCGACGCCCTGAAATGCCGCCTGCATATGCAGATAGGACGGATCATCGTAATTGCGCGCCGCCGGACCGATCCGGTAATGGCGCGACAATCCCCGTTCGCTTAAGGCCAGGTCGATCTGCTCCGGCATCCCGTTCAGCAACACGAACTGGCTGCCCACGGGCCATTCCGCCGGCATGATCCCGTCCGATCCCGCCTGCCCCCGCAGCCGCAGCGACAGATCATAGGTATCCTCGGCCACCAGCACGGCCTCGGCGAACTGTAACACCTCCCAGTTATCGCCCGAACCATCCCCGATCGCCGCCAGATTGCCCCCGTTCAGCACATCCCCCCAGGGGGCCGAGGCCAGATCGCCACCGTATACCTTCACCCGCAAAGGCGCACCATGGTCTTTCAACCCGCTACGCGCTGCCGGCAATGCCGTTTCCGTTACCCCGATCACACTTGACCCCTCGATCAGCTTGTTCAGCCCATAGCCCGCATCCGTAGATGAACTGTATACCGCCACCGATCCGGGCCAAGGCGTGGCCGTCACCGCCACATGCGGCGCATGTGCCACCTCGTCACCACGCAGCAACGGCAGGTCCAGAAACAGCGGATAGACCGGCACCGCAGGGGTGAAGGGGCGCAGGTTCGGCACCTCGTCGGTCGCTTCCGAAGGCTGGTAAACGCCCCCTTCCACCCGCACCGCCTCGATCATCTGCGCCCCGGCCTGTTCCACATTGTCCAGCCGGTAGAGCGCCTCGCCATCCCCATCGGGCAGGCGCACTACATCGCCCGCGCCCAGCGCCAGTTCGCTCATCGGCAAGGCAAAGCGCGCGCCATCCCGCGCCACCCGCGATTCCGCCAGCCAGCGTTCCACCACGGCGCGCCCCTCCGCGCCTGTCAGCGCCAGCGGCAATTCGGACTGCGACACACTGAAGGTGGCTTCGTCCGGGAACACCGCCTCGACCGCCCGCACCTCGTAATCGCCAGTGGCTTCGACGAAATTCAGCCGGATGCGCCCCGCCACCTCGGCCACCGGTGCGCGCGTGGTTTCAATCAGCCCGTCCGCCTCGGCCGCCACGGCCAGTTTCTCGGCCGGCACAACACCGGTTTCCCGCCCGTCGCGGTTGCGAAAAACCAGCACCCCGTCCCGTTCGACCGCATTAAACCCGTAAGCCAGCATCAGGGGCTGCAACGCCGCCCGCGCCCCGTCAATCGCGGGCACGGAATAGCCCCGCACATAGCCGAACAACCGGCTGACATCATATTGCGTCACACCGGAACGTTCGCAGATTTCCGCCACAACCGAAGCAAGCGAGCGCGCCGCCGTGCGCCCGTTCAGCCAATGCCCGCGCGCATAGTTCTCCCCGTCGGCCCACAAATCCCGATGGTTCGGGAAATAGGGAAAGGGGCGCGCATCCCAGGCCCAGACATGCGCATGGCCCATATCAACCATCTGCACGCCGGTTTCATCATGCACGGGGTTGTTTACCGGATCGTTCCAGAACTGGTGCATCGCCCGCAGATACTGCATCTGGATCAATTCATCCCGCGTGCCATCGGAATAGCGCGGCAGGCTGGATTCAGATGATTTGGGATCAACAAACTTGTTCGGCTCGTTCGTTGCCTTGTCCACCGCCGCACAGCCCAGTTCGGTAAACCACACCGGCTTGCTGCCCGCCTCCCAGGCCGTCGGTGTGCTCTGCCGCACCCCCCCGATGCGCTCGTGATGGGTGCTTAACCACCAGCTTTTGATATCCTTGAAACGGTATATCCACGGCTCGCCATGTTCCGCATCCGTGATTGGAGTCCTGATCTGTGCTTCACGGGATTCCGGTGAATGGTAATACCAGTCATAACCCTCGCCGCCCATGATATTGGATTTCAGATAATCGAGGTTGTATATCGACCCCGCGCCCGCATCCAGATGATCATACCCATCGCGCCAGTCCGACAGCGGCATATAGTTGTCGATGCCGACGAAATCTATATTCGCATCCGCCCACAGCGCATCCAGATGGAACAGACGGTCCCCGCTGCCATCCTGCGGCTGATAACCGAAATATTCAGACCAGTCCGCTGCATAGGATATCTTGGTGCCCGTTCCCAGAACGGCGCGCACATCCGCTGCCAGATCACGCAGCGCCTGCACCACGGGGAAACTTCCGCCCACCCCCCTGATCTGCGTCAACCCGCGCAGTTCCGATCCAATCAGGAAGGCCTCAACCCCCCCCGCCGCTGCGCACAGGTGCGCGTAATGCAGCACAAACCGGCGATAGGACCATTCCGCAGGGCCGCTATAGGACACCCCGCCTGCGGTCGCGGTGAAATCCGAAGCCGCTGCCGCACCGAAAAACGCCGCCACCTCGGCATCCACCGCCGCCGTGCCATCCGGCGATCCCGCCTGCCCCGACGCAACCGACAACGTAATACGACCGCGCCATGGCAGGGCCGGTTGATCCGCCGCACCCGTGTAGGGGTCGGTCAACCCGTTGCCCGCCAGTTGATCCATCAGCACAAAGGGGTAAAACACCACTCCCTTGCCCTGCGCCGACAGATGCTGGATCGCCTCTTTCACCGACTGGTCCGTCGGCGTGCCCCCATAAACCGAACGCCCGTCCAGTTCCGGCACCATAGCCGCCGCCCCGCGCGACACGCCGGACACCGACCAGGGCATCCCCGTGCCATCATCGCCCGCCTGCTCGACCTTGGGCTGCACATCACAACTGCCACAGCGTAGATCATTGCCGAACCACGACACCACCAGCGAAACCGAGCCGACATTGGGCATCTCTTCGCCCAGCGCCTCGACCGAGGTCACAAAATCCGTCTTGCCCGAAGGCGTGTTCATATTCGCCGTGCGGTTCACCCCGAAACCGGCACTGTAATGCACCGGAGTCGTCGCCAGCCCGTATTCCCCCGTGCCGGGGATCAAAGCCACCGCTTGCACAGCCTGCGCAATATCTACCTCGACCACGTCCTGCGCCGGGCGCAGCACCTCGAATGTAAACTGCGGGATCCGGTTGCCGAACTGCCCCAGCGGCAGGTCTTCCAGCACCACATAAGCAATGCCGCGATAGGCCGGTGCATTGCCCGCCCCCTCGACCGCCTCGATCTTGGGGTCCGGCATCTGGTCCTCGGACCCCGTGTAAACCCGCAGGTTCAGATCATCACGCGCAATCTCGATCCCGTCGGCCCAGACACGCCCCACCCGCGTGATCACCCCTTCACAAAGGGCAATCGCCAGATTGGCGGTGTAGCTATAACTGGTGGTCTTGGGGCCACTCGGCGCGCCCTTGCCGCCGCCACTTGTCGTGCTGGCCTCTTGAAAGCGCGAAGCCCAGATCACCTGACCCCCGATCCGCATAGCCCCATATACCTGCCCCACCGGCGCACCCTCGGACGCCCCCGTCAGGCGGAACCGGTCAACCTTGCCGGTTTCCACCACCTGCGAGCCAGCCCCCATAATCCGCTGGTCGATCACCCGCCCCAGCGTGGCCCCGATTGCCCGCCCGATCACCGCACTGGACAGGCCAAAAACCGCCCCGCCTACGGAAGCACCGGCGGCAAAGCCGATCGAAGATAAAACTATAGTCGCCATCAGGACCCCTCCTCGGGAAACGCAAATCGCGCCACAATGCGGCGCTGCCACGGGCGGCTAAGGGGACTCTCAACCACCCCGTGGCCCGTATAGGCATGAATAAAAGTCGGTTCAGGGCCAATGCGCCCCGCAATCCCCAGATGCTTGGCCACACCACCCGCCCGCATCCTAAACAACAGCAGATCGCCTACGGCCCGCCCCTTTTGCCCCTGCAAGTGCCGCAAGGCGGCACGCCACAGCCGTTCCTCTCCCTGTGGCTCGGACCAGTCCGGCGTATAGGCGGGCACATCCTCTGGCTCCGCACCATACAGCTCGCGCCACACACCGCGCAGCAGGCCCAGACAATCGGTGCCCGCCCCCTTGGTGGAGGCCTGATGCCGGTAAGGCGTGCCGATCCAGCCGCGCGCGGCCTGAACCACCTGTTCGCCAATCACGGTCATCCCCCCAGACTCCCGCCATCATTGACACCACCGCGTGTCGGATATCTCATCAACCAGTCCTCGCCGGGGATGTCAGGGAAGCCGCGAAAATTCAGGAAATTATCAAACTTCAGACGGCAGGTTTCAGGGCGCTTGTCACAGCCCGCCTCGATCTTCACCAGATCGCCCGTAACAATCGGCGCGCGAATGCTCTCCCACAGTTCAATCTCGCGGCCCGCTTCAGTGATCCGGTCGTTCTTGACCAGCCCGACCAGCCCCTGCGCCTCGCCAGTCATCACCGTAAAGCGCCCATATTCAAACCAGCGCACATCAAAACCGGCCAGATCGACAAACCGGAAAATCCGCGCCTCCTCGACAACCTCGACCGCCAGTTCCGCCACATACCCGGGCAGATCAAACCCGAACCGGCAGTCCTTGTCGCCCAGAACCGCCGTGCAAGCCTTTTGATACACCCGCCCTTGTGGTTGGTTCAGCGCTTCGGTCAGACCGCGCAATTCCGCTTGAAACGCCCCGCCACTGCGCTGCATCTCGCCAATCGTGCCGCGAAACTGCAACAAGCGCTGGTCCGGATCGGCCCAGTTTACCAACCACGCCCGCACCTCGGCCCCGTCAAACCGGCCCGCGGTTATATCAGCCTCGGTGATCGCCGCATCCGACAGCGCACCCAAGGCCTCGGTATTGTCCACCGACAGGCCCGAGGTCTGTTGCAAAGCTTTGGCCGTCAGGCCGGTATCGGCCTTGAACACAATGCCCTCGAACTCCAACTCGCGGTCATGGTCGGTAAAGCCGAACACCCGCCCGTCCCGACGCACCACTGCCCAGCAGCGGCACACCGTGGTCAGACCACCGCGCAGATGTGCTTCAAATTCTGTTGAAAGGCCCATCAGATACGCACCTCCACCACCGGCACATTCGGCACTTCACCGGCTTGAAAGCTGGCCACCGAAGTCTGGATCCGGTCCGTGTCAAACCGCACCGGCACATCAAATTCAAACCCCGCTGTCACCTCGACCCCGATGTCAGGCGGATGGTTAAACGTGATCACACCGGTTGCGGTATCCACATCGAAATGGATCGCTTCCTGCTGCTGATCCCCCTGAATACCGACAACCACAGTGCCCGCCACCGGCTTGGTGATCGGGCGTACATATTTTGCCTCGCCGGACGCATAGGTCTTGGTCAGCGGGAACATTGCCGTCACCCCGTCGCCAATCGCGATCACCTGATCCTCGAAATACGGCGCGGCCGAAGCGACGCCGGATTTGTAATCGGCCCAGTCTTTCCAGCGAAACCCGTATAGCTGCCCCTGCCGCGCCTCGTAGAATGCAATCAGCAGCTCCACATCATCCAGCGACCGCATCCCCAAACCGGCATCATAGCGCCGCTTTGAATGGGCCCAGGGCGTGTTGCGCTCCTCGAACCCGTTGGCCAGCGTCACAACCTCGGTGCGCCGTTCGGGGCCACCCACCGCGCCAAAACTCAGACTGGCCGGAAATCTTACCTCGTGAAAACCCATCGTTCCCCTCCTAGAAATTACGCTGCCCGCGCCCCAAAGCACGGCTCAGCTGTGCCGCGATCTGCCATTGTGAACGGTTGAACCCTTCGACATCCGGCGTGCTGATGTTCATGGTGATATTCACAGGCCGCCCACCACCGCTGGCCTCGACCCCCAACCGTCCGTTGGCCCCGCGTGTCAGCGGCATGATCGCCTCGGTGCCCGCCTCGCCCATCAATCCGGTGCCGCCCCGCATCGGAAATGTTGTCGATCCGCTGACAATGCCGCCATTGGCAAATGGCATCACGCGGCCCTGACTAAACCCTGCCCCGTCGGCAAACAGATTCCCCGCGCCGAAAAAATTGCTGATACCATTGGCAATCAACCCGCCGAAATGCTTGGTGACCGGCGCAATTGCCGCGTTATAGGTGGCGTTGATCATCGATTCCGCCAGTTTGCCCAACGCATCCGACAGCTTCATCCCGTCAAACACCAACCCGTCAAAGGCCGACTTCAACCCGCGACTGATCCCCTTTGACAACACCTCGACCTCGCGGTTCGTGGTGGTCAGGCTGTCGCGCATCTTTGACAGCTCGCCATCAAAGGCCGCCGTCATCGCCGTTGCCCCACCCATCGTTGCCTCAAGGGCTGCCACCTGATCGTCAAACGCGCTCAGCCCATCCACTTGTTGTGTCATGCTTTTCTCTCCAAATTGTCAGGATAGGCCTGCGCCAACTCCTCCAGCCGCGCCCGCCCCATCGGGGCATCTGCCGCCCCCTCGCCCAGCATCATCAACAGTTCCGCCGGCGTCAGCTGCCAGAAATCGCGCGGATGCAACCGCAGGCCGCGCAGCGCGACCCGCATCAGACCGGGCCAGTCAAACCCGCTCATCCCGCGCGCGTCCGGCACCGCAAAGGCTCGCGCCAGCAGTTCTGCCGCCACCCGCGCCGCTTCAACCGGCCCGCCGCCGACCTCGACCGCCATCAGATCCGCCGCGCTGCCCTTCCAGCCCCCGCCGCGCAGGCCCGCCACGATCAGCGCCAGCACATCGCGCGTGCTGAACTGCCCGCTTTCAAACCGTTCGACCAGCGATACCAGCGTCCCCGTTTCTAGGGACGCCTCCAGTTCCGCCAAAGCGCCCAACGTCAGCTTGCAGGCGTGTTCCACACCATCCAGCACCAACGCCACTTCACCAGCCCAGGGGTTCGCCATTACGGTGCCGCCGTGAATGTCAGCGCCCCGGCCGAGGCCATGCTCAGCTCATAGGTCGCCTCGCCATTATAGCTGCCCGCATATTCAACCGAGGTGATCTGGAAAGCCCCCTCGATGATGCCAAAATCGGGAATGATCACCTGAAAATCCGGCGTTTCCCCGTCAAAGAAAATCTGCCGCGCACGTTCGTCCGTGGTGGCATCCTTGAACACACCGGACCCCGAAATCGTTGCCGATTTCACTCCGGCCCCGCCCAGCAATTCACGCCAGCCGCCTGCACTTTCCAGACTGGTCACATCCACCGCTTCCGCGTTGAAACTGATCCGCGTCGCCCGCAGGCCGACAACGGTTTCGAACAGACCGCCGCCGGTCATGTCCATCTTGATCAAAAGGTCCTTGCCGTTCTGGGCACCCATAGCTGTCACTCCAATGATTGTTGAATTGTCATTTGTACCAGCCGCTCCTCGGCCCTGACGGACCTCCTCGCGAAGAAAGCCGCAAGGCTTGATGAGCAGCCGCCTGCCTTAATTGTCCTCGACCCGCGCATGAAACCGCAGATCAATCCGCCGGGTTTCCCCCGTGCCAACCCGCCGCGCCGTGGCACGATCAAAGTTGATGTAACACAACGCCCCGCGGCTCAGTGTCAGCGTGGCCCCCTGCAACGCATCACTCACCGCCGCGCCCACTTCCTTGGCCGTCTGGAAACCGGCGGCATCCGAAATCACGCTGATCGTCACCATATGCAGCGCGCCATAGCCGGTCTTGTCCGACCGGTCGCGCACGTCTTCCGGCCCCAGACTGACATAGGTGCCGGTGATCGGCCCCGCCGGTGCGTTGTCGTAAATTGCACTGCCCACCAGCCCCATCAACACGGGGTCTGAAACCAGTTGCTGGTAAATCGCCGCCTGAAGCGCAGCCGAAACGCCGTAACTCATGACGATACCTCCTCATAGGCAAAACAGGTCAGGAAATGCGCCTGCGGATCACGCTCGGTCACCGCCTTGATGCGAAACAGCCGCGTGCCTTCGCGAAACCGCTGTTCCGGCTTGGGTCGCGACGGTGCGCCGTAAGGGGCCGCCCGCACCGTGATGCGGTAAGGCACCTTGGAAACGGTGATAAACTCGCCCGCAGCCCCGCCCAGATTGCGATGTTCATAATAATGCGCCGCCAGCAGCATCACCGCATGGTTCACATCCGCCGGCAGGTCACCCCAGGCCGCACCGAAACCGGCGTCAAAGATCACCTCGGCACTGCCGCCAATCGGAATGGTGGGCAAACAGCCCCCCGCCGCCAGCAGCTTTGGCCGGTGGTCATCCTTTTGTAGCGAATACCGGCCCGCATCAATCACAGTCACCGCCCCCAGACGGTCCAGCAGGCGCAATTCGGTGATCGCGCTGACAGGGGCCACCGGAAACGCCTGCTCCCCCAGCGCCCGCCACGCGGTCAACGACCACATGAAACTTCGCGCGATCAATATCTTGCCCGTGCGCGCCTCGATCGCCGCAACCGCGCTGCGCAGATAGCTTTCCAGCACCGCATCCTGCACCGCGTCATCGGCAAACCCCGTGCCCATCCGCAAGTGGTCCTTGAATTGTGCAATCGGCAGCGCCGCTGCCGGCACTGTGGTTTGCTCGACTAACATCATGGAAAATCTCCGAAAAATCTGAATTCCTCCGCCATAAAGGCGGGCGCGCGCCCATCGTATTGCTTGGACGGAGGGGAGCAGCTAGACAACACGAAACCCCGGACGCACGCCCATTTCAGCCCCCCTGCCAATGCTGCGGCAGAGGGACCAATCCCGATCCGCTTTACGCGACCGAGAATTTCAGCAGCTTGATCGCGGCAAAGTCGCTCACGTCCCCGCCCACACGTTTTGTGGCATAGAACAGAACATGCGGCTTGGCGCTGAACGGATCACGCAGCACGCGCAGATCGGGGCGTTCGGCCACAGTATAACCGGCGCCAAAATCGCCAAAGGCAATCGCGGTGGCATCCGATCCGATGTCCGGCATATCCTCGGCAATCAGCACCGGATAACCCATCAGGCGCGCAGGTTCACCCGCCGCCAGACCATCGGACCACATAAAGCGGCCATCGGCATCCTTCATCTTGCGCACGGCACCGGCAGTTTTCGAATTCATCACGAATGTCGCACCGGCGCGGTATTCTGCCCCCAGCGCATAAACCAGATCAATGATCGCATCGACCGGATTGGTGCTGCTGAAATCACCGTCAACACCGGTGGCGATATACCCCAGATTGCCCCAGGTCCATGTCGCATCATCCACAGCCGTATGGGTCAGGAAACCCGTGGGCTTGTCCACCCCGTCACCGCTGACAAAAGCAGCGGCCTCGGCGCGGGAAAACTTGTCGGCAATACGACCGGCCAGCCAGCCTTCGATGTCGAACGCGCTGTCATCCAGCAGACGCTGGCTTGCCTTGGGCAGGGCCGACAATTCATGCAGCGGAATGGTGATGCGATCAATCGAAGGCGTGCCTGTTTCCGCCGCCGGACCGGCTTCGGTCGCCCAGCCAGCGCCCACATCGGTATGGTCAATCAGCACATCGAACGATGTCGCCTCGACTATTCACCACGGACGCGATAGAACGCAGCGATGCGGTGGAATTCAGCACGCTCTTGATGGTTTCCGCGGTTTGCGGGTCCACCAGATAGCCGCCATCGGCTGACACAGCCGTGGACATGGCCTTGCCTTCCAGAACAATGCCGCGCAGCGCGTCATCATCGCCTGAACGTAGGTAAGCATTGAACGCCTTTTGGTGCGGGGCATCGGTTTGGGCCGCCACGGAAAGGGCGGGGCGTTGATAAGTTGTTGTCTTGCGGTCCAGCATGGTCAGTCGCTCTTCTTGTTGTTGCAGTTTGGAATTAAGTTTGTCCTGAAAGTCATTCAGATCATTTACGAAACCGGCCATCGCGGTCTTCACCTCGGCAGCCGGAGACAGGTCCGTTGGCACAACACCAACGTCCCGAGCCTTGCGGTCGGTTTTGCTCATTTTGTTTTCCTGTGAAAAGTTGAGGTTAGATCGCTGGCTCAGTCGCGGGCCAGCATGTGGCGGGCGTCATTGATGACCCCTGCCAGATCACGCAGAATTTCGGTCTCCGGGCTGTCGCCCTTCGCCCCCACTCGCGCTTCCGGAAGCATGGGGAACGTCACCAGTGACACCTCCCACAATTCCAGTTCAGCCAAGAGCCGCTGGCCCTTGCCATTCTTATGTGCCTTTTTGGTGCGGTATCCGATCGACAGACCGTCAATCGCGCCCGCCTCGATCAGTGCCGCCGCCTCGCGCCCCTTGGCCACGTCCAGCAGCAGACGGCCCTTGACATACAGCCCCTTGCCATCCTCGCGCACCTCGTCCCAAATGCCAATCGGCTGGGTCGGATCATGCTGCCACAGCATCTTGACCCTGCGCCCCTTGCTGGCCAGATTGGCCAAAGACGCGGCATAGGCGCCAGCCTCGACCACATCGCCACCCTGATCGCATTTACCGAAATAGCTGGCATAGCCTTCGATACAGGTGCCATCCGTAACACTCACGCCGCTTTCCATCCGGCAGAACTTGCGCTCTAACTCGGCCTCGTAATCCATTGATGTCATGTTGTTTTCCTTACTTGGGCGCCACATCCAGCAGCGTAACAATTCCCTGCGCCAGCACCACGCCAACCACGCCGTAAACCGCCAGCCACAGCCGCCGCTCCAGCCGCTCGATCATCGCCTCGATCCGCACCAGCCGATCCGCAAGCGCTTCAAACTGCAACTTGCTGACCCGCTCATTGGCCTCAATCCGCGCAGTGGCGGCATCGAAACTGTCATACAAAAACCGCGATCCACCGGCCTGCGCTCTTTCCTCGTTCATTCATCCTCCGCCAGTTTTGTCAACCCCAACAGGCTGCGCTTCTCGGCATCCGTCAGGAAGGCGGCCCCGCTCACCCGCCGCCACTGGTTATCCCGTTCAACCGACAACGCCGGCACCTGATCCAGATCGGGCCGCAGTTCCACATCCTCGCCACTGAACCGCGTCAGCCATTCGGATACAGAAGCCGCCACACGGGTCGCCAGCGGCAACACCGTCAACCGATAAAACGCGCGGTTGGCCTCCTGATAATTGGCATAGGCCGCATCCCCGGGGATCCCCAGCAACATCGGCGGCACACCAAAGGCAATGGCAATCTCCCGCGCCGCCGCTTCCTTGGTTTTCTGGAACTCCATGTCGGACGGTGAAAACCCCATAGGTTTCCAGTCCAATCCGCCCTCCAGCAACATCGGGCGCCCCGCATTCGCGGCGCCTTGATGCTGGCTGGCCATTTCATCCACCAAACGGTCATACTGGTCCGCCGTCAGGCTCGCTTGCCCGTCCGACCCGCGATAGACAATCGCCCCGGATGGCCGCGCGGCATTGTCCAGCAATCCCTTGCTCCAGCGCGACGCCGCATTATGCACATCCACCGCACTGGCCGCCGCCTGCATCGGTGAAAACCCGTAATGGTCATCCTGCGGCGAAAAGGTGCGGATATGGCAGATCGGCTGCACCTCGCAGGTCATGTCAAACCGGTGCTTGCGCCCGCCCACCGCATATTCATAGGCCACGGGCCAGCCATCGGAACCGGGCACCACGCTCATCCGGTCGCTGCGCAGCACATGCAGCTCCACCGGCGCGCCCGCCTCGTCCGGCACCGCCTCAAGATAGCCATTGCCGGTCAGTAGCAATTGCCCATACAGCGCCTCGAACAGCTCCGCCCGCCCCTGCGCCCCATTCGGATGCCGGATCAATGACAGCAACGGATGCGCCTCGTAACGCCGCTCGCGGTCCTGCAACACCAACGGCAGTGCCGCCGCCGCTTCAGCCACCAGTTTCACACAGCGAAACCCGACCGGATTCCCCAAAAAACCGGTCCGCGTCAGCGACCCCACATCACGCGGAGACCACGCCACCCGTCCGGCCCCGTGGTAGGCAATCACCGGCCCCGTGGCCGAGACCTTCTGCTCGGGCACCTGCGCACCCCGTCGAAAGAAATTAAACGCCATAGAAGAAGCTCCTCGTCTCTTCGCCAGTTTCTCTTGTTTGTTCCTGCTTCTTTTTCGTGAAAATATCCCCGCCGGAGGCATAAAACTTCTTGCCTACGGCGCGGATATTTATGCGAAAAAGAAACTACAATCCGCGAACCCTTGGCCGCCGCCATTTCGCAGCCGGTTCGATCATCAACTCGTGCAAGGCCCAGACCAGCGCATCCACCCGATCCGGACTGCCCTTGCCCTCATAGCCGCGCGTGGTCATGCGACACATCTGGTCCTCCAGCCCGCCAAGCCCGCGCAGATGCCGCACGCGGCCCTGTTCATATAACGCAGCCACAGGCTCGGCCCGCGCGATCTTGCCTTTGGCGGCCCGCACCGACCGGTAAGGCACCAGCGGATCAATCTGCCGGATCACGCTTTCCACCATATCCCCGCCCTGATTGACCTCGGCCACCAGCCGGTCCGCGCCGTATTCCTCGACCATCGCAATCGCCACCCGCGCCCAGGCCGCAGGCGTGGCGGCGGACACGGTTGCATCCTTCAACACCACCGCCCGCCAATCCGCCGGATTGCCCTGACAATTCGCCCCGACAACCACGATGCCGCATTCATCCGATCCCTTGTGCCCCGTCACCGGCGGGTCCACAGCCACCACGATCCGGTCCAGTTCTCCGGCCTCCTCCAGCCGCAGATCCTCCAGCATCGCGGAGGTCCACAACGCCCCTTCCGCATCCTCCAGCAATACCCCGTCCAGTTCCTGCCGTCCCAGCCGCGTGCCGGCATAACGCGCCCGCACCTCCTCCAGAAACGACGCTGCCAGATAGGCGCGGTTCGCCTCGGTCGGCGCGCGGGTCACCACTGTGGTGGAATTTCCCAGTATCGCCTTCAGCACCGGCACATTCTTGGGCGTGGTTGTCACACACTGGCGCGGACAATCCCCCAGCCGCAACCCGAACTGCAGCATGTCCCACGCCTCCTCGGCCTTTTTCCACTTGGCCAGCTCGTCCACCCAGTCCGCATCAAACTGCGGCCCGCGCAAACTCTCGGGGTCATGCGCCGAAAACACCTGCGCCACCCGCCGTGCCCGCCCCATATCCATCGGGCGTGACCCTTCGACCATGCTGCGCACCCATTCGGCACCGGCGCGGGTTTTCCCTGCCCCGCGCCCGCCCATAATCACCCATGTGCGCCAGTCCCCTTCCGGCGGCAACTGGTGTTCAAACGCCCAGAACTCGAACAGATAAGGCAGCGCCAGCAAACTCTCCTCACTCAGGCTGTCTAGAAATTCCGTCTGTTCCTGTGGCGTCGCGCAAGCGAGCAATTCTGCGCCCGATCTCAAGTCGGGCCGCATCAAAGTCGAGCGCATAGTCATGCACGATTCCGGCTGTGTTTTTTCGGAGCTTTTCAATTTTTGCCCTTTCATCAAACGCCGTCTGTGCGGCCTTGCTCAACTCGCGGATCCGCGCCACCGCTTCTTTGGAAAGCGTGGTTTCTTCCGCTTCAAACGCTGCAATCAATTCCTCGACGCGGTATAGCATCCGGCCAAGGTGCTTCTCGGCGATGCAAAGGATTTCCTCGGCTTCACCGTTGCCCCCTACGGGTGTAATCATTGTCATGTGGTCTGAATCTGCCTCTCATGCCGCTCCGCACAAGAGAAATGAAAAAGCAGCCGCAGGATTAACTCCCCGACTGCTTGCCCACTTCTTCTAGCTTGCCACAATGTATACTTTGGAGCGTTCGCAAAGTCAAGGTAAATCGCTACCACCACCGAACGGTCAGGTTAACAAAACCTTTAAATATCAAGGGACAAGCCCGCATCCATCGCCTCCCCTTCAGGGGGACCAGAGGGGGTTTTACCAAGCATGGAGAGCGGGCAAATTGCCCGCCCCGCCTAGTTATTTCCGCGCTCTGCTTCGATCTTGCGCCAACGGGCCACATTCTCGTTATGCTCTTTCAGCGTCTTGGCAAAGGCATGGCCACCGGTGCCATCCGCAACAAAGAAGATGTAATCGGTTTCGTCCGGATGCACCGCCGCCTCGATCGCCGCGCGTCCCGGGTTGGCAATCGGTCCCGGCGGCAAACCCTCGATCACATAGGTATTATAGGGTGTCTTGCGGCGCAGTTCGCTTTGACGCAAACCACGGCCCAGAACACCCTGCCCCTTGGTGATACCGTATATCACCGCAGGGTCCGTTTGCAGCTTGATCCCCTTGCGCAGCCGGTTGACGAATACGCTCGCCACCTGCGGGCGCTCCTCGGCCACGCCGGTTTCCTTTTCGATCAGAGACGCCAGCGTCAGTGCCTCTTCCTTGGTCGTGATCGGCAGATCATCATCCCGACCGGCCCAGGCCTCGTCCAGAATGGCCTGTTGTGCCGTCTGCATCCGTTCCAGCACCGATACGCGGGTATCACCAGCGCTTACCTCGTAACTGTCCGGGGCCAACATCCCTTCGAGCGGCATCTCGGCGATCTTGCCATCAAGGAAATCCGCCGCCTTCAATGCCTCGACAATCTGCCATGTCGTCACCCCTTCGGCCAGCGCGATACGAATGCGCGCATCCGCCTGCTCCCGGGCCTGTGTGTAATCGGCTGGTGTTTCCTCATCAGCGGGGACAAAGGCGACTTTGTCGAAATACTTGTTCGTCGCTGGGTCCAACTCGCGCACTTTGATCTGGGTGCGGGTCACACCGATCCGGTACACAATCTCGGTGCCACAAGTGCTGGCACCACCACGGGTCACGATATCCACAATATCGGCCATCGAGGCCCCTTCGGGCACCAGAAAACTGCCGGCCTTCAACTTGTGCGACTTGTCGGAATAATCCGCCCCCATGCGAAACAATGTGCCACTGCTGACCGCCCCGCGCTTGGCCAACTCATCCGAGACCTTGCGCATGTTGGTGCCGCTTTCCACCCGCAAACACATTGCCTGCGTCAGTGGCCCCGGTGCCTTATACCGGTTCTGCGCCAACAGGATCACCCCGCTGGCCACCACCAGAATAACCACCATCAGCGACAGAAAAGTCGAGGTAATATGCTTCCACATCAATCTGTTACCTTGCCCATAACCAGACTGGCGTTGGTGCCGCCAAAGCCGAATGAATTCGACATCACGACGTTGATTTCACGTTTGACGGCCGTCTTGGCCGCCAGATCCAGCTTTACCCCCTCGGGCGGGTTGTCCAGATTCAGCGTCGGTGGCGCAATCTGGTCCCGTAGCGCCAGAATACAGAATATCCCCTCGACCGCGCCAGCCGCACCCAGCAAATGGCCAATCGCTGATTTGGTGGACGACATGGTCGCCCCCGCTGCCGCATCACCCATCAGACGTTCAACCGCAGCCAGCTCGATCGTGTCGGCCATCGTCGATGTGCCATGCGCGTTGATGTAGTCAATATCCTCGGGCGACATACCGGCCCGCTTCAGCGCCGCTGCCATCGCCCGGTAACCGCCGTCCCCGTCCGAGGCAGGCGCGGTGATGTGATAGGCATCGCCAGACATCCCGTATCCCAGAATCTCGGCGTAAATCTTGGCGCCTCGTGCCTTGGCGTGCTCGTATTCCTCCAGCACAACCACACCGGCACCTTCGCCCATGACAAACCCGTCGCGGTCCTCGTCATAGGGGCGGCTGGCGGCCTTGGGGTCATTGCCCCGCCGTGTGGACAGTGCCTTGCAGGCATTGAAACCGGCAATGCCGATCTCGCAGATCGGGCTTTCAGTGCCGCCTGCAATCATCACATCCGCATCGTCCAGCATGATCAGCCGCGCCGCATCGCCAATCGCGTGCGCACCGGTGGAACAGGCCGTCACAACCGCATGGTTCGGCCCCTTGAACCCGTAGCGGATCGAAACCTGGCCCGAGGCCAGATTGATCAGCGCGCCGGGGATGAAAAACGGCGAAACCCTGCGTGGCCCGCGTTCCTTCAACACAATCGAGGTCTCGGCAATCGACTGCAAACCGCCAATGCCCGAGCCGATCATCACGCCGGTGCGCAGGCGGCTTTCCTCGTCCTCGGGGGTCCAGTTCGCATCCTTCACCGCCTGATCAGCCGCCGCCATGGCATAAAGGATGAAATCATCCACCTTGCGCCGGTCCTTGGCGGGCATCGTGTCATCGGGGTTGAACGTGCCGTCCGTGCCATCCCCGAAAGGGATTTCACAGGCATAATCGGTCAGCAGATGGCTGGCATCAAACCGCGTGATCGTGCCTGCACCGGACTCACCGGCCAACAGACGTTTCCAGGTTTCTTCTACCCCGCAAGCCAGCGGTGTCACCATGCCCAGACCTGTAACAACGACTCGACGCATTTATGCCCCCTCGAATTTTTTGTTCCTATTCCAAAGGTGTTTACCTTGCCTGCCCCGTATACGGCAAGCCAAACCGCACCGATGTGCGGCATTACGCCAAATTTTTCAACTCTTCCCTCTGCCTACTCCAGATCGAATAGCGGCGTCGACAGATACCGTTCTGCAAAACTGGGCAGAATAACTACGATGTTTTTGCCCATCATCTCGGGCCGCGCGGCAATTTCCAGCGCCGCCGCCAATGCCGCACCGGACGAAATACCAACCGGCACCCCTTCCTCTGCCGCCACCTTACGGGCCGTTTCAAAGGCTGCGTCGTTGCTAATCTGCAAAACCTCGTCAATCACGCCGGTATCCAGAATCCCCGGCACAAACCCCGCACCGATCCCCTGAATCTTGTGCGGTCCCGGCTCACCGCCCGACAAAACCGGACTCTCCACCGGCTCGACCGCGACAATGCGCACCTCAGGATTGCGTTCCTTCAACACACGGCCCACGCCAGTGATCGTGCCCCCTGTGCCCACGCCCGAGACAAAAACATCCACCTTGCCGCCGGTATCCTGCCAGATTTCCTCGGCTGTGGTTTTCACATGGATTGCCGGATTGGCGGGGTTTTCAAACTGCTGCGGAATGATCGCGCCGTCAATTTCGGCCGCCAGTTCCTCGGCCCGCGCAATCGCGCCCTTCATGCCCTTGGCGCCCTCGGTCAGCTCCAGCCGCGCCCCCAGCAGGGCCAGCATCTTGCGCCGCTCGACCGACATGGTTTCCGGCATGGTCAGGATCAGGTTATACCCCCGCGCCGCACAGACAAAGGCCAGCGCAATGCCGGTGTTGCCGCTTGTCGGCTCAATCAGCGTGCCGCCCGGCTTCAGCGCGCCAGACGCTTCCAGCGCATCCACCATCCCCACCCCGATCCGGTCCTTGACCGAACCAAGCGGGTTGAAGAATTCCAGCTTGGCCAGAATATCCGCCCCCACATCCGCCCCGAATTTCGAGAGCCGCACCAAAGGCGTGCCGCCCATCGTCTGGGTGATATCGTCATAAATCAAACCGCGCGGAGGTGTCGGCATGGGATGTCCTTTCAGATTCAAATTCGGGACAATCATAGGACGTTCTTCCCGAATTACACCATGGTTCCGAAACAATTAAGAACAGTTTCCCATAATTGCTGCCGAATTCGGACGATCTGCCATGTTATCGTTGCGGAACAAGAATAGGGAACCTCTAAAAATCCCCCAAAATCCGGCCTGACGGGGTAGAATCGTCATCAGGATGAAAATGATTCGACCGACGGGGTTTTGTCATGGGTCAGATGGGATTTTTTTGATCTTTCCAGCCGATACGCGGGACTGGACAAATCTGGTGATCCGCTGGTGTTGCTCAACGACATGGTGCCGTTCGAGGATTACCGGGACGAGCTGAAGGCCATATGGCGCACGCCGCCCGAACAGCGCAAATCCAACGCTGGCCGCCCGCCTTGGGATGAGGTGCTGATATTCAAGACGATGGTTTTGCAGCAGCTCTACAACCTCTCTGACGATCAGATCGAGTATCAGATCCGCGACCGCCTGTCGTTCATGCGGTTTCTCGGCCTTGGCATTGAAGACAGCGTACCTGACGCCAAGACCATCTGGGCCTACCGTGAAAGGCTGGCCGGGGCCGGGAAGATGAAGGAGCTGTTTGACAAGTTCGATGCCTTTCTGCGCGAAAAGGGCTATCTGGCGATGGGCGGGCAGATTGTTGATGCGAGCATCGTTCCGGCGCCGCGCCAGCACAACAAAAGGGACGAGAACGAGAAAATCAAGGCGGGCGAAACGCCTGAAGAGTGGGAGGAAAAACCCCACAAGAAGCGCCAGAAGGACGTGGATGCGCGCTGGACGAAGAAGCACGGCAAGAGCTATTACGGCTACAAGAACCACATCAATGTCGACCGGCGGCACAAATTCATCCGCGCTTATGATGTCACCGATGCCGCCGTGCATGACAGCTAGGCGCTTGCCGGTCTGATTGATGCGAGCAACACCTCATCGGACCTGTGGGCCGACAGCGCCTATCGCTCGCAAAAGATCGAAAGCGAGCTGGAAGAGCGGGGGCTTCACAGCCATATCCATCACAAGGGCAGGCGCGGCAAGCCGCTTGGCGAGCGCCAGCAAAAGGCCAACCGGAGGCGCTCGAAAGTGCGGGTCCGGGTCGAGCATGTATTCGCTTTTCAGGAGCGCTCCATGGGCGGCAAGCTGATCCGCTCCATCGGCCTGAAGCGGGCGCGATTTCGCATCGGGATGATGAACCTGGTCTACAACATGAAGCGCTTCGTCCAGTTCGAATGCGGCCTGGCGGCGCCGGGATAAGGGTTCATGGGGTGAGGTGTGCCTGAAATACCCAAAACCGGCTTGAAACCGGTGAAAATGGGTTTATGATCCGAAGCAATCAGGCGGGACAGGCGAAAAACCGTCCACCCCGCCGCGAAGAAGGCGAAAACGGGAATTTACAGAGGTTCCCAATAATCCCACAGGCCCGAAATCAACCTTGCAAAGCGTTCCCCTGTAAAACCTGCCACAAACGGGTCGCCACCGGCCCCACCGGTGCATCACGACGTCGCAAGGCGCATATCTCGACCTTGGCCCCCGGAAAATGCCGACCCGAGATCGGCAGCAATTCCCCGTTTGCCAATTCTTCACCAATCATGAAATCCGGCATATGTCCCCACCCCATCCCCTGCAGGATGATTTCCTTTTTGGTGTGCTGATCCCCCACTACCCATTGCCGCGCCCCTTCGATCAGAAAATGATCCTGCTTCGGGCTGTGCTGTGCAGTATCCCGGATCACACATTGCGGATAGGCTGCCATCTGTTCGGGCGAAATATCACCCGCGACAGGGAAATCCAGAAAACCCGGTGCCACCACAGGCACGATTGATACATCAAACAACGCCGCCCGCTCCAGCCCGCGTCCATTCGGCGGGGCGTAGTGGATGATGATGTCGGCCTCCCCATCCAGCAACCGTTCAATCGGCCCCGAGAGGGCCTCGAAATGCAGGTTCAGCCGGGTTTGGGGCGTTTCGCGGAAAAACCGGTTCAGCCGCTCCAGCACCGGCGCAACCGGCGCAATATCCCCGATCACCAGTGACAGCTCGCTTTCCTCGCCTTCCCGCAATTGCGAAGCCCGCTGGCTCAACCGTTCGGATTGCGCCAGTATCTCCTGCACGTCACGGTGAAAAACCTGTCCTTCCGGTGTCAGCTTTACCCGATAGCCGCTGCGGTCAAACAAAATGACCCCGACCCGCGCCTCAAGCATCTTTACCGCCGTATGAACGGTGGGGTGGGTTTTGTTCAGGGCCACCGCCGCGGCCTGAAAACTGTCATGCCGCACAACCGCATCAAAACAGCGCAACTGATGGATCGGGAAATCATACATAGTAGTTATTTCCTACACTCTTATTCTATTATTTGTAATATTTATCAACTGTCCGGGCCGCTATGTCCAGTGGGCAACTTAATTTTGAAAGGAATATGCAAATGCATGCAGTTGTCATCACCGAATTCGGCGAGAGGTGGTCCCACTTTTTTGACCAGTCAGCAGCCAGTTTAAGATGGATCAGGGTTTCATTTAGGCTGCCAAACTCATTGGTTTTGTTTTTCTGTCATAGGCTTCATCCGGGGTCAATATTCCGTGGGTGGAATGCGGGCGCTCGGTGTTGTAGTAAGCCAACCATTTCCCGATCCCGGCGCGGGTCTGCGAACCCGTTTCAAATGCGTTGAGGTAAATGCATTCGTATTTCAAGGATCGCCAAAGCCGCTCGATCATCCGGTTATCGACCCAGCGACCTTTGCCATCCATCGAGATTTTCACGTCGGCTTCTTTCAGCGCCTGCGTCCATTCAAACCCGGTGAACTGGCTGCCCTGGTCGCTGTTCATGATATCGGGCTTGCCGTATTTGGCCATAGCCTCTTTCAGGGCTTCAACGCAAAAATCTGCCTCCATGCTGTTTGACAATCTCCAGCTCAAAACCTTGCGGCTGTGCCAGTCCATGATCGCGACCAAATAGAGGAACCCGCGCTGCATCGGAATGTAGGTGATATCTACGCACCACACATGGTTTGGACGATCAATCGTCAGGTCTCGCAGCAGATACGGGTAGATCTTATGCTGCGGATGTTTCTTGCTCGTGTTGGGCGTCTGGTAGATCGGAACCAACCGCATCAGCCGCATCAAACGGCGGACCCTGTGGCGACCACACTTGTAACCTTGGCGCTGCATGTGCCGGGCCATTTGCCGTGATCCATACCACGGCGTCTGCAAGAATTGCTTGTCGATTATTGTCATGAACCGCAAATTTTCAGCACTTTCGCCTTTTGGCTGGTAATACAGGTTCGAGCGCGCCAGAGAAAGTAGCCCGCATTGTCGTCGCACACTCAGATCATGCTCACGGCTCACCATTTTTTGCCTCGCTTCCCGAGCAACTGTTGCGAGGCGTTGGCTAAAAAATCCCGTTCCACGACCAGCTGACCAATCTTGGAGTGCAGCTTCTCAATCTGGGCTTCATCAACCCGATCAGGATCACGGCCCCGTCTGGAAAATGCCGTGGCCATGTTTTCAATCGCTGCTCGTTTCCATGTGCCAATCTGGGTTGGATGCACACCATACTTCTTCGACAGCTCCGCCATCGTCATTTCCTCGCGGATTGCTTCAAGCGCAACGCGGGCTTTGAATTCGGGAGAATGGTTCTTTCGTTTCGTCATTTTGAATCGTCTTTCTCATAAGTCGATCCACCTTAACAACTGGTCCGAATTTCCGCGACCACCTCTGCGGCCCCGAAGTGCTGAAATACAAAACCGTACCCGACCCCACCCCGGAGGAAGGCCAAGTGTTGATCAATATCAAAGCCATTGGCCTGAACCGCGCCGAAACCTATTTCCGCGAAGGCGCCTGGGGCGAGGATGTGGCCCGGATCAGCGGTATAGAATGCGTCGGCACGGTCAAATCCGATCCCTCTGGGCGGTTTGCCCCCGGCACCAAAGTTATCGCCATGATGGGCGGCATGGGGCGCAACATCAACGGCAGCTATGCGGAAATGGTCAGCGTGCCCACGGAAAGTGTCGTCGTGGTGCAATCCGAGCTGTCATGGGAAGATCTGGCCGCCATTCCCGAAACCTATGCAACCGCCTGGGCCTGCCTGACCCGAAATCTGGATCTGCAGGCCGGCCAGACCCTGCTGGTCCGCGGTGCCACATCTGCATTGGGCCGGGCGGCAATGAATCTGGCCGTCGATATGGGCGCCAACGTGATCGGCACCACTCGCAACCCCGACAATTTCGGCGTCATCTCGGATCATGGCGCAACACCGATGCAGGATAGCCCGAACTTGTCGGAACAGATCCTGAAGGATCACGGCCCAATGGACGGAGTGCTGGAAATTACCGGCAATTCAACCCTTGTCGATTCCCTGGCGATGATCCGCAATGACGGCCACCTGTGCCTTGCCGGTTTTCTGGGGGGCACGGCGCCGCTGAAGGACTTCGACCCGCTGATGCATATGCCCAGCGGCGTACAGTTCAGCTTTTTCGGCAGCGCCTTTGTCTTTGGCACACCGGCCTTCCCGCTGGATCAGATCCCGTTCCAGTCTTTCATTCAGGCTGTTGAACAGGGCAAATACAACGCCCGCCCGTCACAGGTGTTTGCCCTGAAAGACATGGCCAGCGCCCATGCGCTGATGGACGCAAACGGCGCAGACGGAAAGCTGGTTGTCACCCCGTCCTGATACGCAAAGAAAAACGGCGCCCCTAAGAAGGAGCGCCGTTTCGATCATTTCCTGATACGCCGAAAGCTTAGGAAGCTTTGGTGATGAACGACACAGCGTCGCCGAATGTCTGAATGGTTTCCGCAGCGTCATCCGGAATTTCAATGCCGAATTCTTCTTCAAAAGCCATAACCAGTTCAACCGTGTCCAGGCTGTCAGCGCCCAGATCATCGATGAACGATGCTTTTTCTGCTACTTTGTCTTCTTCCACACCCAAGTGCTCGACAACAATCTTTTTAACGCGATCTGCGATGTCGCTCATGGTATTTCCTCTTACGTTTAGGGGTCGTCGCCCGTTTTGTTTGTCCAAGGTGCCGTGTGGCCCCCCAAACCCCGCGAATGCGGGTATTCCGGACAGCGCAACATGCGCCCCCGATGAATTCTGCGCCGCCTATAGCACATCACGCCCCTAAGGCAAATGATTTGTGCATTCCGGTCACCACCGCTACATGGGCAGCCACTACGATATTACAACCCTTATGCAAACGATACGGTCCCGTATAAAATCGTTTTCAAGGTGCTTCGGCAATCGCCGCTGAATAGGTTGTCGGCCTCAGAACCTTGTCATCAATATTCCCGACAATCGGCATTTCTTTCGTATTCCGTTTGATTTCGACCCATTCCTCATCTGCCATAAAAGCCGCCCAGCCCGCTTTCATCTCGACTTCATCCCGCCATGCCAGAAGATACACAAAAGCAAGGTTATCCTCTTCTCCGGTTTCCCACATCGCCTGTATGCGAAACCCGTGACGGCGCATGATCCTAGCTGCGTGATCCCGGAAACGGGCGTGAAAAGCCGCCCGCGTTTTCGGGTAAATCTGATAGGTTCGCAACTGGTTGATCATGGAATCCCTCACGGTAAATCAGGGATTATACCATAGTCATCCCGCCATTCACATGCAGCGTGGCTCCGGTGACGTAACCGGCCTCCTCGCTTGCCAGATACAGCACCGCCGCCGCAATCTCATCGGGCGTGCCCATCCGGCCCGCCGGTATCTGCTTGTTGATAACGTCTTTTTGGTCGTCATTCAGCGCATCCGTCATCGGCGTAGCTATGAACCCCGGCGCAACCGCGTTTACAGTGATGCCACGGCTGGCAACCTCTTGGGCAATGCTTTTGCCCATCGCGATCATACCGGCCTTGGCGGCTGTGTAATTGGCCTGCCCCGGATTGCCCGTGGTGGCGACGATGCTGGATATATTGATGATCCGCCCCCAGCGCGCCTTCATCATCGGGCGCATCACTCCGCGGCACAGACGCATGGTGCTGGTCAGGTTGATATTGATCACCGCATCCCAGTCCTCGTCCTTCATCCGCATGAACAGATTATCGCGGGTGATCCCGGCGTTGTTGACCAGTATATCCAAGCCCCCCATCGCCTCGATCGCCTGCTTGGGCAGCGCCTCGACCGCCTCGGCATCCGACAGGTTGCACGGCAGCACATGCGCCCGTTCGCCCAGTTCAGCCGCCAGTGTTTCAAGCGGCTCTACCCGCGTGCCCGACAGCGCCACCGTTGCACCGGCCCCGTGCAGCGCCTTGGCAATCGCGCCACCGATACCGCCAGATGCGCCGGTTACCAGCGCCGTTTTACCTTCAAGATTAAACATTTAAACCTCACTCTTCATCTGTTGAGCAGCCTTCGCCACATCCTCGGGCGCGCCCACAGCAGCCGTCGCTACCGATTTATCAATCCGCCGGATCATGCCGCACAGGGCCTTGCCTGCGCCAATTTCCCAAATTTCGCTGACACCTTTGCCGGCCATATAGGCCACCGATTCACGCCAGCGCACCGATCCGGTTACCTGCTCAACCAGCAGCGCGCGGATCACATCAGGGTCTGTCACCGCCTCGGCCCGCACATTGGCGACCAGCGGCACCGCAGGCGCGTTGATCGTCACATCGGCCAGCGCCTGCGCCATCACATCCGCCGCAGGCTGCATCAAGGCGCAATGGAAGGGTGCCGATACCGGCAACATCACCGCCCGCCGCGCGCCGCGTGCCTTGGCGATCTCGCAGGCACGTTCCACCGCCGCCTTGTGGCCCGAAACCACAACCTGCCCCGGATCATTGTCATTGGCCGCCTGACAGATCTCGCCTTGCGCCGCCTCGGCCGCTACCTCTTGCACCGCGGCAAAATCCAGCCCCAGCAGCGCCGCCATCGCGCCTATGCCCACCGGTACCGCCTCTTGCATCGCCTTGCCGCGAATACGCAGCAGCCGCGCTGTATCGGCAACCGAAATCGCCGCCGCCGCCGCCAATGCTGAATATTCGCCCAGACTATGCCCCGCCACAAAGGCTGCATCACTCACCGTAACCCCCTCGGCCTCAAGGGCGCGCAACGCCGCCAGCGATGTCGCCATCAAGGCCGGTTGCGCATTCGCCGTCAGGGTCAGTTCATCCTGCTCGCCTTCCCAGACCAGCGCCGACAGCTTTTCCCCCAAAGCCTCGTCCACCTCGTCAAACACGGCCTGCGCCGCCGGATAGGCCTCGGCCAGTGCGCGCGCCATACCAATGGTCTGCGCCCCCTGCCCCGGAAATACAAATGCTCGGCTCATCGGCCACTCCCTATATTGTCGTTCATCCCGCGTTTCCCAGCAAATACCCTGCCCGAAACAAATTCGCAATCACTCCCCATTATCGTTCCATAAATATCCCCGCCGGAGGCATGAAATCTCTTCTTTGCGCGCCTTCCAGTCGCAGGAACGCACAGAATTTGTGCCCTCACGCCGAATTTATCCCGCATCCGTCGCCTGATATGCCACCCTGACCGACAACACAGGAGAGCAAACATTGACCCAAAGCTACAGCCCCGTCACCAAAACCCTGCACTGGCTCACCGCCCTGCTGATCCTCTCGGCCTTCCCGCTGGGGCTGCTTGCCAACAACGCCCCCTTTGCAACCAGTGACGAAATCGCCACCAAAGCGCTGCTGTTCTCGCTGCACAAAACCATCGGGGTTACCGCTTTCTTCACGGCCCTGATCCGCATCCTCTGGGCCCTGACCCAAACACCGCCCGCCGACCTGTATCCCGACCGCAGGCTGGAAACATTCGCCGCGCATCTGGTCCACTGGCTGCTTTATATCTCGATGTTGCTGGTGCCGCTAACCGGCTGGATCAACCACGCCGCCAGCACCGGTTTTGCGCCGATCTGGGGACCATTCGGTCAATCCCTGCCGCTGGTGCCCAAATCCGAAACCGTTTCGGCGCTGTTTTCCGCCGGCCACTGGGTTTTCACCAAAATCCTGCTGGTGACTGTCGCCTTGCATATCGCCGGTGCCCTGAAACACGTCTTTATTGATCGCGACGACACCCTGCGCCGGATGCTACCGGGGAAAATCGCCGCCACACCGGCCACCAACCGCAGCCGCGCGCCGATGCTGGCCGCCGCTGCTATCTACAGCGCCGCCATCGCCCTTGGCATCTGGCTTGGTCAGCCAACCGCCCAAGCCGACACAAAGCAGCTGGCAAGTGTAAACAGCGACTGGAGCGTCACCGATGGCACCCTTGGCCTGACAGTCACACAATTCGGCAGCGATGTTTCGGGCAATTTCACCGACTGGACCGCGCAAATCAGTTTTGATCCCGCCACCGGCATCGGCAACACAGACGTTACCGTCAACATCGCCAGCCTGTCGCTTGGCTCGGTCAGCGCGCAGGCGCTTGGCCCTGACTTTTTTGACGCCGCCAACCACCCAACGGCCCATTTCTCTGCCACCATTGCCCCGCAAGGCGATCATTTCACCGCCACCGGCACACTGACCGTCAAAGGCAAGGAACAGCCCCTGACACTGCCCTTCACACTGGACATCACGGATGGCACAGCCACAATGCAGGGCGAAGCCACTCTGAACCGGCTGGATTTTGGCATCGGGGAAGCCCTGCCTGATGAAACCACCCTGAAATTTCCCGTTGCAATAGAGATTTCCCTGACAGCCACCCGATAACCCATAGCAAAAGGCCGCCCCGTTCCAGGAGCGGCCTTTGCAATTCTGGTTGTCAGGCTTATTCGGCTTTCATCGCCTCAATCGAAATCATCACATTCAATTCGTCCCCTACATAAGGCGCAAATTTTCCGACCCCGAAATCGCTGCGTAACAGTTTGGTGGTGGCGTTAAACCCCAACCACGGCTTGCCCACCATCGGATGTTCGCCTGCCTGATTCAGCACAGCATCCAGCACCACGGACTTGCTTACCCCGTTGATCACCAGATCGCCGGTGATCAGTGCCGTTTTTTCACCCGTGATTTCAATACCCGTAGAAGTAAAGCTGATCGTGCTGTCATCTTTTGCATCAAAGAAATCCGGCGACATGAAATGCTTGAACCGCTTTTCCCACCCCGTATACATGGATTTCAACGGCATAGAGACCGATACCGAGGAGGACGCAGGCGCATCCGCATCAAACATGATTTCACCACCAAAGCCCGAAAACATGGACCAGGTCGTCGAAAATCCGAGATGGTTATAAGAAAAGACAACCTGGCTGTGGCTATTGTCCAGAATGTATTTTTCCGGCGCGGCAGCGGCCGATGTGGCAACCAAAGACGCCAGTGCTACAGCAATTAAGGGAAGTTTCATTTCACGTTCCTATCTGTTGTTAAGATGGGAACCAGTGTCGGCGCTGCCCCTGTTCAGGGCAATACGCCATGGGTCAACAGTTTGTGTTCGTAGATGAACAACTGTTTTGTGTTATGCCACCGCCTTTGGTTTGATCACGCCCTCGGCCCCTTCCAGGATATAACCGCGGTTGGCCTTGGTCCGCATTGGTGCATTGCGCCCCAGCAAATCGCGACCCATTTTATCACGCAACCCTGTCAGGTTTTCTTCCTTGTCCCGCGCGACCTCGATCACTTGCGCGGAATTGCCCAATCGCATCACCAAACGTACCTTGCCGTTTTCTTTTTGTGTCCGGTCAATAAACACCGATCCGATTTTTTCAAACGGGATACGGCCCTGAATGCGTGCAACACCTTTGGTATTTCGCAGCACTTCGCGGATTTCCAGTTTTGCCAGATCGACCTGAATTTCATATTTGGTCCCGTGTGAAGCATACCAGATCAATGTCACCCCGAACACACCGAACAAGGAAACCAACGCCATCTTGAAACTGATTAACTCGGGGGTAAATACCGACCCGGGCAAAGCCCAGAATCCCAAAGACGCCAGAACCAGCAAACCGCCAACAATCGCTGCCCCCCATTGAAAAACCACTGCCAGAGTGCGATCGCAAGTGTTACAACGCACAATATATCCCCAGTAGGTTTCGTTAACCTGTGTGGTCGATTTGTTATTCTTGCGGGTTTCCTTTCTGGAAACAGAAGCAATGGCATTCATGGACTTTCCCCGGTTTTATCTTCTTTGAGTTGTTTCTGACAAAGGATCATGACCGAAATGCGGCAGTTCCGGTTCATTTTGTTGTCGCTACAGGTTGTCTTTGCGTCAGCTTTAACAACCGCGCCGGTGGTAACGGATATGCCTTGCATCACAAGCCCAGCGTTGTATAAGGCCACTTCCTTTCCGCTGTAATTGATGAATCAGCGTAGCCTCTCGTGGGTGGGTCGTGGAAAGGTTGACCCCCGCCCTTTGAAATGCGCTTTAGAAATGAATAGGAGCGAACATGCCACTATACGAGCATGTGATGATTGCGCGTCAGGACCTGTCCAACACGCAAGCCGAAGGTCTGATCGAACATTTTGGTGCTGTGCTGGCCGATAACGGCGGCAAACTCGTTGATAGCGAGTATTGGGGCATCAAGACCATGGCCTACAAAATCAACAAAAACCGCAAAGGGCATTATGCTTTTCTGCGCTCGGATGCCCCGGCACCGGCCGTTCAGGAAATGGAACGCCTGATGCGTCTGCACGATGATGTTATGCGTGTTCTAACCATCAAGGTTGACGAGCACAAAGAACTGCCCAGCGTGCAAATGCAAAAACGCGAAGAGCGCGGCGACCGTCGCCCGCGTCGTTGATTTTAGCCCAGGAAAGGATCTAACCCATGGCATCTAAACCATTTTTCCGCCGTCGCAAAGTCTGCCCCTTCTCGGGTGATAATGCCCCTGCGATCGACTACAAAGACGTTCGTCTACTGCAGCGCTATATTTCCGAGCGCGGCAAGATTGTTCCGTCCCGCATCACCGCCGTTTCGGCCAAGAAGCAACGGGAACTGGCCCGCGCAATCAAACGCGCCCGCTTTCTTGCCCTGCTTCCCTACGCCGTGAAATAAGGAGCAAAGCACATGCAAGTTATCCTCATGGAACGCGTGGCCAAACTGGGTCAGATGGGCGAAGTAGTGTCCGTCAAAGACGGTTACGCCCGCAACTTCCTGCTGCCCCAAGGCAAAGCCCTGCGCGCATCGGAAGCCAACATCAAGCATTTTGAAGCGCAAAAAGCACAGCTGGAAGCGCGCAATCTGGAAACCAAAGCCGAAGCCGAAAAAATGGCCGGTCAGCAATTTGTTGTGATTCGGACAGCCTCGGACGCAGGTTCGCTTTACGGGTCCGTTTCTGTACGTGACGCCGCCGAAGCCGCCACAGCCGAGGGCTTTACGATTGACCGCAAACAGGTTGCCCTGGCTGCACCAATCAAGGAACTGGGCCTGCATACGGTTCACGTCGTTCTGCACCCCGAAGTCGAGGTCACAATCGAATTGAACGTGGCCCGTTCGGTCGAGGAAGCCGAACTGCAAGCCGCCGGTAAATCAATTGCCGAACTGGCCGCCGAAGCCGAGGCCGAAGCCGAATTCGAGATTGCGGAACTGTTCGACGATATCGGCGCTGCCGCCGAAGAAGACGAAGAGCTGGCCCCTGCTGCCGAAGAAGAGGCCCCAGCCGCCGAGGAAGAAGAGAACGCTGAAAAAGCATAAGCTTCTTTTTCAATATTAATCATGAAAAGCCGCATCAGACCCTGTCTGGTGCGGCTTTTTATTAACCATAGATTCAGTTTTTCGGAACTGGCCGGCTCTTCTACTCCGGCCTTTCAGTTTAAATAATCCTTTATTTATATATAATTACACGAAAATCTACCACAAAACCGATCTTAACCATTTATTCATTGTTAAATAGAAGTAAACGCCAGCACCGGTTAGGCCATTTACGGGGGCCATAATCGAAACAGGTGTAATCATGCGCTTAATTTATTCAGTATTTGCGGCATTGCTGCTGTCCGTCGTATCTGCCACAGCCGGTTCCAGTTATCTGGCGTTCTCCTTGGGCGCCAGTTTCGAGCATCACAAGTTTGATGTCTGGAATGGCCCCGCAACCCCCGGGCGCCGCGCGCTGACGGCTTCGGCCCGATCCAGCGATTTCGCGGTTGCCTTGGGAAGGCGCGATGCCTTTCATATAGGCAAACGCCCCTATGATCTGGAATTCGAACTATTCGAGCGCCAAAACAGCCATTTCACGGCCATAGGCCCTGCCGGAAACCACCCGACGGCCATCCGCACCACCAGCGTCCTGTTGTCGGCATGGACCCCAATTGCGCACGGGGACAAATGGACCTTAAAGGCGGGCGCTGGTGTTGGCGCACGCCACAGCATTTTCCGGATGCGGGGCCCGGGTATTGCTTTTACCACAGACGACCGCGCACCCTATGCAATGCTTGGACTGCGATACATCAAAAACGTCGGGCAACGCACACGGGTTTTCACGGAAATCCGGGCACATACGCGCCCGCCAATCTATTCCGCAGGCGGACCGATGCAAGGGCCGCTTGAACATAATTCGGCCGGCATCACCCTGCGCATGGGGCTGCAGATAACTCTTGGAAAATAATCCTCTCCAGCACGCTTGGCCTTGCTCTTTGCTTCCATCTATGTAAAAGACCATTACATAGTATGTAAAACAGAGTAACATTGCGAGGCATTGTGCAACAAGATATTGAAACCTATGATATAATTGCAATTGGTGCAGGATTGGGCGCATTAACGGCAGCGGCGATTCAGGCCCGACGTGGCAAACGGGTTCTGGTGATCGAAAAGCACAAGGTTCTGGGCGGATACGCCAGCGTCTTTGCCCGCAAGGGCACCCGTTTCGATGTTTCCCTGCACCAGATCAGCGGCGTTGAAAAAACAAGGGTCAGGGGTATTCTGGAACAGGCCGGTGTCTATGACAGGCTGGACTTCGTCAAACTGCCGGTTCTGTCGCATCTGGAACTGGCCCCTGATACCCCGCCCCTTGCCGTTCCTGCTGGTGACATGGAGGGGTTTCGCAACCAGCTGCTGAAGATGTTTCCAACCGAAAAGCGGGCGATCCGCCTATGGTTCTGGACCATGCGCCGTTTTGGTCGACAAATCGCCTATTTTGATAAATTGCGCGTCACTGGTCCCCTGCGACAAGGGGCTGGCCTGTTCCTTTTCCCGCTAACGGCACCAGTGTTGATGCTTGCCAGCATCTGGCCCCTGCCCCTTTCAATGGCCCTGCGCAGCCGCAACCCCGAGCTTCGGAAAATCCTGCTGCATTTCAGCGGATATTATGGCCTGCCTGCTGAACGGATCAACATGCTGTTCCCCATGGCCGCCAACTATTCCTACTATGCCGATGGCGGCTATTACCCCAAAGGCGGCGGCTATGCGATCAGCCGCAACCTGTCGATGGTGATCCGCA
This sequence comes from Profundibacter sp., assembly GCF_965277155.1. GTDB lineage: Bacteria > Pseudomonadota > Alphaproteobacteria > Rhodobacterales > Rhodobacteraceae > Profundibacter. The sequence continues at coordinate 174,566 of NZ_CBDIBV010000010.1, forward strand.
AAAACGGTGGAAAAATCATAACGGGTCAAGGGGATAGCCGGATCCTGACCCGTGGCGATCAGATTATTGGTGTGCAACTGGGCGATCAAAAATTCCTGTGCGATGAAATCATTTGCGGTGCCAACCCGTTTACGGTCTACCGCGACATGCTGCCCGACCACCCACGCGCCAAATCCGAACTGGAGCGCATCGGCAAACTGGAAACCGGCATGACGGCCTGTTCGCTCTATATCCGGCTAGATACGCCGATTGAAAACTTGAATCCTGATCTGAAAGACCATTATGAATACGTCCGCCCCCCCGAGGGCCGCGAGGCACAGCATTACGAAAGGTTCCAGTCCCGCAGCGGATTTGACGAGGATTATTCCAAAGACGGGCTAACCCTGACGGTCCACTCCAGCGTTGATCCACAAGAGGGCACTGGCAGCATCCTGAACCTGTTTTATGCCGATAATTATGCCCGCTGGGCAAGTCTGGGCGACAATGCCTACCAGGCGCAAAAGCAGATCGAGATCGACAAGATGTTGAAAGAGCTGGAAAAACTGCTGCCGGATGTGCGCAACCATATCGAAACCATCGAACTGGGGACCCCTTTGACGATGCAGAAATTCACCGGTAACGAAGGCGGCGCGATCTATGGCTTTGCCCAGACGCTGGCCCAGTCAGGTAGAAAACGGTTCAAAATTAACAGTCCCCTGCGCGGGTTGAAATTCGTCTCGGCCTGGAGCAATCCAGGCGGCGGTTACGAGGGCGTGTTACGTGTTGCCGACAGTTACGCCAACCCGATCGGCAGGAAGGCCTATGTGGTGCTGGCGCTGTTGATTGCTGGGTCCACCCAGATCGGAAAACTGTTTTAGGGCACCCCCCGACATGCAAAAAGCCGCCCCATTACAGGGCGGCTTTTCAAATTTCCAAGGTCTGGCCCCTGATTATTCTTTGTCGAGCGACTCAAGTGCCTTTTCAAGCTCTTCCTTGCTGATTTCTTTTTCAGAAACATCAGCCAGCTCAAACGCATAGTCCACAACCTTGTCTTCAAACAAAGGCGCGCGCAGCTGTTGCTGCATCTGCGGGTTTTGCTGAACGAATTCAAAGAATTCACGTTCCTGACCGGGGTATTGACGCGCCTGGTTCATGATCGCTTGCGACATTTCAGCGTCGGTCACTTCGACTTCGGCTTTTTGACCCATCTCAGCCAGCAACAGACCCAGTTTCACGCGACGCGCGGCCAGTTTTTTGTGCTCGTCCGTGGTTTCGATTTCGGGATGCTCGTGGCCCTGAACATCAGGGTTATCCTCGTGCCACAGCTGATGGGCAATCTGACCCGCTTCGGCATCCAGCAACGACGGGGGCAGTTCGAAATCCGACTCCTTGTCCAGCGCATCCAGCAGCGCCCGCTTCATCACCGCACGCGAGGCACCGGCGTATTCGGCTTCCAGACGCTCACCAATCTGTTTCTTCAGATCGGCCAGATCTTCGGCGCCATACTGTTTGGCCAGATCATCGTTGATTTCAGCCGCAGCCGGCGCTTTCACCGCTTTCACCTTACAGGCAAAAACCGCATCCTTGCCGGCCAAATTTTCGGCACCGTATTCCTTGGGGAAGGTTACTTTCACGTCCAACTCGTCACCGGCTTTGGCGCCGACTAGCTGTTCTTCGAAACCGGGGATGAAAGAATTGGAGCCCAAAACCAGCGGGTAATCCTCGGCGGTGCCGCCCTCGAACAATTCGCCATCAACCGAACCGGCAAAATCGAATACGATCTGGTCGCCGTCTTTGGCCTTGGAGCCTTTCTTGCGGTCTTCAAAGTTCTGCGCGGTTTCCGCCAGGCTTTTCAGCGCTTCTTCGACTTCTTCGTCGGCAGGCTTGACCACCAGTTTCTCCAGCTTGATCTTCTTCAGATCGGGCTGTTTGATTTCGGGCAGGGCTTCATAGGACATTTCGACTTCTATGTCGTCGCCCTCTTTCCACTCGTCATTGACCATCTTCACATCGGGCTGCATCGAGGGGCGGTCGCCGCTTTCCTCGAAATGCTTGGCCATGGCGCCGTCAACGGCTTCCTGCATGGCTTCGCCCATAACCTTGGGGCCAAACTGCTTTTTCATCAGCGCCATCGGCACCTTGCCTTTGCGAAACCCCTTCATTTCGACTTCGGGCTGGGCTTCTTTCAGCTTTTCATCGACTTTGGCGTCCAGCTCGGCGGCGGGGATGGTGATGGAATAGGCGCGCTTCAGGCCTTCGTTCAGGGTCTCTTTGACCTGCATGGCAGTGGTCCTTCATAACTAAATGGGCCGCGCGAATTACGCGGCGTGATAGATCAGGGTTCTTCTAGTGGCGGGTTTGGGGCTGTGCAAGGGAAAATGCCTGAAATATACGGTTTTGCCGCGCGATCCGCCATATATGGACAGGGATTTGGAAATGTGGTGCACCCGGCAAGATATACTTCGACCTTCGGAGGCTCTCATCGTTTCTGCAAAACGACTGCCGTCCAGTGTATTGTACGAAAAGCTGTTGGTCCTTCTGTTCCAGAAGAACCTGTGGTGCGGGTGAAGGGACTTGAACCCCCACGCCTCGCGGCGCCAGAACCTAAATCTGGTGCGTCTACCAATTCCGCCACACCCGCACTTTTCTTTCGGCCAGCAGCCCAAAGTCCGCGCCTTCTAGCAAAGCATTCGCGCCGTGGCCAGCAGAAAATTATTCATAAAACAACCAAGAGGAGAACACATTTTCGCCCCATTGTGAAACGACAATTTCAGGCAGACCACCAAGGGGACAATGTAATCATGACGGACAGTCCAGAATCACAATTGCAGACCAGCGCCGCCGTTCAAACGACCGGTATTGCCTTGGGAACCATTGTCCTGACCCTTGATGGCGAAATTCCGGTCGAGCATCTGAGTGCCGGTGACCGCATTATCACCCGCGACAGCGGCACCGCAGTTCTAAAGGCCATCCACACCCAGGAAATCACCATCCGCCCCTATCGTATCTCGGCGGATCGTCTGGGGCCGGGTCGTCCGGATGTTGACACGCTTGTCACCGCAGACCAGCCCATTCTGGTGCGTGGCCTGCTGGCCAAGGCCCTATTTGCGTCTGACAGCGCCATGGTGCCGGTGTCGCGGCTGGCCGATGGCGAATATATCGCCAAATGCGAAGAACAGACCCTGCGCGTATATGAACTGGAATTCGACACGCCGCATGTGATCTATGCAAACGGGCTGGAACTTGCCAGCACCTGCCACGCCATCTCCGTCGCGGCCTAAACGTCCAATTTGCGAAACACCTCGGGTAACTGCTCGGGCAGGTCTTCGGCGATCAATCCGGGGCCGAATTGCAATGCGCATTCCACATGCAGCCACGCGGCGGTTTCGGCCGCCTGCATCGGGTTGAACCTGCGTGCCAGCAACCCCGCGATAAACCCTGCCAGCACATCTCCCGACCCTGCGGTCGCGAGCCAAGGGGCGGCACGTTCGTAATGGGCAGAGTTGATTGATGCGCGCCCATCCCTATCGGCAATCACCGTATCGGCCCCCTTGAACAACACCACACAGCCTGCCCGTTTGGCCGCTTCGCGCGTCGCGTCCACCTTGGAATAGGCGGGGCCTTTGGTGGCCGGCGTGTTCAGCTTTTCGGCAATGTCGGGGAACAGACGGGCAAATTCGCCCGCATGCGGGGTTAAAACACATTTGCGATGCAACATGTCGAACAACGCAGGGTCTTTGGCCATCGCGGTCAGCGCATCCGCATCCAGCACCGTAGGGCGGGGTTTTACCCCGCCGCTGCCCAAAGCCACAGGCACCAGTTCCGCCGCCCGCTTCAGGCCCAAACCCGGCCCCAGACACAAAGCATTGATCCGCTCATCCTGTAAAACCCGCGCCAGCGCATCCCCGTCATGCACCGCAGACAACATTATCGCATTCAACTGCGCCGCGTTCTCGGCCACGGCATCGGGCGGACAGCCCACCGACACCACCCCCGCCCCGATCCGCAACGCCCCGCGTGCTGCAAGACGGGCCGCACCGCCTTTACCGCTAGCGCCGGACAGGATGAGAGAGTGGCCGTGGGTGTATTTGTGGTGATACGGCTCCTTAATAAATGAATCTGGGTATTTGTGCTCCAAAAGCCGCACGGCCTGTTTTCTCCGACCAATCGACTTTAGACCAATTGGCTTGATTACAAGCTTGCCTGTCAATTCCGGACCATCCTCCAGAAAATGTCCAACTTTAGCGCTATGAAAAGTTACGGTTAGGTCTGCCCGAAAATGTGCAAGCCCACCATTGGGCCCTTCCAACACCTTACCGCTGTCCGAACCCAGTGACGTTGGAACATCAATCGCGACAAGTCGCTCTTCCTGCCGTAATGATCGCTCATACGGCCATATAGCCAATCGAATTTTCTTAAGTACTTTCGCAACCTCGCCTTCGACAGGGCGAGCCAAGCCAGTACCAAACAAGGCATCACAAAATAAATCTGTATGAACGATTTCAAGGCGAGGAAAGGTATCTAGTTCCAACCTTGCAACTTCCCCGAACTCACACCACCTGATGTAATTCACCCTCGCATCGGGCGGCAGCTTCTCGGCATCCCCATACAAAAACACCTCCACCTCCCAGCCCCATTCCTTCAACAAGCGCGCCACCACGAACCCGTCACCGCCATTGTTGCCCGGCCCGCACAGAACCACCGCGCGGTGCGGGGCTTTGGCCAGTTCCGGCCACTCCTCAAACACCGCCTCGACCACCCCGCGACCGGCGCGTTCCATCAATTCCAGCCCCGTGACCTCCCCCGACTCAATCGCCGCCCGTTCAATTGCCCTCATCTGTGCCGCTGTCAGAAGTTCGGTCATTGTAAAAACCCTTTGTTCGCAAATCGCACAAAATCTATACGTTCTGCCTAATTTTTAATCACAAGCCGCAGAATCCGCCGCCACGCCCTGCCCCGTCCACCATAGCGAATTGTGAGGGGCATTTGAAAGTGGTCTGTCATTGTTGAAATCACCTGTCAGGGGAGTCGCAGGCTATGAAAAAGATTGAAGCGATTATCAAACCGTTCAAGCTGGACGAAGTAAAGGAAGCGTTGCAAGACGTGGGCGTTCAGGGGCTAAGCGTGATCGAGGTCAAGGGTTTTGGCCGCCAAAAGGGCCACACCGAACTGTATCGCGGTGCAGAATATGTGGTCGATTTCCTGCCCAAGGTGAAAATCGAGGTGGTTCTGACCGAAGATATGGTCGATGCCGCCATCGAGGCGATTGTGGAAGCCGCCAAGACCGACAAGATTGGCGATGGCAAGATTTTCGTGACACCGGTCGAGCAAGTCGTGCGTATTCGCACCGGCGAAAGCGGACCCGAAGCCATTTAGGATAAACCGGCGGAATTTCCGCCCCCAGTAATTTACCATAGAAAAGGAAGCAAAATGGACAACAAAGGCGTTCTGAAGCTGATCAAGGATGAGGATATCGAATATGTCGACATCCGCTTCACCGATCCGCGCGGCAAACTGCAACATGTAACGGTCGTGGCCGATCTGGTGGACGAGGATTTCCTTGAAGAAGGCTTTATGTTTGATGGCTCGTCCATCGCGGGCTGGAAATCGATTGATAATTCCGACATGAAACTGATGCTGGATCCTGCGTCGGCCTATATCGATCCGTTCTATGCCGAAAAGACGCTGGCGGTGCATTGCTCCATCGTCGAGCCGGACACCGGCGAAGCCTATAACCGCGACCCACGCGGCACCGCCCAAAAGGCCGAAGCCTATCTGAAGGCGTCGGGCATTGGTGATGTGTCCTATTTCGGCCCCGAGGCTGAATTCTTCCTGTTCGACGATGTGCGTTTCAGCGTTGAAATGAACAAGGTATCGTTTGAAGTGGACGCAGGCGATGCATCCTGGAACACCGACACCACCTATGAAATGGGCAACATGGGCCATCGTCCGGGCGTCAAGGGTGGCTATTTCCCTGTGAACCCGATTGATGACGCACAGGACATCCGGTCCGAAATGCTGTCGACCATGAAGCGTCTGGGCATGAAAGTGGACAAGCACCACCACGAGGTTGCCTCCTGTCAGCACGAATTGGGCCTGATTTTCGGATCCCTGACCCATCAGGCGGACGAATTGCAGAAATACAAATATGTGATCCACAACGTCGCGCACGCTTATGGCAAAACCGCAACCTTCATGCCGAAACCGATTTCCGGTGACAACGGCACAGGCATGCACGTGAACATGTCGATCTGGAAAGACGGCAAGCCGCTGTTTGCAGGTGATAAATACGCCGATCTGTCGGACGAGGCCCTGTGGTTCATCGGCGGCATCCTGAAACACGCCAAATCGCTGAACGCCTTTACCAACCCGTCGACCAACAGCTACAAGCGTCTGATCCCGGGCTTTGAAGCCCCCGTTCTGCGCGCCTATTCCGCGCGTAACCGCTCGGGCTGTGTGCGTATCCCGTGGACTGAATCGCCAAAGGCCAAGCGCGTCGAGGCACGCTTCCCCGATCCGGCGGCCAACCCCTATCTGTGTTTCTCGGCCCTGCTGATGGCCGGCCTTGACGGCATCAAGAACAAGATCGATCCGGGTGCCGCATCGGACAAGGATTTGTATGATCTGCCACCAGAAGAGCTGGCCGGTATTCCGACCGTTTGTGCATCGCTTCGCGAGGCGCTGGACGAGTTGGAAGCGGATCACGATTACCTGCTGGCCGGTGACGTGTTCACCAAGGATCAGATCGAAGGCTATATGGATCTGAAGTGGGAAGAGGTTTACGCCTATGAACACACCCCGCATCCGATGGAATACAAGCTGTATTACAGCTGCTAAGCGTGGCGGCGGGGTGAACCCCGCCCTACGGGAAATGATCAAAGGGCGTCCTTTTGGGGCGCCCTTTTTGCTATTTTGAAGATGGCACGATAAGGTCGGGGCGTATTGATTGAAGGAGGGATAAATGCCCCGCACATTAACCACCACATTCGCGGCCTTGTTGGCCGCATCCGTTTTCACCACCCCCGCAATCGCTGCCCAATGCGGCAACACATCCGCTGGCTATAACGCCTGGAAAGCCGCCTTTGCCAAAGAGGCCAAACGCGCCGGTGTTGGCAAACGTGGCTTGGCGGCATTGGCCGGAACATCCTATGCCAAACGCACGATTGCGGCCGACCGGAACCAGAAAAGCTTTCATTATTCGCTGGCGAAATTCATGAAAATCCGTGGCTCGGACACCATCGTTGCCCAGGGGCGCCGCCGCATTGCCAAGAACCCCGCCTTCTATGCCAGTCTGGAAAAGAAATACGGTGTTCCGGCTGCTGTTCTAGTGGCGATCCACGGGATGGAAACCGGCTTTGGGCATTTCATGGGGGATAGCAATGTGGTGTCCTCGATCAGCACGCTGGCTTATGACTGCCGACGCACCGATTTCTTTGTGCCCCACGCCATCGCCGCCTTGAAACTGGTGGATCGCGGCACGCTGTCAGCCAATTCTATCGGTGCACGTCACGGTGAAATGGGCCACACCCAGTTCCTGCCCGGCAATGCGCTGAAATACGGGGTGGATGGCAATGGTGACGGGCGTATCGACCTGAACAACATGGTCGACGCACTGGCCACCACCGCGAATTACCTGCGCGGCAAGGGCTGGAAACCGGGCAAAGGGTATCAGGAAGGCCAGCCGAATTTCCGCGTGATCGGGGAATGGAACGCGGCCACGGTTTACCAGAAAGCCATCGCAATCATGGCTGGCCGGATCGAAGGCTAAGACACATTAGGGCATGTCGCACCAAATCGAATTCACCGCCCCGACCGAACGCATTCGCTTGCGCGAACGCTGTCTCGGTCGGGGTGGCGAATGCTCAAATCTGATCAAGTGCGACACGCTCTAATCACCGCGATCAACAAAGGGGGTATCATGCCCCCTTTTTCGTTTGGTGATCGCCGTTAATATGTGCATATTCAGCGCAATTCATTTTAACGGAGAGTGTTTCATGACCAATCTAACGTCCGAGCAGGAAGTCCTGCGCGCATCCATCAAAAAATCCGCCATCATCTGGGGCGTGGTGCTGGGCCTGATCGTAGCCGGCCTTGCCTATTGGTTGCTGGGCAGTCAGGGCACAGGCATCCGCAGTGGTGGCGCTGCACTGGCGGGTTTGTTATCGGCGGGCCTGATCACCCGCAAAAACCTGTCCTCGGGCGCGGCGGGGGCGAAATGCGCCAACTGTGGTGCGGCCTTCAGTGTGTCGCGTGTAGACCGGCAAGAGGTTCTGGCCAAATCCACCCCCAAAGAAGAACGCAAAACTCTGGACAACGGCGACACCGAAGTCACCACATGGGTTGAAGAACTCTATGACGTTGACGACACATACAAGTGTTCCAGCTGCGGCGATACCACCCACAAGACCTATCAATCCACCCGCCGCAAGGACGAGAAAACCGTGGTGAAATCGGCCGGGAAAAAGGGGGCTGATGCGGGTAAAGGCAACAGCCACGGCAAGGGAAAATCGGCAGGCAAGAACTAGGCAGGCTTTACCAAGCTCCGGTGCAATGTGGTTTTCATTGCCTCGATATACCGAGAGGTGGGCCAGCCACATTCGCTGGTCAACTGCTCCCATGTTTGGAACGACAGGATAGTCGACAGCAGATCGGCCGCCGCAGAATCAGTCCAGCCATCGGCCAGTTTCCCTTCGGATTTCAGCGCTGAAATGATGTCGGCACAGCCAGCGCGGTGGCAGGACATGCATTCGTCCCACGCCATTTCTGCGGCGTCATCCGTCTCGCGCACCGAAAACAGCGCCCCAGCCAACCCGTGGATTTCCGGCAGGTAATTGCCCCAGACATCAATATAGGAATTCAGCATCTCAACAGCAGATTTTGCATTGTTGACTGCTTTAAGGCGATCATCCAGTCCATTGATTTCATCCACATATCTGGTTGTAGCACTTAACAGGTCAATCCGGCTGTCAAAATGCAGATATACCGCCTGACGCGACACGCCAGCCGCTTTGGCGATGTCGCTCATCCGCACGCCTAGGCCACGGCGTTCTTCCATCAATTGCCGTGTGGCTTGCAGGATTTTGGTGCGGGTATCGGGGGTATGACTTGACATAGTGTAAAGATTTACCTAGCCATAGGCCATCCGTCAATTGACACAGTGTAAAGTCATTGCACAGGAAAACCGACAGCCCATGCCCCGCCGCCGCAACATCCTGATTGCCTATGCCAGTCGACTGGGCAGCACCGCCGAAGTGGCCAAAACCATTGCCGATGAAATCGGGGCGCAAACCCGTTGCATTGATGATATCGAAAGCCTGGCAGGATACGACGCCGTGATCATCGGCAGTGCCATCCGTTACGACAAATGGCTGCCCGAAGCGACCGATTTCGTCAAAACCCACCAAAGCACCCTACAATCCATGCCGGTTGCGATGGGTTGTGTCTCGAAAGTGGTGGAAATTGATTTCAGGCACCTCCGAGCGGGTTGAGTTATGCGCCGGTCAGGCGGCTTGGTCAAGGGTTGCGTCGGCGACGGGCTGAGCGAGCGTTTCCCAGCCATCGACCTTTCGCATGACGATCTGCCCCGAGGCCATCAGAGCCCAAAGCAGCATCGGCACGGTCTCGGCGCATGGCAGCACGGTCTGGGTCTTGATGCGGCGGCGGAATTCCTCGTTCAGGCGTTCGATCGCATTTGTCGTTCTGGCCGATTTCCACTGGCCTTGTGGCAGACGCGTGAAGGTGAAAAGCTTATCTCCTGCTTCTTCCAAGCTGTCAGCGACGGCCTTGCATTTCAGCCGCCATTTTCGCAGAAATGCCTTGCGGCGGGTGGCGATTTCCTCGGGTGTTTTGGCGTAGATCATGTCGCGGTAATCTTCTGTCAACTCATCATGCATACGCTTGGGTGCCTTGGCCAGAAGGTTGCGGTGCTTGTGCACCGTGCACCTCTGGATCGGCAGATCTTCACCCCAGAGGGCAATGAGAGCGACCTCAAGTCCCGGTGCCCCGTCCACGATGACAAATTCGGGCCGTTTCAACCCGCGCGCATCCAGATCGTTGATGAACTGACGCCAGGCGGAGGTGCTTTCGCCGCCCATGTTCATCAGTGATAACAAGACCTTCTGCCCATCCCGGCGCACGCCAATCGCGGCCAGAACCGAGATATTGGTGGCCTTCCTGTCAATCCGCGTTTTGATCACGGTGCCGTCCAGGATCAGCCGCACGATGTCTTCATCCGCAAGGCTGCGGGCGCACCACGCCTGCCAGTCCACCTTCACCTTGCGCCAGGCGCGGCTCACCACATCCTTGCTGACCGCCCCCTGAAACAGGCCGAACAGGGCGCGTTTTACCCGCCGTGTGTTGGTGCCCGAAAGGTAGACAGCAGCGATCAGCGCCTCGGCCTTCTTCGTCAGCCGCTGGTAGCGGGGCAATGCCTTCGAGCGCCATTCTCTGGCCTTGCCGGCCTCGCCTGTGATCCGCGCACGCGGCACGCGCACCGTTTCGGTTCCAAATGTTCCGACCAGTTGCCGCTCGCGATGCCCGTGGCGGTATCCGGCCTTTGCCCCGCCGCTGCGGCCATACCGGCAACGGCCCAGAAACTGCTCCAGCTCCTCTTCGAAAACCGCCTCGATCGTCGCGCGGATGTTCTGGCGCAGCCGGTCTTCAATCGGGTCATAGCCTGCTTCATTGGCCAGTAGCGCGGATGTCGATGTTGCTGTATTCTTTGTCATGGCGTGATCTCCTTGGCGGTTCCAGCCGCCGGTTGGGTGGCTTCGATGCACCCGGAGATTACGCCGTCCTCGAATTTCCACCAAACTCGCGACACTACCGATTGGCGCAAGGTTCATGCACTAGAGGCTCGTCCACCAGCTGCGGCAGAGTGAATCACGCGGGCATTTGAACGAGTATTTGCGGGCCGGTTTTGCTATAAATCGGTCATGACAAATGCCGATGATCTTCCCGATGATATTAACGCCTTGAAGGCTCTGCTACTCGCGTCCGAAGGGCGTAATCAGCGCAAGCAGGAACGAATTGATCGTCTGGAAAAGCTGTTAGCCGACTTCAAACGGGCCTTGTTCGGGGTCAGGTCCGAGAAGGTCGATCCCGGGCAGTATGAACTGGCACTGGAAGATATCGAAACGGCGATGGCGGCCATTCATGCCGAAGATGAAGCGGTTGATCCGCCCAAGCCAAAGCAAGCACGGCGCAAAACCAACCGTGGCCATTTGCCCAAACATTTGCCGCGTGTTGAAGAAATAATCGAGCCTGAAGATACAGCCTGCAGCTGCGGGGCGGAACGTCATATCATTCCCTGCCCGGCAGGTGATTGCAAGCAATCACCGATAGGGGCGAGGACACCTCCGAGCGGCTCGATATTATCCCCGCTCAGTTCCGTGTGATTGTCACCCGCCGCCCGAAATATGCTTGCCGTTCTTGTGAGGCGGGCATTGTGCAGGCCCCCGCCAAACCCCGTCTGATCGAGGGTGGTATGCCGACCGAAGCAACAGTGGCCAGCGTGATTGTTTCCAAATACGCTGACCACCTGCCGCTGTATCGGCAGGCTCAAATCTATGCGCGACAGGGCGTCGAGCTGGATCGCTCAACGCTGGCATCCTGGGTCGGTAAGGCTGCATACGAACTGCGACCCGTCTATGATTGCCTGCTGGCCAATCTCAAACAATCGTCCAAGTTGTTCATGGATGAGACCCGCGCACCAGTGCTGGACCCGGGACAAAAGAAGGTCAAAACCGGCTACTTCTGGGCGCTGGCCCGTGATGATCGCCCTTGGTGCGGCGACGCCCCTTCCGGGGTGGCCTTCACCAATGCGCCGGGGCGTGGCGGAAAATATGCCGATGGTATTTTGCAGGACTTTAGCGGTATCCTGCAAGTGGACGGCTATGCCGGTTACAACCGCTTGCTCAAGTGTACCCGTCAGGATGTGCAACTGGCCTATTGCTGGGCCCATGCACGGCGAAAACTTTATGACGTGGCCAAGGCCAGTGCCGCTCCGATTGCACAGGAGGGTTTGAAGCAGATTGCCGCCCTCTACCGGATCGAGGCCGAGATCAAAGGCCAGTCCGCCGGTGCGCGCCTTGCGGCACGCATCGAACGCATGAAGCCAAAGTTGGAATTATTTGAAAAATGGCTGACCCACAGCCGCGCGAAGGTATCGGCCAAATCCCCGACCGGCGAGGCCCTGAAATACATCGCCAAATACTGGTCTGGCTTAAACCTGTTCCTGACCGACGGCCGCATCGAGATCGACAACAATCCGGTCGAGCGCACGATCCGCCCCATCGCCCTGAACCGCAAAAATGCCCTGTTTGCAGGCCACGAAGCAGGTGCCCAAAACTGGGCCATGCTCGCCTCCCTGATCGAAACCTGCAAATTGAACGCCATCGAGCCGCACAGCTATATCTCCGGCATCCTCACCGCCATCGTCTGCGGCCACAAACAAAGCAGGATAGATGAGCTTCTGCCTTGGAATTACACTGGTTGAAACGGCCAGAGGATATCCTATGCGTATTATCGAAATAAAAGTCACCCTGAACGACATCGAACCCAAGGTTATCCGCGTTTTGCAGGTGCCCGCCGACATTCGGCTGGACAGGTTGCACCTGACTTTGCAGGCCGCTTTGGGATGGACAAACTCGCACCTTTACATGTTTGAAGCGGCCCGTACGATATGGGGTGTGCCTGACCCCGACTTTGGTGGCGATGAACTGCCCGCCAACAAACCCACCTTGTCTGAGGCGATCGAGGACACCGGTCAAAAAACCATCAACTACATTTACGATTTTGGTGATAACTGGGAGCACAGGATCAAAATCGGCAAAATCACCGACCCAGTGCCCGGTGATCTCTACCCCAGACTGATCGAAGTTGCCGGCAAATGCCCGCCCGAAGACGTCGGCGGCTTTCCCGGCTATTGCGAGTTCCTTGACGCCATCGCCAACCCAAAACACCCAGAGCATAAAAACTTAAAAGAATGGTTCGGCGATACATTCGATCCCAACCAACCTGAAACCGACGAACTCAAAATGGAGCTTCTAAAATTGGCAAAACGTTGGAAAACTCGGAAATAGTGCGCGCGGATCAAGCGCAACGTGGGAACAGAGCACCGCTTACGTTGATGCCATCTTTCCCAAGGTAAAAAGGAGTAGGTAGGTCGATGAAATACGAAGCTATAGAGCCTTAGGTAGTGTCGCGAGTTTGGTGGAAATTCGAGGACGGCGTAATCTCCGGGTGCATCGAAGCCACCCAACCGGCGGCTGGAACCGCCAAGGAGATCACGCCATGACAAAGAATACAGCAACATCGACATCCGCGCTACTGGCCAATGAAGCAGGCTATGACCCGATTGAAGACCGGCTGCGCCAGAACATCCGCGCGACGATCGAGGCGGTTTTCGAAGAGGAGCTGGAGCAGTTTCTGGGCCGTTGCCGGTATGGCCGCAGCGGCGGGGCAAAGGCCGGATACCGCCACGGGCATCGCGAGCGGCAACTGGTCGGAACATTTGGAACCGAAACGGTGCGCGTGCCGCGTGCGCGGATCACAGGCGAGGCCGGCAAGGCCAGAGAATGGCGCTCGAAGGCATTGCCCCGCTACCAGCGGCTGACGAAGAAGGCCGAGGCGCTGATCGCTGCTGTCTACCTTTCGGGCACCAACACACGGCGGGTAAAACGCGCCCTGTTCGGCCTGTTTCAGGGGGCGGTCAGCAAGGATGTGGTGAGCCGCGCCTGGCGCAAGGTGAAGGTGGACTGGCAGGCGTGGTGCGCCCGCAGCCTTGCGGATGAAGACATCGTGCGGCTGATCCTGGACGGCACCGTGATCAAAACGCGGATTGACAGGAAGGCCACCAATATCTCGGTTCTGGCCGCGATTGGCGTGCGCCGGGATGGGCAGAAGGTCTTGTTATCACTGATGAACATGGGCGGCGAAAGCACCTCCGCCTGGCGTCAGTTCATCAACGATCTGGATGCGCGCGGGTTGAAACGGCCCGAATTTGTCATCGTGGACGGGGCACCGGGACTTGAGGTCGCTCTCATTGCCCTCTGGGGTGAAGATCTGCCGATCCAGAGGTGCACGGTGCACAAGCACCGCAACCTTCTGGCCAAGGCACCCAAGCGTATGCATGATGAGTTGACAGAAGATTACCGCGACATGATCTACGCCAAAACACCCGAGGAAATCGCCACCCGCCGCAAGGCATTTCTGCGAAAATGGCGGCTGAAATGCAAGGCCGTCGCTGACAGCTTGGAAGAAGCAGGAGATAAGCTTTTCACCTTCACGCGTCTGCCACAAGGCCAGTGGAAATCGGCCAGAACGACAAATGCGATCGAACGCCTGAACGAGGAATTCCGCCGCCGCATCAAGACCCAGACCGTGCTGCCATGCGCCGAGACCGTGCCGATGCTGCTTTGGGCTCTGATGGCCTCGGGGCAGATCGTCATGCGAAAGGTCGATGGCTGGGAAACGCTCGCTCAGCCCGTCGCCGACGCAACCCTTGACCAAGCCGCCTGACCGGCGCATAACTCAACCCGCTCGGAGGTGCCTGAAATCAATTTCCACCACTTTCGAGACACAACCTATATGCATAATAACTATCTCTATCTGTTGCTCAACACAACAAAGTCATGTGGGTGACAATGGTTTGCAATGACACATCAATTTCAATCAATACCATTTTTACCCCCGAAAAGGAGCACAACCAATGACCCCTACAGAACTAGTACTAAACGCCGTAACAGCGATCTTTATCAACTTCGATGCGGATTCTGCACAGCAATTGCTGGCAGACGGCTACATCCAGCACAATCCCGGTGTGCCAACCGGTGCGGCCCCTATTCTGGGCTTCATTCCCGGCCTTAAAGAAAGCGGGATCAAGCTGGACATTCACCGGACCATTACCGATGGCAACCTGGTTGCAATGCATACAACATACCAAAATGCGCAGGCCTTTGGCGCCCCGACACTGGTTGGTTTTGATGTTTACCGCGTCGAGAATGGCAAGGTTGTGGAACATTGGGACAATCTACAAGTACCCAGCGCACCAAACCCATCGGGTCATTCTATGGTCGATGGTGCAACTGAAGTCACCGATCTGGATACCTCTGGATAAAACCGAGGCCAACAGGGCGCTGGTCGTTCGTTTTGTTAAGACAGTCCTTAAAGGGGGCGATGCGTCCAACATCACTGACTTCATTTCAACCGAGACCTATATCCAGCACAACCCCGGTATTGCCGATGGCCTTGACGGTTTGGGGGCGGCACTGGCAGGAATGGCTGAAAGCGGGGTTACGATGGTCTATACCGATACCCCTGTTGTTGTTGCCGAAGGGAATTTTGTCCTGACAGGATCCGAAGGCATACTGGGCGGCAAGCCAACAGCATTTTACGATCTGTTCCGCGTTGAAGGCGGCAAGATTGTCGAGCATTGGGATGTGATATCGAAAATCCCTTCCGAGATGGCACACACCAACGGTAAGTTCTGAGCGGCATGTTCAAACAATTCTCTCGGCGTCCCCGCCGAGAGAGCAGCACGGGCCTGTGATGATCGCATATGCTGACCAGCGTGCCTGTAATTGGCGTTACCCGCTTGGTGCTTGCCGGATGTTGTCAGGTAACCATGTTGCGATCTCGGGCCAGATCACAAGGATCACCACCATCAGCAACATCAACCCGACCATCGGCACGGCGGTTTTGGCAATGTAGGAAATCTCGTGCCGCGTCATCCCCTGCAACACAAATAGGTTGAACCCGATCGGCGGTGTGACCTGTGCCATTTCAACCACCACCACAATGAAGATGCCAAACCAGATCACGTCGATCCCCGCCTGCCGGATCATCGGCTCGACGATCGCCATGGTCAGCACCACCGATGAAATTCCGTCCAGAAACATGCCCAGAAACACATAGAAAATCGTTTGCACAACAATCAGCATTGTTGGCGACATGTTCAGGCTGTCGATCCAGGCTGCCAGATGCCGTGGCAATCCGGTGAACCCCATGGACAGCGACAGGAAAAACGCCCCCATCAGGATCAGCGATATCATCGCCGAGGTCCGCGTGGCCCCCATCAACGAGGCGGTGAAGGTGCCCCAGTTCAGCGACCCTTGCATTGCCGCAAGAGCGAGGGATCCCAGTACACCGACCGCTGCGGCCTCGGTTGCAGTCGCGTATCCCAGATACATTGACCCGATCACCACAGAAACCAGCAACAAAACCGGCACCAGAAAGCGGCTTTCGGACAACATTTGCGGCAGGCTCATGGATGGTTCAGGTTCGGGTCGCTGATCCTTGAACATGAAATGCCAGCCCATGATATAAAGCGCGAAAAGGCTTGCCAGAATAAGACCCGGAATAATGCCGGCCATGAACAGTTTGGTAATGCTTTCGTTGATGGTTACGCCGTAAACAATCAGCGTCAGCGATGGCGGGATCATCAGACCCAGCGTGGCGGCGCCAGCCAAGGTGCCGATGATCATATGTTCGGGATAACCACGTTTGCGCAACTCGGGGATCGACATTTTGCCAACCGTGGTCAGGGTGGCAGCGGATGATCCGGAAACGGCGGCAAAGATGGTGCAGCCCGCAATATTAGTGTGCAGCAACCCGCCCGGCAGCCAGCGCAACCACGGCGCCAACCCGCGAAACATGTCTTGTGATAATCGCGTTCGATACAGGATTTCACCCATCCAGATAAACAGTGGCAGGGCGGTCAATGTCCAGCTACTTGCCCCTGTCCAGATGGTGGTGATCATCGCATCCCCGGCGGGCCGTGTGGTGAACAGTTCCATCCCCACCCAGGCAACCCCCATCAGGGCCAGCCCGACCCAGACCGAGCCACCCAACAGGGCAAACAACACAAACAGGAATGTAAGGGTCGCGTATAATTCGTTCATTCGATTGCCTCGCCCACAATGCTGGTTTCACCGTTCACCAGCAGCCGCGTTAACGCATCCCACAGCGCCACGGCCAACAGGATGGTGCCGGCCGACATCGGCAATTGTGGCAACCAGATCGGCGTATAAACCCAGCCGGATCCGGTTTCAGCCCAGATTTGCCCCCATTTTGATGGCGCATTGGCAAACATCGAAAAGAAGGAAATCAGCCATTCTGGTGTATAGTCCTGCCCCTGTGTGCGGTCATTCAACACCACCGACATGATGTTTGTCTTGATCGCGTAACGGGCGAAATAGGTGGCAGTGATGGCGGCAATCAGCGTTGCCAGCGCGTCCAGCCAGAAACGGGTATGTTCGTTCATATTCAGGAAAATCGACACCCTGATATGACTGCCATTCACCAGTGCATAGGCCAGTGCGAAAAACGAAGTTGCGGCCATCGCATAGCCCGCATATTCGGTCGATCCGGGGAACGTCAGGCCCGACCAGCGCGATATCATCTGCGCCACGATCAGCAACAGGATCAACAGCATGAAAAAGGCGGCGATCATCCCGGCAAAGACATAAACCTTGTCCAGAAACCGCCAGACCGGAGCCAATATCCGTTTCGCTGCCCTGCCCTGTATCAGGCAGTAACCAGCCAGCAGCGCCGGAAATACGAACAGCCACACCCACAAGGGCAGCCCCAGAAATGGTTGCCAGTCTCTCACCGTGTTATCCCCTGAAATCCAGAATGTGGCCCCCGCAAATGTTGCGGGGGCCACCGGCTTTTACATTTTGTGGTAAGCGTCCAGAATGGCCTGGCCGGCATCACCGGTTGTTGCCAACCAATCGGCGGTCATTTTTTCGCCAATGGCTTTAAGCTCGGCCAGAAACTCGGGACTGGCATCGGTAACGGTCATGCCATTTGCCTCAAGCTGCTCGAAATACCAGTTCGCCAGTTCTTCGGATTTTGCGGCACAGGCGGCACCGGTTTCATCCGCGGCTTTCTGGATGCCGGCTTTGGTCGCATCATCCAGCCCGTCCCAAACGCCCTTATTCACCATCACATAGTTGCGCGGCAGCCATGCGTTGACCTTGTAGTAATAGCTCAGCTGTTCCCACACTTTGCGGTCATATCCGGTTGAACCGGATGAAATGAACGCCTCGGCCACACCTGTTGCAAGGGCCTGGCTTAACTCGGCTGCTTCGACCTGAACCGGCACCATGCCAAGTGCTTCGGCAAAAGTGGCCGTCGCGGTGTTGTAAGAGCGGAATTTCACGCCTTGGGTATCAGCAGAAGAATTCACCTCTTTCTTGAAATAGAACCCCTGTCCCGGCCACGGGCATGTATAAAGCGCGACCAGATTCAGGTCGGACAGCTGCGCATTCACGCTTTCCTTGGCGGCCTGCCACAGCTTTTCGTTGTCCTCGTATGTGGTGGCAACAAACGGCAGATTGTCCCAGCCCAGCAACGGGGCTTCATTTGCATGGGCCGACATGAAACGTTCGCCAATCGGCACCTGACCGGTCTGGATCGCGCGCTTGATCTCGCCCCCTTTGAACAGTGATCCACCGGGATGCACGGTGATATTGATACCGCCATCAGTGTATTCGCGCACCTTGTCGGCAAACACCACGCCCATTTCCGAATGGAAATTGGTGGCGGAATAGGCCATCGGCATATCCCAGTCTTCGGCCATCACAGCAGAAGCACCCAATGTAAGGGCAACGGTGACAGCCGCCGCCAGATTGGTTTTGAATGTGATCATATTTATTCTCCCTATTATTGATCTACAGTCTTGTTTGTCTTTTTGATCCTGCAAAGCAGTATCGGTGAATTCCATATCCCCCCAAACACCCCAAGACCGGCCGCCGCCACGCTCTTTTTCCCATCAAGGACAGGCGTGAAATGGCAGCAACACCCGCACACCTTAGCCCCTGATCTATTTGTGTTGCAACGAATTTTCCGCGGCTCTGCCCTTTGGGGCCACACTTGGACTAACAGGAGTCCTGAAAAGCAATTCAAATGTCGCGTCTTGGAAACACGGTTGCCAAAGCCTGTTCAATCTTATCTAAAGTCCTCCATGAATAGTATATTAGCAATTGCGGCCAAGATTACCGGCTTCTCGATCATTTCCTTTTCGCGCTTTATCACAGCGGTATTTGCCAATTGGGACGGTGTGCGTCCCAGCCGGCGGCGGCGCGTATATTTTGCCAACCATGTCAGCAACGGTGATTTTATTCTGCTGTGGACGGTCCTGCCCCCGCCCATCCGCAAACTGACGCGCCCCGTGGCGGCGGGTAGTGTCGCGAGTTTGGTGGAAATTCGAGGACGGCGTAATCTCCGGGTGCATCGAAGCCACCCAACCGGCGGCTGGAACCGCCAAGGAGATCACGCCATGACAAAGAATACAGCAACATCGACATCCGCGCTACTGGCCAATGAAGCAGGCTATGACCCGATTGAAGACCGGCTGCGCCAGAACATCCGCGCGACGATCGAGGCGGTTTTCGAAGAGGAGCTGGAGCAGTTTCTGGGCCGTTGCCGGTATGGCCGCAGCGGCGGGGCAAAGGCCGGATACCGCCACGGGCATCGCGAGCGGCAACTGGTCGGAACATTTGGAACCGAAACGGTGCGCGTGCCGCGTGCGCGGATCACAGGCGAGGCCGGCAAGGCCAGAGAATGGCGCTCGAAGGCATTGCCCCGCTACCAGCGGCTGACGAAGAAGGCCGAGGCGCTGATCGCTGCTGTCTACCTTTCGGGCACCAACACACGGCGGGTAAAACGCGCCCTGTTCGGCCTGTTTCAGGGGGCGGTCAGCAAGGATGTGGTGAGCCGCGCCTGGCGCAAGGTGAAGGTGGACTGGCAGGCGTGGTGCGCCCGCAGCCTTGCGGATGAAGACATCGTGCGGCTGATCCTGGACGGCACCGTGATCAAAACGCGGATTGACAGGAAGGCCACCAATATCTCGGTTCTGGCCGCGATTGGCGTGCGCCGGGATGGGCAGAAGGTCTTGTTATCACTGATGAACATGGGCGGCGAAAGCACCTCCGCCTGGCGTCAGTTCATCAACGATCTGGATGCGCGCGGGTTGAAACGGCCCGAATTTGTCATCGTGGACGGGGCACCGGGACTTGAGGTCGCTCTCATTGCCCTCTGGGGTGAAGATCTGCCGATCCAGAGGTGCACGGTGCACAAGCACCGCAACCTTCTGGCCAAGGCACCCAAGCGTATGCATGATGAGTTGACAGAAGATTACCGCGACATGATCTACGCCAAAACACCCGAGGAAATCGCCACCCGCCGCAAGGCATTTCTGCGAAAATGGCGGCTGAAATGCAAGGCCGTCGCTGACAGCTTGGAAGAAGCAGGAGATAAGCTTTTCACCTTCACGCGTCTGCCACAAGGCCAGTGGAAATCGGCCAGAACGACAAATGCGATCGAACGCCTGAACGAGGAATTCCGCCGCCGCATCAAGACCCAGACCGTGCTGCCATGCGCCGAGACCGTGCCGATGCTGCTTTGGGCTCTGATGGCCTCGGGGCAGATCGTCATGCGAAAGGTCGATGGCTGGGAAACGCTCGCTCAGCCCGTCGCCGACGCAACCCTTGACCAAGCCGCCTGACCGGCGCATAACTCAACCCGCTCGGAGGTGCCTGAAATCAATTTCCACCACTTTCGAGACACAACCGGCGGCGGCCGATTACTGGCTGACCTCGAAACTGAAAACCTTTATCGGGCGCACTGTGTTCAACGCGGTGCTGATCGACAGAAACCGTGAAACCCGTGTGCTGGACCCGATTGAACAAATGCTGGAAGCACTGGATGAAGGCAGTTCGCTGATTATTTTTCCCGAGGGTCAGCGCAACACCACAGACCAGATGCTGCCCTTCAAACCCGGCATCTTTCATCTGGCCGAAAAACGCCCCGATGTCGAACTGGTGCCGGTCTGGATCGAAAACCTGAACCGTGTGTTGCCCAAAGGCGAGGTGATCCCCATTCCCTTTGCCTGTAGCGTCACCTTTGGCGCGCCGATCCATCTGCAAGATGGCGAAGACAAGCAGACCTTCCTGAAACGCGCCGAGAAATGCGTCTTGAACCTTTCCCCTAATGCGGACAATCACCATGACTGAGTATCAAACAAATCTGGTGACCCTGTTTGGCGGGCTGGCCATCGTACTGATCATTGCCTCGACCATCGGCTATTTGCTGGCGCGCAAACAAACCGGATCCGAACCTAATCCGGTGATCGAAAACCTGAACGCGCGGATCAATGCGTGGTGGGTGATGATCGGGGTGATCGGGCTGGCCTTTGTGTGGGGGCGCGCCGGTGTGGTGATCCTGTTCGGCCTGCTGTCCTTTGCTGCCCTGCGCGAATTCGTATCCCTGACCAACACACGCCGCGCCGACCATCTGGTTTTGGCAATGGTGTTCTATGTCGTGCTTCCGCTTCAGTTCTATTTCATCTGGATCGACTGGTATGGCATGTTTTCAATCTTCATCCCCGTTTATGCCTATTTGTTCATGCCGATCCTTGCGGTGCTGCGGGGCGAGACCAAGAATTTCCTGATCCGCATCGCCGAGGTCCAATGGGCGTTGATGATTACCGTCTATTGTGTATCACACGTCCCTGCCCTGCTCAGCTTGCAAATTCCGGGGTACGAGGGGCAGAATATCCTGCTGATCGCCTTTTTGATACTGGTGGTGCAGTCCAGCGATGTCTTGCAATACATCTGGGGAAAACTGGCCGGCAAACGTAAAATCGCACCGAAATTGTCGCCCTCGAAAACTGTCGAGGGCTTTGTTGGCGGCGTTCTTAGCGCCACTTTGGTCGGGACCAGCCTGTGGTGGATGACACCGTTCAACTTCTGGCAAGCGGGCCTGCTTGCCTTTATCATTGCGCTGCTGGGGTTCTTTGGCGGATTGGTGATGTCGGCCATAAAACGCGATCGTGGGGTCAAGGACTGGGGCCAGATGATCGCGGGGCATGGCGGGTTTATTGACCGGCTGGATTCGGTGATCTTCTCAGCACCAATTTTCTTTCACATCGTGCGTTATTTCTGGACCGTGTGATGGGTAAAATCCTGCAAAGCAGCATCACCCATGTTCTGTTTGCCTTTTGCGCAATGGGGTCTTGGGCGTTGTTTGCCAACTGGGGCCATCCGATGCCCAAACCGGTTTACGCAGGCATTGTTCAGGGGCTGATGTCAGCCACAATTACCTATGGGGCTGACCCAGATAACCTAAAAAGAGGTTATGATGGGAAGCATGAGAAAGAGTCGCCTGAGCCACTACAAGCAAGACCGTCTTACGGAGCATTTTGTTTCGGGATCGACAGCACGAACAGCAGCCAGTTTGTGTGGTGTAAACCGCAAGACCGCAGCGTTTTATTTTCTACGCCTGCGCGAGATAATCGCCTATGAGCTGGAGGCGGAAAGCCAAGCTATGTTCGGCGGAGAAATAGAAGTGGACGAAAGCTACTTTGGCGGCAAACGCAAAGGTAAACGCGGGCGTGGTGCGGCAGGTAAAATTCCCGTTTTTGGTATATTAAAAAGGGGTGGGAAGGTTTACACCAAGATCATCCCGGACGCCAAATCCGCCACTCTGATCCCGATCATAGAGCGCAAAGTCGTGCCGGATTCCATCGTCTATTCCGATTGTTGGCGCGGTTATAATGTGCTGGATGTGTCAGACTTCCACCACTTTCGCATCAACCATTCCAAGCTCTTTGCAGACCGTCACAACCACATCAATGGCATCGAGAATTTCTGGAAAAGACCTCTGCATAACATCGGGATTCCCCCGGGTTGGCCGTTTTGGTAAGCTAGCCGGGAAATCTCTGGGGTGAATAGATGGACCTTTTCCTGCACGAAGCGGCGGCACGGATCGGCGCGGATGACGTTCTGTCGAAGATCGACGCGCTGATGGATTGGAACTCGTTTTTGCCGATCCTGCGGCGCGGTCTGGGGCGCTCGGGGATCGGGCCTCAGGGCTATGATCCGCTGGTTCTGTTCAAGTGTCTTCTGGTTGGCCAGTGGCACGGGCTGAGCGACCCGAAGCTGGAGCGGGCCTTGAAGGTGCGGCTGGATTTCATGCTGTTCTGCGGGCTCGATCTGCACGCGTCGGTGCCGGATGAGACGACCCACTGCCGGTTCCGCAATGCGCTGGTCCGGGGTGGCGTTTACGATGAGCTGCTGGCCGAGGTCTGCCGCCAGATCGAGGCGCATGGGCTGAAGCTGAAAGAGGCTGAGGCGGCGATCATTGATGCGACCCTGATCGCGGCGGCGGCGCGCCCGCGCACCCATATCGACGCCCCGCAGGACCGGGCAGAGGACGGGGCAAGGGAAGGGACGCCGGATGATCCGCCCGAGGTCTCACCCGACGGGGCACAGCTGCATTTCAGCGCCGACCCTGATGCCCGCTGGGTCAAGAAGGGCCGCAAGAGCACGCTCGGCTACAAGGGCTTTGCCCGCTGCGACGAAGAGGGCTTTATCGACAAGGTGCACACCACGCCCGCCAATGCCGCCGAAAGCCCCGAATTCGCCACCATGATCGCGGGCGCAAAGGCGCAGCGGGTGCTGGCCGACAAGGCCTATGCGAGCAAGGCCAACCGCCAGATGCTGCGCGGCAAATACCGCGACGGCATCCTGCGCAAGGCAGCGCGCGGCCGCCCCCTGCGGCAATCGGAGAAACGCTTCAACCGGCTGATTTCGAAACGCCGCTTCCGCATCGAGCAGACTTTCGGCACGATGAAACGCCTCTTCGGCCTGCAGCGGGCGAGATATTTCGGGCGCGCCAGGGTGCATGCCCAGATGGTCATGGCCGCCATCGCGCAAAACCTGCTCAAGGCCGCAAACAGGATCACCCTCAACCCGCAAACCCCCGCAATCGCATAGCCCCAAACCCCGCCACCCGTCTGTCCGCCGGACCCGCAGGGGCGCAAGGTGGGCGGCCGAAATCTTGCTTCAACCGAAAGCCATGGCCTCATGCAGAGGTCTTTGGAACCAAGCCAAGCGCCACATGCGCCGATTTAACGGTGTCCCCAAGGCCCAATTTGGGCTATATTTGAAGGAATGCGAGTGGCGTTTCAACAACAGTGACCCTTCAGCTCAGTTATTGCAGCTAAGACAATGGGTTAAGCGTTACTTGAAGTAGTTATCTGGGTCAGCCCCTAAAAATATAGGGAACCTCTAAAAATCCCCCAAAATCCGGCCTGACGGGGTAGAATCGTCATCAGGATGAAAATGATTCGACCGACGGGGTTTTGTCATGGGTCAGATGGGATTTTTTGATCTTTCCAGCCGATACGCGGGACTGGACAAATCTGGTGATCCGCTGGTGTTGCTCAACGACATGGTGCCGTTCGAGGATTACCGGGACGAGCTGAAGGCCATATGGCGCACGCCGCCCGAACAGCGCAAATCCAACGCTGGCCGCCCGCCTTGGGATGAGGTGCTGATATTCAAGACGATGGTTTTGCAGCAGCTCTACAACCTCTCTGACGATCAGATCGAGTATCAGATCCGCGACCGCCTGTCGTTCATGCGGTTTCTCGGCCTTGGCATTGAAGACAGCGTACCTGACGCCAAGACCATCTGGGCCTACCGTGAAAGGCTGGCCGGGGCCGGGAAGATGAAGGAGCTGTTTGACAAGTTCGATGCCTTTCTGCGCGAAAAGGGCTATCTGGCGATGGGCGGGCAGATTGTTGATGCGAGCATCGTTCCGGCGCCGCGCCAGCACAACAAAAGGGACGAGAACGAGAAAATCAAGGCGGGCGAAACGCCTGAAGAGTGGGAGGAAAAACCCCACAAGAAGCGCCAGAAGGACGTGGATGCGCGCTGGACGAAGAAGCACGGCAAGAGCTATTACGGCTACAAGAACCACATCAATGTCGACCGGCGGCACAAATTCATCCGCGCTTATGATGTCACCGATGCCGCCGTGCATGACAGCCAGGCGCTTGCCGGTCTGATTGATGCGAGCAACACCTCATCGGACCTGTGGGCCGACAGCGCCTATCGCTCGCAAAAGATCGAAAGCGAGCTGGAAGAGCGGGGGCTTCACAGCCATATCCATCACAAGGGCAGGCGCGGCAAGCCGCTTGGCGAGCGCCAGCAAAAGGCCAACCGGAGGCGCTCGAAAGTGCGGGTCCGGGTCGAGCATGTATTCGCTTTTCAGGAGCGCTCCATGGGCGGCAAGCTGATCCGCTCCATCGGCCTGAAGCGGGCGCGATTTCGCATCGGGATGATGAACCTGGTCTACAACATGAAGCGCTTCGTCCAGTTCGAATGCGGCCTGGCGGCGCCGGGATAAGGGTTCATGGGGTGAGGTGTGCCTGAAATACCCAAAACCGGCTTGAAACCGGTGAAAATGGGTTTATGATCCGAAGCAATCAGGCGGGACAGGCGAAAAACCGTCCACCCCGCCGCGAAGAAGGCGAAAACGGGAATTTACAGAGGTTCCCTATATGGATATCTAAAACAGATTTGTCTAGGTTATACTCAGTCAATGCATCAACCACAATGCGAGTAAGCAAAATCATGACATCCGAGGCAGAAATCGGCACAATTCTTACAAAGCTCGATACGCTTTGTCCTGAAGGCTATGCAATCGCGCTCCATATTAAATTTACAACTCCAACGTATCTTTTTCAAACTTATAAAACAGAGTGGATTGAATATTATTCGCAGATGGGCTGGGTTTTGCAGGACCCCACCGTTCATTGGGGTTTCCAAAACACTGGCACAATTCATTGGTATGAACTGGAAGAAAATGACTCTCAGGGAATTTTCAAAAAATCAGCCGAATATGGCCTGAAATACGGTTTCGTTCTGTCAATTGAAACTGAGGGCTCTCGATCGGTAAGCAGTTTTGCTCGTGGAGATAGAAACTTCACAGACGATGAAATCTCCGAAATCAGCGACCTGCTGGAAATTTTACATGACAAAACCAGCACCCCAGAGCTGCTTAACGATAAAGAACGTGATGCCCTGACCCGTCTTTCCGTTCTGCAAACCCACGGCTAGCCCGATTCCCCAAAAATAAGGGGAGCCCGAAGGCTCCCCAGTTTCGCTGATCAGGCTCATCATTGTACCGCCCGGTTTGTTTTTGCCTGCGGCCTGATCCGCGTCGGGGGCGAGCGCACCCGCCCCGGAACTCGCTATCCCTACAAGCGCATACTCGGAAGGAAGCGCCTCTTAGCTACACCCGCTGGTCGCCCCGCAGGTGTTGCATTTCATACAGGTGCCGTTACGCACCAGTGTGTAGTTTCCGCAGTCGCTACAGGCTTCGCCCTCATAGCCCTGCATTTTTGCCTTGGCGACGGGGTCCATCCCCATTGCCGGTGCTGTCGTTGTTGCGCTTTCGCCAACTTCGGGTACCAGTGTTTGCAATACGGCTGCCGGATCGGTGCCGCCTTCCAGTGCCACCGCGCCAGCCTGCATCCCTGCCCCGCCTTGCAGCACCACCAGTTGCTGTGGCACGCGTTTACGCAGATATCCGGTCGAGGAAATCTGTTTCAGCACCTCAAGCGACCTGCTGGCCGCACTTTTGCTGACTTCCTGCACGTTGGAAACGCCTTCTTCCTGACCACGGCCCAGATCGTCGAATGACGCGCCTTCGGGTTTGACATGTGCCAAATCGGTGCGGTCCAGATAAGACACGGCCAACTCGCGGAAGATATAGTCCAGAATGGATGTGGCGTTCTTGATGCTGTCATTGCCCTGCACCATGCCCGCAGGCTCAAATTTAGTGAAAGTAAAGGCATCGACGAATTCCTCAAGCGGCACGCCGTATTGCAGGCCCACCGAAACCGCGATGGCAAAGTTGTTCATCATAGCGCGGAAACCCGCACCTTCCTTGTGCATATCGATAAAGATTTCGCCAAGGTTGCCGTCTTCATATTCGCCGGTGCGCAGGTAAACCTTGTGCCCGCCGACAACCGCCTTTTGGGTATAACCCTTGCGGCGGGACGGCAGTTTCTCGCGGTGGCTTTTGAAGACCTCCTTGATCACAACCTTTTCAATCAGTTTTTCCGCCAGTACAGCCGCTTTTTCCTGCTGGCTGCCGGTGGCCATGATTTCCTCGGC
Source organism: Profundibacter sp. (assembly GCF_965277155.1). Taxonomy (GTDB): domain Bacteria; phylum Pseudomonadota; class Alphaproteobacteria; order Rhodobacterales; family Rhodobacteraceae; genus Profundibacter. The sequence continues at coordinate 201,517 of NZ_CBDIBV010000010.1, forward strand.
CTCTTCGTCATCCTCGACCAGCGCCGACGCCAAAGGTTGCGACAGTTTCGAGCCGTCACGATAGAGCGCATTGGCCTTGATGCCCAAGGACCAGCTAAGTTCATACGCCTTCTGGCAATCCTCGATTGTGGCGTCATTGGCCATGTTGATCGTCTTGGAAATCGCGCCCGAGATAAACGACTGTGCGGCGGCCATCATATAGATATGGCTGTTAACCGACAGATAACGCTTGCCTTTTTTGCCGCAAGCATTGGCGCAATCAAAGATACCGTAGTGTTCTTCCTTCAGATGCGGCGCACCTTCCAGCGTCATGGTGCCGCAAACGTGGTCATTGGCGGCATCAATTTCTGCGCGGGAATAGCCAAGGTGGCGCAACAGATCGAATGATGGATCGTTCAGTTTATCTGCCGGAATACCCAGTGTTTTGGCGCAGAAATCCTCGCCCAATGTCCACTGGTTGAATACGAACCGGATGTCAAAGGCCGAGGGCAGTGCCTCTTCGATCTTGTCCAGCTCGCGTTGACCAAACCCGTGCCCGATCAGTGACGTGTGATTGATCACCGGCGCATTGCCGATGGTGCCGTGACCGACAGCGTAGGAAACGATTTCCTCGATCTGCGCCGATCCATAGCCCTGCTTTTCCAGAGCGGCCGGAACCGAGCGGTTAATGATCTTGAAATAACCGCCACCGGCCAGTTTCTTGAACTTCACCAGCGCGAAATCGGGCTCGATCCCGGTGGTGTCACAATCCATCACCAGACCGATTGTGCCGGTCGGGGCAATCACCGAAACCTGTGCGTTGCGGTAGCCGAATTTCTCACCCAGTGCCAAGGCTTCGTCCCAGGCGGTTTTGGACAGTTCCACCAGCCGTTTGTCAGGACAATTGGCATGATCCAGCGGCACCGGTTTGATTTCCAGCCCCTCGTAGCCGTTTTCGTTGCCATAGGCAGCGTTGCGGTGGTTGCGGATCACCCGCAGCATGTGGTCGGCGTTACGGGCGTAGCCGTCAAACGCCCCCAGTTCCGAGGCGATTTCCGCCGATGTGGCATAGGAAACACCGGTCAGGATGGCGGTCAGGGCACCACACAGGGCGCGCCCCTCGTCGCTATCGTAAGAAAAGCCCATATTCATCAGCAAGCCGCCGATATTGGCATAGCCAAGGCCCAAGGTGCGGAAATCATAGGACAATTGCGCGATTTCCTTACTTGGGAATTGCGCCATCGTCACCGAAATTTCCAGTGTCAGCGTCCACAGGCGTGTGGCGTGCATGTAATCTTCGGCCTGAAATTCACCATCCTTTAGGAAGGTCAGCAGGTTCATGCTGGCAAGGTTACAGGCGGTATCGTCCAGGAACATATATTCCGAACAAGGGTTCGAGCCACGTATTTCGCCATCTGCGGGGCATGTGTGCCAGGCGTTGACCGTATCGTGATACTGGATGCCCGGATCGGCACAGGACCACGCGGCGTGACCCACATCTTCCCACAGATCGCGGGCGCGGATGGTTTTGGCCACCTTGCCGTCGGTGCGGTTGATCAGGTCCCAGTCGGCATCATCCTTGACCGCCTTAAGAAAAGCATCGGTCACGCGAATTGAATTGTTCGAGTTCTGGCCGGAAACCGAATTATAGGCCTCGCTATCCCAGTCCGTATCGTAGGTGGGGAATTCAATTGCGGTATACCCCTGCTTGGCATAATCCAGCACCCGTTTGATATAAGTCTCGGGAATTGCGTATTTTTTCGCGCTACGGATGGCCAGTTTCAGCGTCTCGTTCACCTTGGGGTCAACCGCATCTTCTTCTTTGCCATCCCACGATTTGATCGCGGCAAAGATTTCGTTCAGGCCCTTTTCGTGGATCTTGGAACCGGCCACGATCGAGGCAACTTTTTGTTCCTCAAGAACCTTCCAGTTGATGAATTCCTGAATATCGGGGTGGTCCGCATCACAGATCACCATCTTGGCGGCGCGGCGTGTGGTGCCACCGGATTTGATCGCGCCAGCAGCACGGTCACCGATTTTAAGAAAGCCCATCAGACCCGACGACGACCCGCCGCCCGACAGCGATTCACCGGCTGCGCGCAAGGATGAGAAGTTGGTGCCGGTGCCCGAGCCGTATTTGAACAGCCGCGCTTCACGCACCCACAGGTCCATGATGCCGCCCTCGCCCACCAGATCGTCTTTGATCGACTGGATAAAGCAGGCGTGCGGCTGCGGGTGTTCATAGGAGGATTTTGATTTGGTCAGCTTGCCGGTTTTGTAATCGACATAATAGTGGCCCTGTGCGGGTCCGTCGATGCCATAGGCCCAGTGAATACCTGTGTTGAACCACTGCGGGCTGTTTGGTGCCGCGCGCTGGCTGGCCAGCATGTGGCGCATTTCGTCATAATAGGCGCGGGCATCGGATTCCTTGCTGAAATAGCCACCCTTCCAACCCCAGTAAGTCCAGGTGCCTGCCAGCCGGTTGAACACCTGCTTGGCCGATATCTCGCCGCCAAAGCGTTCTTCTTCGGGCAGTTTGGCCAACGCGGCCTCGTCAGCAACAGATCGCCACAGGAATTCGGGCACGCCCTTTTCCTTGACCTTCTTCAGGCGCGCCGGAACGCCGGCTTTGCGGAAATATTTTTGTGCAATCACGTCCGAGGCCACCTGACTCCAGGCCGCCGGGACTTCGCAATCATCCAGACGAAACACAATGGTGCCATCAGGGTTGCGGATTTCAGATGATGTTGTGGTAAATTCAAGGTCAGAATATGCGTCCTGACCGGATTTTGTGAACTTGCGCTCTATTTTCATTTTGTTGTCTGCCCCATCGTGCGTCACTATTTATTGGCGCGCCCCCTTATCCGGAAACCTTCACCAAACTCGCGCCAACCCCATGTGGTAAAGGAAGCCATTGCCATCCGGTACATTCAAGCAAACCGGTCGGTATCACCCTAGGGGTGCATCAAATATGGTATTCCGTCCCTCATTGACCATTACTACTAAATCTAGTGTTGCCTTGGTCAGCCACCACAATGTGAAGTAGGAACCCCTATCACGTCAACTTTTATATTTTACTTTTCCACAGCATATTTCTGTTGACCGGCTGTTTTAGACATTGGCGAATCTGGTGTTCGAAATTTGCACCCGCCAAAATGGAACCTACCCACTATTCGTTATACAATTCACGACCGTTTGAATTTTCTTTTAGTTCGGCTGACGGTTGTGTCTCGAAAGTGGTGGAAATTGATTTCAGGCACCTCCGAGCGGGTTGAGTTATGCGCCGGTCAGGCGGCTTGGTCAAGGGTTGCGTCGGCGACGGGCTGAGCGAGCGTTTCCCAGCCATCGACCTTTCGCATGACGATCTGCCCCGAGGCCATCAGAGCCCAAAGCAGCATCGGCACGGTCTCGGCGCATGGCAGCACGGTCTGGGTCTTGATGCGGCGGCGGAATTCCTCGTTCAGGCGTTCGATCGCATTTGTCGTTCTGGCCGATTTCCACTGGCCTTGTGGCAGACGCGTGAAGGTGAAAAGCTTATCTCCTGCTTCTTCCAAGCTGTCAGCGACGGCCTTGCATTTCAGCCGCCATTTTCGCAGAAATGCCTTGCGGCGGGTGGCGATTTCCTCGGGTGTTTTGGCGTAGATCATGTCGCGGTAATCTTCTGTCAACTCATCATGCATACGCTTGGGTGCCTTGGCCAGAAGGTTGCGGTGCTTGTGCACCGTGCACCTCTGGATCGGCAGATCTTCACCCCAGAGGGCAATGAGAGCGACCTCAAGTCCCGGTGCCCCGTCCACGATGACAAATTCGGGCCGTTTCAACCCGCGCGCATCCAGATCGTTGATGAACTGACGCCAGGCGGAGGTGCTTTCGCCGCCCATGTTCATCAGTGATAACAAGACCTTCTGCCCATCCCGGCGCACGCCAATCGCGGCCAGAACCGAGATATTGGTGGCCTTCCTGTCAATCCGCGTTTTGATCACGGTGCCGTCCAGGATCAGCCGCACGATGTCTTCATCCGCAAGGCTGCGGGCGCACCACGCCTGCCAGTCCACCTTCACCTTGCGCCAGGCGCGGCTCACCACATCCTTGCTGACCGCCCCCTGAAACAGGCCGAACAGGGCGCGTTTTACCCGCCGTGTGTTGGTGCCCGAAAGGTAGACAGCAGCGATCAGCGCCTCGGCCTTCTTCGTCAGCCGCTGGTAGCGGGGCAATGCCTTCGAGCGCCATTCTCTGGCCTTGCCGGCCTCGCCTGTGATCCGCGCACGCGGCACGCGCACCGTTTCGGTTCCAAATGTTCCGACCAGTTGCCGCTCGCGATGCCCGTGGCGGTATCCGGCCTTTGCCCCGCCGCTGCGGCCATACCGGCAACGGCCCAGAAACTGCTCCAGCTCCTCTTCGAAAACCGCCTCGATCGTCGCGCGGATGTTCTGGCGCAGCCGGTCTTCAATCGGGTCATAGCCTGCTTCATTGGCCAGTAGCGCGGATGTCGATGTTGCTGTATTCTTTGTCATGGCGTGATCTCCTTGGCGGTTCTAGCCGCCGGTTGGGTGGCTTCGATGCACCCGGAGATTACGCCGTCCTCGAATTTCCACCAAACTCGCGACACTACCTCGACTATTCCGAACTTGTTATCGAGATAAACGAAATCGGCTTTCCTTACGTCCTAGAGAAATAAAAACCTGCGGATATGTGATAGGCTCGCATCCTAATTGCGCCCCCGCACAAATAGCCCGGCATCCTCGGCAGCCTTGCGGATGGCTTTGGCCTTGTTGACGGTTTCCTGATACTCGGCTTCAGGGTCGCTGTCATAGACCACGCCGCCACCGGCCTGAATATACAGGGTCTCGTCCTTGACCACCGCCGTGCGCAGGGCGATACACATGTCCATGTCGCCATTGGCAGCGAAATAGCCCACACCGCCGCCGTATACACCGCGCTTTTCCGGCTCCAGCTCGTCTATGATTTCCATCGCGCGCACTTTGGGTGCACCGGACACCGTGCCGGCGGGCATGCCAGCAAAAAAGGCGGATAGTGCGTCTTGGTCATCAGCCAGTTCGCCAACGACATTGGATACGATGTGCATCACATGGCTGTATAGTTCGACATTGAATTCCTCGGTCGGGTGCACCGTGCCAATTTTGGCCACACGGCCCACATCGTTGCGGCCCAGATCCAGCAGCATCAGGTGTTCGGCCAGCTCTTTCTTGTCGGCCAGCAGGTCCGCTTCCAGCACGCGATCCTCGTCCGGTGTGGCGCCGCGATGGCGGGTGCCGGCGATCGGGCGGATGGTGATTTCGCGGCCAAACACCCGCACCAGAATTTCGGGGCTGGCGCCGATCACCTGAAAACCGCCAAAGTTGAAATAGAACATGAACGGCGACGGATTGGTGCGGCGCAAACTGCGATAGAGCGAGAATGGCGGCAGGGTGAAATCTTGTGCCCAGCGTTGGCTTGGCACCACCTGAAAGATGTCACCGGCGCGGATGTAATCCTTGGCCTTTTCCACGGCTGCTTTGTAACCTTCGTGGGTAAAGTTGCAGCGGATGTAGCCAATGGGGGCGGCATCGCCCAGATCGCGGGCGGCATCGGGTGTCTGGCGTTCCAGATCGCGCACTGCATCCATCACCCGTTCGGCGGCCTGCGCATAGGCGGCTTTGGCGGAAAGACCGCTGTCGGCCCATGCGGGGGCGACGACGATCACTTCGCCCTTCACCCCGTCCAGCACTACCACGACCGAGGGGCGCATCATCACCGCGTCGGGCAGGCCCAAAGGGTCGGGGTTTACATCGGGCAGGTGTTCGACCAGCCGGATGGTGTCATAGCCAAGGTATCCGAACAGACCGGCCGAGGCGGGCGGCAGGTCATCGGGCATGTCGATACGGCTTTCGGCCAGCAGGGCGCGCAGGTTGTCCAGCGGATTGCCGGATTGTTCCTCAAACGCATCGCGATCAATGCGGGCCATGCGGTTTATCCGGCTGACTTCGCCATGGCACTGCCAGATCAGATCAGGTTTGGCGCCGATGATCGAATAACGCCCGCGCACTTCGCCGCCGGTGACGGATTCCAGCATGAAGCTATCTGTGCGGGCCTCGGACAGTTTCAGCATCAGCGATACCGGCGTGTCCAGATCGGCGGCCAGACGGGTATAGACCAGCTGGTTCTTGCCACTGTTGAAACCGGCCTCGAAGGCCTCGAACGTCGGGGTTAATGCCACGGGATCAGCCTTTGGATGTCATTGCGGGAACTGGGCGTGAACTGCGTTTATTGCCGCCGTGTTGACGGATACGCCCGCCTGACTTTGAAGTGACGTCACATAGGCAGTGAAAATATCATCTGACAGGGCCTGCGCAATGGCAGTGTCCAGACCGCTGCGGGTGGCGGCCAGATCGGGATCATTTTCATCGGGCGGCAGGATGTCGTCCAGCCGCACCAGATAAACCACACCGTTGCCGTCAATGGTTTTGGCCTGTCCCTTGTCCATCTCGAACACGGTCTGGACCATGCCAAAAGGCATGCCTTCGATGTTGGCATTGCGCAGGATTTCTTCCTCGGTCGTGACGGGATAGCTCAGGGCCTCCATTGTCTGGCCTTCGTTCAGGCGGGCCAGCAGACCGTCGGCCAGTTCGGTCAGACGTTTTTCGGTTTCTTCATTTTCCCAACCGGCGGTCACATCGGAAATGACCGTATCCATCGGTTTCAGGGCCGGGGGAATGGTTTCGATGAATTCCATCGCAAAAATACCGCCATCATCCAGTTCTTTGGCTTCGGCATAATCGCCGCTCTGAACAGCCGCTGCGGCCTCGCGAAAGGCGTTGTAACCGGCGATGCCGTCACTGTCGCCTTCGGCCCAGTCGATTTGCCCCAGTTCCAGATCGGTTTCGCCAGCAACTTCTTTCAGGCTGGCACCACCGGCCAGAAGATCGTCGATCTCGGTGATGCTGGCGGAAATCTGGCGTCGGGCGCGGTCCATGGCCAGTTCGCTTTGTAACTGCACATACACATCTTCCAGCGTGGTTGTCTGGGCGGGCAGGATGCCATTCATGCGAAACAGGGCAGGGCCAAGGTTAGTGTTGATCGGGCCGATGACGCCGGGGGTTTCCATGGCAAACACGGCTTCGCCCGCATCACCCAGCGTATCAATCGTGGTGTCGCCCAGATCGATATCCAGCAGGGCCAGACCGCGTTCCTTGACCAGATCCTCGAATGTGGCTTCGCCTGCATCCAGACGGGCCTTGGCCGCTTTGGCGGTGTCCTCATCCGGGAAGATCAGCCGTTCGACCAGACGTCGTTCGGGTTTCTGGTATTCATCGGCGCGGCTGTCGTATTCCTTTTGCAGATCTTCCTCGCTGACTTCGATCTTGTTCACGATCATATCGGGGGTGACCCAGATATAGGCCAGACGTTTCTTTTCCGGCACGGTAAAGGCTGCGGCGTTGGCGTCGTAATAGGCCTTCAGCTGCTCGTCCGTGGGTTCTGGCACTTGTTCGGGCAGAGCAGTGGAATCCAGTTTGATCCAGCTGAAATTGCGCCGCTGACGGGTATATTCGATAAAGGCATCGGTCATGGCAGCTGGGGCGGCGGTGCCGTTCATAATAGCGCCTTGCAGCAGGGTACGAGCGGTTTCGGCACGGATTTTATCCTCGTATTCCGCTTCGCTCATGCCGATGCGTTTCAATGCTGCGCGATAATTTTCACGGCTGAATTTGCCGTCCAGCCCCTGAAAGGCGGGGGTGGCCAGAATTTCGGTGCGCACGCGGTCGTCACCAACGGAAAGGCCGATGCGTTTGTTTTCGTTATCAAGGGTCGCGGCCGTTGTCAGGCGGGCAAGGACATTGCGGTCAATCCCAAGCGCGATGGCTTGTGATAGCGGCACGGGTTTGCCGGTTTGTGCCTGATAGCTGCGCAATTCCTGTTGCAGACTGTTGTAGTATTCGTTGATGTCTACTTTGGTGTCACCGACGGTGGCCACAGCAGCCGTGCGACCGCCGAAATTTGTCACACCGAACCCGCCCAATCCAAGGACAAGTAGTAGCAGGATCATCCAGACAACAATATTGGCTGATTTTTTCTTAACGCTGCTTGCCATGGGGCCCTCGCTGAATAGTGTTTAGCGATGTTTAGGCGGTTGTGGGGCGGGGGGCAAGAGTGGCAGCGCAGGTTTTAGCGGCCCTTAGCCGGTGATCGTTTTTAGCCGGTCAAAAAGCAGGGAAACACCGCTGGAATCGATATTGGCAAAGGCAATGCGCAACTGGTGCTGCCCGCTGATATCGCTTTCGGGCATAAACATGGTTCCGGGCAGCAGTAACACAGCGGCATCGCGCACCAGTTTTTGCGCCAGCCTGTCCGACGGGATCGGGAAAGGGTGTTCGACATAGGCGAAATAGGCACCACAGCCTAGTAGGGTCCAGCCCTGTTTTTCCAATGTGCCGAAACCGGCCAGAATAGCCCCGCGCCGCGACAGGATTTCAGCGCGTTCCCCCGCAAGCCATTGTGACAGATTTTGCATTCCCCAAAGGGCGGCGTGCTGGCCCAGCTGGTTGGGGCAGATTGCGACGGTATCAAGGAATTTCTCGACCTCGGCCAAGCGGCTTTCGCTGGCGATGACTGCACCGACACGATGACCGGTCAGCCGGTATGCCTTGGAAAAGGAATAGAGCTGGATCAGCGTGTCGTCCCAGTCGGGATCCTGGAACAGGTCATGCGGAGCGCCCTCGCGGCTGTCAAAATCGCGGTAGGTTTCATCGACGATTAGGGCGACGCCGTGGCGTTTTGCCAGATCATAAAAGGCCCGCAGCAATCCGGCGGGGTATTCGGCACCCGTGGGGTTGTTCGGAGTGACTAGCACAATTGCGCGGGTGTGGTCGGTGATCAGGCTGGCGGCGAATTCGGGATCGGGCAACATGCCGGTGCCTGTGGGCAGGGGGATGGTGTTGATTCCCTGCATATCCAGCCACATTTTATGATTGAAATACCATGGGGTTGGGATGATAACTTCATCCCCCGCGCCGGCCAGCGTGGCGATGCTGGCCGCAAAAGCCTGATTGCAACCGGCAGTGATGGCGACCTGTTTGTCGGTGATATCGCCACCATAGGCCGCTGACCATTGTTGCGCCACCTCGGATCGCAAGGCGGGAAGGCCCAGAACAGGGCCATACAGGTGTGCTTCGGGGGTGTTGAGGACGGTTTGCGCCAGTGCCTTAAGCAACGGGTCGGGTGGGGGCTCGACGGGCGCGGCTTGGGATACGTTGATCAGCGGTTTGTTTCGGGTGAATTCCACCCCCTCCAGCCAGCGCCGCGCTTCCATCACAGGGGGTGGAAAGGTGGCGTGCATGGCTGGATTGACGGGGTGGGTCATAACAGTGGCCTAATCCTTGCCGCGATATGGCTCGACATATTGCAGTGCCATATCCCACGGGAAGAAAATCCAGGTGTCTTGGGATACCTCGGTGATGAAGCTGTCCACCATGGGACGGCCCATCGGTTTGGCGTAAACCGTTGCGATATGTGCCTTTGGGAACAGGTTTTTCACAACTTCCAGCGTTTTGCCGGTATCCACCAGATCGTCGATGATCAGAATGCCTTCGCCATCACCCATCATGGCGGCGTCAGGGGATTTCAGAACCTTGGCTTCTGACTGCTGCTGGTGATCATAGGATTTGATGCTGATGGTATCGACCGTGCGCACGTCCAGTTCCCGCGCGATGATCATCGCCGGGGCCATGCCGCCACGCGTAATCGCAACAATCGCTTTCCATGTGCCGTCATCCGGCCCTTTGCCATCCAGCCGCCATGCCAATGCGCGGCTGTCGCGGTGGATCTGGTCCCAACTGATGGGAACCTCTGTAAATTCCCGTTTTCGCCTTCTTCGCGGCGGGGTGGACGGTTTTTCGCCTGTCCCGCCTGATTGCTTCGGATCATAAACCCATTTTCACCGGTTTCAAGCCGGTTTTGGGTATTTCAGGCACACCTCACCCCATGAACCCTTATCCCGGCGCCGCCAGGCCGCATTCGAACTGGACGAAGCGCTTCATGTTGTAGACCAGGTTCATCATCCCGATGCGAAATCGCGCCCGCTTCAGGCCGATGGAGCGGATCAGCTTGCCGCCCATGGAGCGCTCCTGAAAAGCGAATACATGCTCGACCCGGACCCGCACTTTCGAGCGCCTCCGGTTGGCCTTTTGCTGGCGCTCGCCAAGCGGCTTGCCGCGCCTGCCCTTGTGATGGATATGGCTGTGAAGCCCCCGCTCTTCCAGCTCGCTTTCGATCTTTTGCGAGCGATAGGCGCTGTCGGCCCACAGGTCCGATGAGGTGTTGCTCGCATCAATCAGACCGGCAAGCGCCTGGCTGTCATGCACGGCGGCATCGGTGACATCATAAGCGCGGATGAATTTGTGCCGCCGGTCGACATTGATGTGGTTCTTGTAGCCGTAATAGCTCTTGCCGTGCTTCTTCGTCCAGCGCGCATCCACGTCCTTCTGGCGCTTCTTGTGGGGTTTTTCCTCCCACTCTTCAGGCGTTTCGCCCGCCTTGATTTTCTCGTTCTCGTCCCTTTTGTTGTGCTGGCGCGGCGCCGGAACGATGCTCGCATCAACAATCTGCCCGCCCATCGCCAGATAGCCCTTTTCGCGCAGAAAGGCATCGAACTTGTCAAACAGCTCCTTCATCTTCCCGGCCCCGGCCAGCCTTTCACGGTAGGCCCAGATGGTCTTGGCGTCAGGTACGCTGTCTTCAATGCCAAGGCCGAGAAACCGCATGAACGACAGGCGGTCGCGGATCTGATACTCGATCTGATCGTCAGAGAGGTTGTAGAGCTGCTGCAAAACCATCGTCTTGAATATCAGCACCTCATCCCAAGGCGGGCGGCCAGCGTTGGATTTGCGCTGTTCGGGCGGCGTGCGCCATATGGCCTTCAGCTCGTCCCGGTAATCCTCGAACGGCACCATGTCGTTGAGCAACACCAGCGGATCACCAGATTTGTCCAGTCCCGCGTATCGGCTGGAAAGATCAAAAAATCCCATCTGACCCATGACAAAACCCCGTCGGTCGAATCATTTTCATCCTGATGACGATTCTACCCCGTCAGGCCGGATTTTGGGGGATTTTTAGAGGTTCCCTGATGTGAAATCCTTTTTCATGAGGCAGGCGTTCGCTCATTTTGGCAGTCCTTTTTTGGTTCAGGTGGCAGCGATTTTGACGCCAAGCAAGGCCAGTAGCCCGCCAAACGCCCGATCAATCCAGCCTTTCAGGTTCAGGTAACCCGCGCGGGTCTTTTCCAGCGAAAAGATGCGCGAAACTAGGGTGTTCCACATGGTTTCGTTAAAGAAGACCGCCGCCAGCAGGGCCACATAGGTGCCCCAGCCTGCGGTTGCGGGAACTGTGCCGACAAAAATGGCGGCAAACAGGATGGCGGGTTTGGGGTTAGAAATTTGTGTCACCAGCCCCAATAAAAAAGCCGAACGCAGGCTGCGGGGTGGTGTATCGGGACCGGTTTGCACCAGTGGCTGATCTGCCGATTTCCACAGCTTATAGGCCATATAGATCAGGAACATGCCGCCAATCAGTTTGAAACCGGTCAGCAGCATTGGCGCATATTCAAACAACAACGCCAGTCCGAACAGCGCCGCCATGGCCCAGATCACACCACCAACGCCGATGCCCACGGCCAATGCGGCACCGGCGGCAAACCCCTGGGTCACACCAGTGCGCGCGGCCATCAACACCGCCGGCCCCGGACTGATGGCGGCCATCAGATGCAGTAGGACAACGGCGATAAAGGCGCTTATGGTCATTTGCGCCCCGTGACCACGTCAATATCGGGGGCATCAACGGCCTTCATACCGACAACGTGATAACCGGCATCCACATGCAGGTTTTCACCCGTAACACCCGAAGCAAGGTCGCTGAGCAGGTAAAGTGCCGATTTCCCGACCTCGTCCTGTGTTACATTGCGTCGCAGAGGCGAGTTCAATTCGTTCCATTTCAGGATATAGCGAAAATCGCCAATGCCCGAGGCGGCCAGCGTTTTGATCGGCCCGGCCGAGATGGCATTGACGCGAATGTTATCCTTGCCCAGATCCTCGGCCAGATATTTGACCGATGCTTCCAATGCGGCCTTGGCGACGCCCATGACGTTGTAATGCGGCATCACCTGTTCGGCGCCGTAATAGGTCAGCGTCAGGATGGATCCCCCATCAGGCATCATCTTGATTGCCCGCTGGGTGACGGCGGTAAAGGTGTAAACCGAAACATCCATCGTCATACGGAAATTTTCCGGCGAGGTATCGACGTAACGGCCGCGCAATTCGGATTTGTCAGAAAAACCAATGGCATGCACGACAAAATCCAGTGTGCCCCATTCCTTTTCCAGCGCCGCAAACATCGCGTCCAGCGACTCTGCATTTGAGGCATCGCAATCAAACAGCAATTCTGTGCCCAATGATGCGGCCAATGGGGCAACCCGTTTCTTGAACGCATCCCCCATATAAGAGAACGCCAGTTCAGCGCCCGCATCGGCACAGGCCTTGGCGATGCCCCATGCGATGGATTTATCGTTGGCAAGCCCCATGATAAGCCCGCGTTTTCCCTGTAGTAATCCTGTTGACATTTTGCGCCCTTCAGTCACCTTTAAATAAGAACCCAATCTTTAGGCGATTGCGCGCATGGCATCAAGGGTGGTGCGCGGACCAATACTTAACGGAAAGGATAGGTTGCCTTGGCATTGGTACCATCGTAATCCGCAGATGATGTTAGGGAATCAATATGACAAAGCGATCCGGTATCTTTTTAGGGGATGATCCCTTCAGAATTGCCCGCCAATGGCTGGGCGAGGCTGAAGCCGTGGAGCCCAATGATCCGAACGCGATAGCACTTGCGACAGTTGACCCGGATGGTATGCCCAATGTACGCATGGTATTATTGAAAGAAATCGAACCGGAAGGTTTCGTTTTCTATACAAATTATGAAAGTGCGAAGGGGCAGGAAATAGAAGGAAATGGCAAGGCTGCCTTTGTTATGCACTGGAAGTCCTTGCGTCGACAAATCAGGGTGCGCGGTTTGGTGGAAAAGGTTGAAGAGGCCCAGTCGGATGCCTATTTCAATAGTCGATCATTACAAAGCCGTCTCGGGGCATGGGCCTCGCATCAATCGCAACCATTAACAACACGCGCAGCTTTGATGGCAGAAGTTGCAAAAGTAACAGCAAAACACGGGCCAAATCCAAAGCGCCCCCCGTATTGGGGCGGATACCGGATTGCCCCCACGGAGATAGAGTTTTGGGCCGATGGGGCATTCCGATTACATGACCGGTTCCGGTGGTCCCGTGATAATATACATGACAGTTGGAGTATCCAGCGTCTAAACCCGTAATTTAGTACTGTACTGTTTAACGAGTGCTCCCTTATAAGTTGATATTTTCCGCTTGCAAAAAAATGGTGGTTTGCAAGAACGTAGTTGACCTTTTGGTAAAGCTAAGAGAGTGAAGCAGCGCAGGGCATAAATGAGCACGATGAGATGAGCGAAGAAGAAAACAATATGCGCCAACCGGTGACGGGCCATGTGAAATGGTTCGATCCAGGTAAGGGATTTGGTTTCGTGGTGGCTGATGATGGCGGCCCCGATATCCTGTTGCATGCAAATGTATTACGGAATTTTGGCCAAAGTTCTGTTGCCGATCAGGCCAGAATCGAGATTCTGGTTCAGGAAACCGACCGTGGCATGCAGACGGTCGAAATACTGAAAATCACACCCCCGGTCGGCACAACCGAAGGCGGGATGAGTGATTTTTCTGACCCGGAATCAGACGAGGAATTGGGTGAACTTGAGCCGGCAAGGGTGAAATGGTTCGACAAAGCCAAGGGTTTTGGATTTGCCAATGTGTTCGGAAGTTCGGCAGACGTTTTTATTCACGTCGAAATTCTGCATCGCTCTGGTTTGGCCGATTTGCAACCGGGAGAGGCGATCAGTATTCGCGTCACGGATGGGGAACGTGGCCGCATGGCAACTCAGGTCTTGTCCTAGGATGCATCGTTCAGGACCATGTCATGATAAAGCGCGGGGTCTTGATTGCTTTCTTGACCCTCGGGGCGGGTTTTGCACAAGCAAGCGAAACCTGCTCGACCAACTCTGTTGATATTCGCGGGGACTGGGGGCAGGCGCATTTCAGTGTTGAAGTGGCGGATGATGCCGAAGAACAACAAAAGGGGCTGATGTTTCGCGAGAAAATGTCGGCCAGTGCTGGGATGCTGTTTGTTTATAAGCGCCCGCATAACGCGCGGTTCTGGATGAAGAATACGCTGATCCCGCTGGATATGCTTTTGCTGGACCAGACAGGTCGCGTCACCAGAATTGCCGAAAATGCCAAACCACTGGATGAAACCCCGATTGATGGCGGTGATAATGTGCTGATGATTCTGGAAATCAACGGCGGCATGGCGCGCGGGTTGGGAATCACCGTGGGAAGCGAGCTGCGCCATCCGGCATTTGATTCGGCGATCGCGGCGTGGCCTTGTCCGGCAGAATGACAATTATTCGCAGGTATCTGAAAAAGAAGCGCATTCTAGGGGTTTCCAATCTCTTTCACACTCTGTAGAGAAGCCTTGTTCGGGGCGTAGCGCAGCCTGGTAGCGCGACGGTTTTGGGTACCGTAGGTCGCAAGTTCGAATCTTGCCGTCCCGACCATTCACTTTTTTCAAGATTGTTTCCGACACCGGCCCAAGAATCAGTTTCAGGTCTTCCCCTGCGTAAAGCCCGGGGCATTAGGAAAAGTGAATCTTCATGTGATTTCTCAGTTTAATTTGGCAAGTCAGCCGGTAGTGTCGCGAGTTTGGTGGAAATTCGAGGACGGCGTAATCTCCGGGTGCATCGAAGCCACCCAACCGGCGGCTGGAACCGCCAAGGAGATCACGCCATGACAAAGAATACAGCAACATCGACATCCGCGCTACTGGCCAATGAAGCAGGCTATGACCCGATTGAAGACCGGCTGCGCCAGAACATCCGCGCGACGATCGAGGCGGTTTTCGAAGAGGAGCTGGAGCAGTTTCTGGGCCGTTGCCGGTATGGCCGCAGCGGCGGGGCAAAGGCCGGATACCGCCACGGGCATCGCGAGCGGCAACTGGTCGGAACATTTGGAACCGAAACGGTGCGCGTGCCGCGTGCGCGGATCACAGGCGAGGCCGGCAAGGCCAGAGAATGGCGCTCGAAGGCATTGCCCCGCTACCAGCGGCTGACGAAGAAGGCCGAGGCGCTGATCGCTGCTGTCTACCTTTCGGGCACCAACACACGGCGGGTAAAACGCGCCCTGTTCGGCCTGTTTCAGGGGGCGGTCAGCAAGGATGTGGTGAGCCGCGCCTGGCGCAAGGTGAAGGTGGACTGGCAGGCGTGGTGCGCCCGCAGCCTTGCGGATGAAGACATCGTGCGGCTGATCCTGGACGGCACCGTGATCAAAACGCGGATTGACAGGAAGGCCACCAATATCTCGGTTCTGGCCGCGATTGGCGTGCGCCGGGATGGGCAGAAGGTCTTGTTATCACTGATGAACATGGGCGGCGAAAGCACCTCCGCCTGGCGTCAGTTCATCAACGATCTGGATGCGCGCGGGTTGAAACGGCCCGAATTTGTCATCGTGGACGGGGCACCGGGACTTGAGGTCGCTCTCATTGCCCTCTGGGGTGAAGATCTGCCGATCCAGAGGTGCACGGTGCACAAGCACCGCAACCTTCTGGCCAAGGCACCCAAGCGTATGCATGATGAGTTGACAGAAGATTACCGCGACATGATCTACGCCAAAACACCCGAGGAAATCGCCACCCGCCGCAAGGCATTTCTGCGAAAATGGCGGCTGAAATGCAAGGCCGTCGCTGACAGCTTGGAAGAAGCAGGAGATAAGCTTTTCACCTTCACGCGTCTGCCACAAGGCCAGTGGAAATCGGCCAGAACGACAAATGCGATCGAACGCCTGAACGAGGAATTCCGCCGCCGCATCAAGACCCAGACCGTGCTGCCATGCGCCGAGACCGTGCCGATGCTGCTTTGGGCTCTGATGGCCTCGGGGCAGATCGTCATGCGAAAGGTCGATGGCTGGGAAACGCTCGCTCAGCCCGTCGCCGACGCAACCCTTGACCAAGCCGCCTGACCGGCGCATAACTCAACCCGCTCGGAGGTGCCTGAAATCAATTTCCACCACTTTCGAGACACAACCAGTCGATTTCAGGATTAAGTGCGATTGCTAGCGCTTTAGTAACCGGATGTTGGTTAAACACCGAGGCGACTGGATCAGAATCCAGTTTAACCACGTAATAATCGGCTGCGAATTTCAGGTAAGTTACCGGGTTCCCCACCAGATCTTCCAGCAAGAAATACACGTCCGTATCTATTTCGTCCCACGCAATGCTGCTTTCCCATCCCCGCCCATCGTTCATCCGCCAAAAACAATACGAGACATATTCCGGTGAAAATGCGGGTTCTTGCGCAGCCTGATTAAACGCTACGGGAACATCACGGAAAAACATTTCGGGCGAGGGTGCTCCATCCTGATATTCATGCGCGAACCCCTTAATGTAACAACCGTCGCCGTTAAAAAGGCAAAATACATCATCACCCGAACCGTTGTCGATCTTTCCCAACATCTCGTCAGGTCCCCAGCGCGAATTGAAAGAGTAATAACGAAAATGCACCTCTGGGCATAAAATTGCATCCAAGACAGCTAACGATTGCATTAACTCCAGGGAACCTCTGTAAATTCCCGTTTTCGCCTTCTTCGCGGCGGGGTGGACGGTTTTTCGCCTGTCCCGCCTGATTGCTTCGGATCATAAACCCATTTTCACCGGTTTCAAGCCGGTTTTGGGTATTTCAGGCACACCTCACCCCATGAACCCTTATCCCGGCGCCGCCAGGCCGCATTCGAACTGGACGAAGCGCTTCATGTTGTAGACCAGGTTCATCATCCCGATGCGAAATCGCGCCCGCTTCAGGCCGATGGAGCGGATCAGCTTGCCGCCCATGGAGCGCTCCTGAAAAGCGAATACATGCTCGACCCGGACCCGCACTTTCGAGCGCCTCCGGTTGGCCTTTTGCTGGCGCTCGCCAAGCGGCTTGCCGCGCCTGCCCTTGTGATGGATATGGCTGTGAAGCCCCCGCTCTTCCAGCTCGCTTTCGATCTTTTGCGAGCGATAGGCGCTGTCGGCCCACAGGTCCGATGAGGTGTTGCTCGCATCAATCAGACCGGCAAGCGCCTGGCTGTCATGCACGGCGGCATCGGTGACATCATAAGCGCGGATGAATTTGTGCCGCCGGTCGACATTGATGTGGTTCTTGTAGCCGTAATAGCTCTTGCCGTGCTTCTTCGTCCAGCGCGCATCCACGTCCTTCTGGCGCTTCTTGTGGGGTTTTTCCTCCCACTCTTCAGGCGTTTCGCCCGCCTTGATTTTCTCGTTCTCGTCCCTTTTGTTGTGCTGGCGCGGCGCCGGAACGATGCTCGCATCAACAATCTGCCCGCCCATCGCCAGATAGCCCTTTTCGCGCAGAAAGGCATCGAACTTGTCAAACAGCTCCTTCATCTTCCCGGCCCCGGCCAGCCTTTCACGGTAGGCCCAGATGGTCTTGGCGTCAGGTACGCTGTCTTCAATGCCAAGGCCGAGAAACCGCATGAACGACAGGCGGTCGCGGATCTGATACTCGATCTGATCGTCAGAGAGGTTGTAGAGCTGCTGCAAAACCATCGTCTTGAATATCAGCACCTCATCCCAAGGCGGGCGGCCAGCGTTGGATTTGCGCTGTTCGGGCGGCGTGCGCCATATGGCCTTCAGCTCGTCCCGGTAATCCTCGAACGGCACCATGTCGTTGAGCAACACCAGCGGATCACCAGATTTGTCCAGTCCCGCGTATCGGCTGGAAAGATCAAAAAATCCCATCTGACCCATGACAAAACCCCGTCGGTCGAATCATTTTCATCCTGATGACGATTCTACCCCGTCAGGCCGGATTTTGGGGGATTTTTAGAGGTTCCCTCCATAAGGGAAGAAGGTGTCAGGGCTGCAATAAATGGTGGGTTAAGCATTGTCCGCGCCTCCTGATAACAAATATGTCAAGAGCACAAACAGGCCACTACCCCCCCTTCAACACCGCCGACACCGGTGCAATCGCCACACTGGCGGCGCGGCCTTCCAGTGCCCATAGCACCAGCGCCTCGATGGTTTCGGGACGGGTGTGACCCAGCATGATCACACTACCCTCTTGCGCGGCACGAAACGCCGCGCGGTCCAGATATTGGCGGATTGCCGGTACTTCTTCGTTTCCGGCATCCAGTTCCCGAAAGATCAGTGCCGCAGGCACACCTTCGCGTTGTGCCGCTTTCTGGGCCGAGTTCAGGCCCTTGCTGGGCGTCACCAATCCAAATCCGCGATCGGCCAGGATACCCGCGATCTGTTGGGCCTCGGCCGAAGTTGCATCACGATCCAGAACAGCTACGGCTTCGGGGACCGCATTCATATAAGCCTCGAAAGCAACGGCGACATCGCTGGCACTTGCCCCCTTTGGCAGGTTCGTTACCAACAATACCTCGAAACCAGCAGCCCGATAGCGCGCCGCAGCTTCGCTTGCGTCATCACGCGTGGCATCAATAGCAAAACTAAGCGGAAACGGCAGTTGCGCAAGCGCTTCATCCGATATCGGCGCATCTGGAGTATCGATCAGAACCACTGACAGCATCGGCTTGGCATCTGGGTTTTCAAACGACATTGCAAAGCGGGTCAACGCCCCTTCTGTAGTTTGATCTACATCCGCCTGATCACTTGTTGCAGGTGCGTCTGTCTCGGGTTCGACCGGACCACCGATGGTGGGCAAACGCCGGATATTCGCGCCTGTTGTGTCAGCTTCCGGAGCTGCATCAGCCTCGGGGGTTTCAGCTTGCGGTTCAGTTGCGACTTCGTCAGATGGCTCTGGCGCCGTGATTTGCGGCAATGCAGCTATTCTGGGTTCAGCGGTATCTGTTTCCGGTGCGGCTGGCTCAACCGCGTCCTCTTCAACAACCTCGGGCACAGGATCCTCTTGCGGTGTGACCTCGGCTGCTGAATCCTCGGCCATGGCTTCGGACGTTTCCGGCGCAGGTGCCGGTTCTTCGTTCGCAGGCGTTTCCACAGGCTGCGCCATTTCCGGCTGTTCTGGTTCAACCACTTCCGACTCAGCCGGGATTGTTACCTCGGATGTAACCGGTTCGGTGACTTCCTCGGCCTCGATGGTCATCGTTTCCGGTGCGGCAGCTTCGACCTGATCTTCAACCGGCGCGACGGGTTCCACCTCTTCGACCGGATCGGCAGCAGGCGTTTGTTGCTCATCACTCACGACCGCCTCTGACGCGCCATCCGTTGCATCATCTTGCGTTGTATCATCGGGCGCGGTTTGCGGCTCCTCAACCGGCGTTTCCGGTTCCGCGGCTTTCACGGGATCAGAGGGTGCTGCTTCGGGTTCGGGTTCCGGTTCGGCCACAGCATCCGGTGTGTCCATTGCTGGCTCGGCAGCCTTTGGCTCCGCCACTTCGGGCGCAACAGCCGGCGCTTCAACAGCCGGTTTTTCCGGCTGGGCCATTGGCGCAAGCACCACACGGCTTTCATTCCCCGCCAATAACGAGGCACCGGCCACACCAACCCCCGAAACCACAAATCCCCAGACTACACCTGAAACAAATCCGCGTGCCATAATCGCTCTGCCTTATGCTACCTGTATCTGCGCCTATTGTTGTCGGGCCTTGACCCTATGGCGCCTCTGGGGGATGTATAACCCGACACAGGCGCATATTCACCCATTTTATGCGCCAACAGGTAAATGAAAGCGAAACTATGCTGCTTCTGATAGATAATTACGACAGTTTCACCTACAATCTGGTGCATTATCTGGGCGAGCTGGGGGCCGATGTTGTGGTCAAACGCAACGATGCCCTTGGCGTGAACGAGGCCATGGCGATGGCCCCCGAGGCGATCCTGTTGTCCCCCGGCCCCTGTGATCCGGCGCAGGCGGGCATTTGTCTGGAGCTGACCCGCGCCGCCGCGGCCGCACAGGTGCCTTTGATGGGCGTTTGTCTGGGCCATCAGGCGATTGGTGAAATGTTCGGCGGCAAGGTGGTGCGCTGCCATGAAATCGTGCATGGCAAGATGGGCAAAATGCAGCATGACGGCACCGGCGTCTTTGCCGGTCTGCCCTCGCCCTTTGACGCCACCCGCTATCATTCGCTGATTGTCGAGCGCGAGAGCCTGCCTGATTGTCTGGTTGTGAATGCCGAACTTGAGGACGGCACCATCATGGGTCTACGCCACAAAGAATTGCCGATCCACGGAGTGCAGTTCCATCCGGAATCGATTGCCTCGGAACACGGGCACAAATTGCTACAGAATTTTCTGGATATTGCAGGTATCAAGACCAAAGAGGTGGCCGCATGATTGATGCGCTTAAACCCCTGATCCACGCCGCCGCCGAAGGCCCCCTGACCCGCGAGCAGGCCGAACAGGCCTTCGGCATCCTGTTTGATGGCGACGCCACCCCCAGCCAAATCGGCGGATTGCTGATGGCGCTGCGCACCCGTGGCGAAACGGTGCAGGAATACGCCGCCGCCGCCAAGGTGATGCGCGACAAATGCAATGCGGTAAAGGCACCGGCGGATGCGATGGACATCGTTGGAACCGGCGGCGATGGCAAAGGCACGCTGAACATTTCGACCGCCACCGCCTTTGTGGTGGCCGGGGCGGGTGTGACCGTTGCCAAACACGGCAACCGCAACCTGTCGTCAAAATCCGGTGCGGCGGATGCGCTGGGGCAGATGGGCATTAACGTGATGGTCGGGCCGGAAGTGGTTGAAAAAGCCATAGAAACTGTCGGCATTGCCTTCATGATGGCCCCCATGCATCATCCCGCCATTGCCCATGTCATGCCAACCCGCGCCGAACTGGGCACGCGCACGATTTTCAACATCCTTGGTCCGTTAACCAATCCGGCCGGTGTAAAACGCCAACTGACCGGCGCCTTTTCCCGCGACCTGATCCGCCCTATGGCCGAAACGCTGGGTGAGTTGGGGGCGGAAAAGGCATGGCTGGTGCATGGCTCGGACGGCACGGATGAATTGTCGATTGCCGGTGTAAGCTGGGTTGCCGCCCTTGAGGACGGCAAGGTGACAGAATTCGAGGTCAATCCCGAAGACGCCGGCCTGCCCGTGCATCCGTTCGAAGACATCCTTGGCGGCACCCCCGAAGAAAATGGCGCGGCCTTTCGCGCCCTGCTGGACGGCGAAAAATCCGCCTATCGTGATGCAGTGCTGCTGAACGCCGCCGCGGCCCTGCTGGTGGCGGGCAAGGTGGACAACCTTATGGACGGTGCCAAACTGGCGGCCCAAAGCATTGATAGCGGCGCGGCCAAAGAGAAGATCGAGGCACTGGCACGGCTGACGTCCGCCTAGAGCGCTTCGCGTTTCACTGCAAAAGCACCGTATTTCCAGCAAAGGCTGCGGGCATCAAATGCATGCGTTCAGCTGGATATACGGTTCCTTGTGCGCGAATTGCTGCTGGTAAGGTATTCCCGCCTGCCAGAACATCCCTATTCATGGTAGTATCCCCTATTGATTTAACTAATTTCATTAGGAAGACCTCTGCATGAGGCCATGGCTTTCGGTTGAAGCAAGATATCGGCCGCCCACCTTGCGCCCCTGCGGGTCCGGCGGACAGACGGGTGGCGGGGTTTGGGGCTATGCGATTGCGGGGGTTTGCGGGTTGAGGGTGATCCTGTTTGCGGCCTTGAGCAGGTTTTGCGCGATGGCGGCCATGACCATCTGGGCATGCACCCTGGCGCGCCCGAAATATCTCGCCCGCTGCAGGCCGAAGAGGCGTTTCATCGTGCCGAAAGTCTGCTCGATGCGGAAGCGGCGTTTCGAAATCAGCCGGTTGAAGCGTTTCTCCGATTGCCGCAGGGGGCGGCCGCGCGCTGCCTTGCGCAGGATGCCGTCGCGGTATTTGCCGCGCAGCATCTGGCGGTTGGCCTTGCTCGCATAGGCCTTGTCGGCCAGCACCCGCTGCGCCTTTGCGCCCGCGATCATGGTGGCGAATTCGGGGCTTTCGGCGGCATTGGCGGGCGTGGTGTGCACCTTGTCGATAAAGCCCTCTTCGTCGCAGCGGGCAAAGCCCTTGTAGCCGAGCGTGCTCTTGCGGCCCTTCTTGACCCAGCGGGCATCAGGGTCGGCGCTGAAATGCAGCTGTGCCCCGTCGGGTGAGACCTCGGGCGGATCATCCGGCGTCCCTTCCCTTGCCCCGTCCTCTGCCCGGTCCTGCGGGGCGTCGATATGGGTGCGCGGGCGCGCCGCCGCCGCGATCAGGGTCGCATCAATGATCGCCGCCTCAGCCTCTTTCAGCTTCAGCCCATGCGCCTCGATCTGGCGGCAGACCTCGGCCAGCAGCTCATCGTAAACGCCACCCCGGACCAGCGCATTGCGGAACCGGCAGTGGGTCGTCTCATCCGGCACCGACGCGTGCAGATCGAGCCCGCAGAACAGCATGAAATCCAGCCGCACCTTCAAGGCCCGCTCCAGCTTCGGGTCGCTCAGCCCGTGCCACTGGCCAACCAGAAGACACTTGAACAGAACCAGCGGATCATAGCCCTGAGGCCCGATCCCCGAGCGCCCCAGACCGCGCCGCAGGATCGGCAAAAACGAGTTCCAATCCATCAGCGCGTCGATCTTCGACAGAACGTCATCCGCGCCGATCCGTGCCGCCGCTTCGTGCAGGAAAAGGTCCATCTATTCACCCCAGAGATTTCCCGGCTAGCTTACCAAAACGGCCAACCCGGGGGAATCCCGATGTTATGCAGAGGTCTTTCATAAGCATTGGGTTCTTGATCTGCCCCTCTCAAGTTCTTCAAGCAGTTGCCTGGGTATGCTGATCCATATCATTGATATTCCTACCGGAACTGGGCACCCTAAATCCAAACATATCAGGAGTCTTCCCATGTCTACCCCCCTATCCGACATTACAGTCATTGACCTGTCACATGTGCTTGCCGGTCCCTATTGCACTATGGTTCTGTCCGATCTGGGCGCCCGTGTGATCAAGATCGAGCGCCCGGGCCTGGGCGATGACACCCGCGCCTTTCCGCCATTTCGCGGCAGTGAAAGCGCCTATTTTGCCACCATCAACCGTGGCAAGGAATCCATCGCGCTGGATTTGAAAAACACGAGTGACCGCGCCTTGTTTGAACAGATGCTGCCAAAGGCCGATGTTCTGGTCGAAAACTTCCGCCCCGGCGTGATGGAGCGGCTGGGCTATGGTTGGGACGAATTGCACACAAAATACCCCCGCCTGATCTATGCCGCCGTGTCCGGGTTCGGCCATACCGGTCCTGACGCCCAGAAACCCGCCTATGACATGGTGGTGCAGGCCCGTGGCGGGGTGATGTCGATCACCGGCGAAAAAGACCGCGAGCCGGTGCGTGTCGGGGCCTCGGTGGGGGACATCATTGCCGGATCATTCCTGAGCACCGGTGTGATTGCCGCGCTGTATGAACGCACACAAACCGGACAGGGGCACAAGATCGACGTCGCCATGCTGGACAGCCAGATCGCCATTCTGGAACATGCGGTGGCCATCACCGGCGAAACCGGCATCCCCCCTGCCCCGTCCGGCGCGCGGCACCCGTCGATCACCCCGTTTGAAACCTTCCACGCCAAGAACGGGCTGTTCGTGATCGCGGCGGGCAATGACGTTCTGTTTGCCAAAATGTGCGACGTGCTGGGCCTTGGCCCGCTGCTTGAGGACCCCCGTTTCGCCAGCAACGCGGCGCGCTGCAAACACGTCAAGATCCTGAAACGCCTGATCGAAACAGTGACGCTGGCGCGCAAGAAAAAGCACTGGCTAAAACTGCTGGACGCCGCCGGCGTGCCTTGTGCGGCCATACAGAACGTTGCCGAAGCCATGTCTGACCCGCAGATACTTGCGCGCAACATGGTGGTGGAACTGGCTGCGCCGGATGGCGGTAAACCGTTCATAGCGGCCGGCAATCCGATCAAGATTTCGGGGATGGACGGTACCTTGAAAGGCGCCCGCGCACCGGTACTGGACGGGGACAGGCAGGTGATACTGGACTGGTTGAACAAGGGGTAATGGTTCCCGCCCTACGCAATGGCTGCATTTCCCTACCCAGTATATTTGGCCATTACCCAAGTATCTCCGGTAAATAGCAGAAGCAATGCGGGTTCATACCTGGCGCTAATGGCCGAACCTTCGCTTTGCAAACATGGCCGCAAATATTTATGCAACACAGGTTATAAGGGCTGGTATTCCTTACTTTTGTAAAAGGCCTCATTCTGCTAATATCCAACTCATATATTCAATAAATATTCAAGGGGCTGACCCAGATAACCTAAAAAGAGGTTATGATGGGAAGCATGAGAAAGAGTCGCCTGAGCCACTACAAGCAAGACCGTCTTACGGAGCATTTTGTTTCGGGATCGACAGCACGAACAGCAGCCAGTTTGTGTGGTGTAAACCGCAAGACCGCAGCGTTTTATTTTCTACGCCTGCGCGAGATAATCGCCTATGAGCTGGAGGCGGAAAGCCAAGCTATGTTCGGCGGAGAAATAGAAGTGGACGAAAGCTACTTTGGCGGCAAACGCAAAGGTAAACGCGGGCGTGGTGCGGCAGGTAAAATTCCCGTTTTTGGTATATTAAAAAGGGGTGGGAAGGTTTACACCAAGATCATCCCGGACGCCAAATCCGCCACTCTGATCCCGATCATAGAGCGCAAAGTCGTGCCGGATTCCATCGTCTATTCCGATTGTTGGCGCGGTTATAATGTGCTGGATGTGTCAGACTTCCACCACTTTCGCATCAACCATTCCAAGCTCTTTGCAGACCGTCACAACCACATCAATGGCATCGAGAATTTCTGGAACCAAGCCAAGCGCCACATGCGCCGATTTAACGGTGTCCCCAAGGCCCAATTTGGGCTATATTTGAAGGAATGCGAGTGGCGTTTCAACAACAGTGACCCTTCAGCTCAGTTATTGCAGCTAAGACAATGGGTTAAGCGTTACTTGAAGTAGTTATCTGGGTCAGCCCCATATTCAAATTTTCTTCGCAATAATAAGGAATAAATCCATGAAACTTATCGCACTATCCATAGTCACGGCCAGCACATTATCGGCCACCCATGTAACCGCACAGTCCTTGCCCGATAATATGTATATTGACGGGTATATTGAAATATCCAGCTCGGACATTATAGGAACCAGTGAAACATTGGGGCGGGCTAACCTCAATTTCGGACTGGAACCTAACCGGGGTGGCGGCCTTGGTGTTGGATTTTCAATTGGAATCGATGCCGTAGACTTTGGTGGAACCCCAATTAGCGAAGCAGTTGTATATCCGTCAATTACATTCGCCCTTGGAAATACCGGCCTGTTGTCCGTCGGGGTGCCGCGGCCTGTTTTGGATTATGGTTATATCCCACAGGATACGATGGCTCACTCGACGGCCGTAAAAACTTTCTTGGAATTCTCGGGGATAAACGATTCACTTGCCTCGATGCTTTATCTATACGGCCCCTTCATTGTTGGTGAACGCCCGAATTTCTACGGGTTGCGCTACGATGGTGAGTTCGGAAAGACCAAAATCGGCGCGGCTTATCACAGGATGAGCGCCTCTGGTGCGCCCAATGATTTGAACATCTATTCTGTAGCATTTCAACACCGTCTTGGAACATTGGGTCGCCTGGGGGAAACAAAACTGTTTGGTGGTGTTGAAGTGATTGATGACGGCGGAGTCAGTCTTAATATTTAGGGAACCTCTAAAAATCCCCCAAAATCCGGCCTGACGGGGTAGAATCGTCATCAGGATGAAAATGATTCGACCGACGGGGTTTTGTCATGGGTCAGATGGGATTTTTTGATCTTTCCAGCCGATACGCGGGACTGGACAAATCTGGTGATCCGCTGGTGTTGCTCAACGACATGGTGCCGTTCGAGGATTACCGGGACGAGCTGAAGGCCATATGGCGCACGCCGCCCGAACAGCGCAAATCCAACGCTGGCCGCCCGCCTTGGGATGAGGTGCTGATATTCAAGACGATGGTTTTGCAGCAGCTCTACAACCTCTCTGACGATCAGATCGAGTATCAGATCCGCGACCGCCTGTCGTTCATGCGGTTTCTCGGCCTTGGCATTGAAGACAGCGTACCTGACGCCAAGACCATCTGGGCCTACCGTGAAAGGCTGGCCGGGGCCGGGAAGATGAAGGAGCTGTTTGACAAGTTCGATGCCTTTCTGCGCGAAAAGGGCTATCTGGCGATGGGCGGGCAGATTGTTGATGCGAGCATCGTTCCGGCGCCGCGCCAGCACAACAAAAGGGACGAGAACGAGAAAATCAAGGCGGGCGAAACGCCTGAAGAGTGGGAGGAAAAACCCCACAAGAAGCGCCAGAAGGACGTGGATGCGCGCTGGACGAAGAAGCACGGCAAGAGCTATTACGGCTACAAGAACCACATCAATGTCGACCGGCGGCACAAATTCATCCGCGCTTATGATGTCACCGATGCCGCCGTGCATGACAGCCAGGCGCTTGCCGGTCTGATTGATGCGAGCAACACCTCATCGGACCTGTGGGCCGACAGCGCCTATCGCTCGCAAAAGATCGAAAGCGAGCTGGAAGAGCGGGGGCTTCACAGCCATATCCATCACAAGGGCAGGCGCGGCAAGCCGCTTGGCGAGCGCCAGCAAAAGGCCAACCGGAGGCGCTCGAAAGTGCGGGTCCGGGTCGAGCATGTATTCGCTTTTCAGGAGCGCTCCATGGGCGGCAAGCTGATCCGCTCCATCGGCCTGAAGCGGGCGCGATTTCGCATCGGGATGATGAACCTGGTCTACAACATGAAGCGCTTCGTCCAGTTCGAATGCGGCCTGGCGGCGCCGGGATAAGGGTTCATGGGGTGAGGTGTGCCTGAAATACCCAAAACCGGCTTGAAACCGGTGAAAATGGGTTTATGATCCGAAGCAATCAGGCGGGACAGGCGAAAAACCGTCCACCCCGCCGCGAAGAAGGCGAAAACGGGAATTTACAGAGGTTCCCTTTATACCTTCGGGGGTGAGGCCAATTCCGACAGGCTTCGCACCGGCCTGATCCTCTCCAAGAAAGAGGGGTTCATTGGCGCCACAACTGCAAACCTCTATGCAGACTATAAATTCACCGACAGTTTTTCGCTTGCGGGCAGCATTTTGCACATTGATCCGGATGGTGGCGGGACAAATATTGATGTTTACGGGTTGGGGGTGGAATACCAATTCCTGAACGGGGGCTATCTGAATGCAAATTACTCGACCAGTGATATTCTTCCCAATGATACATTCGAAGTGTCACTTGGCTGGCGGTTCTAGCAGCGGTATCTTCGTCAACAGGATATCCAGACCCTGAATATAGACAAATGGCAGGAACAGTTTGTAATAAACAGGCTGGCCCTGCCATTCATTACCAGCAGAGAAGTTATACGTCGCTCTATTGCGTTTTACTGTGCTCACATGTCGCCCACAGCCATTGCACCTTTTCGCCGACCCATTAAAAGGGAAGGCGAAACAGGCAAACAGGCGCGACTATGGCAAAATCCGATCCTCTGGTAATTTTCACCCCTTCCGGCAAACGCGGGCATTTTGCCAAGGGCACGCCGGTTCTGACCGCTGCCCGCCAGTTGGGTGTCGATCTGGATTCGGTTTGCGGCGGGCGCGGGATTTGTTCGCGCTGCCAGATCACCCCCTCATATGGTGAATTCTCAAAACACGGGGTCACTGTGGCCGATGATGCCCTAAGCGAATGGAACTCTGTCGAGGAGCGTTACAAATCCATTCGCGGGCTGATTGACGGGCGGCGGCTGGGCTGTCAGGCGAAAATCGAGGGCGACGTGGTGATCGACGTGCCCCCCGAAAGCCAGGTTCACAAACAGGTGGTGCGCAAACGGGCCGAGGCGCGCGATATCACCCTGAACCCCACCGTACGTCTGTATTACGTCGAGGTGGCACAGCCCGATATGCACGACCCCTCGGGTGATCTGGAACGGCTGGTTGCCGCCTTGCAGGACCAGTGGGATCTGGGCAAGATCAGCGCCGATCTGTCGGTTCTCTCGACCCTGCAAACACGCTTGCGCAAGGGCGAATGGAAAGTCACCGTTGCCCTGCATCAGGCGGATGATAACGCCCCACATACCATCCTGCGTGTCTGGTCCGGCTTTCATGATGCGCCTGCCTACGGGCTGGCGGTGGATGTCGGATCGGCCACCATTGCCGCCCATCTGTGTGACTTGCAGACCGGCAAAGTGGTGGCCTCTTCCGGCATCATGAACCCGCAAATCCGCTTTGGCGAAGACCTGATGAGCCGCGTTTCCTATGGCATGATGAACGAGGGCGGTGCGGACGAGATGACTGCCGCCGTGCGCAACGGGCTGAATGCGCTGTTTGATCAGATCACCACGGATGCGGACATCGACAAGACGCTGATCCTTGATACCGTGTTCGTCTGCAATCCGGTGATGCACCACCTGCTGCTGGGCATTGATCCATACGAGTTGGGACAGGCCCCGTTTGCGCTGGCCACCTCGGACGCGATCCGCCTGAAAGCGCGTGATCTGGACCTTGACCTACACCCCGAAACCCGCGCCTATATCCTGCCCTGTATCGCGGGGCATGTGGGCGCCGATGCCGCCGCCGTAGCCCTGTCCGAAGCCCCTGACAAATCCGACGATCTGGTGTTGGTGGTAGATGTGGGCACCAATGCCGAATTGCTGCTGGGCAACCGCGAACGGGTGTTGGCCTGTTCGTCCCCCACCGGCCCCGCGTTCGAGGGCGCACAGATCAGTTCCGGCCAGCGGGCCGCACCCGGCGCGATTGAGCATGTGGCGATTGATCCCGTGACCAAGGAGCCCCGCTTTCAGGTGATCGGATCGGACTTGTGGTCGGACGAAGAGGGCTTTGAAACCGCCATCGCCACCACCGGCGTAACCGGCATTTGCGGATCTGGCATCATCGAACTGGTGGCCGAGATGCGCATGGCCGGTATTGTCGACGGCCCCGGATTGATTGGCACCGCCGAGCAGGCCGGCACAAAGCGCTGCTTCACCGACGGGCGCACCAATTCCTATCTGGTCTGGGATGGCTCGGCCGAGGGCGGCCCCGTGATTACCGTTACCAATCGCGATATCCGCGAAATCCAGATGGCCAAGGCGGCGCTCTATTCCGGTGCGCGGCTGTTGATGGATAAATTCGGCGTGGATACAGTTGACCGCATCGTGCTGGCGGGCGCCTTTGGCGCGCATATCTCGCCCAAACACGCAATGGTGCTGGGGATGATCCCCGATTGCGAGCTGGACAAAGTAACCTCGGCGGGCAACGCCGCTGGCACCGGTGCGCGCATTGCCCTGCTGAACCGGTCGGCCCGCGCCGAGATCGAAAATACCGTGCGCGCCATCCACAAGGTCGAAACCGCAATCGAGCCGCGCTTTCAGGAGCATTTTGTCAATGCCTCCAACATCCCGAACGCGGTTGACCCGTTCCCGATCCTGTCCAGTATTGTCACCCTGCCCGATGTGACCTTTAACACCGGTGGTGGTGGTGATGGTGGCGGACGCAGACGGCGGCGGCGCGGGTAAGGGATTTTCGCATAACCCGCTTGACGAACCGCGCCGCGCCAATTACCTGAAACGCTGTAAGCGGGTGTAGCTCAATGGTAGAGCAGCAGCTTCCCAAGCTGAATACGAGGGTTCGATTCCCTTCACCCGCTCCAACCTGCAATCACCTTCTGTCAAACAGGTTAACGCTGATGCCACAACTACGGATTGTGGTCGCGCATTCTCATAGGCAGAGACATGTCGTATTGATTGCTGTGCGCGACCCGCGCAGTTGCGTCGACAAGAAATTTCAGGTTCGCGGGTTGGTTCTCGATCCGAGACCATGGAACAACTGACAAAGCAACATCTGGTTTCACCAAGTTATCAATAATTCGTTCTGGTAAATCGGGATATCGGGTTTGAAAATCGGCCTTCGTTTCAACGGTAAACCACCCAGTTGTGAAGTCCGGGTAGATGGCTTCCTTTTCGCCCGGCAAGCTCGTCTGCCAAGAGTTGCAAGATGTAGTTGGAAGGTCGATCACCAAAATACCAGAACGTTTGTTCACCGTACCATCAATCATGCTGGATTTCAGTTCCCAATCAATGTGTTTCCGAAACCGTGTCTCGGTTCCACACAACAAAATTGTCACTTGCGTATCTCGAAGGTAGTCGTCGCGGATTATCCTGCGAATGGTCTGAGGTGCGAGGTCGTCGTCAATATCATCCAATTCAACAGAACAATCGTCAAACGCTCCATGGACATTCGCCAGCCACGAAACATGGCTACGGTAATCTTGGTCGTTACGATGATGGTAGCTGATGAATGCCTTGGTCAAATCAACCTCCTGAAAATACACCAGCCATAAGTATGGCTGTCCCGATGAGAAAAGCGCCTAACCCCAATACAAAAACGGCGATCCAGTGCGCAATGGATTTCCATTCATTTGAAACATCCGGCATCCCGTTATCGCCGATGGCTTCCGCCGCTACCTTAAGCGCTTTCGCGTTGTTTCGGATGCCGCTACCGATCCTGAGCATAACGAACGCGAGCGTCACAAGTGCGATCCCGAGCAATAGGTAGAACCACCACTCTATCTCGCCCGAAGTTGAGCGAAGGACCAAGGCAGTTGCAGTCGCGATTGCGACCAACAACTGCAGCATCTGCCAACGCAGCTTATCTAGGTGTCTGAATGTCTCGTACCGCTGGTTGTATATCTCGACGCTCACTTTGATCCGCACCCTCGCTTTAGCTCTAGTTCTCCATCACATAGGGCTGAGCTATTGTTATTTCAAGATATTGTGGATAAACGAGCGCCAATGCACAATAGGCGGTGCTCAGCGTGCTACCGCGCGCTTCATTTCCTACACTCGCTGCGTCCTTGCGGTTTTGCCTACAGACTGCCTACAAATCGTATGTTGAATACCGACCAACCGTTTGAAAATTTGGCGTAATTGGAAAGTTCGCTGTAAGTTTCCCAAGCTGACGACGAGGGTTCGATTCCCTTCACCCGCTCCAATCCCTCAGTTGGAATTCAGGATATAATCCACCAGCATACGGGTTGAGCCATCTTTGCCTTCAGTGCTCTCCTCGCCCTTTACCAAAGGCGTCAGAGCAACGGCCAGTTCCTTGCCCAGTTCGACACCCCATTGATCGAACGAATTGATCCCCAGAATAACCCCTTCGACAAACACACGGTGTTCATAAAGGGCGATGATGCGGCCCAGCATGTTCGGAGTCAGTTTGGGGTAGATCAGCGTGGTGGTCGGCCGATTGCCGGGGAAAACATGGTGGCGGGCCTGGCGTTCCAGTTCGGCCCCTGTGAACCCTTTGGCCGCCATCAGATCACGGGCGACGTCCAGCGGGCGGCCCTTCATCAATGCTTCGGACTGGGCCAGACAATTGGCCAGCAGCAATTCATGCTGATGCTCCAGATCGGGTTCGTGCCCTTTCGCCGCGATCAGGAATTCGCACGGCACCACATCGGTGCCCTGATGGATCAGCTGATAAAATGCATGTTGCCCGTTGGTGCCGGGCTTGCCCCAGACCACCGGCCCGCTGGGGCGTGTCAGGGGCTGGCCGTCCATTGTCACGCTTTTGCCGTTGCTCTCCATTTCCAACTGCTGGAAATAGGCCGGCATATGCGTAAGACGCTGATCATAAGGCAGCACAGCGCGGGTTTTATAGCCGCAAATCTGGTGGTGCCAGATACCGACAAGCGCCAGCAGCAGCGGCATGTTTTGCGCTGCATCGCTGTTGCAAAAATGCGCGTCCATCTCGGCCCCGCCGTGCAGGAAGTCGCGGAAATTATCAGGACCGATCGCCAACATCAGCGACAGGCCAATCGGCCCCCAGACGGAATAGCGCCCGCCGACATAATCGCCAAAGCCGAACACCCGGTCGGCAGGGATGCCAAAAGCAGCCGCCTTGTCACCAGCCGAGGACACCGCCACAAATTGCGCAGCGGGGTCCGTCACCGATTGCGCCATCCAATCCCGCGCAGTTTTGGCGTTGGTCATGGTTTCAATAGTGGTGAAGGTCTTGGAGGCCACAATCACCAGCGTGGTTGCGGGGTTCAGCCCCTTTAGCGTATCGGCAATATGCGCCCCGTCGATGTTCGACACAAAATGGGTGCGCGGGCCGTCATGATACGGGGCCAGCGCCAGAGTGGTCATTTGCGGGCCAAGGTCCGAGCCGCCAATGCCGATATTCACCACATCACTGATCGCCCCGCCCTGCCCCTGAAACACACCGCTGCGCACCTGCGTACAGAATTCCTGCATCCTTTCAAGCGTGGCCAGAATATCGGGCATCACATCGATACCATCCACCAGCACCGGCGCGCCCTTCAGATTGCGCAAGGCCGTGTGCAGCACCGCGCGGCCCTCGGTTTCATTGATCTTTTCACCGGCAAACATGGCGTCACGGCGCCCGAACACATCCGCATCAGCAGCCAGTTCCAAAAGCAGCGCCATGGTTTCCCCGTCAATATTCGTCTTGGAATAGTCGAACAGCAAATCCCCCATTCGGGCCGAAAATACCCCTGCACGTCCGCCATTGAACAATGATAGGATTGCCCGATCAGCAACCTGTGCCTGTTTTGCTGCCAACCTGTCCCAAAGCGTCATTTATGTGATGTCCAGTGCGCTGTTGCCCCTTTCAGAAAGGCCGAAATGGGCGCCTGTAACGGGTCGTTGATTTTCAGCGCCTTCTTCAGCGCCTTGTTCTTGGCTTTGCCGGTGAAAACCACATGGGTCGACATCGCGCCCTTTAGCACAGGGGCGGTCAGCGTCACCCGCGGCTCGCCAGCCCCTTTGGCGCGCATCGGCATCAGGATCGGCGCATCATCGGCCATTGCCGCTTCCAGATTATCCGCACCAGTAAACAAAGAGGCCGTGTGCATATCCAACCCCATACCCAGAACCAGCACGTCTACCGGCAACAGTGGACCGATGGCTTTGGACAACTCCGGCAAGGCCTCTTCCGGTGTGTCGGTCGGGGCGTAAAGCGGGATGAAAGTGGCCTCGGCGGCGCGGTCCACCAACAGGTGTTCCCTGACCAGTCGGGTGTTGGAACGCGGGTCATCCTCGGGCACCCAGCGCTCGTCGGTCAGCAGGATGTTAACCCGTGACCATTCCAAACGCACCCCGCTAAGGATGTCGAAAATCGGCCCCGGGGTGGTGCCGCCGGGAACCACCAGCGTGACACGTTCCTTGGTGTTCAGGATACCGTTTAATTCGGCGGCCAATACATCGGCCAAATCCATCGCCAACATTTCACTGTCTGGATATTTGATCTTTTTCATTCTGTTATCTCCCGCCAACGACGCCCCTCGCGGTGCATCAGCATTAATGCGTCTTCCGGTCCTGAACTCCCTGCGTCATAAGGTTTAGGACGATCCCCGCGTTCAATCCAGCCCTGAATGATGGGATCAACCCAGGCCCAGGCCGCCTCGACCTCGTCCCCGCGCATGAACAGGGTCTGGTTTCCCCGGATCACATCCATGATCAACCGCTCGTAGGCATCTGTAATATCTTCGGCATCCTCGCCCAGTGCCTCGGCAAAACTCATGTCCAGCGCCACATCCATCAAACGCATCCCGCCGGGACCGGGTTCCTTGATGGTGACATGCAAATCCATACCCTCGTTCGGTTGCAGATGGATGATCAACTCGTTACAGCGCCGCCCCTCTTGCGGCTCGAAAATCATGTGTGGCGGCTCTTTGAATACCACCGCGATTTCGCTTTTGCGGGCGCGCAGACGTTTTCCTGTGCGCAGGTAGAACGGCGTGCCGTTCCAGCGCCAGTTGGCGATATGCACCTTCATCGCCAGAAAACTCTCGGTGTGGCTGTCGGGGTTTTCGGCATCCTCGACATAGGAGGGCTGATCACCTTCGGCCCGATACTGCCCGCGCACGATGTCATCTGCCGGCACCGGATCCAGCGCACGGATCACTTTGAGTTTTTCATCCCGCACAGAATCCGGATCAAAATGCGCCGGTGGTTCCATCGCGATCAGGCACAACAGTTGCATCAGGTGGTTCTGCACCATATCGCGCATCGCACCGGATTTGTCATAAGGGAACCTCTAAAAATCCCCCAAAATCCGGCCTGACGGGGTAGAATCGTCATCAGGATGAAAATGATTCGACCGACGGGGTTTTGTCATGGGTCAGATGGGATTTTTTGATCTTTCCAGCCGATACGCGGGACTGGACAAATCTGGTGATCCGCTGGTGTTGCTCAACGACATGGTGCCGTTCGAGGATTACCGGGACGAGCTGAAGGCCATATGGCGCACGCCGCCCGAACAGCGCAAATCCAACGCTGGCCGCCCGCCTTGGGATGAGGTGCTGATATTCAAGACGATGGTTTTGCAGCAGCTCTACAACCTCTCTGACGATCAGATCGAGTATCAGATCCGCGACCGCCTGTCGTTCATGCGGTTTCTCGGCCTTGGCATTGAAGACAGCGTACCTGACGCCAAGACCATCTGGGCCTACCGTGAAAGGCTGGCCGGGGCCGGGAAGATGAAGGAGCTGTTTGACAAGTTCGATGCCTTTCTGCGCGAAAAGGGCTATCTGGCGATGGGCGGGCAGATTGTTGATGCGAGCATCGTTCCGGCGCCGCGCCAGCACAACAAAAGGGACGAGAACGAGAAAATCAAGGCGGGCGAAACGCCTGAAGAGTGGGAGGAAAAACCCCACAAGAAGCGCCAGAAGGACGTGGATGCGCGCTGGACGAAGAAGCACGGCAAGAGCTATTACGGCTACAAGAACCACATCAATGTCGACCGGCGGCACAAATTCATCCGCGCTTATGATGTCACCGATGCCGCCGTGCATGACAGCCAGGCGCTTGCCGGTCTGATTGATGCGAGCAACACCTCATCGGACCTGTGGGCCGACAGCGCCTATCGCTCGCAAAAGATCGAAAGCGAGCTGGAAGAGCGGGGGCTTCACAGCCATATCCATCACAAGGGCAGGCGCGGCAAGCCGCTTGGCGAGCGCCAGCAAAAGGCCAACCGGAGGCGCTCGAAAGTGCGGGTCCGGGTCGAGCATGTATTCGCTTTTCAGGAGCGCTCCATGGGCGGCAAGCTGATCCGCTCCATCGGCCTGAAGCGGGCGCGATTTCGCATCGGGATGATGAACCTGGTCTACAACATGAAGCGCTTCGTCCAGTTCGAATGCGGCCTGGCGGCGCCGGGATAAGGGTTCATGGGGTGAGGTGTGCCTGAAATACCCAAAACCGGCTTGAAACCGGTGAAAATGGGTTTATGATCCGAAGCAATCAGGCGGGACAGGCGAAAAACCGTCCACCCCGCCGCGAAGAAGGCGAAAACGGGAATTTACAGAGGTTCCCCTTAATATATTCTTACCGACCCCCTTCTTCTTGCTGCAAATACCTTGGGGGTGCGGGGGTGAAACCCCCGCTTGGGCCGGTAGGGCAAACAACGGGGTATCAAGCATGACGATCCAGCTTTACTGTTTTGGCGAAAGCGGCAATTCCTACAAGGCGGCGCTGGCATTGGAATTGTCCGGTCTGGACTGGGAACCAGTCTATGTCGACTTTTTCAACGGCGAAACCCGCAGCCCCGAGTTCCGCGCCCTGAATGAAATGAGCGAGGCCCCGGTGATGGTCGATGGCGATCTGACACTGGCCCAGTCCGGTGTCATTCAGGATTATGTAGTAGAAAAATCCGGCAAGCTGGGCGGCACCACCCCCGAGGAGCGCCGCGAGATTCTGCGCTGGACATTGTGGGACAATCACAAGCTGTCCTCACCCGTCGGCATGACGCGGTTTTTGATCCATTTCCTGCCCAAAGACAAACAACCCCAAGGCGTGATCCCCTTCACGCAGGCCCGCCTAAAGGCCGCCTACAAAACCCTGAACCAGCATCTGCAAAACCGCGACTGGATCGCCGCCGATCATCTGACAATCGCCGATCTGTCCTGTTGCAGCTACCTTTATTACCCCGAACCTTTCGGGTTCGAGCGCAAGGAATGGCCCCATATCGACGCCTGGCTAAGCCGCATCAGCGACACGCCGAGCTGGAAACACCCTTATGATCTGATGCCCGGCAGCCCCGCTGACCGCGCAAGCCAAGAAGGAAAAACCACATGACCGAAGCCTATATCTATGATGCTGTCCGATCCCCCCGCGGCAAGGGCCGCAAGGATGGCGCGCTGCACGAAGTCACCGCCGTGCGCCTGTCCGCGCAAATCCTGAACGCGATCAAGCACCGCAACAATCTGGACGGTCACTCGGTCGAGGATGTGATCTGGGGCAACGTCACGCAGGTCATGGAACAGGGCGGCTGTCTGGCACGCACTGCCGTTCTGGCCTCGGAGCTGGACCAGTCGATCCCCGGCCTTGCCATCAACCGTTTCTGTG
Source organism: Profundibacter sp. (assembly GCF_965277155.1). Taxonomy (GTDB): domain Bacteria; phylum Pseudomonadota; class Alphaproteobacteria; order Rhodobacterales; family Rhodobacteraceae; genus Profundibacter. The sequence goes on from NZ_CBDIBV010000010.1 coordinate 237,997, forward strand.
CATCCGGCATGGAGGCTGTGAACCTTGCCGCCAACCAGATCAAAGGTGGCGCCGGCGAGGCCTATATCGCCGGTGGTGTCGAAATGATGGGCCGCGTGCCAATGGGCAGCGACGGCGCCGCGATTGCCGTTGACCCCAGCGTTGCGATGGGCACCTATTTCGTGCCTCAGGGCATTTCCGCCGATCTGATCGCCACCGAATACGGCTTTACCCGCGATCAGGCCGATGCGCTGGCCGTGGAAAGCCAGAACCGCGCCAAGGCCGCCTGGGATGACAAGCGCTTTGCCAAATCCATCGTGCCGATTGTCGATCAGAACGGATTGCCCATTCTGGACACTGACGAATACATGCGCCCCGGCACCGATATGCAGACCCTTGGCGCGCTAAAAGCCAGCTTCAAAGACATGGGCGAGGTCATGCCCGGTTTCGACAAGGTGGCGATCATGAAATACCCGCATCTGGAGCGTCTGAACCACATCCACCACGCGGGCAATTCATCGGGCATCGTTGATGGCTCGGCCGCGATCCTGATCGGCAACAAGGAATTCGGCGAAAAGCACGGGTTGAAACCCCGCGCCCGCATCCGCGCCAACGCCAAAATCGGCACCGAACCCACCATCATGCTGACCGGCCCCGTGCCGGTGACCGAAAAGATCCTGCATGATAACGGCATGAAAATCAGCGACATTGATCTGTTCGAGGTGAACGAAGCCTTCGCCGCCGTCGTTTTGCGCTTCATGCAGGCCTTTGATGTGGACCCCGCAATCGTCAACGTCAACGGCGGCGCCATCGCAATGGGCCACCCGCTGGGCGCGACCGGCGCGATGATCATTGGCACCGTGCTGGACGAACTTGAGCGTCAGGACAAAGAAGTCGGCATGGCCACGCTTTGTATTGCCTCGGGCATGGGCGTTGCAACAATCATCGAGCGCGTCTGATGCCGGTGATCAAGATCAACGAACTGCCCTTGGTCAAGGGCAGTGAAAACATCGGCTATCCGCCGCCGCACGACAAGGGCTGCGACCTGTACGAGGCCGCGGCATTGGGCGAGGCCGCAGGGTTGACCCAGTTCGGTGTGAACATCGAAAAGCTGTTGCCCGGCGGCATGTCATCGCAACGCCACTGGCATGAAAACGAGGACGAGTTCCTGTATATGCTAAGCGGCGAAGTGGTTCTGGTCGAGGACGACGGTGAACACACAATGACCGAAGGCATGGCGGCTGGCTGGAAGGCGGGTGACAGTAACGCCCACCACCTGATCAATCGCAGCACAGAGCCAGCCTATTATCTGATCATCGGCACACGGGCCGACAGTGACACCTGCCATTACCCCGATATTGATCTTCACTACACACGTCAAAACGGTGAGCGCCAGTTCAGCCACAAAGACGGCACACCTTATCAAGAGGACGAAACCAAATGAGCGATTTTTCCTATTCCGTAGACGCAGACGGCGTCGCCACCATCACATGGGACACCAAAGGCAAATCCATGAACGTGATGAGCATCAAAGCCTTTCACGATCTGGACGGCATGATTGATGACGCACTGGCAGATGATGCGGTCAAAGGTGTTGTCATCACATCCGGCAAGGAAGGCTCTTTTGCCGGTGGCATGGACCTGAACATCATCGCCAAGATGAAAGAAGACGCAGGCGACAACCCGGCACAGGGGCTGTTTGACGGTCTGATGCAAATGCACGGCATTTTACGCAAGATCGAGCGTGCGGGCATGGATGCGAAAACCAACAAGGGCGGCAAACCGATTGCCGCCGCCCTGCCCGGCACAGCCCTTGGCATCGGCCTTGAACTGCCGCTGTCGTGCCACCGCATCTTTGCCGCCGACAACCCCAAGGCCAAAATCGGCCTGCCGGAAATTCAGGTCGGGATTTTCCCCGGCATGGGCGGCACCACACGCCTTGTGCGCAAAATGGGCGCGATGGCAGCATCCCCGCTGCTGTTGCAAGGCAAGCTGAACAACCCCAAAGCCGCCAAAATGGCAGGTGTGGTGGACGAGGTTGTTCCGGCGGATGAACTGCTGGCCAAAGCCAAGGAATGGGTTCTGAACGCCAAGGACGCCGATATCCTGAAACCCTGGGATGCCAAAGGGTATAAAATGCCCGGCGGTGCACCCTATCACCCCGCCGGTTTCATGACCTTTGTTGGTGCCTCCGCGATGGTGAACGGCAACACATGGGGTGTTTATCCAGCCGCCAAGGCGCTGCTGTCGGCTGTTTACGAAGGGGCGCTGGTGCCCTTTGATACGGCGATCAAGATCGAGGCCCGCTGGTTCACCAATGTGATGATGAACCCGTCCTCATCCGCCATGATCCGCAGCCTGTTCATCAACAAGGAAGCATTGGAAAAAGGCGCCAACCGCCCCGATGTGCCACCGCAACAGGTGAAAAAGCTGGGCGTGCTGGGCGCGGGCATGATGGGCGCGGGGATCACGCTGGTTTCGGCCATGGCCGGAATCGAAGTGGTGCTGATCGATCAGGATCAGGCCGCCGCCGACCGTGGCAAGGATTATACCGCCACCTATATGGACAAGGGCATCGCCCGCAAAAAAGCCACGCCCGAGAAGAAAGAGGCCACGCTGAACCTGATCACCGCCACCACCGATTATGCCGCACTGAAGGGCTGTGACCTGATCGTCGAAGCGGTGTTCGAGGACCCGAAGATCAAGGCCGAAGTCACCAAAAAGGTCGAAGTGGTGGTGGGCGAGGATTGCATCTTTGCCACCAACACCTCGACCCTGCCGATCACGGAACTGGCCAAGGCCAGCAAACGACCCGAGCAATACATCGGCATCCACTTCTTTTCACCGGTTGAAAAGATGCTGCTGGTCGAGATCATCAAGGGCAAGGAAACCGGCGATGTGGCCGTGGCCAAGGCGCTGGATTTCGTGCGCCAGATCCGCAAAACTCCGATCGTGGTCAATGACAAGCGCTTCTTTTACGCCAACCGCTGCATCATCCCCTACATCAACGAAGGGATCCGCATGGTCAAAGAGGGCGTCGCGCCCGCGCTGGTGGAAAATGCCGCCAAACTGGTCGGTATGCCGCTGGGGCCACTGCAACTGGTCGATGAAACCTCGATTGATCTGGGCGTGAAAATCGCCAAGGCCACGCGGGCGGCGATGGGCGATGCCTATCCTGACGGCGCGGTGGACGAGGTGCTGTTCTGGATGGCCGACGAGGGCCGCCTGGGCCGCAAATCCAAGGCCGGTTTCTATGCCTATGACGAAAAGGGTAAGCGGTTGGGGCTGTGGGACGGTCTGGCGGCAAAATACCCGCTGGCCGACGTTCAGCCGGACGTGCACGAGGTGCAGCACCGCCTGCTGATGGCGCAAGTGCTGGAGGCCGTACGCGCGCTGGAGGAAGGTGTGCTTGAGGACATCCGCGAAGGCGACGTCGGCGCGATCCTCGGCTGGGGCTTTGCACCGTGGTCGGGTGGGCCGTTCAGTTGGCTGGATATGATCGGCGAAGGTAAGGCCGTCGAGATATGCGACCACCTGACCGAAACCTATGGCGATCGGTTCAGCACCCCCGACCTGCTGCGCGAGATGGCGGACAAGGGCGAGAGCTTTTACGGGCGGTTTGGCAAGGATGCCAAGGCGGCTTAGACCGATTGAATGCAATAGCCCCCTTTCCGTGGGGGCTATTGGCTGAATATTTTGGTAATCGGGTTTAGCTTCGAGGTGGCTGGTTGGAGCCTACTTCGCAGATCTTCCGCAATTCGGCGAATGGCTTTTGCCGTCCGTGCAATCCGCGCTATCCGTCTCGTCCTGGTTCGTTCGGATTGCTGGAGAAAAGTGCGATTTTGTTGCCTTGTGGATCGCGAAGGTAGCCAACATAGAATTGAGGTCCATACGAGTCGCGAAAACCCGGTTGGCCCTCGTCAAAACCACCTGCGGCAAGCGCGGCGGCGTGAAGGTCACGAACCTGCTTTTGATTGCGCGCTTCGAATGCGACCATAGAACCGTTGCCAGCCGAGGCAGGACGTCCATCGAAGGTTGGTTTAACGTAGAAGTCAGGCAGAACGGGAGACTGTCCTGGCTGTATGGGCAGTGCGTAGCTTAGTCCCGCAGACCCCTCCTCAAGTTCATACCCAAGGGCTGGCAGGAACGCGGAATAAAACCGTTTTGCGCGCACGATGTTATCCGCACCGACTGTGATGTAGGCAATCATGCTTCGTTTTCCTTTCCGGAAGTTTGGTCATTCAAACGAGATTACTGCATTGTTGTAAGTCAAACCAGAATTCGGCTTAATATACGACCCCGTATCGATTCCCAAAGCCGACATTGCAACACTTGCAGCTAAAGCTGACTCTGCCCAGCATAGCCGTCATTTATTAGCCTACATCCCCCAACCACCCCTGATACCGCACCAGCACCCCGACAAAAGGCAGGCTGACCGTCACGTCAAACGTCGCACGCCCGTCCGCATCCACCCCTTCGAACGCATCGCTTTTCGGGGTCAGGACCTTTGGCCAAGGCACCCCGAACAGCCGGGCGCGGCGCACCGGATAGCCGAGCCTTTGGTCCTGCACCGTGAACGGGATTTCAAACCGGAACGGGCCGAAACGCTCCCACATCGCCCCTTCCCCTGCCCGCGTCATAACCGAGCGAAACCGCTTGCCGCCAAAATCCCGCAGCCAGTGTTCCGCATCCCCCTTGCGGTGCATGGTTACCGTCACCGGCACCCCGTCGCCCGCCGGCGGGAACCCGACAATCCGGCAGATCAGGCGCGACAGCATCCCGCGCCCGCGCGTGATCCGCGCCTGCCCCTGCCAGCGCCGGATATGCAGCACTTCATGCAATGCCTGAACCTTGGGCGGCAAGGCATTGAACTGTTTGCCCAGCACTTGCGAAAACAGCGGCACCACCGGTGTTTCTGCCCGCCCGAACGCCACCTGCAAATCTGCCATTTCGGATTCCACTTCACCCAGCGAGAATTCCGCCAGACAGGCCCGCGCGCCCGCTTTGGCCTTGCCCGCCAGCAGCCGTTTGCACATCACCCGCGCCGCCACTGCAGGGATGTGCGGGCCGTCGCCCGCCTCGGCTATCAGTGTCCAGTCGCGCCGCACCGCGCGCCCGTCACTCAGGCGCCCGACAACCCGCACCCGCATCCCGCCGCGGTCCGATCCGAACGGCTCTAACCGATCCGCCACCCATTTCAGCACGCCCGCCAAAGGTTCGGCGGACCGCATCAGCCGCAACCGCGCCAGCCAGCCGACCGCCGCTAGACCCCAATGCATCACCCACAGATCCAGCCCCGCCCGAAACTCGACCGAACGGGCGTTGAAAAATTCGGGAAACAGCGCCAGATCAGGCGCCCCGATCAGGCTGGAGCGGCGGTGGCGCACCGGTGCAATGCCGTCAATTTCCAACACCTCGCCCCGCCCTTCGGACCAACCAAGCGGTGTTTCATAGGCCCCGCCGCGCCAGACGCGCATCGGTCTGCCAACCTGCGCCAGAATTGCCCGCATCACCGACAGGCCGCGCGGGGCGCGGTTGCCGGGCAGGATTACACTTTCGATCAGGTGGATATCGTCCATCCCGTCCGTCAATGCCACCACTGCCGCTGACGAAATCGCCGGAACGCTGGACACGCCTGACAGCGCCGTCACGCCCGCCGCCTGTGCCGTGCCTTCCAGCGCGGCAATCCCTGCTGTGAAATCCGCATCATCCGACAGGTCCAGATAATGTGCACCACAGGAAATCGCCGCCCGGGCCACGCGATACGGATCACCCCCGTATCCCTGAAACGGCCCTGCCGCATCGACAACCAGAAAAGGGGCCTGGGCGGCGATATCCACCGCCAGATTGGGCGATCCCGTATCCAGCACCAATGCCCGCCCGCCGTGATGGTCGCAAAACGCCTGTGCCCGTTGCAAATCCCGCCCCGCAACCACCACATCCAGCCGCGTATCCCACGCCAAAGCCTGCGCCAGCTTGCCGCCAAACACGCCATATCCGCCGATGATCAGAATGGTTTCAGTCGACAATCCGGCCCCGCAGTTCATCGCTTGGCAAAACACATTTGCGCCGCCCGAACAGATAACGGTTGCGCGCAATCCGGTCATAGAGCCAATCCGAAAGCGGTTGCGGAATATAACCAAGCACAGCAAACAACCGCCACGGCCAACCGATGGCCCGAACGGCGGCCGCAAAAGCCGCCATTTTCACATGCGCCACCCCGTCGACAATCACGATATTGGTTTCCATCAAGTCAGGATCCAGCCCGTAACGGTGATAAAGCACCCGCCCCTTTTCCGATTGCGCCGTGACAAACCGAAATCGCGCCTTGCGATCATTACGCGCCATAAACCGCGCAAAACCGGAACAGAAAATACAGGTTCCGTCAAAAACAATCAGATCGATATCTAGGTCGGTCATCATTACCTCGCACACACAACAGGCGTTAAACCTTTATCCCATTTTCGACCATGAAGAAAGTGGACCAATAAACATGCTGTTCAAAACACATACCCGAACCGCGCAATATCCCCCGCGCAGATCTCGGCCAGCACCTCGGCATCGGCATCGCTGTAATAACGGCGATAATCGGCATGACGACTGGACCTGTTCACAACCGGTATCTGCCCCAGCGAAAACCCCAGATGCTCTTCTAGCGGGGTCAGATCCTGCTGCAGATGCTCCAGCCGGATAAACAGATCGCAGTGTTCCATCCCCGCCCGATCGTACATAAACTGACGATAGGACCCTGTGCGCACCGTCATTTTCGTATGCTCGTCATTCAGAAATCCGCTGAAATCCAGACCGCGCGCCAGCCCCACCGACGGGTGGGCAAACGTCTGTTCCCGTAGCCAATGGTACAAGCTGACCATCCTGTCCCACGGGTTGCGCACCAGTGTGAAAGTATAATATTCCTCGATCTGATCCTGTGTCACCAGCCCGTATATATCCACCAGCCGTGAATGTTTCCACACTAGCCCGCTGCTTTGCACCCCCTTCAAACGGTGGCGGCGCTGCATGGCCTTGGGGGTGTCGCCAATCAGGATGTCGTCCTTCTTTGCCCGCCCTTCCAGCGCCAGCGACAAAGCTGTGCCGCCGGTTTTCGGGATATGGACAAAGATGTATTTACGCCCGTGCGAAATGATCATGCGATATGGTTACCCGATCAGGCTATTTTGCATAGCGGAAAAATGAACTGCGCAGGCGGAAATCCTTTGCAATTTGCGCCCGCAACCGCATTATTCACGGATCAGATCGTAACGGGAGGGAAAATGATGGGCTGGCTTGCTGACGAAACCGGACTGGACAAATGCGCGGCGAATTTCGTGCCGTTGACCCCGCTATCCCACCTGCGCCGCGCGGCACGCGTTTACCCCAATCACGAAGCCCTGGTTTACAGCGATATCCGCCTGACCTACCGGCAGTATCATGACCGGATCAGCCGCGCGGCCTCGGCCCTGACCGACATGGGTCTGCAATCGGGCGATGTGGTCGCCACCCTGCTGCCCAACATCCCCGCACAGGCCGAAGCGCATTTCGCCATTCCCGCCACTGGCGCCATTCTGAACACCATCAACATCCGGCTGGATGTGGATACGGTGGCCTATATTTTCAGCCACGGTGGCGCGAAATTCGTGCTGGTCGACACCGCCTTCCTGCCACTGGCCGAAGCGGCGGTCGAGGCGATGGAAGGGGCCGGCCCCACCATAATCGAGGTGGCCGACCCGCAGGCAGGCCACCCCGCCAGTGGCCGCCATCCGGAATACGAGGACATGCTGGCCAAGGGCGACCCCGCGTTTGACTGGGTGATGCCGCAGGACGAATGGGAAAGCATCGCGCTGAACTACACTTCCGGCACCACCGGACGGCCCAAGGGCGTGGTCTACCACCACCGCGGTGCCTATCTGCAGACGATGGGCATGGTGATCAGCTGGCAGATGGTGCTGCACCCGCGCTACCTTGCCATTGTGCCGCTGTTCCATTGCAACGGCTGGTGCCACACCTGGATGATGCCTGTGATCGGCGGCACGGTGGTCTGCCTGCGCGATGTCACGGCGCAGGCGATTTACCATGCGGTCAGTGTTGAGAAGGTCACCCATTTCGGCGGCGCGCCGATTGTGCTGAACATGATCGTCAATGCACCGGACAACGAACGCCTGCCGTTTGATCACCGCGTCAGCGTGCTGACCGCCGGCGCACCGCCCGCCCCCGCCATCCTGAAGAAAATCGAGGCCTGCGGCTTTGACGTGATGCATGTGTACGGGCTGCCCGAAACCTATGGCCACGTCACCGAATGCTACTGGAACGAAGCCGAATGGGGTGCCCTGCCCGAGGACGACAAGATCGCCATCAAGGCCCGTCAGGGCGTGGCCAGCCCGATGATGGATGACGTCACGGTGATGGATGAAAACATGGGTCAAATCCCGATGGACGGGGTAACGCAGGGCGAAATCATGCTGCGCGGCAATGCGGTGATGAAGGGGTATCTGAAGAACCCGCAAGCCACGACCGAAGCCTTTGCCGGTGGCTATTTCCATTCAGGCGACATCGCGGTGCAGCACCCCGACACCTATTTCCAGATTTCCGACCGCGCCAAGGACATCATCATATCCGGTGGCGAGAATATCTCCTCGGTCGAGGTCGAGGGCACCATCATGCATCACGACGCGGTCAGCCTGTGCGCCGTGGTCGCCAAACCCGACAACAAATGGGGCGAGGTGCCTTGTGCCTTTGTCGAGTTGAAAGAGGGCGCATCGGCCAGTGAGGAAGAAATCATCAAATTCGTGCGCAGCCATCTGGCCGGTTTCAAAACCCCCAAACAGGTGGTGTTCATGGACCTGCCCAAAACCGCCACGGGCAAGATCCAGAAATTCGAATTACGCGAAATGGCAAAGCAACTGTAGGGCGGGGTTCACCCCGCCACCGTCTTTCAACGCAAACGATGGGGGTAAAACCCCACCCTGCCTATATCCACACCCTGCATTGGCAAACCGCCTCTCTTTGCGCTATCATACCCGCAATTCAAAACGAGGCACCCGAGCAGGCCCACACATAGTATGACCGCATTGTCCAAATACGAGCGGCTGGAAACAACCGGCCTGTGGCGTGAAACCCCCGATGCCCAACGGCGCGAGGTGGTGGTTTCCTTTGGCAACGCCACCATCGTTCTGTCCGATATGAACAACACCGCATTGGCGCATTGGTCCCTGCACGCAATCCACCGGCTGAACCCCAAACAGCGCCCCGCGATCTATAGTCCGGACGAGGACGACATCACCGAAACGCTGGAAATCGAAGACGACACCATGATCGGTGCGATCGAGGAAATCTGCGCCGAAATCGAACGCCACCGCCCCCACCCCAAACGTCTGCGCTGGTGGCTGTTGGCGGGGTCTTTTGCTATGGTTGCCGCGCTGGTTATATTCTGGCTGCCCGGTGCCCTGCTGCGCCAGACCCTTTCGGTTGTACCCGAGGTGAAGCGCTATGAAATCGGCCAAACCCTGGCCACTAAGATCAAACGCATCGCGGGCCAGCCCTGTAGCAGCCCCAACGGCAACCGCGCGCTGGCGGCGCTCGAGGAACGGTTGTCAAATGATCGGGCGATCAAACTGATTGTCCTGCCGGCCGGCGTGGCCAAGGCAACCCATCTGCCGGGCGGGTTCATCCTGTTGAACCGCGCACTGGTCGAGGATTACGAGGAACCCGATGTGCCCGCCGGCTATATTCTGGCCGAACAATTGCGCGCCGGTGTGACCGACCCGATGGAACCCCTACTGCGCAGCGCCGGTGTGCGGGCCACGTTCGGGCTGCTGACAACGGGTGAAATATCGGACACTGTGATGGGCAGCTATGCGGAAAAATTGCTGACAACACCGCAAACCCCGCTGGACACACAGGCATTGCTGGCCGAATTCCAGTCTGCCAGCTTGCGATCGTCACCCTATGCCTATGCCGAAGATCCCACGGGGGAAACTACGATAGAATTGATCGAAGCCGACCCCTTTATCACCACAGCGCCCACCCCCGTCCTGTCGGACGGTGAATGGGTTGCCTTGCAGAATATCTGTAGCGAATAGGCCTATTTGGTGCCGAACATCCGGTCGCCAGCATCGCCCAGGCCAGGCACGATATAGCCCTGCTCGTTCAACTTTTCGTCCACAGCAGCTGTGACAATCGGCACATCGGGGTGCGCCTCTTTCATCCGCGCAATGCCTTCGGGGGCGGCCAGCAGGCACAGGAAGCGGATGTTGGTGGCGCCCGCCTCTTTCAGCAGATCAATCGCCGCGACCGAGGAATTGCCAGTGGCCAGCATCGGGTCCACCGCGATCACCAGACGTTCATCCAGCTCGGTCGGCACCTTGAAATAATACTGCACCGGTTGCAGGGTTTCTTCGTCACGATAGAGGCCGACAAAACCAACGCGAGCAGATGGGATCAGGTCGTGCACCCCATCCAGCAGCCCGTTGCCAGCGCGCAGGATCGAAATCAGCGCCAGTTTCTTGCCCGCCAGAACCGGCGCGTCCATTTCCTGAATCGGGGTTTCGATCCGCTTGGTGGTCATTTCCAGATTGCGTGTCACCTCATAGGCCAACAGCACGCTGATTTCCCGCAAAAGCTGGCGAAACACCGCAGTCGAGGTGGTTTTTTCCCGCATTAACGACAGTTTATGCAGAACGAGGGGGTGGGAAACGACGGTCAGATGTTCACTCATGGCTTACTCCAATTTTTCCAGCAGCGTCTTGCGTGTGGCTTCATCGCAAAAGGCGGCGTTGGCGGCAGTTATGGTGATCTCTTTGAACACATCTTCGCCCCAAGCGAAAGCCCGCGCAAGGTTGTTATATTCGTCATTCATCGTTGTGTGGAAAAAGGGCGGATCGTCGGTGGATACCGTCACCTTTACGCCAGCATCACGCAGACGGGCAATCGGGTGTTCCTGCCAACTGGGAAATAACCCCAGCGCAATGTTGGAGCCGGGGCAAACCTCGAGCACCACGTCGCGTTTTACCAGTTCTTCGACCACCGACATATCTTCGATCGCGCGCACCCCGTGGCCGATGCGGGAAACCCCCAGATCACGGATCGCGCTGCGCACGGATTGGGCACCGCCAAATTCGCCGGCATGGGCGGTCAGGTGCATTCCGGCCTCGCGGGCCATGTCATAAGCATAGGCAAAATCGGAAAACTTGCCCGCGCCCTCATCCCCTGCAATACCGAAACCCACCACCCAATCGCCAAAAGTTTCCACCGCACAACGTGCGACTTTTTTGGCTTTGGACACCTCGAAATGCCGGATCGGCGTGACGATGCCCTTAAGCACAATCCCGTGGGCATTTTCCGCGATGTTACTGGCATCCTGCATCGCATGGACATATTCCTTCCACGCACCTAGGTCGCCGCCACCGCAAAAATCCGGCGAGACAAAGGTTTCGGTATAAATCACCCCGTTTGCGGCGGATTTTTCCAGCACGGCCAGCGTCAAGCGGTGATAATCCTCGGGCGTTTGCAACACGGCGGTTGCGGCCTCGTAAACCTTCAGGAAATGCAGGAAGTTATCAAAGGCATAGTTGCCCTCGTCATCGAAAACCCCGCTCAGGTCGATATGCTTTTCCTGCGCCAACCGCCGGATAAATTCCGGCGGGGCTGCGCCCTCAAGGTGAGTGTGCAGTTCGATTTTCGGCAATGTATTCAAATTCATAGAAAGCTTTTTCCTGTTCCTTGTGTCGGCACGCCCAGATGATCGGCAACACTGGCCCCCACATCGACAAACCCGCGCAACCCGATTTCCTTGTTTCCCAATCCATAGCCAATCACCGGCACCCGTTCGCGGGTATGATCGCCGCCAACCCATGTGGGATCATTGCCGTGATCTGCGGTGAAAATCACCAAATCATCCTTGCCCAGTCTGGCAAAGAATTCCGGCAGGCAGGAATCAAACCATTCCAGCGCACTTGCATAGCCGGACACATTGCGCCGGTGGCCAAACAGGCTGTCAAACTCCACAAAATTGGCAAATGTGAACGAGCCGTCTACGGCCTCATCCGCCAGATCCAGCAGATGCCCCATCAGATCCTTGTCCGCCCCTTTACGCACCTCGTCAATGCCGCGCCGCGAGAAGATGTCGCCGATTTTGCCGATGGCATAAACATGCCGCCCCGCATCCTGCACCCAGTCGCACAGGGTGGGCGATGGCGGCTCCATCGCGTAATCGTGGCGGTTGGTGGTGCGGGTAAATCCCTGTTCCTTACTGCCGACAAAGGGGCGCGCAATCACCCGCCCGACATTCATGTCGTGCAGCACGGGGGCCAGTTCCTCGCACATGTCATAGAGGTGTTGCAGCCCGAAGGTTTCCTCGTGCGCCGCAATCTGGAACACGCTGTCGGCCGAGGTATAGCAGATCGGCCAGCCGGTGCGCATGTGTTCCTCGCCCAACTCGTCAATGATCGCGGTGCCCGAGGCATGACAATTGCCCAATATTCCGTCCGTCCCCGCCGCCTTGGCCGCGGCTTGGGTCAGATCGTCAGGAAAGGCGGGTTTTGTGTCGGGGAAATAGGTCCAGTCCCACGGCACCGGCACGCCCGCCAGTTCCCAATGGCCCGAGGGCGTGTCCTTGCCCATCGAGACCTCGCTGGCCGCGCCCCACAAGCCGGTCGGCTTGGCCATCAACCCCGGCGCCTCGTCACCCGAGGCCAGCTTGACCGCCGCCCCCAACCCCAGCGCCGCCAGATTGGGCATATGCAGCGGCCCGCTGCGCCCCTCTTCGGCCTTGCCGTCCGCACAGGCCTGCGCGATGTGGGCCAGCGTGTTGGCGCCGGTATCCGGCACATCGCCGTTGAAAAACTTGTCCGCGTCCTGTGCGCCGCCACAGCCGACGCTGTCCATTACCACCAGAAATGCCCGTGCCATACTACGCGATCCTTTCATGTATCAGGGGGTTCGGCGTGACTTCGCCCTCGCCCACGGTAATTGCCGCCCGCACGGTCTGTGCAGCCCGTTCGGCGGCATCCGGATTGGCCGCATGGATGATGGCCAGCGGGGTGTATTCATCCACCACCTCGCCCAGACGCACCACGCGGGACAGGCCGACCGAGGGGTCAATTTTGGCCCCGTCCACCAGTCGCCCGCCGCCCAGATGCACCACGGCCAGCCCCAAAGCCTCGCCATCAATCTCCAAAACACGGCCCTTTTGCACCGCGAACACATCGCGCACCACGGGGGCCGATGGCAGACGGTCACGCCAGTTGTCGATGAAATCACTTGGCCCGCCCTGCGCGGCAATCATCGCGCCGAATATTTCCGCCGCGCGGCCATTCACCAGAACCTCGCGGATCATCGCATCCCCCGCTTCACGGTCCGTTGCCAGCCCGGCCAGCATCAGAACCTCGCCGCCCAGCGCCACCGTGACCTGTGCCATCGGCGTTTCCGCGTGACCCACGGTTAGCAGGTCCATTGCCTCCATCACTTCCAGCGCATTGCCCAAAGACGCCGCCAGCGGCTGGTTCATGTCGGTGATCAGGGCGCTGGTATTGCACCCTGCCCCGTTCGCGGTTTTCACCAGCGACTGCGCCAAGGCCCGCGCGTCATCGGCTGTTTTCATAAATGCCCCGCTGCCGACCTTCACATCCAGCACCAGATTTTCCAGCCCCGCCGCCAGCTTTTTCGACAGGATCGAGGCAGTGATCAGATCAATGCTCTCGACCGTTCCGGTCACATCGCGCACCGCATACAGCCGCTTGTCCGCCGGTGCAATCCGACCCGAAGCACTGACAATCGCACAGCCCACATCGCCAACGATCTTGCGCATTTCAGCAACCGAGATATCGGTTTGATACCCCGGTATCGCCTCGAGTTTATCCAGCGTGCCGCCGGTGTGGCCCAGACCCCGCCCCGAGATCATCGGCACATAGGCCCCGCAAGCCGCCAGTGCAGGCGCCAGCGGCAAGGACACCGTATCGCCCACCCCGCCGGTCGAATGTTTATCCACCACGGGGCCGGGCATGTCCCATTGCAACACATCACCACTATCGCGCATCGCCAGGGTCAGTATCACCTTTTCCGGCTCGCTCAACCCGTTCAGCAAAGCGCCCATCGCAAAGGCCCCTGCCTGTGCATCCGTCACATCGCCATTGGCCAAGCCATTGGCAAACCATGTGATTTCCTCGTCGCTCAGGTGCTTCTTGTCACGCAGATGCGTTAGAACCGTGCGGGCATCCATCAGCTTTCCCCTTCCATATGTTCCTGCGTAAAGGCACCGGGCAGCAATTCAGCCAACGTCATTTCAGACGTGTTTCCGGCAAGCGTGGTCATGGTCACCTTCACATCAGGCGCCCCGAATTCCGCCAGCTTCTGACGGCAACCGCCACAGGGCGACACCGGCAAGGGGCTGTCGGCGATCACCAATGCTTCAACTAGCCCGGTTTCCCCCGCCGCCACCATCGCGGCAATCGCACCTGCCTCGGCGCAGGTGCCTTCGGGGTAGGCCACGTTTTCGACGTTACAGCCGACATAGATCTTGCCCGAAGCCGCACGGATTGCCGCCCCCACCTTGAAATTGGAATAGGGGGCATGGGCGTTTTTGCGCACGGCAATGGCCGCTGTTAGCAATGACATGGGATATCCTTCACGTTTCGCCGGATTTTGCGCCCGACAGCGACGGGATGCAAGGGCCCTCGATGCACTATTTACCCAACACGCTGGCCCATGCATTTTCGGCCACTTGTCGCGCATCCCTTTCAACCAGATCGCCATGCGCCAGAATGATCCGTTTGAAATCCCAGGCCAATATTCGCCTTAGCGATGCTTTGGCGGCGGCTTTGTCCTTCCAGCCCATCCGGTATTCCGGCGCGGGCAAGGCTTTGTTCCACATGCGAAACAGCCCCTTCCACCACAGTTTCAAAACCCAGTTTACCCGTGGCGTGGCGTCGGTAATGTTCTCAATCAGGTCCACAAGGATCAGGGTTTGGCTGGCCCGATGGAAAAACGCCACCTCCCACATCCAGCGGCTGCCCCGCACCGGCACCTGATCCAGTTCATCCGCCCAGTCCTGCGGGGCCTCGTCCCCCAACAACGCATCATAACGCAGATCAGGGCGCTTTTTCTCTATCCCGGGGCAGATATAGGTCTTGGCATCAGGAAAGGTCTCCTGCGCCGAGGGCACATGCAAATAGTGGAAATTGCTTGGGCCAATGATAAAAGCCACCTCGCCCAGTGCTTTGATCTCTTGCGCCATTTCGGGTGTGATTTCGCAAGGCGAATGCAACAACAGCCGCCCGTCCCTTAACCGGATCACCGTCATGCGGGCATCCAGTTTGGCGGCGAAATACTTTACACCATAGCTGCACAACCAGATCATACCCGGGACATATTCCTCTAAAACCGGCGCCATTGCCTTTCTCCTGTTGTTATCTCCACTGTGGGCATCGACAGAAAAATTTGCAAGCGCACGGCTGGATGGCTATTCAGGGCTGGTAATTTGCACAGAATAAAACTAGTTTAACGTTAAACTTGTTTTCTCGACAAAAGGATCCTCACCGTGACAGACACCCAGAAAACCCGCTTGCGTCAGGATGCACTGGACTATCACGAGCACCCCAAACCCGGCAAACTGGAAATCCGCGCAACCAAGCCGATGGCCAATGGGCAGGATCTGGCGCTGGCCTATTCCCCTGGCGTGGCCGAGGCCTGTCTGGACATCAAGGCCGATCCCGCCACCGCCAACCGCTTTACCGCCAAGGGAAATCTGGTGGCCGTGGTCACCAATGGCACCGCCGTTCTGGGGCTGGGCAACATCGGGGCGCTGGCCAGCAAGCCGGTGATGGAAGGCAAGGCGGTTCTGTTCAAGAAATTTGCAAATATCGACTGTTTCGACATCGAGGTGAATGAATCTGATCCCGAACGACTGGCCGATATTGTTTGCGCATTGGAACCCACGTTCGGTGCGATCAACCTTGAGGACATCAAGGCGCCGGACTGTTTCATCGTCGAGAAAATCTGCCGCGAGCGGATGAATATTCCGGTGTTCCACGATGACCAGCACGGCACCGCGATTGTGGTCGGGGCTGCGGCCACAAATGCGCTGCATGTCACCGGCAAGAAATTCGAGGATATCAAGGTTGTCTCGACCGGCGGTGGCGCGGCGGGGATTGCCTGCCTGAACATGCTGCTGAAACTTGGCGTAAAACGCGAAAACGTCTGGCTGTGCGATATTGCCGGGCTGGTCTACAAGGGCCGGACCAAGGAAATGACGCCGCAAAAAGAAAGCTATGCACAGGATAGCGATCTGCGCACGCTGGATCAGGTGATCGACGGCGCTGATCTGTTCCTTGGCCTGTCCGGCGGGGGTGTTTTGAAACCGGAAATGGTGGCAAAAATGGCCGACAAGCCGATTGTTTTTGCCTTGGCCAACCCGACGCCCGAGATCATGCCAAACGAGGTGCGCAGTGTTGCACCGGATGCGATCATCGCCACCGGCCGGTCGGATTTCCCCAATCAGGTCAACAATGTGCTGTGTTTCCCGTTCATCTTTCGCGGTGCACTGGACGCGGGCGCAACCGAAATCAACGACGAAATGCAACTGGCCTGCATCAAAGGCATCGCTGCCCTTGCCCGTGCCACCACCTCTGCCGAGGCCGCCGAGGCCTATAAGGGCGAGCAGATGACATTCGGCCCCGACTACCTGATCCCCAAACCGTTCGATCCACGCCTGATGGGGGTGGTGGCCAGCGCTGTGGTGCA
Organism: Profundibacter sp.; assembly: GCF_965277155.1. Lineage (GTDB taxonomy): Bacteria > Pseudomonadota > Alphaproteobacteria > Rhodobacterales > Rhodobacteraceae > Profundibacter. Next base: position 254,707 of record NZ_CBDIBV010000010.1, read on the forward strand.
GGCGGCCACCGAAACCGGCGTGGCGACCAAACCTGTCACCGATCTTGAGGCCTATAAGGAAAAACTCGACAGTTCGGTCTTCAAATCAGCGCTGATCATGCGCCCCGTGTTCGAGGCCGCCCGCACCGCCACCCGCCGCATCGTTTTTGCCGAAGGCGAAGACGAACGCGTGCTGCGCGCCGCCCGCGCCATGCTGGATGAAACCACCGACAAGCCGATCCTGATCGGTCGCCCCGAAGTGATCGAATACCGCTGCAAAGAAGCCGGATTGCAGATGGAGGCGGGCAAAGATTTCGAACTGGTCAACCCGCAGGACGACCCCCGCTATCGCGATTACTGGGGCAGCTACCATCAACTGATGGCACGGCGCGGAATAACACCCGATCTGGCCAAGGCGATTATGCGCACCAACACAACCGCGATTGGCGCCATCATGGTGCATCGTGGAGATGCCGAAAGCCTGATTTGCGGCACCTTCGGGCAATACCTGTGGCACCTGAAATATGTGAACGAAATTCTGGGCACGGACGGGCTGCACCCGATTGGCGCACTGTCGCTGATGATCCTCGAGGATGGGCCACTGTTCATTGCCGACACCCATGTAAACCCCGAACCCACGCCACAGCAGATAGCAGAAACGGTCATTGCTGCCGCCCGCCATGTGCGCCGCTTCGGGATAGCGCCGAAAATCGCGCTGTGTTCCTATTCGCAATTCGGAAACCTGAACTGCGATACCGGTATGCGGATGCGCGGGGCGCTGGATATTCTGGGGTGCGAGCCACGTGATTTCGAATACGAGGGCGAGATGCACATCGATGCCGCCCTTGACCCCGAATTGCGCGCCCGCATATTCCCCGATGCGCGGTTCGAGGGTGCTGCGAATGTGCTGATCTTTGCCAATACCGATGCGGCCTCGGGTGTGCGCAATATCCTGAAGGTGCGCGGCATGGGGCTTGAGGTCGGACCGACGTTGATGGGCATGGGCAACCGCGCCCATATTGTCACCCCGTCGATCACCGCGCGCGGCTTGCTGAACATGTCGGCGCTGGCGGGGACGCCGGTGGCGCAATACGGATAATTTGCTAATTTGCAATTCGCTGGTCAGCATTTCCCATAGCTTTGCTAATTTACCAAAAGATGCTTTGCGCAAGCGCTGCCAGCCTCTATCATACCGCCCATCAATGGGAGGAATGACATGACATACGCCGAGGTTTACAACAGCTGGAAATCCGACCCCGAGGCTTTCTGGATGAAGGCCGCGGAAAACATCAGCTGGTATAAACCGCCCTCCAAGGCACTGTTCGATGAAAAGGCGCCGGTTTACGAATGGTTCGCCGATGCGCAGGTCAATACCTGCTACAACGCCGTTGACCGTCACGTCGAAGCCGGCCACGGAAATCGCACCGCCATCATCTATGACAGCCCCGTCACCGACACCAAACACAAGATTTCCTACGCCGAATTGCAAACCCGCGTGGCCAGCCTTGCCGGTGCGCTGCGGGCCAAAGGCGTGGAAAAAGGCGACCGCGTGATCATTTATATGCCGATGGTCCCCGAAGCGATCGAGGCGATGTTGGCCTGCGGGCGGCTGGGCGCAATCCATTCGGTGGTGTTCGGCGGGTTTGCGGCCAACGAACTGGCCGTGCGGATTGACGATGCCAAACCCAAGGCAATTATTGCAGCATCCTGCGGGATCGAGCCGAACCGCGTGATCCACTATAAACCCCTGTTGGACGAAGCAATTGAACTGGCCACCCACAAACCCGATTTCTGCGTCATCTTCCAGCGCGAACAAGAGGTCGCAGAGCTGATCGAGGGCCGCGACTATAGCTGGCATGGTTTCCAGTACGGGGTCGAGCCTGCCGAATGTGTGCCGGTCGCGGGTAACCATCCCAGCTATATCCTATATACCTCCGGCACCACGGGCCAGCCCAAAGGCGTGATCCGCCACACCGCCGGTCAACTGGTGGCGCTGGACTGGACCATGAAGGCGATTTACAACATCGATGCGGGTGATGTGTTCTGGGCGGCGTCTGATGTCGGCTGGGTAGTCGGGCACAGCTATATCGCCTATGGCCAGTTGATCCACGGGGCCACCACGATTGTATTCGAGGGCAAACCGGTGGGCACGCCCGATGCTGGCACCTTCTGGCGGATCATTTCGGAATATGGCGTCAAAGCGCTGTTCACCGCCCCCACCGCATTCCGCGCCATCAAACGCGAGGATCCCGATGGCGAATTGTTAAAAAAATATGACCTGTCGAAATTTGAAACGCTGTTTCTGGCAGGTGAACGCGCCGATCCCGACACCATCACATGGGCGCAAGACCAGTTGGGCAAGCCGGTGATCGACCATTGGTGGCAAACCGAAACCGGCTGGGCGATTGCCGCCAACCCGATGGGGATCGAACCCTTGCCGGTGAAACTGGGCAGCCCTTCGGTGGCGATGCCCGGTTATGATGTGCAAATTCTGGACGAGGCAGGTAACGAAATGCCCGCAGGCGAAATGGGCGCAATTGCAATCAAACTGCCGCTGCCGCCGGGCACATTGCCAACCCTTTGGAACGCCGAAGAGCGGTTCATCTCGGCCTATCTGGAAACCTTCCCCGGTTATTACGAAACCGGCGATGCGGGATATAAGGACGGGGATGGTTATCTTTACATCATGGCCCGCACCGATGACGTGATCAACGTCGCGGGGCACCGCCTGTCAACCGGCGCGATGGAGGAAGTACTGGCCAGCCACCCCGATGTGGCCGAATGTGCGGTGATCGGGGTAACGGACAAGCTGAAGGGGCAACTGCCGCTTGGGTTCTTGTGTCTGAACGCAGGGTGCGAGCGGGGGCACGCGGACATCGCAAAGGATGTGGTTAAACTTGTGCGAGAAAAGATCGGCCCCGTTGCGGCTTTCAAACTGGCCGTTGTGGTAGACCGTCTGCCCAAGACCCGTTCTGGCAAAATCCTGCGGGCAACCATGGTGAAAATCGCCGACGGGCAGGATTTCAAAGTGCCCGCCACCATTGACGATCCCGCCATACTGGATGAAATCAGGGATGCACTGGGCACTTTGGGCTATCCTGGACAAAGCTGACACCGGCATTAGGGCCAGTTGACGTTCCCCACACCACACTGGCGCGAGTCCAAAATTGGGTAGTGTCGCGAGTTTGGTGGAAATTCGAGGACGGCGTAATCTCCGGGTGCATCGAAGCCACCCAACCGGCGGCTGGAACCGCCAAGGAGATCACGCCATGACAAAGAATACAGCAACATCGACATCCGCGCTACTGGCCAATGAAGCAGGCTATGACCCGATTGAAGACCGGCTGCGCCAGAACATCCGCGCGACGATCGAGGCGGTTTTCGAAGAGGAGCTGGAGCAGTTTCTGGGCCGTTGCCGGTATGGCCGCAGCGGCGGGGCAAAGGCCGGATACCGCCACGGGCATCGCGAGCGGCAACTGGTCGGAACATTTGGAACCGAAACGGTGCGCGTGCCGCGTGCGCGGATCACAGGCGAGGCCGGCAAGGCCAGAGAATGGCGCTCGAAGGCATTGCCCCGCTACCAGCGGCTGACGAAGAAGGCCGAGGCGCTGATCGCTGCTGTCTACCTTTCGGGCACCAACACACGGCGGGTAAAACGCGCCCTGTTCGGCCTGTTTCAGGGGGCGGTCAGCAAGGATGTGGTGAGCCGCGCCTGGCGCAAGGTGAAGGTGGACTGGCAGGCGTGGTGCGCCCGCAGCCTTGCGGATGAAGACATCGTGCGGCTGATCCTGGACGGCACCGTGATCAAAACGCGGATTGACAGGAAGGCCACCAATATCTCGGTTCTGGCCGCGATTGGCGTGCGCCGGGATGGGCAGAAGGTCTTGTTATCACTGATGAACATGGGCGGCGAAAGCACCTCCGCCTGGCGTCAGTTCATCAACGATCTGGATGCGCGCGGGTTGAAACGGCCCGAATTTGTCATCGTGGACGGGGCACCGGGACTTGAGGTCGCTCTCATTGCCCTCTGGGGTGAAGATCTGCCGATCCAGAGGTGCACGGTGCACAAGCACCGCAACCTTCTGGCCAAGGCACCCAAGCGTATGCATGATGAGTTGACAGAAGATTACCGCGACATGATCTACGCCAAAACACCCGAGGAAATCGCCACCCGCCGCAAGGCATTTCTGCGAAAATGGCGGCTGAAATGCAAGGCCGTCGCTGACAGCTTGGAAGAAGCAGGAGATAAGCTTTTCACCTTCACGCGTCTGCCACAAGGCCAGTGGAAATCGGCCAGAACGACAAATGCGATCGAACGCCTGAACGAGGAATTCCGCCGCCGCATCAAGACCCAGACCGTGCTGCCATGCGCCGAGACCGTGCCGATGCTGCTTTGGGCTCTGATGGCCTCGGGGCAGATCGTCATGCGAAAGGTCGATGGCTGGGAAACGCTCGCTCAGCCCGTCGCCGACGCAACCCTTGACCAAGCCGCCTGACCGGCGCATAACTCAACCCGCTCGGAGGTGCCTGAAATCAATTTCCACCACTTTCGAGACACAACCCAAAATTGCAGCCAGCGCGTTGATTTTCCCGCAGCGATGCCGGTATCGGCAAGGGGAAATCCGCGCGTTGGAAGCAATTTTGGGTTGTGTCTCGCAGGGATTTCACCAAAATCCGCCATTGCGACACCAATTTCGCTTGCAAGGGGGCCACCCTTGCGGCACTCAATTGGTTTGCACTGGCGAATTTTGGGTCGAAACCAGTGCGGTGTGGGGAACGTCAACAGGCCCTAATCTGGCCAAAATAACCTGACATTAAGTCAGTTGCTTTAATTCCTTGTGTTTCTGTCCTAAACACAAGGAATGGTATTGTATTATGTTTCAACACACTGCCCCGCCAGGACATGGTTCCCTGAAGGGAGAGCGCCACAATGACCGCGCCCGGCTCTCCGGTTTCACAGGTTTCCGAGAACGAGGATCAGGCACAACTGACCTTGCTGTCGCATGATATCCGTTCAGCTATTTCCGATGTGATTGGGGGGCTAAGGCTGGTTGATCTGGACGCATTGGACCCCACCACCCGCCTGCAACTGGAACGCGTCCGCACATCAAGCGAGGTTCTGGCACGGCTGACCGAAGAAGCCCTATCACGCACAGCCGAAAGCACAGGTGCGACCGAAGCGATTTCCAGCAACCTGCAACTGTTGCGCCTGCTTCAGAATATCCGGCTGCGGTGGGCAGGTCGAGCACAGGAAAAGAATATTTCTTTTGAAATCACAGTGCAATCCAGTGTTCCCAACCTTGTGGCACTGGACAGGATGGCGATGGAGCGCATCCTTTCCAACCTTCTGAGCAATGCGATCAAATATACCGATAACGGCAAAGTCGCCCTGAAGGTCAAGATGTGTAGCCCGGACGAGTTATGCTTCATCGTTACGGATGAAGGCCCCGGTTTTTCCGATCAGGCGCTGGAAAAACTGTTCCAGTATAATGGCCGCCCGGACAGTTCGAAAAAACCCGGCACAGGTCTTGGCCTACATATCGCCAAGGAAATTGCGGATCAACTGGGCGGGGACTTGCGCGTCGAAAACCGTGGAAAAGGCGGTAGCCGTATAACGCTAAGTCTGCCTTATGAGGCGTGGCATGACGAAACGGCAATGCACATAGGTGCGGCCCTGCCCGATCTGACAGACATCAAGGTTCTTTTGGCCGAAGACAATGAAACCAATCAGCTGATCCTTGCACAGATGCTGGATGCAATGGGCGCGGAATATGAAATCGCCCGCGATGGCGTCGAGGCGCTGAACTGGCTGGAACGGGAAACCTTTGATCTGGCCCTGATCGACATAGATATGCCGCGCCTGTCCGGAATTGACGTGATGAACACGCTGCGGTCGGGCAACACCCCGCACAGGGACATGCCGATTCTGGCTATCACAGCCTTTGTTCTGCGATCAAACCGCGAGGCAATTTATCGTGCGGGTGCCAACCGGATACTCGCCAAACCGATCATGAGCATTGAAGCATTCGGGCAATCGATTACCACCTTGCTGTTTCCGGATGAGCAGCCAGCCCACACCCGAACCGATGACCAAACCACGGTCGAGATGGATACCACCCGCCTGCACCGGCTGCTGACCATTGCCGGACCTGCTGGCGCACAGGAATTGCTAACGCGGCTGGCCAGTGATCTGGGCAATGTGCAGCAAAAAATGGGGCAGGCCTTGCAGAAAATGGATCAGGCACAATTGCGCGCCCAGACCCATGTGCTGATCTCGCTTGCCGGGGCTGTCGGGGCCGAACATCTGCAAAATCTTGCGCAGGTGCTCAACTCGGCCGCGCACAAGCTTGATCAGGATGCCATTTCTGAATTAAGTGCAGAGGCAGATCGCGGGATTTCCCGGCTGTTGCTAATAATCGAGCAGGAACAAAACGCGCGGGCAGAGGTGACAGAATGACGAAATCATTACTTCTGATCGAAGACACGCCTTCGCTGCAAATGATCTATAAATCCGTGCTGGAAAGCGGGGGGCACAATGTCAAAACATCAGCCACAGCCGAGGATGGCCTGGTATTATTCCGCAAGGAAAAGCCACAAGTCGTCTTGCTGGACCTGATGCTGCCGGATCGGGACGGGCTGGACCTGATGAAAGACTGTCTGGCCCTGAAACCGGATGCAAAATTCATCGTCATCACGGCCAATGGCTCGATCAACCGTGCTGTCGACGCCATGCGGGCCGGTGCTTATGAATTTCTGGTCAAACCGTTCAATGAACAACGCTTCCTGCATGCAGTAGAAACCGCCCTGACCGATACCGCATTGCCGACAGTTAAAAACGGTGGTTCGGTTGAACCGGTTGGCAGTTTCATTGGCTCCTCTGCGGCTATGCAGCAGGTCTACAGGAAAATCCGCTCTGTCAGCCGATCCATGGCAACGGTTTTTATCACTGGTGAAAGCGGAACCGGCAAGGAAATCTGCGCACAAGCACTGCACGATCATTCCAATCGCGCCTCGGGGCCTTTTGTGCCGCTGAACTGCGGTGCAATCCCGTCCGACCTGCTGGAATCCGAGGTTTTCGGCCACCTGAAAGGGTCTTTCACCGGCGCGATTTCCGACAAACCGGGGGCCGCAGCCGTGGCCGATGGGGGCACGCTTTTTCTGGATGAAATCTGTGAATTGGACATGAATTTGCAGGCCAAACTGCTTCGGTTCCTGCAAACATCCTCGATTCAGCCTGTTGGGGCCTCGCATCCGCAAAAGATAAACGTGCGCATCATCTGCGCCTCGAACCGCGATCCGATGGAAGAGGTCCGGCAGGGCCGGTTCCGCGAGGATCTGTATTACCGGCTGTATGTGGTACCGATCCATTTGCCCCCGCTGCGTGATCGCGACAATGACGTGGTGGAAGTGGCCGAAACCGAATTGCGCAACTATGCCGAGATCGAAGGCAAACAGTTCCAGCGCCTGTCCCCCGAGGTTCAGTCGCTGTTTCGCGAATTGCCCTGGCCCGGCAATATCCGCCAGATGAAAAATGTCCTGCGCACGATTGTGGTGATGAATGATGGCCCGCAAGTAACCATGGATATGCTGCCCGACAATCTGCAGGATGAACTGATTTACAGCACCACAATCCCGATTCAGACATCCATACCGGAAGAAACTCCTACTGCGGGACTGGACGGGCTTATCGGCAAAACACTGGCCGAGATCGAACGGCAGGTGATCGAGGAAACCATCGCCTATTTCGACGGCTCGATTCCCAAGGCATCAAAGGTTTTGGATGTATCCCCGTCGACGATTTATCGCAAAGTCGATGCCTGGAAAGCTGCGGGCGACTAGGATCAAGTGAATTGTTCGCGGATCAGCCGTTCTTCCAGCCCGTGGCCGGGATCGAACAAAATACGGTGCTTGATCGCCGGCTCGCTGCGCACCTCGACCGACACCACATCACGCACCGGCTGACTGTCTGCGCCTGCCATCACAGGGCGTTTGTCGGCCTCAAGCACATCAAAGCGCACGGTCGAGGATTTGGGCAACAACGCGCCACGCCAGCGCCGCGGCCTAAACGGCGCCACCGCCGTCAAGGCAAGCACATCCGAACCAATCGGCAGGATCGGCCCATGTGCCGAATAGTTATAAGCAGTCGATCCGGCAGGGGTAGACACCAGCGCCCCGTCACAAACCAGTTCATCCAGACGCGGCTTGCCATCAACAGAAATGCGCAATTTTGCTGCCTGCTGACCGGCCCGTAACAAGGATACCTCGTTGATCGCAAGTGCTTCGTGAATGGATCCATCGCGGCACACAGCCCGCATCGCCAGCGGGTTGATCACCGCCTCTTCGGCCTGTTTCAGCCGTTCCTCCAACCCGTCCGCAGAATAGGCGTTCATCAGAAACCCGACGGTGCCGCGATTCATCCCGTAAATCGGCCGCGCATAGGGCTGCATTTTGTGCAGCGTCTGCAACATAAACCCGTCCCCGCCCAGCGCCACGATCACATCCGCCTCTTCAGGTTTATGCACACCGTATTTCGCCGTTAGGTCGCTCAACGCCTCTTGGGCGCTGTCCACATCGCTGGCGACAAATGCAATTTTCATTCGCTGGCTCATCGGGTTTTTCCTTTGTCTTGCGCCCACTTTGACCGCGATTGCGCAAAACACAAGCCCCCCCGCCGCCTTGTATGACGGCAATTCATAATCATGCGTCGTTTTATTGGCTTATCACGGCGCGTATTCTCGGATAAGAGGTCGATGAACCCTGATTTTCGCGCCAAGGAGTCCCCAGAATGACCAACACCAAAGACGCCGGTTTCTTTACCGAAGCCCTAGCCACCCGTGACCCTGAAATCTTCAAATCCATCACCGACGAGTTAGGCCGCCAACGCGCCGAGATTGAGCTGATTGCCAGCGAGAACATCGTTTCCGCCGCCGTGATGGAGGCCCAGGGATCGGTCATGACCAACAAATACGCCGAGGGGTATCCGGGCCGCCGGTACTATGGCGGTTGCCAATATGTCGACGTGGCCGAAACGCTGGCGATCGATCGCGCCAAACAACTGTTCGGCTGTGAATTTGCCAATGTGCAGCCCAACTCTGGTTCGCAGGCCAACCAAGGCGTGTTCAACGCTCTGATCAAACCGGGTGACACCATTCTGGGCATGAACCTTGCTTCGGGCGGACACCTGACACACGGGGCGGCCCCGAACCAGTCGGGCAAATGGTTCAACGCAGTGCAGTATGGCGTAAAACGCGACGACAACCGTATTGATTACGATCAAGTCGAGGCCTTGGCCAAAGAACACCAGCCCAAACTGATCATCGCCGGTGGCTCGGCCATCCCGCGCCAGATCGATTTCGCCCGTTTCCGCGAAATCGCCGATATGGTCGGCGCCTATCTGATGGTCGACATGGCGCATTTCGCGGGGCTGGTTGCGGCGGATGAACACCCCTCGCCCTTCCCGCATGCGCATGTGGCCACCACCACCACCCACAAAACCCTGCGCGGGCCACGCGGCGGCATGATCCTGACCAACGACGAGGACATCGCCAAAAAGGTCAACTCCGCCATCTTCCCCGGCATTCAGGGCGGCCCCCTGATGCATGTGATCGCCGCCAAGGCTGTGGCCTTTGGCGAAGCGCTGCGCCCCGAGTTCAAGGACTACCAAAAGGCCGTGCGCGCCAATGCGGTTGCGCTGGCGGACCAGTTGATGAAGGGTGGGTTGGACATCGTCACCGGCGGCACCGACACCCATGTTATGCTGGTTGACCTGCGCCCCAAAGGCGTAAAGGGCAACGCCACCGAAAAGGCCCTTGGCCGCGCCCATATCACCTGTAACAAAAACGGTATCCCGTTTGACCCTGAAAAGCCGTTCGTCACATCCGGCATCCGTCTGGGCACCCCTGCGGGCACAACCCGTGGCTTTGACGAGGCCGAGTTCCGCCAGATCGCAGACTGGATTGTCGAGGTTGTCGACGGGCTGGCCGCAAATGGTGAAGAGGGCAACGGGGCGGTGGAAGCCGCAGTAAAGGCCAAGGTCGAGGCCCTTTGCGAAGGTTTTCCGATGTATCCGAACCTGTAAAACAAAAAAGGCCCCGGAATAAATCCGGGGCCTTTCAACTGTCTGGAAGGGCACTATTCCTCTTTCACATCACTCACGAATTCTTCCAGCAGTTTTTCGTTTTTCGCATCTTCAAGCTGTCTGATGCGGTCATTATTCATCCGCGCGTCAAACAGGTACTTCACGAAATTCACCAGGCTGATCGTCAGCATCAGCACCCCGATCCCCCAAAACCCTTTGGTCGCCAACGGCACCTCGGTGGATTTATAGAGCGAGATAATCAGCAGCACATAGGCGGCAATCACGCCTGCGGCATTCAGCAGAATGATCAGTTTGTTGTCGGTGTTTGTGTTGTTCAGCATTGTCTTATCCCTTTGAAAATACGTTGGTTTACTTGCCTTTAGACAGACGTTTCAAAACATCTTCGGCGGTGACTTTGGTGGCAGGACCAAATCCGGCGCTGGCCAGACGGTCGCCAATATCTTCGTTGCTTAGACCCTGATCGATTTCCTTCAGGATCTCGCTTTGCTCGAACGGATCATCCCGTGACAGCACCCGCTCAATCAGTTCCTCGGCTTCGCCAATCGGGCTTTGTCCGGCCAGTGTTGTGTTCAGGCGTTTCTGGATATGCTGTTCCTGGCGCACGGCCTTGGCGGCAATCGCCCCCTGTTTCAGGTCAATGATCCGGCGGTTCGTGGCCTCGACCGATTGGCGCAGGCGCAGGATGCGCGTGTCCAGCCGGCTGGCGGTTTCACGCCGCAGGATCAGTTCGTTTTCCATGCCCGCGATCGCCTGTGCGGCCTCAGCAGCCATATCGTCACGACCCGCTTTCAGCGCTTCTTTGGCGCGTGTTGTCATATCTTTGACGCGGGTTTCCAGCACTTCGATCTGGCGCCCCTCGGCGCGGCTGCGCTGGATCAGGCTGGCCAATGTGGCCTTGGCGGCCTGCAATCCGGCCTGTGCCTCGCGGATTTTCTGCTCAATCAATTCGATGGAATAAATATCGCGAACCCGTTCTTCTGCCCGGGCATTTGCGCCAGTGATCAGGGTCTTCAGAGTTCCAAACATCTTAATCTCCTTTTCGTGAACAATGTTCATGAAATGAGATATAGGAATTCATGAACGCCGTTCAAGAGATAAATTGAACACTGTTCAGATTTTTATTTATTCCCGATCTGGCACAAAAGCTGTTTCAACATTTCCTCGACCCGTTCCAGCGGCACGCCCGAGATGCGTTTTTCCAATCCTAACAATACGATACCGTGCACTGCCGAAAACATCGTGCGGGTCATCAGATCCAGTTCGTCTTCGTCTTTTTCGGGAAATAATTCTGCCAGCGGGGCGGCGATATAGGCAAAAAGGCGGCCCAGTTCCTGTAAATACCAATCCGGAACACGGCCATCGACCGACATTTCCAGATCAAACAATGCCCGCCACAGATTCGTATTTTCAGCGGCAAAATGCAAATAAGCCATCGCCATGCGGATCATCCGCTGGTTCGGGTCCAGCCCCTCGGCCCCTTCCTGAGATGCCGCCACCGCAACCCCCATCCGCCGAAAGGTGCGCATATTGATCGCCATCAGCAGCGCCTGCATATCGTCAAATACGTTATAGATCGCGCCCAACGCACACCCTGCCTCGCGCGCCAGGTCACGCGCTTTCATCGAGGATGCGCCACCGGCAATCACCTGTGCCTCGCCCGCGTCAATCAGACGTTCGCGCAGCTTTGCCTGTCGTTCCTGAACTTTGCTGGCCACGGGGTATTCCTTTCCTGAACTTCGTTCATGGAACTACCCCACCCGTGCCGTTTTGAAAAGCCGCTTATATATAGCCGCGCCAAACCAGCACTGTGATGACCAGTGTCGACACCACAAGAAACGTCATCGCAAGGCTGGCCAGAATGCCCAGCACAACCCCTTTGCGCCGGTCCGCCGCATCCACTTTATGCAAGAAATCCAGACAATCGCGATGCGCCGCCTCGGCACGCGCCATATCAATCATCTTTAACAGACGTGGGTTTTCAGACAGTTGCACCGCCTCGGCCAGATAGGCGGCCTCGCGTTTCAACCGTTTGGGCATCATCCGTCCGGTATGGCGCAGTTTCGCCGCCAGATCGCGGCCACGAATGCTCAGCCGCTCTTTCATCAGCGCAGACACCTCTTCTGCCATATCGTGAATCGTCTCGGTCAAAATATATCCCACCCGTTAATCCGTGCTTGATAACAATGGTGACACGGACACTCAACACCTCTGGCGAAATTGGCTGCACTTGGCTATGACGAGTCCCATGATAAACACGGTTTTAACAGGCACCCCGACAGACAAACCCCCGCTGCTGATTGTGCACGGACTCTATGGGTCTGCCCGAAACTGGGGCGCGATTGCACGGCGGCTATCCGATGATCGCCAAGTGATCAGCGTCGACATGCGCAACCATGGCGAAAGCGACTGGTTTGACAGCCACAGCTATCCCGTCATGGCCGAAGATCTGGCAGAGGTGATCAAAGCCAATGGCGGTCAAGTGGATGTGATCGGCCATTCGATGGGCGGCAAGGCGGCGATGGTGCTGGCACTGACCCACCCTGCCCTTGTGCGCCGCCTTTTGGTCGCCGACATTGCGCCGGTCGTCTATGATCGCACACAAGTGCCCTATATCCACGCGATGCGCGGGCTGGATTTGTCACAGGTTGAAAAACGATCCGATGCGGACCAGATGCTGACCAAAGCCATCCCCGAGGACGGCGTTCGTGCCTTCCTGCTGCAATCGTTGGATATCAAAGGTAAGCGCTGGCGCCTGAATCTGGATGTGCTGGAACGGGATATGCCGCTGATTATGGGGTTTCCCGATGTAAAAGGACCGTTTAACGGCCCCACCCTGTTTCTGTCTGGCGGGGATTCTGATTACGTCCTGCCCGAATACCGCACCCGCATCAAAACCCTGTTCCCCAAGGCTCGCTTTGCCCGTATCGCGGACGTGGGCCATTGGCTCCATGCGGAAAAGCCGCGCGAATTCACCGAAACCGCGCGGGCCTTTTTCAACGCTTAAAGCTAGGGTCAGGACCCATTAATCTTGCGCCGTGCGCATCCGGTCAATCAGATTGTCTTTGACGACAAACTGGTGATACAGCGCCGCCGCAACATGCAGCCCGATCAGCACAATCAGTGCCACCTTCAGGATCAGATGGTTTTCTGCTGCCTGCTTGATCCCGCCAAACCATGCCAGACTACCGGACAACGGCATCAGGATCATCAGCAAATACAGCCCCCAGTGCATCAGATGCGCCATCTTGGTTTGCGCTGGGTTCTCGCCTACAGGAGCCGCTGGTGCACCACGTTTAAACCGCAATACCAGACGCCAAAGGACCAGCAACATCACCGCAACGCCGCCGAATACATGTGCAGCAATCAGGGGTGAAAATTCAACTGTGCCGCCTTTGGCAAATACCTGCCAAGCCTCTTCAATACTATCCGCAAGGATATACTGCAAAGCAATCAGCCCAAAGATGATCCAGTGCAGCCGGATCTGAAGGCGGGAATAGCCGGTAGGTTTTGACATGGGAACTCCTGTAAACAAAATTAGGCCTGTGTCTCTCTGATCAGTCAGAGAAATACAAGCCTATTTGATAAGGTGTTGGCAGGGTGCGTATTGCTTTAGCGCATTGCCGAAATCTTCTTGGCAACGACCCAGGAAACAGGGAGTGCCGCAACAAAGCCGACAATTGCGGCATAGATAATTGGCATCAATGTCCCATAACCGGCGGCCAAAACGGCAATAATCAAAATGCCGGCCAGCGTTGCCGAGATGAACGAGTAAAGCAGCAATGTTAGTCTAACCATGCGAAAATCCTCCAAGGAGTATTGTTGCGCGGATGATATTCCATTTTTGCAATACGAGTCTTTGATCTAGGTCATCTATTCCGGTTGGCAAATCTGCCCGCGCGCGATAGCAAGCAAGGTGCGATAGACCAGAGTGATAATAACAACAAGCAGCACAATCAGCAGAATTTCCCCTATTATTTCATGAGATTGCGACTTTTCCAGACCGGCATATTTAAAGGATGCGATGGTCAGGGATGCTATCGGGAATGACAGCGCCCAGAAGGACATGGCAAAAGGCAGCTTCATGATTTTCGGAAGTTGCGTCAGGACAATCAGCGCAAAAACATATCCCAAATTTAGCAATATATGGGCAAAGGCATCCACCTGCCCGCCGTTCAGGTTCATGTAGGAAATGAAGGAGACAGCCGGTGGCGCAATCATGATGACCAACGTCGGAAGCAGCTTTCCGGGCAGCGGGGTGTGAAAAATCAAGCGATTCATCACAAGGGTTAACAGTATGATCCAAAACAATAATCCGCCCGAGAAGAACAACCATGACAGGTTATGGTATCCCAGTGGGGCACCGGCAGCGGGGACGACGACGTTGCCAACAGCGGGGATGAACCAGGCGGGGTTGATGTGGCTGTATTCAAACGGTTTATGACCGATCCAGCGGGCAAGGATTGCCAGCGTTAACCCGCCTTGCAATATGGCACCCAGTATCCACAGGATGTTGGCGATGCCTTCTTGCTCGGGCAGGAAACAGACCGCCATCAACAGCAGTGAAATCGAGGCCGCGGGGTAAAAAGCAACGCGGATCGGATGGTGCCACTCGCCAATGAAAGCGGGTGTGCGCAGCGCCATTTTTTGCCAGGTAGCCAATTGTAATTACAAGGAAAACTGCAATAGACACCCAAACCATCACATGACTGGCAAAGGTCAGCCACGGCATCACACGACTGGCTGCATGTAACGCAAGTGTCATGCCGAACAGGCCCATCGTGACCGCATAGAATGTGATCGGGTAATGGGCCAGGCTGGAGCCGGTTTGGTCCGGGGCTTCGGGTGTGTCAGTCATGGTTTTCTTCCCGTGTTCTGGAATCATTCGAAACTGTTAACATGTTGTCAGAGTTTGCGCGAACGGACGGATTGCCGCGCGGGTATATCGCAGCATACGAGGAACCGGCACAGAACTGCGTGCCTCCACCACCTGTTGTTGCCTGGCATGATTATAGCGGAAAAATTGCACATAGCCATAAGATATAGTTGATCTTGGCCCACGCACAGTGTATCGGCTAACGCACAGGTGCATAGACGCGGCACTGCATTAACTGACGGCGAGGTCCGGGTGCATATGGCGCGCGGGCCTCGTTTTCGTTTGGGGATATGCGTGATTTACGGTGTCCAGACACAGGAAAAGACGCTAGGTGCTCAGACGCGGTCTTTGCATTGTGCCTTGCGACACGTCCTGACGTCTTCCTGAATTGGTTCACCCCGAAGGGTTATCCTCCTCATGTGCGCGGGTCCCCGAAGGAACCTTTGCTGCCATGTCTGATCCGAAGACCATCCATGACCCGCTGTACCCGTGATCAACTGCCTGTTCGCATTTGTTTCGAAAAACCCATACGGACTTGCTGTTGCCCACAAACTTTCGCGTTTCGGTTTTCCGTCCGAAGACTTCCTTCCAATTCGCTCCGGTCCCTGGGGGCCTTTGCGTATCGCTGGGGGTTCTAAGAACCCTTCGCGGTAAGGAAAGGTTTGCAAATGAAAGTGAGTCGTTCAAGGGAAATCGACGGGGGCAGTGAAATTTCTTGGGGATAAGTCTTTGATTTTATTGTGGATAATCGGTGGATAAGTCGGAAAGATGCGTGGAGTCAGGGGGTTGGGAGGGGATGTTGATGTTACCAGCCTTCAAGGGTTCGCGGTATTATTGAGGTCCCCGCTTGCGCGGGGATGACAGGGTTTGTGTTACATTGCAACTGTTGCATTTAGATCCTGCCAACAAGGGTTCATTCCTTCGATCAGCTCAACCTTCCAGGCGCGGCGCCATTTCTTTAAACGCTTTTCGCGCAGGATGGCCTCGGTTACATCTGTGTGCGTTTCATACCAAACAAGGTGGGTGCAATTGTATCGCCGCGTAAAACGGCTGGCTGTGCCTTGGCAATGCTCGAACAAACGGCGCGTTAGATTGTTGGTGATGCCGATGTACAGGGTGCCGTTTGGGCGATTGGTGAGGATGTAGACATAATAAAGACCTCTGCATGAGGCCATGGCTTTCGGTTGAAGCAAGATATCGGCCGCCCACCTTGCGCCCCTGCGGGTCCGGCGGACAGACGGGTGGCGGGGTTTGGGGCTATGCGATTGCGGGGGTTTGCGGGTTGAGGGTGATCCTGTTTGCGGCCTTGAGCAGGTTTTGCGCGATGGCGGCCATGACCATCTGGGCATGCACCCTGGCGCGCCCGAAATATCTCGCCCGCTGCAGGCCGAAGAGGCGTTTCATCGTGCCGAAAGTCTGCTCGATGCGGAAGCGGCGTTTCGAAATCAGCCGGTTGAAGCGTTTCTCCGATTGCCGCAGGGGGCGGCCGCGCGCTGCCTTGCGCAGGATGCCGTCGCGGTATTTGCCGCGCAGCATCTGGCGGTTGGCCTTGCTCGCATAGGCCTTGTCGGCCAGCACCCGCTGCGCCTTTGCGCCCGCGATCATGGTGGCGAATTCGGGGCTTTCGGCGGCATTGGCGGGCGTGGTGTGCACCTTGTCGATAAAGCCCTCTTCGTCGCAGCGGGCAAAGCCCTTGTAGCCGAGCGTGCTCTTGCGGCCCTTCTTGACCCAGCGGGCATCAGGGTCGGCGCTGAAATGCAGCTGTGCCCCGTCGGGTGAGACCTCGGGCGGATCATCCGGCGTCCCTTCCCTTGCCCCGTCCTCTGCCCGGTCCTGCGGGGCGTCGATATGGGTGCGCGGGCGCGCCGCCGCCGCGATCAGGGTCGCATCAATGATCGCCGCCTCAGCCTCTTTCAGCTTCAGCCCATGCGCCTCGATCTGGCGGCAGACCTCGGCCAGCAGCTCATCGTAAACGCCACCCCGGACCAGCGCATTGCGGAACCGGCAGTGGGTCGTCTCATCCGGCACCGACGCGTGCAGATCGAGCCCGCAGAACAGCATGAAATCCAGCCGCACCTTCAAGGCCCGCTCCAGCTTCGGGTCGCTCAGCCCGTGCCACTGGCCAACCAGAAGACACTTGAACAGAACCAGCGGATCATAGCCCTGAGGCCCGATCCCCGAGCGCCCCAGACCGCGCCGCAGGATCGGCAAAAACGAGTTCCAATCCATCAGCGCGTCGATCTTCGACAGAACGTCATCCGCGCCGATCCGTGCCGCCGCTTCGTGCAGGAAAAGGTCCATCTATTCACCCCAGAGATTTCCCGGCTAGCTTACCAAAACGGCCAACCCGGGGGAATCCCGAT
This sequence comes from Profundibacter sp., assembly GCF_965277155.1. GTDB lineage: Bacteria > Pseudomonadota > Alphaproteobacteria > Rhodobacterales > Rhodobacteraceae > Profundibacter. The sequence continues at coordinate 272,021 of NZ_CBDIBV010000010.1, forward strand.
GTTATGAAGAGGTCTTTAATAGGTGTGGCTGTGCATGAAGGAAAGATGCGCACAGGGTGGTTAACATAGGGTTATTTTGAGGGTTGGAATTGTGGCGGGCGGTCCCCGCGTGCGCGGGGATGACAGGGTGTTGCCGACCAGAAAATGGTAAAACCCCGCAGGAATACGCTGTTGTCATCCCCGCGCACGCGGGGACCTCACCCAACAAACACCGCCCCATCAATCATCCATCTTCAACGCCGAAATAAACGCGCTTTGCGGTATCTCCACCTTGCCGAACTGGCGCATCTTCTTCTTGCCCTTCTTCTGCTTTTCCAGCAGCTTCTTCTTGCGCGTCGCATCCCCGCCGTAACATTTCGCCGTTACGTCCTTGCGCATGGCTGACAGGGTTTCACGCGCGATCACGCGGCCGCCAATCGCTGCCTGGATCGGGATTTTGAACATGTGGCGGGGGATCAGATCCTTGAGCTTTTCGACCATCGCGCGGCCACGGGCTTCGGCGCGGTCCTGATGGACCATGGTGGACAGGGCGTCCACCGGCTCCTCGTTCACAAGGATCGACATTTTCACCAGCCGGTCCTCGCGGTAATCCTCGATTGTGTAATCGAACGACGCATAACCCTTGGTGACCGATTTCAGGCGGTCGTAGAAATCGAACACCACTTCGTTCAGCGGCAGATCATAGACCACCATCGCGCGGCTGCCCGCATAGGTCAGGTCGATCTGGATGCCGCGGCGGTCCTGACACAGTTTCAGCACATCGCCAAGGTATTCGTCGGGCACCAGAATGGTCGCCTTGATGCGCGGCTCCTCGATGTGGTCAACCAGCGACATATCGGGCATGTCAGCGGGGTTGTGCAGTTCCATCATACTGCCATCGCGCAGGTAGATGTGGTAGATCACGCTGGGCGCAGTGGTGATCAGGTCGATGTCATATTCGCGCTCCAGCCGGTCGCGGATCACCTCAAGGTGCAGCAGGCCAAGGAAGCCACAGCGAAAGCCAAAACCAAGTGCTGCCGAGGTTTCCATTTCCGAGGTGAAAGACGCATCATTCAGTGACAGCTTGCTGATCGCCTCGCGCAGGTCTTCGAATTCGGCATTATCCACGGGGAACAGCCCGCAGAACACCACGGGCTGGGCGGGTTTGAAGCCATCCAGCGCCTCGGCACAGCCCTTTTTCTCGTGCGTAATCGTATCGCCCACCCGCGTGTCGCGCACCTGTTTGATGCTGGCGGTCAGAAAGCCGATTTCGCCTGGACCCAATTCGTCGATCGGTTCCATCTGCGGGCGGAACAGGCCGATGCGGTCCACCGGATAGACGGCATTGGTGTGCATCATACGGATGCGGTCGCCCTTTTTCAGCACGCCATCAATAATGCGCACCAGCACGATCACGCCAAGGTAGGCGTCATACCAGCTGTCGACCAGCATCGCCTTTAGGGGCGCATCGCGGTTGCCCTTGGGGGCGGGGAGTTCGTTGACGATGGCCTCAAGCGTTTCGTGGATGCCTTCGCCGGTTTTGGCCGAGACCAGAATGGCGCCCGAGGCGTCAATGCCGATCACATCCTCGATCTGTTCGGCCACGCGGTCGGGTTCGGACGCGGGCAGGTCGATCTTGTTCAGCACGGGGACAATTTCGTGATCCGCCTCGATCGCATGGTAAACATTGGCAAGCGTCTGCGCCTCGACCCCTTGGGATGAATCCACCACCAGAAGCGAGCCTTCGACCGCGCGCATGCTGCGCGACACCTCGTAGGCGAAATCGACGTGGCCGGGGGTGTCAATCAGGTTCAGGATGTAGGTTTCGCCATCATCCGCGGTGTAATCAATGCGCACCGTATTGGCCTTGATGGTGATGCCGCGTTCGCGTTCGATATCCATCGTGTCCAGCAGTTGCGCCTGCATATCACGGGCCGAAACCGTGCCGGTTTCCTGAATCAGCCGGTCGGCAAGGGTGGATTTCCCGTGATCGATATGCGCCACGATCGAGAAATTGCGGATTTTACTAAGGTCAGTCATAAGAAAGGGATATGATAGAGCCGAAGGGATTGGTCAAGCGGGGTTCGGCATATCCGGCCGCAACATAGGCTTTCAGGCCAGCAGCGGGCATCATTGCACCAGCTGCGTCCAGTCCAGCCCGAACTTTTCCAGATATTTGCGCAACCGGTCCGCGTCATTGCGGCTTTTCTTTTCCAGTCGCGACACCGCAAACAGCCGCCGCCCCGCCGCACTCAGGCTTTTGCTTTCGCGGCAGATGCGGATCACTGACGCCAGTTGCGCCTGATCAAACAGGTCTATCTGCGCGGACCCCTCCCCCAGCACCTCGGCAATAACAGTGCATCAACATCGGCATGAGCATTTTTCCAGATACGTTGCAGGGTGGCAATTTCATCCTGAACCATCGGCAGGGTCACCCGCCCGCGTGGGGCCAATGTGCACATCCGCTGAACCGACGCCCCCAAGTCACGGAAATTCCCCGGCCATGCCGTAGATGGATCAGTGGCAAACCGCAGATAGGCGGGCAAAGCATCAGCATTGAAAGCAACCTGATTGCCCAGCATCTTGCCGACCTTCTCGAATTCGTATTCCAGATTGGGCGCGATGTCCTCGGGTCGTTCGCGCAGGGCCGGCAAGCGGAAGGTCCACAGGTTCAGCCGCGCAAACAAGTCGGCGCGAAATTTCCCCTGTGCCACCAATCCGGCCAGATCACGGCTGGCCCCTGCAATCAGGTGAAACCGGCTTGTGACCTCGTAATCCGACCCCAACGGGAAATATTTACCGCTTTCCACCGCGTGCAGGATCATTGCCTGCTCATCCAGCCCCAACTCGTCAATCTCGTCCAGAAACAGAACTCCGCCATCGGCCTCTTTCAGCAGCCCGCCGCGTTCCGACTGCGCCCCCGCCATTGCCCCGCGCCTATGGCCAAACAGGGTCGACATGGCGCGTTCGCCTTGCAGGGTGGAACAATTCACATGCACCAGCCGCCCCTTGATCCGGCGGCGTTGCAGTTTCAATTCATAGAGCCGCGCCGCAAGATCCGATTTACCCGTGCCTGTCGGCCCCACTAGCAACAGTGGCGCGTCCGAGTTGGACACCACCACCTCCATCCGTTCAATCAGCGCGTTGAACACCGGATTGCGGGTTTCTATGCCGCCTTTCAAAAGGGTGTTGTGTCCGTCGTCATATAAAATGGGACATCAGAGCGGTTTGAGATTTGGAGGCTCTGGTTCGTTTGTGTGATTGATTATGCAGCTTGTTTTTGATGTTGCAAGCGGCGTTGTTGGATTGTCTGTTTCTTGATCTTTTCCCTTTCTCTGATGATGGTTTTGTCACGCCCAAAATAGACGTCGGCGGGCGTGACGTTGTTTAGGCTCTCGTGGTACCGTTCGTTATTGTAGAATTCGACGAAGGCCTCAATCTGGCGTTCCAGATCGCCGGGCAGGTAGTAGTTTTCCAGTAAGACCCGGTTCTTCATGGTCTGGTGCCAGCGCTCGATTTTGCCTTGAGTTTGTGGATGGAACGGGGCTCCGCGAACGTGACCCATTTTATGATCATCCAGCCAGTCGGCCAGATCACCCGAGATGTAACAGGACCCATTGTCACTGAGCAGGCGTGGCATGTGCCGCACAACCGCCTGGTCGCATCCTGACGCTGCCAGAGCCAGCTCAATCGTATCAGTCACATCCTCGGCCCGCATGTTGGTGCAGAGCTTCCACGAGATGATATAGCGGCTGTAATCATCCAGGATCGTGCTGAGATAATACCAGCCCCAACCGATGATCTTGAAGTAGGTGAAGTCGGTCTGCCACATCTCATTGATGGCGGTGGTTTTGTCCGTGAACTCGTCAGCGGCCTTGATTACCACATAGTCTGGTGCAGTGATCAGATCAGCAGCCTTCAGAATGCGGTAAGCCGATGATTCAGAGATAAAATATCGCTTCTCATCGGTGTATTTGACAGCCAATTCCCGTGTCGTAAGCGCCTCATGTTCCAGTGCGAACTCGATCAGGTCATCACGCCTGTCTTGAGGGATGCGGTTCCAGACAGACTTGGGCCGGGGTGAGCGATCCGCCAACGCATCAAGACCACCTTCGACATAAGCATCATACCAACGGTAAAATGTGGTGCGCGCAATACCCAGCATGTCGAGGGTTTGCTTCACAGGCAGATGTGATTTTTCAACGGTGTCGATAATCGACAATTTCTCAGATGCAGGATATCTCATTCCTCGTACCCCCCAGCCCCTGTCATGCTTTTTTTGAGCAGGCGGTTTTCAATGGTCAGATCGGCTACGCATTCTTTCAGGGCCATAGATTCCGAACGCAACTCTTTGACTTCTGGTGATGTCGCCTGACGAGCAGTGTCGCCAGAAAGTCGCCGCTTGCCTGCTTCGAGGAATTCTTTGGACCAGCTATGTCAATGAGCATTTAAAACTGACCCGGTTTCGGCATTTAAATTTGCCCCCCCCTTTGTGGCGCAAAGCCCCCAGTCGGGCCGCCTTCATGTAGCGAGTCCGTCTGGGGGCTTTGCTTGCGGAACGGCTAGTTTTTTCTACGGCGTTTACTCTGGGCGAACCGGTATGAGGTATTGCCGGTTTCGATGATGTTGCAGTGATGAGTGACGCGATCCAGAAGGGCGGTTGTCATCTTGGCATCCCCGAAGACCGAGACCCATTCACCGAACTCAAGGTTGGTTGTGATGATGATGCTGGTCTTCTCGTAGAGCTTGCTGATCAGATGGAAGAGCAACGCGCCACCGGATTTGGGAAACGGGATGTAGCCCAGCTCGTCGATGATGACGCAGTCCAAAGCCGAGAGCTGCCGGATGATCTTCCCTGCATTGCCGTCGGCCTGTTCCTTGATCAGGGCGTTGATCAGATCGACGGCGTTGAAGAAGCGCGCCTTCTTGCCGTTGTTGATCAGCGTCGTTCCCAGCGCGATGGCGATGTGGGTTTTGCCCGTGCCGGTTCCGCCCACCAGGATGAGGTTATGGGCCTCCTCTGTGAACTGGCCGGTGCAGAATGGTTCGATCTGGGCCTGGGTGAGGGCGGCGGCGCTGTAATCGAAGGTGGCGAAGTCCTTGTGATGGGGGAACTTCGCAACCCTCATTTGATACTGGATGGAGCGCACTCGGCGCTCTACAGTCTCGGCGTCGATCAGTTGCCTTATCGCTGTGGTCAGACTTGGCGGCTTGCGCGCGGACAGCAGATCATGGGCGCAAGCTGCCATTCCATGCAACCTGAGGGCTGTCAGTTGGTCGATCAAGGCATTCATACGGCAACCTCCTCAGCCGAGCACAGGGTCTCATAGCGTTTGCAATCGGCTTCGGGCCGCAAGGTCAGCTGCGGATAAGCGCAGGCATCGCTGAGCGGTGTGATGACCGGTTCCACCAACTGGTTGATCAGATTGATGATGGCGGGCAGCCGCAGGGTGTTTTGTGCCACCGCCAGATTGCAGGCCGTCTCGACCACCTCGATCCCGTGATCCTGTGCCAGCAGGAGCAGGTCGACGAACTCCCGATCCCCGCCTTTACCAGCCATGTAATGTTCCCTGATCCGATGCATGGCCTCGGGCAGTTCCCAGCCCACAAAGGGGGCGCCATTGCGCAGGGCACCAGGCTTGCGGTCCAGCAGGGGAACGTAATGCCAGGGCTCGAAATAGCTGATATTGCGGGTAAAATGACGCCTGTGCTCGGCAATCACATCCTGACCGGAGACCACCACGATCCGGCCGGCATAGGCGCGTAGCGACACATGATGCCCGGCAAAGCGGGAGGGCACGCTGTAGCGATTGCTGGCATATTGAACCAGGCAGGTGGAGCGGACACGGACGGTCTTTTCCACGTAGCCGTCGAAGGCCCGACCCAGGGGGCGCAGTTCGGCGCGCTCGTCTTCGAACACTTCGGTAATCGTGCGATCCTGCTGCTCGGGATGGGGACGCTCTGCCAGATCTTCGCAACGCAGACGCAGCCACGCGTTCAGCGCCTCGAGATCATCAAAGGCCGGTTCGGGAACGAACAACCGGCCCCGCAAGAACTGGACCTGGTTCTCGACCTGTCCCTTCTCCCAGCCCGCAGCGGGCGTGCAGGCCACCGGCTCCATCACATAGTGGTTCATCAAGGCCAGGAACCGGGGATGGAATATCCGCTCCTTCGAGCGCGAAACGTAGGTCACCATGGTCTTGGGGTTGTCGATGATCACCCTGCGCGGAACGCCTCCGTAAAAGGACAGCGCCTGCACGAAAGCATCCAGCACCATCTCCTGGGCTTCACCGGGATAGGCAATCACGAAAGGCTTGCGGCTGTGACACAGGCGGAAATGAGCGACCTTCACCTTCTGCTCGACACCACCCAGTACGACCCGTTCTTCGCTCCAGTCAAATTGCAGCGCGTCACCCGCCGCAAAATGCAGCGGGATAAACGCATCTCCCGAACAGGCCCCGGCGCGCTTCAACTCACGAACAAAACGCTGAACCGGCGAATAGGACCCGGTATAGCCCTCTGCCACAAGCTGCTCGTATAGCTTCTGGGCCGTCCGCCGCTCCCGGCGTGGTCGCCTCGAGTCCTGATCAAACAGTTCCTGCAGCCGAAGATCAAACCCATTGCACAGTTTGTGCCGAACTGGCGGCGCATGGCGCTGGTAGCTCGGCGGATTCTCGTCCTTCAAATACTTCTTGATCGTGTTCCGCGACAGTCCCGTCGCCCGCGCCACAGACCGGATGCTGCGCCCTTCAACCAGCACCCAGCGCCGGATCTTCGATACGCTTTCCATCAATATCACCTGCTCTTTCCTCCGCACAATTTTGCGCGGATGTTAACGAAACAGGTGGGTCAATTTTACTCGCTCATAACCCACCCAAGTGGGTCAGTTTTGCACGCCGATTCACAGACCAGCTATAATACAGGCTTTCCGCAATGCCCTCACGACGGCACAGCGCGGATATGCTTTCCTCTCCTCGAAGGCCCGCTAAGACAATGCGGATCTTCTCCTCGGCAGAATAGGTTTGTCTGGTTTTGCGGCGGATATTCTTTACCAGCTTATCTGCCGCTGCTTTACTCGTTCCGGATTTCTTGTTCATCTTCACTCCTTGACGGTTACGATGAACCAGAAATCCTCCGTTAGCTAAACCTTAAATCTGTCCCACGAGTGCTGACGTCAGACACTCTTCCATCATCCGCCTCCTTTCTGCAGAAACGTCGCACCTTGGAAAATGCGTATCGGGTTGCCCCGTTCCAGCGCATTATGCAGCCGGTTTTCATTACTTTTACGTTCTTCTGCCGCCGCCAGATCGCGGGCATTGGCCAGCCCTTGCAGCCGTTCCAGCGCCAGCGACTTGTTGCGATGTTGCGAACGCATTTCACGCGCAACCACCGTCAGGCCGCTGGGCCGGTGTGTGGCCCGAACCGCGCTGTCGGTGGTGTTCTGATGCTGCCCGCCGGGTCCACCGGCGCGAAAGCTTTCGAATGCCACATCCTGCGCGGCAATGCGGGTTTTCCCGATTGCCACCACTGGCAACAGAAACACCCCGACAAACCAGTTCGCCCGCTTGTGATGTGGCCGCAACGGACTACGCGCCCGCCACTGGATCGTGCCGCACCAGCCGCGTGCAAACGCATCTGCCGCAGCGCCATGCGCTACTACGACAGCCGACTTTGGCCCGTGCTTTGCATCCACCGCGTCCACATCCAGTGTGACATCCAGATGCGCGGCCTCGGCCTGCATCCGGTGCAGCACATGCCCCACCGCCAGACGGCATTCGGCAGGGCCGTTGCCGCTGGTCACCAGCAGGGAAGTTGTATCAATCTGTCTCATCTCTCCCCTCCTTTCTGGCGGGTTTTCTTGAATGTCAGCAGCGGATGCAACGTGGCAATTTTCTGCGCCACGCCGGTCTCCACCAGATCGGCCACCACGGCCTTGGCGGATTTGTAGGCGTGCGGGGCCTCCTCGATCAGCAGGTCCCGATCCTCGCAAATAATCCGCCCGCCATAGGCATTTTGTTGCATCGCGGTCAGGTCCGAGCGTTTGGCCCGAACCCGCCCACGCATGGAAGAACGATCATATCGCCGCCCGGCCCCGTGCGCGGTTGATTGCAACGCCCCGTCCACCCCAAGCGGGCGCAACAGATAGCTGGGCGTGGCCCGCGACCCGGCCAAAGGCACCAGCCCCACGCCGGCCTGCGCTGCCCCCTTGCGATGCAGCCAACCACCATCATGCTGCGTCAACAGGTTGTGCGGCACATCTACCACCACCTGTAGATCACAGCGCAATGCCGCAGCCGCCCGTTCGGCGATGATCCGGCGGTTCAGACTGGCCCATTTCACCGCCTGATCATGGTCGCGCAAATAGTCCTGCCCAACCTTTCCAGCCGGATCCAACCCGTCAAACGCCCCTTGTGGCAGCGCGTTCAGAACCGCATTCCCCAGCCCGCGAGAGCCGGAATGAACCAGCAAATACAAGCTGTTAACCTCCAATCCATATCCCGATTTGCACTCGGCAACCTGCTGCACTTCACAGAAATGGTTGCCGCCACCGATCGTGCCCAGTGCCTCGGCAAACAGCCCGCGCGGCAGGCCCGCCTGTTCCAAACGGTCGTTATAATCAACACTTGCCGCATCCCCCAGAACCCGCATCCGGCGCGCGGATTTTTCCGGTTTGAACCGGCGCGCGGGCAGGTCCAGTTGAAACAACGACATGCCACAACCGATGTCACCCCCCACCAGTTGCGGGTATATGCGATCAGCCAGCACGGCACAGCCCACAGGGCCGTATTTGCCCGGGTGCAGATCGGGAAAGGCCGCGATTTCGCGCACCCCCGGCCAGCCTGCAACCTGTGCCAACTGGTCTTCGGCGCGGCCCTCGATCCAGGCCGCAGATGTATAGAATTTAGTGACAGCCACGCTGCGCACAGGCGCAGACAAGCGACCATCCAAGACAAAATTGCCCATTGGATAAAACCTGATTTTCGTATGTATGATGATCCCGACCTACAGGTCGAAACGTAACCTCAAGCCAAAGCTGCCGCTGGCAGATTTAAGCGTTGATTTGCCCGGAAAGGGCGTTGCAATAAACTAACATATCTGTGCCCTTTCTTTGTTTGGCGTTACGAAAATGGCCGTGACTGACCGCTTGGCGCCCTGTTACGGCAAGGTGCATGATTCAGGCAATTACCGATTTTGGCAATCACCAGGCATGTTGCATTTTAGCCGCAGGCAGGTGATCCCGATATTTGCCACCCGTTATCGCCAAACGGCGTGATGTGGAAATCTGCATTGCTGTGGGTTTTCCTTAACTCGACATATCAATCAACAATCGATCAAACATCGCATCACAGGCCGCCAGTTGCGATAGCTCGATATATTCATCCGGCTTGTGGCCCTGTCCATCCATCGACCCAGGGCCGCATATGATTGTCGGAATATTCAGGTGGGTTGCGAAAAATCCGGCCTCGGTGCCAAAGGCGACTTTTGTTGTGCCGGTAACGCAGGCCAGTTTCTGTGCTTGGCTCACCACATTGCTTTCAGGGTCCGTATCAAGTCCGGGATAGGAAAGCCGTGTCTGGACATCAATTTGCGCAACCGGAAACTGCGCCTGATGAGCTGCACTGACCTTTTGCGCGGCCGCCTGAATACGGGCTAAAATATCGCCTGGATTATCCGCAGCCAGATGGCGAAATTCAAAATCGATCACGGCTTTTTCGGGCACAATGTTAAGCGCCAGCCCACCCGATACCTTGGCAACATGAATTGTGGAATAAGGTATCCCATAGTCGGTATCCTGCGCACCGCTATCAGCAAAATCGTTTTGCAGTTCACGTAATTCCGTTACGAAATCGGTGGCCAGATGCAGCGCGTTCAGAAAATTCGGCGCCATAGCCGAATGACCGTCCATACCATGACAGGTTGCCCGCAATGCCCCCTTGCCCTTATGTCCCACGGCAACCTGCATCATGGTCGGCTCGCCCACAAAACACATACGAGGCAGACCGACAAGCGGATCAAGATGGTCGATCATCGACCGGATACCAACACAGCCGATTTCTTCATCATAGGAAAAGGCAAACTTTAGAGGTTCTTTCAGATCAACCCCTGAAACCCGATCGGCAAGCGTCAACATGCAGGCCAAATAGCCTTTCATATCCGTGGTGCCACGCCCGAATACCTTACCGTCCGCCACAGTCATTTTGAAAGGATCGGTTGTCCAGTTCTGACCGATAACCGGAACCACATCTGTGTGGCCGGACAACAGGATACCGGCCTTGTGCTTTGGTCCAATGCGCGCGAACAATCCGGCCTTTTGCCCAGTTTCATCCGTAACCCGATGCACCTCGAACCCTCGGGCCGTTAAAAAATTCTGGATATAATCGATAATCGGCAGGTTGCTGCCGGCGCCAACCGTTGGAAACGCGACAAGCTGATCCAGAATATCGAGCGTATTCATTGCCACGCCCCCGCCCCTATTCATCCCCCGGAACGCCGTATGACGGCGCCTTGCGCGGATCGATTGTGCGCTGTACATAGGCGTCCAGTTGCGGGTTATAGATCTCCCAGGCGGTTACGATATTCTCGATTGGGCAATCTTCGCACCAGTCGCAGCGCAGATCGGCCACCGGCCACGCCACGGTGTCGCAAATCTGCATACCCGCCGAATGAATTGGCCCTGCCTCGCCCCCCCGTGCCAACCCTGCGCGCATTGCGGCAATCATACGATCCCCGATATGGCCGCTGGCGGACTGGAACCCGTCAACAATGGCCTGCGGCACCCCGTCGTTGGACAGCAGATTACCGGCAGATAAAACATAATCCCCCATTGCATGGGTCCAAATACCCAGCGAATTGGGGCCGGAGTGTATCGCTGTGCCACCCGAGGTATCAATCGCCAAAACCTGCCGGTATTCCATGAATTGACCACGTTTGGTGATGTCCGCTATCGCTTCCTTCGCATTTAGCCCGCTGCCCATCAGGTCAAGCACACGCGGGCCTAATATAGGGTCGGTGATATTCTGCGAAGCCACCGCCCCGACCTGCGAGCGCGTAAAGGAACAGCGCGCCGCCACGGCAGGCGAGGACGAGGCAATCGCCACCCCGAACATGCCTGTTTTGTCGCAACGGGCCACAAGGGAAAATGTCATCTTATTCCTCCGGTATGACGGCGGTGGCGTCTATTTCAACCAGCCAATCCGGCCGCGCCAGCGCCTGTACCACCAATCCGGTGGAAACAGGATACACGCCTTTTATATATTTGCCCATGGTGCGGTAAACATCCTCGCGGTGACGCACGTCGGTGATGTAAACCACTACCTTGACCAGATGCTCCATCCCGCCGCCGGCTTCTTCGATCAGCTGTTTGATGTTCTGCATCACCTTGTGGGTTTGCTCGACCGGATCATGGCTGTTGATATTGACCGCATCCTCCAGATTCTGCGGGCACTGGCCCCGCAGGTAAACGGTTTTGCCCCCTTGCGTGATCACCGCCTGACACAGGTCGTTGTCCAGATTTTGTTCTGGATAGGTGTCTTTGGTGTTGAACTTGCGAATGCGGGTGTGGGCCATAATGTGCTCCGTTCAGGTGTTGTGCGGGCCGGAGTATTGCGCATACATCCGTTGGATGGAAATCTGGTCTGCCAGATATTTGGCATCATGCCAGACCCCCCAGATAAAGGTCGAGCCCCGCCGAGACTGCCACGGCAGGCCAAGAAAATATATACCCGGTTCTGTCGAAACACCGCGTTGGTGGTCGGGCTTTCCATCGGCATCAAAAGCATCTACTTTCAGCCAACTGAAATCCTGCGAAAAACCGGTTGCCCAGATGATGGATGTCACCCCGGCATCGGCCAGATCAAGCTGGCGCAGCGGGTTGATCATACATTCGGGGTCAGGCAATCGGGTGCGGGCCTCGGGTTCTTCGAGAAAATCCAGACCATTTCGGGCGATATAGGCATCGGCAGCATCCAGCATCGCCAGATGGCTGGCATCCCCGTTGGCAATATTGTCATTCAGATCATAGGCAAACTTTAGCACGCCACCGGTGTAGGTTTCCGTTCGTCCAACCAGTGTCATCCCCGCCGCTGCCAATTCGCGAAAGTCGATCGTCTCGCCGCCCCGCGCGCCACTGACGGCAATGGTAACATGTTCGGCCCCCGGAACAGGTGCGGCCAGATCCCACATGCCCAGCACCCCCAGCCACCAGACAAAATCGCAGCCGCGATAGCTGCGCGGGGGGCGGTCATGGGGACCAACAGACAGGAAAACCTGCCTGCCCGCGCGCATCAATTCATCCGCGATCTGCACACCGGATGATCCGGCGCCAACAACCATAACAGCCCCATCCGGCAACTGATCCGGATTGCGATAATCAAAGGAATGTATCTGCATGATATCTGCGTCTTCTGGCACAACGGGGGGCACCACCGGACATTGGAACGCGCCGGTTGCCACGACCACATTGCGGGCCTCGATCACACCTTTGGATGTCTCGACATGAAACCCCGCACGGCCGACTTTGCGGCGCACTTCGGTTACATCGACGCCGGTGCGGATCGGGGCATCGACCTGTTTTGCATAGGCCACGAAATATTCGGCAACATCATCCTTGGCCACAAATTCCTCGGGATCACCCGGAAATTCCATCCCCGGAAACCGATCGTGCCAAGCCGGGCCATTGGCCACCAGACTGTCCCACCGCCCGGTGCGCCAACGTTCAGCGATCCGGTCCCGCTCCAGCACCAGATGCGGAATACCGGCATTGCCCAGATGTTCGCTCATCGCGACGCCGGCCTGACCCGCGCCAACGACAAGTGTGTCTATTTTTTCAATCGGCATATTCCGGGTCCTTTCAAACAGAAATTGCGTTCGCGCGCCTTATTGGTTTTGTTCGGTCTAATCTGGAAGCCCGGCCATAACGGCAAGGATGCTATCACGCAAAATACCCTCAATTTCGCCAATCATGCCAGTGTCCATAATCAGTGTTGGCGACAAGATCAGGATATTGCCAAGCGGACGTGCGATCAGGCCGCGTTTCTGGGTTTCCTGCGCAATCCGCAGACCCAGCTTTACCTCGTCCGCGTAGGTTTCTTTGGTGCCTTTGTTTTTGACAAACTCGATCCCCATCATGAAATGGCTGCCCCGTACATCCCCCACAATGTCCAAATCGCTTAACCCGCGCAGGGCATTCTCAAAGACTTTGCCGGTGATTTGTGCCTTTTGCGGGATTTCCTCGCGCTCAAGGATGTCGATATTCGCCAATGCAGCCGCGGCGGCGGCGGGTGGCCTGAATATGTCATGCCGTGCAGGAACATCGCACCGGGTTCTGAGATGACATCGTAAATTTCGTCGGAAATGATGGTCGCCGAAAGGGGTTGGTAACCCGAGGTCAGCCCTTTGGCGGTGTTGATAATATCAGGCACCATGCCAAAAACATCTTCAGAGGCAAACATATGCCCCAACCGGCCAAAGGCGGTGACCACCTCGTCGGCGATGTATTTGATATCATGGTCCGCCGTGATCTGGCGCATCCGTGCGTGATAGCCATCCGGCGCCACCAGAATACCGCCTGCTCCCATGATCGGCTCGGCAATAAAGGCCGCAATGTTTTCAGCGCCGATATCACGGATTGCACCCAGCATATCGTCCGCCAAAACATCCAGAAACTCGGCATCTGTCATCTCGCCCGCCTCGCGATAGCCGTAGGGCGCGCGCAAGTGGTGGACCAACCCATCGGCTGCGGTATCCCACCCTTCGCTATAGACCGGTGTGGTCATTGCCATCGCCAGATGGGTCGAGCCATGATACGCACCGATCCGCGATAGGATTTTCTTTTTGTTCGGGCGCCCCAGCCGGTTGTTGTAGTGGTGCAATATCCGTATGGCGGTATCGTTGGCGACAGACCCCGAATTGCCAAAATACACACGGTTCAGATCGCCCGGTGCAAGGCTTGCCAGCTTATCCGCCAATGCCGCTGCTGATGGGTGGGTGAAATTATAAAAGGTCGAATAATAATCCAGCGTTTCCAGCTGTCTGGTAATCGCGTCAATGATTTCACGCCGCCCGTGCCCCACATTCACGCACCACAAACCACCAATACCATCAATCAGATCGTTTCCTTCGCTGTCGGTTACATAGGCCCCCTTGGCGGCGACAATTGCGGTGCGGGCACCCTGTTGTTTCAACCCATCCAGATCAGCAAATGATTGGATCAGATGGGCGTCTTGGGCCAGAATATCGTCAGTGCTTTGCTTGTTCATGAGTTGATCCTTCAGGTTCGATTGTCTGCGGCTGCAATCCTCTGGTCTGCCACCCATAACAGGTGACAGCCAGAAGACGGCGTACAGCCCCGCAGCAAACGGGGCTGCTGACTTTACTTTTTCAGATCGGTCCAGATCTTGTCGTAGACGGCTTGCACGTCTTGCGAACAGGCCATGATGAACTGACCTTTGCCACCAGCAGGCGGGTTCAGCTCGGGTGCGCTTTTCACAGATGCGTCCAGGAACCCTTCCACACCCTCTACGCCAGCGGTATATTGTGCATAATTGGTGATCGCTGCCGCATTTTCTGGCTCAAGCAGGAAATTCATGAACTTCAACGCGTTGTCCCGATTTGGCGCGTCTTTCAACAGCACCACATTATCCATCCAGACAACATATCCTTCCTTGGGGAACGCATATTCGATTTTCGCCCCTTCTTCGCGGGCCTTGGCCGAGAACCCGTTCCAGATCATGCCCACCGCAGCATCGCCCGATACCAGCACATCCTTTGCCGTATCAGACCCGAAAGATGCCCAATGCGGCTTGGCTGATTGCAGCAGATCATTCAGGGCGCGCAGTTGGTCACGGTCACTCGTGCATTGCGGAATGCCCAGATATATGGACGCAAGCGCTATGACCTCGCCCTGACTGTCGAGCACGTTGATCTTGCCCTGCAACTCGGCTGGCGGATCAAACACGATGGCAAGTGTTTGAATATCGCCGCTGTAAACGTCACGGTTCACGGCAAAACTGGTGGTCCCCCACTGATAAGGGATAGAGCTGTGGCGGCCCGGATCAAAACTGACATCGACCCACTGGGGCGAGATATTGCCAAAATTGCTAAGTTCGGATGGCTCGAAAGTGTCCAGCAAACCTTCGCCGGCCATGATTTCGACCATGTAGTCACCGGGAACAGTCACATCGTAACTGCCCATTTTTCCAGCTTTCAGCGCTGCCAGCATGGCTTCGTTTGAATCGAATGTATCCATGGTGACTTCGACATCATATTCGGCAGCGAATTTATCCAGGAGCTCTTGTGGCATGTATTCAAACCAGTGGTATATCGACAATTTTCCCTCGGCATGCACCGCACCGGCGGCAATCGTCAGCGCCAATGCCGACGCGCCCAGTTTCAACAGTTTTTTCATTTCTTTCTCCTCTGTTATCATTCGGTCGTTATTGTTTGTTTTGCCCCATCCGTCCGACCAGATACGACAGGGTGACAAAGACCACTGACACCAGCAAAAGCAGGGTGGAAATGGCCATGATGTTCGGTTTGATGCCTTGTTTGACCGAACCGAAGATCGCCGTCGGCAGGGTTTCGATACCGGCCCCTTTGACGAAATTGGTGATAATGAAGTCATCAAGCGAAATGATGAATGCCAGCAGGAACCCCGAAATGATACCCGGCGTCATCAACGGCAACAGGATCAGGCGAAACGTTTGGAAACGGGTTGCATACAGGTCCATTGCCGCCTGTTCATAAACATCTTCGATACCCTGCATTCTGGCCGCAATCGGCAGATAGGCAAAAGGTATGCAAAACACGATATGGGCCACAAGGATGGTCAGATAACCGGTGGTGAATCCGATTGCCGAAAAGAAAATCAACGTCGCAACCGCCGTGACAATTTCCGGCACCATAAGGGGTAGGTTGATCAGCGCAAAACCAACAGATTTACCGCGAAAATTGCCGGCCTTCAGCATGGCCGTCGCTGCAAGCGTGGCAATCGACGTCGAGATGATCGCCGCAATAATCGCAATACTGATCGAGTTGATTGCGGCGGATTTGAATTTTTCAGACTCAACACCGGTGAAAACCTCGACATACCAACGCAACGACAACCCACCCCAGTTGGTAATCGAATTGCTGTCATTAAACGAATAGACCATCACGATGATCAGCGGCGCATAAAGCAAAAACAGGCACAGAAATGTCAAAGGCAGGAAACCGGGAAACCGTCGCAGATCAAGCTTCTTGGCCATCAGCGCACCCCGCCTTTGGACTGTTGACGGGCATAGTAGGTCAGAACCACCAGCACCATCGACAACAGGATCATCGATACCGCCGCCCCGAATGGCCAGTTCCCTGCATTACCCTTGAACTGTTCCTCGATCAGGCTGCCAATCATGAAATTCTTGGCACCGCCCAACAAATCCGGTGCCAGAAATGCACCCAGAGACGGCACAAAAACCAGAATACAACCGGCAATGATGCCGGGTTTGACAAAGGGCAAAATGATATGCCGCAACGTGGTCAGGCGGCTGGCATACAAATCCGCTGCTGCCTCGGAGAATGCGAAATTATAACGCTCCACACTGGCATAGATCGGCAGCACCATGAACGGCAGGTAAGAATAGAATAGTCCCAGTTGCACTGCGAAATTGGTGTTAATCATGTGGATCGGTTCCGAAATGGCACCAAGTGACAACAGCCATTCATTCAACGGACCATTATCGCGGATCAGGAATTTCATGGAAATGGTGCGGATCAACAAATTGACCCAATAGGGAATGGTGATCAGAAACAACCAGATTGATTTGTTCGCTCCGGTGCGTGTGGCGATGAACCACGCTGTCGGGAAACCGATGATCAGGCAGAAAAATGTTGCCAGCCCCGCCTGCCAGATCGAGCGCCAGAAGATCTTGATGTAGGTCCATTCAATCACCGGAGGATCATCCCCGAACAGGCCCCTATCAAAGAAAAACTGATCATAAGCTGCCAGTGAAAATTCCCAGATAACACCGCCGCGAAATTCCTTGGTCAGAAAGGAATACACCAACATCAGACCAACGGGCAGCACCAGAAAGAAACCGATCATCACCCAAGACGGCAGCATCAAAAAAGCCCCAAGCCCCGCATATGTGCTGGTGTTTGACTCGCTGCTTTTTGGCAATCCGCCTGACATTAGTCCACCAGCAGGCGCGCCGCACCTGTCTCGAAATTCAGGCCGACCAGCGCACCTTGCTCGGGGATATCTGTGCCTTCAGAGTTTTGCAGACGCACGGTAAGTACATCGCCGTCTTTCAGCCTGACATCCACATGCATGTCGGTGCCCAGATAGGTTTGCCGAACTGTAGAACCTTGCAGCAACCCGTCTTCTGGTTTTACCAGTGACACCCTTTCCGGTCGCACTGAAAGGTGCCCGTTCCCCGCCACCGCCCCGATCGCGGCAGGGCAGGTGAATTGCGCGCCGCCGGGCAATGTACACGTCGCATTGCCGCCCATCACGTCAGAAACCGCAACGTCAATCAGGTTCGTTTCGCCAATAAAATTCGCAACAAATTTGTTGACCGGCGCCTCGTAAATCTCGCGCGCAGGACCAACCTGTTGCACCTCACCATCGGCGATCACTGCGATCCTGTCTGACATGGTCAGGGCCTCTTCCTGATCATGGGTAACGAAAATAAACGTAATACCGGTCTCCTGCTGAATCTGCTGTAATTCCTGACGCACCGCTTGACGCAATTTCAAATCCAGCGCCGAGAGCGGCTCATCCAGCAGCAGCACCTTGGGTTTGGGGGCCAAGGCCCGCGCAAGTGCCACCCTTTGCTGCTGGCCGCCGGACAATTGCGACGGCAAACGATCTGCAAAATCAGTCAGTTGCACCATATCCAGAACATCAGCGGCCCGTGCGGACGCAGTTGTCTTATTCTGCCCCAATTGCAGCAGCCCGAACATAACATTGGCAGCCACATCCATGTGCGGAAACAGGGCATATTGTTGGAATACGGTGTTCACAGGGCGTTTGTTAGGGGGCAAATCGGCGATGTCTTCGCCGTATAGTTTGATCGCCCCATCCGAGATGTCCTCGAACCCAGCAATCGCGCGCAAAAGCGTGGTCTTGCCACATCCGGACGGCCCCAAAAGGGTAAAAAATTCGTTATCCAGAATGCTTAGGGATACGTTGCTTAACGCAACAAAATTGCCGTAGCGCTTGGTCATGTTCACTACATCTACAGCAATTTCAGTCATGTACAGTTGCCCCCTTCGCCCCGCGCAAATACCCCTTTAATTCATCGGACAAGATGTATAACCGCCCCCAAAAGGGGCATATACCCCCAAAAAGGTATTCATGCAGGTATCGGGGAACCTCTAAAAATCCCCCAAAATCCGGCCTGACGGGGTAGAATCGTCATCAGGATGAAAATGATTCGACCGACGGGGTTTTGTCATGGGTCAGATGGGATTTTTTGATCTTTCCAGCCGATACGCGGGACTGGACAAATCTGGTGATCCGCTGGTGTTGCTCAACGACATGGTGCCGTTCGAGGATTACCGGGACGAGCTGAAGGCCATATGGCGCACGCCGCCCGAACAGCGCAAATCCAACGCTGGCCGCCCGCCTTGGGATGAGGTGCTGATATTCAAGACGATGGTTTTGCAGCAGCTCTACAACCTCTCTGACGATCAGATCGAGTATCAGATCCGCGACCGCCTGTCGTTCATGCGGTTTCTCGGCCTTGGCATTGAAGACAGCGTACCTGACGCCAAGACCATCTGGGCCTACCGTGAAAGGCTGGCCGGGGCCGGGAAGATGAAGGAGCTGTTTGACAAGTTCGATGCCTTTCTGCGCGAAAAGGGCTATCTGGCGATGGGCGGGCAGATTGTTGATGCGAGCATCGTTCCGGCGCCGCGCCAGCACAACAAAAGGGACGAGAACGAGAAAATCAAGGCGGGCGAAACGCCTGAAGAGTGGGAGGAAAAACCCCACAAGAAGCGCCAGAAGGACGTGGATGCGCGCTGGACGAAGAAGCACGGCAAGAGCTATTACGGCTACAAGAACCACATCAATGTCGACCGGCGGCACAAATTCATCCGCGCTTATGATGTCACCGATGCCGCCGTGCATGACAGCCAGGCGCTTGCCGGTCTGATTGATGCGAGCAACACCTCATCGGACCTGTGGGCCGACAGCGCCTATCGCTCGCAAAAGATCGAAAGCGAGCTGGAAGAGCGGGGGCTTCACAGCCATATCCATCACAAGGGCAGGCGCGGCAAGCCGCTTGGCGAGCGCCAGCAAAAGGCCAACCGGAGGCGCTCGAAAGTGCGGGTCCGGGTCGAGCATGTATTCGCTTTTCAGGAGCGCTCCATGGGCGGCAAGCTGATCCGCTCCATCGGCCTGAAGCGGGCGCGATTTCGCATCGGGATGATGAACCTAGTCTACAACATGAAGCGCTTCGTCCAGTTCGAATGCGGCCTGGCGGCGCCGGGATAAGGGTTCATGGGGTGAGGTGTGCCTGAAATACCCAAAACCGGCTTGAAACCGGTGAAAATGGGTTTATGATCCGAAGCAATCAGGCGGGACAGGCGAAAAACCGTCCACCCCGCCGCGAAGAAGGCGAAAACGGGAATTTACAGAGGTTCCCTTAATATTTTACTCGCACGATTCATGACCTGCTCACTTCCGTATCGTCTTTTATATAATAGTCGCTGGATTTTCACTAGCGAATGGTTCTATTTGATGAACAAAACTAGGATTTTTTGGGTATTAATTCATGGCGGAAATGTGGTTTCTTCAACAAAATAGTGTTTATTAATGATGAATCCCCCAAATGTAGTGGTTAACCATGCTGTCACCTTGCTTGGTGCGGGGCGATCCATCCCTAAAGTTGTGAAACAGGCACTGTCATTTGCACCGATTCTTTTTGCGGCGGACGGGGGCGGCAAAGTGGCATTGGACATGGGATTAATGCCCGAAGGAGTGATCGGTGATCTGGATTCCCTGACGCCGGAAATTCAGCAGCAGTTACCGGCGGATAGGGTATATCGGTTCCCGGATCAGGATAGCACGGATTTTGACAAGTGTCTGCGCACTATTCACGCGCCGTTGATACTGGCAACCGGATTTACCGGACTGCGGCTGGACCATGAATTGGCCGCTTATAGTTCCCTGCTGCGTCATCCGGATCAGCGCTGCATTTTGCTGGGCGAGGTGGATTTGTGTTTTCTGGCACCTGAAAGGATGCGAATAGATTTGCCCGCCGGAACCCGTTTTTCGCTGTTCCCGATGGCATCCTGTGTGGCAAATGCCACGGGATTGCGCTGGCCGGTTGACGGGTTGATAATGGCGCCTGACGGGGTAATTGGCACTTCGAACGAGGTTACAACAGGGCAGGTCACATTACAGGTGTCAGAGCGCAAATTGCTGGTGATCCTGCCGCGCGTACATCTGGAGGCCGTGATCAAAGCATTGAAAGGGGTGATGAATGGATAATGATCGTGCGGTGGCGGTCGCGGCAAACCGGCGGGCGTGGAATGAATCCGCCGCGCGGCACAAGGCAGGAGAGCGTTGGGCGCAATTGGTTCAAGATGTGTCCAGGCCGGATTTTTCCAGCTTTGATAACACAATGACGGATGCGTTGCGCCGGATTGATCTGCGCGGAAAATCCGTGGTGCAGGTCGGATGCAACAACGGGCGCGAGGTGCTGTCGCTGGCATCCTTCGGGGCCAAACATTGTTTAGGGATTGATCAGGCAGAAGAGTTTATTGCCCAAGCCAATGAACTGAACCGCATTGCGGGGCAAGATTGCCGGTTCTTGCGGGCGGACATCTATGATCTGCCCGCAGATGTGCCGCAAGATTTCGATCTGGTTCTGGTCACCATCGGGGTGCTGAACTGGATGCCCGATCTGGCTGGATTCTTTCAGGCCGTCGCCGGATTGTTGCGCCAAGGCGGGCAGGTGTTGATCTATGAAACCCATCCGTTTCTGGAAATGTTCGAACCTATTGCAGATAACCCGTATCAGCTGGCCAATTCCTATTTTCGGGAACACCCTTTTATAGACACTGACCCGATTGTTTATGATGGCGTGAAAGATGGCAAAGTGACGCCGTCTTACTGGTATATTCACAAGATCAGCGATGTTCTGAACGGGTGTATTGCGGCGGGATTGCAAATTGTGCGGTTTGATGAATTTCCCCACTCCAACCGCGAGGTGGAATATGACTGTTACGAAGGGCAAGCCGCACAACTTCCGATGTGTTATCTGCTTGAAGCCCGCAAACCTGGCTAGGCGATCGAGTCAATCGCCAGCCGCCGTTCCCGCATCACGATATACAGGCCTGCGGCAACCGTGATTAGGATGCCGATGGCGGCCAAACCGTTCGGAAAATCCTTGAAGATCAACCAGCCGATCAGCGTGGCAAAGGGAATTTCAAGATATTGCACCGGCGCAAGGGTGGCCGTGGGGGCGAATTTCAGTGACCACGTCATGACCAGATGGGCCAATGTGCCCAGAATGCCGAGGATTGCGAGCAAAACCAGATCAGGATCGCTGGGGGTGATCAGGGTCAGGGCCGAGATATTGTAACCGGAAGTGGCCCACAGCACCAAGGCCAGCACCAGCAAGGCCATGCCGCCGCTGATAGCCTGCAATGTAACCGGATCCGATTTTGCGGTTAACTGGCGGGTGACGATCATAAATGCGGCAAAGGCCACAGCCACGATCAACGGAAGCAGCGCGGCATACCCGACATTGGCGAAACTGGGCTGGATCACCAGCAATGTGCCGACAAACCCGATGGCGCAGGCAATCAGGCGGTGCGGGCCGATGTGCTCTTTCAGGATCAGCCACGCCAGCAACAGCAACAGAAAAGGTTCGACAAAGGCAATAGCGACGGCTTCGGCCAGCGGTAGATAGATAAGCGACAGGAACATCGCGCCAATACCTATGATATGTAGGATAGAGCGCAGGAACAGCAGGCCAAGGGTTCGCGGGTCCATCCTGAGGTCGCGTTTTGTCAGCAGGACAATGGGCAGCAGGATCAGCACCTGGAAGGTAAAGCGGAAAGTGACGATCTGGACTACCGGCACGGTGCCGCCCAGCACTTTGGCCATAGCATCCGCAAAGGGGGCCATGACGCAGAAGGTGGCCATCAACAGGATGCCAAGAAGGGGGCGATCATTGTGCATTTGCCCACGCTAGAGAACATGGAGTGGGCGTGCAATTCCTGTTTTGGGGTTGCGCTGCCTTTGGCCGCGCCGCGGGTCCCTGCGGCGCAGATACTTGGAAAAAGAAGAAGGGGTCAGAAGAAGCCGCTAAACCGGGTCAGGGCAAACGGGGCGAGGGTTTCGGGGTATGTGCCGGTTGTGATCGCTTCGGCCATCAATTGGCCCAGCACAGGCGCAAGGGTGATGCCGCTGTGGGTGGCGATGATATGCAGGCCCTTGGCATCTGGCATGGGGCCGATGATGGTTTTGCCGTCGGTCGGGTAGGGGCGCACGCCGATGCCCAGTTTGCAGTCGTCTATGTCAATGGTGCCGGTTAGCTGCGGCAACACGGTATAAGCGCGGTCCAGCAGCAATTGCCCCATCTTGCGCAGGTGGTCCGGTGTCTGGTTGTCAATGATCATTCCGTCAATATCGTCCGAGGCGATTTTCAGCCCGCCATTGAATTCCGGCAGTATGTGCAATTCGTTTTTCGGCGCGGAATAATACATGTGGCGCAGCGGCGGGGCGGTTGGCAGGGGCGGGGTGGTCAGGATCAGTCCTGGCACCTTGTTCAGCGGGAACCGCGTGGCAAACCCGTCGTATCCGGTCAGGGTGCTAAGGGTGGTTGCCGTATCCTGACCGGTGGCCAGAATGATGTTGGCGGCGTGGAATGTGCCTTGGGTGGTGATCAGGCCGGTGACATCCCCCTCATCGGTTGCCAGCAGTTCGGTGGCAGCACAGTTTTCCAGCAATGTGCTGCCTTTCGCTGTCATTTGCTCCACCATGAAGCGGGTGAAATGCGGGGCATTGATGAGCAGGTCATCGGGGCTTAGCAGGGCCTCGGCGTCATCGGGGAATGTCATTTCCGGTTCAAGCTGGCGCAATTCGGTGTTGGAAATCCAGCGGTTGGCATAACCGAACGCCGTCAGGGCGCGGGCTTGTGTCTGCATCGCCTTATATCCGTCAGTATCGGATTTTGACACGACTTCCAGCGCACCGGTGGGGTTGATGCCCAGTGTTTCATTGCCGAATTCGTCTTGCAGGGCGTTATACCCTTTCACGCCGGCCGCGTTCAGATTGTGATAAGTCTTGTCCGTGGTTTTGACGCTGGCATTGGCCCAGGCAAAACTGTTGGCTGTGGTGCCGGTGGCGATTTTATCCCGCTCCAGAACAAGAACCTTTTGACCCTTGCGGGACAGGTGAAATGCGGTGGTGCAACCGATAATGCCACCGCCGATGATGATTGTGTCATATGTCATACGGCAGATAAAAACAGTTTGCTGTTTGGCGCAAGGGGCTATCGGAATTCTGTTTGGCAGGTCATATTGGCGTGATGGTATTTCAGATTAATAATCGCGATGCCCGCCGGTTGTGGCTGCAATCACTTGGGCTGGCAAAGGCACCGGTGGGGCAATCCGATGTGGTTGGGATCATCCGGCGGCTTGGATTTGTGCAGTTGGATACCATCCGCAATGTGGCCCGGGCGCATGACCATATTCTGTGGAGCCGTGACCAGACGTATCGCGAAGGCGGGCTGGAGGGGGTTTTGGCGGATGGCGAAGTATTCGAGCATTTCACCCATGATGCGTCGTGTCTGCCAATTGAAACCTATCCCTATTGGCAGCGGCAGTTCCGGCGCTATGCCCACAAGATGGCGAACCAGTCCTATTACAAAACGGCGATGAGATCGGCGGATATTGCGGCCATTCTGGAACGGGTCAGGCGGGAGGGGCCGCTTTCGACCCATGCGTTTGATACCAAGGCCAAGCCGAAAAAGGGGGTATGGTCACGCCCGCCGCATAAGGTCGAGCTGGATAAAATGTGGTATTCTGGGGTGCTTGCGACCTCGCACCGCAAGGATTTTACCAAGTTTTACGATTTGGCCGAGCGGGTTATTCCGGCAGATTTGCGCGAAGTGGTGCACTCGGACGAGGTGCAGGTAGACTGGTTGTGCCGTGCGGCTTTGACGCGGTTGGGGTTTGGCACGGTCGGGGATATTCAACGGTTTTGGGGCGCGATGAGCGCGGCGGAGGCGAAGGCTTGGGTGTCGGATGCAAAGCTGGCGCCGGTTCAGGTGCAGGCGCGGGACGGAAGCTGGCGCGAGGGTTTTGCGCTTGAGGATATCGAGGCGCGGATTAAAGCGGTTGAAACGCCGACATCAAGGTTGCGGATCATTAATCCGTTTGATCCGGTGGCGCGGGATCGGGATCGGCTGGCCGCATTGTTCGGGTTTGACTACAAGATCGAGATATTCGTGCCCGCGGCCAGGCGCAAATGGGGCTATTATGTTTACCCGCTGCTGGAAGGGGACCGGTTCGTCGGGCGGATTGATATGAAAGCAGATCGGGCCAAGGGGGTGCTGGTGGTGAAACAGGTCTGGTGGGAGGCCGGTGTTAGGGCAACGGATGCGCGTATTGCCAAGCTGGAGGCCGAGGTCGGGCGGATGGCGCGGTTTGTCGGGATGGATGATATCCAGTGGAATTGCGCCGCCTGCGGCGTCGCCCCAGGCGCGCGCCCCTGACGGGGCACGCTCTAGCCTGCGGCGCAGGTATTTGGGGCAAGAAGAAGAGGGGAGATTACCCGCTAACAATTCGGGATATTCACCGCCAGCCCGCCAAGGGATGTTTCTTTGTAGCGTTCACTCATATCCACGCCGGTCTGGCGCATGGTTTCGATGCAGGAATCCAGTGGCACCAGATGACGGCCATTGCCACGCATCGAAAGCGAGGCGGCAGAGACGGCTTTGATGGCACCCAGCCCGTTTCGTTCAATGCAAGGCACTTGCACCAGACCTTTGACGGGATCGCAGGTCATGCCCAGATGGTGTTCCAGCGCGATTTCGGCAGCGTTTTCCACCTGTAGCGGGGTGCCGCCCAATACGGCGCACAGCCCCGCTGCCGCCATCGCCGAGGCCGAGCCGATTTCGGCCTGGCAGCCACATTCCGCACCGGAGATCGAGGCGTTGTGTTTGATCAGACCACCAATGGCACTGGCGGTTAGCAGGTATTCGGGGATGCGGGACACCGATGCACCCGGCACATGATCCAGCCAATAGCGGGCCACCGCAGGCACGACACCCGCCGCGCCGTTGGTGGGGGCGGTGACGACTTGGCCACCGGCCGCGTTTTCCTCGTTCACCGCCATAGCATAGACGCACATCCAGTCGTTGATAGTGTGGGGTGCTGTCAGGTTCAGGCCCGCTTCGGCCTGCAAGGATTGGTGAATGTCATGGGCGCGGCGTTTAACGTTCAGCCCGCCGGGCAGGATACCCGCAGTGGACAGGCCGCGATCAATACAGGCGTTCATGGCCTCCCAGATGCGGGCCAGCCCTATATCGAATTCGCCAACACCCATATGGCTCAATTCATTGGCGCGTTTCATATCGGCAATGGTTTTGCCGCTTTTGGCAGCCATATCCAGCATCATTTGCGCGGTTTCGAACGGATAGGGGCGGGTGGCATCGCGGGCGTCCAGCACCGGCTCAAGCGCCTGTTCCGCTTCGGTCACCACAAAACCGCCGCCGATGGAATAATAGGTTTCCTGCAACACCACATCTCCCTGTGCATCGGTCGCCATCAGGATCATGCCGTTCGCGTGGCCGGTCAAGGGGTGGTCGTAGTCGAAAACCAGATCGCGTGCGGGGTCGAATTTCAGCGGGGGTAAGCCTTGGGGCCGGACCTGTTTTTGTGCTTTGATGCCTGTCAACGCCGCTTCGGCTTGAACTGCATCGTATGTTTCTGGCACAAACCCCGCCAACCCCAGAATAGTGGCGCGGTCGGTGGCGTGGCCAACGCCGGTAAAGGCCAATGATCCATGCAAGGAGGCCCGCAAGCCCTGCGCCTGAAACGGCGAGGCGCGCAGCAGGTCCAGAAACCGGCCAGCCGCCACCATCGGCCCCATCGTATGGGAGGACGAGGGGCCGACCCCCACCTTGAACATGTCAAATACGCTTAGAAACATCCGCGCCGCTTCCTTTGTTTGTCTTCGCAAAGGTCATGAACGCATAAGGCGGCGGCAAAGCAAGTCCAAAAACGACGAGGCGGCGGGGGGAAGCGGTGTTTGCTGTTCTGGGACCGTGCCGGATTGGCAAATATGTTTACACCGTTGCCGTCCGCTATTGAAAAAACTGCATAAAAGCGCAAATGTTATGAGGCTTGCTGTCAGTTCAGTATTTCACCCAGAAAGGGTACTGTATCTATGAAACCTTCTTTCCTGCGGATAGCCGCCCCTGTTTTCGTTGCATCCATGGCGTTTAGCGCCCTGCAAGGGGCCGCGCAAACGGCGATAGATTCGGTTGTTTACAAGATTCCGGAAAATGTAATCAAGGAAATACGAAGGGATCCGGAACGGGCGATACAAACGCTGATGACATTTGCGTTTTCGTGCAATGATGACGGTATTGTCACCGAAAAATGTTATACGACCGTCCGTTCGATAGAAAAGGCGCAGAGGCGGGTAAGGCAGGCAGAATTTCTTTTGTTCATGGACCTGAACGCGGACGGGTCGGTTACACTGGCCGAGCTTAAGGCCTACAATCGCACCCAGGAACCAAGACGGCAATCCCAGAATACGTTGGCCTTTTTGGAGGCTGATACAAACGAGGATAATATATTGGGAACCTCTAAAAATCCCCCAAAATCCGGCCTGACGGGGTAGAATCGTCATCAGGATGAAAATGATTCGACCGACGGGGTTTTGTCATGGGTCAGATGGGATTTTTTGATCTTTCCAGCCGATACGCGGGACTGGACAAATCTGGTGATCCGCTGGTGTTGCTCAACGACATGGTGCCGTTCGAGGATTACTGGGACGAGCTGAAGGCCATATGGCGCACGCCGCCCGAACAGCGCAAATCCAACGCTGGCCGCCCGCCTTGGGATGAGGTGCTGATATTCAAGACGATGGTTTTGCAGCAGCTCTACAACCTCTCTGACGATCAGATCGAGTATCAGATCCGCGACCGCCTGTCGTTCATGCGGTTTCTCGGCCTTGGCATTGAAGACAGCGTACCTGACGCCAAGACCATCTGGGCCTACCGTGAAAGGCTGGCCGGGGCCGGGAAGATGAAGGAGCTGTTTGACAAGTTCGATGCCTTTCTGCGCGAAAAGGGCTATCTGGCGATGGGCGGGCAGATTGTTGATGCGAGCATCGTTCCGGCGCCGCGCCAGCACAACAAAAGGGACGAGAACGAGAAAATCAAGGCGGGCGAAACGCCTGAAGAGTGGGAGGAAAAACCCCACAAGAAGCGCCAGAAGGACGTGGATGCGCGCTGGACGAAGAAGCACGGCAAGAGCTATTACGGCTACAAGAACCACATCAATGTCGACCGGCGGCACAAATTCATCCGCGCTTATGATGTCACCGATGCCGCCGTGCATGACAGCCAGGCGCTTGCCGGTCTGATTGATGCGAGCAACACCTCATCGGACCTGTGGGCCGACAGCGCCTATCGCTCGCAAAAGATCGAAAGCGAGCTGGAAGAGCGGGGGCTTCACAGCCATATCCATCACAAGGGCAGGCGCGGCAAGCCGCTTGGCGAGCGCCAGCAAAAGGCCAACCGGAGGCGCTCGAAAGTGCGGGTCCGGGTCGAGCATGTATTCGCTTTTCAGGAGCGCTCCATGGGCGGCAAGCTGATCCGCTCCATCGGCCTGAAGCGGGCGCGATTTCGCATCGGGATGATGAACCTGGTCTACAACATGAAGCGCTTCGTCCAGTTCGAATGCGGCCTGGCGGCGCCGGGATAAGGGTTCATGGGGTGAGGTGTGCCTGAAATACCCAAAACCGGCTTGAAACCGGTGAAAATGGGTTTATGATCCGAAGCAATCAGGCGGGACAGGCGAAAAACCGTCCACCCCGCCGCGAAGAAGGCGAAAACGGGAATTTACAGAGGTTCCCATCGGTATATTCAGAAGAAACCCTGCTCGCAATGTCAATCAACAATCTGAATTCAAACCTCTTTCCGGAAGCTCTGAATGCTTGGTTAAAAATTTGCCCGCCCTATGACAACATTACGAGACTGGCCTATTTCCCAACCAAACACAAATTTCGATGATATTTAAAAGCTACCAAATCGATTGGTGGGCTTTGATCCTAGCCACACTTGCTGTGCCCACAACTGCCGCAAGTCATGCAGCCCTCGACCATTCGCAAATCATACTGCCCGCATTTCGGACAGGCCTGCCCGCGCGGGGTGTCCAGATTAACCACCTGTTGGGCGTGCGGATCTGATTTCAGACCCATGCCTTCGCCCTCGATAAATCCGGTGTGGATCATGTGCCTTTCGATCACCCCGCCAATCGCGGCCAGAATGGATGGCACATATTTGCCCTCCATCCACGCCCCGCCGCGCGGATCGAACACCGCCTTTAGCTCTTCAACCACAAAGGACACATCCCCGCCGCGCCTAAACACCGCCGAGATCATCCGCGTCAAGGCCACTGTCCAGGCGAAATGCTCCATGTTTTTCGAGTTGATGAACACCTCAAACGGGCGCCGATGGCCGTTCACCACCAGATCGTTCACGGTGATATAGATCGCGTGTTCGCTCTCGGGCCATTTCAGCTTGTAGGTGTTGCCTTCCAGCGCCTTGGGCCGATCCAGCGGTTCTGACAGGTAGACCACATCCGCGCCTGTGTCGGCCTCGGGGGTTTTGTCGGACGTTTCGCTGACCGTCAGAACCGAGCCGGTCACGTCATTGGGCCGGTAGGTGGTACACCCCTTACAGCCACTGTCCCACGCCTGCATATAGACGTCCTGAAAGTCGCTAAAACTGATATCCTCGGGGCAGTTGATGGTTTTCGAGATCGAGCTGTCCACCCATTTCTGCGCCGCCGCCTGCATTTTAACGTGGTCCAGCGGGGCCAGCGTCTGGGCGTTAACGAAATAATCCGGCAGGTCCTTGTCGCCGAATTTCTCACGCCACAACTGCACGGCATAATCGACCACTTCTTCCTCGGTGCGGGTGCCGTCGTTTTGCAGCACCTTGCGGGTATAGGCATAAGCAAACACCGGCTCGATGCCGGAACTGACATTGCCGGCATAAAGGCTGATCGTGCCGGTGGGGGCAATCGAGGTCAGCAGGGCATTACGAATGCCGTGCTTGCGGATTGCGTCGCGCACGTCATCGTCCATCAAGCGCATGGTGCCGCTGGCCAGATATTTATCGGCATCAAACAGCGGAAAGGCACCCTTTTCCTTGGCCAGATCGACCGAGGCCAGATAAGCAGCCCGCGCGATCTGTTTCATCCAGTCTTCGGTCTGGGCCGCAGCTCTGTCCGAGCCATAACGCAAACCCACCATCAACAGCGCATCTGCAAGACCGGTCACACCCAGCCCGATCCGGCGTTTGGCCTGCGCCTCTTGCGCCTGCGCCTCCAACGGGAAGCGACTGGTATCAATCACATTATCCATCATCCGAACAGCCGTGCGCACCAGATCGCCCAGCGCCACCTCGTCCAGCTTTGCCCCGTCTTCAAAGGGGTTGGTAACCAGCCGCGCAAGGTTTACCGACCCCAGCAGGCACGCGCCATAAGGCGGCAATGGTTGTTCCCCGCAAGGGTTGGTCGCGGCGATGGTTTCGCAATAGGACAGGTTGTTCATTGCGTTGATCCGGTCGATGAAAATCACACCGGGTTCGGCGAAATCATAGGTCGACTGGATGATCTGGTTCCACAAATCCCGTGCCTTCAGGGTGTGATACACCGTATCGTTGAATTTCAAATCCCACGGACCATCGTCCTTGACCGCCTGCATGAAATCATCCGTTACCAGCACCGACAGGTTGAACATGCGCAGGCGCGCGGGGTCGCGTTTGGCGGTGATGAAATCCTGAATATCGGGGTGATCACAACGCATGACCGCCATCATCGCCCCGCGGCGTGACCCTGCGGACATGATGGTGCGGCACATCGCATCCCACACGTCCATAAACGAAATCGGGCCCGAAGCATCGGCCCCCACCCCTTTTACATCCGCACCCTTGGGCCGGATGGTGGAAAAATCATAGCCGATGCCGCCGCCCTGCTGCATGGTCAGCGCGGCCTCTTTCAGCATGTCGAAAATGCCGCCCATATCGTCGGGGATCGTGCCCATGACAAAGCAGTTAAACATTGTCACCGCGCGGCCCGTACCCGCCCCCGCCGTGATCCGGCCGGCAGGCAGGAATTTGAAATCCTGCAGGGCGTTGTAAAATTCGCCTTCACGCGCTTTGGGGTCATCATCGCCTTTGGCCAAAGCGCGGGCAATCCGGCGCCATGTATCCTCGACCGATTCGTCCATTACTTTGCCATCGCGCCCCTTCAGGCGATACTTCATATCCCAGATTTGTTCGGCAATTGGCGCAGAAAAACGGCTCATGTTCGGGTGTCCTGTTGGTGGCAGCAAGGGAGGTGACAATAGGCGCAAGATGCGCGTGGGTCAATTGTAATTGGCGCGTTTTGCCCTATGATTACCCGAGTCGCAACATAGCACATCTTGGGGGTAAATGGTGGGTAAAACCATAAATCTGGTAAAACTCAGCGTCGGGATTGATTCCGTCGAACACCTGCAAACCTATCGCGAACGTATACGCAGCGAGGGCGGGCCACAGCATCCCCGCCACATCACCCGCATGTGGCCACGCCGCGAAAAGGAACTGCTGAATGGCGGTTCGATTTACTGGGTGATCAAGGGGGTAATCCAGTGCCGCCAAACGGTTATCCGGCTGGACGAGGTGATCGGCGAAGACGGCATTCGCCGTTGCGCCATCGTGATGGATCCGGAAATCATCCGCACCCAGGCCGCCGTACGCCGCCCGTTTCAGGGCTGGCGTTATCTGGAACCGGCCGATAGCCCCGCCGATCTAAGTAAAGGGACGGTTGCGGGGGATGATCTGCCGGTGGACCTGATGTCGGCGCTGGCGGATATCGGGGTGCGCTGACCGCGGGCTCATCAAGCCTGGCGGCTTTCTTCGCCAAATCAGCGAGAAGCACCCGCAAGGGAGCGCCGAGCAGTTGCCAGTTGATCAAGCGCCTTTTCCAGTCGCTCCCGCGTGCAGGCAATGTTCACCCGCGCAAACCCTTCACCCTGTTTGCCAAACGCCTGCCCGCGCGTCACTGCCCAGCCCGCTTTTTGCCGCAGGAACGTGGTTAACTCATCCGGCGACAATCCCAGCCCGCGGAAATCCAGCCACGCCAGAAAGGTGCCCTCCGGTTCGATCAATTCCACACCGTCAATGCCCGCCAACCGGCCCCGCAACAGCGCCAGATTGCCTGCGATGTATTCCATCACATCTTCCAACCACGGCCCACCGTCACGGTAAGCTGCCAGCATCGCAACCGAGGCAAAGCTGTTGTTCTTATTTACCGTCAGACGGCTGTTTTCCACCTGAAACGCTTTGCGCTTGCCCTCATCCGCAATCACCGTAAAGGCTGAACAACAAGCAGCGATATTGAAGCTTTTGGCGGGTGACAAAGCGATGATCGCATTCTGTGCATAATCCGCACCCAGACTGGCAAATGGGGTATAATCATGCCCCGCAAAAGTCACGTCCCCGTGGATTTCATCCGAAACCACCAGCACCCCGTGCCGCGCACAAATATCCCCCAGTTTCCGCAGCTCATCCCGCGTCCAGACCCGTCCGACGGGGTTATGAGGATTGCACAAATACAACATTTTATTGTGCGGATCAGCAGCCAGAGCATCCATTATTTCAAAATCCATGCAATATCGGCCATCCAGCAGGATCAGCGGGTTTTCTACAACAATCCGCCGGTTTTCCTGCACCACATCGTAGAAATCAAAGAAAACCGGCGGCTGAACAATGATCCCGTCACCCGCATCCGTGAACAGAGACGCCGCAATCGCAAGGATGTTCAGCACATTGGGCGCGCGCAGGATATGGGCCTGATCCAGCGCCCAACCATGCCGGTTTTTCTGCCAGTCACACAGTGCCGGGTACAGCCCATCCGGCACGGCCTCGTATCCGAAAACCCCGTGATCCAGCCGCGCCTGCATCGCATCGCGCACCACTTGCGGGGCTTTGAAATCCATATCAGCCACACCGGCGGCAAACAGGGTTTCGCCACCTTCCCCCAAGACCATCGGGTGAATCTTCAACGCCGGAACCTCGCGCCGGTCGATTTCCTCGTCAAAATCCGTCCGCACGCTGTTCTCCGTCATGGCTCATTCCTCTCTCAAGTCAGTTTTCCCAGCAATTCCGTTAACGCCACACGGTCCGCATCCGACAACGCCGCCTTACGCGACCGGAATAATGTCGCCTGCGATTTGTGCACCAGACCATCGGTCAGGATTTTCAGATGATTGGCCCGCAGGGTTTCGCCGGACGAGGTGATATCCGCCACCGCCTCGGCGGTTTCGTTTTTCACTGTGCCTTCGGTTGCGCCCTGGCTGTCAACCAGTTGGTAATCGGCCACGCCCTGATCGCGCAGGAATTCCCGCACCAGCCGGTGGTATTTCGTGGCAATCCGCATCCTGAACCCCTGCGCAGCCCGAAACGCTGCGGCGGCGGCATCCAGATCGTCCAGCGTATCCACATCGACCCAGCATTTGGGCACCGCAATGATCAGATCGGCATGGCCAAACCCCATCAGTTGCACTTCTTCAACCTGCGTATCCCAGGCCGCCAGTTTCTCGCGCACCAGATCCGAGCCGGTGACGCCCAGATGAATCCGCCCTGCCGCCAGTTCGCGCGGGATTTCACCAGCAGACAACAGCACCAGTTCCACACCCGTCACCCCGTCAACAGCGGCGGCATATTCGCGATCCGATCCGGTGCGGCGCAGGCCAATGCCACGTTTGCCGAACCAGTCAAAGGTCTTTTCCATCAAGCGCCCTTTTGAGGGCACGCCCAGTTTCACAGTCATGCCGCGCCCCCCAGTTCCAGCACCAGTTCAGGGCGGATCACCCCGCCCACCGCCGGAATGCTGCGCCCCTGCCCCAGCACGCTGGTCAGCGCATCATAGCGCCCGCCGTTGGCCACAGCCGGCAGATCGGGGCGCGTTTCGGCGTAGAATCCGAAGACAAAGCCGTCGTAATATTCCAGCGTGGTGCGCCCGTATGATCCTTCAAAATCAAGGGCTTGCACATCGACGCCGCGTACCGATAGCGCGGTCAGGCGAGCGTCCATCATATCCACCGCGCCGGAAATGGCAGGCAGGTCAACCGATATGTCGCGCAGCCGTTCCAGCACGTTGTGGGATTTTTCCCGCAGGTTCAGGATGTCGTCCAGTATGCCTGCCTCGGCCTCGGAAATCGGCGGGGTGGCGGCGTCTTCGCGCAGCGCATCAATCCGCGCCGTGATCTCGGATTTTGAACGCAAGCCGATGAACGGCCCCGCCCCTTCCAGCGCATCTGCCGCCTGCAACAGGGCAACCCGCGTTTCGGGTGGGTTTGCCTTGCCGGTATAGCGATCCAGCAGTGCGCGGAACCGTTTGGGTCGCCAGATATGGCGCAGCAAGGCAGCCTTGCGCCGGTCCGTTGTCGATAACCCGCGCACAGCGGCCATCAGGATACCCATATCACCGGTTGCCGCCCGCAGGCCAAGCGGGGCAAGCACCTGACGGATAAGGGCGAATACCTCGGCATCCGCTGCGGCCGGATTTTCGCGATCAAACACCTCGTAGCCCACCTGCATAAATTCGCTGGGGCGGGAAATATCCTCTTCCTGCCGCCGGAATACCTCGCCTGCATAGGTATAGCGGGCCGGTTCGGCGCCATGTTCCATATGCATCTGCACCACTGGTACGGTGAAATCGGGGCGCATCATCTGTTCACCACGCAGGGCATCGGATGTCACATAGGCACGGGCACGGATATCCTCGCCATAAAGGTCCAGCAGAACCTTTGCCGGTTGCAGGATGTCGGTCTCCACCCGCCGCGCGCCCTGTCCTTCGAAAAAGTCCAGAAACCGCGCCGCTGCGCTGCGTGTTTTTGCCTTGGGCGTCATTTATCCGGCCTCGTGCAAGGCAATGATTTCGCGCACCTTGGCCACCAGATCGCCGCGCGGCACCTCGTATTGCGAGGGCAGCGATTTCCATTCCTCAAGCGTGGCGTTTTCGGCGATTTTTGCGCCTAAAATCAAGTCCTTGATCTGCACCATACCGCGCGCATATTCATCCCCGCCCTCAATCACGGCGACGGGCGAATTGCGCTTGTCAGCATATTTCAACTGGTTGCCAAAATTCTTGGGGTTGCCCAGATAAACCTCGGCACGGATACCGGCATTGCGCAAATCCGCTACCATCGTCTGATAATCCGCCATCCGGTCACGATCCATCACCGTCACCACCACGGGACCAGGCGATTTCCCCCCGACCCGCCCCTTGGCACGCAGCGCGGCCAGCAGGCGGTCAACGCCGATGGAAACGCCGGTTGCGGGCACAGCCTGACCGGTGAACCGTTTGACCAGATCGTCATAGCGTCCCCCACCGGCGACCGAGCCAAACTGCTGCTTGCGCCCCTTTTCATCGGTGATTTCAAAGGTCAGTTCGGCCTCGTAAACCGGCCCAGTGTAATAGCCAAGGCCGCGTACCACAGAGGGGTCGATTTCGATCCGGTCCGGGCCATAACCCAGTGCGGCCAGCAGATCGGCGATTTGTTCCAGTTCGGCAATACCTTCATTGCCAATCGCACTATCCCCCACGGCAGCGCACAGATTGGCCAGCGTTCCGGCGGTATCACCCGCTTTTGACGTCAGAAACGCAATCACCGGCTCGGCCTGATCCGCCGACAGGCCCACCCCGTCGATATAAGCGCCCGAGGCATCCAGCCGCCCCTTGCCCAGCAATTCGCGCACACCGGCTTCGCCCACCTTGTCAAACTTGTCGATGGTGCGCAGAACGTCGTCGCGCGCGGGTCCATCTTCCAGTCCCATCACTTCCAGAACCCCGTTCAAAACTTTGCGGTTGTTCACCCGGATAATGTAGTCGCCACGCGGGATTCCGACGGTTTCCAGCGTATCGGCCAGCATTGCACAAATCTCGGCATCTGCAGCCATGCTCGCCGATCCCACCGTATCCGCATCGCATTGATAAAATTGGCGAAAACGGCCCGGCCCCGGCTTTTCATTGCGCCAGACAGGCCCCATGGCAAAGCGGCGATAGGGCGTCGGTAAATCATTGCGATACTGCGCATAAACCCGCGCCAGCGGGGCGGTCAGATCGTAACGCAGCGCCAGCCAGTCTTTTTCGTCCTCCTGCCAGGCAAACACACCTTCATTTGGGCGGTCCACATCGGGCAGGAACTTGCCCAGTGCCTCGACGGTTTCCACCGCCGAACTCTCCAGCGCCTCGAACCCGTAACGATGGTAAACAGCCGCGATCCGGTCGAGCATCTCTTTGCGCTCGGCCACGTCAACGCCGAAATAATCGCGAAAGCCTTTGGGCGGGAGCGCCTTTGGGCGGGGCTGTTTTTTCACTTTGGCCATGGGGTGTCCCTTTGGTTTGTCTTGCCCGATGGCTTTATCCAAAGGGGCGCGCAAGGGCAAGGCGCGCGAAAAATTGATCCAATTCTATGTAACAGCCAAATTACCAGAGTTTGTTAAGGGTTTGGGCCTATTGCGAAGGGAACATGATCACAACCGGGCCAATAATATGATGTCTCTATCCCTTAATAATTACTCTATCCGCACAT
Organism: Profundibacter sp.; assembly: GCF_965277155.1. GTDB lineage: Bacteria > Pseudomonadota > Alphaproteobacteria > Rhodobacterales > Rhodobacteraceae > Profundibacter. The sequence continues at coordinate 307,821 of NZ_CBDIBV010000010.1, forward strand.
TGACCAGAGCCATTGTCGGCCTGATGATTGTCGCGACAATCGGTTTCGCGATCATCGGGGTGATATCGATGCGGTTTGTCGGGGACACGGAAACCTCGTGGCAGGAATACAAACAATCCAACGCACCACGCGCCACGGCCCTGACTTCTGTTGTCGGGGCGATCGGATATGGCGGCATGATCCACCAGTTCAAGAATATGGTCATCCGGCAGGATCTGGCCCGCGCTGAAAAGGTAAAACTGCACGCCGCAGTGGCCATGTACGGATTGCAACGTCTTGATTTGCTATTGGATACCACGGAATCCCGTATTGCGATTGAACAAATCAAATCCGTTATCAAGGAATATGTCGCAAATACAGACAGGCTCGCGGGTCTTATAAAACAGGGGCATACCGCCGAAGAAATTGATGCGGCCCTGAAGATAAATGACAAGCTGGCTGTTGAGGGGCTGGAATATCTGTTTTCTTATTTGAGAAGCCCGGATCAAAGCGCGCAGCTTAGCAAAAGCTATTATCTTGGGGAATTACGGCGGGCGCTTGGGTTTAATGGCATGATCCATCAGTTCAAAAACTATGTTCTGCGCCATGATGCCCCCCGGATTGAACAGGTTAAAACAGAGGTGGTCCCACTTTTTTGACCAGTCAGCAGCCAGTTTAAGATGGATCAGGGTTTCATTTAGGCTGCCAAACTCATTGGTTTTGTTTTTCTGTCATAGGCTTCATCCGGGGTCAATATTCCGTGGGTGGAATGCGGGCGCTCGGTGTTGTAGTAAGCCAACCATTTCCCGATCCCGGCGCGGGTCTGCGAACCCGTTTCAAATGCGTTGAGGTAAATGCATTCGTATTTCAAGGATCGCCAAAGCCGCTCGATCATCCGGTTATCGACCCAGCGACCTTTGCCATCCATCGAGATTTTCACGTCGGCTTCTTTCAGCGCCTGCGTCCATTCAAACCCGGTGAACTGGCTGCCCTGGTCGCTGTTCATGATATCGGGCTTGCCGTATTTGGCCATAGCCTCTTTCAGGGCTTCAACGCAAAAATCTGCCTCCATGCTGTTTGACAATCTCCAGCTCAAAACCTTGCGGCTGTGCCAGTCCATGATCGCGACCAAATAGAGGAACCCGCGCTGCATCGGAATGTAGGTGATATCTACGCACCACACATGGTTTGGACGATCAATCGTCAGGTCTCGCAGCAGATACGGGTAGATCTTATGCTGCGGATGTTTCTTGCTCGTGTTGGGCGTCTGGTAGATCGGAACCAACCGCATCAGCCGCATCAAACGGCGGACCCTGTGGCGACCACACTTGTAACCTTGGCGCTGCATGTGCCGGGCCATTTGCCGTGATCCATACCACGGCGTCTGCAAGAATTGCTTGTCGATTATTGTCATGAACCGCAAATTTTCAGCACTTTCGCCTTTTGGCTGGTAATACAGGTTCGAGCGCGCCAGAGAAAGTAGCCCGCATTGTCGTCGCACACTCAGATCATGCTCACGGCTCACCATTTTTTGCCTCGCTTCCCGAGCAACTGTTGCGAGGCGTTGGCTAAAAAATCCCGTTCCACGACCAGCTGACCAATCTTGGAGTGCAGCTTCTCAATCTGGGCTTCATCAACCCGATCAGGATCACGGCCCCGTCTGGAAAATGCCGTGGCCATGTTTTCAATCGCTGCTCGTTTCCATGTGCCAATCTGGGTTGGATGCACACCATACTTCTTCGACAGCTCCGCCATCGTCATTTCCTCGCGGATTGCTTCAAGCGCAACGCGGGCTTTGAATTCGGGAGAATGGTTCTTTCGTTTCGTCATTTTGAATCGTCTTTCTCATAAGTCGATCCACCTTAACAACTGGTCCGAATTTCCGCGACCACCTCTAACAGCAATCAACGATGCCAGATCAGCCTTGGCTGCCTATCGCGAGTTAGGAATAAACACTGCGGAAGAAACCGCAATTATAGACATCGAAGCTGTAATCTCGAAATACGAGAACGGACTGAAGGTTGCCCGGAACCTGCTGGGGCAAGGGGCAAGCATTGCTGATCTGGATAGCCGTATCAAGGTCGATGACAGTCCCGCATTGAATGGCATGAACCAGCTGGTCAAAGCCATTGCCGAAGAAACTGCGCAAGCCAGCCGGATTGTATCAAAAGACCTTGGCTGGGTAAAAAAAGTGAATATCTTCATAAGCGTGCTTATTGGATTTTGTGCAATCATACTTTCGCTTGGTCTGTATTTCGCTTTGACCAAGGGGATTGTCGAGCCAGCCGAAAGGATTTCCAATGCTTTGGAAGAACTGTCCAAGGGCAATACCCACGTAGATTTTGAAGATCTGGAAGCAGATACCGAAATCGGGAAAATAGCACGGGTTGCAACAGTTTTTCGGGACAATCTGATCCGCAACCAGCAAATGGCAGATGAGCAGGCGCAGCTGCTGGAACAACAACAAAACATGGCCGAGGAACAAAGCCATCTGCTGGAAGAACAGAAAGAAATGGCAGAAAAACAGCGGCTTTCGGCCATCGCAGCCGAGGAACACCGCGCCCAGGCCGACGATTTTCAGGCGGAAATGCGCACGGTTGTCGAAGCGGCGGCCATGGGGGATTTCACGAAAAGAATTGAAACCAAATATATGGATGCCGATCTGGTAAATATTGCCGGATCCGTCAATACACTGATTGGCACAATCGATAACGGGATTGGCGAGGTAAACCGCGTGATCGGGTGTCTGGCCGAAAGCAATCTGACCGAACGGATGTCAGGCGATTTTGAAGGGGCTTTCTCACAGTTACAGACCAGTATGAATGACGCCTTGACCATATTGTCGGGTGCCATTGACAATGTCGCCGAAAGTGCGGGTCGCATCACCAGTGAAACCTCGCAAATTTCCCAGGCCTCACAGCAATTGTCGAACCGGACGGAAACGCAGGCGATTACACTGGGGCAAACATCGACGTCTCTAAACCAGTTGACCGCATCTGTGAAAACAGTGGCAAAAGGGGCGCAACAAGGAGTAATGCCCGAAAGTTGGTGATGGGGTGATTGGGTGGCATATCATGGCGGTGTTGACGCGCCGCGATTCTCAGAGAGAAAAGGATATGCCACATGGAAGACGATACTATTTTGGAGTTTACCGATCCAGCCGGAATTTCACCTGATCCGCTGACGGATATCTTGCGCAAAGGCGCGCGGGATCTGTTGGCACAGGCGGTCGAGGCCGAGGTTTGTGATCTGATGGCGCAACACGCGCATTTGAGGGATTCGGCCGGTCGCCAGCGCCTTGTTCGCCACGGATACCTGCCGGAGCGCGAGGTGATGACGGGGATCGGCCCTGTCCCGGTGAATGTGCCTCGGGTGCGTGATCGTGGCACGGGGGCGGAGAAGATCAGGTTCACCTCGACGCTTCTGCCGCCGTATCTGCGCCGGGCAAAGTCGGTCGAGGAGTTGTTGCCCTGGCTCTATCTCAAAGGTATTTCCACGGGTGATTTCGGCGAAGCACTGGCGGCCCTTCTGGGGCCTGATGCGGGTGGTTTGACATCGAGCACGATTTCGCGCCTGAAGGCGGAGTGGTGGGCAGAATACGAGCGTTGGAACCGGCGTGACCTGTCGGCCAAACGCTATGTGTATTTCTGGGCCGACGGGGTTTATTTCAAGCCGCGCACGGATGCTGACAAGCAATGCATGCTGGTGATCATCGGCGCGGACGAGTGGGGTAACAAGGATGTTCTGGGCCTCGTGGACGGGTATCGAGAAAGCAGCCAGAGCTGGCGTGAACTGCTGCTGGACTTGCAACGTCGTGGCCTCAGAAAAGCCCCTGATCTGGCCGTTGGTGATGGCGCGCTCGGCTTCTGGAACGCCTTGCGGGAGGTGTTCGGTGAGACCCGGGAGCAGCGCTGCTGGGTGCATAAAACCGGCAACGTCCTGAATGCCATGCCGAAGTCGCTGCAAGCCAAAGCCAAGGGCCATCTACAGGACATCTGGATGGCCGAGAACAAACGGGACGCCGAGGCCGCGTTCAATTTCTTCATCGAAGCCTATGGCGTGAAATACGAGCGTGCCGTGGGGAAGCTGACCAAGGACCGGGACGTGCTGCTGACCTTCTACGACTTCCCTGCCGAGCACTGGAAACACATCCGCACATCCAACCCCATCGAAAGCATATTTGCCACCGTGCGGCACCGAACGAAGAAGACCAAAGGCTGCCTCGGGCGCAAGACCGCCTTGGCAATGACCTTCCGCCTGATGATGTCGGCAAAGAAGAAATGGCGTAAACTCGACGGCGCATTCCGATTGCCGGAAATCATCGAAGGGGTTGAATTTAAGGACGGGATCAAGCAGGAAAAACATGCCGCCTGATTACTGCGTCACCAACTTTTGGGCATAGCTCGCAACAAGCCAACGAAGTGGTCTCCGAGGCCAAAAGACAGGCGGACGAAAGCGGTGATGTGGTGACCGAAGCGATCAATGCGATGGGCGCGATCGAGGATTCGTCTTCAAGAATATCCAAAATCATCGGCGTCATTGATGATATCGCCTTCCAGACCAACCTGTTGGCCCTGAACGCGGGCGTCGAAGCCGCCCGCGCCGGAGAAGCAGGCCGCGGGTTTGCCGTTGTTGCCTCGGAAGTACGTGGTCTTGCGCAGAGGTCATCGGAAGCAGCGCGTGAAATTAGCGATTTGATCTCGAACAGTGCAAACGAGGTAAATCGCGGTGTTGCACTTGTTAATCAGGCCGGCGATTCACTCAAAACGATTGCCCAATCTGTAGAAAGCATCGCCAGCCATGTTGAAAACGTGGGTAGTGTCGCGAGTTTGGTGGAAATTCGAGGACGGCGTAATCTCCGGGTGCATCGAAGCCACCCAACCGGCGGCTGGAACCGCCAAGGAGATCACGCCATGACAAAGAATACAGCAACATCGACATCCGCGCTACTGGCCAATGAAGCAGGCTATGACCCGATTGAAGACCGGCTGCGCCAGAACATCCGCGCGACGATCGAGGCGGTTTTCGAAGAGGAGCTGGAGCAGTTTCTGGGCCGTTGCCGGTATGGCCGCAGCGGCGGGGCAAAGGCCGGATACCGCCACGGGCATCGCGAGCGGCAACTGGTCGGAACATTTGGAACCGAAACGGTGCGCGTGCCGCGTGCGCGGATCACAGGCGAGGCCGGCAAGGCCAGAGAATGGCGCTCGAAGGCATTGCCCCGCTACCAGCGGCTGACGAAGAAGGCCGAGGCGCTGATCGCTGCTGTCTACCTTTCGGGCACCAACACACGGCGGGTAAAACGCGCCCTGTTCGGCCTGTTTCAGGGGGCGGTCAGCAAGGATGTGGTGAGCCGCGCCTGGCGCAAGGTGAAGGTGGACTGGCAGGCGTGGTGCGCCCGCAGCCTTGCGGATGAAGACATCGTGCGGCTGATCCTGGACGGCACCGTGATCAAAACGCGGATTGACAGGAAGGCCACCAATATCTCGGTTCTGGCCGCGATTGGCGTGCGCCGGGATGGGCAGAAGGTCTTGTTATCACTGATGAACATGGGCGGCGAAAGCACCTCCGCCTGGCGTCAGTTCATCAACGATCTGGATGCGCGCGGGTTGAAACGGCCCGAATTTGTCATCGTGGACGGGGCACCGGGACTTGAGGTCGCTCTCATTGCCCTCTGGGGTGAAGATCTGCCGATCCAGAGGTGCACGGTGCACAAGCACCGCAACCTTCTGGCCAAGGCACCCAAGCGTATGCATGATGAGTTGACAGAAGATTACCGCGACATGATCTACGCCAAAACACCCGAGGAAATCGCCACCCGCCGCAAGGCATTTCTGCGAAAATGGCGGCTGAAATGCAAGGCCGTCGCTGACAGCTTGGAAGAAGCAGGAGATAAGCTTTTCACCTTCACGCGTCTGCCACAAGGCCAGTGGAAATCGGCCAGAACGACAAATGCGATCGAACGCCTGAACGAGGAATTCCGCCGCCGCATCAAGACCCAGACCGTGCTGCCATGCGCCGAGACCGTGCCGATGCTGCTTTGGGCTCTGATGGCCTCGGGGCAGATCGTCATGCGAAAGGTCGATGGCTGGGAAACGCTCGCTCAGCCCGTCGCCGACGCAACCCTTGACCAAGCCGCCTGACCGGCGCATAACTCAACCCGCTCGGAGGTGCCTGAAATCAATTTCCACCACTTTCGAGACACAACCCAAACGTGTCCACATCTGCCAGTGAACAGGCGGCGGAATTATCTGAAATCAATACCGCCATCATCCAGTTGGATGAAGTCACGCAACAGAATGTTGCCATGTTCGAGGAAACCACAGCCTCGACAGTTAGCCTGAGTCAGGAAGCTGACGGATTGTTTGATACGGTTTCTTGTTTTATTACCGACAATTCAAACACTGTTCCCTCCAAGCCCAACGACGGACCTTACGAGGAGGATATTGTATTGGCCTCATGATCGCAGCTAGGTTCACAGGGTTAAAACAGTGCTTGTTCCCTGTCATTCCCAGCTGTAACAAACAGCATGCAAAATGATCAGATCAACACCCTGGAAGAGAAAATTGCCCATTTGACCCGGGCAGTAGATGACCTGTCGGATATTGTTGCCCGACAGGAAGGTGAAATAGCAATCCTGTCTCGCCGCATGACTATGTTGATGGAGCGCGAGGCCGGACGCGATGCCGACAATGGCGGATCTGTGGTTCTATCAGACCAGAAACCACCACACTGGTAGGCGCCCCTAACGTCTGCGTAATGATGTGCCTGCAATCTGCCCGTTGTGCAATAACACCTCTTCCCAGGATGCATTGCTTCCAAACCGCTCGTAAAGCGTTACAAAAGCCATGCCTTTTTCCAAAGCGGCAACATGTTTTTCCGGGCAAGGCTCGCCTTTGGAAACCTTGCAGATACGCCGCTTGATCCGCTCATAGGCCTTGTCGGCCTCGGTCACCGGAATATCCTTGTTGCTGGGATCATAGCGCATCTGTTCATGCAGCACCGGCGAGCCGATCAACACAAGGGACGCTGTGAACTGGCGCGCGCAGCCGTCTTTGAAGCCGGTCAGATAATGGGTGCGCGGCAGGGTGCTGGACGGATTGCTGTCATACAAACGATAGCCTTTGCCCTTTGCCGGAAACCGGTCCACCTCTTTGCCCAGCGCCCGCCCCCGCACCCCGCAAACCACCCCGATTTCACCAAAAGGCAGCACCGTTCCAGGTTCGATCACCGATTGCGGCCGATCACTGCGACGCGGACCGAACAAACCCCGACGGGGTTTACGCGGTGTGTCGGCTTCAACCATGGCAACATCTGCCTGCGTCTCATCGGCTTGCGGTTTAATGTCGTCGACTTCGACAGGCTCGACATCCACCGGTTCTATCGAATTTGCGTGTGCCCGCTTGCCACCGAATATCCCGAACAACCCGCGGCGCGGCGCAGGCGTTTCGGATGCCTCTGTATCAAGTTCGGCCTCGACCGCATCCCCGGACGGTGGAGCATCTTTTGGAACAGGCGCTTTCGCAGGCTCCTCCTCTGTCGCCCCGTCTTGTGCAATCTCTGCAACGGTTTCCTTGGTGTCATCCGGTTTGTTACGCCCAAACAATCCAAACAGCCCATGACGCGGTTTTTGTGGCGCGGCCTGTTCTACCGCTTCGACCGGGCTTTCATCATTTTCAGCGATCTCCTTAGCGGCTTCAGAATCTGGCGCCTGATCAACAGGCGTTCCACTGGCTGCAATATCTGTGGCCACATCCGCATTTTCGATCGCAGGTGTTTGCGGCTCGCCCAGACAACCCGCCAGCATCAACAACGCAACCGAAAACCCGACAACCCGCATATCTTAACATTCCTCTACCGTGATAACCCCGCCAAGGCTTTTGATCGCGCCTTTGATCTGCGGGTTCACCGGATAGTCCTTTGGCAGGGAAAGCTCAACCTCTCCCGGTAGGGATGCGTCAATCAGGCAGAATACCACCGGACCACCGCTGCGCGATGTGCCGTCTTTGGCTGCGCGCTCCAACACCGAGGATACCGATTTCACGGCCTCGGCGCGGTCAATAAACACCCGCAATCCCATTGATCCGGCTTCGGCGGCTACGCCGTCCACCGCCTGCACCCCGCGCGCCAGCAGTTTCAACTGATCGGATTCCATCGTCGCCTCGATGCTTAGAACCACATTGCTGCCCGCGTTCAGCAAATCGCCTGCCGCCTCCAGGGTGTCCGAGAAAACCGTGACCTCGTACAGCCCCGTCGGATCGGACAAGGACACAAAGGCATAACGGTTGCCCCGCGCCGATTTGCGTTCTTGTTTGCTGGCCACCGCGCCGCACATTTTGACCACGCAAGCGCCGCGTTCGGCTTTGCGCTCGACTTCGGTCAGGGTCATTACGTTTTTGCGTTTCAATGGCACCATGTAATCGTCCAGCGGGTGACCGGACAGATAGAAACCGACGGCCTTGTGTTCCTCGGCCAGCCGCTCGTTTGGCAACCAGTCCTCGACATTGGCAAGGCGCGGTTCGGGCAGATCATCGCCGGCTTCGCCAAACAGGGACACCTGATTTGAATTGCGCTGCTCATGGATCGCGGCGGAATAGGACACCAGCGCTTCAAGGCTGGCAAACACCCGTGCGCGGTTGCGATCCAGCACGTCAAAGGCACCGGCACGGACCAGCATTTCCAGTGGCCGTTTACCGACCCGCTTCATGTCAACGCGGCGGGCAAAATCGTATAGTGTGGTGAATGGTGTATCGCCACGGGCCTCGACGATCAGGCGCATCGCCTCGACCCCGACGTTTTTCAACCCGCCAAGGCCATAGACCACCTTGCCATCGGCCACACTAAAGGTGGCGTCCGAAGCATTCACGCAGGGCAACACAATTTCCAGCCCCAGCCCTTTGGTGATTTCCTCTTTGTAGATGCCCAGCTTGTCGGTCAGGTGGATGTCGCAATTCATCACACCGGCCATAAATTCGACCGGATAATTCGCCTTTAACCAGCCGGTTTGATAGGACACCACCGCATAGGCCGCCGCGTGGGATTTGTTGAAACCGTAGTTGGCAAATTTTTCCAGCAGGTCGAATACCTCGCTGGCTTTCTTCTGATCCACCCCGTTTTCCATCGCGCCTTTTTCGAACTTGGGGCGTTCCTTGGCCATCTCCTCGGCGATCTTTTTACCCATCGCGCGACGCAGCAAATCCGCACCGCCAAGGCTGTAACCGGCCATCACCTGCGCGATCTGCATCACCTGTTCCTGATAAACAATGATGCCTTGGGTTTCTTCCAGCAAATGGTCAATCAATGGGTGAACGGATTCGCGTTCTTTCAGCCCGTTCTTGACCTCACAATAGGTCGGGATGTTTTCCATCGGACCCGGGCGATAAAGCGCCACCAGCGCCACGATGTCCTCGATGCAGGTGGGTTTCATGCGCTTTAGCGCGTCCATCATACCGCTGGATTCCACCTGAAACACAGCAACCGTTTTGGCGTTGGCATAGAGTTTATAAGTCTTTTCATCATCCAGCGGGATTTGCCCGATGTCGATATCCACACCGCGCAATTTCAGCAGATCCAGCGCGTTTTGAATGACGGTCAGGGTTTTCAGGCCCAGAAAGTCGAATTTCACCAGACCGGCCTGTTCTACCCACTTCATGTTGAACTGGGTCGCGGGCATGTCTGAACGCGGGTCCTGATACAGCGGCACCAGTTCGTCAATCGGGCGATCGCCGATCACGACACCGGCAGCGTGGGTTGAGGCATTGCGAAGCAACCCTTCTACCTGCTGGCCGTAATTCAGCAGGCGTTCGACCACCTCTTCGGACTTGGCCTCTTCGCGCAGGCGGGGTTCTTCGGCCAATGCCTTTTCGATCGACATCGGCTTGACGCCTTCAACCGGAATCAGTTTTGACAGCCGGTCCACCTGCCCGTAAGGCATCTGCAATACGCGACCGATATCGCGAATGGCAGCCTTGGACAGCAACGCGCCGAAGGTAATGATCTGGCCCACGCAGTCGCGGCCGTATTTTTCCTGAACATAACGGATCACCTCTTCGCGGCGATCCATGCAAAAGTCGATGTCAAAGTCGGGCATCGACACACGTTCGGGGTTCAGGAACCGCTCAAACAGCAGGTTATAGCGCAGCGGATCAAGGTCGGTGATGGTCAGTGCATAGGCCACAAGGCTACCCGCACCCGAGCCACGGCCCGGTCCGACCGGAATATTATTGTCCTTGGCCCATTTGATAAAATCGGCCACGATCAGGAAATACCCGGGAAACCCCATGCCCTCGATGATATCCAGTTCAAAGGCCAGCCGCTTTTCGTAGTCCTCGACCGGGGCCGCATGCGGGATCACGGCAAGCCGCGCCTTCAGTCCTTCGGCGGCCTGACGGCGTAATTCGGCGACCTCGTCATCGGCGAATTTCGGCAGAATGGGCGCACGTCGGTAGGTGGCAAAAGCACAGCGTTTGGCGATTTCAACGGTGTTGGCAACGGCTTCGGGCAGGTCGGCAAAAAGGGTGATCATTTCCTCTTGCGACTTGAAATAATGCTGCGGCGTCAAGCGGCGGCGCGGTTCCTGCTGATCCACATAGGCACCATCCGCGATACACAACAGGGCGTCATGGGCTTCAAACATATCGGGTTTGGGGAAATGCACATCGTTGGTGGCGACCAGCGGCAGGTCCATTGCATAGGCCATTTCGACAAAGCCGCGCTCGGTCGCGCGTTCGGCTTCGGTGCATTGGCCACCCTCGCCGGGGTGGCGTTGCAGTTCAACATACAACCGGTCGGGATAGAGGCCGGCCAGCCGCTGCATCAGCGCCTGCGCTTTTGGCGTGTGCCCCGATTGCAGCAGTTTGCCGACAGGCCCTTCAGCCCCGCCAGTCAGGCAAATCAAGCCATCCGAATATTGCGCCAATTCATACACCGTGACCTGCGGAAGTGCCCCGTGTTTATCCAGATAGAGGCAGGAGTTCAGCTTCATCAGGTTTTCATAACCGCGCTCGTTCTGCGCCAGCAGCACCACGGCGGCCGGATCACGGGGCTTTTCGCCGGGCTGGGCGGGGTCATAGGCCACGTCGATCTGACAGCCAACGATCGGCTGCACGCCGGCGTCTTTGGCGGTGACCGAGAATTCCAGCGCCGCGAACATGTTGTTTGTGTCGGTCAGGGCCACGGCGGGCATATTCGCCGTCTCGCACATCGCGGGCAGTTTTTTGACAGGCACGGCCCCTTCCAGCAGGGAATACTGGCTGTGCAAACGCAAATGGATGAATCGGGGGTTAGACATTGGGCGAACCTAACCCGAGACGGGATGGTTTGAAAACCGTTAACCGGCGGGGGCAGGTTCCAAAAGTTCAATCCGGTTGCCGAACGGGTCCTTCACATAGCCACGGATGAACCCCGGAAGGTTATCATCACGGGTGACAGCCACCCCTTTGGCTGCAAGATGCGCCAGCAGATCAGCCACACCTTGCACCTGAAATGCGGGATGGGCCTTGCGGGCGGGGCGAAAATCCTGCTCGACCCCCAAATGCACCCGCACCTCGCCCCTTTCAAACCAGACACCGCCACGGGCGGCCAGAATCGGTGGCTTGGAAGCTTCGGATAGGCCCAACAGGCCGCCATAGAACGCCCGCGCGGCATCTTCACCGCCTTTGGGCATGGCAAGTTGAACGTGATGTAGAGTGGATATTTTCATAGGTTTCACTAATTTTTCAAAAGGTTGCATATATTGTATGCATTGGTATACAATTTTTCGACTTTAATTGATAACAAAAATATTGCTTTGCAGCGGTGCATCGGGTTTGCTGATTCCGGTCAAACGGTCGCACCCATCTGCTTTACGTCGCATCGGGCGGGGGGTGCACAGGGCCTGACGGTAAAGAACGCGGCACGGAAATTTTATGACTGACATCGTGTTTCTTCTGAACGGAGAAGCCCAACGCCTGACCGATGTGCCGCCAACGCGCACGTTGCTGGACTGGCTACGCGAATCCAAACATTTGACCGGAACCAAAGAAGGCTGCAACGAGGGCGATTGCGGCGCCTGCACCGTGATGGTGACGGATACTGATGGCGCGAAATCACTGAATGCCTGTATCCTGCTAATGGGGCAGTTGCACGGCAAGGCGGTGCGCACGGTCGAGGGGATCAGCGCGCCGGACGGCACAGCACATCCGGTGCAGGAGGCGATGGTGAAACATCACGGTTCGCAATGCGGGTTCTGCACGCCGGGGATCGTGGTATCGCTGGCGGTCGGGCATATGAACGGCGCGAAAAACCATGACGATGTGCTGGCGGGCAACCTGTGCCGCTGCACCGGATATGCCCCAATCATCCGCGCGGCCGAGGCTGTGGAAGGTATGGATGTGCCCGAGTGGATGGCCGGGGATTTGGCCGCGCTGGAAGGGGTGGCGGGGTTAACCCCGCCCTACGCGCCGGTCACGGTGGACGCGCTGGCAGACTGGTATCTGGATAACCCCGACGCCACGCTGGTGGGCGGGGCGACAGATGTGGGGCTGTGGCTGACAAAACGCTTAATGGATCTGCCCAAAGTGGCCTTTCTGGGCGGTATTGACGAAATGAAACAGATCGAGGCGGGCAAGGATATGATCCGTATCGGGGCGGGTGTGACCATCACCGCGCTGGAACAGGTGATGGCGGATTATCATCCCTCGTTTGCTGCGATGTTGCGCCGCTATGCCTCGACCCAAATCCGCAATGCCGCGACGATTGGCGGGAACATTGCCAATGGCTCGCCCATCGGCGATGGCCCGCCCGCGTTGATCGCCCTGGGGGCCACGTTACATCTGCGGCGCGGGGACAAGCGGCGCGAGATGCCGCTTGAGGATTTCTTTGTTGCCTATGGTAAACAGGACCGCAAAGCGGGCGAATTTGTCGAGGCGATCAGCGTGCCACGACAAGCGGACCGGCTGAAATGCTACAAGCTGTCCAAACGCTTTGATCAGGATATTTCCGCCGTTTGCGGCTGTTTCAATATTGCGGTTAAGGGCGGTAAGGTCACAGCGGCCCGCATCGCCTTTGGCGGCATGGCCGGCACACCGAAAAGGGCCACGCATGTGGAGCAGGCGCTGATCGGGCAGGACTGGACCAAAGAAACCGTTACCGCCGCCCGTGACGGGTTTGCACAGGATTTCACCCCGCTAAGCGACATGCGCGCCAGTGCCGGTTACCGGCTGGAAACGGCACAAAATATGCTGCTGCGCTGTTATTTCGAGGATCAGGGTACGCCCGTCAATGTTCTGGAGGTGCAGCCATGAGCGTTGGAAAACCCCTGCCCCATGATTCCGCCCCGCTGCATGTGACGGGGGAGGCGCGTTATATCGACGACATTCCGGTTACGGCCGATTGCCTGCATCTGGCCTTCGGCCTGTCCAATGTGGCGCATGGCGACATCACCGCGATGGATCTGGGCGCAGTGCGTGCGGCCGATGGCGTGATTGCGGTGCTGACGGCGGATGATCTGCCACCCGATTGCGATGTATCGCCTGCCGCCCATGACGAACCCTTGCTGGCGGATGGCACGGTTCATTATGTCGGCCAGCCGGTGTTTATCGTGGTCGCGACCAGCCATCTGGCGGCGCGCAAGGCCGCAAGGCTGGGTAAAATCGAATATGCCGAAAAACCTGCCATCCTGACCATCGAGGATGCGCTGTTTGCCGACAGCCGGTTCGAAGGTGGCCCTGTGATCTGGACCAAGGGCGATGCGGACGGGGCGTTGAAGGAAGCCAAACACACCCTTCAGGGCAACATCACCATGGGCGGGCAGGAGCATTTCTATCTGGAAGGTCAGGCCGCATTGGTGATCCCGCAGGAAGGTGGAGATATGCTGGTGCATTCCAGCACCCAGCACCCGACCGAAATTCAGCACAAGGTATCGCACGCTTTGGGGCTGTCGATGAATGCGGTGCGGGTGGAAACCCGGCGCATGGGTGGCGGGTTTGGCGGCAAGGAAAGTCAGGGCAATGCGCTGGCTGTGGCCTGTGCCGTGGTGGCGCGGCAGCTCAAACGCCCCTGCAAGATACGTTATGATCGCGATGACGATATGGTCATTACAGGCAAACGCCATGATTTCCGCGTGGATTATCAGGTGGGGTTTGATGACGAGGGCCGGATCAGCGGCATCGAGTTCACCCAATACGCCCGCTGTGGCTGGTCTCAGGACCTAAGCCTGCCGGTGGCGGACCGTGCCATGCTGCATGCCGACAATGCCTATCATTTGCCCGATATCCGCATCACCAGTCACCGGCTGCGTACCAACACCCAATCGGCCACCGCCTATCGCGGCTTTGGCGGGCCGCAGGGGATTGTCGGGGTGGAAAGGGTGATGGACCATGTTGCGGCGACGCTGGGGCTTGATCCTCTGGCGGTGCGCCAGAAAAACTTTTATGCCTCCGGCGGGGATATTTCCGCGAAAAAGAAACAGATGCAGGAAACGCCTTATGGTCAGCAGGTCGAGGATTTTATTCTGAACGAGCTGGTGGCTGAACTGGCGGAAAGGTCCGGTTACCATGCACGCCGCGCGGCGATTGCCAAGTGGAACGCAGCCAATCCGGTGTTGAAGAAGGGAATAGCCCTGACGCCGGTGAAGTTCGGGATCAGTTTTACCCTGACCCATCTGAACCAGGCCGGCGCGCTGGTGCATGTCTATCAGGATGGCTCGATCCATCTGAACCACGGTGGCACCGAGATGGGGCAAGGGTTGTTCCAGAAGGTGGCGCAGGTGGCGGCAGAGGTGTTCGGTGTCGGGCTCGAGGCCGTCAAGATCACCGCGACCGATACCGCCAAAGTGCCCAATACATCGGCCACCGCGGCATCCAGCGGATCGGACCTGAACGGCATGGCCGTAAAAGCCGCCTGCGAGGAATTGCGCGGGCGGATTGCCGCATTTCTGGCAGATCAGCAGGGCAAGAAGCCATCAGATGTGGTGTTCGCCGATGGCATGGTGAATGTTGGGCGGCGGCAGTTCACTTTTGCCCGCGCCGCGCAGCTGGCCTATGAGGGGCGGATCAGCCTGTCGGCCACCGGATTTTACAAGACGCCAAAAATCCGTTGGGACCGGACCAAGGGGCGCGGGCGACCGTTTTTGTATTTCGCTTACGGTGCTGCGGTAACGGAAGTGGTGATTGACACGCTGACCGGTGAAAACCGCATTTTGCGCGCCGATATTCTGCATGACGCGGGCGCGTCACTGAACCCTGATCTGGACATCGGACAGGTGGAAGGGGCCTATGTGCAGGGCGCCGGATGGCTGACGATGGAGGAACTGGTCTGGGACGACAAGGGGCATTTGAAGACACACGCACCTTCGACCTATAAAATTCCCGCCTGTTCGGACCGGCCAGATGTATTCAATGTGGCCCTGTGGAATGGTCGCAATCAGGAAGATACGATCTATCGCTCAAAAGCGGTGGGAGAGCCGCCGTTTGTGAACGGGATCTCGGCGTTTTTGGCGATTTCGGATGCGGTGGCGGCCTGTGGTGACATCTATCCCGCGCTTGACGCGCCCGCTACGCCTGAACGTATTTTGATGGCGGTGAAACGGCAGAAAGGATCGGCATGAGCTTTCGCAGGGGGGAATTGGCGAATGCGGTGCAGGCGCATGGAACGGTGGTGCGGGTGATCGTCACCGGCACCAAAGGATCAGCCCCGCGCGGGGCGGGCACGGCGATGCTGGTTTGGGACGGTGGGCAGTCGGGCACCATCGGTGGTGGCGCGCTGGAGTTCGAGGCCACGAAACGGGCGCGGGCAATGCTGGATGGCGGGGTGCCCTCGATGCAGATGACCGAACCTTTGGGGCCTGCGCTGGGGCAATGCTGCGGCGGCACGGTGGCGCTGGTGTTCGAGCGGTTCATGGCTGACAATCTGCCGGATGAGGGCGCGCATGTTTTTGCCCGTCCGATTGGCGGGGAAACAGGCGATATGCCCCCTGCCCTGCAACGCAAAATCGATGCCGCCGGAAATACGCAGATACCACCGACACTGATCAATGGCTGGCTGGCGGAATCCCTGTGGCAGGCAGCCACGCCGGTTTGGATATTCGGCGCAGGCCATGTGGGTCGGGCACTGGCAGATGTGCTGGCTCCGCTACCGGAATTTGCCGTCACGCTGATTGACACCGAAGCGGCGCGGATGCCGGTGGAACTGCCCCTTGGCGTCACCCCTTTGATGGCCAAGGACATGGCGGCGCTGGTGAAACATGCCCCTAAAGACGCACATCATTTCATCATGACGATGAGCCACGGCATTGATCTGGAAATCTGCCATGCATTGCTGAACCACAGCTTTGCCTATGCCGGTTTAATCGGCTCGAAAACAAAATGGGTGCGGTTCCATTCACGGCTGGAGAAACTGGGCCATACAGCCGATGAAATCACCCGCATCACCTGCCCGATTGGCGATCCGTCATTGGGCAAGGAACCACAGGCTATTGCAGTCAGCATAGCACACAAGTTATTGCAGGACCGCGCACAAAGAGAATCCCGAACGGGCATGATGTGCGCAACGGGGGAAGAATGACCGACAGATTGCTGATGATTGACGGGCTGACCAAGGCCTATCCGGGCGTGGTTGCCAATGATCATGTGTCCTTTGGCATTGACGCAGGCGAGGTACATGCGCTGCTGGGGGAAAACGGGGCGGGCAAATCCACGCTGGTGAAAATGATCTACGGGCTGGTGCGGCCGGATGCAGGCGCAATGACCCTGATGGGCGACAGTTTTGCCCCGCCCGAACCACGCGCGGCCCGTGCCGCCGGTGTGGCGATGGTGTTCCAGCATTTTTCCCTGTTCGAGGCGCTGTCTGTGGCTGAAAACATTTCGCTGGGCATGGAAAACCCACCCAAACACGGGGAACTGTCGGCACGGATCACCAAGGTCAGCCATGATTATGGTCTGCCGCTGGACCCCGAACGGCTGATCGGGGAATTGTCGGCGGGCGAACGCCAGCGGGTCGAGATTATCCGCTGCCTGCTGCAAGACCCCAAGCTGTTGATCATGGACGAACCCACCAGCGTGCTGACCCCGCAAGAGGTGGAAGTGCTGTTCCAGACCCTGCGCAAACTGTCCTCCGAGGGCACGGCGATCCTGTATATTTCCCACAAACTGGAAGAAATCCGCGACATTTGCGACAGCGCCACGATTTTGCGGCACGGGGTGGTGGTCGATACCTGCAACCCGCGCGAAAAATCGGCGCGCGAGTTGGCGGAAATGATGGTGGGCAGTGCGCTGCACCAACCGCTGCGGGATGCGGGTGAATTTGGCGAGGTGGTGCTGGAGGTGAAAGACCTTTACGTCCCCGCCACCACGCAATTCGGCACATCTTTGAAATCGGTAAATATGACCGTGCGTGCTGGCGAAATACTGGGGATCGGCGGGGTAGCGGGCAACGGGCAGGATGAATTGCTGGCCGCCTTGTCCGGCGAAACGCCCAGTGCCGAGCAGACCGTGACATTTGAAGGCAGGCTGATTGGCCATCTGGGTCCGAACGAACGCCGCGCGTTGGGAATACTGGCCGCGCCCGAGGAACGGCTGGGCCATGCTGCCGCCCCAGACATGAGCCTGACGGAAAACGCCCTGTTGACCGCCGCGATCCGCGAAAATCTGGTCAGCAACGGGTTTGTGAACTGGGCCAAGACCCGCGCATTTGCCAAAAAGGTGATTGCCGATTTTGACGTGCGCACACCGGGGGCACGCACGGCAGCGCGGGCATTATCCGGCGGCAATCTGCAGAAATTCGTGATCGGGCGCGAGGTGTTGCAGAACCCGCGTGTGCTGGTGGTGAACCAGCCGACATGGGGGGTGGATGCCTCGGCCGCTGCCGCCATCCGGCAGGCACTGATGGACCTTGCGGGCAAGGGTGCGGCGGTTGTGGTGATCAGTCAAGACCTGGACGAGTTGATGGAAGTTTCCGACAATTTCTGCGCCCTGAACGAAGGCCACCTGACCCGCCCGCGCCCCACCAAGGGGCTGACGGTCGAGGAAATTGGCCTGATGCTGGGCGGAATGGAAGAACAGGAGGTGGCGCATGCTTAGGCTGGAAAAACGGCCCACGCCGTCAAAGGCATGGACAATTGCAACACCCGTTCTGGCGGTAATCGCCACGATGGTAGCCGGTGGCATTCTGTTTGCCATTCTGGGCAAAGACCCTGTCGAGGCGATCAGGATCATCTTTTGGGATCCGCTATTTTCCGAACAATTCGCGTCATATTCTCGCCCGCAACTGCTGGTCAAAGCGGGGCCGCTGATCCTGATTGCGATCGGGCTTAGTTTCGGCTTTCGTGCCGGTATCTGGAATATCGGCGCCGAGGGGCAGTATATCATCGGCGCGATCACCGGTGCCACCGTGGGGCTGGCGTTTTACCCTGCAGGCGGTTGGTATATCTTTCCGCTGATGGTGATTGCCAGCGCGTTTGGCGGCTGGTTGTGGGCAATGATCCCCGCCATTTTGCGCACCAAATTCAACACCAATGAAATTCTGGTGTCGCTGCTGCTGGTCTATGTGGCCGAACATATCATGTCGGCAATGTCATTCGGCCTGTTGCGCAATCCAGAGGGCCATGGCTTTCCGGGGTCGCGCAATTTCAGGGATTACGATGTGGTGACCAATTCGGAACTGATCACCGGCACCGGTATGCACTGGGGCGTTGTCATGGCCTTTATCGCGGTGATTTTCGCCTATGTGATGATGACGCGTCACATCATGGGCTATCAAATCACCCTTGCGGGCCAGTCGCCACGCGCCGCTCGTTTTCGCGGGGTTAACCCGAACCGGCTGGTGGTCTTGTGTTTTGGCATTTCCGGTGTGCTGGCAGGCCTTGCCGGTCTGTTCGAGGTCACCGGCCCCGCAGGTCAGATCACCACGGATTTCAATCAGGGATACGGCTTTACCGCGATCATCGTGGCCTTTCTTGGCCGCTTGCATCCGGTTGGTATCCTGCTGGCCGGTCTGTTGATGGCGCTGACCTATATCGGCGGTGATCTGGCACAGCTGATGCTAAGTCTGCCCAAACCGGCCATTCAGGCGTTTCAGGGGATGTTGCTGTTCTTCCTGCTGGCCTTTGACATGCTGGTGAATTTCCGCATCCGCTTTAGCAGAACGGAGACCGCGTAATGGACCTGTCAACAATCAACCCCGTGCTGCTGATTGCATCGCTTATGGTGGCGGCAACGCCGATCATGCTGGCCGCAATTGGCGAACTGGTGGTGGAAAAATCGGGTGTGCTGAATTTGGGCGTCGAGGGCATGATGATCATCGGCGCAATCTGCGGCTTTGCCGTAGCAGTGGAAACCGGCAGCCCGCTGCTGGGCTTTGTTGCGGCTGCGGCGGCGGGGGCGATCC
Source organism: Profundibacter sp. (assembly GCF_965277155.1). Taxonomy (GTDB): domain Bacteria; phylum Pseudomonadota; class Alphaproteobacteria; order Rhodobacterales; family Rhodobacteraceae; genus Profundibacter. The sequence continues at coordinate 327,159 of NZ_CBDIBV010000010.1, forward strand.
TGTCGCTGCTGTTTGCGTTCCTTACGCAAATTTTGCTGGCCAATCAGGTGGCTTCGGGGCTGGCGTTAACCTTGTTCGGTCTTGGCCTGTCGGCGCTGATCGGCCAAAGCTATGCGGGCATCAAACCCCCTTCCACCCCGAAACTGCACATCCCGCTACTCTCGGATATCCCCGTGTTGGGGCAAACCCTGTTTCGCCATGACCTGATGGTCTATTTCGCCATCCTTTTGATCGCCATCGTCTGGGCCGTGTTGAAATATACCCGTCTTGGCCTGATCTTGCGGGCGGTGGGTGAAAACCACGATGCTGCTCACGCACTGGGCTACAAGGTGGTGCGCATCCGTGTCCTTGCCATTATGTTTGGCGGCGCCTGTGCGGGCCTTGGCGGCGCGTATCTATCGCTGATCCGCGTGCCGCAATGGACCGAGGGCATGACGGCCGGTGCCGGCTGGATCGCGCTGGCGATCGTGGTGTTTGCCAGTTGGAAACCGTGGCGCGTATTGCTGGGGGCCTATCTGTTTGGCGGCGTCACCGTGCTGCAGTTCAACCTGCAAGCGGCAGGCGTCAATATTCCGGTGCAATATCTGTCAATGTCGCCTTACCTGATCACCATCCTTGTGCTGGTTATCATGTCCTCCTCCAAAGCGCGCAGCGCCATGAACGCCCCTGCTGCCCTTGGCCGCATTTTCCACGCAACCCATTAAGGATTTCCATGACCCGTCGCGATGTGATCGAGATACTGGACGGCCACCACGGGCAAGTGGGGCGAACCGTCGCGTTCATCTTGCATGCGCTGATCCTGCTGTCGGCACTGGCGATTTCACTGGAAACCGTCGACAGCTTTCCGCCTGCAATCCATAACGCGCTCTATTATTTCGAAATCTTCATCCTGACAGTTTTCGTTGGCGAATATGTGCTGCGCCTGACCTGCTCGGAACGTCCTTTGCGCTATGTCTTCAGCTTTTGGGGCATCATTGACCTGCTGGCCTGTCTTCCGGCCCTGTTGTTTATACAGGAAGAATGGCAGGCGATCCGCACCCTGCGCCTGATCCGGCTGGTGCGTTTGTTCAAACTGTTCCGCACATCGCTGGCCTTTGATCGCCTGACCCGCGCCTTTTCCCAAGTCAAGGGCGAACTGCTGATTTTTGTCATCATCGCAGCGCTGGTATTATATGTCAGCGCCGTTGGTATTTACCTGTTCGAACACGAAGCCCAGCCAGAAAACTTTTCCTCGATCCCGATCAGCCTGTGGTGGGCTGTCGCCTCGCTGACCACGGTTGGCTATGGTGATCTGGTGCCAATCACCACCGGCGGGCGGATATTTACAACGTTTGTGCTGTTTATCGGCCTTGGCGTTGTCGCCGTGCCTGCCGCGATTGTCACAGCTGCACTTTTAGAGACACAAACCGACCCAAAACGGGTAAAGAAGAAAAAGAAGAAGAAACACACTGATTCTGCTCAGGATACACAACAGGGAGACTAACATGGTATCATTCAAATCCATTCTGGCGGGGGCTGTACTGGCTCTTGGCCTATCGACTGCGGCTTTTGCCGAAGAGAAACTGAAAGTCGGCTTTATCTACGTCGGACCAACTGGCGATTTCGGCTGGACCTACCAGCACGATCAGGGCCGCAAAACGATCGAAGAAGCACTGGGCGACAAGGTTGAGACCACCTTTGTCGAAAGTGTTCCCGAAGGGGCCGATGCCGAACGCGTTCTGACGCAAATGGCGCTGTCAGGCACCAAGCTGATCTATGCCACATCCTTTGGCTATATGGACGCGGTGCAGAATGTTGCCGCCAAATTCCCCGATGTGCGGTTTGAGCACGCCACCGGCTACAAACAGGCCGACAACGTCGCCACATACTCGGCCCGTTTTTATGAAGGCCGTGCCGTGATCGGTACCATCGCCGGTCGCATGACCAAAACCAACAAGATCGGCTATATCGCCTCGTTCCCAATCCCCGAAGTTATCCGTGGCATCAACTCGGCCTATATCCACGCCAAAAAGGTGAACCCGGATGTCGAATTCAAAGTGGTTTGGGTCTATACTTGGTTTGATCCCGCAAAAGAGGCCGATGCGGCCACCGCGATGATCGAACAGGGCGTTGACGTGATCATGCAGCACACCGATTCCCCTGCTGCCATGACCATTGCCGAAGAAAAAGGCATCTATGCCTTTGGTCAGGCATCCGACATGTCAAAATTCGGACCGCACGCCCAGTTAACAGCGATCATCGACAACTGGGGACCATATTATGTCGAGCGCACCAAGGCGGCGATGGATGGCACATGGACATCCGGCAACACTTGGAACGGTATGAAAGAAGGCATGGTTGTGCTGGCGCCGTTCTCGGATGCGCTTCCGGATGATGTAAAGGCCGAGGCACAGGCACTGGCCGACAGCATCGCCGCCGGCACCTACCATCCGTTCACCGGCCCGCTGAACAAGCAGGACGGCAGCGCATGGCTGGCAGAGGGCGAAGTCGCCGATGACGGCACCTTGGCCGGTATGGGTTTCTACGTTGAAGGCATTGAAGGCGAAATTCCCAACTAAGCGCCAATCGCCCTGCCCCTGTGGCAGGGAAAATAATGCAAAGGTCCAGCCCCGGCTGGGCCTTTTCCTTTTGGTCAGACCATGCCACTAATCGCACATGAAAACCGATATACTGATCATAGGCGGCGGTATCGCCGGCCTCTCGGCTGCGGCAGCTTTGGCCCCGCACGCCTCTGTCACTTTGCTGGAAGCCGAAGACGCACTCGGCTATCACGCCTCGGGCCGCTCGGCCGCGATGTTCCTGAAGGACTACGGCAACGACGTTGTGCGTGCCCTTAATTACGCCAGTGCAGACCATCACGAATCCGCCGGCATCCTGACCCCGCGCGGCATGATGATGTTCGCCCGCCCCCATGAACGCGATGATTTCGTGGCCGAGGCCGCCCATTTCAACATGCAGGAAATCAGCATGGATCAGGCACGTACCCATGTGCCGATCCTGAAACCCGATACTTGCGCCTATGCCGCCTACCGCGCCGATGCCCATGATCTGGACGCCGACCGCCTATTGCAAAGCTATACCGCGCAGGCACGGCGTGATGGCGTCAACATCGTGCAAAAATCCCGCGTCAGCGCCATTGCCAAAACCGCCGACCGTTGGCAGGTGCAAGCCGGCGAGGAAACTTACCACGCCAACATCCTGATCAACGCCGCCGGTGCATGGGTTGACGAAATCGCCCGCCTTGCCGGTATCGCCCCGCTGGGGTTTCAACCCTACCGCCGTTCAATGGCCCGCATCCCGGCCCCCGGCGGGCATGACGTTTCAACATGGCCGTTTCTGGACGGTGTGAATGAACGCTGGTACGCCAAACCGGATGCGGGCAAGTGGATCGTTTCACCATCAGACGAAGACCCGGTCGAGCCGCATGACGCCTGGGCCGACGATATGGTTCTGGCCGAAGGGCTGGCCCGTTACGAGGAAATGGTCACCGAAGCCGTCACACGTCTGGAAACCTCGTGGGCAGGCTTGCGTACGTTTTCGCCTGACCGCGCGCTGGTCATCGGCGCGGATGTGTCTGATCCGACATTCTACTGGCTGGGTGGTCAGGGCGGCTATGGCTTTCAAACCGCGCCAGCCGCCAGCCGTTTGATTGCCGATCTGGTCACAGGGCAGTCGCCGGAAATTGGCGCCGACATCGCCACCGCCCTGTCCCCGTCACGGTTTTCCTAGGTCTTGCGCATCGGGCCGTGACCCGCGACCGCCCCCAATATTCCGCCATAAACCAAATGCCCAATCAAGGCGGCAATCACCGCCATCATGCCGCCAACGTTGCTCATCAACACGCCCGCACCGGCAATCGGCATGACAACCACAACTGCAACCAACCACAACAAAACCCCGTAAACCAACCCGCGAAAAAACGGGGTGCCACCAATCAAGTGATAGAAGAACAGCACATAAACCAGTGGGAAAACAATTATTCCCATTACCAGATGCACCACCATTCCGACGGTCCAGCCACCCAGCATCCCGCCCAGCATCGCAGCAATATCCATCGGGGCGCCTGTCATCACCGGGGCCATATACATCATCATCAAAGTCATCACGATCGTGCCGATCAATCCGCCTAAAAAGGCCATAGTGTTCGTCGGTTTCATATCCATATTCCCTGTTTTATTCCTGTCCCTCTAGTGTGCACACCCATAGGCTGCAAAACAACACATTCTTTTTGTGACAGGAATTTGTGTGGCCTAATGTTAAGAAATAGACTGTAAGTCTATGTTTTCACATAAAAATGTAAAACCATTATAGCGGCCTAATAGCCTTGGAAATATGGAGCCGTGTGGTCTTGGCCCAAAGAACATCGCAACCAAACACCCTAATGGGAACCTCTGTAAATTCCCGTTTTCGCCTTCTTCGCGGCGGGGTGGACGGTTTTTCGCCTGTCCCGCCTGATTGCTTCGGATCATAAACCCATTTTCACCGGTTTCAAGCCGGTTTTGGGTATTTCAGGCACACCTCACCCCATGAACCCTTATCCCGGCGCCGCCAGGCCGCATTCGAACTGGACGAAGCGCTTCATGTTGTAGACCAGGTTCATCATCCCGATGCGAAATCGCGCCCGCTTCAGGCCGATGGAGCGGATCAGCTTGCCGCCCATGGAGCGCTCCTGAAAAGCGAATACATGCTCGACCCGGACCCGCACTTTCGAGCGCCTCCGGTTGGCCTTTTGCTGGCGCTCGCCAAGCGGCTTGCCGCGCCTGCCCTTGTGATGGATATGGCTGTGAAGCCCCCGCTCTTCCAGCTCGCTTTCGATCTTTTGCGAGCGATAGGCGCTGTCGGCCCACAGGTCCGATGAGGTGTTGCTCGCATCAATCAGACCGGCAAGCGCCTGGCTGTCATGCACGGCGGCATCGGTGACATCATAAGCGCGGATGAATTTGTGCCGCCGGTCGACATTGATGTGGTTCTTGTAGCCGTAATAGCTCTTGCCGTGCTTCTTCGTCCAGCGCGCATCCACGTCCTTCTGGCGCTTCTTGTGGGGTTTTTCCTCCCACTCTTCAGGCGTTTCGCCCGCCTTGATTTTCTCGTTCTCGTCCCTTTTGTTGTGCTGGCGCGGCGCCGGAACGATGCTCGCATCAACAATCTGCCCGCCCATCGCCAGATAGCCCTTTTCGCGCAGAAAGGCATCGAACTTGTCAAACAGCTCCTTCATCTTCCCGGCCCCGGCCAGCCTTTCACGGTAGGCCCAGATGGTCTTGGCGTCAGGTACGCTGTCTTCAATGCCAAGGCCGAGAAACCGCATGAACGACAGGCGGTCGCGGATCTGATACTCGATCTGATCGTCAGAGAGGTTGTAGAGCTGCTGCAAAACCATCGTCTTGAATATCAGCACCTCATCCCAAGGCGGGCGGCCAGCGTTGGATTTGCGCTGTTCGGGCGGCGTGCGCCATATGGCCTTCAGCTCGTCCCGGTAATCCTCGAACGGCACCATGTCGTTGAGCAACACCAGCGGATCACCAGATTTGTCCAGTCCCGCGTATCGGCTGGAAAGATCAAAAAATCCCATCTGACCCATGACAAAACCCCGTCGGTCGAATCATTTTCATCCTGATGACGATTCTACCCCGTCAGGCCGGATTTTGGGGGATTTTTAGAGGTTCCCTAATGTTTGGTCGCAACCATACTTACCCGTCCACGCGAATTGACGTATTTTTTGGGATCATACGGGCTGTCCTCGACCACCACGGCATCCCACAAATCGCGGAACATGCGCACCTTCAGCTTTGTGCCGACCTCGGCCAGTTCCGGCGGCACATAACCCATGCCGATGGATTTCCCAAAGGCCACGGAATAGCCCCCCGATGTCAGGCGCCCGACACGTTTTCCGTCATGGATCAATGCCTCGCGGCCCCACGGGTCGGCGTCCTCCGGCCCGTCTATCAGCAGGGTGACGCATTTGCTGCGAATACCTTTGGCCAGCATCGCATCCTTGCCCTGATACTCTTTGTCCATATTCACAAAGCGGGGCAAATCTGCCTCGAGCGGGGTTGCATCACGGCCCAGTTCGGTGCCGAACGCACGATAGGATTTTTCCTGCCGCAACCAGTTCTGCGCCCGCGCGCCAACCAGTTTCAGCCCGTATTCCTTGCCTGCTTTCATGATCAGATCGAACAGATAATTCTGCATCTCGATCGGGTGGTGCAGCTCCCAGCCCAGCTCACCCGTATAGGCCACACGGATCGCGTTGACCGGACACATGCCCAGTTCGATCTGTTTGGCCGACAGCCACGGAAAGCGTTTGTTGGACAACGCCGTTTCCGGCTCGGCATCGCTGATGATTTTCTTCAGCACATCGCGCGATTTGGGACCGGCAATGGCGAAGACACCATATTGCGTGGTGACGTTCTGGATTTCGATATAGCCGAATTCATCTGCCTTATCGGCGGCGCATTTGCGCAGGTAATCGGCGTCATATTCGGTCCATGCACCGGCCGAGACCAGATAATACTCATCCTCGCCCTGGCGCACGATGGTGTATTCGGTGCGGGTGGTGCCTGCCGGTGTCAGCGCATAGGTCAGGTTGATGCGGCCAATGCTGGGCAGTTTGTTACAGGTGAACCAGTCCAGAAACGCCGTCGCGCCCGGCCCTTTGACACGGTGTTTGGTAAAGGCGGTGGCGTCAATCAGGCCGACGTTTTCGCGGATCGCCTTGGCCTCGTCCACCGCGTATTGCCACCAGCCGCCGCGCCTAAACGACCGCGCATCATGGTCATTGAACCCTTCTGGGGCAAAATAGTTCGGGCGCTCCCAACCATTCACACAACCAAATTGCGCGCCGGCATCTTTCATCCGGTCATAGCAGGGCGCGGTACGCAAGGGGCGGCATGCGGGGCGTTCTTCGTCGGGGTGGTGCAGGATGTAAACGTGCTCGTAGCACTCTTCATTCTTGCGGGCACCGTATTCGGTGGTCATCCAGTCGCCGTACCGTTTGGGGTCCAATGACGCCATGTCGATCTCGGCTTCGCCATCGACCATCATCTGCGCCAGATAATAGCCGGTGCCACCGGCGGCGGTGATGCCGAATGAAAACCCTTCGGCCAGCCACATGTTACGCAGTCCCGGCGCGGGGCCAACCAGCGGGTTGCCGTCAGGGGTATAGCAGATCGGGCCGTTGAAATCGTCCTTCAGGCCGGATTCCTCGCAGGACGGGATGCGGTGGATCATCGCCAGATACTGCTCCTCGATCCGGTCCAGATCCAGCGGGAACAGATCGGCGCGGAAACTGTCGGGTACACCATGCTCAAACCGCGCGGGCGCGCCTTTTTCATACACGCCCAAAATCCAGCCGCCGCGTTCCTCGCGAACGTAACTTTGCGCATCGGCGTCCCGGATTACGGGGTGTTCGGGATGGTCCTTGCGAAACTCGACCAATGCGGGGTCCTGTTCCATCACAATAAACTGGTGTTCCACCGGAATAGCCGGAATTTTGATGCCCAGCAGTTTCGCCGTGCGTTGCGCGTGGTTGCCCGTCGCCGTCACCACATGTTCCGCCGTGATCACCACCTGTTCGTCAGAGGGCACCAGATTGCCGCCCTTTTCCACCATCTTGGTGCAGGTCACTTCCCAGGCTTCGCCGTTCCAGTGATAGGCGTCCACCTGCATCTTGCGGATAATCTCGACACCCCGCTGGCGCGCACCCTTGGCCATCGCCATCGTTACATCGGCGGGGTTAATATAGCCGTCGGTGTTGTGGTAAAGTGCGCCCTTCAGATCCTCGGTGCGGATCAGCGGCCAGCGTTCCTTGATTTGCTCGGGCGACAGCCATTCAAACGGCACATCGCAGGTTTCGGCGGTCGAGGCATAAAGCATGTATTCATTCATGCGCTCCTGCGTCTGCGCCATCCGCAGGTTGCCCACCACGGCAAAACCGGCGTTCAGGCCGGTTTCTTCCTCAAGCGATTTATAGAACTCGACCGAGTATTTGTGGATATGTGTGGTGGCATAGGACATGTTGAACAGCGGCAGCAGGCCAGCAGCGTGCCATGTAGAGCCCGACGTAAGCTCGTCGCGCTCAAGCAGGACCACATCATCCCAACCGGCCTTGGCCAGATGATAGGCAATCGCGGTGCCAACAGCCCCGCCCCCGACAACCAATGCTTTGACTTGCGTTTTCATAGCCGACTCTCCACCGAATTCATGTTGCAATGAACATGCCGCATCCCGCAACCACAGGTCAAACAGCACCCGACCCTTGCCAGCCAAAAACGACATCCAAAAACGTCATTTCCACCTTTATTCCTGCCGCAACGTGCCTATATTCAATGCAACACCAGAATTTTGGAGCACACGCCGATGAGCAACGACCCATATAGCGCACTCGGCCTCAAGAAATCCGCGACAGACGCAGAGATCAAAAAGGCTTATCGCAAGATTGCGCGCACACACCACCCGGACCTGAATCCGGGCGACAGCACCGCCGAAGCCAAATTCAAGGCAGCCTCGGCAGCCTATGACCTGTTGAAAGACAAGGAACAGCGCCGCCGTTTTGATGCGGGTGAAATTGATGCGACAGGGGCCGAAAAACAGCCTGAACGCAAATTCTATCGTGAATACGCCGAACAGCCGGGGCATGGCTATGGCAACACCCACGGCTACGAGGATTTCGGCGATATGTCCGACATCTTTGCCGACATCCTGCGCCAGCGTCAGGCCCAAGGTGCGGCTGGCGGGGCCGGTGGCGGCTTTGGCGGTGGCGGGTTTGATGCCCGCGGTGCCGATGCTCGCTACATGCTCGAGGTCGATTTTATGGATGCCGTAAAGGGCGGCAAGAAACGCATCACCCTGCCATCCGGTGATAACCTCGAGGTGAAAATCCCCGAAGGCACTCGCGACGGGCAAACCATCCGCCTGCGCGGCAAGGGGGGCGAAGGATACGGCAAGGGGCCGCGTGGTGACGCCTATGTCACCATCAACGTGCGCCCGCACAAGGTATTCAAACGCGAGGGTGACGATATTCACGTCATCCTGCCGATCACCATCGACGAGGCCGTTCTGGGCGGCAAAGTGCCCACCCCGACAATCCACGGCACCGTGAACCTGACCATCCCCAAAGGGGCCAGTTCCGGCCAAACCCTGCGCCTGCGCGGCAAAGGGGTGAAACGGGGGAGCAAGAAAGGCGATCAGAAGGTCGAGCTGCAAATCAAAATGCCGCCCGAAATCGATGCCGATCTTGAGAAATTCATGCAGGACTGGCGCAAGGACCACGCCTATGATCCGCGGAAAGGAATGACATCATGACCCGTTATTATTCCGAAGAACAGGTGATCACCACCATCACCCGCCTGACCCCGTCGCGCCTGACCACCTATGTGCAGCATGAATTTCTGTGCCCGGCACAATCGGAAAGCGGGCCAGTTTACACGGCTGCCGATCTGGCACGAATCGAACTGATCTGCGATCTGGATGAACAGTTTGATCTGCAGGGGGACGCGCTTGGCGTGGTTCTATCATTGATTGACCAGCTGCACGGGGTGCGTTCCGAATTGCGGCGCGTAATGTCCGCAATCGAGGCCCAGCCAGATGATTTGCGTGGCCGGATCATTGCCGCACTGAAGGAAATGTAGCCCTGAAAATGCGCGCCTGCATCTCCGTTTTACAGCGGGGATGCATTCATAACCCTGAATGCGTGAACTCGTTAACGGCTCTTTCTATTTCAGGTTTCTTGGTTTGGCAGCATTCCGCGCAAAGGAAAAGTTAAAAAAACCTGCCCAAACACTCGCCTCGTGATTGTTTGCTCTCTGGAATTCCCTAGGCGGATCAGGTGTTGGTTTCGCCCAAGTCAGCTGCCGAAATGTTCATAACCAGTTCATCTGGCATAGACCTTGCCACAGACGGATCAAGACTGGGAATATCAATATTATGGGTCCGATCCACCAGCGCCGCCAGCGCAAAACTGCCATCGGGGAAAAGGCATCCCATCAATAGACGCTGGAAACTGGCAGGAATTAGTTTCTCACCTGTTTCGTCAGCCAAAACGGAATGTATATGATCCAGACGAACACAACCACGTGCCTGCACATCCCGAAAAGGTTGCGTCATCAGGTTTGCGTATCCAGCCCCCCCTGGCAAATCCGCAATTCCGCGACCGACGCTGCTTCGCTCCCAACTCCAGCCATACCATGTGGCATACGACGACTTGCTTCCGATTTCGACACAAATCCAGTCATCTTCATGTTTTCGGAAAACCATTAAATATGGCCGGATCGGCTCAAACTCGGGGCTTTCTATGTCCCCTTTTGCTCTGGCCCAGCATTGAAATCCGCTTTGTAGCAATGGCGAACCATCTTGCCATAGCTTATCAGAGGTGGTCCCACTTTTTTGACCAGTCAGCAGCCAGTTTAAGATGGATCAGGGTTTCATTTAGGCTGCCAAACTCATTGGTTTTGTTTTTCTGTCATAGGCTTCATCCGGGGTCAATATTCCGTGGGTGGAATGCGGGCGCTCGGTGTTGTAGTAAGCCAACCATTTCCCGATCCCGGCGCGGGTCTGCGAACCCGTTTCAAATGCGTTGAGGTAAATGCATTCGTATTTCAAGGATCGCCAAAGCCGCTCGATCATCCGGTTATCGACCCAGCGACCTTTGCCATCCATCGAGATTTTCACGTCGGCTTCTTTCAGCGCCTGCGTCCATTCAAACCCGGTGAACTGGCTGCCCTGGTCGCTGTTCATGATATCGGGCTTGCCGTATTTGGCCATAGCCTCTTTCAGGGCTTCAACGCAAAAATCTGCCTCCATGCTGTTTGACAATCTCCAGCTCAAAACCTTGCGGCTGTGCCAGTCCATGATCGCGACCAAATAGAGGAACCCGCGCTGCATCGGAATGTAGGTGATATCTACGCACCACACATGGTTTGGACGATCAATCGTCAGGTCTCGCAGCAGATACGGGTAGATCTTATGCTGCGGATGTTTCTTGCTCGTGTTGGGCGTCTGGTAGATCGGAACCAACCGCATCAGCCGCATCAAACGGCGGACCCTGTGGCGACCACACTTGTAACCTTGGCGCTGCATGTGCCGGGCCATTTGCCGTGATCCATACCACGGCGTCTGCAAGAATTGCTTGTCGATTATTGTCATGAACCGCAAATTTTCAGCACTTTCGCCTTTTGGCTGGTAATACAGGTTCGAGCGCGCCAGAGAAAGTAGCCCGCATTGTCGTCGCACACTCAGATCATGCTCACGGCTCACCATTTTTTGCCTCGCTTCCCGAGCAACTGTTGCGAGGCGTTGGCTAAAAAATCCCGTTCCACGACCAGCTGACCAATCTTGGAGTGCAGCTTCTCAATCTGGGCTTCATCAACCCGATCAGGATCACGGCCCCGTCTGGAAAATGCCGTGGCCATGTTTTCAATCGCTGCTCGTTTCCATGTGCCAATCTGGGTTGGATGCACACCATACTTCTTCGACAGCTCCGCCATCGTCATTTCCTCGCGGATTGCTTCAAGCGCAACGCGGGCTTTGAATTCGGGAGAATGGTTCTTTCGTTTCGTCATTTTGAATCGTCTTTCTCATAAGTCGATCCACCTTAACAACTGGTCCGAATTTCCGCGACCACCTCTGACACAGCACCCAAAACTAAATTATTGCTGCAAACGGCAGTGTTTCTATTAATTGATCCTCGTCATAATTCTTGACAGGCACCAATAAACTTATTTGTATACGAATTAATTTCTACGGCACCCGCGCCAGAATTCACCGGCGAAAATCCGTGTGCTTGTGATACAATTAACGACAGAAGGCTGATAAACGGCCCGTCGAACCAACACTTAGGGAGAATAATAAATGGCGAAGAAAACATTTCCAACCCGCCGCAAGATCCTGACGGGCATGGCGGCTGTAGGGGCTGCCTCGGCGCTGCCCGACGTTACCAGATTTGCCCATGCAGGCACCAGTGCCGCCCCGATCAAAATCGGCTTTCAGGTGCACCGCACCGGCATCGGGGCCGCCTATGGCCGCTGGTATGAACGCACCACAATGGCCGCAACCAAAGTGATCAATGACGCTGGCGGCATCAACGGCCGCCCCGTTGAAATCGTGGCCGAGGATGACGGCACCGATCCCAAACGCGGCGCCGAAGTATTGGAAAAATTCGCCAACCAGCATGGGTGTGACATTGCCTATGGCACGTTGTTTTCCCATGTGGTGATTGGGTCTGCCCCCCGTGCGGCTGAACTGAAGATGCCTTATTTCGTGGTCTCAGAAGGGCACCATGTGGCATCCGGCATGTTGAACCGCTACACCCTGCAACCGGGCATCACCGATGTGAAAAGCCAGGTTCAGGCGATGGCACCGTTTGTTGCCAGCAATCTGGGGAAAAAGGTCACGATGATTTTCCCCGATTTTGCATTTGGTCATAACCATCGTGATTTCTTTAGCGCGGCGATCGAAAAACAGGGTGGCGAAGTGGTCGCCAAACTGGCGATCCCGCCAACCGAAACCTCGTTCACCAAATATTTCCCGCAGATTCCACGCGAAACCGAGGTGATCTATCACGTCATGGTCGGCCCGTCTGTTCTGACATTTGTCAAGGAAATGGGCGAGTTTTTCGGCCCTTCTGCACCGCAAATCTTTGGCTTTATCGATTCGCTTGAAGCGGTGGATTTCGCCACGCCGGGGCTGGAATTCCTGGAAGGCACGCATTTCTGGGAAGGCATGCCGCGGTATGCGCAGGCTGACCAGACAGACTATGACAAATTCTATCGCGCCGCTGTGGGTGTGGATGAGAATGGTGCAGCCGTAGAGGACCCGACGAATGTCTCGACCTACGCCCATATGTTCGGCTGTTGGGAAACCCTGTATGTGATCAAACAGGGCATGGAAGCCGCCGGTTATGCCGGCCCACAAGACCGCACAAAACTGATCGAGGCGGTCGAGGCAATCACCGATATGCCCGAAAGCAACGAACACCCCCAAGGGGCCAAGCTGTTTAACGGCAAAACCCATCAGGTGTTCGGCCCGCAGTATATTTCCAAGGTCGAAGGCGGCAAGTTGGTGGTGCAGCACACCACATCGCTTGAGGACGGCTTTTATCCGGACGAAGTGGATTACACCACGCAGTCGTTTTAGCACCACACCCCTCCCCTGATAAAACGGGGGAGGGAACACCGTTCCACAAAACCAAAGAGCAGTTCACCACAGATGGAATTCGGCCCCCACCTTATGCTTGCCATGCTCGAAGGTCTGGTGCAGGCATCAGTCCTGACCCTGACCGCTTTGGGCCTGTCACTGGTGTTTGGCGTGATGCGCGTGGTCAACGTGGCACATGGCGAATTCTTCATGCTGGGCGCAGTGCTGGCGTGGTGGGTGACCACGATGCTGGGTGGCAATCCGGCCCTCGGGTTTGTGGTCGCGCTTGTGGTTGCGCCGTTGCTGGTGGGTTTGATGGCCGCCGCCGCCGACTGGCTGGTGTTGCGGCGGGTAGAATATGACCCCGAGCGCACCATCGTTGCCACCATCGGCCTGCTTTACATCATCCAGCAAGTCACCCTGATGACCTATGGTCCCGACGCCCATCCGGTCACGCCCCCGTTCAACACCCGCCTTGCCCTGCCGTGGTATGAATTCACCGATGCGGGGTTCCAGATTTACTGGCCCTGGGGGTTAAGTATCACCAGCTACAAACTGTTCGTGATCGCGGCGGCGATTGTCACCTGTCTGGGCCTGTGGCTGTTGATGGCCCGCAGCAAAATCGGCCTGATCCTGCGGGCAACCCAGCTGGACAGCGAAACCGCGCAGGCGTTCGGCATTCCGGTTGAGCGCGTCTTTGCGCTGGTGTTCGGCATGGGCGCGGCACTGGCCGCCCTTGGTGCGGTGCTGGTCGTGCCGATCCAGCAGGCGCATTATCTGATGGGGGGTGACCCGCTGTTGCTGTCGTTCATCGTGGTGATCATCGGCGGGCTGGGATCCTTGCGCGGCACCGTGGTTGCCGCCGTGCTGATCGGCATGAGTGATGGCATCATCTCGGTCTTTTTCACCCCGACACTGGCGAAAATGCTGGCGACATTGCTGGTGGCAATGGTGCTGGTTTACCGCCCGCAAGGCCTGTTCGGAGCCAAACCCGCATGAGCCGCGCCCTGCCCCTGCACCTTGGCCTGATTGCCCTGCTGTTCGCGCTGCAATTCGCCCTGCCTGCCTATCACCACGGCAATCTGGCGCGGATCATGGTGATGGCCACCTTCGCGATGGGCTATAACATCATGTTCGGCTACACGGGGTTGCTTAGCCTTGGCCACGCGATGTTCTTTGCCGCCGGCATGTATGGCATGGGGTTGGCGGTAACGCAGTTGGGACTGCCGGTCGGGCCTGCGTTTTTGATGGGCGTTGCCGCTGCTTTCGCCCTGTCGCTGGTTGTCGGCCTGCTGGCGCTGCGCACCATTGGTGTGGCGTTTATGATCGTCACGCTGATGTTCTCGCAAACCATATTCCTGACCATCCTCTATTTCGGATCGGTCACCCGCGGGGACGAAGGTTTTGGCATCAAACAGGCCAGTCGCCAGATCATGGGGCTGGATCTAAGCGATCCGACAATCCGCTATTTCGCCGCGTGGCTGCTGTTTTCAATCGTTCTTCTCGGCACGCTCTGGCTGGTGCGCAGCCCCTTGGGCCGCGTGCTGATCGCCATTCGCGAAAACGAGGAGCGGGCAAGGATGTTGGGCTATGACACATGGCGCGCCAAACTGTCCGCTGTGTTGATGTCGGGCACGGTATCGGGGGCGGCGGGGGCGGCTTATGGCGTGCTGTTCGGCTATGTCGGGGCCAGTTTCGCGCAGGTGCCCTATTCGATCTTTCCGCTGCTCTGGGTGTTGCTGGGTGGGGCAGGCACCGTGATCGGCCCGTTCATCGGCGCCTTGTTCATGTTCTATCTGATCGACCTGTCCAGCGGAGTGACCGACGCCTATATGCTGGTGGTGGGCGTAGCGCTGGTGTTGCTGACCCTGTTCGCGCCCAAGGGAATAATGGGGATGGTCAGGGAAAGGTGGTTGAAATGGCTGCCGTGACCCTGCTGTCCACCCGCGATCTGTGTCGCCATTTCGGCGGCCTGCGCGCCGTGTGTGATGTGGATTTTGACCTGCCACAGGGTGAAATCCGCGCACTGATCGGGCCGAACGGGGCGGGGAAAACCACATTTGTGTCGATGCTCTGTGGTCGTATTCCCGCCAGCAGCGGCACAATCACGTTTCAGGGGCAGGATGTCACCCACCTGCCCGCGCATAAACGCATCTCGATGGGCATGGCCTATACGTTCCAGATCACCTCAATATTCGGCAACCTGACGGTTTATGAAAACGTGGCCCTTGCCGTGCAACACCGGTTGGGCCGCGACCACGCGGCGCTGAAACGCGAAACCATGGGGGCGCTGGCCCGCGTCGGGCTGGACGGGCACGCCGATCAGGTGGCGGGTGATCTGGCCTATGGCCACCAGCGTCTGCTGGAAATTGCGATGGGGCTGGGGCAGGAACCGAAATTGCTGATCCTTGACGAGCCGACACAAGGGCTGTCGGATGGCGAGATCGAGGAGTTCATTGCCTTGATCCGCGAGGTATCGGCCAACACCACCGTGCTGTTGATCGAACACAACATTCCCGTGGTGATGGCGCTGGCCGACACAATCACCGTGCTGAATTTCGGCGAGATCATCGCCGAAGGCACACCGGCCGAAATCCGCGCCAACGCGCATGTGCAAGAGGCGTATCTGGGCGGATGATGCTGGAACTACACGACATAAACGCCGCTTACGGCAAGGTGCAGGTGCTGCACGGGCTGTCGCTGAATGTGGCTGCCGGGGAAATCCTGTGCCTGCTGGGGCGCAATGGTGCGGGCAAGTCCACCACCATGAAAGCAATCATGGGGCTGGTGCCAATCAGTGCTGGGTCGATGCAGCTTGAGGGGCACGAGATCACCGGCCTGTCTGCCTACCGCGTGCCCAAACTGGGGATCGGATACATCCCGCAGGGGCGACGGCTGTTTGCGGAAATGACGGTGGCCGAGAACCTGCAAATCGGCCTGATGACCCGCGGCAAAGGGGCCGAAGTGCGCGAACGGGTGCTGGACATGTTCCCGCGTCTGCGGGAACGGTTGCACCAGCGGGCCGAAACCCTGTCAGGCGGCGAACAACAGATGCTGGCCACCGCGCGGGCCCTGTGTCTGGAACCCAAAGTGCTGTTGCTGGACGAGCCGACCGAGGGGTTGCAACCCTCGATGATTACGCTGATCCGCGATGTTGTGGTGACGCTGAAAAAACAGGGTGTGGCGATTATATTGGTGGAGCAGCGGGTGGATGCGGTGCTGGAAGTGGCCGACCGGATTGTATTCGTTGAAAACGGACGCGATGCAATGACGGTGACGCCAGATGATGTGCGCACCGACAAAGGGCTGTTGCAACGGTTTGTAGGGGTTTAGGGCAAAAGCCAAATCAGCACCTGATTTTACCGCGTGGTAAAATTGATATTTGACTCTTGGCTTCCACTGACGCTTACTTAGCGTCACCAATCCGGGGACATGTGCCATATCAGAACAAACGGCCAGCCCCATGGTTTGTAAAAGACCTCTGCATGAGGCCATGGCTTTCGGTTGAAGCAAGATATCGGCCGCCCACCTTGCGCCCCTGCGGGTCCGGCGGACAGACGGGTGGCGGGGTTTGGGGCTATGCGATTGCGGGGGTTTGCGGGTTGAGGGTGATCCTGTTTGCGGCCTTGAGCAGGTTTTGCGCGATGGCGGCCATGACCATCTGGGCATGCACCCTGGCGCGCCCGAAATATCTCGCCCGCTGCAGGCCGAAGAGGCGTTTCATCGTGCCGAAAGTCTGCTCGATGCGGAAGCGGCGTTTCGAAATCAGCCGGTTGAAGCGTTTCTCCGATTGCCGCAGGGGGCGGCCGCGCGCTGCCTTGCGCAGGATGCCGTCGCGGTATTTGCCGCGCAGCATCTGGCGGTTGGCCTTGCTCGCATAGGCCTTGTCGGCCAGCACCCGCTGCGCCTTTGCGCCCGCGATCATGGTGGCGAATTCGGGGCTTTCGGCGGCATTGGCGGGCGTGGTGTGCACCTTGTCGATAAAGCCCTCTTCGTCGCAGCGGGCAAAGCCCTTGTAGCCGAGCGTGCTCTTGCGGCCCTTCTTGACCCAGCGGGCATCAGGGTCGGCGCTGAAATGCAGCTGTGCCCCGTCGGGTGAGACCTCGGGCGGATCATCCGGCGTCCCTTCCCTTGCCCCGTCCTCTGCCCGGTCCTGCGGGGCGTCGATATGGGTGCGCGGGCGCGCCGCCGCCGCGATCAGGGTCGCATCAATGATCGCCGCCTCAGCCTCTTTCAGCTTCAGCCCATGCGCCTCGATCTGGCGGCAGACCTCGGCCAGCAGCTCATCGTAAACGCCACCCCGGACCAGCGCATTGCGGAACCGGCAGTGGGTCGTCTCATCCGGCACCGACGCGTGCAGATCGAGCCCGCAGAACAGCATGAAATCCAGCCGCACCTTCAAGGCCCGCTCCAGCTTCGGGTCGCTCAGCCCGTGCCACTGGCCAACCAGAAGACACTTGAACAGAACCAGCGGATCATAGCCCTGAGGCCCGATCCCCGAGCGCCCCAGACCGCGCCGCAGGATCGGCAAAAACGAGTTCCAATCCATCAGCGCGTCGATCTTCGACAGAACGTCATCCGCGCCGATCCGTGCCGCCGCTTCGTGCAGGAAAAGGTCCATCTATTCACCCCAGAGATTTCCCGGCTAGCTTACCAAAACGGCCAACCCGGGGGAATCCCGATGTTATGCAGAGGTCTTTGTAATATAGTATATCCTTGGGAGGAGACCAAAATGAATGCAATATTCAAACGCTTTGCAGCCGGCCTGATCGTCAGCGCAAGCCTGACAACATCCGCGATGGCAGCCGAATGCATTGCCCCGGCGAACCCCGGTGGCGGTTGGGATTTCACCTGCCGTACCATTGGTAAAATCATGTATGATATCGGCGCTGTAGACGCCCCAATTCAGGTTACCAACATGGCGGGTGGTGGTGGCGGACTTGCCTATAGCACCGTTGTAAACGAACGCAATGACGACGAAGACCTGATCGTCGCCGCCTCAAGCGCCACAGCCACACGGTTGGCACAAAATGCTTACGGCGGAATGACGGCCGATCAGGTGCGTTTTCTGGGAGCCATCGGTGCCGATCCTGGCGTGATTGCCGTTGCTGCGGACAGTCCTTACAAAACGCTGACCGATCTGCTGGACGCGGTTAAGGCCGACCCGAAATCCGTTACATTTGCCGGTGGATCAGCTGTCGGCGGGTTTGACCACATCAAGGTTCTGATGGCACTGGGACGGGCCGGTTTCAACGATATCCGCGCGGTGAAATACATCGGGCTTGATGGTGGCGGCGACGCAATCACACAGGCCATCGGCGGCCATGTTCAGGCCGTAACAGGCGATATGTCCGAGGTCGTGGGCTTCCTTAAATCCGGCGATATCCGGGTTTTGGCCGCCTTTACCGACGAACGTATCCCCGGTTTTGAAGATATCCCCACCGCCAAGGAACAGGGCATTGATGTGGTCGCGGTTAACTGGCGCGGGTTGTATGTGCCCAAGGGCATTTCCGACGAAGCATACCAGAAATGGTCGGATGCTTTGGCCAAGGTAGCGGCATCGGATGAATGGCACGAAGCCATGGTGTCGCACGGCTTGGCCCCGTTCACCAAGGTTGGGCCGGATTTCCAGAATTACGTTAATGGCGTAATCGGCGAAATTGCCCAGCTGTCGCGTGATATTGGCGTGATCAAGTAAGCGGACCGCACCATGAGCGACCGTATCTTCGGTCTGGTGATCCTGATCGTGGCGCTGGGGTATATCAGAGGTGGTCGCGGAAATTCGGACCAGTTGTTAAGGTGGATCGACTTATGAGAAAGACGATTCAAAATGACGAAACGAAAGAACCATTCTCCCGAATTCAAAGCCCGCGTTGCGCTTGAAGCAATCCGCGAGGAAATGACGATGGCGGAGCTGTCGAAGAAGTATGGTGTGCATCCAACCCAGATTGGCACATGGAAACGAGCAGCGATTGAAAACATGGCCACGGCATTTTCCAGACGGGGCCGTGATCCTGATCGGGTTGATGAAGCCCAGATTGAGAAGCTGCACTCCAAGATTGGTCAGCTGGTCGTGGAACGGGATTTTTTAGCCAACGCCTCGCAACAGTTGCTCGGGAAGCGAGGCAAAAAATGGTGAGCCGTGAGCATGATCTGAGTGTGCGACGACAATGCGGGCTACTTTCTCTGGCGCGCTCGAACCTGTATTACCAGCCAAAAGGCGAAAGTGCTGAAAATTTGCGGTTCATGACAATAATCGACAAGCAATTCTTGCAGACGCCGTGGTATGGATCACGGCAAATGGCCCGGCACATGCAGCGCCAAGGTTACAAGTGTGGTCGCCACAGGGTCCGCCGTTTGATGCGGCTGATGCGGTTGGTTCCGATCTACCAGACGCCCAACACGAGCAAGAAACATCCGCAGCATAAGATCTACCCGTAGGGAACCTCTGTAAATTCCCGTTTTCGCCTTCTTCGCGGCGGGGTGGACGGTTTTTCGCCTGTCCCGCCTGATTGCTTCGGATCATAAACCCATTTTCACCGGTTTCAAGCCGGTTTTGGGTATTTCAGGCACACCTCACCCCATGAACCCTTATCCCGGCGCCGCCAGGCCGCATTCGAACTGGACGAAGCGCTTCATGTTGTAGACCAGGTTCATCATCCCGATGCGAAATCGCGCCCGCTTCAGGCCGATGGAGCGGATCAGCTTGCCGCCCATGGAGCGCTCCTGAAAAGCGAATACATGCTCGACCCGGACCCGCACTTTCGAGCGCCTCCGGTTGGCCTTTTGCTGGCGCTCGCCAAGCGGCTTGCCGCGCCTGCCCTTGTGATGGATATGGCTGTGAAGCCCCCGCTCTTCCAGCTCGCTTTCGATCTTTTGCGAGCGATAGGCGCTGTCGGCCCACAGGTCCGATGAGGTGTTGCTCGCATCAATCAGACCGGCAAGCGCCTGGCTGTCATGCACGGCGGCATCGGTGACATCATAAGCGCGGATGAATTTGTGCCGCCGGTCGACATTGATGTGGTTCTTGTAGCCGTAATAGCTCTTGCCGTGCTTCTTCGTCCAGCGCGCATCCACGTCCTTCTGGCGCTTCTTGTGGGGTTTTTCCTCCCACTCTTCAGGCGTTTCGCCCGCCTTGATTTTCTCGTTCTCGTCCCTTTTGTTGTGCTGGCGCGGCGCCGGAACGATGCTCGCATCAACAATCTGCCCGCCCATCGCCAGATAGCCCTTTTCGCGCAGAAAGGCATCGAACTTGTCAAACAGCTCCTTCATCTTCCCGGCCCCGGCCAGCCTTTCACGGTAGGCCCAGATGGTCTTGGCGTCAGGTACGCTGTCTTCAATGCCAAGGCCGAGAAACCGCATGAACGACAGGCGGTCGCGGATCTGATACTCGATCTGATCGTCAGAGAGGTTGTAGAGCTGCTGCAAAACCATCGTCTTGAATATCAGCACCTCATCCCAAGGCGGGCGGCCAGCGTTGGATTTGCGCTGTTCGGGCGGCGTGCGCCATATGGCCTTCAGCTCGTCCCGGTAATCCTCGAACGGCACCATGTCGTTGAGCAACACCAGCGGATCACCAGATTTGTCCAGTCCCGCGTATCGGCTGGAAAGATCAAAAAATCCCATCTGACCCATGACAAAACCCCGTCGGTCGAATCATTTTCATCCTGATGACGATTCTACCCCGTCAGGCCGGATTTTGGGGGATTTTTAGAGGTTCCCCGTATCTGCTGCGAGACCTGACGATTGATCGTCCAAACCATGTGTGGTGCGTAGATATCACCTACATTCCGATGCAGCGCGGGTTCCTCTATTTGGTCGCGATCATGGACTGGCACAGCCGCAAGGTTTTGAGCTGGAGATTGTCAAACAGCATGGAGGCAGATTTTTGCGTTGAAGCCCTGAAAGAGGCTATGGCCAAATACGGCAAGCCCGATATCATGAACAGCGACCAGGGCAGCCAGTTCACCGGGTTTGAATGGACGCAGGCGCTGAAAGAAGCCGACGTGAAAATCTCGATGGATGGCAAAGGTCGCTGGGTCGATAACCGGATGATCGAGCGGCTTTGGCGATCCTTGAAATACGAATGCATTTACCTCAACGCATTTGAAACGGGTTCGCAGACCCGCGCCGGGATCGGGAAATGGTTGGCTTACTACAACACCGAGCGCCCGCATTCCACCCACGGAATATTGACCCCGGATGAAGCCTATGACAGAAAAACAAAACCAATGAGTTTGGCAGCCTAAATGAAACCCTGATCCATCTTAAACTGGCTGCTGACTGGTCAAAAAAGTGGGACCACCTCTATCTTCAGCGCCACCTTGATCCAGACCAGCTTCTTGTCTGATCCGGTGGGATCGAAAACCTTTCCCTATATTATCGGTGGCTGCGCAATCGCGGCCGCATTGGTGGTGATATGGAAACCCGAGGCAGATCCGTTTTGGCCGCCTGCAATCACCTTTTTGCGGCTTGGATTGGCGGTTATTGTGCTGGTTGGATATGCTTACACATTGAAACCTTTAGGCTTTGTCATCCCGACAACACTGGCTGCGGGGTTGCTTAGCTATCAAATCAACCCCCGCCGGCTCTCCTCCGCTTTAACCGGAGTTGGTTTGTCTGTCGGGCTGTTTGTAATCTTTAGATATGCGTTGGGGCTTGGGCTGTATGCCTTTCCCAAGGCGTGGTTCTAGGTGCGGAGATAGATATGGAAACCCTGTCTCTGCTGATGGACGGCTTTGCCGTTGCACTAACCCCGACCACTCTGTTTTTGGCCGTGATCGGATGTATTCTTGGCACGATCATTGGTGCCTTGCCGGGCCTTGGGCCAAGTAACGGAGTGGCCATCCTGATCCCGCTGGCGTTCTCGCTGGGGCTGGATGCGACGGCCTCGCTGGTGCTGATGACATCGGTCTATTACGGGGCGATGTATGGCGGGCGGATATCGTCTATCCTGCTGAATATTCCCGGGGACGAACCGGCGCTGATGACCACGCTTGACGGCTACCCGATGGCCAAAGCGGGGCGCGCGGGGGATGCCTTGGTATTGTCCGGCGTTGCGACCTTTGTTGGCGCATTGCTGGCCACCTTCGGCCTGATCCTGCTGGCCCCTGTGCTGGCGCGCCTTGCTTATAAATTCGGACCTGCCGAATACTTTGCCCTGTATATTCTGGCCTTTTCCACCCTTGGCGGGATTGCCTCGAAAAATCAGGCCAAGGCGGCGATTGCGGCCTGTATCGGGCTTGGAATTTCCATGATCGGCATTGATAACAACACCAGTATCGTGCGCTTTACCTATGGCAACCTGCACCTGTATGACGGGGTCGATTTTCTGGTGGCCATTGTCGGCCTGTTCGCGGTGACCGAAGTCTTTGTATTTATCGAAAGCCACGGCAGGGATTCCGCCATCGGGGTGAAACTGGGTAAAATTACCATCCCGGTGAAAGATATCATGCTGTGTAAATGGACGATGCTGCGCTCGACCCTGATCGGGTTTGTTGCTGGTATCCTGCCCGGCGCCGGCGCGTCACTAGGCAGTTTTCTGTCCTATTCCGCCGAAAAGGCCATCGTCAAAGACAATTCCATGTTCGGCCACGGTGACCCGCGCGGTGTTGCCGCCCCCGAGGCCGGAAACAACGCCGCCGCCGGTGGCGCACTGATCCCGATGTTGACGCTGGGCGTGCCGGGGTCAGGCACCACAGCCGTGTTGTTGGCACTGTTGATGACGCTGAATATCACGCCTGGCCCCACATTATTCACTGATCGCCCCGATGTGGTCTGGGGGCTGATTGCATCCCTGCTGATCGCCAATGTCGTGTTGCTGATCCTGAATGTACCGATGGTCAAATTCTTTGTCCGCATTCTGACGGTGCCTCCATGGGTTTTATTGCCCGGCGTCACGATGGTTTCTTTTGTCGGTATTTATTCGCTGTCCGGTTCCACCTTTGATTTGCTAATGATGATCGGGTTTGGCGCCATGGGGTTTTTCCTGCGCAAACTGGATGTGCCTACAGTTCCAATCATTCTGGGCATCCTGCTGGGCAACCGGATGGAGGATAACCTGCGGCGGGCGATGGTCATTTCCGACGGGGAATGGACCTTTTTGTTTTCCTCGTGGATCGCAATCGGCTTCTGGGCGGCGGCCATATTGGGATTTGTCGGGCCGATGTTTCTGCGGGGAGTTCTGAAAAAGCCTGTCCCGCCTACGGATTAATACCCTGTGCCGTTTTCAGGAAAAGAATGTCGCAGACGGGAAAGATGCAGAATATAACTGTCATCACTCTGGATTAAATCAACGCGAATTCGGACAAAGGCCATAACCATGACCACCAGCTTCTTCACCGCCCCCGGCCAGTTTTACCGTGGCAATCTGCACACCCATTCCACCCGATCTGACGGGGCGCTGGAACCGCAAGAGGTTTGCCACCGCTATCAGGACGCAGGTTACGACTTCATCAGCCTGACGGATCATTTCCTCGGCCAATATGGTTATCCGGTCACCGACACTACAGGTTTTCACAATGACGGGTTCACCACCCTGCATGGCGCGGAACTGCATTGCAGCGCGATGGACAATGGCGATATGTGGCATGTGGTGGCCGTTGGCCTGCCCGACGATTTCACCCCGCCGGATGTGCCGCATTTTCGCCATTTCGACAGCAGCGAAACCATCACCAGCCTGACCAACCGCGCGGCAGATGCCGGTGCCTTTATTGCCATCGCCCACCCGCATTGGTCCGGCTTGACCGAATCCGACGCCCGCCGTATCCCTGCCGCCCATGCGGTTGAAATCTATAACCACGGCTGCGCCATCGAAAATGATCGTGGCGATGGATTACTTTCTTATGACCATATGCTGAACGAGGGGCGGAAACTGACCTGCATTGCCACCGACGACGCCCATTTCCACGCACCGGATTACTTTGGCGGCTGGGTGATGGTGAAGGCAACTGAAAACAGCCCCGAGGCCCTGTTGGCTGCGCTAAAAGCCGGGGAATTCTATTCCTCGACCGGTCCCGAAATCCATGACATCCGGCTGACACGGCTGACGGTCGAGGTGGACTGTTCGAAAGTGCAGACCATCACCGTGGCGGGCAAGGGCATCGCCTCCTCGAAAATTCGCGGCACGGACCTGACCACAGGATCCATCGCACTGGACCGGTTCGCCGTCAGCCCGTGGATACGGATCACAGTGATTGATCACGCAGGCAAACGGGCCTGGAGCAATCCGATCTGGCTTGATCACTAGGTCCCCGAAATCTTTGAAAGGTTCCGAACTGTTTTCTTTCAAAGAAAACAACCCCCCGTGAATTTTCGCTTGCCTGCGAACATATTTTACGGCCCCATGGCGACATGACAAAAAACATTCTTTTCATCATGTTCGACCAGCTGCGGTTCGATTACCTGTCCTGCGCAGGGCACCCGCATCTGCACACCCCGAACATCGACCGCATCGCGGCGCGTGGCGTGCGATTCACCCGCGCCTATGTGCAATCCCCCGTTTGTGGTGCCTCAAGGATGAGCACCTATACCGGCCGCTATGCCTCGTCCCACGGGGCGCAGTATAACGGCTTCCCTCTGCGGGTCGGGGAAATGACGCTGGGTGATCATCTGCGGCCGCTTGGCATGGATTGCTGGCTGATCGGCAAAACCCATATGCGGGTGGATGCGGCAGGGATGGAACGCCTTGGCCTGTCCCCTGACAGCGTGATCGGGGCGCGGCAGGCGGAATGCGGGTTCGATGTCTGGTGCCGTGATGACGGGCTGTGGGCCGAGGGGCCGGACGGGTTTTACGATGAAAACCGCTCGCCCTATAACGAATACCTGAAATCACGCGGCTACCCCTGCGAAAACCCCTAGGCCGATTTTGCCAATGCGGCGGCAGAGGACGACGACATTGCCTCAGGCTGGTTCATGACCAACGCCAACAAACCCGCCAACATTACCGAGGAAGACAGCGAAACCCCTTGGCTGACGGGCGAAGCGATCAAATTCATCCAACAGGCCAAGGGGCCGTGGTGCGCGCACCTGTCCTATATCAAACCGCACTGGCCCTATATCGCCCCCGCCCCCTATCACGACATGTTCGGCGCCAACCATGTGCCCGCCGCCGTGCGTCGCGATAGCGAACGCGACAATCCACACCCTGTTTTCAAGGCTTTCATGAACAACCGCATCGGCCGCGCCTTTTCTCGCGAGGAGGTGCGCCAAAAGGTGATCCCTGCCTATATGGGCCTGATCAAGCAATGCGACGACCAGATGGGCCACCTGTTCGACTATCTGGAACGCACGGGCCGGATGCAGGACACGATGATCGTCATCACCTCGGATCATGGCGATTATCTGGGCGATCACTGGCTGGGGGAAAAGGATCTGTTTCACGAGCCATCGGTCAAGGTGCCGCTGATCATCTATAACCCCTCGCCGGATGCCGACTCTACCCGTGGCACCACCTGTGACGCGCTGGTGGAATCCATCGACCTGCCCGCAACCTTTATCGAGGTGGCCGGTGGCAAGGTGCCGGACCACATTGTCGAGGGGCGATCCTTGCTGCCGTTCCTGCATGGCAAAACGCCCGAAAACTGGCGCGAATACGCGATCAGCGAATATGATTACTCGACCAGTCCGATGTCGACCGAACTGGGCGTCACCCCCCGCGATGCCCGCCTGTTCATGGTCACCGATCAACGCTGGAAATTCATCCATGCCGAGGGCGGCTTTCGCCCGATGCTGTTTGATCTGCAAAACGATCCGGATGAATTTGACGATCTGGGCGACAGCGCTGATCACGCCGATATTATCGCCCTGATGTACGAGCGGTTGGGCAAATGGGGCCGCCGCATGTCGCAAAGGGTGACGGTTTCGGACGCGCAGATCGAAGCGGGCAAAACCGGCGGCAAACAGGTCGGCATATTGATCGGCGTTTATGAACCGGACGAGGTGCCACCCGCTGCTTCAAGCAAATACCGCGGCCTCGTGCCGACCAAGGAAAGGGATTAACCCATGCTGACCCGACTGACCGAAATCGTCGGCACCGCCAATGTGCTGCATGGCAATGATATGCAGGGCTATGCCACCGACTGGATGGGCAAATACACCGGCCACCCTCTGGCCGTGGTGCGCCCGGCAGATACCGATCAGGTCAGCGAAGTGATGCGGCTGGCCAGCGAAACCAAAACCCCCGTGGTGCCGATTTCCGGCAACACCGGCCTTGTCGGTGGCACCCATACCGAGGGCGGCATCCTGCTGTCACTGGAACGCCTGAACGCCATCCGCGAGATCCGCCCAGAGGCCCGCATCGCCATTGTCGAGGCCGGCGTGATCATCGCCAGCCTGCATGACGCGGCAGAGGAACAGGGGCTGATCTTTCCCTTGCTGTTTGGCGCGCGTGGCTCAGCCATGATCGGCGGGGCGCTGTCGACCAACGCGGGCGGCTCGAACGTGCTGCGCTATGGCAATACACGCGCCCTTTGTCTGGGGCTTGAGGTGGTTTTGCCCAGCGGTGAAGTGATGAACCTGATGAGCGAATTGCACAAGGACAATGCAGGCTATGATTTGCGCGATCTGTTCATCGGGGCCGAGGGCACCTTGGGCGTGATCACCGCCGCCGTCCTCAAACTGTTCCCCAAACCCGCCGCCTATGCCACCGCGATGGCCGCAGTGCCCAGTCTTACCGATGCTTTGACCCTGTTGAACCGGCTGCAAACAGCATCTGGCGGCGCGGTCGAGGCGTTTGAATATATGCCCGGCAATTACGTTGAAATGTATCAGGCGCGTCATCCCGAAACCCGCCCGCCGTTTGACGCCCCGCATCAGGTGAACATCCTCATCGAATTGGGCGCCACCGCCCCGCGCGATGTGACACCCGACGTTAACGGGGAAATCCCGCTGACTGCCCTGCTGGAACTGGGGCTGGTCGAAATGATGGAACAGGGGTTGGTGCTGGACGCGGTGGTGGCCCAGAACGAAACCCAACGCGCCGACATGTGGGCCCGCCGCGAGGCCGCCGCCGAAGTGGTGCTATCGCAAAGCCCGCGCATCGACAGCGACATCTGCGTGGCGCTGGACAAATTACCCGCCTTCCTTGAGCAGATGGACGCACATCTGCAACGGCTGGACAAAGACGCCCACAGCATCAGCGTGGCGCATCTGGGGGATGGCAATATCCATTATTCGGTGCTGCCATCCTCGGATTCGCTGGAACTGGCCGACTGGATCACCGAAACGATCGAGGACGTGGTACAGGGCCTTGGCGGCAGTTTTTCGGCAGAACACGGGGTGGGCCTGTCCAAGAAACCGTCCATGGCACGGCGCAAGGACAAGGCGGCGCTGGGGGTGATGCGGCAGATCAAAATCGCGCTGGACCCGCTGGGGATCATGAACCCGGGGAAGGTGTTGCCGTGAGGCAGCAGCAACAACGTCACCACGGACGGCGAAGCCGGACAGCGCCCACCCAGGGCCGGGCGCTGTCCTCGTTCTCAAATTCACATGTGAACTAGCCGAGGCACCAACCCAAAACAAAAAGCCCTGCCAAACGGCAGGGCCTTTTCAATTCATCAAAACCCGAAAGCGGTTTAGGCAGTGGCCTGTGCTTCGGAAATGTCTTTCTTGATCTTCAGCGCCTTGTCCGACAGCTCGGCGTCTTTGGCTTTGGCCATGAAGGCGTCCAGACCGCCGCGGTGGTCAACAGTGCGCAGGGCAGCGGCCGAAATCCGCAGTTTGAAAGAGCGACCCAGAACGTCGGACATCAGTGTCACGTCGTTCAGGTTGGGCAGAAACCGGCGACGGGTTCTGTTTTTCGCGTGGCTGACATTGTTGCCAGACATTGGGCCTTTTCCGGTCAGTTCGCAACGACGTGCCATTGTTTTCTTCCTTGTCTCAGCGCCAGCCCGAACAATCATTTGCGGTGGGCGGCTCGATAATACAATAGGGCACCGTCATGAGTGAATCATAGCAGTGCCCTGAATTCCGTTTGCGCGGTTTAGGCGCAATCTGGGGGAGCGTCAAGTGATTCACGCGCGCGGATCGGGGAATTATGTATCCAACCCCAGAAATCCACCCGATTGACGGTGCCACAGGCCGGCATAGATGCCGTTTTTCGCCAATAGGGCTTCGTGCGGGCCATCCTCGACCACGCGGCCCTGATCCAGCACGATGATCCGGTCCATCTGTGCAATGGTCGACAAACGGTGGGCGATGGCGATTACGGTTTTGCCTTCCATCACACCGTAAAGGGTTTGCTGGATTGCCGCTTCGACCTCGCTGTCCAGTGCCGATGTGGCCTCGTCCAGCACCAGAATGGGTGCATCTTTCAGGATCACCCGCGCGATGGCGATGCGTTGGCGCTGACCACCTGACAGTTTCACGCCACGTTCGCCCACTTGGGCATCATAACCGGTGCGCCCGTGCGGGTCAGACAGATCAAGGATGAAGTCATGCGCCTCGGCCCGTTTGGCGGCGGCGATCATCTGATCCTCACTCGCATCAGGGCGGCCATACAGGATGTTGTCGCGCACGGAGCGGTGCAACAGGGATGAATCCTGCGTCACCATGCCAATCGCCCCGCGCAGGCTGTCTTGCGTCACATGGGCCACGTTTTGCCCGTCGATCAGGATTTCCCCCTGTTCGACATCGCGAAACCGCAACAGCAGGTTCACAAGGCTGGATTTCCCCGCACCCGAACGCCCGATCAGGCCCACCTTTTGCGCGGGCGGGATGGTCAGCGACACATTATCCAGCCCGCCACTGTCGCGTCCGTAATGATGCGACACATCGCAAAACTCGATTTCACCCTTGCCGATGGCCAATGCGGGCGCTGCGGGGCTGTCGGTCACATCATGCGCCACCGCGACCGAGCGCAGACCCTCGCGGATCACACCGACCTGCTCGAATATGCGGATTGCCAGCCACATGATCCAGCCGCTCATCCCGTTCAGGCGGATGGTCAGAGCCGAAGCTGCCGCCACTTCGCCGACCGAAATTTCACCGATCGACCACAGCCAGACTGCCATGCCCAGCACGCCGACAATCAACAACCCGTTCAGAAAGTTCAGCCCGAAGGACATTTTCGTCATCAGGCGCACGAACTGGAAAAACCGCAGCCGGAACCGGCGCATCGCGCGGCGGGCATAGTTTTCCTCGCCGCCGCCATGGGCAAACAGTTTTACACTTTCGATGTTGGGGTTGTGTCTCGAAAGTGGTGGAAATTGATTTCAGGCACCTCCGAGCGGGTTGAGTTATGCGCCGGTCAGGCGGCTTGGTCAAGGGTTGCGTCGGCGACGGGCTGAGCGAGCGTTTCCCAGCCATCGACCTTTCGCATGACGATCTGCCCCGAGGCCATCAGAGCCCAAAGCAGCATCGGCACGGTCTCGGCGCATGGCAGCACGGTCTGGGTCTTGATGCGGCGGCGGAATTCCTCGTTCAGGCGTTCGATCGCATTTGTCGTTCTGGCCGATTTCCACTGGCCTTGTGGCAGACGCGTGAAGGTGAAAAGCTTATCTCCTGCTTCTTCCAAGCTGTCAGCGACGGCCTTGCATTTCAGCCGCCATTTTCGCAGAAATGCCTTGCGGCGGGTGGCGATTTCCTCGGGTGTTTTGGCGTAGATCATGTCGCGGTAATCTTCTGTCAACTCATCATGCATACGCTTGGGTGCCTTGGCCAGAAGGTTGCGGTGCTTGTGCACCGTGCACCTCTGGATCGGCAGATCTTCACCCCAGAGGGCAATGAGAGCGACCTCAAGTCCCGGTGCCCCGTCCACGATGACAAATTCGGGCCGTTTCAACCCGCGCGCATCCAGATCGTTGATGAACTGACGCCAGGCGGAGGTGCTTTCGCCGCCCATGTTCATCAGTGATAACAAGACCTTCTGCCCATCCCGGCGCACGCCAATCGCGGCCAGAACCGAGATATTGGTGGCCTTCCTGTCAATCCGCGTTTTGATCACGGTGCCGTCCAGGATCAGCCGCACGATGTCTTCATCCGCAAGGCTGCGGGCGCACCACGCCTGCCAGTCCACCTTCACCTTGCGCCAGGCGCGGCTCACCACATCCTTGCTGACCGCCCCCTGAAACAGGCCGAACAGGGCGCGTTTTACCCGCCGTGTGTTGGTGCCCGAAAGGTAGACAGCAGCGATCAGCGCCTCGGCCTTCTTCGTCAGCCGCTGGTAGCGGGGCAATGCCTTCGAGCGCCATTCTCTGGCCTTGCCGGCCTCGCCTGTGATCCGCGCACGCGGCACGCGCACCGTTTCGGTTCCAAATGTTCCGACCAGTTGCCGCTCGCGATGCCCGTGGCGGTATCCGGCCTTTGCCCCGCCGCTGCGGCCATACCGGCAACGGCCCAGAAACTGCTCCAGCTCCTCTTCGAAAACCGCCTCGATCGTCGCGCGGATGTTCTGGCGCAGCCGGTCTTCAATCGGGTCATAGCCTGCTTCATTGGCCAGTAGCGCGGATGTCGATGTTGCTGTATTCTTTGTCATGGCGTGATCTCCTTGGCGGTTCCAGCCGCCGGTTGGGTGGCTTCGATGCACCCGGAGATTACGCCGTCCTCGAATTTCCACCAAACTCGCGACACTACCGATGTTGGAATAGCTGTCAACAATCCGTCCCGTCACCAGTGACCGGCTGTCAGACAGCTTTTCCCCCGCCACGGCCACCTGCCGCGAAATCACACGCACATAGGCAACATAAACCACCACCCACAGCGCCAGCGGCAGGCCCAGCCGCGCATCCATTTGCGACAGGATCAGGATGGCGCTGATCACATAAGTCAGCGCATACCAGATGCCCTCGAAAAACATATAGGTCACATCCTCGACCGCGACGCGCAATTGCATGACGCGGTTGGCCAGCCGGCCGGCAAAATCGTTCTGGAAAAAACTCGAGGATTGCCCCAGCAGATGTTTATGCGCCCGCCACATCACCTGAGTTTGCATGTTGCCAGCGAAGGCTTGCTCCAAAAACAGCTTGTTCAGGGCAATCGCAATGGGACGTAGGAACAGGATGAACATTGCGGCAAGCAGCAGTTCAACCCCGTGCGCAGACCAGAATTCGCCGGTGGTGCTGGCGTTCATAAGGTCGATCACTCGGCCGGAATAAAAGATCAGGCCGGTTTCCACCATCGCCACCAGAACACCGGTCAGCGCCATCCAGATCATCAGCTTTTTGAACGGGCCGTATTGGCTGCGCAAATAGGCCCACAGGGATTTGGGCGGTGTTTGTTCATCAAATGGCGCAAAAGGGTCGACAAGGTTTTCAAAGAAACGGAACATGACAGAGGCTCTTAAAATGTAGGAAATTTGACTTGGATGATCGGGCGGCGAAGGCCAGCCCAACAGGACCGGCGGTTTACGCTCGCGGTAGGGTCCTGAAATAGATCATCGGCATATCCTCGTCATTGTTGTTCGGTCACGCTATCCGATTTGGGCGACTTTGGGAAGGGGTGTGGTTTTTTGCCTGCAAATAACACCCACAGTTGACCCGCGCACGCCTGCAACTTAGGGTTTGGCAAACGCGTATTTGATCAGAGAGTTTCCCATGCGAATTATTGCAATAGCCCTATTCACCGCAGCCCTTCAGTTCTGGTTCCCCACATCTGCGCATGCGCGGGGGTTGCCGATCATCTATGGCACACAGGATTCGCTTGATCTGGTTGAAACCACAGACATCGAAGGGCCAAATGGCAAACCGCTGGCCTTGTGCCATTACACCAGTAAATACCATGGGGCTGACCCAGATAACCTAAAAAGAGGTTATGATGGGAAGCATGAGAAAGAGTCGCCTGAGCCACTACAAGCAAGACCGTCTTACGGAGCATTTTGTTTCGGGATCGACAGCACGAACAGCAGCCAGTTTGTGTGGTGTAAACCGCAAGACCGCAGCGTTTTATTTTCTACGCCTGCGCGAGATAATCGCCTATGAGCTGGAGGCGGAAAGCCAAGCTATGTTCGGCGGAGAAATAGAAGTGGACGAAAGCTACTTTGGCGGCAAACGCAAAGGTAAACGCGGGCGTGGTGCGGCAGGTAAAATTCCCGTTTTTGGTATATTAAAAAGGGGTGGGAAGGTTTACACCAAGATCATCCCGGACGCCAAATCCGCCACTCTGATCCCGATCATAGAGCGCAAAGTCGTGCCGGATTCCATCGTCTATTCCGATTGTTGGCGCGGTTATAATGTGCTGGATGTGTCAGACTTCCACCACTTTCGCATCAACCATTCCAAGCTCTTTGCAGACCGTCACAACCACATCAATGGCATCGAGAATTTCTGGAACCAAGCCAAGCGCTACATGCGCCGATTTAACGGTGTCCCCAAGGCCCAATTTGGGCTATATTTGAAGGAATGCGAGTGGCGTTTCAACAACAGTGACCCTTCAGCTCAGTTATTGCAGCTAAGACAATGGGTTAAGCGTTACTTGAAGTAGTTATCTGGGTCAGCCCCAATACCATTTGTTTTATCTGGGCTTCTGGCGCGTATCGCATGGCTATGCGCTGGCCGCGAACGGGTGTGATAGTGACACCTATTACGACATTTCAGAAGCCGACTTCAAAGAGGCCCAAAGCAACGGGCAGATCAGTGCGAATTTGCCTGAAAAACCCAAAATGACCCTGAACCAGATCGCCAGCGGGTTTGGCGGGTTGGCATTGGTTGCCCTTTTGGTTCTGTTCTTGTTGTTGAAATCCGTAGGCGGTGCGCAGCGCAAATCCGCCCGCAAGGCCCAAATGGGCCAGATGCCGGTGGTAGCAACACAAATCGTAGACGCAATGTGCCACGCCGCCATTTCGGATGGCGAACTGGATGACAGCGAAGTGGCAACAATCGCCGAAATCGCGAAACAGATGACCGGCGAAGAACTGGCCGAAGATCGCATTCGTCTGATCATCTCGAAAGCCTCGGCTAAACCAACGGACAGTGAATTCAAGGCCTTCGGGGCCGGACTGGGACCGGTTGAAAAGGAACTGGTGCTAAAGGCCGTGTTCGCCGTGATCGCAGCGGACGGGCAGATTGTAGATTCCGAGCACGAGTTCTTTATCAAAACCGCACAGGCGCTGGGGGTGGATGCCGATACGGTCCGCCGTATCGTCGAAGATGTGCGCGACGATCGCTAGGGCGTAGACCCCTAATCTTTACAGCCCCTGCAACAATTCCCGTGCGGCATTGGTGGCAGTGATTTCGCCTTTGGCCACGGCCTGCCCCAGTTGCTCCAGCCGCTCGCGCACAGCCCCGTTGTCCAGTTGCGCAAGCAACCCCAGCCGCACCTCTTCCTCGAACCAGTGGCGGGCCTGACGGGCGCGCATCGCGTCCCAGTGGCCGTTTTCCTTGCGCCATTGTGTCAGGGTCTGCATTTCGTCCCATGCAGTTTCAAGCCCGTCACCTGACAGGGCAGACACCAGCATCGCCTTGGGAAAGCCGTCAGGATCCTGCGACCGTTTGCGAAGCAGTCGCAGGGCACCGGCATAATCGGCACAGGTGCGGGTGGCGGCGGGCAGCAGATCACCGTCGGCTTTGTTGATCAGGATCAGGTCGGCGATTTCCATGATACCGCGTTTCACACCCTGTAATTCATCCCCGCCCGCAGGGGCCAGCAGCAGAACAAACAGGTCCGACATATCGGCCACCATGGTTTCCGATTGCCCCACGCCGACGGTTTCGATCAGCACAATGTCAAAGCCCGCCGCCTCGCACAGCATCACCGCCTCGCGGGTGCGCCGCGCCACACCGCCCAGCGCGGTCTGGCTGGGCGAAGGGCGGATAAAGGCGTTGGGGTCGCGTGACAGCCGTTCCATGCGGGTTTTATCGCCCAAAATGGACCCGCCCGAACGGGTCGAGGACGGATCCACCGCCAGCACCGCCACGCGTTTGCCCTGTCCTGTCAGCATCACGCCAAAGGCTTCGATAAAGGTGGATTTGCCAACGCCAGGCGTGCCGGACAGCCCGATGCGCAACGCCTGACGTCCCGCACCTTTTACGGCCTCAAGCAGGGCGGTCGCCTGTTCGCGGTGATCATCGCGTGCACTTTCGATCAGGGTGATCGCGCGAGCCAAGGCGCGGCGCTCACCATTGATCACGCGGCTTGCAAGGTCTGAAATATCCATAGGCGGCTGCCCTTTTCCTGCCCGTTATCCGATAACAGCGGGCCGATATTGGTTAGCCCGCCCGCTTGGTCGCATCATAAGCCCAAGGCACATGGCAAAGAAAGAAGGAACATCAAAATTGCACGTTTGAATATGATGAAAATGATCGGGTTGATGGTTTTACTGGCAATTGCACTGGCGCTGCCAGAGGTCTTGCCGCAGACGGATCGTTCGGTTGAGGGTGAGGTGCAGATGCAGCGGGCGGTGGGGTGAACCCCACCCTACATTTCGCCGAGCGTGCAACAACCAGACAAGAGCACCGGTGCGCCCTTGCCCCTGCGCAACAGATCAAAGCGAAAGCCGAACACGCCTTCCAGCGGGCGGCATTGCTGCGGCATCAGAAAGCCGGTGATTTCCACGTTATCCGCCCCCGCAACTATCACTTGCCGTTCAAACCCGCGATTTTGGGCAAGAAGCGGCGCAAAGCTGCGTTTATATTCAACGGTTTCACCTTCGTAGGACAGGGTAATTCCCCCTTTGTCCGTAGAAACCAGCGTCCAGAATGGCTCGTCCCCGAAACAGGTCAAATTACGTTCGAAATCGGTTGCGACAGGATCGGGGGCCACCTGTTCCAATGCCTGCAATGGCACCCACCCAATCGACATATCATCGCTATTGACCAGCCCCCATTCCCGATCCTTGCTTAGTGCCACCACCTCGACCGTTTTTCTGTCATGGGCAAGGGTGCCGACGATTTCAGACGTTACATCGGGGGATTTGCGCACGTTTTGCGCCTTGCCATCGGTCACCTTTAACAAACCGGGGATATAGGGGCGCGCCCAGACCGAGTATGGAACGAACCCAGTCAGGATCACAAGCAACATCAGCAACCGCATCATCATATCCCTTATGTAAACCCGATAAACCTGCAAATAGTATCCGGTAAAAATGACCATTGCATCGGTTAGAAATCATACCGTGCGTTGTTATGGCTTCGGTGGAGCAGTGTTTAATTACTTCCCCAGAAAGCTGACAATAGCGACACCGACAAGCAGAATTGACCAATATTCCATAGGAATGAAGAACAATGTAGAGCGGCTTTTCAATGCAATCCGCTCGCCGGTTTGTTCATCGACTACGATCTTGTCTTTGGACGGATCATTCAATTTGCGGCCAACTATAAAATTCACCGCGGCCGCCAACAAAAAACCAATCCCGATCCCGTAACGGTCCCCCAGAACAATTTGCCCAATAACGGCCCGAGTAATGCCCGAAAGTTGGTGATGGGGTGATTGGGTGGCATATCATGGCGGTGTTGACGCGCCGCGATTCTCAGAGAGAAAAGGATATGCCACATGGAAGACGATACTATTTTGGAGTTTACCGATCCAGCCGGAATTTCACCTGATCCGCTGACGGATATCTTGCGCAAAGGCGCGCGGGATCTGTTGGCACAGGCGGTCGAGGCCGAGGTTTGTGATCTGATGGCGCAACACGCGCATTTGAGGGATTCGGCCGGTCGCCAGCGCCTTGTTCGCCACGGATACCTGCCGGAGCGCGAGGTGATGACGGGGATCGGCCCTGTCCCGGTGAATGTGCCTCGGGTGCGTGATCGTGGCACGGGGGCGGAGAAGATCAGGTTCACCTCGACGCTTCTGCCGCCGTATCTGCGCCGGGCAAAGTCGGTCGAGGAGTTGTTGCCCTGGCTCTATCTCAAAGGTATTTCCACGGGTGATTTCGGCGAAGCACTGGCGGCCCTTCTGGGGCCTGATGCGGGTGGTTTGACATCGAGCACGATTTCGCGCCTGAAGGCGGAGTGGTGGGCAGAATACGAGCGTTGGAACCGGCGTGACCTGTCGGCCAAACGCTATGTGTATTTCTGGGCCGACGGGGTTTATTTCAAGCCGCGCACGGATGCTGACAAGCAATGCATGCTGGTGATCATCGGCGCGGACGAGTGGGGTAACAAGGATGTTCTGGGCCTCGTGGACGGGTATCGAGAAAGCAGCCAGAGCTGGCGTGAACTGCTGCTGGACTTGCAACGTCGTGGCCTCAGAAAAGCCCCTGATCTGGCCGTTGGTGATGGCGCGCTCGGCTTCTGGAACGCCTTGCGGGAGGTGTTCGGTGAGACCCGGGAGCAGCGCTGCTGGGTGCATAAAACCGGCAACGTCCTGAATGCCATGCCGAAGTCGCTGCAAGCCAAAGCCAAGGGCCATCTACAGGACATCTGGATGGCCGAGAACAAACGGGACGCCGAGGCCGCGTTCAATTTCTTCATCGAAGCCTATGGCGTGAAATACGAGCGTGCCGTGGGGAAGCTGACCAAGGACCGGGACGTGGTTGTGTCTCGAAAGTGGTGGAAATTGATTTCAGGCACCTCCGAGCGGGTTGAGTTATGCGCCGGTCAGGCGGCTTGGTCAAGGGTTGCGTCGGCGACGGGCTGAGCGAGCGTTTCCCAGCCATCGACCTTTCGCATGACGATCTGCCCCGAGGCCATCAGAGCCCAAAGCAGCATCGGCACGGTCTCGGCGCATGGCAGCACGGTCTGGGTCTTGATGCGGCGGCGGAATTCCTCGTTCAGGCGTTCGATCGCATTTGTCGTTCTGGCCGATTTCCACTGGCCTTGTGGCAGACGCGTGAAGGTGAAAAGCTTATCTCCTGCTTCTTCCAAGCTGTCAGCGACGGCCTTGCATTTCAGCCGCCATTTTCGCAGAAATGCCTTGCGGCGGGTGGCGATTTCCTCGGGTGTTTTGGCGTAGATCATGTCGCGGTAATCTTCTGTCAACTCATCATGCATACGCTTGGGTGCCTTGGCCAGAAGGTTGCGGTGCTTGTGCACCGTGCACCTCTGGATCGGCAGATCTTCACCCCAGAGGGCAATGAGAGCGACCTCAAGTCCCGGTGCCCCGTCCACGATGACAAATTCGGGCCGTTTCAACCCGCGCGCATCCAGATCGTTGATGAACTGACGCCAGGCGGAGGTGCTTTCGCCGCCCATGTTCATCAGTGATAACAAGACCTTCTGCCCATCCCGGCGCACGCCAATCGCGGCCAGAACCGAGATATTGGTGGCCTTCCTGTCAATCCGCGTTTTGATCACGGTGCCGTCCAGGATCAGCCGCACGATGTCTTCATCCGCAAGGCTGCGGGCGCACCACGCCTGCCAGTCCACCTTCACCTTGCGCCAGGCGCGGCTCACCACATCCTTGCTGACCGCCCCCTGAAACAGGCCGAACAGGGCGCGTTTTACCCGCCGTGTGTTGGTGCCCGAAAGGTAGACAGCAGCGATCAGCGCCTCGGCCTTCTTCGTCAGCCGCTGGTAGCGGGGCAATGCCTTCGAGCGCCATTCTCTGGCCTTGCCGGCCTCGCCTGTGATCCGCGCACGCGGCACGCGCACCGTTTCGGTTCCAAATGTTCCGACCAGTTGCCGCTCGCGATGCCCGTGGCGGTATCCGGCCTTTGCCCCGCCGCTGCGGCCATACCGGCAACGGCCCAGAAACTGCTCCAGCTCCTCTTCGAAAACCGCCTCGATCGTCGCGCGGATGTTCTGGCGCAGCCGGTCTTCAATCGGGTCATAGCCTGCTTCATTGGCCAGTAGCGCGGATGTCGATGTTGCTGTATTCTTTGTCATGGCGTGATCTCCTTGGCGGTTCCAGCCGCCGGTTGGGTGGCTTCGATGCACCCGGAGATTACGCCGTCCTCGAATTTCCACCAAACTCGCGACACTACCGGGACGTGCTGCTGACCTTCTACGACTTCCCTGCCGAGCACTGGAAACACATCCGCACATCCAACCCCATCGAAAGCATATTTGCCACCGTGCGGCACCGAACGAAGAAGACCAAAGGCTGCCTCGGGCGCAAGACCGCCTTGGCAATGACCTTCCGCCTGATGATGTCGGCAAAGAAGAAATGGCGTAAACTCGACGGCGCATTCCGATTGCCGGAAATCATCGAAGGGGTTGAATTTAAGGACGGGATCAAGCAGGAAAAACATGCCGCCTGATTACTGCGTCACCAACTTTTGGGCATAGCTCTAACGGCCCCGCCAATTGCTATTACGACGACCAGAAAGCCCCACCCACTCCATACAATCATGTCACTCGTTCCTTTACTATTTTATTTCTGCGCGGATTTTAGCCTTTCTGTTTGTTTTACTCAACCAGAACAAACCGCCAAGGTTTATCAGCTATTAAGTGGCATTCCTTGCGCCCATCCCCGATAACACCCTTATGACAACCCGCTTGCCCATTGATGATGCCCTGCCCGCCCTGATCCCCGCCCTACGCGATCATGGCCGCGCGGTGCTGCAAGCGCCGCCGGGGGCCGGTAAAACCACGCGGGTGCCTTTGGCGATGCTAAAGGCCGATCTGTGCAAGGGCCGCATCCTGATGCTGGAACCCCGCCGTCTGGCCGCCCGCGCGGCGGCGGAACGGATGGCGCAGACCTTGGGCGAAAAGGTGGGCGCGACTGTTGGCTACCGCATACGGGGCGAGGCCAAGGTCTCCAAGGCGACCCGCATCGAAGTCGTCACCGAAGGCATCCTGACCCGCATGATCCAGTCCGACCCGTCGCTTGACGGCATCGATGCGGTGATCTTTGACGAATTCCACGAACGGTCCCTGAACGCCGATCTGGGGCTGGCCCTGACGTGGGAGGTGCGCGGCGCCTTGCGCGAGGATCTGCTGCTGCTGGTGATGTCCGCCACGCTGGACGCCGAACCCGTCGCCGCCCTGCTGGATGATGCGCCGGTGATCACATCCCAAGTGCGCTCTTACCCCGTTGAAACCCGCTGGCTGGACCGGCCCCTGCCCAAGGGCAAGCGCCTGCCCGATGCCGCCGCAGCGCTGGTGAAACAGGCCGTGGCCGAAACAAGTGGCGGCGTGCTGGTGTTCCTTCCGGGCGAAGGTGAAATCCGGCGCCTGGAGGGGATGTTGTCGGACCTGCCCGCAGATTGCCACGTCCACCCCCTGTTCGGCGCAATGGATTTCAAGGCCCAGCGCGCCGCCATCGCCCCCGCCCAATCGGGTCGCAAGATCGTGCTGGCCACTGCGATTGCCGAAACCTCGCTGACCATTGCCGATATCCGCGTGGTGGTCGATTGCGGGCAGGCGCGGCGCGCGCGGTTCGATCCTGCCTCGGGCATGTCGCGGCTGGTGACCGAACGGGTGACCAAAGCCGAAGCCACCCAGCGCCGTGGCCGCGCGGGGCGTGTGGCCGAGGGCACCTGTTACCGGCTGTGGACCAAGGGCGAAGAGGGCGGCATGGCCCCCTTTCCCCCCGCCGAAATCGAGGCTGCTGATCTGACCGGACTGGTGCTGGAACTGGCGCTGTGGGGGGCGGGTAGCACCGATGATCTGGCCCTGCTGACCCCGCCCAACCCCGGCGCCTATGCCGAGGCCAAAGCGTTGCTAACACAACTGGGCGCGCTGGATGATAGCGGGCGGATCACCGATCATGGCCGCGCCTTGGCCGCGCTGCCCCTGCACCCGCGTTTGGCGCATATGGTGGCTGTGGCGGGGGATCAGGCAGCGCTGCTGGCGGCGTTGCTGGCCGAACGCGACCCGTTGCGCGGGGCACCGGTTGATCTGGCCCTGCGGATAGAAGCGCTGACCGATCTGAAGCGTTTTAGCGCAGAACGGCCATATCAGGCCAACGCCGGACCAATCCACCGCATCCGCGCTGAAGCCAAGCGCCTGCGCCGTGGCAAAACTGCTGAGCGCCTGTCACTGGGCGAAATGGCGGCGCTGGCCTATCCCGACCGCATCGGTCTGCGCCGCAAGGGGGACACGCCGCGCTGGGTTTTGTCCGGTGGCAAAGGGGCGATGATGCGCGAGGACGACCCGATGGCGGGGGGCCGCTTGCTGGTCGCCACCGATCTGGATGGCGATGCGCGCGAGGCCCGCATCCGGCAGGCGGTGGAAATTTCCGAAGCCGGTTTGCGCTCCCTTTACGGCAACCGGATCACTTGGCGCGACCATTGCGAATGGAGCAAACGGATGCGACGCGTGGTTGCACGACAGCAAGAAGTGTTCGGCGCGCTGGTGCTGTCGGACCGCATCTGGCGCGATGCACCGGACGAGGCGCTGGCGCGTGCCATGCTGGACGGGGTGCGCGATCTGGGCCTGCCGTGGCGTGATGCCGCCCGCCGGTTTCAGGCGCGGGTGCTGCTGGTGGACGGGATGCCGGAATTTACCGATGATGCGCTGATGGATACGATTGACGACTGGCTGCTGCCTTACCTGACCGGCATCAAAACCGCTGCTGATTTGAAAGGGCTGAACCTGCTGGAACCCTTGCGCAGCATCCTGACGTGGGACCAGATGCAGCGTCTGGATCGTGAAGCGCCGGCGCATTTCACCACCCCTCTAGGCAACAAAACTCCGATTGATTACTCCGGCGAAGCCCCCGAGATTTCCTTGCGCCTGCAGGAAATGTTCGGCGTCACCAGTCATCCCAAAGTCGGCCACACCCCCCTGCGCGTCACCCTGCTGTCCCCCGCCCGCAGGCCAGTGCAGACCACAATGGACATTCCGGGATTCTGGGCCAGTTCATATGCCGACGTGCGCAAAGACATGCGCGCGCGTTACCCGAAACACCCATGGCCCGAGGACCCGACCAAGGCCGATCCGACATTGCGGGCAAAACCGAGAGGGAAATGAAACCATGGCCTATCTTCTATACAGCTATTTGATAAGGAAAACTGTGCCGTTACTTGATGAAGATGAATGGCAGGAAGTCGAAGAACTGATAAAATCAAGAAGCAGTTTCATCATGGC
Source organism: Profundibacter sp. (assembly GCF_965277155.1). GTDB lineage: Bacteria > Pseudomonadota > Alphaproteobacteria > Rhodobacterales > Rhodobacteraceae > Profundibacter. The sequence continues at coordinate 368,132 of NZ_CBDIBV010000010.1, forward strand.
TTATATAAAAGAAACCGGATGCAGTTTGGAAGATGCCCGAAAATACGAACCGCGCGGCCAAGAAGCCCTTGAGCGGTATTTTCAAATATGTGGACAAAGGCTGGATCACCCCGAGGAACTCTATGGTGTGCGTTTATCAAGGCTCGGCGCGGTTTGTCCATCTTGCGACAAGCCCTTGCGTACACCAAAGGCAAAGATGTGCGTCGAATGTGGATATGAATTGCCAGAAGGAAGAGGTGGTCGCGGAAATTCGGACCAGTTGTTAAGGTGGATCGACTTATGAGAAAGACGATTCAAAATGACGAAACGAAAGAACCATTCTCCCGAATTCAAAGCCCGCGTTGCGCTTGAAGCAATCCGCGAGGAAATGACGATGGCGGAGCTGTCGAAGAAGTATGGTGTGCATCCAACCCAGATTGGCACATGGAAACGAGCAGCGATTGAAAACATGGCCACGGCATTTTCCAGACGGGGCCGTGATCCTGATCGGGTTGATGAAGCCCAGATTGAGAAGCTGCACTCCAAGATTGGTCAGCTGGTCGTGGAACGGGATTTTTTAGCCAACGCCTCGCAACAGTTGCTCGGGAAGCGAGGCAAAAAATGGTGAGCCGTGAGCATGATCTGAGTGTGCGACGACAATGCGGGCTACTTTCTCTGGCGCGCTCGAACCTGTATTACCAGCCAAAAGGCGAAAGTGCTGAAAATTTGCGGTTCATGACAATAATCGACAAGCAATTCTTGCAGACGCCGTGGTATGGATCACGGCAAATGGCCCGGCACATGCAGCGCCAAGGTTACAAGTGTGGTCGCCACAGGGTCCGCCGTTTGATGCGGCTGATGCGGTTGGTTCCGATCTACCAGACGCCCAACACGAGCAAGAAACATCCGCAGCATAAGATCTACCCGTATCTGCTGCGAGACCTGACGATTGATCGTCCAAACCATGTGTGGTGCGTAGATATCACCTACATTCCGATGCAGCGCGGGTTCCTCTATTTGGTCGCGATCATGGACTGGCACAGCCGCAAGGTTTTGAGCTGGAGATTGTCAAACAGCATGGAGGCAGATTTTTGCGTTGAAGCCCTGAAAGAGGCTATGGCCAAATACGGCAAGCCCGATATCATGAACAGCGACCAGGGCAGCCAGTTCACCGGGTTTGAATGGACGCAGGCGCTGAAAGAAGCCGACGTGAAAATCTCGATGGATGGCAAAGGTCGCTGGGTCGATAACCGGATGATCGAGCGGCTTTGGCGATCCTTGAAATACGAATGCATTTACCTCAACGCATTTGAAACGGGTTCGCAGACCCGCGCCGGGATCGGGAAATGGTTGGCTTACTACAACACCGAGCGCCCGCATTCCACCCACGGAATATTGACCCCGGATGAAGCCTATGACAGAAAAACAAAACCAATGAGTTTGGCAGCCTAAATGAAACCCTGATCCATCTTAAACTGGCTGCTGACTGGTCAAAAAAGTGGGACCACCTCTGGAGAAGTCGCCGGTCCCCTTAAACCAAAATACATTGCACATCTAAGAGTGAAGAAAGGTAACGAAAAAAGATAATCCTACCCCGCCATCCCCACCAGCGCATCGCGCATCTGGAAATAGCCGATCATCGCCTCGAACATCATCCGCCAGACGATTTCCATGCACAGGAACATCACCGCCATCGCCAGATAAATCCGCAGCCGGTACTTGCGCGGGATGGCCGCTTTGGCCTGATCCGCAGCCCCGCCAAGGGCCGGAAACAATTGTGCCAGTTTGCGCACCAGCAGCACCGCAGCCAGCGGGATACCCACCGCACCAAGGTAATAACAGACCAACAGCACGGCGGGCGCGATAAAACTTTCAAAGCTCAGGAAATCATACATGTGCCCATTAAACCCGCCGTGATGCCAAATTCAAGCAATCAGCAGGCCTTCGCCCCCTTTGGTCGCAACTTGATCTATCTCAAAGACACCCCCTTGATGCCCCTTATCCTGACCCGCACCCAACAGACACGAGCAAGGAAACAAGATGCGGACCCTACCGGACAAGATTACCGAACTCACCCTGCCTTCGGGCAAAAAGGTCAAGGTGGATGGCAATGGCTATCTGACCGATCAGCATGACTGGACGCCGGAATTCACCGAATACCGCGCCGAGCAAGAGGGCATCACCCTGACCCCGCTGCATCACGAGATCATCAAATTCATCCGCGATTCCGAAGAAGAACACGGCATCATGCCGGATGTGCGTTTCGTGTTCAAATACATCGCCAAACGCAACGGAGTTAACAAGACCGGTGCCAAGGCAGTTCTGTATGAACTGTTCCCCTATGGCTATACCGGCCAAGCCATCAAGATGGCCGGTATGAAGCAGCCACGGGCGTGGTCAACGGGTTAAGGCATTGTCATCCCCGCGCATTGTCATCCCCGCGCAAGCGGGGACCTCTCTAAACTTGGCATGTGCTTTTGGCGGTCCCAGCTTGCGCGGGAATGACATTTTAGGCTTTGCTGCTCACCCAAGCCTGAATCTGCGGCGACTGCATTGCGCCGGACTGCCGCGCCACTTCGCGCCCGCCCTTGAACAACGCCATCGTCGGAATCCCGCGAATGTTATAGCGTTGCGAGGCATTGGGGTGTTCTTCGGTGTTGTTCTTGGCAAAGCGCACATGCGGCTGCATCTTTTCCGCCGCCATTTTGAACTGCGGTGCCATCATCCGGCACGGGCCACACCACGGCGCCCAAAAATCCACCACCAGCGGCACATCGTCATTCTTGGCCGCCTTGTTCAGTGTCGCCAGATCAATCTCGGCCACCTTGCCGGTGATCAGCCATGCGCCGCATTTGCCGCATTTCGGTCTGTCGCCAATCTTGTCTGCCGGAAAACGGCTGACTGCGCCGCACTCCAGCACCTGTGTTCCAGATGTCAACTGACTTTGGTACGCCACGGTCGGTTCTCCCTGACTAGGGCGTTCAGGATTGTGACGAGCTTGCGTAGAACGGCGACAAGCGCGACTTTGGCAGGTTTTCCGTTTTCGACCAATCGTTGGTAAAACGATTTTAGCGGGCCATTGACCCTGATCGCTGACAGTGCAGACATGTAGAGAATTTTGCGTAATGCCGTACGCCCCCCTCTAATTGCCGGGTTTCCACGCAGAGTGCCGCTTTCACGATTGAATGGCGCAACCCCGATCAGACTGGCTGCCTGCTTCGGAGAGCACATTCCCAGCTCGGGCATGCTGGCGATGAGGGAAATAGCCGTCAGATCCCCTACACCCGGCACGGACTTGAGGATCGTGAAGCGGGCAGCCAAGGCGGGATCTGCTTCGATGATACCCCGCATGGCTGTATCAATCTCTTCATTTTGTCGTTTCAGCAGAGCAAGTTTCTCTAAACCCTGACGACGCAAATCCTTTTCGACCTGGACGGAGTTCTGGTTAGAGATCATGGTTTGAAGGCGGGTATTCTGATTGCGAGCGACCATCAGATCCTCAAGTCTTTGAAGATGCTCGGGTTTTGGCTGCGTTGTCAGCGCGTGGCCTTCGGAACCAAAGAACGCGAGTGTGCGGGCATCAATGCTGTCTGTCTTGGCCAGCTGGCCTTTGAACGCCGCGAATTGATGGGCACGGAAAGGGTTCACAACAGCGACGGGAAGGCCCCGGGCATGGAGCGCGCGCGCACAGGCGCGGTGATACCGGCCCGTGGCTTCCAGGATGATCTGACGCGGATCAAGAGAAACCAGCTTTCGTGCGAGTTTCTTATGGCCGCTCTTGTCATTGCGAACTTGAAGGCTTGTTCCGGTCGGATGGACGTAAACATCCAAACGATTCTTGCTAACATCTATGCCCACATAGATTGCCTTGTCGGGGTTTGTCATTGGTCTTCTCCTACTCTTATGGATTCGGGATTGAGTCCCGGTCACCTGTTCAGGACGGCAGACCAAAACGGCGGGCGATCATGCTGGGACCCGGCTCTCAAAACCAAGACAGGATGTCGATCCGCCCGCCGCTGCCGACGCATGTGGGTTAATGGACAAGGCTACACCTTTGCCCATAATCCCACATGTACATCAGCAACCTCAATTCTCCGAATTCTTGTCAATGACAAACATATAAGACAGGTGCATTTCAGTAGTTTGCTCATTTCTCTATCTCCTGATCCGTATCTTGGTTGCCCTGCACATAATCGCACGGCGTAAAATTTCCACCCGCTTGCCCGTTACAGCGCCAATTCGCCGCGCATCAGGACCACGCCCTGACCGCCAACCATAACGCCGCTCGGGGCCTCGCGCGGGCCCATCACTTCAACCTGCGCCGATCCGGGGCGACCCATCCAGTGGCCCTGCTCGGCCACAAAACGCGGGGTTTCGATCAATCCGTGGTGCCACAGATAAGCGGCCATGCACCCCGTCGCCGATCCGGTAAACGGATCCTCGGGCGGCATCGGTAGTGGTAACAACAGGCGTGAAAACGTATCCCCTGCCTCTGTCTCGCCCTCGCGCACCACCAAAAACGGCTCCATCGCCTTGTCAGCCCCCAATCCGCGCGCTGAATGATAGGCTGCCAAACGGTTCAAATCCAATTTGGCGCGGCGCAACGCACCCTTGCTGCGCAGCACGGCAATGCAAAACGGCGTGCCGGTGGATACCGTCTGTGGCACACCGATGATGTCATCCGCCGATAATCCGTAAAGTGCTGCAATTTCCGCCGGATCATGGGTTTGGCCAAACACCGGCGCAGGCTGGGTCATTGTGATCACCTCGTCCGCAACCGTGATCGGCAACACCCCCGCCCCGACCTCGAGCGTGAATTGCGCCCGTCCGTCCAGCAGCGACACCAGACCGCGATCCAGCAGCGATGTAACAGTGGCAATCGTCGGATGCCCGGCCATCAGAATTTCCTGATGCGCCACATAATAACGCGCCCCGAAATCGGCCATATCCGAGCCAACCAGATAGGCACATTCCGATAACGAGGTTTCCTTCACCAGCGCCAAACGCTGCTCAAGGCTCAACCCCTCGGCCCCATGCACCACCACACAGGCATTGCCGCCAAAGGGGCGCGTGGTAAAGGCATCCACCCAGTCAAACGTGTATGTCATTAGTGAACCGTCACCGGTGCCAAGTCATTCTGCCGCGCCAGAAAAAACGCCATATTACGGTCGCGCACCAGCGCCAGCTGCTCGCCTTCTGCAGAGAAAACTGCATACATCTGCTTAAGGTCGCCAACTTCGTCGCGCACCTCTTTGGGCAGGTCGGCCACATCGACCGGCTTGATATAGACAATGTTGCCTTTGATTCCGAAATCAAACGGGGTGTCCATCACGCGCTCCTTATGTCCTGTTAATCGGAATGGTCTGCACAATCTTTTCCGGCTCGGCCCGCTCCAGATCAATATGCAGCAATCCGTTTTCAACCACAGCCGCGCCCACCTCTACCCCTTCGGCCAAAACAAAGCTTTTCTGGAATTGCCGTGCCGCGATGCCGCGATGCAGGAACACGCGGTCCTCGTCCGTGTCCGATTGACGCCCACGCACCACCAACTGCCGGTCCTCAACCGTGATCGACAGATCATCTTCACCAAAGCCTGCAACGGCCAGCGTAATCCGGTAACTGTTTTCCGAAGTTTGTTCGATGTTATACGGCGGATAGCCGTCATTGCCCGCTTTCGCGGTGCGTTCCACCAGTCGTTCCAATTGGTCAAACCCCAACAGGAAAGGGTGCGTCGTCAGTGTCAGTTTCGTCATCGATTTGTCCTTTATCAAGCGACCATTCCATTCAGGTCCCGCCATGCAGCAACCCGTATGGGTATAATATGGGCAGTCATGCCGCCCCCTGCAAGGGATCAAACCCTTCCCGCACTGCAAAAAAGCGGCTATTCATAACGCTAAAGTAACCGACTCACAGGTAAATCCACCCGCATGACCACCCCCGTTGAAATGTCCCACGAAGAGGTGCTGCGCGTCGAACTTGAAGTTTTACGTCAGGAACACCGCGATCTGGACGAGGCGATTCAGGCCCTTGTCGAATTGCGTCGCGCCGATCAACTGACCATCCGCCGCCTGAAGGCGCAAAAATTGCGACTGAAAGACCAGATCGCAAGGATCGAGGACGAGCTGACACCGGACATCATTGCGTAATATTCGCGGGCAGGTATAGTGCGCGCTCATTCAGCAGGGGATGCACAATGACACAGGCAAAAATCGGCATCATTATGGGCAGTCAGTCGGACTGGGGCACAATGAAAAACGCCGCTGATATTCTGGACGAACTGGGGCTGGATTACGAGACAAAGATCGTATCCGCCCATCGCACTCCCGACCGGCTCTGGGATTATGGCAAAACCGCCGCGGATCGTGGCCTGCAGGTGATCATTGCAGGCGCTGGCGGGGCCGCCCATCTGCCCGGTATGATGGCCAGTAAAACCCGAATTCCGGTGATCGGCGTGCCGGTGCAAACCCGCGCCTTGTCGGGCGTCGACAGCCTCTATTCCATCGTGCAGATGCCCAAAGGGTTCCCCGTCGCCACCATGGCCATTGGTGTCGCCGGTGCCGCCAACGCAGGACTTATGGCCGCCGGTATCCTTGCCCTGAACGATGCAGATCTTGCCGCCCGCCTTGACACATGGCGCGCCGCCCTTTCGGCCTCGATTGCGGATGAGCCATCAGATGACTAACCCCCTTTCCACCGGCGCTACCATCGGCATCCTTGGCGGCGGGCAACTGGGCCGGATGCTTTCGGTCGCGGCCACGCGGCTTGGCTTCATCACCCATATCTTTGAACCCGGCGCCAACCCGCCCGCAGGCCATGTCGCCGACCGCATCACCACCGCCGCCTATGACGATCTGGCGGCACTGACCGCCTTTGCCAAATCGGTCGATGTCATCACCTATGAATTCGAAAACATCCCGACAGCGGCACTGGACACGCTCGAGGCTCTGCGCCCGATCCACCCGAACCGCCGCGCGCTGGCCACATCACAAGACCGTCTAACGGAAAAGGAATTCCTGCAAACCCTTGGCCTGAACACGGCCCCCTTTGCTGCCGTTGATACAGCGGATGAGCTGCAAACAGCGCTTGCCACCGTGGGCACCCCCGCCATCCTGAAAACCCGTCGCTTTGGCTATGACGGCAAAGGACAGGCACGGATCATGACACCTGCGGACGCAGGACAGGCCATCACCGATATGGCCGGCGCCCCCGCCCTGCTGGAAGGGTTCATAGATTTCAGCCACGAGGTTTCCGTCATCGCCGCCCGTGGTCAGCACGGCGACATCGCCTGCTTTGACCCCGGCGAAAACGTCCACAAAGACGGCATTCTGCACACCACCACCGTCCCCGCCCGCCTGACCACAGCCCAGGCCACCGACGCGGTGCTGCTGGCAGCGCGCATCCTGAATGAGCTGGATTACGTCGGCATTATGGGGGTAGAGCTGTTCGTCACGCCACAAGGGCTGATCGTCAATGAAATCGCTCCGCGGGTGCATAATTCCGGCCACTGGACACAACAGGGCTGCGCGATTGACCAGTTTGAGCAACACATCCGCGCCATTGCGGGCTGGCCGCTGGGCGATGGCAAACGCCACTGCGATGTGACCATGGAAAATCTGATCGGCAACGACATGGACCGCCTGCCCGAGATCGCCAGGGAAGGCAACGCCGCCATCCACCTCTACGGCAAATCCGAAACCAGACCAGGCCGCAAAATGGGCCACGTCAACCGGATCACCACGTCCTGACTTCTTCTTGCCTTAAATACCTGCCGCGCGCAGCGCATAGAATCTTATGCAGCTACGGAAAACTCAGCCGCACCGCATCCGCGTAACTCAGGTTGCGATCAAATGCGCCGTTTTGCAGAAACAGTTTCACCTGCGCAATCACGAGCTATGCCCAAAAGTTGGTGACGCAGTAATCAGGCGGCATGTTTTTCCTGCTTGATCCCGTCCTTAAATTCAACCCCTTCGATGATTTCCGGCAATCGGAATGCGCCGTCGAGTTTACGCCATTTCTTCTTTGCCGACATCATCAGGCGGAAGGTCATTGCCAAGGCGGTCTTGCGCCCGAGGCAGCCTTTGGTCTTCTTCGTTCGGTGCCGCACGGTGGCAAATATGCTTTCGATGGGGTTGGATGTGCGGATGTGTTTCCAGTGCTCGGCAGGGAAGTCGTAGAAGGTCAGCAGCACGTCCCGGTCCTTGGTCAGCTTCCCCACGGCACGCTCGTATTTCACGCCATAGGCTTCGATGAAGAAATTGAACGCGGCCTCGGCGTCCCGTTTGTTCTCGGCCATCCAGATGTCCTGTAGATGGCCCTTGGCTTTGGCTTGCAGCGACTTCGGCATGGCATTCAGGACGTTGCCGGTTTTATGCACCCAGCAGCGCTGCTCCCGGGTCTCACCGAACACCTCCCGCAAGGCGTTCCAGAAGCCGAGCGCGCCATCACCAACGGCCAGATCAGGGGCTTTTCTGAGGCCACGACGTTGCAAGTCCAGCAGCAGTTCACGCCAGCTCTGGCTGCTTTCTCGATACCCGTCCACGAGGCCCAGAACATCCTTGTTACCCCACTCGTCCGCGCCGATGATCACCAGCATGCATTGCTTGTCAGCATCCGTGCGCGGCTTGAAATAAACCCCGTCGGCCCAGAAATACACATAGCGTTTGGCCGACAGGTCACGCCGGTTCCAACGCTCGTATTCTGCCCACCACTCCGCCTTCAGGCGCGAAATCGTGCTCGATGTCAAACCACCCGCATCAGGCCCCAGAAGGGCCGCCAGTGCTTCGCCGAAATCACCCGTGGAAATACCTTTGAGATAGAGCCAGGGCAACAACTCCTCGACCGACTTTGCCCGGCGCAGATACGGCGGCAGAAGCGTCGAGGTGAACCTGATCTTCTCCGCCCCCGTGCCACGATCACGCACCCGAGGCACATTCACCGGGACAGGGCCGATCCCCGTCATCACCTCGCGCTCCGGCAGGTATCCGTGGCGAACAAGGCGCTGGCGACCGGCCGAATCCCTCAAATGCGCGTGTTGCGCCATCAGATCACAAACCTCGGCCTCGACCGCCTGTGCCAACAGATCCCGCGCGCCTTTGCGCAAGATATCCGTCAGCGGATCAGGTGAAATTCCGGCTGGATCGGTAAACTCCAAAAGACCTCTGCATAACATCGGGATTCCCCCGGGTTGGCCGTTTTGGTAAGCTAGCCGGGAAATCTCTGGGGTGAATAGATGGACCTTTTCCTGCACGAAGCGGCGGCACGGATCGGCGCGGATGACGTTCTGTCGAAGATCGACGCGCTGATGGATTGGAACTCGTTTTTGCCGATCCTGCGGCGCGGTCTGGGGCGCTCGGGGATCGGGCCTCAGGGCTATGATCCGCTGGTTCTGTTCAAGTGTCTTCTGGTTGGCCAGTGGCACGGGCTGAGCGACCCGAAGCTGGAGCGGGCCTTGAAGGTGCGGCTGGATTTCATGCTGTTCTGCGGGCTCGATCTGCACGCGTCGGTGCCGGATGAGACGACCCACTGCCGGTTCCGCAATGCGCTGGTCCGGGGTGGCGTTTACGATGAGCTGCTGGCCGAGGTCTGCCGCCAGATCGAGGCGCATGGGCTGAAGCTGAAAGAGGCTGAGGCGGCGATCATTGATGCGACCCTGATCGCGGCGGCGGCGCGCCCGCGCACCCATATCGACGCCCCGCAGGACCGGGCAGAGGACGGGGCAAGGGAAGGGACGCCGGATGATCCGCCCGAGGTCTCACCCGACGGGGCACAGCTGCATTTCAGCGCCGACCCTGATGCCCGCTGGGTCAAGAAGGGCCGCAAGAGCACGCTCGGCTACAAGGGCTTTGCCCGCTGCGACGAAGAGGGCTTTATCGACAAGGTGCACACCACGCCCGCCAATGCCGCCGAAAGCCCCGAATTCGCCACCATGATCGCGGGCGCAAAGGCGCAGCGGGTGCTGGCCGACAAGGCCTATGCGAGCAAGGCCAACCGCCAGATGCTGCGCGGCAAATACCGCGACGGCATCCTGCGCAAGGCAGCGCGCGGCCGCCCCCTGCGGCAATCGGAGAAACGCTTCAACCGGCTGATTTCGAAACGCCGCTTCCGCATCGAGCAGACTTTCGGCACGATGAAACGCCTCTTCGGCCTGCAGCGGGCGAGATATTTCGGGCGCGCCAGGGTGCATGCCCAGATGGTCATGGCCGCCATCGCGCAAAACCTGCTCAAGGCCGCAAACAGGATCACCCTCAACCCGCAAACCCCCGCAATCGCATAGCCCCAAACCCCGCCACCCGTCTGTCCGCCGGACCCGCAGGGGCGCAAGGTGGGCGGCCGATATCTTGCTTCAACCGAAAGCCATGGCCTCATGCAGAGGTCTTTCCAAAATAGTATCGTCTTCCATGTGGCATGGTAGTGTCGCGAGTTTGGTGGAAATTCGAGGACGGCGTAATCTCCGGGTGCATCGAAGCCACCCAACCGGCGGCTGGAACCGCCAAGGAGATCACGCCATGACAAAGAATACAGCAACATCGACATCCGCGCTACTGGCCAATGAAGCAGGCTATGACCCGATTGAAGACCGGCTGCGCCAGAACATCCGCGCGACGATCGAGGCGGTTTTCGAAGAGGAGCTGGAGCAGTTTCTGGGCCGTTGCCGGTATGGCCGCAGCGGCGGGGCAAAGGCCGGATACCGCCACGGGCATCGCGAGCGGCAACTGGTCGGAACATTTGGAACCGAAACGGTGCGCGTGCCGCGTGCGCGGATCACAGGCGAGGCCGGCAAGGCCAGAGAATGGCGCTCGAAGGCATTGCCCCGCTACCAGCGGCTGACGAAGAAGGCCGAGGCGCTGATCGCTGCTGTCTACCTTTCGGGCACCAACACACGGCGGGTAAAACGCGCCCTGTTCGGCCTGTTTCAGGGGGCGGTCAGCAAGGATGTGGTGAGCCGCGCCTGGCGCAAGGTGAAGGTGGACTGGCAGGCGTGGTGCGCCCGCAGCCTTGCGGATGAAGACATCGTGCGGCTGATCCTGGACGGCACCGTGATCAAAACGCGGATTGACAGGAAGGCCACCAATATCTCGGTTCTGGCCGCGATTGGCGTGCGCCGGGATGGGCAGAAGGTCTTGTTATCACTGATGAACATGGGCGGCGAAAGCACCTCCGCCTGGCGTCAGTTCATCAACGATCTGGATGCGCGCGGGTTGAAACGGCCCGAATTTGTCATCGTGGACGGGGCACCGGGACTTGAGGTCGCTCTCATTGCCCTCTGGGGTGAAGATCTGCCGATCCAGAGGTGCACGGTGCACAAGCACCGCAACCTTCTGGCCAAGGCACCCAAGCGTATGCATGATGAGTTGACAGAAGATTACCGCGACATGATCTACGCCAAAACACCCGAGGAAATCGCCACCCGCCGCAAGGCATTTCTGCGAAAATGGCGGCTGAAATGCAAGGCCGTCGCTGACAGCTTGGAAGAAGCAGGAGATAAGCTTTTCACCTTCACGCGTCTGCCACAAGGCCAGTGGAAATCGGCCAGAACGACAAATGCGATCGAACGCCTGAACGAGGAATTCCGCCGCCGCATCAAGACCCAGACCGTGCTGCCATGCGCCGAGACCGTGCCGATGCTGCTTTGGGCTCTGATGGCCTCGGGGCAGATCGTCATGCGAAAGGTCGATGGCTGGGAAACGCTCGCTCAGCCCGTCGCCGACGCAACCCTTGACCAAGCCGCCTGACCGGCGCATAACTCAACCCGCTCGGAGGTGCCTGAAATCAATTTCCACCACTTTCGAGACACAACCCTGTGGCATATCCTTTTCTCTCTGAGAATCGCGGCGCGTCAACACCGCCATGATATGCCACCCAATCACCCCATCACCAACTTTCGGGCATTACTCCGCAATCACCAGCGGGCTGTTCATCATAAAGGTATGTGTCACCGGCAAAACGATATGGTCCCGCATGCCCGAAAGACGGGTCGCCGCCACCGAAACCTTGCCATCATCCGCCCCCGGGATCATCGCCGAATACATCGGGTTCAGCGATCTGTTCCCGGCAATAATCCCCAGTTCCACCCCCGCCGCCCCCAACCGGTTCGGCACCGCGTCCTTATCCGTTCCCAATTCCATTCCCGCAGGGCCGTTGATCATCCGGAACAGCTCCCAATCGCCCAGAATGTCCACCAGTTCAGATCCCTGATTGGGCGGGGCCAGCATCACCACGCGACCAATCTGGTCGGTCCGATTGTTCAGCAGATACATCCGCACCAGAATACCGCCCATCGAATGGGTGACAAAATGCACCTTTTGGGCGCCACAACTAGTCACCGCTTCAGGCAAGCCGTGCAGCACCAGCTTCTCCAGCGGCTCGCGGGTGGAAGGATAGGAAACGCTTACCACCTGATAACCGGAATAGGCCAGCGCCTCTTCCATCACCAACAGGGACGCATCCGAACGCGCCAGCCCATGCACCAGAACTACGCAATCGGCGCGGACAAGTGATGGAAATATCACGAATAACAACAATAAAATCTGTTTCATATCAGCCCATATAGGCACTGCGACAAGACAAGAAAAGGCCGGAACACCCTTCCCTTCTTAACGGCGCAGGGAAACAGCAACACCGCTCAATACCAGTAGGCTTGCAATGACAAACCGCAGGCTTGCCGACTCGTTCAAAAACGCCATGCCGCCGCCCATCGCGATCACCGGCACACTCAATTGTGCCACCGCCGCCCGCGTTGCCCCCAGTTGCGGTAAAATCCGGTACCATAACGCGTAACCCAGTCCCGATGTCAGGCCACCCGACAAGATCGCCAACATAACGCCCTGCCCGGTGATATGATCTGGATGAATGATAAAGATCATCAGGCTCAGTGGCACTGCCAATACAAAATTTGTCGCCGTCGCACCCAAAGCATCCTGTGCACCACGCCCCAGCAAGGAATAAATCCCCCACCCCATCGCCGCAAGGGCCATCAGCATCCAGCCCGCGACCGGCAGAACCACCGCGTCACTGGGCCATAACAGCCAGACCAGCCCGCCAAAGGCCATTCCAGCGCCCAGCCACCTTGTGAAAGGCACCTCTTCACGCGTCACCACCGCCCCGGCAAACATGGTCACCTGTACACCGCCAAACAGCAACAATGCCCCAACACCCGCTGGCAGGCTGACATAGGCAAAAGAAAACCCCAGCACATAGATTGCCAGTGACAGCGGGCCGATAATCAGGTTCAATCCGGTTGGGAAGTTTAGCTTTTTCCGCTGTCCCCTTGCCCAGACCAGCATACCCAAAACGACTGCCCCCGATGCCAGACGAATAACCGCAAATGCTGCGGGACCGGTTTCAGGATCCACCAATGCCAAGCGGTTCAACACCGAATTCGCAGCAAAAGCGATCATCGTTAGAAGGGTCAGTAAGATCAGGCGCATGGCCATAGCCTAGGCAATTACAAAAGCCGGGCCAATGGCACATCATTCAGGATAACAACACTGTGACGCCAAATGAAAAAGGGCTGCCCGTTTAGGCAGCCCTTTTCAATGTTTTTGACGTCGGCGTAGTGGCTCTCGGCATTTGGCCCATGGGCCAAACACCTGTCGCATGACGGTCAAATCCTTACAGGATTTAACCTTACATCATGCCGCCCATGCCGCCCATGTCTGGCATGCCGCCACCTGCCGCGCCTTTTGGCTCGGGCTTGTCGGCGATCATGGCTTCGGTGGTGATCAGCAGACCGGCAATCGAGGCCGCGTCTTCCAGAGCGGTGCGAACCACTTTGGCCGGATCAATCACGCCAAACTTGAACATGTCGCCATATTCTTCGGTCTGGGCATTGAAGCCGAAGGTCACGTCATCGCTTTCACGAACCTTGCCGGCCACAACAGCGCCATCAACACCGGCGTTTTCAGCGATCTGGCGCAGAGGTGCCTCGATCGCTTTACGCACGATAGTGATGCCGGCTGTCTGGTCGGAATTGTCACCTTCCATGCCAACCAGCCCTTTGGCTGCCTGAACAAGTGCAACACCACCACCAACGATAACACCTTCCTGTACGGCCGCACGGGTTGCGTTCAGGGCATCGTCAACGCGGTCTTTGCGCTCTTTCACTTCGATTTCGGTCATGCCGCCAACGCGGATAACAGCAACACCGCCAGCCAGTTTGGCCACACGTTCCTGCAGTTTTTCACGGTCGTAATCCGATGTGGTTTCTTCGATCTGGGTGCGGATCTGTGCAACGCGTGCTTCGATCTCGGCCTTGTCGCCATTGCCATCAACGATAGTTGTTTCGTCTTTGGTGATCTGGATTTTCTTGGCGGAACCCAGCATGTCGATGGTGACATTTTCCAGCTTCATGCCCAGATCTTCGGAAATGACCTGACCGCCGGTCAGAATACCGATATCCTGCAGCATCGCCTTGCGACGATCGCCAAAACCGGGGGCTTTGACAGCAGCGATTTTCAGACCGCCACGCAGTTTGTTCACAACCAGAGTTGCCAGCGCTTCGCCTTCAACATCTTCGGCGATGATCAGCAGGGGCTTGCCGGACTGGATAACAGTTTCTAGCAGCGGAACCATGGGCTGAAGCGACGAAAGTTTCTTTTCGTGCAGCAGAACCAGACAGTCCTCAAGCTCGGCAATCATTTTGTCAGGGTTGGTGACGAAATAGGGCGACAGGTAACCGCGATCGAACTGCATGCCTTCGACAACTTCGGTTTCTGTTTCCAGACCCTTGTTTTCTTCAACAGTGATCACGCCTTCATTGCCGACACGCTGCATAGCGTCTGCAATTTGCTGGCCGATATCGGATTCTCCGTTGGCGGAAATGGTGCCGACCTGTGCAACTTCTGCACTGTCTTTCACTTCGCGCGATGCGGCTTTGATGGCTTCAACCACTTTGGCTGTTGCCATATCAATGCCACGCTTCAGGTCCATCGGGTTCATGCCAGCAGCAACCGATTTCATGCCTTCGCGCACGATGGCCTGGGCCAGAATGGTTGCTGTTGTGGTGCCGTCGCCGGCTTCGTCATTGGTGCGGCTGGCGACTTCTTTCACCATCTGCGCGCCCATGTTTTCGAACTTGTCTTCCAGTTCGATTTCCTTGGCAACGGTCACACCGTCTTTGGTGATGCGCGGTGCGCCAAAGGATTTGTCGATTACAACATTACGGCCTTTGGGGCCCAGTGTAACCTTGACCGCGTCGGCCAGGATGTTCACGCCAACCAGCATACGGTTGCGGGCATCGGTATCGAATTTGACTTCTTTAGCCATTTTCTAGCTCCTTAAAATTCTGTTATCGGAAATGTGCGGTATCGTTTAGGACAAAAGGCCCATGATATCGCTTTCCTTCATGATCAGCAGCTCTTCGCCGTCGATCAGGACTTCGGTGCCGGACCATTTGCCGAACAGAACCTTGTCGCCAGCCTTTACAGCCATCGGGATCAGTTCGCCGCTGTCTTTGCGGGCGCCTTCGCCACAGGCGATCACTTCGCCCTCGGCAGGTTTTTCTTTTGCGCTGTCAGGGATAATCAGGCCGCCAGCAGTTTTTTCGTCGCCTTCAATGCGACGAACCAATACGCGGTCGTGAAGTGGTGTAAATGCCATCTCGGAACGCTCCTTGTTCGAGTTTCAGTTCAAGTGTTATCACTCTACGTGATCGAGTGCTAACAGAGGATTTAGGAGCGCAGGCCAAAGGAGTCAACAGGGGGATTGGGAAAATCGTTCATTTGGTGCAACCAGTGCTAAACACTACAGGCCCATTTGCACGATCACCTGTCAGATCCAACACCTAATTCCCGAATAACGCGAAAGCCTAGATCGTTGAAACGCCATGTCTCCAAGGGACGCATACGCCTCGCTGGTCGCAGATTATCCATCCCGCTATGGAATCCTCCGCCTTTACTGACGCGACGATCCCATTTGCATGAACCCTGTGACGGCGGCGAATTTGCAAGATAGGCACTGTCCGTTGCCAGACCCAAATGCAGATCCGTCCAGCAGGACCGTGTTACTTCCCCCACGTTGCCAGACATATGGCGCACACCCCAGCCGTTTGCTGCGTTCAATTCATCGACCGGTACTGGCAGGTATCGGTCGATAAGGTTTGGCATCGACAAGCCGCGACGTAACTGCTCGGTCCCTGCGCGCGAAAAGTTCGCCTGATCTGCGGTCAGATCATCCCCTTGTGCAAATCGCGTCTGCGTTCCGGCCCGTGCCGCGTATTCCCATTCGGCTTCTGTCGGCAGACAATAAACCTCGACCCCGACCTGTGCATTGAGCCAGGCCACATATTCCTGAATGTCCAGATAGGAGACGTTGATCACAGGATGGTTTGGCCCAAGTGGTGCGTGTTCCCCGCTTGGCTGCAAGACCCAATGATCAGGTACATAGGTACAACCACCGTCCTTAACGCAAGCCATCCACTCGGCACGGGTGGTCTCGTTACGGCTGATCGCATAAGGAATATCCATTTTGACAGGGTGTCGCGGATGCTCGTTCGGTATGATGTTTATCTCGTCAGGGCCACGCACACGAGGTACAAGGGTTGTGTCGTCAATCGGGCCATACATGTTGAATGGGTTGCGCGACTCGCCCGGTATCGCGCCCATCTTGAAGGAGCCTTGCGGCATGACGATCATTTCGGGGCAATGTTCACATTCGCGAAATCGCTCCAGCGGCGCAACCGTGCGACCATCTGTTAACTGGTAGGAGGTTGTTTCGTCGGCAGCCACGCCAACGGAAATGAAAAGGCTGACCAATAAAAGCATTGCCCGAAACAAATCCGGAATGAACCGCTCCCGGCCCGCCCGTTCATTACTACTTGTCGATTTTTGCAAGAAAACTCTCCAGCGTCGCATTAATCGCGTCCGGCGCGTCAATTGTGGACACATGCCCGCCCTTCGGCACCATCACGAATTCCGACCCCTTGATCGCCGCGTGCATCCGTTCGGATTTGGCGGGAACAGTGGCTGTGTCCTCGTCCCCCACCACAATCAGTGTTGGCGTGGTGATCTCGTCCAGACGCTCATAAACGCCTTTGCGTTCGATCACACCGCTGACCGCCTTGGCCATGCCTTTGCGGTTTGGCACCTTGCCCAGAAACGTCGCCCAACGGTCGCGCAGCGCCTTGCGCGCGGGGTCATTCAGAAATGTCTGGCTGAACATGATCGGCATCACCGATTTCACCACCGGTTTACTGCCGAACCAGCGCAGGATGAAATTCAGGAATTTGTATTTGCCACGGTTTTCGTGTGGTTCAGGGTCGGCGCTGCTGTCCAGAATACCGATCGAGCGCACCAGATCGGGATAGTTCAGCGCCATCCGCAACGCCACAAACCCGCCCATCGACAGACCAACGAAATGGCACCCCTCGACCCCCAGCGATTTGATCAGGGCGGCGGCGTCATCTGTCAGGGTGTCCATGTCATAGCCATCCGGCGGGCAATCGCTCTGGCCCTGCCCGCGATGGTCATAGGCGATGCAACGGTATTTATCCTTGAAATGGGCGATCTGATCTTCGAACATTTCGGTGGAAAACAGCAACCCGTGTGAAAATACAATCGCCACATCACCACTGCCGGTATCGGTATAGTGCAGCCTTGTTCCGTTTACATCTGCATAAGCCATATCAATCCCCCCTGTAGGTTTTCACAATGTGTAACACGGCATACCTACAGTGATAAGGAAACAATTTGAAACGGCTTCGCGGCATAGATTCTGAAGCGCGTGCACGTTTGGCGGCCCTAACTTGACACAGCGTAAAGTTATTGCTTTACACTGTGTCAAGCGAATCGATTCCCGAAACGCTGTTTAGAAAAGGACAAACCAATGAAGCAGATTATATTTACCGCGATACTTGGGTTTTGTGGCCTGACGGCCACCATCTCGGACGCCGGCAACTTCAAGATAACCGATCCTAATCAGGGGCATCAGATTTTCACCGATGCCTTAAATGCAAAAGACCTTGATATTCTGGTTGATATCTATGCCGATGATGCGGTGATGGTTGCCCCCGGCAACAATGTTATCCGAGGCAAGGAAAACATCCGCGCCTTTTTTGTGGAAACCCTGAAGGTTGTTGAAAGCATCACGCTCGATACAGTTTTCCGCGTCAACTACAAAGACACCGTTGTGTTCCGTTCCAATTACACCGTCGTATACAAAACCGAGGACGGACAAACGGTGACCCAAGCCGCCAGCGGTATCGAGGTCGAGCGCCTTCAACCAGACGGCACCTGGCTGTTTATTGTTGATCACCACTACGGCGGAACAGATCTGGTGAAATTCATGCAAATGAACCAGCCGCAATAATTGAACTGCCCTTGATCAGGATCAACCTCTTTGCCTTTGGTGCATATATTCCGGGTAGTGTCGCGAGTTTGGTGGAAATTCGAGGACGGCGTAATCTCCGGGTGCATCGAAGCCACCCAACCGGCGGCTGGAACCGCCAAGGAGATCACGCCATGACAAAGAATACAGCAACATCGACATCCGCGCTACTGGCCAATGAAGCAGGCTATGACCCGATTGAAGACCGGCTGCGCCAGAACATCCGCGCGACGATCGAGGCGGTTTTCGAAGAGGAGCTGGAGCAGTTTCTGGGCCGTTGCCGGTATGGCCGCAGCGGCGGGGCAAAGGCCGGATACCGCCACGGGCATCGCGAGCGGCAACTGGTCGGAACATTTGGAACCGAAACGGTGCGCGTGCCGCGTGCGCGGATCACAGGCGAGGCCGGCAAGGCCAGAGAATGGCGCTCGAAGGCATTGCCCCGCTACCAGCGGCTGACGAAGAAGGCCGAGGCGCTGATCGCTGCTGTCTACCTTTCGGGCACCAACACACGGCGGGTAAAACGCGCCCTGTTCGGCCTGTTTCAGGGGGCGGTCAGCAAGGATGTGGTGAGCCGCGCCTGGCGCAAGGTGAAGGTGGACTGGCAGGCGTGGTGCGCCCGCAGCCTTGCGGATGAAGACATCGTGCGGCTGATCCTGGACGGCACCGTGATCAAAACGCGGATTGACAGGAAGGCCACCAATATCTCGGTTCTGGCCGCGATTGGCGTGCGCCGGGATGGGCAGAAGGTCTTGTTATCACTGATGAACATGGGCGGCGAAAGCACCTCCGCCTGGCGTCAGTTCATCAACGATCTGGATGCGCGCGGGTTGAAACGGCCCGAATTTGTCATCGTGGACGGGGCACCGGGACTTGAGGTCGCTCTCATTGCCCTCTGGGGTGAAGATCTGCCGATCCAGAGGTGCACGGTGCACAAGCACCGCAACCTTCTGGCCAAGGCACCCAAGCGTATGCATGATGAGTTGACAGAAGATTACCGCGACATGATCTACGCCAAAACACCCGAGGAAATCGCCACCCGCCGCAAGGCATTTCTGCGAAAATGGCGGCTGAAATGCAAGGCCGTCGCTGACAGCTTGGAAGAAGCAGGAGATAAGCTTTTCACCTTCACGCGTCTGCCACAAGGCCAGTGGAAATCGGCCAGAACGACAAATGCGATCGAACGCCTGAACGAGGAATTCCGCCGCCGCATCAAGACCCAGACCGTGCTGCCATGCGCCGAGACCGTGCCGATGCTGCTTTGGGCTCTGATGGCCTCGGGGCAGATCGTCATGCGAAAGGTCGATGGCTGGGAAACGCTCGCTCAGCCCGTCGCCGACGCAACCCTTGACCAAGCCGCCTGACCGGCGCATAACTCAACCCGCTCGGAGGTGCCTGAAATCAATTTCCACCACTTTCGAGACACAACCATTCCGTTACCAACAACGCAGTTTTTATTGCGGAGTTTAAGATGCGCTTGATCCTGATCGTTCTGTTATCTGTTTTGTCGTTCCCTGCCAGCGCCCAATGTGTGGGTGAAAACCTGCTGGAAACCATGAGCGCCAAAGACCGCGCCACCCTTGATGCCGCTGTCGCCTCGAATCCCTATCCCGAAGGCAACCTTTGGCTGGCAACGAAAGGCAACAGCACGATCCACATACTGGGCACCATGCACCTGAATGACCCGCGGCTTGACCCCTATCTTGAACCGTTCTGGGAAATCGCCGACAATACCGACCTGATCCTGCTGGAAGGTACCCGCGAAACGCTGGAGAAACTGAAACAGCGTATGATCAAAGACCCCGCAGTGATGTTTATCAATGACGGCCCCACCCTGCCTGAACGCCTGCCCGAGGACGAATGGCAAGCCCTGACAAAAGAACTGTCCACACGTGGCATTCCCGCCTTTATGGCCTCCAAAATGCAGCCGTGGTATGTGTCGATGATGCTGTCCATCCCGCCTTGTGCAATGGCAGGCATGGCCGAGCAAAACGGTGTTGACCACCGGATCTTGGATTACGCCGGCAGCCACAATATCCCCACCCGCGCACTTGAACCATACGACACGGTGTTTTCGTTGTTCGGGGACGACACGCCGGAACAGGAACTGGACGGAATACGCATCGCATTGGCCGGAGCAAAAACCGGGGATGTGATGATCTCGACCCTGATCGAAACCTACCTTTCCGGCCAGCACCGCGCCATCTGGGAGTTGAACCGATACCAGATGCGGCATGACTCCGGCCTGCCCGAAGCCGAGGCTGATAAACTGGTCGCCGAAATGGAAGGGCCGATGCTGAATGATCGCAACGCCAACTGGATCAAGGTAATTCTGCCTGCCGCTGCCGAAACGGACAACATCGTCGTTGCCGTTGGTGCCGCGCATTTGTCCGGCAAAAAAGGCGTGCTCTATCTGCTTGAGCAGAACGGCTATACCCTAACCCGCGTTGACGGGTTTTAGGGCGGCGCAACCCGCCCGTAATCCGCCAGTGCCTGCACCCCCTTGGGCGTCTGCATGTAGATGCCTTTTTCCACCCGCTCGAACCAGCCATAGTGATCATCGGCCATGATCCGCGTGGCCTTGAGCACCCCGGTTCCCTTGGCCACCACAGCCCCCTTGCTGGCGCCCTCGTCTTCCAAAAACGTGGCACAGCGCAGCGCGTCCTGCCGGTAAGATGTGACAATCCCCACCCGCGTCGCCCCGCCTGCATTGGGGTCGCCCACACGCCGCGCAAATTCGCGCAGCAATCGGGTTTTGCGCGCCGCCACCTTGCGCGGACGATACGGCGCAGGATCGGCCTGCACCTCGACGTATCCATCCCGCAGGCGCACCGTCATCAGGCCCAGCCCCAAACGGCGGCACAGCGACAGGTTTTCCTTCATCCCCTTTAGGCCATGCGGCACCGCCAGATACACCGCATCACTCACCGCCTGCCGTGCGATCCCCTGATGCAACAGGGCCAGCGAAAACCCCAGTTTCAGCTCTACCAGCACAGGTTCCTCGTCGCCCCGCACCGCCATCACGTCGACTGCGCCGACTTCGCCCTTCACCTCGTATCCCTGCCCTTGCAGATAGGCTTTTACGGGGGGATAAAGATCGGTCTCGCGGGGTTTGGTCATTGTCGTCCTGCTCTTGTTGTTGTCCACAGGTTACCGGCCCACCCAATGGGTGACAACCACCCGCATCCCCCCTATAAGAACGCCAAACCGACTCCCCTGTTATATGGATGCAATACATGATCAAAATCTTCGGCCACACCGCCCCCGACACCGACGCCACCTGTTCTGCCCTGATCTGGGCCTGGTATCTGAACGATATCGCCAAGAAACCCGCCAAGGCCTGTGTGCTGGGCGAACCCAATACCGAAGCGGCCTTTGTGCTGAAACGCTGGGGCTTTGAAACGCCTGAAATCCTGACCGATCTGGCCGATGGCGAAAAGGTGGTGATCGTTGACACCAACAACCCCGCCGAACTGCCGGCCAACATCGGCAATGCCGATATCCGCCAGATCATCGACCACCACCTGCTGTGTGGCGGGCTGACCACCAAGGGGCCGATCAACGTTACAATCCGCCCCGTCGCGACCACCGCCACCGTGATGTATGGCATCATGCGCGAACCGGCGCTGGACCAGATGCCCGACAATATCAAGGGGCTGGTGCTGTCCTGCATCCTGTCCGACACGCTGGAATTCCGCTCGCCCACCACCACCCCGCGCGATGTGTCACTGGCGCATCGTCTGGCCAAGGATCTGGATCTGGACACCAAAGAATACGCTGCCGAAATGTTCGCCGCCAAATCCGACATCTCGCATTTCTCGGATGCCGAACTGTTGCGGCTGGACTCCAAGGTGTTCGAAGTGGACAACACCAAATTCCGCGTATCTGTGCTGGAAACCACATCGCCCGAAACCGTGATGTCGCGCAAGGCCAGCCTGATGGACAGCATGGCCGGTGTTGCCAAGGAAGATGGCGTCGATCAGGTGCTGCTGTTTATCGTCGATATCCTGAACGAAGCCTCGACCCTGTTGATCCCCAATGACGCTGTGAAATCGGTTGCCGAAAAATCATTCGGTGTGACGGTTGACAGCGACACCGTTCTGCTGCCCGGCGTTGTCAGCCGCAAAATGCAGATCATCCCGAACCTCAAGGCCTAAGACCAGGAACAAAGCAAAGGGCGCGACCAGCGCCCTTTTCCGTTTACCTATAAGGACGCCACATGACCCGGATCATCACAGCACTTGGCGAAATATCCAGCCAGTATGACGCTCTGTTTGTTGACCTTTGGGGGTGCTTGCATGATGGCGTGCACGCCTTCCCCGATGCCGTCGCCGCCCTTCAGTCCTACCGCAAAACCGGCGGCAAGGTAGTGCTGCTGACCAACGCGCCGCGTTCACGCACCTCGGTGCAACAACAGATCGAGGGCATGGGCGTGCCGGACGATTGCTGGGATACCATCGCCAGTTCCGGCGACAGCGCCCGCGCGGCGATGTTTCGTGGCGTGGTGGGGGAAAAGGTCTGGTATATTGGCCCCGAGTCCGACCTGTCATTTTTCGAGCCGATCCACATCGTCGAAAACCCCGTCAACATCCAGCGCGTGCCGCTGGAACAGGCCGAAGGCATCGTCTGTGTTGGCCCGTTTGATCCGCATGCCGAGCCCGAAGTAATGCGCCCCGAATTCCTGCTGGCCAAACAAAAGGGGCTGAAACTGCTTTGCGCCAACCCCGATATCGTGGTTGACCGTGGCGGCGTGCGCGAATATTGCGCCGGTGCTTTAGCCGCGCTTTACACCGAAATGGGCGGGCAAAGCATTTACACCGGCAAACCGCATCCGCCGATATTCGATCTGGCCCGCAACCGTCTGAATGAATTGGGAAGTGCCATCCCGGACAGTAAAATCCTGTGCATCGGCGACGGTATCGGCACCGACATAAAGGGTGCGATGGGCGAAGACCTTGATGCGCTGTTCATCACCGGCGGGCTGGCGGCCAGCGAAACCAAAACCGGCCCCGCGCCCGATGGTCAACCCGACCCCGACGCCCTGACCGCGTTTCTGGACAAGGCGATGACAACCACCCGCTATGCAATGGGCTATTTGCGTTAGGACCACACCATGACCAGCAGTGAAATCGGCACCATCTATCTGGAAGACCTTGAAACGGGGATGTCCCGTTCAATCACCAAGGTGATTGACGAACACGCCATCAACCTGTTTGCCGAGGTCAGCGAAGACCGCAACCCGCTGCATCTGGACGAGGAGGCAGGTGCTAACTCGATCTTCAAAACCCGCATCGCCCACGGGATGCTGTCGGCGGGCCTGTTTTCCGCCCTGATTGGCGAACGCCTGCCCGGCCACGGGTCAATCTATATGTCGCAAAACCTGCGTTTTACCGCCCCCGTGCGCATTGGTGAAACCGTCACGGCCACCGTCACAGTCACAAATATCATCCCCGAAAAACGCCGCGTCGCGCTGGATTGTGTGGCCAAAGTGGGCGATACCGTGGTGATCACCGGCGATGCGCTTGTGCTTGCCCCCAGCCGTGCCAAAGGTTAGCCGACCCATGCAAATCATCCGCGATTACCAGTTTGTCGATCCGCACGACCGAGGCGCCAGCGCCGCGATCGGCAATTTTGACGGGGTTCATCTGGGCCATCAGGCCGTGATCAACATCGCCCGCAAAAAGGCCGTGGAACTGGACGCGCCACTGGGTGTGCTGACGTTCGAGCCACACCCGCGCCAGTATTTCGCCCCCGACGCCCCCGCCTTTCGCCTTATGAGCGCTGAAACCCGCGCCAACCGGCTGCAAAAACTGGGGGTTGAAAAACTGTATGAGCTCAGCTTCAACGACACCCTGTCGCAACTGACCGCCGAAGAATTCGCCCGGGATGTGATCAAGGACGGGCTTGGCCTGAAACACGTTGTAATCGGGGCCGATTTTCACTTTGGCAAAGGGCGCAGCGGCAATGCCGAAATTCTGGCAGAGTTCGGCAAGGAAATGGGATTTGGCGTGACCATCGCCAATCTGGTCAAGGTGGCCGACGGGCAGGAAATATCCTCGACCGCGATCCGCAACGCCCTATCCGAAGGCCGCCCCGCCGATGCCGCCAAAATGCTGGGTCACTGGCACCGGATTGACGGCGAGGTGATCCGCGGCGACCAGCGCGGTCGCCTGCTGGGTTTTCCCACCGCCAACATGTCGATCACCGGCCTGCACCCGCCAAAATTCGGCGTTTATGTTGTGAAAATTGACGTTCTGACAGGCCCCTTTGCCGGCAGCTATAATGGCGCCGCCAGCATGGGAACCCGCCCGATGTTTGGCGAAAACCTGCCCAATCTGGAAACCTATATCTTTGATTTCAAAGGGGATATTTACGGCGCCCATGTTTCGGTTGCCCTGATCGAATATCTGCGCCCCGAGGCAAAATTCGACTCTGTCGATGCGCTGATCACCCAGATGAACGCTGATTGTGATCAGGCACGCGAAATCCTTGCCAATGTCTGACGATCCAATCAAACGCGATGGCTTGCGCGACCTTTTCTGGGAAAAAGTGCCGCTGAAAAACCTTGCGCCCAAGGAATGGGAAGCGCTGTGCGACGGCTGCGGCAAGTGCTGTCTGAACAAACTGGAAGACCCGGACACTGGCGAGGTCGCCTTTACCCGCGTGGCCTGCCGTCTGCTAGATAATGAAACCTGCCGCTGCGGCCAATACGACATCCGGCTGCAATTTTTGCCCGAATGTGTGCATCTAAACCCGCAGAATATCAGCAAGGTGGCCTACTGGATGCCCTCCACCTGCGCCTACCGGCTGGTTTACGAGGGCAAACCGCTTTACGACTGGCACCCGCTGATATCGGGCACCGCAGAAACGGTGCATGACGCCGGCCAATCCGTGCGTGGCTGGACCGTTCCGGAATTCGAAGTGCCCGAAGAAGAATGGGAAGACCATATAATCGAGGATCTGTAAGATGTTTTTTGCTTCTGACAACACCGGCCCCGTCCACCCTGCAATCATGGACGCGCTGACCCTTGCCAACGCGGGCTATGCCATGCCTTACGGCGCGGATGCGATGATGGACAAGGTGCGAGAACAGATCCGCGAAGTGTTCGAAGCCCCCGAGGCCGCCGTCTATCTGGTTTCCACCGGCACCGCTGCCAATTCGCTGATCCTTGCAACGCTGGCTCAGCCTTGGGAAACCATTTTTTGCTCGCCCGTGGCCCATATACACGAGGATGAATGCAACGCGCCCGAGTTTTTCACCGGCGGGGCAAAACTGACGCTGGTCAATTCCCCCAACGCCAAAATCAACCCCGACAAATTACGCCGTAAAATCGAGGCCGAGGAAACCCGCGGCGTCCACGGCCCGCAACGCGGGCCCCTGTCGATCACACAGGTGACCGAACGCGGCACGGTTTACACGGTGGATGAAATCACCACCCTGTGCGAGATCGCCAAATCCTACGGTATGCCGACCCATCTGGATGGCGCCCGCTTTGCCAATGCGCTGGTGACACTGGGCTGCACCCCGGCGGAAATGACGTGGAAAGCGGGCATTGACGCGGTCAGCTTTGGCGGCACCAAAAATGGCTGCATGGGGGTCGAGGCGGTGATCTTCTTTGATCCCAAACACGCATGGGAGTTTGAACTGCGCCGCAAGCGGGGCGCGCATCTGCCCTCGAAAAACCGCTATCTGGCGGCACAGATGTCGGCCTATCTGACAAGCAACCTCTGGCTGGAAACCGCCCGCGCCGCCAATGCCGCTACCGCGCGACTGACCGAAGGGGTGAAGCAAACCGAGGGTGCCGCGTTCCTGTATGAGCCCGAAGCCAACATCATCTTTGCCGGATGGCCCCGCGCCGCGCACCAGCGTTTGCACGATGCAGGTGCACAATATCACATCATGGAAGGGCAGTTGGAGGGGGACAACCCTGACGAAATCTTGACCGCCCGTCTGGTCTGTGACTGGTCGGCCAGTGATGAAAATATTGACCAGTTTCTGGCGCTGCTTAAAGGCTAAGAAACCCGCCAATCGCTTGCGCCACCTCTTTGGCATGGGTGATCGGCACCATATGCGCAGCAGCTTTGATGCTGAACTGCGTTACATCCGGCAACCGTTCGGCCAATGCTCCGTTGATCGCTGCAATGATCGCTGGCGACTGATCCCCTTCGATCAACAGCACCGGACAGGTGATCCCTTCGATCTTACTTTGCGCAACCACATCCGCATTGTCGTGATACAAGGCCCCTTCGGTCGCCGGTATCAACCCGATACGGTCCACAAAGGACTGCCGCAAGGCAGCAGGCAAATCCTGCCACGCCGCCCCCGTGCCCCACAGGTCGGTGAACATCCTTGCCGCATCCTCGTTTTGCCCCGCGCCTATCGCCTCGGCAAAGGGTGCAACCTCCTCCTCGAATACCGCATAGGCATCCAACCCCTTGGCCGCCGCAAAGAATACCGGTTCGATCAGCACCAGCGAGCGCACCATATCCGGTCGTTCAACAGCAAGCCGCAGCGCGCCCGCCGCCGCAGCCGTGCAAACCGCGTGGTAATCCCCCTGCCCGTCCCAATCAGAACTGCGCCCGTGCCCCGGAAAATCAATCCCCGTCATCGACAAAGTATCAGCCAGATGCCCCGCCAATCCGCGCCATGCGTCCGAAATGGCAAGCGAGCAGTGCAGCATCAGCGCCCGCTGATCCCCCTTGCCCCAATGCTGTGTGTAATGCTGTGTGTAAATCATGCGTTACCCTGCCAGATACCGGTCCAGATCCTCCAGCCTGTCCTGCCCCCAGAACCGCTGATCCGTATCGGTGATGTAAAACGGCGCGCCAAAGGCTCCAGCCGAAACTGCATCTTCCAGATTGCGGGCATAGGTTTCGGCCCCTTCCAGCATGCCGGAATTCACCAGCTCGGGGTCGAACCCTGCTGCCGACAGGCACCCGCGGATCACGTCATCGTCCGCGATGTTCTTTTCCTCGGCCCAACAGGCCGCCGTGATGCTATGCACCAATTTTCCCAAATCACCGCCGCCCGCATTCTGTGCAGCGATAATGGCATAGGAACTGGGCGCGGTGTTGGCCGGCCAAAACGCGGGCTTCAGGTTCAACGGCAATCCGGCCTTGGCGGCGCGCCGCTGTAAATCCTGCAACCTGTATTCCTGCCGCGAAACATGCCGGTCCTTGGGGTGGATCCCGCCGGTTCGAGCAAACAGCGCAACAATATCCAGCGGCTTATATTTGATTGTTGCCCCGTGTCTGGCGGCAATTTCTTCCAGCTCTGTGCCCGCCAGATATGTGTAAGGCGACACACTCGCAAAATAATAGTCGATATTGGCCATTTCCGGCATCCTTCCTTCGCGTTTTCCTTCCCCGAATCCTAGTCAGGTGTTAAGCGGTGTCAACGATACGATTCTGTTACATACCGCTGCATACGGGAGGCCCACTGTTATGCCGATCACATCCAAACCCATGCTGATTTCCGGCAATGCCAACAGGCCCCTCGCAGAAGAGATCGCCAGATACGCCGCGATGAACAGCGGAATGGATATCGGACTGCTGGATGCGCGGGTCGAAAAATTCAACGACAAGGAAATATTCGTCGAGGTATACGAAAATGTGCGCGGCGAGGATATGTTCATCATCCAGCCCACATCGAACCCCGCCAACGACAACCTGATGGAACTGCTGATCATCGCCGACGCCCTGCGCCGTTCATCCGCCGCTCGGATCACCGCCGTGATGCCCTACTTTGGCTATGCACGTCAGGACCGCCGCACCAAGGCCCGCACACCGATTTCCGCCAAACTGGTAGCCAACCTGATTGTCGAGGCCGGGATTCACCGCGTTTTGACGATGGATCTGCACGCCACCCAGATTCAGGGCTTTTTCGATATTCCCGTGGATAACCTTTATGCTTCGCCGGTGTTTGCGTTGGATATCATGCACCACTTTGGCGACCGGATGGACAAGGTGACGATCATTTCACCTGACGTTGGCGGCGTGGCCCGTGCGCGTGATCTGGCACAGCGGATCGGCAGCGGCTTGTCAATTGTTGACAAACGCCGCTCAAAACCCGGCGAAATTGCCGAAATGAAAGTGATCGGTGATGTCGAGGGTAAGATCTGTATCATCGTTGATGACATATGCGACACGGCCGGCACCCTGTGCAAAGCCGCAGAGGTACTGATTGAACATGGTGCCGCCGAAGTGCATTCCTATATTACCCACGGCGTGCTGTCCGGCCCAGCGGTCGAGCGGATTGAAAATTCTGTCATGAAGCACCTTGTGGTTACCGATTCAATCGAAGCCACCCAGCCTGTCAAAGACGCCAAGAAAATCCGCATTGTGCCCTCGGCTCCGCTGTTTTCGCAGGCCATCCTGAACACATGGAAAGGAACTTCGGTGTCCTCGCTGTTCGATGTGAATACGCTAAAGCCGCTGTATAAAGGCAGCAAATGGGGTCAGAAAACCTAACGGTTATTCCAGCACCCAGTCATCGTCATCCTTGACCTCGCCAAAGGCAATCCAGTCCGCCCGCGCCCGCGCGATCCGTGTGTCGCCCCATGTGCGAAAAACCAGCGCAAAGCCTTCGGGGTTGACCATCTCGGCAAAAATATCTGCGCGCTGGTTGGTGCCTTTGTCAAAATCCCACAAGGATAGACCAACCTGCACCATCGGAATGCTGGAAAACGGCTCGTCAAACTCGATCACTTTGCGAAATTCACGCGGACCTTCCCCCGTCCACATCACGCCGTCATGCTGATAATCCGAAAACAGCATAACCGAACCATTCTCGACCCCCAGCAACCGGCTGCGCAATTTTCTCATCAGACCCTCATAAAATGTATTTCAGCAAGAATACTTAAAAACAAATTAGACTTAACATTTTATTAACCAAAAGAAAAAGGCCTTGAAAAACCAAGGCCTTTTGTCCGTTACTTTATACAGCAAGAACAGATATTTACTCCATATCCTCAAGCAGTTGTGCAAAATCGGCAACCAGTTTCTCGGCAGCGCTTTTGTCCTCGTCACTGGCTTTTTCGGCCTGCTCGCGGGCAAATGTGTATGCGCTTTCCAGATCGGCCTTTTTGACCTCGTTACCGGCATGCGCCTGTTCGGCCAAAACCGATACACCCTCGGATGTGATTTCAACAAAACCGCCGGTTACGACGAAATCCGCTTCACCTTCGGGGCCGTTCACCTTGACCACGCCAAGGCGCAGGGTGGTGATGACGGGGGCGTGGTCGGGCAACACTGTCATGTCACCTTCGGCCGCCGGAAGCATAACCTCGGCCGCCTGAAGCGACGCAAGACTGCGTTCAGGCGAAACCAGATCGAATTGCATAGTGTCAGCCATTGGCCAAACTCCTTAAGCTGCGTCCGCCGCCATTTTCTCGGCTTTGGCAACCACATCCTCGATGCCGCCAACCATATAGAAGGCGCCTTCGGGCAGGTGGTCATATTCGCCAGCCACAACAGCCTTGAACGAAGCAATCGTATCTTCCAGCGGAACCTGAATACCGTCAGAACCGGTGAATACTTTGGCAACGTCGAACGGTTGGCTTAGGAAGCGCTGGATTTTACGCGCACGGGCCACGGCCAGTTTGTCTTCTTCCGACAATTCGTCCATGCCCAGAATGGCGATGATATCCTGTAGCGATTTATAGCGTTGCAGAACCTGCTGAACGTCTGTGGCCACTTTGTAGTGCTCTTCACCAACCAGAGCCGGATCAAGCAAACGCGAAGTAGAGCCCAACGGATCCACAGCAGGGTAGATGCCCAGCTCGGAAATCGCACGGTCCAGAACAGTTGTCGCGTCAAGGTGGGCGAACGATGTGGCCGGTGCAGGATCGGTAAGGTCATCCGCAGGCACATAGATCGCCTGAACAGATGTGATTGAGCCGGATTTGGTCGATGTAATCCGTTCCTGCAACGCACCCATGTCGGTGGCCAGTGTCGGCTGATAACCCACAGCGGACGGGATACGACCCAGCAGCGCCGAAACCTCGGACCCGGCTTGGGTAAAGCGGAAGATGTTATCAACGAAGAACAGCACGTCGGCGCCGGTTTCATCGCGGAACTGCTCGGCCAGTGTCAGACCGGACAGGGCAACCCGCATACGCGCACCGGGAGGCTCGTTCATCTGGCCGTAAACCAGCGCAATTTTGCTTTCTTCCAGATTGTCGGGAACGATAACGCCCGATTCAATCATCTCGTGGTAAAGGTCGTTACCTTCGCGGGTCCGTTCGCCAACACCGGCAAACACGGACACACCGGAATGCACCTTGGCGATGTTGTTGATCAGTTCCATGATCAAAACTGTCTTACCCACGCCGGCCCCGCCGAATAGACCAATTTTACCACCCTTGGTGTAGGGGGCCAGCAGATCGATCACTTTGATGCCCGTCACCAGAATTTCGGCCTCAGTGGACTGATCCGCAAAATCCGGGGCTTCCTGATGGATTGCACGGGTCGTTTTGGTTTTGACCGGCCCTTTTTCGTCAACCGGCTCACCGATTACATTCAGGATACGGCCAAGGGTTGCATTTCCAACCGGCATGGAAATCGGGGCGCCAGTATCCGTTACCGGCTCGCCACGAACCAGACCTTCGGTCCCTTCCATCGCAATACAGCGGACTGTGTTTTCACCCAGATGCTGTGCGACTTCGAGAACTAGTTTTTTCCCGTTGTTTGTAGTCAGGATAGCGTTCAGAATTTTGGGTAGATCACCCGTAAAATGAACGTCGACGACGGCGCCAATCACCTGCGTGACCTTACCTGTTGCTTTCGCTTTTGCCATAATCAATTCTCCGCGTTTCTAGAGTGCTTCGGCACCCGAAATAATTTCAATCAGCTCGTTGGTGATTTTTGCCTGCCGCGAGCGGTTGTATTTGATGGTCAGCTTGTCAATCATATCGCCTGCATTGCGTGTTGCGTTATCCATTGCCGACATCCGGGCCCCTTGCTCGGACGCACCATTTTCCAGCAGGGCAGAAAAAATCTGTGTCGCCACACCACGCGGCAGCAAATCCTTCAGGATTTCATCCTCGCCGGGCTCGTAATCATAAACCGTACCGGCTTCGTCTGATACTTCGAACTTGGCCGGGATGATTTGCTGTTCGGTAGGATCCTGAACAGCGACATTTACGAATGTGTTGTAGAAAATTGTTGCTACATCAAATTCGCCATCACTGAACCGGCCCAAAACATCGCGAGCGATTTCATGCGCATTGGCATATCCAACCCGTTTGACCCCCGACAGATCAACGTGATTAACCATCACGTCACCGTATTCACGTTTCAACTGGTCACGGCCTTTTTTGCCAACCGTGATCATTTTCACTGTTTTGCCTGAAACCATCAGCTCTTGAGCCTTGGCGCGGGCCATCCGGACGATGGACGAGTTGAACCCGCCACAAAGCCCGCGTTCACCGGTCATCACGATCAATAGATGCACCTGATCCGACCCGCTGCCAGCTAGCAGTTTGGGGGCAGAGTCAGAACCACCAACAGAGGCCGCCAAACCACCCAGAACAGCATTCATGCGTGCTGTATAGGGGCGGCCCTCTTCGGCAGCTTCCTGCGCGCGGCGAAGTTTCGCCGCGGCAACCATTTGCATGGCTTTGGTGATCTTGCGCGTGTTCTTGACGCTGTCGATCCGGTTTTTTAGGTCCTTAAGATTTGGCATGTACCAATTCCTATCCCTTAAGCCACTAGGTTATGCGAAATCCGCTGCGAAGGCATCAAGTGCCGCTTTGATCTTGTCTTCGATCTCACCTTTGATCTTGGGATCTTTATCGGTGATTTCAGCCAGCAGATCGGCGTTTTTCTGACGCAGGTGGGCCAGCAGACCTTCTTCAAAGCGACCGACCTGTTTCACATCGATGCCATCCAGATAGCCTTTGGTGCCTGCATAGATGACGCAAACGATTTCGGCGTTGGTCAGCGGCGAATACTGCGGCTGTTTCATCAGCTCGGTCAGACGCGCACCACGGTTAAGCATGGCTTGCGTAGCCGCATCCAGATCGGAACCGAACTGGGCAAAGGCCGCCATTTCGCGATACTGGGCCAATTCCAGTTTCACCGGACCGGCGACAGATTTCATCGCGTTTGTTTGTGCGGATGATCCCACACGCGAAACCGACAGACCTGTGTTCACAGCAGGGCGAATGCCTTGGTAAAACAGTTCGGTTTCAAGGAAGATCTGGCCATCGGTGATCGAGATCACGTTGGTCGGAATAAACGCCGAAACGTCACCGCCCTGTGTTTCGATGATCGGCAGTGCTGTCAGCGAACCCGAACCGTAATCTTCGTTCAGCTTCGAGGAGCGTTCCAGCAGGCGAGAGTGCAGATAGAAAACGTCACCGGGATAGGCTTCACGTCCAGGCGGACGACGCAGCAACAGCGACATCTGACGATAGGACACGGCCTGTTTGGACAAATCATCATAGATGATCAGTGCGTGCCGGCCGTTATCACGGAAATGCTCGGCCATCGCGGTGGCGGCATAAGGCGCAAGGAACTGTAACGGTGCGGGATCGGACGCGGTTGCAGCAACCACAGTGGTATAGTCAATCGCGCCGGATTCTTCCAGCTTCTTTACCAACTGTGCAACGGTCGAACGTTTCTGGCCGATCGCAACATAGATACAATACAGTTTGTCGTATTCGTTTTCAGCAGCATCGTTATACGATTTCTGGTTCAGGATCGTATCCAGTGCCACAGCCGTTTTACCTGTCTGGCGGTCACCAATGATCAGCTCGCGCTGGCCACGGCCAATCGGGATCATCGCATCCACAGACTTCAGGCCGGTTGCCATTGGCTCATGAACCGATTTCCGCGGGATAATACCGGGTGCTTTCGCATCCGCAATCGCGCGTTTCTTGGTTTTGACGGGGCCCTTGCCATCAATCGGATTGCCCAGACCATCTACAACGCGGCCCAGCAGTTCGTCCCCGACAGGAACGTCCACAATCGCCTTGGTCCGTTTGACGGTGTCACCTTCGACGATGTCACGGTCCGACCCGAAGATAACAACACCCACGTTGTCGGCTTCAAGGTTCAGCGCCATCCCGCGGATACCACCAGGGAATTCAACCATTTCACCCGCCTGGATGTTGTCCAGACCGTAAACCCGCGCAATACCGTCACCGACGGACAGCACACGGCCGACTTCGGCCACATCGGCCTCTTTCCCAAAGTTTTTGATCTGGTCCTTTAGGATCGCAGAAATTTCGGCTGCTTGGATGCCCATTATCCGACCTCTTTCATTGCATTCTGGAGGTTACCGAGCTTGGATTTGATCGACGTGTCGATCATCTTCGAGCCCACTTTAACGATTAAACCGCCGATGAGTGTTTCATCGACGGAAGGATTGATAATAACGTCCTTGCCCACGCTGGCTTTCAGCGTTTTGGCAAGCTTGTCACTCTGTGCTTTGGTCAGTTTCTTGGCCGAAACGACCTCGGCTGTAATTTCGCCCTTTTCGTCGGCAATCAGCTTGCGCAAACTTTCCACCAGTTGTGGCAGAACGAAAAGGCGGCGATTGCCGGCCATCAGGCCCAGTGTGTTCTTCACAATGGGCGAGAGTTTCATTTTGGTTGCGATTGCCATGATGGCATTACCCTGTTCTTCACGGGTATAGATCGGGGAATTGATCAACGCCTTCAGGTCGTCGCTTTCGGCAAGGGCGGCATCAAGGGAATTCACATCCCCTTCAATCGCTTTCAGTTTCTTGCCGTCTTTGGCCAGATCAAAAAGTGCCGTCGCATAACGCGCGGCAATGCCGGATGAGATAGAAGCTGGTTCAGACACGTCCGCCCTTCCACTGTCAAACGTCCCGTTATTATTTTGTGATGATTCTTCACAAGGGACAACCAAGGCACATACGAATGCATGCACCGAATTTCGTGCAGGGTGTAGCAGAGGAGTTTTGTTGTCGCAACAGGCGATGCGCGTAAAAGGCAAACTCAATCCCCAGTAAAATTAGGGATTTAGCCGGTATGCGTCACATTGTGGCGAAAAAATATGTTTGAAATGTTCGGATTCAAGGGGGCAGAGGGCGAATCTGCTTTGATTTCGCTTGCGGGAAGCAGTCAAAACCTATGCGATTGCGCGCAACCCATTTTTTAATAATGTCAGTGCCCGACCTAGGTGGGCGCAAAGTGCTGTGATCGCAACTTGCTACTTGGTATTAGTTTCCTCAAACCCCACCAATAAACACCACGTTGCAATAGCGCCCTCCGTGGGGAGTGAAGAAGGACCGTGGCCCCATGTATGGATGGCCCCTGCTGGGCAAGTACAAAATTGGTACTGCAACTGGCGTTTCGCGGCCATGTATTCGGCGTCTGTTTGCAGATGTATTTCTGCGCGCCTTGATGAAGTCCGCATGTATCAGGTCCAATCAGTGGAACGCGATCGTATCGCTTGGGGCCACACGGGGTGTCCTGATACGTTTATTGCCTTTTGCCATCACCTCACTTTGCGCCTTGCCGTCTCGGAAGCCGGGCGGGCCCGGCTATTGTGTTTTGGTCAATTTATGCGGGCCGGTAGCTTTGGCCGGATTTCAACAACGCCCAGATCGTTCGGGCCATTTTGTTCGCAATGGCAATCGCCACCACCTTCACCGGCTTTCTCTTCAGCAATTGCCAGATCCAATCATCGCCTTCCCCACGCCGGCGTCGTGTGCGGATACGCGCCAGAGCGCCAAGATAAAGTAACCGTCGAATATACCGGTCACCCATTTTCGATATGCCACCCATCCGTTCCCGACCGCCGCT
Source organism: Profundibacter sp. (assembly GCF_965277155.1). Classification (GTDB taxonomy): domain Bacteria; phylum Pseudomonadota; class Alphaproteobacteria; order Rhodobacterales; family Rhodobacteraceae; genus Profundibacter. The sequence continues at coordinate 403,204 of NZ_CBDIBV010000010.1, forward strand.
TGAATTCTGTTTGGGGGTAAGGCCGATCCATGCCGCATAGTCGCGTGCTGAGCGGAACTGCGACACATCCGGCGTTGTCGCGGTAATCGCGCTGGAAGTCAGCACCCCGACACCGGGGATCGTGGTCAGGCGACGTGCAGTTGGGTCTTGCCGTTGGGAAATCTCAATTTGGCGGGTGATTTCGGCAACCCGATCACGGGTCTCATGGAACTGCCGGGAAAGGAGATCGAATGCAACGCCAGCTTGTTCTGGAAGCTCTGCGGCTGCCTCAAGCAGACGGTCGACATTTTGTACGCCAACAGGCGCAACAATTCCGAATTCAGCCAGATGCGAGCGGATGGCATTGACGATCTGCGTGACCTGCCGGACCAGAATATCGCGGGTGCGGTGTTGCATCAAGATGGCTTGGTGTTCTTCGGTCTTGGCTGGCACAAAGCGCATGGTCGGCCGGGTTACAGCCTCGCATATTGCTTCCGCATCTGCGGCATCCGTCTTTTGACGCTTGATGTAGGGCTTGACATAAGAAGGTGGCATCAGACGCACATTATGGCCCAGACGTGTCAGCTCACGCGCCCAGAAGTGGGCTCCGGCGCAGGCCTCAATGCCAATCAGACAGGAATTCAGCAGCCTAAAGAATGAAAGAACCTGGCTGCGGCGCAACTGGCGTCGGACAATCACTTGCCCTTGTATATCAATGCCGTGCACCTGAAAAACATTCTTGGCAATGTCGAGGCCGACGGTGACGATAGCCTCTGCTTGTAGTTTCTTGTTCATGATCCTCTCCTTGTGAAGCACTTCTACGGCCCTCACTTTGCCATAGTGAGTTGACGGAAGCAGGGGCCATCCACGCCATCAGTGGGGCCGCGAAAGCCTGATGAAGGCGCTGTCATTTTTACAAAATGACGGGTGCAGGGAGTAATGCCCGAAAGTTGGTGATGGGGTGATTGGGTGGCATATCATGGCGGTGTTGACGCGCCGCGATTCTCAGAGAGAAAAGGATATGCCACATGGAAGACGATACTATTTTGGAGTTTACCGATCCAGCCGGAATTTCACCTGATCCGCTGACGGATATCTTGCGCAAAGGCGCGCGGGATCTGTTGGCACAGGCGGTCGAGGCCGAGGTTTGTGATCTGATGGCGCAACACGCGCATTTGAGGGATTCGGCCGGTCGCCAGCGCCTTGTTCGCCACGGATACCTGCCGGAGCGCGAGGTGATGACGGGGATCGGCCCTGTCCCGGTGAATGTGCCTCGGGTGCGTGATCGTGGCACGGGGGCGGAGAAGATCAGGTTCACCTCGACGCTTCTGCCGCCGTATCTGCGCCGGGCAAAGTCGGTCGAGGAGTTGTTGCCCTGGCTCTATCTCAAAGGTATTTCCACGGGTGATTTCGGCGAAGCACTGGCGGCCCTTCTGGGGCCTGATGCGGGTGGTTTGACATCGAGCACGATTTCGCGCCTGAAGGCGGAGTGGTGGGCAGAATACGAGCGTTGGAACCGGCGTGACCTGTCGGCCAAACGCTATGTGTATTTCTGGGCCGACGGGGTTTATTTCAAGCCGCGCACGGATGCTGACAAGCAATGCATGCTGGTGATCATCGGCGCGGACGAGTGGGGTAACAAGGATGTTCTGGGCCTCGTGGACGGGTATCGAGAAAGCAGCCAGAGCTGGCGTGAACTGCTGCTGGACTTGCAACGTCGTGGCCTCAGAAAAGCCCCTGATCTGGCCGTTGGTGATGGCGCGCTCGGCTTCTGGAACGCCTTGCGGGAGGTGTTCGGTGAGACCCGGGAGCAGCGCTGCTGGGTGCATAAAACCGGCAACGTCCTGAATGCCATGCCGAAGTCGCTGCAAGCCAAAGCCAAGGGCCATCTACAGGACATCTGGATGGCCGAGAACAAACGGGACGCCGAGGCCGCGTTCAATTTCTTCATCGAAGCCTATGGCGTGAAATACGAGCGTGCCGTGGGGAAGCTGACCAAGGACCGGGACGTGCTGCTGACCTTCTACGACTTCCCTGCCGAGCACTGGAAACACATCCGCACATCCAACCCCATCGAAAGCATATTTGCCACCGTGCGGCACCGAACGAAGAAGACCAAAGGCTGCCTCGGGCGCAAGACCGCCTTGGCAATGACCTTCCGCCTGATGATGTCGGCAAAGAAGAAATGGCGTAAACTCGACGGCGCATTCCGATTGCCGGAAATCATCGAAGGGGTTGAATTTAAGGACGGGATCAAGCAGGAAAAACATGCCGCCTGATTACTGCGTCACCAACTTTTGGGCATAGCTCCAGTAATCAGACCTTATGACCTAACCAAAACGAAAGAAAAGTCCCCAATCGGAACGGGTCGAAGGGAAATTTGGGGCGTTCACATGGGTGAACTGGACACACGCTCTTTCTTATTGTGTTTTCACAGAATTACATCCCTTTTCCCAATGGCCGGTTGTCGCAAGTTTTTCCTTGCCCTAGGATACCCGAAAATTAAGTTAGGACAGCGACATGACCGACACCCCCACATATGGCTTTGACACCCTGCAAATCCACGCCGGCGCGCGGCCTGACCCAGCCACTGGCGCACGGCAAACACCGATTTACCAGACCACCGCCTATGTGTTTCGCGATGCCGATCATGCGGCGGCTTTGTTCAACCTGCAAGAGGTCGGCTACATCTATTCGCGCCTGACCAATCCCACGGTTGCGGTGTTGCAGGAACGCATTGCCACGCTTGAGGGTGGCGCAGGGGCGGTTTGCTGTTCCTCGGGTCACGCCGCACAGATCATGGCGCTGTTTCCGTTGATGGGGCCGAGCCTGAATCTGGTCGCTTCGACCCGTGCCTATGGCGGCACGATCACCCAGTTCAGCCAGACCATCAAACGCTTCGGCTGGTCCGCGAAATTCGTCGATTTCGATGATGAATCCGCCGTGGCCGCTGCAATCGACGAAAATACCCGCGCGATTTTCTGCGAAAGTATTGCCAATCCGGGCGGCTATGTCACCGATCTGGACGCCATCGCCAAAATTGCCGATGCCGCGCAATTGCCACTGATTGTCGACAACACCGCGGCCACGCCATACCTGTGCCAGCCGTTCCAGCATGGCGCGGCACTGGTCGTGCATTCCACCACCAAATACCTGACCGGCAACGGCACCGTCACCGGCGGGGCTGTTGTGGACAGCGGCACGTTTGACTGGTCGGCAACTGATAAATTCCCGTCCCTGTCACAACCCGAACCGGCCTATCACGGGCTGAAATTCCACGAAACATTCGGCCCGCTGGCCTATACCTTCCACGGTATTGCTATCGGCTTGCGCGATCTGGGCATGACGATGAACCCGCAGGCCGCGCATTACACATTGATGGGGATCGAAACCCTGTCACTGCGCATGGAGCGCCATGTGGCCAACGCCAAAAAGATTGCAAACTGGCTGGAAACCGATCCGCGGATTGACAAGGTCACCTATGCCGGTCTGCCCTCTAGCCCCTATGCCAAACGCGCGATGCGCATCTGCCCCAAAGGGGCGGGCGCGCTGTTCACCGTGGCGGTCAAAGGTGGATATGATGCCTGCGTGAAACTGGTGGAAAATCTGAATATATTCAGCCATGTGGCCAACCTTGGTGATGCGCGCTCGCTGATCCTGCATCCGGCCTCGACCACCCACCGGCAGTTGACGCCAGAGCAACTGGAAGCAGCAGGCGCCGGCCCCGGCGTGGTGCGCATTTCCATCGGCATCGAGGATGCGGACGACCTGATCGCCGATCTGGATCAGGCGCTGACAGCCGCCACAGCCTGATAATCAGGGCCAATCCCCTACCTTGCGGGATTGGCCCGTCGCTGCTTACTCGGCAACCCCGAACACAACGGTCACATCGGCCGTCACCGACAATTCCCCCTGCGCCACCGGCACTGCGGCCGATCGCATCATGTCGGCCTGCATCATTACCGGCCCGACACTGCGCACGGCCCCGTCGCTGATCGACACCACATCGCCCAGTTCCACACCGGCCGCTGTGGCATATAGCTGTGCCTTGGCCATCGCGTCTTTGATCGCAGCCACCCGTGCCTCGTTTCGCGCAGGCTCCATATCCTGCAAACCAAAGCTTAGCCCATTGAAACTGTTGGCACCATTTTGCACCACCGCGTCCAGAACCTTGCCCAGTTGCGCCAGATCACGCACCCGCACGCTGACCGTATTGGTGGCAATGAAACCGTTGATTTGCGGCTGCCCCGAAACACTCGATGACCGGTTGTCCCAGCGCGGTGACAGGGACAGATTGTTCGTCTGGATATCGCGCGATTCGATCCCGGCCTCGGCAAGCTGTAACAATACCCCTTCCAGCGCATCGGTGTTCTTTGCCATCGCCGCGCCCGCGGTTTTCGCCTCGCTGACTACCCCCATCGAAATGGTCGCCATATCCGGCACCGTTTCAATCACCCCGTGACCATTCACCACAATCCGGCGTGACTCTTGTGCCATCACAGGCACTGCCATCAATAAAACCAGTGCAACTATCACATTCCGCATAACAAAATCCTTTCGTGTTATTCCTTATGCTCACCATATAAGACGCACCCCGCAAGGCAATCCTTGGGGCTTTTCCTTTCCATAGGCGAAAACCTGCTGTAGTGTGATGAAAGTCAATATAACGCCTGCAGTCCGATATTCTTTATGTGCTAGATCAATAACATGAAGCCAAATTTTGCCCTGAACCTATGCCATGACGGTATCGCCCTTCTCCACCGCGAGAAGGACGGCTGGCGCACTGTGGGCGAAGTCTCACCCCAAGATAAAAACCTGCCCCGCGAGCTGGATTATCTGCGCCAGACCGCCGCCTCGCTGGACAATGGCGGGGTGACCACCAAACTGGTGATCCCCAATTCGCAAATCCTGTACAAGGCGGTGCCCAACGCCGCCCCGACGCAGGCCCAACGCGATCTACAGGCCCGCGCGGCATTGGACGGGGCGACGCCCTATCATATCTTCGAACTGGCCTTTGATTTCTGCGTCATCGGGGATGATCTGCATATCGCTGCCGTGGCCCGCGAAACACTGACCGAAGCCGAGGATTTCGCCTTTGAACACGGGTTCAACCCGCTGTGTTTTGTCGCCATTCCCGAGGCGGGCCAGTTTGACGGCGAGCCCTATTTCGGACAGACCACAACCGCTGGTGCCTTGCTGGAAGAAGGCGAAGGCATAGAGCGCGATACGGTTGCCATCAGCATCATCGCCCCGCTCGTGGCAAAGGCCGTGGCGGAAGAGGTCGCTGAAAAATCACCCGAGACCGAAGCGGGCACGGACGCTGATATTGAGCAAGAGGGAAAACCGGAAACGCCGGAAAAATCCGAAGCCGATCAGGATAGCACTGAAACAGATGTAGAGCCTGAGCCTGAGCCTGAGCCTGAGCCTGAGCCTGAGCCTGAGCCTGAGCCTGAGCCTGAGCCTGAGCCTGAGCCTGAGCCTGAGCCTGAGCCTGAGCCTGAGCCTGAGCCTGAGCCTGAGCCTGAGCCTGAGCCTGAGCCTGAGCCTGAGAAAAAATCCGCAAAAGCGAAAAAGAAGCAAGCGAAAACCGCCAAACCGGCCGGTGTTCTTTCGGCCGATGTTCCCGATACGGATACGCCTGTTCCTGACGGGGCCCTGCCCACGTTCACAACCCGACGTGACGCGGAAGATGCCGATCTGCCCGATACCGCAATTGAGCGTATCGAAAAAACCGAAACCCGGCTGGCGATCCTGCCGGAAGGCAAAACATCGAAATCCCCGCTTCTGGGCGGTGTGAAACGCAAGGAAACCAAAGCGGCAACAACCAGCGCGCCTGCAACACCTTTAAGACTGGAAAACGCCATAAGCCCGCTTTTGGATAGCGGAAACACCGACGAAGAACAGGCCATGACGGTGTTTGGCGCCCGCAAGAAGGTGGCGTCAGACAAAGGCAAGCCGCGCTATCTGGGATTGGCATTGATGTTGCTGCTGGTTGTCGGGCTGGCCGCTGTGGCTTTGTGGGCCAGTTTCCTTCCCGGCAAGGACACCACGGCAGACGGTGACGTCCCCGTTATCGCCGATGCACCTGTTCAAGAAACCCCTGTTGTTGCCGAGGCTGCTCCAGAACCATCCACCCCCGAACAGGATCCCGTGGGCGATGCGCTGGCCATGCTGACCGAACCCAGCATCCGGCGCGATCCGGTTGTCGAAGCAGAGCCGGAACTGACCACTGAACTGCCTCCCATGACAGGCGCAGACACAGCCCCCCTACCAGCAGCCGACACCCCGACCGAACCGGAGCAAGCGGCAGCAAATGAGCCGGTACCGGAACAACCTGTCACAACCCAGCCCGAACCGGCTCCTGAGCCCGAGCAAGTCGCCGAACCGGAACCGATACCGACGGTCACTGCGGAAAACGCGCAAGAGGCTTATGAAGAAAGCGGGTTCTGGCAACTGTCCCCACCTTCAGGAACCCCACCGGCTGAACAAACCGGTGATACATTCTATATTGCTTCGGTGGACCCGCAGATCACACCGCACGACGCGGTGGCCCTGCCTGCAATATCACTGTCGCCGGACACACGGGTTACCCCGCCGCAGAACCCGCCGATCACCAATAGCGAAAGTTTTCATCTGGATGATCGTGGTTTGGTCATTCCCAGCGCCGAAGGCACCCTGACCCCGGATGGTATCCTCGTTTTCAAAGGCCCGCCCCCCGTCAAACCCGCTGTGCGCGGCAACCGGGCGCCGGATGTCACCCCTGTGTCCGATGATCGTCTGGCAGGGTTCAAACCGGCCCCGCGCCCCGCAAATCTGGTGCAGGCAAACGAAACCGCACAGCTTGGCGGACGCAGCCGCTCGGAACTGGCCGGATTTCGCCCCAAACCGCGCCCGGTCACCGCCAAGGTCGAAGAAGAACTTGACGAAACCCCGACGGAAAACGCTGTGGTCCTGTCGCGTCTGCCAAACCACCGCCCGCGCAATTTTGCCCGACTGGTCGCCCGTGCCCGCGCATCGGCCCCCTCGGAACAGGCCACCGCCGCCGCAGCCGTGCCGCGCAACCAGACCGTAACCCCGCCCGGACCGACCCGTGGATCGGTCGCACGGCTGGCCACCACCAAGAACGCCATCAACCTGCATCGCACCTCGCTGATCGGGGTATACGGCAGCCCGGGCAACCGCCGCGCCCTGGTGCGGTTGTCAAATGGGCGCTACGTCAAGGTCAAGGTTGGCCAGCGGGTTGACGGTGGCAAGGTGGCCGCGATTGGCGAAGACGAATTGCGATACGTCAAAGGCGGGCGCACTGTGATTTTGCGGATGCCGAAACTGTAGGTGCTATTCGGCGGCAAATTCCCCGTTCTCGATCTGCTCGCGCTCGATCGATTCAAACAGCGCCTTGAAGTTGCCTTCGCCAAAACCGTCATCGCCTTTGCGCTGGATAAATTCGAAAAAGATCGGCCCGACCACGGTTTTGCTGAAAATCTGCAATAGAATACGGGTTTCACCCCCGCCCAGCACCCCTTCGCCATCAATCAGGATGCCGTGTTTCATCATCTGCTCCAGCGGCTCGTTATGGTCTTTCACCCGCGCGCGGCTCATCTCGTAATAGGTTTTCGGCGGCCCCGGCATGAATTCCAGCCCCTTGGCGGCAATCGCATCCGTCGAGCCGTAAATATCATCCGTCCCCACCGCGATATGCTGGATCCCTTCGCCGTTATAGCGCTTGAGATAGGCTACGATCTGCCCCTTCTCGCCGCGATCCTCGTTGATCGGGATGCGGATGCGGCCACAGGGCGAGGTCAGCGCACGGCTGAACAGCCCGGTAAATTTCCCCTGAATGTCAAAGAACCGGATTTCGCGGAAATTGAACAGATCCGCATAGAATTTGAACCACTTGTCCATATTGCCCTTGTGCACATTATGGGTCAGATGATCGAGGTAATAAAACCCGTCCCCCGCCGGGTGGGCATTGTCGATCCAGTCGATTTCGGCGTTGTAAGGGCTGGTGTCAAAATACTGGTCGATGAAATACAACAGTGACCCACCAATCCCCATGATCGCCGGCACATCCATGGTTTTACCATCACCCGTATAGGGCTCGGCCCCTTTGGACACCGCATGGTCAAACGCTTTCTGCGCATCCACCACCCGCCAGGCCATCGACGGCGCACAGGGGCCGTGCTGATCAACAAAGCACATCCCGAAGCTGTCCGGCTGGTAATTCAGCAAATAGCTGATGTCGCCCTGTTTCCACAGTTCAACCGATTTGGCTTTGTGGTTGGCAACATGTTTGAACCCCAATTTGGCGAATAAATCCCGCAGCGCCTGCGGGTCTTCATGTGCGAATTCGACAAACTCGAATCCGTCGGTTCCGGCAGGGTTATCGGCGGAAATTGTGGCACGGGGGGCGTCATGGGGGAATGGTCCCATCGGTTTTCTCCTGTTTGCGTTTTTGCGTTCAGGGCAAGGATAACAATAATGGGATGTGTTTCGTGCGCGTTTCTGCTGGACTCTTTATAGTATTACGCGCCAATATATCGACTATTATGAATTAAACGCGAGATTACCGCATGTCCTTGGATAAAACCGATTCCCGCCTTCTGGCCGAGTTGCAAAAGAATGCCCAGATCACCGCTGCCGAGTTGGGCGAAATGCTGAACCTGTCGCCCTCGCAGGCCGCGCGGCGCCGCCAAAGGCTGGAATCTGCCGACTACATCCGCACCTACAGCGCCAAACTGGATGCAAAACGGCTGGGCCTGACGGTGCAGGCGTTCATTCAGGTGCAAATGGCCGCCCATGACGCACAGGCCGCCGCCTCATTCGTGCGCCACGTCAAATCCCGCCCCGAAGTGATCAGCGCCTGGACCCTGACCGGCGAGGCCGATTATATGCTACACGTCTATTGCGCCGATCTGGCTGGGCTGAACACGCTGATACAGGACGCCCTGCTGCCCCACAGCGCCGTTGCCCGCGTGCAAAGCCAGATCGTGATGAACGAACTGAAGGCCGACGCGCCACTGCCGGTCTAGCTTCTTCTTTTCCCAAATACCTGCGCCGCAAGCATAGAATCTCTACCCGTCCGAAACTCCGGCCTCGGCAAAGGTGGACATGCCGGAATGACAGGCAATCGCCCCCTTCAGCACCCCGATCGCCAGCGCCGCGCCCGAACCTTCGCCCAGCCGCATATCCAGCGCCAGCAACGGCTCTTTGCATAGGTTCTTCAATACCTTGCCATGCGCAGCTTCAGCAGAAACATGCCCCGCAACACAATGATCCAGCGCGCCCGTAACAGCCGCTTCCAGCGTGGCCGCCGCCGCCGAACAGATAAACCCGTCCAATATAACCGGTATCCGCAGATGACGCGCCCGCGCAATCGCCCCGGCCATCGCCGCCAGTTCCCGCCCGCCAAGGCAGCGCAGAACCTGCAACGGATCCTTCAGCACATCTGAATGCCGCGCCAGCCCCTCGGCAACCACGCGGGTTTTCACCGCCAGCCCGTCATCATCCACACCGGTACCGCGCCCGGTCCAATCTGCCGCCTCCCCACCAAACAACGCCGCCGCAATCGCCGCCGCCGATGTAGTGTTGCCGATGCCCATCTCGCCGGTCACCAACAGGTCCGCCTTGGGATCAACCGCGTTCCAGCCCGCCAACAGCGCAGCAACCATATCCTCTTCGCTCATCGCGGCGTCCACGGTGAAATCTGCCGTCGGGGTATCCAGCAACAGCGCATGCACGTCCATCTTGGCCCCGAATGTCTTGGCCAACTGGTTGATCGCCGCCCCGCCATGCTGGAAATTCAGCACCATCTGTTCCGTTACCTCGGGCGGAAAGGCCGAAACCCCCTGCGCACAAACCCCGTGGTTACCGGCAAAGATGATGATCTGCGGCGCCTCCAGAGACGGTTTCGCATCCCCGCGCCAGCCCGCATACCAGATCGCCAGATCCTCGAGCCGCCCCAGCGCCGCCGGTGGCTTGGTCAACTGGCTGTTACGCTCCTCGGCCCCCTGCCGCGCGGCCGCATCGGCTGCAGGTAAATTTTCCAGAATGGCGCGAAATTCGGCGAGCGTGGTAAATGTCATGTCGGTCCCTCGTTGATATCTTATGCCTTTTAGGTTTAACGCTATGGGGTGCGCAAGATGCAATGAAAAGGCCCTGTTGATGATCAAACCCGACACCCCGCTGATCCGGCTGGCGGATATCCCCGCCGCAATCGGATTGCTGACCCGCCTGCCGGTGAAAACCGATGGTGCGCGCGGGGCGGCTGCGGCATGGGCCTTTCCGCTGGTCGGGCTGATCGTCGGGGCGCTGGCCGCTTCTATTGGCTGGCTTGCACTGGAACTGGGGCTGTCTGCCCAGATCACCGCCGCGCTGGTGATCACGGCGCAGGTGGTGATGACCGGCGCGATGCACGAAGACGGGCTGGCCGACACATTCGACGGGTTGTGGGGCGGCTGGGACATGGACCGCCGGCTTGAAATCATGAAAGACAGCCAGATCGGCACCTACGGGGTGATTGCGCTGGTGATGTCGCTGCTGCTGCGCTGGAGTGCAATCACCGTCCTGATCCACATCGGGGCGCTGTTCATGGCCCTGATCGCCACCGCCACCCTGTCGCGCATGCCAATGGTGCTTATCATGGCCACCTTGCCCCACGCCCGCGACGGGGGCCTGTCCGCCAGTGTCGGGCGCGTCGGGAAAGATACCGCAGGCGTGGCACTGGGGCTTGCTCTGTTGGCTTGTTTCATTGCACCCGTCACCGCCAGCATCATCGCCCTAATCGCAGCAAGCATTGCCGCCAGCATCATCGCCCTGATTGCTCTGCGCAAAATCGGCGGCCAGACCGGAGATATCCTTGGGGCCAGCCAGCAACTCGCCGAAATCGCCGTGCTGCTCACCTTCACCACACTTCTAACCTGATCCCTGCTTCTTCTTTTCCCAAATACCTCCGCCGGAGGCAAAAAAGGCGCTGTCCCCGTTAGGGGGCAGCGCCTTGGGCGACGCGCATTAGCGCGGCGCAATTCCTGAAACAAAAGCTTATGCCGCAGCAACAACCCGCGACATCAGAATATCGATAATCCCCTGACGGGCCGCATCCTCGCCATCACCGGCCACAGCGGCAAATTCACGGGTCAGCCGCTCCAGCGCGGCTTCATACAGCTGACGCTCGGAATAGCTCTGCTCGCGCTGCTCGTCCGTGCGGTGCAGATCGCGCACCACCTCGGCAATCGCAATCAGATCGCCCGAGTTGATCTTCTGCTCGTATTCCTGCGCCCGGCGCGACCACATCGCGCGTTTCACCTTTGCCTTGCCTTTCAGCGTTTTCTGCGCATGGGCAATAACATCGGGGGTGGAAAGCGCCCGCATCCCGACCTCGATCGCCTTGTTGGTCGGCACCCGCAGGGTCATCTTGTCTTTTTCAAAGGCAATCACAAACAGTTCCAGCTCAAATCCGGCAACCTCTTGCTTTTCAACCGAGACAACCTTGCCCACACCATGGGACGGATACACAACAAACTCGTTAGGGCGGAAATCCAGTTTCTTCGACTTGCTCATTCAGTTCACTTCCTCGGTTCAGCGTCGCCACAACAGACAATATTTAGGCGACAATAAACCACCCATCAGGCATTCAGCACCGAGGGTGGCTACAGGTTTCGATATGTGTTTCACCCGTGAATATAGCAGAAATTATGCCCTATTTAAAGCGCAGCAGTGCCAAACCCACGATTCCACGTTGTTTTACAGGCAATAACAGCCGGTATTTCAGGTAAAAACCACGCCAAAAACCCCGTCTGGAGCAAGTGTGAACGAATCGTTATTCGCTGCCTTCGCCCGGCTTCTCAGAGAAATATTTCTCAAGCTTGCCATCTTCGCCATCGCGTTCTTCGGCTTCGGGCAGCGGATCTTTTTTCTCGATGATCACCGGCCAGATTTCCGAATATTTGCGGTTGAATTCGACCCATTTGTCCGTGTCCGGTTCGGTGTCGGGACGGATCGCGTCAGCCGGGCATTCCGGTTCGCACACACCGCAGTCGATGCATTCATCCGGATGGATGACCAGCATGTTTTCACCCTCGTAAAAACAGTCTACGGGGCAAACCTCGACACAGTCGGTGTATTTGCAGGCGATACATTTGTCATTGACGATATAGGTCATGGGAAGCCTCTGAAATCTCAACCTTCCGCGCCTGACTATTCGCTTGCGTGCAATCAATCAAGGTAAGAACCGCGTAAAATGCGCGCTGTGCGACGATCTTTCTTGGTTGGGCGGCCCTTCCTTTCGATTTGGGCTGTCGGTTCGGGCTTTTCCTCGGGCGGGGTCAGGTCAAGGTAAAGCGCCTGTGCCTCGGGGGCGGGGCCGCGGCGGGTGCCGATTGCCGCGATCTGGATCACCCGAATGCGGCGGGCCTGCGCAAAAGTCAGCGTATCCCCTGCCGTCACCGTGACCGAGGCCTTGGAAATCCGCGACCCGTTCAGGCGCACATGGCCCCCCGTCACCTGTTTGGTGGCAAGCGAGCGGGTTTTGAAAAATCGCGCGTGCCACAACCATTTGTCGACGCGGCCCTTATCCGGCGCGTCAGCCACGGATCAGCCCTTGTCCTTTAGCCCCATAAGCGCAGCGGCAAAGGGGTTGTCGGGATCGATTTTCTTTTCCTTCTTGGGCGGACGGGCCTGATAGGTTTTCGCCCCGTCGCGTGGCGGGCGTTTGCCCTGCGGTTTACCGCGCGGCTTGCCCTTGCCTTGCGGCTTGCGACGTTCGCCGCCGCCCTGACGTTTGGGCGCCCACGTAAAGGTATAGAAAACCTCCATTTCGGGGGCTTCTTCGCTTGGTTCCGCAGTCTCGGCAGGTGTTTCGGCTTCAGGAGAAGCTTCCTTGGCCGCTTCGGCTTCAGGCGCCGTCACGGCAGGTGCTTCGCTGGCCTCGGCCTCGCCTTCCGGCTTGGCCTCCTCTGCGGGCTTCTCGCCCTCGACGGCCTTGGCATCCGCGACCGGTGCGGACTTGACCTTCACCCGTTCGCCTTTTTCGGCCTTATAGCCCAGCCCCTGCATCAGGTCTGCGAATTGTTCCAGCGTCATGCCGGTGATCGACAGCATATCGGGGTTGGCCTCGAATCCGCTGCGGCTGTTTTCGGCGCGCAACATATCGGCCAGACGTTCCAGCATATCGATGCGGATCGCACGGCTGCTCGCCGCGCGATAGCCCGACATGGTATCCCAACCCCCGGGCGCGTCTTTTTCGGTCGGGATGGTGACCAGGCCGGGGGGTGGGCTTTCGGGGAATTCGTCCAGTTTGTTCGCCAGCGACCACAGCACCAGACGCAAGCGCGTCGGGGCGGGTTTCAGCAGCAGTGGCATGAAAATGGTGAACTGGCCAAAGCGGATGCCGTGTTTGCGCAGGGTGGCGCGGGCGTCCTGATCCAGATCCTTGACCTCGGCCGCAACCTCGGCCCGTGGCACGATGCCGAAATTTTCGATCATCCGGAAGGCAAAGCCACGGGCGATCGGCGGCAGAGTGTCGTCCTTGGACAGGTTCAGCAGTGGTTCGAACAATGTCGCGACCTTGCGGTCGATGAAATGCTGCAAACGGCGCTGCACCTTGGTGGCGACATCGACACCCGCCTCGTCATCGACAAACGCCACGGCCTGCGGTTTCAACGCGTCATCGCCCGCCACCAGCTTGCCCACGGCATGTTCGCCCCACATCAACCCGCCCTGTTCGGTAAAGTCGATTTCCGTATCAGGCGCGTTATAGAACCGGTCGGCCAGCAAATGAAACTGCGGCGCAAGGGCTGCCACACTGGCAGCGCGCAGGGTCTTGGCCTCGTCGGCATTGGCGGTTTTGTCCTGCGTAAAGCGGAACCCCTCAAGACGGCCAATCAGTTGCCCTTCGACCGTCACTTCACCTTTGTCGTTTACTTCGGCCACGAGGCCCTCCTTCTGCTTCAACCGGCGCAGCAAAACGGATGTGCGCCGGTCAACAAATCGTTGTGTCAGCCGCGCATGCAGCGCGTCCGATAGGCGGTCTTCTACAGCGCGAGTCGCCTCGCGCCAATGGGTTTCGTCATCAACCCAGCCTTTTCGTTGCGCGACATAGGTCCATGTGCGGATAAACGCCAATCGTTTCGACAACGCGTCGATGTCGCCTTCCGTGCGGTCCAGCCGTTTGACCTGTCGCGCCAGCCAGTCGTCGGGAATACGGTTATACTGTTGTAAATACGCGAAAATCTGCTCCAGAATGGCCGCGTGTTCGGCGTGGCTGATACCGCGAAAGTCAGGAATGCGGCAGACATCCCACAGGCGTTTGACGTCTTGCGGCCCGCCAATCCGTACCGCAACATCATCGCGCGCGGACAGTGTTTTTAGCGCCTGAAGGTCGTCTGCTTCGCGCGCGCGGGTCAGCCAATGGTCATCCGTGGGGGATTCGAGCGAGGCAATCAGGCGCGCCGCATTGCCAAATTCCAGCCCCGTATTGCGCCATTGCAGCTTCTTTACCGGCGCAAAACGGTGGTTGGTAATGGCATCGACCACGCCATCCTCGATCAGCGGCGCTTCGCCCGTCACCCCGAAACTGCCGTGGCGCATATAGCGCCCTGCGCGGCCAGCGATCTGGGCCAGCTCATTGGGTTGCAGCGCACGCATCCGGCGGCCGTCGAATTTGGTCAGCGAGGAAAAGGCAACGTGGTTGATATCAAGGTTCAGCCCCATGCCGATCGCGTCGGTCGCCACCAGATAATCGACATCGCCATTCTGATACATTTCCACCTGCGCGTTGCGGGTGCGCGGGGAAAGTGCGCCCATCACGACCGCCGCCCCGCCCTTTTGGCGGCGCAAAAGTTCGGCGATAGCATAGACGTTATCCACCGAAAACCCGACAATGGCACTGCGCCCGGGCATGCGGCTGATTTTCTTGGACCCAGCATAGACCAGTTCGCTCAGGCGGTCACGGCGCAGAAACTGGGCCTTTGGCACCAGTTCGGCAATGGCGCTGCGCATCGAATCCGAACCTAAAAACAGGGTTTCCTGTGTGCCACGGGCGCGCAGCAGGCGGTCGGTGAAAACATGGCCGCGTTCGGGGTCGGCGCACAACTGGATTTCGTCGATTGCCAGAAAATCCGTGCCCATACCATCCGGCATCGCTTCGACCGTGCAAACCCAGTATTGGGTGCGTGGTGGCACGATGCGTTCCTCGCCAGTAACCAGTGCCACAACAGACGGGCCGCGCAGGGCAACAATGCGGTCATACACCTCGCGCGCCAGCAGGCGCAGCGGCAGGCCGATGATGCCGGTGCGGTGCCCCAGCATCCGTTCAATGGCGTAATGGGTTTTGCCGGTGTTGGTCGGCCCCAGAACGGCCGTGATCCGGTTATCGCTTAGCATAATCTATCCAACCCGTTCAGCGCCTAAAGCGCCACACCTTCAAGCCGGGATACGGCCTCTTGCACGGTTTCGTCATGCGGCACAAGGTCAAGCACCTTGCGATAGGCCGCCAGCGCCTTTTCGGGTTTTTTCATTTCCTCGAGGATATAGGCCAGCCCCGTCAGCGCCCCGAAATGGCGCGGGTTCAGGGCAAGGGTGGTTTGCAGATCGGCCAACGCGGGGCCGAACAGGCCGGATTCAAAATAGGCGGTGGCGCGGGTGTAATACCCCTCGGCGAAATCCGGCGCATGATCGACCAGCGCGGTTAGGTGTTCGATGGCGGCCTGTGTTTCGCCAGCCTCCAACGCATCACGTCCGCGTTTCAGCAGCAAATCCATCGAGGCCGAGCCGCTTTGCGACCAAAGGGTTTCGATCTGTTTGGTGATTCTGTCGGTTTGTTCCACCGTGGCCAACTGCAATTCGTCGAACAATTCGTCCACAGTCACCTCTTGCGCGCCCAAAGGTAGGGAAAACATGACTGTAAAAGCGAATGCCGTAACGATACGTTTGTGAATAGGGTTGATTATGCTCATAACAATACCGAGTTTAAACCATACATCGGCAAGTTGCGAGACCCCGATGATCACGAATTGAAAAGGATGCCCCATGAGCGAAGTAATCGACACAGCAGTTACCGCCCTGAATGAAAAGATTTCCGGTGGATTTGACGGGATTGCCAAATTTGTGATTGGCGATGAAGGGGCTGTGATCATCGACTCCGATGGCGCGCGCGCCGGTGATGACGACGCAGATGTGACCATGACAGCCGATGCCGACGTATTCCAGTCGATCCTGGAAGGCGAAACCAACCCGACCGCCGCCTTTATGACCGGCAAACTGACGATTGACGGTGACATGGGCATGGCAATGAAGCTGGCCTCGTTTCTGGCTTAAATGATGGAAACCGCCCCCCTTTATACCGATGTCGCCCGCGCGCCCGATGGCGGCGCTGCTTATTGGCTGGATACGGATGACGGGGTGCGCATCCGCGTTGGCGTCTGGAATGAAGGCACCAAGGGCACCGTTTTGCTGATGCCCGGGCGCACCGAATATATTGAAAAATATGGCCTGGTGGTCGGAGATTTGCGGGATCGCGGCTATGCCAGCATTGTGGTAGATTGGCGCGGTCAGGGGCTGGCCGACCGGATGCTGGATGATCCCGACACCGGCCATGTGCTGAAATTTGCCGATTACCAGCGCGATGTGGCGGCGATGGTGCAAGCCGCGCAGGATCTGGAGATGCCGCAGCCCTACTACATGCTGTCCCATTCGATGGGCGGCTGCATTGCGCTGCGATCCTTGGTGGACGGGCTGGATGTGAAGGCATCGGTCTTCAGTGCGCCGATGTGGGGCATTCTGATTGGCCCCGTAATGCGCCCGCTGGCGCGCGGGATTGCCTGGGCCACAAGCACAGCCGGCATGGGCCATAAATACGCACCGGGGACCAGTGCGGAAAGTTATGTGTCGGTCGCCCCGTTCGAGGACAATCTGCTGACCACCGATCCGGATATGTATGCCTTGCTAAAGGAACAGGTCGCGGCGCATCCCCGGTTTGCACTGGGCGGGCCAAGCATGAACTGGCTGTTCGAGGCGCTGACCGAGTGTCGCAATCTGATGGCGATGGAGGCTCCGAAGGTGCCTGCATTGACGTTTCTGGGCACGAACGAGCGGATTGTGGATACGGCAGCGGTGATCAAGCGGATGCAGGACTGGCCGGACGGCAGATTACAGAGGGTCGAAGGCGCCGAACACGAGGTGCTGATGGAAGGGCCGGAAACGCGCATGCGTCTGATAGATCAATCTGTGGATTTGTTCGGGCAGTATGCCTGAGCAGGCGTTGTGCTTTTTTGCCTCCGGCGGATGTATTTCGAAAAAAGAAGAAGGGGTGCGCTAGGTCTTTCGCCAATGGTGCATGATATCGGCGCCCAGTTGACGTTGCTCAACCAGTTCAAAGCGCGGGGCCTGGGCGAGGCGTTGCAGGCCAAGCGGACCGAGCGATGGCAGCCCTTCGGCCCCCAGCGCGATACCTGCGGTAAAGCCGATCAATTCGTCCACCAGACCGGCGCGCAAAAGCGAGGCGGCAAAGGCACCGCCCCCCTCGACAAACACCCGTGTCAAGCCCGCCTTTCCCAGTGCATTCAGGATCGAGGCCGGATCAAGCGTGCCTTGACGTATGGCACAAGGGATCAGCGTGGCGCCCATACCGGACCATGCGCTGATCAGGGCAGGATCGGCGCCCTCGCCGTGGCAGAGCCACAGCGGCACATCACCCGCGGTGCGGGCCAGATTACCTGTGAGCGGCAGGTCCAGAGTGCGGCTGGCAATGATGCGCACCGGCTGGCGGGTGATGCCCAGATCACGCACAGTCAGGGTTGGATCGTCCGCCCGCGCAGTGCCGCCGCCAACCATCACGGCATCATGGCGGGCGCGTTGCAGATGCACCATGCGCCGTGCCTCGGGGCCGGTGATCCATTGGCTTTCACCGCTGGCCGTGGCGATACGCCCGTCAAAACTGCTGGCCAGTTTCAGGGTGACCATCGGACGGCCATCCTGCACCCGTTTCAGAAAACCTGTGTGGGCACACATCGCTTCGACCTGCATCACCCCCGTTGTCACCATGATACCGGCATCACGCAAAATGGCGTGCCCCCTGCCCGCCACACGCGGATCGGGATCCTCAAGCGCCGTCACCTACCCGCGCCACGCCAGCAGTAACCAGCGTTTCGGCGCAAGGCGGGGTTTTGCCATGATGGGCGCAAGGTTCTAACGTGACATAGGCCGTGGCGCCGTGGGCGGCCTTGCCTGCCTGTTTCAGGGCCATCGTTTCGGCGTGGGGCCGTCCGCCATCCGCCGTCCAGCCGCGCCCGATGATCCGGCCATCGGCAACAATCACACAGCCAACCGCCGGATTGGGCCACACGCGCCCCAACCCGCGCGCGCCCAGAGTAAGGGCAAGCGCCATAAAGCGGGCGTCATGCGCTGCTTGGGTCACTCTTCCGTTGAGTCGTCAGGCCGCAATTCGCTTACGAATTTGTCGAAATCATCCGCCGCCTGGAAATTCTTGTAAACACTGGCAAAACGGACGTAGGCCACGGTGTCGATCCGGGCCAGAGATTCCATCACGATTTCGCCAATCGTATCGGATTTGATGTCGGTTTCGCCCATGCTTTCGAGCCGCCGCACGATGCCGGAGATCATCTGATCAATGCGTTCCGGATCAATCGGGCGTTTTTGCAATGCTATGCGGATTGACCGCTCCAGCTTGTCGCGGCCGAATTCCTCGCGGCGGCCATTGGATTTGATCACCACAAGATCGCGCAACTGCACCCGTTCATAGGTGGTAAAGCGACCGGCACAGGCCGGACAGAACCGGCGGCGACGGATCGCGGCGTGATCTTCGGCAGGGCGGGAATCTTTGACTTGGGTATCGACGTTTCCACAAAAAGGGCAGCGCATGGCCTCTCCATTGGGTTTGTTTATGACTTATCCACAGGCACTATAGGGCAGCCGCAACCCTTTGGGTAGGGGGGAAATGCAACCGCAACATACAGCCCCCCTTGACCCTTTGGTAAGAAACGCGTAGCTGCTAGTTAAGAATGGTTCTTAATTGCAATATCAGGACATAAATTGACACAGACAAACGGCTGGCGCCGCGCACAATCACAAAAATCGCTGGCGGAATCCCATGCCAGTGTGCGCGTGTCAAAAGGCCATTTCCTGCGCCGTTTTTAACGTTTTTCGGCCCCGGGTATCTGGTGGCTGTCGGCTATATGGACCCGGGCAACTGGGCCACATCGCTGGCCGGTGGATCGGCGTTCGGCTATACCCTGCTGTCGGTGATCCTGATTTCCAATGTCATGGCGATTTTGCTGCAGGCTTTGGCGCTGCGGCTGGGGATTGCCTCGGGACGGGATCTGGCGCAGGCCAGCGGGGATGCGTTTTCACGCCCGATCGGGATTATGCTGTGGTTGCTGGCCGAAGGGGCGATCATCGCCACCGATCTGGCCGAAGTGATCGGCACCGCCATCGGGCTGAACCTGTTGTTCGGCATTCCGCTGGAAATCGGCGTGGTGCTGACCGCACTGGATGTGTTCCTGATCCTGTGGCTGCAGGGCAAAGGGTTTCGCAAACTGGAAGCGGTCGTGATTGCGCTGACCGCCCTCATTTTCGCCTGTTTTGCTGTGCAAATGGTCTATGCCGCGCCGGTCTGGGGCGATGTGCTGCGCGGTTTCATCCCCCAGCGTGACATCCTGCAAACACCGGAAATGCTGTATCTGGCGCTGGGGATCATCGGCGCAACGGTGATGCCGCATAACCTGTATTTACATTCCTCGATCATCCAGACCCGTGCCATCGGCCCGACCCGCGCCGATAAACTGGATGCGATCCGCATGGGCACGATCGATTCCACCGTGGCGCTGATGTTCGCGCTGTTCATCAATGCCTCGATCCTGATTTGGCCGCCGCCACCTTTCATGTGGCCGGACAATACGAGGTGGCCGAGATACAAGATGCGCACCGGCTGATCGGTCCCCTGCTGGGCGCGCCGCTGGCTGCGAGCCTGTTCGCGGTGGCGCTTCTGGCATCGGGGCTGAACTCGACCGTGACGGCCACACTGGCAGGGCAAATCATCATGGAGGGGTTCATTCACCTTAAAATCACCGCCTGGAAACGCCGGTTGATCACCCGCGGCATCGCCATTGTGCCCGCCCTTATCGCAACAGTGATCTATGGCGAAAGCGGCACGGCGCGCCTGCTGGTGCTAAGCCAGGTGGTGTTAAGCCTGCAACTGCCCTTTGCGATGGTGCCGCTGGTGCTGTTCACGGCGAACAGCCAAAAGATGAACGGCCTGCCCGCCCCGCGCTGGCTGACCCATGCGGCATGGGTGATCACGGTGATCATCGTTGCGCTGAATTTAAAGCTGATCTGGGATGTTGTCACCGGCGCGGTTTCGATCTGACAATTACACATCTGCGCGATCAGGGGTATTTTTCCTTTGCGGATACAGGAAACCATCGCACCATTCCCCTTTAACCCGAGCTATGCCCAAAAGTTGGTGACGCAGTAATCAGGCGGCATGTTTTTCCTGCTTGATCCCGTCCTTAAATTCAACCCCTTCGATGATTTCCGGCAATCGGAATGCGCCGTCGAGTTTACGCCATTTCTTCTTTGCCGACATCATCAGGCGGAAGGTCATTGCCAAGGCGGTCTTGCGCCCGAGGCAGCCTTTGGTCTTCTTCGTTCGGTGCCGCACGGTGGCAAATATGCTTTCGATGGGGTTGGATGTGCGGATGTGTTTCCAGTGCTCGGCAGGGAAGTCGTAGAAGGTCAGCAGCACGTCCCGGTCCTTGGTCAGCTTCCCCACGGCACGCTCGTATTTCACGCCATAGGCTTCGATGAAGAAATTGAACGCGGCCTCGGCGTCCCGTTTGTTCTCGGCCATCCAGATGTCCTGTAGATGGCCCTTGGCTTTGGCTTGCAGCGACTTCGGCATGGCATTCAGGACGTTGCCGGTTTTATGCACCCAGCAGCGCTGCTCCCGGGTCTCACCGAACACCTCCCGCAAGGCGTTCCAGAAGCCGAGCGCGCCATCACCAACGGCCAGATCAGGGGCTTTTCTGAGGCCACGACGTTGCAAGTCCAGCAGCAGTTCACGCCAGCTCTGGCTGCTTTCTCGATACCCGTCCACGAGGCCCAGAACATCCTTGTTACCCCACTCGTCCGCGCCGATGATCACCAGCATGCATTGCTTGTCAGCATCCGTGCGCGGCTTGAAATAAACCCCGTCGGCCCAGAAATACACATAGCGTTTGGCCGACAGGTCACGCCGGTTCCAACGCTCGTATTCTGCCCACCACTCCGCCTTCAGGCGCGAAATCGTGCTCGATGTCAAACCACCCGCATCAGGCCCCAGAAGGGCCGCCAGTGCTTCGCCGAAATCACCCGTGGAAATACCTTTGAGATAGAGCCAGGGTGTGAATCGGCGTGCAAAACTGACCCACTTGGGTGGGTTATGAGCGAGTAAAATTGACCCACCTGTTTCGTTAACATCCGCGCAAAATTGTGCGGAGGAAAGAGCAGGTGATATTGATGGAAAGCGTATCGAAGATCCGGCGCTGGGTGCTGGTTGAAGGGCGCAGCATCCGGTCTGTGGCGCGGGCGACGGGACTGTCGCGGAACACGATCAAGAAGTATTTGAAGGACGAGAATCCGCCGAGCTACCAGCGCCATGCGCCGCCAGTTCGGCACAAACTGTGCAATGGGTTTGATCTTCGGCTGCAGGAACTGTTTGATCAGGACTCGAGGCGACCACGCTGGGAGCGGCGGACGGCCCAGAAGCTATACGAGCAGCTTGTGGCAGAGGGCTATACCGGGTCCTATTCGCCGGTTCAGCGTTTTGTTCGTGAGTTGAAGCGCGCCGGGGCCTGTTCGGGAGATGCGTTTATCCCGCTGCATTTTGCGGCGGGTGACGCGCTGCAATTTGACTGGAGGGAACCTCTAAAAATCCCCCAAAATCCGGCCTGACGGGGTAGAATCGTCATCAGGATGAAAATGATTCGACCGACGGGGTTTTGTCATGGGTCAGATGGGATTTTTTGATCTTTCCAGCCGATACGCGGGACTGGACAAATCTGGTGATCCGCTGGTGTTGCTCAACGACATGGTGCCGTTCGAGGATTACCGGGACGAGCTGAAGGCCATATGGCGCACGCCGCCCGAACAGCGCAAATCCAACGCTGGCCGCCCGCCTTGGGATGAGGTGCTGATATTCAAGACGATGGTTTTGCAGCAGCTCTACAACCTCTCTGACGATCAGATCGAGTATCAGATCCGCGACCGCCTGTCGTTCATGCGGTTTCTCGGCCTTGGCATTGAAGACAGCGTACCTGACGCCAAGACCATCTGGGCCTACCGTGAAAGGCTGGCCGGGGCCGGGAAGATGAAGGAGCTGTTTGACAAGTTCGATGCCTTTCTGCGCGAAAAGGGCTATCTGGCGATGGGCGGGCAGATTGTTGATGCGAGCATCGTTCCGGCGCCGCGCCAGCACAACAAAAGGGACGAGAACGAGAAAATCAAGGCGGGCGAAACGCCTGAAGAGTGGGAGGAAAAACCCCACAAGAAGCGCCAGAAGGACGTGGATGCGCGCTGGACGAAGAAGCACGGCAAGAGCTATTACGGCTACAAGAACCACATCAATGTCGACCGGCGGCACAAATTCATCCGCGCTTATGATGTCACCGATGCCGCCGTGCATGACAGCCAGGCGCTTGCCGGTCTGATTGATGCGAGCAACACCTCATCGGACCTGTGGGCCGACAGCGCCTATCGCTCGCAAAAGATCGAAAGCGAGCTGGAAGAGCGGGGGCTTCACAGCCATATCCATCACAAGGGCAGGCGCGGCAAGCCGCTTGGCGAGCGCCAGCAAAAGGCCAACCGGAGGCGCTCGAAAGTGCGGGTCCGGGTCGAGCATGTATTCGCTTTTCAGGAGCGCTCCATGGGCGGCAAGCTGATCCGCTCCAT
This sequence comes from Profundibacter sp., assembly GCF_965277155.1. Taxonomy (GTDB): domain Bacteria; phylum Pseudomonadota; class Alphaproteobacteria; order Rhodobacterales; family Rhodobacteraceae; genus Profundibacter. The sequence goes on from NZ_CBDIBV010000010.1 coordinate 426,121, forward strand.
CGGCCTGAAGCGGGCGCGATTTCGCATCGGGATGATGAACCTGGTCTACAACATGAAGCGCTTCGTCCAGTTCGAATGCGGCCTGGCGGCGCCGGGATAAGGGTTCATGGGGTGAGGTGTGCCTGAAATACCCAAAACCGGCTTGAAACCGGTGAAAATGGGTTTATGATCCGAAGCAATCAGGCGGGACAGGCGAAAAACCGTCCACCCCGCCGCGAAGAAGGCGAAAACGGGAATTTACAGAGGTTCCCTGGAGCGAAGAACGGGTCGTACTGGGTGGTGTCGAGCAGAAGGTGAAGGTCGCTCATTTCCGCCTGTGTCACAGCCGCAAGCCTTTCGTGATTGCCTATCCCGGTGAAGCCCAGGAGATGGTGCTGGATGCTTTCGTGCAGGCGCTGTCCTTTTACGGAGGCGTTCCGCGCAGGGTGATCATCGACAACCCCAAGACCATGGTGACCTACGTTTCGCGCTCGAAGGAGCGGATATTCCATCCCCGGTTCCTGGCCTTGATGAACCACTATGTGATGGAGCCGGTGGCCTGCACGCCCGCTGCGGGCTGGGAGAAGGGACAGGTCGAGAACCAGGTCCAGTTCTTGCGGGGCCGGTTGTTCGTTCCCGAACCGGCCTTTGATGATCTCGAGGCGCTGAACGCGTGGCTGCGTCTGCGTTGCGAAGATCTGGCAGAGCGTCCCCATCCCGAGCAGCAGGATCGCACGATTACCGAAGTGTTCGAAGACGAGCGCGCCGAACTGCGCCCCCTGGGTCGGGCCTTCGACGGCTACGTGGAAAAGACCGTCCGTGTCCGCTCCACCTGCCTGGTTCAATATGCCAGCAATCGCTACAGCGTGCCCTCCCGCTTTGCCGGGCATCATGTGTCGCTACGCGCCTATGCCGGCCGGATCGTGGTGGTCTCCGGTCAGGATGTGATTGCCGAGCACAGGCGTCATTTTACCCGCAATATCAGCTATTTCGAGCCCTGGCATTACGTTCCCCTGCTGGACCGCAAGCCTGGTGCCCTGCGCAATGGCGCCCCCTTTGTGGGCTGGGAACTGCCCGAGGCCATGCATCGGATCAGGGAACATTACATGGCTGGTAAAGGCGGGGATCGGGAGTTCGTCGACCTGCTCCTGCTGGCACAGGATCACGGGATCGAGGTGGTCGAGACGGCCTGCAATCTGGCGGTGGCACAAAACACCCTGCGGCTGCCCGCCATCATCAATCTGATCAACCAGTTGGTGGAACCGGTCATCACACCGCTCAGCGATGCCTGCGCTTATCCGCAGCTGACCTTGCGGCCCGAAGCCGATTGCAAACGCTATGAGACCCTGTGCTCGGCTGAGGAGGTTGCCGTATGAATGCCTTGATCGACCAACTGACAGCCCTCAGGTTGCATGGAATGGCAGCTTGCGCCCATGATCTGCTGTCCGCGCGCAAGCCGCCAAGTCTGACCACAGCGATAAGGCAACTGATCGACGCCGAGACTGTAGAGCGCCGGGTGCGCTCCATCCAGTATCAAATGAGGGTTGCGAAGTTCCCCCATCACAAGGACTTCGCCACCTTCGATTACAGCGCCGCCGCCCTCACCCAGGCCCAGATCGAACCATTCTGCACCGGCCAGTTCACAGAGGAGGCCCATAACCTCATCCTGGTGGGCGGAACCGGCACGGGCAAAACCCACATCGCCATCGCGCTGGGAACGACGCTGATCAACAACGGCAAGAAGGCGCGCTTCTTCAACGCCGTCGATCTGATCAACGCCCTGATCAAGGAACAGGCCGACGGCAATGCAGGGAAGATCATCCGGCAGCTCTCGGCTTTGGACTGCGTCATCATCGACGAGCTGGGCTACATCCCGTTTCCCAAATCCGGTGGCGCGTTGCTCTTCCATCTGATCAGCAAGCTCTACGAGAAGACCAGCATCATCATCACAACCAACCTTGAGTTCGGTGAATGGGTCTCGGTCTTCGGGGATGCCAAGATGACAACCGCCCTTCTGGATCGCGTCACTCATCACTGCAACATCATCGAAACCGGCAATACCTCATACCGGTTCGCCCAGAGTAAACGCCGTAGAAAAAACTAGCCGTTCCGCAAGCAAAGCCCCCAGACGGACTCGCTACATGAAGGCGGCCCGACTGGGGGCTTTGCGCCACAAAGGGGGGGGCAAATTTAAATGCCGAAACCGGGTCAGTTTTAAATGCTCATTGACAGCCAGGGCAACAACTCCTCGACCGACTTTGCCCGGCGCAGATACGGCGGCAGAAGCGTCGAGGTGAACCTGATCTTCTCCGCCCCCGTGCCACGATCACGCACCCGAGGCACATTCACCGGGACAGGGCCGATCCCCGTCATCACCTCGCGCTCCGGCAGGTATCCGTGGCGAACAAGGCGCTGGCGACCGGCCGAATCCCTCAAATGCGCGTGTTGCGCCATCAGATCACAAACCTCGGCCTCGACCGCCTGTGCCAACAGATCCCGCGCGCCTTTGCGCAAGATATCCGTCAGCGGATCAGGTGAAATTCCGGCTGGATCGGTAAACTCCAAAATAGTATCGTCTTCCATGTGGCATATCCTTTTCTCTCTGAGAATCGCGGCGCGTCAACACCGCCATGATATGCCACCCAATCACCCCATCACCAACTTTCGGGCATTACTCCTTTAACCCAAGGAGAATATTATGAGTGTAGCACGTGTAACCGAAATTTCCTCGACCTCTAAGAAAAGCTTTGACGACGCCGTCGAAGAAGGCGTCAAACGCGCCTCCAAAACCCTGCGCGGGATCACCAGCGCCTGGGTGAAAGAGCAAAAAGTGACCGTGAAAGACGGAGAAGTCAGCGAATTCCGCGTCAATATGATGGTGACATTCGTTCTGGATGACTGATATTACACCACGGACGCGCGCCAGAATATGTGGCGCGCGTTTCGCCCTACTGACAGTTTTCCCAGCGCTGTTCCTCAAGGTTATAGCATTGGCCCGCAGCGGTTTTCGCATCATAGATGCTACCGCCATAAGCAAAGTCGACCGACCCGGGATCGCAGTCAAATGTGGCCAGCGTTTCCTCGCCTTCAACAACATTGATCAGACCTGAAATATCGGCGGTTTCCTCTTCGGAAAACTTCCGGTCGATCACGCCGGCGACGACATAGCTTGTCTTGCCGTTGTGAAATGTCACCGTTTCCCATATCGCGCGGCCAATGCCGGGCCAGGGGGTGTAATCTGCGTCAACGACAGGGACCAAGAGGGCCAGATCAGGGGCCTTGCCAGTGCGGCCAAAACTGTAGGTCAACATGTCCCCTTCTACGCAAACATCCACTGCCTTGCGCCCGTTTGAAAACGTGCAGCTCAGGAATGTGTCTTGCGGTGTGGCGCATTCGGCAAAAGCCATGGGGGCTGTGGCAATAATGGTCAGAAGGGCAATCGGCAGGCGCATGGGTTTTCCTTTATGTTTTGCTTAAATGTGCCGCGACTTGGCGCGTATGCGGTGAATTTCGGTGTTCAAACAGATATATCCCCTGCCATGTGCCCAGCCGCATTTTGCCGCTTTGCACCGGAATCGACAGGCTGGCGGGCAGCATCGCGGATTTGATATGCGCGGGCATATCGTCGGGGCCTTCATAGGTGTGGGTAAGGTAGGCCATGCCGGGGTCTGTGGTGGGTGGCACCAGCCGGTGGAAAAAGTTTTGCAGATCGGTTCGCACTTCGGGGTCGGCGTTTTCCTGTATCAAAAGCGAGGCAGAGGTATGTTGCACGAGAAGAGTCAGCAGGCCATCACCCGTGACCCAACCGGCCACTTGGCGGGTGAATTCATAAAGGCCGGGGCCGGATGTTTGGATGGTGAAGGTGGTTTGCATGACCGCGATGATACCGGCATTGGGGCGCGAGTAAAGGCCAACCGTAGGGCGGGGTTCACCCCGCCGATTGCGGGTGAAATTAGGCGGGGTGGTTGTGGAGGGGGCAGCAGTGGCGGGGTGAACCCCGCCCTACGGTTTTCTCACGCACAATAAATCGGATAATCTCGGGGAACCCCGTGCTACGGTTGTTGAAAGTTAGTTTTATTTATCTGATCGCGGCACTATCAGAATCCATTCATCTTCACATGTCGTTACTGCGTTCCATTCTAAAGTATTTTTTTCAAGGGGCTGACCCAGATAACTACTTCAAGTAACGCTTAACCCATTGTCTTAGCTGCAATAACTGAGCTGAAGGGTCACTGTTGTTGAAACGCCACTCGCATTCCTTCAAATATAGCCCAAATTGGGCCTTGGGGACACCGTTAAATCGGCGCATGTGGCGCTTGGCTTGGTTCCAGAAATTCTCGATGCCATTGATGTGGTTGTGACGGTCTGCAAAGAGCTTGGAATGGTTGATGCGAAAGTGGTGGAAGTCTGACACATCCAGCACATTATAACCGCGCCAACAATCGGAATAGACGATGGAATCCGGCACGACTTTGCGCTCTATGATCGGGATCAGAGTGGCGGATTTGGCGTCCGGGATGATCTTGGTGTAAACCTTCCCACCCCTTTTTAATATACCAAAAACGGGAATTTTACCTGCCGCACCACGCCCGCGTTTACCTTTGCGTTTGCCGCCAAAGTAGCTTTCGTCCACTTCTATTTCTCCGCCGAACATAGCTTGGCTTTCCGCCTCCAGCTCATAGGCGATTATCTCGCGCAGGCGTAGAAAATAAAACGCTGCGGTCTTGCGGTTTACACCACACAAACTGGCTGCTGTTCGTGCTGTCGATCCCGAAACAAAATGCTCCGTAAGACGGTCTTGCTTGTAGTGGCTCAGGCGACTCTTTCTCATGCTTCCCATCATAACCTCTTTTTAGGTTATCTGGGTCAGCCCTTTTTTAATACATCGCTCCTTTTTAACAAAAAACGCCCCCTCGCGGGGGCGCTCTAACTACTGATCCAGGAAACTCCGCAACTTCCGCGACCGGCTCGGATGCTTCAGCTTCCTTAGCGCCTTGGCCTCGATCTGCCGGATCCGTTCCCGTGTCACCGAAAACTGCTGGCCGACCTCTTCCAGCGTGTGGTCCGTGTTCATGCCGATGCCAAACCGCATCCGCAACACCCGTTCCTCGCGTGGCGTCAAAGATGACAGCACCCGCGTGGTGGTTTCTTTCAGGTTTTCCTGAATGGCGGAATCCAGCGGCAACACCGCGTTTTTATCCTCGATGAAATCACCCAGTTGCGAATCTTCCTCGTCGCCAATCGGGGTTTCCAGCGAAATCGGCTCTTTGGCGATCTTCATCACCTTGCGCACTTTCTCAAGCGGCATTTGCAGCTTCTCGGCCAATTCCTCGGGCGTTGGCTCGCGGCCGATTTCGTGCAGCATCTGACGGCCGGTGCGCACCAGTTTGTTGATCGTTTCGATCATATGCACCGGAATACGGATGGTGCGGGCCTGATCGGCGATGGACCGGGTGATCGCCTGACGGATCCACCATGTTGCATAGGTGGAAAACTTGTAGCCGCGACGGTATTCGAATTTATCCACCGCCTTCATCAACCCGATGTTGCCTTCCTGAATAAGATCAAGGAATTGCAAGCCGCGGTTGGTGTATTTCTTGGCAATCGAGATCACCAGACGCAGGTTTGCCTCGACCATTTCCTTCTTGGCTTGCCGGGCCTCTTTTTCACCCTTTTGAACCTGCTGCACGATGCGGCGGAATTCGGGGATATCAAGGCCCACATACTGCCCCACCTGCGCCATCTCGGCGCGCAGTTCTTCGATTTTCGGGGTCGAGCGTTCCAGCAGGGCCTGCCAGCCCCGACCGGTCTTTTCGCCCATCTGCTCCAGCCACATCGGGTCCAACTCGTGATCGCGGTAGGCTTCGATGAATTCGCGCCGGTTGATCCGCGCCTGATCGGCCAGTTTCACCATATTGCTGTCGATCGACATGATCTTGCGATTAACACCATACAGCTGGTCTATCAGCGCCTCGATCCGGTTGTTGTGCAGGTGCAACTCGTTCACCAAGACCACAATTTCCGAGCGCAGTTTTTGATAGGTGTTCTCGGCCTTTTTCGAGAAACTCTCGTCCTCGTTTAAAGTCGCGGAAATTCGTGTGTCTTGCATGTCCGACAGTTTGGCGTAATCACGCGCGATCAGGTCCAGCGTTTCCAGAACCCGCGGCTTTAGTGCGGCTTCCATCGCAGCCAGCGACATATTGGCCTGTTCGTCTTCGTCATCATCATCATCGTCATCGGTGGTAATGGGGTTGCCATCGGCATCCAGTTCCTGCGCGGCCTCTTTCTTATCGGCGGGCGCAGCACCGGCCACAGGGGCGACGACAGGTTCTTCTTCCCCTTCCTCGCCCATATGGTTGCCAAAGGTAGTTTCCAGATCGATCACATCGCGCAGCAGAATTTCTTCGGCCAGCAATTCGTCGCGCCAGATGGTGATCGCGTTAAAGGTCAGCGGGCTTTCGCACAGCCCCAGGATCATTGTGTTGCGCCCGGCCTCGATCCTCTTGGCAATCGCGATTTCGCCCTCGCGGCTCAGCAACTCAACGCTGCCCATTTCGCGCAGATACATGCGCACGGGGTCATCGGTGCGGTCCAGCTTCTCGCCACCAGTCACGGTCAGGGCAATATCTTTGGTCCCCGAAGTGGTGGCCACCTCGGTCGACCCCTTATCCTCTTCCTCGTCGTCCTCGATGATATTGATGCCCATTTCCGACAGCATCGACATCACATCTTCGATCTGCTCGCTTGATACCTGTTCGGGCGGCATAACCTTGTTCAACTGATCATAAGTAACGTAACCCCGTTCACGCCCGTCGGCGATCATCTTCTTGACGGCGGCCATGCCGGTATCGGCAATCTCGTCGTTGTCCTGATCGTTGGCTTTACGGGCTGTTGCTTCTTTCGCGGCCATCTACAAGGTCCTTTCAGGGACTAGGTGATTCGGTTTTTCAGTGCTGAAACGAATCAACACACCGAATCACTGATTCGCAACACGTTTACCCTGTTTTCTTTACCTGTTCCTTAGCAAAGCGTTCACTTTTTGGCTTTTGCACCACTGTTTTGTTCAATTTCCCCCAGAAGGCGGGCAAAAGCGTCGCGTTCTTCGCGGTCCATCTGGGCGCCGCTGGGGGCGGTATCGAACATCGCCTTGTCCTCGTTTTCGCTGCGTACGGCCTTGTCGCGAGCCTCGGCGGCCTGTTTCAAACGCCAAGTCAGGCCTTCGTCCACCACCCCGCCGATGTCCTCCATCGCCTCTTCGATCTCGCGCAACACACCGCGCTTGGCCGCCAGTTTGGCCAGTTCCTCGGCCACGCACATGGCAGCAACTTCCGCATCCCCGGGCGCACGCACCGCCGGTGAAATCTGCACATGGCGCGGGGCCAGAACCGATGCCAGCGCGGCACCGGCCTCGGTCTCGATCCGGTCGCGCAAATCTGCCGCGCCACTGAACCGAAGCAGGCAATCGCGCAAATGGCGATGCTCGGGCGATGTGAAATCCAGCCGCTCCAACTCGCCCTCGAAATCCGGCAAAACCTCTGGGTTCAGCACCAGCGTGGCCAGAATAACCGCCTCGCGCAAATGTTCCTCGGCCCCCTGCCCCGCACTGACCAGCAAGGACGATTTCGTGCTGGGCTGCACCGGCGCCGGTTTGCCCTTCCACGGCCCCTTTTTGGCGCTGCGTTTTGGAGCAAACAGCTCCCAACGCATCTGCTTGATCGCCTCGCCATAATGGCCGCGAATGGACGGATCCTTGATCTTGGCAATCGCCGCGCGCAACTTCTTGTCCAGCGCGGCCTTGCGTTCGGGGCTGTCAAACACGCCGCCCTCGACCTCGCGCCGCCACAACAGCTGCACCATCGGCAATGCGCCCTCCAGCAGTCGCTGCATGGCGTTCTTGCCCTGCTTTTTCAACACATCGTCAGGGTCCATCCCCTCGGGCATCAGGGCAAAGCGCAGCGACTGCCCCGCCTCCAGCAACGGCAGCGCCAGATCAATCAGCCGCAACGCCGCCTGCAAACCTGCGCGGTCCCCGTCCAGCGCAATCACCGGCTCGGGCGACACCCGCCACATCATTTGTAACTGGCTCTCGGTGATTGCGGTGCCCAGCGGGGCAACACAGGCGGTAAACCCCGCCTCGACCAGCGCGATCACGTCCATGTACCCCTCGGCCACGATCAGCGGCGCGCCTTTGCCTGCCGCCTCGCGCGCAGGGCCGTGGTTATACAGGCTGCGCCCCTTATCAAACAATTCTGTTTCTGGCGAATTCAGGTATTTCGCCCGCGCATTCGGGTCCATCGCCCGACCGCCCAAGGCAATCGCCCGCCCGCGCGCATCCCGAATTGGAAAAATGATCCGGCCCCTGAACCGGTCATAAGGCTCGCGCCCATCATCCGGACGCGCCGCCAGTCCGGCATCAATCACCAGATCCGCCGCCACACCTTTACCAGTCAGATGGGCAAACACCCCTTGGCGCGTATCGGGGGCAAAGCCGATCTCCCAACGATCCTGCGCCGCCTCGCTCAAGCCCCGCCCCGCCAGATAATCCCGCGCAGCCCCCGCTGCGGCTGTCTTTAACTGAAGGCGGTAATATTGCACCCCCTGTTCCATCACCTCGGCCAGTTGTGTGCGTTTGTCCGCCTTGGCCTGCGCCGCCGGATCGCGTTTGGGCACCGGCATTCCGGCCTCGCGTGCGATAATCTCGACCGCTTCCATAAAGCCGACATTCTCGGTTTCCCGCACAAAGGAAATCGCATCCCCCTTGGCGTGACAGCCAAAGCAGTAATAGAACCCTTTGCGGTCATCCACATGAAAACTGGCGGTTTTTTCCTGATGGAAGGGGCACGGCGCCCACATATCGCCCTTGGCCTGATTGGATTTGCGACTGTCCCACATCACCTTGCGCCCGACAACATCAGACAGGCTGATGCGGGTGCGCAATTCATCAAGGAAACCGGGTGGCAGACTCATAGGCGTATTTATCCACCATCCAAAACCCCGCCGCAAGGCGCTTGGTCTGTTTCATTACCGTTCTTCAAATATCCGCGCCGCAGGCAAGAAACTCTTATCGCGCCGCAACCAGCCGCATCGCCCCTTCCAGATCATCCACCAGCGTTTTCGCCATCGAGCGCATCACCATGATCTGAAACACCATCGCCCCGATCCGCGTGATCGACACCTGCAAATGCCGCAACTGCGTGCGCGCGGTCTGCCCGCGTTTGAAATGAGCGGCGCGCATGTCCACCGGCACCAGCCGCGCCAGCACCTCTTCGGCCTTCGGCCCCTGCAGGCGCAGCACCGCCCAGCCGTCAGACTGATCCACCACCGCAGCAAAATCCGACAGCCGTGCATCCGGCGCAGGCCCGATCAACATCGCCTGATCCAGCCCGAACCAGACACACCGCGCGCCCTCTTTGCCCGTGGCCCGTTCCGCCGCCGGAAACGCCATCCCGTGCGCCTTTTTCATCGCTTCGGACAAGGCTTTCTCCTGCCCCTTATAGGGGGAAACCAGATGCATGGTTTCGGGCGGCGCGGCAAATATCCGGCACGACCCGACTTTGATCGGCACCAGCCCAACAAATGCAGATTTTTCCACCAGTTCAACCACGGCACAGCCCCCCGTCAGGATCATAAAACACCGGATCGCAGACCTTACAAGCCGTGCGCACGCCGCGTAAATGATCAACCAGATCAATCACTTCGCCATGCCGGGCGCGCCCGTTCTGCAACAGGGCCAGCGCAATCGGGTGGCCCAGCGTGGGCGAATAGGCAACGCTGCTCACAAACCCCTGATCATTGTCCGAAACCGCCTTGGCCCCCTGCATAAACAGATGCGCCCCCGGCGTCATCAGCTTGGCCGCGCCCGCCGGTTTCAGCCTGACCAACTGTTCACGCAAAGGCCCGTGCAGCCCGGGCCGCTCCGCCATCACCTTGCCGATGCAGTCCTTGGCCTGCGAAATCATCCCCTGCATCCCCAGATCAAACGCCGTGGCCCGCCCGTGGATTTCCGCGTGGGTCAAAAACCCCTTTTCAATCCGCAATACATTCAGCGCCTCGATCCCGTAGGCCCCGCCGCCCAGCGCCTGCGCCCGTTCCAGCAGCAGATCAAACAGTGCCGCACCGAACCGCGCAGGCACCGCGATTTCATAGGCATGTTCGCCGGAATAGGAGATGCGGAACAGACGCGCAGGGATGCTGCCTATCCGCACCTCGCCGCAGGCCATAAAGGGGAAGCTGTCGTTATCAATCCGCGCGTCAAGCAGCCCGTTCAGCAACTCGCGCGAACGCGGCCCCGCCACGGCAAATTGTGCCCAATGATCAGTGACCGAGGCAATCCGCACATCCCACTCCGGCCGCACCCCCTGCAACACAAACTCCATGTGCCGCATCACCTGAGCGGCTGCCGCCGTGGTGGTCGTCACCACGAAATGCCGTTCCCTCAGCCGCGCGCAGGTGCCGTCATCCATCACTATCCCGTCCTCGCGCAGCATCAGGCCATAGCGCACGCGCCCGACTTTCAGCGACGACATCCGGTTGGTGTAAATGAAATCCAGAAACGCCGGCGCATCCGGCCCCTGCACGTCGATCTTGCCAAGGGTCGAGACATCGCACACTCCGACCGCGGAACGCACCATCGCCACCTCGCGATCACAGGCCTGTCGCCAGTTCTTTTCGCCTTTTCGCGGGAAATAGGAGGGGCGATACCACAGCCCCGCCTCGATCATCGGCGCGCCCATTTCCAGTGTTTTGTCGTGGCTGGTCATAAAGCGTTCCGGCGCAAAACCCTTGCCCGCGCCCGCACTGCCCATTGCGGCAATCGGCACCGGAACATAGGGCGGGCGAAAGGTCGTGGTGCCGGTTGCGGCAATGCTGCGCCCTGTGGCATCGGCCAGCACGGCCAGCGCCCCGACGTTGGAATTCTTGCCCTGATCCGGTGCCATGCCTTGTGTGGTAAACCGCTTCATATGCTCGCTTGATGCCAGATTTTCCCGCGCCGAGAGTTCCACATCCTTAACTGTCACATCATTGGCAAAGTCCAGCCACGCCCGTTTGCGCCCCTGCACCTGCCACAGCGGCGTGATGGCGTATTCCGCATCCCCCGCCACCGGCAGCGGCATTGAGGGCGCCTTGATCCCCAACGCCTTTAGCGCCTCTCTGGCGCGGAACACACCGGATTTCAGCGCGCCTTTGGTGCTGAACACCCCGCCCGCAGCGCCTGCCACATGCAGACCGGCGCAGTTCTTTGGATCGGGCACAAAGGCATGGATGCTGTCATTCCACACGGGCCGCCCGCCCAGATGGCAACTAAGGTGTAGCGTCGGGTTCCAACCGCCTGACATTGCGAGGCAATCCGCCTCGATCACCTCGATGCCGCTTGCGGTTTGCACATGCACCTCGCCCAGGGATTTGCGGCCACGGGTGTTGATCACCTGCGCGCCGGTGAACAGCGGGAAATCGCCGGAAACTGCGGCATCGGCACGGCTGTCGATCAGGGCCACCACCTCGACACCCGCCTCGTGCAGATCATGGGCGGTGCGATGGGCATCATCATTGTTGCCAAACACCGCCACCTTCTGCCCTGCCGCCACGCCCCAGCGGTTCAGATAGGACCGCACCGCGCCTGCCATCATCACGCCCGGTCGGTCGTTCATCGGGAAGACCACGGGGCGTTCCAGCGCCCCCGTTGCCAACACCGCCTGTTTCGCCGTGATCCGCCAGAAAGCCTCTAGCGGGGCATCGGGTGCAGGGTTGGCCAGATGGGTTGTGACCCGTTCCAGCGCACCATAGGTGCCGCCGTCATAAACCCCCGTCACCGTGGTGCGCGGCATCAGGCGCACGTTGTCCATCGTGGCCAACTCGTCCAGCACGCGGGCAACCCAGATGTGTGCGGGTTCGCCGTCCAGCGGATCGGTCTCGGCCAGCAGGCGACCGCCCATGCGGCTGTCCTCGTCTGCCAGGATCACATCCGCGCCGGCCCGCGCCGCCGTAAGCGCCGCCATCAAACCCGCCGGTCCCGCACCGATCACCAGCAGATCGCAGAACGCATAGGCCTGCTCATAACGCGCTGTATCGGGTTCGCCCGACAGCGCCCCAAGGCCCGCCGAACGCCGGATGACCGGTTCGTAAACCCGCTCCCAGAAGGATTTCGGCCACATAAAGGTTTTGTAATAGAACCCCGCTGACAGGAAGGGCGAGAACAGATTGTTCACCGCCATCACGTCAAAATCCAGCGAGGGCCAGCGGTTCTGGCTGACCGCTGTCAGCCCTTCGTAAATTTCTAGCGTTGTGGCGCGCAGATTGGGCGTGGCCCCTGCCCCCTGTCCGATTGTCACCAGCGCATTGGGTTCCTCGGACCCGGCCGTCAGCACCCCGCGCGGGCGGTGGTATTTGAAAGACCGGCCAACCATTCGCACCCCGTTGGCCAGCAGGGCCGAGGCCAATGTGTCGCCCGCAAACCCGTGGTAGCGCTGCCCGTCAAAGGCAAATGGCACGGTCACGCTGCGGTCAATCAGACCTTTACCATCAATCCGCATGATCGCCCCCGTCTTTGGCCAAAGTGACGTTCAGGATTTCATGGGTCACCGTGTTGCGCTGAACCAGCAGCCACGCGCCGCAGCCTGCCTTGTGCTGCCATAAATCGCGGGTTGGGCCGGCAGGGTTATCGCGGGTATAAAGGTAATCGTCCCACGCAGCAGGCCCCGCGTCCGCAGCGGGGCGGTGAAGGGCCACATCGGCACCCTGATAACAGAATTCCCGCAAGTCCCGTTCACCGCATAAGGGGCATTTGATCCGCATTTCCATCCCCTCCCTAATGCAAATTATGCTGACTGCCGGTGCCTTCTTCATCAATCAGATGGCCGGTTCTGAACCTTTCCAACATATATTTCTCCGCTGTTTGATGTGGGCTGCCGGTGGCCATCAGATGGGCAAAGGCCCAACCCGATCCCGGCACCGCCTTGAACCCGCCGTAACACCAGCCCGCGTTCAGGAACAACCCGTCGATATGGGTTTTGTCGATGATGGGCGAGCCATCGGGTGACATATCCATGATCCCGCCCCAGGAACGCAGCACACGCGCCTTGCCGATCATCGGCATCAGCGTCATCGCCGCCTGTGTCACCTGCTCGGCGCGGGGCAGATTGCCGCGTTGGGCGTATGAGGCGTAGAAATCCAGATCGCCACCAAACACCAAGCCGCCCTTGTCTGACTGGCTGATGTAATAGTGGCCCATTCCAAAACTGATCACCGTGTCGATCACCGGCTTTAACCCCTCGGTGACAAAAGCCTGCAACAGATGGCTTTCGATCGGCAGGCGCATCCCGGCCATGGCCGCCACCTAGCTGGATCGACCCGCCACCACAATACCAACCTTTTTCGCCCGAATGGCCCCGCGTGTGGTCTGCACACCGCGCACACGACCCTGCTCAACATCAATCCCCGTGACCTCGCAATTCTGGATCAGGTCAACACCGCGCCGGTCCGCGCCGCGCGCATAACCCCACGCCACCGCATCATGGCGCGCGGTGCCGCCGCGGGCGTGATACAAAGCACCGTGAACGGGAAAGCGGGCGTTGTCATAATCCAGATAAGGCAGCCGTTTGCGCAAGGCGTTCTGGTCCAGCAACACCGCATCGTCGCCCTGATTGACAATCGCATTGCCCGCCCGGGCGAAATGGTCACGTTGCCCGTCGGAATGGAACAGCCGGTAAACCCCGCGCTGGGACAGCATCACATTATAGTTCAGATCTGCCGACAGCCCTTCCCACAGTTTCAGCGAATGGGAATAGAATTCGGAATTACCCGGCAGCGAATAATCGGCCCGCACAATGGTGGTATTTCGCCCCACATTGCCGCCACCAAGGTATCCCTTTTCCAGCACCGCAATATTGGTCAGCCCGTGATTTTTCGCCAGATAATAGGCGGTGGACAACCCGTGCCCGCCGCCACCAATCAGGATGATGTCATATTCGGATTTCGGTGCGGGATTGCGCCACTGGGTTTCCAGCCCTTGTTGCCGGTCAAACCCTGCCGCAACACTTGCCAACCCGAAAACCGCATGACCACTCCCGAAATATATTCATGGGTACTCAAACAACTTCAAGGCCGGTTTTCAATAGCAAGCGGCAGAAAAACCGCCGCTTGCCGGTATTATTCGGGCCAGACGCCTTACAGCCCCTTGGCCTCGTAGGATTTTGCCACGCGGGTGATCGCCACGATAAAGGCCGCTGTGCGCAGATCCTCGACATCGTCGCGTCCGTGCCAGACCGCACGCATCGATTGGTAGGCGGCGCGCATCGTGTCATCCAGACCCGAGCGCACCAGTTCCAGTTCGTCCGCACCTTTCAGGTATTTCTTCTTGAAATTCGGCGTCATCGACCACGCGTCCCCCAGATAACGATCCAGCCGCTCCAACTCGTCAATGATCAACTGGTGACGCGCCTCTTCCTGACGGCGGCCAAGACGGCCGAAACGGATATGGCTAAGGTTCTTGACCCATTCGAAATAGGAAACCGTCACACCACCGGCGTTGGCATACATATCAGGAATGATCACAGTGCCCTTTTCACGCAGAACCTCGTCAGCCCCCGCCGTGATCGGACCATTCGCAGCCTCGATGATCAGCGGCGCTTTAACCTTGGCGGCATTTGACAAGTTGATTACCGCCTCAAGCGCAGCAGGGATCAGAATATCGCAATCATGTTCCAGCAGCTTGGCCCCGTCCGCATCGAAATGCGTATCCATAAAGCCCTTTAGCCCACCATGCTTGCCCAGCCAGCCATGGATTGCTTCGACATCCAGCCCGTCCGGATCATATAGCGAGCCATCACGTTCGATAATACCGACAATTTTGGCCCCGTCTTCTTCGGACAGGAATTTCGCAGCGTGGTAACCCACGTTCCCCAGCCCCTGCACAATGATATTCTTGCCTTCCAGCGTGCCGGAAAGGCCGGCTTTGGCAATATCTTCGGGATAACGGAAAAATTCGCGCAGGGCATATTGCACACCACGCCCCGTTGCCTCGACCCGGCCAGCGATCCCGCCTGCATGGGTTGGTTTGCCGGTCACACAGGCGCGTGCGTTGATATCAGTGGTGTTCATCCGCGCGTATTGGTCCGCAATCCACGCCATTTCCCGTTCGCCGGTGCCCATGTCGGGGGCCGGCACGTTCTGACTGGGATTGATTAGATCGCGCTTGGCCAGTTCATAGGCAAAACGGCGGGTGATGATTTCCAGTTCATGTTCATCGTATTCGCGCGGGTCGATCCGCAGGCCACCTTTCGACCCCCCAAACGGGGCTTCGACCAGTGCACATTTATAGGTCATCAACGCGCCCAGCGCCTCGACCTCATCCTGATTAACACCCAGCGCATAGCGGATCCCGCCTTTGACGGGTTCCATATGTTCGGAATGGACCGAACGATAACCTGTGAACGTCTTGATTTCGCCGCGTAATCTCACGCCGAAACGCACCGTATAGGTGGCGTTCACCACACGGATTTTCTCTTCCAATCCCGGGGCCAAATCCATAAGCGCAACGGCACGATTGAACATCATATCGACGGATTCACGGAAACTGGGCTCTTTTATTGCGGACATTTTGCTCTCCATAAATGTGGGGTGCGGCAGAATCGCGCACCCTTTGCAATATTTTGACCCTAATCCTGTTTACAGGAACATAACACCGGATTTGGTAGTGTCGCGAGTTTGGTGGAAATTCGAGGACGGCGTAATCTCCGGGTGCATCGAAGCCACCCAACCGGCGGCTGGAACCGCCAAGGAGATCACGCCATGACAAAGAATACAGCAACATCGACATCCGCGCTACTGGCCAATGAAGCAGGCTATGACCCGATTGAAGACCGGCTGCGCCAGAACATCCGCGCGACGATCGAGGCGGTTTTCGAAGAGGAGCTGGAGCAGTTTCTGGGCCGTTGCCGGTATGGCCGCAGCGGCGGGGCAAAGGCCGGATACCGCCACGGGCATCGCGAGCGGCAACTGGTCGGAACATTTGGAACCGAAACGGTGCGCGTGCCGCGTGCGCGGATCACAGGCGAGGCCGGCAAGGCCAGAGAATGGCGCTCGAAGGCATTGCCCCGCTACCAGCGGCTGACGAAGAAGGCCGAGGCGCTGATCGCTGCTGTCTACCTTTCGGGCACCAACACACGGCGGGTAAAACGCGCCCTGTTCGGCCTGTTTCAGGGGGCGGTCAGCAAGGATGTGGTGAGCCGCGCCTGGCGCAAGGTGAAGGTGGACTGGCAGGCGTGGTGCGCCCGCAGCCTTGCGGATGAAGACATCGTGCGGCTGATCCTGGACGGCACCGTGATCAAAACGCGGATTGACAGGAAGGCCACCAATATCTCGGTTCTGGCCGCGATTGGCGTGCGCCGGGATGGGCAGAAGGTCTTGTTATCACTGATGAACATGGGCGGCGAAAGCACCTCCGCCTGGCGTCAGTTCATCAACGATCTGGATGCGCGCGGGTTGAAACGGCCCGAATTTGTCATCGTGGACGGGGCACCGGGACTTGAGGTCGCTCTCATTGCCCTCTGGGGTGAAGATCTGCCGATCCAGAGGTGCACGGTGCACAAGCACCGCAACCTTCTGGCCAAGGCACCCAAGCGTATGCATGATGAGTTGACAGAAGATTACCGCGACATGATCTACGCCAAAACACCCGAGGAAATCGCCACCCGCCGCAAGGCATTTCTGCGAAAATGGCGGCTGAAATGCAAGGCCGTCGCTGACAGCTTGGAAGAAGCAGGAGATAAGCTTTTCACCTTCACGCGTCTGCCACAAGGCCAGTGGAAATCGGCCAGAACGACAAATGCGATCGAACGCCTGAACGAGGAATTCCGCCGCCGCATCAAGACCCAGACCGTGCTGCCATGCGCCGAGACCGTGCCGATGCTGCTTTGGGCTCTGATGGCCTCGGGGCAGATCGTCATGCGAAAGGTCGATGGCTGGGAAACGCTCGCTCAGCCCGTCGCCGACGCAACCCTTGACCAAGCCGCCTGACCGGCGCATAACTCAACCCGCTCGGAGGTGCCTGAAATCAATTTCCACCACTTTCGAGACACAACCCGTTAATCCTGCAAATCTCTATCACCAAACAGCTTATCATAAAGACCTCTGCATGAGGCCATGGCTTTCGGTTGAAGCAAGATTTCGGCCGCCCACCTTGCGCCCCTGCGGGTCCGGCGGACAGACGGGTGGCGGGGTTTGGGGCTATGCGATTGCGGGGGTTTGCGGGTTGAGGGTGATCCTGTTTGCGGCCTTGAGCAGGTTTTGCGCGATGGCGGCCATGACCATCTGGGCATGCACCCTGGCGCGCCCGAAATATCTCGCCCGCTGCAGGCCGAAGAGGCGTTTCATCGTGCCGAAAGTCTACTCGATGCGGAAGCGGCGTTTCGAAATCAGCCGGTTGAAGCGTTTCTCCGATTGCCGCAGGGGGCGGCCGCGCGCTGCCTTGCGCAGGATGCCGTCGCGGTATTTGCCGCGCAGCATCTGGCGGTTGGCCTTGCTCGCATAGGCCTTGTCGGCCAGCACCCGCTGCGCCTTTGCGCCCGCGATCATGGTGGCGAATTCGGGGCTTTCGGCGGCATTGGCGGGCGTGGTGTGCACCTTGTCGATAAAGCCCTCTTCGTCGCAGCGGGCAAAGCCCTTGTAGCCGAGCGTGCTCTTGCGGCCCTTCTTGACCCAGCGGGCATCAGGGTCGGCGCTGAAATGCAGCTGTGCCCCGTCGGGTGAGACCTCGGGCGGATCATCCGGCGTCCCTTCCCTTGCCCCGTCCTCTGCCCGGTCCTGCGGGGCGTCGATATGGGTGCGCGGGCGCGCCGCCGCCGCGATCAGGGTCGCATCAATGATCGCCGCCTCAGCCTCTTTCAGCTTCAGCCCATGCGCCTCGATCTGGCGGCAGACCTCGGCCAGCAGCTCATCGTAAACGCCACCCCGGACCAGCGCATTGCGGAACCGGCAGTGGGTCGTCTCATCCGGCACCGACGCGTGCAGATCGAGCCCGCAGAACAGCATGAAATCCAGCCGCACCTTCAAGGCCCGCTCCAGCTTCGGGTCGCTCAGCCCGTGCCACTGGCCAACCAGAAGACACTTGAACAGAACCAGCGGATCATAGCCCTGAGGCCCGATCCCCGAGCGCCCCAGACCGCGCCGCAGGATCGGCAAAAACGAGTTCCAATCCATCAGCGCGTCGATCTTCGACAGAACGTCATCCGCGCCGATCCGTGCCGCCGCTTCGTGCAGGAAAAGGTCCATCTATTCACCCCAGAGATTTCCCGGCTAGCTTACCAAAACGGCCAACCCGGGGGAATCCCGATGTTATGCAGAGGTCTTTTAGGGAGACACCCAATGCCCCTCAAGATATTCTGGACTCCGGACGGCATCACGCTTGACAGTATCCGCGACAAACGCCTTGTCGACATTTCCGACGGCGACACCCCGAACATCCGCATGAATGTGCGCATGTTGTCGATTGATACGCCCGAAAAACGCCCCACCGGCAAGATCCGCAACAAGGACGAATTGCAGGCAATGTTTCAGGAGGTCGCCACATGGATCGAAACCGGCGATTCCCCGGTAAACGCCAACCTCGCCGCCCATCTTGTCCCCCGCCTGAAACGTGGTGATGCCGTGGCCAACCATCTGGCCCAGGGCGCCCAAGCCACCGCGGCCCACGAAGCGCTGGTTGATACCAAACTGCGTCGCCCCACCGGCTCCGTGCGCCCGCTGTTCGTACGTGTGGCAGATCAGCGGTTCGACCAATACGGCCGCTTGCTGGCCTATGTCGCCCCCAGCTATTCCGCCAAGGAACGCCGCACCATGACCCGCCGCCAGCGTGCCACCTTCAACTTTCTGATGATCGAAAACGGCTGGGCCGCGCCCTTTATCCTGTTCCCCTCGATCCCCGGCGAAAAGGATTTGCCAATGGTGCAAGAGGCCGGACATGATGCCGTCACCCAAAGCAAAGGCGCATGGGCCGACGACAGGTTGCTGACCGGATACGAATTTCGCAGTTGCGAACGCCTTGCAGCGCTGAAAAAGAAACTGAACGGGCGCAGCAAGCTAAATCGCGGCGAATGGTTCGGCTGGATCCACCGCTATTGTGCCGATATGTCAACCGGCACGCTCTATGCGCCACAAGACTACTGCCTTGTCGCGCCGGAAAACCGGATATTCATCTGGCAAGACGACGTGCGCCGCGCGGTGGCCGAGTTGAACCTGACACCTTCGGATGCACTGATTGGCGCCTGATATCATTGTTCCCGAAATATCCCTGCCGAAAGGCATAAAAGTTATGCCATCCACGTGACCTGATGCACATGCGCACCCGCCGTGGCTAGCACCCGCTCCTCGCCGCCCGGCCACAGGCGCAAGGTCAATCGTGGCCCCGCATCGCTGTCCTGCTCGAACGCCAGCCACGCCAGCGGTGCGTCCTTGGTCGCCAACCGCCCTGCCGCTTCCATCCGCGCCCTGATCCGCGCTTTTACCTCGTCCGGAAAATACTGATAGGCGATGGAATGGAACAGCACCCGCACCACACCCGTTTGCGGTGCCTCGTCTATTTCCGCCTCGACCCAATCCGCCGCATCCATTGCGGCCATCTCGGGCGGATCACTTTTTGCTATCTCCAGCGCCGCATTGATCCGCTCGACCCTGAGCGGCTGATCCGGCCAGATATAGGCCCGCAACCGTTCGCGATGCGCGGGGTTTGACACATCCAGCGGGCTGCGATCACAGCCCTTGCGCCGCACAATCACCGGCTCGACCACCGGCGCTGGCGCCCCGCTCCATTCGGGCGACAATATCACGCCTGATTGCGCATCCCCCAGCTGCGCCGCGCCCAACTGATAGGCAAAATGATCGGCAAACAGATTCAACCCGCCACTGGCCCCCACCTCGTACAGCGCCAAAGGCAACCCTGTTTCCTGTGCAATAAAACACATCCCCGGATATAAAACGCCCGAGCGCGCTACCTCGTTGGTTTGCGGCGGGAAATCCAGCCAGCTGCAAATCTCCTCGTCCACCTCCCGAATAGCCGCCAGCGCCGCCGCCACCAACACATCCCCCTCAGGCAAAGGGTTCGGCGGATAACAGGCCGCCAGTTCCGGCACCCTGCCCCGCATAACAAACGCATTCAGCGCCCCGGCCAGCCGCAACGCCACCGCATCCTTCAGCGCATCCGCCTGCCCGTCCCAGCGCAGCACCCGCCGTCCTGTGGCCGTGCTGTGGTCCAGCCGTTCCGCCAATCCCGCCACCAGTCGCGCGGTCAAGGGCGAGCCCAAAACCTCGCACCACTCGGCCTGCTTTACAAATGTCGCCCTGATCTCGTCTTCGCTTTGCATCACGCACCTCCTTTCTCCGACCATACCCCATCCCGCCTTCTTCTTGCAGCAAATACCTTCGCCGAAGGCCGGCGAGCCCCGTCAGGGGCGAGCCCTGGTCGGCAAAGGGCGCAGCCCTGCCGAAATCACTAAATCGCAATTGTCCCCGCATCCAAGGCAGGCTATTGTCCCGACATGAACATTCTGGACAAAATCAAAGCCTACAAGCTGGAAGAAATCGCCAGCCGCCAACAGGCCACCCCGCTCGCCGATCTCGAATTCCGCGCCAAAGCGGCCGAAGACCCGCGCGGCTTTGCCAAGGCGCTGATGCACGCCGCCCATGACGGTTACGGATTGATCGCCGAAATCAAAAAGGCCAGCCCGTCCAAGGGTCTGATCCGCGAGGATTTCGATGTGCCCGCACTGGCCCAGGCCTACAAGGATGGCGGTGCAACCTGCCTGTCCGTCCTGACCGACACCCCCAGCTTTCAGGGCACCGACGAATACCTGACGGCTGCGCATGACGCCGTGGACCTGCCGTGTCTTCGCAAGGATTTCATCTATGACCCCTATCAGGTGGTCGAATCCCGCGCGCTGGGGGCCGATTGCATCCTGCTGATCATGGCCACACTGGAAGATGCGCAGGCCGCCGAGCTGGAACAGGCCGCGTTTGAGTGGGATATGGATGTGCTGATCGAGGTCCATAACGAGGACGAGCTGATGCGCGCCTCCAACCTGAAATCCCCGCTGATCGGCATCAACAACCGCAATCTGAAAACCTTCGAAACCACGCTGGACACCACCAAAACACTGGCCAAACTGGTGCCGGCAGACCGCACCATCATTTCGGAATCCGGCCTGAACACGCCCGAAGACCTTGCGGAACTGGCCCAATACGGCGCGCGCTGTTTCCTGATTGGCGAAAGCCTGATGCGGCAGGATGATGTCGCCAAGGCCACCCGCACCCTGCTTGCCAACCCCTTAATGCCCGAAGGCATGTAAATGTCCGACCTGACCCACTTTGACGCCCGCGGCGACGCCCATATGGTCGATGTCTCGGAAAAACCCGTCACATCGCGCACCGCCATCGCCCGCGGCCACGTCAGAATGACGCCTGAAACCTATGCCATCATGACCGATGGGTCCGCCAAAAAGGGCGACGTGCTGGGCGTTGCCCGACTGGCCGGCATCATGGGAGCCAAGCAAACCAGCAACCTGATCCCGCTGTGCCACCCCCTGCCGATCACCAAAGTCGCGCTGGACCTGACACCGGACCCCGACCTGCCCGGCGTGGTGATTAAGGCGACAGTGAAAACCACCGGCCAGACCGGCATCGAAATGGAAGCCCTGACAGCGGTTTCCGTCGCGGGGCTGACCGTTTACGACATGCTGAAAGCCGTTGAAAAAACAATGGAAATCAGCGGGATACGCCTGACTATGAAAGAAGGCGGCAAATCGGGGCGGTTCGAGGCGGAATAATAATTAGGAGAATACTAATGTTGGTCGTCTTTGGGTTTGTAACATTTATAGTTTACAAGAGGTAGTGTCGCGAGTTTGGTGGAAATTCGAGGACGGCGTAATCTCCGGGTGCATCGAAGCCACCCAACCGGCGGCTGGAACCGCCAAGGAGATCACGCCATGACAAAGAATACAGCAACATCGACATCCGCGCTACTGGCCAATGAAGCAGGCTATGACCCGATTGAAGACCGGCTGCGCCAGAACATCCGCGCGACGATCGAGGCGGTTTTCGAAGAGGAGCTGGAGCAGTTTCTGGGCCGTTGCCGGTATGGCCGCAGCGGCGGGGCAAAGGCCGGATACCGCCACGGGCATCGCGAGCGGCAACTGGTCGGAACATTTGGAACCGAAACGGTGCGCGTGCCGCGTGCGCGGATCACAGGCGAGGCCGGCAAGGCCAGAGAATGGCGCTCGAAGGCATTGCCCCGCTACCAGCGGCTGACGAAGAAGGCCGAGGCGCTGATCGCTGCTGTCTACCTTTCGGGCACCAACACACGGCGGGTAAAACGCGCCCTGTTCGGCCTGTTTCAGGGGGCGGTCAGCAAGGATGTGGTGAGCCGCGCCTGGCGCAAGGTGAAGGTGGACTGGCAGGCGTGGTGCGCCCGCAGCCTTGCGGATGAAGACATCGTGCGGCTGATCCTGGACGGCACCGTGATCAAAACGCGGATTGACAGGAAGGCCACCAATATCTCGGTTCTGGCCGCGATTGGCGTGCGCCGGGATGGGCAGAAGGTCTTGTTATCACTGATGAACATGGGCGGCGAAAGCACCTCCGCCTGGCGTCAGTTCATCAACGATCTGGATGCGCGCGGGTTGAAACGGCCCGAATTTGTCATCGTGGACGGGGCACCGGGACTTGAGGTCGCTCTCATTGCCCTCTGGGGTGAAGATCTGCCGATCCAGAGGTGCACGGTGCACAAGCACCGCAACCTTCTGGCCAAGGCACCCAAGCGTATGCATGATGAGTTGACAGAAGATTACCGCGACATGATCTACGCCAAAACACCCGAGGAAATCGCCACCCGCCGCAAGGCATTTCTGCGAAAATGGCGGCTGAAATGCAAGGCCGTCGCTGACAGCTTGGAAGAAGCAGGAGATAAGCTTTTCACCTTCACGCGTCTGCCACAAGGCCAGTGGAAATCGGCCAGAACAGAGGTGGTCGCGGAAATTCGGACCAGTTGTTAAGGTGGATCGACTTATGAGAAAGACGATTCAAAATGACGAAACGAAAGAACCATTCTCCCGAATTCAAAGCCCGCGTTGCGCTTGAAGCAATCCGCGAGGAAATGACGATGGCGGAGCTGTCGAAGAAGTATGGTGTGCATCCAACCCAGATTGGCACATGGAAACGAGCAGCGATTGAAAACATGGCCACGGCATTTTCCAGACGGGGCCGTGATCCTGATCGGGTTGATGAAGCCCAGATTGAGAAGCTGCACTCCAAGATTGGTCAGCTGGTCGTGGAACGGGATTTTTTAGCCAACGCCTCGCAACAGTTGCTCGGGAAGCGAGGCAAAAAATGGTGAGCCGTGAGCATGATCTGAGTGTGCGACGACAATGCGGGCTACTTTCTCTGGCGCGCTCGAACCTGTATTACCAGCCAAAAGGCGAAAGTGCTGAAAATTTGCGGTTCATGACAATAATCGACAAGCAATTCTTGCAGACGCCGTGGTATGGATCACGGCAAATGGCCCGGCACATGCAGCGCCAAGGTTACAAGTGTGGTCGCCACAGGGTCCGCCGTTTGATGCGGCTGATGCGGTTGGTTCCGATCTACCAGACGCCCAACACGAGCAAGAAACATCCGCAGCATAAGATCTACCCGTATCTGCTGCGAGACCTGACGATTGATCGTCCAAACTGTGAATCGGCGTGCAAAACTGACCCACTTGGGTGGGTTATGAGCGAGTAAAATTGACCCACCTGTTTCGTTAACATCCGCGCAAAATTGTGCGGAGGAAAGAGCAGGTGATATTGATGGAAAGCGTATCGAAGATCCGGCGCTGGGTGCTGGTTGAAGGGCGCAGCATCCGGTCTGTGGCGCGGGCGACGGGACTGTCGCGGAACACGATCAAGAAGTATTTGAAGGACGAGAATCCGCCGAGCTACCAGCGCCATGCGCCGCCAGTTCGGCACAAACTGTGCAATGGGTTTGATCTTCGGCTGCAGGAACTGTTTGATCAGGACTCGAGGCGACCACGCCGGGAGCGGCGGACGGCCCAGAAGCTATACGAGCAGCTTGTGGCAGAGGGCTATACCGGGTCCTATTCGCCGGTTCAGCGTTTTGTTCGTGAGTTGAAGCGCGCCGGGGCCTGTTCGGGAGATGCGTTTATCCCGCTGCATTTTGCGGCGGGTGACGCGCTGCAATTTGACTGGAGCGAAGAACGGGTCGTACTGGGTGGTGTCGAGCAGAAGGTGAAGGTCGCTCATTTCCGCCTGTGTCACAGCCGCAAGCCTTTCGTGATTGCCTATCCCGGTGAAGCCCAGGAGATGGTGCTGGATGCTTTCGTGCAGGCGCTGTCCTTTTACGGAGGCGTTCCGCGCAGGGTGATCATCGACAACCCCAAGACCATGGTGACCTACGTTTCGCGCTCGAAGGAGCGGATATTCCATCCCCGGTTCCTGGCCTTGATGAACCACTATGTGATGGAGCCGGTGGCCTGCACGCCCGCTGCGGGCTGGGAGAAGGGACAGGTCGAGAACCAGGTCCAGTTCTTGCGGGGCCGGTTGTTCGTTCCCGAACCGGCCTTTGATGATCTCGAGGCGCTGAACGCGTGGCTGCGTCTGCGTTGCGAAGATCTGGCAGAGCGTCCCCATCCCGAGCAGCAGGATCGCACGATTACCGAAGTGTTCGAAGACGAGCGCGCCGAACTGCGCCCCCTGGGTCGGGCCTTCGACGGCTACGTGGAAAAGACCGTCCGTGTCCGCTCCACCTGCCTGGTTCAATATGCCAGCAATCGCTACAGCGTGCCCTCCCGCTTTGCCGGGCATCATGTGTCGCTACGCGCCTATGCCGGCCGGATCGTGGTGGTCTCCGGTCAGGATGTGATTGCCGAGCACAGGCGTCATTTTACCCGCAATATCAGCTATTTCGAGCCCTGGCATTACGTTCCCCTGCTGGACCGCAAGCCTGGTGCCCTGCGCAATGGCGCCCCCTTTGTGGGCTGGGAACTGCCCGAGGCCATGCATCGGATCAGGGAACATTACATGGCTGGTAAAGGCGGGGATCGGGAGTTCGTCGACCTGCTCCTGCTGGCACAGGATCACGGGATCGAGGTGGTCGAGACGGCCTGCAATCTGGCGGTGGCACAAAACACCCTGCGGCTGCCCGCCATCATCAATCTGATCAACCAGTTGGTGGAACCGGTCATCACACCGCTCAGCGATGCCTGCGCTTATCCGCAGCTGACCTTGCGGCCCGAAGCCGATTGCAAACGCTATGAGACCCTGTGCTCGGCTGAGGAGGTTGCCGTATGAATGCCTTGATCGACCAACTGACAGCCCTCAGGTTGCATGGAATGGCAGCTTGCGCCCATGATCTGCTGTCCGCGCGCAAGCCGCCAAGTCTGACCACAGCGATAAGGCAACTGATCGACGCCGAGACTGTAGAGCGCCGGGTGCGCTCCATCCAGTATCAAATGAGGGTTGCGAAGTTCCCCCATCACAAGGACTTCGCCACCTTCGATTACAGCGCCGCCGCCCTCACCCAGGCCCAGATCGAACCATTCTGCACCGGCCAGTTCACAGAGGAGGCCCATAACCTCATCCTGGTGGGCGGAACCGGCACGGGCAAAACCCACATCGCCATCGCGCTGGGAACGACGCTGATCAACAACGGCAAGAAGGCGCGCTTCTTCAACGCCGTCGATCTGATCAACGCCCTGATCAAGGAACAGGCCGACGGCAATGCAGGGAAGATCATCCGGCAGCTCTCGGCTTTGGACTGCGTCATCATCGACGAGCTGGGCTACATCCCGTTTCCCAAATCCGGTGGCGCGTTGCTCTTCAATCTGATCAGCAAGCTCTACGAGAAGACCAGCATCATCATCACAACCAACCTTGAGTTCGGTGAATGGGTCTCGGTCTTCGGGGATGCCAAGATGACAGAGGTGGTCGCGGAAATTCGGACCAGTTGTTAAGGTGGATCGACTTATGAGAAAGACGATTCAAAATGACGAAACGAAAGAACCATTCTCCCGAATTCAAAGCCCGCGTTGCGCTTGAAGCAATCCGCGAGGAAATGACGATGGCGGAGCTGTCGAAGAAGTATGGTGTGCATCCAACCCAGATTGGCACATGGAAACGAGCAGCGATTGAAAACATGGCCACGGCATTTTCCAGACGGGGCCGTGATCCTGATCGGGTTGATGAAGCCCAGATTGAGAAGCTGCACTCCAAGATTGGTCAGCTGGTCGTGGAACGGGATTTTTTAGCCAACGCCTCGCAACAGTTGCTCGGGAAGCGAGGCAAAAAATGGTGAGCCGTGAGCATGATCTGAGTGTGCGACGACAATGCGGGCTACTTTCTCTGGCGCGCTCGAACCTGTATTACCAGCCAAAAGGCGAAAGTGCTGAAAATTTGCGGTTCATGACAATAATCGACAAGCAATTCTTGCAGACGCCGTGGTATGGATCACGGCAAATGGCCCGGCACATGCAGCGCCAAGGTTACAAGTGTGGTCGCCACAGGGTCCGCCGTTTGATGCGGCTGATGCGGTTGGTTCCGATCTACCAGACGCCCAACACGAGCAAGAAACATCCGCAGCATAAGATCTACCCGTATCTGCTGCGAGACCTGACGATTGATCGTCCAAACCATGTGTGGTGCGTAGATATCACCTACATTCCGATGCAGCGCGGGTTCCTCTATTTGGTCGCGATCATGGACTGGCACAGCCGCAAGGTTTTGAGCTGGAGATTGTCAAACAGCATGGAGGCAGATTTTTGCGTTGAAGCCCTGAAAGAGGCTATGGCCAAATACGGCAAGCCCGATATCATGAACAGCGACCAGGGCAGCCAGTTCACCGGGTTTGAATGGACGCAGGCGCTGAAAGAAGCCGACGTGAAAATCTCGATGGATGGCAAAGGTCGCTGGGTCGATAACCGGATGATCGAGCGGCTTTGGCGATCCTTGAAATACGAATGCATTTACCTCAACGCATTTGAAACGGGTTCGCAGACCCGCGCCGGGATCGGGAAATGGTTGGCTTACTACAACACCGAGCGCCCGCATTCCACCCACGGAATATTGACCCCGGATGAAGCCTATGACAGAAAAACAAAACCAATGAGTTTGGCAGCCTAAATGAAACCCTGATCCATCTTAAACTGGCTGCTGACTGGTCAAAAAAGTGGGACCACCTCTCCCGAACGGATCAAGTCAGTGACATTACATTGATGCCTCGATACCTGAAAGACTACGTCACGGAGTTCAACTTTCTGTTTCATCAAATTTATAAATGCGCTCACGCCCAGATCGAGTGTGATGAAAATCATGATTGCTACTACAACTTTGGGAACAATGCCCGCAAGTTTCTTGAAGCATTCTTGTACTACAAATACCCCAATGCCGTAGAAAAAGATGACAAGTTAGCGCGTTTTTTCGGAGAAGATGCATTGGCTGCGTCACTAACTGATCGCATCAACAATGAGTTTTCCCATTTAGCGGGTGTATTTGAGAGAAGTGTTTTACCTATTGATGTTCCAGAGATGAAGACCACAGCAAACTTCATTCTGCAGAAAATCAAGGAAAAGGACCCAGATCAGTTTTCGGCCCTACTTCAAAGTATCGGCGTGACTGAAGAACCTGCTGAAGAACCCCAAGCAGCAGTGGAGGCTCAATGAAAATCCTCCACACATCAGACTGGCATTTAGGCCGCTCCCTTTACGGCCGGAAACGCTATGAGGAATTCACTGCGTTTCTGGATTGGTTGGCTCAGACCATTGAAGAGGAAAAGGTTGATGCCCTGCTTGTTGCCGGTGATGTGTTTGATACAAGCACGCCCAGCAACAGGGCGCAGGAGCTCTACTATCGTTTCCTCTGCCGCGTTGCCGCATCCTGCTGCCGTCATGTTGTGGTAGTTGCTGGAAACCATGATTCACCGTCATTTCTGAATGCCCCGAAAGAGCTGCTAAGAGCGCTGAATGTGTATGTGGTCGGCTCGATGACCGAAGCCTTGGAGGATGAAGTCTTTATTCTTCACACAGACGATAAGCCGGAGGCTATTGTCTGCGCTGTGCCGTATTTGCGGGACAAGGATATCCGCACAGTCGAACCGGGAGAAACGATCGACGATAAAAACGCCAAGCTCGTTGAAGGACTGAAAAACCATTACGCGGATGTTTGTGCTATTGCGGAGCAGAAACGAGCCGAATTCAAAAGCGCTGGGCATGATGGAATCCCCATCGTTGCCATGGGCCACCTGTTCACGGCAGGCGGTAAGACCGTTGATGGTGATGGTGTCCGGGAGCTTTATGTGGGATCGCTGGCACATGTCGGTGAGGAGGTTTTTCCCTCGTCAATTGATTATCTGGCTCTTGGCCATCTGCATGTTCCTCAGGCTGTCGGTAGCGCGGAGCACATCCGCTATTGTGGTTCGCCCATTCCGATGGGCTATGGCGAGGCGACTCAGGAAAAGAAGGTTGTGCTCATAGAGTTCAACAGCACCACGCCAGATATCCAAGAGCTCCCCGTTCCCTGTTTTCAGGAGCTGGTCCGCATTGTCGGTTCGCTGGATGATATCCATGCGAAGTTGGAGGAGCTCAAAAAGGAAGATAGCGCTGCATGGCTTGAGATTGAATACACCGGCAGCGACATCATCGGCAACTTGCGCGAGATGCTCGACGAAGCTATGGCCGACTCAGCCATGGAAATCAGGCGGATCAAAAACCGGCGTGTCATGGATCGGGTAATCAATGCGATCAACGAAGATGAAACCCTTGATGATCTGGATGCCGGGGATGTTTTTACCCGCTGTCTGGATGCCTTTGAAGTGCCGGATGAAGACCGGGAGGAAATGACTGTCTCCTATAACGAAATAATCAAGGATTTGATGGAGGAAGATATAAATGCCGAATAAACCAAAGAAAGAACCACCTTCAAATCCTGAAGACCACGGATTGGAACCCGCCAAAGGACAGTTTCTGATTTATCAGGCTGAAGATGGCAAACTAAAGCTGGATGTACGGTTTGAGAATGAATCGGTATGGCTTTCACAAAGGTTGATGGCCGAGCTCTTTCAGAAAGATGTCAGGACCATAAATCACCATATACAAAGCATTTACGAGGAAGGGGAGCTTGATCCAACCCCAACTATCCGAAAATTTCGGATAGTTCAAATGGAAGGCAAGCGACAGGTTGCCCGTATGGTGGATTTTTACAATCTGGATATGATTATTTCGGTGGGTTACCGAGTGAAAAGTCATGTGGCTACCCGTTTCCGTATCTGGGCAACACAGAAACTGACAGAATTCATCAGAAAGGGATTTCTGCTGGACGATGAGCGCCTGAAAAATCCAGACCAACCCTTTGACTACTTTGAGGAGTTGGAACGACGGATTCAGGATATTCGTACTTCGGAGCGTCGTTTTTATCAGAAAATCACAGACATCTATGCCACCAGTATCGACTATGATCCGACGCTGGATATCAGCATTGGATTCTTCAAGACCGTCCAGAATAAAATGCACTGGGCCATAACGGGTCAGACGGCAGCAGAAATCATCCACTCCCGGGTAGATGCAGAAAAGCCCAATATGGGGCTTACTAATTACCGTGGAGCCAAAGTCCGCAAACAGGATGTGATAATTGCTAAAAACTACCTGAGCGAAGAGGAACTGGCTGCGCTCAACAATCTTGTGGAGCAATATCTGATTTTTGCCCAGGGACAGGCCATGCGTCGGATTCCTATGTATATGTCGGATTGGATCAAAAAGCTGGATAGTTTTATGACCCTTAATGATCGGGATATCTTAACCCATGCCGGTAGAATCTCCCATGAAATGGCTAAGCAGCTTGCAGAAGGTGAATACGAAAAGTTTCATGCCAATCGTTTGAATGAATCCACTAAAAGACTCAGCGACTTTGATAAAGCCGTGAAACAAATCGAATCCTCCAGAAAGAAGGGAGGAAAGGATGGGCAATAACCTTTTGTACATTTCGGAGAGGTGGTCGCGGAAATTCGGACCAGTTGTTAAGGTGGATCGACTTATGAGAAAGACGATTCAAAATGACGAAACGAAAGAACCATTCTCCCGAATTCAAAGCCCGCGTTGCGCTTGAAGCAATCCGCGAGGAAATGACGATGGCGGAGCTGTCGAAGAAGTATGGTGTGCATCCAACCCAGATTGGCACATGGAAACGAGCAGCGATTGAAAACATGGCCACGGCATTTTCCAGACGGGGCCGTGATCCTGATCGGGTTGATGAAGCCCAGATTGAGAAGCTGCACTCCAAGATTGGTCAGCTGGTCGTGGAACGGGATTTTTTAGCCAACGCCTCGCAACAGTTGCTCGGGAAGCGAGGCAAAAAATGGTGAGCCGTGAGCATGATCTGAGTGTGCGACGACAATGCGGGCTACTTTCTCTGGCGCGCTCGAACCTGTATTACCAGCCAAAAGGCGAAAGTGCTGAAAATTTGCGGTTCATGACAATAATCGACAAGCAATTCTTGCAGACGCCGTGGTATGGATCACGGCAAATGGCCCGGCACATGCAGCGCCAAGGTTACAAGTGTGGTCGCCACAGGGTCCGCCGTTTGATGCGGCTGATGCGGTTGGTTCCGATCTACCAGACGCCCAACACGAGCAAGAAACATCCGCAGCATAAGATCTACCCGTATCTGCTGCGAGACCTGACGATTGATCGTCCAAACCATGTGTGGTGCGTAGATATCACCTACATTCCGATGCAGCGCGGGTTCCTCTATTTGGTCGCGATCATGGACTGGCACAGCCGCAAGGTTTTGAGCTGGAGATTGTCAAACAGCATGGAGGCAGATTTTTGCGTTGAAGCCCTGAAAGAGGCTATGGCCAAATACGGCAAGCCCGATATCATGAACAGCGACCAGGGCAGCCAGTTCACCGGGTTTGAATGGACGCAGGCGCTGAAAGAAGCCGACGTGAAAATCTCGATGGATGGCAAAGGTCGCTGGGTCGATAACCGGATGATCGAGCGGCTTTGGCGATCCTTGAAATACGAATGCATTTACCTCAACGCATTTGAAACGGGTTCGCAGACCCGCGCCGGGATCGGGAAATGGTTGGCTTACTACAACACCGAGCGCCCGCATTCCACCCACGGAATATTGACCCCGGATGAAGCCTATGACAGAAAAACAAAACCAATGAGTTTGGCAGCCTAAATGAAACCCTGATCCATCTTAAACTGGCTGCTGACTGGTCAAAAAAGTGGGACCACCTCTCGGGTCTTTCGTGGTTCAAAAAACAGTTTGAGGTTTTGGCCTTATGAAGATACTTGAACTCAGATTTAAGAACCTCAACTCCCTCTATGGTGAATGGGTCATAGACTTCACCGGTCCCGAATATGTTTCCAACGGCATCTTTGCTCTGACTGGTCCGACCGGTGCGGGAAAGTCGACAATTCTTGATGCTATCTGTCTGGCCCTGTATGGAGCTACGCCTCGCCTTGGAAAAATCACCAAGAGCGGCAACGAGATAATGTCTCGCCAGACCGGTGAATGCTATGCCGAGGTTCTGTTTGAATCCCAGGCTGGCCGATTCCGCTGTCACTGGGAACAGCGCCGGGCGCGGAAAAAGGCTGAAGGCAATCTGCAGGATCAGGAGCACCAAATTGCGGACGATACTACGGGCAAGCCAATCGAAACCAAGAAAAGCCTTGTCGGTGGAGTCATTGAGGAAAAAACCGGGATGGACTTCGACCGTTTCACCCGCTCAATTCTACTGGCACAGGGAGGCTTCGATACCTTCCTCAAGGCTGACGTTGAGCAGAAGTCCAAGATACTCGAGCAGATCACCGGCACCGAAATTTATTCAGAAATCTCACGCCGGGTTCATGAACGCCAGCGTGATGAGCGGGAAAAACTGAATATCCTGAACGCTAAAACATCAGGTATCGTGATTCTGGAGCCGGAGCAAGAAAAGGAAATTCAAGACGAGCTTACGTCCAAGCAGAAGCAGGAGACGGAGCTTACTGGTAAATCAACCGAAACAGGCAAAGCCATCACATGGCTGACCACTATTGAGGGCCTGCAAAAGGAGATCCTTAGTCTTACGGATGAAGCCGCCAAACTAAAGACCGATACCGAGGCATTCAAACCGGAACGGAGCAAACTTGAACAGGCTATCAAGGCCGCCTCACTTGACGGAACATACGTGAGCGTAACATCCCTCCGTAAACAACAGGCTGACGATCAGACCTCCCTGAAAACGGATGAAGCCACACTTCTGGAGCTGGAAACATCAGCAAACACACAAGCTGAGTCTCTCAAAGCTTCTGAACAGCTCACCCAAAAAACCAAAGAGGAACTGAAAACAGCAACCCCGTTGATCCAGAAAATCCGGTCGATTGATCAAAAAATTGCCGAACAGACAAAGGCTGTTTCAGAAGGCGCTGATGTCTGTACCAAGGAATCCGGAAAGATTGAGACCGACAAGCAGGCTCGGGTGAAGGAACAGGAAAAACGGACTGCCGCAGAGAAAACGCTGGAGGCGGTTGAGCTATACCTTAAAGAAAATGCACAAGATGAATGGCTGATCAGTGGGCTCGCCGGAGTTGAAGAACAGTTCAGCAACCTACTCACCAAGCAACAGGAGCTCACGCAGAAAGAAACCGCTTTAATAAAAGCCGATACGGCCGTAACAGATGCCGCAAAGAAACTGGAGGCAGCCTCCAAGCAATGTGGGCTCAAAAAACAGGAACTGGAGTCAGCTGCTAAAGATCTTCAGCAAGGTAAGGATGCTCTAAGCGAATTACTGGGCGACAAACTGCTCCGGGAATATCGCACCGAGAAGGAAACCCTTCTTCGTGAGATGGCTTTCATCAGGAAAATCGTGGAGCTTGAAGACCACCGGGCCAAACTGGAAGACGGCAAGCCCTGTCCACTCTGCGGATCAAACGATCATCCCTTTGCCGAGGGTAATGTTCCGGCTCCAGATGAAATCGAACAAAAGATAGAATCGCTGACCAAGTTGATCGACAAGGCCGATGAACAGGAAGCCGCCATCAAAAAACTGGAAAAGGCGGAAACGGCTGCCCGCCAGAATCTGAATGACAGCGAAAAGCTGGAAACCGAAGCGACCAATGACAAGAAGGCCGCAGAAAAAACGCTCGCTGAATTGAAGGATGCCCTCACAAAACTTCGGACCGGCTTTGATGAGATCAAGCTGGCGGTTTCCGGGAAACTTCAGCCACTTGGCATTACTGACATACCGGAGACAGAGGTCGAGTCACTGCTCGAATCCCTCAGGTCACGACTGAAGTCATGGCAGGAGCAGGTAAAACAAAAGACCGACATCGAAAAACAGATTGCCGACATCGACAGCGAGGTGAAGCGTCTTGATGCCGTGATTGATACGCAGGTCAAAGCTCTGTCTGAAAAACAGGAAACTCTTGAACGGCTCAAAAAGCAACTGGCCGACGGAACAGAAGAGCGGAAGCAATTGTATGGCGATAGAAAGCCTGATGATGAAGAAGGCCGACTGAACAAAGCCATTGCCGATGCCGAAAAGGCCGAGAAGAAAGCCAGAGACCTGAACACCGAGCTGCAGCAGAAACTGACAACGGCCAAGACCCATGTTGAATCCCTCAAGAAGCGCATCGAGCAAAGAACACCTGAACTGAAAAAAGCAGAAACTGACTTTTCAACTGCTCTGACTCCGGCAGGCTTTGCAGATGAGAAATCATTCCTCGAAGCCAGACTCTCACAGGAAGATCGGGAATCTTTATCTTCCCGGGCCAAGGAGCTCGATGATGCGGGAACTGAGCTCAAAGCTAAACAGAAAGACCGGGAGACGCGTCTGGCCACGGAGATCGCCAAGGGTCTTCGACCCGTGTATATTGAGCTTAATGCTTTGAAAATAAACGATGTTACTTTGGTTAATCAGGAAGCGGATAAAAAGAAAGACGGGCTTCCATCCACGGACAAGACACTTGAGGAACTGGAACCGCAGCTCAAAGAATTTGAAGAGTCCTTGAAAACACTGCGCGATGCCATTGCCGGAATTAAGCACAAGCTAAATGAAAATACGGCAGCCAAAGAGCGGATAAAGGAAAAGCAGTCCGCCATCGAAGCTCAGAAGAAGGAGTGCCATCGTTGGGAAAAGCTGCATGGCCTCATCGGTTCGGCGGATGGTAAAAAGTACCGTAACTTTGCTCAGGGATTGACCTTTGAGTTGATGGTTTCCCACGCCAACCAACAGCTGGAAAAAATGACCGACCGCTACCTGCTGATCCGCGATGAACATCAGCCTTTGGAGCTGAATGTCGTTGATAATTATCAGGCCGGTGAAATCAGATCGACCAAGAACCTGTCCGGTGGTGAAAGCTTTATCGTCAGCCTGACGCTGGCATTGGGGTTGTCGAAAATGGCCAGCCGGAAAGTCCGCGTGGACTCCCTGTTCCTTGATGAGGGCTTTGGTACCTTGGATGAAGAAGCACTGGAGACTTCTCTGGATACATTGTCCGGGCTTCAGCAGGACGGCAAGCTGATCGGAATCATTTCCCACGTATCTGCAATGAAGGAAAGAATCAGCACCCAGATAAACATCACACCTGTATCCGGCGGCCGCAGTTCACTGTCCGGCCCGGGTTGCACAAAGCTGGGAGGTCAGGAAAATGGCTGATTCCCGCAAACAAAAGCTGATCGACCTTGGTGCAGAAACTCTCACTGATGCGCTCCTGAATCTTGCAGTACACTCCGACGAGGCCGATGATCTCATTGAACAGCTGATTGCCACGCCCAAAGAGAACGTTCAGCGGTTCAAGCAGAAGCTCTCCAGCCTGAAAAATTCACGGCGGTTTGTTGACTGGCGGGGCGCTGCCAGCTTTTCCCGGGAGCTTGAAATGCTGCTACAGGACTTAAAATCCGGCGTGGATGATCCGCTTTCCGGTGTTGAACTGGTGGCGGCGTTTTATGAAGCCGACAATACCATTTTTGAGATGTGTGACGACTCCAGCGGGAATATTGGCGATGTCTTCCGCTATGATGCCAAAGAGCTGTTTGTGGACTATGCCTCCCGTTGTGGCAACAAAGAGAAAATTGCGGACATCATTCTCAAGGTAAATAAAAAGGATAACTACGGCATCCGGGATACCTTGATCGATTGCGCTGGAGAGTGCCTGCCTGAAGAGGTTATTCGTACAATGATTGCCGAACTTCAGAAGTGGGTCGATAAAGAAAAGGATGAATACGGCAAACGTCATCATTTGATTCTTATTGAATCATTGGCCCGGCAGATCAAGGATGCCAAGTTGTTTGAAAAGACCCGCATAGCGTCTTGGGAAAAGTTGAATTCTGCCGCAC
The DNA here is from genome assembly GCF_965277155.1 of Profundibacter sp. Lineage (GTDB taxonomy): Bacteria > Pseudomonadota > Alphaproteobacteria > Rhodobacterales > Rhodobacteraceae > Profundibacter. The sequence goes on from NZ_CBDIBV010000010.1 coordinate 461,451, forward strand.
TTGTCGACATTGCCCGTGTTTATCTGGAAAGCGGTGATGTGGAAACCGCCCATTCCTGGCTAAAAAAGATTCCAGAAGGCGAGACCTTTCAAGCATATGAACGGGATAAGCTGTTGGAAGAAATCTACCACAAGCAGGGTGATTCTGAAAAATTGACGGAGCTCCTGTCCCAGAAATTCAAATCCTATCATTCCACCGACACCCTACAGACGCTTCTGGATGTCATCGGTCATGATAAGCGGGATGAAGTTGTTTCTGATGAGGTTGAACAAATTCTGAAAGCAGACAGACTTTGGGAGTCTGATGCTGAATTTCTGATTGCAATCGGAAAGATAAATGAGGCCGAAGTCTATCTTCTGGCACGTGCTGACCAGCTTGATGGAAACCATTATGGCTGTTTGCTTTCACTGGCTGAGGCCATGGAATCGGAAAACCGACATCTCGCTGCCAGCCTGCTGTATCGTAGCCTGCTTGTCTCCATTCTGGAGCGTGGTTACACCAAAGCCTATCCCCATGGCATCCGGTATCTGAAGAAGCTGGACAAGCTGGCGGCAGGTATTTCTGACTGGAAAGAATTTAACCCACACGAAGTTTTCAAAAAGCAGATCATTGAGGCACATGGTCGCAAACGAAGCTTCTGGTCAAAATATGAGGTAAAGAAATGAAGGAACGATTTTATGGTAGTGTCGCGAGTTTGGTGGAAATTCGAGGACGGCGTAATCTCCGGGTGCATCGAAGCCACCCAACCGGCGGCTGGAACCGCCAAGGAGATCACGCCATGACAAAGAATACAGCAACATCGACATCCGCGCTACTGGCCAATGAAGCAGGCTATGACCCGATTGAAGACCGGCTGCGCCAGAACATCCGCGCGACGATCGAGGCGGTTTTCGAAGAGGAGCTGGAGCAGTTTCTGGGCCGTTGCCGGTATGGCCGCAGCGGCGGGGCAAAGGCCGGATACCGCCACGGGCATCGCGAGCGGCAACTGGTCGGAACATTTGGAACCGAAACGGTGCGCGTGCCGCGTGCGCGGATCACAGGCGAGGCCGGCAAGGCCAGAGAATGGCGCTCGAAGGCATTGCCCCGCTACCAGCGGCTGACGAAGAAGGCCGAGGCGCTGATCGCTGCTGTCTACCTTTCGGGCACCAACACACGGCGGGTAAAACGCGCCCTGTTCGGCCTGTTTCAGGGGGCGGTCAGCAAGGATGTGGTGAGCCGCGCCTGGCGCAAGGTGAAGGTGGACTGGCAGGCGTGGTGCGCCCGCAGCCTTGCGGATGAAGACATCGTGCGGCTGATCCTGGACGGCACCGTGATCAAAACGCGGATTGACAGGAAGGCCACCAATATCTCGGTTCTGGCCGCGATTGGCGTGCGCCGGGATGGGCAGAAGGTCTTGTTATCACTGATGAACATGGGCGGCGAAAGCACCTCCGCCTGGCGTCAGTTCATCAACGATCTGGATGCGCGCGGGTTGAAACGGCCCGAATTTGTCATCGTGGACGGGGCACCGGGACTTGAGGTCGCTCTCATTGCCCTCTGGGGTGAAGATCTGCCGATCCAGAGGTGCACGGTGCACAAGCACCGCAACCTTCTGGCCAAGGCACCCAAGCGTATGCATGATGAGTTGACAGAAGATTACCGCGACATGATCTACGCCAAAACACCCGAGGAAATCGCCACCCGCCGCAAGGCATTTCTGCGAAAATGGCGGCTGAAATGCAAGGCCGTCGCTGACAGCTTGGAAGAAGCAGGAGATAAGCTTTTCACCTTCACGCGTCTGCCACAAGGCCAGTGGAAATCGGCCAGAACGACAAATGCGATCGAACGCCTGAACGAGGAATTCCGCCGCCGCATCAAGACCCAGACCGTGCTGCCATGCGCCGAGACCGTGCCGATGCTGCTTTGGGCTCTGATGGCCTCGGGGCAGATCGTCATGCGAAAGGTCGATGGCTGGGAAACGCTCGCTCAGCCCGTCGCCGACGCAACCCTTGACCAAGCCGCCTGACCGGCGCATAACTCAACCCGCTCGGAGGTGCCTGAAATCAATTTCCACCACTTTCGAGACACAACCGATTTTATCTACTGAAAATACAACTGCTTGATATCGAACCGGCAATATGGCGTCGCTTTGTGGTGCCAGCCAGCATCACGCTGGATCGGCTGCACGATGTGATTCAGATTGTCATGGGCTGGACCGACAGTCACCTGCACGAATTTACCATTGGGAAAAAACGCTACACCGAATATCCGGAATCCAAAGAAGACGGGTTGGTATGTGGAAAATACCGGCTTGGAGATTTGATCAAACAGAAAGGCCGAACATTCAGTTATCTGTATGATTTCGGGGACAGCTGGGAACATGAACTTCTCTTGGAGGAGAACCGCTATTTCAATCCTGAATTGAGAACGGAGCTGGCCTGTCTTGAGGGTGAACGGGCTTGTCCACCTGAGGATGTGGGTGGTGTACCCGGTTACTTTGAATTCTGCAACGCCCTGAAGGATCCGAGCCATGAAGAGCACGAAAGCTATATGGAGTGGTCCGGAGGCGATTACGATAGTGAACAATTTGATTCCGACTCGGTAAATTGGGAATTGATGAAATACCTCAGAGGTGGTCGCGGAAATTCGGACCAGTTGTTAAGGTGGATCGACTTATGAGAAAGACGATTCAAAATGACGAAACGAAAGAACCATTCTCCCGAATTCAAAGCCCGCGTTGCGCTTGAAGCAATCCGCGAGGAAATGACGATGGCGGAGCTGTCGAAGAAGTATGGTGTGCATCCAACCCAGATTGGCACATGGAAACGAGCAGCGATTGAAAACATGGCCACGGCATTTTCCAGACGGGGCCGTGATCCTGATCGGGTTGATGAAGCCCAGATTGAGAAGCTGCACTCCAAGATTGGTCAGCTGGTCGTGGAACGGGATTTTTTAGCCAACGCCTCGCAACAGTTGCTCGGGAAGCGAGGCAAAAAATGGTGAGCCGTGAGCATGATCTGAGTGTGCGACGACAATGCGGGCTACTTTCTCTGGCGCGCTCGAACCTGTATTACCAGCCAAAAGGCGAAAGTGCTGAAAATTTGCGGTTCATGACAATAATCGACAAGCAATTCTTGCAGACGCCGTGGTATGGATCACGGCAAATGGCCCGGCACATGCAGCGCCAAGGTTACAAGTGTGGTCGCCACAGGGTCCGCCGTTTGATGCGGCTGATGCGGTTGGTTCCGATCTACCAGACGCCCAACACGAGCAAGAAACATCCGCAGCATAAGATCTACCCGTATCTGCTGCGAGACCTGACGATTGATCGTCCAAACCATGTGTGGTGCGTAGATATCACCTACATTCCGATGCAGCGCGGGTTCCTCTATTTGGTCGCGATCATGGACTGGCACAGCCGCAAGGTTTTGAGCTGGAGATTGTCAAACAGCATGGAGGCAGATTTTTGCGTTGAAGCCCTGAAAGAGGCTATGGCCAAATACGGCAAGCCCGATATCATGAACAGCGACCAGGGCAGCCAGTTCACCGGGTTTGAATGGACGCAGGCGCTGAAAGAAGCCGACGTGAAAATCTCGATGGATGGCAAAGGTCGCTGGGTCGATAACCGGATGATCGAGCGGCTTTGGCGATCCTTGAAATACGAATGCATTTACCTCAACGCATTTGAAACGGGTTCGCAGACCCGCGCCGGGATCGGGAAATGGTTGGCTTACTACAACACCGAGCGCCCGCATTCCACCCACGGAATATTGACCCCGGATGAAGCCTATGACAGAAAAACAAAACCAATGAGTTTGGCAGCCTAAATGAAACCCTGATCCATCTTAAACTGGCTGCTGACTGGTCAAAAAAGTGGGACCACCTCTCCACATCCTTGCTGACCGCCCCCTGAAACAGGCCGAACAGGGCGCGTTTTACCCGCCGTGTGTTGGTGCCCGAAAGGTAGACAGCAGCGATCAGCGCCTCGGCCTTCTTCGTCAGCCGCTGGTAGCGGGGCAATGCCTTCGAGCGCCATTCTCTGGCCTTGCCGGCCTCGCCTGTGATCCGCGCACGCGGCACGCGCACCGTTTCGGTTCCAAATGTTCCGACCAGTTGCCGCTCGCGATGCCCGTGGCGGTATCCGGCCTTTGCCCCGCCGCTGCGGCCATACCGGCAACGGCCCAGAAACTGCTCCAGCTCCTCTTCGAAAACCGCCTCGATCGTCGCGCGGATGTTCTGGCGCAGCCGGTCTTCAATCGGGTCATAGCCTGCTTCATTGGCCAGTAGCGCGGATGTCGATGTTGCTGTATTCTTTGTCATGGCGTGATCTCCTTGGCGGTTCCAGCCGCCGGTTGGGTGGCTTCGATGCACCCGGAGATTACGCCGTCCTCGAATTTCCACCAAACTCGCGACACTACCTCCGTATTTGCCTCCAATATTCTGTTCTATCGCGAAGGTGGTTACTTTGATTTGACTGCAAATGAAAAACCGCTTTTGCATACCTGGAGCCTGGCAGTCGAAGAACAATATTACCTGATTTTACCGATCCTGCTGTTTATCCTTTGGCGGTACGGGCGCAATCGGGCATTTTTCGGCATTACCGTACTTGCACTCCTTAGCCTTGCCCTAAGCGAATGGGGTTGGCGCACCCACCCGACCGCAAATTTCTATCTTGCACCAACGCGGGCCTGGGAATTTTTAGCGGGATCAATGGTTGCCTTCCTAAACACCAACAAGCCTCGGCTACCGGGTAATTTTGCCGCCCTGCTGGGGTTCATTCTGATCCTGTTTTCCGTGTTCTACTTTGATGAAAATACCCCCTTCCCCTCAATCTATGCAATGGCACCTGTCGGGGGGACTGTGCTGATCCTGTTATATGCAAGCCAGGGTACATGGGTTGCACAGCTGTTGTCATTGCGTGCATTTACAACCATCGGTCTGATCAGCTATAGCGCCTATTTATGGCACCAGCCCCTGTTCGCCTTTGCCCGTCTTCATAATCTGCGCCAACCGACCCAATGGGAAATGCTGCCCCTTGCGGGCCTGTCTTTGCCCCTTGCCTATCTTACTTGGCGGTTTGTCGAACAACCGTTTCGGAAAGGCAACTTCGCCAAATCACTTTCCCAAGGTACCATCTTTATGCTGGCCGCAACCACTGGCAGCGCCTTAATTGCTTTTGGTATTTACGGACATTTGAAAAATGGCGTACCCCAAAGATTGAATGACACAGCCCGCTATTATGCCAATTTCTCGCAAAGCAGAAACCCCTATGAGACCTGCCTGCTTAAAATCAGGGACGATTACAGCACCCAGCCCCGCAAAGGGTGTCAGGAATTCACCAACGGCGACAAGATTGACGTCATGTTTATTGGTGACAGCCATTCCCACGCGATTTCCTATCAGGCGCAATTGGCGTTGCAAAAGGTAAATATCTCATCCTATTCAGTGGCTTATGCCGGGTGTATCGGCCTGGAAGGGTATTTCAGGGCCAATACTCCGGACAGTTACCAGTGCAGCAAATATAATCAACACATGTTGGAATACGCCCGCAAGGCAGGCGTAAAAACTCTGGTTATTACGTCCCGTTTCACGCTTTATTGGAACGGTGCAAGGTTTGACAACGGCGAAGGCGGCGTCGAAAGCGGCAAAGGTGCCTATATCGATCTGCTGGAATATCGCGATGAAAACGCTGGCCCCAAGGATCCAGACCGCCGCAACAGGGTTTTGCAATCCTTTCCAGAAAACATTCTTGAACTGACCAAGGAATTCAATGTCGTTCTGGTCTATCCCATCCCCGAAGCAGGCTGGAATGTACCCGAACTGGCAGTAAAAAGAATTCTGGTCGGTCACGAGCAGAATATAGACAATATATCCACTTCGTATCAGGTTTTCGCCCAACGCAACGGGCCGGTTATTGCGGCGTTTGATACATTGAACAGCCCGAACCTTTATCGGGTAAAACCGCATGAATTACTATGCAATACGTTTATCAAACAGCGCTGCATCAATCTGGTTGACGGTATTTCCTATTATTTTGACGATGATCACCTGTCACATGCCGGTGCCCGCCTGCTGGCGCCCTATATTCTGGAACAGGTCAAGCTTGCCCAGGCAAATGAAATCGCCAAGGCAGAAAGCAACCGGTCACGATAGCAGGCAACCTTATCTGGTAGCAAGTTTTCGCTGATCATCACGCCCCATTGCTATCAAAACGGGGTTTTCCAGCTGCCGTTTCTGAAACGCCGCCTTGCTGTCCATCCCGTCCCAGTCAATCGCGATCAGGGATTGCGCAATCGCCCCGCCCAGTGTCGCCCCAGGTCCGGTAACGATAAACACATCCGGCGCAAATTCGCGGGCGGCCACCTGAATAGCGCGGGTAAAATCATAGGTTTCAGTGACTTGCGCCCCAAGGGTATAGGCCCGCAACGCCGCCGCGTCGGTTGCATGGGGCCACCAGATCGCCCCGCGCCCGTCAATCAGCGGGGTTTTCGGGGGGCCGAACAGATCTGCCCCCAACCGCGCACGGCCCTCGGCGGCAACCGGTTCCTGCAAATCCGTATGAAACGCCGCGTGATTTGGCAGGAGCAACGGGTAGCGGTCATAGGCAGGCACGGCGGCCTTAAACGCCTTTAGCCCCGCGTCATTTCCCGCCAGCACCAGCATCCCACCCAGCCGGATCGACACCGCCAGCACGGCCCCGCCTCGTCCGTCGATATCCGCCACAAGCGCCAGCAATTCATTGCGCTTGCCGGGAATTTCCTGCCAGTTGTCGTCAACAAACGGATACAGCACCTGCCCGCCAATAAGATGTTCCTGCATCAGCGTGCCCATGGTGTTGACCACCGCAAACCCCGCCATCGGATCCAGCGCCCCGCCCGCCGCCAGCGCAATATACCAGCCCATCGAATTTCCGGTGACAGCAACGATATCGTAATCCGCCGAAATCGCCTGTGCATCCAGCAGGGACGCAGCATAGATCAAAGGTGAGGCATTATCCCCGCGCGTATGCAGCCGCGCCGAAAATTTTTCCGCCCCGTCCAGCGCCGAAACTGTTTCCTGCCCTTGTGCCGCTCGATAGGCATCAAATTCGGCCAGCAAGGCAGGTGCACCAAAGTGCCGCGAGATATAGCCCAGCTCCGGTGCATTATAGGTGCCGCGTCCGGGGCAGATCAGAACCGCTGTTTTCCTCATTTCGCGCCCTCCAGCAATTCAAGCGCCGCTTGCGCGATACCGTCTGCCGTGGGCAAGGTCGCGCCATAGGCCGGACCCGTAGCGATAAAACAATCCGTCGCTGTGGCCCGCGCGATATTTTCGCGGCCCGCCTCAGTAAACATCGCCATCAAGCCTTCTGACTGGCTGCCGGTTTCGCGGCACTCGTCTACTATCAACACCGATCCGCAAGCCTTTGTTTGTTTTAACAATTCCTCTTTCGGCAACGGGGCCAGCCAGCGCATATCGATCACCCGCAGCTTCACCCCCTTGCCCTTCAGAACCTTCGCCGCCTGTTGCGACAGGTAGAACCCGTTCCCATAGGTCACCATCGCCAGATCCGTGCCCCGCCCCGAAACGCCGACCTGCCCCAGCAGGATGCGTTTATCGGGCGACGGGTAAAGGTGCATCCAGCCCTTGTCGCCCTCGCCATGCAAATCCCGCATCGGATACAGTGCGATCGGTTCCAGAAACACCACCACCCGCTGTTCCTCGCGTGCCAACCGCACGGCTTCGCGCAGCATACATGCCGCATCCGCGCCATTAGACGGGCAGGCAATGATCACGCCGGGAATATCGCGCAGCACGGCCAGCGAATTGTCATTGTGAAAATGCCCGCCAAAGCCGCGCTGGTAACCCAGACCGGCAATCCGCAACACCATCGGGTTGCTGTACTGACCGTTCGAGAAAAACGACAACGTGGCGGCTTCGCCCCTGATCTGGTCCTCGGCGTTGTGCAGATAGGCCAGAAACTGGATTTCCGGCATCGGAATGAAACCGTTATGCGCCATGCCGATGGCAAGGCCTAGAATGGATTGTTCATCCAGCAGCGTATCAATCACCCGATCCGGCCCGAAACGGGTTTGCAGTTTTTGCGTCACGCCGTAAACCCCGCCTTTGCGCCCCACATCCTCGCCCATCACCGCGATTTCGCCATGCTCCAGCATCAGATCGGTCAGCGCCCAGTTGATCAGCCGGTTCATCGCCTGTGGTTCGTCCATTGCCCGCATGTCGCTGCCGAACACTTTGGCACGGTCCGCAGGCGTTGGGCCGTTCGTCGGGGCGCAGTCCCGTTTGGGCGGTATCAGTGACGCCACCACATCGGACGCGGTTTTCAGATGCGGCCGCTTGACGGCACGGGCGGCGATACGGGTGCAGCGGGCTTCGGTTTCGTGATAGATATCAAGGGCTTCGTCACGGGAACAGGCGCCCGTCTCTTGCAATATCCGCACGCTGTGCAGCAGCGGATCATTGGCTTCATCCGCCGCAATCGCCTGTTTGGCGCGATAGGTCGCCTCGACGTCCGATCCCGCATGGCCGTATAGCCGCACGGTTTTCACATGCAGAAAGGCCGGTTTGCGGTGGCGGCGCACATAATCGGCAGCCTGCGCGGCAACACGGTGGGTTTCGGTGATATCCAGCCCGTTGCAATGGAAATAGCGCATTCCCGGCCGGTGCATGAAATTCGCCGCGACCCAACCCTGCGGCGTGGGGGTGGAAATGCCGATGCCGTTGTCCTCGCAGACGAACAGCACAGGCAGGGGAACCGATTGAAAACTTGTCCAGCAGGCAGTGTTGAAGGCCCCCTGCGCGGTGGAATGGTTCGAGGATGCATCGCCAAACGACGCCATCACAATCGCATCTTCGGGCAAGGCGCAGTGTTCGGGCGCATGACGGCGGGCAAGGCCGATGGAATAGGCCGCACCAACAGCCTTGGGCAGGTGGCTGGCGATGGTCGAGGATTGCGGCGGGATGAAAAGCGCCTTTGATCCCAATACCTTGTGACGCCCGCCAGATGTGGGATCATCAGAAGAGGCCGCAAAGCTCAGCAGCATATCCCAGGCGATATTCTGCCCCGGCACCTGCTGGCTGCGCTGTATCTGGAACGCCGCATCGCGGTAATGCAGGAACGCCATATCGGTGGGGCGCAAGGCCTCGGCCACCGCCGCCATGCCCTCGTGCCCGCTGGAGCCGATGGTGTAAAACCCCTGCCCCGCCTTTTGCATCATGCGGCTGGTGCGATCCAATTGCCGCGACAACACCTGACTGCGGAACAGCTCGACCAGTTTTGTGTTTGGCAGGTCGGTAACAACCGGCGCCCCGTGGGGCAAATCATTGGCCGCCACCCGATCCAGAAAATTCTGATGAACAATTGCTGCGCGATCCATATCGTCCCCGTATTGCCGGAATCACCCCTGTTTTGCCCACCCTGGCCTGTTTTCCATCATAAGGCCACTTGCCATTCTACCGGAAATCCCTGCATAATCGACATTATGACGGAAAGATCATCAAAATGGCTAAAGGACGATCTGGACCGGCGGATCGTGCGGGAATTGCAGCGCAACGCGCGGGAATCCACCACCAATATCGCCGCCCGCCTGAATGTGGCGCGCTCTACCGTGCATGAGCGGATCATGCGGATGGAAAAGGACGGTGTGATTGCCGGATATTCCGTTGTTCTAAGTAAAAACCCGTCCGAGGAAAGCATCCAAGTCCTTGTTTTAATGGAAGTTAAACAGCAGGAAACCCGTAAAATCCTGCGTCGCCTTGGCCAATATGCCGAAATCCGTCTGTGCCTGTCGATCAACGGCGAATTCGATCTGTTCCTAAGCATCGAAGCCCCGCGGATCGAGGATCTGGACGTGGTTGTCGATGAAATCGCCGAAATACCGGGGGTGATGCGCACCAAGACGTTTGTGGTGTTCGGCCGTCGTTTTGATCGCGGATATAATGAAACCGCACAGCGAATTGCGGCGCAGTTCATGGATGTGAACACACAATCTGACGGGTAATCCGCCTATTTGACGGCATCCAACCACTTTCCCGCCGGTTTTATCCCTGCCTTTCTCCACAATCAGCCTCCACATTTACCTAAACAGGCAAAACAGGAGAAATGCCCATGTGGAAGGTTTGCATCATCGGTGGCGGCAAGATCGGCCAGACCATCGCCGCGTTTTTGGCGGAATCCCCAAATTACAGCGTGACGGTCGCCGACCGTGATCTGGAGGCGCTGAAAGCCATCGACATGCCCGATGTGGCCATCACCCAGATGGACGCGGGCGACGCGGATGCGGTGGCCAAGGCGCTGGACGGGTTCGACGCAGTGATTTCCGCCGCTCCATTTTTCCTGACCCCCACAATTGCGGCGGGCGCCAAACGCGCCGGTGCGCATTATTTCGATCTGACCGAGGACGTGGCCTCGACCAACGTGGTGCGTGAACTGGCCGAAGGGGCCAACACCGTGTTCATGCCGCAATGCGGTCTTGCGCCGGGTTTCGTCGGCATCGCGGGCGCGCATCTGGCGGCAGAGTTTGACGACATCGACACGCTGTCCTTGCGGGTCGGGGCATTGCCGCTCTATCCCACCAACGCGCTGAAATATAACCTGACCTGGTCAACCGACGGGTTGATCAACGAATATTGCAACCCTTGCGATGCGCTGGTGGATGGCAAGCTGGTAAAAACCGCACCGCTGGAAGATCTGGAAATCCTGTCGGTGGACGGCGTGGATTACGAATGTTTCAACACCTCGGGCGGTTTGGGCACACTGGCCGAAAAACTGCAGGGTAAGGCGCGCTCTGTGTCATACCGCACCATCCGCTATCCGGGTCACCGCGACATCATCAAACTGATGCTGCATGATCTGGGCTTGATCCGCAAACGCGACGTGATGAAGGACATTTTTGAATCCGCCCTGCCCCGCACCGATCAGGACGTTGTGCTGGTCTATTGCACCGCCACCGGCCGGATCAACGGCGAATTGCGTGAACGCTCGCTGATCAACAAAACCGTGGCCCGCAAGGTGAACGGCACCCATTGGGGCGCGATCCAGATCACCACAGCCGCCGGTGTGACCGGCGTGGTCGATATGGTGCGCCACGGGATGCTGCCACAAGCAGGGTTTATCGCACAGGAAGAAGTAAGGTTGCCCGATTTCCTAAGCACCGAATTTGGCCAGCTTTACACCCCCGGCGACATGACAGCATTGGAGAGCGCAGCATGAACAAGCATGTAAACACAGCCGAAACCATTCTGGCCCGCCTTGGGCTGACTGCCGATGTTTTGCAAGGCGGCAACCTGACCGTGACCTCGCCTGTGGACGGGGCCGAGCTGGCGCATCTGGCCGAAACCACGGATATGGACGCAGTGATTGCCCGCGCCAAATCGGCATTCAAACAATGGCGCTATGTGCCCGCCCCGCGCCGTGGGGAACTGGTGCGCCTGCTGGGCGAGGAACTGCGCGCGGCCAAGGATGATCTGGGCGCGCTGGTGTCGCTGGAAGCGGGCAAAATCCTGTCCGAAGGTCAGGGCGAAGTGCAGGAAATGATCGACATCTGCGATTTCGCCGTGGGCCAGTCGCGGATGCTGTATGGCCTGACCATCGCATCCGAGCGCCCCGGCCACCGGATGATGGAAACATGGCATCCCGTTGGCCCTGTCGGCGTGATCAGCGCCTTCAACTTCCCCGTGGCGGTCTGGTGCTGGAACACAGCACTGGCGCTGGTGTGCGGCGATCCGGTGATCTGGAAGCCGTCCGAAAAGGCGCCCCTGTCGGCGCTGGCCTGTCAGGTGATATTCGAGCGCGCGGCCAAACGCTTTGGCGAAGATGCCCCCGAAGGTCTGTCGCAAGTGGTGATCGGCGGGGCGGATGTTGGCGCGGCGATGGTGGCGTCCAGGGACGTTCCGGTGATCTCGGCTACCGGCTCGACCCGCATGGGCCGCGCTGTCGGGCCGGTGGTGGCCGAACGGTTTGGCCGCAGCATTCTGGAACTGGGCGGTAATAACGCGATGATCGTCGCCCCCTCGGCCGATCTGGACATGGCAGTGCGCGCGATCGTGTTTTCCGCGGTCGGCACGGCGGGGCAACGCTGCACATCGCTACGCCGCCTGATCGTGCATGAAAGCATCCGCACTGAACTTGTGGCCAAATTGGTCAAGGCATATGCCAGCCTTCCCGTCGGCTCGCCGCTTGATCCCGCCACGCTGGTCGGCCCGTTGGTGGACATGGAGGCGCTGAAAAACATGCAAGCCGCACTGGCCACCGCCCGTGCCCAGGGTGGTGTGGTGCATGGCGGTGAACAAGTCACGAAAGGCGTGCCCGCCGGTGGCGCCTATGTGCGCCCTGCCATCGTCGATATGCCCGAGCAAAGCGCCATCGTGCAAACCGAAACCTTTGCGCCGATCCTTTATGTGATGGGCTATAGCGATCTGGATCAGGCGATTGAAACGCAGAACGCGGTGCCGCAGGGGCTGTCGTCCTGCATCTTTACCCTGAACATGCGCGAGGCCGAACGCTTTGTTTCGGACACCGGTTCGGACTGCGGCATTGCCAATGTCAATATCGGCCCCTCGGGTGCTGAAATCGGCGGGGCGTTTGGCGGTGAAAAGGAAACCGGCGGCGGACGTGAAAGTGGTTCGGACGCGTGGAAAGCCTATATGCGCCGGCAGACCAACACGATGAATTTCAGTGACGAGCTGCCATTGGCGCAGGGTGTTAAATTTGAAATCTAGGATAACGGCGGGGGCTATTTATCCCCCGCCATAAACATCGGCCCGCCGCGCCAGCGCGGAAAGCCATAGCCGTTGACCATCACCACATCTATCGCCTCGGGTGATTGCGCGATGCCCTCTGCCAAAATTTTGCGCCCCTCGGACTGCATCACGCCGATGATCCGGCCCATGATTTCATCTGCGGATAACGGCACCCGCGTGATCCCCTTGTCCGCGCTGGCCTTGGTGATAATACCTTCCACCAACGGGTCCGGCGCGCCCTTGGGATCGGATGTATAATCATACCACCCCGCCCCCGTCTTGCGCCCGAACCGGCCCAGTTCGCACAGCTGATCGGGAATATCGACATAGCGCATATCGGCAGGGCGCGTCGCCGCCTGACGTTTGCGCATTGCCCAGGCAATATCCAGACCCGCCATATCCTGCATTGCGAATATCCCCATCGCAAATCCGAAATCGCGCATCGCAACGTCCACGTCCTGAGGCAGTGCGCCATCCTCGAGCATATAATCACATTCGCGCCGATAGGCCGACATGATCCGGTTGCCGATAAACCCGTCACAAACACCGGCAGGCACCGCGATTTTGCCCAGACGTTTGGCCAATGCAAAGCCCGTTGCCAGCACATCGTCCGCCACCTTGGGCGGGTGCACAATTTCCAGCAGTTTCATGATATAGGCGGGTGAAAAGAAGTGCAGACCCAGTACACGGAACGGATCCGCCACCGCCTCGGCGATTTCGGCGATATCCAGATAGGATGTGTTGGTGGCCAGCACCGCATCGGGTTTGGTGGACACGTCCAGACGGGTAAACACGTCCTTCTTTACCGTCATATCCTCGAACACCGCCTCGATCACCAGATCGGCATCGCCAAGGGCGGCGTAATCGGTCGCGCCGCTGAAATTGTCCTGCATCCGCGCCAAAGCACCCGCATCAATTAACCCGCGTTTATGGCTTTGGGTCAAGGTATTTTGCACCCGTTCCTGCCCCGCGCTCAGGCTGTCCTGATCGCGTTCTAACATCACCACACGCAGGCCCGCCAGCAAACAGGCTGCTACGATCCCCGCGCCCATCGTGCCGCCGCCAATCACGCCGACCTCATCGAAGGGGCGCGGTTTAACCCCCTTTAATCGCGGCATTTTTCCGGCGGATCGTTCGGCAAAAAAGATATGGCGCAAGGCCAGTGATTGCGGATCATCCTTTAGCTGGAAAAACAATTCACGCTCTTTCGCCAGCGCCTCACCAGCAGGCAAAGCAAGCGCGTTTTCCAGCGCCGTGATGGCCGCCAGCGGCGAATTCTGCCCGCGCGCCCGTTTGGCAATCGCCGCTTTCTGCGCCTCCCAAGCGTCGCTGTCTGGCTGTGCCACCCCCCGCGCCATCAAAGGCTCGACAGTCGCTTCCAGCGCTTCACCCTTGGCAAATTCCAGCGTGGCCTGCGTCAGATCCCCGTCCACAATCCGGTCCACCAGCCCCAGCGATAACGCCTTGTCCGCCGAAACCATTTTACCACCCGCGATCATCTCAAGCGCCGCCGATGCCCCCACCAGACGCGGCAGACGCACGGTGCCACCGGCACCGGGGATCAGGCCCAGATTGACCTCGGGCAGGCCCAGTCTGGCGGATGGAACCGCCAGCCGGAACCGGCATCCCAAAGCCACCTCAAGACCGCCGCCCAAGGCGGTGCCATGCAGTGCCGCGATCCACGGCTTGGAAGCCCCCTCGATCATATCGATCACATCCGGCAAATGCGGCTCCTGCGGCGCTTGCCCGAATTCCCGCACATCCGCCCCTGCAATGAACGTCCGCCCCGCACACAGCAGCACAACGGCCTTCACATCCGCATCCGCTTCTGTCTGCCGAACCGCATCCGCCAACCCCTGTCGAACCGCCTGCGACAGCGCATTTACCGGCGGATTATCGATGGTGACGGTGGCAATGCCATCCTGTTTGCTGATTGTTACCGGCTGTGTCATGCGCGTTCCCCCTGCTTTTGCCAAAGGGGTAGCCAAGGACCGATGACTAATCAAGCATCAAAGAGCTGAGGCCGCGTCACCGGCAATGGACAACTGCGCTTTTGCGCCATTCGCCTATGTCACGCGTAAAGGGAATGGTGCACCCGTCGCGATTCGAACGCGAGACCTCTGCCTTCGGAGGGCAGCGCTCTATCCAGCTGAGCTACGGGTGCCTGTGGCGCGGTTTACGGCAAAGTTGCGAGGGGTGCAAATAGTTTTGCACATCCCGTCTGCTTTAACTGTCTTTCAGCCGCCAAGGCTCGTCATTTTGTAGATAGGCCTCTTCTTCGGGGGACAGATCTATCTCGTCATAACCTGTGATCATCGGTTTTACATGGGCGCGGAAGCCATGACCGATGGTCAGCATATAGAGGGAACCTCTGTAAATTCCCGTTTTCGCCTTCTTCGCGGCGGGGTGGACGGTTTTTCGCCTGTCCCGCCTGATTGCTTCGGATCATAAACCCATTTTCACCGGTTTCAAGCCGGTTTTGGGTATTTCAGGCACACCTCACCCCATGAACCCTTATCCCGGCGCCGCCAGGCCGCATTCGAACTGGACGAAGCGCTTCATGTTGTAGACCAGGTTCATCATCCCGATGCGAAATCGCGCCCGCTTCAGGCCGATGGAGCGGATCAGCTTGCCGCCCATGGAGCGCTCCTGAAAAGCGAATACATGCTCGACCCGGACCCGCACTTTCGAGCGCCTCCGGTTGGCCTTTTGCTGGCGCTCGCCAAGCGGCTTGCCGCGCCTGCCCTTGTGATGGATATGGCTGTGAAGCCCCCGCTCTTCCAGCTCGCTTTCGATCTTTTGCGAGCGATAGGCGCTGTCGGCCCACAGGTCCGATGAGGTGTTGCTCGCATCAATCAGACCGGCAAGCGCCTGGCTGTCATGCACGGCGGCATCGGTGACATCATAAGCGCGGATGAATTTGTGCCGCCGGTCGACATTGATGTGGTTCTTGTAGCCGTAATAGCTCTTGCCGTGCTTCTTCGTCCAGCGCGCATCCACGTCCTTCTGGCGCTTCTTGTGGGGTTTTTCCTCCCACTCTTCAGGCGTTTCGCCCGCCTTGATTTTCTCGTTCTCGTCCCTTTTGTTGTGCTGGCGCGGCGCCGGAACGATGCTCGCATCAACAATCTGCCCGCCCATCGCCAGATAGCCCTTTTCGCGCAGAAAGGCATCGAACTTGTCAAACAGCTCCTTCATCTTCCCGGCCCCGGCCAGCCTTTCACGGTAGGCCCAGATGGTCTTGGCGTCAGGTACGCTGTCTTCAATGCCAAGGCCGAGAAACCGCATGAACGACAGGCGGTCGCGGATCTGATACTCGATCTGATCGTCAGAGAGGTTGTAGAGCTGCTGCAAAACCATCGTCTTGAATATCAGCACCTCATCCCAAGGCGGGCGGCCAGCGTTGGATTTGCGCTGTTCGGGCGGCGTGCGCCATATGGCCTTCAGCTCGTCCCGGTAATCCTCGAACGGCACCATGTCGTTGAGCAACACCAGCGGATCACCAGATTTGTCCAGTCCCGCGTATCGGCTGGAAAGATCAAAAAATCCCATCTGACCCATGACAAAACCCCGTCGGTCGAATCATTTTCATCCTGATGACGATTCTACCCCGTCAGGCCGGATTTTGGGGGATTTTTAGAGGTTCCCTAGAGATGGATAACAACAAAAGCCGTAACAATATAGGCCGCCAGAAGGTGCAAGTTGGCAACGATATTCAGGTAGAAACCGGCATCCGGAATATAGTCCCATAAATTATAAAGACCTCTGCATAACATCGGGATTCCCCCGGGTTGGCCGTTTTGGTAAGCTAGCCGGGAAATCTCTGGGGTGAATAGATGGACCTTTTCCTGCACGAAGCGGCGGCACGGATCGGCGCGGATGACGTTCTGTCGAAGATCGACGCGCTGATGGATTGGAACTCGTTTTTGCCGATCCTGCGGCGCGGTCTGGGGCGCTCGGGGATCGGGCCTCAGGGCTATGATCCGCTGGTTCTGTTCAAGTGTCTTCTGGTTGGCCAGTGGCACGGGCTGAGCGACCCGAAGCTGGAGCGGGCCTTGAAGGTGCGGCTGGATTTCATGCTGTTCTGCGGGCTCGATCTGCACGCGTCGGTGCCGGATGAGACGACCCACTGCCGGTTCCGCAATGCGCTGGTCCGGGGTGGCGTTTACGATGAGCTGCTGGCCGAGGTCTGCCGCCAGATCGAGGCGCATGGGCTGAAGCTGAAAGAGGCTGAGGCGGCGATCATTGATGCGACCCTGATCGCGGCGGCGGCGCGCCCG
Organism: Profundibacter sp.; assembly: GCF_965277155.1. Lineage (GTDB taxonomy): Bacteria > Pseudomonadota > Alphaproteobacteria > Rhodobacterales > Rhodobacteraceae > Profundibacter. The sequence continues at coordinate 478,448 of NZ_CBDIBV010000010.1, forward strand.
CGCACCCATATCGACGCCCCGCAGGACCGGGCAGAGGACGGGGCAAGGGAAGGGACGCCGGATGATCCGCCCGAGGTCTCACCCGACGGGGCACAGCTGCATTTCAGCGCCGACCCTGATGCCCGCTGGGTCAAGAAGGGCCGCAAGAGCACGCTCGGCTACAAGGGCTTTGCCCGCTGCGACGAAGAGGGCTTTATCGACAAGGTGCACACCACGCCCGCCAATGCCGCCGAAAGCCCCGAATTCGCCACCATGATCGCGGGCGCAAAGGCGCAGCGGGTGCTGGCCGACAAGGCCTATGCGAGCAAGGCCAACCGCCAGATGCTGCGCGGCAAATACCGCGACGGCATCCTGCGCAAGGCAGCGCGCGGCCGCCCCCTGCGGCAATCGGAGAAACGCTTCAACCGGCTGATTTCGAAACGCCGCTTCCGCATCGAGCAGACTTTCGGCACGATGAAACGCCTCTTCGGCCTGCAGCGGGCGAGATATTTCGGGCGCGCCAGGGTGCATGCCCAGATGGTCATGGCCGCCATCGCGCAAAACCTGCTCAAGGCCGCAAACAGGATCACCCTCAACCCGCAAACCCCCGCAATCGCATAGCCCCAAACCCCGCCACCCGTCTGTCCGCCGGACCCGCAGGGGCGCAAGGTGGGCGGCCGAAATCTTGCTTCAACCGAAAGCCATGGCCTCATGCAGAGGTCTTTTATAGGTCAAATAGAGGATGCCCGTGCTCCAGACCAAAGGGAACACAGCCACTTTCAGGCCGAAATATGACAGACTTTGTAAAGGGTTATACTTGCGCCAGATCATTTTCCGATAAGGGGGTTGTTCGCCTTTGAACACACCATACGCATAGAACCGGACGACCTTGAGCAAACCATCCAGTGTTGGAACAAACTGACGCCAATTGCCTGTTGTAAACAGCCAGAAGGTGGCGAATATCCAAAGGATTAGCAGCAGGATGGCGGCGGCACTGTGGATCATCGCCGCCGGACCGAATGGCAGGATATGATGCAGCCCGTTCAATCCAAGGCCGGTGAATAGCAGGATGAAGATCAACAGGGCTTGCGTCCAATGCCACAACCGTTCAAAGCGCGGGTAAATTTTGACCTGACGTTTACTCATGGCTATCTCCCCTGCTTTTCTTGCTGAACATGCGGATCAACCCGTGGCCGACAACCCCCAGAAAGGCAGCCAGAACCATCAGTATCCCCAGTATCCCCGCCGTCGAATACGGCGCGCGCCATGGCATATAGAATCCGTTCAACCCGTCCAGACGCCCGTCTTCGGCATGGCAGTCCTTGCATTCCAGGGCCTTTTCCGCCGGGGCCACCATATGGGCAATCGGCCAATACATGCGCGTATCGACAAAACCGTATTTGCCGGAATAGTCCGATCCGGCGGCTTTCATACCTGCCTTGATCGCCTTGGCCCAATCGAAATTGGTCCAGAAGGCGGTGTCGGTATCAGGCCCCCAGACGTGGCTATAAGCCAGTTTGTTAAAGCCTGCGTCATAGGCTTGGCGCCCTATCATCCGTTTGAAAGGCCAGATGCGGGAATCCGGATCATCGGCAGAACCGTAAATATGGGGAACCTCTAAAAATCCCCCAAAATCCGGCCTGACGGGGTAGAATCGTCATCAGGATGAAAATGATTCGACCGACGGGGTTTTGTCATGGGTCAGATGGGATTTTTTGATCTTTCCAGCCGATACGCGGGACTGGACAAATCTGGTGATCCGCTGGTGTTGCTCAACGACATGGTGCCGTTCGAGGATTACCGGGACGAGCTGAAGGCCATATGGCGCACGCCGCCCGAACAGCGCAAATCCAACGCTGGCCGCCCGCCTTGGGATGAGGTGCTGATATTCAAGACGATGGTTTTGCAGCAGCTCTACAACCTCTCTGACGATCAGATCGAGTATCAGATCCGCGACCGCCTGTCGTTCATGCGGTTTCTCGGCCTTGGCATTGAAGACAGCGTACCTGACGCCAAGACCATCTGGGCCTACCGTGAAAGGCTGGCCGGGGCCGGGAAGATGAAGGAGCTGTTTGACAAGTTCGATGCCTTTCTGCGCGAAAAGGGCTATCTGGCGATGGGCGGGCAGATTGTTGATGCGAGCATCGTTCCGGCGCCGCGCCAGCACAACAAAAGGGACGAGAACGAGAAAATCAAGGCGGGCGAAACGCCTGAAGAGTGGGAGGAAAAACCCCACAAGAAGCGCCAGAAGGACGTGGATGCGCGCTGGACGAAGAAGCACGGCAAGAGCTATTACGGCTACAAGAACCACATCAATGTCGACCGGCGGCACAAATTCATCCGCGCTTATGATGTCACCGATGCCGCCGTGCATGACAGCCAGGCGCTTGCCGGTCTGATTGATGCGAGCAACACCTCATCGGACCTGTGGGCCGACAGCGCCTATCGCTCGCAAAAGATCGAAAGCGAGCTGGAAGAGCGGGGGCTTCACAGCCATATCCATCACAAGGGCAGGCGCGGCAAGCCGCTTGGCGAGCGCCAGCAAAAGGCCAACCGGAGGCGCTCGAAAGTGCGGGTCCGGGTCGAGCATGTATTCGCTTTTCAGGAGCGCTCCATGGGCGGCAAGCTGATCCGCTCCATCGGCCTGAAGCGGGCGCGATTTCGCATCGGGATGATGAACCTGGTCTACAACATGAAGCGCTTCGTCCAGTTCGAATGCGGCCTGGCGGCGCCGGGATAAGGGTTCATGGGGTGAGGTGTGCCTGAAATACCCAAAACCGGCTTGAAACCGGTGAAAATGGGTTTATGATCCGAAGCAATCAGGCGGGACAGGCGAAAAACCGTCCACCCCGCCGCGAAGAAGGCGAAAACGGGAATTTACAGAGGTTCCCTATGGTTGATCTCGACCGGTTTGGTTGGATCAATCGTGGTTTCCGGCAATGTGTATTCAACCGTGCCGTTGAACCAGCTATAGTAAGGGACAACATTTTCCCCCCACTCGAAATCCCCTTTGGTCGACAGATAGGTGTGTAATTCCTTGCCGTCCCCCTGGGTATACTCCTCGCGTTTGATGATCTTGCCGTTGTCCAGCTGACCGGCGGTTGACCAGTCCCACAGGGTTTTTGTTGCCACCCCGCCACGGGCAAATTCGGGGATGTGGCAGGTCTGACAGGCAACACGGTTGGTGTGGTCATTCAGCTTGATCCCGCGCAGCACCGCCAGCGGGTTCGAAGCGGCAATCGGGTGTGGCCGGTCCGAATGGCAGCTTTCACAGGTGGCGGTTGTGCGGGCCTCGCCGGGTTTGCCTGTGCCGTGAGGATCAATGGCCATCGGATCATACCGGCTGCCCGCGATCTGGTGCTGATCGGCAACATGGCAGGTGGAACAGGTAAAGTTCAACCCGTCCACCGCCATATGCACATCGACGTCTTTTGTTGGCTTATACAACACCGAAGACAGATCGCCGTGCTTTACATTATCGCCGCCCCCGCCGTAAAAGTGGCAGTTGCCGCAGTTATCGCGCCCTGTCGGGCCAACGCTTTGGGCGGCGCGCTTCAGGTCCACAGCCCATGCATTGGCACCGGTGATGGTTTTCAAACCCGCAGGCACAGGGTTCAGCGGCGGATGACCCGCCAGTGTGGCGGCTTTGGTGTATTGGCCTGACCGGTCATGACAGGCCAGACAATCGACTGCGTTGCTCTGTCAGCTGGCCGGTGTAGGCCGTGGCAGGGTTTCATCCCAGCCGGTGCCAACCGTGGATTGGCGCGGCGGCGGGTTCGACATATCGTCCCAGCCATAACCGGCGTGGCAGGATGTACAGCGCGGCTCATTCCCGGCGACATTGCCGCAAAAGGAATTGATCACATGGCGTTTGCCCAGCAGTTGGCCGGTTTTGGGGTTCTCGAATTCCCATTTGAAATGGATCGAGTGTATCATCTGGTCGTCTGCCTCGTTATGGCAGGTCAGACAGGCCGAGGTTACCTCGGGCCCAGATGTGAAATCGCGTTGCAAAATTGCAAATTTGCTATGGTCGGCGGTGCTGGTTGCCCCGATCGGAATTCCCGGTGCATCCGGTGCCGTAGATTGCTGTGCGTGCGCGCCAAAGGTCATTGCCAACAGCATCGCCCCTGCCGTCACACCTTTTTGCCAATCCAGAAAATGCATATCATCCCCTCCCTGCACACCCGAAGGAATCGAGTCAGGTTATAATGCTATCACATTCAGTGTAGCGAATGTGATACATGCAATTCTTTGATGCAGGTCAAATCTAGAATGGTTTTAATTTTAAACTGATAGTTTTTATGCAAACAGCTCGTGACACAGCTCCAGCGCGTCCACCAATATGTCCACCTCGTCGGGGGTGTTATATAGTCCGAAAGACGCCCGCGCTGTGGCCGGAACCCCCAGAAACTCCATCAACGGTTGGGCGCAGTGATGCCCTGCCCGCACAGCCACGCCTTTTTTGTCCAGCACCGTCGACAGGTCGTGCGCATGCGCCGCCCCTTCCATGGTGAACGAGAAAATCGCCCCCTTGCCGGCGGATTGCCCCTGGACGTTCAGCCAGTTCAGCCCATCCAGTCGCGCCCGCGCATAATCGCGCAAATGGCGCTCATGGGCGGCAATGTTGTCCATCCCCAGCGCCATCATGTATTCCAGCGCCACGCCCAGACCGATGGTCTGCACGATACCCGGCGTGCCGGCCTCGAACATCATCGGCGGGTCATTATAGCTGACACAATCACGGGTCACTTCGCGGATCATGTCCCCGCCCCCCATGAAAGGCTGCATTTCGGCCATCCGTTCCTTGCGCACATAAATCGCGCCGGATCCCGATGGGCCATACAGTTTATGCCCCGTAATCGGGTAGAAGTCGCATCCAATATCGGCCAGATCCACCGGCATATGCACCGTGGCTTGCGAGCCATCCACCAGCACCGGAATCCCGCGTGCGCGCGCCTCGTGACAGATGGTTTTCACATCCACCACCGTGCCCAGAACATTCGACATGTGGGTGACGGCAATCAGGCGGGTTTTGTCGCTGATGGCGTCGATCACCTTTTGCGGGTCCAGATCGCCAACCGCATCAATATCGACCCATTTCAGCACCACGCCCATGCGTTCGCGCAGGAAATGCCATGGCACGATATTGGCGTGGTGTTCCATCACCGACAGGATGATTTCATCACCTGCCTTCAGGTTCTTCATCGCCCAGCCGTAGGCGACCATATTGATCCCCTCGGTGGTGCCCGAATTCAGCACGATTTCGCGTTCATCCGCCACATTCAGGAACCGCGCAATGATGCCGCGCACGGCCTCGTATTTGTCGGTGGCCAGATTGGAAAGGTAGTGCAAGCCCCTGTGGACATTGGCATATTCTTCGGAATAACTGCGCGTTACGGCGTCAATCACCACCTGCGGTTTCTGGGCGGACGCGCCATTGTCCAGATAGACCAGCGGCTTGCCGTTGACCTGCCGCGACAGAATAGGAAAATCTTTGCGGATCTCGTTTACATCATATGTCATTTCATTCCCCATTCCGCCTGTCGCAACCCTGCAATCCAGAACCAGACAAATGCCGCAAACCACAGAAACCCGACAATGGTTTGCTGCTGTCCCGGCCCGATAAAACCAGCAACCATACCATGAAACAAGAACAACGGGGCCGAGGCCAGAAAGGCCCAGAACACCGCAATCCGCGCGCCATATCCACTGCCCTGCCCGCCCAGCAGACGCGACACCAGATGCGACACGGCCGCCAGCACATAGAGGATCACCGGCATGATGAACACCAGCGCGATAAAGGCCGAGTAATAGGACAGCGCGCCCTCGCTCTCGGCCCCTTGCAGGTAGGATTCCCGCGATATGCGCGGCCATTGCGCGACAAAGGCCACCACACAGCCCGCCATCGCGATTGACAGCGCAAATGGCTCGCTGCGGCCTTTTTCCAGCAGGCGTTTCACCACCCTGCCCGGCCCGCGATAGGTTGCGACGATGTCCCCCGTCAGCGCCATGACGCTAACCCCTGTGACGGGCCAGCCAGCCCTCGAGACGGGCGCGGATGTCGTCGGCGATTGCCTCGTCCTCGATCTCGTCTATCGCGTCGGCCATGAAGGCGAGCACCAGCATATCCTGCGCGTCCACCTTGGGCACGCCACGCGAGCGCAGGTAATACATTGCCTCGTCGTCAATCGCGCCGGTGGTCGAGCCGTGGCTACACATCACATCATCGGCATAGATTTCCAGCTCGGGCTTGCCAAAAAACTGTGCTTCATCATCCAGCAACAACGATTGGCTCATTTGATAGCCATCGGTTTTCTGGGCGCCCGGTTTTACCAGAATTTTGCCCTGAAACACGCCAGTTGCGCCATTGCGCAGCACCTTTTTGAACACCTGGCGGCTTTCGCAATTCTGGCTGTCATGGGTGATGAACACGGTATCGTCATGCAGAAAATCACCATCCCCCATCGCCGCACCGGCGATATGGGCGATGGCGTCATTACCGATCAGTTCCAGCACAACTTCATTGCGGGTCAGCTTGCCGTTGATCGTCATGGTAAAGCTTTTGAATTTGCTTTCATGCCCAAGGCGGCCAAAAATATGCGTGGCCGCGCGGCGTTCATGGTCGCGCCCCATAGCACGGACATGGTGGAAAGCGCCCTTGTCGGCAATGTCCACTTCCATCACCGAATTGAACCGCGCACCAGCGGGGCCGTTTTCCAGAATGGTCAGATCAGCGCCCTCTTCCACGCGGATAACGTGATGCAGCATCACATCAGAAGCCTCTGATTTACGGACATAAATCATGCTGACAGGTTTTGCCGCCTTGCCTGTGGCACGGATCACCACGCCTTCACGAGCATTGGCGCTGTTCAAGGCGGCCAGCGGGCGGGCAACGGGTTTTTGGCCCGCAGCCTCAAGCGTGCCATAAAGCGCATCAGCCCAGTCTGGCGCGTCTTTCAGCAGGGTAATCTCGATCCCTGCCATCGACAGATCGTCAGAGGCTTGCGCATCAAACACCCCGTCGACAAACACGATTTTCAGCCGGTCGATCGCGTCAAACAACGGGGCTTCGTCCAGATTTAGGATCGCGGCCGGTGCCACATCATCCGTGGTCAGCAGATCGGGGCGGGTGTATTTCCAGTATTCATCGCGGCGCTGCGGCAGGCCCATTGCGTCCAGCCGTTCCTGCGCCTGTTTGCGGGCGGATTCCATCAGGCAACCTCCGCCAGAATATCGGCATAACCGTTGTGTTCAACCTCGAGCGCCAGTTCGGGGCCACCGGATTTGATGATCCGCCCATCAGCCATGATATGCACCACGTCAGGTTTGATATGGTCCAGAAGCCGTTGATAATGCGTGATAACCAGGAACGACCGCTTGCCATCCCGCAGGGCGTTCACCCCTTCGGAAACCAGCTTCATCGCATCCACATCTAGACCGGAATCGGTTTCATCCAAGATGCACATCTTGGGCTCCAGCATCGCCATTTGCAGGATTTCGTTGCGCTTCTTCTCGCCACCAGAAAAGCCCACATTGACGGGACGTTTCAACATATCGGCGTCGATTTTCAGCGTCTTGGCCTTGGCGCGGATCACCTTCAGGAATTCCCCTGCCGACAGCTCCTCCTCGCCCCGCGCCTTGCGCTGTGCATTTACGGCCGTGCGCAGGAAGGTCATGTTGCCAACACCGGGAATTTCCACAGGATACTGGAATGCCAGAAACAGCCCCATTGCGGCGCGTTCTTCGGGGTCCAGCCCCAGCAGGTCAACCCCGTCCAGCGTGGCGGACCCTTCGGTCACCTCATAGCCATCTCGACCCGACAGCACATAAGACATCGTCGATTTGCCCGACCCGTTCGGCCCCATGATCGCATGCACCTGACCAGGCCCGACTTCCAGATCGACCCCTTTCAGGATTTGCTTGTCCTCGTCTTCAAGTTTGACGTGCAGGTTCTTGATTTTCAGCATTTTATTTCCTCAAAGCGCGCTTCGTTTTTGTCCAAAGCTATTCAACGGTTACAGCAGTGCCGGTCGCCGATACCATCAGCATCGAACCGGCCTTGCCCAGTACTTCATAATCCAGATCGACCCCGACAACGGCGTTGCCGCCGGCCGCGGTGGCACGTTGCTGCATTTCCCGCAGGGCGATCTCGCGCCCCTCTTGCAGCTTGGCCTCGTAGGTGCCCGAACGGCCCCCGACAATATCGGTGATCGAGGCGACAATATCGCGCATGATATTGGCCCCCATGATTGTCTCGCCGGTGACGATCCCGTGGTAGGCGGTGATTTTACGGCCCTCGATTGTGGGCGTGGTGGTTGTGATCATTCCTGCACCTCCGGATTGTTCGTATCAGCGGGTTTTTTACGCTCGACCAACCCCACACCCGGCCCCTTTTTATGGGCCAGCCAGACGCAGAATGTGGTGAAAGCCAGCGACGTGCCCTCCGCCGCCCAAATCCCCAGAAACGGCGCAATCACGATGGCCGATATAACCGCCCCTTTGATGAAGGCCATGAAAGCGGTCATCATCAGGCGGATCGGCTCGGGGGGTGGCGGGCGTTTGAGGGTGGGGGCTTCGGTCATTTCGTCACCTTCGGTATTTTCGAGCTTTCCCGCAACATTGCGTCGATCTGTTGTTGCGTCTTGGCCTCGCGTTCTTCAAGCCGCCTTTTTCTTTCGGCTTCTTTGGCTTGACGCATTTTCTTTTCTACATAATTCCCCGCAAGGCGCGATCCGGCGGCAGCAAAAATACCACCAATAATTAGGCTTTGCAGGATTGGCGCATCAAACACCCGTATCAGAATATTCGGCACCACAATCAACGGCACGAGAAAACCGGCGACCCCCGCAAGTTGCAGCCCGGCAGGCGCATTATATTGACCAAAGAACATAACTATTCCATAGCCCCCGCAATCAGACGGGTTTTGTCACAACAGATACTGTCAGTGAAAAGAACCAACTTACCTAGGAATGGCACGCCGAAAATCCTCATTTCGTCACCTTCGGGATATCAGAGTTTTCCCGCAACATTGCGTCAATCTGTTTTTGTTTTTCAGCTTCTTTGACTCTGCGCATTTCCTCGGTTTTTGGAACCAGATGTTTCTGGCGATTGCGAATGATAGACTTCAGCACCATCAGCCCGCTTACCAATCCGGCACCAATGGCAATCAACATGATGGGAACAGGATTCAGATAGTCTGATGCATAGATAAACCCCAATACACCAACCAGAATCGTAACCAACACAAATGCGGGCATGAAAAATGCCCGAACCACACCTACGTGCTCCATATGCAATGGATCATTCGCACGCTGGGGACTGTTATGTTGGTTGCGAAACTGCACTACCCCACCGACCCCTCAAGCGAAATCGCCACCAGCGCCTGCGCTTCCATCGCAAATTCCATTGGCAGGGCCTGCAACACTTCCTTGGCAAAGCCGTTGACGATCAGCGCCACCGCTTCTTCCTCGTCCATGCCGCGCTGGCGGCAATAGAACATTTGCTCGTCATCCACTTTACTGGTCGTGGCCTCGTGCTCCACCCGCGATGAATTGTTCTTCACCTCGATATAAGGCACCGTATGCGCGCCGCATTTATCGCCGATCAGCAGGCTGTCGCACTGGGTATAGTTGCGCGAGTTTTTCGCCTTTGGATGCATCGACACCAGCCCGCGATAGGTGTTCTGCGCCTTACCCGCAGAAATCCCTTTGGATACGATTCGCGATTTTGAATTCTTGCCCAGATGCACTATTTTGGTGCCGGTATCGGCCTGCTGGTAATTGTTTGTAATGGCGATCGAGTAGAATTCGCCCTGCGTGTTATCGCCTCGCAAAATGCAGCTTGGGTATTTCCACGTCACGGCGGATCCGGTTTCAACCTGCGTCCACATCACCTTGGCATTGTCGCCACGGCAATCGGCCCGCTTGGTGACGAAATTGTAAATCCCGCCCTTGCCGTCCTCGTCCCCAGGATACCAGTTTTGCACGGTGGAATATTTCACCTCGGCGTCTTCCTCGATGATGATCTCGACCACCGCGGCATGCAATTGCGCCACATCGCGTTTGGGCGCGGTACAGCCCTCAAGATAGCTGACATAGCTGCCCTTGTCGGCAATGATCAGGGTGCGTTCAAACTGGCCGGTATTTTCGGCGTTGATGCGGAAATAGGTGGACAGCTCCATTGGGCAGCGCACGCCAGGCGGGATGTAAACAAAGGACCCGTCGGAAAATACCGCGCTGTTCAGAGTGGCGTAGAAGTTGTCTGAAACCGGCACCACGGACCCCAGATATTTCTTCACCAGTTCGGGATGCTCGCGGATCGCTTCCGAGATCGAGCAGAAAATTACGCCCGCTTCGGCCAGCTCTTTCTGGAACGTTGTGCCCACGGAAACGGAATCAAACACCGCATCCACCGCCACCTTGCGCCCGTCGGCAGGGGTGGCCTCGGCGCCTTCGACACCGGCCAAAATCATCTGCTCCTGCAGCGGGATGCCCAGTTTTTCATAGGTCGCCAGCAGTTTCGGGTCCACCTCGTCCAGCGATTTCGGTTTGACCTCCATCGACTTGGGGCGGGCGTAATAATAAATGTCCTGAAAATCGATATCGGGATAGTTCACCATCGCCCATTTGGGCTCGACCAGCTTCTCCCACCGCTCGAACGCGGCCAGACGCCATTCCAGCATCCATTCCGGTTCTTCATTCTTTTTTGAAATCAGCCGCACGATGTCGCGGTTCACGCCTTTGGGGGCGTAATCCATCTCGATATCGGTTTCCCAGCCATATTTGTAATTGTCGGCAAGGGTGCGCACCGCATCAACGGTTTCTTCCTCGACGCCCTCTTTCGCAATCATATCGCCTGTTGCAGCCATTTTGTTTCCTTCATCCCGCGCCATGACGCGCCTTAAACTTTTTCGCCGCAGCGCCCCATGCTTTTGCAAAGCGCTGCACATCTTCCTTTGTCGTCGCCGCCCCGATCGAGACCCGGATCGCGCTGGCAGCAATGGTGTCGCCAAACCCCATCGCCTGTAAAACACGACTGGCCCGCACCTTGCCGCTTGAGCAGGCCGAACCGGCAGAAACCGCGAAACCGGCCAGATCCATCTGCATCACCTGTGTCTCGCCTTTCCAACCCGGCAGGGCGAAACAAGAGGTGTTCGGAAGCCGCGCGACACCATTCCCGACAAAAATAGTATCTTTTTCCGATTCTGCCAGCGAAATTTCTAGAATCTTTCTAATTTCCGCAACTTCGTCCCAGATTCCGCGCGCCAAATCTGCCGCTGCGGCCTCGGCTGCCGCGCCAAAACCCGCTATTCCTATGACATTTTCGGTGCCCGCGCGCCGCCCCATTTCCTGACCGCCGCCCTTAACCTGCGCGCTTACGTCGCTGCCCCGTTTCACCACCAAGGCGCCAACCCCTTTGGGCCCGCCCAGCTTGTGCGCGGAAATCAGCGCCATTTCGGCCCCGCACCAGTTGAACGCAAATGGCAGCTTGCCAAAGGCCTGCGTCGCGTCGGTCAACGCCAACCCTTCGGGTAAATCCTGCAACACGCCGGTTTCGCTGTTGGCCACCTGCAACGCTGCCTTGGCCGGATCAGCCACCGTCACCCGACCGTCTGCATCCACCGGCAAATCCGCCGTGCACCATGCCGCCACCGCGTCATGCTCCACCGCGCCGCAATGCATCCCCTTGCCCGCCAGCCCCAGCGCCGCCGCCTCGGTCGCGCTGGCGGTGAAAATCACATCCGCCCCGTCCGCCCCGAACGCCGCCGCCACCTGCGCCCGCGCCCGCGCCACAATCCCCAGCGCCGCACGCCCCTCGAAATGCACGCTGGACGGATTGCCCACCACATCCATCGCCGCAATCATCGCCGCGCGCGCATCGTCCCGCAAAGGCGTTGTCGCGTTCCAATCCAGATATGTCCGCTTCATACGACGGCCCCTCTCTTCTGCTTTTCATAAATACCTCTGCCGGAGGCACCCGCCCCCCGTCAGGGGCGCCCGGGGTGACGCGCGTAGCGCGGCACAAACCCTATTTGTCGTCCACCACCTCGAACAGGTTCGGCACCGCCGGACAGGGTGCCAGTTCGTTGGCAATCACATCCGACAGGCGCGTCTGGTGCAAAAACACGTAAACATGTGCCGACAGCCCTTCCCACAACCGGTTGGTCATCGACTGCGCCTTTGAACCCGACGCCGCCCCCTTGGCCCCCGCCCCTGTGTGCATCGCCGAAACCGTTTCATCCACGGCCACCATCACGTCCGAAATCCGGATCTCGGACGGGTTACGCGTCAGCCGGTACCCGCCGCCTGGCCCGCGTACAGATTCCACCAATTCGGCGCGGCGCAGTTTCACGAACAGCTGTTCCAGATAGGGTAGCGAAATATCCTGCCGTGCCGAAATTTCGGCCAGTGACACCAGCCCGCCATCGGGCTGAATCGCCAGATCGGCCAGTGCAACCATTGCATATCTGCCCTTTGTGCTGAGTTTCATCGCCATTCACCCCCAAATATATTGACCTTCGCCGCCACGACGCTTACTTCCCAATAAACCCCCTGACCGCACTAACCGGTTATGGAAAAGGTCTAAGGTGCCATTGATATACAGTCAACGCGCCCACGCCAGATAAGAGGACGACAAGAATGCCCGAAGTCATATTTCCCGGCCCCGAAGGCCGCCTGGAAGGCCGCTATCACCCGCAAAAGGCCAAAGACGCCCCGATCGCCATCGTTTTGCACCCGCATCCGCAGTTCGGCGGCACAATGAACAACCGGCTGGTCTATAATCTGCATTACACCTTCTACAACATGGGTTTTACCGTGTTGCGGTTCAATTTCCGCGGTGTGGGCCGTAGCCAAGGCGAATATGACCAAGGCGTTGGTGAATTGTCCGATGCGGCCTCGGCGCTGGATTATCTGCAAACCCTGAACCCCAATTCCAAACATTGCTGGGTCGCCGGATTTTCCTTCGGTGCGTGGATCGGTATGCAACTTTTGATGCGCCGCCCCGAAATCACCGGCTTTATCAGCGTATCACCTCCGGCCAACATGTATGACTTCAGCTTCCTTGCGCCCTGCCCGGCCTCGGGTCTGATCATCAACGGCACCGCCGATCGCGTGGCGCCACCGCAGGACACTCAGCTTCTGGTCGAAAAACTGCACGAACAAAAGGGCATCACAATTACCCACCAGGAAATCGAGGGTTCGGGCCATTTCTTTGAGGACGAGCATATGGACACGTTGCAGAACAACGTTGAAACATACGTTCGCCGCCGTCTGACCGAAACCACAAGGTAGCCAAAACATGGGAATTGTCGAAGATCTGGCCGATCAACTGGCCCAGGAGGCCCTGAAAGCGGTCGAGGAACACGATGATGACATGATCATCGACCGTGTTGCCGAAATTCTGGGGGCGGATTCCATCACCACACAAGAGGCCTTTATGACCGCCATTCGCGTTCGCAAGGCTGACAGGCGCGCGCGGGTTTATCTTTCGAAACTGAACAAGCCAAAACCGTGAACCGGAGACATAACTCCCGTTAATGGGTGTGTGGATATAAATATTCGGTATACGACCGCATACAGACTTTCCCCCTGCCCGTCTTTACGCTAGAAGGCCATCAAGCGAATCCATATCAAAACCGGAGCACCCTATGACCAAGATCAAGGTAGAAAACCCCGTCGTCGAACTCGACGGCGACGAAATGACCCGCATCATCTGGGATTTCATCAAGAAAAAGCTGATCCTGCCCTATCTGGACATTGATCTGAAATATTACGATCTGGGCATGGAAGAGCGCGACCGCACGAATGACCAGGTCACCATCGACGCCGCCCACGCGATCCAGAAATACGGCGTCGGCGTAAAATGCGCCACCATTACGCCGGATGAGGCCCGCGTTGAAGAATTCGGCCTGAAGAAAATGTGGAAATCGCCAAACGGCACCTTGCGAAACATTCTGGGCGGTACGATTTTTCGCGCCCCTATCATTTGTAAAAACGTTCCCCGCCTTGTGCCCGGCTGGACCCATCCGATCGTGATTGGTCGCCACGCCTTTGGCGACCAATACAAAGCCACCGATTTCCGCTTTCCCGGTGCTGGCAAACTGACGATGAAATTCGTTGGTGAAGACGGCACCGTGATCGAAGAGGAAATCTATGACGCCCCGTCCGCCGGTGTTGCCATGGGCATGTACAACCGCGATGACAGCATCCGCGATTTTGCCCGTGCATCGCTAAACTACGGACTGAATTTGGGCTGGCCGGTTTATCTGTCGACCAAAAACACCATCCTCAAGGCCTATGACGGCCGCTTCAAGGATTTGTTCCAAGAGGTCTTCGAGCAGGAATTCGAAGATAAATTCAAAAAGGCCGGCATCACCTATGAACACCGCCTGATTGACGACATGGTCGCCTGCGCCATGAAATGGCACGGAAAATTTGTCTGGGCTTGCAAGAACTACGATGGCGACGTGCAGTCGGACACCGTGGCGCAGGGCTTTGGCAGCCTTGGCCTGATGACCTCGATCCTGATGACACCGGATGGAAAAACCGTCGAGGCCGAAGCGGCCCATGGCACCGTTACCCGCCATTATCGCCAGCACCAGAAGGGCGAGGCGACCTCGACCAATTCGATCGCCTCGATCTATGCCTGGACCGGTGGTCTGAAGCACCGCGCCAAGCTGGACGGTAATGACGCCCTGAAGACCTTTGCCGAAACACTGGAAAAAGTGGTTGTCGATACGGTTGAAAGCGGCCAGATGACCAAGGATCTGGCCCTGCTGGTTGGCCCAGAACAGAAATGGCTGACCACCGAAGGCTTCCTTGAGGCCATCGATACAAACCTGAACAAGGCGCTGGCGGGCTAACCCTTACCAAGCTGCAAAAAACAGGGGCGAAGGTGCAATATCCTTCGCCCTTTTTCGTGCTTTCCTACCCATAAGGGCTTTCCTTTGGGGCAAAGGCAGGTTATGCGCGCCCCAAACATCCCTAAAAGGCTTATTCTTATGGACATGCGAAATATCGCTATCATCGCTCACGTTGACCACGGCAAAACCACGCTGGTGGATGAAATGCTGAAGCAATCCGGTATCTACCGTGATAACGAAACCACCGTCGAGCGCGCAATGGACAGCAACGATCTGGAACGCGAGCGCGGCATCACCATCCTTGCCAAGGCCACTTCGGTGGAATGGAACGGCATCCGCATCAATATCGTCGATACCCCCGGCCACGCCGATTTCGGCGGCGAGGTGGAACGCATCCTGTCGATGGTGGACGGGGTTGTGTTGCTGGTGGACGCAGCCGAAGGTCCGATGCCCCAGACCAAATTCGTGACCGCCAAGGCGCTGGCCCTGGGCCTGCGCCCGATTGTGGTTCTGAACAAGGTCGACAAACCCGACGCCGAACCCGACCGCGCGCTGGACGAGGTGTTCGACCTGATCGCCAATCTGGACGCCACGGACGAGCAGCTCGATTTCCCTGCCATGTATGCCTCGGGCCGGTCTGGCTGGGCCGATATGGAACTGGACGGACCCCGCGAAAATCTGGATGCGCTGTTTGATCTGATTATCAAACACGTCCCCGCCCCCGCACAGATCGCCCGTCGGGACGAGCCGTTCTCGATGCTGGCCACCACTTTGGGCGCCGATCCGTTCATCGGCCGCCTTTTGACCGGTCGCGTTGAAAGCGGCACATTGAAGGTAGGCGAGACCATCAAGGCCCTGTCGCGCGAAGGCGAAAAGATAGAACAGTTCCGCGTCACCAAAATTCTGGCCTTCCGCGGGCTGGACCAGAAACCGATTGATGTGGCCGAAGCCGGCGATATCGTTTCCATTGCCGGCATGTCGGCCGCCACTGTGGCCGACACATTATGCGCGCTGGATGTCGATACCGCCATTCCGGCCCAGCCGATTGATCCGCCCACCATCACCGTGACCTTTGGCATCAACGACAGCCCGCTGGCCGGTCGTGACGGCAAAAAGGTGCAGTCGCGCGTGATCCGTGACCGTCTGATGAAAGAGGCCGAAACAAACGTTGCCATTCGTGTCACCGACACGCCGGGCGGCGAGGCCTTCGAGGTTGCAGGCCGTGGCGAATTGCAAATGGGTGTTTTGATCGAAAACATGCGCCGTGAAGGGTTCGAGCTGTCAATCTCGCGCCCGCAGGTTCTGTTTCAGGAAATCGACGGGCAGCGCTGCGAGCCGATCGAGGAAGTCACCATCGATGTCGACGACGAATATTCCGGCGTCGTGATCGAGAAGCTGACCGGCCCGCGCAAAGGCGCGCTGGCGGAAATGAAACCTGCCGGTGTTGGCAAAACCCGCATCATCGCGCATGTGCCATCACGCGGATTGATCGGCTATCACGGTGAATTCATGACCGACACGCGCGGCACCGGTGTGCTGAACCGTGTGTTCCACGAATGGGCGCCGCACAAGGGGTCGATCCCGGGCCGCCGGGCGGGCGTTCTGATCTCGATGGAAAGCGGAGTTTCGGTGGCTTATGCACTGTTCAATCTGGAAGATCGCGGTCGTATGTTTATCGGTGCGCAGGAACAGGTTTATACCGGCATGATCATCGGCCAGCACAGTCGTGAAAATGATCTGGAAGTGAACCCGCTGAAAGGCAAGAAACTGACCAACGTGCGGGCCTCGGGTACGGACGAGGCCGTGCGCCTGACCACCCCGATCACCCTGTCGCTGGAAGAGGCCATTGCCTATATCGACAACGACGAACTGGTCGAGGTCACACCGAATGCGATTCGTATGCGCAAGCGTCATCTGGACCCCCACGAGCGCAAACGCGCCGCCCGTTCCGAAGGCTAAACGCCTGTTCAAAATATGATTTACGGGTTTTGCCCGATTTATAAGCCCCGCAAGTCAATTTGCGGGGCTTTTTTGCGTTTATTCATAAGACACAGGTCTAAACAGCATAAGACCTTTGCTTATGCGGGCCAAAACAGGACCCCGGCGCAATAGAGGATGGCAGCGAAAACCCTTTCATTGACGGCAGTGGCGATCCTGCCGCAGCAAATATTTAACGAGGTTTACCATGAACAAGCTATCACTCACATTCGGGTTGTGTCTCGAAAGTGGTGGAAATTGATTTCAGGCACCTCCGAGCGGGTTGAGTTATGCGCCGGTCAGGCGGCTTGGTCAAGGGTTGCGTCGGCGACGGGCTGAGCGAGCGTTTCCCAGCCATCGACCTTTCGCATGACGATCTGCCCCGAGGCCATCAGAGCCCAAAGCAGCATCGGCACGGTCTCGGCGCATGGCAGCACGGTCTGGGTCTTGATGCGGCGGCGGAATTCCTCGTTCAGGCGTTCGATCGCATTTGTCGTTCTGGCCGATTTCCACTGGCCTTGTGGCAGACGCGTGAAGGTGAAAAGCTTATCTCCTGCTTCTTCCAAGCTGTCAGCGACGGCCTTGCATTTCAGCCGCCATTTTCGCAGAAATGCCTTGCGGCGGGTGGCGATTTCCTCGGGTGTTTTGGCGTAGATCATGTCGCGGTAATCTTCTGTCAACTCATCATGCATACGCTTGGGTGCCTTGGCCAGAAGGTTGCGGTGCTTGTGCACCGTGCACCTCTGGATCGGCAGATCTTCACCCCAGAGGGCAATGAGAGCGACCTCAAGTCCCGGTGCCCCGTCCACGATGACAAATTCGGGCCGTTTCAACCCGCGCGCATCCAGATCGTTGATGAACTGACGCCAGGCGGAGGTGCTTTCGCCGCCCATGTTCATCAGTGATAACAAGACCTTCTGCCCATCCCGGCGCACGCCAATCGCGGCCAGAACCGAGATATTGGTGGCCTTCCTGTCAATCCGCGTTTTGATCACGGTGCCGTCCAGGATCAGCCGCACGATGTCTTCATCCGCAAGGCTGCGGGCGCACCACGCCTGCCAGTCCACCTTCACCTTGCGCCAGGCGCGGCTCACCACATCCTTGCTGACCGCCCCCTGAAACAGGCCGAACAGGGCGCGTTTTACCCGCCGTGTGTTGGTGCCCGAAAGGTAGACAGCAGCGATCAGCGCCTCGGCCTTCTTCGTCAGCCGCTGGTAGCGGGGCAATGCCTTCGAGCGCCATTCTCTGGCCTTGCCGGCCTCGCCTGTGATCCGCGCACGCGGCACGCGCACCGTTTCGGTTCCAAATGTTCCGACCAGTTGCCGCTCGCGATGCCCGTGGCGGTATCCGGCCTTTGCCCCGCCGCTGCGGCCATACCGGCAACGGCCCAGAAACTGCTCCAGCTCCTCTTCGAAAACCGCCTCGATCGTCGCGCGGATGTTCTGGCGCAGCCGGTCTTCAATCGGGTCATAGCCTGCTTCATTGGCCAGTAGCGCGGATGTCGATGTTGCTGTATTCTTTGTCATGGCGTGATCTCCTTGGCGGTTCCAGCCGCCGGTTGGGTGGCTTCGATGCACCCGGAGATTACGCCGTCCTCGAATTTCCACCAAACTCGCGACACTACCCACATTCGTCGCACTGGCCTTCTCGGCTTTCCCCGCACTGGCACAGGACGTGCCTGTCGTAACCAACCCTGCCACAGGCGAGGAAGTTGCCGTGACAGACATTGACATGTCCACACTGACAGACGAGCAAATCGCCGATATTCAGGAACAGGTTGCAGCCATTCGCGAAGATCGTCAGACCTCTATGGAACAGACACGCGAACGTGCCCGTGAGCGCGCTGGCGATATGGGCGCAACGGCTTCAAGCGCCGCTGGTGGCATGGGCGGCGGTGTTGGTGGTGGTGGCATGGGCGGCGGTGCTGGTGGTGGCGCCGGCGGCCCGGGGCGCCCCTAATCTCTTTGCCAAGGGAATGGGTGTCACCTGATTGTCCCATCCCCAGTTGACACCTGCACCCCCCTGCGTGATCTTATCGCATTGCGCAGGGGGAATAGACGCGGGACAACGCAACACTTAACCTCGGGATTCTTGTTATGAAACACGCAATGGTCTGGACATTCATTCTGCTATTGGGCTGGGCCGCTCCGGCCCTTGCACAAAACGATGTCTCCGCACCGGTCGTGCAGATGTTGCAAGACGAGGGCTATAAGGTTTCGGAAGTGCGCCGAACATGGCTTGGACGAATACTGATCGTTGCCAAAAAAGGCCAAACCCTGCGCGAAGTGGTGTTGAACCGCCGCTCGGGGGCGGTCCTGAATGATCAGGTTTTCAACGAGAACTCCGATTCCAATATGCCGTCAAGCCCGACCGGTCCCGGCACACCCGACCCTGGGGGCATGGGAGGGCCGGGTAGCGGCAGTGGTCCGGGTAGCGGCAGTGGTCCGGGCGGCGGCAGTGGTCCGGGTGGCGGCGGTAGCGGCCCCGGAGGGTTCTAGAAAAATGCGCACTCGCACACATAATATCGCCCTCATTCGTCAACAAAGGTTCAGGCGATGTTGAAACACCCCCTGATCGTCTGGCTTCTGGTGGCGCTGCAAATGATTTGCGGCGCCTATTTCCTGTGGGAAATTCTGGCGTCGGTTCTGGGCCTGCCTGTTATCCCCTTGCGTTGGGAACAACGTGAAATCGTTGAAATCGGCGCGACACTGGGGCTGATACTGGGAAGTCTGATGGGGGTCGCACTGGCGATCACCGCGCGGCGTGAAATGCAGCGGGCGAAAACCGCACACCGGCTGACGTCGGGGCAGTTCACCGATGTGGTTCGCGAATATTTTGCCAAACTGGGCCTGACACCGGCCGAAACCGAAGTGGCGTGGTATATCCTGAAAGGCATGTCGATTTCCGAGATTGCCGAGTTGCGCAACACCCGCGAAGGCACGGTCAAAACCCAGGGCACGGCGATTTACAAAAAGGCCGGCGTAAACGGCAAATCGCAATTGATGTCGTTGCTGGTCGAGGATCTGTTGCTCTAGGGCGTAGACACCAGCTAGCGCGCCAGCACCAGATCAACTTTTAGCCCGCCCAGCATTTCGCTTTCCCCCAACCGCAAGGACCCGCCATGTGCCCGTGCAACATCCAGCGCAATCGACAGGCCCAGACCCACACCTGACCCTTTGTTCTGGTTGCGCGCCGGTTCCAGCCGTGAAAACGGTTTCATCGCTTCGTCGCGGTCAGCAGCGGCAATACCCGGCCCGTCATCCTCGACACTGATCACCAGTGTTCGGTCCGTCATCATCACCGACACCACCGCGCGGCTGCCGTAACGCACCGCATTGCCGATCAGGTTTTCCACCGCGCGTAGCACCACCTTGGGACGCAGCATCATTGTGCCTTTGCCACTGACCTTGCCCAGTTCTACAGCCTTGCCGCCCCTGTGCGCATTGCTTATGGCATGCCGGACCAGTTCCAGCGGATCGACCTCCTGCGGCTCTTCCCCGGCGTCGCCTCGGGCGAAATCCAGAAACCCGTCCAGCAGCCCTTCCATATCTGCCACATCCTGTTGCAGATCAGCTATATCATCGCTTTCTTCCATCATCGACAGGCCCAGCTTCAGCCGCGTCAAAGGCGTCCGCAAATCATGGCTGACACCGGACAGCATCATCGTGCGCTGTTCTATCTGCCGGTCAATCCGCGCCCGCATGGCCAAAAAAGCATTGCCCGCCGCCCGCACTTCGGTCGCACCTGTTGGATGAAATGGCACCACCTGCCCCTTGCCGAACGCCTCGGATGCCGCCGCAAGACGTTTGATCGGGCGCAACTGGTTGCGCAGGAAAATAATGGCAATCAGGGTCATCAGGATGCCGGTAAACACCATCAGCACCAGCAGTTGGTGCGGATTGCGAGCCGAAACACGCAACCGGTCAAACACCACTTTCAGGTCGCCAAATCGGGTCTCGATCCAGATCTGAACCAGATCATCATTGCTGAGCAGGTCAACCGCTTTCACCCCTTCGACCCCGCCACGCAGGGTTTTGATCATCGCCCGCCCCGACAGATCGGCAAAGGCGCGGCGCTCTTGCCCGACCTCCGGGGCAGGCAGGGCAATCTCCATCGCCAGCGGTTCTTGCAACTCGGCCAGCCGGTCCACCGCCGTTTCAACATCCGGCGCAGCATTAATCTGGCGCAGCAGATACTCCAGCTCGTGCACCACGCTGGTGGTCATCTGCACCGTCACCGCCTCGTAATACCGCTGGACAAACACAACCGAGACAACCAGTTGCGTCGTCACGATCGGCACCAGAAGGATCAGCGCGGCACGGCCATAAAGGCTGCGGGGCATATAGCGTTTGAGCCATTTAAAGTTCATAAAGGAAACGTAACGGGGCACAGCCACGAGGGGAAGCCGGATTATGACGATGGATGCAGATTTCAACCCGCCTGCCGGTGTGGCCGAGCAACTGGCCCCAAACCTGCGCCGCATCCTTGCGCCCAACCCGTCCCCGATGACATGGCGCGGCACCAACACCTATATCGTCGGACACGGACAAGTGGCGCTGATTGATCCCGGCCCCGCCATCCCCGCCCATCTCGACGCCATCATGGACGCCATCAAAGGCGAGGTGATCACCGCCATCCTTATCACCCACAGCCACACCGACCACTCCCCCCTTGCCCGCCCGCTGGCCGAGGCTACAGGTGCCCCCGTCATGGCCTATGGCGACAGTTCTGCGGGCCGTAGCGACGTGATGGCCGATCTGGTGGCCCGTGGCCTGACCGGCGGTGGCGAAGGCATCGACGCCAATTTTAGCCCCGACCACATCTTGCAGGACAAGGAGGACATCACCGGCCCCGACTGGAGCCTGCAAGCGCTCTGGACCCCCGGCCATATCGGCAACCATCTGTGCTTTGCATGGGGGGATGCGCTGTTTACGGGCGATCATGTGATGGGCTGGGCCAGTTCACTGGTTTAGCCGCCTGACGGGGATCTGACACAGTTCATGGCCTCTTGCGCGCGACTGGCAGCGCGGGATGATGCGGTTTTTCATTCGGGCCACGGCGCCCCGATCACCCAACCTGCAAAGCGCATCCAATGGCTGATCACCCACCGCCAATCTCGCGAAGCGCAAATTCTGGCGGCATTGGGGGACAGACCCGCAACTGTCGCCACCCTGACCAAACAGGTTTATACCGACACCCCCCCCGCCCTTTTCCCGGCAGCCGAAAGAAATGTTTTCGCCCATCTGATCGACCTGACAACGCGCGGGCGCATCAAGCCTTTGAAAACCCTGTCGCAGGATGCGGAATTCATCCGCCTATAGAAAAATGCGTTTTGTTGAAAATCCCTCTGGACGCGCCCCAAACCCGTTGCTATATCCGCCGACATGTTCCGACGTAGCTCAGTGGTAGAGCAGTTGACTGTTAATCAATTGGTCGTAGGTTCGATCCCTACCGTCGGAGCCATCCACCCTTAGAAATCAGGCCACCGCCGCTTATTCGTCACCAACCGGCAGCACCGTCGTCGATTTGATCTCTTCCATCGACAACAACGCCGTGACATTGAAAATTTTCACCTCGGCAATCAGCGCCTGATAAAAATCGTCATAGGCTTTGGCATTCTTCACCCGCACTTTCAGGATGTAATCAATGTCGCCGGCCAGACGATGGGCCTCCATCACTTCGGGACGGGCCTTGAGGGTGGCCAAAAACCGCGCCTGCCAATCCGCATCATGTTCACTGGTGCGCACCAGCACAAAGAAACAGGCCTCAAGCCCCAGCGACAGCGGGTCCAGCAGCACTGTTTGCCGGCCGATCACCCCCGCGGCCTTCAGTTTGCGAATCCGGTTCCACACCGGTGTCTTTGATGACCCCACTTTGCGGGCGATTTCGTCCAAAGACAGCGAAGCATCCTCTTGCAGTTGCGCAAGGATTTTCCGGTCCAGCCCGTCAAGTTGTGCGTTCATTCCAAATCCCCTCTCGAAACGGAACATACGTTCCATATTATTAGCCACACAACCGATATCACCCTTAATTTGTTTGAGATATAGCTGTTTAATAGAACAATATTCTATACTGACATCAAAGCACAACCCCTATTCAAGGAGCCTATGATGACACATCCCAAAGTAATCTCGGCCGTTTCCGTATCTGACGGCGAAACCGTTTACCTGACCTCTTGCGATGCCTGGACCGGCGATATCGCTGTGGCCGAATTGCTGGGGGCCGAGGATTTTGACTGGCGTCTGGCCTTTGCGCGGCGCTTGCGCGAAGTCACTGGGGCAACGTTGGTTGACGCGGTTGTGGGCGAATTCGGTTTTGCCCAACTGGCTGCGGCATAAATCGCACATTCCATCAATAAAACTCTGTCCAGTTTGATCAAACGCCCCGCTGCACACAAGATGTAGCGGGGCGCAATTTTGCCCACACAACGCCGCCACATTCTTGCCCCATTTCATCCCACGAATACCCACAGTGACGTGATCCCCTCTTATCAAACAGCGCCCGAACAACGAGGTGCTTAGGGAGGAGAGAACAGAGGCAACCGGACCCCACTGGTCCCTATCAGGAGCAAGACCATGGCAAGCTATCAGCCAAGTGATGATCAGGCACAATCCAAGCCCGAGCCGCAACCGCGCAAAATCGGCTATGTGACCGAACGTCTGGAAGGGGTGCAAGCCGCCCCGAAGACCGAGGAAAAGCCCAAAGTTCAGCTGATCACAGACTGGGCCAGCATCTAGGGTTTAATTATTGGAACCGAAAAGCTAGGCTTTGGCCTATGCCTGATCCCGTTTCCAGTATCCGCAACCTTTGCCCTGCCTCCGACGCTGTTTATGCGCGGGCGGGGATAACCACGGCGGAGCAATTGCGCGACCTTGGGCCGGATGCGGCCTACACCAAGCTGCTGCAATCGGGCGGCAAACCGCATTTCATCGGCTATTACGCGATGGTGATGGGGCTGCAGGGGCGTCCCTGGAATGATTGTCAGCGGGACGAGAAAAAGGCCCTGCGCGTTCGCTTTGACGCAATCAAGGCCAGTATTTCAGACAATGCACATGACAAAGGCCGCTCCGAACTGGAAGCGGCCCTTGATATGATAGGGGTGATTGATCGGGGCGCTCATCAGCCCTGACGGACTTCTTCGCAGGCAAAGAGCGCCCGACAGGGAGCGATGTGCCGCCTATCCTACGATTTCAAGACCCGAAAAAAAGTATGCAATTTCAACAGCCGCAGTTTCCGGTGCGTCCGAGCCGTGAACCGAGTTTTCGCCGATTGACAGGGCAAATTCCTTGCGGATGGTGCCGTCAGCCGCATCGGCAGGGTTTGTGGCGCCCATAACTTCGCGGTTTTTCGCAATCGCGTCTTCGCCTTCCAGAACCTGCACAACGATCGGCTCGGAGATCATGAATTCGCACAGCTCGTCAAAGAAGGGGCGTTCCTTGTGCACGCCATAGAATTCCTGCGCCTGCGCCAGTGTCAGCTGGATGCGCTTACTGGCAACAACCCGCAGGCCGGCCTCTTCGAATTTGGCAACGATTTTGCCGGTCAGGTTGCGTTTGGTGGCATCGGGTTTGATGATGCTGAATGTGCGTTGAATGGCCATGATGGTCTCTTTCCTGTTTGCGGCAGGCACCTGCCCGCCCCGTGATAATTTCGCCGCCCTGCTAACATGCCAACCGCCCCTTGAAAAGTGGTGATTGACCTTCGCTCAAGCTTTGGTCAATCCGCCCCCCATGTTACGCATCAATGATCTGAACTACGCAATCCAGGGCCGTCCCCTTTTCGAAGGGGCCAATGCCGTGATTCCAACGGGCCACAAGGTGGGCCTGATCGGGCGCAATGGCGCGGGTAAAACCACGCTGTTCAACCTGATCCGTGGCGATATCCCGTCGGAAACCGGCACCATCACCCTGCCCGCCCGTGCCCGCATTGGCGGCGTCAGTCAGGAAGTGCCCGGCAACGAGGTATCCCTGCTGAACACCGTTCTGGCCGCCGATGTGGAACGCGCCGAACTGATGGCCGAATCCGAAACCGCACAGGATCCGCATCGCATTGCCGACATCCACACCCGTCTGGCCGATATCGACGCCTATTCCGCCGAGGCCCGCGCGTCCTCGATCCTCAAGGGTCTGGGGTTTGACGCCGAGGAACAGCATATGCCCTGCTCTGCCTTTTCCGGCGGCTGGCGAATGCGGGTGGCTTTGGCCGCTGTGTTGTTTTCCCAGCCCGATTATCTGCTGCTAGACGAGCCGACCAACTATCTGGATCTGGAAGGCGCGCTGTGGCTCGAGGCCTATCTGGTGAAATATCCGCACACCGTGCTGATCATTTCCCACGACCGCGAATTGCTGAACCGTGCGGTCGGCGCAATCCTGCATCTGGAAAACCGCCAGTTGACCTATTACACCGGCCCCTACGACCAATTCGTGCGCCAGCGCAAGGCACAACGCGAGGTGCAGGCGGCGGCCGCCAAGAAACAGGAAGCCCACCGCGCCCATTTGCAAAGCTTTGTGGACCGCTTCAAGGCCAAGGCATCCAAGGCCAAACAGGCGCAAAGCCGTGTGAAGATGCTGGAAAAGATGGAAACCATCCGCGCACCCGAAGACGCAGCGCGCACCGTGTTCAGCTTTCCGGAACCCGAAGAACTGTCGCCCCCCATCATCGCCACCGAAGGTGTGTCTGTGGGTTACGGTGGCAAAGCGGTTCTGAAAAACCTGAACCTGCGCATAGATCAGGACGACCGCATCGCGTTGCTGGGCAAGAACGGTCAGGGAAAATCCACTCTTGCCAAGCTGTTATCAGACAGACTTCAACCAATGTCGGGCAAAATGCAGACCTCGCGCAAGCTGCGGATCGGCTTTTTCGCCCAGCATCAGGTGGACGAATTGTTCATTGACGAAACCCCGATCCAGCACCTGCGCCGTGAACGCCCGGACGAGGGCGAAGCGCGGCTGCGGGCCCGTCTGGCCGGTTTCGGCCTTGGCCCAGATCAGGCAGAAACCGAGGTCGGGCGCCTGTCCGGCGGGCAAAAGGCGCGGCTATCGCTGTTGCTGGCCACCCTGCCCGCGCCGCATCTGCTGATCTTGGACGAGCCAACCAACCACCTTGATATCGAAAGCCGTGAAGCATTGGTCGAGGCATTGACCGCCTATTCCGGCGCGGTGATCCTGATCAGCCACGATATGCACCTGTTGTCGATGGTAGCGGATCGTTTGTGGCTGGTGAAAGATGGCCATGTCAGTGTCTGGCAGGAAGATCTGGAAGCCTACCGCAAGGATCTGTTGACCAAGGAGGCACCCGACAAGCCCAAAAAGCCCAAAGCCGCCCCCAAACGCGCCAGCCGCGACGCGATCCTTGCCTTGCGCGCCGATGTGCGCAAATGTGAGGAACGGGTCAGTAAACTGAACGAAATGCGCGACAAGCTGGCGAAAAAGCTGGCCGATCCGGCGCTCTATGACGAAGACGCGGGCAACCGCGCCGAGCCGTGGCAGCGTAAATATTCCGAGGTGATGAATGCTTTGGATCGCGCGGACGATATGTGGATTAAGGCATTGGAAAAGCTGGAAAAAGCCGAGAAATGAGCATGTCTCGTTTAAATGAATTCGACAGGCAGCCCGAACGCGGTTGCAATGCAACCGCTGCCTCGGGCTGCCTGCCGAATACTCCTATCCAGTTGCCTCGAGACACGCTCTGATGGATCAAGCCGCCCTGAGAACCGCCTTTATCACCCTGTTCGTGATCATTGATCCGATCGGGCTGGCGCCGCTGTTTGTGGCCCTGACCAAAGGCGAAACCCACAGCCATCGGCGTGGCATTGCCATTCGGGCAACGCTGATCGCGGGTGGGTTGCTGGTGCTGTTCGGCCTGTTTGGCGAGGCGGTTCTGGGCTTTGCCGGTATTTCCATGCCCGCCTTTCGCATCGCGGGCGGTATTTTGTTGTTCCTGACCGCGCTGGACATGCTGTTTGAACGACGCACCAAACGGCGCAAGGGGCAGGCAAGTGCTGCCGATGATCCATCGGTGTTTCCACTGGCCACCCCGCTGATTGCCGGCCCCGGTTCGATCGCCACGATCATCCTGCTGACCGGCGAGGCTGAAGGAAACTGGACCGCCATCGGGGCTGTGATGCTCGTATTGCTGGCCGTGTTGCTGCTGGTGTTTCTGTTTTTCCTGTCAGCCACCCTGCTGGAACGGGCCTTGGGCGATACCGGCACCAATGTTGTCACCCGCCTGCTGGGCATGTTGCTGGCCGCCCTATCGGTCCAATTCGTGATCGACGGGATCACTGCGGTGAATTGGCTTGGAACCTAGCCCTTTTAGAAACGCGCCAGAACACCTATATCTTGACGGTATTCATTTAGAAGGTGTCCACATGGACGGCGATAATCTGGCTCGATTGATCTACCTCGTGCTGCTGGGCAGCGTGATTGGCGGGTATTTCCTAATGGAAAATCGTAAGAATCTGGGGAAAACCGCCCAACAGGCCGCCGTCTGGGGGTTGATTTTTGTCGGTGCTGTGGCCGTGATCGGCCTGTGGGGCGACATCCGCAATTCGGTTGTGCCAACCCAAAGCTATATCGACGGGCAAGCAACGGTGATCGTGCCCCGCGCAAATGACGGGCATTATTACGTCACGCTGGAAATTGATGGCACACCTGTGCGGTTTGTCATAGATACCGGCGCATCCGACGTGGTGCTGACACAGGATGACGCCCGCAATATCGGCATTGATGTCGACAACCTGTTTTTTGGCGGGATCGCCAATACAGCCAACGGCGAAATGCGCACCGCGCGGGTCAAACTGCATAACGTCCGGCTAGGAGAAATCACCGATCTGGTTGTTTCGGCCTCGGTCAATGCGGGAGAAATGGATACATCACTTCTGGGGATGAGTTATCTGCAACGCTATAACAAGATCGAACTGGGTGGCGGCAAGATGATACTGCGGCGTTAGGGTCAGTTCGTCAATTCAACCGGGTTTTCTGACTGTTCCGGTTCGGACTGCGGACCAACACTGGCCAGATAGGCGGCCACATCCGCCCCGCCCTTGCGTTCGCGGAATGTCATGGCGCTGTGGGCTTTGGGATCATTCAGGTATTCCCTTAGGGGAACCTCTAAAAATCCCCCAAAATCCGGCCTGACGGGGTAGAATCGTCATCAGGATGAAAATGATTCGACCGACGGGGTTTTGTCATGGGTCAGATGGGATTTTTTGATCTTTCCAGCCGATACGCGGGACTGGACAAATCTGGTGATCCGCTGGTGTTGCTCAACGACATGGTGCCGTTCGAGGATTACCGGGACGAGCTGAAGGCCATATGGCGCACGCCGCCCGAACAGCGCAAATCCAACGCTGGCCGCCCGCCTTGGGATGAGGTGCTGATATTCAAGACGATGGTTTTGCAGCAGCTCTACAACCTCTCTGACGATCAGATCGAGTATCAGATCCGCGACCGCCTGTCGTTCATGCGGTTTCTCGGCCTTGGCATTGAAGACAGCGTACCTGACGCCAAGACCATCTGGGCCTACCGTGAAAGGCTGGCCGGGGCCGGGAAGATGAAGGAGCTGTTTGACAAGTTCGATGCCTTTCTGCGCGAAAAGGGCTATCTGGCGATGGGCGGGCAGATTGTTGATGCGAGCATCGTTCCGGCGCCGCGCCAGCACAACAAAAGGGACGAGAACGAGAAAATCAAGGCGGGCGAAACGCCTGAAGAGTGGGAGGAAAAACCCCACAAGAAGCGCCAGAAGGACGTGGATGCGCGCTGGACGAAGAAGCACGGCAAGAGCTATTACGGCTACAAGAACCACATCAATGTCGACCGGCGGCACAAATTCATCCGCGCTTATGATGTCACCGATGCCGCCGTGCATGACAGCCAGGCGCTTGCCGGTCTGATTGATGCGAGCAACACCTCATCGGACCTGTGGGCCGACAGCGCCTATCGCTCGCAAAAGATCGAAAGCGAGCTGGAAGAGCGGGGGCTTCACAGCCATATCCATCACAAGGGCAGGCGCGGCAAGCCGCTTGGCGAGCGCCAGCAAAAGGCCAACCGGAGGCGCTCGAAAGTGCGGGTCCGGGTCGAGCATGTATTCGCTTTTCAGGAGCGCTCCATGGGCGGCAAGCTGATCCGCTCCATCGGCCTGAAGCGGGCGCGATTTCGCATCGGGATGATGAACCTGGTCTACAACATGAAGCGCTTCGTCCAGTTCGAATGCGGCCTGGCGGCGCCGGGATAAGGGTTCATGGGGTGAGGTGTGCCTGAAATACCCAAAACCGGCTTGAAACCGGTGAAAATGGGTTTATGATCCGAAGCAATCAGGCGGGACAGGCGAAAAACCGTCCACCCCGCCGCGAAGAAGGCGAAAACGGGAATTTACAGAGGTTCCCTTAGAAAGGCTTTGGGGTTTTGCACCCATTGCGCAATCTTTTCTTCATCCCAGACCAGACCGGCCTGACCGGCAGCAACAACGGAATCGGAATAGGAAAACCCCTCATAGGTTCCGGCCTGACGGCCAACCACCCCATAGAGGTTCGGGCCAACCTTGCCGCCTTTGACAATCACTTCATCCCCGGTGGAAATGCTGTGACAGGATTTGCATTTGTTAAACACTTTTTGACCCGCAGAAACGTCCCCATCCGCAAGGGCAGGCATACCAAAGGCAATGGACAAGATCACGATCATGGTGGGTAGGTTGACAGGTTTCATAACAGACTCGGTTCTGTTGTTGCTGGGCTCAGAGGCTATTTGTTCGCCACAAGGGCGAATGTAAACAGCGATGGATACACAAACCCGTGAGTGATAGATAACTTATTTGTGAAGATATTATCTTGAAATAACAATATGTTACATAATATTTACAAACGGCAATATTTTCTACCGCTCAGCCTTCTTTTCCCAATGTCCGCTTTCTTGGGACCAGTATTGTGCGGAACAACCTGCTTCGGTTAATGCCTTCCATTGCTCGCGCGCCCGCGCAAGGGCCGCTTCGTCATTGCCATCAAACAGGATACTGACCCTTTCCAGCAGGGCCACTTCTTCGGGGGCAATTTCGACCCCGTCAATCGCCAAAACCGCCGTGGGGTTATTGGCTGCCGCCGGATCGGTTGTCAGCAAAACCGGCTGCATCGCGTCATGTTCGCCACCAGTCAAACCGTGCGGCAAAAATCCGTCCTCGCGCCCAAGCCACAGCTTTTCATCAAGCCATTCCATCCGCCTTGAATCCCCCCCCCGCACCGCACAGCGCCAACCGGCAGCCAGCGATTTTTCCAGCAACATCGGCAGCACCACCTCAAGTGGCTGGCGGGTCAGGTGATAGAAGTAAACCGCGCCCATCAGCCCTCCTGCATGTCACGGATCAGCCGGTCCAGCGCCATCACACCCCAGCCGGTTGCACCCTTGGGGGCAAATGTGCTTTCGGTTTTCAGGGAAGCAGTGCCAGCGATGTCCAGATGGATCCACGGCATGTCGTCCTGAACAAACCGTTGCAGGAATTTCGCGGCAGTGATCGACCCCGCAGGACGCCCCGCGCTGTTTTTCATATCGGCAATGCGGGAATCGATCATCTTGTCATAGCTGTCATCAATCGGCATCCGCCATGCGCCCTCGCCTTCGGTTTTGGCGGCCTTCAGAAAGGCGTTGCACAGCGCATCATCGTTGGAGAACACGCCGGCATTGTCATGGCCAAGGCCGACAATAATCGCGCCGGTCAGGGTGGCCAGATTGATCACACCGGCCGGTTTGAACCGGTCTTGCGCGTACCACAGCACATCGGACAGAACCAAGCGCCCTTCGGCGTCTGTATTGATCACCTCGATCGTATCACCCTTCATCGAGCGCACCACATCGCCGGGACGGGTGGCCGCGCCATCTGGCATGTTTTCAACCAGCCCGACCAGACCGACAACATTCGCCTTGGCCTTGCGCATGGCCAACGTGCGCATCACGCCCGACACCACACCAGCGCCGCCCATGTCCATGGTCATATCTTCCATGCCTGCGGCCGGTTTCAGGGAAATGCCGCCAGTGTCAAACACCACGCCCTTGCCGACCAGCGCAAGCGGGGCATCGCCTTTTTTGCCGCCGTTCCATTGCATCACCACCACCTTGGAAGGGCTGCGCGACCCCTGCCCGACCGAAAGCAAAGCGCCCATGCCCAGCTTTTCCAGCTCGGTTTCTTCAAGGATTTCAACCTCTAGCCCCAACTCGTGCATCGCCGCTAGACGCGCGGCGAAATCATCGGTGGTCAGGAAATTGGCAGGCTCGTTCACCAGATCACGAGTGAAAAACACACCTTCGGCCACGGCGGCCATCGGCCCGGCCACGGCGGCCACTTCTTCAGGTTTGGAGACCATAAAGGTGGCCGCGCCGCGTGGGTCGCTTTCCTTGCTTTTATGGATATTGAAATCATATCCGCGCAGGGCGAGGCCCAGTGAAACCTCGGCCGCCTGCCCCAAATTACCGGCCAGAACCAGCACCGTAGATGTGCCTGCTGCCTTGGCAATCACGGCACCGGCCTTGCGGGCGTCCGCTGCCGTCGGGCGGCGTTTCAGTTTCACCACCTGCACCGCATCACAGGCCATGCCCGCCGGATAGGCCAGATCGCGGGCCTCGGCGGTTCTCAGTTTTTCAAACCCTTCCGATTCGACAAACCGTTTCAACGCCCCCTTACACAGCCGGTTCACACGGCGGGCACATTGATCCAGCTGCCCCTCGGGGGTGACAAACACCACCACGCGGCCCTCAGCGGTGCCGATACTATCCAGATCAATTTCCTTGAAGTCTATGTGACGGGGATGGGTCATACTGTTTCTCCTGCTTGCGCGCAAATGGCGGGGTTTTGCCATACATAGCCTTTGCGCACAGATATTGCCAGATAGCAGTTTCACCCGCCGGTTTTATCGGCTAATCTGCGCAGGATTTGAAATGTTCCCGGGGGGGATTTAACGCGTGGCCAGATTCGACAGATATTTACTGTCGCAACTGATGGTGTATTTCGGCTTTTTCGCCCTTGTTCTGGTCATGGTCTATTGGGTCAACCGGGCGGTATTGCTGTTTGACCAACTGATTGCCGATGGCCAGTCGGCAACGGTATTTTTGGAATTCACCGCCCTGACCCTGCCAAATGTAATCCGCATTGTTCTGCCGGTCGCCGCCTTTGCCGGATCGGTCTATGCCACCAACCGCCTTAGTTCGGAAAGCGAATTGGTGGTGGTGCAGGCAATGGGGTTCAGCGGGTTTCGTCTGGCACGGCCTGTTCTGGTGTTCGGGATGATCGTGGCACTACTAACGGGCATCCTATCGCATATCCTTGTGCCGATTTCTGCCGGTTTGCTGGCCGAACGCAGCGCCGAAATACGCGAAAACATCACTGCGCGGTTCCTAACCGAGGGCGAATTCCTTCATCCGACCGATGGCATCACCTTTTATATCCGCGAGATCAGCCCCGAAGGTGAATTACTGGATGTGTTCATGTCCGACAGTCGTGACCCTGATAGTCAGGTCATATACACCGCCAAGAACGCCTTCTTGGTACGCGAGGAAACAGGGCCAAAACTGGTGATGTTTGACGGGATGGCGCAAACTCTTGATACAAAAGGCAATCGGTTGTTTACCACTCGTTTCTCGGATTTTTCCTATGATATCGGCGCCTTGATCAATATTGGCAATCGGGATGGCCGTTCCGTTGGTGAATTATCGACACGCGAACTGCTTTGGCCCACACCGGAATTGGCGAAAGAGGTCAAAGCAAGCCGCGCGTATCTTCTATACTCCGGCCATGAAAGGTTCGCCCAACCACTGCTTGCTGTTGTGACCGCTTTGATCGGGTTTGCGACATTGCTTGTCGGAAACTACAGCCGCTTTGGAGTTATGCGCCAGATATTGGTGGCGATCGTCATTCTGGTTTTGATCAAAGCACTCGATAGTACAATGATCCAGCTGGCCCAACGCGATGATAAACTGTGGGGGTTAGTCTATGTCCCTGTTCTGGTTGGTCTATTAATATCTGCTTTTTTGTTGTGGTTGTCGGAACGACCCGGGCGGTTAAAGCGCATGTTCACCCGTAGCGGGGTAACGGCATGATCCTGTATCGTTATTTCGCTTTTCGCTACCTGAAAGCCTTTGCCGGTGTTTTCGGTGTGTTTGGCGGCATTATGCTGATGATCGACGTGGTTGAACAAATCAACCGTTTTGACAGTGAAGAGGTGGGGATGCCCGAAGTGATACAACTGTCACTGCTGCACCTGCCCTCGTTGATGTATCCAATCTTGCCGCTGGTAACAATTTTGGCCACGCTGGTTCTGTTCCTTGGATTGGCCCGCAGTTCGGAACTGGTTGTAACACGCGCAGCTGGCTGGTCTGGATTGCGCGCGCTTGTTGCGCCGGTCGGGGTTGCATTGGTGTTGGGGATTTTGTCGGTGTCAATATTCAATCCGATTGTTGCCGCGACATCCAAGCAATATGAATCAACAGTCAGCCGCTATGCCACCGGCAAGGAAAGCGTTTTGTCGATCTCGCAAGAAGGGTTGTGGCTGCGCCAGGGCAGCCCCGATGGGCAAACTGTGATCCGCGCAAGCGGGACCAATCTGGATGGTACCAAACTGGTTGATGTCAGTTTCCTGACGTTCACGGCAAACGGCACGCCCATGACACGAATCGAGGCGGGCTCGGCCGAGCTGACCCCCGGCGCCTGGGTGCTAAAAGACGCAAAAAAATGGCCGCTTCTAAGCAGCGCCAACCCCGAACGCGACGCCAAGCTGTTCGATGAAATGGAAATCCCCAGTGATCTGACCCGCGAAGAAATCCGCGACAGTTTCGGCACGCCCAGCTCCATTCCGATCTGGGAATTACCTGCTTTCATTGACCGGTTGGACCGCGCCGGATTTTCCGCCCGTCAACATCGCGTCTGGCTTCAAAGCGAACTGGCCTTGCCGCTGCTGCTGGTTGCGATGGTACTGGTGGGCGCCGGTTTCACCATGCGGCACACCCGTTTCGGCGGCACCGGCCCGATGGTTCTGGGGGCGCTGCTGATGGGGTTCTCGCTGTTTTTCATCCGTAACTTTGCACAGGTGCTGGGCGAAAACGGACAACTCCCCGTCTATTTGGCGGCTTGGAGTCCGCCAATTGCGGCAACCCTATTGGCCTTGGCGTTGATCCTGCATATGGAGGATGGATGACACTACGCGCATTTATCCTTTTGCTACTGGCGGCTCTTACCTTTGGGTCCGCACCGGCTGGTGCACAAACTCCGGATTCGGGGGCCGCAACATTGGTGGCAGACAAGGTCTGGGTTGATGGCAAAGACACGCTGACCGCCGAAGGGCATGTTGAAATCCTCTATGGGGTAACTCGCATCAAAGCCAGCCGCATCATTTATTCCGGCACGGACGGCAGCCTGCAAATTGACGGCCCGATCACCCTGATTGATGGCGATGATATCCTGATACTGGCCAATAGCGCCCAGATGGATGGTGATCTGCGCAACGGTATTTTGCGCGGCGCGCGAATGGTGCTGAACCAGCAAGTGCAACTGGCAGCCGCTGAAATCAACCGTGTCGACGGGCGCTATACCCAGCTTTACAAAACCGTGGCCTCCAGCTGTCAGGTTTGCGCCAACAACCCTGTGCCACTGTGGCAGATCAGGGCGCGGCGGATCATCCATGACCAGCAGGAACGCCAGCTGTATTTCGATGACGCGGTGCTGCAGATCGCCGGTGTGCCGGTTTTCTATCTACCCCGCCTGCGTCTGCCCGACCCGACGCTTAAACGGGCAACGGGATTCTTGGTGCCGACCTTTAAAAGCACATCGCAACTGGGCTGGGGCATCAAAGTCCCCTATTTCATCAAACTTGGGGATCACGCGGATATCACCCTGACCCCTTACCTGAGTGCCGCAACCACAACGATGGAACTGCGGTTCCGACACGCCTTTCGCACCGGGGACATTTCCTTTTATAGCGCCTTTACCCATGATGATATCCGCCCCGGCCAGGACCGCGGGTATTTCTTTGGCCAGGGGCGGTTCGATCTGCCCCGCGATTTCGTGCTGAAATTCAGCCTCGAAACCAGCTCGGATCGAGATTACTTGCTGGACTATGGCTATTCCAACAAGGACCGGCTGGAAAGCGGCATTGAAATCAGCCGCGCCCGCCGTGACGAACTAATTGTCGCCGAGGCACTGCATTATCATTCCCTGCGCGGCACTGAAAACAACGACACCTTGCCGACCGTGGTTGGCAATCTGGTCTATCACCGCCGGTATCATCCGGACAGCATTGGAGGCGAACTGGGCCTGCGGTTTGATGCCCATAGCCATTACCGCACCTCGTCGCTTGCCGGTGACAGCGGGCGCGATTTGACACGGGCCAGTTTCAGGCTGGACTGGAAACGGGGCTGGACCCTGCGCAACGGCATGGTCGCCAGCGTTCTGGGCGAGGTAAATGCGGATTATTACAATATCGAACAAGGGCTGCCCGGTGAATTCAACGGCACCCACATCACCCCCGCCGCAATGGTTGAACTGCGCTGGCCCTTTGTCAAAATCACACGTCTGGGGGCGTCCCATGTGATCGAGCCGGTGGTGCAGCTGGTCTGGACCGACACCAACTCCGTCAATATTCCGGACGAAGACAGCCGTCTGGTGGAATTTGATCAGGCCAACCTGTTTTCCCTGTCCCGTTTTCCCGGCGCTGACCGCTACGAGCGCGGATTTCGCGCCAATGTCGGGGTTACTTGGACCCGTTATGATCCAACCGGCTGGTCACTGGGCCTGACGGTCGGACGGATATTTCGGGAAAAGGATCTGGGCCAGTTTCAGGCAAGCACCGGTCTGTCGGGGCAGAACTCGGACTGGCTTGCGGCTGTTCAATTACAACTGCGTAACAATCTGACACTGACAAACCGCTCGATTTTCGACAACAAATTCAACTTTGCCAAAAATGAAACCCGCCTGACATGGCAGACCGCAAAACTGGGGCTGGACACCAGTTACATCTGGATGGAAGCCGAACCCTATGAAGACCGGCCCAACGACACCTCGGAATGGACCTTTGATGCGGCTTATAAACTGGCCCCGAACTGGACCGGAAAGATGGATTGGCGTTATGATTTCATCGCAGGTGAAGCCGCCTATGCCGGTGTGGGTCTGGAATACCGCAGCGAATGTGTGAAGATTGATCTTTCTCTCTCGCGTCGGTTCACATCATCAGGTAGTCTAACCCCGACAACCGACTTCGGGTTGACGGTTTCGCTGACCGGTTTTGGTTCCGGAAACAGCGGCCGGACATCGGCCCGGCGTTGCCAGACGTATAAATAGGAAGCACGACGGAAATAATGATGATGCGCATATTGACCCTTTGCCTGACATTCACAGGCCTTGTCCTGACCGGATTAGCGGCGCCTGTTTCGGCGCAAAACCTGTTTTCACCGGCTGTAAAAGTCAACGATCAGGTTGTCACCAATTACGAGGTGCAGCAACGGGCGCGGTTCATGACCCTGTTGCGTGCACCGGGCAATGCACTAGAGCAGGCCCTGAAAGGGCTGATTGATGAGCGGTTGCAATCCGCCGCTGCCGCCGCTGCCGGTATCACACCGACGGAAGAAGAAGTGCAGGGCGGAATGGAAGAATTCGCTGCGCGCGCCAATCTGACGGCCGAGCAGTTTGTCAAAGCGCTGGCCAGTGGCGGAGTTGCCGCTGAAACATTCCGTGATTTTGTCAAATCCGGTCTGGCTTGGCGCAGCCTTGTGCGGGCCAAATTCGGCCCTCGTGTTCAGGTTAGTGAAGACGAAATTGATCGCGCCATCGCCCAGACCTCGGGTAAAGGCGGGCTGCGGGTTTTGCTAAGCGAAATTATCCTGCCGGCCAACACCCCGCAGGCCACGGCCGCCAGCCAGAAACGGGCGGAAAAGATTGCGCAAACCACATCGCTTTCGGTGTTTTCAGCCAATGCGCGGCGCTATTCGGCCTCGCCCTCGGCACGGCAAGGGGGGCGTTTGCAGTGGATGCCCCTGTCCAACCTGCCTGCGGCTATTCGCGGCCAGATCCTTGCCTTGTCCCCCGGTCAGGTGACCGCGCCGATTTCGATCACCAACGTGATTGTATTGTTCCAGTTGCGCGCGATCGAGGAAACGGATGTGGCAGAGCCCAAGGATTTGTCTCTGGAATATGCCCAGTATTTCATCGCCGGTGGCCACTCGGACGCTGCCGTGAAAGAGGCCGCGCGGATCAAAGCCAAGGTTGATACATGTGATGATCTATACGGCATCAACAAGGGCAAGCCGGAAGAGTTGTTGCAGATCGATACCCAACCCGTTTCACAAGTACCACAGGACATCGCGCTGGAACTGGCCAAGCTGGACCCGGGCGAGGTTTCAACCCGTCTGACCCGCAACAACGGCCAGACGCTGGTGTTCCTGATGATGTGCGGGCGCACGCCTGAACTGGGCGAAGACGTGTCACGTGATACGATCCGCGCGCAACTTGTGAACCAGCGGCTGCAATCCTATGCGGACGGATACTTGTCCGAGTTGAAAGCCGACGCAACCATCGTTTACCCATGAGCCGCACCCCGATTGCGCTGACCTGTGGCGAACCTGCAGGGGTCGGACCGGAACTGGCCGTGGCCGCATGGCAGCGGTTGGGCGCCGAATTACCATTTTTTCTAATCGGTGATCCGCGGCATTTGCCCGATGGAGTTTCGGCAATTGAAATTGCCGACCCGGCCGAGACCGCTGACGCGGCTCGGCATGGATTGCCCCTGCTGGTGCATGAATTTGCAGCCCCTGCCGTTGCGGGCCAACCTGCACCGGAAAATGCCCAAGGGGTGATCGACGTGATCACACGCGGGGTGGATCTGGTGCAATCGGGAGCGGCTTCGGCGCTGTGCACAGGGCCGATCCACAAAAAAGCGCTAAAGGACGGGGCCGGATTTGCCTTTCCGGGGCACACCGAATTCCAGGCCCATCTGGCAGGGGTGAAACGCGTGGTGATGATGCTGGCCTGTGATCAGTTGCGCGTGGTGCCGGTAACGATCCATATCGCGATCAAAGATGTACCAGCGGCGCTGACGCCCGAATTGCTGGCTGAAAATCTCCGCATCACCGATGCTGCACTGCGGCGGGATTTCGGGCTAAAGGCACCGCGCATCGCTGTGGCTGGCCTTAACCCGCATGCCGGTGAAGGCGGGGCAATGGGGATGGAAGAGATCGAGATGATCTCGCCTTTGCTGGAAAAGTTGCGCGATGAGGGGCTGAAAATAGCCGGCCCCCTGCCCGCCGATACCATGTTCCATGCGCGCGCGCGCAAAAGCTATGACGTGGCGATATGCATGTATCACGATCAGGCGCTGATCCCGATCAAGACGCTGGATTTTGACCGCGGGGTGAATGTGACGCTGGGCCTGCCGTTTATCCGCACCTCGCCTGATCATGGCACGGCATTTGATATTGCAGGCCAAGGGATTGCCAAGCCCGACAGTGTGATTGAAGCGCTGAAGATGGCGGACCGGATGGCGCGGATACGGGCCGATGGACAATAGATTCCATGCGCTCCGCGCGGGGGATATTTATGGAACGATAATGGGGAAACCACGCGATGATTGATAGCCTGCCGCCCCTGCGTGACATCATTGCCACCCATGATCTGCAACCGAAAAAGGCGCTGGGGCAGAATTTTCTGCTGGATCTGAACCTGACCGCCAAGATTGCCCGCCAAGCGGGGGATCTGTCGGGCTGTGATGTGCTGGAGATCGGGCCCGGCCCTGGCGGGTTGACCCGCGGCTTGCTGGCCGAAGGGGCGCGGCGTGTTGGCAGTGGAAAAGGATGCCCGCTGTTTGCCGGCGCTTGAGGAGGTCGCTGCGGCCTATCCTGACCGGTTACAGGTGATCAATGCGGATGCGCTGGAACTGGACGTGCTGGCGCATTTGACACCACCGGTGCGGGTGGTGGCGAACCTGCCTTATAATGTTGGCACGGAATTGCTGGTACGCTGGCTGACGCCGAAAGAATGGCCACCCTATTGGGACAGCCTGACATTGATGTTCCAAAAAGAAGTGGCGCAGCGGATTGTGGCACAGCCGGGCGGCAAGGCCTATGGGCGGTTGGCGATCCTGTCGCAATGGCGCTGTGATGCGCGGATTGTGATGCACCTGCCGCCCGAGGCCTTTACCCCGCCGCCCAAGGTCCATTCGGCGGTGGTGCATATGCAACGGCTGGAGCAACCACGGTATGAGGCGGATGCAGCGGTGTTGTCACGGGTGGTGGCGGCAGCGTTCAACCAGCGGCGCAAGATGTTGCGATCTTCGTTGAAAGGCATATCGCCGGACATCGAGGTGCATCTGGTAGCGGCAGGAATCAAGCCGACCGAACGGGCCGAACAGGTGTCAATCGAAGGGTTCTGTGCCCTGGCCCGCGAAGTGGCAAAATAAACCCCGCTCATTTGAGCGGGGCTTTTGAATTCATTCAGCAGCTTCAGGCGATTCCGGCGGGTTGTCCAGCGGATTGACCTTTGGCTTGCGGGTGCGTTTGCGCGGCTTTGGCTTGCTTTCCGGCGTTTCCACCAGACCGCTGTCCGGTTGCTCGATCGCGGCCATATCGGGCTGCGGGGCCGAGGCCGGATCATTAGGCTGCCCGATTTCCTGATCACGACGGGGCGGGTTTACCTCGCGCTCGGCACGGTTTGCTTCACGCTCGGCGCGCTCGGCGTCGCGTTGGGCTTGCCGTTCGCGTTGCTGGGCCTCATGCGCTTCACGGCGCGCTTCGGCTTCGCGCATCGCTTCGGTCAGCAGACGGGTGTAATGTTCGGCATGTTGCTGGAAATTTTCAGCCGCCACACGGTCATTGGACAAGGTGGCATCGCGGGCCAGCTGATTATATTTATCGATAATCTGCTGCGGGGTGCCGCGCACTTTGCCTTCGGGACCGGAACTGTCAAAGACGCGGTTCTGGTTGTTGCCGTTATTCTGGCGGTTGCGGTTTTTGTTGCCCCGCGAACGTGATTTGGATGATCTCATGGTTAAATTGTATCCAGCCTAATTTGGGCTATTTCGTTAAGGTCTCTGCCGCGCCTCTTGCGTGGGGTTATTCAAACCGGACCCTTGACGATTTATGGTTACTTGCAAAGGGGGAAGCCGATGTATATCCGCCACTTTGCAATTTATTGACTAAACATGCCAACGCCCGATGACAAGTGAAAATTGCGAAACTCTGCATTAATCGGTGTGTTTTCGCCTTATAACAGGCGAATCTTGGCGAAATGTTACGTTAAAACACCAATGACCACACGGTCGCGCCCGTCAATGTCTTGCAGGGTGGTGATTCCATCAAAACCGCCCGCTAATAACAGATCGGAAACGGCACTGGCCTGTGTCGGGCCGATCTCGACCAGCAGGCGTCCTTGCGGGTTCAGATGCTGTGCAGCGCCCGCTGTGATCTCGCGGTAAGCGTCCAGCCCGTCCCCGCCCGGGGTCAGCGCGATCAGCGGTTCCCAGTTGCGGACCTCGGGGGACAAAGCAGCCATTTCATCCGCTGCAATATAGGGCGGATTCGAGACAATAAGGTCAAAACGCCCTTCAATATTATCGAACCAGTCGGAGCGTATATACTGACTGCGTTTTTCCAACCCCAACCGTGCGGCATTCTGTTCGGCGATGTTCAGGGCGGCGGGGCTGGTATCACTGCCCTGCCCTGTGGCTGATCTATTTTCGGCCAATAGCGATAGCAGAATACAGCCCGAGCCGGTCCCCATATCCAGCACCGTTTCAAAGGGAGTGGTTAGCGCGGTTTCCACCAGCAATTCTGTATCGGGGCGCGGGTCCAGAACGTCGGGGGTGACGATAAAGTCGCGGCCGTAAAATTCACGGGTGCCAATGATGTGTGAAACAGGTTTGCGGGCACAACGTTCATCGATTGCCATTGAAAACCGGATCATTGCGTCGTTTGAAACTTCGTCGGGTAAAAGCAGTGCCAGTCGCCCGCGTTCAATACCCAAGATATGCGCCATCAGGATACGGGCATCATTGGCGGCATCGGGCACCTCGGCAGCGCGCAGGGCCTGAATGGCGGCGGCTAGGGCCTCGTTAACCGTCATTGCTCCATCTCGGCCAATAGGGTGGCCTGCGCGTCGGCCTGAAGCGCGTCGATGATTTCGTCCAGATCGCCCTGCATCACCTGATCCAGCTTGTAAAGCGTCAGGTTGATGCGGTGGTCCGACACGCGCCCTTGCGGGAAATTATAGGTGCGGATCCGTTCCGAGCGATCGCCCGATCCCACCTGGCTTTTGCGGTCGGCCGAGCGTTCATCATCGACCCGCTGGCGTTCCAGATCATAGAGCCGTGTTTTCATCACCTGCATGGCGATTTCGCGGTTGCGGTGCTGGGATTTTTCGGAACTGACCACGATCATTCCAGTCGGGATATGCAAGATACGCACGGCGGAATCCGTGGTGTTGACGTGCTGGCCACCGGCGCCAGAGGCCCGCATGGTGTCGATCCGCAGATCATTAGGATCGATCTGGATATCCACATCCTCGGCCTCGGGCAGCACAGCCACGGTGGCGGCCGAGGTATGCACCCGTCCGCCGCTTTCCGTGGTCGGCACACGCTGCACGCGGTGCACGCCGGATTCGTATTTCAGGCGGGCGAACACGCCGTCGCCCTGCACATGGGCGATCACCTCCTTGATGCCGCCCAGTTCGGTGATGTTCTGCTCAATGATCTCGAACTTCCAGCCCTTATTGGTAGCGTAATTCTGATACATCCGCAGCAAATCACCGGCAAACAATGCGGCTTCGTCCCCACCGGTGCCGGGGCGGATTTCGATCATCGCGGGTCGGGCGTCGGCGGCGTCTTTGGGCAGTAGGGACAGTTGCAACGCCTGTTCGACCACCGGCAGGCGTTCGCGCAGGGCGGGCAGTTCTTCCTCGGCCAGCTCTTTCATTTCGGGGTCGGCCAGCATCGCTTCGGCCTCTTCCAGATCGGACAAAAGCTGGCGATACTCCACAACCTGTTCGACCACCGGCTTCAGGTCGGAATATTCACGCGCCAGCGTGGCAATATCAGCCCCCGCATCGCCTTGGGCCATCTGCGCTTCCAGAAATTCGAACCGCTGGGTGATTTGCATTAGTTTGTCTAAAGGAACCATGCGGCTGTCTTGCCTGCCGGATGTGATTTGGTCAAGAGGCGGTTTTGTGATATAATGGTGTTATGAAAAAAATTGCCTTTATTATGGCGGTTTTAGCCGCCCCCACCTTTGCCGACGTGGTTGGTCCCGGAGGCAAGGTGATCGATTGTTACTGCACGGATCAAAAGGGCGAACGGGTTGAACTGGGTCAGACCATATGCCTTGACGTCGGTGGCCGCCGGTTTACCGCCCGTTGCGAAATGTCCCTGAACAACCCGATGTGGCGCGAACAGCAAGAGGGCTGTGACTCATCCAGCCTGATCGAGCGTTTTCAGCGCCTTGACCCAACTGCGCAGCCGCTTGGCGTTAACCCCAAAATCTGACCGGCCATAGCGCAGGCGGCCAAACAGGGTAACGCGGCTGCCCTGTTCGTTCTGCGTCACTGTCACCGTGGTATAATCGGGAAAGCCGAATACCAATGAGCGGGTCACATAAGTAATCATCCCTTCCTCGGCACTGCCCGCCAGATATTTGGTGCGCGGAGTTGACAAGATAACCTGTTGTACCATTTGCCACATCTGCGGCGGCCGCATGTTAAAATCGGCCACAAACAGCGCAGCCCCTGTACCGATCACCGGCGCATCCGGTGTGGCCCCTGTTGGCGGGGTCACATGCACCTGTGCCACATCATCAGGGGCCAGCCGGATATAAACCAGCCCCGAAACGGCAATCAACAACAACAACCAAGCAGTATTCACAACGGCCTTGCGGATCATCCCCTTGCCCTCTTGTTCCAGGCCCA
The DNA here is from genome assembly GCF_965277155.1 of Profundibacter sp. Lineage (GTDB taxonomy): Bacteria > Pseudomonadota > Alphaproteobacteria > Rhodobacterales > Rhodobacteraceae > Profundibacter. The sequence continues at coordinate 521,181 of NZ_CBDIBV010000010.1, forward strand.
CAGGCACATCAGTTCCGTGGCCACATGCGCCCCCGCAATCGCGGTCGCCCCTGTGGTGTCATAGGGCGGCGATACTTCGACCACATCACCGCCCACCATGTTGATCCCCGCCAGATCGCGCAGGATGATAGATGCCTGCGCACTGCTCAGACCACCCCAGACGGGCGTGCCTGTTCCCGGCGCAAAGGCAGGGTCCAGACAGTCGATATCAAAGGTAAGGTATGTCTGGTAATCCCCTAATATTGTTCTGATTTTCTGCGCTGCGGCTTGTGGTCCAATGCTATGCACCTCGCGCGCATCTATGATGTTCACGCCCAAGGTATCCTCGTTGGTGGTGCGGATGCCCACCTGAACCGACCGCTTGGGGTCCACCAGCCCTTCTTTCACCGTCTTGTAGAACATCGTGCCATGATCGACACGGGACATGTCGTCATCTTTCCATGTGTCGGTATGGGCATCGAATTGCAGCAACGAAAGCGGCCCGAACTTCGCCGCATAAGCCCTTAATATCGGGAAGGAAATATAGTGATCCCCGCCCAGACAGAGCGACGCGGCGCCAGCCTCGAGTATCCCGTGACATGCGCGGTCAGGGCCGCCGGAAACGCCGGAATATTGGCATAGTCAAACGCCAGATCGCCGCAATCGACCACATTGTATTCGCTGACCGGATCAATATCCCAGCCATAGGGCGAATCGGGGGCCTGCAAGGCGCTGGCCTCGCGGATCGCCCGTGGCCCCAGCCGTGTGCCGGGCCGGTTGGTGACGGCCTGATCAAACGGCACACCGGTGACGGCCAGATCAACCCCCGTCAGATCCTTGGTATAGCTGCGGCGCAGAAACGATGTGACCCCGCCAAAGGTGTTTTCAAACGACGGCCCCTTGTGCCGCCCCGGCGCAATCGCCGTATCCACCTGATGTTTCGCGTCTTCCAATGCCATGTTACGCCCCCTTTACCGGCTGGCGTGTCTCCACCATGCGGGCAAAGAATGACGCACCAATCGGGGAAATCTCGTCGTTGAAATTATAACCGGTGTTATGCACCCCCGGCCCCTCGCCCTGCCCTAAAAACAGATAGGCCCCGGGACGACGTTCCAGCATATAGGAAAAATCCTCGGCCCCCATTTCAGGCTGCTGGTCGGCCACCACATTGTCGACACCCGATATTTCCGTCGCCACCTTTGCCGCCACAGCCACCTTTTCGGCATCATTCACCGTGGCGGGATAGCCGATGTTATAGGTCAGCGAAACCTCGACATCATAAGCCGCCGCCACGCCTGCGCAAATCGCCTTCAGGCGCTTTTGCACCATCGCCTGCACATCCTTTTCAAAAGTGCGTACCGTGCCGCCGACAAAGGCCACCTCGTGGATGATATTATCCGCACTGCCGGTGTGAATTTGCGTCACCGACACCACCAGTTCCTTGCGGGTATCCAGATTGCGGCTGACGATGGTCTGGATCGCATTCGCCACCGCCACAGCCGCCACCACCGGATCGCGCGTGTCCTGCGGATAGGCACCATGCCCGCCCAATCCCTTGATATTAATCTCGAAATCATCCACCGCCGCCATGATCGGACCGGGCGTGGTGGAAAACTGTCCCAGCGGCAGTTCGGGGATATTGTGCAGGGCGTAAACCTCGCCAATCTCGAATTTCTCCATGATGCCTTCGTCACACATCACCTCGCCGCCGCCGCCGCCCTCTTCGGCAGGCTGGAAAATCAGTGCCACGCGACCAGAAAAATTGCGTGTCTCGGCCAGATAGCGCGCCGCGCCCAGCAACATCGTGGTGTGCCCGTCATGGCCACAGGCGTGCATCCGGCCATCGACCTTCGAGGCATAGTCCAGCCCCGTTTCCTCGGGCATCGGCAGCGCATCCATATCGGCCCGCAGACCAATCGTCGGCCCCTCTCCCTGCCCGTTGATGATCGCCACAAGACCCGTGGTCGCGATCCCCTCGTGAACCTCGTCCACCCCGAATTCGCGCAGCCGCTCGACCACAAAGCGCGCCGTTTCATGGCATTCAAACCCCAGTTCGGGGTTTTCATGCAGATGCCGCCGCCAGCCTTGCATGTCCTTGGTAAATTCCGCGATCCGGTTGACGATGGGCATTGCTGGACTCCTTGCCATTCCTGGTGTGTAACTGACGCACAGTTTCCCCAGATTTGGCGACAGCGCAATGAAAAACGATGACCTGATCCATAACCCCGATGGCGGCCTGCCCCGCCTGCTGGAAATCATGCGCCGGTTGCGTGATCCGAAAACCGGCTGCCCGTGGGATATTGAACAGGATTTCGCCTCTATCGCCCCCTATACGATTGAAGAAGCCTATGAGGTCGCCGATGCAATCGAACGCGGCGACATGGCCGATCTTGAGGGCGAGTTGGGCGATCTGCTGCTGCAAACGGTCTATCACACAGCGATGGGCGAAGAAGCGGGGCATTTCACCTTTGAAACTGTCACCCGCGCCATTGCCGACAAAATGGTCGCCCGCCATCCGCATGTGTTTGGCGATGAAAGCCGCGATAAATCCGCCGAACAGCAAACCGCTGACTGGGAGGCAATCAAAGCCAAAGAGCGCGCCGGAAAGGCCGAAGGTGGCACGCTGGACGGTGTTGCCATCGGCCTGCCCGCCCTGTTGCGTGCGCTGAAACTGCAAAAACGCGCCGCCCGTGTCGGGTTCGACTGGCCCAGCACCACCGAAGTGCTGGACAAAATCGTTGAAGAATCCCGTGAATTGGTCGAAGCCAAGGAAACTCTGCCCCAGGACAAGATCGAGGAAGAATACGGCGATCTGTTGTTCGTGATGGCCAACCTTGGCCGCCATTTGGGCCTTGACCCCGAAGCCGCCTTGCGCGCCGCCAATGCCAAATTCACCCGCCGATTCGAGGCGGTCGAATCTAAACTGGCCGAACGCGGCAAAACCCTGTCCCAATCCGATCTGGCCGAAATGGACGCGCTGTGGGATCAGGTCAAAACCGAAGAATAACCTCATTATCGTTCTTTAAATATCCCCCGCGCGGCAGCGCATGAAAGTTATCTTACTTTTTTAATCAGGTATTGACCTGACGGTTTTACTCGGGTTTATAGACACCATCAACCAACGGAGATTCCCATGTTCAAAACCCTGCGCACCGCCCTGCTGGCCTCCCTTGCTCTGACAACGCCCGCCCTGGCCGAGGTCAACATCTATTCCTACCGCCAGCCAGAACTGATCCAGCCGCTGATGGACAGGTTCACCCAAGAAACCGGCATCCCCGTCAACATCGCCTTTCTGAAAAAGGGCATGATCGAAAAACTGCGGGCAGAGGGCAAACGCTCGCCCGCCGATCTGATCTTTACCGTCGATATCGCCCGCCTCTCGGCTGTGGTAAATGCCGACCTGACCCAGCCGGTAACCTCCGACACCCTGACCGCCAACATCCCTGCCGACCTGCGCGACCCAGATAACCAGTGGTTCGGCCTGACCACCCGCGCCCGCGTGGTGTTCGCCTCGAAAGACCGCGCACCAGAAGGGGTTGCCACCTATGACGAACTGGCCGATCCCAAATGGAATGGCCGCATCTGCACCCGTTCGGGCACCCACGCCTATACCGTAGCGCTGGTCTCGGCCGCGATCTATCACATGGGCGAAGAGGGTGCGAAAACCTGGCTGCAAGGGGTCAAGGCCAACCTGGCCCGCAAACCCCAGGGTAACGACCGCGCACAGGTCAAGGCGGTCTGGGCCGGTGAATGCGACATCGCCCTTGGCAACACCTATTACATGGGCAAAATGCTGAACAATCCCGAACAGGTACCGTGGGCCGAAAGCGTCAATGTAGTCTTTCCGGTGTTCAAGAATGGCGGCACCCATGTGAATGTCTCGGGCATGGCACTGGCCAAATTCGCCCCACACAGGGACGACGCGATCAGGTTGATGGAATTCCTTGCCAGCCCCGAAGCGCAGGAAATCTATGCCGAACAGAACTTCGAATACCCCGTAGCACCCGGCACCAAGCCCAGCGAACTGGTTGCCAGCTGGGGCACCTTCACCCCCGATCCCGTCAACCTTATGGAAATCGCCAAACTGCGCCCCGCAGCTCTGCGGATCATCCAAGAAGTCGATTTCGACGGCTAATTTCCCCCTTCTTCTTTTCTAAAATACCTGCGCCGCAGGCCCACGCCGTCCCCGTCAGGGGGCGGCACTTTGGGTGACGCACCAAAGGCGCGGCACAACCGCATTGCAGGGCTGGACAAGCCGTCAATCCCCCAGCATTGTGCCCCTGAACGACAGGAGCCTTCACCATGACCACCCCGCGCAAAATCATCATCGACACCGACCCCGGACAGGACGACGCCGTCGCCATCCTGTTAGCCCTTGCCAGCCCCGGGGACATCGAGGTGATCGGCATCACCGCCGTTGCCGGCAATGTGCCCCTGCCTCTGACCCACAAAAACGCCCGTATCATCTGCGAACTGGCGGGCAAAACCGATATCCCCGTCTATGCCGGATGCGACCGCCCGCTGGCGCACACTCTGGTCACCGCTGAACACGTGCACGGCAAAACCGGCCTTGACGGTCCAAACCTGCCCGACCCGCAAATGCCGCTCACCGATGGCCACGCAGTGGACTACATCATAGACACCCTGCGCCGTGAACCCGCCGGCACCATCACCCTCTGCCCGATCGGCCCGCTGACCAACATCGCCACGGCCTTTCAAAAGTCCCCCGACATCGTTGAAAAGGTGCAGGAAATCATCCTGATGGGCGGCGCTTATTTCGAAGTGGGCAACGTCACCCCGGCCGCCGAATTCAACATCTATGTCGATCCCGAGGCCGCCGACATTGTATTCAAGTCAGGCGCCCCCATCGTCGTGATGCCGCTGGACGTCACCCACAAGGCGCTAGTCACAAAGGAACGCAACGACGCCTTTCGCGACATCGGCACCCCCGTCGGCATTGCCGTGGCCAAAATGACCGAATTCTTCGAGCGGTTCGACAAGGAAAAATACGGCTCGGAAGGGGCCCCGCTGCATGACCCCTGCGTCACTGCCTATCTGATCAAACCCGAGCTGTTCAAAGGCCGCCATGTGAACGTGGAAATCGAAACCACCTCGACCCTGACCCGCGGCATGACCGTGGCCGACTGGTGGGACGTCACCGATCGCCCTGCAAACGCATTATTCATTGGCGATGTGGATGCCGACGGTTTCTTTACCCTGCTGACCGAAAGGTTGGCGCGACTCTAACCAAGGCTGTATCCGGCGCTGCGCACTGTTAGTAGCTGTCAAATTGCATTCCAATAGTTTTCCGGAAACTGCTTCCGATTAATGAAAATTTACAAGCCAACACCGCATACCTAATAGTGAAAACAGGTGTGCGGTGGAGCCTTTTTTGCACCTTCCGACGTGTGGTTCGGAAAACGGGTTTTGGGTTATCAAATAGGTGTTGTGACGTAGTATGCTTAAAGAGAGCTGCCAGTGTGGTTTGTGCAGTGACACCGACTTCCCGCTACGGGCCTGCTTTCTATCCACATTAAGCAAATCCAAATGTTCCACCGCCACCGCCCCTCCCCTTTCCCGTGCCGTATTAATTGCGTAAACAAGGGTAAAGCCAATGTTTTCACAAGCATCCCTACAACAGGTTTTCTCGCAATTACCCGATGCGCTTTCATATTTCCTGCTGGCCGTTTTGATCCTGGCCTTTCTGCTGCTTATCCTTAAGAGAACCGGCAACAGGCATAAATTTGTCATTCAGCGAAAACGCATCACCTCACCACTTCACGACGGCCTGATCATTGCAAAAGTGAAATACAAACGCCGCAGCGCGCGTTTTCCCTTTCGAATTCTGCTTTTGGCAATCATTGCATTCTGGATCTTCAAAGGTGCCATGCTTTCTTTTCTTGGCCCAACGACATATCAATTGCGTATTGACAAACTGGCGAATGGAACGTCCTTTGAACGCTTCGGGGCCTTGTTTATGGCTGATGATGCGCTAACACGCTTTATCGCCAAACAAATCCCGACAGGCAAAAATAGTAAGTAGTTGGACGCGCAAGATTAACTTAGTAACCAAACTGTCACCCCATGCTTGATAAACGGGTTCTTACATTTATCAGGATTTACGAATGTGGCTCCCTTACTGCCGCAGCCACGTCTTTGCGCCTGTCAGTCTCGGTTGTCGGAAACCACCTGCAACATCTGGAAAATGAATTGGGGATCAAATTGATCCTGCGCACAACCCGCAAGTTGATGCCGACCAGTGCTGGGGCCACCTTTTACCAAGCCTGCAAACGGCTAGAAAAAGAGGCCAGCCATGCCCTTGAAGAACTGTCCAAGGAGGCAATCGAGCCTTCGGGCCGGATCACCATTTCCGCCCCCAGCGGTTTGCTGGAACAGGCGGTAACTCCAATCATCAGCAATCTGGCCGAAAAGCACCCGAAACTGAAACCCGCCTTCATCACACAGGACAACAGTTCAAAGATACTTCAGGATGACGTTGATATCGCGATTTCGGTTTGCGAGCTGAAAGACAGCGATCTGAAATCCTTCCGGATCGGTTCATTCCGCCGGATCCTTTGTGTTTCCCCGAACTACATAAAATCCCGCAAACACATGGATATGAACAACATCCCCCTTGAGGTTTTCCGAAATTGGGACCACTTGGCTCCGACATGGAAAGATCCGGTTTTCAACTATAATATGACCCATATTGAAACCGGCGATCCGTTGCAGTTCACGATTGAATCCACACGATTCACCAATACAACCCTTAGCGCCCATGCTTTGATCCTGAACAATGGCGGCATCGCCGCTTTGCCCGACTATGTTGTGAAGGACGACCTGAAAACCGGAAAACTTGTCCGGTTGCTGCCTGATTACCAGCTTACAAAAACGCCGGTCTATGCCTGCCACCCTTACGGCAACCAGATCCCCGCCCGTGTGCGGCTGTGTCTGGTGGCGCTGACGGGGTTGGTATAGATTCTAGGGAACCTCTGTAAATTCCCGTTTTCGCCTTCTTCGCGGCGGGGTGGACGGTTTTTCGCCTGTCCCGCCTGATTGCTTCGGATCATAAAAAGACCTCTGCATAACATCGGGATTCCCCCGGGTTGGCCGTTTTGGTAAGCTAGCCGGGAAATCTCTGGGGTGAATAGATGGACCTTTTCCTGCACGAAGCGGCGGCACGGATCGGCGCGGATGACGTTCTGTCGAAGATCGACGCGCTGATGGATTGGAACTCGTTTTTGCCGATCCTGCGGCGCGGTCTGGGGCGCTCGGGGATCGGGCCTCAGGGCTATGATCCGCTGGTTCTGTTCAAGTGTCTTCTGGTTGGCCAGTGGCACGGGCTGAGCGACCCGAAGCTGGAGCGGGCCTTGAAGGTGCGGCTGGATTTCATGCTGTTCTGCGGGCTCGATCTGCACGCGTCGGTGCCGGATGAGACGACCCACTGCCGGTTCCGCAATGCGCTGGTCCGGGGTGGCGTTTACGATGAGCTGCTGGCCGAGGTCTGCCGCCAGATCGAGGCGCATGGGCTGAAGCTGAAAGAGGCTGAGGCGGCGATCATTGATGCGACCCTGATCGCGGCGGCGGCGCGCCCGCGCACCCATATCGACGCCCCGCAGGACCGGGCAGAGGACGGGGCAAGGGAAGGGACGCCGGATGATCCGCCCGAGGTCTCACCCGACGGGGCACAGCTGCATTTCAGCGCCGACCCTGATGCCCGCTGGGTCAAGAAGGGCCGCAAGAGCACGCTCGGCTACAAGGGCTTTGCCCGCTGCGACGAAGAGGGCTTTATCGACAAGGTGCACACCACGCCCGCCAATGCCGCCGAAAGCCCCGAATTCGCCACCATGATCGCGGGCGCAAAGGCGCAGCGGGTGCTGGCCGACAAGGCCTATGCGAGCAAGGCCAACCGCCAGATGCTGCGCGGCAAATACCGCGACGGCATCCTGCGCAAGGCAGCGCGCGGCCGCCCCCTGCGGCAATCGGAGAAACGCTTCAACCGGCTGATTTCGAAACGCCGCTTCCGCATCGAGCAGACTTTCGGCACGATGAAACGCCTCTTCGGCCTGCAGCGGGCGAGATATTTCGGGCGCGCCAGGGTGCATGCCCAGATGGTCATGGCCGCCATCGCGCAAACCTGCTCAAGGCCGCAAACAGGATCACCCTCAACCCGCAAACCCCCGCAATCGCATAGCCCCAAACCCCGCCACCCGTCTGTCCGCCGGACCCGCAGGGGCGCAAGGTGGGCGGCCGAAATCTTGCTTCAACCGAAAGCCATGGCCTCATGCAGAGGTCTTTAAACCCATTTTCACCGGTTTCAAGCCGGTTTTGGGTATTTCAGGCACACCTCACCCCATGAACCCTTATCCCGGCGCCGCCAGGCCGCATTCGAACTGGACGAAGCGCTTCATGTTGTAGACCAGGTTCATCATCCCGATGCGAAATCGCGCCCGCTTCAGGCCGATGGAGCGGATCAGCTTGCCGCCCATGGAGCGCTCCTGAAAAGCGAATACATGCTCGACCCGGACCCGCACTTTCGAGCGCCTCCGGTTGGCCTTTTGCTGGCGCTCGCCAAGCGGCTTGCCGCGCCTGCCCTTGTGATGGATATGGCTGTGAAGCCCCCGCTCTTCCAGCTCGCTTTCGATCTTTTGCGAGCGATAGGCGCTGTCGGCCCACAGGTCCGATGAGGTGTTGCTCGCATCAATCAGACCGGCAAGCGCCTGGCTGTCATGCACGGCGGCATCGGTGACATCATAAGCGCGGATGAATTTGTGCCGCCGGTCGACATTGATGTGGTTCTTGTAGCCGTAATAGCTCTTGCCGTGCTTCTTCGTCCAGCGCGCATCCACGTCCTTCTGGCGCTTCTTGTGGGGTTTTTCCTCCCACTCTTCAGGCGTTTCGCCCGCCTTGATTTTCTCGTTCTCGTCCCTTTTGTTGTGCTGGCGCGGCGCCGGAACGATGCTCGCATCAACAATCTGCCCGCCCATCGCCAGATAGCCCTTTTCGCGCAGAAAGGCATCGAACTTGTCAAACAGCTCCTTCATCTTCCCGGCCCCGGCCAGCCTTTCACGGTAGGCCCAGATGGTCTTGGCGTCAGGTACGCTGTCTTCAATGCCAAGGCCGAGAAACCGCATGAACGACAGGCGGTCGCGGATCTGATACTCGATCTGATCGTCAGAGAGGTTGTAGAGCTGCTGCAAAACCATCGTCTTGAATATCAGCACCTCATCCCAAGGCGGGCGGCCAGCGTTGGATTTGCGCTGTTCGGGCGGCGTGCGCCATATGGCCTTCAGCTCGTCCCGGTAATCCTCGAACGGCACCATGTCGTTGAGCAACACCAGCGGATCACCAGATTTGTCCAGTCCCGCGTATCGGCTGGAAAGATCAAAAAATCCCATCTGACCCATGACAAAACCCCGTCGGTCGAATCATTTTCATCCTGATGACGATTCTACCCCGTCAGGCCGGATTTTGGGGGATTTTTAGAGGTTCCCCAAAGATTTTCAACGTTGCCGGCGGTAGTGCTGTTGAGTATCTGACCACGCCTGCGGTTGCTGCAGCAATTGACGGTGTTCAGAAGGTCGAGGTTTCACTGGTGCTCGACGTGTCGGGGTCCATGGGTAATCCATCTGCATCGGGTCGCGACAAGATCGAGGATTTGCAGATTGCTGCGAAGCAGTTTGTCGATGCACTTCTGCTAGACGCCCCGCATGCGGACACATATTCAATCTCGATTGTTCCTTATTCCTTCCAGGTAAGTGCCGGTTCAGCCCTGTTGAACAATATGAATGTATCCAACGAACACAACTATTCATATTGCGTGGACTGGACGACCTCCGATTATAACACCACCGAGGTAAATCAATCTGTGGAACAACGGCGGGCCGGTTTTATCGCTGTTCGTGACTATAGCCGTCATCACTATCAAAACCTGTCTGCTAGCCATTGGTTGTGGAGCTGCCCAACAGCCTCTGATCGTCAAATTCTTCCATTATCCGGCAACCGGACAGCCCTGCGGAACTATATTGATGCTCTTACACCAAGGGGCAACACCTCGACCGAGATGGGGATCAAATGGGGTGCTGCCCTGCTTGACCCAAGCATGCGGCCCGTTGTTGACGATATGATCACCGATGGAACAGTTGACCCGATGTTCTCTGGTCGTCCGAACACCTATGGTGAAGAGGGCATTTTAAAAGTCATCGTTGCCATGACGGATGGTGCCAATACCTATAGCTACGAATTGTTGGATCCTTACCGCACGGGTATGTCCAATGTCTGGCGCCAAGACACGTCAGGTACCGACAGCCGTATCAGGTACTGGGTTTACAATCCCAGCCACAGCGGAAGTAATAAGTACCGGTATTTGAAATACAGTACAGGTGGTAGCCTTAAAATTTCCCAATGGGTCGCTGCCCCCAGCACGGATGCTGAACATCTGTCGATGGCAAAACTGTGGCGCGTTGCAACAACATATTTTGTTGCGGACAGATTGGAATATAAAGCGGGTCTAAGCAAATACGACTGGGGCACAGGAACATACCGCAAATACGGGCCAACCGTAAAAGACCAACGCATGGCTGCGATCTGTGCCGCTGCGAAGGCTAACAATATCCTACTTTAGGGAACCTCTAAAAATCCCCCAAAATCCGGCCTGACGGGGTAGAATCGTCATCAGGATGAAAATGATTCGACCGACGGGGTTTTGTCATGGGTCAGATGGGATTTTTTGATCTTTCCAGCCGATACGCGGGACTGGACAAATCTGGTGATCCGCTGGTGTTGCTCAACGACATGGTGCCGTTCGAGGATTACCGGGACGAGCTGAAGGCCATATGGCGCACGCCGCCCGAACAGCGCAAATCCAACGCTGGCCGCCCGCCTTGGGATGAGGTGCTGATATTCAAGACGATGGTTTTGCAGCAGCTCTACAACCTCTCTGACGATCAGATCGAGTATCAGATCCGCGACCGCCTGTCGTTCATGCGGTTTCTCGGCCTTGGCATTGAAGACAGCGTACCTGACGCCAAGACCATCTGGGCCTACCGTGAAAGGCTGGCCGGGGCCGGGAAGATGAAGGAGCTGTTTGACAAGTTCGATGCCTTTCTGCGCGAAAAGGGCTATCTGGCGATGGGCGGGCAGATTGTTGATGCGAGCATCGTTCCGGCGCCGCGCCAGCACAACAAAAGGGACGAGAACGAGAAAATCAAGGCGGGCGAAACGCCTGAAGAGTGGGAGGAAAAACCCCACAAGAAGCGCCAGAAGGACGTGGATGCGCGCTGGACGAAGAAGCACGGCAAGAGCTATTACGGCTACAAGAACCACATCAATGTCGACCGGCGGCACAAATTCATCCGCGCTTATGATGTCACCGATGCCGCCGTGCATGACAGCCAGGCGCTTGCCGGTCTGATTGATGCGAGCAACACCTCATCGGACCTGTGGGCCGACAGCGCCTATCGCTCGCAAAAGATCGAAAGCGAGCTGGAAGAGCGGGGGCTTCACAGCCATATCCATCACAAGGGCAGGCGCGGCAAGCCGCTTGGCGAGCGCCAGCAAAAGGCCAACCGGAGGCGCTCGAAAGTGCGGGTCCGGGTCGAGCATGTATTCGCTTTTCAGGAGCGCTCCATGGGCGGCAAGCTGATCCGCTCCATCGGCCTGAAGCGGGCGCGATTTCGCATCGGGATGATGAACCTGGTCTACAACATGAAGCGCTTCGTCCAGTTCGAATGCGGCCTGGCGGCGCCGGGATAAGGGTTCATGGGGTGAGGTGTGCCTGAAATACCCAAAACCGGCTTGAAACCGGTGAAAATGGGTTTATGATCCGAAGCAATCAGGCGGGACAGGCGAAAAACCGTCCACCCCGCCGCGAAGAAGGCGAAAACGGGAATTTACAGAGGTTCCCTTTATACAATCGGTTTTGAAGTTTCCAATGATAATGCCCTGAAACTGCAAAGCTGCGCAACAACCTCCGCACACTTCTTCCGCGTGGATGGCGTTAACATTGCCGATGCATTTGCCGAAATCGCGGCTCAGTTGAAAAGCTTGAGACTGGTAAGATGACACATATGTTACGCAACTTGCGGCTTCAGGCACAGCGTCTGCGAGATAGCGAGAGCGGGAACGCGACGATCCAGTTCGTGATTATGTTCCCGATTTTCCTGACGCTGTTTCTGTCATCTTTCGAGTTTAGCATATTGATGCTGCGCCAAACGTTTCTGGAACGATCTGTTGATAAAGTGGTACGGAAATTACGGTTGGGGCAGCTTCCAAACCCCACACATGAAACAATCCGGACCGCGATTTGTGATGGCGCCCCTATTCTGCCGGATTGCATGGATACCCTGCTGGTCGAAATGCGTGTTGTTAGCACGGTAACATGGGCACCGCTGGCAACCGATGTCAGAGGTGGTCGCGGAAATTCGGACCAGTTGTTAAGGTGGATCGACTTATGAGAAAGACGATTCAAAATGACGAAACGAAAGAACCATTCTCCCGAATTCAAAGCCCGCGTTGCGCTTGAAGCAATCCGCGAGGAAATGACGATGGCGGAGCTGTCGAAGAAGTATGGTGTGCATCCAACCCAGATTGGCACATGGAAACGAGCAGCGATTGAAAACATGGCCACGGCATTTTCCAGACGGGGCCGTGATCCTGATCGGGTTGATGAAGCCCAGATTGAGAAGCTGCACTCCAAGATTGGTCAGCTGGTCGTGGAACGGGATTTTTTAGCCAACGCCTCGCAACAGTTGCTCGGGAAGCGAGGCAAAAAATGGTGAGCCGTGAGCATGATCTGAGTGTGCGACGACAATGCGGGCTACTTTCTCTGGCGCGCTCGAACCTGTATTACCAGCCAAAAGGCGAAAGTGCTGAAAATTTGCGGTTCATGACAATAATCGACAAGCAATTCTTGCAGACGCCGTGGTATGGATCACGGCAAATGGCCCGGCACATGCAGCGCCAAGGTTACAAGTGTGGTCGCCACAGGGTCCGCCGTTTGATGCGGCTGATGCGGTTGGTTCCGATCTACCAGACGCCCAACACGAGCAAGAAACATCCGCAGCATAAGATCTACCCGTATCTGCTGCGAGACCTGACGATTGATCGTCCAAACCATGTGTGGTGCGTAGATATCACCTACATTCCGATGCAGCGCGGGTTCCTCTATTTGGTCGCGATCATGGACTGGCACAGCCGCAAGGTTTTGAGCTGGAGATTGTCAAACAGCATGGAGGCAGATTTTTGCGTTGAAGCCCTGAAAGAGGCTATGGCCAAATACGGCAAGCCCGATATCATGAACAGCGACCAGGGCAGCCAGTTCACCGGGTTTGAATGGACGCAGGCGCTGAAAGAAGCCGACGTGAAAATCTCGATGGATGGCAAAGGTCGCTGGGTCGATAACCGGATGATCGAGCGGCTTTGGCGATCCTTGAAATACGAATGCATTTACCTCAACGCATTTGAAACGGGTTCGCAGACCCGCGCCGGGATCGGGAAATGGTTGGCTTACTACAACACCGAGCGCCCGCATTCCACCCACGGAATATTGACCCCGGATGAAGCCTATGACAGAAAAACAAAACCAATGAGTTTGGCAGCCTAAATGAAACCCTGATCCATCTTAAACTGGCTGCTGACTGGTCAAAAAAGTGGGACCACCTCTGTCGTCTGCAAGGATAAAAGCATTGATATCAACGTTACGCCGCCCGGCCCCGGATTTGTCAATGCCGGTGCGGCAAATGAAATGGTACTGGTTCGTGCGTGCTCAGTGTTCAAACCTATATTCCCAACAACACAATTAGGAATGAGCCTGAAACGGACTGATCTTGGCGGTTATGCTTTGGCAGCCAATTCTGCATTTGTGAACGAGCCGAGGTGAGGATGTAAATGTCGTATTTAACGAAAAATATCCGCAATTTCTGGGATGACGAAGCCGGAACGGCCGTCATTGAAACGGCCATCATCTTTCCAATGCTGATGACGACGCTTGTCGCCATGAGTGTCTATTTTAACGCGTTTCGTGTTAAAAGCGTCAACCTGAAAGCGGCCTATACAATCAGCGATATGGTCTCTCGCGTTGTTCCCATTCTGACTCCGGATTTTGTTGATGGCCTGGGGACAATGTACCAGTTCCTTAGCGGGAGCGGAAATCCAACCTGGATCCGTCTTACATTGGTCCGGTTCAAAGACAACGACCCTGCACTCACCTCGGACGACGAATATATTATCGAATATTCCTACGGCACAAATGGCCAACCACCTCATACAGACGCAACTCTGGTTAATATAAAAGACAAAATACCCAAAATGGTGGATGGCGATACTACGTATGTTATGGAAACCCACATGCGTTTTATACCGATGTTCAGTATTGGTTTGAATGAATATGATCTGGACCATGTGATCATGACACGTCCACGGTCGGTCCCGGCATGCTGGCAAACCTGCATTAACTAAAGGGAACCTCTAAAAATCCCCCAAAATCCGGCCTGACGGGGTAGAATCGTCATCAGGATGAAAATGATTCGACCGACGGGGTTTTGTCATGGGTCAGATGGGATTTTTTGATCTTTCCAGCCGATACGCGGGACTGGACAAATCTGGTGATCCGCTGGTGTTGCTCAACGACATGGTGCCGTTCGAGGATTACCGGGACGAGCTGAAGGCCATATGGCGCACGCCGCCCGAACAGCGCAAATCCAACGCTGGCCGCCCGCCTTGGGATGAGGTGCTGATATTCAAGACGATGGTTTTGCAGCAGCTCTACAACCTCTCTGACGATCAGATCGAGTATCAGATCCGCGACCGCCTGTCGTTCATGCGGTTTCTCGGCCTTGGCATTGAAGACAGCGTACCTGACGCCAAGACCATCTGGGCCTACCGTGAAAGGCTGGCCGGGGCCGGGAAGATGAAGGAGCTGTTTGACAAGTTCGATGCCTTTCTGCGCGAAAAGGGCTATCTGGCGATGGGCGGGCAGATTGTTGATGCGAGCATCGTTCCGGCGCCGCGCCAGCACAACAAAAGGGACGAGAACGAGAAAATCAAGGCGGGCGAAACGCCTGAAGAGTGGGAGGAAAAACCCCACAAGAAGCGCCAGAAGGACGTGGATGCGCGCTGGACGAAGAAGCACGGCAAGAGCTATTACGGCTACAAGAACCACATCAATGTCGACCGGCGGCACAAATTCATCCGCGCTTATGATGTCACCGATGCCGCCGTGCATGACAGCCAGGCGCTTGCCGGTCTGATTGATGCGAGCAACACCTCATCGGACCTGTGGGCCGACAGCGCCTATCGCTCGCAAAAGATCGAAAGCGAGCTGGAAGAGCGGGGGCTTCACAGCCATATCCATCACAAGGGCAGGCGCGGCAAGCCGCTTGGCGAGCGCCAGCAAAAGGCCAACCGGAGGCGCTCGAAAGTGCGGGTCCGGGTCGAGCATGTATTCGCTTTTCAGGAGCGCTCCATGGGCGGCAAGCTGATCCGCTCCATCGGCCTGAAGCGGGCGCGATTTCGCATCGGGATGATGAACCTGGTCTACAACATGAAGCGCTTCGTCCAGTTCGAATGCGGCCTGGCGGCGCCGGGATAAGGGTTCATGGGGTGAGGTGTGCCTGAAATACCCAAAACCGGCTTGAAACCGGTGAAAATGGGTTTATGATCCGAAGCAATCAGGCGGGACAGGCGAAAAACCGTCCACCCCGCCGCGAAGAAGGCGAAAACGGGAATTTACAGAGGTTCCCTAAACTCAAAGGCGCCGGAAGTTTCCAGCGCCTTTTTTATTGGTGATTATTTTCTTTTTCAGCCAGCATTGCCGCCAGAATTTCCGACATATACTTGGCCTGTGACGCTGCCGTCACTCCACCAACACCAACCCGTTTGCCAAAGCGCCACCAGATGCCGGGGGCCCAGGCCTTTTGCTGTGAAGTTTTGGTTAGAACGGAAAACCCGTTTGAGGGCTTCAAGGAAAACGAGCCCCGCACAACCCCTGTCATATCCTCGACCCGTGCCAGAACCCGCCCGTTTGTTGTGCGCAATTCGTCCCGTGTCAGCACCACCCCGTGCAGCGTTGCCCGCCGCATCAGTTCGGCTGCCCACAACACCAACCCTCCGATCCCGAGCATTAGAACACGCAAAAACAATGATGAAGGTGGCGTCGCCAAAGCGATATAAACCAATATACCCCCAAGCAAGGCCAGTACAGCCAATCCGGAATAACGTCGGATAGTCGATGGCATAACAGTTGCAATCACTTCAGTATTCGGCATTCCCAACTCCTATGTGGTTGCGTCGGATGTATTGGTTCCATTTACAAATTACGAGAGCCAATCACCCGGCCACAGCCTTGCGCGCCATATCCCAGTATATTTCTTCCACTTTGTCCCGCGACAGGCGTCCGCCCTCGCGATACCATGTGTTCACGCCCGTCAACATCGCAATCAGTGCCATCATTGCCAGTTTGGTATCGGGCACGGCAAATATCCCCGCCTGCTGGCCCTCCCGCAAAATACCTTCCAGCACATCTTCATAGCGCTTGCGTAACCCTTCGATCACCGCGAAATTTTCCTCGGACAGGTTGCGTAACTCCATATAGGCAATGAACACCGCATCCGGTCGATCCAGGTGAAACCCGATGTGGAACCGCACAAAAGCCTCGAGCTGTTCCAATGGCCCCCTGCCCTTTTCCTGCGCCTCCCATGCGGTCAGCAAATCTTGCATATGCCCCTGCATCAGATCAAACAGCAGGCTTTGCTTGTCTGGCGTATAAAGATACAGCGCACCGGCCTGTACTCCGACTTCGGATGCGATCTGGCGCATGGAAACGGCGGCAAACCCGTGACGCGCAAACAGCTTGGACGCCGCTTGCTGTACCCTGGGGCCGGTGATCTGGGAATGGGAACCTGTTTTACGTGCCATAGGCGATGTTTATCTGAACATGCGTTCATTTCAAAGCCCTGCTTGTGCCCACACCACAGAACGCCCTATTATCGGGCAAACATTTCGGGAATCCTCTATGCTGCGTCTTTCACTTGCATTTACACTTGCTGCCCTGCTGGGGGCATGCAGTGATTTCCCGCAACTGGATAATGCGGTTTCCCCCGCTGCCAAAAATGCGCCCTACCCGTCGCTTATCCCAATGGATCAGGCCCTTGCCAATGCACAGGATGTGCAAATCACCGATGAAACCGTCAGCACCCTGAGCGGCCGGATGAACGGGTTGAAGAATCGCGCCACCCGCGCCAAGCGCCCGGTGATCGACACTAAAACCCGCAAGCGCCTGCAAGACGCCATAGATCGCCACAGTTAAGGCCACCTGCCGCGTTGCACAGCACCGCGTTTGCCGCTACAGAATTCAGCAACACAAATTCAGCCGGAGACCCGCAACATGACCGAACCTTTACGCCTTGGAATTGCAGGTCTGGGCACCGTTGGCGCAGGCGTGGTGAAAATCGTGCGTCAAAAGGCCAATCTGCTGGCAACCCGCACCGGCCGCCCTGTGGTGATCACCGCCGTTTCCGCCCGCTCCCGCGATAAGGATCGCGGCGTGAACCTGTCGCAATACGCGTGGGAGGATGACCCCGTCGCGCTGGCCAAACGCGATGACGTCGATGTTTTCGTTGAACTGATGGGCGGTTCGGACGGCTCGGCCAAGGCCGCCACCGAAGCCGCCATTGCGGCGGGCAAGGATGTGGTCACCGCCAACAAGGCGATGCTGGCAATCCACGGTCAGGAACTGGCTGAAGTAGCCGAGGCCGCAGGCCGTGTGATCCGTTTTGAAGCCGCCGTGGCGGGTGGTATTCCGGTGATCAAAACCCTGACCGAAGGTCTGGCCGGCAATCAGGTGGAACGGGTGATGGGTGTGATGAATGGCACCTGTAACTATATCTTGACCCGCATGGAAAACGCCGGTCTGCCCTATGACGAAGTGTTCGAGGAAGCCAATCAACTGGGTTACCTCGAGGCCGATCCGACACTGGATGTTGGTGGCATTGATGCGGCCCACAAACTGGCGCTGCTGGCTTCTGTGGCTTACGGCACTAAAGTTGCCTTTGACGCGGTGGAAATCGAAGGCATCGAACGCATCACCATCGAGGACATCGAACAGGCCGCAGACATGGGCTATCGCATCAAACTGCTGGGCATGGCACAAATGACAGGCCGCGGGTTGGAGCAGCGCATGTCGCCCTGCCTTGTCCCGGCCAACAGTCCGCTGGGCCAGTTGGAAGGCGGCACCAATATGGTGGTGCTGGAGGGCGACCACGTCGGCCAGATCGTGCTGCGTGGCGCGGGGGCTGGCGAAGGCCCCACCGCATCGGCCGTGATGTCCGATGTGCTGGACATTGCCCGTGACATCCGCGTGCCGACATTTGGCCAACCGGCCACCACCCTGTCGGCCGCCAAACCCGCCAAATCCGCCGCCCCTGCGCCTTATTACCTGCGCATGACGCTGCACGATAAACCCGGCGCGCTGGCCAAAATCGCCACAGCCCTTGGCGAAGCAGGCGTATCGGTTGACCGCATGCGCCAATACGGCCACGAAGAATCCACAGCCCCCGTGCTGATTGTCACCCACAAAACAACCCGCGATGCGCTGGACAGTGCGATCCGCAGCTTTGACGCCACCGGCGTGCTGGCCTCGGACCCCGTCGCGATCCGTATCGAAACAGTTTAGCCAACAGGACCCGAACACATGACCAAACAATCCGAATTCCAAGACCGTATGCTTTCGCTGGGTCTGGCCCGCGTTTCCGAAGCCGCCGCCCTTGCCTCGGCCAAACTGATCGGGCGAGGCGATGAAAAAGCCGCCGATCAGGCCGCCGTGGACGCCATGCGCACCCAGTTGAACATGCTGGACATCAACGGCGTGATCGTGATCGGCGAAGGCGAACGGGACGAAGCCCCGATGCTGTTCATCGGCGAAGAAGTGGGCACCGGCAACGGCCCGGGCGTCGACATTGCGCTGGACCCGCTTGAGGGCACAACGCTGACGGCCAAGGACATGCCCAACGCCCTGACCGTGATTGCGATGGGTCCACGCGGCTCGATGTTGCACGCACCCGATGTGTATATGGACAAGCTGGCGATCGGCCCGGGCTACCCCACCGATGTGGTCACCCTTGATATGTCACCTTCTGAGCGCATTGCGGCACTGGCCAAGGCCAAAGGGTGCGAGATAACAGACATCACCGTCTGCGTTCTGGAACGTCCCCGTCATGAGGACATGATCAACGAATTGCGCACAACAGGCGCCGCCATCCGCCTGATCACCGATGGCGATGTGGCCGGTGTAATGCACTGCGCTGAATCCGAAATTACCGGCATCGACATTTACATGGGGTCCGGTGGCGCCCCCGAAGGCGTACTGGCTGCCGCCGCGCTGAAATGCATGGGCGGGCAGATGTATGGCCGCCTGCTGTTTCGCAACGATGACGAACGGGGCCGCGCCGCCAAGGCCGGCATCACCGATCTGGACCGGATCTATTCCCGCGACGAGCTGGTGACCGAGGACGTGATCTTTGCCGCCACAGGCGTGACCGACGGATCAATCGTGCATGGCATCAAACGCGAGCCCGGCTATCTGACCACCGAAACCATCCTGATGCGCAGTAAAACCGGCTCGGTCCGGCGCATGTCATACCGGATCAAAACAAAGTAGAACAAATGGCACAGGCACTGATCCTGATTGATATCCAGACGGGCTTTGACAGCCCGTTCTGGGGGACGCGGAACAATCCGGACGCCGAGGCAAATGCTGCACGCCTGCTTACCCACTGGCGCGCCAAAGGGTGGCCCCTGTTTCATATCCGCCATCTAAGCACCACTGCCGGCAGCCCGCTGGCCAATGGCGCACCGGGGGCCGAATTCAAACATCAAGTGATGCCACGGGGCGGCGAGCCGGTGATCAGCAAACACGTCAATGCCGCCTTTATCGGCACCGATCTGGAGGAACGCCTGCACGGCGTATTTGCCACCGATCTGGTCATCTGCGGGCTGACCACGCCGCATTGTGTATCCACAACCACCCGCATGGCCGCCAATCTGGGGTTCGGGGTGACACTGGCCCATGATGCCTGCGCCGCCTTCGTCAATAATGCGGACATGTCATGGAAACCGGGCGCACCCGCGCTAACCGCCGAGCAAATCCATGACACGGCCATCGCCAACATCCACGGCGAATTCTGCACTGCCATTGATACACAAACCATCCTTGGCGCCCTCGAATGAACGATTTCCTCGGCGTATCCTCCTCGCTGAACGGACGCCGCTGGGTCGGCCCCACATCCGAGGACGACCGGCTGGCCGAGGCGATGAGCCAACAAACCACCCTGCCCCTGCCGCTGTGCCGCATCCTTGTGCGACGCGGGGTGTCCCCCGAGCAGGCAGAAACTTTCCTTGAGCCAACGCTCAAAGACCTGCTGCCCGACCCGCTGACCCTAAAGGATATGGGCCCCGCCGCAGCGCGTTTTCTAAAGGCTCTGCAATCGGGCGAACGCATCGCCATCTTTGCCGATTACGACGTAGACGGCGGCACATCCGCCGCCCTGCTGCTGGATTACCTGCGCCGGATGGGGCGCGATGCAACGCTCTATATCCCTGACCGGATCAAGGAAGGTTACGGGCCGAATGTGCCCGCCATGGAAAAACTGGCACAGGATCACTCGCTGATCGTCTGTGTCGATTGCGGCACCCTTTCACATGAACCGATCGCGGCGGCCAAAGGGGCGGATGTGGTGGTGCTGGATCACCACCTAGGCGGCGAGGTCCTGCCCCCCGCTGTGGCCGTGGTGAACCCGAACCGGCAGGACGAAAGCGGCGATTACGGCCAGCTGTGCGCCGCCGGCGTTGTGTTCCTGATGCTTGTCGAGGTGAACCGCCAGATGCGCAGCACCGGCAAATCCGGCCCTGATCTGATGGCGATGCTGGACCTTGTGGCACTGGGAACGGTGGCCGATGTGGCCCCGCTGACCGGCGTGAACCGTGCGCTGGTGCGTCAGGGATTAAAGGTGATGGCGCAACGCCAACGCATCGGCCTTGTGGCGCTGGGTGATGTGGCACGGATGAACAGCGCGCCAACCCCCTATCACCTTGGCTTTCTGCTGGGGCCGCGCATCAATGCGGGCGGGCGGATCGGACAGGCCGATCTGGGCGCGCGCCTACTGGCCTGCACCGATATGAACGAGGCCCGCGCTATGGCCGACCGACTGGACCAACTAAACACCGAACGCCGCGAGGTCGAGGCACAGGTGCGCGATGTGGCGATGGATCAGGCCGAAACCCGCGGGTTGGACGCGCCACTGGTCTGGGCGGCGGGCGAAGGCTGGCATCCGGGGGTGGTGGGCATCGTTGCCTCGCGCCTGAAAGAGGCCACCAACCGCCCCGCCATCGTGATCGGGCTGGACGGGGACGAGGGCAAAGGCTCGGGCCGCTCCATATCCGGCGTCGATCTGGGCGCGTCAATCCAGCGGCTGGTGGCCGAGGGGCTGTTGCTAAAGGGCGGCGGGCACAAAATGGCGGCGGGACTGATCGTAGCACGCGACCAGTTGGAACCGGCCATGGCGCGGCTTTACGAATTGCTGGACAAACAGGGCGCGGGCGCGGCCGGCCCTGCAGACCTGAAACTGGACGGCATCCTGATGCCAGGCGCCGCCACGGTTGATCTGATCGAGCAGCTGGACGGGGCTGGCCCGTTTGGCGCAGGCGCCCCTGCCCCGCGTTTCGCCTTTCCCGATGTGGAAATCAATTTCGCCAAACGGGTGGGTGACAGTCACCTGAAAGTCACCTTTGGCGATGGTCTGGGCGCGCGGATCGAGGCGATTGCCTTTGGCGCCTTTGACGGGCCGATGGGGGATGCCTTGCTAAATCACGGTGGCGCGCGGTTCCATCTGGCAGGGCGGCTGGAAATCAACACATGGGGCGGACGTCAACGGGTGCAATTGCGGCTTGAGGATGCAATGCGTGTCTAGCCGACAGCGCGCGAATAAAATGCACAATTATCGCAAAAACCCTCTTGCGCCTTGGCGTGACTTTGCCTAGATACGCCTCACGTCACAAAGTGGCCCGTTCGTCTATCGGTTAGGACGCCAGGTTTTCAACCTGGAAAGAGGGGTTCAATTCCCCTACGGGCTACCAGTGATGTGTCTCCCCAGATTTTCGATGCTTTTTCGGGCCAATGGCTTTTGCATTTTTTCGACCCCGCAAAAATATAGGGCCGCCCTGCAGGCAGCCCTCTTCTCACTGGAATATGGTAAGGGTTAGAATACCAAAAAACCCTTAATATTCGCAGTCAGGACATTCCGTATCAATCAACCAACCGCTCGGTCCGGCAATCGTGTCAGGCAGCGTGAAAATCATTGCTTCACGAATAACGAAAACCGCCAGAAAGCTAAGCCCGATCTGATCAAAAAGACCTCTGCATAACATCGGGATTCCCCCGGGTTGGCCGTTTTGGTAAGCTAGCCGGGAAATCTCTGGGGTGAATAGATGGACCTTTTCCTGCACGAAGCGGCGGCACGGATCGGCGCGGATGACGTTCTGTCGAAGATCGACGCGCTGATGGATTGGAACTCGTTTTTGCCGATCCTGCGGCGCGGTCTGGGGCGCTCGGGGATCGGGCCTCAGGGCTATGATCCGCTGGTTCTGTTCAAGTGTCTTCTGGTTGGCCAGTGGCACGGGCTGAGCGACCCGAAGCTGGAGCGGGCCTTGAAGGTGCGGCTGGATTTCATGCTGTTCTGCGGGCTCGATCTGCACGCGTCGGTGCCGGATGAGACGACCCACTGCCGGTTCCGCAATGCGCTGGTCCGGGGTGGCGTTTACGATGAGCTGCTGGCCGAGGTCTGCCGCCAGATCGAGGCGCATGGGCTGAAGCTGAAAGAGGCTGAGGCGGCGATCATTGATGCGACCCTGATCGCGGCGGCGGCGCGCCCGCGCACCCATATCGACGCCCCGCAGGACCGGGCAGAGGACGGGGCAAGGGAAGGGACGCCGGATGATCCGCCCGAGGTCTCACCCGACGGGGCACAGCTGCATTTCAGCGCCGACCCTGATGCCCGCTGGGTCAAGAAGGGCCGCAAGAGCACGCTCGGCTACAAGGGCTTTGCCCGCTGCGACGAAGAGGGCTTTATCGACAAGGTGCACACCACGCCCGCCAATGCCGCCGAAAGCCCCGAATTCGCCACCATGATCGCGGGCGCAAAGGCGCAGCGGGTGCTGGCCGACAAGGCCTATGCGAGCAAGGCCAACCGCCAGATGCTGCGCGGCAAATACCGCGACGGCATCCTGCGCAAGGCAGCGCGCGGCCGCCCCCTGCGGCAATCGGAGAAACGCTTCAACCGGCTGATTTCGAAACGCCGCTTCCGCATCGAGCAGACTTTCGGCACGATGAAACGCCTCTTCGGCCTGCAGCGGGCGAGATATTTCGGGCGCGCCAGGGTGCATGCCCAGATGGTCATGGCCGCCATCGCGCAAAACCTGCTCAAGGCCGCAAACAGGATCACCCTCAACCCGCAAACCCCCGCAATCGCATAGCCCCAAACCCCGCCACCCGTCTGTCCGCCGGACCCGCAGGGGCGCAAGGTGGGCGGCCGATATCTTGCTTCAACCGAAAGCCATGGCCTCATGCAGAGGTCTTTCAAATGTAATTTGTTGCAGTAATTCCATAATACCCTCCGAATCTCTGTTGAAACAGTTTTGCCAAAAATTCGGGGCTTAAAAATGACTGAAACAGGCCGAAATATGTTCATTTTCCTGCGAATAAGGCAATCCCGTGACGAGGGTATTCAACAGAGCACCACAACCACCCTTTTGCCGAATTAACCGGACACAACACCTTCCCCTGGGTCAACTATAACGTTATTTGAAGAAAGCTCTTCGGAGTATACGGTGTAACACGCACGACCTTTGTTTTTTGACGCATATAATGCCAGATCGGCATTCATCAGGATTTTGTCAGCCGTTATCGCCTGATAGCCGTCAGAAACAGCCGTGCCGATACTTGCCGAAATCAGGCAGGGTTTTCCGCCATATTCTATCGGTTCTTCCAATCGCTGGATAATCCGTGCGGCAATTTCATTCAGTTTTCCAATATCCGTCATCCGGTGAAAGACCAGCACGAATTCATCCCCGCCGATGCGCGCCACCAGATCTTCCTTGCGGGTTTCATCAAGCAGGACTTTGGCCACCTGCTGCAACACCCGATCCCCCGCCGCATGGCCCAGCGTATCATTCACCCTTTTGAAATAATCCAGATCCACCTGCATCAGGCCGAATTTCTCACCTGCCTCGACAAAGCGGATCAATACATGGTCCATCGCGCGCCGGTTTTTCAACCCGGTCAACGTGTCGGTAAAGGCCTGTTCCTCGGCCGCGACCTTGGCCCCTTGCAAGCGTGTGTTCAGTTTTCGGGATTCGGCCATCGCTGCCGATTTTGCCTCGAGCAGGTAAAGCATTTCCACCGCCAGATCGGTCGCGGCAAAATCGCTGATGGTCAGATCATAATCGCGGATCGCATCCACAACCGAAATTCCGAACGACATGTCCAGCAGCACCCCGTCGCCCGCGTCAACAGACACCGCTACCGCCTTTAGCGTTGTATTCCGACCGTTTTGAACCACCAGATGCAGCTTTACCCCCTGATTGTTCAGAATATCGGCCACGGCCCCGACATTGCAGGGGCGTCGCACTGTAAAACAGTCAAAGAACAACTGCCCGGCCAAATCGCGCCCGGGAAACAGTTTGGCAACTGTCGCGCCGCATTGCCGGATTGCCCCGTCCGGTGACAACAGCAGGTGCATCGGCATCAACTGCGCCAGATCCGCTGTGGTGATACAGATTTGTCCCATCATACCCCCACTGGTCCGGCCAACCGGAAATCCCGCCCGCCTGAAAAGCTGCTCTGGATCAAGGTGATCGCAATTTCCTCGCATCCGGTTTCGCCATCAATATCCTTCAACAAAACCAGCGCCCCGTAATCATCCGCCATAGCGCGCAGCACCCCGCGCATAACCCGTCCGAACCCTCGGGGTGGCCCTGTGCACACCAGTCGGAAATCATTCCCGTCCCGCCCGCCGTGCAGTGTCATCCTTGGAAGTTCCAGTTCCGGCAAGGCCAGTTTTGCCCGCCCGTTCAGATCATCCAGAGAATGCAGGAATTCGATATAGGTTTCCCCGCCAAACCGCAGTAAACGGCGTAAGGATTCATTGTTGGGGTTGGATACCAGATAGGTGCCCAGATCCTCGAGCAGGGTTTCGCGGGATTTTGACAAACAGTCGGACGCTGCCAACAGCACCACATAGGTCAGCCTGTCATCATAGTCGAGCATCGCCTCGAACCGGTCGAACGGCAAATCAGCACGACTTGCCACGTCCTGCCAGACGGTATTTCCATAAGTGTCGCGCAAGAAACATTCTAGCGAGCGGTTGATCAACCCGTGCATTCATCTCATCCTTGTCTACCGCCCACATTCCTAGAGCAAGATTATTAACAAAACTCCAAGGGGAAATGATCTGCCGGTTTGGCAGGCAAATGACCCGACCGTTATGCCGGGACGACAGGTTCACAATGAAAATTGTGGAGATTACCCCAGCCATGCCGGCAAATGCCCGATGTCCGGCAACACCACTTCGGCGTGCGGGGCCAGTTCATTATGACCGGCAACCCCGGTCAGTACCGCAACCGGCACCATGCCTGCGGCCCGTCCGGCCACCAAATCATGCACCGAGTCCCCGACCATCGCAATGCGGCCCCCCGCCATACCGATATGATCGGCAAAGGCCTGCATCATACCCGCCTCGGGTTTGCCGCCAAAGCCGCTGTCGGATCCAACGATGAAATCGAACATGCCGGAAATCCCCGAGGCCTCGAGATGCGCCCGCGCGGGGGCCTCGCCGTCATTGGTCGCCACACCCAGCTTCAGCCCGCGCGCCTGCAATTCCAGCAGCAGCGGGATCAGCGGCGTTGCCTCGACCATCGGCACCTGTGCCGCAGCTGCATTCAGGCGCACGGTGAGGGTTTCCACGGTCTCGCCCTCAAAGAACGGCAGCAAAGCGGCGGCGATATCGGGCGGGGTGTCGAAAATCACCATCGAGTCGGGGGCGAATTTACTTGTGCGGATGTCATAGCCGATGGCATCCCCCATCCGGGCAGCCAGATCCGTATCTCCTCCGGCTTCGTCCAGCAGCAGGGTTTTGGCCCAGATGCCCCATGTGGCATAGAAATCGAACAGGGTTCCGTCCTTGTCGAACAATATTGCCTGAATATCCATAAATCTTGCGTCCCGTATTGTCCCGCCTGCACCCTGCCCGCAGAGGCGCGGCTTGGCAACAGGAATTGACAGGGTCGCGCCACTGGTTGACAGTGTCAACTATGAAGACAGACACATCATACCGCCTGCACCGATCAATGGGCTATCAACTGACCCTGACCGCCCGAATGCAGGAACGCCGGCTGGACGAGCAGTTGAAAACCATTGGCCTGACCCGGATCACATGGTGCATCCTGCTGGCGGTGCTGAACGAAGGCCTGCCCAACCCGTCCGACATTGCCCGATTTGTCGGCATTGACCGCACCGCCACCTCGCGCGCCCTGCGCCAGATGGAAGCCGACGGGATGATCCGGCGCACCACCGGCAAAGGCGACGGACGCACCACTTTGGTCGTTGTGACAGATAAAGGGTATGATATGCACCGGCAGGCCACCCCGATGGCGCGGGACAATGCGGACCATTGGCTGGGAAAACTAACAGATGCCGAAACATTGGAATTCTGTCGCCTGATGGCCAAATTGCGCGCAGACGAAGATGCTTCGTTAAAACGGTTATGACATTGACTCTGGTTATGTAACAGCTATAGAGGCACCTCGGCAGTTTCTGCCGACCCACCCATAAAATCCGGCAGTTCTTATGCTTCCAAAGATAGTTACGACTCTGCGAGCCTATACTTGGGCTTTGTTCCGCTCCGACCTGATGGCCGGTTTTACCGTTGCCATGGTAGCAATCCCGCTTAGCCTTGCCATCGCCATCGCCTCGGGGGCCGGACCGGAACAGGGGCTGGTGACCGCCATTATAGGTGGTTTTTTTATCTCGCTTCTGGGCGGGAGCCGTGTCCAGATCGGCGGGCCGACCGGCGCGTTTATCGTTGTGATTTACGGAGTGATTGCCGAGCATGGATACGAAGGGCTGGTGTTGGCGACTTTAATGGCTGGCGGGATCATGTTGGTGGCCGGATATCTGAAAATCGGAAATCTGGTGGCTTATGTACCCGGGGCCGTGGTTAACGGGTTTACCATCGGCATCGGTATTATCATCGCCACAAGCCAGATTAAGGATATTCTAGGGTTGCAAATGGGCAAGGTGCCAGCCGATTTTATGGACAAGGTGCCAGCCATATGGGCAGCACGGGACAGTTTCAACACTTCGGCCCTGTTGATCGGCGTTGCCACGATGGTGCTGATTGTTCTGCTACGCCGCGCCGCGCCAAAATATCCCGGTTTAATTGTTGCGGTAGCCATAACCTCGGCTGTTGTGATCTTTGCCAAATTGCCGGTTGATACCATCGCCAGCCGGTTCGGGGAACTTCCACATCACCTGCCAATGCCCCGCTTGCCTGCGATCACCTGGGACAAGGTAAGCGAGCTGTTCCCGTCCGCGATGGTAATTGCTTTTCTGGCCGGTATTGAATCCCTGCTTTCGGCGATGGTTGCAGACCGCATGATCGGTGGATCACACCGCCCCAACGCCGAAGTGGTGGCGCAGGGCGTGGCGAATGTGGCTTCGTCCCTATTTGGCGGCATGCCAGCCACTGGCGCCATCGCACGCACCGCAACCAATGTGCGCGCGGGCGGACGGACCCCCGTGGCCGGTTTGGTCCACGCGTTGGTGATCCTAATATTGATGTTGTTCTTTGCCAATGTCGCGGGGTATCTGGCAATGCCCACAATGGCGGCCCTGCTGATCCTGACGGCATGGAATATGACCGAGCCGCACAAATGGCGTGACCACATGAACGCACGACATTCCGACAAAATAATGCTGCTGACAACCTTGATTCTGACCGTTCTGGTCGATTTAACAACAGCCATCGGTGTCGGGGTCTCGATGGGTCTTGCCATGCGCCTGCGGCGCCGCAAGACCGGGCGGGCAAAATGGTCAGATCCCGAACGCTAGTCGCGTGCCTGCAAATCCGGCCACAACCCTTTGTCCAGCCCGTCAGAAAACGGCTGCAACTGATCCTTCAGCCTTTCCCAACCACCGACCGAACGCCGATGCACCCCTTCGCGCACTTGCCCGACACTTGCGGTGCGCACAGCCGAGGTATTACGCTCGGGGTGGGCCATATCCTTGACCCAGCCAACCCCGCAAAAATCGGCCAGTTTACGACTGGCGGCCTCGACATCGGCCACGATGTCCTCGTAGCCGATTGTCAGGATGCGGTCGGGGAACAGCGCCTGCCAATGTGCCATATACTTCTGGTGCATATTGGCAATCTGCGCCATTGCTTCCAGATCAAAGGGGAACCTCTGTAAATTCCCGTTTTCGCCTTCTTCGCGGCGGGGTGGACGGTTTTTCGCCTGTCCCGCCTGATTGCTTCGGATCATAAACCCATTTTCACCGGTTTCAAGCCGGTTTTGGGTATTTCAGGCACACCTCACCCCATGAACCCTTATCCCGGCGCCGCCAGGCCGCATTCGAACTGGACGAAGCGCTTCATGTTGTAGACCAGGTTCATCATCCCGATGCGAAATCGCGCCCGCTTCAGGCCGATGGAGCGGATCAGCTTGCCGCCCATGGAGCGCTCCTGAAAAGCGAATACATGCTCGACCCGGACCCGCACTTTCGAGCGCCTCCGGTTGGCCTTTTGCTGGCGCTCGCCAAGCGGCTTGCCGCGCCTGCCCTTGTGATGGATATGGCTGTGAAGCCCCCGCTCTTCCAGCTCGCTTTCGATCTTTTGCGAGCGATAGGCGCTGTCGGCCCACAGGTCCGATGAGGTGTTGCTCGCATCAATCAGACCGGCAAGCGCCTGGCTGTCATGCACGGCGGCATCGGTGACATCATAAGCGCGGATGAATTTGTGCCGCCGGTCGACATTGATGTGGTTCTTGTAGCCGTAATAGCTCTTGCCGTGCTTCTTCGTCCAGCGCGCATCCACGTCCTTCTGGCGCTTCTTGTGGGGTTTTTCCTCCCACTCTTCAGGCGTTTCGCCCGCCTTGATTTTCTCGTTCTCGTCCCTTTTGTTGTGCTGGCGCGGCGCCGGAACGATGCTCGCATCAACAATCTGCCCGCCCATCGCCAGATAGCCCTTTTCGCGCAGAAAGGCATCGAACTTGTCAAACAGCTCCTTCATCTTCCCGGCCCCGGCCAGCCTTTCACGGTAGGCCCAGATGGTCTTGGCGTCAGGTACGCTGTCTTCAATGCCAAGGCCGAGAAACCGCATGAACGACAGGCGGTCGCGGATCTGATACTCGATCTGATCGTCAGAGAGGTTGTAGAGCTGCTGCAAAACCATCGTCTTGAATATCAGCACCTCATCCCAAGGCGGGCGGCCAGCGTTGGATTTGCGCTGTTCGGGCGGCGTGCGCCATATGGCCTTCAGCTCGTCCCGGTAATCCTCGAACGGCACCATGTCGTTGAGCAACACCAGCGGATCACCAGATTTGTCCAGTCCCGCGTATCGGCTGGAAAGATCAAAAAATCCCATCTGACCCATGACAAAACCCCGTCGGTCGAATCATTTTCATCCTGATGACGATTCTACCCCGTCAGGCCGGATTTTGGGGGATTTTTAGAGGTTCCCTTAATTTTCATTGCCCTACCCTTACCAACTACACGATCCTATCTGTATACTTTGGCGTGTTCGGGGTAAATATAATAGCGCACAGGCAACCTATGTCTTGCACTGTGATTGCAAAAAACGCGTGGCTGATACTGGTGGCCATTTGGCGGGGCCATGGCCGCCGAAATCAGGAAAACAGCGACCGCATCAACAGCATTGCATTGGCCGGATTTTCCCCGATCCGCCGTGCGGCATGCGGCCACCAGTCACGCCCGAAGGGCACATACAGGCGCACCCGTTCACCTTTGGCAGCCAGCGCCTTGGCCACATCCTCGCGCACGCCCAGCAGCATTTCAAATTCGTATTCTCCGGCTTTCCAGCCATTGGCCCGCGCGGTTTCAATGGTGAAATCCTGCAATGCCGTGTCATGGGTGGCAATGATCGGGTAAAACCCGTTTTCCCGCGCCTGCCGGGACAGCATATCACCAATCAAGGCCCGCGAATTGGCCTTTACGTCGGCCCGTTTGGTAAAGGCAATATCGGACGACGCCGCAAACGCCCCCTTGACCAGCCGCACCCGACTGCCACGTGCGATCTGTGCCTGCAAATCCTGCCGTGTGCGCCGCAGGTAAGCCTGCAGAGTCAGCGCAACGGGCAGGCCCATATCCTGCATCCGGTTGTGCACGGCAATGGTCGGATCATTCAGGCTGGCGTCCTCCATATCGAACATCAGACAGTTCACGCCATCCTTGTTGCCAACCGCCGCCTGCACCGCCTTGGCGATCCGTTCGGCATGGCCCGCCACCACGTCGGGGTCCAGGTGGTGGCCGATCTGGGTGGGGTCAACCGACACATGCACATCCAGCCCCGCCTGCCCCAGTTTGGCGGCAACCTTAAGCTTGTTGTCGATGTTCTGTGTGACCAGATCCCAGTCATCCACATATTCGCCCATGTAGAACAATGAACTGCGGATGCCGTTTTCCGCCAGCAATTCCTGCGCCCGTTCAATTCCGGCGTCAGAACTGTCCCCCGACACATATTTGCCGGACAAAAAACTGGTTGCGCGCGAATGCTGGGCGAAATTCTGAACCCGCTTGGAGCGTGCCAAAGCGATCATCCCCGACTGCCACATTTTACGAAACATCAAAACGCCCCTTTTGCGCGGTTACTTTTTACCCAAACGCCAGCCCGCAAGCAAAACATAGAAAAACAGCACCCCGAACACCACGGTCCCGACAACGCCAATCGCAACCATCGTATCGGCCACCGCCGCCTGTTGCGGCGAGGCGGGGTTGTCGTAGCGGCCAAAGGTCAGCACCTCGAGCGTGCCACGCCCGATCATGCCAAAGGCATCGCGCACACGCCACCAGAAGGCAAACAGGCCCGACCCCAAAGAGCCGCAGAACGTCACCCCCAGCAGGGTGGATCTGTTACGGGCAATAAACCCCTTGGATTGCAGTTTCATCGGCACATCACCCACGCCGGAATGGCGCTGCGCGGATCATAAGAAGCTTTGCGGATCAATATCAATAGCCAGCCGCACGGAATTCGGCACCCGCAATTGCCCGACCCACGCCTTCAATGCCGCCTGCAACGGCACCCCTTTGGCGGCCTTCACCAACAGGCGCACCCGATGCCGCCCCCTGATCCGCGCAATCGGTGCCGGTGCGGGGCCGAAAACCTGCGCCGACACCTGCCGCAAAGGATCGTCGCGGCGGGCCAGCTCGGCAGCAAAATCGAATACCTCGGCGGCATTTTCCGAACTCAGGATAATCCCCGCCATCCGCCCGTAGGGTGGCACGCCTGCCGCCTCGCGTTCGCGGGCTTCGGCTTGCCAGAATGCCTCCTCGTCCCCCGACAGAATGGCGCGGATCACCGGGTGTTCGGGCTGTGTGGTCTGCAACAGGGCCAGCCCCTTCTTTTCCACCCGACCGGCCCGTCCCGCCACCTGCCGCATCAGTTGGAACGTGCGTTCCGCTGCCCGCAGGTCGGACCCTTGCAGCCCCAAATCGGCATCAATCACCCCGACCAGAGTCAGCAGCGGAAAATTGTGCCCCTTGGCCACCATTTGCGTGCCGATGATGATGTCACACCCCCCCGCCGCAATCTCTTCGATCTTTTCTTTCAGCGCGCGGGCCGAGCCGAACAGGTCCGACGACAACACCGCCACACGGGCCTCGGGAAACAGCGCGCGCACCTCTTCATCCAGCCGCTCGACTCCGGGTCCGACGGGGGCCAGCCGCCCCTCGGCCTCGCAGGAGGGGCATTTGTCGGGCATCGGTTTGGTTTCGCCGCACTGGTGGCACATCAGGCGTTTCTGGAACCGGTGTTCCACCATCCGCGCATCGCAATGGTCACAGCCGATCTGGTGCCCGCAGGCCCGACAAACCGTTGTTGGCGCATAGCCACGGCGATTGATAAACAGCAGCGATTGTTCCCCCAGCGCCACCCGCGCCGCCACCGCATCGCGCAAGGATGGCGAAATCCAGCGGCTGGCCGGAATATCCTCGGCCCGCAGATCAATCGCACGCATGTCCGGCATTTGTGCCGCGCCAAAACGCGAGGTCAGCTCGACCCGTTTATATTTGCCCGCCTGCGCATTGGCCCAGGTCTCCAGCGATGGCGTGGCCGAGGCCAGCACCACCTGCGCCGAACACAGCGACGCGCGCAAAACCACCATGTCGCGGGCGTTATAAAGCACGCCTTCTTCCTGTTTGTAGGAGGTGTCGTGTTCCTCGTCCACCACCACCAGCCCCAAATCGCGGAACGGCAGGAACAGCGCCGATCGTGCGCCCACAACCAGCCCCACATTGCCCTCGCCCGCCATTTTCCACAGGCGGCGGCGTTCGGTCATGGTGACGCCGGAATGCCATTCGCCAGCACATGCGCCAAAGCGGTCCTCGACCCGTTTCAGGAATTCCGCTGTCAGGGCGATTTCGGGCAACAGCACCAGTGCTTGCCGCCCCTTGCGCAGACATTCGGCCACCGCTTCCAGATAGACCTCGGTCTTGCCCGATCCTGTAACGCCTTTCAGCAGGGTTGTGCCATAGGTGCCACTGGCCACCCCGTCGCGCAGCACCTCTGCCGCGGTGGCCTGGTCCGGTGTCAGATCCACGCCGTTATAATCGGGATCCAGCGGCGTATAGGGCAGATCGCGCGGGCTGTCTTCTTCCCGCACCACGCCCTGTTTCACCAGCCCCTTGATCACCGAAGGCGATACCCCCGCCTGTTCCGCCAATTCGCCCAGCGTGAACGACAGGCCGCTGTAATCCGCCAGAACCTTCAGCACACGGCGCCGCGCGTCGGTTTCGCGGTCGGGCGCCCCGCAGCCCAGTCGGAACACCTTGCGCATCGCAGGCGGATCGCCCAACCCCGGCGCGCGGGTTGCCAGCCGCAACATCATGGACAGCGGCGTCATGGTATATTCCGCCGCCCGCATCAGAAATTCGCGCATTTCACCGCGCATCGGGGCGACGTCCAGCACGCGGATCACACTGCGCGCTTTCTTCAGGTCAAACCCGCCGCGCCCCTTGCCCCAGACCACACCAATCACCTTGCGCGGACCCAGCGGCACCTCGACAAAGGCCCCAGTCATGCAACCGCCTTCGGGGGCCTTGTAATCCAGCAGCCGGTCAATCGGTTGCGCGGTCAGAACAGCCACCAGCGTGCCTTCGTCGAAAAAACCGTGATCAGACATGCGTTACCCCGCTGTTTAGGGCTTTCTGCCCCTTGCCGGTTGCGCTAGAACGGACAAAATGTCGCAACAAATATGCAAGGGAATTACAGATGCAATTTTTCGTCGATACCGCCGAAGTCGAAGACATCAAGGAACTGAACGATCTGGGCATGGCCGATGGCGTTACAACCAACCCGTCGCTGATCCTGAAATCGGGTCGTGACATTCTGGAAGTGACCAAGGAAATCTGCGGCATCATTGATGGCCCCGTTTCCGCCGAAGTTGTGGCACTGGACGCCGACGAGATGCTGAAAGAGGGCCGCAAGCTGGCCAAAATCGCCGACAACATCGCGGTTAAGGTGCCGCTGACATGGGCCGGCCTGAAAACCTGCAAGGCATTGTCGGCAGACGGCATCATGGTCAACGTCACCCTGTGTTTTTCGGCCAACCAGGCATTGCTGGCTGCCAAGGCAGGGGCGACATTCGTTTCGCCGTTTATCGGGCGTCTGGACGACATTAACATTGATGGCATGGACCTGATCGCCGACATTCGCACGATCTATGACAATTACGGTTTCGAGACCCGCATCTTGGCCGCCTCGATCCGCTCCGTCAACCACATGACGCAAGCCGCCCTGATCGGCGCCGACGTGGCCACCGCCCCGCCCGCCGTGATAAAGAAAATGGCCGACCATGTGCTGACCGACAAAGGGTTGGAAGGGTTCATGAAGGATTGGGCCAAGACAGGTCAGAAAATCCTGTAAGGCACGCAGCTTTGCACAACACGACGGCTAATTCCCCATCTACCGTTGTTTCAAATATCAATGGTAGATGGGACGCGATAAACGCTTAATCAGCAACGGGTTTTGGGCTAATCAGCAGATATTTCCGGCCAATTTTGCTTGCGATCAGGACAAACCTATTGGCAGAATCGCTATAAAATTTTGTGCGCGCACGCAAAAAATGTGGCCAAATGAATTTGAACGCCTTGCCCCCCCTTTCAAACGTATAATACGCCTGACCGGACCATGCCGCAGACAGCGACCCTCCGGTCGGGCTTCCCCAGACCGGCCCGCGCCCTTTGGAAAATTTCTCTTTCAGGAAATGATCCAAGGAGATGCTGGCCTGACCGCCATTCAACGACACGCTGTTTTCTACATCATCGTAACTTGGGGCCGTTGCTTCCACGAAGCTACCGGTTTGGTTTGCCGCCAGATCATCCAACCCTTTGTCCGGAAGACCTGTGTCCAGATCGCGATCCGCCCTGACTTCCAGCCAGCGCCCGTCAACAAAGAAAACATGCGCCTTGATTACTCCGGTCCGGAATTGCCTTTCGTTTAATATCGCATGTTCATCAAAGCGGTAATACTGGCTTTTCTCATGCAGCCCACGGATCAGCCTTTCGGTAACGGGACCATCGGGCGCGTATGCCTCATAGGGAACAAGGATCGTGCTGCCGTCGATTAGAAATGTGTAATACCCCTCTGGTCGCAAGATGTAGTTGTTGAAAATGCGCAGGGGTGCGCCGGTTTGGGTAACCAGCATCTGCCCAAGGGTTTTGTCCAGAACAACGCTGGTCCAATCCCGCTCGGCCCGTATATTTGATGAACTGAAAAATGAAAGAATGACGTGTTTGTCAGGACCAATAACGGCCAAATCCCTGAAATCCCCATACTCGACATTGCTCAAATCCCGGATATTGAAATCATCGTTTGAGGCCATTTCCCTTAAGGGTGCGTAATCGGCCTCCGTCAGGCTGGCCAGCATCTCTTTGGATATGGCGATTTCCTTGGCGATCTTTCTGTCGGCCAGAAAATCGCGACCCTTTACAAATCCAACACCCAAGGAAACGGCGGCAAGGCCAAGCAAGGCAAGTTTGGCAAATCTATTCATTTAAATATTCCACTCCGAACAATGCCCCTGACAACATCGGGGAAACCTTAAAGAAACCGCAAAATAGGCTCCGATACAGACCCTATTGGTAAACGATTGGCAAGCAAGGGGAAAGCGGCAGGGCGCAGGTCCGCCCGATTGCCCTTGTTATTATCTACAGGAAAACCGCACCCCATGGCTCCCCTGTTGTTGCCAAAACACGATCTTGCACCCACTCGGCTCGCCCTTAAAAACCTCATGACTTGGCTTAGAAAATTGGTCTATAGTGCAGAAAATCAAAACAAATACGGCAAGGCAGGCATGACAGACACCGCAAAACAGCTGGAAAAACTGCGCGACAAGCTGATCGCGGAACCGCAGGTTATTCTGGACGATCCGGATCTGATGCAGGCCCTGATTGACGCCAAAGAATCCAAAATGGGCGAAAATGTCGTGGATCTGCGCGGGCTGGCGATGGAGCGGCTCGAGGCGCGATTGGACCGGCTGGAGGACACCCATCAATCGGTGATTGCCGCCGCTTACGATAATCTGGCGGGGATGCAACAGGTGCACCGCGCTATATTACGCATGCTGGACCCTGTCGAATTCGATGACTTCCTGCGCAATCTGGATGGCGAGGTTGCCGATATTCTGAACGTCCATTGCATCCGGCTGGTGCTGGAAACCGCACAGGATGAAAAAGGCGCGGCCCTCAAACAGCTTGGTGATGTGTTAAGCGTCGCCGAATCCGGCTTTGTCGAGGCCTATCTGACCGGCGGCAAAAGCACCCATTCGCGGCAAGTCACCCTGCGCCAGATCCAGCCCGACAATGCGGCCGTTTATGGCGATGCCGCCAGCAGCATCAAATCCGAAGCCGCGTTGAAGCTGGATTTCGGCCATGGCCGCCTGCCCGGCCTGCTGGTCATGGGGGCGGACGATCCGCAGCAATTCAAACCCAGTCAGGGCACTGACCTGCTGGCATTCTTTGCCGGTGTGTTCGAGCAAACCATGCGGCGCTGGCTGTCATGACCCTGAGTGCCATATCCCCTGCCGCGACGGACGCGCTTGCGGAATGGCTGGCCTCGATCAAGGCATTGAACAGTGCCGCCGATAACACCATTGCCGCCTATCAAACCGATGTTCTGGGCTATCTGGCCTTCATAACGCAGCATTTTGGCGAAGAAACCGGCCTTGCCCCGTTGAAACGGGTGCAGGTGCGCGATGTTCGTGCCTGGATGGCACATGAACGCGGGCGCGGTGTGTCCGCGCGATCCTTGGCGCGATCCCTGTCTGCCGTGAAATCCTTTTACCGTTGGCTGGCCGAACGCGAAGGGTTCGATCCCACCGTGATCCTGTCTGCCCGCGCGCCGCGTTTTCAGAAAAAGCTACCCCGCCCGCTGGCCATCGACGCCGCAAAGACGCTGATCGACACGGTGGAAATGCAGTCGGGCAAGGAATGGGTCGCGGCCCGCGATGTGGCGGTGATCACCCTGCTGTATGGCTGCGGGTTGCGCATATCCGAGGCCCTTTCCCTGACCGGTACCGACGCCCCCCTACCCGAGGTGCTGCGCATCACCGGCAAGGGCAACAAGGAACGCATTGTGCCGGTGATTGACGCGGCACGCGTGGCCGTCAACCGCTACCTGCGCGCCTGCCCGCATCCGCTGGAACCGGACGCCCCGCTGTTTCGCGCCATCCGCGGCGGCCCCTTGCGCCCGCGTGCGATCCAGAAGGTGATGGAGGCCACCCGTCTGCAACTGGGCCTGCCCGCCACCGCCACCCCGCACGCCCTGCGCCATTCCTTTGCCACCCACCTGCTGGGCGCAGGCGGGGATTTGCGCGCCATTCAGGAATTGCTGGGCCATGCCTCGCTGTCGACCACGCAGGCCTATACTTCGGTCGATACCGCGCGGTTGATGGAAGTCTATGAAAAGGCGCATCCGAAGGCGCGGTAGCCCTATCATTGACGCAATGCCCCGCCCGCATTACCCTGCCCCTATGACCAAAACAAACGCAACATTCATCACATATTACCCGCGCCCTTCATAGGAGCAGCGGCCAAATCTGATGAAACAACCGCCGCTGGGGCGGTTTTGTTGTTTTTGCGCCCTTCGCGGTAACCCTGAAAGGTGCACCCTATGCCAATCCCGGACCCCACAATCGAGCCCGCGACCAAAGCCGACTTACCCGCCATTCTAGGCATGGCTCAAGCCCTCGCCGCGCATCATGATGACACCGCAGCCGTAACGCTGGCCACCTTAACCCGCGATATACTGGGAACGCCCGCGTGGGCACCCACTTTGGTGGCCCGTGCTGAATCCCGCCCCATTGGCTATGCCACCTTGTGTCCGCTGATCCAGTTGCAATGGGGCGTTCGGGGTATGGAGGTGCACCACCTGTTTGTGCTGCAAGATTGGCGCGGGCGCGGGATTGGGCAACGGTTGATCAAGGCCGCGATGAAAACCGCCGCTGATATAGGGTGCGTCTATATGACAGTTGGCACCCATCCTGATAACCACCCCGCACAACGGCTTTACCAAGCCGCAGGATTCACGCCCCTGCCCGATCGCGGCCCGCGATTCAGCATCCGCCTGAAAGGTCAGGAATCCCCGACCCAAGGCAGTTAACTATTTACAGCCCCCTGCTTTTTCGTCCATGACGGTTTTATGACCACACGTTTAAGCGCCATATTCGTCCACATGTTCACCGCCACCGGTGCGGTGTTGGCCATGTTGGCCATGCTGGCGGCGGTCGATCAGAAATGGGATTTGATGTTCCTGTGGCTGGTGGTTGCGTTTTTCGTGGACGGGATCGACGGGCCTCTGGCGCGCAAATTCGATGTGAAAACCAACGCGCCCGAAATCGACGGGGTTCTGCTGGATCTGATCATCGACTATCTGACCTATGTGTTCATCCCCGCCTTTGCCCTGTTCAAATCGGGCCTGCTGCCCAACTGGACCGGCTGGACGATCATCATCATCATCACCTTTGCCAGTGCTTTGTATTTCGCCGATACCCGTATGAAAACCAAGGATAATTCCTTTTCCGGCTTTCCGGGGTGCTGGAATATGGTGGTGCTGGTGCTGTTCGCGCTACAGCCGAATTACTGGCTGATGCTGGCATTGGTGGTGGGGCTGTCCATCACCATGTTCGTGCCGCTGAAGTTCGTGCACCCCGTGCGCACGGAACGCTGGCGCGGGGCAACCCTGCCGATGGCGCTGGCGTGGACATTTTTTGCCGGCTGGGCGGCGTGGGTCGATTTCCATCCCGAAAGCTGGGCACATTGGGGGCTGGTGGTGACCAGCATCTATCTGATTGGAGCAGGGATTTTGCAACAAATTATCCCGGCTAAATCCGCGTCAGCATAACGCCGGCCACGATCAAGGCCGCTGACAAGGCTTTGACCCGCCCCAGTCTTTCGCCAAACAGCAGCCAGCCGATCAGCACAGCAAACAGGATCGAGGTTTCGCGCAACGCCGCCACCAGTGCAATCGGCGCCTGCGTCATTGCCCAGACCGCAATCGCATAGGCCCCGTAAGAGGCCAGCGCCGCCACCGCGCCCAACCCCCATGACCGCCGGTTGGCGATGAAAACCTGACGACCGCGCAGCGCATAGGCCATGGGCACAAATCCCAGTACATCAAACACGAACAGCCACGCCACATACATCGCCGCATCCCCGGCCACCCGTGCACCCATGCCATCAACCAGCGAATAGGCCGCCGTGGCCATGGCCGAACACAGCGCCAGCGGCACCAGACGGCGGGATTCCCCGTCGGTGAACACGCCGCGAGCCATCATCAGAATGCCAACGCCCAGCAGGGCAATACCAAGGGTTTCATATCCGCTGATCACATCGGATAAAAACAACAGGCTGACCAGCATCACAATCATCGGTGCCGTGCCACGTGCGATAGGGTAGACGCGGCTAAGATCACCATGCTCATAGGCAAAGGCCAAAAAGAACTTATAGGCCGAATGCAACATCCCAGAGCCGATCACCCAGAACCAGACTTCGCCCTGTGGCAACCTTTGTGTCATAGCCACCACAACCCCCACCGCCCCCTCGATAATGGTCATGATCAGCATCGAAGTCAGCTTGTTGCCGCCGGTTTTGATCAGGGCATTCCATGTGGCGTGCAGCAGGGCTGCTCCCATAACGGTTAGGAAAACAAATGTACTCAAATCAGCAACCCGGCCGCCCCTTCATGGCGCAACAGTTGCACTTTCAGCTCGATTCCGGCCAAGCCACCGCCATCGCCGGAAAACCCGCCCAGACCATTTGCACCCAGCACGCGGTGACAGGGTATGATCAGCGGGATCGGGTTGCCGCCGCAGGCCTGTCCTATCGCCTGTGCAGGCGCGTTCAACTGTTTGGCAATATCGCCGTAGGTGACGGTTTCACCATATGGGATGGCCAGCATCGCATCGCAAACGGCTTGCTGGAATTCCGAGCCATTCACCCGCAAAGGCAGGTCGAATTCAGTGCGGGTGCTTGCGAAATATTCGCCGATCTGCGTGGCGGCACGGCGCAGCAACGGGGTGTCGTCGTCGCCCGTTGACCCGCCCCACATCGCAGCCGTGATTGCCCCGTTTTCTTCGGTCAGGGTCATCGGGCCGGTGGGGGTGTCTATGGTTGCAATGGGCATAGGCAACCCTTGCGCAAACGCGGGCCCTTCGCAAGGCCCGCGTTTGATTTGCTTTAGCTTAACGCCGCATCACAACGTCCGCAGACATCCGCATGGCTGTATTTGCC
This sequence comes from Profundibacter sp., assembly GCF_965277155.1. GTDB lineage: Bacteria > Pseudomonadota > Alphaproteobacteria > Rhodobacterales > Rhodobacteraceae > Profundibacter. Next base: position 561,226 of record NZ_CBDIBV010000010.1, read on the forward strand.
AACATCGGGCAGGATTTTCCAGCACCGCTGGCATTTCTGCCCTTCGGCGCGTTCAAACTCGACGCCCACGCCTTCAACTTCAGGCAAACGGAAGGCCGTATCCGAGATGGGATCATCGGTCAGACGTACGTCCGAGGTGATACAGACATCGGCAAAATCGACCGATTTCACCGCCGCCAGCATATCGGCATCGCGCACATGCACGGTCGGTGCCGCCTCGAGGCTTGCCCCGATCACCTTTTCCCGCCGCTGGATTTCAATCGCCCCGGTCACCACACGGCGCACGCGGCGGATGGCATCCCATTTGGCGGCCAGATCATCGTCTTGCCAATCCACGGGTGTTTCGGGGAAATCTTCCAGATGCACGGAATTATCATCACCTGCGTGACGTTCCAGCCAGACCTCTTCCATCGTGAAGGTCAGGATCGGCGCCAGCCATGTGGTCAATCGCTGATGCAGCATGTCCAGCACGGTCAGCGCCGCGCGCCGGTTCAGGCTGTCGCCATCGCAATAGAGCGCATCCTTGCGGATATCGAAATAGAACGCCGAAAGGTCCAGCGTGGCAAATTCGAACAGCGCACGGAACACGCCCTGAAAATCATAGGCGGCGTAACCTTCGCGCACGACCTTGTCCAACCCGACCAGACGATGCAGCACCCAGCGTTCCAGTTCGGGCATATCGGCGGAGGCCACGGCATTTTCGGGTTTGAATTCACCCAAAGACCCCAGCATGAACCGCATGGTATTGCGCAGGCGGCGATAGCTGTCGGCGACACCTTTCAGGATTTCCGGCCCGATCCGCTGATCTGCGGTGAAATCGACCTGCGCCACCCAAAGCCGCAGGATATCGGCGCCATATTGTTTGACCACGGTTTCCGGCACGATGGTATTGCCCAATGATTTGGACATCTTCATGCCCTTTTCATCCAGCGTAAACCCGTGCGTCAGCACCCCGCGATAAGGGGCATGACCGGTGGTGCCCACCGATTGCAGCAACGAGGAATGGAACCAGCCGCGATGCTGGTCGGTGCCTTCCAGATAGAGATCGGCAATGCCGTCGGGCGAGCCATCCTCGCGGTCCCGCAAAACGAAGGCGTGGGTCGAGCCCGAGTCAAACCACACGTCCAGAATATCGGTGACCAACTCCCATGTGTCGGCATCCGCCACACCCTCAAGGAACCGTTCGCGGGCCCCATCGGCAAACCACGCATCGGCCCCTTCGGCGCGAAACGCCTCGGCAATCCGTGCATTCACAGCCGGATCGCGCAGGATTTCGACCTGCCCCTGTCCGGCATCCCGAATGAAACAGGTCAGCGGCACGCCCCAGGCGCGTTGACGGCTCAGCACCCAGTCGGGGCGGTTTTCCATCATCGCAAACAGACGGTTGCGGCCCGATTGCGGGGTGAATTTAACGTGGTCGATTTCGGTCAGGGCCCGTTCACGGATGGTTTTACCGTTCTGGTCCATGCCGTCATTCAGATCCTTGTCGATTGCCACGAACCACTGCGGCGTATTGCGGAAAATGACAGGCGCCTTGGAGCGCCAGCTATGCGGATAGCTGTGCTTGATCCGGCCACGGGCTATCAGCGCGTTTGCCTCGACCAGTTTATTGATCACGGCGGTATTGGCCTTGCCTTCCTTGCCCTTGCGGTCAAACACCTGCAGACCGGCAAAGAAGGGCACGAATTCCTCGAACGCGGAATCCTCGTTGACGTTATGGGTCAACCGGTCGGTCCAGCCGCGTTTCACGAAGCATTCATAGTCATCCGCACCGTGGCTGGGGGCGGTGTGGACAAAGCCGGTACCGGTCTCGTCTGTGACGTGATCACCGTCGATCATCGGCACGCCCTCGGCATAATCCCAAAAGTCATCCAGATCGGCAAAGGGGTGTTTGCAGACCAGCGGCGCCAGTTCATCCGCCGTAACATCACGCAGGCGGGTAAATTTGGTGACGCGGGATTTCTCCAGCGTATCGGCGGCCAGCGTATCGGCCAGAACCAGCTTGTCCCCTGCGGCTGTCCAGCTTTCTTCCTGGGTGGCGTCCACCTGATACAGGCCATAGGCAATCTTGGGGTTATAGGCCACGGCCTTGTTCTGCGGGATGGTCCAGGGGGTGGTGGTCCAGATCACCGCCGCCGCCCCGTCCAGATCACCACTGGCATTGGTGAAATAGAATTTCACCCAGATCGTGTGGCTGGTATGGTCGTGATACTCTATCTCGGCCTCGGCCAGCGCGGTTTTTTCAACCGGCGACCACATCACAGGCTTGGAGCCGCGATAAAGCGAGCCGTTCATCACGAACTTCATGAATTCCTCGGCGATCACCGCTTCGGAGCTGTAATTCATCGTAAGGTAAGGATCATCCCAGTTGCCGGTCACGCCCAGCCGCTTGAATTCCTCGCGCTGGATATCGACCCAGCCTTCGGCGAACTTGCGGCACTCGCCGCGCAGCTCGTTAATTGGCACGTCGTCCTTGTTCTTGCCCTTGCTGCGATACTGCTCTTCGATCTTCCATTCGATCGGCAGACCGTGACAATCCCAACCGGGGATATAGCGCGCGTCTTTGCCCATCATTTGTTGCGAGCGCACAACCATATCCTTCAGGATCTTGTTTAACGCGTGACCGATGTGAAGATGGCCATTGGCATAGGGCGGGCCGTCATGCAGGGTGAACACGTCGCGGCCCTGCTTTTCGCGCAGGCGGTCGTAAACGCCAATCCGCGCCCAGCGTTCCAGCCAGCCGGGTTCGCGTTTGGGCAGACCGGCCCGCATCGGAAAATCGGTTTTAGGCAGATGCAGGGTGGATTTGTAATCGGGGGTTTCAGGGGTATCGGCGCACATTTGCGGCTTCCTTGGAATTGGGAATTCTATGGGATGAGGGCGGCGCGATCATATCAGACGCCTTTAACCCGGCGGCTCGTCAATACTCAGAGCGCCGGGCAGGTAATTCGTATAATGATCGCGAATATTCTATCCATAGCGCGCGTTATAGGGGGGGAATGCGCAATGGTCCAGTGCGCCGGCACCCCCTTGCGACAAACCGGTCCCTTTTGTTTTGCCAAAGTGCACCCTATCTATACGCCTATAACCATGAATAAAGGCCGATTATGAACACCATGCCCCCCCGTTTTCCGATCACCCCGGAACAGATCGAACTGGTCATGACCCATTTCTATGCCAATGTGCGCAAGGATCCGGTGCTGGGTCCAATCTTTAACGGCCATGTCAAAAACTGGCCCGAACACGAGGCCAAGATCGCCCGTTTCTGGCGCAATGCCATCCTGTTTGAACGCAGCTATGACGGCAATCCGATGATGGCGCATATGCGGGCCGGCGATGTGCGGGCCGATCATTTCGACGTCTGGCTGGCGCTGTTTGACAAGGTGCTTAACGAAAACCTGCCAAAGGAAACTGCGGCTGCGTGGTCGGCGCTGGTGCACCGCATCGGGCGCGGTTTGCGGATGGGGGTGCAGGACGTGCAGAAACCGGCGGACGAAGTGCCGACACTGGGCTAGGCGCTGTTTTCTTCAAAAGAAAACAGGACGAAATCTTTAAAAGATGGGGCGGCAACTGAAGTCAGCTTTCCGCCCCCTCGTCCTTTCCTTTGTCCCACTGCAAGGTCATCCGCCGGTTGACCCAGGCCAGCCCCGACAGGGACAGTCCCAGCCCAAGGAACGATGCCACCCGCGTCAATCCGGTCAGTCCCGACATATCGATCAGGAACACCTTGGCAATGGTCAATCCGATCCCCACCATCGCCGCCTTGCGGATCAGGTCAGAGCGTTTGCCGAAGGCGTAAAACAGCAACCCGACCGAGACCAGCAGCATGGCAATCGTATAGCTATACAGCTCGCCATCCGTTGTGCCCTGATAGGAAACGATCTTGTCTCCTTGCCAGAACCGCCTGATTTCCAGCCCCAGATAAAGCGCCGCCAGCGCCCCTGCGGCCACACCCAACAGGATGCGGAACCAGCGAAACAGGTGGTCAAACCGCAGCGCGACAAAGGCAAACAACAAGGCGGGCAAAAGATAGGCCAGCATCAGGGAATCAAACACAAACGGTCCGTTCACGTTTTCCGACCCCTCCAGCAACGGATTGGCAAATGTCAGGTTCGCCCCCAGTGCCATCAGCCCGACCACGCCAAACACAGCGGCCAGTCCCAACCGGACCCAGCGCATCCAGCCGCCGATTTTCAGCCGATACAGTTGATTGGCCGCCGAAATCAGCCAGATCAGGCCGAAGGCCGCAATCAGCGGGTTGGCATCACTAACATTGTCAAACCGGCGCAGCAACTCGACACTGGCAAATACGCCGATCAGGGTAAACACAGCGGATTCCATCACCACAATCGCCGCCATCCTTTGACGCGCCTGCAACAGATACCACGCCGCCGCAAACAGCAGGATCACTCCGCCATAGCCCAGCAGCACCTCTCCTTGAGGCGCACCATAGGCCCAGATCGGGCCGGGATCGACCACCAGCCGATACCCCGCAACCACCCCGCCAACCTGCACAAACACCGAAAGCAGCCGCAGGTTCAACTGGCGGTCAATCAGCGCCGCCAGCAGCACCATCACCGCAATTGCCAGTGTCAGCGCCACGCTGGACAACATCACCACCAGCGCGAATGTGATCATGGTCATCGCCGCCAGCGCAAAGATCGCCACCCGCCGCCGGTCCTGACCATCCGCTTTGGCGCAACGCAGGGCAAACAGCACCATCACGAAGGCCACAGCCATCCCGTGCCAGGCCCACAGCGCCTGCCCCAGCACCGGCACCGGCTGCCACATCGCATCCAGCGTGGCCACCGCCAAAGGCGCAAACAACGCCGCCCCGCCGGCCCAGACCAGCCGGTATTCCTTTGCCCGCATCCCGCGCCAGAAAATCAGCGCGGATCCGGCCAGCGCCAGTGCAACCAGCCATGAAACATCCCAGGGCGGCGAGGTTTCCGGCAGTCTGTCGCGCCCCGCTGCAAACAGACGATACAAATCGCCACGCCCTTCGCCTTGCGCTAACAAGGTGAACAGAAACGCCAGCGGCAGCAGCACAACCAGATCACGCAACGCAGGTGCGCCTTTGAACCAGATCACCGCGAGGCCCAGCAACACCATGGATGTGATAAGCGCCAGCCAGACATCAAAGGCCCCGCTGGCCTCCATAGCCACCGGCACCGTCATCAGAACCGCCGCCGCAAATCCGCCTGCCGCCACCCGTGTGGGAAACTCCGGCCAGCCCGCCCTGCCCCGCCGAAACAGCGATAGCGAAACCATCTGCCCTTCGTGTGCGGGCCAGAACCGCAATGGTGGCACTGCCGCCGACACAACAGCTGCAATCAGCGCAAAGCCCAGGAAATGTTCCCCGCCTGCCCCCATGTTGAAAATCATCGCCGCCCCGCCATAGGTAAAGATCAACGTCAGAGCCGACACCCACGCCCAGCGTTTGATCGCATCCACCAACATGCCCGCAACCAGGATCAGCGCGAAATAGTAATAGAACAGCCAGCCGTTTTCACTGCTGCCCCCCACCAGAAACGGTGCCGCCGTGGCACCCACAATGCCGACCATTGCCAGCAGCGGGCCGTAAAACCAGCCCAGCACCACCGCCAGTGCCGACACGGCGATCAGCCCGACCAAAGCCATCTCTGGCCCGACCAGCCCGTACATCTGCCGCGCAGCCAGCACACCGGCAAACAGCGCCACCAGCCCCGCGCCGGAAAAGGTCGAGGGCAGATAGGCCGCATGCCCGTCCTCGTCCCCTGCCCGCCTGCGGATCCATTCGCCCGCCGCGATCAGGGCAACGCCCAAAGCAAGCGCCCCCATCACTCGCCAGAACGGGGTCAGATAACCGTTTTCAATGCCGTATTGCACGAAAAATACCCCCGCAAGCGCCATCGAAAGCGCGGCAACGGCCAAAAACCAATTGGCCTGCAACCAGTCCATCAAGGCGGCTGTTTTATCGCGGTTGAACACAAAAGCGCGGGGCTGGGCGGGTTCCGAAGCCGGTTCGGGCCTGTCTGTTTTTGCAGGCTTCCAAGGGGTGCTTTTCGGGGCCACATCCTTGATTGTCACCGGCCCCTGTTCCGGCACATTTTCTGCAACAGGTTGTGGTTCCTCTGGTGGCACAGTCACAGCTTCGGGCCTCTCGCCGGCCTGCAACCCGTCCACACGGTGTTGCAGTTCCGTCATCTTTTTCTTCAGCTTCAGGTGACTGAACAGCAAGTAAAGCGCCAATAATAACGTCGGGACAACCAGTTCCAAAACGAACCCCCAATGAACAACAATTGCCCCAACCTACCCGCGCCCGAACAACCCCGCAAGCATCATCGAACACGTCCGCCGCGTCGCCCATTTCAACCACATCGGCCTCTTCCTGCAACTAGTCACCGATCCCGCGTAGGAACTGTTCAGGTCAGGCGTTTGGCTCGGGGGTATGGGAAAAGTCCATCCTGAACCGGCCCGAATCCAGCATCCGCGCCTTGCAATGTGTGAACGGCTCTTGACGATAATGTGGCAGGGTCTGAAGCTGCTTACAAAACGCCTGTATCTGCGCGCCGATCTGGTTGGCAATATCCGTATCCGGTCGCCCCGTACTGCCATCGTTCAAAACCCAGTAAATTTCAAACCCTGTCCCCGACGGGGATGGCGAACCTGAAAACACGATCTCGTTGGCGCCTTCAGGGAAGATAGACCAGAGCCGCTTGCCAATCTCGCGAAAAATCTTCTGGTCTTCGGTCAATAGATTTTCGTCATTGCGCCGTATGAAATGCCTCTTTTCGGCGCGTTTGAATTTGGCCACACAACGCTTCCAGACCTTTTTCGGGATACCTCCCGCCTCGGCCTCTTCCTGCGACAAATCACTGATCCCGCGCAGGATCAGACCGGGGGCGCTGTCTTCCTCGGGGATATTTGCGGATTCCATTTCAAAATTGGTCACATCGCGCAGGCGTATCTGAAAATGCGTAAACGGCTTGCCCTGAGCAGCGGACAGGGCTTGCAACCGCTGACACAGGTTTGCGATTTTATAAAGCACCTCGTCCGCGGCATCATCTTCGAACCAGTCCTCGGTTCCGTCCTTCAAAACCCAGTGCCCGTCCAGTGTCATCGCCGCAGGAAAGAACATGCCGGACAGGTAGATTTCGACGGCTTCATCCGGCATGATGCCCGCCAGCAAGCGACCGATCTCCTGAAAGATCTGCTGATCCTCGGTCGGCTCGGCCTGTACCACCTGATCCTGTGCGCCCGTCCCATCAATCGCATCATCCAGAACCGGATGATCTGTGCTTTGGGCTATCCTCTGCCCGTCGCCGAATTTGGCCACATGGCTTTCCCAATCTTCGCGGGTGATATAGTGTGCTTTGGCCTCTTCCCAAGTCAGATCACTGACCCGACGCATGTAGAGCTCCATGGCTTCATCCTCCTTGGGGATATTGGCAAACTCTATCTTGAATTCCCCCGAATCCGTCAAATGCCCTTCGCAATGTGTAAATGGTGAGCGTTTGAAACGCGGCAGGGATTGAAGCTGTGCACAAAGATCCATTATTTTATTACTAACATCATTGTATACATCATCGAATCCAAACCAGTCTTTGCGGCCGTCCTTTCGGATCCAATAATCCGTGTAACTGGTAACTCCGGGATAAATCTTTGCCTGGAAAATGAATTCTTTTGCTTCATCCGGCATGGTTAACTTAATCTGGTCACGGATTTGGTTGTAGATTTGTTGTTCGTCCGGCATTTCATTGTCCCGTTGCTGTAGGGAACCTCTAAAAATCCCCCAAAATCCGGCCTGACGGGGTAGAATCGTCATCAGGATGAAAATGATTCGACCGACGGGGTTTTGTCATGGGTCAGATGGGATTTTTTGATCTTTCCAGCCGATACGCGGGACTGGACAAATCTGGTGATCCGCTGGTGTTGCTCAACGACATGGTGCCGTTCGAGGATTACCGGGACGAGCTGAAGGCCATATGGCGCACGCCGCCCGAACAGCGCAAATCCAACGCTGGCCGCCCGCCTTGGGATGAGGTGCTGATATTCAAGACGATGGTTTTGCAGCAGCTCTACAACCTCTCTGACGATCAGATCGAGTATCAGATCCGCGACCGCCTGTCGTTCATGCGGTTTCTCGGCCTTGGCATTGAAGACAGCGTACCTGACGCCAAGACCATCTGGGCCTACCGTGAAAGGCTGGCCGGGGCCGGGAAGATGAAGGAGCTGTTTGACAAGTTCGATGCCTTTCTGCGCGAAAAGGGCTATCTGGCGATGGGCGGGCAGATTGTTGATGCGAGCATCGTTCCGGCGCCGCGCCAGCACAACAAAAGGGACGAGAACGAGAAAATCAAGGCGGGCGAAACGCCTGAAGAGTGGGAGGAAAAACCCCACAAGAAGCGCCAGAAGGACGTGGATGCGCGCTGGACGAAGAAGCACGGCAAGAGCTATTACGGCTACAAGAACCACATCAATGTCGACCGGCGGCACAAATTCATCCGCGCTTATGATGTCACCGATGCCGCCGTGCATGACAGCCAGGCGCTTGCCGGTCTGATTGATGCGAGCAACACCTCATCGGACCTGTGGGCCGACAGCGCCTATCGCTCGCAAAAGATCGAAAGCGAGCTGGAAGAGCGGGGGCTTCACAGCCATATCCATCACAAGGGCAGGCGCGGCAAGCCGCTTGGCGAGCGCCAGCAAAAGGCCAACCGGAGGCGCTCGAAAGTGCGGGTCCGGGTCGAGCATGTATTCGCTTTTCAGGAGCGCTCCATGGGCGGCAAGCTGATCCGCTCCATCGGCCTGAAGCGGGCGCGATTTCGCATCGGGATGATGAACCTGGTCTACAACATGAAGCGCTTCGTCCAGTTCGAATGCGGCCTGGCGGCGCCGGGATAAGGGTTCATGGGGTGAGGTGTGCCTGAAATACCCAAAACCGGCTTGAAACCGGTGAAAATGGGTTTATGATCCGAAGCAATCAGGCGGGACAGGCGAAAAACCGTCCACCCCGCCGCGAAGAAGGCGAAAACGGGAATTTACAGAGGTTCCCTGTATTATGAATTATTTCACGTCTCGGCTGGCCACCATCCACCCGATAAGAAACCTCGAACCGATCCGGCCTGATGCTATTGCCCGTGTAAATCGGCTCAAAGCTACCCGCGCCCGAACAACCCCGCAAGCGCCCGTTTAACCAGCCCCGTCACCGCAGGGCGTTTGGCGTTGATGAAGGGCAGCGGGCGGCAAACCTCCATCGCCGCGACCCCGACCCGTGCGGTCAGCGCGCCGTTGATCACCCCCTCGCCAAACCGGCGCGAGATTTTCGACAACACCCCGCCCCCCGCGATCGAGTGGATCAGGTCATCGCCCACCGCCACAGCACCCGTGGCCACCAGATGGGTCAGCACGCTGCGGGTCAGCCGCCAGTTGCCGATCACGCCGGAGCGCCCGCCGTAAACCTCGGCAATGCGGCGGATCATCCGCAGGTTCGCCGTCAGTGCCACCGCCACATCGGCCAGCGCCAGCGGCACAATCGCCGTTACGGTTGCGACAGACCGCGCGGCGGCATCGATTTCCTTCACCGCTTGCGCATCCAGCGGTTTGACCACCTCGGATTCCGCCAGCGCCAGCAAGCCGTCGGCATCAAACACATCGCCCTTGCGCTCGTTAAAATTAACCCGACCCCAGTCTGTATCCGCCCGCCCTGCATAAAGCGCCATCAAGCGGTCCGTCACATCCCTTGCCGCCTCCAGATCACCCGAGGCCAGTGCCGCCCCCGCCGCCCGATGCACCCGATCCAGCCGTTTCAGACGGGCAAAGCCCAAGGCTTCGCGCAGGGCCATCACCGCCAGCACAGCCAACAACAACACCGTCAGCCCCAGCGCCAGATAGCCCAGATAGGTATTGCGCGCGATCATGCCGGTGACAAAATCCCACGCGGCCACCGACAGGGCAAAGCCGCCCAGCGCCACAACCAGCGACCAGAACCAGCGGGCCAGCCGTGACGGTTTACGCGCCGCGATCTGCGCCAGTGTTTGCATCGCCTGCCCCGTGGGCGCGGAGGAATCGGGCACCGGCGGCGCGGTGGCGGGGGTGATGTCGGGCGTGTCCTGTTCCAGTTCGATCAGCACGGGGCCTGTTGTTTTCTTGGTCATCTCAAATAATCCCCGATCAGAAATTCCGCCGCCTTGTCCAGCCGGATATGCGGCGGCCCCTCGCCCGGTTTCAGGTGCAGGGGTGCTGGGGCAAAGCTCATGATCTGGTAATCCCCGTCCAGCCATTTCTGCGCCCCTTCACGGGCCGGTGACAACAGTTTCGTAGGATCGTCGGGCAATTCACCGGGGTAAAACGCCGCCTGTTTGCCGCTGTCCAGCAGGGTGCCGCGCACGCAGTCCAGCCGCTTGCCATCATGTTCAATCGTTTCCTCGACCGTGGCGCGCAGGGCGGCGATTGACATGGCCGAGGTCAGTGCACCGGAAAAATCCGCCCGATCCCGCGCCTCGCGCAGCATGGCGGTGATGATCGCGGTCAGGCGCGGGTGCTGGCGGTGGTGCAGATGATCCGCCTTGGTGGCGGCAAACAGGATGCGTTCCACCCGATGCACCCCGAACAGAGAGGCCAGAAACCCCACCTTGCCGGGGCGAAAGGCCCTCAGAACATCCCCCATTGCACGGCGCATATCCCAAACCGCCTGCGGGCCACGGTGGATGGCGCCCAAGGCGTCAAGCAGCACCACCTGCCGGTCGATCTTGGCGAAATGATCGCGGAAAAACGGCTGCACCACCTGTTTTTTGTAGGCCTCATAGCGGCGCTCCATCTCGCGCCACATCGAGCCGCGTTTGGAGCTTTCGGGCTGCGCGATCGGCGCAAAAGTCAGCACCGGCGAGCCTTCCATTTCGCCCAGCAACAGGAACCGCCCCGGCGTGCAGTCGGAAAACCCCGCCTCGCGCGCGGCGTGCAGATAGGTGGTGTAAATGGCGGCCAGGTCCTGCGCCCGCGCTTCGTCAAACGCGGCTGTGGCGTCCACATCCTGCGCCAGAAAACCCGCCGCACACTCGCGCCCCCTGATCATCTCCAGCACACCGGCGGACCATTCGGCATAGCTTTTGTCCAGCAGCCCAAGGTCCAGCAGCCATTCACCTGGATAATCGACAATATCCAGATGCACCACACGCGGGCCGGACAGGTTGCCAAGCAGCCCCGTTGGCTGCACCTTCAGCGACACCCGCAGTTGCGAAACGTTGCGGGTGCTTTGCGGCCAATGCGGCTGATCCGCCGTTAGTGCCGCCAGATGTGCCTCGTATTCGAACCGCGGCACCGTATCATCGGGTTGTGGCTGCAAATAGGCCGCCTGCACCGCCCCCGAGGCCGCCCCCAGCAATTGCGGCATCCGCCCGCGATCCAGCAGGTTGGCGACAAGGGATGTGATAAACACCGTCTTGCCCGCGCGGCTCAGGCCCGTCACCCCCAACCGCACCGTTACTTCAGAGCCGATCCAGCCCCCCGTCAAACCGCTTACTACCTCGGATATCCGCAAAATATTCCCCTTGCTTTGCCCATAAGATAGGCGTCCACACGCCCGCTGCCTAGGCCCCATTATCGTTCCATAAATATCCGCGCCGCAGGCATAAGAGTTTTCTGGCCTGCGCCGCAGGTATTTAAGAAAAGAAGAAGCCAAGACCGATTGCCAATTCACGCCCGTCACGCTACCCAAGGGCCATGCCACGTTGTGCTTTGAAAATCGAATACAACGGCGCGCCGTTTTCAGGTTGGCAGCGCCAAAAGGGTCTGCCAACCGTGCAACTGGCCGTAGAGGAGGCTTTGCGCAAGCTGCAACCGGATTTTGACGGTATTCAGGCGGCGGGGCGCACGGATACCGGCGTTCATGCGACCGGACAGGTTGCCCATTGCGATATGGACAAGGTATGGGATCCGTTCCGCCTGATGGAGGCCCTGAATTACCACCTGAAACCCGACCCCGTGGCGATTGTCGATGTGGCTGCGGTTACAGATGACTTCCACGCCCGTTTTTCCGCCCGAGAGCGGCGATACCTGTTCCGGCTGATCAGCCGCCGTGCGCCGTTGGTGCATGACAAGGGGCTGGTGTGGCAGGTGAAACACCCGCTGGATGCGGATGCAATGCAGCGGGGGGCGGATTACCTGCTGGGCCAGCACGATTTTACCACCTTCCGGTCAGTCGGATGTCAGGCGCAATCCCCCGTCAAAACGCTGGACGAATTGAGCATTGAACAAGTCGATTACCCGCATGGCTGCGAATTCCGCTTCCATGTGCGCGCCCGCAGTTTTCTGCACAATCAGGTGCGCAGTTTCGTCGGCACGCTGGAGCGGGTTGGCGCCGGCGCATGGGAGCCGGAAGATGTGCGCGTTGCGTTAGAGGCGTGCGACCGCACTGCTTGCGGTCCGGTCAGCCCGCCACAGGGGCTGTATCTGGCGCATGTGCATTACCCGGAACTGCCTTTCGGCGCATAGTTTGACGCTTCCAGTGTCATCGGCCTGCCGGGCATATCCAGAACATGTTCCACACAAGGTGCGCTGGCAATAATCTTGCCACCACGCACCGTGTTCAGCCGGTGCGCCCGCAGGCGGATCGCCTCGATCGCATCATCGGCCTGAAGGCGGATGAAGTTGGCGTCACAGCCCACCTCAAGCCCGTAGCCATTCAGCCCCATGATCGCTGCGGAATTCACCGTCACCGCATCAAAGCACCAGCGCATGTCGGCGCGGGACGACAGCTGCCCCACATGCAGCCCCATGAAGGCCACATCCAGCATGTCGGCCTTGCCCAGCGAATACCACGGATCCATCACACAGTCCGAGCCAAAGCCAACCGTGATCCCCGCATCGCGTAATTCGCGCACCCGCGTTTGCCCGCGACGTTTGGGGTAGGTATCGTGCCGTCCCTGCAGCATGATGTTGATCAGCGGGTTGGGGATGGCGTGCAACCCGGCCTCGACCATCAGCGGGATCAGTTTACTGACATAGTAATTGTCCATCGAGTGCATCGAGGTCAGGTGCGATCCGGCCACTCGCCCCTGCAACCCCAGCCGCGTGGTTTCATAAGCCAGCGTTTCCACATGGCGGCTGAGGGGGTCATCGCTTTCGTCGCAATGCATGTCCACCATCAGCCCGCGCTTTTCGGCAATTTCACACAGCAGGCGCACCGATTCAGCCCCATCCTGCATAGTGCGCTCGAAATGCGGGATGCCGCCCACCACATCGACCCCGCGATCCAGCGCGCGGGTCAGGTTTTCCAGCGCGGTCGGATCACGCAAAACACCATCCTGCGGAAAGGCAACCAGTTGCAGATCCAGATAGGGTGCGACCTGTTTGCGCACCTCGATCAGCGCATCCACCCCCTTCAGATCATCATCGCAAATGTCCACATGGCTGCGGATCGCGCCGATCCCCATCGCCACGGCCAGATCGCAATAGCGCAAGGCGCGCTCGATAATTTCGTCCACCGTTTGCTGCGGCTTCAACTCGCCCCACAGCGCAATCCCTTCCAGCAAAGTACCCGAGATGTTCATCCGTGGCCGCCCTAGTGACAGGGTGGCATCCATATGAAAATGCGGGTCCACAAAAGGCGGGCAGACCAGTTGCGATTCCGCATCCAGCACGGTGTCGGCCTCGGCATCAATGCTGCGCTCAATTGCTATGATTTTGCCATCCTTGCAGGCGATGCAATATCCCTTGCGGCCATCCGGCAGGGTGGCGTTGGTGACAAGCAGGTCAAATCGCATGGGGTGTGTTCCTTCTATCGGTGGCCCTTGAACCACGGATGCAGCAGGGCGCGGGGGTATTCGGCTTTTCTGGCAACAATCACCAGCGCGATAATCGACAAAACATAAGGCGCCATCAGGAATATCTGCGACGGCACAATCGCGCCCGCCTCGGTTTGCAGGCGCACCTGAAAAGCGTCGAACATACCAAATAACAATGCGCCCAACAGCGCCTTGCCCGGTCGCCAACTGGCAAAAATGACCAAGGCAATACAAATCCAACCCCGCCCGTTTACCATACCAAAGAAGAACGCGTCAAACGCCGACATGGTCAGGAACGCACCGCCCAGCGCCATCAATGCGGATCCGGCCACCACGGCCCCGATCCGCAGCTTGTAAACCGACAGCCCTTGCGCGTTCACCGCATCGGGGTTGTCACCGACCGCCTGCAGGGCCACGCCCAGAGGCGTGCGGTTGATCACCCACCAGACGACCCCGACCATGATCAGCGCCAGCCACGTCATGGCGGTTTGCTGGAATATAACGGGACCAAGGAACGGGATGTCCGAAAGATATGGCACATCCATCGGCTGAAACGGAATGATGCGCGGCGGCGAGGATACATCGGGCAGAATGGTGGTAGTGTCGCGAGTTTGGTGGAAATTCGAGGACGGCGTAATCTCCGGGTGCATCGAAGCCACCCAACCGGCGGCTGGAACCGCCAAGGAGATCACGCCATGACAAAGAATACAGCAACATCGACATCCGCGCTACTGGCCAATGAAGCAGGCTATGACCCGATTGAAGACCGGCTGCGCCAGAACATCCGCGCGACGATCGAGGCGGTTTTCGAAGAGGAGCTGGAGCAGTTTCTGGGCCGTTGCCGGTATGGCCGCAGCGGCGGGGCAAAGGCCGGATACCGCCACGGGCATCGCGAGCGGCAACTGGTCGGAACATTTGGAACCGAAACGGTGCGCGTGCCGCGTGCGCGGATCACAGGCGAGGCCGGCAAGGCCAGAGAATGGCGCTCGAAGGCATTGCCCCGCTACCAGCGGCTGACGAAGAAGGCCGAGGCGCTGATCGCTGCTGTCTACCTTTCGGGCACCAACACACGGCGGGTAAAACGCGCCCTGTTCGGCCTGTTTCAGGGGGCGGTCAGCAAGGATGTGGTGAGCCGCGCCTGGCGCAAGGTGAAGGTGGACTGGCAGGCGTGGTGCGCCCGCAGCCTTGCGGATGAAGACATCGTGCGGCTGATCCTGGACGGCACCGTGATCAAAACGCGGATTGACAGGAAGGCCACCAATATCTCGGTTCTGGCCGCGATTGGCGTGCGCCGGGATGGGCAGAAGGTCTTGTTATCACTGATGAACATGGGCGGCGAAAGCACCTCCGCCTGGCGTCAGTTCATCAACGATCTGGATGCGCGCGGGTTGAAACGGCCCGAATTTGTCATCGTGGACGGGGCACCGGGACTTGAGGTCGCTCTCATTGCCCTCTGGGGTGAAGATCTGCCGATCCAGAGGTGCACGGTGCACAAGCACCGCAACCTTCTGGCCAAGGCACCCAAGCGTATGCATGATGAGTTGACAGAAGATTACCGCGACATGATCTACGCCAAAACACCCGAGGAAATCGCCACCCGCCGCAAGGCATTTCTGCGAAAATGGCGGCTGAAATGCAAGGCCGTCGCTGACAGCTTGGAAGAAGCAGGAGATAAGCTTTTCACCTTCACGCGTCTGCCACAAGGCCAGTGGAAATCGGCCAGAACGACAAATGCGATCGAACGCCTGAACGAGGAATTCCGCCGCCGCATCAAGACCCAGACCGTGCTGCCATGCGCCGAGACCGTGCCGATGCTGCTTTGGGCTCTGATGGCCTCGGGGCAGATCGTCATGCGAAAGGTCGATGGCTGGGAAACGCTCGCTCAGCCCGTCGCCGACGCAACCCTTGACCAAGCCGCCTGACCGGCGCATAACTCAACCCGCTCGGAGGTGCCTGAAATCAATTTCCACCACTTTCGAGACACAACCTAAATGCCAATGCTGCCGCCAGACCGGTAAAAATCAGCGGCGTGGCGCGGGTCAGCATTTCGGTAAAGGAAAAGAGCGAGCCGAAAACGCCGATGAACATCTGCTTGTAGGCTTCCAGTATGGGGGCGCCCGCAAAAGCCAGCGGCAATGCCGCCAGCGCAAGTGCCACCAATGCCGCGATCACCGGAATGGCCATCTGCACCCCGCGCGAAATATTGCCCCGTGGCTCGATCACCATCATGCCGCCTGCCCCGCCATTAACAATCCAATTGCCGCACGATCGCGCGTGTCGGCCTCGATCAACTGCCCGTCGTGCATCACCACGATCCGGTCGGCAAGGCTTAGCACCTCGTCCAGATCCTCGCTGATCAACACCACCCCTGCCCCGCGCTTGCGAGCCTCCATCAAACGGCGCGCCACTTCGCCCGCCGCGCCAAAATCCAGCCCGCGCGTGGGCTGGTTGGCAAGGATCACCAGCGGTTCCTGCTCCAGCACCCGCGCCAGAATAAGTTTCTGGATATTGCCACCCGATAATAGCGCCGCACGGGCGTCAATGCCGGGTCCGCGCACGTCATAGGCTTGCAACAATTCCTCGGCATGTTCGGCAATCCGCTTCTTACGCAGAAACCCGCGTGTTTGCACATCGGGCGCATCCAGCCGTTCGATGATCAGGTTTTCGGCCACTGTCATGCTGCCGACCACGCCGTCATGGTGCCGGTCCTCGGGGATGCGGCCCACATGGGCCTTGATCATGCCCTTGGGCGTGGGCGCGGGCATCACTTTCCCGGCCACGGCGATGCTGCCCTGATCGGGGCGCTCCAGCCCTGAAATGACCTGCGCCAGCGCGGATTGGCCGTTGCCGGAAACGCCGGCCACCCCAACAATCTCGCCAGCCCGCACACAGAGCGACACATCATTCAGGGAATTACGGGTGTTTTCGCGGCACACGGTGATGGATTTCAGTTCCAGCACCGGATCACCCACTTGGCCGTCCTCGCGCTTTGGCAGGGCTGTTTCCTCGCCCACCATCAGGGTGGCAATCTGGTTTTTATCGGCGTCTGCCGTGATCAGCTCGCCCACCTTTTTACCGTGGCGCAGCACGGCGATGCGGTCGGAAAAGGCCAGAACCTCGTGCAGTTTGTGGGAAATAAAGATCACCGACAGACCCCGATCAACCATCTTGCGCAAAGCGATGAACAGGCTGTCGGCCTCTTGCGGGGTCAGCACGGCGGTGGGTTCGTCCAGAACCAGCACGCGGGCGTCGTGAAACAGGGCCTTCAAAATCTCAACCCGCTGGCGTTCGCCAACAGACAGCGCGCCGATCTTTTCATCCAGTGGCGCGATCAGGCCGGAATCCTGCATCAAACCTTCGATCTTGGCCCGCGCGGCGCGGCGGTGGCGGCGCAGGGACAGCAGGTTTTCGGACCCCAGCAGAATGTTATCCAGTGCTGTCAGGTTTTCGGCCAAGGTGAAATGCTGGTGCACCATGCCGATGTGCGCATCAATCGCGGCTTGCGGATGGCCCGGTGGCAGGCGCAGGGGTGTGCCATCCTCGGTGATGATTTCGACATAACCGGCATCCGGCGTGTACTGACCGAACAGCATATTCATCAGCGTGGTTTTGCCTGCGCCGTTTTCGCCAAGCAGGGCCAGAACCTCGCCTTGATGCAGGGTCAGGTCGATGGCGTCATTGGCGATCACATCGCCAAAGCGTTTAGTCAGACCGGCAAGGGTCAGGATAAGGGGTTTGTTCATAATAGGGGGGTGAAGGTGCCGGAAAGTATCCGGCACCTGCGGCCTTTTATTTGTCGGAAACGGGTTCGTCGTTGTTCACTTTGACAACGAAAGACCCATCCAGAATTGCGGCTTCTTTGGCTTTGATGGCTTCCAGCACATCGGCCGGAACAAGGTTTTCATCCACCACAACAGACCCGCCGCCATATTTCATATAGCTGTATTTGCCGTAATCCTCGGCCTTGTAGGATCCGTCGGCAACCGCAGCGATTGCCTTGTCTATGGTCGGTTCCATGTGCCACAGGGCAGAGGAAAGGATTGTGTTCGGATAGTCACCGGATGTGTCGATCACATTGCCAATCGCTTTGACGCCCCGCTCAACCGCGGCATCGGACACACCAAAGCGTTCGGCATACATCACGTCGGCACCAGCATCCATCATTGCGAATGCGCTTTCCTTGGCTTTGGGCGGATCATACCAGCTGCCGATAAAGTTCACGAGGAATTTAACGTCCGGATTGGTTTCCCGCGCGCCATCCATAAAGGCGTTCATCAGACGGTTCACTTCGGGGATGGCATAGCCCCCGACCATGCCGATCACATTGGATTTGCTGGCAGCACCGGCGGCCATGCCCGACAGATAGGCAGGCTCATGGATCCAGTTATCGAACACCGACAGATTGTCGCCTGCTGGCTCGAATGACGAGCCCATCAGGAATGCTGTTTCGGGATAATCTGCGGCCACCTTGCGGGCCGCGCGTTCCAGACCGAAAATTTCACCAACGATCAACTGTTGGCCACCCTCGGCATATTCGCGCATCACGCGTTCATAATCGGTGTTGGCAACGTTTTCGGAATAGACATATTCGATATCGCCGCGTTCTTCGGCGGCAACCAGCGCCTTGTGAATGCGGCTGATCCATTGCTGTTCAACCGGCAGGGTGAATATCCCTGCGACTTTGATTTTTTCGGCCAGTGCGGCACCGGCAGACATCATTGTCCCTGCGGCAATAAAGGACGCTAAAACCGTGCGTCTGCTCCATGTTCTTAAAATTCCCATTGTAACCTCCCAAGTGGCAATATGTCGCAAGGGTGGCTGCATTTTATCAATCGGTCAAGAAATTAGTTGAATCCGATGCGAAAAACTGCGCATTTCCTCACCACTTTGTGATCACGACACCGCTTTACCTACCAGCGCTGGAAGCCCCTATGTGCGCATGAGGCAATTACATTATCGGGCCCGTATCGGGTGAAATAACAGGAGAAACGAATGAGCAACGACAAACCTGAAAACAAGTCACGACGCAAAGTGCTGCTTGGAGCAGCGGCCCTGAGCATATTTCCGGCGCCGGCATTGCTGGCACAGGCAAGCGGCGGGACACGGCGCAATATTTCATCCTTTCGGGTTCCGCGCTGGCAGGACCATTTCGACAATCTGAAAAACGGCGCCATTTTGTCGGATACGGTATCGCGGATGGTGCAGTTCTGGTCCGAGGACGAAAGTGTTTACAAGCTGTACCCCAGCTCTGTGCCGATGACCGATGAATTGACCCGCCGTGGTTATACCCGCGTTATTCGCAAGGTGGTTGGCCCGTCCTAGCGGCCAACAGCATCAATGAAGGCCCGCAATCCAGAGTGGCCAGATTATGTTGGTCCAGGGCCGGACAATCCGCTGGGGACGCATGCGCTGTATCTAAGCTGGCAATATTACCGGATCCACGGCACCAATGACACGCGCAAGATCGGGCGGCGGTCGTCGAACGGATGTATCGGGTTGTATAATAACCAGATTGCCGAATTGTTCGATCTGGCCAAGGTCGGCACACAGGTTAAATTGATTTAGAGCGTATCCGATCCAATAGAAATCAAGTTTTCACCCGGATCGGGTCTGATCTGGGGATTGCGCCGCGCTAACGCGCGACGCCCAACGCGCGCCCCTGAAGGGGCGCGCGTTTTTGCCTGCGGCGCAGGTATTTAGGAAAAGAAGAAGGGGCAGATCAGCGGATACGCTGGCCGTGTTCGTCAAAGAACAGCGCTTTGGCATCGTCAAAGTCGACCCCGACCTTTTGCCCGACATCAAAGCTATACTGGCCAAACAGGCGAAGGGTGATCGTGTCATCCGTATCCAGGTCCACCAACAGGTTGGTTTCCGCCCCGAGCCGTTCGATATGCGTCACCACCCCGGACAGACGACCATTGTCAACGACCGTCAGATATTCGGGTCTGATCCCCAGCACAGTGCCCTTGTCAAATCCATATGCAGCGGCTTTGACGAAATTCATCGCCGGCGAGCCGATGAAGCTGGCAACGAACTGGTTGTCCGGATCATTGTAGATATCCATCGGGCTGCCGACCTGTTCCACCCGCCCGTCACGCAGCACGACGATACGGTCGGCCAATGTCATTGCCTCGATCTGGTCGTGGGTGACATAGACCATCGCGCTGTCAATCGTGCGGTGCAGGTTGGCAATTTCGATACGGGTGTTCATCCGCAGCGCGGCGTCCAGATTGGACAGGGGTTCGTCAAACAGGAACAGGTCGGGTTCGCGGGTAATGGCGCGGCCAATCGCGACCCGCTGGCGCTGACCGCCGGACAGTTCCGCGGGGCGGCGATCAAGGTAGTCGTCCAGTGACAACATGCGGCTGGCCTCGGCCACGCGCGCAGCGATTTCGGATTTATCCATCCTGGCCTGCTTTAGCCCCAGTTCCATATTCCCCTGCACTGTCAGGTGCGGATAGAGCGCATAGGACTGGAACACCATCGCGATGCCGCGTTTGGACGGCGGGGTCGTGGTGACATCGCGGCCCGCGATTTCCACGCTGCCGGATGTGGCATCCTCAAGCCCCGCGATTACCCTAAGCAGGGTGGATTTGCCACAGCCCGACGGGCCGACAAACACCACGAATTCGCCATCCTCGACCGTCAGGTCAATGTCGTGCAGCACTTTGACCGAGCCAAAGGATTTGCAGACTTTTTCCAGTTTCAAAGCGGTCATTTCGTATCCTTCATCAATTCACAATCGCGGGCGGTGTTGTTCATTTTACAGCCCCCGAGGTAATGCCGCGGATCAGTTGCCGCGAGAAAATCACATAGAGCACCAGCACCGGAATAATCGCCATCGACAGCGCCGCCAGAACCGCGTTCCAGTTGGTAACGAACTGGCCGATAAACACCTGGCTTCCCAGCGTCAGGGTTTTGGTGGCCTCGGACGGGGCAAGGATCAGCGGGAACCACAGATCGTTCCAGATCGGGATCATGTTGAACACCGCAACGGTAGCCATCGCCGGACGCACCAGTGGCAGCACCAGCCTGAAAAAGATGGCGTATTCACTAAGCCCGTCAATCCGGCCCGCGTTTTTCAGATCTTCGGATACCTGTTTCATGAATTCCGTCAGGATAAACACCGCCAGTGGCAACCCCTGAGCGGTATAGACCAGGATCAGCGCTGTCAGCGTATTTACCAGCCCGCTGGCCACCATCATTTTCAGGATGGCAACGGTGCCGATGCGGATCGGGATCATGATCCCCAATGCCAGAAACAGCCCAAGCAGAGTGTTGCCCTTGAACCGGTATTCCGCCAGCGCAAAGGCCGCCATGGCCCCGAACAGCAGCACAAAGAACAGCGAAACCACCGTGACGATCAGCGAGTTTTCAAAATACTGGATGAAATCGCCCTGTTTTAGCACCGTATCATAGCCGATGGTCGAAAACGTATCGGGTCCGGGCAGTTGCAGCGGATGACGAAAGATGGCCTTGCGGGTTTTGAAACTGTTGATCAGGATCACAAACACCGGAAACAGGGCCAGCAGCGTATAGGTTAACAAAATCCCGTGGGCGGCAACCGAATGCCAGATATTGCGGCGTGCTTTGTTCATCTGCCCACCCCCCTAGAACTGATACCGGCGCAAGCGGCGCTGGATGGCGAAAAGATACAGGCAAACCCCGACCAGAATGATACCGAACATGGCGCTGGCAATGGTTGCCCCCATGTTGACATCCCCCAACTGCAACTGGTTGCCAAAGAAAGTGCGATACATGAAAGTGCCCAGAATATCGGTGGAATAATTCGGCCCGGCCAACGCCCCTTGCGCGGCATAGATCAGATCGAAAGCGTTGAAATTACCAACGAATGTCAGGATCGAAATAATTCCGATGCTGGGCAGGATCAGCGGCAGTTTGATCTTCCAGAAGGCAGAAAAACCCGTCAGCCCGTCACATTCGCCCGCTTCCAGCACCTCTTCGGGGATCGACAGCAGGGCGGCGTAAATCAGCAACATCGGGATGCCGATAAACTGCCAGACAGAAATCAGTGACAGGGTGGTCAGGGCGTATTCTTCTTTGCCCAGCCACGGGTGGAACAGGCTTTTCAGCCCGACGCTGTCCAGCAGCCAAGGGGCGATGCCCCAAAGCGGCGACAGGATCAGTTTCCAGGCAAAGCCGACAATCACAAAGGACAGGATGGCCGGAACAATCACCACGGTTCGATAAGCGGCGGCAAAGCGCAGTTTGGGCGAGGACAGGATCGCCGCCAGCAGAATGCCAACCGGATTTTGCACCAGCATGTGAATCATGAAAAACCATGAATTGTTCTTTAGCGCATTCCAGAAATGGTCGGCCCAGCGTTCATCACCAAACAGGGTGTTGAAATTCTGCCATCCGACAAAAACCTGTGTGTTGTCCACATCCGTGAACAGCGACATGCGCAAGGTGTTGAAAATGGGGATGATCATAATGGCGGTGTAAATCAGCACTGCGGGTGCCAGGAATACAACGATATGCCACTTGAACCGTGGCTTTGGTTTTACGTCTTGCATGATGTTCCCCTGTGGATGCTCCGGCCGATCTGCGCCGGCCGGAGCCTTGGTCAGTTAAACCGGCCTAGTTTTGCTGTGGTGCATACCAGCTGGCCAGACCTTTTTGCAGACGTTCTGCAGCGGCCTCGGGCGTTTCGGTGCCTTTGATCACATTTGCCGAGGCATTGCCCATTTCTGTTTCCAGATTAGGTGTTCCGCGCGACAGGATCTGGTACGTCGGGCGGATGGTCGAATGACAATCCTTGCGCCAGCTTACAAATTCCTGTGCCAGTGGGTCTTCCAGTGTAACCGGCTCGTTCGAGAGCGAGAAGAAGCCCGGAAGCGCGTTGGAATAGAGCGATGCGAATTCAGGCGACCCAACCCAGTTCAGGAAGGCTTTGGTTTCTTCCGGGTGCTTGGAAGCGGCATTCATGCCCATGCCGATGTCGGTGTGATCCGAGATATAGCAATCCTGACCGGCAACCGGAACTGGTGGCTTGAAAGCACCCATTTCAAAATCGGCCTGCGTGTTAAAGCCGCTGATTTCCCAAGACCCGGCAGGATAGATCGCCGCGCGGCCAAGGGTGAACAGGTTTTGACTGTCCGGGTAGGTCTGGGCTTCAAAACCATCCCCCAGGTAGGCACCCCATTTGGCCAGTGAACGGAACGGATCAACCCAGTCTTTGTCTGTCAGTTTCTGGGTGCCTTTGATCAACGCCAGACGGCCCTCTTCGCCTTTCCAATAGTTTGGACCGATATTATTATCCCATTGTATTGGCTTCCCATTCATCATGGGTGCCCATTGCCATCGGAATATAGGTGCCATCTGCCTTGATCTTGTCCAGCACGGCAAAGAATTCTTCTTCGGTTTGGGGAACAGACAGGCCCAGTTCCTTGAAGGCATCCTTGTTATAGATAAACCCGTGAATTACCGATGCCATGGGCACACAGAATGTGTGCGCGCCGTCATCCGTGCTCTAGGCCGATTTGGCAACATCGGCAAAGTTTGTCATCGCATCCAGATCGGTCAGATCAGCCAACTGGCCTTTTTCATAAATCCCCAATGATTGGTCAAACGGGCGGCATGTGATCAGATCGTCAGCAACGCCACCTTCCAGTTTGCTGTTCAGAGCAGCGTTATATTCGCCCGGGGCTGTGGGAGTGAATTTCACCTTAATGCCAGGGTGCGAGGCTTCGAATGCCGGTATAATTTTGTCCTGCCAGATCGACAGATCCTCGGAACGCCAGCTTTCAATCGAGATCGTCACGTCCTCGGCTGTGGCAGCAAATGCCGAGCCCAGAATAGTGGTCGCCATCAGCGCCAGACCTAGTTTCATTTTCATTGGTTTTCTCCCTTGGTTAATATTGTTTCGCGTCGTCATTCGTAAAATCCACAGGCCTTCAGGGCCGCCCGCAGGTTGCCCTGTGCGGTTTCCAGCATTGCGTTTGCCTGCTCCAGCCCATCCACACCCGCCGCCAACAGCACAGCCGGTTTCACCGCCCCGCTGCTGGCTTGCAAACACGCCGCTGCCTGCGTTTCGCCCACACCGGCAATGGCAGAAACCATCCCCGCCGCGCGTTTGCGCAATTTGGCATTGTCGGCCAGCAGGTTCACCATCATGCCGTCATGCACATGGCCCAGTTTGATTCCCATCAGGGTGGACATCATGTTCAACGCCGCCTTTTGCGCCGTGGCCGCGCCCAGCCGGGTCGAGCCGCCAATCACTTCGGGCGGGGTGGGCAGATATATGGCAATATCCGATGTTGTGAACAAAGGCGCGTCTGCATTGTTAGCTATACCGATAGTGCGCGCGCCCGCCTTTTGGGCCAGTTCGGAAATGGTGCAGGGGTAAGGTGTGCTGCCGCTGGCTGTCACCGCAATCACCACATCGCCGCGCCGGATATCTTTTGCGGCTTGTTCAGCTTCGCAAACATCATCCTCGGTATGACCGGGCATTGCGGCGTCCACCGGCAACCCGCCCGCCATCAACAGGCGGATACGGTCGGGCGCAATGCCGAATGTCCCGCCCAGTTCCAACCCGTCAGCAATCGCCATCAACGCCGAGGAACCGGCCGCCGCATAGACCAGCCGCCCGTCACCGCGCAGCGCATCGGCCATCATATCCGCCGCCGCCGAAATCGGAACCATTGCAGATTCCACCGCTGCAATGGCAGCCTGTTGCCCCGCCAGAACCCGCGCCAGAACAGCCGCTTCCGGCATGGTATCAATGCCGGTAAACTCTGTTGAAACAGCTTCGGTTTTTGGCAACGCCATATGATTCCCCCAAGGATTCTTTTCCAAATAATACCTTTTTAATACCTTTTGTCTATCCCTAATGATTTTGCGCTAAATTACGCCCTACCTCTAATAATTAGCGCATATAGCCCATTTTATGGCCTTCCCTTTTCATAAGAGGTATTATAAAGGTATTATATGTCTGACCAAAACAGAACCATTCTTGTGGGAATCGATGGCGGCGGCACGGGGTGCCGCGTGGCGATTGCCGATGCGGATCGCAATATCCTTGGATCGGCCAAGGGTGGCCCCGCCAATCCGACCTATACCCCGCAAGAGGCCCGCGATAATATCCTGGCCGCGATTGACGCCGCCCGCCTGGATGCAGGGCTGGATCAGGCAGCGATAAACTCCGCCCGCGCCTATGTCGGCCTGGCGGGCATCCGCAATGAAACGGACGCTGAATTTATTGCCGAAATCCTGCCATTTGCACAGGCCAAAGTGGTCGAGGACCGCGCCACCACCGTCACAGGCGCACTGGCTGGCGGGGATGGTGCCGTTGCCGCAATCGGCACCGGATCCTTTGTCGCCCGCAGCAAGGGGGGCAAAACCGGCTACCTTGGCGGTTGGGGGTTCCGGCTGGGCGATCAGGCCTCGGGTGCGTGGCTGGGAAACAGGTTGCTGGAACGGGTGATCCTGTGCACCGAAGGGATCGAGGCCCACAGTGATCTGACCCGCGAAACGCTAGCGCGGTATGACGATGACCCCTACGCAATTTACGAATTCAGCAACGCGGCCACGCCTGCCGAATTCGGTGAACTGGCCCCGCTGGTGGTTAAGGCTGCCAACAAGGGTGATCCGACCGCCACAGCCATGATGCGCGAAGGGGCGGATTACATCGTGAAGGCGCTGAACACGCTTGGCTATAAGCCGGACGAACCCCTGTGCCTGACCGGCGGGCTGGGACCGCATTATACAAATTTCCTGCCCGCGTCCTTTGCCGCGCAGGTCGTGTGGCCCAAAGGCACAGCCCTTGATGGCGCCTTGCTGCTGGCGTCCCGGATGGGGGATGCGCCATGAAGATGGACGAATTCCTGAAGCCGGAAAACTGGCTGGCTCCGGCCTCCGGCCCGCGATACCTGCAATTGCGCCGCCGTCTGGATCAGGCGATCGACAGCGGTTTGCTGCAACCCGACACCCCCCTGCCCTCTGAGCGCGAAATCGCGGCACTAACCGACCTTTCGCGCGTCACCGTGCGCAAGGCCATTCAGGCGCTGGCCGATGACGGCGCGGTGGTGCAACGGCACGGGTCAGGGTCTTTCGTTGCCTCGCGCCCGCCACGGGTGGAACAATCGCTGTCACAACTGACATCTTTCACCGAAGACATGGCGCGCCGCGGGATGGAGACCAAAGCCCTGTGGCTGGAACGCGGGCTGTTCCTGCCCTCGCCCGAAGAGGTGGTCGCACTGGGGCTGAGCGCGGGCGATTCCGTTTCCCGCCTTGCCCGCCTGCGCATGGCCAATGAACGGCCGATGGCGATTGAACGGGCATCCTTGCCCGTCGATATTCTGCCCAATCCGACACTGGTGCAGGAGTCCCTTTATGCCGCGCTGGACGCCAGCGGTCACCGGCCCGTGCGCGCGATCCAGAAAATCACCGCGATCAATCTGGATGACCGCGACGCCGATCTGCTGGATGTCGAACCCCACACCGCCGGATTGAAGATCGAGCGCACCTCATATCTGCCCGAAGGGCGCGTTGTCGAATTCACCCGGTCCATCTATCGCAGCGATGCCTATGATTTCGTGGCCGAACTGCGCCTGTCAAACAGCAAGGGCACCTGATGCAAGATACCATGAGCAAAATGCGCCGCGAGGTGCTGGAAATCCCCGATGCGGTAGACCGCCTGCTGACTCGCGATCTGGGCACGATTGATGCCGCCGCCGACACTCTGCGCCAAACCAACCCCGCCTTTCTGGCCACGGTCGCGCGCGGATCGTCCGACCATGTGGCGACCTATCTGAAATACGCCAGCGAATTGTTGCTGGGGGTGCCGGTGGCATCCATCGGGCCGTCCATCGCCTCGATCTATGATGCGCCGCTGAAACTCAAAGGCGCTGGCTGCATCTCGATCTCGCAATCGGGCAAAAGCCCCGATATCGTGGCGATGGCCCAATCGGCCACGGATCAGGGGGCGCTGACACTGGCCATCACCAATGATCCGGTCTCGCCACTAACCAAGGCCAGCCTGCACACCATCGACATCCACGCCGGACCGGAGTTGAGCGTGGCGGCCACCAAAACTTTCGTCAATTCCGCCGTGGCTGCTTTGTTATTGCTGGCCCGCTGGAAAGGCGACGTTGAACTAACCGCTGCCATCCACGCCCTGCCCGACCAACTGGCGGCGGCCTGTCAAACCCACTGGCCCAACCTGCGCGATGCTCTGGATGGTCATTCCTCGATCTTCACCCTTGGGCGCGGGCCCTCATGGGCCATGTCGAACGAAGCGGCGCTGAAATTCAAGGAAACCTGCCAGATCCACGCCGAATCCTATTCCTCGGCCGAAGTGCTGCACGGCCCTGTGTCCATCGTCGGTGCAGATTTTCCTGTGTTGGGACTTACGGCTGCGGATGCCGCCGAAGACGCCCTGACCGAAGTGGCCGACGCCATCGCCGCCAAAGGGGCAAAGGTGTTCGTGACCTCGGGCAAATGCAAAACCGCCGAACGGCTGGAACACATCCGCACCGACCATCCGCTGACCGACCCTATTTCGCTGATCACCTCGTTTTATGCGATGGTTGAACGCCTTGCCACCGCGCGCGGGATCAACCCCGACACCCCGCGCCACCTGAAAAAAGTGACCGAAACCCGATGACCCTGACCGCCTATACCGGTGCCGACGTTTTCGACGGCCATATCCGCCACAGGAATTCCGCCCTTTTGGTAGACGGGAGCCGCATAGCCGGTGTTGTTCTGGAAGGGGACATTCCCGCAAATGCCGAAATCCACCCCCTTCCCAGCGGCACCATCGCCCCGGGTTTTGTCGATCTGCAAGTGAACGGTGGCGGCGGGGTGTTGTTCAATGACGCCCAATGGGTCGATACCCTGCGCACCATCGCACAGGCACATGCCCGTTGCGGCACCACTTCGCTTTTGCCAACCCTGATCACCGACACGCCCGAACATGTCAGCGCCGCGATTGACGCCGTGGAACAGGCCATTGCAGCCAATGTCCCCGGTATCATCGGGTTGCACATCGAAGGCCCGCATCTGTCGATCGCCCGCAAAGGGGCGCACAACCCCGACCTGATCCGCAAAATGGAGCCGGCGGATGTGGACCTGCTGCTGGATGCTGTGAAACGCTTGCCGATCCTGCTGGTAACGGTCGCGCCCGAAAACGTAACGCCCGAACAGATCGCAACCCTGACCGATGCAGGCGTGCTCATCTCGCTTGGCCATAGTGATGCGCCTTATGACGATTGCAAAACCGCCGCCGCCCACGGGGCCACCTGCGCCACGCATCTGTTCAACGCGATGAGCCAGTTTACCGGCCGCGAACCCGGTCTGGTCGGTGCCGCGCTGGACACCCCGACCCTGCACGCTGGCCTAATTGCCGACGGTATCCATGTTTGTCCCGCCAGTATCCGCACTGCTTTGGCCGCCAAACAAGGGCCGGCAGCGGTGTTTCTGGTGACCGACGCCATGTCCACCGTTGGCTCGGACATCACGGAATTCACTCTGGATGGGCGCACGATATACCGGCGTAACGGGCGGTTGACTCTGGCAGATGGCACATTAGCGGGGGCCGATCTGAATATACCGACAGCCTTGCGGTTCATGACATCCAAAGTCGGCGTGTCACCGGATGAAGCCTTGAAAATGGCCACCTCTAAGCCTGCGAAGATGCTGCAAAACACGCAAGTCGGCCAACTGGTTTCCGATGGTGTTGCCAATTTCGTCCATCTGGATGATGACCTGTACCTAACCGCTGTCTGGCAAAACGGAACGCCGATTTCAGACGTTATTTCAAAACCTTAAGGTCGCGCGCAATCCACGGCAGTGCCTTGATGGCCGGATCGACAATCATTTCCTGCAACAGTGAACGCAGCCGCGCGGCCACATCCTGTGGCATATCCTGCAACACATCCCGACGCGCGGTCAGCGAAATGCTGCGGGTCAGCGGATCAAACGGCAGTTCGATCATCTCCACCGCATCATGGAACCGCCTCGCCCGCAAATATCCCAGAGGCGTCAGGATCGTCCATCCTGCCTGCGCCGCCACCATCGCCATAATCGCGTGATAGCTGTCCAGCTCGAAACGCTGCGCCAGTTTCAAGTTCTGCCGCACCAGATGTGCTGCAATCTGGCGGCCCATGTGGTGACGTTGGGTATACTGGATCAGCGGCAAAGATTTCAGCTGCGCCAACACATCCCCGCCCATGTCGATCATCCCCTTGGGCACCGCGGCGACAAAGGGTTCCACCAGCAACGGATGCACCTCCATCCCGTCCGCAGTGGCCCCCATATCGGCCGCCACAACCACATCCAGCGCGCGGCTGTCCAGCAGGTCGAACAACCGGTGACTGGCGCCGGTTTCCAGCAGAAACTGGCAGCCATGCAATTCCACCGCCATATCCGCCAGAAGGCGCGGGGTGACATCGGCGTCGAAATCCTCGATCATCCCCAGCCTAAACCGCGTTAGCGCCGACATATCCGGCATCGCCAATTCGGCCTGCGCCTGCAAGGCCTCGTCCAGGATCACTTGCGCCCGTTTGCGGAAAATCTCGCCCGAGGGGGTTAGTGACACAGGGCGGGCGTTGCGGTTCAGCAATGTGGCACCCAGTGCGGTTTCCAGATTGGTCAATTGCTGGCTGACAGCTGATGGGCTTGCCTCGAGCCGCCGTGCCGCAGCCGAGATTGATCCTTCATCCGCCGTGGCGATGAAAACCTCTATTCCCCAAAGGGTTATGCGGCCTGTGGTGGCAACCATAATTGGTTATTATCCCCTGTTAATGATGCCAGCCTAGGCGCTTGCAACCCTCAGCGCAACACCAGCGGCGCATCCAGCCATTCATGCAGTGCCGCATTGGTGGCCTCTGCGGCTTCCAGCGTCGGGATATGCCCCGCACCCTCGATGATCCGCAAAGTTCCATAGGGGATCAGTTCCGACATGAATTCGTGACGGCGTGGCAGTGTTAACGTATCTTCTGCCCCGCAAAGCACCAGCGCAGGCATCCGTATCTTGCGCAGGGTTTTCTGCTGGTCGGGTCGACGCTGCAAGGCGCGCGACTGGCGCACGAATTCGCCTTCCCCTACCGCCAGCGCCATATTGCGTACCAGCGCCAGAATATCCCCACGCCGCGGAGCTTCGGCCAGATATTCGGGACGCATCACATCCTGCATCACCTCGTCCAGCCGCCCAGCCATCACGCCAACGATCTGCGGCTCGCGTTCCGCCGCGATCGAGGGTGGTTCGGCTTGTGAATTGGTGCTCATCAGAGCCACCCGCGTCACCCGTTCCGGTGCCCGCCGCACCACCTCCATCGCCACGATCCCGCCCATCGAATGCCCCGCCAGTGCGAAATGCTCTGGCGCGGTTGCCAATACCGCCTGCGCCATTTCCTCGATCGTTTCACATTT
Organism: Profundibacter sp.; assembly: GCF_965277155.1. Classification (GTDB taxonomy): domain Bacteria; phylum Pseudomonadota; class Alphaproteobacteria; order Rhodobacterales; family Rhodobacteraceae; genus Profundibacter. The sequence goes on from NZ_CBDIBV010000010.1 coordinate 591,384, forward strand.
TTGCAAACAGGCGATATGCACCGGCCGCTCGCGCGAAAATTCGGTCAGCTGAGGCGCATATATTCGCGCATCGCACATCATTCCGGGGATCAAAAGCAGGGGTTCGGCCATGGTCTCTCGCTCGATTTATTGTTTTGAGGGCACGATAGGCGATTGCCGCGCGTTTGCCTATAGGGGAACCAATGCCAAAAGCGCGGTTTTCTGCCTAACTGGATGCCGCGATCACCTGTTCAACGCTTTCCCTAATCAGGGTCAGACATTCGGGCGTCGAAAACCGATGATCCGCCCCTTTGACCAATGTCAGACGGATATCATCACCCGTTGCATGATCCAGCAGGCGCAACGCCACCGACAGGTCCACATCCGCGTCCGCCGTCCCTTGCAACAGGCGCACCGGAAACGGGAAATCCAGCGGGCCGCGCAACACCAGATGCTCGCGGCCGTCATCGATCAGTTTACGGGTAATGATATAAGGTTCACCATACTCCGAGGGCAACGCCACCTGCCCGTCTCCAATCAATTCCGCCCGCTGTGCGGTGCTGAAATCACCCCACATGCTGTCCTCGGTAAAATCCGGCGCTGCTGCAATTCCAACAATTCCGGCAATTTTTTGTGGTATTTCACGGGCCAGAATGGCACTTATCCAACCTCCCATGCTGGAACCGACCAAAACCTGCGGCCCCTTGCAGCGCGCCTCGATTACCGCGCGCGCATCCTCGGCCCAATCACCAATGCACCCTTCTTCGAACACGCCGGATGACTGCCCGTGCCCCGAATAATCCAGCCGCAGAAATACCCGCCCCTGTGCCTTGGCCCAATCCTGTAGGTAGATCGCTTTGGTGCCTTCCATGTCGGATTTGAACCCGCCCAGAAACACCACACCGGGGCCAGACCCAGCCGTTTGATGATAGGCAATCCGCCGCCCGTTTTCACAATCCAGATAACTTGGCTCTGTCATCGCTTTGCCCCCGTTAATTCCTAAACAGAAGCATAACGCGCAGCTATTCTCCCTGCAATCCGGCAATCACCTGATCTGTCGGCAATAACGCGCCATAACCGGCGGCCAAAGCAGCCATAAATCCGGCATGGACCTGCGCGGCAGGCACTGAAACCCCGTCAAATTCCAGATCGCGGGTGGCACAGGCATCATGGGCCACAGTGCAGCGATACCCCAAATCTGCCGCCGCCCGTGTGGTTGCATCAATGCAAAAATGGCTCATCGCGCCGATGATCACCAGATCGCTTGTGCCCAGTGCCTGCAAACGGTCCTGCAAATCCGTTTCACGAAAACTGTTGGGGAAGTTCTTGGTGATCACCGCCTCGCCACTTTCCGGCGCAACGATTTCATGTATCTCGGCCCCCTCGCTATCCGGTGCAAAGAACGGTGCTGGTTCGCGCAAAATCTCGTGGCGGATGTGGATCACCGGCAATCCCTGCGCCCGAAACACCGCCAATACCCGCGCCGCATTTTCTGCCGCCGCATCTATCCCGACCAGCGGAAATTTCCCGCCGTCAAAGTAGTCATTCTGAAAATCCACTATCAACAAGGCCTGCATCTTTTCGCTCCTTTTCATATCTGCCTGCCCCCATGCTTGCCCTGCCGGACGATTCCCCGTTAGTGTCAAATCTGACATAAACCGCGCCATTTAGGACAACCCATGCCCAACCTTGCCTTGCTCGATTACCCCGGCAGCATCCCTTGCCGCTGTTGCGGGCCTGCAGGAAATGTTCACCTACACCGCGCGGCTGCACCAACGTGACGGCCTGCCATACATCACCCTGACCACCGGTGCGCCGCCCAAAACCAGCCCCGACGCGGTCATCCTGCCGCCCGCCTTTGGCAATGACGCCTACCTGACCCCACCGCAAAACCTGATCCACTGGCTCCGCACACTGCCCGACACCTGCCTGATCGCGTCCACCTGCGCTGGTGCCTTTTACCTTGGCGCGGCGGGCCTGCTGGACGGGCGCAACGTCACCACCCACTGGGCATTGGAACACAAGCTGCAATCGCAGTTCCCAAAGGCCAAAGTCGACACCGGCGAAATCCTGATCCGCGACGGTCGGATCATAACGGCAGGCGGTCTGCTATCGTGGATAGACCTTGCGCTGGAACTAATCGCGCATTTCTCTGGCCCCGCCATCATGCGCGAGGTCGGGCGCCATTTTGTCACCGACACAGGACGCCGCGATCAACGCCCCTACCGCGCCTTTAACCCGCCAATGAACCACGGCGACCGCCAGATCGAGCAGGCCCAGTTCCTGATCGAACGCACCTTTGCCGCGCCAATCCGCATTGCCGAACTGGCCAAAACCGTCGCCCTGACCGAACGCACCTTCCTGCGCCGGTTCGAGCGCGCCACCGGTTTGACACCGCTCACCTATGTGCAACACCTGCGCATCCAGTCCGCACAGCGTGCGCTGGAAAGCACCCCCGCCCCGATCGACCAGATCGCCTATTCCGTCGGCTATGAAAACGCCAATGCCTTTCGCAAACTGTTCAAACGCCACACCGGCCTGTCCCCGTCCCAATATCGCCAACGCCTGAAACGCTGATCCCTTACCGTTCCGAAAATATCCGCGCCGCAGGCAAACCCGAGGCCCCTTCGCGGGGCCGAGATATAAAGCGTTGCGCAGCAACTCCTTTTTGTTGACATCCCCGCCCATTAGCGCGAAACACACCGTCGAACCATACCCGCAACCGGGCGCTTGGTAGGCGCCAAACCGACGAGGAGCGCCAGACCATGGCCCAGATCCAACTCACCTTCCCCGATGGCAATAAACGCGAATTTCCCGCCGGTATCACACCCGCCGAAATCGCCGCCGGTATTTCCAATTCCCTGCGCAAAAAAGCCATTTCTGCCACGGTGAACGGCCAGCACTGGGATTTGCAGTGGCCCATCACTGAAGATGCCCAAATCGCCATCAACACCATGAAGGACGCCGAACCGGCGCTGGAACTGATCCGCCATGACTGTGCCCACATCATGGCCCGCGCAGTGCAGGAAATCTGGCCCGACACCAAAGTCACCATCGGCCCTGTGATCAAGGATGGTTGGTATTACGACTTTGACCGCGAAGAACCCTTTGTGCCCGAAGACCTTGCCCTGATCGAAAAGAAGATGAAGGAAATCATCAACAAACGCGACGAGGTGCGCACAGAAATCTGGGAGCGTGAGCGCGCGGTGCAATTCTACAAGGACAATAACGAGCCTTATAAGGTGGAACTGATCGACGCCATTCCGGGTGACGAGCCTTTGCGCATGTATTGGCACGGCAATTGGCAGGACCTGTGCCGCGGCCCGCATCTGCAAAACACCGGACAGGTGCCGGCAGATGCCTTCAAACTGATGTCGATTGCCGGTGCCTATTGGCGCGGCGATTCCGACCGCGCCATGTTGCAGCGGATTTACGGCGTGGGTTTCCAGAACAAGAACGATCTGAAAAAACACCTGCACATGCTGGAAGAGGCCGCCAAGCGGGACCACCGCAAACTGGGTCGTGAAATGGACCTGTTCCACATGCAGGAAGAAGCGCCAGGCCAGATTTTCTGGCACCCGAATGGCTGGCGTATCTACACTGAACTTCAAGACTACATGCGCCGCCGCCAGAACGGGGCGGGCTATGTCGAGGTGAACACCCCGCAAGTGGTGGACCGTAAATTGTGGGAGGCCTCGGGCCACTGGGAAAAATATCAGGAACATATGTTCATCGTCGAAGTGGACGAGGAACACGCCCGTGAAAAATCGGTGAACGCGCTTAAACCGATGAACTGTCCCTGCCACGTGCAAATCTTCAATCAGGGCCTGAAATCCTATCGCGACCTGCCGCTGCGCATGGCCGAATTCGGATCGTGCAACCGGTACGAGCCATCCGGCGCGCTGCACGGCATCATGCGGGTGCGCGGGTTTGTGCAGGATGACGCGCATATTTTCTGCACCGAAGCCCAGATCGAAGAAGAAACCAAGCGCTTCATCGATTTCCTGTCGCTGATCTACAAAGACCTCGGCTTTGAAGAATTCAGTGTCAAGTTTTCCGACCGCCCCGAAACCCGCGCCGGCTCGGACGAGGTATGGGACAAAGCCGAAGCCGCGCTGATCGCCGCCACCAATGCGGCCGGTTCCGAATACACCCTAAACCCGGGCGAAGGCGCGTTTTACGGCCCGAAACTGGAATTCGTGCTGACCGACGCAATTGGTCGTGACTGGCAATGCGGCACGCTTCAGGTGGATTTCGTGCTGCCCGAACGGCTGGATGCCACCTATATCGGCGAGGACGGTGCAAAACACCGCCCCGTCATGCTACACCGCGCCACGCTGGGCAGTTTCGAGCGGTTCATCGGTATCCTGATCGAAAGCCATGCTGGTAAACTGCCCTTCTGGCTGGCCCCGCGTCAGGTGGTTGTGGCCTCGATCATTTCGGATGCAGATGACTATGTGCATGAAGTCGTCGCCACGCTGAAAGCCGCCGGTGTGCGTGCCGAGGCCGATACCCGAAATGAAAAGATCAACTACAAGGTTCGCGAACATTCGCTTGGCAAAGTCCCTGCCATTCTTGCAATCGGCAATCGCGAGGTCGAGGAACACACCGTTTCCGTCCGCCGCCTTGGTGAAAAGCAGACAAAGGTCATTTCACTGGAAGATGCCGTCAGCAGCCTGTCGCAAGAAGCCAAAGCGCCCGATCTGGCCTAGAACTGTAACAATTCGCCTTCCTGCACTGTAACATTCCAGCGCAGGAGGGTAAAAACCGGCGTTTTCCGCCCAAAACCCCTGACATTTCATAACGCACCCGTGACACACGCCGATGTGAGTGGCCCGTGTGCACTGCTTTTCGTTAGCGTTTCCACATCGCCTACATGAACATGCGATCAAATGGAAACGTAACAAAGGAAGTTCTACATGTCATACCATCTAAAATCCCTCGCTGTTGCCGGTGCTATCGCGGCTGCCCTGACCGCCCAATCGACTACCCCCGCCGCCGCCGGAGCCAAGGAAAAATGCTATGGTGTTGCGCTGGCTGGCCAGAATGATTGCAAAGCAGGCGCAGGCACAACATGCGCTGGCACTTCGAAAGTCGATTATCAGGGCAATGCGTTTTCGCTGGTTCCCGCCGGTACATGTGCCTCGATCGAACTGCCCGAAGGCCGCATGGGTTCGCTCGAAGCGCTGGACCGCGACGTCCCGTCCTAAACCGACCAAAGGCGCCTTTGCAGTACATGCGAAGGCGCCCTTTTTACATCCGGAATTTAAATTCAAGTCAGGGCCACTTCATGCTCGATACGACAGGCACACCGCCCCAAATCCTGCCCAATGCCCCCGGTGTAGGTTATAAACCCCAACATTTCGCCGAGATTATGGAGGATCCAACGCCTGTTGAATGGCTGGAAATCCACGCCGAGAACTATATGGGCGATGGTGGCCGCCCGATTGCCCAACTGCGCCACCTGACCGAACGCTTCCCCATATCGGTGCATGGTGTTGGCCTGTCAATCGGCGGATCCGACCCGCTGGATACCGATCACCTGAAGCGCCTGAAACATCTTTGCGATTGGCTGAATCCGGCCAGCTTTTCCGAACATCTGGCATGGTCCACCCACGAAGGGTTCTACCTGAACGATCTGATCGCCTTGCCCTATACCGAAGAAACCGTGACCCGCGTGGCCGATCATGTGGCGCAGGTGCAGGACGTGTTGGGCCGCAAAATGCTACTGGAAAACCCCTCGTCCTATCTGGCCTTTGCCGAATCTACCTATTCCGAAACCGATTTTCTGGCCGAAGTGGTCGCGCGCACCGGTTGTGGCCTGCTGTTGGATATCAACAACGTCTTTATTTCCGCCACCAACCAGAAAACCGGCGCTATTGATTATATCGATGCCTTCCCGCTGGACCATGTCGGAGAATTTCACCTTGGCGGCCATGATCAGGATACCGATGATGTCGGCGCACCGCTACTGATCGACAGTCACGGGCGCGAGGTGGCTGATCCGGTCTGGGCGCTGTTTGATTATACGCTGTCCAAAACCGGCCCCCGCCCTTCATTGATTGAATGGGACGCCAATGTGCCCGAATGGCCCGAGCTGGCCGCCGAAGCCGCCCGTGCCGCGAACATTCTGGAAAAGGCCCCCGCATGAGCCGACAATCCGAATTCGCACAGGCCATCCTGAACCCTGACCTGCCAGTCCCCGAAGGCCTGCGCAATCCCGAAGGTGCCCCCGCTGGCAAACGCTTTTCCGTCTACCGCAACAATGTTGCTGTCAGCCTGTCCGAGGCGCTCGAGGTCACCTTCCCCGTCATCCGCAAACTGGTTGGTGACGAATTCTTCAAGGCAATGGCGGGCGTTTTCTTGCGCCAGCACCAACCTGACAGCCCCGTCCTGATGTTTTACGGCGCCGAAATGCCCGCGTTTCTGGAAGGGTTCAAGCCCGTTGCCCACCTTGGCTATCTACCTGATATTGCCCGAATTGAACTGGCACTCTGTCGCAGCTACCATGCCGCCGATACCCCGCCGCTTGACCCTGCGGAACTGCAGGCCATCGCCCCTGTCGACCTGCTGAAAATCCACCTGCATCTGGTGCCTTCCGTGCATCTGGTCCGTTCAGAATGGCCTGCAGGGTCAATTTTTCATGCCAACAGTTCGGATGATGCACCCCAACCCGAAATGCACGCCGAAGACGTGCTGGTCACCCGCCCGGAATTCGACCCACAGGTCACCACCCTGCCCCCGGGCGCCGGTGCCTTCATTGCGGCTCTGCTCGACAATGCTCCGCTGGGCAGCGCCCTGAAACAGGCGACGATAAACTCTGGTAATTTTGATCTGACCGAAACACTGGGCCTGCTGCTAACCACCGGTGCAATAGAAAAAATATCCGAAGGGACATAATAATGAACGCGCTGATTTCACTGCACAATTCGATTTTCCGAAAACTCGAATCCGGACTTGGCCCGTGGCTGTTGCCCACACTCGCCCGGTTCACCTTTGCCGCCACATTGCTGATCTACTTCTGGAATTCCGCCAGCCTGAAAATCGGCGATGGGCTGTTTGGCATCTTTGATATCAGCAACGCCTATGGCCAAATCTATCCCCGCGCATTCGAGGCCGCAGGCTATGATAGCGATGCCATGTCCACCTTCCAGTGGCTTGTTACACTGACAGGCACATGGGCCGAATTCATCCTGCCGCTTCTGATCGTGATTGGCCTGTTTACCCGCCTTGCGGCCCTTGGCATGATTGGTTTTATCATCCTGCAGAGCCTGACAGACATCTACGGCCATATGGTCACGGAATATGGCGCCTGGTTCGACCGCGCCCCGGATGGTACCATCATGGACCAGCGGCTGTTCTGGATCGCCATCCTGATGATCCTTGTGATCCGGGGGGCAGGGCCGCTTTCGCTTGACCGCCTGCTACAACGAACCGCTTGATCCTTCCAAATGGCCTAAATATCCGCGCCGCAGGCATCGCGCCCCGACAGGGGCGCGCGGGGCGACGCCGTCAGGCGGCGCAACCGGTTTAAGGCAGAGGTCCTAGTGTTCGTCAGGCTTCACCGCCGCAAGCGCCAACACCCCGCCCAGCGCGCACATGGCAATCGGAAACATCGTAAACGCATTGAAGTGAAACGCGTAATACATCCCCGCAGCAGATATCAGCATCAACCCGCCGCCAATCTGCGCCCGTGATCTCGCCATCGCCCCGCCTGCAATCGCCAGCAAAGGCGCGATAAGCGCCATGAACCGGATCAGCCCGACATTGTCGACCTGCTCCAGAACCCCTTGATCCAATATTTCAGGGGCTTTCTCGCCAACAATATCAATTGCTTGGGTATAGGCATAACTAAAGAACCCGACGATCATACCTATGATCCCGCCAATCACACCCAACATCAACGCCGCATTACGCATTTTTCACTCCCCAATGCTTTTGCTCATCCTTACCCCAACCAAGGGTCAGCAATCCACCCTCTTCCAGAATAACCGGCCGTTTCATCAGGGTCGGGTGTTTGATCATCAACGCCACCGCCCCCTCCTTGCGCTCCTCCTCACTTAGCTTGCGCCACGTGGTCGAGCGCCGGTTCAGCAAATCCTGCCCGAATACCAGATACAACCGCTCCAGTTCCTCGGGGGCAATCACGTCCTTGCGCACATCCACCAGCTCCACTTCGTGCCCCGCCGCCTTTAGCGCCTTTAACGCCCGGCGTGAGGTGTCACAATTCTTTAACCCGTACAGTTTCATCTTATCCTCGCGATTTTTTCACGCACTATAAGCGGACCACTGCCGAGTGCGAGCGCATTTTTCTTGCCTTTTGTCAAAATCACCCTACGATTTTACTCGTGACAACAGGTTTCTTGACGACGCCACCTTTTGCAGGTGCGGCTGAAAGACTGGAGAACTGGCTGCACGACCTGTCCGTAATTTCGCGGGTGGGGGGCTAAATTGACGGAGAAGATTGATGGCGACAGGCATCGTAAAATGGTTCAACACAACAAAAGGGTTTGGTTTTATCGCGCCCGATGACGGCGGAAATGACGTATTTGTACATATTTCTGCGGTCGAAGCGGCGGGAATGACCGGCCTCGCTGACAATCAAAAGATCAGTTATGAAATGATCGAAGGGCGCGACGGGCGCTCCAGTGCAGGTGAGTTGAAACTGCTCGACTAGAAACAACAGCGCGAACAAATTTTCGGGGTGGCCCGCACCAGCAGGCCACCCTTGCTGGTGCGCAAAAACCCGCCATAAACAGATAATTGAAAAGAAATGCTTGTATATTGAGGGGAATACCCCCATGTGTCCCCTGTGACGACAGACTTTTTCTACCCGCTACCTTATCTAAGTGCAGCCGGACGAATGCTAAGAGACTGCAACACCAAGCCGCCGCACGACGCGGGCGGTGTTTTGATAAGGAGATACGGGTATGGCTACTGGCACCGTAAAATGGTTTAACACTACAAAAGGCTTCGGCTTCATCGCACCTGACGAAGGCGGCAAAGACGTGTTTGTACACATCTCGGCTGTTGAGCGCGCAGGTCTGACCGGCCTTGCTGACAACCAGAAAGTTGAATTCGAGCTGGAAGAGGGCCGTGACGGCCGTCAGTCCGCTGGCGCGATTTCGCTGGTTGACTAAGCTTTTGGCGGGCTAACCCCCACCTACAGTTTGAAACACCCCGCAGCCAAAGGCTGCGGGGTGTTTTCATTTTAAACTGATATGCAATGAAACCGGTCTGAAATCAGGCGGTAGTGACCTTGTATCAACCTTTGTGAAATTCATGCTCCAGAGCACTTGCCAGCTTGTTCGCCGCACCTCGTATGGCCGCGGGGATATCGCCGGCATTATTCTTTACACCGACAGATTTTCTACCTTTCGGATGAGCCTCCATAGTGCAGCGCTTGTCATCTGGCCCGCCCTTGTTCCCGTTTTCATCGGAAATCCAAACTTCTACTCGTGTCAGAGGTGGTCGCGGAAATTCGGACCAGTTGTTAAGGTGGATCGACTTATGAGAAAGACGATTCAAAATGACGAAACGAAAGAACCATTCTCCCGAATTCAAAGCCCGCGTTGCGCTTGAAGCAATCCGCGAGGAAATGACGATGGCGGAGCTGTCGAAGAAGTATGGTGTGCATCCAACCCAGATTGGCACATGGAAACGAGCAGCGATTGAAAACATGGCCACGGCATTTTCCAGACGGGGCCGTGATCCTGATCGGGTTGATGAAGCCCAGATTGAGAAGCTGCACTCCAAGATTGGTCAGCTGGTCGTGGAACGGGATTTTTTAGCCAACGCCTCGCAACAGTTGCTCGGGAAGCGAGGCAAAAAATGGTGAGCCGTGAGCATGATCTGAGTGTGCGACGACAATGCGGGCTACTTTCTCTGGCGCGCTCGAACCTGTATTACCAGCCAAAAGGCGAAAGTGCTGAAAATTTGCGGTTCATGACAATAATCGACAAGCAATTCTTGCAGACGCCGTGGTATGGATCACGGCAAATGGCCCGGCACATGCAGCGCCAAGGTTACAAGTGTGGTCGCCACAGGGTCCGCCGTTTGATGCGGCTGATGCGGTTGGTTCCGATCTACCAGACGCCCAACACGAGCAAGAAACATCCGCAGCATAAGATCTACCCGTATCTGCTGCGAGACCTGACGATTGATCGTCCAAACCATGTGTGGTGCGTAGATATCACCTACATTCCGATGCAGCGCGGGTTCCTCTATTTGGTCGCGATCATGGACTGGCACAGCCGCAAGGTTTTGAGCTGGAGATTGTCAAACAGCATGGAGGCAGATTTTTGCGTTGAAGCCCTGAAAGAGGCTATGGCCAAATACGGCAAGCCCGATATCATGAACAGCGACCAGGGCAGCCAGTTCACCGGGTTTGAATGGACGCAGGCGCTGAAAGAAGCCGACGTGAAAATCTCGATGGATGGCAAAGGTCGCTGGGTCGATAACCGGATGATCGAGCGGCTTTGGCGATCCTTGAAATACGAATGCATTTACCTCAACGCATTTGAAACGGGTTCGCAGACCCGCGCCGGGATCGGGAAATGGTTGGCTTACTACAACACCGAGCGCCCGCATTCCACCCACGGAATATTGACCCCGGATGAAGCCTATGACAGAAAAACAAAACCAATGAGTTTGGCAGCCTAAATGAAACCCTGATCCATCTTAAACTGGCTGCTGACTGGTCAAAAAAGTGGGACCACCTCTGTCAGCTTGTCAGATAGACCCCTTAGAGCCTTTTCTAGGGTATCTTCCGAAAATTTCTGCGCGCTCTCAAACCCGTGGACCGCATCGTGGTTGTGCAAGATGATCTGCATCCTCATTTTCCTTTTTTCTATTGTTAACATATAGATATGTGGAAAATTAGTATTTTCAACAAGCGCTGGGATTATCTTTTTATGGGGCTGACCCAGATAACTACTTCAAGTAACGCTTAACCCATTGTCTTAGCTGCAATAACTGAGCTGAAGGGTCACTGTTGTTGAAACGCCACTCGCATTCCTTCAAATATAGCCCAAATTGGGCCTTGGGGACACCGTTAAATCGGCGCATGTGGCGCTTGGCTTGGTTCCAGAAATTCTCGATGCCATTGATGTGGTTGTGACGGTCTGCAAAGAGCTTGGAATGGTTGATGCGAAAGTGGTGGAAGTCTGACACATCCAGCACATTATAACCGCGCCAACAATCGGAATAGACGATGGAATCCGGCACGACTTTGCGCTCTATGATCGGGATCAGAGTGGCGGATTTGGCGTCCGGGATGATCTTGGTAAGACCTCTGCATGAGGCCATGGCTTTCGGTTGAAGCAAGATTTCGGCCGCCCACCTTGCGCCCCTGCGGGTCCGGCGGACAGACGGGTGGCGGGGTTTGGGGCTATGCGATTGCGGGGGTTTGCGGGTTGAGGGTGATCCTGTTTGCGGCCTTGAGCAGGTTTTGCGCGATGGCGGCCATGACCATCTGGGCATGCACCCTGGCGCGCCCGAAATATCTCGCCCGCTGCAGGCCGAAGAGGCGTTTCATCGTGCCGAAAGTCTGCTCGATGCGGAAGCGGCGTTTCGAAATCAGCCGGTTGAAGCGTTTCTCCGATTGCCGCAGGGGGCGGCCGCGCGCTGCCTTGCGCAGGATGCCGTCGCGGTATTTGCCGCGCAGCATCTGGCGGTTGGCCTTGCTCGCATAGGCCTTGTCGGCCAGCACCCGCTGCGCCTTTGCGCCCGCGATCATGGTGGCGAATTCGGGGCTTTCGGCGGCATTGGCGGGCGTGGTGTGCACCTTGTCGATAAAGCCCTCTTCGTCGCAGCGGGCAAAGCCCTTGTAGCCGAGCGTGCTCTTGCGGCCCTTCTTGACCCAGCGGGCATCAGGGTCGGCGCTGAAATGCAGCTGTGCCCCGTCGGGTGAGACCTCGGGCGGATCATCCGGCGTCCCTTCCCTTGCCCCGTCCTCTGCCCGGTCCTGCGGGGCGTCGATATGGGTGCGCGGGCGCGCCGCCGCCGCGATCAGGGTCGCATCAATGATCGCCGCCTCAGCCTCTTTCAGCTTCAGCCCATGCGCCTCGATCTGGCGGCAGACCTCGGCCAGCAGCTCATCGTAAACGCCACCCCGGACCAGCGCATTGCGGAACCGGCAGTGGGTCGTCTCATCCGGCACCGACGCGTGCAGATCGAGCCCGCAGAACAGCATGAAATCCAGCCGCACCTTCAAGGCCCGCTCCAGCTTCGGGTCGCTCAGCCCGTGCCACTGGCCAACCAGAAGACACTTGAACAGAACCAGCGGATCATAGCCCTGAGGCCCGATCCCCGAGCGCCCCAGACCGCGCCGCAGGATCGGCAAAAACGAGTTCCAATCCATCAGCGCGTCGATCTTCGACAGAACGTCATCCGCGCCGATCCGTGCCGCCGCTTCGTGCAGGAAAAGGTCCATCTATTCACCCCAGAGATTTCCCGGCTAGCTTACCAAAACGGCCAACCCGGGGGAATCCCGATGTTATGCAGAGGTCTTTTGGTGTAAACCTTCCCACCCCTTTTTAATATACGGGAACCTCTGTAAATTCCCGTTTTCGCCTTCTTCGCGGCGGGGTGGACGGTTTTTCGCCTGTCCCGCCTGATTGCTTCGGATCATAAACCCATTTTCACCGGTTTCAAGCCGGTTTTGGGTATTTCAGGCACACCTCACCCCATGAACCCTTATCCCGGCGCCGCCAGGCCGCATTCGAACTGGACGAAGCGCTTCATGTTGTAGACCAGGTTCATCATCCCGATGCGAAATCGCGCCCGCTTCAGGCCGATGGAGCGGATCAGCTTGCCGCCCATGGAGCGCTCCTGAAAAGCGAATACATGCTCGACCCGGACCCGCACTTTCGAGCGCCTCCGGTTGGCCTTTTGCTGGCGCTCGCCAAGCGGCTTGCCGCGCCTGCCCTTGTGATGGATATGGCTGTGAAGCCCCCGCTCTTCCAGCTCGCTTTCGATCTTTTGCGAGCGATAGGCGCTGTCGGCCCACAGGTCCGATGAGGTGTTGCTCGCATCAATCAGACCGGCAAGCGCCTGGCTGTCATGCACGGCGGCATCGGTGACATCATAAGCGCGGATGAATTTGTGCCGCCGGTCGACATTGATGTGGTTCTTGTAGCCGTAATAGCTCTTGCCGTGCTTCTTCGTCCAGCGCGCATCCACGTCCTTCTGGCGCTTCTTGTGGGGTTTTTCCTCCCACTCTTCAGGCGTTTCGCCCGCCTTGATTTTCTCGTTCTCGTCCCTTTTGTTGTGCTGGCGCGGCGCCGGAACGATGCTCGCATCAACAATCTGCCCGCCCATCGCCAGATAGCCCTTTTCGCGCAGAAAGGCATCGAACTTGTCAAACAGCTCCTTCATCTTCCCGGCCCCGGCCAGCCTTTCACGGTAGGCCCAGATGGTCTTGGCGTCAGGTACGCTGTCTTCAATGCCAAGGCCGAGAAACCGCATGAACGACAGGCGGTCGCGGATCTGATACTCGATCTGATCGTCAGAGAGGTTGTAGAGCTGCTGCAAAACCATCGTCTTGAATATCAGCACCTCATCCCAAGGCGGGCGGCCAGCGTTGGATTTGCGCTGTTCGGGCGGCGTGCGCCATATGGCCTTCAGCTCGTCCCGGTAATCCTCGAACGGCACCATGTCGTTGAGCAACACCAGCGGATCACCAGATTTGTCCAGTCCCGCGTATCGGCTGGAAAGATCAAAAAATCCCATCTGACTCATGACAAAACCCCGTCGGTCGAATCATTTTCATCCTGATGACGATTCTACCCCGTCAGGCCGGATTTTGGGGGATTTTTAGAGGTTCCCATACCAAAAACGGGAATTTTACCTGCCGCACCACGCCCGCGTTTACCTTTGCGTTTGCCGCCAAAGTAGCTTTCGTCCACTTCTATTTCTCCGCCGAACATAGCTTGGCTTTCCGCCTCCAGCTCATAGGCGATTATCTCGCGCAGGCGTAGAAAATAAAACGCTGCGGTCTTGCGGTTTACACCACACAAACTGGCTGCTGTTCGTGCTGTCGATCCCGAAACAAAATGCTCCGTAAGACGGTCTTGCTTGTAGTGGCTCAGGCGACTCTTTCTCATGCTTCCCATCATAACCTCTTTTTAGGTTATCTGGGTCAGCCCCCTTTTTATTTCCCCCTGAAACTCCCGCCATTCCCCGGCACTCATGCCGGAATTTTCCTGCGTCACCTCTTCGCCCTTCAACATCCGGCGAATACAGTCCATTGCCTTGCCCGACAGGTTGGCCCCGCCCATGCGGTAATCCTCGAACGCGCCATATGCGGCGGGTACCCAATCGGCGACCACCTTGCAGATCGCATCAGCATAGACGCGGATTTCATATTGGGCGTGGCTGTCGGCGCGCAGACGCAGGAAATGGAACAGGTTGTGCAGATCAACTTTCCAGTACCATTGGGTATAGATATTCATCGGCAGGTTCATCCGCGCCAATTCGCGCGCCAGCCCCTGCTGGCCATCGTCCGAGATCATCGCCTCGTAATTGTCATAGGCGCGGTTGCTGTCGGATTTCAGGATTTCCAGCACGCGCGCGGCCTCTTCCCCCTCTAGCGCCACACCCCGGCCCTGATTGTTGACCACTGATTGCGCTGCCAACTGGTCTGGCGCAGGGATATAGAATTCGCGGTCCAGAATGGAATAGCGGGCGGAATATTCGTTTACATTGGCGGTGCGGTGGCGGATCCATTGCCGCGCAACGAACACCGGCAATTTCACATGCAGCTTGATCTCGCACATCTCGAACGGGGTGCTGTGCCAGTGGCGCATCAGGTAACGGATCAGCCCCGCATCATTCTGCACCGATTTCGTACCCTTGCCATAAGACACCCGCGCCGCCTGACAAATCGCTGCATCATCGCCCATATAGTCGATGACGCGGATAAACCCGTGGTCCAGAACCTCATGCGCCTTATACAAATGTGCCTCCATCCCTTCGCTGACCGCACGCAGGGTTTGGCGCGGATTGGCGCGTTGGGCTTCTATTTCGGCAATCTGTTCAGGCGTCAGCGGCATTTGGCGTCCCTTCTGGGCAAAATCTGAAAACGAGTCGGAGATGACTATATCTATGCATCCCGTTTCAGGGAACCACCATATGGCGCCCATATGGCGCATTGTGCGCCTGCGCAGGGGGAATTATTCGCGATCCCCCCTTGCCCAACCCGCGATAGAGGGGTCTTGTGGGGCAAAGCCAATAATCCGAAAGGAAAGTGAATGAAGGTTAAATATCTGCACACGATGATCCGCGTCAAAGATCTGGATGCAACAATGAAGTTCTTTGCCCTGCTGGGCCTGAAGGAAACCAAACGCTATGATAGCGAACAGGGCCGATTCAGCCTGATCTTCATGGCCCCCGAAGGCCAAGAGGATTGTCCGATTGAACTGACCTATAATTGGGATGGTGACGATGGTCTGCCCTCGGACGGCCGCCATTTCGGCCATCTGGCCTATGGTGTCGAAAACATTTATGAAATGTGCCAGAATTTGCAAGATGCCGGCATCACCATCAACCGCCCGCCCCGCGATGGCCATATGGCATTTGTCAGATCACCCGACAATATTTCGGTTGAATTACTGCAACTGGGCGATCGGTTAGAGCCGCAAGAACCCTGGGCCAGCATGGAAAGCACTGGCCACTGGTAGGATCAAACCGGACCGGCAACCCAGATCAGGGCCGCCTGTCCGGGTGCTGCATCGCTAGTAAATATACCTGATCTGGTCGCTCCAGTACCGTTCCATCCGGCGCAGGGACGTGTTGATCGTATCAATCCCGTCATGCCCAAGCACCCCCTTGGCCTCGAGTCCGTCTGCATGCCGTGCAAACAGCCCTGCCACCACATCGCGAATATGTCGCCCCTTTTCCGTCAGGCGCACCCGCACCGACCGGCGGTCGATTTCGCAGCGCTGGTGGTGCATATACTCCATTTCAACCAATTTTTTCAGGTTGTAGGACACGTTCGAGCCCTGATAATAACCGCGCGATTTCAATTCGCCCGCTGTCACCTCGTTATCGCCGATATTGAACAACAACAGCGCCTGAACCGCATTGATTTCCAACACGCCGACCCGTTCGAATTCGTCCTTGATCACATCCAGCAACAGGCGGTGCAACCGTTCCACCATTGCAAGGGTATCCAGATAGCCCGAAATAAATCCCTGCTGGGACTGGGTCATCACGCTTGTATGCATACTCATCATGTCTCTCCGCCGAAAACTGCCTGGCGCCGACACTGACAGAGGTGATCCCACTTTTTTGACCAGTCAGCAGCCAGTTTAAGATGGATCAGGGTTTCATTTAGGCTGCCAAACTCATTGGTTTTGTTTTTCTGTCATAGGCTTCATCCGGGGTCAATATTCCGTGGGTGGAATGCGGGCGCTCGGTGTTGTAGTAAGCCAACCATTTCCCGATCCCGGCGCGGGTCTGCGAACCCGTTTCAAATGCGTTGAGGTAAATGCATTCGTATTTCAAGGATCGCCAAAGCCGCTCGATCATCCGGTTATCGACCCAGCGACCTTTGCCATCCATCGAGATTTTCACGTCGGCTTCTTTCAGCGCCTGCGTCCATTCAAACCCGGTGAACTGGCTGCCCTGGTCGCTGTTCATGATATCGGGCTTGCCGTATTTGGCCATAGCCTCTTTCAGGGCTTCAACGCAAAAATCTGCCTCCATGCTGTTTGACAATCTCCAGCTCAAAACCTTGCGGCTGTGCCAGTCCATGATCGCGACCAAATAGAGGAACCCGCGCTGCATCGGAATGTAGGTGATATCTACGCACCACACATGGTTTGGACGATCAATCGTCAGGTCTCGCAGCAGATACGGGTAGATCTTATGCTGCGGATGTTTCTTGCTCGTGTTGGGCGTCTGGTAGATCGGAACCAACCGCATCAGCCGCATCAAACGGCGGACCCTGTGGCGACCACACTTGTAACCTTGGCGCTGCATGTGCCGAGCCATTTGCCGTGATCCATACCACGGCGTCTGCAAGAATTGCTTGTCGATTATTGTCATGAACCGCAAATTTTCAGCACTTTCGCCTTTTGGCTGGTAATACAGGTTCGAGCGCGCCAGAGAAAGTAGCCCGCATTGTCGTCGCACACTCAGATCATGCTCACGGCTCACCATTTTTTGCCTCGCTTCCCGAGCAACTGTTGCGAGGCGTTGGCTAAAAAATCCCGTTCCACGACCAGCTGACCAATCTTGGAGTGCAGCTTCTCAATCTGGGCTTCATCAACCCGATCAGGATCACGGCCCCGTCTGGAAAATGCCGTGGCCATGTTTTCAATCGCTGCTCGTTTCCATGTGCCAATCTGGGTTGGATGCACACCATACTTCTTCGACAGCTCCGCCATCGTCATTTCCTCGCGGATTGCTTCAAGCGCAACGCGGGCTTTGAATTCGGGAGAATGGTTCTTTCGTTTCGTCATTTTGAATCGTCTTTCTCATAAGTCGATCCACCTTAACAACTGGTCCGAATTTCCGCGACCACCTCTGACCAATAAACGCAAACATTCCGTTAAACTGCGAAAAAACTACGCCAGTTATGATTTGAATGCGAATTTCGAGATGATTTTCAACAGTTCCAGATACTCTGGCGGGGTCTCAACCCGTCCTGTAACCCATTGATACAAATCATGATCATTCTCGGACAGCATCGCGTCATACAGTGTTAACTGCGCCTCGCTCAACGCCATAAGTTCCGTATCACTGAAGGGGCCAAGGATCAGGTCCATCTCTTTTATACCCCGCCGCCATGACCGCATCTTTAGCCGCTTCAGCCGGTCCTGTTTGGATTCGCCCATCTGCTTTGATCCTTTATTGCTGGTCAAACGGTCATATTTCTTGATCCGCTTTCCCGCGCACCCTAAGACATGGGGCAACCATATTCAAACCGGAGTTTACCATGTCTTTCCTGTCCGATACCCTGTCCCGCGTGAAACCGTCTCCGGCGATTGCGGTATCCACGAAAGCGCGCGAATTAAAGGCGGCAGGTGTGGATGTGATCGGTCTTGGCGCGGGTGAACCGGATTTTGACACGCCCGACAACATCAAGGCCGCCGGCAAGCGCGCGATTGACGAAGGCAAGACGAAATACACCGCCCCCGACGGGATGCCCGAACTGAAAGAAGCCATCTGCGCCAAGTTCAAGCGCGACAACGGGCTGGACTATACACCGGCACAAATCAGCGTTGGCACCGGCGGCAAGCAGATCCTTTATAACGCGCTGGTTGCCACCCTGAATGAGGGCGACGAAGTGCTGATCCCCGCCCCCTATTGGGTCAGCTACCCCGATATGGTGCTGCTGGCGGGCGGCACGCCGGTGACGATCGAGGCCAGCCTTGAAACAGATTTCAAGATCACGCCACAGCAGCTTGAGGCCGCGATCACACCGCGCACGAAATGGCTGATTTTCAACTCGCCCTCGAACCCCACAGGCGCCGGTTACACTCGTGATGAATTAAAGGGGCTGACCGATGTGCTGATGCGCCACCCGCATGTCTGGGTGATGACCGATGACATGTATGAACATCTTGTGTTTGACGATTTCGAGTTCACCACCCCCGCCCAGATCGAGCCGGGCCTGTATGACCGCACCCTCACTTGCAACGGGGTGTCCAAGGCCTATGCGATGACCGGCTGGCGGATCGGCTATGCGGGCGGGCCGGAGCACCTGATCGCTGCTATGCGCAAGGTGCAGTCGCAAAGCACCTCGAACCCCTGCTCCATTTCCCAATGGGCAGCGGTCGAGGCGCTGAACGGGCCGCAGGATTTCATTGCCACCAACAACACGGTGTTCGTGCGTCGCCGCAATATGGTGGTAGAAATGCTGAACGCGGCCAAGGGCATCACCTGCCCTACCCCCGACGGGGCATTTTATGTCTACCCCTCGATTGCGGGTTGCATCGGCAAATCAACCAAAGCCGGCACCAAAATCACCGATGACGAGGTTTTCGCCACCGCCCTGTTGGAAGAGGTCGGCGTCGCCGTGGTTTTCGGCGCGGCTTTCGGGCTTTCCCCCAACTTCCGTGTCAGCTACGCTACCTCGGACGCGGCCCTGAAAGAGGCCTGCACACGCATCCAGCAGTTTTGCGCGGATCTGACGTAACGAGGGTTTGAATGGGTAACGAGCTTCCTGATTATTATTTCCGGGTCCGTGAAAACGGGGCCGTAGTGTTTCGCATTGATACCGACAATCGCCAGCGCCGGATCGATATGGACCAGATTGCGGTCATCAACATCAAGAACGGCGAATACAAACCGCACGGTGACCGCACCCTGTCGGGCGACGACCGCACGGCAATTGAAAACTGGATGGAACAGCGCAAGGCCCTGCTGGCCAAACGCGACATCGACGATATCCACCGCGCGGTGGACTATCTGAACATCACCACCCAATGGGTGCAATCCAAAGCCAGCGACGAGCAGCTGGAGGATATAACAGACGCACTGCTTTTGGCGATGCATGACCTGCGCACAGTTCTGGTGCGCAAGAAAGCAGACCGGCTGATGCGCAAGAACAGGGACGACTAGAACACCATGAAGAAAACCGCACAGCAACTGATTGACGAAGCAAACGCCATCGTCGACCAGATTACCCCGACTGACGCCAACGCCCTGCTGGGCAAGGATGGCGTGCTGTTCGTCGATCTGCGTGACATCCGCGAGTTATGGCGTGAGGGCACCATCCCCGGTGCCATGTCCGCTCCGCGCGGGATGCTGGAATTCTGGGTCGATCCGGAATGCAAATACCACCGCAAGGCCTTTGATGACGCTGAAAAACTGGTGCTGTTTTGCGCATCAGCCTGGCGTTCGGCGCTGGCCACCCGTGCCCTACAGGAAATGGGCATGGACAATGTCTGCCACCTTGAAGGCGGCTTTACGGCATGGAAAAACGCAGGCAACGAAATCGCCCCTGTCAAAAACCCCTATCTGGAAAAAGCAAAGTAAGCTCTTCTTCTTGCTCCAAATACCTCCGCCGGAGGCATCCGGCCTAGCAGCGCAAACCAGCGCACTAAATCCGCACGCCCGATGTCCAGAACCGATACATCATCAACACACCGGCCACCCCGAGGCCGACAACCAGACCCAGCCAGACGCCAACCGCGCCCATGCCAAGGGTAAAACCGAACAGATAGCTGGCACTCAGCCCCAGCGGCCAATAGGCGATCGCGGCAATCAGCATAGGCACGCGGGTATCATGTACCCCGCGCAGCAGGCCCAGCGCCACTACCTGCGCACTGTCGGCAAACTGGAACAGGGCAGCCACGGCCATCAGGCTTATGCCAATGCCGATAATCTGCGCCCTTTCCGGATCATCCGGCGCCAAAAACAGCCCGACCAGCGGTTCGGGCACCGTCAGGAAGGTTGCAATCACACATATTGCCACCAGCGCTGACATCCAGATCACCACCAGCGCCCCGCGTTTCAGATTTGCGGCGTCCTTGCGACCAAAGGCCTGCCCTGCCCGCACCGTCGCCGCGTTGGAAAACCCGACCTGTATCATAAAGGTCATCGCCGTCAGTTGCAGCGCAATCCCGTGCGCGGCCAGTGGCATCGTGCCGACCCAGCCCACCATCACTGCCGAGGCCGTGAACAGCCCGCTTTCGGCCAGATTGGTCAACCCGATCGGCCAGCCCATGCGATAGACGGCCGCGAAGGCCTCGCGGTCCAGCCGCCAGAACCGCGAGAACAGGGCGTGTTCCGGCAGCTTGCGGGCGATATAAATCGCCAGCGCCACAAAGGACAGACTGTGCAACGTCACCGAAGCAATCGCCGCCCCGCGCACCCCCAGCTCCGGCGCCCCCCAATTGCCGAAAATCAGCGCGTAATTCAGCAGCGCGTTCAGCCCCACGGCAATCAGCGTGATCCACAACACAATCGCTGCCCGCTCCAATCCGGCCAGATAATTCTTCAACACCATCACCATCAGCGCCGGCAAGGTGCCCCAGCACAAGATCCGCAGATAATCCTGCGCAATTTGCGAGATTTCGGGCTCCTGCCCCATCCATTGCAACACCGTCCCGGACCACCACATCGGCGGCAACACGACCACGCCATAGATCAGTGATATCCACATCCCCATCCGTGTCACCCGGCGCACTTCGCGCCCCTGCCCGCTGGATTCGTAACTGGCCACCATCGGCGACACCGCAAAGGCAAAGCCAGACCCCATGATGAACAGCAAAAACCAGAACGAACTGGCCAGCGTTACCGCCGCCAGCGCCTGCACATTATACCAGCCCAGCATCAACGTGTCGGTCATGGATATGGAAAACTGCGCCAGATGGCTGCCGATCAACGGCAGACCCAGCAACAGTGTAGCGCGGGCATGCGCGCGGTAGGATTTGATGTGTGACATACTACCGGCTTAGGGGAGTTGGACAAGTTCGGCAAGTTAAGTGGAGTGAGAAAATTCACTTTTCCATACGCATACGTATTGACTCGACTCTCTAATCTTTTTACATACGCCACAGTATGGTTTATCCAAAAGGAGTTTTTTTTGAAACTTATTCGCTATATCTATCTTGCCGGTTGCTGGTTGTTCGGGATCTTTTGTGGAGTAGGGCATACAATTTTCGAACTTGGCCCTAAAACACCAGAAACGCTGAAACTTATGGAAACCATACGCGGTTTTCATGTTTCGGTGCCAGGCACCCAGACCAATGCCTATACGCTTACGCTCGGGGTTTCGTTGATAATGGGATTGATGCTGGTGGCCTATGGTGTTGCAAACCTGTTGATCCTGCGCGACACACCCACCCCAGAGTTACCTAAGACCGGCTATCTGTTAATGAACGTGCTGTTTTCAGGAGCCGCATTTATATTGGCCTGGAAATATCTGTTCCTCATACCAATTGCATTTACCGGGCTGGCTGTGCTGTGCTTCGTGATCAGCCTTGGGACAGCCTTGCTCCGCACCATGCCACCCGCCTTGGCTTTGACAAAAGCCCGTAAATAGGCTGACCTGACAGAAGACAATCTACTGTGGTATCAGGCGGGTTTGCGGGCGACCAGATCAATCAGGGCAGAGTCACCCGAATGCCCCTCGCCCTCGTCGACATGACGCCGGTAGGCGCGCAGCTCCAGAATCTCGAAATCGGCAAATGCCATTTGCAGCATTTCCACCGTATACATGTTTTTGGCCTGTGGTGGCCCGCCCGTTCCCAGTTCAACCTGTTCAGGGGTATAGCCATGCAGCATCACCACCCCGCCCGGTTTGACCGCGCGCTTCATGCCCAGAAATATCTGGTCCCGTTGTTCAGGGCCGACAAACTGGATAAAAATGGCAACCACCAGATCATAAGGCACCGCCCCCCAATCCCATTTGGCAATATCGGCCACGTTGAAATCCACCGTCGCCTTATGTGCCAGCGCCAGCGCGCGGGCCTTTTCAACCGCGATGTGCGAGGCATCCATCGCCACCACATCCAGCCCCTGGCCGGCCATATAAACCGAATTGCGCCCTTCGCCATCCGCCACCGCAAGCGCACGCGCCCCCGGTTTCAGATAAGCCGTATGATCGCGCAGAAACTGCGCCGGTTCGGTGCCAAACAGGTAGCCCGGTTTTGAATAGCGTTCATTCCACATAAAAATACCCCGCGCCTTTCTAGGTAGTGTCGCGAGTTTGGTGGAAATTCGAGGACGGCGTAATCTCCGGGTGCATCGAAGCCACCCAACCGGCGGCTGGAACCGCCAAGGAGATCACGCCATGACAAAGAATACAGCAACATCGACATCCGCGCTACTGGCCAATGAAGCAGGCTATGACCCGATTGAAGACCGGCTGCGCCAGAACATCCGCGCGACGATCGAGGCGGTTTTCGAAGAGGAGCTGGAGCAGTTTCTGGGCCGTTGCCGGTATGGCCGCAGCGGCGGGGCAAAGACCGGATACCGCCACGGGCATCGCGAGCGGCAACTGGTCGGAACATTTGGAACCGAAACGGTGCGCGTGCCGCGTGCGCGGATCACAGGCGAGGCCGGCAAGGCCAGAGAATGGCGCTCGAAGGCATTGCCCCGCTACCAGCGGCTGACGAAGAAGGCCGAGGCGCTGATCGCTGCTGTCTACCTTTCGGGCACCAACACACGGCGGGTAAAACGCGCCCTGTTCGGCCTGTTTCAGGGGGCGGTCAGCAAGGATGTGGTGAGCCGCGCCTGGCGCAAGGTGAAGGTGGACTGGCAGGCGTGGTGCGCCCGCAGCCTTGCGGATGAAGACATCGTGCGGCTGATCCTGGACGGCACCGTGATCAAAACGCGGATTGACAGGAAGGCCACCAATATCTCGGTTCTGGCCGCGATTGGCGTGCGCCGGGATGGGCAGAAGGTCTTGTTATCACTGATGAACATGGGCGGCGAAAGCACCTCCGCCTGGCGTCAGTTCATCAACGATCTGGATGCGCGCGGGTTGAAACGGCCCGAATTTGTCATCGTGGACGGGGCACCGGGACTTGAGGTCGCTCTCATTGCCCTCTGGGGTGAAGATCTGCCGATCCAGAGGTGCACGGTGCACAAGCACCGCAACCTTCTGGCCAAGGCACCCAAGCGTATGCATGATGAGTTGACAGAAGATTACCGCGACATGATCTACGCCAAAACACCCGAGGAAATCGCCACCCGCCGCAAGGCATTTCTGCGAAAATGGCGGCTGAAATGCAAGGCCGTCGCTGACAGCTTGGAAGAAGCAGGAGATAAGCTTTTCACCTTCACGCGTCTGCCACAAGGCCAGTGGAAATCGGCCAGAACGACAAATGCGATCGAACGCCTGAACGAGGAATTCCGCCGCCGCATCAAGACCCAGACCGTGCTGCCATGCGCCGAGACCGTGCCGATGCTGCTTTGGGCTCTGATGGCCTCGGGGCAGATCGTCATGCGAAAGGTCGATGGCTGGGAAACGCTCGCTCAGCCCGTCGCCGACGCAACCCTTGACCAAGCCGCCTGACCGGCGCATAACTCAACCCGCTCGGAGGTGCCTGAAATCAATTTCCACCACTTTCGAGACACAACCACCTTTCTATCTACAAGATAAGAACGTCGCGGGGTATTACCAGTGTCTACAACTTCAAAAAACGGTTACCCGCGTTTGCGCTGGTCCGGATGCAGGGACGCCCCCAGAATATGATCGGCCCCATGCACCACATGGCTGGCCCGTCCGACAATCAGCGGATCAGGCTGGCCGACAATCTCGTAATCCTTGTCGGGGTATTCGATCGTCGACAGGAAATGCCGCATCGTGTTGATCCGCGCCCGCTTTTTGTCATTTGATTTTACAATCGTCCAAGGCGCATCGGCGGTGTCGGTGTAAAAGAACATCGCCTCTTTTGCTTCGGTGTAATCATCCCATTTGGAAAGCGACGCCAGATCAACCGGCGACAGTTTCCAGCGCTTCAGCGGATCCTCCTTGCGGCTGTCAAACCGGCGTTTCTGTTCGTCCTGTGTGACCGAGAACCAGTATTTATACAGCTGTATACCGGAGCGCACCATCATCCGTTCGATATCCGGTGTCTGGCGCATGAATTCCAGATATTCCGTCGGCGAACAAAACCCCATCACCCGTTCAACACCAGCGCGATTATACCACGAGCGGTCATAGAAAACCATTTCACCCGATGTCGGCAACTGCTGGATATAGCGCTGATAGAACCACTGGCCGCGTTCGGTATCTGTTGGTTTGTTCAGGGCCACCACACGGGCTTCGCGCGGGTTCAGGTGCTCCATGAACCGTTTGATGGTTCCACCCTTACCGGCCGCATCACGCCCTTCGAACAACAGCACAAATTTCTGGCCGGTGTCATGTACCCATTTCTGCACCTTCAGCAATTCGGCTTGTAACTCGGCTTTGATGTGCTCGTATTCCCGTTTGCCCATCTTTTTGGTGTAGGGGTATTCTCCGGTTTCAAAGGCCTGCCTGATCTTGTCCGGCGTTACCGTCGGAAAAGTGGACGGGGACGCATCGGCCTCTTTGGTGGCTGGCTTGGCCGATGATACGGGCTTGGCCGATGAATTGGATTTAGTTCGGGTAGAGGCTGTCATCGCGCGACTCCTGTTTTGGGGAATATAGTCTGATAATACCTTAAAATGCAGGTTTTGGCTTTGATATGAGTCAATAGAATTCATGCCGGCCCACAGCGGCAAAAAGAGCCGTTAACCCAATGTTATTGCTGATCATCCGGGTAATCGGACACCAACAGATGCAACGGCTTTTCATCCTCCTCCACATCGGTAAAACGCGGGATATCCTGCGCAAAAATATTGTCGCTCCGGTCATCATTCACCGTCGACACCTCGCCCACCAGAACATCCGCTCCTTCGCCCCAGAAGGCATGCCAGACACCCGGCAACAGTGTCACACTTTCCCCCGGCTCCAGAGCCAACCGCCCACCCGCTGCAAACCGTCGTGCGATACCGTCGACCGGAACCGTGACCGTGGCATCCCTGTCGATTGCCCCGCTTTCGTCACTTGCGAACAGCTCCAGCACCAGTTTGCCGCCACCACGGTTGATAATGTCCTCGGCCTTCAGATTGTGCCGGTGCATCGGGCTGATCTGTTCTTTGCGCGAAATCATGATCTTTTCCGCATAAAGCATCCCGCGCCCCTGTTTCAGGTCCGCCAAGCACCCGTTGCGCACCGTAAACAGGAACAGGCCCATATCAGCGAAATTCCCCTGCCCGTAATCGGTGATGTCCCAGCCCATGCCGCGCGCCCGTATTTCTGCCGCTTCACCGGACAGCATCCGTTCGGCGGAATAATAGGCAAATGGTGGCAAAAGGTAGCCGAACGAGCGGATAAACGCATCCGACTCGCGCAGTATCTGGTTTATTTCGGAACGCTTCATCTGATGTGCTTTCTGCTGTTCGGACCAGTCCCCATCCGGTGTTTACCATAGGCATCCGCCCAAAGGCGGGCAACCGCGATCAAACAACCACATATCGTCATAAATTATTAGGATTGCTGGCCTAACAATTGCTGCGAACAGCCCTTTTGTGCGCGACCCGAATATCAAAGTTTACCATTGCAGACGAAAGAAACCCCGATGCAGATCGACCAAACCACCCTTGAGGGGGTCTTGATACTAACCCCGCGCCGGTTTGGCGACCATCGCGGTTTCTTTTCCGAAAGCTGGAACCGCAAGGTGATGGCAGATCACGGCATCAGCTATGATTTCGTGCAGGACAACCATTCGCTTTCACATCAGGCAGGCACGATCAGGGGTTTGCATTTTCAGGCTCCGCCCCATGCTCAGGCCAAACTGGTGCGCTGTGGTCGCGGGGCACTGTTTGACGTGGCCGTGGATATTCGGCGCGGATCGCCCACATTCGGCCAGTGGGTCGGGGTGGAATTATCGGCAGACAACGGCCGCCAGTTGCTGATCCCTGCGGGGTTTTTGCACGGTTTTGCAACCCGCCTTCCCGATACCGAGATCATATATAAATGCACGGATTACTATACCCCTGCCGCAGATGGCGCGGTGCGCTTTGACGACCCCGACATCGGCGTTGAGTGGGGCATTGATCCGGCACAGACCGTGCTGTCCGACAAGGACAGTGCCGCGCCGTGGCTGCGCGATTTTAGAACACCGTTTGTTTACGAGGCTGAAACATGAAAATACTGGTCACCGGCGGGGCCGGTTTCATCGGTTCCGCGGTTGTGCGCCGCGCCATTGCCGACGGGCATCAGGTGGTCAATCTGGACGCGCTGACCTATGCCGCTTGTCTGGACAATGTGGCTGATGTCGCTGGCGATCCAGCCTATGTTTTCGAACATGCCGACATCCGCAACCGCGCGGCGCTGGACGGGATATTCGCCCGCCACAGACCCGACGCGGTGATGCACCTTGCCGCCGAAAGCCATGTGGACCGCTCGATCGACGGGCCGGGGGCCTTTGTCGAAACCAATGTGAACGGCACCTATAATATGCTGGAAGCGGCGCGTACCTATTGGCAGGCGCAGGGCAAACCGGCCGCTTTCCGGTTTCACCATATTTCCACGGATGAGGTTTACGGATCCTTGGGCGCAAACGGTCTGTTCACCGAAGAAACCCCTTACGCCCCCAACAGCCCCTATTCCGCCTCCAAGGCCGCCTCGGATCATCTGGTGCGCGCGTGGCATGAAACCTACGACTTGCCGGTGGTGGTGACAAATTGCTCCAACAACTACGGCCCCTACCATTTCCCCGAAAAACTGGTACCGGTTGTTATTCTGAGGGCCCTGTCCGGCCAGCCAATCCCGATCTATGGCACCGGCAAAAATATCCGCGACTGGCTGTTTGTCGAGGACCACGCCGACGCTCTGCTGACCGTGTTGCAACGCGGACAAAACGGGCGCAGCTACAACATCGGCGGCGAAAACGAGGTGACCAATCTGCAACTGGTGCAAAAGCTGTGCGCGATTCTGGATAGGAAACGCCCTGCGAAAAACCCCTATGCCGATCTGGTCACTTTTGTTGCCGACCGGCCCGGCCACGACCAGCGATATGCGATTGACCCGACCCGCATCCGCACGGAACTGGGCTGGCACCCCTCGGTAACGCTGGATCAAGGGTTGGAAAAAACCGTGCAGTGGTATCTGGACAACCAGCACTGGTGGCGCGCCTTGCAAAGCCGCGAGGGCGTGGGGGAACGTCTGGGAAGGCAACAGACAGCGTCACAAAAGATGGCCGTTTCGCATGGCTGATCACATTCAATTAACCCCCGTCTGCTAACCATCGGAATGAACATATCCGTAACGACACAGGAAACACCGGCACATGCGCATTTTGGTTTTCGGCAAAACCGGACAGGTGGCAACCGAACTGGCCCGACAGGCTGGCGTTGTTAATCTGGGCCGCGATCAGGCCGACCTGTTTGATCCGGTGGCCTGCGCAGCAATCATCAGGGAAACCGATGCCGATGCGGTGATCAACGCTGCTGCCTTCACCGCTGTGGACAGGGCCGAGGATGAAGAAGAACTGGCCACCCTGATCAATGGCACAGCCCCGACGGCAATGGCAAAAGCCGCGGCAAAACGCGGGTTGACGTTTCTGCATATTTCGAGTGATTACGTTTTCAATGGACAAGGTGAACGTCCGTGGCAACCTGATGATACACCGTCCCCACTGGGGGCCTATGGGCGCAGCAAACTTGCGGGCGAAGACGGGGTGCGCACGGCGGGTGGTGCCTATGCCATTCTGCGCACCAGTTGGGTTTTCTCGGCCCATCGGGGAAATTTCGTCAAAACCATGCTGCAACTGGGCAAAACGCACAATTCATTGGACATTGTCTCGGACCAGATCGGCGGACCAACACCGGCCGCCGGAATTGCCACGACTTTGCTGACAATGGCCAAGGCATTTCACAACGGATCGGGGCGATCCGGCATTTATCACTATAGCGGCACACCCGAAATTAGTTGGGCCGGTTTTGCCCGACAGATATATGCCCGCAGCGGCATGAAGGTTGCGGTCAGGGACATCCCGACATCCGCCTATCCGACACCTGCCAAGCGCCCCCTGAATTCGCGCCTGAACGCAAGCACTCTTGCTGCCGATTACGGCATAGACCCGCCCAACTGGCAGGCGGGGCTGAATGATGTATTGAAAGAACTGGGGCAATTGAAAAATGGCTAAACGCAAAGGTATCATTCTGGCTGGCGGCTCGGGCACGCGGCTTTATCCGATCACGATGGGCATCTCGAAACAACTGCTGCCAATCTATGACAAACCGATGATCTATTACCCGCTGACCGCGCTGATGCTGGGGGATATCCGCGAAATCGCGGTGATCACAACAGCTGCGGATCAGCCCCAGTTCCAGCGCCTGCTGGGGGACGGATCGCAATGGGGCATGTCGCTGACCTATATCGTGCAGCCTTCGCCGGACGGGCTGGCGCAGGCCTATCTTCTGGCCGAGGATTTTCTGGCGGGCGCCCCTTCAGTCATGGTACTGGGGGACAATATTTTCTTTGGCCACGGCCTGCCGGAAATGCTGGCCCGTGCGGACAGGCGAAAAACCGGCGGAACGGTTTTCGGCTATTGCGTGGCCGATCCCGAACGTTACGGGGTTGTCGATTTCGACGAGGCCGGAAATGCCGTTTCCGTCGTTGAAAAACCCGATGTGCCGCCGTCAAACTATGCGGTGACGGGGCTATATTTCCTCGACGGAACCGCCCCCGAAAAAGCACGTCGCGTCACCCCGTCAACGCGGGGAGAGCTGGAAATCACCTCGTTGCTGGAAATCTATCTGGATCAAGGCGCGCTGAGTGTCGAGCGCATGGGGCGCGGTTATGCCTGGCTGGATACCGGCACCCACGGCAGTTTGCTGGATGCGGGAAATTTCGTTCGCACGCTGCAACAACGGCAGGGGCTTCAGGTTGGATCACCCGATGAAATCGCTTTTGCCAAAGGCTGGATCAGTCGTAGCGATCTGGCAGAGCAGGCCGACCTGTTTGCCAAGAATGAATATGGTAGCTACCTGTCAGAACTGTATAATTTTGCCGCCCCGCAACCGGCATTGCAGGCCCATTGGCAAAAACTATACCCCGCCGCTGTGGACAATCTGGTAATATAGCGCTTCAAGGTCGTTCTTGTGCTTGATCTCTTCGTTCGCCATGAACTGGAACAGATCGCGCACTGGCCCAGGCGGTGATTTTTCAGCCAATTCGCTATATTGCACCATCGCGATAAATTCCCGCATCATCGCGTATTGCAGGATTTCCTGATCATCTGGGTTTTCGCCCAGCTTGGGCACGTGGATGCCGTCGAAAAACTTGCGATCCACCGTCATATTTTCAATCTCGGCCTGGAGCGCGCCTTCTATATCGCGACGCTTGGCCAATTCCTGCAATTTGGCGATATGCGCTTCTTCCTCGCGGATCAACTCGTGCACGATATAGCGGATGTGCTTGCTGATCTTTGGCAGCAGGTCGGTATAGAAGTCATGCGCGACCTGCTCGACCTCGATCGCCAGATCAATGAATTCCTGAAGGCTGGCATGATGGTGCAACTTGTCGAATTTCTCAATCCTTGGCATCGGTTTCCTCCTGTTCGTTCAATGCGGCATTGATACTGTCAGCCACCGCATGCCCATCAGCCACAGCGTGGATAATATCCGGCCCGTGCACACAATCCCCCGCCGCCCACAGCCAGCTTTGCGAGGTGCGACCTTCGGCATCCACCGACAGGCGGCCACGGTTCCAGTCCAGCGCCTCGGTCAGTTCCTTGCCCAGCAATTCGACGTCGGAGGCCTGCCCGATGGCCTCGATCACCATATTGGCCTTGTGCAGCATTTCGTCCGCTTCGTCATAGCTGGGGGCGAAACGGCCCTGATCGTCAAAGATGGAAACCACTTTCCATGTGCGCAAGCCGCTGATCCGGCCGGTTTTGGTCAGGACAATTTCCTGCGGACCACGGGCATCGAAAATTTCGATCCCCTCTTCGCGGGCTTCCTTCACCTCTTCGGGGTCGGCCATGAAGTGTTGCAGATCCTCAAGCGCGGTCACCGTCAGATCGACCTTGCCGTATTTCTGTTTCTGCAGGCGCGCCATGGATCGGGCGATGTCCATCGCCACGTTGCCGCCGCCGATCACCACGACCTTTTTGGGCACCTTTACTTTAATGCCGTTGGTGATATCACGCAGCAGATCCACCGCTTTGGTCACGTCTTTATGCTCGGTCCCTTTGATGCGGGTCGAACGCCCGACATGCAGGCCGATCGACAACAGTACCGCATCGTAATCCTGCCGCAGCTGGTCCATCGAGATATCTTTGCCCACCCGCATATTATAGCGGATATCGACACCCATTTCGGTGATGATCGACACCTCGTGATCCAGATCGTCATACGGCATCCGGTATTCGGGGATGCCGTAACGGGCCATGCCGCCAGGTCCGGGCTGGGCCTCGAACACGGTGATATCGTGACCCATTTTCACCAGATCAAACGCGGTGGTCAGACCGGCAGGGCCAGCCCCGATGATGGCGATTTTCTTGCCGGTGTCGTCTGCCGTGCCACCGATGATATCCATATATTTCTCGCGGGGCACATTTTCGGTGATGTGGCGTTCAGCCAGCGGATGGCAATCGGCTGGCCCTCGTGACCGACCGAACAGGCATCTTCGCATTTATGGGTGCAGACGCGGCCGCAAACCTGACTGAACGGATTGGTATCATAGAGCAGTTCCAGACCGTGTTCGTAATCCTGATCGCGGATTGCGGCGATGTAGTCGGGGATCGCCATATGCGCAGGGCAAGTGGCCACACACAGCCCGCAGGATACGCAACGATCAGCCTCGACCAGCGCTTCCTCGACCGAATAACCACAGACAATTTCGTCGAAATTGGCAACCCGTTCCTCGGGCTCCATTTCCTGCATTTCAACCCGAGTCATGGGTGTCAGATGCAGGCCCTCGGGACGGTGATAGCCCAGTTCGGCATCATCCCAATCCTTCTTGTCCACACCGGGGGTAAAGCGGAATTCCTCGGGGTCGGCATCGACCCAAGTATAGGCGTTCGACATGGTTAATGATCCGGTCATGCACACATCGACACACAGCGCGCACCAGCAGCAGCGGCCATAGTCGATCCGCGGGCGCAGGCCGGAATCGCCTTCGGCCTGCTCGATTTTCAGCTCGGCAACCATATCAATCGCGCCGTTCTGGCAGATTTCCTCGCAGGTGCCACAACCGATGCATTTATCCAGATCATTCTGGTGAAACCCGCGATAGCGCGCGGCACCGGGGCGGTCATTGATCGGATCGGCAATGGTCACCGGATCGCGAAACAGGTTTTTCCACGCTTTGAAGGGCGAAAGGACGTCTTGAACACTCATCTTTTTGCTACCTTTCAATTTCGGGCGGGTAGGTGTGAAGTGAAACCATCAGGGCGGCAACATCAGAAATATTGGCATTTACGATCATGCGCTCCAACAGGGTCATGGCGTGGGTATAGCTGGGCCCGCGCACGTTGACGCGGCGCGGGAAACGGCTGCCGCCAGTGACAAGGTAAAACCCGTATTCCCCGCGCGAACATTCGCCACGGATATAGGTTTCGCCGCGCGGGATTTGCCAGTGCAGCACGTTGGGCAATTTGGCCATCACCGGCCCCTCACCCGGCATCTTTGCCAGTATCTGGCGCAACTGATCCACCGACATTGCCACATCGCGGCGGCGTACATCGGCGCGGGTGTAGATGTCTGATCCGTGATCGACCACAGGTTCGAAATCCAGTTGGTCATAGACCAGATAGGGCTGATCCTTGCGCACGTCCTTGGCCACACCGGCGGCGCGGGCGTTGGGGCCGGTGATGCCGTATTCGTCGACCCACGCGGGATCGATATAGCCAACCCCGATGGTGCGCCGTTTGAAAACTGCGTTTTTGAACATCACATCGTGAACGTCTTTCAGAACGGCATCCACCTCTTTCAAGGTGGCCTCAAGCCGGTCCTTGAACCCGTCGGGCAGATCATCGCGCACCCCGCCGGGCAGGATGAACATGTGATAGATACGCGCGCCCGTCAGTTCCTCGAAACGGTCCAGCATCAGATCGCGCACATAGGTGGTCCACTGGCCAATCACGCCCTGACCCAATGCACCGGCCTGTCCGCCCAGATACATCAGATAGGAATTGATCCGGCCCATTTCCAAAATCATCGTCCTGATCCAGTGGGCGCGTTCAGGCACCACAACGCCCGACAATTCTTCAATCGCGGCGGCATAGCAGTATTCGTTGAAATCGGGCTCGGGCACGCAGATGCGGCAGACAATGGGAAAGCACTGGATGAAACTGCGCCGTTCCATCAGTTTTTCAAAACCACGGTGCAGGTATCCCACATGCACCTTGCCCTCGACCACTTCGTCACCGCAAACCGTCAGTTCCACCGACATGTTGCCCGTGATGCCGGGGTGGTTGGGACCTTGCCACAGCTTCAGATATTTGCCAGATGACAGGTCAATATCCAGCGTGCCATCGGCCTTTTTGACGGGGTATTTGGATCGGTCGGGTTGAGTGTTCATCTTATTGCCCCCTGTCCGGATAAAGCAGTTCTTTCATGTGGCTGGCGGGGTCTTTGGTGACGCGCCCTTCACGGTGGGCAAAATTTTCCTCGGAATACTTCTTGGTGTCGAAATCGCGCCGGTAGGGGGGGATTTCCTGCCAGCCCTCAAGGATGAATTCCTCGTTCACACGCGGTGATCCGGGGAAATCGATGCCGAACATCTCGCGCAATTCGCGCTGGTAGGTGGCGGCGGTGGGCCAGATGTCGTGGATACTGTCCATGCTGGCGTTTTCACGCGGCAGCATCACTCGCAGGCCCACATCCACATCCGCAGTGCGGTTGCTAAGCAGATAGGTCAGCTGAAACACGTCATCTTCGATCCAGTCAACGGCGGTCAGCAGCACAAGGTGGCTGTAACCCTCGACATCGCGCAGGTGGTGCAGGGCGGATCGCAGATAGCGGCGGTCCAGTGTGATAAAGGCAAGGTTGGCGCGCTGTAGGGTCATTTCCCCTAGCGGTATGATTTTGCCCAGATTTTCATAGAGTTTATGCATCATTCATCACCAGTTATAATCGGGCATATCCCAATCCTTGATCACGGATTTCTGGTTGGCCTTGTACCAGTCGAAATTCTCGGCGTATTTGTTGGCGCCTTCGGCTTTGCCTGCCTTGATGATCTTTTTCAGATCGTTGAAACCGGCCAGCAGGGCCTCGGGGCGGGGCATGCATCCGGCGATAAACAGATCGACCGGCATATAGTCATCCAGCTTTTTGATGGTGTTGTAGCTGTCCCAATACATGCCGCCATTGATGGTGCAGGACCCCAGACCAACCACATATTTCGGGCTTTGCATTTGTTCATAGGCCCGAATGGCGCGTTTCAGGGTTTTGGTGGACAGATAGCCGGAAATCATCAACAGGTTGGCCTGCCGCGGGGTGGGACGCCATTGCACACCGAAACGGTAGGCATCAAAGCGCGGCGTCATCAGGGGGCGCATTTCAATCGCGCCACAACCGGTGCCAAACCCCAAAATCCAGATCGATTCAGCGCGTGCCCAGTTGAACAGCCCTTCAACGATTTTCGAGTATACCGGCAGATGCGCCTTGGGCGCCTCGGCGCAGTAATAGTCCTGTAGCGGTTCCACCGTAAACTCAAAGCCATCCGGCCCTTTGACGACGCGTTTTTCTAGTTCTTCTTTCATAGCGACCTCACACAAGCAGAATGGACAGGATGCCGATCGGCACGGCCCAGATCATGAAAAAACGGATGCTTTGTTCCACACGGAACCGCGGAAACGCGACCCCGACAAAAGCCGAGAACAGATAAAGCAGGAACACCTTGATTGCGAATTCACCCCAACTGGATGCCCCGCCAAAGAACAGGTTCATATAGATGACGATCTTGGCGACCGGAAAAATCACGCGGTTGGTCTGCATCAGGGCCAGATAGGCGCTGTGGTATTCGGTGGGTGGGCCAATCGGGATTTCCTGCGGCGCGATCACCACATCAAACGGCGGGCGCATCATTGATCCAAGGAAGGCCAGCATCGCCGCCACCACCGCCAGCGCGGTGGCAAACACCGCCAGCGTCAGCGGCAATTCCGCCATGGTCACCTGTGACAACCCGCGCGAAATACCGATGGCCGCATGGGGGGAGCCGCTTTCCCCGGCCCCCAGCGCCATGCCAAGGGTGCCGAAAAAGATGAAATACAGCGCAAGGATCAGATCACCCGAGAACGACAGGTTCGAGAACATTTCCGAACCATAAATCGTCGGCACAAACAACAGCAGGCCAATCCCCCCCGTCAACCGGAACACCGGCCCGAGATAGAACATATAGCCATGCGTGATCTTGCTGCGCAGAGCATAGTTTTTCAGCAGGTCGATATAGTTCTGATAAAACGGTATCCCGATCCTGCGCCCCGCCCGCGCACCGATTTTGGCGATGATCGCGGTCATCAGCAGACCATAGTTCAACACGATGAACAGGGTCAGCAGCGAATAGGGGATTTTCATCCATTCAAAAGTCATCAGATCATCCCCCCAAAGATTAGATAGGCCATCACAACAAAGATCAGCATCTGGAAGGCATAGGTCTGACCATTGCCGGTATAGATGCGTCGGCTAAAGTCGCCCAGATTGTGCAGCGCCGTGGCGATGCCGTTCCAGAAGTTGGTGACATAGGGTTGCACCATGAACCCCAGCGCCTTGCGATAGGGCGCATAGAAGTTCCACGCAAAGTGGGTGGTTTCGGGCCGGTAGGGCCGTTCCGCCGAATAGACGATATTGAATTGCTTAACCTTCTGGGCATTGCGGTTCAGGAATATCATCAGCCCCAGCACCACACAGAAGATCACGCCGATCACAATCATGATCGAAACCGGCGCCCAATAGCCGTATTCGCTGGTAATCGCGGGGCCGCTCCAGACCAGTCCGAATTCATTCAGGAAGAACCGGGTCAGATAGGCATCCACCCGCCGCAACGCCAATCCGGGCACCACGGCAAAGCCCAGCAGGAACACCACATAGATCATTTGCGGCAGGATGATCCAGAACGGCGCTTCTTTCAGGCGGCGGTGTTCGTCCTTTAGCTGGCCAAGGAATATCGTATGCACCAGCCGGAACAGATACAGGAAGCCGATAGGACCCGACAGGAAGATCAGGATCATCGGCAGCCGGTGATCGGCCGTCATGATCGCGTTATAGAAAATCCAGCGCCCGCCATAGCCCGACAGCGGCGGCACGCCCGACATGGCGATAATCCCGATCATCACGGCGATGAACGACAGCGGCATCAGGGCAATCAGCCCGCCCATTTTATACATCGCCCGTGTGCCGGTACGTTTGGCCACGCCGCCAACCGACAGGAACAACATGGATTTATAGATGTAGTGGTTGATCACGAACAACAGCGCCATCAGCCAGCCCAGTTTATTCATCAGGGCCAGACCGAACAGCGCATAACCCATCTGCCCGATCGAGGAATAGGCCAGCAAGCGCTTCGCATCCTCCTGAAAGGCGGACATTATGTTGCCCAGCAGTGCCGTGATCGCACCGATCCACAGCAGAACCAGCGTTAAATCGACCGGCCCCAGATGCTGGCGACCCATGGTCATCAGCAGGGTGAACAGCCCGAACAGACCAGCCTTCAGCAACACGCCCGACACCATGGGCGATACATCGG
Organism: Profundibacter sp.; assembly: GCF_965277155.1. Lineage (GTDB taxonomy): Bacteria > Pseudomonadota > Alphaproteobacteria > Rhodobacterales > Rhodobacteraceae > Profundibacter. Next base: position 627,547 of record NZ_CBDIBV010000010.1, read on the forward strand.
TTTCGGCCTCGGCATGGGCGCCGGGCAACCAGATGTGCAGCCCGATGGCGGCGGTTTTGGTCATGAAACCAACAGCCAGCAGGATGAACACATAGGGGGCCACATCCGCGCGTACATCGGCCAGCGAGGCGATCTCGAACGGGGCCTGCCCGTGTGCCGCCAGCGCAAAGCCGGATAGGATGGCGAACGCCCCGCCCAGCGAAAAGATGATATAGGACAGTGCGTGCGGCTCCGACGCCTTGCCCCGCAGGATCAGGAAGTAAGAGCCGATTGTCAGCATCTCCCACGCTGCGAAAAACGCGAAACTGTTTTCAGCAATGATCAGCAACGCCAATCCGGCATACATCAGCATGGCAGAGGGGTAGAACCCCATGCGCCGCCCCTCGGCATGGAAGCTGGCCAGCAGGATCACGGCACCACCCAACAAGATGATCGATCCAAAGATCAGTTGCAGCGGATCATAGCTGGAATAGCTGGCGATGAAGTAGGCCACCATTCCGGCAATCGCGATGATGTTCTTGATCCGCGCGGGCAAGCCGTCGATCACAAAGAACAGCAATGCAAACATCAGCGGCAGAACCACCAGTAGGTTGTCCCCCGCCAGCGACAGCAGGTTGCGATAGGTCGACATCTCGCCCCAGACATAGGCCAGAACCCAGCCCGCAGCGGCGGCCAGAACCACCACCAGTTCCTTGTGGAACGGGGTATCCTCGGCATAGCGCGGCGCGTCGCGTTTGATCACATAGCCAAACCAGCGCATCAGATAGGTGACCTCGATCAGCGCGCCAAACAGGATCACCGCGACCAGCCAGAAATGGTTATGCGCAATCAGCCCGTGCACCAGTTCCCATTTGGCATAAAAACCGGGGAAGGGCGGCAGACCCGTCAGCATGGCGATAAAGGTGATAAAGATACCAACCATCAGCGGTTTTTCCCGCAGCACGGTCCAGTCTTTCAGATCGCGGGCCTCGAACATACCGGACATCCAGAACAGCCCGGCCTTGGCCACCGCATGGGCCAACAGGATCCCGCCAGCGATGAACAGGTAACTGTCGCCCAGCACCTCGCGCTGACCGATTATGGCCAGCACCAGCCCGACCTGCGCAATGGACGAATAGCCCAGCAAGCGGCGGTCATTATGTTGCGCCAGCCCCATGATGTTCGAGGCGACAAAGGTCAACAGCCCGATGCCGGTTGCCAGTGGCAACCAGGTGGTGCCGCCCATCAGCAGAACTTTGTCCACCGCGAACAATGCGCCGGTGGCAAACACAGCCGAAAACAGGGCTGAAAAACCGGGGTGGGCGGATTCATAAATATCCAGCGCCCAGCCATTGGCGGGAAAGGGTTTTAGTTCCGCAATTAACGCGATCAGAATCAGGAAAAATGCCAAGGCCCCGCCCTGTTTGGCCAGCATATCCGAAGCCGCCATGGTGTCGATGTTCAGGCTACCGCTGGCGTGATAGGCAAAGATGATACCGATCAGCAGGAACACGGTGATGAATTCCGAAACCATCAGGTATTTGAACCCGGCCCCCAGCGCGCGTTTGTCGGTGGACATCAACACCAGACCACCGCTGGCGATCACAACCAGTTCAAGGAACACAAACAGGTTGAACACGTCGCGGGTCAGGATGATGCCGGACACCGCCATCACTGCAATCAGGAACACCGCCATAATACGGCGCCCCAGCCGCAGCATGGTTTGCTGCATATAGATGGCCGAAAGCAGCGCCGTCAGATTGATCAGCAGTAGTCCCGTTGCCTCGGCCAGACCCATTTTAAAGTTGATGGCAAAGGGCGCGGGCGTGCCCGCTGTGGTCACCTCGACAGGGACCGCGCCACCAGCAAAGGCGATCAGCCACAGACCGGGAATCAGGCTCATGAAGGCAAGGGCGGCAAGGGTGATCAGATAGGCGCTCAGGCGCTTTTCCTCGCGCAAAAGACCCAGCAGAAATGCCGCACCCAGACCGGTGGCGATGATAAGAATGATATTTGGCATCACCATTTCAACTCCGTGAATTTGGAAATATCCAGCGTGTGACGGTAGTGTCGCGAGTTTGGTGGAAATTCGAGGACGGCGTAATCTCCGGGTGCATCGAAGCCACCCAACCGGCGGCTGGAACCGCCAAGGAGATCACGCCATGACAAAGAATACAGCAACATCGACATCCGCGCTACTGGCCAATGAAGCAGGCTATGACCCGATTGAAGACCGGCTGCGCCAGAACATCCGCGCGACGATCGAGGCGGTTTTCGAAGAGGAGCTGGAGCAGTTTCTGGGCCGTTGCCGGTATGGCCGCAGCGGCGGGGCAAAGGCCGGATACCGCCACGGGCATCGCGAGCGGCAACTGGTCGGAACATTTGGAACCGAAACGGTGCGCGTGCCGCGTGCGCGGATCACAGGCGAGGCCGGCAAGGCCAGAGAATGGCGCTCGAAGGCATTGCCCCGCTACCAGCGGCTGACGAAGAAGGCCGAGGCGCTGATCGCTGCTGTCTACCTTTCGGGCACCAACACACGGCGGGTAAAACGCGCCCTGTTCGGCCTGTTTCAGGGGGCGGTCAGCAAGGATGTGGTGAGCCGCGCCTGGCGCAAGGTGAAGGTGGACTGGCAGGCGTGGTGCGCCCGCAGCCTTGCGGATGAAGACATCGTGCGGCTGATCCTGGACGGCACCGTGATCAAAACGCGGATTGACAGGAAGGCCACCAATATCTCGGTTCTGGCCGCGATTGGCGTGCGCCGGGATGGGCAGAAGGTCTTGTTATCACTGATGAACATGGGCGGCGAAAGCACCTCCGCCTGGCGTCAGTTCATCAACGATCTGGATGCGCGCGGGTTGAAACGGCCCGAATTTGTCATCGTGGACGGGGCACCGGGACTTGAGGTCGCTCTCATTGCCCTCTGGGGTGAAGATCTGCCGATCCAGAGGTGCACGGTGCACAAGCACCGCAACCTTCTGGCCAAGGCACCCAAGCGTATGCATGATGAGTTGACAGAAGATTACCGCGACATGATCTACGCCAAAACACCCGAGGAAATCGCCACCCGCCGCAAGGCATTTCTGCGAAAATGGCGGCTGAAATGCAAGGCCGTCGCTGACAGCTTGGAAGAAGCAGGAGATAAGCTTTTCACCTTCACGCGTCTGCCACAAGGCCAGTGGAAATCGGCCAGAACGACAAATGCGATCGAACGCCTGAACGAGGAATTCCGCCGCCGCATCAAGACCCAGACCGTGCTGCCATGCGCCGAGACCGTGCCGATGCTGCTTTGGGCTCTGATGGCCTCGGGGCAGATCGTCATGCGAAAGGTCGATGGCTGGGAAACGCTCGCTCAGCCCGTCGCCGACGCAACCCTTGACCAAGCCGCCTGACCGGCGCATAACTCAACCCGCTCGGAGGTGCCTGAAATCAATTTCCACCACTTTCGAGACACAACCCGTGTGACGGCTGGCGAACAGACGCAGCGCATAGGCCAGCATCAGGGCCGTGACCCCAAGGCCGATTACAATCGCGGTCAGAACAAGGGCCTGTGGCACAGGGTCGATAATCAGCGCATTTGCCTGATCAACCGGCACCGCAGCGTCAAGGATGGGGGCTGTGCGTCCAGTCATGTATCCCACCGCCACCAGCACCAGATTGACGCCAGTATTGGCAAGGGTAAAGGCGATGATAATGCGCAGGATATTGCGGTTGTTCAGCGCGCCATACAATCCAATCAGGATCAGCGCAAAACCGCCCGCCATTGCAAGGGTTACAAGGCTCATTTTTCATCCTCCGTCTCGGACAGGCTTAGCAACATCGAGCTGAATTCAGCCCCCACCTTCAGGCCGATCAGGGAATAAATCAGCGGGATGGCACCGGCGGATAACAGCGCCCCGAACCAGCCTTGCGGCAAGAACCGCGCATCCAGAAATCCGCCCGCAAACAGCAGGCCCAGCAGGCCGATGGCCACGAACAGCAATCCGGCGGTGGATTCGATCCGCGAGATCAGGCGATGCGAAAAGCGGCGCATCGGGTCGGTCAGCAACAGCAGCAGAACGGCCGAGGCCACAATCGCCCCGCCCTGAAACCCGCCACCCGGTGTCAGGTGGCCGTTCACGAACACATAGATGCCCAGCAGCAGGATCATTGGTGCCAACAGGCGGCTGCCGGTTTGCAGCAATTCACCGGCGGGCAAGGGTTTGGGGCCGGTCTCGGCCTCCATTGCGCGGCCATGCACCAGCACCAGCGCCACGATGGCGGCGGTCAGGAACAGCACGGTGACTTCGCCCAGTGTATCCAGCCCGCGATAGGTGACGATGATGCCGGTCACGATGTTCTGCGCGCCCAGATCCGGCGCGGTCCGGTTGGCGTAATAGCCGGCAGTCAGGTTCAGGTCGGTGTCGGGCGCATAGCCCGACAGCAACTGGATGAAAATCACGGCCAGACCCGCCAGAAACGCCACAGTCAGCAATCTGTTAGTCATCATCCTGCTCCTCTTTCACGCGGCCCAGCACAAAGAAAAACAAAAAGGTGGTCAGCCCGCTGCCGATCGCCGCTTCGGTCATCGCCACATCGGGCGCCGCCAGCAGCACGAACAAAACCGAGGCCATCAGACTGACCAGCCCCGCCGCCAGAATGGCAACCGGTGTGCTTTTGCTGGCCACGGCCACCGCCGCGCCCCCCAGCATTGCCGCCAGCGCCAAAACGGCCATCAATAGTGTCAGCGTGCTCATGCTTCTTCCCCCTGATCATGATCCTGTTCAAACCGGTCAATGCGGGTGCGGCTGGTTTTGTGAACGTGGGTGCGTTCCGCCGCCCGTGCCAGCACCTGCGAGGACAGCGGGTTGCTGAACAGCAGGAACATGCCGATCAGCAGCAGTTTCAGCGCCCAGTCGGGGTGCATCATGGCAATGCCGGTCAGCGTCAGGATGGTGCCAAGCGTGGTCGCCTTGGTGCCCGCCTGAATACGGTTGAACACATCGGGCATCTGGTTCAGGCCCAGCCCGCCCAGCAGCAAAAACGCTGTGCCGGCGACCAGAACCAGACCGCCCAGAATATCGAATAATAGCCCCATCACGCGCCCCTTTCCAGATAACGGGCAACCACGATCACCCCGAGGAACGACAGCAACGCATAGACCAGCGCCACATCCAGATAGATCACCCTGTCAGCCACCACAGCCGCCAGAATAATGCCGGTGATGGCGATCACGGTCAGCACATCAAAGGCGACCACACGGTCAACCGGCGAAGGGCCACGCAAGAAGCGAAACAGCGCAAGCAAAAATGCCCCGCCCGCCAGAACAGCGGCCAGATATACCAGAAAATCAGCCATAGATTACCTCTAGGGAACCTCTGTAAATTCCCGTTTTCGCCTTCTTCGCGGCGGGGTGGACGGTTTTTCGCCTGTCCCGCCTGATTGCTTCGGATCATAAACCCATTTTCACCGGTTTCAAGCCGGTTTTGGGTATTTCAGGCACACCTCACCCCATGAACCCTTATCCCGGCGCCGCCAGGCCGCATTCGAACTGGACGAAGCGCTTCATGTTGTAGACCAGGTTCATCATCCCGATGCGAAATCGCGCCCGCTTCAGGCCGATGGAGCGGATCAGCTTGCCGCCCATGGAGCGCTCCTGAAAAGCGAATACATGCTCGACCCGGACCCGCACTTTCGAGCGCCTCCGGTTGGCCTTTTGCTGGCGCTCGCCAAGCGGCTTGCCGCGCCTGCCCTTGTGATGGATATGGCTGTGAAGCCCCCGCTCTTCCAGCTCGCTTTCGATCTTTTGCGAGCGATAGGCGCTGTCGGCCCACAGGTCCGATGAGGTGTTGCTCGCATCAATCAGACCGGCAAGCGCCTGGCTGTCATGCACGGCGGCATCGGTGACATCATAAGCGCGGATGAATTTGTGCCGCCGGTCGACATTGATGTGGTTCTTGTAGCCGTAATAGCTCTTGCCGTGCTTCTTCGTCCAGCGCGCATCCACGTCCTTCTGGCGCTTCTTGTGGGGTTTTTCCTCCCACTCTTCAGGCGTTTCGCCCGCCTTGATTTTCTCGTTCTCGTCCCTTTTGTTGTGCTGGCGCGGCGCCGGAACGATGCTCGCATCAACAATCTGCCCGCCCATCGCCAGATAGCCCTTTTCGCGCAGAAAGGCATCGAACTTGTCAAACAGCTCCTTCATCTTCCCGGCCCCGGCCAGCCTTTCACGGTAGGCCCAGATGGTCTTGGCGTCAGGTACGCTGTCTTCAATGCCAAGGCCGAGAAACCGCATGAACGACAGGCGGTCGCGGATCTGATACTCGATCTGATCGTCAGAGAGGTTGTAGAGCTGCTGCAAAACCATCGTCTTGAATATCAGCACCTCATCCCAAGGCGGGCGGCCAGCGTTGGATTTGCGCTGTTCGGGCGGCGTGCGCCATATGGCCTTCAGCTCGTCCCGGTAATCCTCGAACGGCACCATGTCGTTGAGCAACACCAGCGGATCACCAGATTTGTCCAGTCCCGCGTATCGGCTGGAAAGATCAAAAAATCCCATCTGACCCATGACAAAACCCCGTCGGTCGAATCATTTTCATCCTGATGACGATTCTACCCCGTCAGGCCGGATTTTGGGGGATTTTTAGAGGTTCCCTCTAGATATTTCTCGAAACCGGCGACGATACTTTCGGTCGCCGCGTCGATGTCGTCAGATTCAATATTGACCCAGTGGATGTATAGATATTCGTCCTCTATCTCGACGGTCAGGGTGCCGGGGGTCATGGTGATCGAGTTGGCCAAAAGCAGCCGCCCCATTTTGCTTTTCAATCGGGTGCGCACCTTGACGATGCCCGGATTGATCGGCAGGTCCGGCGACAACACAACCCGCGCCAGCGCAATGTTTGATTTCACCAGTTCCTTCAGGAAATATCCGATATAGTTAAAGGCCGCGATGAAGGCCTGCGGTGTGGCGCGAAATTCGTTCAGGAACGACATGCTTTCGCGCAAAAACCAGACAATGGCGAATGACGCCACCAGCCCGATCAACAGGGTATCGGGGGCCAGCGTTCCGTTCAGCAATATCCAGAAGAACAGCAGCGCCGCAAACGGTTTGGTGAATTCCCTGGGTAAGACCATAGTTGCAACTTCCGTTTATCCAAACCGGAAGTTTGCAACGTCCCCTCTTTGTCGATTGCCCACAAAGCGGGGCCAAAACAACCGTGCCTGATCAAAGCAGGCGGCGGGTCAGAATTTCCAATGGTGACCACCGCCACTCTTACCAAGCCATCCGATCTGATGACTATTTTACAAGATCATCATATGCGAATAATCGAATAGCTAGAACGCACAATTGTGCATAGCTGGATTGCGGGCAAAAGTGCAAAAACCTGATCTATATCATTGACCACAGTCAAAATTTTCTGCCACCAATCGGGTTTGGAAGACGGCATTTGTGTTCTTCCTTTAACACAGAACACCGGTGCATAATAATTCATGCAACAGGGGAGGATTACGCCCCTGCGTCAGTCAGAGCATTTATTCAGCCAAATTGGATTTCAACATTTCCATACTTGCCAAAACTGGCATTGATTACTGTCCCTGACTTACATTCTATCGGTCGAATAAAAGACCCCGACAGCACCACTTGACCGGCTTCAAGCCCCTGCCCCAGTTCTGCCAGCCGCTGAACCAGCCAGACAATTCCCGTCACCGGGTCATTCAACACCCCGGCGCCAAGGCCGGTTTCCTCGACCACACCATCCCGCGATACAATCGCACCCAGCCAGCGCATGTCGTGGTCGGGGGGCAAATGCGTGTCCCCCAGCACCAGACCGGCATTTGCGGCGTTGTCAGCGATGGTATCCTGCACCAGACGGCGCGCACCGGTTTCAGGGTTTTGGCGGATGACCCGCGTGTCCAGAATTTCCAATGCAGGGCAAACGTAATCCGTGGCTGCAATTACATCCTCGCGGGTGATCTGCGCCCCCTGCAACGGAGATTTCATCACAAAGGCTATCTCGGCCTCGATCCTTGGTTCGATGAACCGATCAGGGGGGATTGCACCCCCGTTGGGAAAAAGCATATCGTCAAACAACACACCGCTGTCAGGCGTTTCGATCTGCAAGGCCTGCTGCATCGCCCGCGATGTCAGGCCGATTTTCCAACCGATCTGCCGCCGCGCTGTTGCCTGTTTCAAAACCACCAAAGCGTCCTGCACAGCATAGGCATCGGCCAATGTCATTTGTGGATGGCTTTCGCTTAATATCCCGATCTGGCGTCTTTCCTGTTCGGCAGCAAATAGCGATTGCGCCGCTGCGCTGATCTGTTCCGGTGTCATACATCCCCCTCGTCCGCCACGGTATTGCGCAGGGTTCCGATGCCCTGGGCTGTCACTTCGACCACATCCCCCGGTTTTAACCAGACCGGCGGGTCCAGCCGCGCGCCGGCCCCTGTGGGTGTGCCGGTGACAATCACATCGCCCACAACCAGCGTCGTAAAGGTCGAGACATATTCGATGATCTTGCGAAACGAAAACAGCATCCGTGCGGTGTGGTCGCTTTGACGGACCTTGCCATTCACACGGGTTTCCAGCCGGATGTCGGCGATCTGGCTTTCATCACGATAGCGCACCAGCCACGGACCAATCGCGCCGCTACGGTCGAAATTCTTGCCTTGGGTGACGTTGAACTTGGCATGGCGCACCCAATCACGGATTGTTCCTTCATTGCACAAGGTTAGCGCTGATATATGATCCAGCGCATTAGCTTGGGAAATCCGCCGCCCGCCCTTCCCGATCACGATCACGATCTCGCCCTCATAGTCCAGTTGCGGACTTTCCGGCGGGCGGATCAGCGGGGCGTTATGGCCCACAAACGAGCGGGGAAAGCGGATGAACAGCGACGGGTTTGGCAGGGCATCTTTGCCGTCTTTGTATTCCGCATTGCGGTCGGGGTAATTCACGCCAACGCAAATGATCTTTTCCGGCGCGGGGATCGGTATATCCCATGTAAAGTTGCCGTTAGCATGGGTCACATCGCGCCCCTCGGCCGCTTGCGCCACAGCATCCCACGCATCCGCTGCAATCACTTCGCGCAGGGTCGAAAACTCGGGAAAGGCAGGGGAAAGGGCGATCATTCCACCATCGGCAACAGCCCCCCACAGGGCCGCGTCATCCGCACTGAACTGCGCCAGCCGCAGCGTCATGCGGCCCCCGCAGGGCTAAAGGAAATATTGACCTGTCCGGTGCCGGAACTGGGGAAATAGGGTGTGTGCGTGGTGATCTGCCCCGCGTAATCCGCCGCCCCCAAAGCGCCGAACAACAGGGCGGTGTCGTTCATCCCGCATTCGCCTGCGCATTTTTCGGCGTATTCGGGCAGCATGTCCAGAAACTCGGCCCAGCGGCCCTGCTCCCACAATTCCAGCACCCGCAAATCCATCTGGCGGTTGAATTCCCCATTGATCGAATTGATCCCCGCCGCCGATTTGTCATTGGGCCAGAACGCATGGCTAAGGGAACCTGACGCCAGCACAGAAACCTTGCGCCCCGATGCGGCAATCGCCTGTGCCAGCAGGCGCCCCCATTCCAGATTTTCGGCGATCGAGGCAAACTGGTTCACCGCCACCGGCAACACCCGCGCAAAGGAGCCCTCATTGATGAAATGCATCGGCAACAGCGTGCCATATTCCAGCCCCAGATTCTCATCCGTCTGCGCCATCGCCCGCACATCCGCCCCTTGCAGGGTTTCGACGATCAATTCTGCCAGCTCAGGATCACCCTGATAATCGTAATCCAGCCCCGCCAGCATATGCGGCAATTCATGGCTGGTGAAGGTATCGGCATGGCGCGGCTTGGCATTCAGGTGGAACCCCTGATTGACGATCCAGTGGGTGTCAAACACGATGAAGGTTTCGACACCCGCCTCCTGCGCCTCGGTGCGCAAACGGGCATAGCCGTCAATCGCGCTTTGGCGGATACCACGGTATTTCTCAATTGTGTGCGACATCCAGATGGTCGGCACATGTGTGATCTTGGCGGCCTGAACGATTTGCCCCATCAGCTAATTCCCCCTAATTCAGCCGCCCAGTTGCGGGATTTTGCCCGCTGTTGTGGCAAAGGAAACATTCCGCGTTTCCATGTAAAAATCAAACGACCAGTCGCCGCCGTCCCGCCCGATGCCGGATGCCTTGACCCCGCCAAACGGCGTCGGCAGGTGGCGTTTGTTTTCCGAGTTCACCCAGATCATACCCGTTTCCAGCCGCTCCGTCATCCGCAGCGCGCGGGTCAAATCATTGGTCCACAGATAGGCGGCAAGGCCATAGTCGGTGTCATTGGCCATGCGCAGCGCATCGGCTTCGTCCGCAAACGGGATGGCGGTTAGTACCGGGCCGAAAATCTCTTGCCGTGCGATCGCCATATCGTTTTTGGCACCTGTGAACAGGGTCGGCGCAACATAGCAGCCGGTTTGGCCAACCCGCTCGCCGCCAGTGGCTATGGTCGCGCCTTCGGCACGGGCCGTATCGAAAAAGGACATCACCTTGGCCTGATGACCTTGCGAAATCAGCGGGCCAATCACCGTGTTGGGGTCCAGCGGATGCCCCACCTTGATTGCGGCTGCCTTTTTGGCAATCCGCGCGGTCAATTCATCATAGATCGAGGCTTGCACCAACAGCCGCGAGGACGAAGTGCAGCGTTCGCCATTCAGCGAATAGATCATGAAAATTGCGGCCTCGGCGGCACGGTCCAGATCGGCGTCTTCAAAGACGATCACGGGGTTTTTGCCGCCCAGTTCCAGATGCAGCCGTTTCAGCGTGGCCGCCCCTTGCGCCATAATTGCCGAGCCCGTGGCGCTTTCACCAACAAAGGCGATGGCGCGGATCAAGGGGTGTTCGCACAGTGCCTTGCCCACTTCTTCGCCAAAGCCGTTTACAGTGTTCCAGACACCCGTAGGCAGGCCCGCCTGTTCGGCAATTTCCACCAGAATTTTCGCGGTGATCGGTGATAATTCGGCAGGTTTGTGCACCACGGTGCAACCAGCGGCCAAGGCCGGTGCAATTTTCCATGTGGACAGCATGAATGGCGTATTCCACGGGGTGATCACCCCGACAGGCCCCAGCGGAAACCGCGAGGTGACGTTCATCTGGCCCGGTGCATGGATGGATTTGCCATCGCGGGCCTCTATTGCCTTGTCAGCGTAAAAACGGAAGTTTTCGGCCCCGCGAATGGCGGCCTTGGACATAAAGCGGATCGCCTGCCCTGTATCAAGGCTCTCCAACAGTGCGATTTCCTCGGCGCGGTCCTCGATACCGTCGGCAATGGCATGCAGGATATCCCGCCGATCCTTGCCGGACACATCCCGCCATATGGTAAAACCATGCGCTGCTGCCTGTGCCGCCGCGTTGATATCGGCAACAGTGCCACGGGCAACATCGCACAGGCGGGACATATCCACCGGCGTTGTGTTTTCAAAGGTTTCCCCACCGGACGCCGGAACAGTTTGGCCTGCAATATGGTTCTGCACACCGCAGTCCCGCCAGTGTTCCAGATAGGTTTCAGCCGCAGCAATATTGCTTTGAAGTGAAGTCATGACAAATTCCGGTGCAGGGGCAGTTTAATTAACAGGTTAATTAAATGAACCCCGCCCGTCAAGCCACCTAAACCACGTCGCGCTCTACCGCTTCACGAAGCTCGACCAGCAGGTCCAGAAGCTGCTCCATTTTCGCTGCGCCAAAGGCCTGTTCGATCCGTGCGTACACCTCTGCCGCTTGCCCCGACATGGCGTCATATTTCGCCTGCCCTTTGGCGGTGATCCGGACCATCCGGCGGCGGGCATCATTGTCTTCAACCCGTTCAATCAACCCGCGTTCGGTCAGGTTTTTCATGATCCGCGACAGGGACGGTGGCATTAACACGCACATCTCGGACAAGGCACTGGCGCTCAGGGCCTCGCCCTCGGCCAAGGCGCGGATCACCCGCCATTGCTGCACGGTCAGACCGATTTTCTCCAGTTCCTTGCGAAACGGGCGCAAAGTGGCCTCGCGGGCGCGCAACAGCGCGATCGGCAGGGCGCGATCATAATCCTTCATGCGGTGCATTCCTTGATGGCAGCGTGGATGGTGCTCCAGCTTTTGCGGGAAAAGCGGCTGTCGATTTCGACCACTTCAAGGCTAAGGATAAACGGCACATCGTTAACCTGCGGGCGCAACGCGGTTTCGGCAGCAGCATACAGCGTATCGGCAATTCCGGCACGGGTGGTGGCATCACGCCCCTCGCCCAGCCGCAGCACCATATCAAGGAAATGATAGGTCTGCGCCCCGTCCGCAATCGCCTGATGATCGGCCCGAAACCCGCGCACACGGATGCCGCCCAGCGGGCATTGACCACTCGCAACCAGCGCATCGCGCAGGGTTTCGGCCAGACTGTCCAGATCGGCCAGATCCTCTAACCCCTGGGAATATTCGAAACGTAGATGCGGCATGGTTCCTCCTTGAACCATGACCTTAGCGCCACTGTATCCCCCGCGCAATCATGGACGCAGAACCGTGCCTTCATCCATCCAGTTGTCAAACACCGCCAGTGCGCAATCGGCGAATTCGACTTCATTGATATGCGCGTCCAACTCAAGCAAAGTTACATTTGCCGGACAGGCTTTGCGGATTTCATCGACAAAGGCGGCCATGCCTTCGGCGTCATGCAGCGGCGCGCCTTCGCGGTCCCATTCATTACCGCCCTGCATTGGCAGGATCAGGGTGACCGGCCCCTTGGCCCCCGCCAGCCGTTCGCACATCGCCCTTGCCACCTCGCGCCGTTCCTCGGCCCCCAGCAGGATCGAGGACAGCAGGCGATTATGAGCATGCACTTCGCTATCCTTGAAGCGGTCCGGCAAAGGCTGCCAGCCGACCACATCCACCAGATCATAACAGCCTGGTGCGATGATCTGCGGCGTGCCCGTGGCGCCTGCGTTGGTCATCCGGTCAGGGCCGGCAGAAATACTGGACCCCATGATATGGTTGGTCAATTCCTGCGGTGCGAAATCCATCACGGCGGCAAAGGCGCCCTCGGCTGCAAGGCTTTCAAACGCCCGCCCGCCCATGCCGGTGGCGTGAAACACTGCCACCTCGAACCCGCGTTCTTCCAGCGCCGGTTTCAGCGATACCATATAGCGCAAAACGGTCTTGCCAAAGCTGGTCATGCCGATCAGGGGGCGATCCCGTTTGGGGGCCTCGACCGCCCGCGCAGCGCCCAGCACCGCGCCGGCGGCTTGGGACAGGGATGCTTTGCAGACCGAGTTCAGCCCATATAGCCCGCCGGCCCACAGGATCATCTGGATATCTGCCGCAAGGCGTTCCGGCGGGATCAATGGCGAAAAGCTGACCGTGGAAACCACATATTTAGGCACTCCCAGCGGCAATGCCTGACACAGGTCCAACGCCAGATCGGTGCCCATGGTGCCACCCAGCACGATCACCCCGTCAAACGCCCCGCCGCGCCATAATTCAAGCGCCAGCGCCGCAGCACCGCGCGCCATGATCTGCATCGCGGTGTTTTCGTCCCCCGATTCAATCGCCTTTTCAATGCTGCTGCCGCCCGCCTTGGCCACATCATGTTTGGAATAATCCGTGGGCGCCTGCGGGTCACCCAAGACGCTAACATCCATGGTCTGCACCCCGCCCCCTTGGGAACGGATGCGGTCAGCCAAATAGGTCAGTTCGGCATCTTTGGTATCATAGGTGCCCACCACCAGAATGGTCTTGTCGCTCATTTTCCCACCCCCTACAGCTGCATCCATGCGGTTTTCAGATCGTAATATTTATCCATCGCATGCAGTGATTTGTCATGCCCGTTGCCCGATTGTTTGACCCCGCCCAAAGGCACCGTCATATCCGAACCACCATAGGTGTTCACATGAATGATCCCGGCCCGCACATCGCGCACCATCTTGTGCGCACGGCTCAGGTTGCTGGTCCAGACACCTGCCGCCAGCCCGTAATCGGTGCTATTGGCCAGCGCCACGGCCTCTTGATCCGAGGAAAAGCGCGTCACGGCCAACACCGGCCCGAATACCTCTTTCTGGGCGATGGCATCATCGGGCTTTACCCCGGTGACAATCGTCGGTTCCATATACCAGCCGCCGGTGTCTTGCAGGATACGCGAGCCACCCAGTGCGATTTCCGCGCCTTGTTCCAAGGCCCCTGCGACAAAGGCCAGATTGCCCTCAAGCTGGGTCAGGTTGTTCACAGCACCAATCTGGCTGGACAATTCCAGCGGGTCACCCACCTTCATTGCGGCCGAGTGTTTTGCCAATGCTGCTACGAATTCATCGTGGATGCTATCCTCGACCAACAGGCGTGATCCGGCCACACAGACCTGCCCCGCATTGCGGAAAATCGCCATCGCCGAGGTTTTGGCCGCCTGATCCAGATCAGGCGCATCGGCAAAGACGATGTTGGGGGATTTGCCGCCCAGTTCCAGATAGCACCGCTTCAGGTTCGAGCGGGCCGAGTATTCCAGCAAGCGCCGCCCGACCCCGCCTGATCCTGTGAACACCATCACGTCGACATCCATCGACAATGCCAATGCCTCACCCACCACGGACCCTTGGCCGGTGACCACATTGAACACACCATCGGGCAATCCCGCCTCGCTGGCCAGTTCGGCAATCCGCAACAGGGTGAGCGATGCGCTTTCAGCCGGTTTCAACACCACCGAATTGCCCGCCGCCAAGGCAGGGGCCAGCTTCCATGAGCCGATCATCAGCGGGAAATTCCACGGCACAATCGCACCCACCACGCCCACGGGTTCGCGATGAACCAGCCCCAAAACATTGTCCGCTGTCGGGGCGATTTCGCCATACACCTTGTCCAGGGCTTCGGCGTAGTAACGGAAGGTCGCAGCAGCGGACCCGGCTTCGGCCTTTATCGCCATCGAAATCTCGGTGCCATTGTCGCGCACGCCCAGAACGGCCAGTTCCAGCGCATCACGCTCGATCAGATCGGCCAGCCTGTGCAGCACCTTCTTGCGCCCCGCCGGTGCCATCCGCGACCAGCGCCCGTCATCAAACGCCGCCCGCGCCGAGGCCACAGCCCGATCCACATCCGCCGGTGTCGCCCGACAGATCGTGGTCAGTTTTTGTCCGTCGATCGGGGATAATACGTCGAGCGTTTCACCCGAACCTTCCTGCCACGCGCCTTCAATAAAGAGTTTCTGCGGCGGTACATCGTGGTTGCGAAGCTGATTGATGCGTGACTGGTCGACCATTGTTTGGCTTTCCTTTGGGAACCTCTGTAAATTCCCGTTTTCGCCTTCTTCGCGGCGGGGTGGACGGTTTTTCGCCTGTCCCGCCTGATTGCTTCGGATCATAAACCCATTTTCACCGGTTTCAAGCCGGTTTTGGGTATTTCAGGCACACCTCACCCCATGAACCCTTATCCCGGCGCCGCCAGGCCGCATTCGAACTGGACGAAGCGCTTCATGTTGTAGACCAGGTTCATCATCCCGATGCGAAATCGCGCCCGCTTCAGGCCGATGGAGCGGATCAGCTTGCCGCCCATGGAGCGCTCCTGAAAAGCGAATACATGCTCGACCCGGACCCGCACTTTCGAGCGCCTCCGGTTGGCCTTTTGCTGGCGCTCGCCAAGCGGCTTGCCGCGCCTGCCCTTGTGATGGATATGGCTGTGAAGCCCCCGCTCTTCCAGCTCGCTTTCGATCTTTTGCGAGCGATAGGCGCTGTCGGCCCACAGGTCCGATGAGGTGTTGCTCGCATCAATCAGACCGGCAAGCGCCTGGCTGTCATGCACGGCGGCATCGGTGACATCATAAGCGCGGATGAATTTGTGCCGCCGGTCGACATTGATGTGGTTCTTGTAGCCGTAATAGCTCTTGCCGTGCTTCTTCGTCCAGCGCGCATCCACGTCCTTCTGGCGCTTCTTGTGGGGTTTTTCCTCCCACTCTTCAGGCGTTTCGCCCGCCTTGATTTTCTCGTTCTCGTCCCTTTTGTTGTGCTGGCGCGGCGCCGGAACGATGCTCGCATCAACAATCTGCCCGCCCATCGCCAGATAGCCCTTTTCGCGCAGAAAGGCATCGAACTTGTCAAACAGCTCCTTCATCTTCCCGGCCCCGGCCAGCCTTTCACGGTAGGCCCAGATGGTCTTGGCGTCAGGTACGCTGTCTTCAATGCCAAGGCCGAGAAACCGCATGAACGACAGGCGGTCGCGGATCTGATACTCGATCTGATCGTCAGAGAGGTTGTAGAGCTGCTGCAAAACCATCGTCTTGAATATCAGCACCTCATCCCAAGGCGGGCGGCCAGCGTTGGATTTGCGCTGTTCGGGCGGCGTGCGCCATATGGCCTTCAGCTCGTCCCGGTAATCCTCGAACGGCACCATGTCGTTGAGCAACACCAGCGGATCACCAGATTTGTCCAGTCCCGCGTATCGGCTGGAAAGATCAAAAAATCCCATCTGACCCATGACAAAACCCCGTCGGTCGAATCATTTTCATCCTGATGACGATTCTACCCCGTCAGGCCGGATTTTGGGGGATTTTTAGAGGTTCCCCTTTGTTTATAGTCCCGCCATACCCGCACAAAATGCAGGATCAGAACAAGGACAATCATGATGAACAGGATCATTGCGACAGGCCTGTCGATAAAATCAAACGGGGTTTTCACCCGCGCCATTCCGGCGCGCAGCTTGACCTCCATAATGCCGCCCAGAACCATGCCCAGAATGATTGGCACAATTGGCAGGTTCAAACGTTTCAGAACGAACCCCAGCACCCCGAAACCGGCAGCCAGCGCACAGTCGGTGGCGGAATTGCGCAAGGAATAGACACCGACAAAACTAAGCACCAGCACACACATACCTAGGAAACGGTTGGGGATTTTCACCACCTTGATCAGCTGGTTTGTGGCCATCAACAGGAACACCAGCACCAGCACATTCAGGATCAGCAGCGAAATATACAGCGCCACGACAAAATCCATCCGGTTCTGGAACAGGCCGGGGCCGGGGATGACGTTGTGCACATAAAACACGCTCAGCATCATCGCGGTCAGCGCCTCGCCGGGGATGCCCAGCGCCAGCAGCGGCACCATCGCAGCCGCGGGCACGGCGTTATTGGCGGTTTCGGCGGCGATCAATCCTTCGCTGGACCCATGCCCGAAATCCTCGGGCCGTTTGCTGGTTTTCTGGGCGTAGGTGTAGCTCATGAATTGGGCGGTGAATTCGCCCACACCGGGGATCATCCCCATGATCACGCCAAAGGTGGCCGAGACACCCGCCACCCGTGGATGCCGCGCCAACTCGCGGAACCCCTGAAAGAACGAGCCGCGCAATTTGGTCAGTCGCACCTTTTCGTCCTCGCCTTGCAGCAGGATAAACGCCTGTGACAGGGCAAACAGACCCAGCACCACCACAATCAGATTCACCCCGCTCGACAGCCAGCTTTGGTCAAACGTATAGCGTTTGGTGTATTTTACGGGCTCCAGTCCGATGGTGTTCAGCCATATACCGAAACTGGCCAATGCGGCAGCGATCAGGGTTTGGCGGTGGTGTGCTGTCACCACAAGGATGATGCCCAGCAGCGCCGCAAGAAAGATTTCGCGCGACCCGAACATCGGCGCGATTTTGGCCAGAACGGGGGCAAACAGGATCAGGCAGACCACCGAAAAGATACCGCCAAAGAACGAGCTGGAATAGGCCAGCGCGATGGCGCGCCGCGCCTCGCCGCGTGTGGTCATCGGGTAGCCGTCATAGGTGGTCAGCGCGTTGACCGCTGTGCCGGGTGTGTTGATCAGGATCGCGGGGATTGAACCGCCATACATCGAACTACCGTATATCCCCAGCAGCACCGTCAGCCCGACAATCGGGTCCATTGAAAAGGTGGCGGGCAACAGGATGGCAATCGCCACCGCCGGCCCCACCCCCGGGATCGCCCCGATCAACACGCCTCCGATCGAGCCGACAAGCAGTGCAAGCACCACATCCCAGCGGGCCAGAATATCAAGACTGGAAAGGATCAGATCCATCAATCTCCCCTAGAAATTCAAAATGAAAAAGCTGCGCAAACCGCCGGGCAGGTATTCATAAAGCAACCCGCCGGGGATTTTGACCTGCAGAATACTTTTGAAAACCACCACGACCACCACAGCGAAAATCACAGATATCCACAGCATCTTGCGGCTGCGATACCCCAGCCTCCATGCCAGCAGCGGCGCAAAGATCATGGTGACAGGCAGATATCCGGCAATCGGAACGACCCAGACATAAACCAGAAACCAAAGCGCGTATTCCACCGCTTCGAACCAGACGCGGGCCTCGCGCAGGTCATAGCGGCTAAGACGGCAACGTGGCAGGTGTTTCAGATGCAATGCACCAAAAACCGCCATACCGATCACCCCGACCGCAGGCCAGAAACGCGGCTGGGCAAAGAATTTCACCTTGGGCTTCCAAACCGTCTGATCCCCCAGCAACGTCACCAGAATGACCGACAACAGCACAAATCCCAGCGCAAATGCGATCTGTCCGGCCCTGCGGTGTCCGCCGGTCTCCAATGGGTCATCACTCATGGGTAAGCCTCGCGCAGTTCACGGGCCAAGGCAGTTGCGCCTCGGCCCGTGCCATATGGTTTATTCCAGAATCTTGCCGATACGGGCAACGGTTTCCTTATCGGTCGCGATACGGGCCACGCTGTCCTCGGCATTCATCCAGTAAACCAGCGCACCGGTTTCTGCCGCGATTTTCTGGGCGCGTTCGCTCATCACCGTTTTGGCGGCAACGGCTGCGATTTTGTCGCGCACGTCCTGCGGTGTGTCCTTTAACACGAACAAACCGTTCCACAGGGCGATGTCCAATGTCGGGTCCAGTTCGCCAATGGTCGGCGCATCCGGCACCAGTGAAATCCGCTGATCGGTCACCGCGACCAGAACCTTGACACTGTCCAGACAAGACAGGATCAGTTGCAAGGTGGTGTTGATCACATCCGCATCTCCCGAGGCCAGCGTATTGCAATCCAGCGCGTCAAACGCAGCGTCTGATCCCCACTCGAAACCCGCGTTTGCCGCATAGGCTTTGGTCACTTGGGTCGGTGTCAGCACATCACCGAAATGGCCAAGGGCCACGTCGTGATCTTTGGCATAGGCGGCCAGTTCTTCCATGCTGGAATAAGGCGCATCCGCCGAGGTGGCGATCACAAAGGGATAAGTCAGGAAAATCCCGATCGGGTCAAATTTTTCCGGTGTCAATTCATCAATGCCGATTTCATGGCCGATGACCGGTACCGCAGGCACGAAAGATCCAATTGTATAGCCATCCGCGTCGGCGGTCGCCACGTCAACCGCACCAGGGAACGGGCCACCACCGCCGCCGGGTTTGTTCACCACTGCAGCAGCTACCCCATATTCGGCCTGAAAATCCTCGGCGATCATGCGTGTTAACACATCCTCCAGATCGCCCGGCGGCCACGGCACGATGAACGAAACGGGTTTCTCGGGGTACTCGGCGAATGCCGGACCCGCAAGCGTTGCAATGGCAAGGGCCAGCGCCCCGCCCAATAGGCTGGTAGTCTTCATGATGTTCTCCCTGTTCTTTACCCGATTTATTATCGGTTCGCTATTTGAACCAAAGGTTCTGTTTTAGATTGACAGAGGGTAGGTGATTCCGTCAAGTAAAATGAACGACTCGACTTCAATTCGCGGGCCAGCCAGCTTAAAACGGCACCCTCAAACACAACGGACCACTTATGGGAACCACCTCCAAGGCCTTGTCTTTGCTTGAACTTTTCTCGCGCGCAACACCCGAAATCGGGCTAAGCGATTTCGCGCGGCGGGCCGGTATGAACAAGGCAACGACCTATCGATTGCTAAGCGAACTGGCCGCACACGGGTTTGTGGAACAGACCGGATCAGGACGCGAATACCGTTTGGGGCCGGCATTCCTGCGCCTTTCCGCCCTGCGCGAAGCCGCCGTTCCGATGCGCGAAGTGGCGCTTGGCGTGCTGATCGACCTTAGCAAAGCCACCGGCGAAACCGCGCATATGTCGCTGCTGCAAGGCGACTTGCTGACCACGATCGCCTATACCTATTCCGACGCCCACGGCACGCAGGTCCGCATGGAGGACGCCGAAGTGCTGATGCTGCATGCCACCAGTTCGGGGTTGGCTGTATTGGCATTCAGTCCTGCGGAATTTGTTGATCAGGTGTTATCAAAGCCGCTGAAGGCACGCACGCCTGACACCATCACCGACCCGGACCAAATCCGCCCGCAATTGAGCCAAATCCGCCAGACAGGATTTGCCGTTTCGGTCAGCGGGTTTGAACAGGACGTGCATTCACATGCGGTGCCGGTGTTTGACTCGGATTCCGCCTGTATTGGTGCGGTGGCTGTCGCGGCCCCTGTCGCGCGGATGGACGATACGCTACAAACCCTGATCCAGACCGAATTGCTTAGTCACACCACCCGGTTAACCCGCCTGCTTGGTGGTTTTCCGCCAGTGCAATTCCCTGCTGCGGCATGAACAGATTTGACCAACAGAAAGGTGCCTTTAGATGAAGGACTCCAACTTCCTGAAAGAAAACAACGCCCGTTCGATCTGGCATCCGATGGCACATCCCGCCGACAGCCGCGCCAACCCGCCAACCATTGTCACGGGCGCTGCCGGTGTGCGGATCACCGATATAGACGGGCATGAAGTGGTCGATGCAGTTGGTGGTCTTTGGAATGTGAACCTGGGGTTTTCCTGCCAGCCGGTTAAAGACGCCATCGCCGCGCAACTGGACACCCTGCCCTATTATTCGACCTTCCGTGGCACCAGCAACGATAAGGTGATCGAACTGGCCGAAGAACTGCGCGATTTCTTTGCCCCCGACGGGCTAAGCCGTGCCTTTTTCACCTCGGGCGGATCGGACAGCGTGGAAACCGCGCTGCGCCTTGCGCGGCAGTATCACAAGATCAAGGGCGAGCCGGGGCGGGTTAAATACCTGTCGCTGAAAAAGGGTTATCACGGCACCCACACCGGAGGGGCCTCGGTCAATGGCAATGCCAATTTTCGCACCCAGTACGAGCCGCTTTTGCCCGGATGTTACCATATCCCCGCGCCCTATACCTATCGCAACCCGTTCAACGAAACCAATCCTGAACGCCTTGCCCAGCTATGCCTTGCGGCGCTTGAGGACGAGATCGCCTTTCAAGGTGCCTCCACCATCGCGGCCTTTATCATGGAGCCGATCCTTGGCGCGGGCGGGGTGATCCCGCCGCATTCCAGCTTTATGAAAGGCGTGCGCGATATTTGCACCAAAAACGGCATCCTGCTGATCGCGGACGAAGTGATCACGGCCTTCGGGCGCACCGGTTCATGGTCCGGTTCGCGCCATTGGGGCGTGCAACCCGATATGATGTGCACAGCCAAGGCCATAACCAACGGATATTTCCCCTTTGGCGCCGTGATGATCGCCGACGCGATGGCCGAGGTGTTTGAAAATGACAGCAGCGGCAAGGCCGCAATCGGACACGGGTATACCTATTCCGGCCACCCCGTCGGGGCCGCTGCCGCCTTGGCCTGTCTGGCGGAAACCAAGCGTCTGAAAGTGAATGAAAACGCCGCCGCACGCGGGGCGGAACTGTTTGCGGGGCTGCAAGGTTTGGCCGAAAAGCACGACATTATCGGCGATGTGCGTGGCGGGCACGGGTTGATGTGCGCACTGGAACTGGTGTCGGACCGCGCCACCAAAGCGTCGATCGATAAACCCACAATCGCCACCATTCAGGAAACCGCTTACCGCGCAGGGGCGATGATCCGCATCTCGGGGCCAAATGTGATCCTGTCACCACCGCTGGTGCTGGATAGCGCCGATGTGCAAACAATCCTGTCCGCACTGGCCGCAGGGTTTCAGGCTGTTTAGGGCGCCGGCACAATCAGCACCAGACCGTCCAGATCATCCCGCATGGTGATCTGGCAGGACAGGCGCGAATTATCCTGACGCGGGGCCTCGGTTGCGTCCAGTACTGCGTCCTCGAATTCGCCGGGCTTGCCCGTGGCCGCCACCCAATCCGGCGCAACCACCACATGGCAGGTCGCACAGCTCATCGAGCCACCACATTCACCCAGAATATGCGGCACATTTTGCGCCATCGCGGCATCCTTTAGCGTTGTGCCCGCCTCAACTTCGGCGGAAAATTCGTCACCGCCTTCAACCTTCCAAATTACTTTCATCGCTTTTCCTTACACAAAATAGACATAGAAATCGCGCAAGGCATCGCCTTCCAGATCACGCGTCTTTTTCACTTCTTTGCGCTTCATAAAGATGTGGTTGTCCACCAGCATCCGCCCGACGGCATCACCCAGAACGCGATCCGCCTCCAGATCATCCATCGCACGTTTCAGATCAACGGCCGTGCCCTGTTTGGCATCCGTCCGTTCAAACCCGTCGCCGGTTTCCGCCGGACCCAGATCGTAACCCTTCTCCACCCCCAAACGCGCCGCCTGCAACACCGCCGCAACCGCCGTATAGGGGTTGGATGTGGCATCGGCCATCCGGTGCTCCAACCGTGCCTTGGCTCCGCCTTCGCCGGAGATGCGGGTGGTGACACAGCGATGGTCGCCACCCCAGTTCTGCCAATAGCCCGATAAAATACCGGGCTGCATCCGTTGATAGGAATTTGATGTCGGACAAAGCAACCCCGCCAGCCCGCGGTGGTGCTGCATCAGCCCCGCCACACAGCCCCGTCCCAGATCGTTCATATGCTCAGGCCCACCCACAGGGCCATTGTCCAGCGCGTTTTTACCGTCGTCATCACGGAACGAGAAATTGATATGCATCCCCGAGCCACCCGCCTCGGCAATCGGTTTGGGCATAAAGGTCAGCACCACCCCGTGTTCCAGCGCAATTTCCCGCGCCATCAGGCGGAATAATACGATGTCATCCACTGCTTTGACGGCATTATCAAAGGTCAGGGTGAACTCGAATTGCGGGCTGTCATATTCGGCAGTGATCATATCCAGCCGAAAACCCAACTCATCCGCCTTTTCCCAGATCGCATCGGTAAACCGCAGCGGATCGGTGAACGGCCCTGTGCCATAAACCACCCCGCCAGGCGCATCATAGGGCACCAGGCGGCCCTGTTCATTACCGACCATCGCAAAGCACTCCAGCTCGATCCCCACCATCGGCGACAATCCGTGCCCGTCCTGCCAACCGGCAACCGCCCGTTTTAGCGCCCCGCGCGGGCACAGCGGCAATGGCGCGCCTTCGTGATCGTATAAATCCCCCAGCACGATTTTGGTCGCGCGGTCCCAACTGTCGCGGATTTCATCGCCAGACCAGCGCAGTTCCATATCCGGCAGGCCTTGCATCATCATAGCACCCGGTGCGTCCAGCAAATCCTTGTCGTAATGCACCCCGAAGGTCGAGCGGCAGAACCGCGTGTCATCATCACCAATCTTGGATGCAGGCAGGTATTTGCCGCGCATAATGCTCAGGTGGTCACAAAACATCGCCCTTAAACGGTCATTCATCGTCAATTCCTTCCCTTAAAGGGGTGTCACAGAGACGGGCAATTCCTTGATCCCGCCAACGAAATTCGACCGCAGGAACCTGTGTTCCCCCGCCGGTTCAATCGACTTTATCCGCTTGACCAGTTCTTCGAACAATATCCGCACTTCCAGCCTCGCCAGATGCATGCCAAGGCATAGGTGCGGCCCGCCCTTGCCAAAGGAAATATGCTGTGTTGCGGGGCGAAACAGATCGACACGCATCGGGTCATCCATGACTGTTTCATCGCGGTTGCCGGATATCCACCAGAACAACACCTTGTCACCTTTGCGAATGGTTTTGCCGTGCAGTTCGAAATCCCGCGTGGCAGTGCGGCGGAAATATAGCGCGGGCGTGGCCCAGCGGATAATCTCGTC
This sequence comes from Profundibacter sp., assembly GCF_965277155.1. Classification (GTDB taxonomy): domain Bacteria; phylum Pseudomonadota; class Alphaproteobacteria; order Rhodobacterales; family Rhodobacteraceae; genus Profundibacter. The sequence goes on from NZ_CBDIBV010000010.1 coordinate 651,401, forward strand.
TGCCGCCGTATCCCAAACCGCCCCGCCTTCCTGCATCTGGCCCAGCAATTCCTTCTGGTGTGCCAGCGCCTGAATACCGGCCGCGATGGAATAGCGCGTGGTGTCATTGCCTGCCGCAACCAGCAGACAAAAGAAATTGCGAAACTCCATTTCCGAGATTACTTCGCCGTCCTTGTCCGGTTGCAGGATCATGTGCAACACGCCGTCAGTATCGCCCGTGCGGTTCTTTTCGGCCATCAGTTCCTTGGCATATTCCCACAGTTCCGCGCCGGCGGGCGAATTAAATGGCATCAGGCGAAATTCGTCTGTTTCCATCTTGTCCAGCACATGATCGGTGAAATCGGGATCGGTATTGGCAATCAGCGCATCGCCCTTTTCCACCAGCCACGGTAAATCCGCATCCGGCGTGCCCAAAATCCGCCCCAGCATCCGCATCGGCAGTTGGCGGGCAATTTCCCTGGTGGCGTCAAATTCACCTTTGGCCAGCGCCTTGTCCAGAATTTCGACGCACAGCTCGCGCACCTGTGGCTCGAACTTGGCCATCACTGGCTTGGAAAATGCCTTGGCCACCTTGATGCGGGTTTTCATATGTTCGGGCGGATCGGTTTCCTGAAAGGTGCGTCGTGCCATGTATTCTTCGTGGGTCTGGTCCTCCATCCGGATGCCCTGCGCGGACGAGACCAGATCAAATTGCCGGTTCAATTCCAGAATGTCGGCGTGCCGCGTGATCGACCAGAACCCCTTGCCGCCGGACCAGTCGGTCCAATGCATAGTGTCCTCGGCGCGCAGGCGGGCAAAGGTGTTGTGCGGCGCCCCTTTTGCAAAAGTATCGTGGCTGGATAAATCCGCATGGCCATCATCGGTAGGCTGCCAAACAGTCATCATATTCTCCCTGTCCGTTTTGGGGGTTCCCCCTTTTGCGAACAGTTTATATAACATGTTAAATAAGTAAACGGATGAATCCATGCATCTTGCAATTTTAATGGCCAATACAGACGAAAGTGCCTTTGCTGATCGCCATCCCAAGGATGGTGAAAAGTGGCGCGCGCTGTTGTCTCCGCTGTGTCCGGATTGCAAGTTCAGTGTCTATTCCGTGAAGGACGGTGAATTTCCCGACAGACCGCTAACAGATTTTGACGGCTTGATCGTAACGGGCAGTCCGGCGTCGGTGCTGGACGGGGCACCGTGGCAGGATCAACTGGCGCAAACCATCCGGCAGGCCGAAGCGGACAAGGTGCCCATGTTCGGCGCATGTTTTGGCCATCAGGCAATCGCGCTGGCACTGGGCGGATCGGTTGGCAAGAACGCGGATGACTGGGTTTTTGGCGTGACCGAAACCGAGGTTCACAGCCCCGCACCGTGGATGAACCGGGGCAAAGGCCCGATCCTGCTATACGCCGCGCACGAGGAACAGGTAACCCGCCTACCCGCCAACGCCCGTGTTAATATGGGAAATCAGGACTGTCCCAACGGCGGGTTCACCATTGGCGACCATGTATTCACCACCCAGTATCACCCCGAAATCACACCGCATTTCATGGCGGCCCTGATTGATGAACTGGCCGATATCAAACCACCCGAGGTGATTAAAAACGCCCGCGACAGCCTAACACTTCAGCCTGAAAACGACAGGTTTTCACGCTGGATCATCCAGTTTTTCTCTGGAAAGAAGAAACCGTCATAAACAGGTTCTTCTCGTGATTTACTGGCGCGCAACTTAGGGTCAGGACCTATGAATCTTTCGCACAGCGATGACCGCCGATCCGCGTACAATGTCGCGAAGGTTGGTTCGGTCCAAATCAGGTGTCGGCAATCCGTTGCCCGGCGAGGTGACCACAGCAATCAACATGACATGATCATTGCTGCCTGCAAAATTCAGATCGAGAGAGAGCTTAACCACCCCGGGCGTCCGCGCTTCTACCGGATCAGTTGGATTAAATCTGCCCAAATGCGACAGACCAGCGGGCATCGCCGGGCTATTGCCGCGAATAATTTCCTTTATCGCGGTCCGCCAGGCCGGCGTTATGGCAAAGTCGGAAATAGGCCCTGCCGGTGCCGCTTTTTGCAGGAAAACATCAATGTTCATATCAGCACCTGCAACCGGGATAATGTGCCGGTGATGGGCCATCACAAACACATCGTGCATTGCCTTGGCGTAACTCGGGGTCGAGGCCTGCGCCAGCATTTCGGCTTCATTGGGCATATCGGCGGCCCAAGGGTGGGCTCCCCTCCGCAGAACTATGATGTCCGGACTTTCGTGGAACGTAAGCAACGCATCCGTATGAGGGTCGCGTTGCGTTACGGGCAGTGTCGACCGCCCGGTATCATGCGCGAATGTTCGTATGAACGTGCGTCCGACAGATACCGGCACCGCCGATATATCACGTTCCCACACACCCCGTGAAACAAGTGCGGCACGCAGGTATGTTCCATCAGAATTCTTAAAAACGCTCAAGTCCTGAACCATAGTTTGTGGCAACCCTTCCATTGCAGGTGCCCAGGTCCAGCTTGGGTGCGTGCCACTTTGATCGATCACCCCTTTCCAGACGCCGATCCGGTTTCCCACATAGACAATATCGGGCGCATCGGGATCACAGACAACTGAATGTGCCGCCACCGGAGACCCACCGGTCCCAGTAGCAGGATCAAGGGGGGTATTTCGCAATCCAGTCGGGTACCAACGACCCTGCCCGTTATACCACCAAAGCGTATCATAGTTCGAATCGGCAACCAGATCGCCATTGGAATTTTCTGTCACCTTACCGGTGGTCGAAACATAAAATGTCTCTTGCCCGGCAGGTCCGGCATGCCCGGCAATATCCGTCCACAATGCACCGGGCGGATTAGGCAGATAGGGCACAAAAGGATTGGGCACATCATTGCCGGTTTTCTTGTGCTTGGGCCGATCAACACCGGAATTGGTGCTGATGATTGACTGGTCAAGAGGCGTCCAGACTGGCGGAAGCGCGCCGTCGGGCGAAGCAAAACGGAACAACCTTACCGACCGCTGGCACAAGACCAATATCACAGTGCCAACAAAATTTGCGGCAGCCGAAACGATATTGCCCTCGTTCAGCACCTCGATTGCCAAGACTTTATCCGGGTTGCCGCCTTCGATCAATTGGTCCTGAACCAATAAGGGTGACATGGCCCCCAAGGAATAGGCGTCTGTCATGGTCGGGATCGTTACCCAGTTTGGATTGGCATTATTGTTGGCCCAATCCGCTGTGTACCAAATACGGTCTGTTCCTACAAAAAGACGAGCATTGGGTGCTGGACCGGCTGGCAAAGGCGGCACTGCGGCTGGTGGCACCCCTTGTGCCGTCGCGGCTTGAGAGTAAAAGTTTGCACGGGCATCCTCGAGCAACTCGTTTCCGGCTGCGGTGCGTCTTCTGATGACCGGCCCTCGGGTATCTCCGGTATAGGGTTCAAAATACCACTGCGCATTTACATATTGCGTGATCCTTTGTTGCGGGATTGTCGGGTGGAACAAACAGCCCCCACCGTCACCCTTTTTGATCAGCGTCCAAACCGTATCCCCTATACGCTGAATTGCGCCATTATCCTGCGTTCCAGCTATAAGCGGCCCATCCAAAATCGGATGCGAATTGATATAACCGGGTTCTGCCACCGGCAGGCCCGCGTTCATGGGGCGCGCTGCAGCTTGCATTGCGGCTTCCCACGCAGGTATACTTGCGGCCCTTGCCGGGATACCCGTCGTATCACGCCGGAAAATGCCCCCATCACAACCGACCCAAAGAACCCGGCCATTGCTTATTATCTTGTGAACATCCGGATGAATGCCGTAGCCTGCAAAACTGGCATCATCTGCGGCGCTCGTTTGATTTGCAGCGACAAACCCGGCGCTAAGGACACCTGCAGTGTCGTTTATCTCCAGTTTAAATATTGCGGCATTATAACCGATTTTCTTTTCCGTTGACCCGCCAACCGTGACAACATCCTTACCTGCAACATGCTCCACATCAATTGCTTGGTCATAATAGCTTTGGTTCCCCTCCCCGAGAACAAGATTTGTGCCAGAGAGTTCAACCTTGGAAACGAAAAGCCCAACCGGAAAATCCTGCACCAGACGAATTCGGTCCGGAAGCGGTCCGGACACATCAATTTGCCATAAATGGGCATGGCCTGCATTGGCATCCGTCGCAGACGGCCCGCTGCCTAAAACATACATCCGCTCTGTCGCGCTTTTCACCGGTCCAAGGCTTGTGCGTGCGCCTTGGTCAAGCTGTGGCAAAACGATATGTCTGAAATTTGTAGCCCCATTAGGCGACAAATAAACACCATCCAACGCACCCGCCCCGACCAGAGTGACCCAAAGCCCCTGAGCGTTCCAGACAACATCGGAACAGTAAGCATTAGGGTAGGTTTCAAAGGGGTCGGGGGTAAATTGGATTTCTTGCCAGTTGCTGTCCTCGCTAAAGGCACCAGATCGGGACAAAAGGCCCTTTGACGTGGCGGCGACAAGGTGGGCATCACCTGCAAGGGTCAGAGCATGTCCGGGATTCCGCGCCAAATGAAAAATACCGGCACGCGACAGGTTTTTTGCTTCGCGTTTCCAAGGGTTCTGTCGTTGGTTTGTCAGCGCGTTGGGCAGCGTATCTGCCAGCCGCAATATTCCGATACCCCCCATGCTTCCGCTAGGAGAGTCGTTAATACTTGGATGTGGCTCGCCTGTTCCGATATAGACTATATCCTTTGCCGGATCATCTGCGCCCCCGGTGCGGCCAAATTCAACAAACAGGGCCCCGATTGTGAGGGTAAGATCAGATCGGTCAGCAGAAGGATCCAGTCCCGCACTTCCAATTGGAGTCCATTTTTTACCGGCATTACTGGAATACCAGACACCACCGTTGGCGCTGGCGACATAGACCCGTTGGCCATCAGGGCTGACCTTGATGTCGCGCACCCGTCCGGCCACGATTGGATTGCCATCGGCCTGCCCATTTGTCAGAATTGTCGGGCCAATCGGCAGCCAGGTCCGGTCATCGTCGAAATTCGCCGTGATAACATCGTCCAGCAAATCAAGATTGCCCAACAACCCATCCGGCAGCCCCGAAACATTTTCACGAAGCGCACTTTCCTGCCGATGGATCAAACGATCGGGCGATTTTCCGGATTCTATTGGCCAATCATATCGTGCCATCAGTTGCCTCCCCCGTGAGCTATGCCCAAAAGTTGGTGACGCAGTAATCAGGCGGCATGTTTTTCCTGCTTGATCCCGTCCTTAAATTCAACCCCTTCGATGATTTCCGGCAATCGGAATGCGCCGTCGAGTTTACGCCATTTCTTCTTTGCCGACATCATCAGGCGGAAGGTCATTGCCAAGGCGGTCTTGCGCCCGAGGCAGCCTTTGGTCTTCTTCGTTCGGTGCCGCACGGTGGCAAATATGCTTTCGATGGGGTTGGATGTGCGGATGTGTTTCCAGTGCTCGGCAGGGAAGTCGTAGAAGGTCAGCAGCACGTCCCGGTCCTTGGTCAGCTTCCCCACGGCACGCTCGTATTTCACGCCATAGGCTTCGATGAAGAAATTGAACGCGGCCTCGGCGTCCCGTTTGTTCTCGGCCATCCAGATGTCCTGTAGATGGCCCTTGGCTTTGGCTTGCAGCGACTTCGGCATGGCATTCAGGACGTTGCCGGTTTTATGCACCCAGCAGCGCTGCTCCCGGGTCTCACCGAACACCTCCCGCAAGGCGTTCCAGAAGCCGAGCGCGCCATCACCAACGGCCAGATCAGGGGCTTTTCTGAGGCCACGACGTTGCAAGTCCAGCAGCAGTTCACGCCAGCTCTGGCTGCTTTCTCGATACCCGTCCACGAGGCCCAGAACATCCTTGTTACCCCACTCGTCCGCGCCGATGATCACCAGCATGCATTGCTTGTCAGCATCCGTGCGCGGCTTGAAATAAACCCCGTCGGCCCAGAAATACACATAGCGTTTGGCCGACAGGTCACGCCGGTTCCAACGCTCGTATTCTGCCCACCACTCCGCCTTCAGGCGCGAAATCGTGCTCGATGTCAAACCACCCGCATCAGGCCCCAGAAGGGCCGCCAGTGCTTCGCCGAAATCACCCGTGGAAATACCTTTGAGATAGAGCCAGGGCAACAACTCCTCGACCGACTTTGCCCGGCGCAGATACGGCGGCAGAAGCGTCGAGGTGAACCTGATCTTCTCCGCCCCCGTGCCACGATCACGCACCCGAGGCACATTCACCGGGACAGGGCCGATCCCCGTCATCACCTCGCGCTCCGGCAGGTATCCGTGGCGAACAAGGCGCTGGCGACCGGCCGAATCCCTCAAATGCGCGTGTTGCGCCATCAGATTGTCAATGAGCATTTAAAACTGACCCGGTTTCGGCATTTAAATTTGCCCCCCCCTTTGTGGCGCAAAGCCCCCAGTCGGGCCGCCTTCATGTAGCGAGTCCGTCTGGGGGCTTTGCTTGCGGAACGGCTAGTTTTTTCTACGGCGTTTACTCTGGGCGAACCGGTATGAGGTATTGCCGGTTTCGATGATGTTGCAGTGATGAGTGACGCGATCCAGAAGGGCGGTTGTCATCTTGGCATCCCCGAAGACAGAGGTGGTCCCACTTTTTTGACCAGTCAGCAGCCAGTTTAAGATGGATCAGGGTTTCATTTAGGCTGCCAAACTCATTGGTTTTGTTTTTCTGTCATAGGCTTCATCCGGGGTCAATATTCCGTGGGTGGAATGCGGGCGCTCGGTGTTGTAGTAAGCCAACCATTTCCCGATCCCGGCGCGGGTCTGCGAACCCGTTTCAAATGCGTTGAGGTAAATGCATTCGTATTTCAAGGATCGCCAAAGCCGCTCGATCATCCGGTTATCGACCCAGCGACCTTTGCCATCCATCGAGATTTTCACGTCGGCTTCTTTCAGCGCCTGCGTCCATTCAAACCCGGTGAACTGGCTGCCCTGGTCGCTGTTCATGATATCGGGCTTGCCGTATTTGGCCATAGCCTCTTTCAGGGCTTCAACGCAAAAATCTGCCTCCATGCTGTTTGACAATCTCCAGCTCAAAACCTTGCGGCTGTGCCAGTCCATGATCGCGACCAAATAGAGGAACCCGCGCTGCATCGGAATGTAGGTGATATCTACGCACCACACATGGTTTGGACGATCAATCGTCAGGTCTCGCAGCAGATACGGGTAGATCTTATGCTGCGGATGTTTCTTGCTCGTGTTGGGCGTCTGGTAGATCGGAACCAACCGCATCAGCCGCATCAAACGGCGGACCCTGTGGCGACCACACTTGTAACCTTGGCGCTGCATGTGCCGGGCCATTTGCCGTGATCCATACCACGGCGTCTGCAAGAATTGCTTGTCGATTATTGTCATGAACCGCAAATTTTCAGCACTTTCGCCTTTTGGCTGGTAATACAGGTTCGAGCGCGCCAGAGAAAGTAGCCCGCATTGTCGTCGCACACTCAGATCATGCTCACGGCTCACCATTTTTTGCCTCGCTTCCCGAGCAACTGTTGCGAGGCGTTGGCTAAAAAATCCCGTTCCACGACCAGCTGACCAATCTTGGAGTGCAGCTTCTCAATCTGGGCTTCATCAACCCGATCAGGATCACGGCCCCGTCTGGAAAATGCCGTGGCCATGTTTTCAATCGCTGCTCGTTTCCATGTGCCAATCTGGGTTGGATGCACACCATACTTCTTCGACAGCTCCGCCATCGTCATTTCCTCGCGGATTGCTTCAAGCGCAACGCGGGCTTTGAATTCGGGAGAATGGTTCTTTCGTTTCGTCATTTTGAATCGTCTTTCTCATAAGTCGATCCACCTTAACAACTGGTCCGAATTTCCGCGACCACCTCTGACCGAGACCCATTCACCGAACTCAAGGTTGGTTGTGATGATGATGCTGGTCTTCTCGTAGAGCTTGCTGATCAGATGGAAGAGCAACGCGCCACCGGATTTGGGAAACGGGATGTAGCCCAGCTCGTCGATGATGACGCAGTCCAAAGCCGAGAGCTGCCGGATGATCTTCCCTGCATTGCCGTCGGCCTGTTCCTTGATCAGGGCGTTGATCAGATCGACGGCGTTGAAGAAGCGCGCCTTCTTGCCGTTGTTGATCAGCGTCGTTCCCAGCGCGATGGCGATGTGGGTTTTGCCCGTGCCGGTTCCGCCCACCAGGATGAGGTTATGGGCCTCCTCTGTGAACTGGCCGGTGCAGAATGGTTCGATCTGGGCCTGGGTGAGGGCGGCGGCGCTGTAATCGAAGGTGGCGAAGTCCTTGTGATGGGGGAACTTCGCAACCCTCATTTGATACTGGATGGAGCGCACCCGGCGCTCTACAGTCTCGGCGTCGATCAGTTGCCTTATCGCTGTGGTCAGACTTGGCGGCTTGCGCGCGGACAGCAGATCATGGGCGCAAGCTGCCATTCCATGCAACCTGAGGGCTGTCAGTTGGTCGATCAAGGCATTCATACGGCAACCTCCTCAGCCGAGCACAGGGTCTCATAGCGTTTGCAATCGGCTTCGGGCCGCAAGGTCAGCTGCGGATAAGCGCAGGCATCGCTGAGCGGTGTGATGACCGGTTCCACCAACTGGTTGATCAGATTGATGATGGCGGGCAGCCGCAGGGTGTTTTGTGCCACCGCCAGATTGCAGGCCGTCTCGACCACCTCGATCCCGTGATCCTGTGCCAGCAGGAGCAGGTCGACGAACTCCCGATCCCCGCCTTTACCAGCCATGTAATGTTCCCTGATCCGATGCATGGCCTCGGGCAGTTCCCAGCCCACAAAGGGGGCGCCATTGCGCAGGGCACCAGGCTTGCGGTCCAGCAGGGGAACGTAATGCCAGGGCTCGAAATAGCTGATATTGCGGGTAAAATGACGTCTGTGCTCGGCAATCACATCCTGACCGGAGACCACCACGATCCGGCCGGCATAGGCGCGTAGCGACACATGATGCCCGGCAAAGCGGGAGGGCACGCTGTAGCGATTGCTGGCATATTGAACCAGGCAGGTGGAGCGGACACGGACGGTCTTTTCCACGTAGCCGTCGAAGGCCCGACCCAGGGGGCGCAGTTCGGCGCGCTCGTCTTCGAACACTTCGGTAATCGTGCGATCCTGCTGCTCGGGATGGGGACGCTCTGCCAGATCTTCGCAACGCAGACGCAGCCACGCGTTCAGCGCCTCGAGATCATCAAAGGCCGGTTCGGGAACGAACAACCGGCCCCGCAAGAACTGGACCTGGTTCTCGACCTGTCCCTTCTCCCAGCCCGCAGCGGGCGTGCAGGCCACCGGCTCCATCACATAGTGGTTCATCAAGGCCAGGAACCGGGGATGGAATATCCGCTCCTTCGAGCGCGAAACGTAGGTCACCATGGTCTTGGGGTTGTCGATGATCACCCTGCGCGGAACGCCTCCGTAAAAGGACAGCGCCTGCACGAAAGCATCCAGCACCATCTCCTGGGCTTCACCGGGATAGGCAATCACGAAAGGCTTGCGGCTGTGACACAGGCGGAAATGAGCGACCTTCACCTTCTGCTCGACACCACCCAGTACGACCCGTTCTTCGCTCCAGTCAAATTGCAGCGCGTCACCCGCCGCAAAATGCAGCGGGATAAACGCATCTCCCGAACAGGCCCCGGCGCGCTTCAACTCACGAACAAAACGCTGAACCGGCGAATAGGACCCGGTATAGCCCTCTGCCACAAGCTGCTCGTATAGCTTCTGGGCCGTCCGCCGCTCCCGGCGTGGTCGCCTCGAGTCCTGATCAAACAGTTCCTGCAGCCGAAGATCAAACCCATTGCACAGTTTGTGCCGAACTGGCGGCGCATGGCGCTGGTAGCTCGGCGGATTCTCGTCCTTCAAATACTTCTTGATCGTGTTCCGCGACAGTCCCGTCGCCCGCGCCACAGACCGGATGCTGCGCCCTTCAACCAGCACCCAGCGCCGGATCTTCGATACGCTTTCCATCAATATCACCTGCTCTTTCCTCCGCACAATTTTGCGCGGATGTTAACGAAACAGGTGGGTCAATTTTACTCGCTCATAACCCACCCAAGTGGGTCAGTTTTGCACGCCGATTCACAGCCAAAGGACGGGAACGCCCCGCCCGACACACTGACGCCGCCCTTCCAGTTCCAGCTGCCGATCAACACGTTCAGCATCAGCACCGACCATGCGGTGTAAAACCCGTTGCTGCTCATCATGCCGCCGTGGTTATTGATCGCGGCACGTTTTCCGTGAGAGGTGAATTCTTGCGCCAGTGCCTCGATCATTTCAGGCTTGATGCCGCACAGGTCGGCATATTCGGCAATGCTGAAACGCTGTGCCTCGTCCGCCAGAATTTGCAACGAGGTTTTCACAGCCACCGGCCCGTTTGCCGTTTCAACCGAACCGTCAAAGAACAATTTCGCCGGTGTGGCCAATTGTTTGTGCGAAACAGGAAGGCCCGCATTGTCCAAGGCAACAAAATCCTCGGCCTGTTCCTCGGCCCAACCCATGTCCTTGCCGGTCAGTAATTTTCCGGATTTGACATTGACCAGATGGGTCGCATTTGACCATCCGGCCTCGCCTGTGGCCTTAACGCCAGCAGGACCAGCATTGGACAAGAATGTTGCGTCATAGCGTTCGTTGTCAATGATCCAGCGGATCATCGCCATTGCAAAAGCAGCGTCTGTGCCCGGTTTGATCGGGACCCAGCGGTCGCGGTCATGGGCGGCGTAGCTGGTGGCGTTGGTCAGCACCGGATCAACCACCACATAGTTCAACGCGCCTGTTGTTCTGGCCTCGGCCACCATCCGGCCCGACCGTTTGAACGGTTTGCCTGCATTGCCCGGTGCCGAGCCAAGGAAGATCGCGAATTCGGTGTTTTCAAAGTCGGGTTTGCCGTGGGCGAATTTCTTGAAGTCCCCCATAACAGCACCCGATCCTGCCCGCATGGCAAAGCCGCAGTAAGACCCGTGATGACCATAATTACGGGTACCAAAGCAGTTAAAGGCAAAACGTTTGATGAACTGGTTACGCCCGTCGCCGGTGGCGTGAACCACAGCCAACTGATTGGCCTTGGGACCGTACTCGGGGTTTTCGGGGTCAACAGGCGTTTTCAAATCACGGATTGCGCGCAGGCCTTCGACCGGCCCTTCGCCAAACAAATCGCCGCCATCGACCACTTCTTCAACCAGTTGTTCAAAGGGGATGGATTTCCATTTTCCGGACCCGCGCGGCCCATCGCGTTTCAGGCATTTCAAAACCCGGTGCGGGCTGTTCATTTGCGATAACATCGCGTTGCCGCGTCCACAAGCGGTTGAGCGATGATCCAGCCCGCTTTCACCCTTGCGCGTCAGCGACAACAGCGCCTCGCGCACCGGTGTGCTGTAGGGGATTTGCGCATCCGCCGACAGCGGGTGGTAAGGGTTGCCCGCCACGCGGATCACCTGACCCGTTTCCTTGTCGCTGCGGATACGCAAGCCGCACATGGTGTTACAACCCTGGCACATGGTGAAACTGATCTGTTGATCAGGGTTCATCACCAGATCGCCGGTTTTCGCATCCACACGGTATTCGGGTCCATGGGCGTTGATGGTGATATGGTCCAGCGGCGCGGTGCCGCTGCTGCCGGTTGCCAGCCCCTTGGCCAGACGCTTGCCGGTTTCGCTGTAGCCACCGACAAAGGCCGCGGCCCCGCCCAAAGCAACAGCCCCTTTAAGAAGACCTCTGCATAACATCGGGATTCCCCCGGGTTGGCCGTTTTGGTAAGCTAGCCGGGAAATCTCTGGGGTGAATAGATGGACCTTTTCCTGCACGAAGCGGCGGCACGGATCGGCGCGGATGACGTTCTGTCGAAGATCGACGCGCTGATGGATTGGAACTCGTTTTTGCCGATCCTGCGGCGCGGTCTGGGGCGCTCGGGGATCGGGCCTCAGGGCTATGATCCGCTGGTTCTGTTCAAGTGTCTTCTGGTTGGCCAGTGGCACGGGCTGAGCGACCCGAAGCTGGAGCGGGCCTTGAAGGTGCGGCTGGATTTCATGCTGTTCTGCGGGCTCGATCTGCACGCGTCGGTGCCGGATGAGACGACCCACTGCCGGTTCCGCAATGCGCTGGTCCGGGGTGGCGTTTACGATGAGCTGCTGGCCGAGGTCTGCCGCCAGATCGAGGCGCATGGGCTGAAGCTGAAAGAGGCTGAGGCGGCGATCATTGATGCGACCCTGATCGCGGCGGCGGCGCGCCCGCGCACCCATATCGACGCCCCGCAGGACCGGGCAGAGGACGGGGCAAGGGAAGGGACGCCGGATGATCCGCCCGAGGTCTCACCCGACGGGGCACAGCTGCATTTCAGCGCCGACCCTGATGCCCGCTGGGTCAAGAAGGGCCGCAAGAGCACGCTCGGCTACAAGGGCTTTGCCCGCTGCGACGAAGAGGGCTTTATCGACAAGGTGCACACCACGCCCGCCAATGCCGCCGAAAGCCCCGAATTCGCCACCATGATCGCGGGCGCAAAGGCGCAGCGGGTGCTGGCCGACAAGGCCTATGCGAGCAAGGCCAACCGCCAGATGCTGCGCGGCAAATACCGCGACGGCATCCTGCGCAAGGCAGCGCGCGGCCGCCCCCTGCGGCAATCGGAGAAACGCTTCAACCGGCTGATTTCGAAACGCCGCTTCCGCATCGAGCAGACTTTCGGCACGATGAAACGCCTCTTCGGCCTGCAGCGGGCGAGATATTTCGGGCGCGCCAGGGTGCATGCCCAGATGGTCATGGCCGCCATCGCGCAAAACCTGCTCAAGGCCGCAAACAGGATCACCCTCAACCCGCAAACCCCCGCAATCGCATAGCCCCAAACCCCGCCACCCGTCTGTCCGCCGGACCCGCAGGGGCGCAAGGTGGGCGGCCGAAATCTTGCTTCAACCGAAAGCCATGGCCTCATGCAGAGGTCTTTTTAGTATATTACGACGCGTTGTCATGATCTTGTCTCCTGCTTTGGAATTATTCTGCGGGGATTTCGGAAAGGGGTGCAACGGCTGTGTCAGGGGTCCAGCGCATAACCACGCTTTCAACAATGATCACCACCAGCCACAGGCCGAATATGCCAATGATACCCAGCAATCCGTCCGGTCCTTGTGGCAGGGCATAGTCATAAAACCCGGCACCCGTTTTCGGGATCAACTGCCCGTCGATGAACACGGCCCAGCGCAACAACCATGCCCCGCCCAGTGTGATCAGTCCCAGCAAGGCCCCGAACCATAAATTGCGCGCATAGATGCCAAAGATCGCGCTGATACCGAAGGCCGCCAACAGCTCCCACCCCAGCAATTGCCAATGGGGGGATGCAGAAACCACCGCAAGGGCACGCGCTTCGGGGTTGGTGCCACCGCCTATACCCATCATTAACCAGACCGCACCGGTCAGCAGGGTCAGCAGCGAAAACACCGCCATCACACGGCCCAGATGGGCCCCAGTCGCACGGCGGATTTCTGATCCGTTTTCAGCCAGCACAGTATTCACCAGCAAACCCATTGCGGCACTCGCTGAAATGCCGGAAAAGAAGTAGAACGCGATCAGGGTATAGCTGTTCCACAGGGGGCGTGATTTCACGATCATCACTTCCGAGCCGGTATAAAGCGCTACCAGCAAGGCCAGAAGACCGGTCAGCAATGCCATCGGTTTGATCAACCCGCTATAGTCCCCTGGCCCAAGGCGCAACAAGCGGGGCAGAACCGGGCGCATGACCAGCCAGCCATAGACAATAGAAACCGCAGCAAAGGCCGGCAGGAAATAGGCACCCCAGCTCATCCAGCTCCAGGGGGTGAAGCTGCTGTAGAAATGCCAGAACCGCGCGGGTTGGTGCAGGTCGGCCAGCAAGGCGACAGGCGCAACCACAGCCGCCGACCACATCACCAGAATGTCGATACGGGCAGCATTTTCCCAATCGGGGCGGCGCAAGACCGTCCACATAAGACTGGTCAGGGCCGCGCCAACCGCGATGGCAACGAAAAAGAAATAGGACACAGCCCAGGGCAGCCATGAAATCTCGTGGGTGATATTCACCGTTTCGATGATGTTTGGAACGCTCATGATCTTGCCTCCTCATTCCCCGTGCCGAATTTGTCTTGCAGGGTTTTCAGAATGCCCTGTCCTTCTACTTTGCCTTCAAAGGCGGTTTCCAGACCGATGTAGTAGACATGTGGATCGGTCCCCATTTCAGGGCGCAGCACCTTGAAGGCATCGCCAGCCACGGCCAGCACTTTGCTGATCTCGCTGTCGGGGTCATTCACATCGCCAAAGATACGCGCGCCGCCGGTGCAGGTTTCCACACAGGCGGGCAGCAATCCGGCCTCGACACGGTGCACGCAAAATGTGCATTTGTCGGCGGTGTTGGTTTTCGGGTTGATGAAACGCGCATCATAGGGGCAGGCCTGAACACAATAACCGCATCTAACGCATTGATCCGCGTCCACCACCACGATACCGTCTTCACGCTGGAAGGTGGCCTGAACCGGACAGACCGGCACACAAGGCGGGTTGTCGCAGTGGTTACACAGACGCGGCAGGGTAAAGCTGGCGACGGTCTGGGTTTCGTCATTCACATCCACCACATCATATTGGGTGACAATGGTGCGAAAATCGCCAATCGGCGTCTGGTTTTCCATTGTGCAGGCCACTGTACAGGCCTGACAGCCAATGCAGCGGCGCAAATCGATCGCCATTGCGTAGCGTTTGGATGGATCGCCCCCGTGGCGTTCTGGCGCCAGCGCGGCGGCATCGGCGGGGGCAGCCACGGCGCAACTGACGGCGCCGCAGGTCAAGGCCCCGCTTTTGGTTAAAAAGGAACGACGTGAAATATCCATGGCCCGAAACCCTTTCGAAAACTTAAGTGTTCACGGGCAGGCTAATGTCGGTGCGGTGGATGGGGTATTGGTGCAACCCCCAAGGGGGATAGGGAAAACCCTAGGGTCAGGACCCATTATTCCTGCGCCACTGGTTTGACAGTTTTTTGTGCTGACAAAGCACAATGGCACAGGAATAGTGGTTCTATTTCAAGGCATTGTAACGCTGTCAGCGCGGAAATCCGTCAAATCCTATGGACGCAGTTTTCCCTTCATCCCAGCGGCGCGGGGCGCTTGTAAACAGAACCACTGTTGACGGCGCGTCCCGAACCGCTGATATTTCGGGAAAACAGCGCCAGTGGCGCAGGATTAATGGTCCTGACCCTAGGTTTCGACCTGCGCCCATATCTGGGCCAGCGCAGCGACGCTATCAACCTGCATCTTGTCCATCACGTTGTGGCGATGCAGCTCGACCGTTTTCTGGCTGATCCCCAGATCGGCCGCGATTTCCTTGTTGCGCATTCCACTGCTGACCCGTTCTGCTACCTGTCGTTCGCGGTCGGTCAGGGCGTTAATGCGTTGGCGCAGTTCGGCCTGCTGATCCCGTTCTGCCAACAGGCGGCGGTGTTCCGCCACGGCTTCTTGCACCCGATCCAGCAACACCTGATCGTTGCATGGTTTTTCCAGAAAATCGAACGCCCCCGCTTTGAAGGCCCGCGCCGCCATTGGCACATCGCCATGACCGGTCAGAAAGATCACCGGCAGGCTGCTGTCCAGCCGTTGCAACACCTTTTGCAAATCCAGCCCCGACAGGCCGGGCATACGGATATCCAGCAACAGGCAACCCGGGCGTTTGTCATTGAACCCCGCCATGAAGGCATCGGCCGACACATGGGCCCGACATTCAAGCCCGACCGAACCGATCAACCAGCACAGTGATTTGCGCATCCCTTCGTCATCATCGACAACGTGGATCAGCTGGGGTGCATCTGTGCTGCTCATTCATCATTTCCTTGATCAACCGGCAAGGTAAAGCTGATGCTTAACCCGCCATCAGGATTGTTACCGGCGTAAATCATGCCACCGTGCGATTCAATGATCGAATAGCTGATCGACAGGCCCAGACCCATACCGCTGTTTTTGTCGCTGTTGAAAGGCTCGAACATATGGGAACCTCTGTAAATTCCCGTTTTCGCCTTCTTCGCGGCGGGGTGGACGGTTTTTCGCCTGTCCCGCCTGATTGCTTCGGATCATAAACCCATTTTCACCGGTTTCAAGCCGGTTTTGGGTATTTCAGGCACACCTCACCCCATGAACCCTTATCCCGGCGCCGCCAGGCCGCATTCGAACTGGACGAAGCGCTTCATGTTGTAGACCAGGTTCATCATCCCGATGCGAAATCGCGCCCGCTTCAGGCCGATGGAGCGGATCAGCTTGCCGCCCATGGAGCGCTCCTGAAAAGCGAATACATGCTCGACCCGGACCCGCACTTTCGAGCGCCTCCGGTTGGCCTTTTGCTGGCGCTCGCCAAGCGGCTTGCCGCGCCTGCCCTTGTGATGGATATGGCTGTGAAGCCCCCGCTCTTCCAGCTCGCTTTCGATCTTTTGCGAGCGATAGGCGCTGTCGGCCCACAGGTCCGATGAGGTGTTGCTCGCATCAATCAGACCGGCAAGCGCCTGGCTGTCATGCACGGCGGCATCGGTGACATCATAAGCGCGGATGAATTTGTGCCGCCGGTCGACATTGATGTGGTTCTTGTAGCCGTAATAGCTCTTGCCGTGCTTCTTCGTCCAGCGCGCATCCACGTCCTTCTGGCGCTTCTTGTGGGGTTTTTCCTCCCACTCTTCAGGCGTTTCGCCCGCCTTGATTTTCTCGTTCTCGTCCCTTTTGTTGTGCTGGCGCGGCGCCGGAACGATGCTCGCATCAACAATCTGCCCGCCCATCGCCAGATAGCCCTTTTCGCGCAGAAAGGCATCGAACTTGTCAAACAGCTCCTTCATCTTCCCGGCCCCGGCCAGCCTTTCACGGTAGGCCCAGATGGTCTTGGCGTCAGGTACGCTGTCTTCAATGCCAAGGCCGAGAAACCGCATGAACGACAGGCGGTCGCGGATCTGATACTCGATCTGATCGTCAGAGAGGTTGTAGAGCTGCTGCAAAACCATCGTCTTGAATATCAGCACCTCATCCCAAGGCGGGCGGCCAGCGTTGGATTTGCGCTGTTCGGGCGGCGTGCGCCATATGGCCTTCAGCTCGTCCCGGTAATCCTCGAACGGCACCATGTCGTTGAGCAACACCAGCGGATCACCAGATTTGTCCAGTCCCGCGTATCGGCTGGAAAGATCAAAAAATCCCATCTGACCCATGACAAAACCCCGTCGGTCGAATCATTTTCATCCTGATGACGATTCTACCCCGTCAGGCCGGATTTTGGGGGATTTTTAGAGGTTCCCATATGTTCCAGAGCATCCGCATCCAGACCCGGCCCGCTGTCGCGAATGGTCACGCGCAGGCGTGTATCGTCGCGCTTGTCGCGCTCGCTGATCACATTCAGAATTCGGGGGCCGGTTGCCTGCTGGGCCATAGCCTCGATTGCATTGCGGATCAGGTTGACGGCCACCTGTTCAATCGCCACCCCGTCCACCGAAAGCGGCGGCAGGTCGTGCGCCAGATGACTCTGCACAGTTATATCCGCCTGCCGCAGTTCCGCCCCCAATAGATCAATCGCTTCGGTCAACAGGGCATTGATATCGGCCTGCTTGCGCGGGCTTTCACGATTATCAACAAAGCCGCGGATGCGTTTGAGAACACGTCCGGCGTGTTCGGCCTGATGGGCGATTTCGCGCAAGGGTTCCTCTAGCTGCGCGCTGGTGACACCGTTTTTGATCATCCGCACTGAACCGGCGGCATAATTCGATATGCTGCCCAAAGGCTGATTGATTTCATGCGCCAGCCCCCGCGCCATTTCCCCCAATGTGGTCTGGCGCGACACATGGGCCAGTTCGGCCAGCCGCAGCCGCGCCTTTTCCTGACTTTCCTTTAGCTGGCGGGTGCGTTTGAATACCAGAAATTCGGTGTGCCACACATGCAGAGCGGCCAAAATAACCAAGGCCAGCGCCAGCAGGAACCATCCTTTGTTGCGTTGCAGGAATTCACGAAACACTTGTCCTGCACTCAGGGTGTATGGGCCGATGCGCAAAGATTTAAACAGCTCGGTCACGGGTTGATAGGACAGTGGAATGGTCCAGCTTTGCCCCGCGCCACCCTTGCTTTCCGGTGACATTTTCAGCAGGGCAACCGCAACCCGTTTGGCCAGAATGTGATTTGTCTGGCGCGCCTTGGCAAAAGGCCAGTTGGGATAAAGCGGGCTGGACAGGGCACAGTTGAATCCGTCAACATGTTGCGGATTCAGGATGCGGAAATCGTCCATTTCAATCCGCCCTTCCTGCGCCATTTCTTCCAGCAGACAGGCCCGAACGGTGCCAACATCTGCACGCCCGTTAGCCACCTGCGTAACAATGTTATCCAGCGGAAAACCGGCAAAGGTAACACCTGCCATATCCGTAAAAGGGTCGATTCCGGCCTGTTGCAAAACACCCCAGCCAATCTGGAATCCGCCAAAAGCATCGCGACTGACCCCCAACAGGGTTTTCCCGCGCAGATCGGCCAGCTTGCGGATATCGGATCTGTCAGAGCGGCTGAATATTATCGCCCCGACACTGGCCGCCGGCGCCCCGACCCGCACAGATTCCAGCGTGACCAGCCGCGAGGCCCCGTAGCGCTGCTCCATCTCGATATAATTGCCCGGATTTGTGATAAAGAAATCCAGCTCTTGCGCAACCAAGGCTGCCTCCATACCCTTCAGGCTTATAGGGCGTAATACGATATTATATTCGGGAAATGCAGCCTGAAGGGTCGCACGGGTTGGCTCCCATTGTAGGCGGGCTTTTTCTTCTCCACGCCAAGCCAGCACACCGATGGTTAGCGAAACAGTCGGCGCTGCTATGCATGCAGTGCCAGACAAAACAATCCCGAACAATGTTAGGAATATCCAGCGCCATGCTCTCATAAGTATCCGTTCCAAATACAATAGGTACAGTTGCCACCAATGCACACGAAGTATTGATCAGCAGCATCTTTTTGGCCACAACACATATTGCCTCACGCAATCTCGGGGGGCAAAGATTAGCTCTCGTCTTTTTGCGGGGGATGCTGACATATTGATCCTGTCAAGCGAGAACATGCGTAGTGGCGGAGGGAACGGGACCGGGGGCGAAGGTTCTCTGGAATCTCCCTAAACCGGATCAAAGCGGCTGGATGGGACCTGTGTCCATTCCTCAAGCCTTTCTCATTTGCTAAATGCCGGCGTTGTGCGGGCCAAGTCTCGAGGCCGCGACCGGCGACTTCAGGCTGGCGCCATTGATGCGCGCCATCCCCATGAAGGTCATCAGCGCGTTGATAGGGATCAGCGCGAAAGCCACCTGGCCGCTGCGCGCGAGCTCCAGTACCTCGGCCCAGCGGCGCGGCGTTTCTTCCAGAAGATCGGGGCGAGAGGCCGCCACCGGCGTTGCCGCGTCGATTGCCAGCGCCCATTGGCGGCCATGAAATTCATAAGGGCAGTGCGAAACGCCCACAGATTGCGCCGCCAGCACCGTCAGTCCATCGTCGCGCCCCAACCCGTCCAGCGCCAGCAACTCGCCGCTTTCGGCAACCTATTCCACATGCGGGTGGTCGATCACCATCAGGTCATATTCCGCCGCCATGTCCTCAATCGGGCGATCGGCAAAGGCCTGAAGCGAGCGTTTTTCCACAAGATATTCACGCCGGGATGGGTCTCGCCGTAGCGCGCGGCGGTGGCACCATCGGGTCATAGCCACGGACGTGTGCCCAGGTCATACCGCGCAGGGTAATCTCAGGCAGTTGGTCGCCGCCAGCCCCAGCCCATAGGAGAACACCATCGCCCCGGCCACCAGACGCTTGCCAAACACGCCTTCCTGCCCGGCGAATTCCGCATCCGAGACATACGGGTGGTGGTCCATCACCATCGAGTTGAACAGCATGGACTCGCCCACGGAAATGGTGCGGCGGACCGAGCGGATCTTGTCGCCCAATTCAAAATCTTCGAAGAACCAGTTTTCCGAGTTCCACACCGCAATTGCGGCATGCTCTTCGGGCAGTCCGGGCAGGCCGCGCGCGTGCTTGCCGATTTCAGCCATGATCACATATCATCTATCAGCCTCTGACGCTGCTCGCCCAGGCCGTCGATGCCAAGGCACACAACATCGCCCAGGCGCAGATAGCGCGGCGGGTTCATGCCCAGCCCGACCCCCGGCGGCGTGCCGGTCGAGATGATGTCGCCGGGATGTAGGGTGAAAAAGCGGCTGAGGTAGCTGACCAGATGCGCCACGCCATGAACCATTGTTTTCGTTGATCCGTCCTGCACGCGCTCGCCATTCAGCTCGAGCCACAGATGCAGGTCTTGCGGATCTCCCACCTCATCGGGCGTCACCAGCCAGGGGCCGGTCTGGCCGAAATTGTCGCAGCCCTTGCCCTTGCACCACTGCCCTTCCATTTCCAGTTGAAAGGCGCGTTCCGACACATCGTTGATCACGCAATACCCCGCCACGTGGTCCAGCGCCGTGGCCTCGTCCACATATTTGGCGGGCTTGCCGATGACCACGCCCAGCTCCACCTCCCAGTCGGTTTTTTCCGATCCGCGCGGCACGATGATCGGGTCATTGGGGCCGCAGATCGCACTGGTGGCCTTCATGAACAAGACCGGCTCGGAAGGCACATTCATGCCGCTTTCTAGGTAGTGTCGCGAGTTTGGTGGAAATTCGAGGACGGCGTAATCTCCGGGTGCATCGAAGCCACCCAACCGGCGGCTGGAACCGCCAAGGAGATCACGCCATGACAAAGAATACAGCAACATCGACATCCGCGCTACTGGCCAATGAAGCAGGCTATGACCCGATTGAAGACCGGCTGCGCCAGAACATCCGCGCGACGATCGAGGCGGTTTTCGAAGAGGAGCTGGAGCAGTTTCTGGGCCGTTGCCGGTATGGCCGCAGCGGCGGGGCAAAGGCCGGATACCGCCACGGGCATCGCGAGCGGCAACTGGTCGGAACATTTGGAACCGAAACGGTGCGCGTGCCGCGTGCGCGGATCACAGGCGAGGCCGGCAAGGCCAGAGAATGGCGCTCGAAGGCATTGCCCCGCTACCAGCGGCTGACGAAGAAGGCCGAGGCGCTGATCGCTGCTGTCTACCTTTCGGGCACCAACACACGGCGGGTAAAACGCGCCCTGTTCGGCCTGTTTCAGGGGGCGGTCAGCAAGGATGTGGTGAGCCGCGCCTGGCGCAAGGTGAAGGTGGACTGGCAGGCGTGGTGCGCCCGCAGCCTTGCGGATGAAGACATCGTGCGGCTGATCCTGGACGGCACCGTGATCAAAACGCGGATTGACAGGAAGGCCACCAATATCTCGGTTCTGGCCGCGATTGGCGTGCGCCGGGATGGGCAGAAGGTCTTGTTATCACTGATGAACATGGGCGGCGAAAGCACCTCCGCCTGGCGTCAGTTCATCAACGATCTGGATGCGCGCGGGTTGAAACGGCCCGAATTTGTCATCGTGGACGGGGCACCGGGACTTGAGGTCGCTCTCATTGCCCTCTGGGGTGAAGATCTGCCGATCCAGAGGTGCACGGTGCACAAGCACCGCAACCTTCTGGCCAAGGCACCCAAGCGTATGCATGATGAGTTGACAGAAGATTACCGCGACATGATCTACGCCAAAACACCCGAGGAAATCGCCACCCGCCGCAAGGCATTTCTGCGAAAATGGCGGCTGAAATGCAAGGCCGTCGCTGACAGCTTGGAAGAAGCAGGAGATAAGCTTTTCACCTTCACGCGTCTGCCACAAGGCCAGTGGAAATCGGCCAGAACGACAAATGCGATCGAACGCCTGAACGAGGAATTCCGCCGCCGCATCAAGACCCAGACCGTGCTGCCATGCGCCGAGACCGTGCCGATGCTGCTTTGGGCTCTGATGGCCTCGGGGCAGATCGTCATGCGAAAGGTCGATGGCTGGGAAACGCTCGCTCAGCCCGTCGCCGACGCAACCCTTGACCAAGCCGCCTGACCGGCGCATAACTCAACCCGCTCGGAGGTGCCTGAAATCAATTTCCACCACTTTCGAGACACAACCCTTTCGGCCGCGTGGTCGGAATAATTCAGCCCGATGCACATGAATTTTCCAGTGCCGCCCACGCAGGCACCAAGGCGCGGATTGCCCGCCACTTCGGGCAGGCTTGCAAGGTCAAGTGCGGCCAGCCTGTCCAGATCGGTCAGAACTTCACCGGCAATATCCGGCACTACATCCGAAAGGTCGCGCAACACACCGTTTTCATCAATCGCGCCGGGCTTTTCCGCCCCGCGTTCGCCATATCGTACCAGTTTCATGTGCCTCTCCTCAGTTCGCCCAGCCGCCATCGATAACGTGGGTCTGTCCGGTGGTGAATCCTGCCTCGTCGCTGGCCAGATAGGTCGCCAGCGCTGCAATTTCCTCGGGTTTGCCGATCCGTCCCATCGGCTGGCGGGCAATGAATTCGGCCATCGCCTTATCATAATCGCCGGTGGCGCGCAGACGCTCGCGCAAGGACGGGCTTTCCACCGTGCCAGGGCAGATGGCGTTGCAGCGAATGCCCTGCTGCACATAATCCGCCGCCACCGATTTGGTCAGGCCGATCACTGCGGCCTTGGTGGTGGTATAGACGCAGCGATTGGGCACGCCCTTGATCGAGCTTGCCACCGACGCCATGTTGACGATCGAGCCTGCGCCCTTTTCCAGCATCCCCGGCAGCACCGCGCGGATGGTGTCGAACATCGCCCTGACGTTCAGGGCAAAGGCGAAATCAAGATCCGCCTCGCTGGCTTCCAGAACCGAACCCGCATGCACGAAACCTGCGCAGTTGAACAGCACATCCACCGCGCCCACATCCGCCACCAGCGCATTGATCGCAGCGGTATCGGTAACGTCAAGCGGGCGCACATCGAGCCCCTCGACATCCCTGATCGGGTCGATGTTGATGTCTGTGGCAATTACCCGCGCGCCCTCGTCGCGCATGCGCAGCACGGTGGCCAGGCCGATGCCCGCCCCCGCCGCCGTGGCCAGCACGGTTTTCCCTTGCAAACGTTTCATGTCATTCTCCTTTTATCGGCGCGGCAGACAGGCCGGCCCGATCGGTTCAAAGCTCTTGTAGGTCAGGATGAACTCGCGGTGGCCCAGCGCCTCGGAGGCGGTTTTGGCCCCGCTCGCCACCCCCAGCACGCGATGGTAGATTTCATCGTTCACCTGATCGAGGCTGGCCGTACCCTCGATGATGGCGCCGGCATTGATGTCCATGTCATCGGCGAGATTCCGGTAGGTCTCGGGGTTGGCGCAGATCTTGATCACCGGCCCGATGGCAGACCCCACGACCGAGCCGCGCCCGGTCACGAACAGGGTCAGATGCGCCCCCGAGGCCATCATCTCGACGATCTCGGCATTGTCGGCAATGTTGGGAAAGCCAAAGCGCACCGGCCCGTCGGGCACCACATCCATCAGATAAAGCCCGCCCGCCGGCGGCTGGTCGCCGGGTTTGATCAGGCCGGAAATCGGGCTGTTGCCGCTTTTCACATAGGCGCCCAGGGATTTCTCCTCGATGGTGGAAAGCCCGCCGGTGGCATTGCCTGAGGCAAAACTGCCAAAGCCCAGCGTTTCGTAATAGCGCGCCGCCTTGGCCACGGCGGCGCGCAGTTCCTCCGCCAGTTCCGGCGTTACCGCGCGCTTGGCCATGATGTCTTCGCAACCAATGAGCTCGCCGGTTTCCTCGAAAATACAGGTAGCACCTTCGGCCACCAGCCGGTCAAAGGCGCGTCCGGCAGCGGGATTGCCGGAAATGCCGCTGGTGCCGTCCGAGCCACCGCAGATGGTGCCCACCACCAGTTCCGACACCTCCATCGGCACGCAGGGCTGGGCCGCCAGCGCGCGGGCCTGCTCGGCTACCCATTCCCGGCCTTTGGCGATGGTTGCCGCAGTGCCGCCGGATTTCTGGATCACCAGGGTTTCCACCGGTCGCCCGCTTGCCGCCACCACCTCGGCCAGCCGGGCGCGGTTGAAGCTTTCGCAGCCAAGGCTCACCAACAGCACCGCGCCGACATTCGGATGGGTGCAGAGCCGCTCCAGCATGTTTTGCGCGTAATCATTGGGAAAGCAGCCCGGAAAGCCGATCAGATGCCCGTCCTTGCCGGCGATCTCGCGCGCCACGAAATGCGCGCATTCCACCAGATAGACAACCGCCACCTCGTTGCGGATGCCCTTGCGCCCGTCAGCGCGCGCATAGCCTTGCAGGGCACTCATGCCACTTCCTCCTTGCGGTAATGCGTCGGCGTATACTGGCTGGCCATATTGTGCACATGCACATGCGCGCCGGCCTCTATGTCGGCGGTGGCGCGCCCGATGACCATACCGTATTTCAGCACCGGCGCCCCTTTTGCAATCGGCACTGCCGCCACCTTGTGCGCCAGCGAAATAGCGCTTTGCAGGCGCACCCCTTCGGCCTCGGTTCCGGCGGGAAGCGCGCGCAGGGCGATCAGCACATTGTCTTCGGGGTGTAGGCGCAACAGCTGGTTCACGGTGTATCCTTCATCTTGGCCAGACAGATATGTCATGTCAGGGCTTCCTTGCCAGCGGCGTTGCCGGGGCGGCGCTGCTTGCGTAGCAGGCCTCGACCAGCGCCATGGTGTGCCAGGCGTCTTCCACGCCCGAGACCAGCACGCTTTCCTCGCCGGTGGCGACGCGCTGCAGCTGCGCCATGCGGTGGCCGAAGCTTTCGGTGAACCACGAGCCCTGCAGCGGCACGGTTTTCCAGCCATCGCCGGTATTGATTTCCAGAATGTCGGGCTCGCCCTTTGGGTAGTCGAGATTCACCCCCAGTTGCAGGTAAGCCGCGCCCTTGGTGCCGCAGATGCGGAACTCGCAGGCCTGATGCTTGCGGCCAAAGGCATGGTTGTGGTTGATCGAAAGCGCACAGCGCACCCGGTCGCCATAATCCAGAATGGCCGCTGTGCGGGTGTTGGAGGTGGTGTCATTCGGGTGGCCCAGAGTTTTGGCATGAACCCCCTGCGGCTCGCCCAGGATCGAGCGGATGAAATCGAGGTAGTGGATTGAATGCAGCAGGATCTCGACCCGGGGCAGATCGCGCAGAAATTCCCACAGCCCCCAGGGCGTGTCGAGAGCGATCCAGACGTCGAAATCCACCACCTCGCCCAAGAGGTTCCTGTCGATGGCATCCTTGAGCGCCAGCATCATCGGCGCGAAACGCAGCTGGAAATTCACCGCCGCTTTCAGCTTGCGGGCGCGGCAGATCTGCAGAATTTCGGTGGCCTCGGCCAGATCGCCGC
Source organism: Profundibacter sp. (assembly GCF_965277155.1). Classification (GTDB taxonomy): domain Bacteria; phylum Pseudomonadota; class Alphaproteobacteria; order Rhodobacterales; family Rhodobacteraceae; genus Profundibacter. Next base: position 676,642 of record NZ_CBDIBV010000010.1, read on the forward strand.
CCATGGGTTTCTGGATCAGAACCGGCGCGCCCTCGGGCAGTTGCGCGAGGATCCCCGCATGCGCGGCGGGCGGCGTGGCCAGGTCAAAGACCACGCCCTTCTGCGCCGCGGCCTCTGCCGCCGTGTCAAAGGCGCGCACCCCGTGCCTGTCAGCCTGCGCACGCGCCTTGGCAAGGTCCGGGTCGTAGATGCCGCGCACCGGAAAGCCTGCCGCCGCGTAGGCCGGGAGATGCGCGTCGGTGACGATGGAGCCAGCACCGAAAATCACGATCGGCAGCGGCCTGGCCGGGCGCGGCCAGCTTTGGGCAAGCTCAATCATGGTGAAACACCTCGGGCATTTCGGCCCAATGCTCGCCTTCGCCGCGGGGCGTAAGCGGCACCTGGCAGGGCCCGCAGACCGCCCACCAGCGCTGGGTTTCGGGATCAGCCGCCATACGCGCCATGTCGGCCTCGAAATCGTCGCCCACATATTCGAAATAGCTGAACAGCAGGTTTTCCGGCTCGCGCAGGAAAATCGTGTAATTGCGGATATTGCATTGCGTGATCATGGCCAGAACGCCGGGCCAGACATCGGCGTGCAGGCGCTTGTATTCCTCGATCTTGTCGGGTTTCAGGGCAATCACCGAACCATGGCGCTTCATGCGGATACCTCTGCGTTGAAATCTTCGATACGGACGGCATTGATCACGTCCATGTCCCAGTCGATACCGACCCCCGGCGCGTCGGAGGGGTAAGCGCGGCCCTTTTCCATGCGCATGCCGGCGCGCGTGAGGCTGTCAAGCTGCGGGATGTATTCCAGCCACGGCGCGTTGGGGATGGCGCAGACCAGGCTCGCATGCAGTTCCATCAGGAAATGCGGGCAAACCGACACATTGAAGGCCTCGGCCATGTGGGCCACCTTGATCCAGGGAGTGATGCCGCCCACGCGGGCCACATCAACCTGCACGATCGAGGCCGCGCCGCTGGCCAGATAATCCTTGAACTGGCTTGGCGAATACATGCTTTCGCCCACCGCCACCGGCACCGATGTGCCCGCCGCCAGCTCGGCATGGGCGGTTACGTCATCAGCGGGCATCGGCTCTTCGAACCAGGCGATATCGAGGTGTTCGAGCATTGCCGCGCGGCGTTTGGCCTCGGACAGGGTGAAGCATTGGTTCGCATCCACCATGATCTCGTAGTCAGGCCCCACCGCTTCGCGCACCGCCTGCAGCCGCACGCGGTCCTCGGCCAGATGCGGCTTGCCGATCTTGACCTTGGAGCCGGAAAACCCCCGCGCCTGCGCCGCCAACGCGTCGGCCACCAGCGTATCGGTATCAATATGCAGCCAGCCGCCCTCGGTGGTGTACATGGGCACCGATTGCCTGGCCCCGCCCAGCATCCGCCACAGCGGCAGGCCCGCGCGTTTGCACCGCAAATCCCACAGGGCAATGTCTATCGCGGCCAAGGCCAACGAGGACACCGCCCCCACCGCCAGCGCATTGATCGAACGCTTGAGGTCAAACCAGATACCGCCGATTTCTTCGGCCTCGCGGCCAAGCAGCTTGCCTATCAGATCATCGCGCAACAGCGCCATGATCGCGCTGCCGCCTTGGCCGATGGTATAGCTATAGCCAAGCCCGCTTTGACCGTCGGCATCGGTGATGCGCACAAACGGGGTTTGCTGGCTGTCAAAAGACTGAATGGCATCGGTGCGCCGGACCTTGGGCGCAAGGTCCACCATAAAAATCTCGACTTTGGTAATGTGGGCCATTGGATTACCTCAACGTTTTGCCTCTGGCGGCGTCAAACAGGTGGCAGCGCGCCATATCGAGATGGAAGGTCAGGTGCTCGCCATCGGCCACTGGGCGGGGTTTGAGCATTTTGGCCTGCACTTCCTGGCCCGCAAGGCGGGTGTAAAGCAGGGTTTCGGTGCCAAGCGGCTCGCTCACCACGACGGGCATATCAATCGCGGGGGATGGTTCGTCCATGTCAAACGCGTGGCGTTCAGGCATCATGTTATCAGCGCGGAACCCGAGGATGATTTGCTGGCCCTCCCTCACGGTCCCGACAAATTCCTGCGGGATCGGCAGAGAAAAATCATCGGCAAAATGCAACGCACCGCTTTTTACTTGCCCTTGCAACAGGTTCATCGGCGGAGAGCCTATAAACGTGGCCACAAAGGTGTTTGCGGGGTGCTCGAACACCTCGGTCGGGGTGCCTTGCTGCTCGATATAGCCATCTTTCATAATCACAATCCGGTCGGCCAGCGTCATCGCCTCCACCTGATCGTGGGTCACATATATGATTGTGGTTTTAATCTTTTGGTGCAGCTTTTTTATTTCAACCCGCATCTGCGCACGCAGCTTGGCGTCTAGGTTGGACAGCGGCTCGTCAAACAGGAACACATCAGGGTGGCGCACAATGGCACGGCCCATGGCCACGCGCTGGCGCTGGCCGCCCGAAAGCGCGCCGGGCTTGCGGTCCATATACTCCTCAAGGCTGAGAATGGCCGAGGCTTCATTCACGGCTTTGTCAATCTCTGCTTGGTCCCGCTTGGCAATTTTCAGCGAAAAGCCGAGATTTTCGCGCACCGTCATATGCGGGTAAAGCGCATAAGGGAACCTCTGTAAATTCCCGTTTTCGCCTTCTTCGCGGCGGGGTGGACGGTTTTTCGCCTGTCCCGCCTGATTGCTTCGGATCATAAACCCATTTTCACCGGTTTCAAGCCGGTTTTGGGTATTTCAGGCACACCTCACCCCATGAACCCTTATCCCGGCGCCGCCAGGCCGCATTCGAACTGGACGAAGCGCTTCATGTTGTAGACCAGGTTCATCATCCCGATGCGAAATCGCGCCCGCTTCAGGCCGATGGAGCGGATCAGCTTGCCGCCCATGGAGCGCTCCTGAAAAGCGAATACATGCTCGACCCGGACCCGCACTTTCGAGCGCCTCCGGTTGGCCTTTTGCTGGCGCTCGCCAAGCGGCTTGCCGCGCCTGCCCTTGTGATGGATATGGCTGTGAAGCCCCCGCTCTTCCAGCTCGCTTTCGATCTTTTGCGAGCGATAGGCGCTGTCGGCCCACAGGTCCGATGAGGTGTTGCTCGCATCAATCAGACCGGCAAGCGCCTGGCTGTCATGCACGGCGGCATCGGTGACATCATAAGCGCGGATGAATTTGTGCCGCCGGTCGACATTGATGTGGTTCTTGTAGCCGTAATAGCTCTTGCCGTGCTTCTTCGTCCAGCGCGCATCCACGTCCTTCTGGCGCTTCTTGTGGGGTTTTTCCTCCCACTCTTCAGGCGTTTCGCCCGCCTTGATTTTCTCGTTCTCGTCCCTTTTGTTGTGCTGGCGCGGCGCCGGAACGATGCTCGCATCAACAATCTGCCCGCCCATCGCCAGATAGCCCTTTTCGCGCAGAAAGGCATCGAACTTGTCAAACAGCTCCTTCATCTTCCCGGCCCCGGCCAGCCTTTCACGGTAGGCCCAGATGGTCTTGGCGTCAGGTACGCTGTCTTCAATGCCAAGGCCGAGAAACCGCATGAACGACAGGCGGTCGCGGATCTGATACTCGATCTGATCGTCAGAGAGGTTGTAGAGCTGCTGCAAAACCATCGTCTTGAATATCAGCACCTCATCCCAAGGCGGGCGGCCAGCGTTGGATTTGCGCTGTTCGGGCGGCGTGCGCCATATGGCCTTCAGCTCGTCCCGGTAATCCTCGAACGGCACCATGTCGTTGAGCAACACCAGCGGATCACCAGATTTGTCCAGTCCCGCGTATCGGCTGGAAAGATCAAAAAATCCCATCTGACCCATGACAAAACCCCGTCGGTCGAATCATTTTCATCCTGATGACGATTCTACCCCGTCAGGCCGGATTTTGGGGGATTTTTAGAGGTTCCCATAATTCTGAAACACCATCGAGATGTTGCGCTCGCGCGGGGGCAGGTCGTTGACCACCTTGTCGCCGATGCGGATCTCGCCGGCGGTTATGTCCTCAAGCCCGGCGATCATCCTGAGCGTGGTGGATTTGCCGCAGCCCGATGGCCCGACCAGCACCACGAATTCATTATGAAGACCTCTGCATAACATCGGGATTCCCCCGGGTTGGCCGTTTTGGTAAGCTAGCCGGGAAATCTCTGGGGTGAATAGATGGACCTTTTCCTGCACGAAGCGGCGGCACGGATCGGCGCGGATGACGTTCTGTCGAAGATCGACGCGCTGATGGATTGGAACTCGTTTTTGCCGATCCTGCGGCGCGGTCTGGGGCGCTCGGGGATCGGGCCTCAGGGCTATGATCCGCTTGTTCTGTTCAAGTGTCTTCTGGTTGGCCAGTGGCACGGGCTGAGCGACCCGAAGCTGGAGCGGGCCTTGAAGGTGCGGCTGGATTTCATGCTGTTCTGCGGGCTCGATCTGCACGCGTCGGTGCCGGATGAGACGACCCACTGCCGGTTCCGCAATGCGCTGGTCCGGGGTGGCGTTTACGATGAGCTGCTGGCCGAGGTCTGCCGCCAGATCGAGGCGCATGGGCTGAAGCTGAAAGAGGCTGAGGCGGCGATCATTGATGCGACCCTGATCGCGGCGGCGGCGCGCCCGCGCACCCATATCGACGCCCCGCAGGACCGGGCAGAGGACGGGGCAAGGGAAGGGACGCCGGATGATCCGCCCGAGGTCTCACCCGACGGGGCACAGCTGCATTTCAGCGCCGACCCTGATGCCCGCTGGGTCAAGAAGGGCCGCAAGAGCACGCTCGGCTACAAGGGCTTTGCCCGCTGCGACGAAGAGGGCTTTATCGACAAGGTGCACACCACGCCCGCCAATGCCGCCGAAAGCCCCGAATTCGCCACCATGATCGCGGGCGCAAAGGCGCAGCGGGTGCTGGCCGACAAGGCCTATGCGAGCAAGGCCAACCGCCAGATGCTGCGCGGCAAATACCGCGACGGCATCCTGCGCAAGGCAGCGCGCGGCCGCCCCCTGCGGCAATCGGAGAAACGCTTCAACCGGCTGATTTCGAAACGCCGCTTCCGCATCGAGCAGACTTTCGGCACGATGAAACGCCTCTTCGGCCTGCAGCGGGCGAGATATTTCGGGCGCGCCAGGGTGCATGCCCAGATGGTCATGGCCGCCATCGCGCAAAACCTGCTCAAGGCCGCAAACAGGATCACCCTCAACCCGCAAACCCCCGCAATCGCATAGCCCCAAACCCCGCCACCCGTCTGTCCGCCGGACCCGCAGGGGCGCAAGGTGGGCGGCCGAAATCTTGCTTCAACCGAAAGCCATGGCCTCATGCAGAGGTCTTTTATGGGCTATGTCCAGATTGATGCCATGCACCACCTCGACCTTGCCATAATTCTTGACCACATTTTTCAGCACAACATTTGCCATGATTCAGCCTTTCACGCCGCCAAAGGTCAGCCCGGAGATAAGATGTTTCTGCACCAGGAAGGTGAGGATAAGCGCAGGGATGATCATCAGCACCGCAAGCGTGCTCATGCCGCCCCAATTGATGGTGAATTCGGAAGTAAAGTCGCGCAGCCCCACCGGCATGGTCTTGGAAAAGGTCGAGCGCGTCAGCTGGCTGGCCAGCGCATATTCGTTCCACGAGGTGAGAAAAGCGAAGATGCCCGCAGAGGCAACGCCAGCCTTGGCCACCGGAAACTCGACCTTCCAGAACGCCTGCCAACGGGTGCAACCGTCAATCTCGGCCGCTTCGGCCAGATCGGGCGGCACCTGGCGGAAAAACCCGTCGATCAGCCAGATGGTAAACGGCACGTTCATTGCCACATAAACCAGGATCAGCCCGATATGGGTGTCGATGAAACCGGTTCGCGCCATGACGATGAACAGGGGCAGCGACAGCGCCACGCCGGGCACCGCGCGGGTCAGCAACAGCCCGATGAAAAGCGCGCTCTTGCCGCGGAAGCGGTAGCGCGCAAAGGCATAGCCGCCCGCCATGCCGATCAGGAGCGCAATCACTGTGCTGGTGACCGAGATGATCAGCGAGTTGGTGAAATACTGCAGCACCGGCACCCCGCCCTGTCCGGCGCCGCCGAACATCGCCCGGTAATTATCCAGGTTCAGCCCGCGCGGCACCCAGACCGGCGGCTTGGCCATGATGTCCACGGTCGGGCGAAAGGAATTGAGCACCACCCACAGCCCCGGCACGCAGATGATCGACATGGCAATGAACAGGGTTACATGATGCAGGATCCGGCGAGCCAAGCCATAGATGCGGTGTTTGCGGTTCTCGTCCATCATCCTGCCATCCCCAGCTCTTTGCGCGCTGTATTGAGTTTGCGGAAAAAGTAGATCGTGAACACAATCGCCAGAACGATCGAGATATAGCCCATGGCGTTGGCATAGCCCATCTTGGCATCGTTATAGCCGGTTCGCCCGATCAGGGTCCAAAGCAGTTCCGTGCGCCCGGCGGGGCCGCCATTTGTCATGATCTGCACGATGTCATAGGCGCGGGCCACATCGAGCGACCTGATTGCCATGGCGATGTAGAGGAACGGCATGATGAAGGGCAGCGTGATGTGGCGAAAGCTCTGCCAGGGGGTGCAGCCATCCACCCTGGCGGCCTCCTGCGGGTCTTGCGGGATCGAAAACAGCCCGGCAAGGATGAGAATGGCAAAGACGCTGGTCGACATCCATATCTCGGCGAAGATGATCGAGAACATCGCCAGCTTTTGATCGACCAGCCAGGGAATTGCGGCCTCGGACAAGCCCAGCGACTGCAGGGCATTGTTCACCAGCCCCACATTGTCGTTGAAGATGAACTTGAACTGGAAACCCACCAGAATGGGCGAAAACATCATCGGAAACATCATGATGGTGCACAGGGCGCGCTGGCCGCGCGTCACCTTGGATACCAAAAGCGCCAGCCCAAGCCCCAGCAGCATTTCCAGATTGAGTGCAATCGCCAGAAACAGCACCGTGCGGCCGAAGGCAGACCAGAACTTGGCGCTGTGCATGGCTTTTTCGTAGTTATAGGTGCCAATCCAGCGGAAAAGCGAATCCGGCTTGGTCAGCCGGTAAGGCGTAAAGCTCGAATAGAGCGAAAACAGCAGCGGAATCAGCACCACCGCCAGAAGCACGATCAGCGCCGGCAGGATCAGCAGGAACCAGGGGGGGAGTTTCTTGAGAGACATGGCAGGCTCGCAGTTTGAAGGCAGGGGCGGCCCGATTGCCGCCCCTGCAAGATGTCACCGGCTCAATATACGCCGTTTTCCCGCATCATTTCATCAACCGCGTCCGAAGCATCCTGCAGAGCCTCGTCTACAGTCTTGTCGCCCAGAATGGCCGCCTGGATTTCCGGGAAGATCAGGTTACTTGCCTCGATCCAGTATTCGGTTTTCGGCACCGGGAAGGCATAGGTCGCACCCTCCCTGAAGGCATTGAGCGCCATGGTCCGGTAAGGATCGCCCTCAGCGTTCTTCAAAATCACATCCCAGACAGCCGTGCGGGTGGGCAGCGAGCCGCCGGCGCTTTCGGCGATCTGGCTTTCCTCGGATGTCAGGAACTCGACCAGCGAAACCGCGGCTTCTTTATTCGGACAGCCCTCGGTCACGGAAAAGCCGTGAAAGCCCGACCAGCCGGTGTGAATACCCGCACTGCCCACGGGCTGCACGGTAATGCCGACATTGCCGGCCACCTTGGAGCTTTCGGGATCGTTGAAAAAGCCCGACCAGCCCGGCCAATCCAGGTCGATCGCGATGGTGCCCGAGGCAAAGCCCGCGCCCAGCTCATCCCACAGATACGATGTCGTTCCCGGCGGCACGGCCTTGGCCTTGTAGAGGTCCACGAACCATTGCAGCGCTTCCTTGCCGGCGGCGCTGTTGAAGGCCGGAGTCCAGTCGTCGTTGAACATCTTGCCGCCATTGGCCACGACCATTTCATAAAACCGACCTGTTGCACCTTCGTCCTTGCCGGCATATTGCGTGCCGTAGAAATTCGGCGGATCGGCAAAGAAGATCGCCTAGCGCTTGAATTCCTCCAGCGTGGTTGGCGGGGCAAGATCCACGCCGAATTTTTCCTTGTAGGCGGCCTTTTTGTCCGCATCCTCATAGAGCGATTTCTGGTAATAGAGTACCGATACGTCGAATTGCGCGCGCGGCAGCATCACCAGCTTGCCGTCAATCGTCGCGCCTTCGATGATCGACGGCACGAATTCGGCAACATCTTCGGGCGCAACATACTTGGACAGGTCGATATAGAGCGAACCATATTGCGGCGCAAAAGAGGAGTGGTTCGAGCCAACGCACCAGCTGGTGGTGCCGGCGGCAATGTCGGACTTGATCTCGCGGTCCAGCTCGAAGTGAGCCTTCTTCGAGATGATGTTGACCTTGGCGCCGGTGGCCGCTTCCCACTCACTGATGCGCCCGTAAAGCGCTTCGTATTGCTGGCCGCCAATCAGCTTGGCATCAATGGTTATGCCATCGAATTTGCCGGCAAACACAGGCGTAGCCGCCAGCATTGCCAGGCAGGTCGTCGCGCTCAGCAGTGACCGGATCTTGGATTGTTTCATCATGTCCTCCCGTTGGGTTGCAATGTGGAATGTCTCTGTCAGACAGGCACATGTTTCACAGGTAAACTTGACTTTCGTATTTAGTCAAGCAAGACTTGATCTACCGACAAGGAGGCCCCATGTTTTTCGACACCCACCTGCACCTGATCTACCCCGACCGGCTGAGCTATCCTTGGTTGGCGGATTTTCCCGCCCTGAACAAGCCCAGCACCTTTGACGACTATCTGCGCCGCGCGCGCCGTCTGGGGATCACCGATTGCCTGCATATGGAGGTCGATGTGGCCCCGACGCAGATCGGGCGCGAAACCGAGCTGGTCAGCGAACTGATGGCCCTGCCCGCCAGCCCGATGCGTGGTGCGATCTCGGCATGCCGGCCGGAAGAACCGGAATTCGCGGCCTTTCTTGATACCGCACGGCAAAACCCGGCGATCCGGGGCTTTCGTCGGGTCCTGCACACACAGCCCGACGAACTGTCGCAATCGGCGACCTTTCGCGACAACATCAGGCGGCTTACCGGCACCGGGCTCACCTTTGATCTATGCGTGCTGCCACGCCAGCTTGGCCTTGCCGGCAAACTGGCCGATCACTGCCCTGACGTGCGCTTTGTGCTGGATCATTGCGGCGTGCCGGATATCGCCGCAAGCGCGTTTTCGCCATGGCGGGAAAACATGACCGATCTGGCCCGCCGCCCCAATGTCACGGCCAAAATATCGGGGATCATCGCCTATGCGGACCCGGAAAACTGGGGACTCGACGATATTCGCCCCTATTTCGATCATACCGTAGACAGCTTTGGCCATGACCGGATCATCTGGGGCTCGGACAGCCCGGTCTGCAATCTTGGCGGTGGGCTGGAAACATGGGTGGCAGCAACGCACGCCCTGACCGAAGGCTGGAGCGCCGATGAGCGCTCCCGTCTTTATGCCGGTAATGCCCGCGCGCGCTGGAAACTATAGCTTCATTTCGCTTCGATCCCATGATAACCAGCGCCCTTTACCACAATCGACGGAGCCACCTTGAGCAAAACCAAAACCCCAGCAACAGCCCAGGCACCGGAAAAATACAGCGCGCCGGCCCTCTCGAAGGGGCTGGATATTCTTGAGCTTCTGGCCACCCGCAAGGACGGTCTGCGCAAATCCGAAATCGCAAGCGCGCTCGACCGTTCGGTCAGCGAAATCTTTCGCATGCTGGCCGTTCTGGTCGATCGCGGCTATGTCCTGTTCGATCCGGCAGGCGAAAAATATTTGCTCAGCCTCAGGCTGTTCGAACTTGCCCACCAGCACCCGCCGGTCAAGCGGCTGACCACGGTGGCGGCCGAGCCGATGGCACGCCTGGCCGACCGTCTGAACCAGTCCGCGCATCTGGGTATCCTGAGCGGCAACGAAGTGCTGGTCATCGCGCAAAACGACCCCCCTGGAAACAACATAACCAGCGTGCGCCTGGGCGCACGCCTCCCCGCAGCCATCACCGCTACCGGGGCGGCCCTGATTTCGCACCTGAGCGCAACCGAAATTTCACGATTTTGCAGCCAGTTGAAAGATGCCACTCCCGAACAGATCAAAACTTTCAGGGAGAATGTCGAACAGATCAAACAAGACGGCGGATGCGTTTCTCCGTCGATGGTGATTGCCGGCGTGCAGAATATCTCGGCCCCCATAACCGACTATTCCGGCAAAGTTGCCGCCGCCCTGACAGTGCCCTATATTCAGCGCCAGATCTCGACCGACGATCCGGACGCCGAAACCACAAAACACGCCCTCATGGCCGCGACAAAAGAAATCTCGGTTCAGCTGGGCGCGAATGCGGCTGATCCCGCTTCATAGGCAGCACTGCCGGCAAGTCCGTGAACATGGGTCGGGATGACAGCTGCGAACTTGCGGCGCGGCATCAGCCAGCGCGCGTGTCAGCGTTGCTTGGGACCCGGTGGCCGTTGCGTGTCTTGCACGATAAGACCTCTGCATAACATCGGGATTCCCCCGGGTTGGCCGTTTTGGTAAGCTAGCCGGGAAATCTCTGGGGTGAATAGATGGACCTTTTCCTGCACGAAGCGGCGGCACGGATCGGCGCGGATGACGTTCTGTCGAAGATCGACGCGCTGATGGATTGGAACTCGTTTTTGCCGATCCTGCGGCGCGGTCTGGGGCGCTCGGGGATCGGGCCTCAGGGCTATGATCCGCTGGTTCTGTTCAAGTGTCTTCTGGTTGGCCAGTGGCACGGGCTGAGCGACCCGAAGCTGGAGCGGGCCTTGAAGGTGCGGCTGGATTTCATGCTGTTCTGCGGGCTCGATCTGCACGCGTCGGTGCCGGATGAGACGACCCACTGCCGGTTCCGCAATGCGCTGGTCCGGGGTGGCGTTTACGATGAGCTGCTGGCCGAGGTCTGCCGCCAGATCGAGGCGCATGGGCTGAAGCTGAAAGAGGCTGAGGCGGCGATCATTGATGCGACCCTGATCGCGGCGGCGGCGCGCCCGCGCACCCATATCGACGCCCCGCAGGACCGGGCAGAGGACGGGGCAAGGGAAGGGACGCCGGATGATCCGCCCGAGGTCTCACCCGACGGGGCACAGCTGCATTTCAGCGCCGACCCTGATGCCCGCTGGGTCAAGAAGGGCCGCAAGAGCACGCTCGGCTACAAGGGCTTTGCCCGCTGCGACGAAGAGGGCTTTATCGACAAGGTGCACACCACGCCCGCCAATGCCGCCGAAAGCCCCGAATTCGCCACCATGATCGCGGGCGCAAAGGCGCAGCGGGTGCTGGCCGACAAGGCCTATGCGAGCAAGGCCAACCGCCAGATGCTGCGCGGCAAATACCGCGACGGCATCCTGCGCAAGGCAGCGCGCGGCCGCCCCCTGCGGCAATCGGAGAAACGCTTCAACCGGCTGATTTCGAAACGCCGCTTCCGCATCGAGCAGACTTTCGGCACGATGAAACGCCTCTTCGGCCTGCAGCGGGCGAGATATTTCGGGCGCGCCAGGGTGCATGCCCAGATGGTCATGGCCGCCATCGCGCAAAACCTGCTCAAGGCCGCAAACAGGATCACCCTCAACCCGCAAACCCCCGCAATCGCATAGCCCCAAACCCCGCCACCCGTCTGTCCGCCGGACCCGCAGGGGCGCAAGGTGGGCGGCCGAAATCTTGCTTCAACCGAAAGCCATGGCCTCATGCAGAGGTCTTACGATGCTATCAATCGTTGCGCCCGAGGACGGGGAGAAACCGGAAATCAAGTGGCAATAATTTGCGATCCTCCCGACAACTTCACAAAATCACCCGGTTTTCGGGCACGCCTTCAATTTCAGTGACGGTCGCAAAAGTCTTCCCGGCATCTGGATCGGCATGCTCAAGGCCAATCGTGGCCGAGGTTGTGAATAGTGTTTTCATGCCTGGCCCGCCAAAGGCCGGGCATGTCACGTTTTCAGTCGGCATTGCGACAGTGCGCTCAAGGCGCCCGTCCGGCGTGTAGCGCGCGATGCGCGAGGCCCCCCATTGGGCATTCCACAATCCCCCTTCGGCATCGCATACCGCGCCATCCGGGTTCAGCCCCTCTCTGGCGAGATCAAGAAATTTCTCGGCCGCGCCCTTGGGCCAGCCGTCGTGCGCGTCGAGCGGCTGGCGCCAGATCACGGCGTTTGCCGTGTCGGTGTAGTAGACGCACCGCCGGTCCGGTGCGAAACAGATCGCATTGGGGATGGTGACACCGGGGATGAGCCTGCGAAGCTCGCCCCTGAACCAGCGATAGATGGCCCCTGCGCCGGCTTGGGCATCAAGCCCCATCGTGCCAATCCAGAATCCCCCCCAGGGATCGGCGCGACCATCATTTGAGCGGGTCGCCGGGTTGTCGCTTTCCAGCGCGCAAACCTCGCGCCGTTCGCCTGTTTCAAGGTTAAAAAGGAAGAGTGACCGATCATCGGCGATCAGCAGGTTCTCGCGGTCGACCCAGCCCGCAGCCGAAACGAAGCGGTCGAATTGCCAGGCCCGCCCCTTGGTGTGTAGCCGTTTGGCAAGGATGTCGAACCAGAACAATTCCCCGCGCAACGGGTGCCACAGCGGCCCCTCGCCCAGTTCACACGGCGTTTCATCGTAAATCATCGGGTTGCCTCGTCGAATGCCGCAACGGCAGCACGCGCAGCGCGGCGGACCGAGGCAACATCGTCCCCCGCCCGGTAGAGGGATGTGCCCAGCCCGAAGCCATCCGCGCCGGCGGTGATCCATTCGGCAAAGTTGTCGGGGCCGGCGCCGCCGACCGCGTAGCATTGCGTTTGCGGCGGCAGAACCGCGCGGATTGCGCGCAGCCCGTCAGTGCCGATCTTGAAGCCGGGAAACAGCTTGAGCCCATCCGCCCCGTGTTTGAGTGCCGTAAAGCATTCGCTTGGCGTCATGACCCCGGGCCAGGATTGCAGGCCAAGGCGCTTGGTGGCCACAATCACATCGCTATCGCAATTGGGCGAGACGATCAGCCGCGCGCCGGTTGCGGCAACGTCGCGCACCTGCTCGGGTGCAAGAACGGTGCCGGCACCGATCACAGCCTCATCGCCAAAGGCGGCGACCAGTTTTTCGATACTCGCAAGCGGCGATGGCGAATTCAGCGGCACTTCTATCGTGGTGATCCCGGCTTCGATCAGTGCGGCGGCAATGTCGGTAACCTCGTCGGGGCGCACGCCACGCAGAATGGCGATCAGGTTTCGGCTCATGTCTGGCCCTCCTTTGTGAGCGCGCCATATACTGCCTTCAGCCCGTCGAGCGTTGCATCCTCGCCGGCGACCGGTTCGCATTGTGCCCCCTGGGCCTTGAGTGCCCGCAGGTAGATGCCCGCCAGCTTCGCCCCCCCCAGAATGACAAGCCGCATCCCCAGCCACCAGCCCCTGGCCGCGGCAATCTCCTGCCCGATCAAAAGGCCTGAAAGGCGTGCCCGCGCCTGGCCGGCCGGCAGCCCCTTCAGCAGATCCTCTGCGCGCAGCCGGAACAACTCGCCCGCCACCTGGGCCGGAAAACCGGTGCCAGTGGTGACGGCGTTATCAAAGGCCTGCTCGTCGAACCCCCCCGCACCCACGCTGTGGCACAGCACCGAGTGACCGGCCAGCAACGCAAAAAGCTCACCCGTCATGAAGGTGGTGAAGCCGACAACCTCGCCAGCGGAAATACGCACCCATTTGCTGTGGGTGCCCGGCAGGCAGACGACGCCATCAAAATCCGGGCTTTGTGAAAGAAAACCGGCTATCTGGGTTTCCTCACCGCGCATGACATCGGCCGGGTCATCCTGCTTCAGCCCCGGCAGGATGAAGACGCGGATCCGCGGATCGCGCGCCGGGGCCTGCACGGGGGGCACGCGCCCGACCACTGGCGCGGGCACAGGGCGATAGGGGGCCTCGATCCAGCCCTGACGCGCCCCCACCATACCGCAGCAGAGCACATCGGTTTGACTGGCAGGGTCAAGCCAGTCGCCAATGACGTCCAGCAAGGCATCTTCGAACCCGGAAGGTTTCAGCCGCCCCATTCCCCAGTCTGACTGAGCGCTGCCTTGAATTGAACCATCCCCGGCAACCGCCCATGCGCGCAGGTTGCTGGTGCCCCAGTCTACCGCAATCCATTCTGGCGGGGTCTTGTCGCTCATCCGTTCCTCCCGCGCGCCGCTCAGGCCGGGTGATGCAGCACGCTGAGCCCGCCGTCGGCAGTCAGACAAGCCGCATTGATAAAGGGGCATTCATCGGAAATCAGAAACACCGCCGCCATCGCGATCTCTTCGGGGGTTGCAATGCGCCCGCCCGGATGCAGCGCCAGTGTTTGCGCCCGCGCCGCTTGCGGGTCGGGGAAGCTGTTCCAGTAGTCGATGTTCTTTTGCGTTTCCACATAACCGGGCGCAAGCGCGTTCACCCGCACGCCGTGCGGGGCATATTCGATGCCAAGCGCCCTGGTCATGCCCAGCAGCGCATGTTTGGCCACCGGATAGGGAAAGGTATGGGGAATGATCGTGAAGGCGTGGGTAGAGGCGATGTTCAGAATACAGCCGGCCCCCTCGGCAATCATCGCGGGCAGAACCGCCTTGCAGCAGTTCCACGCACCTTTCAGATCGACATCCATGCACTTTTCCCATTCGCTGTCGGGCATGGACAGCGGATCGTGGAAAACATTGATGCCGGCATTGTTGATCAATGCATTGACGCCCCCGAAAAGGGCGCGGGCCTTTTCCACCGAAGCATTGATGGCGTCCTGATCGGTGATGTCGGCAACGGCGTGGCCCAGCTGCCCCGCATCCGCTTCCAGTTCCGTGACGGCCTGTTCCAGTGTTCTGCCATCACGATCTGTCAGGAATACCTGCGCACCCTCACGCAGGCAGGCGCGGGCGATGGCAAGCCCGATCCCCTGGGCGGCACCGGTGATGAAGATCTGCTTTCCCGCAAGCCGTGCCATCTGTCTGCCTGTCCTTCCTCTAGCGCCCGGTCAGGGACTGCCCCCGGATACGGCGTTCGATGATGGTCTGCAACACAACCGATATGACAATCACCAGACCAAAGACCAGCTGGACGAAGAAGGCGTTGATTCCCGCAGACACGACGCCCGCATTGATCGCGCCGATGATATAGGTGGCCACGAATGTGCCGATCACGGAGCCTGTTCCGCCAAAGACGGACGTGCCGCCAAGAAAGACCGATGCGATGGTATTGAGCAGGAAGCCCTCGCCTGTCGTTGGCCAAAAGTAGTAACCGTAGATCGAGGTCATCAACCCGGCAAATACTGCGAACAGCCCGACCAGCATGAAAGCGCGGATCTTGACTGACACCACGTTCACACCCATCAGCCGCGCACTGGTCTGGTTGTCGCCGACAAGAAACACATGCGCACCGAACCTTGTGCGGTTGAGAAGAATCCAGGCGATGACGCCCAGAACAATCATCCAGACGGTCTGAATCGGAATGCCCCAGAGGGGTTCGCGGAAGATCGCGTGCATGGCCGGATATTCCTCGGCCGTCAGCGGCACGCCGGTGCCGTCCATGAGCACCAGTTCGATGCCGCGAAACAGGAAGGATGTGCCGATAGTGATGACCAGCGAGGGGATGTTCAGCTTGGCCACCAGAAACCCGTTAAGCAGGCCACAGGCGGCACCGGTTGCAAACCCTGCAATCAGGCCCACATACCATGGCATGCCGCCATAGGCTGTTGTCAGGGCAAAGACTGCCGTGCCCAGGGCCATGATCGAAGGGAACGACAGGTCGATTTCGCCGGTGATCACGACGAAGGTCAGCGCCAGCGCGATGATGCCGAACTGGGGCGAAGTCTGCATGAAGGCCAGATAGATGTCCTTGTCGGTGAAAACCGCAGGCGCGGCGGCCACAAAGACCAGCCACATCGCCAATCCGACGCCAATGATCCCCAGCTGGCTGCCATAGCGGCGCAAGGCTGAAGGCGGTGCAACCCGGTTGTTGGCGGGAGCTTTCCGTGCGCTCATGTCATTCTTCCTCCAGCTTGCCGGATCGCGCGACGCGATACAGGCTTTCGATCAACTCATCCATGGTGATCTCATCCTTGGAATAGGTGCCTGCCACCTTGCCGCGGTCGAGCACATAAAGTCGGTCCACCACCGGGTAGACATGGAAAATATTGTGGTCGATGAATACCGACGAACGCCCGGCACGTTTGATGTTCTTGATGAATTCCAACGTCTTTTTGGTTTCCGACAGCGACAGGCCCATTGTGGGTTCGTCCAGAATAACCAGCTCGGCTTCGAAATAGAGCGCCCGCGTGATCGCCACGCCCTGCTTTTCACCGCCCGACATTGTCGCGACGATGTTGTCAGGATGCACTGCGGCCGAGGTAAAGCCCATGTGTACACTCATCAGGCGCGCCGCTTCGGCACGCATGCCGGCTACGTCGAGCAATCCGCTCTTGCCGCGCATCTCGCGCCCCATGAACATGTTGCGCCAGATCGGCTGTTTCTCGCAAAGGGCGCGTTCCTGATAGACCGTTTCAATGCCAAGGTCGCGCGCCTTTTGCACCGACCAGTCACTGATCTTTTCACCCCTGAACCAGACCTCGCCGCCGGGATCGGGCTTGTGGAAACCCATGATCGTCTTGACCATGGTTGACTTGCCGGCACCGTTGTCGCCAAGCAGGCCGACGATTTCGCCGGGCCGCACCTCAAAGTCGATATTCGACAGCGCGCGCACCTCCCCAAAGGTCTTCGACGCATTCTTCAACTCGATAATCGCCGGGCCTGTGCCCGTTTGATCCAACGCCATATTCCCACCTCCAGGGTATCGCATGCCAGTTGCGGCAGGACGCGCCCGCCGCAACATTTTCAGAGCCGCAAGGCCTGCTTCAGCGGATTTCGACAGCCGCCAGCGGGGCAACCACCGCCACGTTGTCGGCGTCCACGAAAGCGCCGGCAGTGTTGATATCAAGCCCCGAGAAGCCGAATTTCTTGGTCAGGCAGATATTGAGGATCGGCAGGTAGCCCTGCAGGTAGGGCTGCTGGTCGATCACCAGGTTCTGATAACCCTCCTCGATCGCCTTGGCGGTGTTGGGCGACATGTCAAACCCGGCAAAGAAGACCTGCCCGGGCTCCTACGAGGCTGCCTGGGCAAATACGCCGGCATTGGACGTCAACCCGCCGTGATCGGTGATAACCGCCTTGATGCCCGGGTGCGCCTTCATCACACCAACGAATGTGGCGGTACCGGCGTTGGGCGAGCCGTTCGTTGCGCTGTCGATTTCCTGGTAGGTCACCTTGACGCCCGCTTCTTCAAGCGCGTCAAGAACGCCGACCGTGCGTTGACCGCGGTCACCGCCCTGCCCTTTCAGCCCCCAGACAAAGACTTCATCGCCCTCGCCAAGACCAGCGCGCTTGACCACCTCTGCCCCGAGCGCATGCCCGGCCGCATAGTTGGGCGCGCCAACATAACCCATGCCCTGCGCCGAGTATTTCGCCTGGCTTTCCGGCAGCGCGGTGTTGAGGGTTGTGAAATCCGTACCCTGAGCAAAGGCGCGGTCGACCAGCGGTGCCGTGGCCGGCTCGCCGCCAAAACCGTAGGTGGCGATGCCGTCAACCTTGGTGGCCAGCGCCTGTTGAATCTGGCCAAGCATTTTGTTGGCGTCCCAATCCGAGAAGTAATAGGTCACGTCCGGGCCAAGATCAAGCTCGGCTTGGCGAAACCCGTTGTAGACATTGTTGGAAAATACGCCGCCCTGTGGCCCGCCCGGAAACGCCGCAATGGTCACGCCCTTGCACCATTTTTCAACCGGCTCGGTTGCAAGTGCTGCGGACGGGACGGCAGACGCCATAAGCAGCGCCGCGATAACTTTGGCTGGGGTGTTTGTTTTGCGTTTCATGTCGATCTCCCTGTGAATACCGTCGGGCAAAGCTGTTCTTGAAAAGTCACCCGTTGTACGCACACATATTTCACCAAACATCATACCAGTCAATATTTATTGTATGATGCATCAGGAATTGCTATCAACATTGCGACTACGCGGCGTCCGCCGGTTTGCGTTGTTGGCAAGACAGCACACAACTCGCGTGATATTGACCGCAACCAGACTGAAAAATGAGGGTTCGCCAGTGATGGACCAGAAGGTGAATATGAAAGCACAGCTCAAACGACCGCGGGTCGGCAAGGGGTTCACCGGTGTCCTGGGGCGTGATATTTGTACCGGCACCTTTCCGGTCGGCACCGTCCTGCCCAGTGAAAGCGAGTTGTGCAATCGCTATGGAGTCAGCCGGACCGTTGTGCGCGAAACCCTGAACGTGTTTGAATCCAAGGGGCTGATCAGCCGCAAGGCACGTGTCGGAACCACCGTGAACCCGCAGGACGAATGGAACATCCTTGATGAACAGGTTCTGCGCTGGCTGGGTGACGGCATCCGCGATACCAATATCCTTTTCTCGGTCCTCGAGGCGCGTCGACTGATCGAACCGGTCGCCGCCGAGAAAGCCGCCGAGCGGGCCAGCATGTCGGAAGTGGCCGCACTGGAATCCGCCTGGCAAGGCATGGTCGATGGCCGCGATGACCGTGCAGCTTTTGTCGAGGCTGATGTTGAATTTCACAAGATTCTTTTGAAAGCGAGCCACAACCGGGTTTTTCACCAACTCGGCGCTTCCTTTCAGGCGGCAATTCACATGGTGCTTGAAACGTCGGGCCAGGCGGCAGAGAACCTTGATGACGCAATCGCCACACATGGAAAACTCGTCGAGGCGCTGCGCATCCGAGATAGTGTTCTGGCGCGTGAAACAGTCACCAAGATGCTTGAACTGTCGGCGCGCGATTTGGCGCTGGCCGAAAAGAAAAACGATAACTAACCGGATTGGCCAACACATGCGCATTACCAGACTGACCACATATAACGTCCCGCCACGTTGGGTGTTCCTCAAGGTGGAAACCGACGAAGGCATTGTCGGCTGGGGCGAACCGGTGATCGAGGGCCGCGCGGATACGGTGATTGCCGCCGTGAAGGAATTGTCGGATTACCTTATCGGCAAGGATCCCGCGCAGATCGAGGATCTGTGGAACGTGATGTATCGCGGCGGCTTCTACCGTGGCGGGCCAATCCTGATGAGCGCCATCGCCGGCATCGACCAGGCGCTGTGGGACATCAAAGGCAAGGCTCTGGGCGTGCCGGTGCATCAGCTTTTGGGGGGGCGCTGCCGCGATCGCATTCGCGCCTATTCCTGGGTTGGCGGCGACCGGCCGGGCGATGTTGCCGATGCGGCGCGCGCCGAACAGGCCAGAGGCTTTGGCGCGATCAAGATGAATGGCGCACAGGAATTGCAGATTGTCGACAGCTACGAAAAAGTTGATGCAATCCTTGAGACCATCGGCGCGGTGCGCGATGCGGTTGGCCCGCATATGGGGATCGCGGTCGATTTCCACGGCCGCGTTCAGCGCCCCATGGCCAAGGTTCTCGTGCGCGAGCTTGAGCAATTCCGGCTCATGTTCATCGAGGAACCGGTGCTGAGCGAAAATCACGAAGCGCTGGCCGAGATTGCACGATATACCAACACCCCCATCGCCCTTGGCGAGCGGCTCTTTTCCCGCTGGGATTTCAAACCGATCCTTGCGGCCGGGCATGTGGATATCATCCAGCCGGATCTCTCGCATGCAGGCGGCATTTCCGAGTGTCGCAAAATCGCGGCAATGGCCGAGGCATATGACGTGGCGCTTGCCCCGCATTGCCCCCTTGGCCCGATCGCCCTTGCCGCCTGCCTGCAACTGGACGCGGTCAGCCATAACGCGTTCATCCAGGAACAAAGCGTCGGCATCCACTACAACCAGGGCGCCGATCTGCTGGATTACGTGATCAACAAGGAGACCTTCCGCGCCCAGGACGGATGCCTCCCCCTGCCCCAAGGCCCGGGCCTCGGGGTGGAAATAGACGAAGCCTTTCTTGCTTCAATGGCCCGCAAGGCGCCACACTGGCACAACCCTGTCTGGCGCCACGCAGACGGGTCGGTGGCTGAATGGTAGGGCCGCGGGAATTCGCAGCATTCGCCAAGATGAAACACCCGACAGAAAGGCGATGTGAAATGACGAAAGGGAAGTGCCCGCAACGCTAACAGGTTCTGGGCATCTGGCCTATGCCAGCGCCCGACTCTGCGGTGTCGTTTCACGGTTTTGCATGGACCCACAAGCTTGTAGGGGCGCGGAATTCCCATCCGAAGAAATCATGGGGTTTTTCCGTGTCCAGGGTGATGCTTGAAAATTTTTCAAGCAAAACCCGGATCGCAATTTCCATTTGCGGTGAAGCCATCCATTTTCCGGCGCAAAAATGCGGGCCAAAGCCGAATGCGGCATGGTTTTTAGCATCTCTTTCAATGTCAAAACGGTCGGCATCGTCAAAAACGTCTTCATCCCGATTCGCCGAGGCGAGGACCGCGCAAACCGTCTGACCTTCCGGGATGGTCACGCCGTTCAGCTCGACATCTTGGGTTGTCTTGCGCACCTGCGTGCCAATCGGTGCAACCCAACGTATGCCTTCGGCAACCGCCTTGGGCAAATTGGTCGCCATGTCCGAGCGAACCAGGTCAAGCTGGTCGGGGTTCTCCAGCAAAGCGGCCATGGTGGAAGCCGCCCCGTGGCCGGGCTCCTGCGCGCCTCCGAGCAGCATGACCAGAACTGTCGGCATGATGAACTCGCGCGATCGCCGCTCGCCTTCCGGCATGCCGTGATACATCAGATGCGACAGCGGCGTGTTGTTCGGGGCTTTTTCAAGCTCGGCAAAGATCGGGTCCAGCGCCTTATCAATTTTCTTTTTGGTTTCTTCGCAGATCCGCGTGCGCTCGGGGTCACGCGAGTAGTTGATTGCCCCCATCACAAGGCCATGAAACCATTCTTGCAGCGTTTTCGTGTCAATCCCGTTCACCCCCAGAGTCCGGGCCAGGCATTGCACCGAGATCGGCTCAAAGTAGTCATCGACAAGATTGACATTGCCGTCCTCGGGAAAGGCGGCGATGCATTCTTCGGCCAGAGGCACGACCAGATCCTCGATGTATTCGGCAACTTTTCTGGGCGCATAATGCGGAGCCAGGCCGCCGCGCAGTTCGCGGTGCAGATCCCCATCGGTATGAATGATCGCGGTTTTGCCAAAATGGATCGAGACCGGAGCCTCTTCATCTGTTGCCTGAAACAGATCCGGCGAGGTCCCAATCTTCTGCACGTCGTCCCATTTGGTGACCAGCCAAGAGTTGACCGCCGGAATGTAAACGACCGGAGACTCGGCCCGCAGGCGCCGATAGACGTCGTAGGGGTTGGCTTCCATCTCTTCCAGAGTCAGGTTTTTCGTATAGGGTGTCTGCATCATGTCTACCTGTCGTTTTATGTTTACGCCCCGGAGCGTTTTACTGCTCCGGGGCACTTCCATTTCAAGTCGCCGGGTTACTGAGCCGCAGCTTCATCGACGTGTTCCAGGATCTGCGCATCGGTTTCGATACGCTCAGCCGTTTGTGCGGCATCCTGCCAGTAGACAAATGCTCCGGTGCGTTGCGCCAGTGCCTGAGCTTCCTCGCCCAGAACTGTTTCGCGGGCGACATCCGCGATTGTCTTGATGATTTCGGGATCCGTACCTTCGCGGACAAACAGACCATTCCACAGCTCGACACTAAGATCGGGGTAGATCTCCTTCAGGGTCGGAGCATCGGGTGTCAGCGGGATCCGCTCGGGTGTAAACGAGACAAGGACGTTCAGATCGTCAATGCACGGAAGCAAGAGCTGCATGGTCGAGTTGATCACATCAGCATCACCAGATGCGAGTGTGTTGCAGTCGATTGCATCAAAAGCGGAATCGCTCGCAAAGGTGATCCCCTCGCGGTTCGCCATCGCAAATGTCATCTGCGTCGGGATAAGACCGGCGCCGAAATGTGCCAGAACAACATCGTGGCTCTGCGAATATTCAGCCAGTTCTTTCAGATCCCTGTACGGCGCATCTTTGGATGTGGCCACGACGAAAGGATATGTGAGAAAGCTGCCGACGGGCACAAAGGGGTTGGGCGACAATTCCTCTATCCCGATCTTTGGTCCGGTAATCACAACCCCCATGACAAAAGAACCGATCGTGTAGCCATCCGCGGGCTGCTCGGCCACATAGATAGCACCGGGGAATGGCCCCCCACCGCCACCTGGCTTGTTGACAACCGCAGCCGGCGAGGAAAACGTTTCCTGGAACTGGCTGGCGATCATTCGGGTCAGCTGGTCTTCCAAATCTCCCGGCGGCCAGGGAACGATAAAGGTGACAGGTCTTTCGGGATAGTCTGCGAATACGGCGGTGCCGGTAGCGGCGGCCATGATTGTGGTCATGGCCAAAATAGCTGCGCGTTTCATGATTTCCTCCTGTGTTGGTCGGATGATTGGATCACAGAATTCAGAAAAAGAATTGACATTTTACAGCCTTTTTTTGATAGTTAACATATGAAGTTATCGACAATCCGCTCTTCTGTGCTGGAAGGTTTCACAGATTGTATTGTGAAATTGGGCGGGGATCCCAACAACGTTCTCAAACGAGAAATAAGGGATTCGGACAATGTTGAAGAGCCACTCTCCACTGTTCCGATTGGCCGCTTTCAGAAACTTCTGAACGAGGCCGCTCTGGAAACGGCCACCCCTCATTTTGGTCTGTACTACGGAGCCAGATATCGCCGCAGAAATCTGGGGTTCATGTCATATTTATTTTCCTACAGCGACACGCTGCTGGGCGCTATCAAGCGCTTTGAGCGCAATTTTGCAGCCCTGCAAACCAATTCTCATTATGCCTTCAGGATCTGTGGCAAGTCGGTTGTCATCGAATATGCTGCGCCGGGCGGTGACGTTGCGTTCAAGGCCCAGGATGCGGAGTTTTCCCTGATGCTGCATTGCCGGTTTCTTCAGTTTTCCCTAGGTGGAAAATGGATGCCTCAGCGTATCGACTTTCAACACGAGCAGCTTGGCGGGACTTCTGTTTACGCCCAATTTCTGCAATGCGACACCCGGTTTGGGCAGGGAATGAACCAGGTGGTGTTTGCGTCCAAAGACCTTTTTGTGGAAAATCAGAATGCCGATCGCAATATGCTCCTGCTGATTGAAAGGGCGCTGGAAGAGGCGCGCCGCGAGACAGAAGGCAACATTGATCCGGTTCACTTGGTGCGCCGGGCCATTGTTGATTGTATTTTGTCGTCCAGAATGCCGACCCTGGATACCGTTGCGCAAGTGCTGGGCGTTTCCAGGGATACGCTGGGGCAGGTGCTCAGGCGCAACGAGGTGAATTTCCGCCAATTGCAAAACGAAGAGCGCATACGCTCGGCCAAGGGGTTGCTGCGCGAAGGGCATAAGTCCATTGGCGAAATCTCTGCCTATTTGCAATATTCCGAGATTTCAGCCTTTTCACGGAATTTCAAAAAAGTCGTTGGTCTTTCCCCCAACCAATACCGCCAGAGAAGCATCCAGGAGAACCCGGCGTGAAGCAGGCAAGATCGGCTGAAAAGTCTTGCGCCCGATCCGGTTTGGCCGCTACCCTGTCGAAGAACTGCCACCGGTCCGGCAATACCGTCTATGACCTCAGGAAAAACCATGCCTCCATCCGAGAACCCAGCCTTCGTTTTCATTCATGGTGCCTGGAGCAATCACCACACATGGGACAAGGTGGTTGCCATCCTCGCGAACAAGGGATTTGCCTCTGTCGCCATTGACCTGCCGGGGGCCGGAGCCAATGCGGCAGTGCCTCAATCCTTTCGCCATCGCCCGCTTGATCGTGAAGCATTCGCCGCTGAACCCTCACCCAATGGCGATGTCACCCAGGAAGAACGCACCGCTGCCGTTCTGAACAGCTTGGAAAAGGCCAGGACGCTGGGGAATGGCAAGGTCATTCTGGTCGGGCATTCGCTCGGCGGGCTGACACTCAACCATGTTGGCGAGGCCGCACCCGAACAGTTACACGCTCTGGTTTACCTGTCGGCCTTTATGCTGCCACGCGGGATGGATGCTGTTGAATTCATACGCAGCGCGCCCATGTCCGACGCGGTCGTGCCATCGCTGTTCATGGCCGACCCGGAAGGTGTCGGAGCAATGCGAATTGACCCGACCTCGGATGATCCCGATTATGTCGCAGCGATGCGTGAAGCCTTTTGCGCAGACGCCTCGGAGGAAGACTTCGAGCTGGCCAAAGCCCAGCTTCACCCGGATGAACCGGCGCAGGTAGCGACTGTACAATCACCAATTACCCCTGAACGGTTCGGGTGCGTGCCGCGCCATTATATTTGCTGCTCTCAGGACAAAGCCATTACCATCGCAGGTCAGAAAACGCTTGTTTCACTGGTCGATACACAGTTGGGAAACCAAACCAACGTCCATGTTCTGGATTCAAGCCATGAACCATTTCTGTCGATGCCTGAAGCGGTATGCGATATTCTTGTCCATGCGGCCCAATCACCCCACATTCGAGGAAATCTCTGATGAGCGGGTCAGTTTTTCACTTTCCTCCTCGTCAACGCTTTCCACCAACCGGGTTTCCAGCAATTGCCCATGGCGGTACAAAATCGGATAGGCGATGGCGGAAATCCGGGCGTTGAGGTCCTTTAACGCGCGCAGGGTTTCAAGGTGGATATCAGAGGTGTCAAAACTGCGCTCATCTCCGTCGCGCAGGCGCTTGAGATGTTTCTTGCGGCTTTTGCGCTCGCGCGCGGCAAATTCCGCTTTTTCACTCAGCAGCAACCGCGCGCTTTCGATGTCTTCGCTCACCAGCACATTGAACGCAAGCGACATGTTGCGCATGACCGCATCGAACAGCGCCTCAAGCTCTTTGCGCCCCTCTTCGGTAAATCGCAGGTTATTGCGTTTTTTCTGTTCCGCCAGGACCATCAGGTTCTTGGAAATGATGTCGCCCGCCTCCTCAAGGCTGATCGCGTACTCTACCAATTCGTGAATGCGTTGGCGCTGTTCCTTGGTCATGTCTGTGAATCGGCGTGCAAAACTGACCCACTTGGGTGGGTTATGAGCGAGTAAAATTGACCCACCTGTTTCGTTAACATCCGCGCAAAATTGTGCGGAGGAAAGAGCAGGTGATATTGATGGAAAGCGTATCGAAGATCCGGCGCTGGGTGCTGGTTGAAGGGCGCAGCATCCGGTCTGTGGCGCGGGCGACGGGACTGTCGCGGAACACGATCAAGAAGTATTTGAAGGACGAGAATCCGCCGAGCTACCAGCGCCATGCGCCGCCAGTTCGGCACAAACTGTGCAATGGGTTTGATCTTCGGCTGCAGGAACTGTTTGATCAGGACTCGAGGCGACCACGCCGGGAGCGGCGGACGGCCCAGAAGCTATACGAGCAGCTTGTGGCAGAGGGCTATACCGGGTCCTATTCGCCGGTTCAGCGTTTTGTTCGTGAGTTGAAGCGCGCCGGGGCCTGTTCGGGAGATGCGTTTATCCCGCTGCATTTTGCGGCGGGTGACGCGCTGCAATTTGACTGGAGCGAAGAACGGGTCGTACTGGGTGGTGTCGAGCAGAAGGTGAAGGTCGCTCATTTCCGCCTGTGTCACAGCCGCAAGCCTTTCGTGATTGCCTATCCCGGTGAAGCCCAGGAGATGGTGCTGGATGCTTTCGTGCAGGCGCTGTCCTTTTACGGAGGCGTTCCGCGCAGGGTGATCATCGACAACCCCAAGACCATGGTGACCTACGTTTCGCGCTCGAAGGAGCGGATATTCCATCCCCGGTTCCTGGCCTTGATGAACCACTATGTGATGGAGCCGGTGGCCTGCACGCCCGCTGCGGGCTGGGAGAAGGGACAGGTCGAGAACCAGGTCCAGTTCTTGCGGGGCCGGTTGTTCGTTCCCGAACCGGCCTTTGATGATCTCGAGGCGCTGAACGCGTGGCTGCGTCTGCGTTGCGAAGATCTGGCAGAGCGTCCCCATCCCGAGCAGCAGGATCGCACGATTACCGAAGTGTTCGAAGACGAGCGCGCCGAACTGCGCCCCCTGGGTCGGGCCTTCGACGGCTACGTGGAAAAGACCGTCCGTGTCCGCTCCACCTGCCTGGTTCAATATGCCAGCAATCGCTACAGCGTGCCCTCCCGCTTTGCCGGGCATCATGTGTCGCTACGCGCCTATGCCGGCCGGATCGTGGTGGTCTCCGGTCAGGATGTGATTGCCGAGCACAGGCGTCATTTTACCCGCAATATCAGCTATTTCGAGCCCTGGCATTACGTTCCCCTGCTGGACCGCAAGCCTGGTGCCCTGCGCAATGGCGCCCCCTTTGTGGGCTGGGAACTGCCCGAGGCCATGCATCGGATCAGGGAACATTACATGGCTGGTAAAGGCGGGGATCGGGAGTTCGTCGACCTGCTCCTGCTGGCACAGGATCACGGGATCGAGGTGGTCGAGACGGCCTGCAATCTGGCGGTGGCACAAAACACCCTGCGGCTGCCCGCCATCATCAATCTGATCAACCAGTTGGTGGAACCGGTCATCACACCGCTCAGCGATGCCTGCGCTTATCCGCAGCTGACCTTGCGGCCCGAAGCCGATTGCAAACGCTATGAGACCCTGTGCTCGGCTGAGGAGGTTGCCGTATGAATGCCTTGATCGACCAACTGACAGCCCTCAGGTTGCATGGAATGGCAGCTTGCGCCCATGATCTGCTGTCCGCGCGCAAGCCGCCAAGTCTGACCACAGCGATAAGGCAACTGATCGACGCCGAGACTGTAGAGCGCCGGGTGCGCTCCATCCAGTATCAAATGAGGGTTGCGAAGTTCCCCCATCACAAGGACTTCGCCACCTTCGATTACAGCGCCGCCGCCCTCACCCAGGCCCAGATCGAACCATTCTGCACCGGCCAGTTCACAGAGGAGGCCCATAACCTCATCCTGGTGGGCGGAACCGGCACGGGCAAAACCACATCGCCATCGCGCTGGGAACGACGCTGATCAACAACGGCAAGAAGGCGCGCTTCTTCAACGCCGTCGATCTGATCAACGCCCTGATCAAGGAACAGGCCGACGGCAATGCAGGGAAGATCATCCGGCAGCTCTCGGCTTTGGACTGCGTCATCATCGACGAGCTGGGCTACATCCCGTTTCCCAAATCCGGTGGCGCGTTGCTCTTCCATCTGATCAGCAAGCTCTACGAGAAGACCAGCATCATCATCACAACCAACCTTGAGTTCGGTGAATGGGTCTCGGTCTTCGGGGATGCCAAGATGACAACCGCCCTTCTGGATCGCGTCACTCATCACTGCAACATCATCGAAACCGGCAATACCTCATACCGGTTCGCCCAGAGTAAACGCCGTAGAAAAAACTAGCCGTTCCGCAAGCAAAGCCCCCAGACGGACTCGCTACATGAAGGCGGCCCGACTGGGGGCTTTGCGCCACAAAGGGGGGGGCAAATTTAAATGCCGAAACCGGGTCAGTTTTAAATGCTCATTGACACTTTCGCCAAAGGATCGCTCAGGAACAGGCTTTCCCGGATTTGGGGATCAACCCACAGATCAGGTTTTTCCAGCGCGGATTTCGTTACAGTGATGTCGTTGTTTTCCAGAACAGCGGGGAGTATCCAAGGTGGTTCACCTTCTTTTTGTGGGTATGAAGGTTTCATCAATTTTGGCGAATACTCCGGCACGGCGGCCTGTTTCTGGTTGCCGAAATTGATACAGAAATATTCCCCCTCGACAGGCGTTTCGCGGTCATGTTGAAACAACTCTACCGGATACAGAGCACCCTTCCCCAGATCGAACCTGCGCAGCACATCGGCGAAGGCTGCGGAAACGCAATGGAAGCCGCCTCCGTAAAAAAAGCCGGGGTTAATCCGTTTTACTTTCTTGTCGCGATAGTTGAAGTACATTTCTTTCGGGAAATGGTCTGCAGGCAAGGCAACGCCCTTTTCATTTAATCGCATTGCTTGAAGAAGCCTGTCTTTGGCCTGTTCGAAATTGGCAGGCGTGAATGCCTTTATCAGCCTTGTATCCCCCATCGAATCGCTGACCCAGACGGTTTCGTTTGCTTTGCTCATTTGCTGGTCTCCAAAATATCAGAAGGGGTTGCGTTGCTGACGGTTTACGGCACCGCCAATTGGTATGTGCACATTTTGAATTGACATGCGGCCCTTAGAGCGGGGAACTGTTTTGCTGGGAAAACGGACCAACTGAATAATTTGGATACAAACATAAAACATCTCTTACAATTTTGTGGTAGCTAGACATTTTGTCGCATTTACTATTGGGAACCTCTGTAAATTCCCGTTTTCGCCTTCTTCGCGGCGGGGTGGACGGTTTTTCGCCTGTCCCGCCTGATTGCTTCGGATCATAAACCCATTTTCACCGGTTTCAAGCCGGTTTTGGGTATTTCAGGCACACCTCACCCCATGAACCCTTATCCCGGCGCCGCCAGGCCGCATTCGAACTGGACGAAGCGCTTCATGTTGTAGACCAGGTTCATCATCCCGATGCGAAATCGCGCCCGCTTCAGGCCGATGGAGCGGATCAGCTTGCCGCCCATGGAGCGCTCCTGAAAAGCGAATACATGCTCGACCCGGACCCGCACTTTCGAGCGCCTCCGGTTGGCCTTTTGCTGGCGCTCGCCAAGCGGCTTGCCGCGCCTGCCCTTGTGATGGATATGGCTGTGAAGCCCCCGCTCTTCCAGCTCGCTTTCGATCTTTTGCGAGCGATAGGCGCTGTCGGCCCACAGGTCCGATGAGGTGTTGCTCGCATCAATCAGACCGGCAAGCGCCTGGCTGTCATGCACGGCGGCATCGGTGACATCATAAGCGCGGATGAATTTGTGCCGCCGGTCGACATTGATGTGGTTCTTGTAGCCGTAATAGCTCTTGCCGTGCTTCTTCGTCCAGCGCGCATCCACGTCCTTCTGGCGCTTCTTGTGGGGTTTTTCCTCCCACTCTTCAGGCGTTTCGCCCGCCTTGATTTTCTCGTTCTCGTCCCTTTTGTTGTGCTGGCGCGGCGCCGGAACGATGCTCGCATCAACAATCTGCCCGCCCATCGCCAGATAGCCCTTTTCGCGCAGAAAGGCATCGAACTTGTCAAACAGCTCCTTCATCTTCCCGGCCCCGGCCAGCCTTTCACGGTAGGCCCAGATGGTCTTGGCGTCAGGTACGCTGTCTTCAATGCCAAGGCCGAGAAACCGCATGAACGACAGGCGGTCGCGGATCTGATACTCGATCTGATCGTCAGAGAGGTTGTAGAGCTGCTGCAAAACCATCGTCTTGAATATCAGCACCTCATCCCAAGGCGGGCGGCCAGCGTTGGATTTGCGCTGTTCGGGCGGCGTGCGCCATATGGCCTTCAGCTCGTCCCGGTAATCCTCGAACGGCACCATGTCGTTGAGCAACACCAGCGGATCACCAGATTTGTCCAGTCCCGCGTATCGGCTGGAAAGATCAAAAAATCCCATCTGACCCATGACAAAACCCCGTCGGTCGAATCATTTTCATCCTGATGACGATTCTACCCCGTCAGGCCGGATTTTGGGGGATTTTTAGAGGTTCCCTACAGGCGGAAATCCAGTATCATTACCTGCGCGAGCGGCTAAAACAGATTGCCCTGCCGCCGGAGGTGATCAACGCCGCCCGCGATACTTTCGTAGCGACGCCCAAGCTGAAACTGTTGCTGGACGAGCAAGGCAGCGCCATGGTCGCCGATGCGGTCCAACAGGCGTTTCCAGACGACCCCGTTGATATTCTCTGCATCGACCCGATCCGCAATGTCTTCGATGGCGGCCCCGAAGGCGGCGGTGAAAACGACAATGGCGCGATGATGTTTTTCCTGCGCGACCGTATTGAGGTTTTGCGTGAGGCGGTGAATCCGGAATGCGGTGTGATCCTCGTCCATCACACGAAGAAACTCGGCAAGCATCAGGTCAAGGAGGATCCGTTTCTGGCCCTGTCCGGGGCCAGCTCCCTGCGCGGGTTCTATACCTCGGGCATCATCATGCACCGCCCCGACGAGGAAGCCAGCCAGCGCAAACTGGAAATTGAGCTGCGCAACGGTCCCGCGCTGTCATCCAAGCTGATCGACAAGGTCAAGGGCCAGTGGGTGGAGCTGAATCCGATGAACGAGCGCCTCGTGCGCAAGGACGTGGGCGCAAAACATGATGCCGAGCGGGTGCGCAAGGGCGATGTGATCATCCAGATGATTGCCGAGCAGGCTGCGCGCGGCAAGATGTTCACGATGACCCAGTTCGCGGAGGCTTTCGAGAACAAGGCCGGCCTCGGCGGCAAGACCGTCATCCGGGACCGCCTGAATGTTCTGGCCACGAAAGGCTATCTGAAATTTGTCCGTCAAGACGCGGTGAAGGGTCTGGGGCTTGCTGCCGACCGGAGCAAATACGGGTATCTCTGCGTCGAGGACATGGCCCTGAAAACGGGTGCAGATGCAGTCGACCCGCAGACCGGTGAGGTCACCGAGCAGGCCGTACCCGTGCTTCCCAGCCACTATAAATGCCCACAGACCGGTGCGGTTCTGCCTGTCGAAAATCCCGATATCTGGGTCTATCCGACGGAGGATGAATGATGGGCTATTGTGCTGAAATCACCCCCGTTTTCCATCCGGAATCTGGCGCGGAATTTCCGGAATCTGGCCAGATTACGCGGAATCTGGAATCTGGATGGAATCTGGAATCTGGATTTTACCCTTCAAAAACAATGTGTTGCACCTGCAATTCCAGATTCCGGAAGGGTGTTTCCGAAATCTGGGCTGGAATCTGGATTAACGCAATAAAATCAGTGTATTGCGCCAGATTCCAGATTCCGGATTTTCTTACCCTAAGGGGTAGGTGTCCTTCCCGCTCAAGGCGGGAGAGACACCACCTACCCCGGGGCAGGCTTGTCAGCCCCGACCTTTCACCCCGAGCAGTTCAAACGACAGGAGACCACCTCATGAACACCATCGATCCGACTCTAGCCAAACCCGAACCCGCACTGGCCACTCCCCCACCAACCCTCGGAGCCGTCCTTGCCCTCGATCTTGGCACCACCACGGGCTGGGCGCTGAAGTCTCCTGATGGATTGGTCACCAGCGGAACCGTATCGTTTCGCCCGCGGCGCTTTGATGGCGGGGGCATGCGTTACCTGAGGTTCGTAAACTGGCTGACCGAGCTGGACCAACTCGCAGGACCGATCGCAACCATCTGGTTCGAGGAGGTCCGCCGCCACGCGGGCACCGATGCAGCCCATGTCTATGGCGGGCTGATGGCCACGCTGACCGCTTGGGCAGAAATGCGGGGCGTGCCCTATCAGGGTGTGCCCGTCGGCACGATCAAGAAACACGCCACCGGCAAGGG
The DNA here is from genome assembly GCF_965277155.1 of Profundibacter sp. Classification (GTDB taxonomy): domain Bacteria; phylum Pseudomonadota; class Alphaproteobacteria; order Rhodobacterales; family Rhodobacteraceae; genus Profundibacter. The sequence continues at coordinate 707,876 of NZ_CBDIBV010000010.1, forward strand.
CAATGCCAGCAAGGCCATGATGATCGAAGCCGCACAGGCACGGGGCTACCGCCCTGCGGATGACAACGAGGCCGACGCCATCGCCATCCTGCACTGGGCGCTGGAAACGAAAGGAGGCATGGCATGAACGGGATGAGGTTTACGCCGAGGGGTTATGGCGGGCATCGCCGCACACCCGATCAGGTCAAGCGAGAGGGCTGGAAGGGTGAGGCGGGACCGTGGCCGCAGTGCGGCCGCGTAAGCCCGCCGAACGGGCTGCTGGCTGTGGCGCTCGATGATGACCGGCTGACCTGGCCGGAACGGGAACTCGTGCGTCAGCTCGGCGAGAAACTTTATGGCAGACGACCTGAAAGCAGCGAGGTATCACGATGACCGGCTGGACAATTGCTCGAGTGCAGGACCGGTTGGAATTGGCGGCCGAGGTCATGCGACAGATGCCGGGCGTGAAACCGCAAGGGTATTTCAATGCCTGGCCGGATTACTTTCACAGCTTTGCCGATCAGGTCGGACAGGAGCCCGTGATGCGAAAACCTCGGCCAAGCCCGCGTATGATCACCGAGGCTGATGAGGCGATGCTGTGGCTGCGCTGGCTGGAGGTGGAGGACGCAAAGCTGGTCTGGATGCGCGCCAATGGCAAGGCGTGGAAGCCGATCTGTTGGGAGTTTGGTATGTCGCGGGCAGCGGCCGCGCGGCGCTGGCAGTACGGGTTGGCCGTGATTGTCTGGCGGCTGAACGGGAGGGTCCCACCGACCAGGCGTTCGCAACGTTTCGTGATTGAGAACGCGAACAGCCTGTCAAGAAAAATCGTATTGTGAGACAATTTTCAGTGAGACACCGAAACGCGTGACACATTCGGTTTGAGGGGCTACAAATTGGACATAATCGCGAGAGACGTGGGCGGAAACGCCTGAAGCGGAAGTCCCGACGAACACGAACCCCACCGATTTGTGCGGGTCCCTTCCTGTGCAAAACGTATACGGGGGGGCTAGGCGCGCAAGTTTCCCAGTGACGCCGGTAAAAACACCCGTTTCGTTTCGTTTTGATAATACAACCCATGAAACAAGGGCCTGACGGCCTATAAACCCTGCCTGAAACGAAACGGCCTCTCGGGGGCATTTCGTTTCGCACGCCGACACGCTTCGTTTTGGCGCACCAACCCAAGGAAAAATGATGGACGTGATCGAACTGCCTCTCGGGCAGATCATTCCCTATGCGCGCAACCCGCGCCAGAACGAAAAAGCCATCGCCACGGTTGCGGCCTCGATCGCCGAGTTTGGCTGGCGGCAGCCGATTGTGGTTGACGAGAACATGATCATTCTGGCCGGTCACACCCGGCTGGCGGCGGCGCAGCACTTGGGCCTGAAAACAGCGCCGGTGCATATCGCCAAGGGGCTGAGCGAAACGCAGGCACAGGCGTTCCGGATCATGGACAACCGCTCGGCGGAAAACGCCGAGTGGATGGAAGATCTGCTGAACCTTGAATTGAGCGATCTGCTGGACGCGGATTATGATCTGGAGTTGACCGGTTTTACCGACGAGGAATTGAACGGCCTGCTGTCCGGCCTTGAGGGCGAAACCGACACAGAGGGCGAGGATGACATTCCCGAGCCGCCCGAGGATCCGGTCAGCCGACCGGGCGATCTCTGGGTGCTGGGCAATCACCGCCTGCTTTGCGGGGATGCTACGGTGGCCACGGATGTGGAACGGGTGCTGGATGGTGCCAAGGCAAATCTCTGTTTTTGCGACCCGCCCTATAACGTCGATTACGCCGGAGGCGCAGGGGCGGAACAGGCTGGCAAGGGGCGTCGGATCAAGAACGATGCGCTTGGCGATGCGTTTGGCCAGTTCCTTTATGACGCCTGCGTGCTGATCAACACCCATACAAATGGTGCGGTTTACATCTGCATGTCCTCGAGCGAATTGCACACGTTGCAAGCCGCCTTCACCAAAGCAGGCGGGCATTGGTCTACCTTTGTGATCTGGGCCAAGAACCGGTTCACGCTTGGCCGGTCCGATTACCAGCGCCAATACGAGCCAATCCTTTATGGCTGGCCCGAAGGTGTGAAACGCCGCTGGTGCGGGGCGCGCGATCAGGGCGATGTGTGGAACATCAATCGCCCGACCAAGAATGACCTGCACCCGACCATGAAGCCAGTCAGCCTTGTGGAACGCGCCATTCAAAATTCCAGCCGCAAGGGTGACCTTGTGTTTGACCCGTTCGGCGGCAGCGGCACGACGCTGATTGCGGCCGAGACCACGGGGCGGGTCTGCCATGGGATCGAGTTGAACCCCGCTTACGTCGATGTGGCCGTCGAGCGCTGGCAGCAATTCACCGGCCAAACCGCAACACTGGACGGGACCGACCAAACCTTCGCCGAGCTGGCGGAAAACCCGCGCTGAGGCATGCATGAGCTGGCTTTACATCCCACCGGAGACACTTCCGGAGCCGCAGACCTGTTCTCAGGTCTGTCGCTCTGCACCGGAGCTGGCGGGATCGACCTTGGCCTCACCATCGCATGCCCCGGGTATCGCACTGTCTGTTACGTCGAGCGGGAAAGCTATGCTGCGGCCACCCTCGTGGCGCGGATGGAAGACGCGGCCCTGGATCAGGCACCTCTGTGGGACGACATTACCACCTTCGATGGCCGCCCTTGGCGTGGCACGGTGGATATCCTCACTGGAGGCTATCCATGTCAACCTTTCAGCGTCGCGGGGAAGCGCCAAGGCGCGGAGGATCCCCGCCATTTATGGCCACATTTCGCGCGGATCATCGCGGAATGCCACCCCGAATGGGTGTTTCTGGAAAACGTCGCCAATCATCTCAACCTCGGTTATCGCGAGGTCAGAGGCGAGCTGGAAGGCCTGGGCTACGACGTTACGGAAGGATTGTTTACAGCGGCAGAAGTCGGCGCGCCGCACAAGCGCCAGCGGCTGTTCATCCTCGCTCGGCGAAACCAACTGGCCGACACCACGCGCCAGCGCGAACGAAAACCGGCAGACCAGACCGACGCCGTCGCAACTGGCCGGCAAGCACGGGATGAATCTGGCGACCAAGGCGGCGATGTGGCCCACGCCCCAGACCGACAGTTTCCGCACGCGGAGTGGAGCGCGCAAGAACGAAAAGGGGCTGGACCGCATGGCGCGGGACTGGCCGACCCCGATGGCGAGCGATGGCTGCAAGCCCAGCGGCGGCAACCGCCGCTCCGCCGATCTGACCCATGTGGCGGGTATGTGGTCGCACCACCCGCAGTGGTCGCACCACCCGCTGTGGCCGACACCGCTGGCGCGGGACTGGAAGGGAACGAACAGCCCCGAGCATGTGAAACAGCAGCCCCCGGCGCGCAATCACATGGATCAACTGGCGAATTTCGCTGTGTATTCCCGCCAGGCCCTGACGATCTCGGGGGATGGCGGGAATACCTCGGATCAGCGCCGCAGCTTGAACCCAGCCTTCGTCGAGGCGCTGATCACTGCCCGGCAGGTGATGCTTGCATCACCGAGAGGGGGCTGGCCAACCGCGTGGACCGGCTTCGACTTTGCGGTAACGGCGTGGTCCCCCTGGTTGCAGCACATGCGTTCAGAATTCTTGCGGCTCGGTTCAGTGATGATGGCTGATGAGGCGGCACAATGAAACAATCGCGCGCAATGAGATAACGGCCTCTAGGGTGGTGATTTACGAGCATTTACGAGATCGCTTCAATAGTGTAAGCCATTGAAAAAGTGAATGGACACGAATTATGATGGGGTGGATGGCTCCACCCGCCGGCATCGCAATGTGCCATATTGGTGCTGTCGCAAACCAATAAGAGAAGGAGCCATCCACAATGGAGATTACAACACTCGGGATCGATCTGGCAAAGTCTGTTTTTCAGCTTCACGGCGTTGATGCTGCAGGACAGATTGTGCTGATGAAGAAATTGCGCCGCAATGCCGTTCTGGAGTTCATGAGCGCGTTGCCGCCTTGTCTTGTGGGAATAGAAGCTTGCGGTACCTCCCATTTCTGGGCGCGGGAGATTGCGGCGCTCGGCCATGATGTGCGGCTGATCCCGCCCGCCTATGTCAAACCCTATGTCAAACGGCAAAAGAACGACATGGCAGATGCCGAGGCGATCTGCGAGGCCGTAACACGCCCGAACATGCGCTTTGTACCGATCAAGACGCCTGGGCAACAGGGTGTCATGGTGCTGCACCGGACGCGAAAGTTGCTGATCCGGCAACGGACCATGATGCTCAATTCGTTTCGCAGCCATCTGGCCGAATTCGGCATCATTGCGCCACAGGGGCCGCAACATGTCGTAAGAATGGCGAAGGCCATGAAGGACGGAGAGCATGACGACCTGCCGGAGGTCGCGCGTACGGCGTTGCTGGGTTTTGCCCGTCAGCTTGAGACGCTCACCGTAGAAATCCGTTTGCTCGATAATCAGCTGCGTGCCTGGCATCGACAAAGTGCGGTGAGCCAGCGGTTACAGACGATCCCGGGCGTCGGGTTCATCACGGCAACCGCCATGGCCGCAAGCGTTCCGGACCCGGCTGCCTTCGCGTCGGGGCGCCAGTTCGCGGCCTTCCTCGGGCTCGTACCAAGGCAGAATTCGTCAGGAGGCAAGGACAGGCTCGGCCGAATATCCAAAATGGGCGATCCCTATCTGCGAACTCTGCTGGTAAATGGTGCCACATCGATCATTCGCAGAGACGGACGCGACGACAGCGCCACCGGCATCTGGATCCGCAGATTGCTTGATAAAAAGCCCGCGCGTGTGGTCACGGTTGCCATTGCCAACAAAACAGCGCGCATCATCTGGGCCGTGCTGTTGCGCGGAGATGTTTATCGCCGCCCGGCAGTCAACTGACAGGAATCGCAGCGACCGGGATACGGGTTCGCCGCACCGAGTTGCGAGGGCAAAGATGAATGATGATGATCAACGAAAGCCGCCGCCGGGACACCCCGTATCGGTAGCCCGGGCATAAAAGCTCGTCTCCATGATTGGGACCCAGGCGACGCGGACTTCATCAGGGCCAGCGGTCAAACGTACCGCGCCAACAGGCCGAACACATGACCGCAACCGCAATGATCAAAACTTCAAATTAACCCTTGCAAAAAAGGAGCCATCCACACATGGCTATAATTGAAAAGTCAAAAAAGCTCTCTTCGGAGCAAGAAGAATACCGGATATGCTCCAAGCCCTATATTTTCTATCGAGTGATCGTTGATCAAAATGGGGTTCGGCTCATGACTGCGACTGCATCGGAGGATACAGGGGAGTACCGTGCCTACAAAGACCTAAAATCACTAATTTCCGCGACGTCGCAAGTCTTCGAAGATTTCGGGATGGAAATCATTCCAAAGGAAGACCATGCTGGCAGGCCCTACATCGAAACGACTGTCTATCCAGACTGTGAATCGGCGTGCAAAACTGACCCACTTGGGTGGGTTATGAGCGAGTAAAATTGACCCACCTGTTTCGTTAACATCCGCGCAAAATTGTGCGGAGGAAAGAGCAGGTGATATTGATGGAAAGCGTATCGAAGATCCGGCGCTGGGTGCTGGTTGAAGGGCGCAGCATCCGGTCTGTGGCGCGGGCGACGGGACTGTCGCGGAACACGATCAAGAAGTATTTGAAGGACGAGAATCCGCCGAGCTACCAGCGCCATGCGCCGCCAGTTCGGCACAAACTGTGCAATGGGTTTGATCTTCGGCTGCAGGAACTGTTTGATCAGGACTCGAGGCGACCACGCCGGGAGCGGCGGACGGCCCAGAAGCTATACGAGCAGCTTGTGGCAGAGGGCTATACCGGGTCCTATTCGCCGGTTCAGCGTTTTGTTCGTGAGTTGAAGCGCGCCGGGGCCTGTTCGGGAGATGCGTTTATCCCGCTGCATTTTGCGGCGGGTGACGCGCTGCAATTTGACTGGAGCGAAGAACGGGTCGTACTGGGTGGTGTCGAGCAGAAGGTGAAGGTCGCTCATTTCCGCCTGTGTCACAGCCGCAAGCCTTTCGTGATTGCCTATCCCGGTGAAGCCCAGGAGATGGTGCTGGATGCTTTCGTGCAGGCGCTGTCCTTTTACGGAGGCGTTCCGCGCAGGGTGATCATCGACAACCCCAAGACCATGGTGACCTACGTTTCGCGCTCGAAGGAGCGGATATTCCATCCCCGGTTCCTGGCCTTGATGAACCACTATGTGATGGAGCCGGTGGCCTGCACGCCCGCTGCGGGCTGGGAGAAGGGACAGGTCGAGAACCAGGTCCAGTTCTTGCGGGGCCGGTTGTTCGTTCCCGAACCGGCCTTTGATGATCTCGAGGCGCTGAACGCGTGGCTGCGTCTGCGTTGCGAAGATCTGGCAGAGCGTCCCCATCCCGAGCAGCAGGATCGCACGATTACCGAAGTGTTCGAAGACGAGCGCGCCGAACTGCGCCCCCTGGGTCGGGCCTTCGACGGCTACGTGGAAAAGACCGTCCGTGTCCGCTCCACCTGCCTGGTTCAATATGCCAGCAATCGCTACAGCGTGCCCTCCCGCTTTGCCGGGCATCATGTGTCGCTACGCGCCTATGCCGGCCGGATCGTGGTGGTCTCCGGTCAGGATGTGATTGCCGAGCACAGGCGTCATTTTACCCGCAATATCAGCTATTTCGAGCCCTGGCATTACGTTCCCCTGCTGGACCGCAAGCCTGGTGCCCTGCGCAATGGCGCCCCCTTTGTGGGCTGGGAACTGCCCGAGGCCATGCATCGGATCAGGGAACATTACATGGCTGGTAAAGGCGGGGATCGGGAGTTCGTCGACCTGCTCCTGCTGGCACAGGATCACGGGATCGAGGTGGTCGAGACGGCCTGCAATCTGGCGGTGGCACAAAACACCCTGCGGCTGCCCGCCATCATCAATCTGATCAACCAGTTGGTGGAACCGGTCATCACACCGCTCAGCGATGCCTGCGCTTATCCGCAGCTGACCTTGCGGCCCGAAGCCGATTGCAAACGCTATGAGACCCTGTGCTCGGCTGAGGAGGTTGCCGTATGAATGCCTTGATCGACCAACTGACAGCCCTCAGGTTGCATGGAATGGCAGCTTGCGCCCATGATCTGCTGTCCGCGCGCAAGCCGCCAAGTCTGACCACAGCGATAAGGCAACTGATCGACGCCGAGACTGTAGAGCGCCGGGTGCGCTCCATCCAGTATCAAATGAGGGTTGCGAAGTTCCCCCATCACAAGGACTTCGCCACCTTCGATTACAGCGCCGCCGCCCTCACCCAGGCCCAGATCGAACCATTCTGCACCGGCCAGTTCACAGAGGAGGCCCATAACCTCATCCTGGTGGGCGGAACCGGCACGGGCAAAACCCACATCGCCATCGCGCTGGGAACGACGCTGATCAACAACGGCAAGAAGGCGCGCTTCTTCAACGCCGTCGATCTGATCAACGCCCTGATCAAGGAACAGGCCGACGGCAATGCAGGGAAGATCATCCGGCAGCTCTCGGCTTTGGACTGCGTCATCATCGACGAGCTGGGCTACATCCCGTTTCCCAAATCCGGTGGCGCGTTGCTCTTCCATCTGATCAGCAAGCTCTACGAGAAGACCAGCATCATCATCACAACCAACCTTGAGTTCGGTGAATGGGTCTCGGTCTTCGGGGATGCCAAGATGACAACCGCCCTTCTGGATCGCGTCACTCATCACTGCAACATCATCGAAACCGGCAATACCTCATACCGGTTCGCCCAGAGTAAACGCCGTAGAAAAAACTAGCCGTTCCGCAAGCAAAGCCCCCAGACGGACTCGCTACATGAAGGCGGCCCGACTGGGGGCTTTGCGCCACAAAGGGGGGGGCAAATTTAAATGCCGAAACCGGGTCAGTTTTAAATGCTCATTGACACGCTCACCGGAGCGGCGCAGGGACAGGAGGAACAGGGTTATTGTGAGGGCGATGGCGGCCCATTTCCCGACGGTTAAGGCAAACCGGCTGCCGGTGAACCATGTGATCAGCGCGCCCATCAGCGCCGCCCCTTTCGCCAGTCGTCCCAACGGGCATAGATGGTGGTTCCGATGCCGATCAGGGCTACGGCGATGAACAGCCAGCGGATTGTGTCGAGATAGGGGATCAGCGGTTGCAGGGCGGACTGGGTGTCGGTGACGGCCTGTTGCACCACCTCGACGCCCGCCGCGCCGATGGTGGCAATGCCCGCTGCGCCGCCTCCTTTCATGGTGCGGCTTTCCGTCAGGCTTTCACGCAGGCGTGGCGGCTCATCGGCAAACCGTGTGGTGCGACCACTGCGAGTGGCACGCGGCGGGAACGGGTCGCCCCACTGGCGGGCGCGGCCGGTGTCGATGTGCATGAAGTTTTGCCTCGGATAGAAGCCGAAACCCGTAAACCCGATGGCCCGCGCTGCTGCTTCAAAACTCTTCGGATCATGGTTGGCCATGGAAATATCAAACGCCGCGCCCTGCAAGTGCATGGAGTGTTTGGCCCCGCCGACCTGCCGGTTATAGGCAGGGCTGCGATAGGCGGAATGCACGATCAACGGCACGCCGAGACGGTTGCGCAGGGCCTGCAGCTTGTCGAGCGCCGGCTCGTTGATGCGTATGGTGCCATCGCCACGGCAGGCGATCTCCTCCGGGCTGAAGTTGGGCCAGCGCCAGAGCTTGTCCGGCACATCGCGCCAGTCGGCGTAATAATGGGTGATAGCATCACTCGCAGTGGTCATGGTTTCCTCCAGAAATGAAAAACCCCGCCAGTTGGCGGGTGTGGTCGGGATAAATTGTGTCGAGGTTGCTTCAGCCGAACAGTTTCAGCTTCACGGCAATGCCCGCGATCAGGGCGAGCAGCAGGCCGGTGGTGCGACCACTGCGAGTGGTGATCAGGCGCACGATGGTCTGCCAGGCGGTGCGCCGCGCAATACGCAGGCTATCGAGCAGTGTGCGCAGATCATGGATGTCGATGGCGGCTTCGGGACCGTCGAGGCCAACGTCGGCCAAGGCACGGCGTGCGCCCTGTTCAGCGGCGCGGGCCAGCATGGCTTCGAATTCATCCTCGGGCATGCGCACGAAGCCCGCTTCAAGTTTGGGCGGGGTCATTTGAGCTCCTTGTTGTTCGGGGTGGATCAGACTTCGCGCCATTTCGGGAAGACCATCTGGTAGACCCAGTTGTTGGTCGAGGTCATGGTGCTGACGGGGTTGCCGGTCCAGCTGGCGGGCAGACCGCCGGTGATCTCGGCCTGGGTAGTGTCGCGAGTTTGGTGGAAATTCGAGGACGGCGTAATCTCCGGGTGCATCGAAGCCACCCAACCGGCGGCTGGAACCGCCAAGGAGATCACGCCATGACAAAGAATACAGCAACATCGACATCCGCGCTACTGGCCAATGAAGCAGGCTATGACCCGATTGAAGACCGGCTGCGCCAGAACATCCGCGCGACGATCGAGGCGGTTTTCGAAGAGGAGCTGGAGCAGTTTCTGGGCCGTTGCCGGTATGGCCGCAGCGGCGGGGCAAAGGCCGGATACCGCCACGGGCATCGCGAGCGGCAACTGGTCGGAACATTTGGAACCGAAACGGTGCGCGTGCCGCGTGCGCGGATCACAGGCGAGGCCGGCAAGGCCAGAGAATGGCGCTCGAAGGCATTGCCCCGCTACCAGCGGCTGACGAAGAAGGCCGAGGCGCTGATCGCTGCTGTCTACCTTTCGGGCACCAACACACGGCGGGTAAAACGCGCCCTGTTCGGCCTGTTTCAGGGGGCGGTCAGCAAGGATGTGGTGAGCCGCGCCTGGCGCAAGGTGAAGGTGGACTGGCAGGCGTGGTGCGCCCGCAGCCTTGCGGATGAAGACATCGTGCGGCTGATCCTGGACGGCACCGTGATCAAAACGCGGATTGACAGGAAGGCCACCAATATCTCGGTTCTGGCCGCGATTGGCGTGCGCCGGGATGGGCAGAAGGTCTTGTTATCACTGATGAACATGGGCGGCGAAAGCACCTCCGCCTGGCGTCAGTTCATCAACGATCTGGATGCGCGCGGGTTGAAACGGCCCGAATTTGTCATCGTGGACGGGGCACCGGGACTTGAGGTCGCTCTCATTGCCCTCTGGGGTGAAGATCTGCCGATCCAGAGGTGCACGGTGCACAAGCACCGCAACCTTCTGGCCAAGGCACCCAAGCGTATGCATGATGAGTTGACAGAAGATTACCGCGACATGATCTACGCCAAAACACCCGAGGAAATCGCCACCCGCCGCAAGGCATTTCTGCGAAAATGGCGGCTGAAATGCAAGGCCGTCGCTGACAGCTTGGAAGAAGCAGGAGATAAGCTTTTCACCTTCACGCGTCTGCCACAAGGCCAGTGGAAATCGGCCAGAACGACAAATGCGATCGAACGCCTGAACGAGGAATTCCGCCGCCGCATCAAGACCCAGACCGTGCTGCCATGCGCCGAGACCGTGCCGATGCTGCTTTGGGCTCTGATGGCCTCGGGGCAGATCGTCATGCGAAAGGTCGATGGCTGGGAAACGCTCGCTCAGCCCGTCGCCGACGCAACCCTTGACCAAGCCGCCTGACCGGCGCATAACTCAACCCGCTCGGAGGTGCCTGAAATCAATTTCCACCACTTTCGAGACACAACCCTCGGCATTGCTGCTGTTTTCATAGAGATAGACCTGCGGGGCGACGACGCGGGGATAGGCGCTGGTGCCGCTGCTGTGGGGATAATACCGGGTCAGGCCCGGCGTCATCCAGCGACCATATCGGGCGTAGGCACCGGCTCCGCTTACCCCCATGGTAGTGACATACCAGCCTTTGCTCAGGGTCTGCGGCGTGGCCAGATCGAAGATTTTGTGCCCCGCCACGTCCGCCGGCAGCGTCCCGAAATCCGCCACCCGCGCACCGATATCCCAATTGTCACCATTGGGCGCGCCAAGCCGGTAGATGCCACAGCGCAGCAATGCCCCTGCGGTGGTCGAGGCGGTATGCTGGGCGACAAACGCGCCAAGCAGCTGGATCGGGCGATCGATAAAAAATGCCATGAAATACATCCGGTTTTGCGACAGGGCCTGCTGCGAGCCGGTGCTGTAACTCAACGTGAACGGATCGACCGGCCCCCACCAGTCGGTGCCGCCGCCCTTGGTCAGGCCGCCAATGCTGCGGCGCTCGGGATCCATGCCGTTCGGAAAGCTGGCCGCGCCGGTATTGCCGTCTGCCTTCATCGCCTCAAAAAACGTACTGCCGTCGGCACTGACCTTGATCGCGAAATCGTCACTGCCCGCCGTGCCCATCTCGGCGCGCCCAGACCAGTTGGTCTGAAACAAAAGGCTGGCGGTGTCAGCGGATGCGGCCTTGTTGATCTTGAGCTGGTGGCCGTTGCCGGCGTGATTGAGCAGGGTTGCGGTGGCGGAAACCGCCAGCCTGTTGGTGGCGTCCGATGAGGTGCCGATGCCGACACCCGCGAGGTTTTGCAGGTTCGGCACAAAGGAAACCCACGCGCTGCCGTTCCAGACCAGCAACTCGCTGGCCGAAACATCCCACGCCATCCAGCCCACCTGCGGGATCAGGCGCAACCATGCACCACCGGAAAACAGAGCGATGCTGTTGTCCCAGCCGGACCATGCACCGGTTGCGCTGCTGCCGATAATGTGGCGATCCCCCTCGGCCGGTGTGGCGGGCGGAGATGTTGCACCAACGGCAACAACTGCCATCTGGGCCAGCGCATCGATCAGGCTCAGCGCCTCGTTGACCGTAACGTGCTTCTGCGCCTGGGCGGCGGCGAGATAGGGCAATGACAGGTTCGGGGTGTTGGTCATAGGCTTTCCTTGATGGCGAGGGTTTCAAAATGCGGAACACCCCGACCGAGCGCGCCGATCTGGTAAAGGCGGACGGACAGGCTGGTGACAGGCCCGCCGAAATCAGCGGTCTGCATTGCGGCGGTGTAGGTGAACGTGGGGCTGGCAACGGTCAAGGATCGCTTGACAGTTGCCCCGTCCAAAAATTCCAGATCATAGGCTTCGCTGGCTTCCGACATCGGCACATCGGTCAGCACCCAGCTATCGGCCGAGAGTGAGCGGTCGCACCGCAGCCAGCGCAGGGTCAGATCACCGTTTGCTTCCCGCCGCATCCGCACCTGTTCCGGAGCGAAAGGCATCAGCCCGCGCCCGTTCGAGGTGAAACTCTGCGCTTGCATGATGGCATCAGACGGGGCCGCGCTGGCCGGACCGATGCGCCAGTTCCATGGCAGACCCAGATCGGCCTCGGCAATGGAGAGCGGTTGGAGGCCGGACCCCAGCACCACCATCCGCGCGCCGGTGGGTGTGGGATTGCCCATGGCATCAAAGGTGCCACGCTGGCCGCGTAGCAGGTGCATCAGGCGATAACGGCCCGAAGAAACCAGCTCCGCATTTCCGAATTGGATGATCTCCCAATTGCCAGTCGCGCTTTCCACCGCCAGCGCATTGGCTCCGGCAAACAACTCGGTATCGGTGACGCTGGTCAGCGTGCCGGAGGAAACATCCAGCAGCAGTTCATTGCCATGATCGAACCGGTCGAGAGGACCGGCCGGAAGATCCGCAACCAGCGTGCCAAACTGCGCCGCCTGACCAATGGTATCCAGCAAGGCAAAGCCCGAAGTGTCGGCACTGCGCCAGACGGCCGCCGTGCCATACCACGGCTTGGCGAACACCGCTGCATAGGGCCGGTGCGCCGGAACGGCATCAGAAATTTGCGGCAGGTCCATCAGGGCAATTTCCGCCGGACCATAAACGGTGGCTCCGGGCAGACTCGCGGGTCGGTATTGCCCGGGTGGCAGGTCGTAAATCGTGGCGTCGGTGCGGATCGCCTCGATGGCCCGCGCGCCGGCGTCACCGATGCGGGTGATGCGATAATCGATCAGGCGACCGTCATTGGCGAGACTGACGACATCACCGGGATCGAGAGACAGGTTTGAGGGTGGAAATTTGGCCGTCAGGGTCTCGCGTCCTATCCACGCTTCCATCAATGCGCGGCGACAGCGTCGGTCGGCCTCTTCCAGCGATACGGCCAGCGGGAAGCTCTCCGAGGTCACGCGGGCAGCTTCCACCGTGACACGGCGGGCCTCGACCGTGGCGGCGTCGTATTCCTCGTCGGGGCGCACCAGTTGCCATTTGAGCGCTTGCGGCAGCTCGGTTTCCTGCCCGCGGGTCAATTCCATCACGTCGCCTTGTGCAGCCACCATGTTATCAGGTGCAATGAAAGCTACGGCCCGCTGGCCACGCGTCATAAACCGGATCACCCCGCCGCTTTCCACCGCATCAAATCCGAAATGCCGCGCCAACGTCGAGATCGAGGCGCGCGGGCTTTCCAGCGCGGAAATCACAAACCCCGGCACCGTGTCGGAAAGCGCGCTGACGTCGATCAGGACATCATCCAGCCCCGCGCGGCGGCAAAGCTCCCGCACCAGCGCGCCGAGCCCGACCGCACCAAGCCGACCGTTCAGCCAATGCCCCAATCGCCAGTTCGGCGCATCGGCCCAGACATCGTCGCGAGCGGGGAAATCCGGATAGGGCCGCGCGTCCCATGTCCACACAGCCGCCTCGCCCATATCGATCATCGGCGCGGCATAAACGCTGCTGGTCGGGTTGTTGGCCGGATCACCCCAGTATCCCAGCATCGCCTCGATATAGCGCCGCTGGATGGCTTCGTCCTGCCAGCCCCGCGAAAAGTGCGGCAGTGCACTCTCGGACGACTTCGGGTCATAAAACACGTTCGGCTGGTTGGTGCCGCGATCGATGGCCGGACAGCCAAGCTCGGTGAAGCGGACGGGTTTGGATTGCGAGATCCAACCGGTCGGCGTTACGCTTTCAACCCCGCCCGGGCGGTCATAATGCGCATTGCCCCACCACGCGCGCATATCCTTGGGGCGGAAAACCCACGGCTTGTTGTAGGCTCCGTCGGTGATGGGGGTGCGGATCTGGGCGATGCGGTCGGCATCGGAGGCATAGAACCAGTCAAACCCTTCGCCGCCCTCGATATTGCTGCGCAGATAGTCGAGGTCACGGATAGAACCCCATCCCGCCTGCGCATCCGCATGATCAAACCCGTCGCGCCAGTCGGACAGCGGCAGGTAATTGTCGATGCCGATGAAGTGGACGTTCGGATCAGACCACAATGGGTCGAGATGATAGAACAGATCGCCGGAGCCATCCTGCGGCTGGTGCCCGAAATATTCCGACCAGTCGGCGGCATAGCTGATGGCGGTGCTGGCTCCCGGAATATTGGCAACATCAGCGACCAGTTGCTTCAGGGCGGTTACAACCGGATAGGTGGTTGCCCCGTCGCGGATTGTGGTCAGCCCGCGCAATTCCGATCCGATCAGAAACGTATCCACCCCGCCAGCCGCCGCGCAAAGATGGGCATAATGCAGGATCATACGCCGATAGCCCCAATCGGGGCCGCCGGTCCAGGAGACGGTCTCGCCGCTGACGCTGAAATCCGAGGCCTGCGCATTGCCCATAAACGCAGACACCTGCGTGGCGGCAGCTGCGGTCTTGTCAACGGTTCCGGCATAGCCTGCCGCCGGAGAACAGGTGATCCGGCCGCGCCAGGGATAGGTGCTTTGTCCAACCGTGGCCGCATTGTCTGAATATGGATCGGGCAGCGTATTACCCACCGGAATATCCATCAGCAGAAAGGGATAGAAAGTGACCCGCAGCCCGCGTGCCTTGAGTTCCTGGATCGCCTGCACCACGGCGAAATCGGCCGGCGTGCCGCCAAAGGCCGTGCGGCCGGTTGCATCGAGGCTGATCACATGGGCCGCCGTGCGTGTGACGCCGTTCACGGCCCAGCTTTTCGGAGTGGTCGCCTTCGTGGTGTTTTCCACACCGGGCACAATCTGGCAGTTTCCGGCCCGCAGGTCGGTTCCAAACCAGCTGACCACGAGGCTGATGCTTTCGATGTTCGGGGCGGCCGCCTGCAACTGATCAAGCGCGGCCACGATATCCGGCACGGCATTGGTGGTGTGCACATTCTCGGAGGCGGTATTTCCGCCGGATCCGCGAGATACCGGCTCGGTGGCATAGACGAACTCGCCGGTGCCGGGGATCAGGGTGACGGAGCGGATCATGCCCTCGGCGGTATCGGGCTCGATGACGGGGCGGAAAACCTCGAAAGACAGCTGCGGGATACGATTGCCGAATTGCTCCAGCGGCAATTCCTCGAACATCACATAGGCGGTGCCGCGATAGGCGGGGGCATTTCCGACCCCCATTTTGGTCTCAACGAACGGGTCCGGTTGCTGGGTCTCGTCGCCCGCATACAGACGCCATGTCACGTTTGAGAGATCGAGCGGCTTGCCATCGGCCCAGATGCGCCCGATGCCCGAGATTGGCCCCTCGCACAGCGCCACGGCAAAGGAGGCGGAATAGAGGTAGGCCGTGGTGGTCACCTTCGGCCCGCCACCCTTGCCGCCACCCTGCGTGGTCGTGTTGACCGTTTCGGTGAAATCCGTGGCCCAGATGATGTTGCCGCCAATCCGCATGCGGCCATAGATGCGCGGGATAATCGCCCCCTCGGTCGAGGTGGTGAGGGTCAGGTCGTCCAGCCGCTGGCCTTCGATGCGCTGCCCGGGGGCAAGTGACGATACAATCCAGCTGTCGATCATCGAGCCCGCGAAGGAGCCGATCGCACCGCCAATGGTGGCGGCCGACACGCCAAGGATCGCCCCGCCGATGCTGCCGCCAATGGCCGCGCCAGCCGAGGCGAGAAGAATGGAAGCCATGGTTTACCTCACAGGAAAACGAAAAGCGAAGGCGATCCGGCGCTGCCAGGCAGGCGACAGATGTTCCTCGATTACGCCTGTGCGCTCATAGGCGTGAATAAAGTGCGAGCGCGCACTGCGGGCGGTGCCAGACAGAATACCGACATGCTTGGCAATCGCGCCCGCACGCATGCGAAACAGGATAACATCGCCGGTGCGGGCCTCCACAACGTCCAGCTCCTGCATTGCCGCCCGTGCGGCCTCGGCCAACACCTCGACCGGTCCCGTTTCGCCCCAGTCGCGGGAATAAGGCGGCACGGGCATCGGTTCGGGACCAATCACATCCCGCCAGACGCCGCGTAAAAGCCCGAGGCAGTCGCACCCGACACCGCGCACCGAGGCCTGATCGTGATACGGCGTGCCAATCCAGCGGCGGGCGGCTTTAACGATGCGGGCCGGGGCGGTCTGCGATGTTTCTTCCATTATCAGTCTGCTTTCATTACTTAGCCGTTGGTGCGTATTTTTTGTGCCACCAAAGATCGGCAAGAGATATCGGCAAGCACTTGCCTTTATGGGCTCTAATGCTCTATATTCAGGGGATAATTTCCCTGCGATAGATCGGCAAAGTATATGATAGAAACACCGGCCAGAATTGAACCCTGCCTTTTCGAGGACAGGATTCCGGCCGATCTCGCCGATCTTGTGGTCGAGATCCAGCAAGCTGCGGATGGCCTGGGGCGCGATCTTCATCCGGAAAGCGCGGCGGAACTGGCCGAGCTCGTGCGGATCATGAATTGCTATTACTCAAACCTGATTGAGGGCCATAATACCCGCCCCCGGGACATCGAGCGCGCTCTTGCCGGTGCCGAGCTGGAAGAGGAAACCCGCCCCCTGGCGCTGGAGGCGCGTGCCCACGTTATTGTGCAGCGGAAAATCGATGAAGACTTTCGAACAGGGACACTCGCCCAGCCGACATCTCCGGAATTTATATCCTGGGTTCACAGGGCCTTTTACGAGGAAATGCCCGGGGAGTTTCGTTATGTCGAGCATCCCGACGGAACAAGGGAGGAAATAATCCCTGGCCGGATGCGTCAGGAGGCAGATACCGAAGTTGCGGTTGGCCGCCATCTTCCACCCTCGTCCGACAGGGTTCCTGCCTTCATGGCGTATTTTGAAAAGCGCTTCGGGATGGCGGAAAAATCCGCCAGCAACCGGATAATTGCCATTGCTTCGGCGCATCACCGCCTGAACTATATTCATCCTTTTCCGGACGGGAATGGTCGGGTCAGCCGGTTGATGTCTCACGCCATGGCGCTGAGGGCCGGTATTGGTGGCCAGGGGCTTTGGTCTGTGTCGCGTGGCCTTGCGCGTGGTTTGGAAGACCGGGGGGAATACAAGCGGATGATGGATTATGCCGATACGCCACGACAGGGGGATCGCGACGGTCGTGGCAACCTGTCCGAGGCTGCACTCCATTCTTTTTGCCGCTGGTTTTTACAGGTGATGCTGGACCAGATCACCTTTTCCGCCCGTTTATTCGATTTGGGCGGATTGGAGGAGCGGTATCGTCGGCTGGTGCGGGATGTCCTGCCGGACAAGCGGGCGGAGGATCTGCTTTCGGCCGTATTGCGGTACGGTTCGCTGGAGCGGGGAGATGCAGCCCTGGTTCTGAAGGTTTCCGAACGCTCGGCGCGCAATACGATGTCCGCATTGACGAAGGCCGGTTTTCTTAAATCGGCATCGCCGAAAACACCGGTACGCCTTGCATTCCCGCTGGAATATCGCGAGCGATTATTTCCCAACCTGTTTGCCGACGGGGAATTGAATCTCTGAGGGTGGTTCACAATACCGACCCCGCATTGGCATCACCCTTGGCCGCGTAGCGGATGATGGTGTCTTGCCCCGGGATATGGGGAAAACCCCGGAAATTGGCGGCGTTAGCGAACCTGGCTTGACAGGTTTCGAACCGCTTGTCGCAACCGGCGAAGATGTCGAAGGTGTTGCCAATCTCTGTTGGCCGCACAGGAGCCTCGAGCAATTTGATGATCACGTCCGCGCCCATGATGGCATGGCTCAGCACCTCGGCCTTGCGTCCGGTATTGGCACCGGTCAGCCATTGCAGGGTTCCAAGCGCAAACCAGCCTTCGGCAAAACCCGAGAGGCTGGAGACCGCAAAGCCGCGATCGCCCGACAGCGAAACCACCGTGCCCGATGCCTTGAAGGCCGGATCGTTCAGATCAACGCCGCAGCGTGCATCCCCCAAGGCGGCATCGCAACTTGCCTGAAACGTCCGCCCGATAGTCTGGCCCAGCACATGCGCCAGCGAGCGCATCTCGGCGACAAAATGTAACCGTCCGCGCCGGACCTGACCGATCGCGCCCCGACGCAGCAGAGCACGGCTGGTGGTGTCGGCCCAGTTGACGCGCCAGATTTCCACGGTGGCGTTGTCCCAGCGGCCATCGAGGATATCGGTCTCGGTGATGGTGGTGGAGGTCAGCACACCCTCGGCCTCCTGCGCATCGACAGACAGGTCGGAACCGGCGCGGATTTCCGAGGCGGTGAAACCGGACTCGGGCTCGAAAATCGTGCTGTCAAAACTCAGCGGCCGGTCATGATCGGTGAAGCCGAACACCGCGCCGTCATTGCGGGTGAGACGCCAGCACCAGGCGAGTGTGGTCGTGCCGGACTCAAAGTGGGTTTGCAGGGACTGGGAAAATTGCTTCATCGCCGGACCTCGATCAGGGGAATGGATGTGATGGAGCCGAGCCGCTCCAGATCATGGGTGACGTCGAGTTGGTCGGTATCGAAACGCACCGGAACATCGAATTCAAAACCGGCGGTGACAATGACGCCGCCGGCCGGAGCTGTGGTGAAGGTGATCTGGCCGGTGGTCGTGTTCACGGACCAGCCTGCAGCCTGCGAAACTCCATCCAGAGCCACCGAGACAGAACCTGCCACCGGTTTCGTGATCGCGCGGGTCCATGTTTGCGCGCCGGATGAATAGGCTTTCACCAGCTGAAACACGGTGGCGGTGCCATCACCAATGCCAATAGCCTGATCGGTTGCCTCCGGTACTCCCGACGGCAAGCACGATTTGTAATCACCCCAATCCTTCCAGCGAAACCCGTAGAGCCGTCCGTTGCGCGCCTCGAAAAACGCCACCACGGCGGCCAGATCGTCGGCGCGGCGGATGCCGTAGGCGGCATCATAGCGGCGACGCGAGTTAGCCCAGCTGGCATTACGCTCCTCGTCGCCGGAGGCCAGCTCGACAATCTGCGTGCGCCGCTCGGGGCCGCCACGCGCGCCCCGGCTGATATTGTCGGGGAAACGGATTTCGTGAAACGCCATTAAGATTTTCCTTGTTCATGCTTCTTGTCCGAAAACCGGTTCCCACTTTTCGGGAAGCCCTCACATGCCCCTCCGGCCCATGGCGACGGCGCGGGCAATATCGGCCGAGACTTGCGTGCGGGATTGCCGGAAGCTTTCCGCATCGCGGGTCTGGATATTGATGGTGATGTTTTGGGAGCCGCCCGTGCCGTATTGGGAAGCCTCGCGCCGCGACAATACCCGTTCGCCCTTTTGCAGGATGGCGGGAACTTCGTTAGGCTTGAGGCCTGCCCACCCGCCGGAATGCATGCGGGGCGCATTTGCAAAAGCCATGGCCGGCACCATCCTTTGCGGCGCGGCACCGCCAACCATACCACCCGCGTGCAGCACCGGTGCAAATATCTTTCCAAGACCTCCAAGTGCCCCCGACAGGGCATTGGCCAGCGGCCTGAGGATGAACTTGCGCGCCGACAGCTTGGCGAGATCGGCCAGCATCGAGGTCACCAGCGAGCTGAAATCCAGCTTGCCGGTTTTGACGAACTCGCCAATGGCGTTCTCCGCGCTGGTGAAGGCCCCGACCAGCGCATCGCCGATCCTCTTGCCGACATTGGCGGCCTTGCTGGCGTAATCCTTGAGCGAATCGGCCGCCAATTCCCATGCGGTTTTGGCGACCTCGGCCGCTGCGCGCGCCGCACCACCGGCACCGGTGACCGCCCGGGACAGAGTTTCCGCAGCGGTAGTCGTGCCCGCAAGGCCGCTTTCGCCGTCCTCGGTGCTGGCTTTCATCGCATCACGCAGAGCCTGCATGGAAGTTAGCGGCGCGGTTGCGGCCTGGGCCATTTCGCGGGAGGACGTCACCAGCCCGTCAGCAGCATTCCTTGCGTCCTCGGCGGTGGCGGCCATTTCGTAATAGGCTGATCCGGCCATGATTGCCGCATTGCCGATGGCCAGCATGGCGCTGTCCATGCCCGGGATATTCGAGATCCCGCGCGTCATCGCATGCAGGAAATCCGTCCATGTCTTCTGGATATTGGCCAGCATCGTCAGCCAGCCGGCCTTGATCCGCGCCCAGACCGACGAGAGCGCCGCGCCGAGGGATTTTCCGCCGAGCTTGATGCGCTCCCAGACCTCTATGGCGACATTCTTCAGCAAGCGCATGGCCTCGCCAAAGCCGCCAGCGCCTTTGACGAGGCGGCTGAACCAGTAGATCAATTCGCCCGCGCCGATGATCAGCGCACCGCGCAGGGCCACCAGTGAAATCGACACGCCTTTGATCCCCAGTGCGGCGCTGGCCAGCGCGATCACCAGCCGACCGCCCAGCACGGCGGCGAAGGTGGCGGCAATGGTGGCGATCTCGCCGATATGGTTAAACAGACCCTTGATGGCGCGCCCGAGCGGGCCGGTAGTCTTGCCGATCACGGCCATGGCGTTGGCGATCGATTCCAGCGCCGGAGCCGCCGCCACTGCCAGCTGGTTGGCAATGCCGCGCCAGAGCAAACCCATGCGGGACAACGCATCATTGGTGCGCTGGATTTGCGCCGCATCGCTCTCGGACACCGCCACCCCGAAATCCTCTACGTCCTGCGTGGCCTGGTGCAGGGTGGCGCTGTCGATGCGGGTGAAAATCAGACCGGCGCGGGAACCAAAAATCTGTGAGGCCACAGCCGCTTGCTGGGCTGTCGGGATGAACTTCGCAATCGCATCCTGAATGGCAGCCATCTTTTCATCGATCGGCAGCTTGGCGAGATCGGCGGCAGACAGATTCAAGGTATCCAGAGCTTTTACAGCAGGGCCTGTTCCCTGCGCCGCCTGGCTCAGGCTCTTGGTCATCATGATCGTGGCTTGTTCAACCTCGCCCTGCGACACCCCAGCCAGATCAGCCGCGCGCGCCAGCACCTGCATGCTTGCCGTCGTGGTGCGCAGGGATGCCGCCAGTTTGGCCTGCTCGTCGATGGTCTGCAGGCTGGAGCGCACCATGGCAATGCCGGCCGCCACCGCAGCCGCCGCCATGATACCGGCGGCGATCTTGGCGCGGCGGGCAAAGCGGGCGAGACGCGCATTCGCAATCTCGGCCTCTTTCGAGACTTTGCCAATCCCGCGCTTGCCAGCCTCGCCGATGCCTTCAAACTCGGCTTTGACCTGTTTGCCGCCCACGGCCGCGAGGCGGACAGAAACCCTTTTCTCGGCCATCTTACTTGTCCATCTGTTCGTTGAGTTTGCGCACCATCACCGCCTCGATTGCGGGGAGGATTTCGGCGGTAGCTATCGGACAGACACCAAGAGCCAAGGCCAATGCCAAAGCCGTGCCCATGTCCCAGCCGATCACGCCACCGCTCGGGGCAACGCGCAACTGGCCACCAAGACGGGCAACCAGATCCCAGACCTGCCAGCCCTCACAGGTTTGCGGCCGGTTCAGGATTTGCGGGCAGTCCGGGCAAGTTTTTGAACAGGCTTGGCAATACCCGTCGCCCCCGCCGAAGACCCATTCGGCAAGGGCGCAGAGGCGTTTTTTTCCGCATCCAGCACCAGACCCTTGGCGACGTATTTGGTCTGGAAAGCTTCGAAGAGCGGCCAGACATCCAGCAGGGCATCGATCCCTTCGGGGCTGACAGGAATGGTGGCACCATCGGCACCCCCGACACCTTCCCAATCCAGCACCGCGTTGCGGGCCAGCGCCTTGGCAAAGACCAGTGCGCTGGCCTCGTCCGTTGCGTTTTCGTCCAGAGCGGTAACAGCCGGATCATTGCGCGAGGCCACCATCATGGCGGTGGTCAGGGGGTGCAGATGCAAGCGAACCCCGTGGCCAAGGTCCAGCCACGCGGGTTCGTTTTTAAGATCAAGATGGATCATGTTGTTCCTCAGTAGGTTGCGATGTCGTTGACAAGGGTGATGGTGCACATCTGCCCGGCGGTGGCGTCATAGGCCGCCTGCCAGTCAAAGCTGGCCTGCACCCCCTGCGGCCCCTGAATTTCGATGCGCGGGCGCGGCAGATAAACGGCATGGGCGGTGATGCTCAGGCTGACTTTGGCGGAAATCGAATAGGCAAATTCCAGACTGGCCGCCGTGCCGTTCAACGCCTGATCCATCAGAGTGGTGTCGGCAAAGCGCACATCCATTTTGCCGGTCAGCGCGGCTATGGACGGATCAGCCCCGTCTATGCGCCCGTCCGAACGGATGGTCTCGATCCGGTCGAGATTGTTGGCATATTGAATATCGGCCGAAACGATATTGCCGAGAGCCGTGCCATTGCGTTTAATCGACCCGTTGAAATGCCCGAACCTTTGCAAGGTCCAGCCGGTCGGTGTTCCGGCGGCCGTTGTGGTTGCCACGTTTTCCCCCTGGGCGATCAGCTTGGCGGAGGCCGTCAGCAGGCCGGAGCGCTGCATTTGCCACGAGAGCTGGTCCAGCACGCAGCCGGTATACATGGCAAAGCGGGGGATTTCCGGCATGGCAACCTCGATGGCCATGCTCGGCAGGGTCCACCCGCCGGATTTGTAGGTATGGGTCTTGTTGGTGGTGCCGGTAGTGACCGGCGCGCCGAACGCTGCCTTCAGCCAGAAGCCGAACGCCTCCGCATCAATCGGTACCACGACGTCGCCATCCGCCGTCACCGCGTCCTTGATCGGGGCCAGCGGATCGCGACCATAGCCCAGCAATTCGGAGGTCAGCAGGGGTTGCTCCGCTCCCAATGAGGCACTGGCAAAGGGCATCCGGAAATATCCGCTTGCCGGTGCCGTGCCATAAGTTGTCTCGAACGCAGCCGCAAGTTGCGACCGCGCGCCTTGTGCGCGTGCCATAGTGTTTTCCTTTGTTTTGTGGTGTCAGCCGGTGGAGCTCATCCCGCGGGGATCAGCCCATGGGGGTCATCCCAATGGGTCGGCCGTGGTGTAAGTCAGAATGACCGGAATGATTGCTGCTTTGAGGGCCGCAGCACCTTCCACCGGCATATCAACCGGCTGCGGGGCCTGGGCCTCCACCCAGTCACAAAGCCCGCCCAGTGTGCGGTCGGCAGCAAGGGCCGTGCCGATGGATTGCAATAGAGTGTCGAAGATGGTCGCCCGCGCGGCAGGTGTTTTTCCCTGCACGATCACCTCAACCTCGGCGCGGTGCTCGTAATGGTATTGCAGCGGTGACAGCGTAACTTCGGGCGTGCCGGGGTCACCATCGCGCAGGATCACGAGGCCACCAGCAGGCAGGCGCTCGGGCAAAACTTCTTCGCGTAGCACGGTTGCTGCGGGCATGGTTTGCAGGGCCGCAAGCAGGGCTTGCAGGATGGTTTCTCGGGGTGTGGGCATGGGAGTTCTCGTCTGATTGGTGTTTTTCAAAACACGGAATTTGTGTTACAGGTAGATCTGCCAATTCCTTTCAGGGGCCATAATATGACAACCAAGCGCGGTGTTCCCGTACAACTCCATCCTGAAATATCCGAACCCGTTGAGCGCGAAGCATTTCGTCAGGCTGGTCTGGAAGCATGGAGAAATTATCGGAAAACCGGCCTGCATCTCGGCCATACTGCAGCCGATGAGTGGCTGGCCAAACTGGAGGCCGGTGAAAAGGTGCCGGCCCCTGATTTCCAGATATGAACCGGCATCTGCTAAGGGCCTAACCTCAATGGTTCTGGTCTGGCCGTTGTTTTTCGAGGCTCGCCAGCTTTGACGGCAGATTGCTCCTGCTGTGCAGAAAATCCACGATGATCACGCTGGCCTCATCCTCGACAAACACGATGAAATGCTGCCCCGAGCGGGCAAAGCGCAAATCCTCTTTCAGTTCGGGGTCGATGATTGCCCGACAGCTTTGTGATGGCACACTGCCCGATGCAATGCCGGAACAGCGCGCAATTAAATCTTCCTCATAGGCCTGCGCTTGACGCGGGCCGAAGGTTTCGATCGTCCAGAGGGCAATATCCGATAGGGACGCTTCTGCCTGACGGGTCAGCCGCCAGGGTTTGGGCATCAGGGCTTGCCTCGCGCAGCGGCAAAAACGCGCCGGATAGCATCCTCGCCGCTCCCTTCGGCCAGATCACCGGCCTTGGCCTGTGCCAGCCCTGTCGCGAGCTGGTTGCGCAGGGCATCGAGTTCACTTTCCTCGCGCTCCAGAAGACGCAAACCGGCACGCAATGCCTCACTGGCATTCTGGTAACGGCCGGTCTCGACCAGGCGGTCGACCAGGCTGGATTGCGTATCGGTCAGAACTACGTTTCGTGTGGCCATGGGGTATCCTTTCGTGTCATTGGCAATATATGCCAATGACGGGCGGATGTCCACAATGCCGAAATTTCCCGAGTGTGGTTCACGCTTGATCCGCCCACTTCTCCACAATCAACCGCGGCACGGACCCCGCAACCCTTTCCGCATCCCGCGCCAAATCGAGCCGTTTGCGCAGTTTTACCTGTGGCACCAGCAGGAATATCGGCGCGCTGACTTGGCCGCGTCCTGTCTTTGACCGCGACGCCACCGCTGTTCCCCGCGTGTTGATCCGCGCCTTTTCGGCCACCAGCAGGCTCGGGCCGTTGCGGCGATAGATGAACCGCAGGCGCGTACCGCGCCGTCGCTCCCATTCCGCCGGTGTCATGCGGGCACCGCGACGGCCTTTTCCGGCGGCCTCGGTCGGGATCGCCAGCCAGAAGCCGGATTTCGAGCGGATCAGCGCGCCGCGATCATGGGCGTTGAGGATTTCCGGCGCGTTGCTCCAGACCAGAGCAGCGGCGTTGATGCTGTCACCGCTGGTCGGATAGGTCCGGTTGCGGATAGTGCGCGGCAGGCGGTGGCCTAACCGCGCGCGGGTGATTTGTTCGCGCCAGTCCTGTTTCAACTCCGCACCGGCGGATTTCATGGCCAAGGTTACCGCGCGCTCACCGGCTTTGATCTCCTGCTCCAGCAGCGCCACCAGATCGGGCGAGAAGGTGACGCCCAGTTTCATACGGGCACCAGTTCTACCGTCCAGATCAGGCGCTCGCGATCCCGCAGCGGTTCGCCCTGCACGGTGTAGGATATGCCGTCAATGTCGATCCTGTCTCCGGTCGCAAGGCTCGGGGCTTCGCTCACCCGAATATCGGCAATCACGGTTTCTGACCAGATACGCGCCGCTCCGAACTCGGTAACCGTATCCGGCGAACGCAGGATCACGCGCAGCGATTGCCCCGGGCCAGTGCCTCCCGGGAACCATGTTGCGGCTTTGCCCATAACGGGGTTAGCGAACAACGCAGCCAGTGCTTTATCCGTCACACCCATCAGACAGCCCGATCAGACCGTGCCGTTGAGGCGCACGCGGCCGATGGTTTCGGAAGCGCCCCCGCCGACGGCAAGAGCCGCCGCACCGATCAGCGTGTTGCCGCTGGCGGTGGTGGTGGCCCGCCAGTTGGTGGCGTCCCAATAGACCTTGGCCCCGATCGCCCAGGATTGCGAGGGGGCTTTGGCAAGATCAAAGACACCGGTCAGCTTGATGGTGCCCTCTGCGCCGGTGGCAATGTCACCGGTGGCCACGCCGAACAGCGCGCCAAGCTGCACCGCGTCGCCCGAGGCGATATCGGCACCGGAGGTGAAGGACAGGCGGTCACCTGTGGAAATGTAGTTTTTCATGGGAGTTCTCCGTCAGAGGTGGGGGTTACACACCGGCGTTTTTGAACAGACCGCGCCAGTCGATGGCCTTGGCGGCAAAATCGTGGCGCGCCTTGATCTCGATGCCGTCGACTTCAAAGCCCGATCGGGTTTCGGTGTAGACACCTTCCTGACCGTCGAGATAGGCATACTCGATCGTATCCACCCGCGAAGGATCGGCCGCCAGAAACCACGGATCATTGCCCGATGCGGGGATAAGGCGCGGTTCCTCGATCACCTGCAAGCGCCCCGCGAATGTGTTGACGTCGGCCGTGGCCGAGGGGGTGGTCTGGGTCATCTGCTTGCGCGCCTCGATAGCCCGCGTGCCGGGCGGTGTAATGATGTAGCTCGGCAGGATCGAGATCAGCCGCCCCTCCAGCCCCTTTTGCGAGCCGAACTTGCGGTAGGCTTCGCCCAGCGCGGTTTCGGTTACACCGGCGGCGGTGCCAATGTTGCCGTGGCTGGCATGGAACAGCGCCTTGTTGTCGGCCATGGTCGGGTTCTGGGTCAGGATCGCATAAACGATATCGCTTTCCAGATCCGCCGCAGCCGCGCCAAAGGCCGAGGGGATGCGGGTGAAGGCATCGAGATCGTCGTTGATCAGCACTTGACGGGTGATTGCCACGATGCGGCCATAGGTGGCCAGTGCGTAGGTTTCCTTGCCTTCGCCGATGGAGCCGTATTTGAACTCGCCGCTTTCCAGCACTTTTTCGAGATCCGGCGCACCGGCAATTTGCGTGCGGCTGACCGGTTTGAAATCGGTGATGGTGGCGCGGCGCGCCTAGGCCGCAAAAGTGCGCGGGCTGCTGGAATAGGCCTGCCGCAGGGTTTTGTTGGCGACATTGGCAAGGATGATCGGAAAGTCCGAGGTGGACATCGCACCGGCGGCGCGGGTGCCCAGCGCCTCTCCGGCCAGCTCCATGCGCGACATGCCGCGGGTCGAGCGTCCGTGGCGTTCCAGCGCGTGGCGGGCCAGCTCGATCAGGGACATGCCGCGAAAGTCCCGCCCGTTGGCAGTCAACTCGTGGGAGGAAGGATTGTGGCGGTGCAACAGGGCCTCAGCCACCGCATCGCGATAGGCGGTGTCCGCATCTCCATTGCCACGCGCCGTTGCAGGGGCCGGTTCATGCACGCGGCCCTGTAGAGGGTCGGCGTCCGCAATCTTGTCGAGGATCTCGGCGCGGGCGGCATCAAGACTGACCCCGCGCCCGATCAGGTCAGCGGCCAGAGTATCGAGATCATGGCGGCGACACAGGGTCATGATTTCGGAGGCGCGCTGGCGTTCCTCCCTGCGGATGGTGTCGGGATCGGGTGTGGGCGGGGTTTCCGGCGCGGGGGGTTGCACAACGGAGTCTTCACTGCGGGTCTTGGTGGTATCATCACCACCCGCTGTTTTGCTCTTGGGCATTTCGTTTCCTTTCGGGAACCTCTGTAAATTCCCGTTTTCGCCTTCTTCGCGGCGGGGTGGACGGTTTTTCGCCTGTCCCGCCTGATTGCTTCGGATCATAAACCCATTTTCACCGGTTTCAAGCCGGTTTTGGGTATTTCAGGCACACCTCACCCCATGAACCCTTATCCCGGCGCCGCCAGGCCGCATTCGAACTGGACGAAGCGCTTCATGTTGTAGACCAGGTTCATCATCCCGATGCGAAATCGCGCCCGCTTCAGGCCGATGGAGCGGATCAGCTTGCCGCCCATGGAGCGCTCCTGAAAAGCGAATACATGCTCGACCCGGACCCGCACTTTCGAGCGCCTCCGGTTGGCCTTTTGCTGGCGCTCGCCAAGCGGCTTGCCGCGCCTGCCCTTGTGATGGATATGGCTGTGAAGCCCCCGCTCTTCCAGCTCGCTTTCGATCTTTTGCGAGCGATAGGCGCTGTCGGCCCACAGGTCCGATGAGGTGTTGCTCGCATCAATCAGACCGGCAAGCGCCTGGCTGTCATGCACGGCGGCATCGGTGACATCATAAGCGCGGATGAATTTGTGCCGCCGGTCGACATTGATGTGGTTCTTGTAGCCGTAATAGCTCTTGCCGTGCTTCTTCGTCCAGCGCGCATCCACGTCCTTCTGGCGCTTCTTGTGGGGTTTTTCCTCCCACTCTTCAGGCGTTTCGCCCGCCTTGATTTTCTCGTTCTCGTCCCTTTTGTTGTGCTGGCGCGGCGCCGGAACGATGCTCGCATCAACAATCTGCCCGCCCATCGCCAGATAGCCCTTTTCGCGCAGAAAGGCATCGAACTTGTCAAACAGCTCCTTCATCTTCCCGGCCCCGGCCAGCCTTTCACGGTAGGCCCAGATGGTCTTGGCGTCAGGTACGCTGTCTTCAATGCCAAGGCCGAGAAACCGCATGAACGACAGGCGGTCGCGGATCTGATACTCGATCTGATCGTCAGAGAGGTTGTAGAGCTGCTGCAAAACCATCGTCTTGAATATCAGCACCTCATCCCAAGGCGGGCGGCCAGCGTTGGATTTGCGCTGTTCGGGCGGCGTGCGCCATATGGCCTTCAGCTCGTCCCGGTAATCCTCGAACGGCACCATGTCGTTGAGCAACACCAGCGGATCACCAGATTTGTCCAGTCCCGCGTATCGGCTGGAAAGATCAAAAAATCCCATCTGACCCATGACAAAACCCCGTCGGTCGAATCATTTTCATCCTGATGACGATTCTACCCCGTCAGGCCGGATTTTGGGGGATTTTTAGAGGTTCCCTTTCGTGATTTCGTACTTATTGGGGGCGTTTTCCTGCCGCGTCAGAATACAGGGGCTGCGGGCCTCGGTTTGATCACCGCTGCGCACCTGCGCGCCCGGATCGGCTCCGATCGGGACGGCGGAGATTTCCAACGGTTCCCAGTCGACCGCGCGCCAAAGCTCGGGCGCACCGTCGCGTTTCTCGATGTCGTAACGATGCACGCGATAACCGACCGAGACATTGCGGATGATGCCGGCGGCAATATCGCGAAACACCGGCTCCACCTCGGCGCGCTCGGAAAAGCGGATCGTGGCGGTGCCCAGCCCGTTTTCAATACGGGCGGAGCCTGCCTCTACCACGCCCAGCACGGAGTCGAGCGACCCCGCGCGGTGCGTGTTTAGAAACGGCGCGCCGGCATTCAGGCGTTCCAGCCGCACGGCATCGGGTTCCACCGACAATTCCTCGTCGATCGCATCCTGAAACAGCCGGTTGCGGCGTACGGTGGCTCCGCTGGTCCAGGTGATTTCAACGGTGCGGGCGGCTTCATTAACGGTTTCGGCGCGCAGATGCGCCTCGCGGCTGAGCGCTGGAAGCTCTATGGTGGTTTCGGGCATATTTTTCTCCTTCAGGTATTGCCCTGATCCGGCGGTTGAACTGGCTGGGACGGGTCGTTGGTCTGGGCGAGGCCGGCCTTGCTGACCAGCCGCGGGTCGCTGTCAAACACCAGATCGAGCGCATCGGTCTTGTCGGCAAAGGCGGCCCAGTCGGCGATCAGGGTTTCCGGATCAAGGCCGCGCCGCGCGATCTGCTGCGGCAGGCTGGAAAATCCTGCGCGCACCTCGAGCATATCGGCCTGCGCATCCTGCAACGGGTTGACGCTTTCAAAGCGCGGCGGGGTCCATTGCGCGGGGATGTGCGCATCTGTTGGCAGAAGGCCTGCCACCTGTGCCATCTCGATAAACCAGCGCCAGATTGGCTCACAGAACATCGGGATCACCGTCTGGTGCTGGATTTGTGCCACCATACGGCGGAATTCATTGAGACCCACACGGGAGGAGGCAAAGTTCGTCTGGCTCAGATCACCGGTCATCAGCGCATAGGGCACGCGGAACCCCGCCGCGATAATGTGGAGTTGCACACGGTGCCATTCATAGACACCGGCGGTGCTGGCGGGCTGGTTGAACTTGATGTCCTTGCCGCCGCGCGCATAGGCAATCAGCCCCGGCTCGAACTGTTCCACGCGGTTGCCATCTGCGTCCTGCACCGTGGGGGCAATCGACATCTGGTCTTCCTCGGCCCCGAAGACGATACCGACAAGGCAGGCCTCGGTTTTCTTGCGCACGAGCTCGGCGTTCTGCCAGTCATCCACATCGCGAATGGCACGCATGGCGGGGGTGCCCCAGGGCACGCCACGGTTCTGCACGCGTTGGCGCTCGAACAGATGAGCGACCATGTTGGCGCTCACGCGCACCGGCGCGGATTGGGTGACGGCAAGGGAATTGCCCGGATGGTTCGGGTGCATCCAGTAGGCGACACGGTTGCCGGACTTGTCGTATTCAATGCCCTGACGAATGCCGGAGCCGTCGCGCAGATGGTTGGCGCGGGCCTCGTCCAGATGATCCGCCTCGCGCAATTCGATACGCAGAGGGACACCTCCGGCCGCACCCTTGCGCTGCGGACGTTTCAGGGCAAACACATCGCCACCCTCGATCATTTCGCGCACGGCAAGGCTCAAAAGCCCCTGAAACGTCGTGTGTCCGTGGGCATCACAGGTGGCCGCCCAGCGCTGCCAGAGCTGATCGACTGTTTTGTCCAGTTCTGCATCGCCGGTATTGGCGCGCGGAATAATACCGGAGCCGACGATATTGTTGACCAGCACCTGCACCGCCTGCGCCGCGATGGCGTTATTGCGCACCAGATCGCGCATGCGCGCCCGCAACAGCGGTCCGGCCACGGCAATTTCCGCGTCGGCCGATGTGCCGCCCGCGACCCAGCCATCGGTGGCCCGTCCGCGCGCCGCGCCGTCATAACCACGACGCATATTGGCAATGGCGACACGGGCGGCATAGCGGCGCGAGGCGGTGCGCGGCGCAATACCGGAAATCACCGCATCCAGCAGCCCCCAGCGCACAGTTGGTGTGGTCGGTTTCATCAGCGTGCCCTGCGCGATGTGGCAAACCCTGCTACGGGAAGCGCTTTTCCCGCTGCCTTGGCCATTTCCCCCTCGATCACGGAGATGCGGCGCAGCATATCTTCGGCGCTGCCGTATTCGACAGATTTGCCGTCATAGGTCAGGCGCAGAACACCCGCGGCAAAGGCCGCCTTTAATGCATCGAGCTCCGTTTGTGTATATGCCATATCCTAAAACCATTTCCCTCTGCGCGACCCCATCCAGTCGGATGGACGGCGCTTTATCTGTTGTTGCGGGGACCGGTTGGGCACGCCCGCAGGCGCGGCCTCGATCTTCCCCGGCCGCAATTGTTCTTCCAGCTGCTCCCAGCGTCGATCATCCCAGCGATCAATGCCCATCAGCCACGCGGCCGCGCGGGCGTAGACCCGACAATCCAGCGCCTCGTTGCGCTCGCGGATCTGCTGCCATTCCAGCTTTTGAAACCCCTGACGGGTTTTACTCGCCATCAGATGCTCGGCCGTCAGCTGGCGGAACCACTCGGCAGGCGTGCCCTTGGGGATGTGGACATATCCGGCGGGCCATTCGCCACCTTCCGCCAGATCATCATCCGTGGGCGGGGTCAGGCGCAGCAGGCGATATAGCTCGGATTTGAACACCGCGCCCGCCACTTTCTAGAGCTGCACGCCGCGTTTGAGTTTACGCCCGCCCTCGGTGGTTTCAACGTAAGTTGGCCCGTCCACCGGCGTGGAGCGATCAAACCCGCCAACCCCCTTGATGGCAATCACCTGACCCCGACCGGCCGCGCGCACCCAGGCGTAAACCATGGCAGTGGTGACCCCGTCGCCGGTATCGATTGCCATCCGAGCCAGCGCCATGCGGGCACCATCCACATGCGGCCATGTGGTGGCGAGAAACTCCGACAATTGCGCCCAAACCTGCGGACTGGCGGTATCCCCGTCAATCACCACATGCTCGATCAGCCAGGATTGCAGGTTTCGTCCCCAACCCCAGATGTCGATCTCGATCCGGTCACGCTGCACATCCGCACCGGCCGTCAGCACCAGCACACCGGCGGGCACATGGCCCAGCTGATAATCCTCGCGCCGCTCGTAAAGCTGTTGCCAGTCAGGCGCTTCGCCGCGTTCCTGCCATGTCTCGCCCAGCACGGTGTTTTTGAGGGTTTTCAGGGCGGCGTCATTGCCCGCTGCTTCCTCCCAGCTGCGGGCTATCTCTACCCAGCCAAGCCAGCCCAGCGGCGAATACAGCCCGTTGATATGATAGCCGACAACACCGGCAGCCTCGGCCACGGCGCGTGTCGCATCATCGGCCGTGGACCTCCAGCAAGCTCCGTTCGCCTCGTCCATCATCTGCGTTTTGAACCGCTCCTCAATCGGCTCCTCGCAATGCTCGCAGATATAGCGCGTGGTTTCCGGTTGGCCTTTCGCCCAGCGCAACCGCTCGAACTGCAGCCACTGCAGGCCGCCGCAGTGCGGACAGGGCACAAAATACCGTCGCTGGTCGGACACTTCATACTCCCGCTCGATCCGGCTCACGCCCTTGATGGTCGGGGTCGAGGTCAGAAACACTTTTGATCGGTGCCCGAAACTGATGGTGCGCGCCTCGGCCAAGGCAATCGGGTCGCCTTCGCCATCAATGTCGCCCGGATAGGCATCGACCTCGTCCAGAAATATCCAGCGTGCCGGCATCGAGCGCAGGCCCACCGCCGAATTCGCCCCTGTCAAAATCAACTGCCCGCCGGGAAAGCGTTTTGCCAGAATGGTATTGCCGGAATCCCGCGATCGCGACGGCATGATCAGTTCGCGCAGCTCGGGGCTTTCCTCGACCAGCGGGTTGATCCGCTGCTGGCTCAGCCGCTTGGCCAGATCGACCGTCGGCTGTACCGCCAGAAACGGACCCGGTGCGCGGTGGATGCAATAGCCGATCCAGTTGTTGCCCGCCTCGGTCGCCCCGACCTGGGCAGATTTCATGAACACAACGCGCCGCGCGGGGTGGCTTGGTGATAGCGCGTCCATGATTTCGCGCATGAACGGCGTACGGGCGGTGCGATAGGGACCGGCCTCCGAGGCCGAGCGCGACGACAGTATCCGGTGGCGATCCGACCATTCGGAAACCGTTAGCGTCGGGTCCGGTGCAAGGCCTGCTTTCCAGGCCCGCAGGAGTTCATCCGAGCCGTCAAATTCACCTGAGCGCAATCTCTATCTCCGCCATATCGGCGAGGTGCCGGCGCAGGTATTTGTCCAGCACCTGTTCGGTCAGATGCGTATCCACACCCAGCTCGGCCGCCATATTGGCCGCCACGCGCGAGGGCCAGTTCAGCCAGGCATCGCGCTCGCGCCGCGCCAGATCAAACACCATGGTGGTGGCGCTGGCCCGATCGACCAGTTCGCCCTTCATCTTTTGCAGCCGCACCTTGGCGGTTTGCGCCTTCAGCACCTCGTTGGCCATGCGGGCGCGCATGAAAGACACCTCGCCACCGGCTTCCGGCATGGCTCCAGCATCGCGCAGGGTGTCATCCACGGCGCGCAGAGCGGATTTGGGCACGGGCTTTGTTGCCGCGCTTCCGGTATTCCGGCCCCGCTGCATCGCCGGATCGGTCTGCGCGGCCCACTGCCTATCGGCCTTCACCGGATCAATGGTGCCGTCCGCCTCCACCGTAATGCGTCCCGCCGCAATGGCCTTGCGCACAGCCTTTTCACTGACCCCGCGACGGGTGGCATATTTCCTGCGCGAAAGGCCCATTTCCGGCATGTTTCCTGTGTTGGATTGTAATCATGTGGCGGGTCATAAAGCACTGAAATTACGTCGATTATCGTTGATTAGACGTGCGGATAGAGCGAATCTGATTACAACGAAAAGGAGCCAGACCATGACAACCAAAACCAACCAAGCCGCCCCCGCCGACCTGATGACCGGCATTGCCCAAAAGCACCTCTTCATCGAGACGCTGGAAGAGCGCAAAAGCGACAGCCTCGACTTTCACGAGGTTTCGGTCTGGGGCGTCAAAGCCGCCCTTGAAGCCGCCTACGCCGCAGGGCTGGCCGCCGCACAGGAGGCAAAATGATGACCCGCAGCAATGACAAGGCTCTGGTCGCCTTCCTGACCCGCAAGGCCGAGATCGACACCATGCTTGCCCGCCTTCAGGGGCTCAGTGACGAGCATTTCGAGGCCAACCCCGATGAAATTCACTGATGGCGTGGATGGCCCCTGCTTCCGTCAACTCACTATGGCAAAGTGAGGGCCGTAGAAGTGCTTCACAAGGAGAGGATCATGAACAAGAAACTACAAGCAGAGGCTATCGTCACCGTCGGCCTCGACATTGCCAAGAATGTTTTTCAGGTGCACGGCATTGATATACAAGGGCAAGTGATTGTCCGACGCCAGTTGCGCCGCAGCCAGGTTCTTTCATTCTTTAGGCTGCTGAATTCCTGTCTGATTGGCATTGAGGCCTGCGCCGGAGCCCACTTCTGGGCGCGTGAGCTGACACGTCTGGGCCATAATGTGCGTCTGATGCCACCTTCTTATGTCAAGCCCTACATCAAGCGTCAAAAGACGGATGCCGCAGATGCGGAAGCAATATGCGAGGCTGTAACCCGGCCGACCATGCGCTTTGTGCCAGCCAAGACCGAAGAACACCAAGCCATCTTGATGCAACACCGCACCCGCGATATTCTGGTCCGGCAGGTCACGCAGATCGTCAATGCCATCCGCTCGCATCTGGCTGAATTCGGAATTGTTGCGCCTGTTGGCGTACAAAATGTCGACCGTCTGCTTGAGGCAGCCGCAGAGCTTCCAGAACAAGCTGGCGTTGCATTCGATCTCCTTTCCCGGCAGTTCCATGAGACCCGTGATCGGGTTGCCGAAATCACCCGCCAAATTGAGATTTCCCAACGGCAAGACCCAACTGCACGTCGCCTGACCACGATCCCCGGTGTCGGGGTGCTGACTTCCAGCGCGATTACCGCGACAACGCCGGATGTGTCGCAGTTCCGCTCAGCACGCGACTATGCGGCATGGATCGGCCTTACCCCCAAACAGAATTCAAGCGGCGGTCGGGAACGGATGGGTGGCATATCGAAAATGGGTGACCGGTATATTCGACGGTTACTTTATCTTGGCGCTCTGGCGCGTATCCGCACACGACGCCGGCGTGGGGAAGGCGATGATTGGATCTGGCAATTGCTGAAGAGAAAGCCGGTGAAGGTGGTGGCGATTGCCATTGCGAACAAAATGGCCCGAACGATCTGGGCGTTGTTGAAATCCGGCCAAAGCTACCGGCCCGCATAAATTGACCAAAACACAATAGCCGGGCCCGCCCGGCTTCCGAGACGGCAAGGCGCAAAGTGAGGTGATGGCAAAAGGCAATAAACGTATCAGGACACCCCGTGTGGCCCCAAGCGATACGATCGCGTTCCACTGATTGGACCTGATACATGCGGACTTCATCAAGGCGCGCAGAAATACATCTGCAAACAGACGCCGAATACATGGCCGCGAAACGCCAGTTGCAGTACCAATTTTGTACTTGCCCAGCAGGGGCCATCCATACATGGGGCCATGTGGGCGATCTGGCCGACATTTCAAAGAACCTGCGCGAGATTTGCGACCGCGCCTTTCAAGAAGGAGAATATTCAGCATGAGCAAACTTACCGAAACCCAGACCCTCATCTTGTCGCGTGCGTCGCAACAGGACGACCGTATTGCCTTGCCGCTGCCGGACCGCCTGCGGGGCGGGGCCGCCAACAAGGTGATCGTGCCCTTGATCCGGAAGGGTTTTCTGGACGAGGTCGAAGCCGATATTCGCAAGGGCGAACCGACATGGCGCAAGACCGGCGATGGCCACGGCACCACGCTGGTCATTACCGATGCGGGGCTGGCGGCCATCGGGGTCGAAACAGAAACGCCGCAAACTGATCCGGCACAGCCCAAACCCCGAGCAGGCACCAAACAGGCCATGCTGATCGAGATGCTCGAAGCCCCCGACGGGGCAACGATCGCCGAGATCGCCAAGGCAACTAACTGGCAGTCGCACACTATACGTGGAGCCATTTCAGGCACATTGAAAAAGCGGCTGGGGCTGGCCATCACCTCCGAGAAAGTCGAGGGGCGCGGTCGAACTTACAAAATCGCTTCCTAGCCATGTCATTCATTGCCATTTAAAGGTTTGGTTGGGGTATCTAAAATTAGACGATTGATCAGAAGGTAGTGTCGCGAGTTTGGTGGAAATTCGAGGACGGCGTAATCTCCGGGTGCATCGAAGCCACCCAACCGGCGGCTGGAACCGCCAAGGAGATCACGCCATGACAAAGAATACAGCAACATCGACATCCGCGCTACTGGCCAATGAAGCAGGCTATGACCCGATTGAAGACCGGCTGCGCCAGAACATCCGCGCGACGATCGAGGCGGTTTTCGAAGAGGAGCTGGAGCAGTTTCTGGGCCGTTGCCGGTATGGCCGCAGCGGCGGGGCAAAGGCCGGATACCGCCACGGGCATCGCGAGCGGCAACTGGTCGGAACATTTGGAACCGAAACGGTGCGCGTGCCGCGTGCGCGGATCACAGGCGAGGCCGGCAAGGCCAGAGAATGGCGCTCGAAGGCATTGCCCCGCTACCAGCGGCTGACGAAGAAGGCCGAGGCGCTGATCGCTGCTGTCTACCTTTCGGGCACCAACACACGGCGGGTAAAACGCGCCCTGTTCGGCCTGTTTCAGGGGGCGGTCAGCAAGGATGTGGTGAGCCGCGCCTGGCGCAAGGTGAAGGTGGACTGGCAGGCGTGGTGCGCCCGCAGCCTTGCGGATGAAGACATCGTGCGGCTGATCCTGGACGGCACCGTGATCAAAACGCGGATTGACAGGAAGGCCACCAATATCTCGGTTCTGGCCGCGATTGGCGTGCGCCGGGATGGGCAGAAGGTCTTGTTATCACTGATGAACATGGGCGGCGAAAGCACCTCCGCCTGGCGTCAGTTCATCAACGATCTGGATGCGCGCGGGTTGAAACGGCCCGAATTTGTCATCGTGGACGGGGCACCGGGACTTGAGGTCGCTCTCATTGCCCTCTGGGGTGAAGATCTGCCGATCCAGAGGTGCACGGTGCACAAGCACCGCAACCTTCTGGCCAAGGCACCCAAGCGTATGCATGATGAGTTGACAGAAGATTACCGCGACATGATCTACGCCAAAACACCCGAGGAAATCGCCACCCGCCGCAAGGCATTTCTGCGAAAATGGCGGCTGAAATGCAAGGCCGTCGCTGACAGCTTGGAAGAAGCAGGAGATAAGCTTTTCACCTTCACGCGTCTGCCACAAGGCCAGTGGAAATCGGCCAGAACGACAAATGCGATCGAACGCCTGAACGAGGAATTCCGCCGCCGCATCAAGACCCAGACCGTGCTGCCATGCGCCGAGACCGTGCCGATGCTGCTTTGGGCTCTGATGGCCTCGGGGCAGATCGTCATGCGAAAGGTCGATGGCTGGGAAACGCTCGCTCAGCCCGTCGCCGACGCAACCCTTGACCAAGCCGCCTGACCGGCGCATAACTCAACCCGCTCGGAGGTGCCTGAAATCAATTTCCACCACTTTCGAGACACAACCGATCAGAACGGAATTTCACTGTCATCGTTGGCTGTGGAACTGTTTATACTCGGTGTTTCTGATTTATCATTCGAGGCGAAATCCTTGCTGTCCGTGAAAAATACTTCAAAGCCATCAGAAGTCCGCCGCCGAACATGAGGGCGCTCATTCGTACGATCCCAATTGGATAATTCCTCAAACGATGAAAACAGCGGGCCCTGTGTGTATCCTCTTGCAAACATCGACGCCCGCCAAGTTTCCTGCCCATCCTGACTATTCGCGGTTTCAAGCTTTTGTTTGCGGGTTTCTCGTAGGTATTCCCTGTTGTAGCCATCAATAATATCGACAGCGTCGGCCCCCGCACCAAAGACATCCTCAAAATCACCCATATTGTTACACCGTCCGTTTCGTGAAATCCAACGTCTCGCTCAGTTAAAAATTATTTTTCGATCATCCGACCGTCCGGCGTAACCCACATTCCGTCGCTGAGGTAAGTATCTTCGCCATTATCACTTATGGAAAACTCGTCATACAATGTCTTCATTTCTCGAAGTGCAAGTACCGAAACATCTTCAAATCCAATGCGATCAAGTGCTGTAGTGGCGATGTGAAGTAAATGCTCTTTGTCTGGATTGTCAATGAGCATTTAAAACTGACCCGGTTTCGGCATTTAAATTTGCCCCCCCCTTTGTGGCGCAAAGCCCCCAGTCGGGCCGCCTTCATGTAGCGAGTCCGTCTGGGGGCTTTGCTTGCGGAACGGCTAGTTTTTTCTACGGCGTTTACTCTGGGCGAACCGGTATGAGGTATTGCCGGTTTCGATGATGTTGCAGTGATGAGTGACGCGATCCAGAAGGGCGGTTGTCATCTTGGCATCCCCGAAGACCGAGACCCATTCACCGAACTCAAGGTTGGTTGTGATGATGATGCTGGTCTTCTCGTAGAGCTTGCTGATCAGATGGAAGAGCAACGCGCCACCGGATTTGGGAAACGGGATGTAGCCCAGCTCGTCGATGATGACGCAGTCCAAAGCCGAGAGCTGCCGGATGATCTTCCCTGCATTGCCGTCGGCCTGTTCCTTGATCAGGGCGTTGATCAGATCGACGGCGTTGAAGAAGCGCGCCTTCTTGCCGTTGTTGATCAGCGTCGTTCCCAGCGCGATGGCGATGTGGGTTTTGCCCGTGCCGGTTCCGCCCACCAGGATGAGGTTATGGGCCTCCTCTGTGAACTGGCCGG
Organism: Profundibacter sp.; assembly: GCF_965277155.1. Lineage (GTDB taxonomy): Bacteria > Pseudomonadota > Alphaproteobacteria > Rhodobacterales > Rhodobacteraceae > Profundibacter. Next base: position 746,129 of record NZ_CBDIBV010000010.1, read on the forward strand.
TGCAGAATGGTTCGATCTGGGCCTGGGTGAGGGCGGCGGCGCTGTAATCGAAGGTGGCGAAGTCCTTGTGATGGGGGAACTTCGCAACCCTCATTTGATACTGGATGGAGCGCACCCGGCGCTCTACAGTCTCGGCGTCGATCAGTTGCCTTATCGCTGTGGTCAGACTTGGCGGCTTGCGCGCGGACAGCAGATCATGGGCGCAAGCTGCCATTCCATGCAACCTGAGGGCTGTCAGTTGGTCGATCAAGGCATTCATACGGCAACCTCCTCAGCCGAGCACAGGGTCTCATAGCGTTTGCAATCGGCTTCGGGCCGCAAGGTCAGCTGCGGATAAGCGCAGGCATCGCTGAGCGGTGTGATGACCGGTTCCACCAACTGGTTGATCAGATTGATGATGGCGGGCAGCCGCAGGGTGTTTTGTGCCACCGCCAGATTGCAGGCCGTCTCGACCACCTCGATCCCGTGATCCTGTGCCAGCAGGAGCAGGTCGACGAACTCCCGATCCCCGCCTTTACCAGCCATGTAATGTTCCCTGATCCGATGCATGGCCTCGGGCAGTTCCCAGCCCACAAAGGGGGCGCCATTGCGCAGGGCACCAGGCTTGCGGTCCAGCAGGGGAACGTAATGCCAGGGCTCGAAATAGCTGATATTGCGGGTAAAATGACGCCTGTGCTCGGCAATCACATCCTGACCGGAGACCACCACGATCCGGCCGGCATAGGCGCGTAGCGACACATGATGCCCGGCAAAGCGGGAGGGCACGCTGTAGCGATTGCTGGCATATTGAACCAGGCAGGTGGAGCGGACACGGACGGTCTTTTCCACGTAGCCGTCGAAGGCCCGACCCAGGGGGCGCAGTTCGGCGCGCTCGTCTTCGAACACTTCGGTAATCGTGCGATCCTGCTGCTCGGGATGGGGACGCTCTGCCAGATCTTCGCAACGCAGACGCAGCCACGCGTTCAGCGCCTCGAGATCATCAAAGGCCGGTTCGGGAACGAACAACCGGCCCCGCAAGAACTGGACCTGGTTCTCGACCTGTCCCTTCTCCCAGCCCGCAGCGGGCGTGCAGGCCACCGGCTCCATCACATAGTGGTTCATCAAGGCCAGGAACCGGGGATGGAATATCCGCTCCTTCGAGCGCGAAACGTAGGTCACCATGGTCTTGGGGTTGTCGATGATCACCCTGCGCGGAACGCCTCCGTAAAAGGACAGCGCCTGCACGAAAGCATCCAGCACCATCTCCTGGGCTTCACCGGGATAGGCAATCACGAAAGGCTTGCGGCTGTGACACAGGCGGAAATGAGCGACCTTCACCTTCTGCTCGACACCACCCAGTACGACCCGTTCTTCGCTCCAGTCAAATTGCAGCGCGTCACCCGCCGCAAAATGCAGCGGGATAAACGCATCTCCCGAACAGGCCCCGGCGCGCTTCAACTCACGAACAAAACGCTGAACCGGCGAATAGGACCCGGTATAGCCCTCTGCCACAAGCTGCTCGTATAGCTTCTGGGCCGTCCGCCGCTCCCGGCGTGGTCGCCTCGAGTCCTGATCAAACAGTTCCTGCAGCCGAAGATCAAACCCATTGCACAGTTTGTGCCGAACTGGCGGCGCATGGCGCTGGTAGCTCGGCGGATTCTCGTCCTTCAAATACTTCTTGATCGTGTTCCGCGACAGTCCCGTCGCCCGCGCCACAGACCGGATGCTGCGCCCTTCAACCAGCACCCAGCGCCGGATCTTCGATACGCTTTCCATCAATATCACCTGCTCTTTCCTCCGCACAATTTTGCGCGGATGTTAACGAAACAGGTGGGTCAATTTTACTCGCTCATAACCCACCCAAGTGGGTCAGTTTTGCACGCCGATTCACATTTTAGACATACGAATATAGCCAAAAACGGGGAAAACATGAAATTCAAAGAAGTTTTGTCGCGTGTTACCGGGCTGAGCAGTCCAGTTTGTGGTGTCTCGTGGACCCCGCCAGAGGCGCAAATCACCACTGCGCGAAAACTCGTTACATTCTTGGAAGATCGTAGGGTGCTCTACAATCCGTCCGAGATGGAGGTGCCGATTCACTGCGTAAGACCTCTGCATAACATCGGGATTCCCCCGGGTTGGCCGTTTTGGTAAGCTAGCCGGGAAATCTCTGGGGTGAATAGATGGACCTTTTCCTGCACGAAGCGGCGGCACGGATCGGCGCGGATGACGTTCTGTCGAAGATCGACGCGCTGATGGATTGGAACTCGTTTTTGCCGATCCTGCGGCGCGGTCTGGGGCGCTCGGGGATCGGGCCTCAGGGCTATGATCCGCTTGTTCTGTTCAAGTGTCTTCTGGTTGGCCAGTGGCACGGGCTGAGCGACCCGAAGCTGGAGCGGGCCTTGAAGGTGCGGCTGGATTTCATGCTGTTCTGCGGGCTCGATCTGCACGCGTCGGTGCCGGATGAGACGACCCACTGCCGGTTCCGCAATGCGCTGGTCCGGGGTGGCGTTTACGATGAGCTGCTGGCCGAGGTCTGCCGCCAGATCGAGGCGCATGGGCTGAAGCTGAAAGAGGCTGAGGCGGCGATCATTGATGCGACCCTGATCGCGGCGGCGGCGCGCCCGCGCACCCATATCGACGCCCCGCAGGACCGGGCAGAGGACGGGGCAAGGGAAGGGACGCCGGATGATCCGCCCGAGGTCTCACCCGACGGGGCACAGCTGCATTTCAGCGCCGACCCTGATGCCCGCTGGGTCAAGAAGGGCCGCAAGAGCACGCTCGGCTACAAGGGCTTTGCCCGCTGCGACGAAGAGGGCTTTATCGACAAGGTGCACACCACGCCCGCCAATGCCGCCGAAAGCCCCGAATTCGCCACCATGATCGCGGGCGCAAAGGCGCAGCGGGTGCTGGCCGACAAGGCCTATGCGAGCAAGGCCAACCGCCAGATGCTGCGCGGCAAATACCGCGACGGCATCCTGCGCAAGGCAGCGCGCGGCCGCCCCCTGCGGCAATCGGAGAAACGCTTCAACCGGCTGATTTCGAAACGCCGCTTCCGCATCGAGCAGACTTTCGGCACGATGAAACGCCTCTTCGGCCTGCAGCGGGCGAGATATTTCGGGCGCGCCAGGGTGCATGCCCAGATGGTCATGGCCGCCATCGCGCAAAACCTGCTCAAGGCCGCAAACAGGATCACCCTCAACCCGCAAACCCCCGCAATCGCATAGCCCCAAACCCCGCCACCCGTCTGTCCGCCGGACCCGCAGGGGCGCAAGGTGGGCGGCCGAAATCTTGCTTCAACCGAAAGCCATGGCCTCATGCAGAGGTCTTTGCGTGCACTCTGTAACGGAAATACGCCGGTTCCTGACCGACCTGCTCTATTCAGCAGCTGCGAACAGCGAGTTGGCCGAGAGCATTCGCGCGCTTCGGTTATGCCTCCAATCCTTCTTATAAATTATCCTATAGACCTTTGCCCGCTTCCATTGGCATAAACAGGAAAACAAACGAGGCACGCCAATGAAAATCGCAAACCGCAGCATTTCCCCCGACCACCCGCCACTGGTAATCGCCGAAATCGGCATCAATCATGGCGGCAGCCTTGAGGTTGCCAAGGAAATGGCGCGGCTGGCGGCGGCTTCGGGGTGCGAGATGGTCAAGCACCAGACCCACTTCGTAGCTGATGAAATGACAGACGAGGCAAAGGCCATCTTCCCCCCCAATGCCGATGTGTCGATCTGGGAGGTGATGGAGCGGTGCGCCCTGTCCAAAGACGATGAAATCGCGCTGAAGGATTATGTTGAATCCCTTGGCATGATCTATATTTCCACCCCGTTTTCCCGCGCTGCCGCCGATTTCCTGAACGACATCGACGTGCCTGCTTTCAAGATCGGCTCGGGCGAGGCGGATAACCTGCCGCTGATCCGCCACATCGCCGCTTTTGGCAAACCGGTGATCATGTCGACGGGGATGCAGACGATTGAAAGCCTGCGGGCCTCGGTTCAGATACTGGAGGACGCGGGCGTGGAATATGCGCTGCTGGAATGCACAAACCTGTACCCATCGCCGCCGGAAATTGTGTCGCTGAAGGGGGTGACGGAGTTGCAAAAGGCCTTCCCGAACGCCGTTGTCGGCTTTTCGGACCATTCGATCGGACCGGAAATGGCGCTGGCCTCGGTCGCGCTGGGGGCTTGCATTCTGGAGCGTCACTATACCGATAGCCGGTATCGCGCAGGGCCGGATATCATCTGTTCGATGGACCCAGCCGAACTGCGTCTGTTGGTGGACCGTTCGCGCGAAATCCACACCGCGTTGCACAACGACAAACAGCGCACCGGGCCGGAAGAGGACGTTTACCGTTTCGCCCGCGCCTCGGTGGTGGCCGACCGTGATTTGCCAGCGGGCCATGTGATCACCGAAATCGACATCTGGGCGCGGCGCCCTGGGTCGGGGGAAATTGCAGGATATGATTTTGACAAGGTTGTGGGCAAACGCCTGACCCGTGCGGTGACGCGCAATGAACAACTGAAATGGAATGATCTGTCGGGCTGACTTGCCCCGCCCTTACCGATGGCGTTAGTGTCAGGCCAGATAGTGTAGTACGGATCAACATGAGCAAAAGAATCCTCTTCGTCACCGGAACCCGCGCCGATTTCGGCAAGCTGGAGCCATTGGCCCTTGCCGCCCGAGATGCCGGTTTCGACGTCGGCTTTTTCGTCACCGGCATGCATATGATGGAACGCTACGGGCTGACCAAAAACGAAGTCCACCGGATGCAGGGGGTCGTGGTTTCGGAATACCTGAACCAGCGGCAGGATGACCCGCAGGATATGGTGCTTGCCAAAACCGTGATCGGCTTTTCCGATTTCATCGCCGAACAGAACCCCGATCTGGTGGTGGTGCATGGCGATCGGGTCGAGGCCTTGGCCTGCGCGCTGGTCTGTGCCACCAACTATGTGCGCTGTGCCCATATCGAGGGCGGCGAGGTGTCGGGCACGATCGACGAGGTATTCCGCCACTGCAACACCAAACTGGCCGCCAGCCATTTTGTCAGCTCGGACGTGGCCAAGAAACGTATCATGGCGATGGGCGAAGTGGCGGAGACGATCCATGTGATCGGCTCGCCCGAACTGGATTCACATGCGGCGGATTCCGGTGTGACCATTGACGAGGTGCGCAAATATTACGACATCCCGTTTGAGGATTACGGCATCGTCACCTTTCACCCCGTCACCAGCGAACAGGCCAGCATCGGCGCGCAGGCCCGCGCATTGTTTGACCGGCTGGTCGCGTCAAACCACAACTTTGTTGTGATCTTGCCCAACAATGATCCGGGGGCCAGCGACATTCTGGATGTGGTCAACACCCTGCCAAAGGATCGTTTCCGCGTGATCCCCTCGATGCGGTTTGCCTATTTTTCCGAACTGCTGAAAAACGCCGCCGCCCATATCGGCAACAGTTCGGTTGGCGTGCGCGAAGCCCCGTTTCTGGGCGTGCCGAGCCTTGACATCGGCACGCGGCAAAACAACCGCTCAGAGGCGGCTTCGATCACCTCTTGCCCGGCCGATGATGCCGCCACGATTGACAGTTTTCTAAAGGACAAATGGGGCAAACGTCTGCCTTCGGACACGGGGTTTGGCGCGGGGCAATCCGCACAGCGGTTTGTCGAGGTGCTAAGGGATGAAACCTTCTGGTCGCGCCCGCTGCAAAAAGAGTTTTGCGACCTTGGCTAAGCCGCCCAAATCCGCCCTGCTGGGACTGTATCTGACGGCCAGCCCTCTGATCCGCCTGTTTGCCCGCCGCCATCTGGAAAAACGCGTGTTGCGTGGCAAAGAGGACGGGCAGCGGTACCGCGAAAAGCTGGGGCTGACCGATGTGCCCCGCCCCGATGGCCCGCTGGTCTGGATGCACGCGGTGGGGGTGGGCGAGCTGCTGGCCCTGCCCGCGTTGATCCGTGAAATGCAGGCCCGTGATCCGGCGCTGAATTTCCTGCTGACGTCTTCGGCCAAGACCTCGGCTCAGGCGATTGAACACAACCTGCCACCGCGCACGATCCACCAGTTTCTGCCACTGGACACCCGCGCCTATGCCCGCCGGTTTTTGGACCATTGGCAACCGCAACTGTCCGTCTGGGCCGAGCGCGATATATGGCCGGTGTTCCTGACCGAGGTTGAACGCAGAGGCATCCCGCTGGCCCTGATCAACGGAAGGATGAGCCACGAGTCCGCCGCCAAAAAACAACGCGCCAAGGCAATGTTCGCCGCCCTTTACGCCAAGTTCCGCTTTATCGAGGTGCAGGATGAGGAGAGCGCCGAAGGGTTCGGGTGCCTTGGGGTTCCTGCCGACAAGATCACCGTCACCGGCACTTTGAAAGCGGGGGCTGATCCGCTGGCCGACCAGCCGGAAAAGCGCAGCCAAATGGAACAAGCACTGGCAGGGCGGCCCGTGTGGCTGGCGGCCTCGACCCATCCCGAGGACGAAATCGCCGTGTTCAAGGCACATCGAAAGATTCTGGAAACCGCGCCCGATACCTGCCTGATCCTCGCTCCGCGTGACCCATCCCGTGCGAGGCGGATTTTAAACCACGCACTGGATCTGGGGTTTGATGCTGCCATTCTGGATGGGGCGGATAGCCTGAAAGGCGCACAAATCGCCATCATTGACCGGATCGGAGAATTGGGCCTGTGGTTCCGGCTGACAGACCGCTGTTTCATCGGCGGATCAATCGCCCCCGTTGGCGGGCATAACCCGTATGAGCCGGCCCGACTGGATTGTGCCATCACCTTTGGTCCCAACGTGCAAAATTTCGCGGATGACTATGCCGCCTTCCACGCCGCCAATGCCGCGCGGCAGGTGACGGACGGGGAAACCCTTGCCGAAGCACTGCTGGACCCCGCCCTGACAGACTTGCGCCCCGCCGCCGCCAAGGTGGCCGATGCAGGGCGGCAAGCGGTGGTCAGGACGGCAGAGCGGTTGTTGGGGGTGATGTAAGCCCTTCTTTCACACCCGGTATTTTGCCAGACCCTTTACCAGACGCAAATCATACGCGTTTCATACCCCCCAATGTAGCCCTACAATATTCCGCGTGACCCTCCCTGCCCCTGCCGCTATTCATACCCCCGTAAACAAACAGACAGGTGCCCCGATGTTCACGATTGACGATCTGAAAGCCGCGCAAGGACTGGTTTACCGCCAGATGCTGCCCACCCCGCAAATCCACTGGCCGCAACTGACCGCCCCGACCGGCGCCCACGTCATCGTCAAACACGAAAACCACGCCCCCACCGGCGCCTTCAAGGTGCGCGGCGGCATTACATTCATCGACTGGCTGAAACGCACCCACCCGGATGCCCGCGGCATCATCACCGCCACCCGCGGCAACCACGGCCAGTCTCAGGCCCGCGCTGCAACCGCCGCCGGTCTGGTCGCAAAAATCTATGTCCCGCGCGGCAATTCGGTGGAAAAGAACGCCGCGATGCGGGCCTATGGCGCGGAACTGGTGGAATTCGGAGATGACTTTGACGAGGCCAAAACCGAAGCCATGCGCGTGGCCGAGGCCGAGGGACTGTTCGTCGTTCCGCCATTCCATACCGAACTGATGCGCGGGGTGGCGACCTATGGGGTTGAGCTGTTCACCGCCCACCCCGATCTGGACACGGTCTATGTGCCGATTGGTTGTGGCTCGGGCATTTGCGGCACCATCACCGCCCGCGATGCGCTGGGGCTGGATACCAAAATCGTCGGCGTGGTGTCGGAAAACGCCCAGACCGCAAAGCTGTCGGTTGACGCGGGCCGGATGGTCGAAACCAATTCCGCCGTCACCTTTGCCGATGGCATGGCCGTGCGGGTTCCGGTGCAGGCCGCTTATGACATTTACGCCAAAGGCGCGGACCGGATCATCACTGTTTCGGATGATGAAGTGGCGAATGCCATCCGCACCTATTACACCGGCATCCACAATCTGGCCGAAGGCGCGGGTGCTGCCCCGCTGGCCGGTCTGATACAGGAAAAGGACCGGATGCAGGGCAAGAAGGTTGGTGTGATCCTAAGCGGTGGCAACATCGACAGTGCCTGGTTTTCCAAGGTTTTGACGGGCGAAACACCCACGCCATAGGGGGATTCCGCCCAACAATTTGCCAATTTTGCACTATTTACCACAAAATATGGGGAACCTCTAAAAATCCCCCAAAATCCGGCCTGACGGGGTAGAATCGTCATCAGGATGAAAATGATTCGACCGACGGGGTTTTGTCATGGGTCAGATGGGATTTTTTGATCTTTCCAGCCGATATGCGGGACTGGACAAATCTGGTGATCCGCTGGTGTTGCTCAACGACATGGTGCCGTTCGAGGATTACCGGGACGAGCTGAAGGCCATATGGCGCACGCCGCCCGAACAGCGCAAATCCAACGCTGGCCGCCCGCCTTGGGATGAGGTGCTGATATTCAAGACGATGGTTTTGCAGCAGCTCTACAACCTCTCTGACGATCAGATCGAGTATCAGATCCGCGACCGCCTGTCGTTCATGCGGTTTCTCGGCCTTGGCATTGAAGACAGCGTACCTGACGCCAAGACCATCTGGGCCTACCGTGAAAGGCTGGCCGGGGCCGGGAAGATGAAGGAGCTGTTTGACAAGTTCGATGCCTTTCTGCGCGAAAAGGGCTATCTGGCGATGGGCGGGCAGATTGTTGATGCGAGCATCGTTCCGGCGCCGCGCCAGCACAACAAAAGGGACGAGAACGAGAAAATCAAGGCGGGCGAAACGCCTGAAGAGTGGGAGGAAAAACCCCACAAGAAGCGCCAGAAGGACGTGGATGCGCGCTGGACGAAGAAGCACGGCAAGAGCTATTACGGCTACAAGAACCACATCAATGTCGACCGGCGGCACAAATTCATCCGCGCTTATGATGTCACCGATGCCGCCGTGCATGACAGCCAGGCGCTTGCCGGTCTGATTGATGCGAGCAACACCTCATCGGACCTGTGGGCCGACAGCGCCTATCGCTCGCAAAAGATCGAAAGCGAGCTGGAAGAGCGGGGGCTTCACAGCCATATCCATCACAAGGGCAGGCGCGGCAAGCCGCTTGGCGAGCGCCAGCAAAAGGCCAACCGGAGGCGCTCGAAAGTGCGGGTCCGGGTCGAGCATGTATTCGCTTTTCAGGAGCGCTCCATGGGCGGCAAGCTGATCCGCTCCATCGGCCTGAAGCGGGCGCGATTTCGCATCGGGATGATGAACCTGGTCTACAACATGAAGCGCTTCGTCCAGTTCGAATGCGGCCTGGCGGCGCCGGGATAAGGGTTCATGGGGTGAGGTGTGCCTGAAATACCCAAAACCGGCTTGAAACCGGTGAAAATGGGTTTATGATCCGAAGCAATCAGGCGGGACAGGCGAAAAACCGTCCACCCCGCCGCGAAGAAGGCGAAAACGGGAATTTACAGAGGTTCCCTATGGTGAAAACCCCTGCAAGTGCTTCCAAATTGTCTAAAACTTGCCTATTTTAATCATTAGCAAAGAAAAACACGCTAATAACGCGGGTAACAGGTATTAAACGGCGGCAAAAAGACGTGACTGTAGTCAAGGTAAAACACAAGCCACAGCGGCTGGATGTGTCACACAAGCATGACGTGCGCACCCAATTCGGGGCGCTGTGCTATCGCATCCATGACGGCAAGGTGCAGGTGCTGCTGGTGACCAGCCGCGGCACGGGGCGCTGGATCATTCCCAAAGGCTGGCCGATGGATGGCGAAACCCCCGCTGGTGCCGCCGCAACCGAAGCGTTCGAGGAAGCCGGGGTCGAGGGCAAACCATCCGACATCTGCCTTGGCATCTATTCTTACACCAAAGCCCTGCCCAAAGGGGACAACCTGCCGATCATCGTTGCAGTGTTCCCGTTCAAGGTTAAGCGGGTTTTGAAAGAATACCCCGAGGCAGGTCAGCGCAAGCGCAAATGGTTCAGCCTGAAAAAGGCCGCCATGATGATCAGCGAACCCGAGTTGGGTCCACTGATCCGCAATTTTGATCCGAAACGGCTGAAGCATTAGGCCGTTGATTTCGAGCCACAAATGGTTACTTTTGATCTGCACGATACAAAGGCCAAGGCAATGATCCGCTATTCGCTAAAATGCGAAAATGACCACAGGTTTGAAAGCTGGTTCCAGTCGGGACCGGCCTTTGACAAGCTGTATGCCGCCAAAATGGTGGCCTGCCCGACCTGCGCCAGCACAACGGTGGAAAAGGCCATCATGGCCCCGCGCGTGCGCACTGCCCGCAAGGCCACACGGACCCCGCAACCGGAACTCCAGCAACCGGACGCCCCCCTGACCACGCCGCAGAACGATGCGGAACGCGCCATCGCCGAGTTGAAATCACAGGTCGAGGCCAATTCCGAATACGTCGGCATGGAGTTCGCAACTCAGGCCCGCGCCATCCACGATGGCGATGCGCCCGAACGCCCGATCTATGGCGAAGCCGCGCCGGAAGAAGCCAGGAAGCTGCTGGAAGACGGCGTGCCCGTGGCCCCTCTGCCCTTCACCCCCAGCCGCAAAACCAATTAGGTGCATTGCCGCATTCGGCCCCTCTTGCCCTGACGCCAATCGCCCCGTAAACACCCTCTAAACAAAAGCAAAGTTGCAAAGGGCGGATATGCCGACACTTGTGATGAAATTCGGTGGCACTTCGGTGGCCACGCTTGACCGCATACGCCGCGCCGCCAAACGGGTCGGTGTCGAGGTGGCCAAGGGCTATGACGTGATCGTCATCGTCTCGGCCATGTCGGGCAAAACCAACGAACTGGTGGGCTGGGTCGAGGAAACCTCGCCGCTGTTCGATGCGCGGGAATATGATGCCGTGGTATCGTCCGGTGAAAATGTCACCGCCGGTCTGATGGCGCTGATCCTGCAGGAAATGGATGTGCCCGCCCGCAGTTGGCAGGGCTGGCAAGTGCCGCTGAAAACCAATTCGGTGCATTCGGCCGCACGGATCGAGGAAATCCCGACAGACAACATCAACGCCAAATTCGCCGAGGGCATGAAGGTGGCCGTGGTCGCCGGATTTCAGGGCGTCAGCCCAGAGGGGCGCATCACCACGCTGGGCCGTGGCGGGTCCGACACGACAGCCGTGGCCTTTGCCGCTGCGTTTGATGCCGAGCGCTGCGATATCTACACCGATGTGGACGGCGTTTACACCACCGATCCGCGGATCGAGGACAAGGCCCGCAAACTGGACAGGATCGCGTTCGAGGAAATGCTGGAACTGGCGTCACTGGGTGCCAAGGTTCTGCAAACCCGCTCGGTTGAACTGGCCATGCGGTTTGGCATGCGCCTGCGGGTGCTCAGTTCGTTCGAGGAACAATCAGATGACGCAGGCACATTGGTCTGCCCCGAGGAGGAAATCATGGAAAGCAATGTCGTTGCCGGAGTCGCCTATCAACGTGACGAGGCCAAGATGACCCTTATTTCGGTCGCCGACCGCCCCGGTATCGCCGCCGCCATTTTCGTGCCGCTGTCGGATGCGGGCGTGAATGTGGATATGATCGTGCAGAATATTTCCGAAGAGGGGCGCACGGATATGACCTTTTCCTGCCCCGTCGATCAGGTCGCCCGCGCCGAAGCTGCAATGGCCGAAGCCAAAGCCAGCGGCGAGATCAATTTCCACGATTTGTTGGCCGATACGGACGTGGCCAAGGTTTCGGTCGTGGGCATCGGCATGCGCAGCCACACCGGCGTTGCCGCCAAGATGTTCGAGGTTCTGTCGAACGAAGGCATCAACATCAAGGTGATCACAACTTCGGAAATCAAGATTTCCGTGCTGGTCGATCGTAAATATATGGAATTGGCCGTGCAGGCGCTGCATGATGCGTTCGAACTGGACAAGGTTGGGTGATTTGGCGGGGCGCATATTCACCAGCAAACCCATTTTCCACAGCCTGTTAACCGAAAACATATGGAACTTGCGCCCCTAACACGGCATGATGCGCTTAAACTCGGCACGACCGGTTGAATCACCCGAACGAGGGGGGCGCATGACAAACAGCACCAAAAGCAAAAGCCGCACCCTGCTGGTGCGCCTGCGTGAAGCCTTGGCCGGCGAGGGCGAAGGCCAGGAACGGCTGGACCGGATCACCCAGATCATCGCGGAATCGATGGAATGCGAGGTGTGCTCGATCTATCTGTTTCGCGATGATGAAACGCTGGAACTATGCGCAACCCAAGGGCTGAACCCTGAATCCGTTCACCAGACCCGTATGCGGCTGGGCGAAGGGCTGGTGGGGCGTGTGGCCAAAACCTCGCATATAGTGAACACGGCGGATGCGCCATCGTCGCGCGGGTTTCGCTTTATGCCGGAAACCGGCGAAGAGGTGTTTCCATCCTTTCTGGGTGTGCCGATCCAGCGGCTGGGTGAACGGCTGGGCGTTTTGGTGGTGCAATCGCGCGAGGCACGCAAGTTTTCGGACGACGAGGTTTACGCGCTGGAAGTCGTGGCGATGGTGGTTGCCGAAATGACCGAGCTCGGCGCTTTCATTGGCGAAGGCGCGGCCCTGTCGGCCCGCCACCAGCAACCGGTTCTGTTTCGCGGCGGTGTGGGGCAGGAAGGGGCTGGTATGGGTCATGTTTTCCTGCATGAACCCCGCGTTGTGGTGACCAACCCGATTGCCGATGATCCGCAGGCCGAACTTGCCCGCCTGCACGCCGCTGTCGATGAATTGCGGGTGTCCGTGGATGATATGCTGGCCACAGCTGGCAATGGCGCAGGGGCCGAACATAAAGAACAAATGCAGGTTCTGGAAACCTACCGGATGTTTGCCAATTCCAAGGGCTGGATGCGCCGGATGGAAGAGGACATTGCACGTGGCCTGTCGGCCGAAGCCGCCGTGGAAAAAGAACAATCCGCCGCCCGCACCCGCATGGGCCAGGTTACAGATGCCTACCTGCGTGAACGGCTGCATGATCTGGACGATCTGTCAAACCGCCTGTTGCGGATCTTGACCGGCCAAGGGAACCACACCGGCGTGGAAATGCCCGATGATCCGGTTCTTGTGGCCCGCAACATCGGCCCGGCCGAATTGCTGGAATACGGGCGCAAACTGCGCGGCATCGTGCTCGAGGAAGGCTCGGTCGGCAGTCACGCCGCGATTGTTGCGCGCGCACTGGCGATCCCGCTGGTGATCCACGCCGAACGCATCACAACCGAAGCCCTGAATGGCGATCCGATCATGGTCGATGGCGATCAGGGCATCGTGCATCTACGCCCCGACGACAACGTGGTTAACGCCTTCAAAGACAAAATCGCAATGCTGGCCAAGGAACAGGAGCGTTATTCCTCGATCCGCGACAAACCGGCCGAGACACTGGATGGTAAGATCATATCCCTGTCGATGAACGCGGGGTTGATTGCCGACCTGCCGTCGCTGGAAAGCTCCGGCGCCGAGGGTGTGGGCCTGTTTCGCACCGAATTGCAATTTCTGATCCGCAATAAAATGCCCAAACGCGCCGAACTGGCAGAGCTATATTCCCGCGTTATCAAAGCCGCCAAAGGCCAGCGCGTGGTGTTTCGCACGCTTGATATCGGTTCAGACAAGGTGCTGCCCTATTTGAAAGCCCAGGACGAACCCAACCCCGCCCTTGGTTGGCGTGCCATCCGTGTGGGGTTGGACAAACCGGGCGTGATGCGGATGCAACTGCAAGCGTTGATCCGTGCCGCCAACGGACGCCCGCTGACCGTGATGTTTCCGTTCATCGCCCAGTTCGAGGAATACTGCCAGGCCCACGACCATCTGGACCGTGTGCTGGAACGCGAAGCGGCACTTGGCCACCCGATACCCGAAAAACTCGAGGTCGGGGCGATGCTGGAAACCCCGTCATTGGCCTTTGCCCCACGCAAATTCTTTGAAGAAGTGGATTTCATCTCAATCGGCGGCAACGATCTGAAACAGTTCTTCTTTGCTGCAGACCGTGAAAACGAGCGGGTACGGCAGCGTTACGATACCCTGAATGTCAGCTTCCTGAGCCTGATCGAGCGGATCGTGGAGCGTTGCGATGAAACCGGCACGCCTGTGTCTTTTTGTGGCGAGGATGCCGGCCGGCCAATCGAAGCCTTGTGTTTCGCCGCGATGGGCCTTCGCATCCTGTCCATGCGCCCGGCCTCGATTGGCCCCGTCAAAAGCCTGCTGCGCCGCGCCAATCTGGACCAGGTCAAAGCCGTGATCGACGAGGCCCGCGCCCGTGGTGATCAATCCGTGCGCCCTGCCATCATGGGCTGGCTAAGAGGACGGTAACAAATATGGAAAACACAGCAATACTCGCCACGGTCACCATCACGGCTGCCGTATTACTGTGGCCACGGCTGGCTAACTCTAAAGGGTGGCGGGCCATGATTACCCCGTTGGCCTCGATCATCGGCAGTGGTTTTCTGGTTTTGGGGCCAATCCTGAATGATTCCTTCGGCGCCTACGCTCCGCTGATGCTGCTGGTGCTGTGCGGTGTCGCCTATCTGTTCGGCCATGCCATCCGGTTTAACATTGCCGAATTGAACAATGGCACTCCTCGCCCTTTTCTTGCCGAGCGGATGGAAACACTTTCCAGCTGGATGTTGTCCTTTGCCTATTTTATTTCAGTTGCCTATTACCTGAACCTGCTGGGTGCTTTCGGTATGCGCCTAACGCCTTGGAACTCCCCCTTGAATGCCCGCCTGCTGACCACCGCCGTATTCCTGTTCATCCTGTTCATCGGCTGGACCCGCGGGTTCAAAGCCCTTGAACATCTTGAAGAATACAGCGTCGGAATTAAACTGGCCATCATTGCCGGATTACTGGTCGGGATGGGGTTCTATTTTACCAATCGCGCAGTTGAGGGCGCCATGCTATTGAACCCGCCCACAATTACCGGTTGGCCTGCCCTGACGCTGGCCTTTGGATTGTTGATCACGGTGCAGGGGTTCGAAACCTCGCGCTATCTGGGCGAAACCTATGACGCGAAAACCCGCATCCGATCGATGAAACAGGCGCAGTGGCTTTCGACGCTGATTTACATCGTTTATATCGTTCTGCTGGCCTATGTCTTTGCCCCGGGCACAATGAAACTGACAGAAACCGCAATTATCGACATGATGGAAGTCGTCGCTCCAATCCTGCCCTTTTTGCTAATCATCGCCGCTCTCGCTGCCCAGTTCAGCGCCGCCATTGCCGATACGTCCGGTGCCGGCGGGTTGGTCGAAGAACTGACCAGCCACCGTTTAAAACCGCGCGATGCCTATGCGGTTCTGGTCGCGATCGGATTGCTTTTAACATGGGCAACCGATATTTTCCAGATCATCGCCTATGCCTCGAGGGCCTTTGCGCTCTATTATGGTATGCAAGCCGCCATCGCCGCCATCACTGCCGCCAAAACCCCGCGTCTGCACCGTGCCAAATGGTTCTACGGGGCATTGGCCATACTGGGCTTTGCCATCGCCATCTTTGGTCGCGCGGTCGAGGGAGGCTAACCCCTCCTTCTTTTTGCCAATAAATACCTGCGCCGCAGGCATCCGTGCGCCCCGACAGGGGCGCGCGGGGTGATGCGCGCCAGCGCAGCACAACCCCTTCCCAAAGCCAAATCCAGCAGATAGGTATTGCCACAAAACACCCACATTGAACCGGAGCCATCCCCATGTCCGAAACCCTCGCCACCGCCCTTCTGCATGCTCTCAAATCCCGTGGCGCCAAGAATATTTTCGGCATCCCCGGCGATTTCGTGCTGCCGTTTTTTCGCGTGATCGAGGACAGCAATATCCTGCCGTGGTACACCCTGTCCCACGAACCCGGCGTGGGCTATGCCGCCGATGCCTCGGCGCGGATCAGTTCCACCCTTGGTGTGGCCGTGATCACCTATGGCGCAGGCGCGCTGAACATGGTGAACGCCGTGGCGCAGGCCTATGCTGAAAAATCACCACTGGTGGTGATTTCCGGCGGGCCGGGCAAGGGCGAAGGCGAAATGGGCCTTGGGCTACACCATCAGGTGAAAACCCTGAATTCACAGCTGGAAATCTACAAGGAACTGACCTGCGATCAGACCGTATTGAACAATCCGGCCACCGCCCCTGCCGAAATCGCCCGCGTGCTGGACAGCGCGCAAAAACATTCGCGCCCCGTCTATATCGAAATCCCGCGCGATCTGGTTGATGCGCCCTGCGGTCCGGTTCCCGCCTTCACCCCCGACACCCCCGACATGGACGCCGCCCGTGCCTGTGCCGTTGAAATCCTCACCCGCCTGAAATCCGCCAAATCCCCGGCCATCCTGATCGGCGTTGAATCGCGGCGCTACGGGCTTGAGGACAAGATCGGCAAGCTGTGCAAAACCCTCAGCATTCCCGTTGCCACCAGTTTCATGGGCCGCGGGCTGTTTGCCGAACATGATCTGCCATTGCTGGGCACCTATCTGGGCACCGCTGGTGACGAACATATCGCCCAAAGCATCGAAGGCGCGGATGCCCTGTTGATGCTGGGGGCGATCACCAGCGACACCAATTTCGGCGTATCCGGCAAAAACATCGACATGCGTGGGGCGATTTCCGCCTTTGACAACGCCGTGGGTTTTGCCCACTACCGTTATCCCGACATCACGCTGGAAACCCTGATCGACGCGATGACCGAGATTGCCAAGCCCATCGGCAATGCCACCGGCAACCACAAACCCGCCTATTCCCGTGGCCTGCCCGATGATGACACGCCGCTATCCCCCTCGCATATCGCCACCGCCGTGAATGATCTGTTCGCCACGCACGGGCGGATGCCGATTGCATCAGACATGGGTGATTGTTTTTTCACTGGTCTCGAGATTGAAAACACCGAATTCGCCGGCCCCGGTTACTACGCCTCGATGGGGCCCGGTGTACCGGCCGGCATGGCGATTGCCGCCTCTGGCAAACGACCAATCGTGCTGGTTGGCGACGGGGCCTTTCAGATGACCGGCTGGGAGTTGGGCAATTGCCGCAAATACGGCTGGGCGCCGATTGTGATCCTGTTCAACAACAAAAGCTGGGAAATGCTACGCACCTTTCAGCCCGGCCCCAGCTATCATGATCTGGATGATTGGCATTACGCCGAAATCGCCCCGCATCTGGGCGGCAAGGGTGTGCGGGTTCACACCTGTGCCGAGTTGAAACAGGCGCTCGATGCGGCCCATAAGGACGACAGTTGTTTCCAGTTGATCGAGGTAATGCTGGAACGCGGCGACGTGTCGGACACGTTGGCGGGGTTTGTCGATGCGGTGCGCAAAATGTCGGCATTGGGGGATGAATAACCTTGTTTTTCTCTTGACGAAGGCCCTCTAAAGATTCCACCTTCCCCGTGCAACCAATCGGGCGCTGAGCGCGGCACGCAATATGCGGCAACCGCGGCGCTGGCCCCTTTTGTGTTTCCGGTTGCCGCAAAATATCAGGGGTCATTTCCTAGGAGAGCCCTTGATGAAAACCATCATCGAACCATTCCGTATCAAAGCCGTTGAACCCATCCGCATGACCACCCGCGACGAGCGGCGGGCGAAACTGGCAGCGGCCAACCACAATGTTTTCACCCTTGCCTCGGATGATGTGCTGATTGATCTGCTGACCGACAGCGGCACCGGCGCGATGAGTAGCGAGCAATGGGCCGCCATCATGCGCGGCGATGAAAGCTATGCCGGATCCCCATCGTTTGAGCGTTTTCAGGCCGCCATTCGCAATCTGATGCCGTTTGATCATATCATCCCCACCCATCAGGGCCGCGCCGCCGAAGCGATCCTGTTTTCCATCCTTGGCGGACCGGGCAAGAATTTTCCCTCGAACACCCATTTCGACACCACCCGTGGCAATATCGAAGCCGGTGGCGCGCGCGGGCATGACCTGTTGATTGACGAGGGCAAAGACCCCGCCAACCTGCACCCGTTCAAGGGCAATATGGACCTTGAGAAACTGGAAAAATACCTGCAGGAACACGGCGACAGCGTGCCTTGCGTGATGCTGACCATCACCAACAACGCCGGTGGCGGCCAGCCCGTCAGCCTTGAAAACATCCATGCGGTGGCCGAAATCGCCCACGCCCATGGCCGCCCCTTTATCATCGACGGCTGCCGCTTTGCCGAAAATGCATGGTTCATCAAGCAGCGCGAAAAGGGGCAACAGGACCGCTCGATTCCCGACATCGTGCGCGACTGTTTTTCGGTGGCCGATGGCATGACGATGAGCGCCAAAAAGGATGCATTCGCCAATATCGGCGGCTGGCTGGCGCTGAACGATCCGGACCTTGCCGAACTGGCCCGCGCCCGCCTGATCCAGACCGAGGGTTTCCCGACCTACGGCGGCCTTGCCGGTCGTGATCTGGACGCCATCGCGCAGGGTCTGACGGAAATCGTGGACGAGGATTATCTGCGCTACCGCATCCGCACCAACGAATACATCATCGAGCGGCTGGATGCGCTGGGCATTCCCGTGGTCAAACCGGCGGGCGGGCACGCGGTGTTCATTGACGCCAAAGCCTGGCTTCCCCACATCCCGCCGCTGGAATATCCGGGCTATTCGGTGGCCGCCGCGCTCTATGAAATCGGCGGGATACGCTGTGCCGAAATCGGCTCGGTGATGTTTGGCCGCCAACCGGACGGCAGCGAAAAACCGGCAATGATGGAACTGGTCCGCATGGCCATCCCGCGGCGCACCTATACGCAATCGCACGCGGATTACATCATCGAATGTTTTGCCGAGCTGGCGGCGAAAAAGGACAGCCTGCGCGGCTATCGCATCACATGGGAGCCAAAACTGATGCGTCATTTCACCTGCAGGTTTGAACCGCTCGCCTGATCCATGCGCTCATCAAGCCTTGCGGCTTTCTTCGCGAAGAATGCCAGTCAGGGCTTGATGAGCCGCTCCACATCCCCCCGCACCCCATCCCAGGCACCCGCAATCAATTCCCGTGCCAATACCCGCGCGGGATTGGTTGGCGGCGGCATCACCACCCCTTTGATCCGCAAAAACCCGAACCGTTTGTAATAAGGCTTGTCCCCCACCAGCAGCGCCCGTTCCCAACCCAGCGCCTGTGCCTTGGCCAGTGACTGCCGGATCAGCACACCGCCCAGCCCTTCGCCCTGCCGTGTGGGATGCACCGCCACCGGTCCCAGCAGCAGCACCCGCGCGCCGCCAACCTGCACCGGCCAATAGCGGATCGCACCACCGATGATGCCGCCCTCGTCCCGCGCCACAAAGCACAGATCGGCCACCGGATCGACACCGTCGCGCAGCCTGTAGGACGACAACGCCTCGCGCCCCGGGGCAAAGCACAGATCATAGAGTGCCTCGACCTCCCACCAGTCGTCTTTGGTTTCCCGCATTAGCCCGATCACGTGATGCCCCGTCTTTTCACTGGAAACCGCCCTAGCATGGCGTTATCCCCTGATCAAACAAAGGATACGCGAACATATGGGAACCTCTAAAAATCCCCCAAAATCCGGCCTGACGGGGTAGAATCGTCATCAGGATGAAAATGATTCGACCGACGGGGTTTTGTCATGGGTCAGATGGGATTTTTTGATCTTTCCAGCCGATACGCGGGACTGGACAAATCTGGTGATCCGCTGGTGTTGCTCAACGACATGGTGCCGTTCGAGGATTACCGGGACGAGCTGAAGGCCATATGGCGCACGCCGCCCGAACAGCGCAAATCCAACGCTGGCCGCCCGCCTTGGGATGAGGTGCTGATATTCAAGACGATGGTTTTGCAGCAGCTCTACAACCTCTCTGACGATCAGATCGAGTATCAGATCCGCGACCGCCTGTCGTTCATGCGGTTTCTCGGCCTTGGCATTGAAGACAGCGTACCTGACGCCAAGACCATCTGGGCCTACCGTGAAAGGCTGGCCGGGGCCGGGAAGATGAAGGAGCTGTTTGACAAGTTCGATGCCTTTCTGCGCGAAAAGGGCTATCTGGCGATGGGCGGGCAGATTGTTGATGCGAGCATCGTTCCGGCGCCGCGCCAGCACAACAAAAGGGACGAGAACGAGAAAATCAAGGCGGGCGAAACGCCTGAAGAGTGGGAGGAAAAACCCCACAAGAAGCGCCAGAAGGACGTGGATGCGCGCTGGACGAAGAAGCACGGCAAGAGCTATTACGGCTACAAGAACCACATCAATGTCGACCGGCGGCACAAATTCATCCGCGCTTATGATGTCACCGATGCCGCCGTGCATGACAGCCAGGCGCTTGCCGGTCTGATTGATGCGAGCAACACCTCATCGGACCTGTGGGCCGACAGCGCCTATCGCTCGCAAAAGATCGAAAGCGAGCTGGAAGAGCGGGGGCTTCACAGCCATATCCATCACAAGGGCAGGCGCGGCAAGCCGCTTGGCGAGCGCCAGCAAAAGGCCAACCGGAGGCGCTCGAAAGTGCGGGTCCGGGTCGAGCATGTATTCGCTTTTCAGGAGCGCTCCATGGGCGGCAAGCTGATCCGCTCCATCGGCCTGAAGCGGGCGCGATTTCGCATCGGGATGATGAACCTGGTCTACAACATGAAGCGCTTCGTCCAGTTCGAATGCGGCCTGGCGGCGCCGGGATAAGGGTTCATGGGGTGAGGTGTGCCTGAAATACCCAAAACCGGCTTGAAACCGGTGAAAATGGGTTTATGATCCGAAGCAATCAGGCGGGACAGGCGAAAAACCGTCCACCCCGCCGCGAAGAAGGCGAAAACGGGAATTTACAGAGGTTCCCATATGTTTTATCAACCCAAAAACGGTCATACGCTGCCGCACAACCCTTTTTCCGCCATCGTGTCCCCGCGCCCGATCGGCTGGATCTCGACCCGTGGCAAGGACGGGGTGGACAACCTTGCCCCCTATTCGTTTTTCAACGCGGTGGCTTACGCGCCGCCACAGGTGATGTTCGCCTCGACCTCTTTGAAAGAGGGCCGGCACATGGGCAAGGACTCGGTCGCCAATATCGACGAAACCGGCGTGTTTTGCGTGAATATTGTGGAATATGCGATGCGCGATGCGATGAACGCCACTTCGGCCAGCCACCCCGAGGGCGGCGACGAATTCACCCATGCAGGGGTGGAACGGGCGGAATGCGAAACCATCGCCTGTTCACGAGTGGCTGGGGCGCCGGCAACGCTGGAATGCAAACTGTTGCAAATCGTGCCATTGGCGGGCGAGCACAACCTGATCGTGATCGGTGAAGTCACCGGCGTGCACCTGCGGGATGATTGCCTGAAAGACGGGGTGTTCGACGTGACCAGCTATCAGCCATTGGCGCGGCTGGGCTATCAGGATTACACGCGGGTGGAGGGGCTGTTCAGTTTGAAGCGGCCGGAGTAGCTCCGACCGCCCCATGCCCATTTTGTGGAAATGACAGCACCCGCCCGGGTGGGTGCGTGGCGTATCGGATTTCGCTTGCGGCACTGTGGCAGACAAATCCAAAACGGTCACTCTGATGCAGCGTTGCATAGCACCCGCCGTGGGGCGGGCGGGTGCTGTCATTTCTACAAAATGACGGACGTATATAAACGGGAATATGCACAAAGCGGAAAATCGCATCCCCTCTCCCCCCTCTCGTGCATATTCCCCCGCAAGCACCAACAAGGGGGATCCCATGACCAATACAGTAATAGGCATCATCGGCGGCTCGGGCGTATATGATATTGACGGGCTGCAAGACGCCGCATGGCAAAGCGTGGACAGCCCGTGGGGCAAGCCCTCGGACGACATTCTGACCGGCACGCTGGACGGGGTGAAAATGGCCTTTCTGCCCCGTCACGGGCGCGGGCATGTGCATTCGCCCACCACCGTCCCCTACCGCGCCAATATCGATGCGCTGAAACGGCTCGGCGTCACCGATGTGATCTCGGTTTCCGCCTGCGGCAGTTTTCGCGAGGAAATGGCGCCCGGCGATTTCGTGATTGTAGATCAGTTCATTGACCGCACCATCGCCCGCGAGAAATCCTTTTTTGGCACCGGCTGTGTGGCGCATGTGTCCGTCGCGCACCCAACCTGCCCGCGCCTGTCCGATGCCTGCGAGGTGGCGGCGCGTGACGCGGGGATCACCGTGCACAAGGGAGGCACTTATCTGGCGATGGAAGGACCGCAGTTTTCCACGCTGGCCGAAAGCAGAATGTATCGCGAGGTCTGGAATTGCGACGTGATCGGCATGACCAACATGCCCGAAGCCAAACTGGCCCGCGAGGCCGAGCTTTGCTATGCGAGCGTTGCGATGATCACCGATTACGACAGCTGGCACCCCGATCATGGCGAGGTGGACGTGACCGAGATCATCAAAACCCTGACCGGTAACGCCGACAAGGCCCGCAATCTAGTGTCCCGCCTGCCCGCCCTGCTGGGGACCGGGCGCAGCCCTTGCGAACACCACTGCGACCGCGCGCTGGAATACGCCATCCTGACCGCCCCCGAGGCCCGCAATCCGGCGCTGGTGGAGAAACTGGACGCCGTGGCGGGGCGGGTGTTGTAATCCCCGTATGAGCGCGCCCCGAACCCTCCTGCTTGGTGCCGCCGGTTTCATCGGCCAGCA
The DNA here is from genome assembly GCF_965277155.1 of Profundibacter sp. Classification (GTDB taxonomy): domain Bacteria; phylum Pseudomonadota; class Alphaproteobacteria; order Rhodobacterales; family Rhodobacteraceae; genus Profundibacter. The sequence continues at coordinate 768,619 of NZ_CBDIBV010000010.1, forward strand.
CATCGCCATTGCCCTGCGCGATGCGGGCCACAACGTATTGGCCTCTGCCCGCGATACCCGACGCCTGACCGCGATGGGGTTTGATACGCTTCAGGCCGATCTGACCGATCCCGCCACCCACAGCCCCGATTTCTGGCGCCCGCATCTGGCGGGCTGCATCCGTGTGATCAACTGCGCCGGTCTGCTGACCGGTACCGATACGGATTTCCACGCTGTCCATGTTGCTGCCCCGCAGGCCGTCTATGCGGCCCTGCCCACCACGGCCCGCGGTGTGCTGATCTCTGCCGTCGGGATAGATGCCGATACCCCCTTTGCCCACTACCGCCGCAGTGGTGAAGAGGCCGCCCAAACCGCCCCGATCCCTGTCACCATCCTGCGCCCCGGTCTGGTGCTGGCCGATGGCAGCTATGGCGGCTCGTCCCTTGCCCGCGCGCTGGCAGCGCTGCCGTTAATCACGCCTGTGATCGGCATGGGCAACCACCCCTTCAACCCGATCCACGCCGATGATCTGGCCGCGCTGGTGATCGAGGCACTGGAGGTCAAAACACCCGCCCAGCCAATCGAAGTTGGCGGACCCGAGCAGATCACCCAGACTGCCCTGCTCACCTCCTTGCGCGCATGGCTGGGCCTGCGCCCCGCCCGTATCCTGCACTTGCCCCTGCCGCTGGCCCGCCTGACGGGCCGCATCGGGGATGCCCTGCGCCTTGCCCCGATCTCGGCCACATCGGTGCAGCAACTGGAACAGGGCGTGGCCACCGACATAACCGGACAGATCCGCCATTTCAAAACCCGCCCGCGCGGCTTTGCCTCTTTTCTGCGCGCCCGCCCCTCGCAAACGCAAGACCTGTGGCACGCCCGCCTTTACCTGCTGCGCCCCGTTTTGCGGCTTACGCTGGCGCTGATGTGGCTTGCCTCGGGCCTAATCGGCCTGCTGCTGCCAACCGACAGCTTCCTGCCCTATGTTTCAGGCCTGTTGCCCGACGGACTACTGATCGCCGCCGCCCGTATCACCGGTGCCATAGACCTTTTGGTCGCACTGGCCCTGCTGCGCGCATGGCACCTGAAACAGATCGCATGGCTGCAGTTTTTGATGGTCGCGGGCTATACTGTGGGCCTGACCCTGATCAGCCCCGCCCTTTGGCTTGCCCCGTTCGGCGGATTGCTGAAAAACCTGCCGATCCTTGTGCTGATCCTGATCCACCGCGTGCTAGAGGAAGAACGGTAAATGGACCCGTACCTGACCCTGAAATACCTGCATATCCTGTCCTCGACCGTGCTGTTTGGCACCGGCATGGGCACGGCCTTCCAGATGGTCTGGGCCTGGCGCACGGGGCGGGTGGAGACCATCCACTCGGTCGCCTCGGGCGTGGTGGTGGCTGACTGGATTTTCACAACCCCCGCCGGATTGCTCCAGCCCCTCACCGGTTATTTTCTGATCCAGCAACAAGGATATGACTGGAACGAACCCTGGCTGCTGTTAACCTATGCCCTATACACACTCGCCTTCATCTGCTGGGCCCCTGTCGTTCACCTGCAAATCAAAATCCGCGATCTGGCTGGCGAGGCACTGGCCAACAACACCCCCCTGCCCGATCAGGCCCGCAAACACTTCCGCCTGTGGTTTATATTGGGCTGGCCCGCCTTCGCGGCGCTTGCCTGGGTGTTCTGGCTGATGGTGAATAGGCCGGATATGCCTCTATAACGCTCGCCCCTCCGCAGAGCGAGGTTGCCCTTGCGCCTCAATGCCACAATCGCCTGACCAATCTATGGTCAGTATTGTGAAATTGTGTGAAGTGGCGGAGTTAGAGGGAGATTATTCGAACCCCGGATGCTTCCATCGTTTCTGCGAAACGACTACCGCCCAACACTTTAATTCGGATGTTTCTGGCGTTTTGCTGCGCAAAAAGCCTGTGGCGGAGGAGATGGTTTTGGCAGCGGACGTTCTCTGGAACAGGTTCGCAAGTCTGCGAAAATCCGGTGCTTTCTGTCTGCCTTTAATGCAGTGTCGCTCAATCGCTCTGTTCATCTTCGGCGAACGCCTGCACCAGCGCCTCGAGCAGCAGGCGCACGCGGCGGGGCTGGTTCTGGCCGGGAGGGTAGACGACCTGTAGCGGGATGGGGGCGACCTCGTAATCCTGCAAGAGCGGGATCAGCCGGCCCGCGGCCAGGTCATCGGCGATGTCCCATTGGGATTTGCGGGCGATGCCGTGGCCCTTGACGCACCATTTGCGCACCAGGCCGCCGTCATTGGCGATGCGGTTGCCACGCACTGCCAGCACCTGTTTGCGCCCGTCCTTTTCAAACGGCCAGAACCGGTCGGCATCGGTGCCAAAGCGCATCAGCAGGCAGTTGTGGTGCAGCAGGTCATCGGGGGTGGCGGGTGTGCCGCACCGCGCCAGATAGGCGGGCGAGGCGACAACGATGCGCGCGCTGTCGGCCAGTTTGCGCAGCTTCAGGCTGCTGTCGCCCAAGGCGCCATAGCGGATCGCCAGATCGGCCCCCATGCCCGCCAGATCCACATAGCCATCCCCCAAGGTGAGGTCGATGCTGACTTCGGGGTGTTCATCGAGAAAGGCGTCAAAGACCCCGGACAGTTTGTTGCGCCCCAGATCGACCGGCGCATGCACATGGATGATTCCGGCCACCCGGTTCACCCCCAGCCTGATCCGGGTTTCCAGATCTTCTGCCTCGTTCAACAGCCGCTGCGCCCCTTCCACCAGATCGCGCCCCTCGTCGGTCAGGCTGAGCGAGCGGGTGGTGCGGTTGAGCAGCCTTGCGCCGTAATGGGCCTCGAGTGCTGCGAGACGCTCGGACACCGTTGCCGGCGACAGGCCCAGTTCGCGTCCCGCAGCGGCCATGCCGCCCTTTTCGACGATGCGCAGAAACAGGGAGAGGTTGTCTAGCAGCATTGTTCGCCTTGTCCGAATTATGTTTCCGGCAATATCCCAATTATCTTTGTGTTCCGCAAGGTGTATCTCCTGCTCAAGCGCAAAGGAGCAACCCTATGCACATTGACCATATCACCATCCGCACCCGCAACCTGCCGGTGACACGGGATTTTTTCCTCGATCTGTTCGAGCTTGAGGAGCACGAACGCCCCGAGGCGATCCGGCGCATTCCCGGCCACTGGCTGTATTCCGGGGGCAAGCCGATCGTGCATCTGATCGCCAGCCACGGGCGCGGGCTGGACGGGGCGGCCGAAGCCTATGACCACGTCGGGTTTCGCCTTGAAGGCTACGGCGCATTTCGCGCCAGGCTCGAGCGTCTTGGCATCCGTTATTCCCCCATGGATCTGCCGGAACTGAACGAACGCCGGCTGTTTTTCCGCACCCCCTGCGGCCCCCTGCTGGAGGCCGTTTTCACCGAACCGATGCCCGAAGGAGCAAAGCAATGAATACTTTCACCGAGCAAACCCGAACCCTGATTGTCGGCGGCACCTCGGGCATCGGCAAGGCCGTTGCCGATGCGCTGTCAGAACGCCCCGGCAAGGTTGTTGCAGTATCGCGCGCGACAGGCCTTGACGTGAGCGATGCCAAAGCGGTTTGCGCCTATGTCAGGGAAAACGGCCCGTTCGATCACCTCGTTTTCACCGCCGGTTCCGCCGCCCCCGGCGGGGCTGTAACCGATGTCGACCTGCAGGCAGCCAGAGCCGCGTTTGATACCAAGTTCTGGGGCGGCATCAACGTGGTACGCGCGGTGGCACAGAAGATGCCCGCCGGCGGCACGATCACCCTCACATCCGGTTTTCTGGCGCGCCGCACCGTGCCGGGAACCTTTGTCAAGACCGCAATGAATGCCGCGATCGAGGCCAGCGCCAAGATACTTGCCAAAGAACTGGCTCCGATCCGGGTGAATGTCGTCAGCCCCGGCCTGACCGACACAGAAGCCTACGCCGGCATGCCCGAGGAGGCCCGCAAGGCGATGCTGGAGGCCACAGCGGCGAAACTGCCCGTGGCCGGGTCGGTCGAGCCCGGGACATTGCCCGGGGCTACCTGCTGGCCATCGACACCCCCTTCATGACCGGAGCAGTCATCGACATCGATGGCGGCGCCCTGATCAACTGAATTTCGCGCAGGAAAGGAACGCGCCATGTCACTGAAAACAAGGGGCTGACCCAGATAACCTAAAAAGAGGTTATGATGGGAAGCATGAGAAAGAGTCGCCTGAGCCACTACAAGCAAGACCGTCTTACGGAGCATTTTGTTTCGGGATCGACAGCACGAACAGCAGCCAGTTTGTGTGGTGTAAACCGCAAGACCGCAGCGTTTTATTTTCTACGCCTGCGCGAGATAATCGCCTATGAGCTGGAGGCGGAAAGCCAAGCTATGTTCGGCGGAGAAATAGAAGTGGACGAAAGCTACTTTGGCGGCAAACGCAAAGGTAAACGCGGGCGTGGTGCGGCAGGTAAAATTCCCGTTTTTGGTATATTAAAAAGGGGTGGGAAGGTTTACACCAAGATCATCCCGGACGCCAAATCCGCCACTCTGATCCCGATCATAGAGCGCAAAGTCGTGCCGGATTCCATCGTCTATTCCGATTGTTGGCGCGGTTATAATGTGCTGGATGTGTCAGACTTCCACCACTTTCGCATCAACCATTCCAAGCTCTTTGCAGACCGTCACAACCACATCAATGGCATCGAGAATTTCTGGAACCAAGCCAAGCGCCACATGCGCCGATTTAACGGTGTCCCCAAGGCCCAATTTGGGCTATATTTGAAGGAATGCGAGTGGCGTTTCAACAACAGTGACCCTTCAGCTCAGTTATTGCAGCTAAGACAATGGGTTAAGCGTTACTTGAAGTAGTTATCTGGGTCAGCCCCTTCCGGTTTTATCGGGCGGCGCAAATCATCCCCGAAAAGGCTCTGAAGCTCTTCGCGCGACGTTGGCTGTGGTTTCATATCTTTCTGACGGATCTTGCCGTGCCCTTTGCGAAATGTGGGCAACGCAATGCGGATTACAGCGCGTGGCGTTGCATCATTGTGGAAATCGTCAGCAGGAACCGACGTATTGCGCGACATAGCAAACATACTTTTTCCTCAACTTGGGCACGAAATTTAATCACTCGTTAAAATATAACCGCGTGCGCCTGAAAAACCGAGGGGGAAAATTGCCCAAATACCTGCCTAATTGGGCAGTTTTTCGCCATGACGTAACGTAACTTTCAGCCAAATTCCGTCTTTTGAGCGCACAGTCAGGTGTGCAATTGGCGTTGCCGGCCGGTTTTCAACCGATTCGAATCGTAGCGCCCGCACTAACATTCCAAGGATCAGCGGCCCTTCAATCATCGCAAATCCGGACCCGGGACAAACCCGTGATCCGGCGGAAAACGGGATATAAGCCTCTCGCATACTTGCTTTTCCTGCTTTGGTTTGCCACCTTTGGGGATCAAAATCATCCGGTCTGTCCCATAGGCGTTCGTGCCTGTGCAGGTGCCACGGGCTGATCACGATCTGTGCCCCTTTACGAATTGCGCGGTTGCGAAAATTCACGGGGCAAGTATTTTCGCGCACCATCATCGGAACCGGCGGATACAAGCGCATCGCCTCGCGGAACACATCGCGGGTCAGCTTCAATTTTGACACCGCCGAGAAATACGGCACCTCGGGGTCAATCACCTCGGCAGCCTCGGCGGCGACACGATCCTGCATCCCCGGGTTGGTGGCCAAAAGATACAACGCCCAACCCAAAGCCGAAGCACTTGTTTCATGCCCGGCAAGAAAAAAGATGGCCACCTGATCGACCATTTCATCGGGCGTAAAGCATTTGCCGGTTTCCGGATCAGGCGTTGTCATGATCTTGGTTGCCAGATCATCAGGTGCGGTGCCGGCCTGAATTTCCTTCATCCGCTGATGGGTCAATTGCGAAATCAGCCCGCGAATGTTACGCGCCGTTTCCTTGGTGCGTTTTTTGAAAAACCGCGGCATCCATTTGGGCATCGGCAGTAGTGCTGCGATATTCACAATCGGCTGGGTGCGCTGGTAATCCTTGAACTCGGAAAATACCTTGGCCGCAACCTCGTTTTCGATCGGAATGGAAAACAGCGTGCGGAATATCACATCCGCTGCCACATGGCTGGTCACCCCCTCCATTTCAACCGGTCCCTGCCCCGCCTTTTTCTTAAGGCGTTCGACAGCGGCCACAGCCGCATCCCAGATTGCTGGATAAATCTCGCGCAGGCGTCCGCCTTCGAATGCCGGATCAATAATGCGCCGCTGGGCCTTCCAGATATCGCCATTGGTGACAAATACCGAATTGCCCAGTAATGGTGCCAGCCCTTCTTTTACCCGGTCGGATTTTGGGAAATCATCTGGGCGTTCGCGTAAAACCGTGTTGATCAGATCAGGCTGGTTGATCATGTAGGACCGAAAGAACGGTGTGCGAAATTCTGCCATCCACGCCCGATACAGGCGCTCGGGCTGGGCTGACAGGATGTCTTGGCGAAACAGTTTGATATACTTGAAAAAGGAAACCTTGTTCGGGCGCGAGGGGGGTTTGGGGGGTAAGGTCATTGGGTCACTGAGGTAAAAGGCGATGCCGGCACATCAATGCGCGATTTTGATGGTTGCCGGTTCTGGTAACGGGAATGCAGGGTTTCCGGTCCTGCGGTGATTTTAAAGTAGTCATAATCGCCGGGGCGATCAAATGCACATAAATACTGGAAATGCAGCCGGAAATACCGCCACTTTAGCGCGGCCCAGCGGTTCGGCGACAGGGTTTGCGTAAAGGCAGCAGAAATAACCAGCGGCCAGCGTTTGACCTTTGGCGCAACACCGGTGACCGCCACAGGATCGCACAGCGAAAAGGCGCAGACATCGCCGGGGGCCGAGACATCAACCCAGATCAATTCGTCCCGCGTGGAAAGGTATTTCAAATCTGCCCGCAAGCGGTATGCTTTGGGCAGGAACGACACCATCGGCACCACCTGCCCCAGAGTCAGAAACTCCAAAGCGGGGCCACCCATTGGCACCCTGCCTGCGCGGATCAGATCGGCCAGCACAGACACCCCGATATGCGCGCCCGAGGAATGGCCAACCACCAGAACCTCGTCCAGATCGCTCTTCAGAGCGGCGGCGATCTCATCGGTAAATTCAGCCATACGCGCCTCAAGCTCTGGCGGGTCTTCCCCCTTGGAGCGGGCGGAGTAGGCGTAATCATGCATCAGGTAATAGGCAAACAGCTTGTTATCTATTTTGCGGAATCCCCGCAGGATCACGACGATCAGCGGCAGTGCGGCAGCCCAGCCCAGCATCCGCGCAACCATCTGCCAATCCACCAGAACCCGCACGCCTTTGGCAATCATGGCCCCGACGAACCACGCCAGCAACACTGCGATCAGCAGTTGCAGCAACAGCATCCCGATCGGATAAAGCGCGGTCAGCACCGGCCCCTTGCGCAGCCACATCAACCGGCGCAACGCGCCCGAGGCAATATAGGTCCAAGCCATGCGGGCCAGCACCAGATAGGTTTGCGGGATATTCAGATCCATCGAGGATTTGACAATATCGGACCAGACCAGCACGTCGAAACCGGCATCCACCTGTGATCCGTCAATGTGGCCCATAACGTGCCAGCCATAGCGCCCGCCGCCCTGCTTTGGTGACAGATCAAGGGTATATCCTGAAATTTTCGCCTGATCCGCGCCTTCGCTGCGATATAATTCGCGATAGCGACGCGGGTGAATCGGGTCATAGCCGGGAATATAGAACACCCTGCGCTTTGCGACTGTCTGACCTTCACCCTGCATTTACTGGCAATCCCGTTACATAACTGGGCGCAGTTTAGCGCAAAGACGCGGCATTGCTAGCCAATGTTCGCAAGTGCCGGAAATGTTTCCAACAGCCAGAATGAAAATGCGCTGAAGGCACCGGTCATCAAGGCAATGCCAACCACGATCAGCAACAGCCCCATCACCTTTTCTATCATTCCCATGTGGCGTTTTAGCCGGTTCATCACGCCGACTGCCCGCTGGATAAAAATTGCGGCCAGCAGAAACGGAATGCCCAGTCCCAGCGCATAAACTGCCAACAAAGCCGTGCCGCGTGTGACAGATGCCTCGGAGGCGGCCATCGATAGGATCGCCCCCAGTTGCGGGCCGATACACGGCGTCCAGCCAAAGGCAAAGGCCAATCCCAGAATATAGGCGCCAAAGGCCGATCCGCCCCGATCCCCCGCATCAATCCGCGTGTCGCGGTCCAGAAATGGGATACGAAAAATACCAAGAAAATGCAGGCCGAATAGCACGATCACCCCGCCGGATATTTTCGCGAAAAGCTCTTGATTTTGCAGGAAAAACGCTCCAAAAACCGAGGCCGTGAACCCCAGCAGCAAAAAGATGGTCGAAAGCCCCAGCACAAAGAACAGCGCCGGAATAATCGCCCCGCCGCGCTTGCCGCCTTCGCCAGTCATTTCGCTCATGGTCATGCCGCTCATGTAGGCCAGATAGGGTGGCACGATTGGCAATACGCAAGGCGACAGAAACGATAGCAACCCGCCCATTAAGGCAACAAACATCGCCGGCAGCAGGCTTGCATCAAGAATTTCGATTCCGAACATCACAGGGCCTTCCAATTGATTTGCCCATTCTTAGGCGATCCACCCCGCCGCGTCACCTGCCGAAATGTCACATTTGCGTGGACTTGTGACAAATCCCGCCCTATCCAGACGCCATGACCATTGATGAAGAAATCGACGCCATCGGCATGCTCTGCCCCCTGCCCGTTCTGAAACTGCGCAAGCGGCTGCAAAGCCATGTTTCGGGGGCCGTTGTGCGATTGTTGGCCGATGATCCGGCGGCGGTGATTGATGTGCCGCATTTTTGCAATGAACAAGGTCACGAGTTGATCGAGGTGGCGCAGGGCGAACACAGTCAAACCTATCTGGTACGCAAAGCCTGAGGCATAAAAAAACCGGCAAGCACATGGCCCGCCGGTTTTTTGTTTCAATATTCAGCCGATATTACCGACCCAAAGACCACCAGCCTTTGCGCTTGGGCTTATCTGACTTTGGCTCGGGCTTGACCTCAACCGGCTCCGGGGCCGCTTTTGGCTCCGGCTTCACCTCTATCGGCTCGGGTTTGGCCTCGGCCACAGGTGCTGTGTCTTCTGCCGGTGCGGTTTCGACTTCTTCTACCTTGGCCTTTTTCGCAGCAGGCTTGCGCCGAGTGCGTTTCTTGGGCGCAGGTTTCTCTTCCTCGGCAGCAACCTCGGCTTCAGGGGCTTCTTTTGCGGCCTCCTCGGCTTTGGGGGCGTCCTCGGCATCCGCTTTCTTGCGACGACGGCGAACCGGCTTTTTCTTGGGCTCTTCTGCAGCTTCCTCTGGTGCGGCTTCTTCCGAAGCGGCCTCGTCGGGTTTGGCACCCGAAATTTCCGCATCAGCCGCTTTGGCCGATTTGCGCGGGGCACGTTTGCGTGGCTTGCGCTTGGGCTTTTCGTCCTCGGCTTTTTCCTCGGTCCCGGCAGGTGCTTCGACAACCGCTTCATCCTTGGCAGCATCTTCTGCCATGGCTTCACCCTCGGGTGCCGCGTCGGTTTTCACCGCGTCCTCACCATTCTGTCTTGCCTCGGCGTTATCCCCACCACGGCCGCGACGACGACGACGGCGACGGCGGCGCTTCTTGGGCTGTGCCTCGCCTTCCCCTTCGTCAACGGCTTCCACCGGTGTTTCTTCCTCGACCACCTCGGCGTCATCAATATCATCCATGATCGCGGCGCTACCGGATACCACCGGCGCGCTGACCTGTTTGACAACGCGGCTGGCGGTCTTGAATTTCTCGATCGAGAAATCGGGCGACACAAGGAACGGATCGGCCTCGATACGCACGGACATGCCGTAACGCGCCTCGATCTGGGCGATGTGCTCGCGCTTGTTGTTCATCAGATAATTGGCGATGCCCACAGGTGCCTTCAACAGCACCTCGCGGCTACGTTTGCGCGTGCCCTCTTCTTCCAGCTGACGCAGGATCGACAGGGCCAGATTTTCGTCCGAACGGATCAAACCGGTGCCGTGGCAATGCGAACAAGGCTGTGTTGTGGCCTCGATCATGCCGGGGCGCAGACGCTGGCGCGACATTTCCATCAGGCCGAAACCGGAAATACGGCCCACCTGAATGCGGGCGCGGTCGTTCTTCAACCGGTCCTTCAGACGCTTTTCAACCGCGTTGTTGTTGCGGCGTTCGTCCATGTCGATGTAGTCGATCACGATCAGACCAGCCAGATCGCGCAGACGCAATTGGCGTGCCACCTCGTCCGAGGCTTCCAGATTGGTTTTCAGCGCCGTGTCCTCGATGCTGCCCTCTTTGGTCGACCGACCCGAGTTCACATCAATCGCCACCAGTGCTTCGGTAATCCCGATTACAATGTAGCCGCCGGATTTCAGTTGGACCGTCGGATTGAACATGCTGGCCAGATAGCCTTCGACCTGATAGCGGGCGAACAGCGGCATTGCTTCGTTATACAGCTTAACGTTTTTAGCGTGGGACGGCATGATCATTTTCATGAAGTCCTTGGCCACGCGATAGCCTTCTTCGCCTTCCACCAGAACTTCGTCAATCTCGCGGTTATACAGGTCGCGGATCGAGCGTTTGATCAGGTTGCCTTCCTCGTAAATCTTGGCAGGTGCGATGGATTTCAGCGTCAGGGCGCGAATTTCTTCCCACAGGCGCTGCAAATACTCGTAGTCGCGCTTGATCTCGGATTTGGTGCTCTTGGCACCGGCCGTGCGCACGATCAGACCGGCCCCTTCGGGCACTTCGATTTCGTTTGCGATGGCTTTCAGTTTCTTGCGGTCGGCGGCGTTGGTGATCTTGCGGGAAATGCCGCCACCACGCGCGGTGTTGGGCATCAAGACACAGTAACGACCCGCCAGCGACAGATAGGTGGTCAGGGCCGCGCCCTTGTTGCCGCGCTCCTCTTTCACCACTTGCACCAGAAGGATCTGGCGAACCTTGATCACTTCCTGAATTTTGTAGCGGCGCGGACGGGGTTTGCGCACGGGGCGCAGTTCCTCGGGGGCGTCATCATCGGCCACCGATTCAATCCGGTCGTCTTTTTCGGTTGCTTCCAGCGGTTCATCTTCGCCATCCGCATCATCCGTCGTATCCGCGTCATCCGCTCTCGCATCCTCAACCGGTGCTTCCGCAGGCGTTTCGATCTTGGCGGCCTCATCGGCCTCGCCGGATTCTGGCGTGTCTACCGGTGTTTCGGCAACCAGTTCCATTGGCGATGATCCCTCGACGGAATCTTCGCCCAGATCAACCACATCCATACCGGATGCGCCGTTGTTCTCGACCTCTTTTGTCTCGACTAAATCGTCAGACTTGACCTCTTCGGCCTTGCTGCGCGAGCGCGAGCGGCGGCGGCGTTTTGGTTTGGGTTTTTCGTCTTCCTCGGCCATTGCCTTGGCGTAGGCGCGTTCCTCGGCCAGCAGGGCCTCGCGGTCGGCGACGGGGATCTGGTAGTAATCCGGGTGGATTTCCGAAAACGCCAGAAAACCATGCCGGTTTCCGCCGTAGTCAATAAACGCCGCCTGTAGCGACGGTTCAACCCGTGTAACTTTTGCCAGATATATGTTGCCAGCTAGCTGGCGTTTGTTTTCAGACTCAAAGTCGAATTCCTCAACCTTGGTTCCGTCAACCACCACAACGCGGGTTTCTTCCGCGTGGGTGGCATCGATAAGCATCTTTTTAGCCATGTTTTCTCATTGCACCGCGGCAATCGCCGTAACCCCGGGGGGCTTTTTGATTGCAGGGGGTGTCTTGTAAGGGCGAAGGGGGACGCGCAGCACATGCGCAGGTCGGCCATTTCGGCCCCTGTCGCAGTCTCTGAATTCTTTTCGCGTCGCATCGCGTTTCTATCTCCGGACGCCAAATTTGCGTCCAAACTGTGAAGCCCCGGCCAGTTGGCACAAGGGCATAAATACCGGTCTTTCGACCCAATCGGTCTGTTCTGTCGGGAATTGGCAGGTGTATTTTTCTGCGTAACCTCGGGAACAGCGAAACTTTTGTCCGGTGGTTCAACTGCTGTTGCGCTGACCACCTTGGATGGAACATAAGGGGGATGGGGGTGCAATTACAATGGGGAAAATAGTTAATGTGTGAATTTGCCGTCTTCTTTTCCCTAGAGCATGTCGTACCACCCCGAGGGTTGTGTCTCGAAAGTGGTGGAAATTGATTTCAGGCACCTCCGAGCGGGTTGAGTTATGCGCCGGTCAGGCGGCTTGGTCAAGGGTTGCGTCGGCGACGGGCTGAGCGAGCGTTTCCCAGCCATCGACCTTTCGCATGACGATCTGCCCCGAGGCCATCAGAGCCCAAAGCAGCATCGGCACGGTCTCGGCGCATGGCAGCACGGTCTGGGTCTTGATGCGGCGGCGGAATTCCTCGTTCAGGCGTTCGATCGCATTTGTCGTTCTGGCCGATTTCCACTGGCCTTGTGGCAGACGCGTGAAGGTGAAAAGCTTATCTCCTGCTTCTTCCAAGCTGTCAGCGACGGCCTTGCATTTCAGCCGCCATTTTCGCAGAAATGCCTTGCGGCGGGTGGCGATTTCCTCGGGTGTTTTGGCGTAGATCATGTCGCGGTAATCTTCTGTCAACTCATCATGCATACGCTTGGGTGCCTTGGCCAGAAGGTTGCGGTGCTTGTGCACCGTGCACCTCTGGATCGGCAGATCTTCACCCCAGAGGGCAATGAGAGCGACCTCAAGTCCCGGTGCCCCGTCCACGATGACAAATTCGGGCCGTTTCAACCCGCGCGCATCCAGATCGTTGATGAACTGACGCCAGGCGGAGGTGCTTTCGCCGCCCATGTTCATCAGTGATAACAAGACCTTCTGCCCATCCCGGCGCACGCCAATCGCGGCCAGAACCGAGATATTGGTGGCCTTCCTGTCAATCCGCGTTTTGATCACGGTGCCGTCCAGGATCAGCCGCACGATGTCTTCATCCGCAAGGCTGCGGGCGCACCACGCCTGCCAGTCCACCTTCACCTTGCGCCAGGCGCGGCTCACCACATCCTTGCTGACCGCCCCCTGAAACAGGCCGAACAGGGCGCGTTTTACCCGCCGTGTGTTGGTGCCCGAAAGGTAGACAGCAGCGATCAGCGCCTCGGCCTTCTTCGTCAGCCGCTGGTAGCGGGGCAATGCCTTCGAGCGCCATTCTCTGGCCTTGCCGGCCTCGCCTGTGATCCGCGCACGCGGCACGCGCACCGTTTCGGTTCCAAATGTTCCGACCAGTTGCCGCTCGCGATGCCCGTGGCGGTATCCGGCCTTTGCCCCGCCGCTGCGGCCATACCGGCAACGGCCCAGAAACTGCTCCAGCTCCTCTTCGAAAACCGCCTCGATCGTCGCGCGGATGTTCTGGCGCAGCCGGTCTTCAATCGGGTCTTAGCCTGCTTCATTGGCCAGTAGCGCGGATGTCGATGTTGCTGTATTCTTTGTCATGGCGTGATCTCCTTGGCGGTTCCAGCCGCCGGTTGGGTGGCTTCGATGCACCCGGAGATTACGCCGTCCTCGAATTTCCACCAAACTCGCGACACTACCCAAATCGAATTCGCCGACCCGACCGAACGCATTCACTTATGCAAACGCTGCCTCGGTCGGGTCAGCGAATGCTAAAATCTGATCAGGTGCGACACGCTCTAAATACTTGCACCGCAGGCATTGAAAAATCAAAGCCTGCAGCCTGTTCGCAAATAAAGCATAAACAACGATTTACAGGTAATCCGACCGCTGCAACCCGTATTTCGCCATCTTTTCGTTCAGCGTACGCCGTGGCAGGCACAACTCGTCCATCACATTGACGATGCTGCCTTTATGGCGGCGCATAGTGTTGTCGATCAGCATCCGTTCAAACGCCTCGACATACTCCTTTAGCGGCTTGCCCTCGGTGGTCATCACCGGCTGGGTTTCCTCGTTATCGGCCATCAGCAGGCTAGCAATGGTGCCCGAGCCACGACGGTTTTGCAGCACCGCCCGTTCGGCCACGTTGATCAACTGGCGGATGTTGCCGGGCCACGGGGCTTGCAGCAGTTGCGCGGCCTCTTGCGCCGAAACCTCGGGGGCATCACAGCCGTATTCCTCGGCGAATTGTTCGGACAGGCGGGCAAACAGTGTCAGGATGTCTTCACCACGCTGGCGCAGCGGTGGCAGGGTGATTTTCATCGCTGCCAGACGGTAATAAAGGTCGGGGCGCAACACATCCTCGACGGTTTTATCCTCGGCCTGAAGGTTGGAAATGGCCACGATGCGGGTTTCTGCGGGGCTGCCCTGTTCATTGATATAGGTCAGCAGGCGCGCCTGCAGGCCATCCGACAGTGCATCAATATCCTCAAGCACCAGCGTGCCGCCACGGGCTTCCTCGACCAATGGCTGCGGACCATCGTCCAGCATCGGGCCGAACAGGCGGCGACCAAGGTCTTCTTCTTCAAACGCCGCGCAGGAAACCAGCGAGAATTTCTTGCCCGCACGCGATCCCACCGCATGAAGCGCATGGGCCACCAGCGTTTTGCCGGTGCCGGTTTCGCCATCAATCAGCACATGGCCATCGGCCTGCCCCAGATCCAGAATATCCTCGCGCAGGCGCTCCATCACCGGAGAAGACCCGATAAGTTTCTTCATCACCGCCGTGCCATCGCCCAATTCGCGCCGCAACGCGCGGTTGTCCAATGTCAGGCGGCGGGTCTGGGTGGCCTTTTTGGCCAGTTCGGTCATCTTGTCGGGGTTGAACGGCTTTTCCAGAAAGTCATAGGCGCCGACACGCATCGCCTCAACCGCCATCGGCACATCGCCGTGACCCGTGATCATGATCACCGGCAGGCCCGAATCCACGCTCATCAACCGTTTCAGAAACTGCATCCCGTCCATACCGGGCATTTTGATATCACTGACCACCACACCGGGATAATCCGGCCCCAGCTTTTTCAGCGCGTCCTCGGCGTTGGCAAAGGTTTCGGTATCAAACCCCGACAGGGCCAGCCATTGGCTGATCGACTGGCGCATGTCCTGCTCGTCATCCACAATCGCGATTTTCATTGCTTGTGCCATAATTCAGTGTCTCACTCGGCTGCTTTGGTTTCATCTAACAATATGGGCAACTGCACTTCAAATACAGCCCCGCCCACCGTGGCGTTCCTTGCGGTTAACCGTGCGCCCAAGTCGTTCACGATGCCCGAGGAAATGGCAAGCCCCAAGCCAACCCCGTCGCCGGCCTGTTTTGTGGTGTAGAACGGCTCGAACAGGTTATCCAGATCCTCGATCCCTGCCCCGTTATCGCGCACCGTTAACAGCGCGGTTTCACCGGCCGCAAGCAGGATGTCGATCTGCGGATCTTTCACGGTTTTGGTGGCGTCCAAGGCATTGCGAAACAGGTTGATAATCACCTGTTCAACGCGCACCCGATCGCCCAGCACCATCACCGGTTCGCGCGGCAGGGTTTTGGTGATTTCCACATGGCGGCGTTTCAATTGCGGCTCCATCATCGACAGGGCCGAATTGACCGCATCCCTCATGTCCAAAGGCGCAAACGCATCGCCGCCTTTGCGGGCATAGCTTTTCAACTGCTTGGTAATCGCGCCCATGCGTTCAATCAGATCATCAATCCGCTGGAACGACGAAACCGCCTCTTCCGGCCGTTTTCGACGCAGCAAAAGGCGCGCGCCGGCAAGGTAGGTTTTCATTGCCGCCAAGGGCTGGTTCAACTCGTGCGACACAGCTGCCGACATTTCGCCCAGCGCCGCCAGTTTCGAGCTTTGTGCAAGGGTCTGTTCGGCCACCTGAAGGCTCTTTTCCGCCTTTTCACGTTCGGCAATTTCCCGCTGCAAGCGCTGGTTAAGCTGGCGGAGTTCTGCCGACTCGCGCTGGAAAAACCGCGACTGCACCTGCGCCTTGCGCGACAGGAAGAAAAACGTCAGCGCCAAAAGGATGGCAAATCCCATAATTTCCAGCGCCAGAACCCCGTTCACCCGCTGGCGCACCGACGCATAGGTGGTGAACGAGGTCATCTTCCACCCCTGAAAGGGTATCCGCGCCTCTTGTCGCATGACACCGGACCCCAGCAGATTTGCGGCAGTGGTCAGGGTAACCCAGTCAGTTGTTGTCTGGATTGACCGCTGGATAGCCGCTGAAGGAGACCGTAAATGAAGTGCTTCTTTTTCGTTCATACCCCTCCATGCGGGTTCGGTTGCCAAAAGGATTTCACCCTCGCTGTTGGAAACAAAAACCGCGTCCGAAATACCTGCCCAGCTATTTTGAAACTGTTTCAGGTCCACTTCGACAACAATCACTCCGATCGGGCTGCCCGCATATTCCATCTTGCGCGAGTAGGTGAACATAACAGCGCCGTTTTCATCCTTTGTGACCGTAAAAATTGTATCGTTCGAGCGCACAGCGTTTACGAAATAGGCATCCGATCTGTGGTTCGCCCCGATAAGGTTGCGATCCGATGCAGCAACCACGCGACCAGAGTTGTCCAACAACAGCAGCGAGGCCGCGCCGATCTCGTCAATATAGGAAATCAGACGTTGCGAGCTTTGGGTGTAATCCTGCGAATTCAGTGCCCCGATCAGGGTTGGATCACGCGCCAGCAATTGAGGCACAATAGATGAACGCTTCAATTCGCTGATCAGGTTCCCCGCAGATAGCGTCATGCGGACTTGTGCCCGATTGCGCGTGCTTTCAGTGAATCGCGCTGTCAGCAAGGAATTTGTGACCCAGACAACTCCAACAGCAATCGCAATCAGCAACAGAATCGCAATCCGGACACGCCAGTGGTTCTCTGGGTGGTCTTGCTCGGTTTTTGTTGTATCGGAATCCCCGCTCATAGGACCAGTCTACGCCCGAACGTGTCCCGCCTCAAGTTAGGCGTGCTGCATTGCCCCGACAACCGCGCGGAAAAGCGCCTGTCCGTCGGTGCCCCCATGCTGTGCATCCGCCGCACGTTCAGGATGGGGCATCATTCCCAGCACATGGCGGTTCTGGCTAAAGATACCCGCGATATCGGCGGTCGAACCATTGGGGTTGTCGGCATAACGGAACGCCACACGCCCGTCGCCCTCAAGGCGTGCAACAGTATCGGCGTCAGCGGTATAGTTGCCATCGTGATGGGCAATCGGGAACATCACCTGTTCGCCCTGACTGTACCCCGATGTATAGGCGCTGTCGGTGTTTTCCACTGTCAAGGGAATGGTCTTGCAGATGTATTTCAGGTTGGCATTGCGCAACAGCGCACCGGGCAGCAGGCCGGTTTCGGTCAGGATCTGAAAGCCGTTACAAACCCCCAGCACATAGCCCCCTGCCTTGGCATGATCGACCACCGCGCGGCAAATCGGGGATTGCGCCGCAATCGCACCGCAGCGCAGGTAATCGCCAAAGGAAAACCCGCCCGGAACACCGATCATATCCAGCCCCTTGGGCAGGGATGTTTCCTTGTGCCAGATCATCGTGACATCAGCACCGGCGGCGCGAAAGGCAACTTCCAGATCACGGTCACAGTTGGACCCCGGAAAAACGACAATCCCGACCAGCATCACAGTATCTCGATGCTGTAAGATTCAATCACCGTATTGGCCAACAGCTTCTCGCACATCTGGCCAACGGTCTTTTCGGCAGCGGCGGCGTCGGTTTCGGCCAGATCCAGCAGGATCACCTTGCCTTGCCGCACCCCGTTCACCCCGTCAAAGCCCAAAGCGTCCAGCGCATGGTGCACCGCCTCGCCTTGCGGGTCCAGAACCCCGTTTTTCAGCATCACAGTCACACGCGCTTTCATCCCCTGATCCCCCTAGTTGACAAGCGTTGGTTTGCCGGGCTGCGGCCCGTTCACTGGCAGCACACCCAAACGGCGCGCCACTTCGGTATAAGCATCGGCCAGATTGCCCAGATCGCGGCGGAACACGTCCTTGTCCAGTTTCTGGCCGGTTTCAACGTCCCACAGACGGCAGCTGTCGGGGCTGATTTCGTCGGCCACAATCAGCCGCTGAAAATCGCCATCCCAGACGCGGCCGATTTCGATCTTGAAATCAATCAGCTTGATGCCGACCGCCATCATCACACCGGACATGAAATCATTCACCCGCAGCGCCAGCGACACGATATCGTCCAGATCCTGCTGACTGGCCCAGCCAAAAGCGATGATATATTCTTCGGGCACCAGCGGATCTCCCAGCGCATCATCCTTATAGGAAAACTCGACAATCGGGCGCGGCAGTTGTGTGCCTTCCTCGATCCCCAAACGTTTGGAGATGGAGCCAGCGGCCACATTGCGCACGATCACTTCCAGCGGGATAATCTCCACCTGCCGGATCAGCTGTTCGCGCATGTTCAGGCGTTTGATAAAATGGGTCGGCACACCGATCTGCATCAAACCCTTCATAAAGAATTCGCTTAAACGGTTGTTCAGCGCACCCTTGCCGTCGATCACGTCCTTTTTTTCAGCGTTAAAGGCCGTGGCGTCATCTTTGAAATATTGCACCAATGTGCCCGGTTCGGGGCCTTCGTACAGGATTTTGGCTTTGCCTTCGTAAATCATCTTGCGTCGCGACATGGGGTCTCCGATCCGGTCGGGGCAGAAATTAAGTGCCTGTTGTCCGCGCCTATACGACATGCCCTGCCTTCCCGCAATCCCGCAATGGCAGCTAAGTGGCGATAAACTGTCGCTGCCCCCTTGCGATATGGCCCGCGCAAGGGCATATCGGGTAGGAACACGAACCCTTTTTCCCAAGCGAGGATATAATGAGTACATTCGACGACCGCGAAACCGCCTTCGAGAACAAATACGCCCATGACGCCGAAATCCAGTTCAAGGTTAATGCGCGCAGTCATAAGCTGTTGGGCCTGTGGGCCGCCGAAAAGCTGGGCAAATCCGGGGACGAAGCGGAAAGCTATGCCAAGGAAGTGGTCATTTCCGATCTGGAAGAAGCCGGTCACGAGGACGTTGTACGCAAGGTTGCCAGTGATCTGGGCGACAAAGCCAGTGCCGATGAAATCCGCGCCAAGATGGACGAATTTTTTGTCGAAGCAAAGAAACAAGTCATGACCGAAGACTGATTGGCCAATACGGATTACGACAAGGGCATCTGTTTTGCAGGTGCCTTTTTTAATAGAATTTCGAATTTTCCCACAACCGGCCACCTTTCTTAACGCCATTTTCAAGATCATTATGATCAATATGCGTTTGCACTAATGCCTTTACCGTGGCATTGGACCAGCAACAGCCGCCTTTGTGCGGCCGAATTTCGTGCATGAAAGGCTATTTCAAATGACCAACGCCCTATCGCGTATGCTGGCTGAGCGGGACTGGATTTTGGCGGACGGGGCCACAGGCACCACGCTGTTCAACATGGGCCTAAGTTCGGGCGATGCGCCGGAACTCTGGAACGTCGACCACCCGGAAAAAATCCGCGCGCTTTATCGCGGCGCAGTGGATGCGGGCAGTGATCTGTTTTTGACCAACAGCTTTGGTGGCAACGCCTCGCGCCTGAAACTGCACGGCGCTGAATCGCGCGCCCGTGAATTGTCGCGCATCTCGGCTGAACTGGGCCGCGAAGTGGCCGATGCCTCGGGCCGGACCATCATCGTTGCAGGCTCGGTCGGACCGACCGGTGAAATCATGGCCCCGATGGGGGAATTAACCCACGAGTTGGCCGTCGAAATTTTCCACGAACAGGCCGAGGGCCTGAAAGAAGGCGGCGTGGATGTTTTGTGGTGCGAAACCATTTCCGCCCCCGAAGAATACAAAGCCGCCGCCGAAGCCTTTGCACTGGCCGATATGCCGTGGTGTGGCACGATGAGCTTTGACACCGCCGGACGCACCATGATGGGCCTGACATCTGCCGGCATGGTCGATATGGTCGAAAAACTGAAGAACCCACCGATTGCTTACGGGGCCAACTGTGGTGTCGGTGCTGCGGATTTGCTGCGCACCATTCTTGGCTTTGCCGCGCAAGGGTCGGAACGCCCGATCATCGCCAAAGGCAACGCCGGTATCCCGAAATTCCACGATGGTCACATCCATTACGACGGCACACCGGAACTGATGGGAAAATACGCCTGTCTGGCCGCCGATTGCGGTGCCAAAATCATCGGCGGGTGCTGTGGCACCACGCCCGAACATCTGGTCGCCATGCGCGCCGCGCTGGAATCCCACACACCCGGCCCGCGCCCCTCGCTCGAGGCAATTGCCGAGGTGCTGGGCGGCTTTTCATCCGCTTCGGACGGCACCGATGACGCCACCCCCGCCGCCCGAAAAAACCGCCGCCGTAGCAGGGGTTAGCCTCGTTTTGGTCGTTGCCGGAGCGGTCCATGTCGCAAGTGGCCTATACCGGCCAGCGACAAAACGCCAATCTGGTGAAATAGAAAACCGCGCGACATGCGCCTGTCAGGGAAAGAAACCATGGCCGAAGAAGATGATCTGATCCTCTCCGAACTGTCTGACGACGAACTTGTGCTGCAAATGCACGATGACCTGTATGATGGCATGAAAGAGGAAATCGAGGAAGGCGTGGCCATCCTGCTGGACCGTAAGTGGGAGCCTTACAAAGTCCTGACCGAAGCACTGGTTGCCGGCATGACCATCGTCGGGGCCGATTTTCGCGATGGCATCCTGTTTGTGCCCGAGGTTCTGCTGGCCGCCAACGCGATGAAGGGCGGCATGGCCATCCTGAAACCGCTGCTGGCCGAATCCGGCGCACCGCGCATGGGCAAAATGGTAATCGGCACCGTAAAGGGCGACATCCACGACATCGGCAAAAACCTGGTTTCGATGATGATGGAAGGCGCCGGTTTCGAGGTGGTCGATCTGGGCATCAACAACCCGGTCGAGGATTATCTGGACGCCCTGACCCGCGAAGACGCCGATATTCTGGGCATGTCCGCCCTGCTGACCACCACCATGCCCTATATGAAGGTTGTGATCGACACGATGGTCGAAAAAGGCATCCGCGATGATTACATCGTGCTGGTCGGCGGCGCCCCCTTGAACGAGGAATTCGGCAAAGCCATCGGCGCCAACGCTTACTGCCGCGATGCGGCGGTTGCGGTGGAAACGGCCAAAGACCTGATGTTGCGCAAACATAACCAGATGGCGGCGGGCTGATCCGCCAAGGCGGGATCATGACACCTGACGATAAAACCCTGACCGAAAGCGGGTTTGCCCCAACCGGGGACAAGGCCCGCATCCTGCTGCTGGCCTGCGGGGCGTTGGCACATGAAATCCTGTCGCTGATCAAACTGAATGGCTGGGATCACATCAGCCTGACCTGCCTGCCCGCCAACCTGCATCTTTATCCCGATCGCATTCCCGCCGCAGTCGAGGAAATCGTGCTTAAACATCATGCGGATTATGATGATATATTCGTGGTTTACGCCGATTGCGGCACCGGCGGGTTGCTACAGAAAAAATGTGCGGAACTGGGCATAGAGATGATGCAGGGGCCGCATTGCTATTCGTTTTACGAGGGAAATGACACCTTTGCCAAGATTTCCGAAAACGAATGCACGGCCTTTTACCTGACCGATTTTCTGGTTCGCCAGTTTGATGCCTTTGTCTGGAAACCAATGGGGCTGGACCGGCACCCGGAATTGCTGGAAATGTATTTCGGCAATTACGAAAAGCTGGTGTATCAGGCGCAAACAAATGCGCCCGAACTGGATGAAAAGGCCCGCGAATGCGCCAGACGCATGGGGCTGACCTATGAGCGGCGTTTTACCGGATATGGTGATCTGGCGACAACGCTGGATCAGGTCGCAACCTAACCCGCCGCTGCCTCGCCTGCGATTTTGCGGATGCGTTCCACCATTGCCCGCAACCCGTTGCTGCGCTGCGCTGATAGATGGTCGTTCAACTGAAGCCGCGCCAATTCGCCACCCGCGTCCACCTTCAGCACCTCAGCCACCGTCAACCCGTTGAACAGCGCTGTCAGGACTGCCACCAGACCGCGCACGATCATCGCATCGCTGTCGCCGCGAAACCGGAACACCGCCTCAGGCCCGCTGCCGTCAACCTGTGCTGCGATCCACACCTGCGAGGTGCAGCCGTCCACTTTGGTCGCGGGCACTTTCAACGCATCCTCCAGCGGGTCCATCGCCTTGCCCAGATCAATCACGAACCGATAACGGTCCTCCCAATCGTCCAGAAATTCAAAATTCTCTACGATGTCTTCAAAGGCTTCGGTTGCCATCTGCCTGCTCCTTCATTTGTGTCCCATCAGATAGTGGGCCAAAGCAGAAAGGTCCAGACCGCACAAGACGGGTTTTCAAACCCCGCGCAATCGGCTAATTCGGTTACATGGAACGAAGGGGCCTGACACCATGAGAACACCGATCGCTGCATTATTGCTGGGCACGCTTGTGCTGACAGGCTGTGCCACCAAACTGAACCCGTTCAATTGGTTCAAACGCGGCAGCACACAGGAAACGCTTGCCGAATTGCCAGACCCGACCGTGATCAATGATAATCGCGCCTTGGTGCAACAGGTGGTGTCCTTGTCGGTCGACAAAACCCCCGGCGGCGCCATCATCCGTGCAACCGGCCTGCCCCCGACCCAAGGATACTGGGATGCCGAACTGGTCCCCGAGAATGGTGAAGAGCCGGTAAAAGGCGTGCTGACATATCAATTCCGCATCGAGGAACCGATTGATTTCCAACGTGTTTCCACCCCGCAAAGCCGCGAAGTGGTGGTGGCGCGATTTGTGTCGAACATCAAATTGGATGGCGTGCGCCAAATCCGTGTGGTCGGGGCGAAAAACGCCCGTTCGACCCGCCGTTAAAGGTCTACAACCTTAACCGCTGTGCCCTGCGCTGTCAGGGCGATCTTACCGTCACACAGACGCAAGGCATCTTTGCCGAACACCTCGTTACGCCAACCCGACAGGGATTTCCCGTTGCGCTGGCCTGCCGCGATCTTGTCCAGTTCGGCGGATGTGGCGATCAGCTTCAACGCCACGCCGGCCTCCTCGGCCTTGGATTTCAACAGCACCCGCAACAGATCGGCCAACGCCGGATTGACCTGTAGCTTTTCGCGCGATTTGTCGGGTTTGGGGAAATCGGCGGGATCGGCGACCAACCCTTTGGCGACGGCGGCCAATATACCCTCGGCAATCTCGCCCTTGCGGGCTTCGCGTTGCAACAGGCGTGAACGGCCCAGATCCTGCATGGTCTTTGGCTTGGTCGAGGCCAGTTCCAGCATCGCCTCGTCCTTGTAGACCCGATTGCGCGGCACATTGCGCCCTTGGGCATAGATTTCGCGAAACGCCGCCAGTTCTTTGACAATCGCCATGAAGCGGCCGGAATTGCTGCGGGTTTTCACCCGTTTCCACGCGTTTTCGGGCTGGATGATATATGTTTCGGGGCTAAGAAGAACTTTAAGTTCCTCTTCTACCCATTTGGTTCTGTTTGTTTTTTCAATCTTGCCCTTCAGGAATTCGTAAATCACCCGCAGATGGGTCACATCCCCGATCGCATAGGTTTTCTGTGCATCCGTCAGGGGGCGGCGTGACCAGTCGGTAAAGCGGGATGACTTGTCCAGCGATTCTTTGGCGATCTTGCGCACCAGTGTTTCATAGCCCACCTGCTCGCCAAAATCACACACCATAGCGGCGACCTGGGTGTCGAACAACGGCTTGGGAAACACCCCGCCTTCGATAAAGAAAATCTCAAGGTCTTGACGTGCGGCATGGAACACCTTGACCACATCCTCGTTGCGAAACAGATCGTACAGTGGTTCCAGCGACAGCCCGTCGGTAGTGTCGCGAGTTTGGTGGAAATTCGAGGACGGCGTAATCTCCGGGTGCATCGAAGCCACCCAACCGGCGGCTGGAACCGCCAAGGAGATCACGCCATGACAAAGAATACAGCAACATCGACATCCGCGCTACTGGCCAATGAAGCAGGCTATGACCCGATTGAAGACCGGCTGCGCCAGAACATCCGCGCGACGATCGAGGCGGTTTTCGAAGAGGAGCTGGAGCAGTTTCTGGGCCGTTGCCGGTATGGCCGCAGCGGCGGGGCAAAGGCCGGATACCGCCACGGGCATCGCGAGCGGCAACTGGTCGGAACATTTGGAACCGAAACGGTGCGCGTGCCGCGTGCGCGGATCACAGGCGAGGCCGGCAAGGCCAGAGAATGGCGCTCGAAGGCATTGCCCCGCTACCAGCGGCTGACGAAGAAGGCCGAGGCGCTGATCGCTGCTGTCTACCTTTCGGGCACCAACACACGGCGGGTAAAACGCGCCCTGTTCGGCCTGTTTCAGGGGGCGGTCAGCAAGGATGTGGTGAGCCGCGCCTGGCGCAAGGTGAAGGTGGACTGGCAGGCGTGGTGCGCCCGCAGCCTTGCGGATGAAGACATCGTGCGGCTGATCCTGGACGGCACCGTGATCAAAACGCGGATTGACAGGAAGGCCACCAATATCTCGGTTCTGGCCGCGATTGGCGTGCGCCGGGATGGGCAGAAGGTCTTGTTATCACTGATGAACATGGGCGGCGAAAGCACCTCCGCCTGGCGTCAGTTCATCAACGATCTGGATGCGCGCGGGTTGAAACGGCCCGAATTTGTCATCGTGGACGGGGCACCGGGACTTGAGGTCGCTCTCATTGCCCTCTGGGGTGAAGATCTGCCGATCCAGAGGTGCACGGTGCACAAGCACCGCAACCTTCTGGCCAAGGCACCCAAGCGTATGCATGATGAGTTGACAGAAGATTACCGCGACATGATCTACGCCAAAACACCCGAGGAAATCGCCACCCGCCGCAAGGCATTTCTGCGAAAATGGCGGCCGAAATGCAAGGCCGTCGCTGACAGCTTGGAAGAAGCAGGAGATAAGCTTTTCACCTTCACGCGTCTGCCACAAGGCCAGTGGAAATCGGCCAGAACGACAAATGCGATCGAACGCCTGAACGAGGAATTCCGCCGCCGCATCAAGACCCAGACCGTGCTGCCATGCGCCGAGACCGTGCCGATGCTGCTTTGGGCTCTGATGGCCTCGGGGCAGATCGTCATGCGAAAGGTCGATGGCTGGGAAACGCTCGCTCAGCCCGTCGCCGACGCAACCCTTGACCAAGCCGCCTGACCGGCGCATAACCCAACCCGCTCGGAGGTGCCTGAAATCAATTTCCACCACTTTCGAGACACAACCAGCCCGTCCACCAGCGGATCGACCAGAACCGCGCAGTCCTTATCATCGCCTTTGACCGCCAACTGGACCAGGCACAGTTTGGAATAATAGGTGCGTTCGCGTAAAAATTCGGTGTCGATCGTCACATAGGGGTGTTTGGCGGCCATTTCGCAAAAATCGGCCAGCTGTTGCGTGGTGGTCAGGGTTTTCATAAAGGTCTGCTGCTCAATTGGGACTGGTTGGCGGCTTCTTACGCAATTTGCGCAGAAATGGAAAGCCTCAGGGCAAATTGACCACGGTTTTGTCCCCCGCCGCAAAACGGCGCAACACGTCAGGATAAAGCCGATGTTCCATCGGCAGCACGCGGGCGGCCAGGGTTTCCGGGGTGTCACCCGGTAAAACCGGCACCCGCGCCTGCCCCAAAACGGGCCCGCCATCCAGTTCGGCAGTGACCAGATGCACGGAACAACCGGCCTGTTTATCGCCGGCCTCGATCGCGCGGGCGTGGGTGTGCAACCCTTTGTATTTGGGCAATAATGACGGGTGGATGTTCAAAATCCGGCCCTGCCAGCGGGTGACGAAATCAGCCCCCAGCACCCGCATGAAACCGGCAAGGCAAATGATGTCGGGTTG
Organism: Profundibacter sp.; assembly: GCF_965277155.1. GTDB lineage: Bacteria > Pseudomonadota > Alphaproteobacteria > Rhodobacterales > Rhodobacteraceae > Profundibacter. Next base: position 794,345 of record NZ_CBDIBV010000010.1, read on the forward strand.
AGCCTGTTCCAGCCTGCGGGTCAACGCGGCCTCGAACGCGGCGCGGTCCTTGCCAAAGGGGCGATGATCAACCACCGCCGCGGCAATCCCCATATCCGCTGCCTTTTGCAAGCCACCGGCATTCGCATTATTGGCCAGCACAAGAACGGCGCGTGCGGGGTGGTCCCCTGTCATCGACTGCGCCAGGGCCACCATGTTCGAGCCACCGCCCGAAATCAGTATCGCCACCCGTTTGTTCACAAAAGCGCGCCTGTATAGGAAACGCCCGACCCGTCAGCCACCTGACCGATGCGGAACACCGTTTCGCCCTCGGCCAGCAATAGTTCGGTGATGGCATCTGCGCGATCTGCAGATACGGCCAGCACCATGCCGATCCCGGCGTTGAAAGTTTTCAGCAGTTCGGACTGCTCCATGCCGGCCGTTTCGGTCAGCCATTTGAACACCGGCGGCAAGTCCCATGCCGACAGGTCCACCTGTGCCCCCATCCCTTCGGGCAATACCCGTGGCACGTTTTCCGTCAACCCGCCGCCAGTGATATGGGCCAGCGCATGCACACCCCCTACCCGTATCGCCGCCAGCGTCGATTTTACATACAGCCGTGTGGGCGCCAGCAGAGCCGTGCCAAGGGGACCATCGCCAAACGGGCAATCCGCGTCCCAGCCAAGGCCGGAAACCTCGACCACCTTGCGCACCAGCGAATATCCGTTGGAATGCACCCCGTCACTGGCCAGCCCCAGCAACACATCCCCCGCCGCCACACCATCCGGCAGGGCCATTCCACGCTCCATCGCGCCCACGGCAAAACCGGCCAGATCAAAGTCGCCATCGTGGTACATCCCCGGCATTTCCGCCGTTTCGCCGCCAATCAACGCGCAACCGGACAATTCACAGCCCTTGGCGATACCCTCGATAATCTGCGTGGCCTGATCCAGTTCCAGCTTGCCTGTGGCGAAATAATCCAGAAAGAACAGCGGTTCGGCCCCCTGACAAATCAGGTCATTCACACACATCGCCACCAGATCAATGCCGATGGTGGATACATTGCCGGTATCAATCGCAATCCGCAGCTTGGTGCCAACCCCGTCGGTCGCGGCCACCAGCACAGGGTCGGTATAGCCCGCGCCCTTCAGATCAAACAGCGCGCCAAAGCCGCCCAGCCCCGACATTACCCCGGGCCGTGTGGTGCGTTTGGCGGCGGGTTTTATCCGCTCGACCAGCGCGTTGCCCGCATCAATATCCACACCGGCATCGGCATAGGTCAAACCGTTTTTACCCGAAGTCATCTGGCAGCACCCCTTGGAATAGAATCCGTTTAGCAGCGCAGTAACAACTCTGCCCCCTTCTGTCCATCATAACGGGCAAAACACCCCTTGACCAAAGGGCTGCACACAAATACCCATGCGCCCATGACTACAGTGGGCCTGTAGCTCAGTTGGTTAGAGCAGAGCACTCATAACGCTTTGGTCGCAGGTTCGAGTCCTGCCGGGCCTACCATGGTTTTCTAACAGTGCTTGTTTACGAAATAGCCTGCAAACAGGCATCGGCATCAATCCGTTTGATCACGGCATTTTCCGGCGGGATGGCCAGATCGGGACAGTTGGCTTGCAAATGCAGCTTCATTTCCGCCCCTGTCATCGGATCCAGACCCTCCTTGCGCCGTTTTGCCTGAATCAGGGAAACAACACCGGCCACAATACCACTGGCCGCCGAGGTCCCCCCGAACGAGGCAAACTGCGAACGCTGCATAATCGAGGATTCGTACCCCGTTTCCTCGATCGTGGAAACGCCGCCATCTTCGGCCCCGAAGGCACCCGGCACATCTGTGGACAGGACGCCCCATGTGGAATAATCCCCTGCATCCGCAGGCTCGGACCCGGCCTGTGTGACAACATGGTTGTGCATCGTGCGCCCCTTTGGATCAAGGCGCAGTTCCTTGTGGGTCCAGACCGGTGCGTCATCACTGGGGGCATAGACCGTCACGTTCCTTGTGTTGGTATAGGAACTCGGCTTGCGCTTGCCGTTGATTGCCCCGACCGAGATCAGTGCATTATCGGGACCAGCCAGTGACGCCGGATAAACCGTTTCACTTTTGAACCCGTTGTTGCCTGCGGCAATGATCACCGGCACACGCGCTGCTATTTCCAGCAGCAGGGATTCGAAAATTTCCGAATGCCGTTTCACAACCGGATCGGTATCAATCCGCGAGGCGCGTTTGTCTTTTGGACGGTGCGGATCAACCTTGTTGCCTTTGGCCGTCGGCATATAAATCGCGCGCGGGATGCAAATGGCATCGGCCCCCATGCCAACCGCATAAAGCAGCGCATGGATCAGCCCGATGAATTCGGGCCGAAAACTGGTGTTTAGCGGCAACAGGCGGCAACGGGGATCAGCACCGAAATAGGCGATAGCCTCGGCACATTCTTCGGGCATCACGGCAGGGGCACGCGCCCCCACAACACCGGCCAGCAATGTGCCATGTGTCGGCAGATCATCTGCATATGTGGTGACCGAGCGGACAACACCCTTTGTATTTTCAAGGGCATCGATGATGTCACTCACCCCTTGTATATCGGTTTCCTGATCAAAATCGCTAATACGTTGCCAGAAGTTCGGGTCAGCCGCATTAGCGGCATCAAAATGGTTCAGGCGGCCTTCGCGGTCCGTGGTGCATTTTTCCGTTTCATCCGCTGCGTCTTCGTCATCCAACGGACGTATAATCGCCCCGAAATCATGGGTGGCAAAATCTATGCCTTCGACCATGCCACCGGCATTCCCCACCGCTGGCAAATAGGGGTGTTGCGATGAACAGCCGTTGTCAATCATCACCACAAGCGACGGTTCCACTGCATCGTCATACAGATCATCCCAGACACTGCCGGTAACCTCGTAATGTGGCAGGCCCTCGCCTTCGGCCAGTTCAAGGGTTATCACGCCCGCATCATGCAGATGCCACAGGTAATGGGCGTATTCGCTGTCACGGTTCAGATCATTTACCGGCATTATATCCACTCCTGCATCGCGGCGAACACCTGTTCGCGGCATAATTCGATCATGTAAGGGCAGAACCATTTGGCCAGCAAACGGCCTGCATCTGTGTCAGACGGGTAGTGGATACCGGCATATTCGCGGTTTTCACCCACCCGTTGCGCAACTAAAGAACAATTCCGGCATCGCCCCGACTTCGGGTACCATGCGCGACAGAACCTCGGCGACGGAATACATCTGGAATGTATGGTTTGACGGATAGGCATTATGCGGCGGGTTGCCGACAAAGGGGCGTAATGTCGGATCAATCAGGTTTGGCCGTGTGCGGCTGAATTTGTCCTTGTAGTGAAACCCGACAACGCCTGCGACATCAATCACCGTCCGGATCAGGGTTTCAGTGGCACCATACCCGCCCAGTTCTTCAATCCCCATTGGCCGTAAAATATCGCTGATATCTTCGGTCGTTGCCTGATCCATGATTTCGGACTGACGCAAAGGGTCTTTCATCAAGCGTTTTTGATATTTATGTAAATGCTTGATCTCTTTGATAAAAGTTTCATCCTGATCCGGCGGGGCGGGCAATGGCAGGTTTTCCCAGGCAAACCGTTTTGCCTTCAATTCTTCTGGCAATTGCGCCCAGAACAGCTCGCGAAATTCGTACCAGTTCTGTAACGGTGCACCGCCCCCTGCTGCCGCCACATTGCTGCGGGACCGCGACCGGCTGCGTGATCTTGAGCGACTGCGGGACCGGCTGCGCGATCTGGACCGGCTAAGCGCACCGGAACCGGTTGCCGCCGCCCCTGCCCCTTCGCCCGATCCGGTTCCGAACGCACTGATCAGCTGTGACACGCCCCCCGGTTCCACATGGACCAGTTTGCTGTTTCTGTAGACCAGCAAATTGCCACTGATCGACTCGGAAAATTTTGGATACACAATAGTATCTGGCATAATCATATTCCTTAGGGAACCTCTAAAAATCCCCCAAAATCCGGCCTGACGGGGTAGAATCGTCATCAGGATGAAAATGATTCGACCGACGGGGTTTTGTCATGGGTCAGATGGGATTTTTTGATCTTTCCAGCCGATACGCGGGACTGGACAAATCTGGTGATCCGCTGGTGTTGCTCAACGACATGGTGCCGTTCGAGGATTACCGGGACGAGCTGAAGGCCATATGGCGCACGCCGCCCGAACAGCGCAAATCCAACGCTGGCCGCCCGCCTTGGGATGAGGTGCTGATATTCAAGACGATGGTTTTGCAGCAGCTCTACAACCTCTCTGACGATCAGATCGAGTATCAGATCCGCGACCGCCTGTCGTTCATGCGGTTTCTCGGCCTTGGCATTGAAGACAGCGTACCTGACGCCAAGACCATCTGGGCCTACCGTGAAAGGCTGGCCGGGGCCGGGAAGATGAAGGAGCTGTTTGACAAGTTCGATGCCTTTCTGCGCGAAAAGGGCTATCTGGCGATGGGCGGGCAGATTGTTGATGCGAGCATCGTTCCGGCGCCGCGCCAGCACAACAAAAGGGACGAGAACGAGAAAATCAAGGCGGGCGAAACGCCTGAAGAGTGGGAGGAAAAACCCCACAAGAAGCGCCAGAAGGACGTGGATGCGCGCTGGACGAAGAAGCACGGCAAGAGCTATTACGGCTACAAGAACCACATCAATGTCGACCGGCGGCACAAATTCATCCGCGCTTATGATGTCACCGATGCCGCCGTGCATGACAGCCAGGCGCTTGCCGGTCTGATTGATGCGAGCAACACCTCATCGGACCTGTGGGCCGACAGCGCCTATCGCTCGCAAAAGATCGAAAGCGAGCTGGAAGAGCGGGGGCTTCACAGCCATATCCATCACAAGGGCAGGCGCGGCAAGCCGCTTGGCGAGCGCCAGCAAAAGGCCAACCGGAGGCGCTCGAAAGTGCGGGTCCGGGTCGAGCATGTATTCGCTTTTCAGGAGCGCTCCATGGGCGGCAAGCTGATCCGCTCCATCGGCCTGAAGCGGGCGCGATTTCGCATCGGGATGATGAACCTGGTCTACAACATGAAGCGCTTCGTCCAGTTCGAATGCGGCCTGGCGGCGCCGGGATAAGGGTTCATGGGGTGAGGTGTGCCTGAAATACCCAAAACCGGCTTGAAACCGGTGAAAATGGGTTTATGATCCGAAGCAATCAGGCGGGACAGGCGAAAAACCGTCCACCCCGCCGCGAAGAAGGCGAAAACGGGAATTTACAGAGGTTCCCCATAGATTAACACACCCACCAGCACCGCCCCGCCAAAGAACAGGAATAGCGCCTGATAGGGCTGTGCGGGATCCGTTGCGCCGACCAAAGCCGCCCCATGTACCCGCCCGCTTAGCGATTGCAGGATGCCCGCGCCACCAATCCCGAACAGGTTCAGCAATGTCACCCCCCGCCCCGTCAGATGCGGCGGGATAAAGGCCCGCGCATGCGCGATGATCACAGCAAAGCTGGCGGCAAACAGACCCACAGCCGCCATCATCGCAATGGAAAACCACAGGTTGCTGGCAGGCAGAAAATACAGCGAAAGCAGCGAAATCGCCGCCGCCAGATTGCCCCAGAACACGATCCACTTGCGGGTCGGGAACAAACGATCCAGCGGTCCGTAAACGAAATTTCCCAGCGCCATCGCCAGCCCCATTGCCAGCGTCGCCTTGCCGATCATTGCCGCATCGGCGGTAAACACATCGCTCAGGTAGGGCCCGATCCACAGGCCGCGGATACCGGCAGCGGCCGCGTAATTCACCGTCATCATCGGGAAGATTAGCCACAGCGCGGGCATTTTCAGCAGGCTGAAAACAGAGCCTTGGGCATCCTGTTCATGCGCCGGTGTTTCCGGATCTTTGACAAATAGCAGGATTGCCAGCGCAACAGCCAGCGTAATGGCCGCCAGCGCAAACAATGTCTCGCGCCAACCGAATGTTTCACTGGCCCATGTCATCGGCAGGGAACTGGCGATATTGCCCAGTGACCCGAACCCGATGATCGCCCCGGCAAGCGAGGCAAACACAACGGGCAGAAAGCTGCGGGCGAAGATGTAGAAAGAGGCCATCAACACCGGCGCGCATCCGATCCCCAACAGCACCATCGCGATGATGATATGCAGCGGCGATTGCGCCAGTCCGAACACCAGCGCGCCACCGGCCCCGCCAAAGGCCAGCAGGATCGACGCGGTGCGCTTTGGCCCGATCTTGTCCAGCGCCCATCCGACCGGCAATTGCATCACCGCAAAGGCCAGAAACCACATCCCCGAGGCCAGCGACAAATCATCCGGCAACGCCCCGATATCCGCCTTTAACGCAGGCGTCAGCACCGCCAGAAAAGCGCGGTAAAACTGGCTGAGCATATAGGCCAGAACGAGGGTGAAAATTCCGAGTTTCATCCGCAGCAGTTTTCACGGCTTGGGGCGGGATGCAAGTTTTATTACCAGTGGGGGGATCGTTTGCTGAATGATGTCGGCTCATGGTCCGAGGTGGTTTTGTCCGAGGCTTTGGTCGAGCCGCTGTGGGCGTATAATCTGACGGTCGAGGGGTGGCAAACAGCGGGATACCTTGCCAGTCAAGAACATCCCCGTTTATTCCCTCGCCCCCTTGCCCTAAGATACCCGTAACAACAGGCAAGGAGCGGTGATGTTACGGACATTGGGACGGGGTCTGATGGCCCTGATGCTATTGGCGGGCTGTGTGCCCGAGCAGCAGGTGCAAACCGGCGGGCAATGTGTGCCCAAACCGGCGTTTCAGGCTCCGCCGGTCAATCCTTGCGCCGATTCCGAACGGGTCCGGCTGACCATCGTGGGCGATGTGTTGCTGCATTGGCCGATCCAGCAAACCGGCTATCGGTATGGTTTTCGCAAGATGTGGGCGCAGGCCGATCCCTATCTGGCGTGGGGTGATCTGACCATCGGCAATATGGAAGGCCCCGTTGCGCCGGGGGTGGATCAATCGGGCCGTCAGGTGGGCGATCCGGGGCCGGTTTATGGCACCGGCGTCTATACCGGCTTTCCGATGTTCAACTACCATCCACAGATTTTGAAGGAACTGAAAGCCTCGGGGTTTGACCTGATGACCACCGCGAACAACCACGCGATGGATCGCGGGTCACTGGGCGCAGATATGACATTGCGCGAAATGTCCAAAGCGGGGTTGGGGGCTGTGGGAACGATCCGGTCGGGCGCGGCGCGGCGGTTTGCGGTGCGACGGGGCACGGCATTGGGCACGGTTTCCTTTATCGGGTGCAGCTTTTCGACCAACGGCAACCCTGATCCGAAACGGCAGGTTTTGCTTTGCTATGGCAATCGCAGCGAATTGCTGTCGCTGGTGCGACGCGAGGCGGCCGATCCATCTGTTGCGGCGGTGATCGTGCTGCCGCACTGGGGGCAGGAATATTCCTCGACTCCCGACACACAGCAAGTGGCGCTGGCCCGTGATCTGGCAGCGGCGGGGGCTACGGCAATCGTGGGCACCCACCCCCATGCGGTGCAACCGTTTCGTCTGTTGAATACGGGGCGCGGGCAGGTGGTGCCGGTGGTTTATTCCACAGGGAACTTCATTGCGATGCAGACCGAAATGCCCTCGATCGTGGGGGCAATAGCCCTGTTGGAGATGTGCAAGGCACCAAACGGCAAGGTGCTGACGGTAAATCGTCTGGGCTGGATTGCCGAACAGATGCATTTCACCAAAACCAAATACTGGATGGAGATCGCGCCCGTGGGGGCCACAGGAGACAAAGGATTGCCCTATCGCCATCTATCCAAGATCGCACCCGGTTTTTCAGCCCAGCCGCAGGCGTGTCGCTAGGCTTTGCCCAGCGCCCGACTGCGTTCCAGCAACTCGTCACGATTGGCGGCGATGTCGGCAATGGTCAGCCTATCCAGAACGGCCATAAAGGCGGATGTGGCCTCTTGAATGGCAAAGGACAGGCGGCAAACGCCCGACAGCAGGCAGGTATTTTTGCTGGGGTTGAAACACTCGACCACATCCAGATTACCTTCGGTCAGGCGCACCACTTCGCCAACGTTGATCTGGTCCGCCGGCCGCGCCAGCCGAAACCCGCCGCCACGCCCGCGCTGGGTTTCCAGATAGCCCGCCTTGCCCAGTTGATGCACGATTTTCACGATGTGCGGGCGGGCCAACCTATGCACCTTGGCTACATCATCAACCCGCAACAGATTCGGGTCATGCAGGGCAGCCATTTGTAACGTGCGCAGAGCGTAATTCGTGTAACTCGTTAGATTCATAGGTATTTCCGCTTATTCCAAGGTGCGACAATAAAGATATATTTCAGATATTGCTTTATGGCAAGCATCTCTATTAAACATGTATCCATTAAATATATATGGCTATTATAACTATGAGGCATCGCCATGTTTGACGGATTCACAGCCGAGGCTCTGGCACGGGCACAATTCGCCTTTACCATCTCGTTCCATATCATCTTTCCGGCCTTTTCTATCGGGCTGGCCAGTTTCCTGACGGTTCTAAACGCCCTCTGGCTGCGCACGCAGGACCGCACCTATCTGACGCTGTTTGAATACTGGAAAAAGATATTTGCAGTGGTGTTTGGCATGGGCGTGGTTTCGGGCATCGTCATGTCCTACCAGTTCGGCACCAACTGGAGCGTATTTGCCGACAAAACCGGCCCCATCCTGGGCCCGTTACTGGCCTACGAAGTTTTGTCTGCCTTTTTCCTGGAAGCTGGATTTCTGGGCATCATGTTGTTTGGCCGTGAAAAGGTGGGGCCGCGCCTGCACATGTTCGCAACTGCAATGGTGGCGATCGGCACACTGATGTCGGCCACATGGATTCTGTCGGCCAATTCCTGGATGCAGACGCCTGCGGGCTATTCCATCAACGAGGCGGGGCAGTTCATACCCCAGGATTGGTGGGCGATCATATTCAACCCGTCCTTCCCCTACCGTCTAGTGCATATGGTGCTGGCAGCGTTCCTGTCCACATCCTTTGCGGTTGCTGCTGTTGCTGGCTGGCATCTTTTGAAGGACCGCAACAATGGCGCAACCATGCGAATGTTTTCCATGGCGATGTGGATGGCGGCGATTGTTGCCCCGATCCAGATCATTGCCGGTGACGCGCACGGGTTGAACACACTGGAACACCAGCCCGCCAAGGTGATGGCGATGGAAGGTCACTACGACAGCCACCCTGACGGCGCCCCTCTGATCCTGTTTGGCATCCCGAACCCGCAGGAAAAGCGCATCGACTACGCTATTCAAATTCCGAAGTTGTCCAGCCTGATCCTGAAACATGATCTGAATGCACCGCTCGCGGGGCTGGACACAGTGCCGGATGCAGACGAGCCGCCCGTTACCGTTTTATTCTGGTCCTTCCGCATTATGATCGCCATTGGTTTTGCCATGCTGGGCATTGGCGGCTGGAGCCTGTGGCGGCGCTGGCGCGGCACCCTCTATCAAGACAAATGGCTGCACCGCGTTTCGGTTCTGATGGGACCAAGCGGCTTTATCGCTCTGCTGGCCGGATGGATCACCACCGAAGTCGGCCGCCAGCCCTTCACCGTCTATGGCGCGTTGCGCACGGTCGATTCCATCGGGCCGGTGGATGCGCCCGCCGTGGGCGCATCGCTGCTAGCCTTTATCTGGGTCTATTTCTTCGTCTTCGGCGCCGGGCTGTTCTACGTTTTCCGACTGATGCAGCAGGCACCGGATGCGCCCGCGCCGACCACCCCACCCGCCAACACAGTTCCCGCATAGGAGGCTGAAATGCTGTTCGATCTACCATTCATCTGGGCCGGTATCATCGCCTTTGCCGTGCTGACATATGTTGTCCTTGACGGGTTCGACCTTGGTGTCGGAATTCTGTTTCCCTTTGCCAAATCCGAACAGGACAAAGACCTGATGATGAATTCCATCGCGCCAGTCTGGGATGGCAACGAAACATGGCTGATCCTTGGCGGCGGGGGCCTGTTGGCCGTGTTCCCGCTGGCCTATGCCATCATCCTGCCCGCCCTGTACATGCCGATCATAACCATGCTGCTGGCACTGATATTCCGCGGGGTTGCCTTTGAGTACCGTGGCTGCACCAAACGCTGGAAACCGGTGTGGGAGGTTGGATTTGCCGCCGGATCAACCATCGCAGCAATGATGCAGGGCATTACCCTTGGCGCATTTGTGCAGGGGATTAACGTGGTGGACCGTGCCTATGCCGGTGGCTGGTGGGACTGGCTTAGCCCGTTCACTGTGCTGACCGGCCTGTCCGTGGTTGTCGGTTACGCCTTGCTGGGGTCAACATGGCTGATCCTGAAAACCGAAGGCGCGTTGCAACAAATGATGCGTGAAAAGGCCACCATGCTGGGCATGATCACACTGGCCGCAATCGGCACCGTCTCGGTGCTGACCCCGTTTCAGGATCCGGTCTACTTCCAGCGTTGGTTCAACCTGCCCGGCAGCCTTTATACAATGGTCGTGCCACTGGCGATGATGGCCCTGACTTGGCTGTTGTTCAGCAGCCTGAAAGCGGGTCACGAAGCCCGCCCCTTCATCGCCTCTCTGCTGATATTCGTGGTCAGTTTTGTCGGCGTCGGGATCAGTTTCTACCCCAACATCGTGCCCCCGTCTGTCAGCATCTGGGAGGCCGCAGCACCGGACTCGAGCCTGCGCTTCACCCTATATGGCACGCTGGCCCTGATGCCTGTGATCCTTGGATACACCGGATACGCCTATTGGGTGTTCCGTGGCAAAGTTAACCCTGACGAAGGATACCACTGATGACCCAACACAGGTAGTGTCGCGAGTTTGGTGGAAATTCGAGGACGGCGTAATCTCCGGGTGCATCGAAGCCACCCAACCGGCGGCTGGAACCGCCAAGGAGATCACGCCATGACAAAGAATACAGCAACATCGACATCCGCGCTACTGGCCAATGAAGCAGGCTATGACCCGATTGAAGACCGGCTGCGCCAGAACATCCGCGCGACGATCGAGGCGGTTTTCGAAGAGGAGCTGGAGCAGTTTCTGGGCCGTTGCCGGTATGGCCGCAGCGGCGGGGCAAAGGCCGGATACCGCCACGGGCATCGCGAGCGGCAACTGGTCGGAACATTTGGAACCGAAACGGTGCGCGTGCCGCGTGCGCGGATCACAGGCGAGGCCGGCAAGGCCAGAGAATGGCGCTCGAAGGCATTGCCCCGCTACCAGCGGCTGACGAAGAAGGCCGAGGCGCTGATCGCTGCTGTCTACCTTTCGGGCACCAACACACGGCGGGTAAAACGCGCCCTGTTCGGCCTGTTTCAGGGGGCGGTCAGCAAGGATGTGGTGAGCCGCGCCTGGCGCAAGGTGAAGGTGGACTGGCAGGCGTGGTGCGCCCGCAGCCTTGCGGATGAAGACATCGTGCGGCTGATCCTGGACGGCACCGTGATCAAAACGCGGATTGACAGGAAGGCCACCAATATCTCGGTTCTGGCCGCGATTGGCGTGCGCCGGGATGGGCAGAAGGTCTTGTTATCACTGATGAACATGGGCGGCGAAAGCACCTCCGCCTGGCGTCAGTTCATCAACGATCTGGATGCGCGCGGGTTGAAACGGCCCGAATTTGTCATCGTGGACGGGGCACCGGGACTTGAGGTCGCTCTCATTGCCCTCTGGGGTGAAGATCTGCCGATCCAGAGGTGCACGGTGCACAAGCACCGCAACCTTCTGGCCAAGGCACCCAAGCGTATGCATGATGAGTTGACAGAAGATTACCGCGACATGATCTACGCCAAAACACCCGAGGAAATCGCCACCCGCCGCAAGGCATTTCTGCGAAAATGGCGGCTGAAATGCAAGGCCGTCGCTGACAGCTTGGAAGAAGCAGGAGATAAGCTTTTCACCTTCACGCGTCTGCCACAAGGCCAGTGGAAATCGGCCAGAACGACAAATGCGATCGAACGCCTGAACGAGGAATTCCGCCGCCGCATCAAGACCCAGACCGTGCTGCCATGCGCCGAGACCGTGCCGATGCTGCTTTGGGCTCTGATGGCCTCGGGGCAGATCGTCATGCGAAAGGTCGATGGCTGGGAAACGCTCGCTCAGCCCGTCGCCGACGCAACCCTTGACCAAGCCGCCTGACCGGCGCATAACTCAACCCGCTCGGAGGTGCCTGAAATCAATTTCCACCACTTTCGAGACACAACCCTTTGGACAGTGTTCTGGATTCTGATGATAGTTCGCAACAGCAAGAGTGGTTTTCTTCTAAGGAAGATGCGCTAATCGCAGTGAGGGAAATGTGGGCATAATTACCAAATGTGGAAATTAAAGATGTATCGTTCAAAAGGACAATTGTCACACTGTCTCCGATAGGAACCATTTATGGCCCCAAACAATGGCAACAAGAATAAAGCAGGGCAACTGGTTCTGCTTCGCGGGGTCCACCCCTTTTATGTCGATATGGACTTTCAGGATTTTTGTGTAGCTTTGAAAGGCTGGGAGGTTGAAGATGCTAACGTTACCGTTGACGAGTATTCTCTAGGTGCCAAAAAGAAATGGGATACATCGCTAAGTTTTGTTGCCAAATGTAATTCATTTAGAGTTGTATTAAACTTTATAGGGAACCCCCGTGGGCGTGTGAATTTTTCAGATCTGGTAAGTATTGAAACAGATGATGCTATCTTGCCTGATGGCCGCGCTCTTTCCGAGATAGGTATTCGTGAATTTGAAGAAATATTTTCCTGTGAACTGATACGAGATGAGATACCCGACCACCAAATTGAGGGAATGGGGCACTGGAGTTGTGAAGATGATTTGGCGTCTATGTCAGTTTTTGAATATGAAGGACTGGTCACTGGTATAGGGATATACAGGGATCCTGTAAGCGATACTTGATGTGGGTGTCAGACATCGGTTGTGTCTCGAAAGTGGTGGAAATTGATTTCAGGCACCTCCGAGCGGGTTGAATTATGCGCCGGTCAGGCGGCTTGGTCAAGGGTTGCGTCGGCGACGGGCTGAGCGAGCGTTTCCCAGCCATCGACCTTTCGCATGACGATCTGCCCCGAGGCCATCAGAGCCCAAAGCAGCATCGGCACGGTCTCGGCGCATGGCAGCACGGTCTGGGTCTTGATGCGGCGGCGGAATTCCTCGTTCAGGCGTTCGATCGCATTTGTCGTTCTGGCCGATTTCCACTGGCCTTGTGGCAGACGCGTGAAGGTGAAAAGCTTATCTCCTGCTTCTTCCAAGCTGTCAGCGACGGCCTTGCATTTCAGCCGCCATTTTCGCAGAAATGCCTTGCGGCGGGTGGCGATTTCCTCGGGTGTTTTGGCGTAGATCATGTCGCGGTAATCTTCTGTCAACTCATCATGCATACGCTTGGGTGCCTTGGCCAGAAGGTTGCGGTGCTTGTGCACCGTGCACCTCTGGATCGGCAGATCTTCACCCCAGAGGGCAATGAGAGCGACCTCAAGTCCCGGTGCCCCGTCCACGATGACAAATTCGGGCCGTTTCAACCCGCGCGCATCCAGATCGTTGATGAACTGACGCCAGGCGGAGGTGCTTTCGCCGCCCATGTTCATCTGTGATAACAAGACCTTCTGCCCATCCCGGCGCACGCCAATCGCGGCCAGAACCGAGATATTGGTGGCCTTCCTGTCAATCCGCGTTTTGATCACGGTGCCGTCCAGGATCAGCCGCACGATGTCTTCATCCGCAAGGCTGCGGGCGCACCACGCCTGCCAGTCCACCTTCACCTTGCGCCAGGCGCGGCTCACCACATCCTTGCTGACCGCCCCCTGAAACAGGCCGAACAGGGCGCGTTTTACCCGCCGTGTGTTGGTGCCCGAAAGGTAGACAGCAGCGATCAGCGCCTCGGCCTTCTTCGTCAGCCGCTGGTAGCGGGGCAATGCCTTCGAGCGCCATTCTCTGGCCTTGCCGGCCTCGCCTGTGATCCGCGCACGCGGCACGCGCACCGTTTCGGTTCCAAATGTTCCGACCAGTTGCCGCTCGCGATGCCCGTGGCGGTATCCGGCCTTTGCCCCGCCGCTGCGGCCATACCGGCAACGGCCCAGAAACTGCTCCAGCTCCTCTTCGAAAACCGCCTCGATCGTCGCGCGGATGTTCTGGCGCAGCCGGTCTTCAATCGGGTCATAGCCTGCTTCATTGGCCAGTAGCGCGGATGTCGATGTTGCTGTATTCTTTGTCATGGCGTGATCTCCTTGGCGGTTCCAGCCGCCGGTTGGGTGGCTTCGATGCACCCGGAGATTACGCCGTCCTCGAATTTCCACCAAACTCGCGACACTACCCAGACATCTATTGCAAATGATCACTGTCCACTTCGGTAGAAGTATGCCCCCTCAAAAATCCACCGCGATCCCCTTCTTCTCCCAATCGCCATAGCGCACAGGTTCCGGACCGTCGCGGCCGCCCAGTTCTTTGGGCAGTTCTGCGGCTTTGGCCTTTTGGCGGCGCTCCTCGGCTTCCTTCAGCGCGCGTTGGGCAGCGGGGGGCAGGTCTTTGGGGGTATCTGGGCACGTATCGGGCATGGCTCATCTCTTGTTCAGCTTGCCCCTATGATATAGGCCGAAACACAGGCACTTCAACAAAGGAATACACCATGTCCCAACCCGGTCTAAACCCGCGCCGCGCGGCGGTTCGATTGCTGGACGGGGTGTTGGGCAAAGGCGCGTTGCTACCCGAACTGTTGGTGACCGGTGCGCTGGACAGGCTGGACCCATCCGAAAAGGCCCGCGCACAGCGGTTGGTAATGGAAACCCTGCGCTGGATGGACCGGGCCGACCGGATGCTGGGGCCGTTCCTGCAACGCAAACCGGACCTGATGGTGCATAATGTGTTGCGCCTGTCCGTGGTGGAACTGTGCGTCGATGGCGCGGCGGCGCACGGGGTGGTGAATTCGGCGGTGTCGATGGTCAAGGCGGACAAGGTAAATCATCGCGCCTCGGGCATGGTCAACGCGGTGCTGCGCAAGATCGACGTGGCGGCGTGGGACAAGCTGCCGCTGCCGCGATTGCCGAAATGGTTGCGCAAACCGCTGGTGGCCGATTACGGCAAGAAAACCGTCGAGGCGATGGAAGCCAGCTTTGCCAAGGGCGCGCCGCTGGATTTGACCCCCAAAGGGGATGCGGCGCCGCTGGCCAAGGCGGTTGGCGGCACAGTGTTGCCGACTGGATCAGTGCGGGTGTTGGGGGCTGGTCAGGTCTCGGCCCTTGCCGGATATGAGGCAGGCGACTGGTGGGTGCAGGACGCCGCCGCCGCAATCCCCGCCAAGGTTTTGAACGCACAGGCCGGTGAACGGGTGCTGGATATGTGCGCCGCCCCCGGTGGCAAAACGATGCAACTGGCCGCGGCAAGGGCCGATGTGGTGGCGATTGATGTCTCCAAAAAGCGGATGGCACGGGTGCGCGAAAATCTGGAGCGCACAGGGCTGGATGCAACCTTGCGGGTTACGGACGCGCTGGAGTGGCGCGAGGCGCTGTTTGACGCGATCCTGCTGGATGCGCCATGCACCGCGACGGGCACGATCCGGCGGCATCCCGATTTGCCCCACGCCAAGGATGGCGCGGGTTTTCCCGCGTTGTTTGCCTTGCAGGAATGTATGATTGATCACGCCCTAAGCCAGTTGAAACCCGGCGGGCGACTGGTGTTTTGCACCTGCTCGCTGTTGCCGGATGAAGGCGAAATCCAGGTCGAGGACGCGTTGAAGCGGCATAAGGATATTTCGGTCGAGCCTATCACGTTAACGGGGCTTGATCCGGCATGGGCCACCCCTGAAGGCGGCCTGCGGCTGCGCCCCGATTACTGGGGGGATATGGGCGGCATGGACGGGTTTTACATCGCCATCATTCGCAAGGCTTCTTAGCGCGGTTTGGTAACATTGCGCATGGCGGTGCGGGCCAGCCCCAACTGCCGTTCGCGAAACACGATGGCCACGCCCGACAGGATGATCAATGCGGCACCGGCCAGCATCGCCCATGTGGGCACCTCGCCGAAGGCGAAATAGCCGATCAGCAATGACCAGATCATCGACACATAGGTGAACGGCGCCAAGGTGCTGGCATCGGCAAAGCGGTAGCTGCTGGTCAGCAATATCTGCCCAACCCCGCCAACCACGCCCGCGCCGATCAGGTAAAACCACTCCATCCCCACCGGCCAGACCCAGCCGAAGGGCAGCGAAAACAGCGACAGAACCATCGATGTCATCGAGAAATAGAACACGATGGCCGCAGTTTTCTCGATCCCCGCCATGCTTTTGATCGCGATCTGCGCAAAAGCGGCAAATCCGGCCGATGCCAGCACCATCCCCGCCCCGATCAATTCGCGCCGCCCCGCGCCTGCAAACCCGGCATCAAGACGCGGCCACAGGATGATCAGCACCCCGACCAGCCCCGCCAAAACCGCCGCCAGACGCACCATGCGGATGCGTTCGCCCAGCAGGATGGCTGCAAAGATCACAATCAGGATCGGGGTGATAAACCGCAGGGCCGTGACCTCGGGCAGAGGCAGGAATTTCAGACCGGCAAAGCCCAGCCCCATCGCCAGCGTCCCTGCCACGCTGCGGTAGATGTGGCCGCGATAGTTTTGTGTGTGCAACCCGTGTTTCAGATCACCGCGCGAGGCCAGCCAGATCAGGATGATCGGCAATGCACAGGCCGAGCGAAAGAACACCGCCTCGCCTGCGGGCACCCTTCCGGCGGCTTTGACAAAGGCGGACATCAGGGAAAACACCGTCACCGCCAGCACGATCAGCAATATGCCGCGCGCGGGCCTCATGCTGTTAGCCGTTCAACGGCCCAGCGGGCGGCATCGGCGACCATTTCCTCTTCGTCATTCACCAATCCGGCGGCGACATCGCGCAGGGCAGAATCGCCGGAATTGCCGATGGCATACAAAACATTGCGCACGAACCGGCCCCGTTTCATCCGCTTGACCGGACTGCCGGAAAACATTTCGCGAAAGGCGGTATCGTCCAGCACCGCCAGCTCTGCCAGCTTTGGCGCCAGCAGTTCATCGCGGGCGATATAGCGCATCTCGCGGGCCTCGGCTGCGAATTTGTTCCACGGGCAGGCGGCAAGGCAATCGTCGCAACCATAGATGCGGTTGCCAAGGGCGGTGCGGAATTCCAAATCCACCGGTCCCCAGTGTTCAATCGTCAGATAGGAAATGCAGCGCCGCGCATCCAGTTGGTAGGGCGCGGGGAACGCGTTGGTCGGGCAGGCGTCCAGACAGGCGGTGCAACTGCCGCAGGTTTCACTTGCCCGTTCGTCGGTCGGCAATTCAACGGTGGTAAAGATCGACCCAAGAAAGAACCAGCTTCCCAGATCGCGCCCGACCAGATTGGTGTGCTTGCCCTGCCAGCCCAGCCCAGCCGCCGCCGCCAGCGGTTTTTCCATCACCGGCGCGGTATCGACGAACACTTTGATCTGCGCCTTAGGTTCCTGTTCCAGCAGCCAGCGCCCGACCCGTTTCAGCCGTTTCTTGACAATATCGTGGTAGTCGCGGTTTTGGGCATAGACCGAAATCGCGCCCCTGTCCGGCATCCCGACCACCTGCATCGGGTCATGGTCGGGCGTGTAAGGTTCGGCCAGCATGATCACCGATTTTGCCTCGGGCCACAGTTCCGCCGGATCACCGCGCCAGTTCATCCGTTCCGCCATCCAGCCCATCTGGCCGTGGCGCCCCTTTTTGACATAGGTTTTCAGGCGCTCGGCAATCTGTGGCACGTCCCACGGGCGACAGATACCTACCTTGGAGAACCCCTCGTTCAGGGCGAAATCAACCAGCCGCGCCTTTAGCTCGGCCGTCAAAAATCCAGATCCGCGTAATGGGCAGGCGGCGGAAAGCCCGACACCTGATCGGCCAGAATGGACCGGAACGCGGGGCGCGATTTGATCTTGGCATACCATTCGCGCACGTTTTCGTTGCGGTTCCAGTCGACGTCTGAAATATAATCCAGCGATGACAGATGTGCAGCGGCGGCGAAATCGGCCAGCGTCATTTGCCCGCCTGCCAGCCAGCGGCGCTGATCCAGCAACCAGCCCATATAATCCAGATGGAATTTGATCTTTTTGGCACCGGCCTTGATGTTCTTGCTGTCCGGATACCCCTGCCCCATCACCTTTTTGTTCACCCGCTCATACAGCAGGTTGGCGGTAACCTCGTGATGGAATTTATCGTCAAACCAGCTGACCAGCCGCCGCACCTCGTAACGCTGTTTGGGGTCTTTGGGCAGCAGGGCGGGCTCTGGATATGCCTCTTCCAGATATTCGCAGATCGGGGCGGATTCGGCCATTGTCATGCCGTCCATTTTCAGCACCGGCACCTTGCCCGCCGGATTGCGGCGCAGGAAATCCGGGTCTTGCTCCCAGTATTTTTCCTCGACCAGTTCGACCTCGATCTTCTTTTCCGCCAAGGACAGGCGCACCTTGCGGCAATAGGGGGATAGCGGAACGTGGAAAAGTCGGTTCATTGCAAATACCACTCGGTTTTTTCTTTTGTATTAGCCGTGATTGGCCACACATATCAACCTTCGAAACAGGCCGACCGCCCATCCGCGCGGATGGTTGCCGCCCCGCTGATGATCGCGCGGGTGCGTTTGCGGATAAATGCCGTGGGCTTTGACGCCGACCGCCCCTTGGGATTTGGCAACACGGCGGCAAGGCGCGCGGCCTGTGTCGGGGTCAGGTCTTCGGGGCCAACGCCAAAGTAATGCCGCGCCGCCGCCTCGACCCCGAACACGCCTTCGTCAAATTCAGCAATGTTCAGGTAAACCTCGAGTATCCGGCGCTTGGTCCAGACGGCCTCGATTAGCGGTGTCATCAAGGCCTCGAGCGCCTTGCGGGTCCAGCTGCGGCCCTGCCAAAGGTAGGTATTCTTCACCACCTGCTGGCTGATGGTTGATGCGCCACGGTTGGCGCCGGAATCGATTGCCGCCCGGATCGCGACCATGTCAAAGCCCCAGTGATTGCAGAAATTCGCATCCTCGGCGGCGACGACCGACCGTGCCATAACAGGGGCGATTTCGTCGATCGGCACCCACATGCGGTCAACCCCGTCCAGACGGCGGGATTCGGACCAGATGTAGGGGGTGGTTGGCGGGTTTACAAAGGCATAGAAAACCACGGCCAGAACCATCAGAGCAGCAAACACCAGACCGGCGCGAAACGCCCATTTCATCACCCACCGGAGCGGGCGAAAACGCCGCTTTTCGGCGGGCGCGTCCTTCTTCGGCTTTTTCTTGGCCGCGGGTTTCTTTTTCACTGTTTTCTTAGCCACAGGAAACCATAGCCGCCGGATGTTGCGCGGTGCAAGCCCCGTTCAGGTTAATCGGGAATACCAAGGCTGCCGTATGGCAAAAAGCGCACCATGTCGCCTTCGTTGATATCCAGCGCGCCGTCGGGCAGTTCCACCAGACCATTGGCCCACGCCAGCCCCGATATCCGGCCCGAGCCTTCGGATTTGAACACCTCGACCCGTCCGTCCGCACCCATCCGCGCCCGCAAATATTCACGCCGGCCCGGTTTTTTGGATTTGCTAAAGGCAGCAGGCACCATGAACCCTTGCGGCGTGACCCAGCCCGCGCCGGACAGGGCCGACAATGAAGGGCGGGCGAAAATTGCCGCGGTGACAAAGGCCGCGACGGGGTTGCCCGGCAGGCCGAACACCGGCACCCCGTGCCACATGCCCAACGCCAGCGGTCGCCCGGGTTTCAGTGCGATGCGCCATGCCTCGAGCGCGCCTTCTTCTTTCAACAGGGCGGAAACATGATCTTCGTCCCCCGCCGAGGCCCCGCCCGAGGTCAGAATCACATCCACCTTTTCGCGGGCATCATCCAGACAGGTTTTCAGCAGCGCGCGGTCATCCTTCACATGGCCCAGATCGACAGCTTCGTGGCCCCATTCCGCCGCCAGCGCCAACAGCATCGGGCGGTTGGCGTCATAGGTTTTGCCCTTGGGCGATGCACCGCCATCGGCAGGCACGATTTCATCACCAGTCGATAGAACCCCGACCCGCAGGCGTTTGTAAACCGTCACACTGGCAACACCCAAACCGGTCAGCAAGGCCAGATCGGGGCTACGCAGTTTGTGACCCGCAGCCAAGGCCAACTGCCCCGCCTCGACATCCTCGCCCGCCTTACGGGTGTTGGCGTTCGGTTTGACCGGCCCCTGAAACGCGACATGCCCGTCCTGCACGTTCACGTCTTCCTGCATCACCACGGTATCGACCCCTTCGGGGATCAGCGCGCCGGTCAGAATGCGGATCGCATGGCCCGCAGGCACCACACCTTCAAACGGCTCGCCAGCGGCCGCGCGGCCATCGACCAGCGGCAAAACCTGTGGGCCATCCATGGTGTCGGCATGGGCAAATCCATATCCATCCACCGCCGAATTGGCGCCGGGCGGGTTCGAGCGCAGCGCCATCTGGTCCACCGCCAACACGCGGCCAGCGGCATCTGGCACGGCGATTTCTTCGGTTCCGACAACCAGCCCCAGACGATCCTTCAGATGCGCAAGGGCATCATCCACAGGCATCCATTCCACACCGGGCGGCAGGGCAAAACAGTCGTCTTTCATAACAGGTGCGGCGATGTCGGGAACGCCCGCAACCGGTTTGGCAACCAGCCCTGTTTCCTGCAAAATGAAATCCGCAATCGCCACGGTGTCATCCAGATTGAACACCGGCACCGACAGGCCTTGCGGGTCATTGTCACTGGCCACGGCCCGCACGGTTTCATCCTCGAGCGCCAGCAGGGGTTGGCCCGTGGCTTTGCGGTTGGCCTCGATCTTGGGGTGATCGTCGCGCTTGTAGCCCTCGATCAGCACCAGATCATTGGGCGACAGATGCGCCAGCAATTGTTCCAGCACGGGTTCGTCCTGCCCGCGCAGTTCGTGCATCAACGCCCAGCGCTGGCGCGAGGCCAGCAGCACTTCGGTTGCCCCTGCCTCGCGGTGGCGGTAGCTGTCTTTGCCCTGATGATCGACGTCAAAACTGTGATGCGCGTGCTTCAGTGTCGCCACAGTGAACCCGCGCGATGTGATCTCGGCCACCAGCCGTTCCATCAGACCGGTTTTGCCCGAATTCTTCCAGCCAACAACCCCGAAAACCCTCATGCCTTTTCCCCTGTCAGCAATTCTTCTGCCCGTGTCATATCCTCGGGCGTGTTGACGTTAAAGAAGGGATCGAACCCCTGCACGTCAAACGGCGCTAATGCCGCACCGTGGCTGTCGGTCCATTGCACGATCTTGCGCACCCCGTCGGTCAGCGCTACCCGCAGGTCATCACGCAGGGCGACCGGCCACAGGCCAAAGGTGGGCTGGCGCAACATCCCGCGTGTGGGGTGCGGAGTGGCGGCAAGGGCAATCGGCACGCCTTGGGTTTCGGCCGCCAGTTGCAAGCGCGGCACCAGATCGGCGGGGAAAAACGGTGTGTCGGCGGCGGCGGTCACGATATGCTCCGCCCCCTGCCCTGCGGCCCAGTCCAGACCGGCCAGAACCCCCGCCAAAGGCCCCGCGAACCCCTCAACACTGTCGGCCACCACCGGCAGCCCGTATTCAGCGAACCGCCCCGCATCGCCATTTGCATTGATCGCCAGACCGGCCACTTGCGGTTCCAGCCGTTCAATCACCCGTGACAGCAGGCTTTGGCCGCCCAGCATCAGCAACCCCTTGTCACCACCGCCCATGCGCCGCGCCAGACCGCCCGCCAGTATCACACCCAAAGGAGCCTTCATCCCTCATACGCCCCCTTGCGACGATGTTTCTTGTCCTCGTCCGGCACCGATGAGGGGTCCGCATCACGCACCAGCCGTTCAGCCCCCGCAAGGCACTGGAACCGCCGCCCGCGCATCCGCCCGATCAGCGTTAAACCGACCTGATTGGCAATCTCCACGCCCCAAGCGGTAAAGCCCGAACGCGAGGCCAGAACCGGTATTCCCATCATCGCCGTTTTGATCACCATCTCGCTGGTCAACCGGCCCGTGGTATAGAGGATCTTGTCCGCCGCCGTGACGTTGTTGGACAGCATCCAGCCCGCCACCTTGTCCACCGCGTTATGTCGCCCCACGTCCTCCATATAGACCAGCGGGCGGTCCTTCTCGCACAGCACCGTACCGTGTAGCGCACCAGCGGTCAGATATAGGCTCGGCGTGCGATTTATCTTGTCCGACAGCGCATAAAGCCAGGATGTGCGCAGTTCGGCATCGGGCAATTTCACCCCCGCCAACCCCTCCATCATATCGCCAAACACCGTGCCCACGGCACAGCCCGACGTGCGGGTTTTGCGGGCCAGTTTATCCTCGTAATCGGTTTCAACGGCGGTCCGCACCACAACGGTTTCCAGTTCCTCGTCAAAATCGACGCCGGTAATTTCCTCGTCCTCGGCCAGCATCCCCTGATTGCGCAGGAACCCCAGCGCCAGATAATCGGGGTAATCGCCGATGGTCATCGCCGTGACGATCTCGCGTTTGTTCAGGAAAATTGTCAGCGGGCGCTCCTCGATCACGCGCACCTCTTGCACCTGCCCCAGATGATCCACCGCAGGCACCGCACGGGTCAGCCGCGCGGCCTCGGGATCGGGCGCGATCAGATAGTCGGTCAGATGGTCGTTATTTGCCATTTACATGTTCCCCAAAAACACCCTACTCCGGAAAGCAAGATTAGCGAACGGAACGAAAATGACCACCACAAAACGCGCCTTTCTGCAAGGTATCCGTGACAGCCTGCCCTTTATCGTGGTGGTCGCCCCTTTCGCGATGCTGTTCGGCGTGGTCGCAACCGAGGCCGGCCTGTCACCATTGCAAACCTTCGGCTTTAGCGTGGCGGTGATTGCAGGGGCGGCCCAGTTTGCCGCCGTGCAACTGATCGCCGACAACGCGCCGCTGCTGATTATCGTTGCCACAGCGCTGGCGGTAAACCTGCGGATGGCGATGTATTCGGCCTCGATCGCGCCATACCTGCGCGGGGTGCCGTTCTGGCAGCGGGCGTTCATATCCTATGTGCTGGTTGATCAAAGCTATGCCATTGGATTGCTGAAATACGAAACCGAACCGGACCTGACACCACCCGCCCGCGTTGCCTATTTCTTCGGCACGATGGTACTGAATATGCCGCTTTGGTATGGCGGCACATTGGTCGGCGCGTTGGTCGGCAACCGTATCCCGCAGGACTATGCGCTGGATTTCGCGGTGCCGATCACCTTTTTGGCGCTGGTCGGGCCGATGCTGAAAACGGCGGCACATGTGGCGGCGGCGTTTACCTCGGTTCTGCTGACGCTGGTGCTGGCGTTCCTGCCCTTTAATCTGGGACTGATGGTGGCGGCACTGGTGGCGATGATGGTCGGCGCACAGGTGGAACTGATGGTGGAAAGGCGGCGGGCATGACTATGGGCAACGCAGAAATCTGGACCGTTATCGCGCTGGTGGCAATTGGCACCTATCTGATCCGGTTTTCCTTTATCGGCCTGATCGGGGATCGCGACCTGCCCCCCTGGGTGCTGCGCCATCTGCGCTATACGCCGGTTGCCGTGCTGCCCGGTCTGGTTGCCCCGCTGGTGCTGTGGCCCGAGGCCACAGGCGGAAACCCCGACCTGCCCCGCCTGATGGCGGCGGCAGTGACGGTGCTGTTAGGTGTGATGTTCAAAAACCTGCTGCTGGCAATTCTCGGCGGCGGTGCCACCCTGTTCGTGATGCTGCAAGTGATGGCGTAGGGCGGGGTTCACCCCGCCACCCCTAATACCGGTTCTTCTGCTGTTCTTTCAACAGTCCCGAATTGTCGTCCTCGTCATCATCATAGACCGTATGTTCCACCACGCCCGGAATTTGGCTGAATTCCCGCATTGCCTTCTTCGGATAGAACGTCTCTTTTATGCTTTCAAACCCCGGCAAAGTGCGCAACACCTGCGTAATACTTTTGGTGCAAAACGCCTTTGGTGCTGCCCCATGTGCCTCGACCGCGCGAATGGCCATTTCGGCCACTTCGGGCGACACTTCAACCGTTTGCATCACCGTGTGATAGGTCACGCGGGTATGGTAATCGATGTAATAGCTCAGCACACGCGGCGTGATGCCATAATGCACGTCGTTGCGTTCGGGGATGCTGGGACTCCACCACGTCCCGGCCGGATCGAACAGCACCCGCTGCGAGCCGTTGATCATCAGACCCGCATGTGCCCCGCTGCCTGTGCGGTTTGAAATCACGGTGAACAAGGTGATCGAGGGCGGGCCATCGTGGTGATACCGCACCCGCGCTACATCCGCGTCAGGCGCCCATTTTGGCTCGGCCGCGCCACAAGCCGCCAGAATCAGGGGCAGCAAAAGGCCCAGCAATAATTTACGCATTCGTCACTCCGTCACCCTTAAAATACGGGTTAGCCTCGTATCAATCCCAGAAAAAACAAAAACACCAACGCGCCCAGCAGCCCGTACCCGGCAAATCTTAAAAACCCGTGAAAGGTTTTTTCCTGTGCGGATGTATCCATTGATCCATGTTTAAATTCAGACATTTCCGTTTCCTTTTCTCCAGTTCGCCCAACCGGAATAAACGATTTTTCCGCGTCTGTCACGCATGGATAATCCGGCCTTATTCCGCCTTCAGATCCGCCACCAGCCGAAAGCCGATCCTGTTGGGTTCGGCGGCATCCGCCACCTTGGGAACTGCGCGCAACATCACACTAAGTTGCGTAACATGCTGGATCAGCTGGGTCTTGGTGCCACCGCCATCCTGTCCGTAAAATGTCACGATGTCGGGGTCGAAAAATCCCAGCCCCTCGATCCGCAAAACACCGGCATCGCCGCCAACAAATCCCACCGCAACCTCGTGTTCATTGTCCAGTTGTTCTTCGAAATTCTGGATATAAATGACCAGCCGTTCATAGGCCCATTCGGCGGGGCTTTTGTCATCAACCGGCTTGTTTGCAATGCCTTCGGGCAGCGGTTTGTTTTCCGCAGTTTCGGGCGCGTCGGGGTCCAGATGCACCACATGGGCACGCGGTTCGGAACAGGATTTATCCCAGGGTTTCTTTGCCATTCCCTACCCTTTCAAAGACCACAGCCACGCGCCATCCTCGCGCATTTCCCGATGTGCCTGCCCGGTGGCAAGCATGTGGTTAAGGTGGGCCATCGCCTCGACCAAGGCAAGGCCATAGACATCTTCGCCGATCTTGCGTTTGAACAGCGGCGCAAAACAGTCCGAGGCCACACGCGGCGTTTGCAGATGTTCCGCCAGCCGTTTCAGGCAACCGTGGTGGTTTTCGATCAGCTGACGCAGGCGGGTGGGCAGGCCGATGAACGGCAACTTGTGGCCGCCCAGAACCAGTTGATCCTCGCGGGCAAGCGGGGCCAGCCGTTCGCAGGATTCCAGCCAGTCGGCCACCGGATCTGCATCGGGTTCGGTGGCATAAACGCCGATGTTGGGGGAAATCGAGGGCAACAATTGGTCGCCGCCCAGCACAAGGTTGTCGTCCCTGCTCCAGAACGTCGCGTGTTCGGGCGCGTGGCCGTTGCCGATATGCACGTCCCACATCCGCCCGCCAATGCGGAGCACATCGCCCTGTTTGATTCGTTTGAACCCCAGCGGCATCGGCGCAACCACATCGGCAAAATTGAAGGGGCGCTCGTTGGCCCGTTTGTCATAGATCGCTGCATCCATCCCGCCGGATCGCCAGAACGCCAGCGTTTCCGGCGTAGGCCGGTCTTGCACATCCAGCGTCAACATGCGTGAAAACAGCCACGCGGTGCGGGTGGTCCGCAACTCGGCCCCATATTCGGCCTGAAACCAGCCCGCCAGCCCAACGTGGTCTGGATGGTGGTGGGTAACGATCACGCGGGAAACAGGTTTGCCCGCTAGCGGTCCCTTCAGCAGCTTTTGCCTGATGGCACGACTGCGGCGGGTATCAAAACCGGTGTCGATGATGGTCCAGCTATCGCCACCGTCCAGCGCATAGATGTTCACATGGTCCAGCGCCATTGGCAGCGGCAGGCGCATCCACAGCACACCATCAGCAACTTCTATCGCCTCGCCCTCGGCGGGTGGGGTTTCATACGGGTAGCGAATGCTGGCAATCGGGTGATCCATCAGGCCGATAGATCATCAACCGATATGCTATACAAGCCCTTGGCGCCCGCTTTGGCATGGATCAAAAGCGCTGCGTGTTCCGGCAACAGACGGGCGATATAGAACCGCGCCAGTTCGCTGCGTGGCCCCTTGCCACCCTCGGCCACTGCCGTTTTCAGATGAAAATGTGAACCCAGCACGCGGGCGAATGCCTTTTGATAGGGCACGGCGCCGGCAAAGCGTTCGTTTATATCGTCCTGCGACACCAGCCATTCGGTGGCCTCGCGCAGGGTTTCTGCCGCATCCCAGACCGCACCGGCCATATCGGGGAAATCCCCGCGCACGGCTTCGGCGTTTGCCTCGATCTCGTCGATCAGACGAAAGGCCATCTCGCCGCCGTCCATCATCTTGCGCGCCACAAGGTCCATCGACTGGATACCGTTGGTGCCTTCGTAAATCTCGGTCACGCGCACGTCGCGGACATATTGGGCCGCGCCCGTTTCTTCGATATAGCCCATGCCGCCATGCACTTGCAGTCCCAGATTGGCCACCTTCGTGCCTGTGTCGGTGCCATAGGCCTTGGCGATTGGCGTCAGAAACGCCGCGCGGGTTTTCCACTCGGTCTGAGCGGTTGCATTGGCCATATCAATCGCCACCCCGCAGGCCAGCGTAATCGCACGGGCCGCATGGATTTCCGACTTCATCGTCAGCAGCATCCGGCGCACATCGGCGTGATCCACAATGGTGCCTTCCCCCAGCGGTGTGCGCCCCTGTTTGCGCTCCAGCGCATAGGCCAGCGCATGTTGATACGCCCCTTCCGCCGCGCCCAGCCCCTGAACGCCAACCCCCAGACGGGCGTTGTTCATCATGGTGAACATTGCTTTCATACCCTGATGGGGTTCACCCACCAGCCAGCCGGTCGCGCCCTCATATTCCATCACGGCAGTGGGGCTGGCGTGCAGGCCCATCTTGTGTTCCAGCGACACCACCTTCAGGCTGTTGGCCACACCCGGGTTGCCGTCTGCATCAGGGATCAGTTTGGGCACCATGAACAGGCTGATGCCTTTGGTTCCCGGCACACCGTCCGGCAGACGCGCCAGCACCAGATGGCAGGTGTTGGCAATGAAATCCGTATCGGCCCAGCTGATGAAAATCTTGGTGCCGGTAATCGCATAGGTGCCATCCCCGTTCGGTTCGGCCTTGCTGCGCAATGCGCCGACGTCCGAGCCAGCCTGCGGTTCAGTCAGGTTCATCGTGCCGTGCCATTCGCCGCTGATCAGTTTGGGCAGGTACAGCGCCTTGATCTTGTCGCTGGCGTGATGCTCCAATGCCTCGATCTGGCCCTGCGACATCAGCGGGTTCAACTGCATTGCCAGACAGGCCCCCGCCATCATTTCATTTACCGCTGTGGTAACGGCCATCGGTAGGCCCATGCCGCCGCTTTCGGGCCGTGCGGAAATGCCGATCCAGCCGCCATCTGCAATCGCGCGGTATCCTTCGGCAAAACCGGGGCTGCACCGCACCTTGCCGTTTTCCAGAACGGCGGGGTTCAGATCACCGGCACGCTGCAACGGGTCCAGCACCTTGCCGCTCAATTTTCCCGCCTCGTTCAAAATCGCCTCGACCATATCTGGCGTTGCCTCGGCGAACAGATCGGTCGCGGCCACCTGATCCAGCCCGACCACATGGTCAAACAAAAACCGGAAATCTGAAACGGGGGCGCGGTAGGGCATGGTCTTTCCTTTTAGAAACGGCTTGGATATGTCAGCAGTAATGCGGGCAACCTAACCGAAGTTGCCCACCTATCAACCAGAACGCAGCGTCAGACCGTGGAACAGATCAAAACCGAAATGCTGAATGCCGATGAAACCGGCACCAAACGTGCCGCTGCTGTGCTGCGTGACGGCGGGCTTGTCGCCTTTCCTACGGAAACGGTTTACGGGCTGGGCGCGGATGCCTGTAACGGACAGGCGGTAGCGCGGATTTATCAGGCCAAGGGGCGACCATCCTTCAACCCGCTGATCGTGCATGTGGCCACGCTGGAAATGGCCCAAGGGATTGCGGTGTTTGACGATACCGCCCTGCGCCTTGCCAGCGCCTTCTGGCCCGGCCCGCTAACGCTGGTTCTGCCCCTGCGCCCCGAGGCGGATGTTTCGCCGCTGGTCACCGCCGGCCTGTCCACCATCGGCCTGCGCCTGCCCGACAGTGAAACCGCCCGGCACCTGCTTGCCACCTTCAACGGCCCCGTTGCCGCACCCTCGGCCAACCCGTCGGGGAAAATCAGCCCCACCACGGCCAAACATGTGGCCGAAGGCCTGTCCGGCAAAATCAACGCCATCCTTGACGCCGGTCCCTGCGCGGTTGGCCTTGAAAGCACTATAGTCGGCTTTGATCCCGCGCCGGTCCTGCTGCGCCCTGGCGGCTTGCCTGTCGAGGCAATCGAAGCCTGTCTTGGCGCCCCACTAAAGACACACCAACCGAACGAAACACCCAACGCCCCCGGCCAGCTGTCATCGCATTATGCCCCGACTGCGACCTTGCGCCTGAACGCAGGCAGCAAAAAAGCGGGGGAACTCAAACTGGGCTTCGGACCGGATGATCATGCCGATCTGAACCTCTCGCCCACCGGAGATCTGGTCGAGGCGGCGGCCAATCTGTTCACCCACCTGCACGCATTGGACGCAAAAGGCGCGCCCATCGCTGTGGCGCCGATCCCGAACAAAGGCCTTGGCATCGCCATCAGCGACCGCCTGAAACGCGCCGCCGCACCCCGTTCTTGACTTCTTCTTGCTAAAAATACCTCCGCCGGAGGCTTCTGCTTTCAACCGCCAAACCGGCCTTGAAAACAAGGCACCCCGTCCCGTTTTCTTTCAAAGAAAACGTTCTGAAATCTTTGCAAGATTTCAGCTACGCCCGCCCCGCCGTTGCCGACAGCATGAACGGGTCAATCCCCAGCAGTTTCAGCGCCGCTACCCATTTGTCGGCATCCGGCACATCGAACACCACTTCGGGTGTCGCATCACAGGTCAGCCAGCCGTTTTGCTGCAGCTCATCCTCAAGCTGCCCTGCGCCCCAACCGGAATAACCCAGCGCCAACAATGCCGTATCTGGCCCCTTGCCCGCCACCATGTCCATCAGCACATCGCGCGTGGCAGTCATGCCAAAGCGGTCATCCACCGTCAGGGTCAGATCGTCCAGATGGTAATCACCGGAATGCAACACAAACCCGCGCCCCAGCTCCACCGGTCCGCCAAAATAAATCCGCGTGTCCGGCGCACCCTTTGCGCCATCAATCGAAAGTTGCTCCAACAATTTCGGAAAAGTCACCTCGGGTGTGGGTTTGTTGATGATCAACCCCATCGCGCCGTCATCCGAATGGGCACACATATAAACCACGCTTTTTTCAAAGCGCGGATCGCCCATTCCGGGCATGGCGATCAACAGCTTGCCACACAGGTTCACGGTATTTTCAGGCATATCCATACCATCAAAATGGGGCAGCGCAGGCACATGTGCAAGGGGCGATAACGGCATCCCTCGCCCGATTGTGACTTCCCTTGGCGAAAATCATACCTATGTTCGCGTTATGATAAAACGAATCCTTATATTGTGCAGCCTACTGCTGATCGCCCCCGCCCTTGCCGCCGCCCAATCCGGCAGTGTCCCCAAAGATGTGTTGAAGCTAACCGTTCTGCCCGGCTGGCGCACCACAACCGGCACGCATATGGCCGCGCTGAAGATCCAGATGAAACCGGGCTGGAAAACCTATTGGCGGGCGCCCGGTGATGGCGGCATCCCGCCGCAATTCGACTGGTCCGGTTCCAGCAACATCCGCAGCGTGCAATTTCACTGGCCCCGCCCCGAGGTCACAAACACCAATGGTATGCGCACCATCGTTTATCATAACGAAGTCATCGTTCCGGTTGAATTCACCCCCGCCAAACCCGGCCAGCCACTAACCCTGATGGGCCGCGTCGATCTGGGGGTCTGTAATGACATCTGTGTGCCCTACAGCACCAGTTTCAGTGCCACCTTGTCGGCAGACATGACCAAAGCCGATCCGGTCATACGTGCCGCCTTGGCCAAACAACCCATGTCCGCTGCAAAGGCTGGTGTGCGCAGAGCGACCTGCGCGATTGAACCCATTTCCGACGGGTTGCGCGTGACCGCGACCATCACCATGCCTTCGACCGGCGCGAACGAGGTGACTGTGATCGAGGCACCGGATCAAAACATCTGGGTGGCCGAGGCCAGCAGCGTACGCAGTGGCAATACCCTGACAGCAATCACCGAAATGGTGCCGCCGTCGAATGCACCCTTCATGCTGGACCGCTCGAAAATCAGGATCACCGTGATGGGGTCAAAACGTGCCGTGGATATTCAGGGCTGCACGGGTTAGCGCACACGCCGCCGCAATCCGAACGCCACAACACCCAGCACATAGGCCAGCAGCGCCAGTGCAGCTGATCCCGCGACAAACAGCCCGAAGGCCTCGGCCATTGATCCGCTGCCCATTGCCAGCGCTTTCGGCAAGGATCCGTTCCAGATCACCGCCCCCAGCGTTGCCGCGAACAGCCCCGCCATCGCCAGTGCCACAGCACCCGTTACCAAAGCCACGGCAGCGCCGCGCCGCCCGGCGCAGCGCCCGCAATTGGCGCCCGAAATCTTGCTGCATGGCCAGCAATGCCGGCACCAGCAACAGCACCAGCACCAATCCGAACCCCAGCCCGTAAACCAGCGTGATCACCGTCGGTTTCAGGAATTGCGCCTGCGAGGATTTCTCGAACAACAGCGGAGCCAACCCCAGAACCGTGGTCAGCGTAGTTAACAACACCGGCCGCAACCGGTCGGCGGTGGCGTCAATAATCGCAGGCACCAGCCCGCGCTCACGGGCATATTCGTCGACCGTGGAAATCAGCACAATCGCATCATTAATAATGATCCCCGTCATGCCGATCATACCCACAACCGTAAACATCGACAGTGGCACATCCCACGCCATATGGCCGTAGATTGTGCCGACAAAGCCGAACGGAATGATTGCCATCACCACCATCGGCCGTGTCCAGCTGGAGAAAATCCACGCCAGCGTCAGGAATATCCCGATCAGGCACAGGCCAAAGCCAACCAGCGCATCCGACAGGAATTCGCGCTCGTCCTCGGACTGGCCTGCCGCTTTCCACTCAATACCAAACCGGCTGGCGATGTCGGGCATGATCACATCGCGCAGCTCTTTCATAATCTCGGCGGCACGCGCCGGATCATCCTCGGAAATATCGCCATTCACCGATACCAGCCGGATACCGTTTTCCCGCTGAACCGTGGAAAAGCCGGTCTTGCTGGTCACCGATACGATATCAGACAGCGGCACATATTGCCCCGCCTTGGTGCGCAACTGCATCCGGTCCAGAAAATCGGCGGTCTTTTCCCCGTCCGGCAGCTCGACCCGAATTTCCGCCGAGCGCGCCCCGTCGGGGTAGGTCGCCGCCTCGATCCCGTTCAACCGGTTGCGCAACACCCGCCCCAAACCGTCAATGGTAAAGCCCAGCGCCTGCCCTTGCGGGGTCAGGTCCAGCACTAGCTCGGCCTTGTCATAGGCCAGCGAATCTTCCAGTCCCGAAACCTCGCCATATTGCGAAAGCGCGGTTTTCAGTGCCTCGGCCGCGGCCTTGAGCGTAGAGGCATCCGCGCCATAAATATCCACCGCCAAAGCATCGCCCGACGGGCCGGAACGCCAGCCACGGAAACTGACGGTTTCGGCCATCGGATGCTGGCGCACCACATCCTGCAGATCGCCGACAAACTGGAAGGATGAATAGGGGCGCAGATCGGGGTCGATCAACTCGATCGCAATCGAGCCAAGCAGCATCTTGTCCTTGTTGCGCGCGCTGGCAATCGGATGGCCGGTGTTGCCGCCAATTTCGGCCACCACATAATCCAGCGGGTTCAGCCCGTAATCCTGCTCGTATTTTGCGGCCAGTTCATTCGTGGCCCGCTGCATCTCGCGCATCATGGCCAGTGTTTCTTCGCGGGTGGCGCCCTCGCTCATCGCAAAGTTACCCGTGACCGAGGAGCGTTCCGGCGCGTTGAAGAACCGCCATGTCACATCGCCCCTAAGGAAATGGCCGACATAGACCGACAACAGCAGCACAATCCCCGCCAGCACCGGATAGCGCGCCCAGATCACCAGTGCCATCAGGCGGCGGAAAACCACATCGCGCACCCAGCCAAACCCGCGGTTGAAAATACGGCTGGGTAGGTCGTACCAATGTCTCTTGTCGGTGTGGGCCAAGGCATGCGCCATATGATTTGGCAGGATCAGGAAACATTCGATCAGGGACGCAATCAGCACCACTGACACGGTGAACGGAATATCGGCAATCAGGTTGCCCATCGTGCCGCCCACCACAATCAGGCTAAAGAATGCAATCACCGTGGTGATGGTGGACGAAAACACCGGTGCGGCCATCCGGCGGGCAGCGTTTTCAGCGGCCTCAATGGGTGGTTCGCCCAACTCCCGCGCCCTGAAATCAGCGTGTTCGCCAACCACAATGGCGTCGTCCACCACGATGCCCAGCGTGATGATCAGCGCGAACAGCGAAATCATGTTGATGGTGATCCCCGCCATATACATCATCGCAATCGCCGCCAGCATTGAGGCCGGAATCCCCGCTGCAACCCAAAACGCCGTGCGGGCGTTCAGGAACAAAAACAGCAGCAGAACCACCAGTCCCAGCCCCATCAGCCCGTTTTCCAGCAGGATATTCAGGCGGCTTGAAATCATCTCGGCCCGCGTGCGGATCAGGTCGATTTTAACCTCGGGTGGCAGGGTCAGCAGCATCTTTTCCGCGACCTGCTCCACCTTGCCCTGAATATCAATTGCATCGCCCCGCGCCGAGCGATCCACCCGCACCGAAATTGCCGGATCATCCCCGACGAAATAGGCGCGGTCACGATCCACACCCGCCACCAGCACCCGTGCCACATCGCCCACCGTCAGGGTGGACCCATCCGCATTACTGCGCAATACAATCGCCGCGATCTGATCGGCACTGCGTTTGGCCACCCCCGTACGCACCCGTGCATTGGCACCGGCGACTTCACCTGCCGGGTCGGCGGCGGCTTCCTCGGCAATCGCGCGGGAAATTTCCTGCATGGTGACATCGTGGCGGATCAACGCTTCAGAGGTGATCTCGACCACCGTTTCCGGCGATGCCACCCCGCGAATGGTGGCCCGCGTCACCCCGCGATTGAACAGGCGTGTGACAAATTCATCGGCAAAGCGCCCCAACTGGTCCACCGCCACAGGGCCGGTGATCACCACATCTGTCACGCGATCCCGCCACGCGCCGCGCCGCACGTTCGGATCATCCGCCTGATCGGGCAAGGTGGTTACCGCATCCACCGCCGCCTGCACCTCGTCCGTGGCGCGGGCCATATCCCAGCCCGGCTCGAATTCGAGGGCAACAATCCCCACACCTTCGCGCGATGTGCTGTTTGACGAAGTCACACCCTCGACCGACAGCAAAACTGGCTCCAGCACCTGCACAATGGCGGAATCCACATCCTCGGCTCCGGCGCCCTGCCAGGCAACGCTGACGGTCACTTCGTCAATCACCACATCGGGAAAAAACTGTGCCCGCATCCGCGGCAGGGCCGCCAGCCCCAACGCCAGCAACACCACCAACAGCAGATTGGCCGCCGTGCTGTGGCGGGTGAAATAGGACAGGATCCCCTTCGAGGCGCCAGTGACAGACATGCCCTAGCCCCCCATCTTTGCTTCGATCCGTTGCACGGTTTGTGCTGGCACCTTGTCCTTGGCCAGTTGCGCCAGAACCTTGGCCTTGGCGTCTTCGGGCATCTGGGCATTGCCTTTGACAAAGGCAATCAAGGCGGCGCGACGTTCCTCGGACAATTCCAGCAGCGCGGCATCCTCTTGCGTCTCACCGGGGCGTACTACCTTGACCTTGATTCCGGCACCCAGCAGCGGCGATCGTTCCGCCACCACATCGCGCCCGACAATTTTAGGCCCGCGCACGATCACATCATCGCCCTGCTTGCGCAGAACCGTCACAGTGACCTGCTCCAACCGGTCACCTTCACCGATCAGCAACACATTACCGCCGGAATCCACTGCAGACGCAGGCAACATAACCACATCGCGCAACACAGGTTCCTTGACCTTCACGGTTACAAAATCGCCGGGCCGAAACCCCTGCGCCGCATCCAGCGTGGCAAACAGCAAGCGACCGGTCAGCCCCTCGCCCACCGCCGCGCTTTCACGGCTGATGCGGCCCTGCGCCACCATATCCGCACCGGATGATTTCAAAACCACCAAAACCGGCGCCTTGATCAGTTTGCCGTCGTCATCCAACAGCCGCGCATATTGGCTGGTGGACAGGCGGAAAGACACTTCCAGCGCGTTCGGATCCACCAGCTGCGCCAACCGTTCGTTCAGGGTCACAACCCCGCCCTGCACGGCCGTCACACTGTCCAATGTGCCGTCAAACCCTGCGTAAATCTCGGTATCGGCCAAGCGCCGTTCAGCCTCGGCCAGATTGACCTTTTGCCGTGTCAGGCGGGTTTTGGCGCGGGTCAGGCGAGCCTGTGCCTGCTGCAATGCCTGCCGGCGCGATAGCACCGCCTGACGGGCCACGGCCTCGGCCAGTTCCGATGCCTCGACCGCCGCATCGGTGCCAACACCACGTTCGCGCAGGTTCTTTTGACGGGTCAACGCCTGAAGGCGAAGCCGGGCCTGTTCCTCGGCTGAGGCAACCTCGTCACGGGCTAGAACCAGTGCCGCTTCGGCTTCTTGTAGCTCGGCTTCGGCCTCGACCAGATCGCCCTTGGCGCGTTCCAGCGCGGAACGTGCGTTTTCGGGGTCAATCCGCAACAGTAGATCACCGGATTTCACCGTTCCGCCTTCGACAAAGCCGTCGGCCAGTTCCACGATCCGGCCCGCCGCTGTGGCGCGCAAATCCAGCACCCGCTGGCTGCGAATTTCGCCAAAGGCGGTCATTTCCGGCACCACATCGCCCGCTTTCGCAGTCAGCACATTGACCGAGAACACCCGTTCACGCCGCGGCTGTGCCTTGCTTTCCTGTGCCCATTTGTCCTGCAAGGCGGAATAAACAGAATTGCCTGCCCACGCCAACATCCCCACTGTCAAAGACAGCAGGAACAGGCCAACAAGGCTGCGTCGCAAGAATCGCATCTGAAAACTTCCCTCTGGATCGCGGTCAGTTCCCAATATAGGCGGCATCAACAGCAGTTACCACACCCGCGAAGGGGATGATCAGTTCACTTCAGACAGGTAAATCCCCAAACCACCCTTCGGGTGGCGAAATACCACAACCCAAAGCACCCCCCGGACCCGCGCATTGACAATGGCCGATTTCAGATCCTCATTGTCAGCCGATGTCATATAGCAAGCGGTATAATACCGTGCCGACCCGAACTGGCTGCGCTGTTTAAGCGAGGCAAAGTAGCCATCATACTGATCCGAGAAATCTCCGTCGCGATCCAGTGTGCCGGTCTTGTGCACATTGGCACGGTCCTGCTGCAACACAGCGGCAACATCATTCAGGCGCACGCCCTTTGAATTTGTCAGATCACGCGGCGCAATCAGCGCGGTATAGGATTCGATCACCCCGACCTGAATCGGTTGCCCCCCATAGCGCAATGTCACCATATCCCCGGCATCCTCGACGCAATCTGCCGCCATACCGGCGACGGGTAAAAGGGCACTTGTTACGACAGCTACAACTTTGAAAAAGTTACGGATCATGACCGTATTCTCCTTGGATATGTGAACTATACGTTTGTTATTTCCGGCGTTTGTGTTCCTCCAGCCGCGGGAAAATCTCGACGAAATTACAAGGGCCGTGGCGGTAATCCAGTTGCACCGACAGGATTTCGTCCCATGCGTCCTTGCAAGCGCCGGGACTGCCGGGCAGGGCAAACAGATAGGTGCCGTTGGCCACACCGCCACAGGCGCGCGATTGAACGGCAGACATGCCCACCTTGGGGAATGAAATCATGGTGAACAGGGTGGAAAAGGCATCCATTTCCTTTTCATACACATCCCTGTGGGCCTCGACCGTTACATCGCGGCCTGTCAGGCCGGTGCCACCGGTGGAAATCACCACATCCACGTCTTTATTTGCACACCATTCGCGCAACTGATCGGAAATCTGTTCGCGTTCATCGCGGAGGATTTTGCGATCAGCCACGATGTGGCCCGCCCCTTCAATCCGGTCAACCAGCGTTTTGCCGGATTTGTCGTCCTCGATCTTGCGCGTGTCCGAAACCGTCAAAACGGCGATGCGGACGGGGATGAATTCTTTTTCGTTCGACATGGTTTCACTTTTCCTGTTTTTCTGTAGCGCACTCATCGCTCCCTGAACGGGCGCTCTTCGATTGTCGCGAAGAAAGCCGTCAGGCTTGATGAGCCGCTCTCTTGGATAGTTTCATTAGCCAATTTTGTCATTGCGTGTCATGCGCCAGATCAAGAAAAGGGAAATTAACCCTCTGCCAATTTTGCCTTCAGCACCAGCAAATCCGCCCAGGCCTCGCGTTTGGCATGGGGGCTGCGCAACAGATAGGCCGGATGGAACATTGGCAGCGCGGGCCGATCCATCACCGTGTCCCAGTTGCCGCGCATCCGTGTGATCCCCTTGCGGCCCAACATTGCAAGGCAGGAAATATTCCCCATCAGCACGATCACATCGGGTGCGACCAGTTCGATATGCCGCTCGACAAAGGGGCGCAGCATGGCGATTTCTTCGGGCGACGGGTCGCGGTTTTGCGGCGGACGCCACGGCAGGATATTG
This sequence comes from Profundibacter sp., assembly GCF_965277155.1. Lineage (GTDB taxonomy): Bacteria > Pseudomonadota > Alphaproteobacteria > Rhodobacterales > Rhodobacteraceae > Profundibacter. The sequence continues at coordinate 831,181 of NZ_CBDIBV010000010.1, forward strand.
GTGATATAAACGCTGGACGCCGGATCGGGTCCGGCACGATCAAGGTCGATCGCCGCCAGCATCTTATCCAGCAACTGCCCTGCACGCCCCACAAACGGCCGCCCCTCGCGATCCTCGTCACGACCCGGGGCTTCGCCGATGATCATCACCCGCGATTGCGGATTGCCGTCCGAAAACACAAGGTTGCGCGCGCCGCGCTTCAATTCGCAATGCTCGAACGCTGCCAGTGCGGCCTGAAGTGCGGGCAAATCCGCCGCCCCCGCAGCCGCCTGTTTTGCCACAGCCACCGTATCCACCTTAACCGGTTTCGGAGCCGCAGGTGCAGCTTTGGCAACAGGGGCGGATTTGGGCTTGGGGGCTTCGGCAACCAGTTCGTACCGGTTCAGCGGTTCATCCTCGATCGCCTCGTCCGCGCCCAGTTCAACCTGCCATTCCAGCGCGGCCTTTGCGGCGTAATATTCCATTGCAGAATCCATGAGGCCCAAGGTAGGCCCCTTTGCGCCCAAGGTAAATGCCTTGCCGCAAACCCGCGGCTTTTCTATAAGCAGGAAAACAAGGACAGACGCCCATGAGTTTTGACCACAGACACCTCCTTGGAATTGAACACCTAAAGCCCTATGAAATAACCACGATTCTGGATTTGGCAGATCAATATGTCGATCTGAATCGCCGTCAGGTGAAACATTCCGATACTTTGGCCGGGCTGACGCAAATCAACATGTTCTTTGAAAACTCCACCCGCACGCAGGCGTCTTTTGAAATCGCCGGTAAACGGCTGGGCGCGGATGTGATGAATATGGCAATGCAGGCCAGCAGCATCAAAAAGGGCGAAACCCTGATTGATACCGCCCTGACCCTGAACGCCATGCACCCCGATCTGCTGGTGGTCCGCCACCCGCATTCGGGGGCCGTGGACCTGCTGGCGCAAAAGGTGAATTGCGCGGTTCTGAACGCCGGTGACGGCACCCATGAACATCCAACGCAAGCCCTGCTGGACGCCCTGACAATACGGCGCGCCAAGGGGCGGTTGCACCGGCTGAGCATCGCCATTTGCGGCGACATCTCCCACAGCCGCGTAGCGCGCAGCAACATCATGCTGCTGGGGAAAATGGAAAACCGCATCCGTCTGATCGGCCCACCCACTTTGATGCCCGCAGGCATTGCCGAATTCGGGATCGAGGTGTTTGACGACATGCGCGAAGGGCTGGATAATGTGGATGTGGTGATGATGCTGCGCCTGCAAAAGGAACGGATGGACGGCGGGTTTATCCCCTCAAGCCGCGAATATTACCACCGCTTCGGACTGGATGCCGACAAACTGTCCCATGCCAAAGAGGACGCCATCGTGATGCATCCCGGCCCGATGAACAGGGGCGTTGAAATTGACGGCACACTGGCCGATGACATCAACCGCTCGGTCATTCAGGAACAGGTGGAAATGGGCGTGGCGGTGCGCATGGCGGCAATGGATTTGCTGGCACGGAATTTGCGGGCGAAAGATACGTCACAAGGAGTAATGGTGTGAACAAGCCTGACGTAAACGAACGCATTATCCTGACCATTCCCGCCGACCGACGCACCTATAACCGCGAGCACGTGGTGCTCTTCCTGATCGGGGCCATTGGTATGTATGGTGTTCTGTGGGCCATCGGAAACCCCTACCCGTGGACCGGCATTGTCGGGGCGGCGTTTGCCATCATTATTCGCTGGTTCTATGTCGCCTCGGAAGCAATGGGCGTGGTCTGGACCCTGACCGATACCCATCTGATCGGCCCGTCCGAGCGGTCAATCCCTCTGGCCAGCATCAAAACCGTGCGCAGCCTGTTTTCTGCTGTGCAGGTGATCACCCACACCGGTGACAAATACATGCTGAAATATCTGGCCGACCCCGAAGGCACCGTGAATGCCATCCTAACGGCGCGCGACAGGGGGATGGCATGACAATCCCGACCGGTTGGGAAGGTATCTTTGAGCAGGACGAAAAAATCGTCTGGCAAGGGGTGCCCGATGGCAGCGTCCACATTGGTGCACGGCAGATCCCGAAGATGGCTTTTGGCGCATTGTTTGCCGGTTTTGCCTTGTTCTGGATGATTGGTGCCGCCGCAACCGGTGGCAGTTTCTGGATGTTCGGTCTATTGCATTTTACCATTGGTATACTGCTGGCCTTGTCCCCCGTGTTCTGGGGGCCATACCGTCGCCGCCATACATGGTATACACTGACCAACAAACACGCCTTTATCGCCACCGATCTGCCGCTGCTGGGGCGCAAGTTGAAATCCTATCCGATCACAGGCGATATGCCGCTGGAGCTGGAGAAAACGGACATGCCGACGGTCTATTTCGCCGAAGAATGGAAACGGCGCAAGAACGGAAGCTACCGGCACAAGATCGGTTTTGAACGTGTCCCGGACGGACTAAAAGTCTATGGCCTGCTCCGCGACCTGCAGAGAAACAAGCCATGACATTGACCTTTACAAACGCCCGCCTGATTGACCCCGAAACAGGCACCGATACCATCGGCAGCCTGACGATAGAGGATGGCGTGATCACCGGTATCAACACAGCCCCGCGTGGCGATGTGGTGGATTGTGGTTGCAAATGCCTTGCGCCGGGCATTGTCGATATTGGCGTGAAGGTGTGCGAGCCGGGCGAGCGGCACAAGGAAAGCTATCGCACCGCCGGACTGGCCGCGGCGGCAGGCGGGGTGACGACCGTTGTCACCCGCCCCGATACCATGCCCGCCATCGACAGCCCCGAGGTTCTGGAATTCGTTGCCCGCCGCGCGCGCGAAGCATCCCAAGTTCGCATGATCCCGATGGCCGCCCTGACCAAAGGCCGCAAAGGGCGCGAGATGGTCGAGGTGGGATTCCTGAAGGATGCCGGTGCCGCCGCCTTTACCGATTGCGACCGTGTGGTGACAGATACCAAGGTGTTCGCCCGCTGCCTGACCTATGCCCGCAGCCTGAACGCGCTGGTGATTGCCCACCCCCAAGACCCCGTGATGTCCAAAGGCGCGGCTGTAACCAGCGGCAAATTTGCCTCCTTGCGCGGTCTGCCCGCAGTATCACCCACGGCCGAACGTATGGGGCTGGAACGCGATCTGGCCTTGGTGGAAATGACCAATGCCGCCTATCACGCCGACAACCTGTCCACCGCCGCCGCCCTGCCCGCGCTGGAACGCGCCAAGGCGGCGGGGCTGGACGTGACCGCTGGGGCCAGCATCCACCACCTGACCCTGAACGAGTTGGACGTGGGCAACTATCGCACCTTCTTTAAGGTTAAACCGCCCCTGCGCAGCGAGGACGACCGCAAGGCGCTGGTCGCCGCCGTGGCCAGCGGGTTGATCGACATCATATCCTCGATGCACACCCCGCAGGACGAAGAAAGCAAACGCCTGCCTTATGAAGAGGCCGCATCCGGCGCCGTTGCGCTGGAAACCCTGTTGCCTGCCGCGATGCGCCTGTATCACGCGGGCGATATGGACCTGCCGACCCTTTGGCGCGCACTGTCGCTGAACCCTGCAAAACGGCTGGGACTAGAGGGCGGTCGGCTGGCTGAAGGTGCGCCTGCCGATCTGGTGCTGTTCGATCCGGATGCGCCTTTTGTGATGGACCGTTTCAAGCTACAGTCAAAATCGAAGAATACCCCATTTGACGAACAGCGGATGCAGGGCAAAGTGCTTGCGACCTATGTTGGCGGCAAAGAAATATACAGAAAAGGATAACCCATGCCGGAAATCACCAGCAGTATGCAGATGCTGATCCTTGCGGGCGTGTTGGGATATGTGCTGGGGTCGATCCCCTTTGGCATGGTTCTGGCCAAAGTGATGGGGCTGGGCAATCTGCGCGAAATCGGCTCGGGCAATATCGGGGCGACCAATGTTCTGCGCACGGGCAACAAAAAGGCCGCTGCGCTGACACTGCTTTTCGATGCAGGCAAAGGCGCGGTTGCAGTGCTGCTGGCCCGCGCATTCATCGGCGAGGATGCTGCGCAAATCGCTGGGCTGGCGGCGTTTCTGGGCCATCTGTTCCCCGTCTGGCTGGGCTTTCGCGGCGGCAAAGGGGTGGCCACCTTTCTGGGTATCCTGCTGGCGCTTTACTGGCCGCTGGGTCTGGCCGCTTGTGCCACATGGCTGTTTTTTGCGCTGACTTTTCGGATATCGTCGCTCGCGGCGCTCGCCGCAGCCGCATTTTCACCGTTCTGGATGATCATTCTGGGGAATCTGGAGCCTTTGTTCCTGGGAATGGCCCTGACCCTTTTGATCTTTATCCGCCACGGGGCCAACATCAAACGGATCAAGGCCGGAACCGAACCCAAAATAGGCAACAAAAACAGCGCAGCCTAGGGCAATCTGTCCTATTTCCCAAAATACATGTTGTGCAGCGCGATATTCCCTATATCCAAGCGGGAACGACACTTATCAGGCACTTTCATGAACAACCCGAATTCGCCACATATGGCACCGACCGAACCCGAAACCACACGCGAGTGGGTGCGCCATCTGGCAAAATACCGTGATCCAAAGCTGTTTCGCAGCCTTTTGGAGCTAACGGCGACGGCCGGCCCCTTCATCGCCCTTTGGGCGCTGGCATGGTGGTCGCTTTCCTACAGCTATTGGCTGACATTCGCATTATCCCTGCTGAACGGGTTTTTCGTGGTGCGACTGTTCATCATCCAGCATGATTGCGGGCACAGTTCCTATTTCAAAAACCGGATTACAGGCGACTGGGTCGGGCGTGTGCTGGGGGTGTTTACGGTTACGCCCTATGATGTCTGGAAACGGGCGCATAACATCCATCATTCGACTTCGGGCAATCTGGACCGGCGCGAACTGGGCGATATCGATACCATTACCGTAGATGAGTATAAGGCGCTATCACGCTGGGGGCGGTTCAAATACCGTTTCTATCGCAACCCCGTTATCCTGTTCCTGATCGGCCCCAGCTATGTTTTCCTGCTGACCAACCGTTTACCAATGGGCTTGATGAAATCCGGTGCGAAATACTGGTTCAGCGCCCTTGGCACCAATGCCGCCATATTGGTCCTGCTGGCCATCATCGTCTATTTTGGTGGCTGGATGCCGCTACTGCTGATCTTCCTGCCCAGCACCGTGATGGGCGCAACGATTGGCGTTTGGTTGTTTTATGTGCAGCACCAGTTCGAAGACACCTATTGGGATCGCGACGAAAACTGGAACCTGCATGACGCCGCCCTGCACGGAAGCTCGCATTACGTTCTGCCCGAGCCGCTGCAATGGCTGACCGGCTATATCGGCATTCACCATGTGCATCACATGTATGCCCGCATCCCGTTTTACCGGCTAAAAGAAGTGCTGCGCGATTTCCCAGTTCTGAACGAAGCCCAGCGCCTGACAATCCGCGAAAGCCTGTCTTGTGTTAAGCTACAGCTGTGGGACGAAAAGAACCGCAAACTGCTGACCTATCGCCAGATGAAAGAGATGTACGGGGCGGTTTGACACATGCTCATCAAGCCTTGCGGCTTTCTTCGCTGTAAACGAAGAGCGCCCGCAAGGAAGCGATGAGTAGAGCGCTGTCAGTAATTATACTCGCCATAAATCCGGCTCAAATCGCCACCCCACTCGCCATAATACTTCTCCAGCAACTCGTCCGCTGGCACCTTGCCCTCTTCCACGCTGTCGATCAGCGCGTTCAGGAAATGGCGTTCGTCCAGAACCATGCCGCCTGCACCGGGTTTGGCGCGGGCCTTTAATCCCGCTTCGGAAATCGCCAGAACCTCGCGGGCCAGATCCTGCATTACGCGCCCGCCAACCTTGGCCTGAAGCGCGTCTTTGGAGGCCGCCACGCGCCATTCCTCGCGGGTTTCGGCGTCCCAGTGCTTGACCAGATCCCATGCTGCATCCAATGCTCCCTGATCATACATCAGGCCGGTCCAAAAGGCCGGCAGGGCACACAGGCGTCGCCACGGGCCACCATCAGCGCCGCGCATTTCCATATATTGCTTGATCCGCGCCTCGGGGAACAGGGTGGTCAGATGGTCCGCCCAATCCGACATGGTGGGTTTTTCACCCGGCAATGCGGGCAGTTCCCCTTTCAGGAAATCACGAAACGACATACCCAGCGCATTGATATATTCGCCATCGCGATAGACAAAATACATCGGCACATCCAGCGCATATTCGACATAGCGTTCAAACCCCATGCCATCCTCGAACACAAAAGGCAGCATGCCGGTGCGCGAGGCATCCAGATCGCGCCAGATACGCGAACGCCAGCTTTTATAGCCGTTCGGCTTACCCTCGAAAAACGGTGAATTGGCAAACAGTGCGGTGGCCACGGGTTGCAGCGCCAATGCCACGCGAAACTTCTGCACCATGTCGGCTTCGGACCCGAAATCAAGGTTCACCTGAACCGTACAGGTGCGATACATCATCTGCGTGCCGTGGGTGCCAACCTTTTCCATATAGGGCGTCATCAGGGCATAGCGCCCCTTGGGCATCATCGGCATGTCCTCGTGTTTCCAGATCGGCGCCGCCCCCAGCCCCAAAAACCGCACGCCCGCGCCATCGGCTACGGACTGGACCTCGCGCAGATGCACGTTAACCTCGTCGCAGGTCTGGTGGATGGTGCACAGTGGCGCGCCCGACAGTTCCAACTGCCCGCCCGGTTCAAGGCTAATATTGGCCCCGTCCTTGGTCAGGCCAATAATATTTTCGCCCTCATAGATCGGGTTCCAGCCAAATTGCGCCCGCAGCCCTTCCAGAATCGCCTTGATCGAATGGGCACCCTCGTAGGGCAGCGGTTTGTGCGTGTCTTTGCAATAGCCGAACTTTTCGTGCTCGGTGCCGATGCGCCAATCGTCCTTTGGCTTGCAGCCATCGGCCATATACTGTGCCAGATCGGCATGGTTTTCGATCGGGGCGCTGCCGCCGGATTGGGGGATGGACATGTTTCTGGGCCTCGCTCTGTTCGCTATTTTACAAGGCCAGAGTTGGAGCCAAACGCGCGGGATGTCAATGCAGATGGGCTGTGCGTTTTTGCCATATCACGACAGGTTGAGCTGGGCGCGCATTCAGCGCGTTCAGCATCTTTTGCGTGGCAAAGCCGTTCAGCACGCTGAAGGCATCAAACAGGTCTTCGGAATGTTCGGCATCGGTGGGAATCGACAGCGGGGTCTGGCCCAGCTCGACCAACAGCCAGTGATGCGTGCCGGATTCAGCGGGGATCAGTTCAACGCGGATCAGCCCCTCGATTGACACGGCCCCGCCATCGTGTGGGCCAAAATAGATTATCTGCCGTTCATCCACCTGCACCACACCGGCACCACCATCGCCAATACGAAACCGCGCCCTTTGCCAGCCGGCAAACAGGCCCACCGCACCGAATGCCACAACAAACCAGCCGAAACCGGCGATCAACCCATAAGACGTCAGGCCCAGCCACAGCCCCCACAGAAACACCGCCAGCGCCACAAGCACTTCGCGCCAACGCCAGAAAAACGCGCGGGATTCGGGGCGGATGAAACCACTCATCCTTTTCCTTCCTCCCGATCAAGCGGATGCCACTGGTTCAATTCTGCCTTGTCACTTTGGGTGTCATACGGGGCGCGTATGGGTTCAAAAGACATATCGGTAAAATCCCTAATGAGGGATAGTTCCATCCCTTTTCGACGATAAAGCGCGCCGCCCTGTGTGTCATAACGATCCAGCGGCGAGTGCCAATCGTCCCCTTCCAGTATCCGTAGGCGCAATTCACGGGAAAGCGGCGCGCGGCTTCCGTCTGCCAGAACGATACCCGTTGCGACCTGGCGGGTTGGCTCTATCTGGAAAGCGCGGGTCAGACCCTTGGCGCGACCGATGATGTCCTTTGTATCGGGATAGGTATTCACGATATACAGATCATTTCCCACAAACACCCCACCGCCCCCCATGTGTCGCCTTGCGGATAAAGCGCAAGTGCTGTGAAATACGGAGGTCGGCTGATTGCGGTATAGCTCCCTTTGGTTTCGCTATCCCGTTTCCCGTTCAATGCAAAATACAAAAAATGTTTTCCATCAGGAGAAAGGCAACAGCGTTCGGGATAGACTTTGTGGCGCAACCATTGCCCATCTTCAAAGGTGTCATTGTCGGTATTCCATAATATCATCCGAAACACCTTGCTTGGACCTTGCCGCAGGATCACGGCACAAGGCACATCGCGAGCAAAAAACAGGTGCAGGCGGATAATTGGTCGGGTGTTCAACTACCAATCCCCCAGAGTTGCCTGCCACAGCGTGATCGCCGCCACCGCCGCCGTGTCTGCCCGCAGGATGCGCGGGCCAAGGCTGATTTTGGTGACAAAGGGCAGCGCCGAAAGCTGTGCGCGTTCCTCATTGCTAAAGCCGACTTCGGGGCCGATCAGGATGGCCCATTTTTTCTGCCCCTCCTGCGCAGCCAACATTTCCCTCGCCCCCGCAAGGGATTCGTCGCAAAATACCAATTGGCGATCCTCGGGCCAATTGGCCAGCACGGCATCCAGCCGCCGGATGTCCTCAACTTCGGGCACATAGGTTGCGCCGCATTGTTCGGCAGCTTCCAGCGCATGGGCCTGCAAACGGTCCTGCCGGATACGGTCGGCATTGGTGAACCGGGTTTGCACCGGACAAATCCGCGCCACGCCCAGTTCGGTCGCCTTTTCCACGATAAACGCCGTGCGGGCTTTTTTGATCGGGGCGAACAGAAGCCACAGGTCGGGCGGCATTTGCAAGGGTCGGGTTTGCTCAAGGCATTCCAGCGCACCCTTGCGCTTGCCGGCCTCGACCACCTCGGCCAGAAATTCGCCATCCGCACTGTTGAACAACAGCACATGCGCGCCCTGTTTCAGCCGTATCACCCCGAAAAGGTAATGCGCCTGATCGCGCGTCAAAGGAATGGTTTGCCCCACCCCCAATGCCTGCGTTACACAGAGCCTGATCTTTGCTTCTTTCATGGACCGAACCATATGCCCGACACATCCGAATTGCCAGAGCAACAGGGACAGGTTTCCGATGCCGTCAAAGGCAACTGGGTTGATACCCTTGCCCCCGAATGGACCCGCCCCTATCTGCGCCTGAGCCGTGCTGACAGGCCCATCGGCATATGGCTGTTGCTGCTGCCGTGCTGGTGGGGCGTGCTGCTGGCGGCATTGCATGGCGGTGATTTCGGGCGGTTTGATATCTGGATCATCGTCGCCTGTGCTGCCGGTGCATGGCTGATGCGCGGAGCGGGGTGCACATGGAACGACATCACCGATCGCAAGATCGACGCCCAGGTCGAACGCACACGGTCAAGGCCCATCCCGTCAGGGCAGGTCAGCGTGAAAGGCGCGGTTGTCTGGATGGCGCTGCAATCGCTGGTGGCTTTTGCGATTTTGCTGACATTCAACCGCTATACCATCCTGCTGGGCATCAGTTCACTGGCGCTGGTGGCGATTTACCCCTTTGCCAAACGGTTCACATGGTGGCCGCAGGTATTCCTTGGACTGGCGTTCAACTGGGGGGCATTGCTGGCATGGGCGGCCCATGCGGGCCAACTGCACTGGCCCGCCGTGCTGCTGTATCTGGCGGGCATCGCCTGGACGCTGTTTTACGACACGATATATGCCTTTCAGGATACCGAAGACGACGCCCTGATCGGTGTGAAATCCACCGCGCGACTGTTTGGCGACAAGGCGGCGAAATGGCTGTCGGGGTTTATGATTCTATCCGTAACCTTGTTGGCAGCGGCCGTGATTCTGTCGCTTTCAGACAAACAAAACCCCATGGTTATGGTGGTTGCATTGGCCGTGCCATGGGCCTTTGGCTGGCATCTGGCATGGCAAATGCGCATCCTTGATACAAACAATCCACAAATCTGCCTGCGATTGTTTCGCGCCAACCGTGATTCAGGCCTAATCTTTGCGCTGTTTCTTGCCGTTGCGCTATTGCTGTGATTGAACATCTGTAAGATGCAGCCTAGACAGATAAAAACCTCACCGGACAATCCGAGTTAACATGCGCCTTTCCAAAATATTCTCGATCCTTGCCGTTTTTCTGATTGCCGGCGCCGCCAGCACCTTTGGTGCCATGCGCGCAGCAGACTTTATCGAAGAACGCTCACTTGCCGATGTTACAAATGCACTGGTTGCGCAGGACCAAACATGGGTTTCTGTGCATGTGGACGGGCTGCGGGTAGAGCTGACCGGCACTGCACCGGACGAAGCCACACGCTTCAAGGCTCTGACTGTCGCCAACAGCATTGTAGATGCAGAACGGGTGATCAACAGCATGGATGTGCTGGACGCCGCCGCAATTGCGCCACCAAAGTTCAGCGTCGAGATCCTGCGAAATAACGAGGGGATTTCACTGATCGGGCTTATTCCGGCGTCCTCGGACCGTGAAGAGATCGTGTCGTCAATCGAGGGGCTGACCAAAGGCAGCGAAATCACCGACATGCTGGACACAAGCGACTATCCGGCCCCCGAAGGGTGGGAAGCGGCCTTGAAGTTTGGCCTGAATGCCGTGCACGATCTGCCAAAATCCAAGGTTTCGATATCCGAATACGGTGTTGCTGTTACAGCCATTGCAGGCAGTATCGAGGAAAAGCGCAAGATCGAGGCTGCTTTGGCCCGCAAGGCGCCAGATAACATGTCTTTGATCACGAAAATTACGGCCCCGCGCCCAGTGATTACGCCCTTTACTACCCGCTTTGTTATTAACGGGGATAGCGTCCATTTCGATGCCTGTTCCGCCGATAGCGCAGACACCCACGCGAAAATTATCAGTGCCGCGCTGGATGTGGGGCTGAACGGGAAAACCGATTGCACCATCGGGCTGGGCGTGCCGAGCACATCATGGGGCGACGCCGTTGTCAGCGGTATCAAGGCGCTTAAGGATATTGGCGGTGGCAGCATCACCTTTTCGGATGCCGATGTTACTCTGGTTGCGCTGGACACCACCCCGCAGGCCACATTTGACCGCGTGGTGGGCGAGCTGAAAGCAGCCCTGCCCGATGTGTTTTCGCTTCATGCCGTTCTGCCCGAACCCGTAAAGATAGACGGCACAGGCGAAGGCGCAGGATCCCCCGAGTTCGTCGCCACCCTTAGCCCCGAAGGTCAGGTGCAACTGCGCGGGCGCGTTACGAACGAGCGCACACGCGCCGCTGTTGACAGCTATTCCCGCGCCCGTTTCGGCAGCAAGGTCGTTTATGACGCCACCCGTCTGGACGAAGAATTGCCCGACGGCTGGCCGATCCGGGTTCTGGCTGCACTCGAGGCGCTGGCCGAACTGAACCACGGTAGCGTTGTGGTGCAGGAAGACTTTGTCGATGTGCGCGGGGTGACTGGCAATCCTGAAGCCCGGGCAAACGTTGCTCGGCTGTTGTCCGAGAAACTGGGCGCGTCCGAGAATTACGGTATCGATGTCAAATACGAAAAAACACTGGATCCGGTTGCCGGGCTGCTTAAACCTGCTGAATGTGTTGATAATATCAACGACGTACTGTCAGAACGTAAAATCAGCTTTGCGCCGGGGTCGGCGGAACTGGACAGTGCCGGTCAAGCCGTGGTGGACCGGATCGCGGACATCCTGAAAACCTGCAACAAACCCCGGATCGAAATTGCAGGCCACACGGACAGTCAGGGCCGCGAAGTGATGAACCTGAACCTGTCACAGGCCCGCGCCGATGCCGTGCTGCAAGGGCTGATCGCACGCAAGGTTCTGACCACAGGTATGCGCGCCAAAGGCTATGGCGAAACGGTTCCCATCGCCGACAACAAAACCGAAGAGGGCCGCGAGGCCAACCGGCGGATTGAATTCACTCTGATTGTCCCGGAAAAAGTGCAAGAAGAGGCAACGGGCCTTGAACAGATGGAAGCACCGGCAGTAGAACAACCACATACAGACAACAGCCATCCCGAAGCGGCGGAGACCACACCGAATGAATAGAACCGAGATTATCACCGCCATTGCGATCATTCTGTTTGTGGCCTTTGTGCTGGGCTGGTTTGCACATTGGCTGTTGCATCGCTTCACCCGTGTCTCGCAGGCCGATCTGGGCGAGCTGGACAACATGGCCCAGGCCCTGCACGAAGCCGAGGAAACCCGCGATCAGGCGATCACCTATTTGCAACAACGCGAAGCGGAAATGACCAACCAGTTGTCCCAGACCGAAGCGGAATTGTCAGCGGCCATGGACGGTTTGCGGGCCGCACGGCAAGAGGCAGAAGAACTGCGTGCCTATGTGGAAAAGGTTAATCGGGACTAAACGCCTACCATTTGGTCAGCGCATCTTCGTCCTCGTCCTTGGCGGCAACCCATTCGGCACCATCCGTGGTATATTCTTTCTTCCAGAATGGCGCGCGGGATTTCAGGTAATCCATCAGGAACATTGCTGCCTCGAACGCGTCGCCTCGATGGGGCGATGATGTGGCCACCATCATAATCAGATCACCGGGCCGCAAGGTGCCGTAGCGATGGATGATCAGGCAATCCTTCAGGTTCCAGCGCTTCATTGCCTCGGCCTCGATCCCTTTCAGGGCATTTTCGGTCATGCCGGGGTAATGCTCCATCTCCATGCGTTCCAGATTGCCATCCGGTGTGTTGCGCACGATGCCGGTAAAACTGACCACTGCCCCGGCATCATCGCGCCCAAGGGCAAAGGCCTGAACCTCGGCCCCCAGATCAAACGCTTGTTCCTGAACCCGAACGGTCATTTTCAGCCACCCGTCATCGGCGGGAAAAACGCCACTTCGCGCGCACCGGCCAATGGCGCATCAAAATCTGTCAGTTCCTGATCCACGGCCACCCGCAGGGCCGATACGTCCTCGAACGCAGCGGCATAGCGTTCTTCGCGCGCCTTCAGTTCTTCGACCAGATCAGCCACTGTTGCGGCGCCGGTTTCTACCTGTTCTTTCGGCAATCCGATGCGTTCACGCACCCATGCGAAATACAGAACGTCAATCATTTCGTATCATCCTTTAGAAACGGCAGTGCCTTAACAAAGTAGTCCCAGCCGGTAATCAGCGTCAAACCCGCCGCGATCCACAGCAAGGCAATACCGCCATAATAGCTGGCATTCGCACCCTTTTGCACCCAGAGCAATCCATTCAGATCCTCTTGCTGGCCGGTTATAATCGCATCAATCATCTGCGGGTCCATCGCCTGCGTCAGTTCCACAAAGCGATCTGCAAAAATCCCTTGGGAAAACAGCACCGCGATGGCAATCATTTGCGCCGTGGTTTTCCATTTCGCCAGTTTGGTGACTTTCAGCTTGCTGGCCTTGTCCCCCAGATATTCGCGCAGGCCCGAAACGAACACCTCGCGGAAAAAGATCATGGTTGCGGGCAGCAATATCCACGGTTTCACGCCGGAAAACCCGATGATCACCAATAGGGCAATCAACACCATCGCCTTATCCGCGATCGGGTCCAGCATGGCGCCGAACTTGCTCTCTTGTTTCCAAGCCCGTGCCAGATAGCCATCGACGAAATCCGTCAACGCAGCCGTTACGAACAAGATCAGTGCAAACCAGTCCGCCCAAGGGGTGTTGAAATACAGAAACATCACCGCCAAAGCGGGCGCCGCCAGCAGGCGGATCACAGTCAGGATATTGGGCACATTCCATGTCATATCGCTATCCTTAACCGCTCAACCTTTGTCATGGAAGAAGTCATAGAGTGTTTCTGCCAACCGGTGCGAAATTCCCTCAACTTTCTTAAGATCTTCTAACCCCGCACGGCTGACCGCCTTGGCACTGCCGAAATGTGCCAGAAGGGCGCGTTTTCGGGCCGCACCGACGCCCGGAACCCCATCCAGAGGCGTTGCACCCATTGCTTTGGCTCGTTTGGCGCGGTGGGTGCCGATGGCAAAACGGTGCACTTCGTCACGCAGGCGCTGCACAAAATAAAGCACCGGATCATTATGCCGCAGGGCAAAGGGGCGTTTGCCGGTGCGATAAAATTCCTCTTTGCCCGCATCGCGGTCCTCGCCTTTGGCCACGCCGACCATCGCAATATCGTCCACCCCGTATTCGCGCATGATCTCGGCCACCGCCGAAACCTGCCCCGCGCCGCCGTCAATCAACAGCAGGTCGGGCCAGTTGTCGCCTTTGCGATCGGGGTCTTCTTTCAACAGGCGTTTGAACCGGCGGCCCAGCACCTCTTTCATCATGCCGAAATCATCACCGGGGGTCAGCTCGGTATCCTTGATGTTGAACTTGCGGTACTGGCTTTTGATATAGCCCTCAGGCCCCGCCACAATCATCGCCCCGACCGCATGGGCGCCCTGAATATGCGAGTTGTCGTAAACCTCGATCCTTTTGGGGGCTGCGTCCAGATCAAAGGCTTCGGCCAGCCCTTTCAACAGTTTCGCCTGTGTTGCGGTTTCCGCCATCCGGCGGGCCAGACTTTCGCGGGCGTTGCGGGCGGCACCTTCGACCAGTTCGGCCTTTTCGCCGCGTTTGGGCACGATCAGTTCTACCTTGCGACCGGCCTTCTGGCTTAGTACCTCTTGCATCAGGTCGTCGTTTTCAATCGGGTGGGACAGCAAAATCTGGCGTGGCGGTTGTTTGTTGTCATAAAACTGCCCAAGGAAGGCCTCGAGCACCTCGCGTTCCTCGGCCCCTGCGCCGGTGCGCGGATAGAAATCCTTGTTGCCCCAATTCTGGTTGGCGCGGATAAAGAACACCTGAACGCAAGCCTGCCCGCCCTCCATATGCAGGGCAATCACGTCCGCCTCGGCCACGGTTTGCGGGTTGATGCCCTGCACCTGCTGCACCTGCGTCAACGCCTTGATCCGGTCGCGCAGGGCGGCGGCGCGTTCAAACTCCAACGCATCGCTGGCCTGTTGCATTTGGGCTGCCAGTTCACCCTGAACCTTGGTCGATTTGCCGGACAAAAACTGTTCGGCATCCCGCACCAGATCGGCGTAACCGGATTCTGTGATCAACCCGACACACGGCCCCGAGCACCGCTTGATCTGATACAGCAGACAGGGCCGCGTCCGACCGGAAAACACCGAATCCGAACAGTTGCGCAGCAGGAACACCTTTTGCAACTGGTTCAGCACACGATTGACCGCACCGGCACTTGCGAAGGGGCCGAAATAGCTGCCGGCCTCGCCCTTGCGGCCACGGTGTTTTTTGATCTGCGCAAAAGGGTGGGTTTTGGCCAGCAGGATCGAAGGGAAGCTTTTGTCATCGCGCAGCAGCACGTTGTAATAGGGTTTCAACTGCTTGATCAGGTTCTGTTCCAGCAACAGCGCTTCGGTTTCCGTTTTGGTGGTCAGAAACATCATGCTGGCGGTTTGGTGGATCATTCGCGCAATCCGCACCGTATGCCCGCGCGAGTTGGCGTAGTTTGACACACGTTTCTTCAGATGCCGCGCCTTGCCGACATACAGAACCCGCCCCTCAGCATCCAGCATCCGGTACACGCCGGGACTGCCGTCCAACGTGTTCAGATAGCTGCGGATCAACGCATGCCCCGTCAAGGGTGCGTCTGCCGGTTTGTCGTCTATCGCGTCGCTCATCTGCGCCCCAAAGTGATTCCCGCCTGTGGCTGCAACCTTATCCGTTATCTGGCAAGAGAAAACATCTCCACCGGAACTGTGGATAAGTTTGTAGGTAACTTTCCCCCATCCCGAATTTTTCGTTTAATTCGGGCAATTTCGCCGAATTGCCTAATTTTTAGGCGATTTCTTAAGTAACTGTTTTTGCATGATATTTTTCTTTCCACAGGGCAAATTATTGAATTCATTAAGAAAATTCTAACAGCATTGTGACCGATTGATCAAAAGTGCACAACTTTGGCCAAAGGATCACTCAACCCCAAGCACATCAGAGGTTTTCCATGCCAGATTCTGCCCACCATCCACACACAAAAGCTGGCCCGTTACGGCCGGAGCATCCAGAAAATAGCCAAGCGCCGCTGTCACATCTTCCGGATGCGCACCACGCCCCAGCGGCACATTGGCGCGCTGGTTGCTAAAGTGGTCCTCGGACTGCCGCGCGCCGCGCAATGTTGGCCCCGGACCAATCGCATTGACGCGAATATCGGGGGCCAGCGCCTGTGCGGCGGTTTGGGTAAAGGCCCACAGGCCCATCTTGGCAATCGTGTAGGTCATGAATTCGGGAGTCAGTTTACGCACCCGCTGATCCAGCATATTCACCACCAGCGCGGGTGATAACGGTTCACCATTTTCATCCCGCGTTGCCTTGGGGGCCTGTGCGGCGAAACACTGGGTCAGCACAAATGGCGCCCTCAGGTTTGATCCGATATGCCGGTCCCAGCTTTCGCGGCTGGCCGTTTGCAGCGTGTCATATTCAAAAATCGAGGCGTTATTAACCAGACAATTAATTGCTCCGCCCAAACCATCGACGGCACGGCCGGTCAACGCCTGAACCTCGGCTTCATTCAGCAGATCGGCTTGCAGGGCAACGGCCTGTTGGCCCATGGCCTGTATCTGTGCCACAACTTCGTTTGCGTCTTTTTTGGAACTGGCATAATGCACCGCAACGTCATAGCCGCGCCCCGCCAGATAGAGCGCCATTGCACGCCCCAGCCGGATGCCTGCCCCCGTTACCAATGCGCGTTTTGTCATATCGCCTCCAGGTTAAACCAAGATGACAACAATATAGGCTGCATAAGCCGCAGATAAAACCACGCCCCAGCCTTTGGTGATATTCTGTTTGAGAAATACAAACGGGATCAACAGCGCCGATGAGGCCAGCATCACCCACAGATCAAACCGCAGAATGCCATCTGCAACCGGAATATCGCCAACAAAACTGGCGATACCGATGATCGCCAACAGGTTGAACATGTTCGATCCGATGACATTGCCCAGCGCCACATCGGCCTGATTGCGAATGGCCGCCATAACGGTTGTTGCCAGTTCGGGCAGCGATGTGCCCACCGCCACCAGCGTCAGCCCGATCACCGTTTCACTAACCCCGTAATAGGTGGCGATGTTCACCGCCCCTTCGACCAACAGATTGGCCCCCAGCGGCAGGCCAATCAGGCCCAGCACCATGAACACCCCGATTTGCCACCACGGCATATCCGGATCAACGCCTTCGATGTCTTCCAGATCATCCTCGGACGCACATGCAATTTTGCTTTCGCGGCGATGTGAACGCGCCTCGAGAAATGAATCCGACAGCACAAACCCTAAGGCGGCCAACAGGACCACCCCGTGGATCCATGTAATCGGCCCAAGGAAGCACATGGCAACAAACAGCAGGGTTGCGAATATCATGAACAGGTAATTCTTGCGCGTGTCGCATTCCGAGGTATGGAAGGTGGCAATCAGTGCCGGCAGACCCAGCACCAG
The DNA here is from genome assembly GCF_965277155.1 of Profundibacter sp. GTDB lineage: Bacteria > Pseudomonadota > Alphaproteobacteria > Rhodobacterales > Rhodobacteraceae > Profundibacter. Next base: position 848,485 of record NZ_CBDIBV010000010.1, read on the forward strand.
CAATACATTGGCGGTATTTGACCCCACCACATTGCCCAGCGCCAGACCCGGCGCGCCATCATGGATCGCCTGTATCGCAATCAGCAATTCCGGGGCCGAGGTGCCAAAGGCCACGATCGTCAGGCTGACAATCAGCGCGGGCACACCCAGCCGCAAACTCAGGTTCACCGCCCCTTTGACCAGCGCATCCCCCGCAAGCAACAAAATAACCAGCCCAAGACCGGCATATACCCAATCCATTTTTAACCCTTGTTCTTTCGCTTACAGACACAAGGCCCGCTGCCAATCCGGTAACGCCCGCATTTGGGGCATTTGCGGCTTTCCAGCTTGGCCTGCCCGGGGAAACGCAGGCGACCGAACATCGCCAGAACCAGCATCCCGATCAAAAACAGGCTGACAACTTTAACCATATTCTAAAGCCCAAACCGCGCGAAATGCGCACGTTCCTCTATTCCGTCCAGCGCATCACCCACAATGCGCGCGCCAAACCGTTGCAAGATCGACCGCTTTACCCCGTAACGGGCAAAACGCACCTTCTTGCCATAGCGTTCTTTCATCACCGGCACCAGATGCCCGATGCCATCAATCAACCCGACATCCTGCGCCGCGCGCCCGACCCAGATTTCGCCGGTGAACAGATCCTTGTCCTCGGGCAGTTTTCCGGCCCGCCGTGTGGTGATCTGGGTTTTGAAATTCACATGGATTTGTTCCAGCATCACCTTCAGACGTTTCACATCCGCCGGTTTTTCCGGCTGGAACGGGTCCAGCATGGATTTGGATTTACCGGCGGTATAAACGCGGCGTTCAACCCCGTGGCGGTTGATAAATTCGTTCAGGCCGAACCCCATGGAAATAACGCCGATTGATCCGATGATCGAGCTTTCATCCGCAAGAATCTCGTCCGCCGCACTGGCCAGCCAATAGCCACCGGATGCGGCAATATCCTCGACAAAGGCCACCACGGGAATTTTCTTTTCCTCGGCCAGTCGTCGGATGCGCGCCGCGATCAATGACGATTGCACGGGTGAGCCACCGGGCGAATTAATCAGCAGGGCCACGGCCTTGGGTTTGCCGCGCTTGAAAGCCTTTTCAATCACGGGGGCTAATGTTTCATCATTTAGCGACCCGCGCCCGCCTGCGGCTATCATACCGGACAGGCGAATTACGGCGACAACGGGGTCAGATTTTATAAAGGGGATCCAGCGTTTCATAAGGTAGGATGTAGAGTGCCGCATGGGTGCAAACAAGGTCGCGACCAAAATCAGCCGTTAGTGTTGCCAATTAATAACCCATCGCCCCTTTAACCGCCCTCTTCCACGCACCGTATTTTGCATCGCGCACATCATCACCCATTGCCGGTTGAAAGCGTTTTTCCAACACCCAACTGCGGGCAAATTCGTCCTGCTTGGGGTAAACGCCCGCCTTCATTCCGGCAATCCACGCCACCCCCAGCGCCGTGGTTTCCAACACCGTCGGGCGGTCCACCCGTGCGTCCAGAATGTCGGACAAAAACTGCATGGTCCAGTCACTGGCGCTCATGCCGCCATCCACCCGCAATATGGCTTCGCCACCTGCGCCCTGCCAGTCGGCCTGCATCGCTTCCAGCAAATCGCGGGTCTGATAGCCAACACTTTCCAGTGCCGCGCGGGCCAGTTCTGCCGGACCGGAACCACGGGTCAAGCCGAACACCGCCCCGCGACATTCGGCATCCCAGTAAGGTGCGCCAAGACCGGTAAAGGCGGGCACCAGAACCACATTCTGCCCATCGTCCGCTGCCTGCGCCAGTGCCTGTGTTTCGCTGGCCTGCTGGATGATCCCCAGCCCGTCACGCAGCCATTGCACCGCCGCACCGGCAATAAAGATCGAGCCTTCCAGCGCATAGGTGGTAACCCCGTCAAACTGATAGGCAATGGTGCCCAGCAACCGGTTTTGGCTGCTGACCAGTGTCTGGCCCGTGTTCAACAGGGCAAAACATCCGGTGCCATAGGTGGATTTCATCATCCCGGGCGCAAAACACGCCTGCCCCACAGTTGCGGCCTGCTGATCCCCCGCAACCCCTCGAATGGGGATCGGAGTGCCGAACAGATCAGCAGTGGTTTCGCCAAAATCCCCGTCGCAATCGCGCACCTCGGGCAGCAAAGACATAGGAATGTCCAGAAGGGTGCAGATTTCCTTGTCCCAGTGACCCTCACGGATATTATACAAAAGGGTTCGCGCCGCATTGGTGGCATCGGTCGCATGAACCGCACCGCCGGTCAGGCGCCAGATCAGATAGCAATCGACCGTGCCGAACAGCAAATCGCCCGCCTCTGCCCTGGCGCGGGCCCCTTCGACGTTATCCAGCAGCCACTTTACCTTGGTGCCGGAAAAATACGGGTCCAGCAGCAGGCCGGTTTTACGGGTGATTTCTGCCTCGTGCCCCGCTGCCTTTAGCGCCTCGCAAATTGGCGCCGTGCGTCGGTCCTGCCAGACAATGGCATTGTGAATGGGGGTGCCGGTTTTCCGGTCCCAGACGATGGTGGTTTCACGCTGGTTGGTGATACCGACGGCGGCAATGTCACCGGCTGTTGCGCCGGCCTGATCCATCGCGTCGCGGGCGGTCTGAACCACGGTTTGCCACAGGTCTTCGGGGTCATGTTCCACCCAGCCCGATTGCGGGAAATGCTGGGTGAATTCCTGCTGCGCTGTGACCGCAACCTTTAGATCGCCATCAAACAATATCGTGCGCGATGATGTGGTGCCTTGGTCGATTGCCATCACATAGGTCATAAGATTTCCCCCTTGTTGTCCGGTAGAGTGTTCCGCAAATTACGGCCTCGCACAACAAAAAACCCCGCCGAGGGCACGGCGGGGCAAGTTAGTGCTCTGTAGTCAGGCCACAGGCACCGGCGGTATTCGTTTGAAACAGATCAGTTCGGTCGTTCGGCCATTTCAGCGCGGATTTGCTGACGCAGCAGGTCGATCGGGACCTTTTTGCCATCGCGCTTGAAGCACCAGTAGGTCCAGCCGTTGCAGCTGGGCGCGCCTTCCAGATGGGCGCCGACCTGATGGATGGACCCCTTCACATCGTCGCCAATCAGCGAACCGTCGGCCCGCACGCGGACCTTGTGGCGGTTGTTCATCGAGTAAAGCTCGTCCCCCGGGTTCAACATGCCGCGTTCTACCAGCTGACCGAATGGCACACGGGGTTCGGAACGTTTGGCGGGGGTGACTTGCAGGCTTTCTTTGTCGAACTTGCGGATTTTCGACAGGCGTTTGGCGGCAACCTTGCGATAGGCCTCTTCGCGTTCAATACCGATATATTCGCGGCCCAGTTTCTTGGCCACAGCACCCGTGGTGCCAGTGCCAAAGAACGGGTCCAGAACCACATCGCCGGGGTTGGTGGTGGCCACCAGAATCCGGTGCAGCAGGCTCTCGGGTTTTTGGGTTGGATGGGCCTTGTCGCCATCCTCGTTCTTCAGGCGTTCGTGGCCCGTGCAAATCGGCAGAACCCAGTCGGAACGCATCTGGATGCCTTCGTTCAACGCCTTCAGGGCATCATAGTTGAAGGTGTATTTGCTGGCCTCTTCTTTCGAGGCCCAAATCAGTGTTTCGTGGGCGTTGGTCAGGCGTTTGCCACGGAAATTCGGCATCGGGTTGGTTTTGCGCCAAACAACATCGTTCAGCACCCAGAACCCCTGATTTTGCAACGCAGCCCCAACGCGGAAAATGTTGTGGTAAGAGCCGATCACCCAAATCGCCCCGTTCGGTTTCAGCAACCGGCGTGCGGCCTTTAGCCAGTCCTGCGTGAACTTGTCATAGGCAGCAAAGGACGAAAACTGGTCCCACGCATCGTCAACCGCATCCACCTTGGAATTATCGGGGCGGTGCAGGTCACCGCGCAGTTGCAGGTTATAAGGGGGATCCGCGAAAATCAGATCAACCGAACCCGCAGGCAGGCTGTTCATTACGTCGATGCAATCGCCATCAAGGATTTGGTTCAGCGGCAGCTTGGAAGCCGCTTTTGTCTTGGTTTTCGTTGTCATTTTCTGCCTCTACGGTTGCGCATTTTTGCGCTTGTTGTTGAGGCCTAGGATGAGTCATTGGCGATTCGCCGTCAATTTCTTTTTTGAATCAAGAGGTTAGAAAATTCTCTTGCTACAACATCTTGTATACGGGTTTGAACGAACGTCTATGGTGTGGGGTCACCCCAAGTTTTTGTAGTGACTCCAAATGCACAGCTGTGGGATATCCGGCGTTCTTTTCCCAGCCATAGCCGGGATACTGTTGCGCCAAATCCACCATGATGCGATCGCGCACTGTTTTGGCCATGATCGAAGCGGCGGCAATCGACACAGATTTGCCATCGCCTTTGATGACCGCCTGCGCGGAAAGGGTCAAACCCTTGGGGATCAGGTTGCCATCAATCAAAACGTGGTCGGGGGTTTTGGGCAATCCGGCCACCGCGCGTTCCATTGCCAGATGCGAGGCGCGCAGGATGTTCAGCTCGTCAATCTCGGCAACTGTGGCGTGGGCAACCGATACGGTGGCGCATTCCAGCAGCAGATCATACAGCGCCTCGCGGCGTTTGGCGGTCAGCTTTTTGGAATCGTTCAGACCGGCGGGGATGTTCTGCGGATCCAGAATAACAGCGGCGGCGGTGACAGGACCGCAAAGGGGCCCGCGGCCGACTTCGTCAACGCCGGCAATCAGGGTGTGGCCGGCATCAATGGCGGTTTGTTCAATGGTGAAATCCGGGGCTGGTTTTGTCATATGCCCAGAAAACCCAGAACCACCATTCATGCAAGAGAAAAGGGCGGGGAGCCTTTTTTCCGGCTCTCCCGCCCCAAAGGTGCGAGGACGCAACAAAACCGCACCTTTTACCCGATAGTTTCGGGATTACTGCACAGCCACGCGGTAGCCGTTGTCACGCAGGCAATAGGGACCGTAAACATTCCGACGGCCATAGTCGGTATTGATCCGGCGCTTGCACTGCTGCGGCAGACTTAGGCGGGGTGCATATTTGGCGACACAATGGGCACCGTAAGCACGGATGGCGCCATTAGGTGTATAAAAGGTTTTCAAACAGCGGTTCGGTACTGCCGGTGCAGCGGGCACTGGGGTAGTGTCGCGAGTTTGGTGGAAATTCGAGGACGGCGTAATCTCCGGGTGCATCGAAGCCACCCAACCGGCGGCTGGAACCGCCAAGGAGATCACGCCATGACAAAGAATACAGCAACATCGACATCCGCGCTACTGGCCAATGAAGCAGGCTATGACCCGATTGAAGACCGGCTGCGCCAGAACATCCGCGCGACGATCGAGGCGGTTTTCGAAGAGGAGCTGGAGCAGTTTCTGGGCCGTTGCCGGTATGGCCGCAGCGGCGGGGCAAAGGCCGGATACCGCCACGGGCATCGCGAGCGGCAACTGGTCGGAACATTTGGAACCGAAACGGTGCGCGTGCCGCGTGCGCGGATCACAGGCGAGGCCGGCAAGGCCAGAGAATGGCGCTCGAAGGCATTGCCCCGCTACCAGCGGCTGACGAAGAAGGCCGAGGCGCTGATCGCTGCTGTCTACCTTTCGGGCACCAACACACGGCGGGTAAAACGCGCCCTGTTCGGCCTGTTTCAGGGGGCGGTCAGCAAGGATGTGGTGAGCCGCGCCTGGCGCAAGGTGAAGGTGGACTGGCAGGCGTGGTGCGCCCGCAGCCTTGCGGATGAAGACATCGTGCGGCTGATCCTGGACGGCACCGTGATCAAAACGCGGATTGACAGGAAGGCCACCAATATCTCGGTTCTGGCCGCGATTGGCGTGCGCCGGGATGGGCAGAAGGTCTTGTTATCACTGATGAACATGGGCGGCGAAAGCACCTCCGCCTGGCGTCAGTTCATCAACGATCTGGATGCGCGCGGGTTGAAACGGCCCGAATTTGTCATCGTGGACGGGGCACCGGGACTTGAGGTCGCTCTCATTGCCCTCTGGGGTGAAGATCTGCCGATCCAGAGGTGCACGGTGCACAAGCACCGCAACCTTCTGGCCAAGGCACCCAAGCGTATGCATGATGAGTTGACAGAAGATTACCGCGACATGATCTACGCCAAAACACCCGAGGAAATCGCCACCCGCCGCAAGGCATTTCTGCGAAAATGGCGGCTGAAATGCAAGGCCGTCGCTGACAGCTTGGAAGAAGCAGGAGATAAGCTTTTCACCTTCACGCGTCTGCCACAAGGCCAGTGGAAATCGGCCAGAACGACAAATGCGATCGAACGCCTGAACGAGGAATTCCGCCGCCGCATCAAGACCCAGACCGTGCTGCCATGCGCCGAGACCGTGCCGATGCTGCTTTGGGCTCTGATGGCCTCGGGGCAGATCGTCATGCGAAAGGTCGATGGCTGGGAAACGCTCGCTCAGCCCGTCGCCGACGCAACCCTTGACCAAGCCGCCTGACCGGCGCATAACTCAACCCGCTCGGAGGTGCCTGAAATCAATTTCCACCACTTTCGAGACACAACCCAAATTTTTCATTTCGTTAGTTTGATCCGTTATGGGGCATGGCACTGCTGCACCTTTAGCAATCTGAATAAAGTACACTCGGAAAAGCGACAAATTGGTTGTCGAAAAGCGCCAACTTGGTGTCGAAATTTGAGTTATGTATTAGGGAACCTCTAAAAATCCCCCAAAATCCGGCCTGACGGGGTAGAATCGTCATCAGGATGAAAATGATTCGACCGACGGGGTTTTGTCATGGGTCAGATGGGATTTTTTGATCTTTCCAGCCGATACGCGGGACTGGACAAATCTGGTGATCCGCTGGTGTTGCTCAACGACATGGTGCCGTTCGAGGATTACCGGGACGAGCTGAAGGCCATATGGCGCACGCCGCCCGAACAGCGCAAATCCAACGCTGGCCGCCCGCCTTGGGATGAGGTGCTGATATTCAAGACGATGGTTTTGCAGCAGCTCTACAACCTCTCTGACGATCAGATCGAGTATCAGATCCGCGACCGCCTGTCGTTCATGCGGTTTCTCGGCCTTGGCATTGAAGACAGCGTACCTGACGCCAAGACCATCTGGGCCTACCGTGAAAGGCTGGCCGGGGCCGGGAAGATGAAGGAGCTGTTTGACAAGTTCGATGCCTTTCTGCGCGAAAAGGGCTATCTGGCGATGGGCGGGCAGATTGTTGATGCGAGCATCGTTCCGGCGCCGCGCCAGCACAACAAAAGGGACGAGAACGAGAAAATCAAGGCGGGCGAAACGCCTGAAGAGTGGGAGGAAAAACCCCACAAGAAGCGCCAGAAGGACGTGGATGCGCGCTGGACGAAGAAGCACGGCAAGAGCTATTACGGCTACAAGAACCACATCAATGTCGACCGGCGGCACAAATTCATCCGCGCTTATGATGTCACCGATGCCGCCGTGCATGACAGCCAGGCGCTTGCCGGTCTGATTGATGCGAGCAACACCTCATCGGACCTGTGGGCCGACAGCGCCTATCGCTCGCAAAAGATCGAAAGCGAGCTGGAAGAGCGGGGGCTTCACAGCCATATCCATCACAAGGGCAGGCGCGGCAAGCCGCTTGGCGAGCGCCAGCAAAAGGCCAACCGGAGGCGCTCGAAAGTGCGGGTCCGGGTCGAGCATGTATTCGCTTTTCAGGAGCGCTCCATGGGCGGCAAGCTGATCCGCTCCATCGGCCTGAAGCGGGCGCGATTTCGCATCGGGATGATGAACCTGGTCTACAACATGAAGCGCTTCGTCCAGTTCGAATGCGGCCTGGCGGCGCCGGGATAAGGGTTCATGGGGTGAGGTGTGCCTGAAATACCCAAAACCGGCTTGAAACCGGTGAAAATGGGTTTATGATCCGAAGCAATCAGGCGGGACAGGCGAAAAACCGTCCACCCCGCCGCGAAGAAGGCGAAAACGGGAATTTACAGAGGTTCCCTGATGATGGGCGAGGCGGTTCTTATGTACGGTATAGGGGCAGTGAAGGCCGGCACCAGCTGGCTGTTCAACTACCTAGAGGGGCACCCCGAGTGCGCCATGCCGCCGTATAAGGAGCTGCGCTATTTCTATATGCTGGAAAATGACCATTTCGAGGGCCAGATCAAAAAGGTGCGCGAGTTGATTGCGGATCTAAAGGACAGTCTGGAAACAGCCCCCGAAGATCGCAAACCGATGATCCAGAAGCGTCTGAACAAGACGCGCCACTGGTTGAAGGTTCTGCGCGAGCACCGCGATGATCCAGCAGCCTATGCGGCCTATATGATGAATGAAGCCAATGGTGCCAAGCTGACAGCGGACATTACACCGGAATATTCGATGATGCCGGTTGCGCGTTTGAAACAGATGGCCGGTGTGGTGGCCAATACGCGGTTTGTCTATCTGCTGCGTGATCCGCTGGATCGGCTGTGGTCGAATATCCGTATGAACGCCTGGCGCAAATCCAAAGACCCCAAGGCGATGCGCGCCCTTGCGCTGGCCGAGGTGGACCGGATTCTGGATGGCAAATCCAGCCCCGCGTTCGAGCGTTCGGATTACGCCCACGGGTTGTCGGCGCTGGAAACAGCCGTGCCCGAGGGGCGCCGCAAGGTGATGTTCTACGAAAACCTGTTTACGGATGACAGCATCCGCGAGCTGTGCGCCTTTTTGGGGCTAAGCAATCACAAGGCCGCATTGGACAAAAGAATACACCAAGGTGTGCCGATCAAGCTGGATGCTGCGCGACGCTCCGGCCTGCAAAAACTGCTTGCGCCGCAATACCATGCGGTTGAAAAGCGCTTTCAGACACTTCCTGCCCGCTGGCAGGACAATATGGCGAGGGTCTAGGATTATGGACGGCTCCAAATTTGACGACGGATCGGTTGATGCCCGTCAGGGTGAACAGAAGATCCGCAATTTCAACATCAACTTTGGCCCGCAGCACCCTGCGGCCCACGGTGTGTTGCGGATGGTTCTGGAACTGGACGGCGAGATTGTAGAACGCGCTGACCCGCATATCGGCCTGCTGCACCGCGGCACCGAGAAGCTGATGGAGAGCCGCACCTATCTGCTGTCGCTGCCCTATTTCGACCGACTGGATTACGTTGCGCCGATGAATCAGGAACATGCCTGGTGTCTGGCGATTGAAAAGCTGACGGGTGTCGAGGTTCCGCGTCGTGCGCAGTTGATCCGCGTGTTGTATTCGGAAATCGGCCGTATTCTGAACCACCTGCTGAACGTGACCACACAAGCGATGGACGTTGGTGCGCTGACGCCACCGGTCTGGGGGTTTGAACAGCGCGAAATCCTGATGGTGTTCTATGAACGCGCCTGTGGTGCGCGCCTGCACGCCAACTATTTCCGTCCCGGTGGTGTGCATCAGGACCTGCCGCCGCAACTGATCGAGGATATCGACGATTGGGCGGTGAATGAATTCCCGCAGTTCATGGAAGATCTGGACGGGTTGCTGACCGAAAACCGTGTGTTCAAGCAGCGCAACGTGGATATCGGCGTTGTGAACGAGCAGGACATTCTGGACTGGAGTTTTTCCGGTGTGATGGTGCGTGGTTCCGGCCTTGCATGGGATTTGCGCCGTGCGCAGCCTTATGAATGCTATGATGAATTCGAATTCGATATTCCGGTGGGCACGAACGGTGATTGCTATGACCGCTATCTGTGCCGGATGCAGGAAATGCGCGAAAGCATCAAGATTATCCGCCAAGCCTGTGAAAAACTGCGCAACGAGCCGGGTGATGTGCTGGCGCGTGGCAAGCTGACCCCGCCAAAACGCGGCGAGATGAAAACCAGCATGGAAGCGCTGATCCATCACTTTAAACTGTATACCGAGGGTTTCCACGTTCCCGCAGGCGAGGTTTACGCCGCGATCGAGGCCCCCAAAGGGGAATTTGGTGTATTTCTTGTGTCAGATGGCAGCAACAAACCTTATCGCGCGAAAATCCGTGCGCCGGGGTATTTGCACCTACAAGCAATGGATTTTGTCGCCAGTGGCCATCAGTTGGCCGATGTTGCGGCGATTATCGGTAGTATGGACGTTGTATTTGGAGAAATTGACAGATGAATAAATTTATAAAACTGACAACCGTTGTTGCGGCCGCTTTGGTTGCAATGCCCGTGATGGCGCAGAATGTGCAAAGCCCCAGCAAAGGGCTGTACCGTCTGATTGACAATTCGGACGGGTATTTCAATGTGCGCGACAATGTGGTGATGATTGAAGGCGAGGACGATATCAAAGCCTGCCGTTTCGGCCTGACACCTGAATTCTTTGCCGCTTACGGGGCAGGGGACGCCGCCGGGATCGAGGCAAACCAGCCCGAAGTCGTTTGCGCCTCGATCACTGAATTCAACGTGGTTGATACGGCTGCCGAAATCAACGACACGGCGGAACTGTATAACTTTATCGACAATTCCGAAGCCTATGTGAACGTCACACAGAATATCGTGATGATCGAAGGCGAAAGCGATATCGAGTTTTGCCACTTTGATCTGTCGGATGAATATTTCGCTGCTGTGGCGGGTAAAGATGATGCCGCGATGGCCGCGAACCAACCCGTGGTGACATGCGTTCCTTTTGCGGACGTCAGCAAATGATCCAGACCGGCAACATATCCTTTGTGACAAAGGCCGTTGCCCTGTGTGGCTTGGTTTTCACAGCCGGTTGCGCGCCGGCTGACGAAAGTCATGTTACGCAAAAACAGAAAGAACAATTTATCGCCGCAATGATTTCTGCCGGATGTTACGTAAATTCGGAAAAAGAGGCGGCGATAGTTGAAAAACTGACCGCGATTGTGCTTGAGCTGAAAGAGACCGGAGAAGTGATCCGGGAAAGCGACAGCCTGAAACTGATAAACGAGGGATGCCCGTAATGCTGCGACGCCTGCACCATACGCAACCGGATGATTTTGCTTTTACCCCTGCCAATCAGGCATGGGCCGAGGCGCAGATCACCAAATATCCCGAAGGCCGCCAGGCCAGCGCCATCATTGCGCTGCTGTGGCGCGCGCAGGAACAGGAAGGCTGGCTGACACGCCCCGCAATGGAGCATGTCGCCGATATGCTGGGCATGGCGCATATCCGTGCCTACGAAGTGGCATCGTTCTATTTTATGTTCCAGCTACAGCCGGTTGGCTCGGTCGCGCATATTCAGGTTTGCGGCACCACGTCCTGTATGATTTGCGGTGCCGAGGATCTGATCGGTATTTGTCGCGAGAAAATCGCCCCCAACCCGCATGAACTGTCGGCAGACGGCAAATTCAGCTGGGAAGAGGTCGAATGTCTGGGTGCTTGCACCAACGCGCCGATGGCGCAAATCGGTAAGGATTACTATGAGGATCTGACCGGCGAACGTTTTGCCGAAATTCTGGACGAGCTGGCCAAGGGCAAAGTGCCCGTGCCCGGCCCGCAGAATGGGCGCTATGCCGCAGAACCGCTGGGCGGGCTGACGTCATTGACAGAATATGACAGCGGCAAGACACAGTATAACGCCTCTGTACAACGGGCTGTGGATATTGGCGATACGGTCAAGCGGATCGACGGCACTGAAGTGCCGTTGCTGACACCGTGGCTGGGGAAATCCGGCAAGGCGGCTGCGAAACCCGCAGCTAAACCTAAAGCGGCAGCAAAGCCAAAGGCCAAACCCGCCGCAAAACCGGCGACCAAGCCACGCGGCACCAAAACCACGACCAAAGTCGCCCGCAAGCCGGTGGCAGCGGATGGCAAGCCCGAGTTGCTGAAAAAGGCGCGTGCCGGTGGTGCGGATGATCTGAAACAGATCAAGGGCGTTGGTCCGAAGCTGGAAAAAATGCTGAACACCATGGGCGTGTTCCATTTTGACCAGGTCGCAAGCTGGCGTGCGAAAGAAGTGCAATGGGTTGACGACAACCTTGAAGGTTTCAAGGGCCGCGTTTCGCGGGATGAATGGGTCAAGCAGGCCAAGGTTCTGGCCAAGGGCGGCACCACCGAGTTTTCGAAGAAAGTCAAAAAGGGCGGTGTTTACTGATAACACCGGAATAAACAGGTTCTACCGATATGAGTGACAAACAGAACATAGCAACAAGAAGCGAGCGCCCGCGTGGCAGCATCGCCTGCGGTTCTGTGCGTATTTTTGCAACAGGGATAAAAAAGGGATGAATGATATGAGTGAAGAAAAAGAAGGCGGTCTGTTTACCTGTCCGGTGATGAGCTGGATCGTGGGGGCGTTGTTGGGATTCGCAACCTATCTGATCATGTCCGGTAGATATGAATATGGCGTCGTTGCGTCCGTCATTGCGGCTTTGATTGTATTGGGGCTGTTTGGTTTCCTGCTGCAGCGCTTGTTCTGCCGCGGGGTAACCGAAACCCGTCATCCTGAACCGGAAGTCCATGAAATTGCTGCTGATCCGGTTGCCGTTGCCGAAGTCGAAAACATCAACCCCGGCGATATGGCCATGCCATACGGCATTCCAGAAAGGGCACCGGAAGAACCTAGGCCTGTAGCCGCGGCAAAACCCGTCGCAGTGGCAAAAACGGCCTCCGAGGATAGCGTTTCCAAAGCGGATGCGGCCCAGGTAGGCGATGTACCCGAGGCCAAACCAGCCGCCAAAGCGCCGACAGCGCCGAAAGCCAAAGCCAAGGCGGCAACCAAGCCCAAAGCCGCAACCAAGCCCAAAGCCGCAGCGAAACCGAAAGCAGCTGCAAAACCGGAAGCCAAAAAGCGGGCAACAAAAACCACAACCAAAGTGGCCCGCAAACCCGTTGCAAAAGACGGCAAGCCCGAATTGCTGAAAAAACCCCGCGCCGGTGGGGCGGATGATCTGAAGCAGATCAAGGGTGTTGGCCCGAAAATGGAGAAAATGCTGAACACCATGGGTGTGTTCCATTTTGATCAGGTTGCCGGCTGGCGCGCAAAAGAAGTCCAGTGGGTTGACGATAACCTTGAGGGTTTCAAAGGCCGTGTTTCGCGGGATGAATGGGTGAAGCAGGCCAAAGTTCTTGCCAAGGGCGGAAAGACCGAATTTTCCAAGAAAGTGGAAAAGGGCGGTGTCTACGCCAAGAACAAGAAGTAAACGAGAGAGTTAGGAAATGACATTGAGCCCCGATCAGGAACAAGCGCTGGCGCGCAAGTCGCGTATGGTGGCCGTGGTTATCGCGGTTGTCGTGGTGCTGTGGATGGGGGCTCAGTGGATTGGCGGGCAGGTCGGGCTGGACCCGAAATTTGCCTTCCTGTTTGATCTGGCCGCACTGGCCGCGTTCTTTTGGACAATGATCGTAACATATCAAATCTGGCGCACGCGCCGGGACAGCAGAGGATAAGGCCCATGCTCAAGGATCAGGATCGGATCTTTACCAATCTATACGGGATGCATGACCGCAGCCTTGCGGGCGCGAAAAAGCGTGGCCATTGGGATGGCACCGCTGCCATCATCAAAAAGGGCCGTGACTGGATTGTGGAAGAGGCTAAGGCCTCGGGCCTGCGCGGGCGTGGCGGCGCGGGTTTTCCCACGGGGCTGAAATGGTCGTTCATGCCAAAGGAAAGCGATGGGCGACCGGCCTATCTGGTGATCAACGCCGATGAATCCGAGCCGGGCACCTGCAAGGACCGCGAAATCATGCGCCATGATCCGCATACATTGGTCGAGGGCGCGCTGATTGCCTCTTTTGCGATGGGGGCACATGCGGCCTATATCTATATCCGCGGCGAATTTATTCGCGAACGCGAAGCCCTTCAGGCGGCGATTGACGAAGCCTATGACGCCGGTCTGCTGGGCAAGAACGCCGCAAAATCCGGTTGGGATTTCGACCTCTATCTGGCGCATGGTGCCGGCGCCTACATCTGCGGCGAAGAAACCGCGATGCTGGAAAGCCTTGAGGGCAAAAAAGGCATGCCGCGCATGAAGCCGCCATTTCCGGCGGGCGCGGGTCTGTATGGTTGCCCGACCACAGTGAACAATGTTGAATCCATCGCCGTGATCCCGACGATCATGCGGCGCGGGGCCAGCTGGTTTTCATCCATGGGGCGCCCGAACAACGCGGGCACCAAACTGTTCGGGATTTCCGGCCATGTGGTGAACCCCTGTGTGGTCGAAGAGGAAATGTCGATCCCGCTGCGCGAATTGCTGGAGCGTCATTGCGGCGGTGTTCGCGGTGGCTGGGACAATCTGAAAGCGGTTATTCCGGGGGGATCAAGCGTGCCGTTGCTGCCGCGTGATGTGGCCGACGAATGTATCATGGATTTCGACTGGCTGCGCGAACAACGCTCGGGGCTGGGCACGGCGGCGGTGATCGTAATGGACGAAAGCACCGACATCATCAAAGCGATCTGGCGGCTGAGTAAATTCTACAAACACGAAAGTTGCGGGCAATGCACCCCGTGCCGCGAAGGCACCGGCTGGATGATGCGCGTGATGGACCGTCTGGTGACAGGGGACGCGGAAATTGAGGAAATCGATATGCTGCTAAGTGTGACCAAACAGGTCGAGGGGCACACGATTTGCGCCCTTGGCGATGCCGCAGCCTGGCCCATTCAAGGGCTGGTGCGCCATTTCCGTGGTGAAATCGAAGATCGTATCAAGTATAAGAAAACAGGGCGGGTTTCCGCTGTGGCGGCTGAGTGATGAAGCAGTGTTATTGCATAACAACAGATGGAACTCCCATCTCCTTTTTATCAAAAGGAGACGACCTATGACTTATGTAAAATCAACACTTGTAACCGCTTTGACTGTTTTCACCCTGACAACGGGCATGGCTTTGGCCAAAACGCCATTGCCAAAGGAAAACCATATCAATTATTCGCTGATGGCCGGCGTGGTGGCGGATAATATCCGCAAAACCTGCCCCAGCATATCGGCACGGATGTTTGTGGCCTGGAGCAAGCTGAACGCGCTGAAATCCTATGCGATCAGCAAAGGCTATAATGAGCCCGAGGTCCGCGCCTTTCTGAAAGATCCAAAAGAAAAAGCCCGCGTCAAAGGCATGGCGGCGGATTATCTGAAAGCGCATGGCGCGGTTGCAGGTGATCCCGAAAGCTATTGCGCCGTGGGCCGTGAAGAAATCGCCAAAAAGAGCCTTATTGGCCAGATGTTGAGGGCAAGATAACACCATGACCGACCTGCGCAAAATCATCATCGACGACACCGAAGTCGAAGTTGAAGGGGCAATGACCCTTATTCAGGCATGTGAAGAAGCAGGCGTGGAAATCCCGCGTTTTTGTTATCACGAACGTCTGTCCATCGCGGGGAACTGCCGCATGTGTCTGGTCGAAGTTGTCGGGGGGCCGCCCAAACCTGCGGCCTCTTGCGCCATGCAGGTGCGCGATTTGCGCCCCGGTCCAGAAGGGCAGCCGCCGGTGGTGAAAACCAATTCGCCGATGGTGAAAAAGGCCCGCGAAGGTGTGATGGAATTCATGCTGATCAACCACCCGCTGGATTGCCCGATTTGCGATCAGGGCGGCGAATGCGATTTGCAGGATCAGGCGATGGCCTATGGTCTGTCCGGTTCCCGCTACAAGGAACCAAAACGCGCGGTTGATAATCTGGACCTTGGCCCGCTGGTCGCCACCGAAATGACCCGCTGTATTTCCTGCACCCGTTGCGTGCGCTTCACCACCGAAGTCGCGGGAATCACCGTGATGGGCCAGATCGGTCGGGGCGAAGACGCGGAAATCACCGCCTATCTGGACGAAACCCTGAACAGCAACCTGCAAGGCAATATCATTGATCTGTGCCCGGTCGGCGCGCTGACCAACAAACCATATGCGTTCACCGCCCGTCCGTGGGAATTGACCAAGACCGAAACGATTGACGTGATGGACGCGCTGGGGTCCAACATCCGGGTCGATACCAAGGGGCGCGAAGTCAAACGCATCCTGCCGCGCAACCATGATGGCGTGAACGAGGAATGGATTTCCGACAAAACCCGTTTTGTCTGGGATGGTCTGCGCAGCCAACGTCTGGACCAGCCTTATGTGCGTGTAGCTGGCAAGCTGAAGCCTGCAACATGGGGCGAGGCGCTGGCCGCTGCTGCCAAAGCCATGAAAGGCGCCAAGGTTGCCGGTCTGGTTGGTGATCTGGTGCCGGTCGAGGCCGCATTTGCCTTGAAGCAACTGATCGAAGGGCAGGGCGGGAACGTCGAATGTCGCGTTGACGGGGCGAAATTGCCTGCGGACAACCGTTCGGCATATGTTGGCACCGCCACGATCGAGGATATTGATAACGCGCAGATGATCCAGTTGATCGGCTGTGATCCGCGCAATGAAGCACCGGTTCTGAACGCGCGCATCCGCAAGGCATGGGCGCGTGGGGCGCAGATTGGTCTGATCGGACAGCCGGTCGACCTGACCTATGATTATTTCCACATGGGTGAAGGCCGCGCCGATCTGATGACGACCATGGACAAGAAATTCGACGAGGTGCTGAAAGTGCCGTCCGTTGTGATTGTCGGCATGGGTGCGCTGCGCGAAGCCGATGGCGAAGCGGTTCTGTCCCAGGCGATGAAACTGGCCGAGGCCACGGACAGCAAACTAATGGTGCTGCACACCGCCGCCGCCCGCGTGGGTGCGATGGATGTGGGCGCTGTAACCGAAGGCGGCATGGCGAGCGCGCTGGACGGGGCCGATGTGGTCTATAATCTGGGCGCGGACGAGGTGGAAATCGCCAAAGGCGCATTCGTGATCTATCAGGGCAGCCACGGTGACCGTGGTGCGCATCGTGCGGATGTGATCCTGCCTGCTGCGGCCTATACTGAAGAAAACGGCGTATTTGTGAACCTTGAGGGGCGGCCACAGATGGCCAACCGTGCAGGGTTCCCTCCGGGGCAGGCCAAGGAAAACTGGGCCATCCTGCGGGCGTTGTCCGCGGAACTGGGCAATGCACTGCCTTACGATACGCTGGCGCAACTGCGTCAGGCGATTGTTGCCGAGGTGCCGCATATGGCGCAAATCGACGTGGTTCCTGAAAACGAATGGAAACCCGTTCCGTTGCGCAATCCGGCCAAGAACGCCAGTTTCCTGAACGCGATCAATGATTTCTATCTGACCAACCCGATTGCACGGGCCAGCAAATTGATGGGCGAACTATCGGCACTGGCCAAGGCACGCGGCACAACCAAGGTGGCGGCAGAGTAATGATGCAGCAGGCAGTTCATAAGCCACCGATTGCCCTTGCCCTTTTGGGTGGGGTGGCAGCCTGTGCGCCTGCGGAACCTGTGGATCCGGCCGTGTTCGAGCCTGAATATCTGGGCGTGCAAACGCGGCTGCTGGATGATGATCTGGTCAATATGTTCGTCACCATGCGCGGTGCGCGGGACCGGGCGGATGTGGCGGCCTATGCCGAATGTGCGGCGGCGGAATATACGCTGATCCGTGGCTACAATTATTTGCGCCATTTGCGCACAAATATTGATGAAAAGAATGGCCAGTGGCGCGGGGATGCTATTTATACCATCTCGGCGGACAAGCCGCTGGGACTGAAGACAATTGATGCCAAGGCCGCGGTGGCCGGATGCGTCGAAAACGGGATACCAAGGGTGTGAGGACCAATGGCTGAATTTTTAGCAACCCCGCTGGGGATATTCGTACTAATCTTCGCACAAGTGCTTGCGATCATTGCTTTTGTGATGATTTCGCTGCTGTTTCTTGTCTGGGGCGATCGTAAAATCTGGGCCGCTGTGCAGATGCGCAAAGGGCCGAACATTGTGGGGGCTTATGGCCTGCTGCAATCGGTGGCCGATGCGCTGAAATATGTGGTGAAAGAGGTGATCGTGCCAGCGGGTGCGGACAAGCCGCTGTTCTTCCTTGCGCCAATGGTGGCCTTTGTGATGTCGATGCTGACATGGGCGGTGCTGCCGTTCAATGACGGCTGGGTTCTGGCCGATATGAACGTTGCGGTGCTGTATGTGTTCGCGATTGGCGGGCTTGAAGTATACGGCGTGATCATCGGCGGTTGGGCGTCCAACTCGAAATACCCGTTCCTTGGCGCGATGCGTTCGGCGGCACAGATGATTTCTTACGAGGTGTCGATCGGCTTGATCCTGATCGGTGTGATCATCTCCACCGGTTCGCTGAACTTTAGCGACATTGTGCGCGCGCAGGATGGCAATTACGGCTTCTTCAGCTGGTACTGGCTACCACATTTCCCGATGGTGTTCCTGTTTTTCATCAGCTCGCTGGCGGAAACCAACCGCCCGCCATTCGATCTGCCCGAGGCAGAATCCGAACTGGTTGCGGGTTTCATGGTGGAATATTCGGCAACCGTTTACCTGCTGTATATGGCTGGTGAATACATCGCCATCTTTATGATGTGCGGCCTGATTTCGGTGCTGTTCTTTGGCGGCTGGCTGTCGCCCATCCCGGGCCTACCTGATGGCGTGCTGTGGATGTTTGGCAAAATGGTGTTCTTCTTTTTCATCTTCGCGATGGTCAAGGCGATCACCCCGCGCTACCGCTATGACCAGTTGATGCGCATTGGCTGGAAAGTGTTCCTGCCGCTGTCGCTGGCTTGGGTTGTTCTGGTTTCTTTCTTTGCACATTTCGGAATGTTCGGCGGGGCATATGCCCGCTGGGCGATAGGGGGCTGAACCGATGGCATTTGATTACGTTCGCGCAACCAAATACTTCCTGCTGTTTGATTACATCAAAGGCTTCCAACTGGGCCTGAAGTATTTCTTTGCCCCCAAGGCAACGCTGAACTACCCGCATGAAAAGGGGCCTTTGTCGCCGCGGTTTCGCGGGGAACATGCGCTGCGCCGCTATCCAAGTGGCGAAGAACGCTGCATCGCCTGTAAACTGTGCGAAGCGATCTGCCCAGCACAGGCGATCACCATTGATGCCGAACCGCGTGATGATGGCAGCCGCCGCACCACGCGCTATGACATCGATATGACCAAATGCATCTACTGCGGGTTCTGCCAAGAGGCCTGCCCGGTGGATGCGATCGTCGAGGGGCCGAATTTCGAATTCGCCACCGAGACCCGTGAAGAACTGTTTTACGACAAAGAAAAACTGCTGGACAACGGCGACCGCTGGGAAGCCGAGATTGCCCGCAATCTGGAACTGGACGCGCCTTATCGCTAAGGCAAGCTGGGGCAACGACCCCGTGAACGAAGGGACATAGAAATGGGTGTAGCCGATTTCGCATTTTACATCTTCGCCATTAGTGCGGTGATCGGGGGGCTGTTTACGGTCGTCTCGAAAAACCCTGTGCATTCGGTGCTGTGGTTGATTTTGGCGTTCCTGTCGTCGGCAGGGCTGTTTGTGCTGCTGGGGGCCGAATTCGTGGCGATGCTGCTGGTCATTGTTTATGTCGGCGCTGTGGCGGTTTTGTTCATGTTCGTGGTGATGATGATCGACGTGGACTTTGCCGAACTACGCGGGCAGATGGCGAAATATGTGCCGATTGCCCTGTTAATCGGGGTGGTTTTGTTGCTGGAACTGTCACTGGCCTTTGGCACATGGCAGGTGTCCAACAACGCCGAGGCCGTGCGCGCCGCGATTGCGCCTGATATGACCGAGGTGACGAATACCGCGGCATTGGGCCAGCTGGTCTATGAGAAATATATCTATCTATTCCAGACGGCGGGTCTGATCCTGCTGGTGGCGATGATCGGTGCGATTGTGCTGACGCTGCGCCATCGTGTGAACATCAAACGCCAGAACGTAATGGCGCAGATGCACCGCGATCCGGCCAAGGCGATGGAAGTGATTGACGTGAAACCGGGGCAGGGGTTGTGAACATGATCGGAATTGAAAACTATCTGGCCGTCGGGGCCGCGCTTTTCGTGATCGGGATTTTTGGGATTTTCCTGAACCGCAAGAACGTGATCATCATTCTGATGTCGATCGAACTGATGCTGCTTGCGGTCAATATCAACCTTGTCGCCTTTTCCGCCTTTTCCGGTGATCTGGTCGGGCAGGTGTTCACCATATTTGTGCTGACCGTGGCCGCTGCCGAGGCGGCGATTGGTCTGGCGATCCTTGTTGTTTTCTTCCGCAACCGCGGCACGATTGATGTTGAAGACGTCAACGTGATGAAGGGGTAAATACGATGCTGCAAACAATACTTTTTGCCCCCCTGATCGGCGCGCTAATCGCCGGTTTCGGTTGGCGGATCATTGGCGAAAAAGGGGCCGAGGTGCTGACCACGGGGCTGTTGTTCCTGTCAGCGCTACTATCCTGGGTGGTGTTCATCGGATTTGACGGGGAAACCCAGCACATCCAGATCCTGCGCTTTATCGAAAGCGGCTCGCTGTCCACCGATTGGGGTATCCGGCTGGACCGTTTGACCGCGATCATGTTGATTGTGGTCACTACAGTGTCCAGTCTGGTTCACCTTTACAGCATGGGATATATGGAGGATGACCCGCAATGGGGGGAGGGCCAGAATTATAAGGCGCGTTTCTTTGCGTATCTTTCCTTCTTTACCTTTGCCATGCTTGCGCTGGTGACGGCGGATAATCTGGTGCAGATGTTCTTTGGCTGGGAAGGTGTTGGCGTTGCCTCCTACCTGCTGATCGGCTTTTACTATAAGAAACCCAGTGCGAACGCCGCCGCGATCAAGGCCTTTGTGGTCAACCGTGTGGGCGACTTTGGCTTTGCTCTGGGCATCTTTGGCCTGTTCTATCTGACAGACAGTATCAAGATGGACGATGTGTTTGCCGCAGCCCCAGCACTGGCTGAAACCAATCTGCATTTCCTGTGGACTGACTGGAATGCCGCCAACCTGCTGGCCGTTCTGCTGTTCATCGGCGCGATGGGGAAATCGGCACAATTGTTCCTGCACACTTGGTTGCCCGACGCGATGGAAGGTCCGACCCCTGTGTCGGCCCTGATCCACGCCGCGACCATGGTGACTGCCGGTGTGTTCCTTGTCTGCCGCATGTCGCCGCTGATGGAATACGCTCCGCAAGCCACCGCGTTTATTGTGGTGATCGGTGCCGTCACGGCCTTTGCCGCGGCCACAATCGGGCTGGTGCAAAACGACATCAAACGCGTGATCGCCTATTCAACCATGTCGCAGCTGGGCTATATGTTCGTGGCGGCTGGTGTTGGTGCTTATGGCGTGGCGATGTTCCACCTGCTGACACACGCGTTTTTCAAGGCGATGTTGTTCCTTGGGGCGGGATCTGTGATCACCGCGATGCATCACGAACAGGACATGCGTAACTACGGAAACCTGCGTAAGAAAATCCCGCTAACGTTCTATGCAATGCTGATTGGCACGCTGGCGATTACCGGTGTGGGTATTCCGTTCAGTGGTGATTTGTTCGGTGTGCCGATCGGTTTTGCCGGCTTCCTTTCCAAGGATGCGATCATCGAATCCTCGTTCGGGGCGCAAACCGGTGTTGGCAACTTTGCCTTCTGGATGCTGGTTATCGCCGCGGCGTTCACCAGTTTCTATAGCTGGCGTTTGATGTTCATGACCTTCTGGGGTAAAGCGCGCGGTGATGCGCATACGCACGACCACGCCCACGAAAGCCCGCTGACCATGCTGGTGCCACTGGGGGTGTTGGGTCTTGGGGCCGTCTTCTCGGGGATGGTCTGGTATAACAGCTTCTTTGGGGATCATGAAAAGATGCTGACGTTCTTTGGGATCGAGCAGCATCAGGTCGAAGCCACAGCCGAGGGCACAGGTGCGTCGGAAGATACGGCAAGCCACGAAGCGATGGCCGGTATTGCGCCCAAAGGGGCAATCTTTATGGGGCCGGAAAACGAAGTGATCGAAAAGGCGCATGAATCGCCTGCCTGGGTCAAGGTGTCGCCGTTTATTGCGATGATTCTGGGGTTTGTGCTGGCATGGTATTTCTACATCGTGAACACCGCCGCACCCCGCCGTTTGGCCGAGGTTCAGCCGATGCTGCACCGGTTCTTGCTGAACAAATGGTATTTCGATGAAATTTACGATGTGCTGATCGTGCGCCCTGCGTTCGCGATTGGCCGGTTCCTGTGGAAGAAGGGTGATATGGGCGTGATTGATGGCAGCATCAACGGGGTAGCGATGCGGATAATTCCGTTCTTTACCCGCCTCGCGGGTCGCGCACAAAGCGGCTATGTCTTTACTTATGCGCTGTCTATGGTGATCGGGATTATTGTTCTGATCAGCTGGATGGCGATCGGCGGGGGGGCAGAATAATGGAAAATCTGCTGTCAATTGTCACCTTTATCCCCGCGCTAGCCGCGCTGATACTGGCGGTGTTCCTGCGCGGTAACGACCCTGCGGCGCAAAAGAATGCGAAATGGCTGGCGCTGCTGGCAACATCGGCCACCTTCATCCTGTCGATCTTTATTCTGACCGGGTTTGACCCGTCCGACACCGGCTTTCAATTTGTCGAGGAAAAGGACTGGATCCTTGGCCTGAAATACAAAATGGGCGTCGACGGGATTTCGGTTCTGTTCGTGATGCTGACCACCTTCCTGATGCCGATCACCATTGCGGCCTGCTGGAAGGTCGAGGTGCGCGTCAAGGAATATATGATCGCCTTCCTGCTGCTGGAAACCCTGATGCTGGGCGTGTTCATGGCGCTGGATCTGGTGCTGTTCTACCTGTTCTTCGAGGCAGGCCTGATCCCGATGTTCCTGATCATCGGTATCTGGGGGGGCGCAAACCGGATTTATGCGGCGTTCAAGTTCTTCCTTTATACCTTCCTTGGGTCGGTGCTGATGCTGGTGGCGATGGTTGCGATGTATCGTGACGCGGGCACCACGGATATTCCGATGCTGCTGAAACATACGTTTACCTCG
The DNA here is from genome assembly GCF_965277155.1 of Profundibacter sp. Taxonomy (GTDB): domain Bacteria; phylum Pseudomonadota; class Alphaproteobacteria; order Rhodobacterales; family Rhodobacteraceae; genus Profundibacter. The sequence continues at coordinate 871,166 of NZ_CBDIBV010000010.1, forward strand.
GACACGATGGCGATATTCGGGTTCCAGATTGTCGGCGGGTTGCAAACCCTGCTGTGGCTGGCGTTCTTTGCGTCCTTTGCTGTGAAAATGCCGATGTGGCCGTTTCATACCTGGCTGCCCGATGCCCACGTTCAGGCCCCCACGGCGGGGTCGGTTGTGCTGGCCTCGGTGCTGTTGAAGATGGGGGGCTACGGGTTCTTGCGGTTCAGTCTGCCGATGTTCCCTGTGGCGTCGGATATTTTCACGCCGCTGATCATGTGGCTGTCGGTGATCGCGATTATCTACACCTCGCTTGTGGCGATGGTGCAGGAAGATATGAAAAAGCTGATCGCCTATTCGTCGGTTGCCCATATGGGCTATGTGACGATGGGGACATTCGCGATGAACCAGCAAGGCGTTGACGGGGCCATCTTCCAGATGGTCAGCCACGGCTTTGTCGCTGGCGCGCTGTTCCTGTGCGTTGGCGTGATCTATGACAGGATGCACACCCGCGATATTGATGCCTATGGCGGTCTGGTGAACCGGATGCCGAAATACGCACTGGTGTTCATGTTCTTCACCATGGCCAATGTCGGCCTGCCGGGGACATCCGGTTTCGTGGGCGAATTCCTGACATTGATGGGCACCTTTCAGGTGAACACATGGGCGGCGGCGTTCGCGACCACGGGCGTGATCCTGTCGGCATCCTATGCGCTGTGGCTGTATCGCCGCGTCGCATTCGGTGACCTGATCAAGGAAAGCCTGAAATCCATCACCGACATGGACACCCGCGAAAAGCTGATCTTTGCACCGCTGGTGTTCATGACACTGTTGCTGGGGGTATACCCGGCGCTGGTGCTGGACATCATCGGCCCCTCGGTCGAAGCACTTGTTAACAACTATCACGCAGTGATCCCGGTCGATAGCGCCGCGGCACTGGTATCACATTAGGGGTGGCGTAATGCTGAACACCGATATTTCCATTGTTCTGCCTGAGATCGTCCTGGCCTTGTTCGCCATGGCCGCCCTGCTGTTCGGGGTCTACACCAAGAAAGACAAGGTCGCGGGGCCGATCCTTTGGGCCACATCCGCCGTTCTGGCTGCAATTGGCATCTGGATTGCCATGTCGCCTGCGGGCACACACACAGCATTCAACGGGGCCTTTGTCGACGACAGCTTTGCGCGGTTTGCCAAGGTCACGATCCTGCTGTCCGCCGCCGCCGTTCTGCTGATGAGCGCGGATTTCATGTATCGCCGCGGATTGTTGCGGTTTGAATACCCCATTCTGGTGGCCCTGTCGGCTGTCGGCATGATGATGATGGTTTCGGCTGGCGACCTTATGGCGCTGTATATGGGGCTGGAGTTGCAATCACTGGCGCTTTATGTCGTTGCTGCCTTGAACCGTGACAGCCTGAAATCGACCGAAGCGGGCCTGAAATACTTTGTACTGGGCGCCTTGTCGTCAGGCATCCTGCTCTATGGCGCATCACTGGTTTACGGGTTCGCCGGAAGCACGGTATTTTCGGACATCATCGTTTCCGCTGAAGGGCACATTCCGCTGGGCCTGTTATTCGGTCTGACATTCGTGATCATGGGGCTGGCATTCAAAGTGTCCGCCGTGCCGTTCCACATGTGGGCGCCTGATGTTTACGAAGGTTCGCCCACACCTGTCACCGCCTTCTTTGCCACCGCACCGAAAATGGCCGCGATGGGGCTGTTTGCCCGCGTGGTGCATGATGCGTTTGGCATGGCCGTGGCGGACTGGAGCCAGATCATCGCGCTGCTGGCCGTGGCCTCGATGTTCGTCGGTTCGATTGCCGCGATCGGACAGACCAATATCAAACGCCTGATGGCCTATTCGTCGATTACCCACATGGGCTTTGCCCTGATGGGGTTGGCGGCGGGAACCGTTCTTGGTGTTCAGGCGATGCTGGTTTACATGGTGATCTATGTGACGATGAATATCGGCACCTTTGCCTTTATCATGTCGATGGAAAAAGACGGTGTTCCGTTGACTGATATTTCGGCCCTGAAACAATATTCAAAACGCGAACCATTAAGGGCACTGGCCCTGCTTTTGCTGATGTTCAGCCTTGCCGGTGTGCCGCCGCTGTTGGGGTTCTTCGGGAAGTTCTATGTGCTTAAGGCGGCCGTGGATGCCAATATGACTTGGCTGGCAACAGCGGGTGCAATCGCATCGGTGATCGGGGCGTTTTATTACCTGCGGATCGTTTACTATATGTATTTCGGCGAAAACGAAGAAGAAACGCTGGATGTCACGATGGCCCCGACCCAATGGGTGTTTCTGATGGCATCGGCAGCAATCATGCTGCTGGGTCTGGTGAACATGTTTGGCGTCGAAGGGTTCGCGGCTGCCGCCGCCGAGGCTCTTGTCAACTAACGACTGGCCTGCCGGTTACGGGCGGATCATTCTGCCCGAGGTCGACAGCACCCTTTCCGAGGCAACACGACAGGCTCCGTCATTGGCGGGGCCGACGTGGATTCTGGCCCATCGCCAAACCGCAGGGCGCGCACGGCGCGGGCGGGCGTGGGTTGATCCGGTCGGAAATTTTGCCGCAACACTGGTGATGCGCCCTGATGGTGGCCCTGCGCAGGCGGCGCTGAGATCCTTCATTGCCGCGCTGGCGCTGTATGACGCGATTGTCGCGGTGACGGGGCGTGCCACGGGACTGGCGCTGAAATGGCCCAATGACGTGCTGCTGAATGGCGGCAAGCTGGCGGGGATACTGCTGGAAAGCAACAGCACCGGTGCGCTGTCGATCGGTATCGGGGTGAACCTGTTGAACGCACCGGACAAGGCGCAGGTCGAAGAGGGGGCCGTGCCCCCCGTCAGCCTGCTGTCGGAAACCGGTGCAGATGTCACGCCCGAGGATTTCCTGAACGCCCTTGCCCCCGCCTTTGCCCGATACGAGACACAGTTCAACACCTATGTGTTTGCCCCGATCCGCACCGCATGGCTGGATCGTGCGGCGCGGTTGGGGCAGGTGATTACGGCGCGCACCGGTGCGAATGAATATACCGGCACGTTCGAAACGGTGGACGACAGTGGCGCACTTATACTAAGGACAAACCAAGGCCTTCAGGCGATCCCTGCAGGCGAGGTTCATTTCTAGGCGCGGGAACCGGTTTTGGGGCCAGGTTGCGCGATAACAAAAGGAAGCGCCATATGCTTTTGGCAATCGACTGCGGCAATACCAATACAGTTTTTTCCCTTTGGGACGGCGAAAAATTTCTATGCACCCTGCGCACGTCTACCCATCATGCGCGCACGGCGGATGCCTATTTCACCTGGTATTCCACATTGATCGGGCACTACGGCATCGACGCGCCGATTACAGATGTGGTGATTTCCTCGACCGTGCCACGGGTGGTCTGGAATCTGCGTGTTTTCGCGGACCGTTTCTTTGGCTGTCGACCGCTGGTGGTTGGCAAACCCGAATGCCTGTTGCAACACGCCCCGCGCGTGGACACCGGCACCGCTGTGGGGCCGGACCGGCTGGCCAATGCTGCCGGCGCCTTTGACCGACACGGTGGCGATGTGATGGTGGTGGATTTCGGCACGGCAACCAACATCGATGTGGTGGCCAGTGATGGTGCCTATGTCGGCGGGGTGATTGCCCCCGGTGTTAACCTGTCGCTGGAAGCCTTGCATCAGGGCGCCGCAGCCTTGCCGCATGTGGATATATCGCAACCGGACAAGGTGATAGGCACGAATACGGTTGAATGTATCCAGTCGGGGATATTCTGGGGCTATGTCGGGTTGATTCAGGGGTTGACCCAAAGGGTGCGGGACGAATATGGCAAACCGATGAAAATCATCGGCACCGGTGGTCTTGCCCCCCTTTTCGCGCAGGCAGAAACATTGTTTGACACGATCGAGGACGATTTGACCATGTATGGTCTGGTGGTGATCCACGCCTATAACAAAGAGCAGGGAAATATATGACGAAATCTGACCGGCTGATCTATCTGCCCCTTGGCGGGGCGGGTGAAATCGGCATGAACGCCTATGTCTATGGCTATGGCAAACCGGGCAAGGAACGCCTGATCCTTGTCGATATCGGCGTGACATTCCCCGATATGGACAGCAGTCCAGGGGTGAACCTGATTGTGCCCGATATTGCCTGGCTGGAAGCCAACAAAAGCCGTCTGGATGCGATTTTCATCACCCATGCCCACGAAGACCACGTTGGCGGGTTGGGCTATCTGTGGCGCCGTCTGGGCGCGCCGGTCTTTGCACGTGCCTTTACCGCCCACCACGCACGCCGCAAGATGGAGGATGCAGGGAATTCGCCGGACGAGGTAACCACCGTTTCGCCTTATCCCGAAACCGTCAAGGCAGGGCCGTTCACGGTGTCTTTCCTGCCGATATCCCACTCGATCCCCGAAAGTTCGGGCCTTGTGATCGACAGCCCCGCGGGGCGGGTGATCCATACGGGCGACTTCAAACTGGACGAAACTCCGGTGCTGGGCGAACCTTTCGACGAAGCGCTGTGGCGCGAGGTGTCCAAGGGCGGGGTCAAGGCGCTGGTTTGTGATTCCACCAATGTATTTTCCGAACATGCCGGCCGTTCCGAGGCCAGCGTGAAGCCCGAGATCACCAAGCTGGTGGCAGGGGCCAAGGGGATGGTCGTGGCGACCACCTTTGCCTCAAACATCGCGCGGTTGAAAACTTTGGCCGAGGCCGGGCAGGCGGCGGGGCGCGATGTGTGTCTGCTGGGTCGTGCCATGCAGCGGATGGTGGCGGCGGGCGAAGCCATGGGGATCATTGGGAAATTTCCCACAACCATTCCTGTGGAAGAGGCCCGCGATCTGCCGCGTAACAAATTGATGCTGATTGTCACTGGTTCTCAGGGCGAACGCCGTGCGGCCTCGGCGCAACTGTCGCGCGGGAAATATCTGGGGATGACGATGAAGGACGGGGATATGTTCCTGTTTTCATCCAAAACCATTCCGGGCAATGAGCGCGGCGTGATCCGCATTATGAATGCCTATTCCGAAATGGGTGTGGACATTGTGGACGACAGCGCCGGTCGCTACCACGTTTCCGGCCACGCCAACCGGCCCGACCTGCTGCGGATGCATGACATTGTGAACCCCGAAATGGTGATCCCGATGCACGGCGAACACCGGCATTTGCGCCAGCACACGCGGCTGGCGATTGAAAAGGGTCGCGCAGGGGCGTTGCTGGTCAACGGCATGATGGCCGACATTTCCGGCCCCGCACCCGATGTGGTGGAATACATCGAAACCGGCCGCACCTATCTGGATGGAACCGTGCAGATCGGGGCGATGGATGGCATCATCCGCGACCGGATCCGTATGGCGTTGAACGGGCATGTTACGGCCACCGTGATCATGGACGAGGACGACGAACCACTGGGCGATGCCTGGGTCGAGGTGATGGGGCTGGCCGAGCTGGGAAAATCCAACATGCCGCTGGTCGAGGTGGTCGAGGGTGATCTGGGCCAGATTCTGATGCGGATGAACGACAAAACCTTGCAGGATGACGACAAGATGGAAGAAGCCATCCGTCGCGAGGTGCGTCGGTCTGTTATGGACGAGATTGGCAAGAAACCCGAGGTGACGGTGGTTGTCAGCCGGTTGATCGGGTAGGGGTGGCGCAAGGCGGGGTTAAACCCCGCCCTACGGCTTAATTGTCGCGGCGGTCGTCAAAGCTTTTGGCGATGAAATCGGGCATGTGGTCGCCCATGCCGACAACCTTGTTCTGGTTGCCACGGCCTTTGTTATTATTGTTATTGCCCTTGTTCCCGCCGCGATTGCGTTCGCGCGGGGCGCGTTTTTGCGGTTCGTCTTTGGGCTGTTCCGCAGGTGTTTCCACCGCTTCTTTGGCTTCCACGGGTGCTTCGACCTTGGGTTTGCGGCTGCGCCGGGTGCGCTTTGGCTTTTCGCTCACTTCGTCTTTAGGTGCCTCGGGGGCGGGGGACGATTTGCTTGCAAGCGGGTTTTCCAGACGCGGGATTTTATTTCCCACCAGCCGTTCGATGTCTTCCAGATTCTTTTCGTCACGCGGAATGCAGATCATCAGCGCGGTGCCGGATTTGCCAGCCCGCCCTGTGCGACCAATGCGGTGAACGTAGTCTTCCGCATGACTGGGCACATCAAAGTTGAAGATGTGGCTCACATTGGGGATATCCAGCCCGCGCGCCGCTACATCCGAGGCACACAGGAACTTGATCTTGCCATCGCGAAAGCCGGCCAAAACTTCCATCCGGCGGGATTGATCCAGATCGCCGTGGATTGGTTCAGCATTATAGCCGTGCTTTTTCAGGGATTTGGCTACGGTATCCACATCAACTTTGCGGTTGCAAAACACAATCGCGCTGGTGCAGGAATCGCCTTCTTTTTCAATCATCGTTCGCAGAAGATCGCGTTTTTCACTGGCTTCGCGGCGTTTGTTTTCCGAGCGGAACATCACCACGCCCTGTTTGATATTCTCGCCTGTCGTTGCGGCGCGGGCCACTTCGATTTTGGCGGGATTTGACAGGAAGGTGTTGGTGATCCGTTCGATTTCGGGGGCCATGGTAGCGCTGAAGAACAGCGTCTGGCGGGTAAACGGCGTTAGGGAAAAGATACGTTCGATATCGGGGATAAAGCCCATATCCAGCATCCGGTCAGCCTCGTCCACCACCATGATCTGAACACCGGTCAGCATCAGCTTGCCGCGTTCGAAATGGTCCAGCAGACGGCCGGGGGTGGCGATCAGAACGTCGACGCCACGGTCGATCAGCTTGTCCTGCTCCTTGAAGGAAACGCCACCAATCAGCAGCGCCTTGGACAGTTTGCTGCCCACAGCGTAGTTGTCAAAGTTTTCAGCAACCTGCGCGGCCAGTTCCCGCGTGGGGGCCAGCACCAAGGAGCGCGGCATCCGCGCACGGGCGCGGCCGCGGCTGAGCATGGTGATCATCGGCAGGGTGAAGCTGGCGGTTTTGCCTGTGCCCGTCTGGGCAATGCCCAAAACATCGCGCCCTTCAAGCGCAGGGGGAATCGCGCCGGCCTGAATGGGGGTAGGGGTTTCGTAACCTGCGGCTTCAACCGCTTTTAATACTTTGGGCGATAATTTTAAATCGGCGAATTTTGTCATTGTTATCCGTGTTCTACGGCATTTCGCGCCGCATCGGTTCTGGGGGCGGGCGGCCCGGATGGCCAAAAGTTATGCACAAGCATCCCCCGAATAATGTCTGACCTACTGAAAATATGCAGCGGGGTCAATAAAGGTTCCGGATTCCGGTAAATACCAGCGTGACTGCGGCAAAACGATAAATGCTGAATAACTGGCAGTATATTTCAATGCCTGGAATAATTCATATTTATGAATGGGTTAGTGGTAACAGTCGGAAAGGCCAATAAACAAAGGTGCTTTTGGCCAGGGTATTTTACGCCAAAGGGGTATTGCGGCACAGGGCCGCAATACCTGCTAAAGCATCATTTCCTTGGTCGCGGTCAGTTTTACATCGGGATAATCGCGCACAACGCGGTCAATGTCCCATTGCAGCCGAGTCAGATAAACCGAGTCGCCATCGTTATCCGTGGCCATATGCCCCTTGTTTTCATTCACAAACTTATCCACAGCCTCTTTTGGTCCGGCAACCCAGCGGGCCGAGGTGAACTGGCTGGCCTCGAACCGCACCGGCAGATTGTATTCCTGCTCGATCCGGCTGGCCAGAACCTCGAATTGCAAGGCCCCTACAACGCCGACGATAAAGCCCGAGCCAATCATCGGTTTGAACACTTTGGCGGCGCCTTCTTCCGCAAACTGCATCAGCGCCTTTTCCAGATGTTTGGCCTTCATCGGGTCACCGGCCCGAACCGTTTGCAGCAGTTCCGGCGCAAAGGACGGGATGCCGGTAACGCGCAGGGCCTCGCCTTCGGTCAGTGTGTCGCCAATGCGCAATTGCCCGTGGTTGGGGATGCCGATGATGTCGCCTGCCCATGCTTCTTCGGCCAACTCGCGATCAGCGGCCAGAAACAGCACGGGGTTCGAGATGCTCATCACCTTTTTGCTGCGCACATGGGTCAGTTTCATGCCACGTTTGAAATGGCCCGAGGCCAGCCGCACAAAGGCCACGCGGTCGCGGTGTTTGGCATCCATATTGGCCTGCACCTTGAACACGAACCCTGCGACGTTCTTTTCTTCGGGCATCATCGGGCGGGGGGTGGCGGGCTGTGGCTGTGGCTCGGGGCCATAGTTGGCGATGCCATCCATCAGTTCTTTCACGCCGAACGAATTGATTGCCGAGCCAAACCAGATCGGGGTCAATGTTCCCTCTAACATCGCCTTGGCGTCCATCGGCGGCATCAGTTCGCGCACCATTTCCACGTCTTCGCGCAGCTTTTCCAGCAGATCGGCGGGGACGTGCTCGGCCAGTTTGGGATCATCCAGCCCGTTGATCGAAACGCTTTCGGCCACTTTGTTGCGGTCGGCGCGGTCCATTAGTTCCAGACGGTCGCGCAGCAGATCGTAACAGCCGATAAAATCACGGCCAACGCCGATGGGCCAACTGGCGGGGGTGACATCAATTGCCAGATTTTCCTGAATTTCATCAATAATTTCGAATGTATCGCGGCTTTCGCGGTCCATTTTATTACAGAAGGTCAGGATCGGCAAATCACGCAGGCGGCACACTTCGAACAGTTTTTGGGTCTGGCTTTCGATCCCCTTAGCCCCGTCGATCACCATCACGGCGGCATCGACAGCCGTCAGGGTGCGGTAGGTATCCTCGGAAAAATCCGAGTGGCCGGGGGTGTCGACAAGGTTGAACCGGTAGTTGCCAAAATCAAACGACATGGCGGATGCGGACACCGAGATGCCGCGGTCCTGCTCCATCTTCATATAGTCAGATCGGGTGCGGCGGGATTCACCTTTGGCACGCACCTGTCCGGCCATCTGGATTGCGCCACCATAAAGCAGGAATTTTTCCGTCAGTGTGGTTTTACCCGCATCGGGGTGGCTGATGATCGCGAATGTGCGGCGCCGCGCGATTTCGAGCGGCAATTCGGGGCGATTTGTGCTTTGGTCCAACATGGTCCCGCGTATAGGGGGGCAGGATTATGAGCGCAACACAAAGTGGCCCGGTTCTACCTCGTCATACAATGACGGGCCGGGGTCGTAATCCAGCGGAAAGATCGGCGAGGGGATCGGTTTAAAGTTCAGGTCCGCCTCGACCTTGCGCTTGCGCGGGTCGGCCACGGGCACAGCCGACAGCAGGCTTTGGGTGTATTCGTGCTGTGGATTTTCAAACACGGCAGCGCGTGGGCCGATTTCGACGATGCGACCCAGATACATTACGGCGGTGCGGTGGCTGACCCGTTCGACCACGGCCATATCGTGGCTGATGAACAGGAAGGAAATGCCAAGGTCAGCCTGTAGTTCCATCATCAGGTTCAGCACCTGCGCCTGCACGGTCACATCCAGCGCCGATACGGATTCATCCGCGATGATCAGTTTCGGGTTCAGCGCCAAGGCGCGGGCAATCGCGACCCGCTGGCGTTGCCCGCCGGACAGTTCGTGCGGGTAACGGCGCATGAATTCGCGTGGCAGTTCCACGCGGTCAAACAGGGTGGCCACCCGGTCATGCAGGGCCGAGCCGCGTTCAACCTTGTAGTTCAGCAGCGGTTCGGCAACCTGGTCGGACAGGCGCATTTGCGGGTTCAGCGAGGCAAAAGGATCCTGGAACACCATCTGCATATTGCGTCGTGCCTCGCGTAGTTCGCCCGGATCCATCTGTAAAATATCTTGACCGTTCAGCAGAACCTGACCGGATTGCGGCGTGTTCAGCCGCAGGATCGAGCGGCCACAGGATGATTTACCACAACCGGATTCCCCCACCAGCGACAAGGTTTCGCCAACATTGATGGAAAAGGACACATCCTCGACCGCATGCACGTTGGAGATGGTGCGTCGTAGTAAACCGCCCTTGACCGGAAACCGCTGCACAAGGTTTTTCACATCCAGCAACAATTCGTCCGTGGCGATGATCGGTTCACCCGCATGGGGGTTTTCCTCGCCTAGAATACGCATCCGTTCAGGCGCGGATTTGCTGCGCATTTCACCCAGTTTGGGAACGGCGGACAGCAGGGCCTTGGTGTAATCCTCTTGCGGGTTCTCGAAGATGTCTGTGACAGACCCTTCTTCAACCATATTGCCACGGAACATCACCACCACACGGTCGGCCATTTGCGCGACCACCGCCATATCGTGGGTGATGAATAAAACAGCGGTGCCGGTTTCGCGTTTCAGCCGGTCGATCAGCGCCAGAATTTCGGCCTGAATGGTCACGTCCAGCGCGGTTGTGGGTTCGTCCGCGATCAACACGCGCGGCTCGCAGGCCAGCGCCATCGCGATCACCACACGTTGGCGCATCCCGCCGGATAATTCGTGCGGGTATTGTTTTAGGCGGCGTTCTGGCTCGGGAATGCGCACGCGGCGCATCAGCTCCAGCGCATGATCGGCGGCCTCTTTTTTCGACATGCCTTTGTGAACGCGAAGGCCCTCGGTCAGTTGGCGCTCGATCGTGAACACGGGGTTTAGCGATGTCATCGGTTCCTGAAAGATCATACCGATTTCATTGCCGCGGATGGTGCGCATCAAATCGTTTTCGGCATGGGCCAGATCAATCGCGCCTTTCCCATCTCCGTGGTCGCGACGGTCAAACATGATCCGCCCGCCTGTGATTTCGCCACCGCCAAATTCGACCAGCCGCATCAGCGACAGCGAGGAAACCGACTTGCCGGAACCGGATTCGCCCACCACACAGACGGTTTCACCGGGATTGATGCTAAAGCTGATGTCCTCGACCCCGATAACAGGGCCGTCTTTGGTGGAAAACTCGACCCGGAGGTTTTCAATGGAAACAAGCGGGGTGGGTTTGGAAGTTTCGTCAAGCATCAGTCAGGTAGCCCAGTTTGATTGTGAGTTGCACGACAGTAGCGCGGAATGGGGGCATGTCAAACCCGAACCATTCCAATTCAAAGACCTCTGCATGAGGCCATGGCTTTCGGTTGAAGCAAGATTTCGGCCGCCCACCTTGCGCCCCTGCGGGTCCGGCGGACAGACGGGTGGCGGGGTTTGGGGCTATGCGATTGCGGGGGTTTGCGGGTTGAGGGTGATCCTGTTTGCGGCCTTGAGCAGGTTTTGCGCGATGGCGGCCATGACCATCTGGGCATGCACCCTGGCGCGCCCGAAATATCTCGCCCGCTGCAGGCCGAAGAGGCGTTTCATCGTGCCGAAAGTCTGCTCGATGCGGAAGCGGCGTTTCGAAATCAGCCGGTTGAAGCGTTTCTCCGATTGCCGCAGGGGGCGGCCGCGCGCTGCCTTGCGCAGGATGCCGTCGCGGTATTTGCCGCGCAGCATCTGGCGGTTGGCCTTGCTCGCATAGGCCTTGTCGGCCAGCACCCGCTGCGCCTTTGCGCCCGCGATCATGGTGGCGAATTCGGGGCTTTCGGCGGCATTGGCGGGCGTGGTGTGCACCTTGTCGATAAAGCCCTCTTCGTCGCAGCGGGCAAAGCCCTTGTAGCCGAGCGTGCTCTTGCGGCCCTTCTTGACCCAGCGGGCATCAGGGTCGGCGCTGAAATGCAGCTGTGCCCCGTCGGGTGAGACCTCGGGCGGATCATCCGGCGTCCCTTCCCTTGCCCCGTCCTCTGCCCGGTCCTGCGGGGCGTCGATATGGGTGCGCGGGCGCGCCGCCGCCGCGATCAGGGTCGCATCAATGATCGCCGCCTCAGCCTCTTTCAGCTTCAGCCCATGCGCCTCGATCTGGCGGCAGACCTCGGCCAGCAGCTCATCGTAAACGCCACCCCGGACCAGCGCATTGCGGAACCGGCAGTGGGTCGTCTCATCCGGCACCGACGCGTGCAGATCGAGCCCGCAGAACAGCATGAAATCCAGCCGCACCTTCAAGGCCCGCTCCAGCTTCGGGTCGCTCAGCCCGTGCCACTGGCCAACCAGAAGACACTTGAACAGAACCAGCGGATCATAGCCCTGAGGCCCGATCCCCGAGCGCCCCAGACCGCGCCGCAGGATCGGCAAAAACGAGTTCCAATCCATCAGCGCGTCGATCTTCGACAGAACGTCATCCGCGCCGATCCGTGCCGCCGCTTCGTGCAGGAAAAGGTCCATCTATTCACCCCAGAGATTTCCCGGCTAGCTTACCAAAACGGCCAACCCGGGGGAATCCCGATGTTATGCAGAGGTCTTATTCAGATATTTGAAGCGCGGTGCAACCGTTCGGCAATGTCCCCGCCGTAAATATCGTCTGGGTCGAGTTCGAATTCTTCGTGTGTCTGTTTGCTGTGCTGGTGCAACATATGCCCGATTTTTTGTGCTAAATCTTTGGGCAGCGCCGGAGTGGTCCTGTCATCCAGTATCAGGCTTTCGGCGGCAATTCCCTCGGCAAAAATTATCTGGTGATTGTCAAACAGCAATTGGTAGTAGTCAACAAAACCACCCGTTTGGCGAATAATGTTGCGGCCGTTGATCAGATGCTTTGCCTTGACCAGAACCTCGCTTCGGCCTGTGCCCAACTGATCCACGCGTTGATAAATGAACAGCCGGTGATTAGGGCTGACGGCCAGATCGTTTTCATTGTTCAATGTGCCCTTGGCAATTACGACAGGGGCAAAATCGCCAATAGCGCGCATGGTTGTCTGGCCGATCCAGCGAATGGCTTGAATGCCGTTATCACGGGTCAATACCTTGTCGCCGATATGCAGGTTTTCAATCGGGCGCTGCTCGCCACTGGCCATCGTAATGTGGGTACCACGGGCAAAGCTGGCGCAGGCGGCTTCGGCCATACGGTCGGCGGCGTTTTCTCGGTCAACTTTGACCAGACGATAATCCGTTTTCGACAGCAGCGGGGCGAGCGGCATCAGATAGATATCGACAATCAGACCGGTTGTCTGATCTACTTCGACAAGAATAACCACATCAAATGGTGTCAGGGAACCTCTGTAAATTCCCGTTTTCGCCTTCTTCGCGGCGGGGTGGACGGTTTTTCGCCTGTCCCGCCTGATTGCTTCGGATCATAAACCCATTTTCACCGGTTTCAAGCCGGTTTTGGGTATTTCAGGCACACCTCACCCCATGAACCCTTATCCCGGCGCCGCCAGGCCGCATTCGAACTGGACGAAGCGCTTCATGTTGTAGACCAGGTTCATCATCCCGATGCGAAATCGCGCCCGCTTCAGGCCGATGGAGCGGATCAGCTTGCCGCCCATGGAGCGCTCCTGAAAAGCGAATACATGCTCGACCCGGACCCGCACTTTCGAGCGCCTCCGGTTGGCCTTTTGCTGGCGCTCGCCAAGCGGCTTGCCGCGCCTGCCCTTGTGATGGATATGGCTGTGAAGCCCCCGCTCTTCCAGCTCGCTTTCGATCTTTTGCGAGCGATAGGCGCTGTCGGCCCACAGGTCCGATGAGGTGTTGCTCGCATCAATCAGACCGGCAAGCGCCTGGCTGTCATGCACGGCGGCATCGGTGACATCATAAGCGCGGATGAATTTGTGCCGCCGGTCGACATTGATGTGGTTCTTGTAGCCGTAATAGCTCTTGCCGTGCTTCTTCGTCCAGCGCGCATCCACGTCCTTCTGGCGCTTCTTGTGGGGTTTTTCCTCCCACTCTTCAGGCGTTTCGCCCGCCTTGATTTTCTCGTTCTCGTCCCTTTTGTTGTGCTGGCGCGGCGCCGGAACGATGCTCGCATCAACAATCTGCCCGCCCATCGCCAGATAGCCCTTTTCGCGCAGAAAGGCATCGAACTTGTCAAACAGCTCCTTCATCTTCCCGGCCCCGGCCAGCCTTTCACGGTAGGCCCAGATGGTCTTGGCGTCAGGTACGCTGTCTTCAATGCCAAGGCCGAGAAACCGCATGAACGACAGGCGGTCGCGGATCTGATACTCGATCTGATCGTCAGAGAGGTTGTAGAGCTGCTGCAAAACCATCGTCTTGAATATCAGCACCTCATCCCAAGGCGGGCGGCCAGCGTTGGATTTGCGCTGTTCGGGCGGCGTGCGCCATATGGCCTTCAGCTCGTCCCGGTAATCCTCGAACGGCACCATGTCGTTGAGCAACACCAGCGGATCACCAGATTTGTCCAGTCCCGCGTATCGGCTGGAAAGATCAAAAAATCCCATCTGACCCATGACAAAACCCCGTCGGTCGAATCATTTTCATCCTGATGACGATTCTACCCCGTCAGGCCGGATTTTGGGGGATTTTTAGAGGTTCCCGTCAGATCATTCCCCATCAGCGTAACAGCGCAATCCGGAAACACCCTGTTGCCACTTTTTCCCGTTGGTGATCCGTCTGCGATAACGAAATAATCGGTGTTTTGCCGGTCTATGATCAGTGGAACCTGACGTATATTTTCTGCAAGAGTGTAAACATCATCTAGAACCAGTTCATCGGCGTGGCCGATTGGGTCTTTGTAATTCACGCAATCGGTCACACAAAATCCCGCTGCCGCATAAACCGGCAACGTTCTCGTAATTTTTACAGCTTCGGTATTTTGCTTGTTCATAGCCAATATTGCACGCGATCCGATATACTAGCACGCCATCCATCTTGCACGGATAACCCCATCCAAGATGGCTGATTTGATTTTGTTACTGGAGCCCCTCTACAGGGTTGTGTCTCGAAAGTGGTGGAAATTGATTTCAGGCACCTCCGAGCGGGTTGAGTTATGCGCCGGTCAGGCGGCTTGGTCAAGGGTTGCGTCGGCGACGGGCTGAGCGAGCGTTTCCCAGCCATCGACCTTTCGCATGACGATCTGCCCCGAGGCCATCAGAGCCCAAAGCAGCATCGGCACGGTCTCGGCGCATGGCAGCACGGTCTGGGTCTTGATGCGGCGGCGGAATTCCTCGTTCAGGCGTTCGATCGCATTTGTCGTTCTGGCCGATTTCCACTGGCCTTGTGGCAGACGCGTGAAGGTGAAAAGCTTATCTCCTGCTTCTTCCAAGCTGTCAGCGACGGCCTTGCATTTCAGCCGCCATTTTCGCAGAAATGCCTTGCGGCGGGTGGCGATTTCCTCGGGTGTTTTGGCGTAGATCATGTCGCGGTAATCTTCTGTCAACTCATCATGCATACGCTTGGGTGCCTTGGCCAGAAGGTTGCGGTGCTTGTGCACCGTGCACCTCTGGATCGGCAGATCTTCACCCCAGAGGGCAATGAGAGCGACCTCAAGTCCCGGTGCCCCGTCCACGATGACAAATTCGGGCCGTTTCAACCCGCGCGCATCCAGATCGTTGATGAACTGACGCCAGGCGGAGGTGCTTTCGCCGCCCATGTTCATCAGTGATAACAAGACCTTCTGCCCATCCCGGCGCACGCCAATCGCGGCCAGAACCGAGATATTGGTGGCCTTCCTGTCAATCCGCGTTTTGATCACGGTGCCGTCCAGGATCAGCCGCACGATGTCTTCATCCGCAAGGCTGCGGGCGCACCACGCCTGCCAGTCCACCTTCACCTTGCGCCAGGCGCGGCTCACCACATCCTTGCTGACCGCCCCCTGAAACAGGCCGAACAGGGCGCGTTTTACCCGCCGTGTGTTGGTGCCCGAAAGGTAGACAGCAGCGATCAGCGCCTCGGCCTTCTTCGTCAGCCGCTGGTAGCGGGGCAATGCCTTCGAGCGCCATTCTCTGGCCTTGCCGGCCTCGCCTGTGATCCGCGCACGCGGCACGCGCACCGTTTCGGTTCCAAATGTTCCGACCAGTTGCCGCTCGCGATGCCCGTGGCGGTATCCGGCCTTTGCCCCGCCGCTGCGGCCATACCGGCAACGGCCCAGAAACTGCTCCAGCTCCTCTTCGAAAACCGCCTCGATCGTCGCGCGGATGTTCTGGCGCAGCCGGTCTTCAATCGGGTCATAGCCTGCTTCATTGGCCAGTAGCGCGGATGTCGATGTTGCTGTATTCTTTGTCATGGCGTGATCTCCTTGGCGGTTCCAGCCGCCGGTTGGGTGGCTTCGATGCACCCGGAGATTACGCCGTCCTCGAATTTCCACCAAACTCGCGACACTACCCCTCTACACACAAAGAGACATTAGTTAGCAGTTACTGTAACGTCAACTTGTTTGCCTGCAAATGGTAAGGTGGTCACCGATTTACGGCCACCTTGGCGGTTTCACTCTTGTAGAAGATTTGTTGAAGTGGAGTAACTCACCTCGAAGCTGTTATTGCGATTCGCTGGATCAGGCGTGATAAAGGTTGGGTGTAATACAGGGGAGAATTGACCATGGAAACGGGTATTGCAGGCAAACGAGCACTGGTTTGTGCGTCATCAAAAGGATTGGGCCGTGGCTGCGCCGAGGCTTTGGCTGCCGAAGGGGTGCATCTGGTGATGAATGCCCGCACCGAAGGGCCATTGCTGACCGCTGCCAGGGAAATCAGTGATAAATACGGGGTCGAGGTTGAGGCTATTGCCGCCGACATTACCAGCGAGGAAGGCCGCGCCAAGGTGCTGGCTGCGGCCGGGGATGTGGATATTCTGGTGACCAACGCGGGTGGCCCGCCCCCCGGCATGTGGACGGATTGGGAGCGTGAAGATTTCATCAAGGCGCTGGACGCCAATATGCTGACGCCGATTGCGCTGATGAAGGCGCTGTTGCCGGCGATGATGCAAAAGGGCTGGGGCAGGGTCGTGAACATTACCTCGCAGTCGGTCAAAGCGCCGATCGCGGTTCTTGGCCTGTCCAATACTGCCCGCACCGGTCTGACGGGTTATGTCGCCGGCACCGCGCGGCAGGTGGCCGGATCGGGTGTTACGATCAACAACCTGCTGCCAGGCATCCATGCAACGGATCGTGCGGTATCGCTGGATCAAGGAGTCTGCAAGGCGCAAGGGATCACGATTGAACAGGCGCAGGCGCAACGTATGGCCACCATAACGGCAGGGCGTTATGGCACACCGGAAGAATTTGGCGCGGCCTGTGCATTTTTATGTTCGGACAAGGCGGGATTTATCGTCGGGCAGAATATTTTGCTGGATGGTGGCGGGGTGAATTCAACGCTATAGCACAATTGAAACATATCGGTACGAAAAGGTCGTGGAATGTTGACCCGCAGCCATTTGGACGCAATATGGAAGTTCCCAAAATAACCCAAGGGCACAGCTGTTGCGTTTAATTGTATTTATCAACGGGTTGATCCTGATTTTCGGCGGCGTGTTAATGGCGGTTGTGGCAATCGTTTTTGGCAACGAGTCGGGGGTTTTTTTGCTAACATCCGCTTTGTCCATCACATTGGGTGCATTGTTGGCGCTGGCCTCGCATTGCGATTTCCCCGATTTGCAAACGCGTAAAACCTTTTTACTGACTGCGACCGTTTGGTTGACTGCTTCGGCTTTTGGCATGTTCCCGCTTTACATGTGGGGGCTGTCATTTACCGATGCCTTTTTTGAATCCATGTCTGCGGTAACGACAACCGGCTCAACGGTGATGAGCGGTCTGGACACAACAGCACATGATATTCTGTTGTGGCGCGGCATTCTGCAATGGCTGGGCGGGGTTGGTTTTATCGTGACAGGTATGGCACTGCTGCCAATGTTGAAAGTGGGCGGGATGCAGTTGTTTCGCACCGAAAGCTCGGATCAGGGTGAAAAAGAGCTGAAAAGCTCGACCATGTTTGCCGCAGCGACATTCTGGGCTTATTTGTTCCTGACCATAGCGTGCATGCTGGCATATTCCTGGGGCGGGATGAGCGTTTTTGATGCCATCGTGCACGGGTTGACGACACTGTCCTCGGGCGGTTTTTCCAATTACGATTCATCGTTTGGACATTTTGACAGCCCATTTTTGCAATGGACGGGCACCTTTTTCATGGGATGCGCCGGTATCCCCTTTGCCTGGTATATACGCGCTGCACGCAAACAGGATTTTCGTAGCGAACAGGTTCGGGTCTATCTGGCAGTGGTAGCGGGGGCGACGCTGTTGTTGACGCTCTGGCTGTCGGCCTTTCGCGGGTTCGATGTGATGGACGCATTGCGTCTGGTTACTTTTAACGTGGTATCGGCAGTGACGACGACGGGGTATGCCACCACGGATTACACCACATGGGGCGGGTTGGCGGCAGTTGCATTTTTCTTGCTGACGGCCTCGGGGGGCTGCACGGGGTCAACGGCGGGCGGTGCCAAGATGATGCGCTGGATCATTCTGGTGCGTAGCCTGAAGATCCAGATATACAAAATCCGGTATCCGCATGTGGTCATGCCATTGAAATACGAAGGCAAAACCGTTTCCGACAATGTACTGGACGGGGTGATGTCATTCTTTGTGTTCTATATTTTTACCGTGGCTATTCTGGCAGCATTGCTGAATATGATCGGGCTGGATTTTTCCACCGCGATCAGTGGCGCGCTGACGTCGGTCGCAAATGTTGGCCCGGGTGTGGGAAATATCATCGGGCCTGCCGGAAACTTTGCCAGCTTGCCGGATTCCGCCAAATGGGTGCTGTTTTTCGGCATGTATGTCGGGCGGCTGGAAATGCTGACCGTGTTTATGTTGCTGACCCGTGGATTCTGGCGCGAGGCAGTTTAACATTGGCACAAGATTGCGTGAGCAAGGCGTAGCATGGTTGCGCCGGTCATATCCTCTGGTTAGCTGTTCCTGAAAAGACGATCAAAGGAGCCGCCCATGAACCACGAATCCGTCAAGGAATATTACGGCGAAACCCTGCAAGGCAGCGAGGATTTGCAAACCAATGCCTGCTGCACGGCGGGGGCTGTGCCTGCGCATTTGAAAAAGATTTTGGCCAAAATCCATGACGAAGTGATGGCGAAATATTATGGTTGCGGTCTGATTGCGCCCGATGCCTTGAAAGGGGCGCGCATCCTTGATCTTGGTTCGGGGTCGGGCCGTGATGTTTACGCGCTTGCGGGGCTGGTGGGCGAGGGCGGCCATGTGGTTGGCGTGGATATGACCGACGCACAACTGGATGTGGCGCGGGCGCATCAGGACTATCATGCGCAGGCCTTTGGCTATGCCAGACCCAACACCGAATTCCACAAGGGCTATATTGAAAAGCTGGACGAACTGCCGCTGGAGGCGGGCAGCTTTGACATTATCGTTTCCAACTGCGTGCTGAACCTTGCGATGGACAAAGAGGCCGTTTTGCGCAGCGCTTACACCCTGTTGAAACCGGGCGGCGAGATGTATTTCAGCGATGTTTACGCCGATCGCAGGATGCCAAAAGAACTGATCGGGGACAAGGTGCTGTATGGCGAATGCCTGTCTGGTGCGCTTTACTGGAACGATTTCGAGAACATGGCCAAACGGGCCGGTTTCAACGATCCACGTCTGGTCGAGGACCGCGTGCTGACCATCGAAAACCCCGAAATCGAGGCAAAGGTGGGCAACATCAGCTTTACCTCGGCCACCTACCGGTTATTCAAAATCGATGGGCTGGAGCCAGCCTGCGAGGAATACGGGCAAGCAGTGATATACAAGGGCACGATTGCGGAATGCCCCAACACATTCGTCTTGGACAAGCATCACGCGATCGAGGCGGGCAAGGTATTTCCGGTCTGCGGCAACACTTACCGGATGCTGAACGAATCCCGCTTTGCCCCTCATTTCGAATTCGTCGGCAATTGGGACACCCATTACGGGCTGTTCGGGGATTGTGGCGGCGAAACCCCGTTTGATGGTCCGGTAGAAGGTGACGCCGCAACCAGCGGAAGTTGCTGTTAAAGACCTCTGCATGAGGCCATGGCTTTCGGTTGAAGCAAGATTTCGGCCGCCCACCTTGCGCCCCTGCGGGTCCGGCGGACAGACGGGTGGCGGGGTTTGGGGCTATGCGATTGCGGGGGTTTGCGGGTTGAGGGTGATCCTGTTTGCGGCCTTGAGCAGGTTTTGCGCGATGGCGGCCATGACCATCTGGGCATGCACCCTGGCGCGCCCGAAATATCTCGCCCGCAGCAGGCCGAAGAGGCGTTTCATCGTGCCGAAAGTCTGCTCGATGCGGAAGCGGCGTTTCGAAATCAGCCGGTTGAAGCGTTTCTCCGATTGCCGCAGGGGGCGGCCGCGCGCTGCCTTGCGCAGGATGCCGTCGCGGTATTTGCCGCGCAGCATCTGGCGGTTGGCCTTGCTCGCATAGGCCTTGTCGGCCAGCACCCGCTGCGCCTTTGCGCCCGCGATCATGGTGGCGAATTCGGGGCTTTCGGCGGCATTGGCGGGCGTGGTGTGCACCTTGTCGATAAAGCCCTCTTCGTCGCAGCGGGCAAAGCCCTTGTAGCCGAGCGTGCTCTTGCGGCCCTTCTTGACCCAGCGGGCATCAGGGTCGGCGCTGAAATGCAGCTGTGCCCCGTCGGGTGAGACCTCGGGCGGATCATCCGGCGTCCCTTCCCTTGCCCCGTCCTCTGCCCGGTCCTGCGGGGCGTCGATATGGGTGCGCGGGCGCGCCGCCGCCGCGATCAGGGTCGCATCAATGATCGCCGCCTCAGCCTCTTTCAGCTTCAGCCCATGCGCCTCGATCTGGCGGCAGACCTCGGCCAGCAGCTCATCGTAAACGCCACCCCGGACCAGCGCATTGCGGAACCGGCAGTGGGTCGTCTCATCCGGCACCGACGCGTGCAGATCGAGCCCGCAGAACAGCATGAAATCCAGCCGCACCTTCAAGGCCCGCTCCAGCTTCGGGTCGCTCAGCCCGTGCCACTGGCCAACCAGAAGACACTTGAACAGAACCAGCGGATCATAGCCCTGAGGCCCGATCCCCGAGCGCCCCAGACCGCGCCGCAGGATCGGCAAAAACGAGTTCCAATCCATCAGCGCGTCGATCTTCGACAGAACGTCATCCGCGCCGATCCGTGCCGCCGCTTCGTGCAGGAAAAGGTCCATCTATTCACCCCAGAGATTTCCCGGCTAGCTTACCAAAACGGCCAACCCGGGGGAATCCCGATGTTATGCAGAGGTCTTTGTTAAGTCTTGTCGTAACCACGGCAGGCTGATAGCTGTTTTTCAATCCCGATGGTTTTGATCGGGTTTGAAAGGGAAACGGCACTTGGTACAGACACCTCCACGTCTTGAAATCAGGAATATCATCCGCAGCTATGATGGCCGGCGGGTGGTTGATGGTGTGTCCCTAAGGGTCGAGCCGGGGCAGGTGACCTGTCTGCTTGGCCCTTCGGGCTGCGGCAAATCCACCACCTTGCGCATCATTGCGGGCGTCGAAATGCAGGACAGCGGCGAAATATACGCCGATGGTGAACTGGTGTGTGACACCGTATTCCGCATCCCGCCCGAGGGGCGATCGATCGGGTTGATGTTTCAGGATTTCGCGCTGTTCCCGCATCTAAGCGTGGCGCAAAACGTGGGCTTTGGCCTGCCGCGCAAAGGCGCCGGGGTTGATGCGCGGATCATGGAACTGCTGGAACGGGTCGGGCTGGCGCATCACGCCCAAGATTACCCGCACCAACTGTCGGGCGGCGAACAACAGCGGGTGGCGCTGGCTCGCGCCTTGGCCCCGCGCCCGAAAATCATGCTAATGGACGAGCCGTTTTCCGGCCTTGATAACCGCTTGCGCGACGGCATCCGCGACGAAACACTGGACCTGTTGAAAGAAGAAGGCACTGCCGTTTTGCTGGTCACACACGAGCCGGACGAGGCCATGCGCATGGCCGATGAAATTGCCCTGATGCGTGATGGCAAGATCATCCAGCAGGGCGCACCCTATAACATCTACAACAGCCCGCGCGACAAAAAAGCGGCGGCATTTTTCTCGGATATCAATGTGATAGAGGGCACTGTTAAAGGGGCGCTGACGGAAACGCCCTTTGGCCAGTTCCTTGCCCCCGGCGTGCCCGATGGCACCAAAGTGGAAATCGTTTCCCGCCCGCAGCATATCCGCATTGATTTTGATCGCGGCGGACGTGGCCCAAACCCGACCGCCAGCGATGGCGTGGCGGCGCGGGCCAGCGTGATGCGAGCCCGGTTCATGGGGCGCGAGAGCCTTGTGGAATTCCGCATGGATGCCGACGGCTCGGTTCTGAAGGCGACCGTGCCGTCAGTGTTTCTGCCCGCCGAGGGAACCGTGATGTGGTTGACCCTGCCACGCGCGCGGTGTTTCGTGTTTCCCAAGACGGCGTAAACATAGAAAGCAACCGTGCTGATGGCTGAATACCTGCCCCTTGAAATTCCCGAAGACGGCAAGCTGGTGCATAACATCACCCGCTTTGCCCGTGCAGAGGTGGTCCCACTTTTTTGACCAGTCAGCAGCCAGTTTAAGATGGATCAGGGTTTCATTTAGGCTGCCAAACTCATTGGTTTTGTTTTTCTGTCATAGGCTTCATCCGGGGTCAATATTCCGTGGGTGGAATGCGGGCGCTCGGTGTTGTAGTAAGCCAACCATTTCCCGATCCCGGCGCGGGTCTGCGAACCCGTTTCAAATGCGTTGAGGTAAATGCATTCGTATTTCAAGGATCGCCAAAGCCGCTCGATCATCCGGTTATCGACCCAGCGACCTTTGCCATCCATCGAGATTTTCACGTCGGCTTCTTTCAGCGCCTGCGTCCATTCAAACCCGGTGAACTGGCTGCCCTGGTCGCTGTTCATGATATCGGGCTTGCCGTATTTGGCCATAGCCTCTTTCAGGGCTTCAACGCAAAAATCTGCCTCCATGCTGTTTGACAATCTCCAGCTCAAAACCTTGCGGCTGTGCCAGTCCATGATCGCGACCAAATAGAGGAACCCGCGCTGCATCGGAATGTAGGTGATATCTACGCACCACACATGGTTTGGACGATCAATCGTCAGGTCTCGCAGCAGATACGGGTAGATCTTATGCTGCGGATGTTTCTTGCTCGTGTTGGGCGTCTGGTAGATCGGAACCAACCGCATCAGCCGCATCAAACGGCGGACCCTGTGGCGACCACACTTGTAACCTTGGCGCTGCATGTGCCGGGCCATTTGCCGTGATCCATACCACGGCGTCTGCAAGAATTGCTTGTCGATTATTGTCATGAACCGCAAATTTTCAGCACTTTCGCCTTTTGGCTGGTAATACAGGTTCGAGCGCGCCAGAGAAAGTAGCCCGCATTGTCGTCGCACACTCAGATCATGCTCACGGCTCACCATTTTTTGCCTCGCTTCCCGAGCAACTGTTGCGAGGCGTTGGCTAAAAAATCCCGTTCCACGACCAGCTGACCAATCTTGGAGTGCAGCTTCTCAATCTGGGCTTCATCAACCCGATCAGGATCACGGCCCCGTCTGGAAAATGCCGTGGCCATGTTTTCAATCGCTGCTCGTTTCCATGTGCCAATCTGGGTTGGATGCACACCATACTTCTTCGACAGCTCCGCCATCGTCATTTCCTCGCGGATTGCTTCAAGCGCAACGCGGGCTTTGAATTCGGGAGAATGGTTCTTTCGTTTCGTCATTTTGAATCGTCTTTCTCATAAGTCGATCCACCTTAACAACTGGTCCGAATTTCCGCGACCACCTCTTGCCTTGCGGGCCGCCGGTGTGCCGGTGGGGGCGGGGCGGCTGATCGGGGCGATCCATGCGGTGCAAGCCACGGGGTTTTCGGACCAGCGCGATTTCTACTGGTGTCTGCACGCCTGTTTCGTTTCCAAACCCGAACAGCGTGCGACCTTCCATCAGGTATTTCGCCTGTTCTGGCGCGATCCGCGCTATCTGGAACATATGATGGCAATGATGCTGCCTGCCGTGCGCGGGGTTCAGGAAGAACGCGCCGCCAAATCCGCCGAGAAACGCGCCGCCGAGGCCCTGCTGGATGGCGTCACCCGCGATGTGCCAGAGGTGGGCGAAGAAGGCGAAAGCGAGATCGAGATCGACGCCAGCCTGACCATGTCGCCCGAGGAACGGCTGCGCACGCTGGATTTCGAACAGATGAGCGTGGCGGAAATGGCACAGGCAAAACGGATGCTGGCGCGGCTGACCCTGCCGGTGAATCCGCTGCAATCGCGGCGCACACAGGCGGATGCGCGCGGGCGGGTGCTGGACTGGCGGCGCACGATGCGGGAT
The DNA here is from genome assembly GCF_965277155.1 of Profundibacter sp. Classification (GTDB taxonomy): domain Bacteria; phylum Pseudomonadota; class Alphaproteobacteria; order Rhodobacterales; family Rhodobacteraceae; genus Profundibacter. The sequence continues at coordinate 895,147 of NZ_CBDIBV010000010.1, forward strand.
GCGATGCGGCAGGGTGGCGAGGTGCAGGCGCTGGCGGTGAAAAAGCGCCGTGTGCGCTGGCCCAATCTGGTGGTGATCTGCGATATATCCGGGTCCATGTCGCACTATTCCCGCGCGGTGCTGCATTTTCTGCATGCTGTGGCCAATCAAAAGGGCGCGGGGTGGTCCAGGGTTTACGGGTTCACCTTTGGCACCCGCCTGACCAATATCACCCGCCATCTGGCCACGCGTGATGTGGATGCGGCACTGGCGGCGGCGGGGGCCGAGGCGCAGGACTGGGAAGGCGGCACGCGGATCGGGGCCTGTCTGCATACGTTTAACCGCGACTGGTCGCGGCGGGTGTTGGGGCAGGGGGCGGTGGTGCTGTTGATCACTGATGGGCTGGACCGCGACGATGCGGGGGCGCTGGGGCGTGAAATGGAGCGCCTGCACCTGTCTGCCCGCCGCCTGATCTGGCTAAACCCGCTGCTGCGCTGGGATGGCTTTGCCCCCAAGGCCCGCGGGATCGCGGCGATGCTGCCGCATGTGGACAGCTTTCGCGCGGGGCATAATATTGCGTCATTAGAGGCACTGGCGCAGGCGATTTCACGACCTGATGACATGGGCGAAAAATCCCGCCTCATGGCTGCGCTACAGGGTTAGGGCCGGCTGGTTGTTCTTGCGGTGCCGCCCCGCCATGTTGCGCGCCTTTTGGCCGCTCACCAACAGGCGTGCCGAGACCGGGCTTTCGATAAAATGATCCCACCCATTCCCGAAAATCAGACGTAATTCGGTGCGGGCTGCGGGCGTGATCGCATGCAGGGTCTGGGTGCCCAGATACAGGCTTTCTGCGGGCGCTCCTTCCGCAATCAGGATCTCGTGCTTGTCCATCAGGATATGATAATAGGTTATGTCACCAGTTATAGGTGCCACATCGATGCCTTCGATTGCGGTCAGGTCTTTTGCGGGGGCCAGAACCTCGGGCATGCCATACATCCGTTTGGCAATTTTAGAGCAAATCAGCAAACGGTGGTGAGCTATGCCCAAAAGTTGGTGACGCAGTAATCAGGCGGCATGTTTTTCCTGCTTGATCCCGTCCTTAAATTCAACCCCTTCGATGATTTCCGGCAATCGGAATGCGTCGTCGAGTTTACGCCATTTCTTCTTTGCCGACATCATCAGGCGGAAGGTCATTGCCAAGGCGGTCTTGCGCCCGAGGCAGCCTTTGGTCTTCTTCGTTCGGTGCCGCACGGTGGCAAATATGCTTTCGATGGGGTTGGATGTGCGGATGTGTTTCCAGTGCTCGGCAGGGAAGTCGTAGAAGGTCAGCAGCACGTCCCGGTCCTTGGTCAGCTTCCCCACGGCACGCTCGTATTTCACGCCATAGGC